>NZ_FSRJ01000006.1 GCF_900142065.1 Agromyces cerinus subsp. cerinus | reverse complement strand
TGTCGGCGACGGTCATGGCGAGGACGCCGGGTTCGGTGATCTCGGTGATGGCGACGTTGACGTCGACGCCGGCGTCGCCGTGGTTCTCTTCTGCCACGGCGATGCCGGCGACGCCGACCAGCAGTGCGGTGCCGATCGTGACCGCGGTGCATCGTGCGGCGAATCCTGACTTGCGCATTTCATGTCTCCTAGCGTGTTCCGGCGTCGAGCCGGGCTGGTGATGTTGCGGGGGAATGGGTCGGTGGCCCGTCGAGGACGACGGGCCACCGACCGGTGGATCAGCTTTCGTTCAGTTGCAGGATGCCGCAGCGTACGCCGTGTCGAACGACGCGGTGACCGGTGCGCCGTTGACGACCGAGGTCGCCGTCACGGCGATCGTTCCCGCCGGCACCTCCGCGGCACGTGTCGTGAACGAGTGCACGGCGTTCTTGCCGGGAGCGACGGCGGCGAACGTCTTGATGCCGTACGCCGACTCGAGGGTCACTGCCACCGGCACGTCCTCGTTGTTCGTCGCCTTCACCGAGACGAGCACCTTGCCGGAGATGCACCGCGTGCTCGCCACCGCCGTCACATCGAGCGCCGGCGGGCCGGGCATCTCGAATTCGGCAGGTGCGCTCTCATTGCCGGCGACATCGAGGGCGCGGTACCGGATCGTGCTCGGACCCTCCGCCGAGATACGGACGGGAGTCGTGTAGGCGACCCACTCGCCGTCTCCGACCGCGTACTGCACGTCGGCGATGCCGGAACCGGCCCCGTCGTCGGCGGTGAGGGTGAGCGTGATTCCACGTGTGGCCCACTGGCTGTCGGCCGGTGCTTCCACGGTCGTCGCGATCACGGTCGGAACAGCGGCGTCGATCTTCACCGTGAGCTCGCCGACCTGGCTGACGTTGCCGGCCTGGTCGGTCGCACGGTATCGAACGAGCGTCTCGCCGTCATCGGTGACCGCGACGGGCTCGTCGTAGCTCACCCAGTCGCCGTCGCCGATCGAGTACTCGATCGATTCGACGCCTGATCCGGCCCCGTCGTCGGCGGTCAGTTCGACGCTGACGTCGTCGGTGAACCATCCGGAGGTGCCGGGCTGACCGGCGTCGGCCGACACGGTCGGGGCGACCTCGTCGTTCGGGGAGTCCGCCTCGTCGAGGAAGATGCCGCCGATGACCGCGTTCGGTCCCGTGCCCTTCGCTGTGCGGATCTGCACCGGGCCCGCGACCTGGTAGGTGAGCCACACGCCGTGCTTGTTGTCGGTGACCGACTGGGCGGGACCGATGAGGGATCCATCGGGCCGCACCAGGGTGATCGTCGCCTGGCGGCTGGCATCGAAGCTGTTGTAGTACACCGACAGCTCGTACGCCTCGCCTGCCGGAATGCCGACATCGACCTGCGCGGTGGTGGGACTGAACCACGTCGAGGCTCGCCGCGACGTGCCGGCGGGCGGCAACTGCAGCGCGGCCGCATTCGTCGCGGTCTGCTCCCACGTGTACGCCGCGGTGCCGGCGGCCGGGGCCACGGTGACGCCGGTCGGCAGATCGGTTCCGACGTTCGGAATCGCGTAGCCGAGTTCGCCGTACGTGCCGATCCAGTTGCCCTGCGTCGCGTTGTCGATGACCGGAGTGCCGGCGGGCGGCTCACCGACACCGGCGCCGATCGCCTCGAACACGTCGAGGGTCATCGACCAGTTGACACCGGGGTTCGACTCGAAGACGAGATAGACGTCGTGCGTGCCCTCGGGTGCCTCGATCGGGGTGGGGTCGGTCTCCTTGAAGGTGAACCATCCGCCCGTGCTCGCGACGGGGGTGCTCGCCAGCAGCTCGCCGGTCGGCGAGTCGAGGCGCAGCTCGATGGTGCCGCCGCCCTCGGGGCCGGCGGAGACGCGGTAGCGCACGGCGTCGATGCCCTGGAAGTTCACGTCGCCGTAGCGCAGCCAGTCGCCGTCCTGGATGTCACCGACGTACTGTCCCTGCTCCGCCGCCGCATTGTTCTCCACGGCGACGTCGTCGACTTCGTCCCAATAGTGCGCCTGGAATCGCTTCGCACGGTAGACGTTGGTGTCGCTCGAGGTCAGCGGCTGGATGCCGCCGTCGCCGCCCTTGTCGGTGTAGCGGGCGTCGATCACCCAGAAGGCGTCGGCCGCGGCGTGGCCCTCGTCGAGGATCGTCAGCGCGTCGCCCTCGCAGGCGTGCACCGCATCGACCGGGTGGGCGTGGTCGTCGTGGCCGAGGGCCGGCTGCACCGCGAGGTCGGCGCAGTCGATCTCGCCGTCTTCGGGGTCGGTCACCTCGACCTTCCACGGCAGGGTGTCGCCCCAGCCGAAGAAGCCGCCGTTCGGGGGCGTCGTGATCGTCACCGTCGGAGCGGTGTTGCCCACGACGATCGCGACCGTCGCGGTGCCCGTCTTCGCGTACTCGGTGAGTTCGGTGACCGTGAGGCGGGCCTCGTAGTTGCCGTTCTCCGCGTACGTGTGGCTCGGGTTCGCCTCGGTCGAGGTGGCGCCGTCGCCGAACTCCCAGAGGTACTCGAACTCGTCGCCGTCGTGGTCGACGGTGCCCTCGCTCGAGAACTCGACGGTGAGCGGCGCGCCGCCCGAGGTGACGTCGGCCGACGCCGATGCGGTGGGCGCGCGGCCGGTCGACGAGTAGTCGATGCGGTAGAGGCCCGAGTTCGGGTTGTCACGGCCGTAGCCGCCGCCCCATTCGAGCAGGTAGAGCGCGCCGTCGGGGCCGAACTGCAGGTCGAGCGGTGAGAGGAACTGCAGGTTGTTCAGCACGGGGTTGATGGCCTTGAGCTTGCCGTCGCCGTCGAGCTGGAACTCCTTGATGTAGTTGCGTCCCCACTCGTAGAAGAGCGGCGTGCCGTCGAAGTACTTCGGCCACTTGCGGTCGGATTCGAGCGCCTCGTCGAAGTGGTAGACGGGCCCTGCCATGGGGGAGCCGGAACCGCTGCCGAGCTGCGGGAACTCCGCCGATGCGCCGTAGGAGTAGTACACCTCGGCCGGGATCGACGCAGGCAGCTGGGTGAGACCCGTGTTGTTCGGCGAGTCGTTCACCGGGTTCGCGCAGTCGAACTTCGCTCCGGAGGCGTTGGTCGCGAAGTTGAAGTCGTTGTACGCGATGTTGTTCGCGTGGCAGTACGGCCAGCCGTAGTTGCCGGGCCCGCGGATGACCTGCCACTCGACGTAGCCCGCCGGTCCGCGGTTCGCGTTCGCGCTGCCGGCGTCGGGGCCGTAGTCGGCCAGATACACCGTGCCGTCGAGGTCGACGCTGAAGCGGAACGGGTTGCGGAAGCCCATCGCGAAGATCTCGGGGCGCGTCTTCTCGGTGCCGGGGGCGAACATGTTGCCCTCGGGAATCGAGTAGGTGCCGTCGTCTTCGGGGTGGATGCGCAGGAGCTTGCCGCGAAGGTCGTTCGTGTTCGACGAGGTGCGCTGGGCGTCGAAGTGGCCGCGCCCGGGTCGCTCGTCGATCGGGGTGTAGCCCGAGGACTCGAACGGCACGACGTCGTCGCCGACCGAGAGCCAGAGGTCGCCCTGGCCGTCGATGCGCAGGGTGCCGCCCGTGTGGCCGATCTCACCGGCGACGCGGGTCGCCGGCACCTCGAGCATGACCTTCTCGGTGTCGAGCTGCATGGTGTTGCCCGCCATCGTGAAGCGGGAGAGCCGGTTCACGGGGGTGCCGACGGGCGAGTAGTACAGGTACACCCAGCCGTTGGTCTCGAAGTCGGGGTCGAGGGTGAGGCCGGTCATGCCGTTCTCGCCGTCGCCGTAGACCGGGATCGTCGCTGCGGTCACGGTCGACTGCAGGGCGGGGTCGTAGATGCGCACCTGGCCGCGCACGAGTTCGGTGAAGAACACGCGCTCGTCGGGAGCGATCGCAATGCCCCACGGCGCCGAGGTCTCGGTGTCGAGCGGCACCTTGTCGAAGTTGTCCCAGTCGGTCGCCGTGCAGTCGCCTTCGACGACACCGGCTGCGTAGCGGATGCCGCCGAGGGCGTGCTGGCGCACGAGGGCCTCGCTGTACGACGCCTTGGAGTGCCCGATCGAGGTGATCCAGGTGCGGCCGCCCTCATACGGGGCGCACCAGGTGACCGGGTGGTCGAGCATGCGACCGGCGGTGTTCGCCGGCACGCTCGTGGGGTCGAGCTCGGTGAGCACGTGCTTGTCGCCGCGCACCGACTTCGTGTAGCCGTACCACTCCTCATTGCGGGTGATGCTGTCGGGCAGCTCGGTGGTCGACGGGTGGTCGCCGTCGACGACGTCGAGCACACCGGGGGTGTTCGCTGCCGAGTGCGCGGTGAACTCGGTGCCGATGAGCGATCGGTAGAAGGCGTTGCCCTGCTCGCTGTCGATCGGGTTGTGCATCGCCACGACGCCGCCGCCGCCGCGGACGTACTTCTCGAATGCCGCTTCCTCCGAGGCGTTCCAGAAGTCGCCCGACGCCTGTGCGAGCACGATCACGTCGAAATCGGCGAGCCCCGCGTCGGTGAAGAGCGCGGAATCCGTGGCTTGGACGACCTCGAAGTGGTTCTCCGCCGCGAGCTCGTCCCACATCGCCTTCGCCTCGGCGACCGAGTCGTGCACGAATCCGGCCGTCTCGGAGAAGATCAGGGCCCGGAACTCGGGCTCGGCGTCGTGGTTCGGATGCGCTGATGCCGGACTCACCAATCCGACGGTCAGCGCCGCCGCCAGTGCGAGTCCGGTCGCGAGGACCGGGGTCTTTCGGTTGGACTTCATCGTGCTACCGCGCCTTTCAACAGTGAATGGGCAACTTCAGTCATGGAGTTGGCATAAGCCGACGTTCTGCATGCTATGGTCAGCAGCATCGAAACGTCAATACTGGCTAGTATGGCGATCGACCGCAGGCCGCACAATGATGGCGGTCATGCGTTGCAGTACTCCATACCGGCCGTCTGCTCAACCTGATCGACGGTCGATTCGATCGAGAGAGAGGTTCCCCATGCCGGAGATCGGAATCGGCTTCCACACCGACGCGTTCAACTCCAGCCACAAGTCGTTCGAGCAGGCACTGGCCTGGGCGCAGGAGCACGACGTGCACTACATCGAGCCCGGCACGATCGACGGCGCGTGCTGGATCCAGGGCCTCGGCTACTTCCCGCATGTCTCGTTCCTCGAGGACCCGGTGCTGCTCCGTCGCAAGATGGAGGGCTACGGCGTCGAGTTCTCCCAGATCGACGCCGCCTACCCGTTGTCGGGGCTCGATGGTCCGTCGATCGGCGTGCCCTACGTGCAGCGCGCGATCGCCTGGGCGGCGCAGGCGGGTTGCCCGCGGGTGGCCACCACCGACGGGCTGTACAAGCCCGAGGGCCTGTCGGACCGCGAGGCGCTCGACCAGATGAAGCGCAGCTACACCGAGATCATCCGCGTCGCCGAAGCGCACCAGGTGGTCGTGACCATCGAGACGCACGGCTACTTCACGACCCGGCCCGAGTACCTCGCCGAGATGCTCGACTTCTGCGGCGAGACGCCGTGGCTGCGCCTCAACCTCGACACGGGCAACACCTTCATCGCCGGCAACGACCCGGTCGCCTTCGCCGATCGGTTCATCGATCGCATCGCGCATGTGCACATCAAGGATGTCTCGGCGTCGCTCGCCGAGGCGGCTCGCGGCGGTGCCACCGGTATCGCGATCAGCCATGTGGCGGCCGGCGACGGCGTCAACGCCGACAACATCCGTGCCATCCTGCGACGCCTCAGCGCCCACGGGTTCGACGGCGTGCTGAACATCGAGTGCGAGGGGCAGGGCGGCCCGATGCTCGCCGAATCCGTGCAGTGGCTGCGCAAGGAGATCGTGGAAGCCGGCTTCACCGAGCGCGTCCCGAGCTTCGCCCGCGTTCCCGCCGGCGTATGACCGATCGGCTCCGGCCGGTGGTTCCCCGGTCGGAGCCGGTCCTTTCAACCCCGGGCGGTATGGCGCTCAATACCGGTCGGTATGGCGCGGTGCTACGGTAGCGGCATGGCCACCATCTCCTCGGCGAAACCCGACGAACTCGCTGCTGCGGCGTTCGCACTGTTCTCGACGCGCGGCATCGCGGGCGTCAACATGGACGAGATCGCAGCGGGCGCGGGCGTGACCAAGGGCAGCCTGTACTGGCACTACGCCTCGAAGAAGGAGGTCATCCTCGCGGCGTGCAACCTCTACTACAGCGCCTGGCGGATCCAGATCGCGGGCGCGACCGAAGTGCACGAGCGGCTCGCCGACCAGCTCGAGGCCGCGGTCGCCTTCTCGGTGCGAAGCTGCCTGCTCGACGACGCGAACCGGGTGTTCACCACGGAGATCGTGGCGATGTCGCTGTACGACGCCGACGTGCGCGCGAGCTGGACGGGCTTCCTCGACGAGACCGAGCGGTTCTTCCTCGGCCTCACCCACCGGGCGGTCGGCGCCGGCGAGTTCCGGTGCGACGACGTCGATCGCGCCGTCGACCTGCTGATGGCCTCGATGGAGGGCATCAAGCAGATCGCCCTCTTCCGCCCGCAGTCGTGCCTTCCCGAGAACGAGCAGCGCACCTGCCGGCGGCTCATGTCGCTGATGGGCGAGCGGGTGCCGGTGCACGTGCCGGTCTGATCCGGTCATGGCCTCGTCGGCTTAGGCTGGTGGCATCCCCACCCGCACGAGCCGTGACCGAGACGCCCATGAGCCTCCAGCAGACGATCACCCGTATCGCCGCCGAGCTCGGGCGCCCGGCCCTGGTCGAGGACCATCGGCGTTCCGTCGTCGCCTATAGTCCGCATCCCGACGAGATCGACGAGGTTCGTCGTCGCTCGATCCTCGAGCATCGCGCAGATCCAGCCGTCCACAGCTGGCTCAGCCGGCTCGGCGTCTACGCCGCGACATCCGCGGTGCGCGTCCCGGGCAATCCCGAGCTCGGAATGCTGCCGCGCATCTGCGTGCCGATCGGCCGATCGGGCATCGTGTTCGGTCACCTCTGGTTCATCGAGCCCGTCGAGCCAGCCGGGCGCGAGACGCCGCTCGATCTCGCACGCGCCAGCGCTTCGGCCGAACTGGTCGCCGAAGAATGGGCGCGCGTTCGGATGTCGCTGGAGGGGGAGTCTGCGCGGGAAGACGAGTTGGCCCGAGAGCTGATGCTCGGTCGCGCCGAGGTGCGGCGCGCCGCCGCCGCAGAGCTGGTCGAGTCCGGCCGGTTCGAGAGCGGACTGCTGCGCGCCTACGTGCTGAGCCCGGGTGCGCCCGCGTCGAGCCGGGGGCCTGCCGCGGAGCCGCTCGAGCGCGCAGCGCGCCGGGCACGGCAGGCCCTCGGCGGTCGAGGCGTGCTGGCGTTGGCGAGGCGCGACCACGCGGTCGTCGTCGTGCCATCGGCGACCGGTCGCTTCACGGACACCGACCGCATCGCGGGCGTCGTCGCCGAGTCGGCGGCCGAGGCGTTCGGCGCGAACACCGTCGCACCGCGCGTCGCGGTCGGCGGCGAGGCATCCGTCGTCGCGGCGCGCGAGAGCTATCGGGAGGCTCGCCGCGCGCTCGGCATCGCCGCCTCGTTCCGGCTCGCGCCGCGCGTGCTGCACTGGGATCGCCTCGGCGTGTACCGCGGGTTGGACTCGGCGGCGGCCGCGGGTCTGCGGTCCGGCGACTTCCAGCCCGGCCTGGAGCGACTGGCGGCGGAACGCGACGGCGACGTGCTCATCGACACGCTCACGTCGTATCTCGCGGCCGCCGGCCACGTGCAGACCGCGGCGGCGCGTCTGGGCGTGCACCGCACCTCGCTCTACAACCGGCTGAATCGCGCGCAGCGGATCCTCGGCATCGACCTCGACGATGGCCTCGATCGTCTCGGGGTGCACATCTCGCTCCTGCTGCGTGCGGGCGAGGCGACGAGCGACGACGGCGATCCCACGGCCCGGTGACCGATCGCCGTCGGCATCGACATCTGTCGACCACCGCGCCTTCCCGCCGCGACATCTGACGCGTGACCCGTGCCCCGGCTGTGCCTAGCCTGTGAGCCAGCGGGTCCTCGCTCCGTCCGCATGCGGCGGCGAGCCGACAGGCCCCGATCTCGATCGAAGGAGCTCCACATGACTTCAGCGGCCCTACACGCAGATCGTCGACGGCGCAGTCGTGTCGTCGCCGTCGCCCTGACGTCGGTTCTCGCCGGCGGCCTCGTCATCGCGGCGACCCCCGCGTACGCGGCACCGATGCCCGCCGAGCCGACCTTCCAGGACGGCCTCTCGCAAGCGGTCTTCACGAGAGTGGCGTCCGAGTGGATCAACGAGGAGGCGTGGGTCGAGAGCGAGGTCGATTCGGACCGCGACGGCAAGCCCGACCTCGTGCACATCGACGTGACGCGCGTGCCCGAGACCGCAGCCGGCCTGAAGGTGCCGGTGCTCATGGAGATGAGCCCGTACTACGCCGGCGGCACCGAGGTCACCAACTGGGGAGTCGACCACGAGATCGGCGTCCCGCCGACCGAGAAGGAGCCGTGGCCGGCGTTCACGCCGACGAATCGCACGAGCCCGCGCATCTCGGGATCACTCGAGAACACCTGGGTGCCGCGCGGATTCGCCGTCGTGCACGCCGAGGGCCTCGGCAGCGGTTGGTCCGAGGGGTGCCCGACGTCGGGCGGCCTGAACGAGTCGCTCGCCGGCAAGGCCGTGATCGACTGGCTGAACGGCCGGGCGACCGCGTACACGGGCATCGACCGCGCGACCGAGGTCTCGGCCGACTGGACGACCGGCCGGGTCGGCATGATCGGCACGTCGTACAACGGCACGCTGCCGATCGGCGTGGCGAGCACGGGTGTCGAGGGCCTCGAGGCGATCGTGCCGGTGTCGGCGATCTCGAGCTGGTACAACTACTACCGCTCGAACGGCGCCGTGCGAGCACCGGGTGGCTACCAGGGTGAAGACCTCGATGTGCTGGCCGACTACGTGTACACGCGGTTCGACCAGGAGATCTGCCAGCCGATCATCGACGAGCTCCGCGCGAACCAGGATCGCGTCACCGGCGACTCGAGCGCGTTCTGGGATGAGCGCGACTACCTCGCCTCCGCCGACAAGATCACGGCGGCCACGCTCGTCGCGCACGGGCTGAACGACTGGAACGTGATGACGAAGAACGCCTCCGACCTCTACGAGGCGCTGAAGGCGAACGGCGTGCCGCACCAGATCTACCTCCACCAGGGCGGCCACGGCGGCAACCCGAACGACACGCTGCTCAACCGCTGGTTCACGCGCTACCTCTACGACGTCGAGAACGGCGTGGAGCAGCTGCCGAAGGCCTACATCGTCCGCGAGGACCGCACCCTCACCGAGTACCCCGAGTGGCCCGACCCCGCCATGGAGCAGGTCAAGCTGAAGTTCGGTCCGGCCGCTGCGGCCGACGGCGTCGGCGGGCTCACCGTCTCGCGCGACGGCTCGCGCGCCACTGAGAACCTGATCGACGACGCGAGCAAGGGTGCGAACGCTCTCGCGGCGGCGGAGACCTCTCCGAACCGGCTCGCATATCGCACCGCAGTGCTCGGCGAGCCCATGCGCCTCTCGGGCACGCCGTCGGTGGAGCTGAAGCTCTCGGTCGATCGCGCCAAGGCCAACCTCACGGCGCTGCTCGTCGAGTACCCGGCGACCGGTGCGCCGAAGATCATCACGCGTGGCTGGACCGACGTCGAGAACCGCAGCTCGACGGCCGTGACCGAGCCGGTCGTGCCGGGGACGTCGTACTCCTTCGGGTTCGACTTCGAGCCGAAGGACTACGTGTTCTCGGCAGGTTCGCGGATCGGCGTCGTGATCATGTCGTCCGACTCCGAGTACACCGTGCGCCCCGCGCCTGGCACCGAGCTCACCCTCCAGCCGTCGGCATCGACGGTGCACCTGCCCCTGGTCGGCGGGATGGGCGCGCTGCAGGCGTCGCTGCGCGCGGCGGGCTAGCTCGGTACAGCTCGCAACCGCGGCGCAGGCGCACTGCGAGTCGCTGCGAACGCGACGAAGGCCCGCACCCCGAGTGGTGCGGGCCTTCGCTGGTGGTCGGCGACCGGGTTCAGGCCTCGGCGATGCTCCGGAGCAGCTCGGCGAAGCTGCGCAGCTCCGTCTCGGGGTGGTCGCGCAGCACGTCGCGCAGCCGCTGCTGGTTGCCCTCGCGCACCCGCTCTTCGGCGACCGGCGTCGCGACGAGCACGCGCACGCGCCCGTCGCGCTCGTCGGCACGGGTGTCGACGAGACCGAGCTCCTCGAGCGTGCGCACCTGGCGGCTCACCACGGACTTGTCCATCTCGAACATCTCCGCGAGCACGTGGGCGTTGGCCGAGCCGAGCCGCACGATCGTCGACAGCAGCTTGTAGGCCGCGGGCTGCAGGTCGGGATGGACCTTCTGCGCCGCCTCCTTCCAGATGAGGCGGGCCCGGTTGAAGAGCAGGCTCATCTGTACTTCGACTTCGGCGATTGCCTCATCGACGGCTGCGGATGCCTCGGTCACGATGGTCATGTTATCGGTCGCCGCCTGCGGACGGAGTGTCGCCGGCGCCGCGCGAACTGGTCGTCGTCGTGGAGCGCTCAGCCGCGGCATCCGCTTCGACGAGCTGGATCGACGAGGTGACGGGTGCACCGATCTCGGCTTCGGCCAGGTCGATCGCGACCTGCTCGAGCTCCTCCTTCAGCTGCTCGGCCGAGGTCTTCGTCGAGAGCGCCTTGTTCGGCAGGAAGGCGATGGCGATCACGCTCAGCACCGCGAGCGGCACGGCGATCCAGAAGACGTCGGCGATGCCGTTGCCGTAGGCGTTCTCGATGATGACGCGGATGCCGTCGGGCAGCTCCGAGACGTGGGGGATGCCGCCGCCGGCGAGGCCCTTCAGCGCCTCGACGTCGTCGGGCGAGGTGGGCGTGTAGCCCTTCAGCCCCGACGTGATGTGCGTGGTGACCTGCGTGGCCAGCAGCGAGCCCATGATGGTGACGCCGATCGTGCCCGCGATCGTGCGGAAGAAGTTCACGTTCGAGCTCGCGGCACCCAGCTGCGAGGCGGGAGTGTCGTTCTGCACGACGAGCGTGAGGTTCTGCATGACCATGCCGAGACCTGCGCCGAGCACGACCATGTAGACGCTGACCCAGAAGTAGTCGGTGTCGTAGCTGAGCGTCGTCATGAGGTAGCTGCCGGCGACGACGAGCAGCGACCCGACGAGCATGAAGCGCTTCCACTTGCCGAACTTGCTGATGAGTGCGCCGATGAGGATCGAGGCGCCCATCTGGCCGACGATCATGGGGATCGTCATGAGACCCGACTCGGTCGGGGTCGCGCCACGTGCGAGCTGGAAGTACTGCGCGAGGAAGACGCTCGTCGCGAACATCGCGACGCCGATCGAGACCGAGGCGACGACCGAGAGCGTGAAGGTGCGGTTCTTGAAGAGCGTCATCGGCACGATCGGCTCGGGCACGAAGAACTCGGTGATGATGAAGCCGATGATGGCCGCGGCGGAGATGCCGATCGTGACGAAGCTCGTCATCGAGTCCCACTCGAACTGGCTGCCGCCGAGCGAGACCCAGATGAGCAGCAGGGAGACGCCGACCGAGAGCAGCACGATGCCGAGGTAGTCGATCTTCACGGCGCGCTTGGGCATGGGGGGCAGGTGCAGCGTGCGCGAGATGACGATGAGCGCGATGATCGCGAGCGGGACCGGCAGGAAGAAGTTGGCGCGCCAGCCCCAGGCGTCGGTGATGACGCCGCCGAGCAGCGGGCCGCCGATGGTTGCGACGGCCATGATGCCGCCGACGAAGCCCATGTACTTGCCGCGCTCGCGCGGCGAGATGATGACGGCGATGAGGATCATGACGAGCGACATGAGGCCGCCCGCGCCGAGGCCCTGGATCACGCGCACGGCGATGAGGGTCGTGGTGTCTTGAGCGAAGCCGGCGATCGCGGTGCCCACGACGAACAGCCCGATGGCCGTCATGAGCAGCGCCTTGCGGTTCACGAGGTCGGCGAGCTTGCCCCAGATCGGGGTCGAGACGGCCATGGCGAGCAGGCTCGCGGTGATGACCCAGGTGTAGGCGGTCTGGTCGCCGCCGAGGTCGGCGATGATGAGCGGCATCGAGGTCGAGACGACCGTGCCGGAGATGACGGCGACGAACATCGCCACGACGAGGCCGGAGATGGCGATGATCACCTCACGGGGGGTGCGTTGCGCCGGCGCGGCCGGAACTGAGCCGGTCGCGGGCTTGTCTGCCACAGAAGTCACGTGGTTCCTTACGTCTCTACAAGTTGATATTCGACAACTATATATAATTGGTTGCATTGAGTCAACTTTGGACTTCGGTCAACTATTCCCGACGTGGCGAAATGGCCGAGCGGATGCCGCGGATCGACGATCGTCACTCGATGACGGCGGTCGCCTCCAGCTCGACGAGGGCGTCGGGGCGGCCGAGGCCCGCGACCATGAGCACCGTCAGCGCCGTCGGCTGCGCGCCCCACACGCGAGCGGATGCCGCGTACCCGTCGTCGACGGATTGGCCGGCGACGAGGTAGACGGCCAGTCGCACCACGTTCGTCTGATCGGCGCCGACCTCGGCGAGCACGGCCAGCACGTTTTTGATCGCCTGCTCGGTCTGCGGGCCGAGGCCGCCGGGCACGATCGCGCCCGAGGGGTCGGTGCCGTTCTGGCCTCCGACGTGCACGGTGCGGTGGGCGCCGCTCACGAGCACACCCTGGCTGAAGGCCGGGTTCGCGTGCAGCGTCTCTGGGTTCAGGTGTGTGATCTCCATGGTCGCGAGTCTGCCCCCGCCTGCCGACATCGGCGAGGGGAACGGCCCGATCCGCCGCGATTTGCGAGCGGCCGGGGCATCCGTTAGCCTGTACGGAGCCGAAGACCGCTGGTTGTCGTGCGCCTATCTGTGTTGATCACTGTGGGATGCGACCGAAGTCTTGCGAAAGCAAGGGCCCGCGCAGGTGTGACGAAGACTTTCCGATGCAATCGGGCCAGGCTCCGCGCAACTGCGCCGGAGCTTTTTTGTTGCCCGCATCACCTCGCCACTTGAGCCGCGATCCGAAGCCGTGCACCGCCATCGCGATGCACGTTGAGTACACAAGGAGTGGCCATGGCGAACAAGGAAGCCTCGGTTGCCGAACTCACGAACCTGTTCGAGAGCTCGACTGCCGTTCTGCTGACCGAATACCGCGGCCTGACGGTTGCCCAGCTCAAGCAGCTGCGCAACAACATCCGTCAGGACGCGAACTACGCCGTGGTGAAGAACACGCTGACCAAGATCGCCGCGAACAACGCGGGTATCTCGACGCTGGACGCCGACCTCGTCGGTCCGTCCGCCGTCGCCTTCGTGCACGGCGACTTCGTCGCCACTGCCAAGGCCGTTCGTGACTTCGCCAAGGCAAACCCGAATCTTGTGATCAAGGGTGGTGTCTTCGAGGGCAAGGCTCTCGACGCCGACGAGGTCAACAAGTACGCCTCGCTCGAGAGCCGTGAGGTTCTGCTTGCGAAGGCAGCGGGAATGATGAAGGCGACGATGGGCAAGGCTGCCGCCACCATCGACGCGCTTCGCGAA
This sequence comes from Agromyces cerinus subsp. cerinus, assembly GCF_900142065.1. Classification (GTDB taxonomy): domain Bacteria; phylum Actinomycetota; class Actinomycetes; order Actinomycetales; family Microbacteriaceae; genus Agromyces; species Agromyces cerinus. Next base: position 143,963 of record NZ_FSRJ01000006.1, on the reverse strand, counting down.
AAGCTGGAGACTGCGGCCGCGTAAGCGCCCGACGTTCTCGTTCTACAACACCAAGAAATCTAGGAGATACATCATGGCGAAGCTCACCACTGAAGAGCTGCTCGAGCAGTTTTCCGGTCTGACGCTTGTCGAGCTCAGCGAGTTCGTGAAGGCGTTCGAAGAGAAGTTCGAGGTCACCGCGGCCGCTCCCGTCGCCGCTGCCGGTGGCGCTGGCGCCGCTGCTGAAGAGGTTGAGGAGAAGGACTCCTTCGACGTCATCCTCGAGGCTGCCGGCGACAAGAAGATCCAGGTCATCAAGACCGTCCGCGAGCTCACCTCGCTCGGCCTCGGCGAGGCCAAGGCCGTCGTCGACGGTGCTCCCAAGGCCGTGCTCGAGGGCGCGAACAAGGAGACCGCCGAGAAGGCGAAGGCTGCCCTCGAGGAAGCCGGCGCAACCGTCACCCTCAAGTAGTCGCCGCCCTCTCGCGAGGGTTGCAGCTTGAGGTGACTCGCGTCACCTGAACGAAACGGATGCCCCGTGGCTCGAATGAGCCACGGGGCATCCGTCGTTTCGTGGTGGGTGCAGCGTCAGCGGTCGAAGCGCGCGCCCGCGGGGTCCGAGTCCAGGAGGAAGAACACCAGCAGGATGATGCCGCCGACGAGCGGGACGAGGCCGATGAAGTACCAGCCGCCCGAGCGGTTCGTGTCGTGCAGGCGGCGCCACGCGAGGGCGAGCCAGGGGATGATCGTCGCAAGCAGCCAGATGCTGTAGGGGATCACGGCGACCGCGAAGCCGGGGCCGGGCACCATCATGCCGTTGTCGGAGACAGTGGCGCCCGAGGCGCCGCCGATGGCGGCGATCCCGTAGAGCACGCCGCCGACGATGAGGTTGAAGAGGAACCACCACCAGAACTCGCTGCGGCTCGCCCGGCCCGAGAACGTGGCGTACTTCTTGAAGAACCTGCTGATCGCCTGTCCGAACGACGCTCCGTACAGCGGGGCGGAGAGCGGAACGGCTGCGGTGCTGTCGGTCATGGATGACTCCTTCGGTCGAACGATGCCGTGATGGTGCGTCGGGTGACGCCGCGGCGGCGGCGGCGTGCCGTGCTGCGCGATGACATCATGGCCGCGATGGCGTCGGCTGGCGCGGCGGCGCGCCGGTGCCGGTGGCCGTCCGGCGATATGCATAGCCAAGCTATGTATACTGGCGGTATGACGCAGCTCGACCTCCCCACGGTCATCGGAGACCTCGTCTCCGTGAACCACCGCCTCACCAGACTCGCCGCGACCGTGACGGGAAACACCGAATCGCCCGCCGTCTGGCGCACCCTCAGTGTGCTGCGCGATCTCGGGCCCATGCGGCTCGGCGAACTCGCGAAGGTCAGCCGCGTCACCCAGCCGACCATGACGAAGCTCGTGCACGCGCTCGACGAGCGGGGATGGATCCGCCGCATCGTCGACCGCGACGACGCCAGGGCGATGCTCATCTCCGCCGATCCGCATGGGATCGCCGCACTCGACGCCTGGCGGATCGAACTCGCGAACTCGCTCACCCCGACGTTCGCCGACCTCGACGACGACGAGCTCGAGACCCTCGCCTCGGCCGTCGAGATCGTGCGCACGCGCCTCGAGCGCTCTCGCGCCGCGCTGGTCGAGGCCGCCGCGAGCACCGGGCACGTCGCATGAGCGTCGACACCAGGGCGGTACCTGTGCAGGCCGGCCACGCGGCATCCGGAGCCTCGATACTGCAGCAGCCCAAGGCCGTCTGGGCGGTCGCGTTCTCGTGCGTCGTCGCGTTCATGGGCATCGGCCTCGTCGATCCGATCCTTCCCGCGATCGCCGCCGACCTCGAGGCGACGCCGACCGAGACCGAGCTGCTCTTCACGAGCTACCTCGTGATCACCGGCATCGCGATGTTCTTCACGAGCTGGATCTCGAGTCGCATCGGCGCCAAGCGGACCCTGCTCATCGGCCTCGGCGTGATCGTCGTGTTCGCCACGCTCGCCGGATTCTCGGGCGACGTCGAGTCGATCATCGGATTCCGTGCCGGCTGGGGCCTCGGCAACGCGCTCTTCATCTCGACGGCGCTCGCGACGATCGTCGGTGCTGCCGCCGGCGGCAGCAGCTCGGCGATCATCCTCTACGAGGCGGCCCTCGGCCTCGGTCTCGCGATCGGCCCGCTCGTCGGCGGGCTGCTCGGTTCGTGGAGCTGGCGCGGCCCGTTCTTCGGCACCGCGGCGCTCATGGCGATCGGGTTCATCGCGATCGTCGCCCTGTTGCGCACCGACGGCGTCGAGCGACCCGTGCCGACGAAGCTCTCGGCCCCGTTCCGGGCGCTCGCCCGGCCCGCGCTCGGCATCCTCGCCGCGGCCGCGCTGTTCTACAACATGGGCTTCTTCGTACTGCTCGCCTACACGCCGTTCGCGCTCGTGCCGCTCGGCATCCACAGCGCCATCGCACTCGGCTTCGTGTTCTTCGGATGGGGTGTCGCGGTCGCCGTGACCTCGGTCTGGGTCGCGCCGCTGCTGACGGCGCGCATGCGGCGCACCCGGGTGCTCTGGTTCGTGCTGCCGCTGCTCGCCCTCGACCTGCTCGCGCTCGCGGCCCTCATCGACTCGGCGGTCGCGGTCATCGTCGGGGTCGTCGTGGGCGGACTCCTGCTCGGCATCCTGAACACCGTGCTCACCGAATGCGTGATGGACGCGACCGACCTGCCCCGCTCCGTCGCGTCGAGCGCCTACTCCGGCGTGCGCTTCCTCGGTGGCGCGATCGCCCCGCCCGCCGCGGCGGTGCTGGCCGCGACGGTGTCGCCGTCGAGTCCGTTCATCGCCGGGGCGATCGCGGTGCTCGTCGCCGCGGCGATCGTCGTGCTCGGTCGCTCGAAGCTCGCGGCCGCCGACGGCGTCGCCGAGACGTCGGAGGGCGAGGCGGAGGCGATCGGCATCGGCGACGCCGCCTGATCGGCGAGCCGTCGCCGCACTCAGCGCGGGGCGGCCGTCGAACTCGCGCGCACGACCAGGCGGGTCGGCATCGGCGCACCCGAGTCGGGGAGCGGGTCGGCGTCGGCGCCCTCGCCGAGCAGACGCAGCACCACGCCGACGGCCGAGCGCCCCTGCTCGCCCGGGTACTGCTCGACGGTCGTGAGGTCGAACATCTCGGCGTACTCGTGACCGTCGACGCCGACGACCGAGAGCTCCCTGGGCACCGCGATGCCGAGGCGCTCGGCGGCGCGGAGGGCGCCGAACGCGACCTCGTCGGATGCCGCGAACACCGCGGTGGGCCGCGGGCCGGGGTGCCCGAGCAACTGCAGGGCGGCGCGGTAGCCGCCGGGCATGGTCATCTCGGTCTCGACGACGTCGGCAGGCGAGGGGGCATGGCCGGCCGCGTCCATCGCGTCGAGGAACCCCTGTCGGCGGAGGCCCTGCACGGTGTCGGGCTGCCCGCTCGCTCCGCTGCCTGCGAGGTGCGCGATGCGGGTGTGGCCGAGGTGCAGCAGGTGCTCGGTGGCGAGCTGGCCGACGGCTCGATCATCGATCGAGAGCCGCGCCGCGGTGCCGCCGGTTCCGCCGAGGCACACGAGCGGCTTCTCGCGGCGGTCGAGCGCGGAGACCTCGTGCCCGGCGAGGTCGACGCCCACCGCGATGACCGCGTCGACGCGCTTGCGAGCGAGGAAGAACTCGAACACGCGCGCCCGATCGCGGCCGCTGCCGGAGAGGTTGTAGAGCGTCAGGTCGTAGCCGGCGCCGAGGAGTGAGCGCTCGATGCCCTCGAGCACCTCGCCGAAGAACCAGCGGTTGACGAACGGGATGACCACCCCGACGTTCTTCGTGCGTCCGGTGACGAGGCTCGCGGCGTCGGGCGAGACGATGTAGCCGATCTCGGCGGCGGCGGATTCGACGCGGCGGCGGGTCTCCTCGGCGACGTAGCCGTTGCCGGACAGAGCCCTGGAGGCCGTGGCCTTCGAGACTCCGGCGAGGCGTGCGACATCGCCGATTGCGGCCATGCGCGCCTCCCCTCGTCGGGCTGCCTCGAGCCAGAGTGTACTGCCCGCGCGAGGGAATGTGGAACCGTTTCCGGCCGGGTGCGCGCGGCGGGTGCGCCCCGACCCCGAATCGATGGGAGCGCTCTCCACCAGTTGGTGCCGAGGAATGGGGGAGTGGCCGAACCGTGACCTCCCATCCCTTGTGAGGAGGGCGGCGGGTGTTCTACCGTTGAGGCTGGAACCGGTTCCCGGCTTCGCCTGCACCACATTCACTCGACGAGGAGATGACATGAGAATCAGACGGCATCGCCGTTGGATGGCCCCCGTGGTGGCGGCCGCGGCGGTTGGACTCGCCCTCACGGGCTGCACTGGAGACGCCGCAGAGCAAGACGCTGCCGACGTCGACTGCGCCGATTACGAGCAGTACGGCACCTTCGAAGGCAAGTCGGTCTCGGTCGCCGGCACCATCCTCGACCTCGAGGCCGACCGCCTCAGCGAGTCGTGGGCCGACTTCGAGACCTGCACGGGCATCGAGGTCGACTACCAGGGTTCGAGCGAATTCGAGGCGCAGATCGCCGTGCTCGCCGAGGGCGGCAACGCTCCCGACGTCGGCATCGTGCCGCAGCCCGGTCTCCTCGGTCGACTCGCAGCCGGTGGCTGGCTGATCCCCGCGTCCGCCGATGTCGAGGCCAATGTCGACGAGTGGTGGTCCGCAGACTGGAAGCAGTACGGCACCTACGAGGACACCTTCTACGCCGCCCCGCTCATGGCGAGCATCAAGGGTTACGTCTGGTACTCGCCGGCCGAGTTCGAAGAGAAGGGGTACGAGATCCCCAAGACCCTCGACGAGCTGACCGCCCTCTCCGAGCAGATCGCGGCAGACGGCGACCACAAGCCCTGGTGCGTCGGCCTCGAATCGGGCGACGCCACCGGATGGCCGGGCACCGACTGGGTCGAGGACTACATGCTGCGCCTGCACGGCGCCGACGTGTACGACCAGTGGGTCACGCACGGGATCCCGTTCAACGACCCGCAGGTGGCCGAGGCCTTCGACGCCGTCGGTGCGTACCTGAAGAACGACGACATGGTCAACGGCGGCATCGGAGACGTGTCGACGCAGGTCACCGAGGCGTTCCAGACGGCCGGTCTGCCGATCCTCGACGGAACGTGCTCGCTGCACCACCAGGCCTCGTTCTACGAGACCTTCTGGAACCCCGAGGGCGGCGACGAGAACACCGTCGCGTCCGACGGCAGCGTCTTCGCGTTCCTGCTCCCGCCCGTCAACGCCGACGACCCGCTGTCGGTGACCGGCGGCGGCGAGTTCCCGGTCGCATTCCGCGACGCAGAAGAGGTCGAGGCGTTCCGCACCTACCTCTCGAGCGACACCTGGGCCAACAACCGGGTGAGCCTCGGCGGCGTCATCAGCGCGAACAAGGGCCTCGACCCGCAGGTCGCCTCGAGCGAGCTGCTCACGCAGTCGATCGAGATCCTGCAGGATCCCGAGACCACGTTCCGGTTCGACGGTTCCGACCTGATGCCCGGTGCCGTGGGCGCCGACTCCTTCTGGAAGGGCATCGTCGCCTGGGTCACGGGTGAAGACACCGCGCAGGTGCTCGACACCATCGAGTCGAGCTGGCCGAAGGGCTAGCTGGCGCGACTCACGCCCGAGGGGCATGATCGGAGGGCGGGGATGCGAAGTCCCCGCCCTCCGTCACCCGCCGTCGACGACGACCCCGATTCAATGACGAACATTGGGAGGCACGATGACCACCGCCGATCTGCTCGGCAAGCTGCTACAGGTGGTGATGGGGCTCGCGGTGTTCGCCGCGGTGGTCGGCCTCCTCATCTTCTTCATCGACAAGGCGCCCAAGAAGGGTCGCGACTACTGGCAGCTCGCCCTGTTCCTGCTGCCGGCCATGCTCTTCATCACCGTCGGGCTCGTCTATCCCGCGATCCGCACGAGCCTGCTCGCGTTCCAGGACTCGAGCGGTGACTGGACGCTCGACAACTTCGTCTGGACCTTCACGCAGCCCGCGGCCATCCGCACGCTGATCAACACGATCATCTGGGTGCTGCTCGTGCCGACGCTCGCGACGGCGATCGGCCTCGCCTACGCCGTCTTCATCGACCGCTCGCGGGGTGAGAAGTACTACAAGGTGATCCTCTTCATGCCGATCGCGATCTCGTTCGTCGGCGCGGGCGTCATCTGGGGCTTCGTCTACGACTACAACGGGGTCGGCGAGCAGATCGGCCTGCTGAACGCATTGGTCGTCGCTGCCGGCGGCGAACCGGTGCAGTGGTTGCAGACCGACCCGATCAACACGTTCCTGCTGATCGTCGTCATGATCTGGATCCAGACCGGCTTCGCCATGGTGCTCCTGAGCGCGGCCATCAAGGGGGTGCCGACCGAGCAGATCGAGGCGGCCCAGCTCGACGGCACGAACGGTTGGCAGCGCTTCATGAACGTGACGGTGCCCGGCATCCGCGGCGCCCTCGTCGTGGTGCTCACGACGATCTCGATCGCGACGCTGAAGGTCTTCGACATCGTCCGCACGATGACCGCCGGAAACTTCAACACGAGCGTCATCGCCAATGAGATGTACACCCAGGCCTTCCGAGCGAGTGAGGTGGGGCGCGGTTCGGCCCTCGCCCTGATCCTCTTCGTGCTCGTACTGCCGATCGTCATCTACAACGTCAATGTGCTCCGCAAGCAGAGGGAGATCCGATGAGCAGCGTCGCCCCCGCCGACCTCCCGGTCGGTGAGAACCTCGGCTCGATCGAGGCAGCAGAGCGCAGTGAGTACGGCACGAAGACTGCGCGGGTGAAGAAGCGGCTGACCTCGCGCACCGCGACGGTCATCGCGCTGATCATCGCGGTGGTCTGGACCATCCCGACCTTCGGCCTGCTCGTCTCGTCGTTCCGGCCGGCCGAGCTGATCCGCACCACCGGCTGGTGGACGATCTTCCAGAACCCGGGCTTCACCCTCGACAACTATCGAGACGTGCTGTTCTCGACCTCGTCGTCGTCACCGCAGCTCGGTGCGTACATCGTGAACTCGATCGCGATCGCGCTGATCGCCACGCTGATCCCGCTCGTCTTCGCGTCGATGGCTGCGTACGCGTTCGCGTGGATCCGCTTCAAATGGGTCAACTGGCTCTTCATCTTCGTGTTCGCGCTGCAGATCATCCCGCTGCAGATGGCCCTCGTTCCGCTGCTGCAGATCTTCTCGACGTGGCTGCGGCCGATGCAAGCCTGGTTGCACGACGTGGTGCCGATCATCCCCGAGCAGAACTACCTGCCGCTCTGGCTCGCGCACTCGATGTTCGCGCTTCCGCTCGCGATCTTCCTGCTGCACAACTTCATCTCGGAGATCCCGTCCGACGTCATCGAGGCGGCGCGGGTCGACGGTGCGACGCACGGCCAGATCTTCTTCCGCATCGTGCTGCCGCTCGCGACGCCGGCGCTCGCGTCGTTCGCTATCTTCCAGTTCATCTGGGTGTGGAACGACCTGCTCGTCGCCCTGATCTTCTCCGGCGGCACGCAGGACGTCGCGCCGCTCACCCAGCGATTGGCCGAGATGGTCGGCTCGCGCGGTCAGGACTGGCAGCGCCTCACCGCCGCGGCGTTCATCTCCATCGTGATCCCGCTCGGCGTCTTCTTCGGACTGCAGCGCTACTTCGTGCGCGGACTGCTCGCAGGCTCCACGAAGGGGTAGGCGAGCGGCGAACAATGAGCGGATGCCGCGGGCCGATGCCCGCGGCATCCGCTGTGCTGCGCTTCCGGCGAACGGCGGGTGACGCATCGGGGCCCCGGCATAGGGTGATGCCATGAGCATGCACGGGGGAACGCCACGTGGTGGGGGCGGCGGTGGAGCCCGCGGCGGCGGAGGCGGTGGCGGAACCGGGGGCGGGCCCCGCCGGGGGTTCGCCGTCGACGTGGAGGCGCAGCGGGCCGCGAACGCCGAGGCGCCGAAGATCCCGAACCTGCTCGGGCGAATCGCCGAACTCTTCGCCGGGCACAAGGCCGCGCTCGTCACGACGGTCGTGCTCGTGCTCATCGGCGCGGCGCTCGCCATCATCCCGCCGCTGCTGACCCAGCGCGCCTTCGACGACGGACTCTTCCCGGTCGATGCGAGCGGAGAGGTGTCTGGCCCGAACCTGCCGGTGCTCGTGTGGATCGTCATCGCGATGATCGCCGTGTTCGTCGTCTCGGCCCTGCTCGGGGTCTGGCAGACCTGGCTCACCGCGACGATCGGCAACAGCGTCATGGGCACGCTGCGCGTGCGGCTCTTCACGCACCTCCAGGCCATGGAGCTGAGCTTCTTCACCCGCACGAAGACGGGCGTCATCCAGTCGCGCCTGCAGAACGACGTCGGCGGCGTCGCGGGCGTGCTGACGAACACGGTGTCGAGCGTGCTCGGCAACACCGTGACCGTGATCTCGGCGTTCATCGCGATGCTGATCCTCAACTGGCAGCTCACGATCATCGCGCTCGTGCTCATGCCGTTCATGGTCATCGCGCAGCGCCGCGTCGGCCAGGTGCGGGCGCGCATCGCCGGCAAGACGCAGGAGTCGCTCTCGGAGATGACGGCGATCACGCAGGAGACGCTGTCGGTCTCCGGCATCCTGCTCTCGAAGAGCTTCACCCGGCAGAAGAGCGAGATCGAGCGGTACGCCGACGAGAACGCCAACCAGATCCAGCTGCAGGTCAAGCAGCAGATGACGGGCCAGTGGTTCTTCGCGATGGTCAACATCTTCATGTCGTCCATCCCCGCGATCGTCTACCTGGTCGCCGGCTGGCTCATCGCCGGCGGCACAGCGGATGTCACGGCGGGCACGATCGTCGCATTCACGACCGTGCAGGCGCGCCTGCTGTTCCCCCTCATGGGGCTCATGCGGGTCGCCCTCGACCTGCAGACCTCGAGTGCCCTCTTCGCGCGCATCTTCGAGTACCTCGACCTGAAGCCGGCGATCGTGGACCGGCCCGACGCACGTGAGGTTCCGCTCGGCCCCGCGCTCGGTCGGGTGGAGTTCGACGAGGTGTCGTTCCGTTACCCCGATGCCGACGACGACTCGCGGCCGACCCTCGACGCGGTGAGCTTCTCGATCGAGCCGGGGCAGTTCGCGGCCTTCGTCGGGCCGTCGGGCGCCGGCAAGACGACCGTGTCCTACCTCGTGCCGCGGCTCTATGAGGCATCCGGCGGCGTCGTCCGATTCGCTGGCGTCGACGTGCGCGAGCTCGATCAGGAGTCGCTCGTCTCGCACATCGGCATCGTCAGCCAGGAGACCTATCTGTTCCACGCCTCGATCGGCGAGAACCTCCGCTACGCACGGCCTGACGCGAGCGATGCCGAGCTCGAGGCGGCGGCGCGGGCCGCCAACATCCACGAGACGATCGCCTCGTTCCCCGACGGCTACGACACCGTGGTCGGCGAGCGCGGCTACCGGCTGTCGGGCGGAGAGAAGCAGCGCATCGCGATCGCCCGTGTGCTGCTGAAGGACCCGGCCGTGCTCGTGCTCGACGAGGCGACGAGCGCGCTCGACACGATCTCGGAGCGGGTCGTGCAGGAGGCGCTCGACGACGCGGCCCGCGGCCGCACGACCATCGCGATCGCGCACCGGCTCTCGACCGTGGTGTCGGCCGACGTCATCTTCGTGGTGGTCGCCGGCCGCATCGTCGAGCAGGGCACGCACGCCGAGCTCGTGGGCGCCGAGGGTGTCTATGCCTCGCTGTACCGGCAGCAGGAGGAGCGTCCGGTGCTCGAGGGCTGAAGGCCCGATCCGGGCGATATCGGGGGACACGACTTCGCTCGAACCTCTTGCGATCGGGGCACCCTCCGCCAGTAGAGTGTGGAGCATCTTGCCGGGGGGCCGAGAGGGGCGACGTGTCGACGACCGAACGAGGGGCGCCGCCCGAGGCATCCGCCGAAGACGACGCCGCGACTCCGCCGCCTGCCGCACCGCCCGCTCCGCCGCGTCGGCCGCGAGAGCAGAAACCGCGATCCTCGAAGCCGCGCCGCGTCGGGCTCAGCATCCAGTCGAAGCTGCTCATCATGCTGCTCGGGGTGAGCCTCGTCTCGTCGGTCATCGTCGGAGTCATCGGGTTCGTCAGCGGTCGCGAGTCGCTCCGGGCCGCCGCCGTGGACCAGCTCACCACGATCCGGGAGCTGCGCACGGGCGAGCTCGAGCGGGTCTTCGGAGGGGTACAGACCGGGGTCACCCTCGACTCGCGCAACCTCAGCGCGCAGAACGCGTCGATCGCGCTGAACGCCGCGTTCGAGGAGGCGCAGTCGCGCCCGCTCAGTGAGGCGCAGCGGGCGGAGCTCGAGGCGTACTACGTCGACGAGTTCAACGCGGCCCTGTCGGATCGCGCCGGCGGAACCTATGCGGCGAGCGCCTTCATCCCCGAGTCCACCGCCGGCCAGTACCTCCAGTACCAGTACACCTCGAAGGCCTACCGGTTCCCGGGCGGTGAGCTCGACTTCGACACCGCGCTCGACGCCGGCGATGCCGGCGACGGCAGCCCGTGGTCGGCCGCACGCGCGCGGTACCACGACTACTTCCAGCGGATCATCGATGCCTCGGGGTACGACGACGTGCTCATGCTCGACACCGAGGGCAATGTCGTCTACGCCGCCTACTCCGGCCCCGACCTCGGCATGAACGTGATGACGGGGCCGTTCAAGGACTCCGGGCTTGCGCAGGCCTACCGCGACGTGATGGCCACGAACTCGGTCAACGCGCTCGCGACGACCGACTACGAGCGGTACATCCCGTCACTGAATGTGCCCGCGATCTGGGTGGTCTCGCCCGTTGGCAACTCGGAGCGGATCACCGGCGCCCTGGCGGTGCAGATTCCCATCGACATCATCAACGACGTGCTCACGGGCGACGAGCGCTGGAAGGAGCAGGGTCTCGGCGATACCGGCGAGGTCTACATCGTCGGCAGCGACGACCTCATGCGCAGCACCTCGCGCCTGCTCGTCGAGGATCCCGAGGCGTACGCGAAGCTCGCGGTGGCGAACGGCACGCCATCCGACCTCGTCGAGCGCGAGGTCGAGGTCGGCGGCACGGTGCTGCTGCAGCCGGTCACCACGGATTCGGTGCGGCTGGCGCAGCAGGGCAAGTCGGGCACCACGATCTCGAGGGGCTATCTGGGCCGCGACAACATCACGGCATACACCCCGGTCGACATCGACGGACTCAACTGGGTCGCGGTCGCACGCATCGACACCGAGGAGGCGTTCGCCCCGGTGGCCGACTTCACGCGCAACCTCGTGATCTCGACGCTCGCCATCCTGCTCGCGGTGAGCGTGCTGTCGATGCTGCTCGCGCAGGTCTTCACCCGGCCGGTGCGGCGCCTCTCCGACGCCGTGCGCCGCGTCGCCGGCGGCGATCTCACGGTGCAGGTGCCGGCCGGGGCGCGTGACGAGTTCGGCGACCTCGGCAACGCCTTCAACGACATGAGCTCGAGCCTGCGCATCAAGCAGGAGCTCATCGAGCAGCAGCGCGTCGAGAACGAACGCCTGCTCCACACCCTCATGCCCGAGGCCGTCGCCAAGCGCTATCAGGACGGCGAGGAGACGATCGCCGAGGTGCACCAGGACGTCTCGGTCATCTTCGCCGAGCTCATCGGCTTCGACGACTTCACGGAATCGCTGTCGAGCGACGATGAGATCGCGCAGCTCAACGCGCTCATGCGCGGCTTCGACGAGGCCGCCGAGCGCACGGGCGTCGAGAAGGTGCGCACGCTCCACGGCGGCTATCTCGCGAGTTCCGGCCTCATCGTGCCGAGGGTCGACAACGTGCGACGTGCGGTCGAGTTCGCGACCGAGCTGCGCACCGTCATCGAGCGGTTCAACGCATCGAACGAGGCATCCGTCGAACTGCGCGCCGGCATCGCGACCGGCACCGTGACGAGCGGCCTCGTCGGGCGCACGAGTCTCGCCTACGACCTGTGGGGCGACGCGGTGAACCTCGCCTACCGGGTGCGCAGTGTCGACGGCCGGCCCGGCATCTACGTGAGCCAGGCGGTGAAGGACCGCCTGCAGGACGGCGTGCGCATCGTGTCGGCCGGCAGGATCGAGACGGCAGAGGGCTCCGAGACCGTGTGGCGGGTGGAGTAGCCCATGGATGAGCTCTTCGGCGAGGGATGGCTCTTCTGGGGCGTCGTGCTCGCCATCGGCGTGCCGGTGCTGCTCGTGGTGCTCACCGAGGTGCTCGGCTGGCTGACCCGCCGGGGCAGCGCCGCGGCGGGCCCGGTGCGGCTGCTGCGCAACTGGGTCGTGCCGGTCGGGGCGCTGTTCGGTCTGCTGATCTTCGCGTTCCAGTCGCCGGCCGACCAGGTGTGGGCGAGGGTCGTCGCCACGGTGCTCGGCTTCCTCGTGATCCTCCTGGTGCTGAGCGCCTTGAACGTCGCCCTCTTCGCCAACGCGAAGCCCGGCAGCTGGCGGGAGCGCATCCCGTCGATCTTCGTCGACCTCGGCCGGCTCGTGCTCATCGTCGTCGGCCTCGCGATCCTCTTCTCCTGGGTGTGGGACGCCGACGTCGGCGGGCTCATCGCCGCGCTCGGCGTCACGTCGATCGTCATCGGCCTCGCGCTGCAGAACGCGGTCGGCGGCATCATCTCGGGTCTGCTGCTGCTCTTCGAACAGCCGTTCAAGCTCGGCGACTGGCTCGACACCGGGAGCGTCCGGGGCCGGGTCATCGAGGTGAACTGGCGAGCCGTGCACATCGACACCGGCGCCGGCGTGCAGATCGTGCCGAACGCCTCGCTCGCGAACGCCTCCTTCACGAACCTGAGCCTGCCGACCGAACTGCACCGCGCCATGGCGACCGTGACCTTCTCCACCGACGACCCGCCGCACGAGGTGATCGACCTCGTCGTCGACGTCGCGAGAGGCCTGCCCATGGCCGCAACGGGCGAGCAACCGGCAGCACGATACCTGGGCGCGGCGAAGTACGAGGTCGAGGTGCCGGTCTCCGGGCCGGCGGCAGCGGATGACGCGGTGTCGCTCCTGCTCGCCTGGCTCTGGTACGCCGCGAGGCGCCGGGGCCTCTCGCTCGACGGCGACTCGACCGACCCCGTCGCCGAGCCGGCGCAGCTCGACGCCGCGTTCGAGCTGATCGCACCCGCCTTCCGGCTGAGTGCCGAGGACCGGGCGAGACTCGCGCCCGCGTGCCATCTCGAGCGCTTCGGCACCGGCGAGGTCGTGCAGCAGCCCGATCGGGTGCCCGACATGCTGCGGGTCGTCGTCGACGGCCGACTCGCCCTCTCGATCGTGACCGATCGCGGAGCCATCGACGCGGGCTGGGCCGAGGTCGGCGAATCCGTCGGCCAGACGGTGCTCACCCGTGAGCCGTCGTTCGTGCGCGCCGTCGCGGCCGAGGTCACGACGCTCCTGGTGATGCCGCTCACCGTGATCGACGAGATCGTGCGCTCGAACCCCGCCGTGGCGCGCGACATCGGTCAGGCGATCGAGAATCGCCGGCGCGCGGCATCCGACGCGCTCGCCGCCGCCGGCATCGTGCGCGGGGCACTCGGCGGCCGCGGTTAGCGGCCCGCGCCTACGGGGTGCGTTCGGCGAGCATCCCGGTCATGAGCTCGATCTCCGAGGTCTGGCTGTCGACGATCGACTGCGCGAGCGCCGTGACGACGTCGTCCGTCGAGCGCGCGAGCGCCGCGTCGGCCATCTCGACGGCGCCCTGGTGGTGCGCGATCATGAGCTCGAGGAACCGGCGTTCGGCCTCGATGCCGGTCATGCCGCGCAGCTCTTCCACCTGAGCCGGTGTCGCGAGGCCGGGCATGGGGGCACCGGGCACATGGGCGTCCGGGTCGGAGGCCGCATGGTCGCCGTGACCCGCTGCGCCATCGAGCGCCGGGCGTGTCATCCAGGTCATCGACGGCTCGGAGCCGGCCTGCGGGAGGCCCCATTCGGCGAGCCATCCGTACATCTGGCCGGCCTGCTGCGCCTGCGTCGTCGCGATGTCGTAGCCGAGCAGCCGCACCTCGGGGTCGTCGGTCGCGTCGCGCACGATCATGGCGAGCTCGACCCCCTGCAGGTGGTGCACCTGCATGTCGCGGGAGAACCCGGCCTCGGCGCTCGTCGTCGTGGGCGTCGGCTCGGCGAGTGTCGAGAGGCGACCGATCGAGAAGGCCACGGCCGCCACGACGATGAGCGCCACGGATGCCACGGCGATGACGGCCGCCCGGCCGCCCCGGCGCTGCCGGGGCGCGGCGGGGACGGGCGGGTCGACCGGGTCGGTCGGGTCGCCGGCATCGGTCACGATGTCGGCGGTCGAACGCTCGGGGTCTCGGGTCACGACACCTTGCCCGGGGCGTCGTACGCGCCGGTGCAGAGCGCGCCGGGCTCCGGCACGTTCTGGCTCTGCCAGTACTCCTCGAAGAACGCGGGGATGCGCTCGTCGTCGGCGCTGTCGAGCGCGAGCTGCGAGTTCCAGCCGCTCAGCACGATCGGGGAGGGAAGCCCCTCGAAGGGCGAGAGCACGACGTAGGTCGACGGCAGGTGCGCCTTCAGCGCCTCGAGCTCGGCCGCAGGCAGCTCGGGGTCGTAGGTGACCCAGATCGCTCCGTGCTCGAGCGAGTGCACGGCGTTCTCGTTGGGCACCGGCTGCTCGTAGACGCCGCAGTTCAGCCACATCTGGTTGTGCTCGCCGCCGGTGGGCGGGGTCTGCGCGTAGTCGACGACGCCCTCGACGTGACCGGCGCCGTTGTCGAAGGTCTCGACGCCCTCGATCTTCGCGCCCTCGCCGCCGGCGCCGTACGAGGCCGGCTGCGGAGTCAGCACGATCGCCGCGACGATGACGCCCACCACGGCGACGCCGCCGACGACCGCCGACCAGATGCCGATGCGCCGGTTGCGCTTGGCCTTGGCCTCGCGCTTCTTGAACTCGGCGAGCTTGCGTTCGCGTTCAGCCGCGCGCTGCTGCTTGACGGTGTTCTGCTGCTTCACCTTGGGGGGAACGGGCGGGGTCGCGCTCACACGTAGGCCTCTCTCGCATGGTTGTCGCTTCAATCATATGAACGTACACGCTGGGAGAACGCCGGGTCGAGGCATCCGCTCGGCTCTTCGCCATGGCCGCCCGAACGGATAGAGTGGCCTCGTGATCCTCTCGCTGTGTTGTCGCTGACGAAGACGTCGACCGACCCCACGCACGCCACGATCGTTCGCCGCTCCCGTCCGCAGACCGAGCGGAACGAGCCGACAGCAAGGACACCGCCATGAAGTACGCAGACACCATCGTCGACCTCGTCGGCGACACACCGCTCGTGAAGCTGCACCACGTCACCGAGGGCGTGACGTCGGCGACGGTGCTCGTGAAGCTCGAGTACCTGAACCCCGGCGGCTCGTCGAAGGACCGCATCGCCGGTCGCATCATCGACGCCGCCGAACGCGAGGGCAAGCTGAAGCCGGGCGGCACGATCGTGGAGCCGACCTCGGGCAACACCGGGGTCGGGCTCGCGCTCGTGGCCCAGCAGCGCGGCTACAAGTGCATCTTCGTCTGCCCCGACAAGGTCGGTGAAGACAAGCGAAACGTGCTCACCGCCTACGGCGCCGAGGTCGTCGTGACGCCGACCGCCGTCGCGCCCGACAGCCCCGAGTCGTACTACGGGGTCTCCGATCGGCTCGCCCGCGAGATCCCCGGGGCGTTCAAGCCCGACCAGTACTCCAACCCCAACGGGCCGCGCTCGCACTACGAGACCACCGGTCCCGAGATCTGGCGCGACACCGAGGGTGAGATCACGCACTTCGTCGCGGGAGTCGGCACCGGTGGCACGATCACCGGCACCGGCCGGTATCTGCGTGAGGTGTCCGGAGATCGCGTGCGCATCATCGGCGCCGACCCCGAGGGCTCGGTCTACTCGGGCGGCACCGGTCGGCCGTACCTCGTCGAGGGCGTCGGCGAGGACTTCTGGCCGACCGCCTACGATCCCGCCGTGCCGCACGAGATCATCGCCGTCTCCGACGCCGAGTCGTTCGACATGACCCGCCGCCTCGCCTGTGAAGAGGGCATCCTGGTCGGCGGCTCGAGCGGCATGGCCGTGGTCGCTGCGCTGAAGGCCGCGGCATCCGCCGGGCCCGACGACGTGTTCGTGGTGCTGCTGCCCGACGGCGGTCGCGGCTACCTCGGCAAGATCTTCAACGACAAGTGGATGCGTGCCTACGGCTTCTCGAACGCCCCGGCAGGCCACACGATCGCCGAGCTGCTCGCGGCGAAGGCCGACCGCACGGCGCCGCTCGTCTACGTGCACCCGAACGACACCGTGCGCGAGGCGATCGACCGCATGACCGAGACCGGGGTCTCGCAGTTGCTCGTGCTGACCGCCGAGCCGCCCGTCGTGCTCGGCGAGGTGCTCGGTGCGCTGCACGAAGAGGCATTGCTCGACCTCGTCTTCTCGGGTCAGGTCAAGCTCACCGACAAGGTCTCGGGGGTCGTGGGGGAGTCGCTGCCGCTCATCGGGGTCAATGAGCCCGTGGCATCCGCTCGCTCGTCGTTCGCATCGACGCCCGCGATGCTCGTGACCGACGGCGGCCGGGCGCTCGGCGTGATCACACGCACCGACCTGCTCGCCTACCTCTCCGCCTGACGGGCTCGACTCATGCGTTCCTCGCAGCCCGCCGTCCCGCCGTCGTCATCGATTCAGGAGATCGTCGCGGAGCTCGGCCGATGTCGGCGACGTCGTCCTGATCTCGCGACCTCCTCCTGAACCACGACCACAGAAAGCGATCCATCCCATGCACGACCACGCACGCTTCGACACCCTCGCCATCCACGCCGGTCAGGAGTTCGACCCCACCACCGGCGCTGTCATCCCGCCGATCTACCAGACCTCGACCTACGTGCAGGACGGCATCGGCGGGCTCCGCGGCGGCTACGAGTACTCGCGCGGCGGCAACCCCACGCGCACCGCGCTCGAGACGCAGCTCGCCGCGCTCGAGGGCGGCGAACGCGCGCTCTCGTTCGCCTCGGGCCTCGCCGCCGAAGACGCGCTGCTGCGCACCGTGCTCGTCCCCGGAGACCACGTCGTCATCGGCAACGACGTCTACGGCGGCACGCACCGGCTGATCCGCCGCGTGCACGGCGCCTGGGGCGTGCGTCACACGACCGTCGACACGAGCGACCTCGATGCCGTGCGCGCCGCGATCGAGCCGTCGACGAAGGTGCTCTGGATCGAGACGCCGTCGAACCCCCTCATGAAGATCTCGGATGTCGCGGCGCTCGCCGAACTCGGCCGCGCCGCGGGCGTGCTCGTGGTCGTCGACAACACCTTCGCCTCGCCCGCGCTGCAGCAGCCGCTCGCCCTCGGTGCCGACGTCATCGTGCACTCGACGACGAAGTACCTCGGCGGTCATTCCGACGTCGTCGGCGGCGCGCTCGTGTTCGCCGCCGGTCTCGGTGACGGTGCGGGCGCGGGCGCCGGTCGCTCGGAGCTCGCCGACCTCGCCGAGCGCGTGACGTTCACGCAGTTCGCGGCGGGCGCGGTCTCGGGTCCGTTCGACGCGTTCCTCACCTCGCGCGGCATCAAGACGCTCGGGGTGCGCATGGATCGCCACAGCAGCAACGCGATGGCGATCGCCCGGCGCCTCGACGAGCACGCCGGCATCGAGCGCGTGTACTACCCGGGGCTCGAGTCGCACCCGGGGCACGAGCTCGCCGCCCGGCAGATGTCGGGCTTCGGCGGCATGCTCTCGATCTCGCTCGCCGGCGGCGGCGAGGCGGCACGCCGGTTCGCGGAGTCGACCGAGCTGTTCCAGCTCGCCGAGTCGCTCGGCGGCGTCGAGTCGCTCGTCAACTACCCCTCGGAGATGACGCACGCCTCGGTGAAGGGCACCGACGCCGAGGTGCCCGAGTCGATCGTGCGTCTGTCGGTCGGCATCGAGGACGTCGCCGACCTGCTCGCCGACATCGACGGGGCGCTCGCCCGCCTGTAGCGGCAGCCGCCGGTCGCGCCACCTGCTCGTCAGCTCGCTGTGAGCTGCCTCGACGGCAGGCTCGACCGGCGTCCACGGTGGGAGAATGGGAGCAGGCGCGCGGCACGTCACCGGCGCCGCAGGAGATGAGCTCCCATGATCTGGTTCTGGATCACCGTGGTCGTCGTCGCAATCCTCGCGATCGTCCTCTTCTTCATGTCGGTGAAGATCGTGAAGCAGTACGAGCGCGGCGTGGTGCTGCGCTTCGGCCGGCTGCACAGTGTGCGCGAGCCGGGCATCCGGTTCATCATCCCGATCGTCGACGTCATGACCAAGGTGTCGCTGCGCATCGTGACGCTGCCGATCCAGTCGCAGGGCATCATCACGAAGGACAACGTCACCGTCGGGGTGTCGGCCGTGGCGTACTACCGGGTGGCCGACGCGGTGAAGTCGGTGATCGCCATCGAGAACGTGAAGTCGGCGATCGAGCAGATCGCGCAGACCACGCTGCGACGGGTCGTCGGCCAGCACCACCTCGACGAGACGCTCGCCGACACCGCTGTGCTGAACGTCAACATCCGCGAGATCCTGGATGTCACGACGCTCGACTGGGGCGTCGAGGTCACGCTCGTCGAGCTGAAGGACATCCTCCTTCCCGACTCGATGAAGCGCGCCATGGCGAAGCAGGCTGAGGCCGAGCGCGAGAAGCGGGCGAAGATCATCGCCGCCGAGGGCGAATCGCTCGCGGCCGTGCAGCTCGGCGTGGCGAGCGACACGATGATGTCGCATCCGCTCGCCCTGCAGTTGCGCACCCTGCAGACGCTCGTCGAGGTGGGGGTCGACAAGAACACGCTCGTCCTCTTCCCGGCGCCGCTCATGGCCTCGATCGGCGAGCTCACGAACTTCATCGATCGGGAGGCAGCGGTCGCCCAGGTTCGTCACGGCTGAGTGGCTGGCAGTATTTCGACGAAGTGTGTCAATCCTGCCAGCGGTGCATGACGGTGGGATGCCCCAGAATGAGCGGGTGACTTCGAACCAGACCGCCGTGGCAGCCGGCGCGGCACCTGCCCTGCACCCGGCATCCGGCACCGCGGCGACCGCTGATTCCGAGCCGCACCGCGGCAGCCTCGGGCTCGTGCAGGGCACGGCGCTCTATATCGCGAGCGTACTCGGCACCGGCATCCTCGTGCTGCCCGGCCTCGCCGCCTCGGCCGCCGGTCCGGCCTCGGTCGTCGCGGTCGCCGTGGTGCTCGTGCTGTCGATCCCGCTCGCCGGCACCTTCGCAGCGCTCGCCTCGCGTTACCCAGATGCGGGCGGCGTCGCGAGCTACGCGCGCCGTGCGCTCGGCGACACCGCCGCCCGCATGGCCGGGTACTGGTTCTACTTCGGCGTCTGCATCGGCGCCCCGGTGCTCGCCGTGCTCGGCGGCGAGTACGTGGTCGCGGTGCTCGGCATCGATCGCTCGGCGGTGCCGATCATCGGCTTCGCGGTCTTCGTGCCCCCGTTCATCGTCAATTGGTTCGGTGTGCGGGTCGCGGGCTGGGTGCAGTTCGTGCTCACCGGTCTCTTGATCGCCGTGGTCGTCGGCGTGGTCGCGGTCACGTTCCCGGCCGCCGAGGCATCCAACTTCACGCCGTTCCTGCCGAACGGCTGGGGCGGCGTCGGCGTCGCCATCAGCCTCTTCGTCTGGGCCTTCGCCGGCTGGGAGGTCGGCACCCACATCGCCGGGGAGTTCAGGAACCCGCGCAAGATCATCCCGCTCGCGACGGGCATCGCCGTCGTCGTGGTCGGCGCCGGCTACCTCGCCCTGCAGTTCGTCACGGTCGCGGTGCTCGGCGACCGGGCGGGCGACGGCCAGGTGCCGCTGCTCGACCTCGTCGAGACGACCGCGCCCGGCATCGGCCCCGTGCTCGTCGCGATCGTCGCGGCGATCGTCACGCTCGGCGTGATGAACGCCTACATGCCGGCGTTCGGCAAGCTGGGCGCCGCACTCGGGCGCGACGGCGACCTGCCCAAGTTCTTCGCCAAGGGCGCCGCCGACGGCGAGGTGCCGCGTCGCGCGCTCGCCCTCACCGGGGTGCTCATCGTCGCCTACTTCGGCCTCATGCTGCTGAACGACCTCGATCTCACGGGGTTCATCCTCGTCCACACGAGCAACATGGTCGCGATCTACGCCGTGGGCATGCTCGCCGCGACCCTCCTGCTGAAGCGCTGGTCGTTCGGCTGGTGGCTCGCGGTCGTCGCGACGGTCATGACCATGGGACTCCTCGTGCTGGCCTGGGCGAACCTGCTCGTGCCGCTCGTGCTCGCCGCCGCCGCGGTGCTCGTGACGGTGGTGCGCCGGGTGCGTGCCCGCCGCCGTGGTGAACCGATCGCTGCCGAGTCCACACCCGCCGCCCACCCGGCCCAGCCCGTCGCACAGGAGACCGAATGACCGAGTACCGCGCCCACTTCGACGCCGACATCGCCTTCGTCAACGGGGGAGGCCTGCGCGCCGAGGCGTTCCGGCTCGACCTGCCGTCGCAGCACCTCACCGAGACGCAGATCGGCGAGCTGCTCGTGCGCCACCTCGGGCTCGCGCTCGTCGGCAGCGTCGAGCTCTCGAACCTCGAGATCGTCGAAGAGGCGCACAAGGGCTCGCGGGGCGTCGGCGCCGAGGCATCCGCTGCTTCCGGCAGCACGCAGCGCGGGCGACTCGTCGACCTCAGCCACACGATCAGCGAGGGGCTCGTGACCTACCCGGGCATCCCGGCGCCGGTGATCACGCCGCACCTCACGCGCGAGGCTTCGCGTGAGCACTACGCACCGGGCACCGAGTTCGAGATCGACATCATCGCGATGGCGGGCAACACCGGCACCTACCTCGACAGCCCGTTCCACCGCTACGCCGACGGCGGCGACCTCGCGAGCCTGTCGCTCGAGACGCTCGTCGGCATCCCGGCCGAGGTCTTCAGATTGACGGATGCCGCGGAGCGCGGCATTCCCGCAGAGGTCTTCTTCGACCGCGAACTCGCGGGCACGGCGGTGCTGCTGCACACCGGCTGGAACCGCCACTTCGGCACGCCCGAGTACGGCCACGGTGCGCCGTTCCTGACCGAGGCGGGCGCGCAGCACCTCGCCGACGCCGGCGTCGCGATCGTCGGCATCGACTCGCTGAACATCGACGACGCCGAGTCGGCGGGCGAGCGCCCGGCGCACTCGATCCTGCTCGCGGCGGGCATCCACGTCGTGGAGCACCTCACCGCGCTCGCCGAAGTGCCGGTGCGCGGCGCCCGCTTCACGGCGGTGCCGCCGCGCGTCGCCGGATTCGGCACCTTCCCGGTGCGCGCATTCGCGGAGCTCCCCCCGAACTGAGGTGGCCCGCAGCGCCGACGTCCGCAATCCGCGGGGCGTCGTATCTGGCATCAGGCGCTCGTGTGCGTGAGGATGGACAGATGATCGCTCCCGCGTATGCACTCCGCGACGGCAACACGATTCCCGCGATCGGACTCGGCACGTACGGGCTCGACGACCAGGCGGGCATCGACGCGATCACTTCGGGCATCGCCGAGGGCTACCGCCTCATCGACACGGCCTTCAACTACGGCAACGAAGAGGCCGTCGGCGAGGCGATCCGTCGCACCGACGTCGACCGCAGCGACCTCGTGATCGCGACGAAGCTGCCGGGCAAGCACCATGGCTTCGACGAGACCATCGCGAGCTTCGAGCAGTCGCGGTTGCGGCTCGACCTCGACTGGGTCGACCTGTACCTGATCCATTGGCCCCTGCCGCGCCTCGGCAAGTACCTCGAGAGCTGGCGGGCGATGATCTCGCTGCGTGAGAAGGGGCTCGTGCGGGCGATCGGCGTCTCGAACTTCACGGCCGAGATGCTCACGCGACTCATCGACAGCACGGGCATCGTGCCCGTCGTGAACCAGGTCGAGCTGCACCCCTACTTCCCGCAGGAGGAGCTCCGCGCCTTCCACGACGAGCACGACATCCGCACCATGAGCTGGAGTCCGCTCGCCAAGCGCACCGAACTGCTGCAGGAGCCGGTCGTCGCCGAGGTCGCTGCGGCCCACGGCGTCACTCCGGCGCAGGCGGTGCTGCGCTGGCACGTCGAGCTCGAGGCGGTGCCGATTCCGAAGTCGTCGGATGCCGCGCGCCGCCGTGAGAACCTCGACGTCTTCGGGTTCGCGCTCACGACCGAAGAGGTCGACGCCATCTCCGCGTTGTCGCGCGGGCGCATCTGGGGCGGCGACCCCGACACGCACGAGGAGTTCTGAGCGGCGGCACGGCGGGGTCTCCTCGTCGGGCCGAATTCACCTGGCGTCCAGCCGCTGTTCCGCGGTGTCCGCGAGTCTCGTCGCATGACCCCATTGCTGAAGGGTGCCGCAACGGCATCCGTCGCCGCCCTGCTCCTCGCAACCGCGCCCGCTGCGTGGGCCGCCGCACCTCGCCACGCCGGTGACGCCCCGGCCGTCGTCACGACCGACAACGAGACGCCCGTGCTCTACGACGATGAGGCGGGCGGCAACGCCGTCGGCGACGACCCGGCGATCTGGGTGCACCCGGGCGAATCCGACGAGTCCATCGTGATCGTCACGGCGAAGGAGGGCGGCCTCCGCGTCTACGACCTCGAGTCGGACGAGCTGCAGTCGCTGCCCGCCACGGTCGCGCCCCGCGCCGACGGCACCGAGGGCCGGTACAACAACGTCGACATCGCCTACGGCGTCGAGCTCGACGGCGAGCGCGTCGACGTCGCCGTCGTCTCCGACCGTTACAACGATCAGTTGCGCTTCTTCACGATCGACCCCGCCGGCACGGAGGCGGAGACCCCGCTCGTCGAGGTCACCGCGGCCGAACAGCCGTTCCTCTTCAGTGCCGACCGGGCGACGGTCGACGAGGGGCACACCGCCTACGGCCTCGCCATGTGGCAGCCGGCCGGCGGTGGCGACGCGTACGCCGTCGTCACGCAGGAGGGCGCCACGACCCTCGCGACCGCCCGCATCGTCGAGATCGACGGTGCGCTCGGGTACGCCGACGTCGCCACGACCGACATGCCGGCCTCGTTCCCGCTGCCCGACGGCACCACCTGGACGCCGTGCGACGAACCCGGCATCGAACCGCACCTCGAGGGTCTCACCGTCGACCAGCGCACCGGCGTGCTGTACGCGGCGCAGGAGGATGTCGGCCTCTGGCGTCTGCAGCTCCCCTTCGGCGCGGCCGAGCCGCGGCTCATCGACCGGGTGAAGGACTTCGGCGTCCACGACGCGTACGACCCCGAGACCGAGGAATGCGCGCCCGTCGACGCGGGTGACGAAGGCTTCGGAGGCCCGGTGCTCGAGGCCGACGCAGAGGGCGTCGACCTCTACTACGGGCCCGGCGCCACCGGATACCTCATCGTCTCGAGCCAGGGCGACGACACCTTCGCCGTCTACGAACGGCAGGGACGCAACCGCCTCGTCGGCACGTTCCGCGTCGACGGTGTCGAGGGTGCCGATGAGATCAACGGCTCCGACGGGCTCGCCGTCACCAATCGCGTCGTCGGCGACTACCGCGAGGGACTGCTCGTGACGCACGACGAGCCCGAGACCGGCGAGGGCGTCGACGGCGACCGCGATGCGACGAACTTCTCCTACGTGGACTGGGATGACATCGCCGAGGCGCTGCAGCTGAAGGTGAGCACCGCCGCGGGCAACGACCCGCGCTTCCGGTAGTCGACGGTTCGGATGCCCCGGGCGGCGGTTTCGCCACCCGGGGCATCCCCTTGAGTTCAAGCGTGCTTGAAGTCGTAGGCTCGACAGGGTGACCGAACCCACCGCAGAGACGCCAGCGCCGCCCTCGACCGACCCCGAGGCGACGAGCGCTGCGATCGCGGCGGGCGCCGCGGCATCCGCTGCGCCGATCGCCGAACCGGTGACGCCCGTGCCCGCCGCCGGTCCGCTGTCGAAGCCGTACCGGTGGCTGTCGATCGGCATGTTCTCGCTCATCTTCCTCGCCGCGTTCGAGGCGATGGCGGTCACGACGATCATGCCGCTCGTGGCCGAGCAGCTCGACGGCGCATCGCTCTTCGCGCTCGCCTTCGCCGTGCCGCTCGCCGCCGGCATCATCGGCATGGTCATCGCGGGCAACTGGACCGACCGCTCGGGGCCGATCCCGTCGCTCCTGGTCTCGGCCGCACTGTTCGTCGTCGGCCTCGTGATCGCCGGCACCGCGGTGAACATGGAGGTCTTCATCGTCGGCCGGTTCGTGCACGGCCTCTCGGGCGCTGCGGTCATCGTGCCGCTCTACGTGATCGTGGGCCGGGTGTACCCGGCGGAGCTCCGGGCCCGGGTCTTCGCCGGCTTCGCCGCGGCCTGGGTGATCCCGTCGATCATCGGCCCGGCGCTCGCCGGTGTCGTCGCCGAGACGTTCAGCTGGCACTGGGTGTTCCTCGGCGTCATCGCGCTCGTCGTGCCCGCCGCCGCGATGATGCTGCCGCCCGTGCTGCGCGTGCGCGACCAGGTGCAGGGTGATCCCTCGGTGCAGTGGAGCATCAGCCGCATGGGCTGGGCGGTGCTCGTGGCCGCCGCGGCACTCGGCGTCTCGCTCGCGAAGGAGCTCGGCGACCCGTGGCGCTGGGTGGTCGCGATCGCCGCGATCGCGCTCGCGGCGTGGGCGGCGCGGCCGCTGCTGCCGCCGGGCACCCTGCGCGCGGCGCGCGGCATGCCGGCGACGGTGCTGCTGAAGCTCATCGTGGCCGGCGCGTTCTTCGGCAGCGAGATCTACCTGCCGTACCTCTTCATCGAGCGCTACGAGTTCTCGCCGAGCCTCGCCGGCGCGGTGCTGACCGGTGCCGGCGTCTCGTGGGCGGCCGCGTCGTGGCTCCAGGGGCGGCTCACTCGGGTGTCGAACACGCAGGCCGTCGTGATCGGCACGATCCTGCTCGCGATCTCGCTCGCGGTCGTGTTCGTCGTCGCCCTGTTCACGCTGGCGCCGGCGATCGCGTTCACGGCGTGGACGCTCGCGGGCGGTGCCATGGGCTTCATGTACCCGCGGTTCTCGGTCGCGGTGCTCGCCCTCTCGCCCGTCTCCGCGCAGGGCTTCAACAGCGCGGCCCTCACCATCTCCGAGTCGCTCGGCGCGGCTATCGCGCTCGCGATCACGGCGCTCGTCTCGAGCGCGCTGGGTTCGGGAATGTTCGCCGCGGACTTCGCCGTGACCGTCGCGATCGCGGTGGTCGCCGTGCTGCTCGCCGGTCGGGTGCGACCGCTCGGCGCGTCCTCGGTCGCGAGCTGAGCCTCGGGGCCGTGCGCCGATCCCGCCATGTGACTGTCACACGTCTCGATGGCGCGCGAAACGACCTCCCCGTGCATAATGGAAGCGCCGCTGATGTGAACGTGCACATCGGGGTGAATGGGTTGGCAGTGACTCCTGAGACTCCCAAAGGGCGGGCGCCCAGCATCCGTGATGTCGCGCGCCTGGCCGAGGTGTCCCACCAGACCGTCTCGCGGGTGCTGAACGACCATCCGAGCATCCGGCCCGAGACCAAGGAGCGCGTCCTCCTCGCCATGGAGACGCTGCAGTACCGGCCGAACCGCGCGGCGCGAGCCCTCGTGACGAGCCGTTCGCACACCATCGGGGTGCTGGCGGCGCGCAGCTCCGAGTACGGCCCAGCGACGAGCATCGCCGCGATCGAGGATGCCGCGCGGGAGCACGGGTACTACGTCAACACCGCGAATCTCGCCACCGTGACGCCGGAGGCCATCACCGATGCCCTCGAGCACCTCATGCTGCAGGCGATCGAGGGGCTCGTCGTCATCGCCCCGCAGGTGCGGGTCTTCGACGTGCTCGCGGCGGCGCCGATCGGCGTGCCGTTCGTGAGCCTGCAGTCGACCGGGCGGAGCGACCACCTCGCCCTCTCGGTGGATCAGGTGACGGGCGCACGCCGCGCCACGCAGCACCTCGTGAGCCTCGGGCACCGCGAGATCGTGCACCTGGCCGGCCCGCAGGACTGGATCGAGGCCGAGGCGCGCATGCGCGGATTCCTCGATGCGGTCTACGATGCCGACCTCACCCTGCACCCGCCGATCCTCGGCGACTGGAGCGCCGACTTCGGCTATTTCGCAGGCCGCGAGCTCAGTCGCACCCGCGACTTCACCGCGGTGTTCGCGGCGAACGACCAGATGGCGATCGGCCTCATGCACGCGTTCCGCGACGCCGGCCTCGACGTGCCGGGTGAGATCAGCGTGGTCGGATTCGACGACATCCCCGTGGCCCAGCACGTGTGGCCGCCGCTCACGACCGTGCACCAGGACTTCCGCGAGGTCGGGCGCCGCGCAGTGGCCCTGCTGCTGAACCAGGTGCACGGGCGCGAGGTGCTCGAGGTCGAGGAGATCGTGCCGCGGCTCGTCGTGCGCGGCTCGTCGGCCCAGGCATCCGGTCACCGCCCCCGTTACACAAGCGTGACTGACTCGGCTTGACAGCGCCGCATCTCGGATGCACCATTGGTCTCGATGTGAACGGTCACACGGATCGCACACAGGTACCGCCCCCGAACGAATGACATCGAGGTCGCACGTGAACCAGTCGCCGACGACACCCCTTGCGGACTCCCGCAGGTCGGGAGGCACCCGATGATGCCGCAGCCGATTCTCGAGATGCGCTCCATCACCAAGGAGTTCCCCGGCGTGAAGGCGCTGTCGGATGTCTCGCTCACCGTGATGCCCGCCGAGATCCACGCGATCTGCGGCGAGAACGGCGCAGGCAAGTCGACCCTCATGAAGGTGCTCTCCGGGGTCTACCCGCACGGCACGTACACGGGGCAGATCATCTTCCGGGGCGAGGAGGTGCAGTTCCGCGACATCCGCCAGAGCGAGAATGCCGGCATCGCGATCATCCACCAGGAGCTCGCCCTCATCCCCGAGCTGTCGATCACCGAGAACATCTTCCTCGGCAACGAGATCAACCACGGCGGTCGCATCGACTGGCGCGCGGCGAAGGTGCGGGCCATCGACCTGCTCGCACGAGTCGGACTCGACGAAGACCCCGACACGCAGATCAAGCACCTCGGCGTCGGCAAGCAGCAGCTCGTCGAGATCGCGAAGGCGCTCGTCAAGGACGTGAAGCTCCTGATCCTCGACGAGCCGACGGCCGCACTCAACGAAGACGACTCGCAGCACCTGCTCGACCTGATCCGCGGCCTGAAGGGCAAGGGCATCGCGTCGATCATGATCTCGCACAAGCTCAACGAGATCGAAGCGGTCGCCGACGAGATCACGATCATCCGCGACGGTCACACGATCGAGACCCTCGACGTGCACGCCGGCGGCGTCGACGAGGACCGCATCATCAAGGGCATGGTGGGCCGCTCGCTCGAGAGTCGGTTCCCCGACCGCACGCCGCACATCGGCGACGTGTTCTTCGAGGTGAAGGACTGGACGATCCAGCACCCGCAGGTGGCCGAGCGGCTCGTGGTCAAGGGTTCGAGCCTCAACGTGCGGCGCGGTGAGATCGTCGGCCTCGCCGGGCTCATGGGCGCAGGGCGCACCGAGCTCGCGATGAGCATCTTCGGGCGCTCCTACGGCACCTACCTCTCGGGCACGATCGTGAAGGACGGCCAGGAGATCGTGCTGAAGGACGTCGAATCGGCGATCGACCACGGTCTCGCGTACGTCAGCGAAGACCGCAAGCAGCTCGGGCTGAACCTGCTCGACACGATCAAGCGATCGGTCGTGTCGGCGAAGCTCTCGAAGATCGCGAAGCGCGGTGTGGTCGACGACTCGCAGGAGTTCGGCATCGCCGAGGGCTACCGCAAGCAGCTGCGCATCAAGACCCCGAGCGTCGACGCGGGCGTCTCCAAGCTCTCGGGCGGCAACCAGCAGAAGGTCGTGCTGGCGAAGTGGATGTTCACCGACCCCGACCTGCTCATCCTCGACGAACCCACCCGCGGCATCGACGTCGGCGCCAAGTACGAGATCTACACGATCATCCAGTCGCTCGCGGCGCAGGGCAAGGGCGTCATCCTCATCTCGAGCGAGCTGCCCGAGCTGCTCGGCATCGCCGACCGCATCTACACGGTGTTCGAAGGCCAGATCACCGACAACATCCCCGCATCCGAAGCCAACCCGGAGGCGCTCATGCGCAGCATGACCTCCGCCAAGAAGAAGGCGAACGCATGAGCACGACGGCGAACGACCCGGCCGCCCAGAAGAAGAAGGGCGGGCTCTCCGACATCCGCAAGATCTTCGGAGGCGGCCAGTCCAGCCTCCGACAGTTCGGCATCCTCGGCAGCCTCATCGTCATCATCGTGATCTTCCAGATCTGGACGAACGGGCTGACGCTCTCGCCGACGAACCTGATCAACGTCGTCAACCAGTACTCCTACATCCTGATCCTCGCGATCGGCATGGTGATGGTCATCATCATGGGCCACATCGACCTGTCGGTCGGCTCGGTCGCGGCGTTCACGGGCATCATCGTGGCCAAGTCCATGGCGGAGTGGAACTTCCCGTGGCCGCTCGCGATCCTCCTGGGCATCGGCGTGGGCGTGTTGATCGGTGCCTGGCAGGGCATGTGGGTCGCGTTCGTCGGAGTGCCGGCGTTCATCGTGACGCTGGCCGGCATGCTCATCTTCCGCGGCGGCAACCAGCTCATCGGCCAGTCGACGACCACGCCCGTACCGCAGGAGTTCGGCATGATCGGCGCAGGGTACCTGCCCGAGCTCGCGCTGCCATTCAACTTCAACGTGCTGACGATGCTGCTCGGCCTCGTGGGTGCCGGCTGGATCGTCTGGAACGAGATCCACCTGCGCCGTCAGCAGAAGAAGATGGGCTCCGACTCGGCGCCCCTCTGGGTGAGCGTCGTCAAGGTCATCGTGCTCGCGGGCGTCATCCTCTGGGCAGCGTGGCTCTTCGCCACCGGCCGCCCCGGCACGAGCTTCCCGATCTCGGGCATCATCCTCGTGGTGCTCGTCATCCTCTACTCGTTCATCACCCGCAACACGATCTTCGGCCGCCACATCTACGCGGTCGGCGGCAACCGCCTCGCCGCGACGCTCTCGGGCGTCAAGGACCGCCGGGTCGACTTCTTCGTGATGATGAACATGTCGGTGCTCGCCTCCGTCGCCGGCATGATCTACGTGGCGCGCGCCACGGCCTCCGGCCCCCAGGACGGCAACGGCTGGGAGCTCGACGCCATCGCGGCCGTCTTCATCGGCGGCGCGGCGGTCTCCGGCGGCATCGGCACCGTGATCGGCTCGATCGTCGGTGGTCTCGTGATGGCCTTCCTCAACAACGGCCTGCAGCTCATCGGCGCCGGCGCCGACGTGGTGCAGATCATCAAGGGTCTCGTGCTCCTCCTCGCCGTCGGCGTCGACGTCTGGAGCAAGCGCCAGGGCCGCCCGTCGATCCTCGGGCTCTGGTCGGGCCGCCGCAAGGCGCGCCTCGAGACCCAGGCCCCCGACGAGGCTCCGACCGTCGCCCCCACCAACCAGGCCAACGTGTCCTCGCTGCCCGAGGACCTCACCCGGCGCTGAGTCGCCCGCAGCGGCATCCGCTCGAACTCATCCACATCGTCACCTCCGAGTAGTCCTGCAATTCCCATCGAGAAAGTGAAAGATCAATGAAGAAAATCACTCTTGCGGCCACAGCGATCGCCGCAGTCGCAGCCTTGGCGCTCGCCGGCTGCTCGTCCGACCGCGGTGGTGGAGAATCGACCGACGGCGCCTCCGGCTCCGCCGGCTTCGCCGCCGACTCGACGATCGGCATCGCCCTTCCCGACAAGACGTCGGAGAACTGGGTGCTGGCCGGCGGTCTCTTCGAAGACGGCCTCGCCGACGCCGGGTTCAAGGGCGACGTGCAGTACGCACCCGCCTCGAACACCGTCGCGGAGCAGCAGAACCAGATCTCGGCCATGGTCACCAACGGCGCGAAGGTCATCGTCATCGGCGCGAAGGACGGCAAGCAGCTCGGCACGCAGCTGCAGCAGGCCGCCGACGCCGGCGTCACGATCATCGCCTACGACCGCCTGATCGAGAACACGGAGAACGTCGACTACTACGTCGCGTTCGACAACTTCAAGGTCGGCGAGCTCCAGGGCCAGGCCCTGCTCGACGGTCTCGCCGCGCGCTCGGGCCACGAGGCTCCGTGGAACGTCGAGCTCTTCTCGGGCTCGCCCGACGACGCCAACTCGGCCGTGTTCTTCGACGGCGCCATGAAGGTGCTGCAGCCGAAGATCGACGACGGCACGCTCGTCGTCGTCTCGGGTCAGACCGACATCGCCCAGACCGCGACCCAGGGCTGGGAGGCCGAGAACGCTCAGAGCCGCATGGACTCGCTGCTCGCCGCGAACTACGGCGACAAGAACGTCGACGGCGTGCTCTCGCCGAACGACAACCTCGCTCGGGCGATCATCACCTCGACCAAGCAGGCCGGCAAGGACATCTCGAAGGTGACCGTCACCGGTCAGGACTCCGAGGTCGAGTCGGTCAAGTCGATCATGGCGGGCGAGCAGTACTCGACCATCAACAAGGACACCAACCTCCTCGTGGAGCAGACGATCAAGATGATCCAGCAGCTCCAGAAGGGCGAAGAGGTCGACGTCAACGACACCGAGCAGTACGACAACGGCGTGAAGATCGTTCCCTCGTACCTGCTGGACCCGGTCATCGTGACGAAGGAGAACGCGGCTGAGGCGTACGCCAACAACCCGAACCTCCTCGACATCGTGAACGCGGCCGGCTAGTCACCTGCAGCACGATGGCCCTCGCTCCTTCGGGAGCGAGGGCCATCGTCGTGTGCGGCGGGTGAGGGGATGCCGCGGCATCCGCCCACCCGTCTCGGCTACGCCTGCTGGCTGTAGTCGGGCAGCTCCTGCAGGGTCCAGCGGTTGCCGTCGGGGTCCTTCAGCGTGACGAAGCGGCCCCAGGCCTGCTCGTCGACGCCCTCGGCCTCGACGCCCTTGGCGCGGAGCTCGGCGAGCACGGCGTCGGCGTCGGGGATGACGACCTGGATCGAGTCCTGCTGCCCGGGCTGCAGGCTGCCGCCCATTCCCTCGCCGAACGCGATCGAGCAGGCCGACCCGGGCGGGGTCAACTGCACGAAGCGCAGGCTCTCGCTGACCCGGTGGTCGTGATCGGCGTTGAAGCCGAGCTTGTCGACGTAGAACGCCTTCGCCCGATCGACATCGGTGACGGGCACGTAGATGAGCTCGATCTTCCAGTCCATGGTGACTCCTCGTAGGGGTGTGGTGCGATCCGTCCCATCGAATCGCCTACTTCCACGGTAGGCAACGAAGCGGTCAGTTTCCGTCCGCATTCGAAGAGCAGCGGATGCCGCGGCCCTCGAGTGGAAGGATGGACGCATGGCATTGCACATCACGGGGGAGCAGGCCGCCGACGCGCTGCTCAGCGACGACGCGTTCGCGCTGCTCACGGGAATGCTCCTCGACCAGCAGGTGACCATGGAGTCGGCGTTCGCCGGACCCGAGAAGGTCCGCACCCGCATCGGCTCGATCGACCCCGAGACCATCGCGGGTTACGATCCCGAGGCCTTCGTCGAGGTGTTCAAGCAGACGCCGGCGGTGCACCGCTTCCCGGGCTCGATGGCCGGTCGCGTGCAGGCGCTCGCGTCGGCGATCGTCGACGACTGGGGCGGCGAGGCATCCGCTCTCTGGACCCAGGGCGAGCCGAGCGGTGCCGAGGTGCTCGCGCGGCTGAAGGCCCTGCCGGGCTTCGGCGACCAGAAGGCGAAGATCTTCCTCGCGCTGCTCGGCAAGCAGTGCGGGCTCACCGCGCCGGGCTGGCGCGAAGCGGCCGGGTCGTACGGCGACGAGGGCGCGTTCCGCTCGGTCGCCGACATCGTCGACCCCGAGTCGCTCGCCAAGGTGCGGGCGACGAAGCAGGCGGCCAAGGCCGCGGCGAAGGCCGCGAAGACGAGCTAGCGGCGCCGCACGAGGGTGCTCGTCGGCGAAGCCGGTACCGAAGTACCGAAGTGCCGAAGTGCCGGGCTCTCGGATGTGGTGCGCCAAGGCGTCGGCGAGGAGTCCTGGCTCGGCGAGCGTGAACGGCTGAGTGGGCGCAGCGTGTCGCGCGGGTGCGTCAGGCGTGGAGTGTCGTCTAGTCGACGAGGAACCCCGCGATCGCGAGCGCCATCGCCTTCGGCTCCCAGGCGTGATCGGCCGCGGGCACGGTGCCGCGGAACGCGTGCGGCAGGCTCGTGACGAGCGAGTCGGCCGCGGGTGTCATGAGGTCGAGGGTCTGCTCGCCGACGAGCACGAGCGTCGGCTGCGTGATGCCGGCCCAGAGCGCCGGCCGCGCCGCGCTCTGCGTCCAGGCGAGCGCCTCGGAGTCGGGCTCGAGGCTCGGGCCCATCGCGGTCATGATCGGCCAGCCCGGGCTCGCCTTCGCGCCCGCGAGCCACTCGGGCGGCATGTCCTTCATGAAGTACTCGATGGTGGCATCGCCGTCGCCGGCCTCGATGCGCTCGCGCAGCCCGCCGAGGCACTCCGCGCCGTCGGTGCCGAGCTCGGCGTTCAGCGGCACCTCCCACAGCACGAGCTTCGAGACCGCGAGACCGGATGCCGCGGCCGCGAGCGCGATCGCCCCGCCCGAGGAGCTGCCGAAGAGGGCGACGGCGTCGTCGGCGCCCTCGGTGGCCACGTCGATGAGGGCGCGCAGGTCGTCGAGGGTCTGACCGAGCGTGATCGGCGCCGCCGCCGGGCTCTCGCCTCGCCCGCGCCGGTCGTAGTGGTACACGGTGAACCCGTGCCGGGCGAGTTCGCCCGCCATCTCGACGGTCGCCGGGTCGAACGCGCGGAACTGCATCGCGCCGTCGACGAGGATCACCGGCGGCCCGGAGCCCTGCCGGTCGTAGGCGATGCGCGTGCCGTCTGCGGAGGTCGCGAACTCGGTCATCGGATGCCCCTTCGTCTCGCTCGAGGTCAGGCTACGCCGTCGCTCGCGTCGGGACAACGACTGTTACCGATAACTACGCTGGCCTGCCGAACAGGTCGTCTCGCGACGACTCACCCGAGAAAAGTCTTGCACTGGCGTCAAAACTCCATCAGGATGACCGTTGATACCGCTAACAATTGCGATCGACACTTGGAGCCAAGGATGCCTTCACCACGTTTCATCGACCGACTCGGCAGGATCGGCCTCGCGGGTGTGCTCGCGGCCGGCGCGCTGATCCCGATCACGGCGGCGTCGGCCTCGGCCGCCCCGTTCGGCGTGGCCGCCTCCGGCGCACGCGCGGCCGCGACATCCGAGGGGCTGCTGACGCTCACCTCGAAGCAGCTCGAGGTCGCGGTCTCGGCGGCGTTCCCACAGGTCGTGGGCTACACCCACCGGGCGACGGATGCCTCGATCGCCGGCAACCCCGACGTGCTCACGAGCCTCGTGGTGAACGGCGCGGCGGAGCCGGTGACCGTCTCGTCCGAGCAGGTCGACGGGCACACCGTCGACTACACGCTCACCCCGACGAACCTCGGCGGCGTCGTGATCGAGGCGCGGCTGAGCCTGAAGCGCAACGTCGTCACGTTCGCCGTGACCGGCATCACCGACCCCGACGCGGTCGTGCGCACCCTGCAGATCCCCGGCCAGAATCTCGTGACCGTGTCGTCGGCCGATGCCGGGGCGTCCGTCGCCGCGGCGAACCTCTCGGTCAACCGCAACGTCTCGGGCGACACGTTCATCCCGGTGACGCCCGCGACGCCGCTCGACGCGAGCGCGAAGTCGTCGAACGCGATCATCGTGAACACGGGGCAGCTCGCTGCGGCGTTCGCGACGAACTCGCTCTACGACACCTCGTCGGGCCCGGGCAACAAGGACTCCGGCAACTTCTGGCGTCAGGCCGTGAGCGACGGCGCCGGCGGCGTCGAGGTCGGCGTCTCGAGCGGGCAGTGGCTCATCCGGGCCGACCGCTCCACCACGACCGAAGAGCTGCCCTGGGTGAAGGTCGCCATCACGCCCGACGCC
This sequence comes from Agromyces cerinus subsp. cerinus, assembly GCF_900142065.1. GTDB lineage: Bacteria > Actinomycetota > Actinomycetes > Actinomycetales > Microbacteriaceae > Agromyces > Agromyces cerinus. The sequence continues at coordinate 110,132 of NZ_FSRJ01000006.1, read as the reverse complement.
AACGCCGACGGCACCGTCGACTGGCAGGACGGCGCGATCGCGATGCGCGATATCCGCGTGGCCCCGTTCAAGGGCGACGAGACGCCCGACAACGTCGTGACCCACATCCCGTTCAACTTCGCCTCGCAGGCGACGCACCCGTTCCTGCGCACCCTCGACGACGTGAAGCGCGTCTCGCTCGCGACCGACGGCCTCGGCCAGGTCGCGATGCTGAAGGGCTACACGAGCGAGGGCCACGACTCGGCGAACACCGACTACGGCGACAACTTCAACGAGCGGGCCGGCGGCCTCGACGACCTCAACACCCTGCTGAAGCGCGGCGAGAAGTGGAACGCCTCGTTCGGCGTGCACGTGAACGCCACCGAGATCTACCCCGAGGCGAAGTCGTTCAGCGACGAGCTCGCCGACGAGAACGCCAAGGGATGGAACTGGCTCGACCAGTCCTATTACATGGACCAGCGCGAGGACATCGTCTCGGGCACGCTCGACGAGCGCATCGGCGAACTCGCCGACGCGACCGACGACAACCTCGACTTCGTCTACGTCGACGTGTACTACCAGTTCGGCTGGCTCGCGCAGAAGATCCAGGACTCGCTCGTCGACCACGACTTCCGCGTCGGCTCGGAGTGGGCCGACAAGCTCAGCGAGAACAACACGTGGTCGCACTGGGCGAACGACGAGAAGTACGGCGGCACCGACAACAAGGGCGTGAACTCCCAGATCCTGCGGTTCGTGAACAACTCGCAGTCCGACGTCTGGAACCCCGACCCCAAGCTCGGCGCCACGCACATCATCGAGTTCGAGGGCTGGACCGGCCAGAACGACTTCGACGGGTTCCTCACGAACGTGTGGACCGCGAACCTGCCGGCGAAGTTCCTCCAGCACGAGGAGATCACCAAGTGGACGCCCGAGCGCATCGAGCTCACCGGTGACGTGAGCGTGACCGGCGCCACGGCGGCCGAGCGCAACATCACCGTCGACGGCGCGAGCGTGCTGCAGGGCGGCACCTACCTGCTGCCGTGGTCGTCGGAGGAGAACGACGAGCACGACAAGCTCTACCACTACAACCCGGCGGGCGGCGCGACCACCTGGACCCTCACCGACGAGTTCGCGGGCAACCGCTCGCTGCAGCTCTTCAAGCTCACCGACACCGGTCGCGAGAAGGTGGCGGATGTCGCCGTCGTCGACGGCCAGGTCACGATCGAAGCGGATGCCGCGCAGGCCTACGTGCTCACGGGCGGCAGCACGTCGACCGCTGCGAGCGAGCTGCCGAAGAAGACCGAGTTCGGCGACGGCACCGTCGTGGCCGACCCCGGGTTCAACGCCGGCACGCTCGACGCCTGGAACCCCACCGGCGGCGCCGCGCCGCTGCGCGACGAGCTCGGGCGGCGCTTCGCGACCCTCGGCACCGAGGCCTCCTCGATCAGCCAGAAGCTCGACAAGCTGCCCGCGGGCACCTACTCGGTGGGTGCCTGGGTCGAGGTCGAGCCGGGTGAGACCCGCTCGACGACCCTCTCGGTCGACGTGCCGAAGGGCGAGTCGCAGTCCGTCACGGTCGACTCCTCGGGGGCGACGAACTACGTCGCCGCCGATGACAAGACCGGCACGAACCTGCAGCGACTGCGGGTGCTGATCGACGTGCCGAAGGGCGGGGTGAGGCCCACGCTCACCATCGCGGCCGAGGCTGGCGAGGCATCCGTCACGATCGATGACGTGCGCGTCGTCGAGACCAGCCGCGCAGACCTCGGCGAGGGCGAGGTCTACGCCGAGGACTTCGAGGACGTCGACTTCGGCTGGGGCCCGTTCATCAAGGGCGACGCCGGTGGATCGACCGACCCGCGCACGCACATCGCCGGCCGCAACGAGCCGTTCACCCAGCAGGGCTGGAACGACCGACCGGTCGACATGGTGCTGAACGGCGACTGGTCGCTCATGGCGCATGAGGAGAACCGTGGCCCCGGCGGCGGCCCCGGCATGGTCTACCGCACCTCGGAGTACACGATCCCGTTCGAGCCCGGTCACAGCTACCGGGTGTCGTTCGACTACCAGAGCTCGAAGGCGGGGGAGTACGCCTGGGTCTCGGGCTACGACCGTGCGGCCGGCCCCGCGGTGACCGCCTCGACGACCTTCGGCGAGGCGACCGACACGACCCGGTTCAGCCAGACGATCGACGCCGGCTTCTGCGGCGACACCTTCGTGGGGCTCTCGCGCACCGGCTCGGCCGACGGCGCCGAGCTGATGCTCGACGACCTGCTCGTCGAAGACCTCGGTGCGTCGAGCGCCGTGCCCGCCTGCGCCCAGCTCACGGCCGGGCTCACGCCCGACGTGATCGAGCAGGGCGTCGCTTCGGAGTTCGTGACGACGTTCACCTCCGACGAGGCAGCCGACATCGCCGACGTCGCGGTCACCCTCGAGGTGCCCGAGGGCTGGACGGCAGAGGCGACGGATGCCGCTGCGGCCGCCACCCTCGCATCGGGCGACTCGCTCGTCACCCACTGGAACGTCGTCGCACCGGCGAGTGCCGACGGCAGCTACACCTTCACCGCGAACGCCTCGTACTCGACCACCGTCGAGCCGATCGGCGAGCGCACCATCTCGACGGAGACCACCGTGCGGACCCTCCCGGGCCCGCCGCAGGCCGACGTGTTCGCGAGCGACCACCCGTGGGTGAGCGCGACGAACGGGTGGGGCCCGGTCGAGCGCGACCGGTCGAACGGCGAGCAGGGCGAGGGCGACGGCACGCCGATCACGCTGGCCGGCGTCGTCTACGAGAAGGGGCTCGGCACGCACGCGCCGAGCAGCGTTCGCTACTACCTCGGCGGCTACTGCACGGCGTTCACCGCGCAGGTCGGCGTCGACGACGTGCAGAAGACGCGCGGCTCGGTGCAGTTCTCCGTGGTCGCCGACGGTCGCACGGTCGTGACCACGCCGGTGCTCGGCGCCACTTCGGCGACCGTGCCGATCAACGCCGACATCGCCGGGGCGCAGTACGTCGACCTGATCGTCGGCACCACGCCCGACGGCAACGGCAACGACCACGCCGACTGGGCCGACGCGAAGTTCGACTGCTCCGACCAGGCGACCGAGCCCGGCGGCCCGACCGCACCGGTCGGCACCGTGTTCGTGAGCGACCTGCCCTTCGTGTCGTCGACGAACGGGTGGGGTCCGGTCGAACGCGACCTCTCCAACGGAGAGGATGCCGCGGGCGACGGGTTCCCGTTGAAGATCGGCGGAGTGACGTTCGCCAAGGGGCTCGGCACGCACGCCGATTCGAGTGTGAAGGTGCTGGCCGGCGGCGTGTGCTCGGCGTTCACCGCGACCGTCGGCCTCGACGACTCGCACGACGCGAAGAAGAACGGCGACGTGATCTTCATCGTGAAGGGCGACGGCGTCGAACTCGCCCGCACGGGCGTCATCACCTGGTCCGACCCGGGGCAGGCGCTGAACGTCGACGTCACGGGCGTCGAGCAGCTCGAGCTCGTCGTCGATCGCAATGCCGACGACGCGGGCGACGATCACGCCGATTGGGGGAACGCGACGCTCGTGTGCGCGTCGTGATCGTGTAGGCAAGTCTTCGGGTGACGACGGGCGGATCGGGGGGTCCGCGAGTGGCCGGTGAGCAGCATGGATGCCTCACCGGCCACTTCTCCGTGCGCCCTTCTGCGGGTTGAGCTGGTCGAAACCCACCCGCGAGAAGGTTTCGACAAGCTCAACCAACAGAAGGGCAGAGCTCAACCGGCAGAGGGGCGCGTCGCGCCGCGGCGATGTCGGTGGGTGGTGGCAGTGTGGGAGGCACAACACCACATGTAGGGGTCAGGTGGGTCGAGCACCCCCAAGTCTTCCGATTCGCGACACGCCCGGAATTCGTCCACAGGGCAAGAGATTTCGAACTCGGCGGGTGTGGATAACCCCGGTCGAAGCCGCGAGAATCCGCCGGTCACCGAGGCATCCGCTGTTCATAACCCGTGGATAACCCGGTGGATAACTACACGAATGTAACTACAGCATGTTGTGGCAGTCGTGTTCCGCAAACACTAGATGTAGTATTGAAGTACGAAATGCAACACCGGGGGACAGGCTCCTCCAGAGCCTGAGAACGAGGGGAAAACAATGACGGTCACGGTCTACACCAAGCCTTCTTGCGTCCAGTGCAACGCGACATATCGCGCCCTCGACAGTAAGGGCATCGAGTACGAAGTGCTCGACCTCTCTGTCGACGAGAGCGCCCTTGCGCAGGTCAAAGAGCTGGGCTACCTGCAGGCCCCGGTCGTCATCACCGACGAAGGCCACTGGTCGGGATTCCGTCCCGACAAGATCGACGAACTCGCCTCCCGCCTGAGCTGATTGCCTTGGCATAGCAGCGGCCGGTGAGCTCGGGGGAGTGAACCGGTGGAGAACGCAGTCGCGAAGGACGCACCATGACGAATCTGGTCTACTTCTCGAGCGTCTCGGGCAACACGAAGCGCTTCATCGAGAAGCTCGGCCGCCCTGCGGCCCGCATCCCGCTGCACGCGCGTGAGGAAGCACTGCACGTCGACGAGCCCTACGTGCTCGTCGTGCCGACCTATGGCGGCGGCGACGGCAAGGGTGCCGTTCCGAAGCAGGTCATCCGCTTCCTGAACGATCCCGACAACCGCTCGAACATCCGCGGCGTCATCAGCGCGGGCAACACCAACTTCGGTACGGCCTTCTGTCTGGCCGGCGACATCATCGCCGCCAAGACGGGAGTGCCGCACCTCTACCGCTTCGAAGTATTCGGAACACCAGACGACGTTCGCGCCGTCGACGATGGATTGGACGCATTTTGGCAAACACAGCGACAACTGACGGCGTAGCGCTCATCGACGCACCTCGTTCGGCGAGCGGCATGGACTACCACTCGCTCAACGCGATGCTGAACCTCTACGGCCCGAACGGCGAGATCCAGTTCGACAAAGACCGTGAAGCGGCGCGCGAGTACTTCCTGCAGCACGTCAACCAGAACACCGTCTTCTTCCACTCGCTGAAGGAGCGCCTCGACTACCTCGTCGAGAAGGAGTACTACGAGCAGGCCGTGCTCGACCAGTACTCGTTCGAGTTCATCACCAAGCTCAACGACCTGGCGTACTCGAAGAAGTTCCGCTTCGAGACCTTCCTCGGCGCGTTCAAGTACTACACGAGCTACACGCTGAAGACGTTCGACGGCAAGCGCTACCTCGAGCGCTTCGAAGACCGCGTCGTCATGACGGCCCTCGGCCTCGCGCAGGGCGACGAGAAGCTCGCCGTCAACCTCGTCGAAGAGATCATCGGCGGCCGCTTCCAGCCGGCCACCCCGACCTTCCTCAACACGGGCAAGGCCCAGCGCGGCGAGCTCGTCTCGTGCTTCCTGCTCCGCATCGAAGACAACATGGAGTCGATCTCGCGCGGCATCAACTCCGCCCTGCAGCTCTCGAAGCGCGGCGGCGGCGTGGCCCTCTCGCTCTCGAACATCCGCGAGGCCGGCGCCCCGATCAAGCAGATCGAGAACCAGTCGAGCGGCATCATCCCCGTGATGAAGCTCCTCGAAGACTCCTTCAGCTACGCCAACCAGCTCGGTGCCCGCCAGGGCGCCGGCGCGGTGTACCTGAACGCGCACCACCCCGACATCATGCGGTTCCTCGACACCAAGCGCGAGAACGCCGACGAGAAGATCCGCATCAAGACGCTGTCGCTCGGCGTCGTCGTGCCCGACATCACGTTCGAGCTCGCCAAGAACGGCGAAGACATGTACCTCTTCTCGCCGTACGACGTCGAGAAGGTCTACGGCAAGCCGTTCGGCGACATCTCGGTCACCGAGAAGTACCGCGAGATGGTCGACAACCCGCGCATCAAGAAGACCAAGATCAACGCGCGCGAGTTCTTCCAGACGATCGCCGAGATCCAGTTCGAGAGCGGCTACCCCTACATCGTGTTCGAAGACACGGTGAACAAGGCGAACCCCATCAAGGGCCGCATCAACATGTCGAACCTGTGCTCCGAGATCCTGCAGGTCAACACGCCGACGACGTACAACGAAGACCTGTCGTACAACGAGATCGGCAAGGACATCTCGTGCAACCTCGGCTCGCTGAACATCGCGCTGACGATGGACTCGCCCGACTTCGGCAAGACCGTCGACACCGCCATCCGCGGCCTCACCGCCGTGTCGAACATGAGCCACATCACCTCGGTGCGTTCGATCGAAGACGGCAACGACAAGTCGCACGCCATCGGCCTCGGCCAGATGAACCTGCACGGCTACCTCGCTCGTGAGCGCATCTTCTACGGCAGCGAAGAGGGCATCGACTTCACGAACATCTACTTCTACACGGTGCTGTTCCACGCGCTGCGCGCGTCGAACGCCATCGCGAAGGAGCGCGGCGAGACCTTCGTCGGCTTCGAGGACTCGAAGTACGCCTCGGGCGAGTTCTTCGACAAGTACACGGATGCCGCGTGGGTGCCCGCGACCGCCAAGGTCACGCAGCTCTTCGCCGACTCCAACGTGCACATCCCGACGCAGGAGGACTGGAAGGCGCTGAAGGCCTCCATCCAGGAGCACGGCATCTACAACCAGAACCTGCAGGCCGTGCCGCCGACCGGGTCGATCTCGTACATCAACAACTCGACGGCCTCGATCCACCCGATCGCGTCGAAGATCGAGATCCGTAAAGAGGGCAAGCTCGGTCGCGTCTACTACCCGGCTGCGTTCATGACGAACGACAACCTCGAGTACTACCAGGACGCCTACGAGATCGGCTACGAGAAGGTCATCGACACCTACGCCGCGGCGACGCAGCACGTCGACCAGGGCCTCTCGCTCACCCTGTTCTTCAAGGACACGGCGACGACGCGCGACATCAACAAGGCGCAGATCTACGCATGGAAGAAGGGGATCAAGACGATCTACTACATCCGCTTGCGTCAGATGGCCCTTGAGGGCACCGAGCTGGAGATGTGCGTCAGCTGCGCGCTGTAGAAACAAATTTGGGGCCAAGCTGCGCTAACAACTTGGCCCCATCAACAAACCGCGGAGGCTGCTGACGATTTCGAAAACCGTCTAATCAGCCTACATGAGTTGTAGCTCAGCAACAGTTGGGCGCTCATACCGCGGACGACGCCGGCAGATGCCGGAGAGAGGAGCCAACATGGCTTCAGTCAACCGCAGTTCAAACACCGGTCGTTTCGTTTCGAACGCGACCGCCGCACGCTGGCCTCAGTACACGATCCACGAACAGGTCGGTACAGGGACCGGGAACTCGCGTGTCGTTCGCCGTGATGCTGGGTCTGGCAGGTTCGTCAGTCCTGAAGAAGCTGCACAGAACACGAGGCGCACTGTTTCACAGCGCGTCTAGGGGTTGTGGGGCAGGCAGAGCCTGCCCCACGGCCGAGGCTCCGCAACCAGAGAGATCGAAGGTACTGACATGACGCTCACAGACCCGGTGAATTCCGCTCAGAACGACCCCGCGCACACGGGCGGCAAGCTGAAGCTGGTCAGCCACGTCAACGCGATCAACTGGAACAAGATCCAGGACGAGAAGGACCTCGAGGTCTGGAACCGTCTGGTCAACAACTTCTGGCTGCCCGAGAAGGTGCCGCTGTCGAACGACATCCAGTCGTGGAACACGCTGACGCCCGAAGAGCAGACGCTGACGATGCGCGTGTTCACCGGGCTCACGCTGCTCGACACGATCCAGGGCACGGTCGGCGCGGTCTCGCTCATCCCCGACGCGATCACGCCGCACGAAGAGGCCGTCTACACGAACATCGCGTTCATGGAGTCGGTGCACGCGAAGAGCTATTCGTCGATCTTCTCGACGCTGTGCTCGACGAAGGACATCGACGACGCCTTCCGCTGGTCGGTCGAGAACGAGAACCTTCAGAAGAAGGCCGCGATCGTCATGGAGTACTACCAGGGCGACTCCCCGCTGAAGCGCAAGGTCGCCTCGACGCTGCTCGAGTCGTTCCTCTTCTACTCGGGCTTCTACCTGCCGATGTACTGGTCGTCGCGGGCGAAGCTCACCAACACCGCTGACATGATCCGCCTCATCATCCGCGACGAGGCCGTGCACGGGTACTACATCGGCTACAAGTTCCAGAAGGGTCTCGAGGGGCTCTCGCAGGCCGAGCGCGACGACCTGAAGGACTACACGTTCTCGCTGCTCTACGAGCTCTACGACAACGAGGTGCAGTACACGCAGGACCTCTACGACGGTGTCGGCCTGACCGAAGACGTCAAGAAGTTCCTGCACTACAACGCCAACAAGGCCCTCATGAACCTCGGTTACGAGCCGATGTTCCCGAAGACCGTCACCGACGTGAACCCGGCGATCCTCTCGGCGCTCTCGCCCAACGCCGACGAGAACCACGACTTCTTCTCGGGTTCGGGCTCGTCGTACGTCATCGGCAAGGCCGTGGTCACCGAGGACGAGGACTGGGACTTCTAGATCTCTGCAAGACGTCGCGAGCGGTGAGGCGACGTCGCCGGTCGTGATGGCATGCCTACACGGTGTCACCCCGGCCGGCCGAACTGAGTGAGGTGCGAGTGCCGGAGCGTACGGGTTCGAACAAGCAGCCGACGATCCGCGAAGTCGCTCTGCGAGCTGGTGTGAGCCCGATGACGGTCTCGCGCACCCTGTCCGGGGGCGAGTCCGTGCGGCCGGATGTGCAGGAGAAGGTGCTTCGGGCCGTGCGTGAGCTCGGCTACCACCGGAACGAGAACGCTCGAAGCCTCCGCCCGGGGCACCGCAGCGGACTCATCGGGGTGGCGATCACGAACCTCGGCAACCCGTACTACGGGAACTTCGCGCTCGGCGTCGAGGAAGTGGCGGCCCAGCACGGCCGACGCATCATCATCGGCAGCACCGGGGAGGACCCGCTGCGCGAGCGGCAACTGGTGTCGGACTTCATCGGACGCCAGGTCGAAGGCCTGGTGCTCGTGCCGTCCGGCGAGAGCGTCGACCATCTGAGCGCCGACCGTCTGGGCGGCGTTCCACTCGTGCTGGCGTCTCGAAGCCTCGAGGGACTCGACGTCGACTCCGTGCTCCTCGACGATGTCGGGGGCGCCGCGGACGGCACCCGGGTGCTGCTGGACGCGGGCCATACCCGCATCGCGTTCCTGGGCAACGCCCGATCGGTGTTCACGGGCGAGCGACGGTTCGAGGGGTATGTTCGAGCGCTCGCCGAGCGCGGACTCTCGCCCCGAGACGAACTCGTCGAACGCGGTCAGCAGGATGTCGCCTCGGCGGAGGTCGCGACACGTCGACTGCTCGATCTGGAGCATCCGCCGACGGCGATCTTCAGTGCGAACAACCGGAACACCATCGGTGCCTTGCGCGAGATGGGGCGCCGGCTCCGGGCCGGCGAGTCCGTGGACGCGATGCCGGCCCTGGCCGGCTTCGACGCGTTCGAGCTCGCCGAACTGATGCCGGTGCCGGTGACGATCATCGACCATGACCCTCAGGAGCTCGGTCGGCAGGCGGCCCGTCTGCTCCTTGCTCGGCTCGACGTCGATCGCGCGGCGGGGCACGGCAAGACCATCGAGATGCCGGTGCGAATCGTGGCGGCGAACTAGGCATCGCTCGCTGCTGTTCGTCGGCGGCAAGCGTCCGCGTCGTCTGGTAACGTTACCAAACGACAGCGAACGGAAGGCCGGTCATCATGCGAACAGTCGCGATCGACTTGGGCGGCACGACACTCAAGCTGGGCGTCGTCGAGGACCGGGCGCTCGTCTCACACCTGGAGGTTCCGCTCACGTCGGAGTTCCACCTCGATCAGGTCGAGGCCGTGGTGCGCGACCAGCTCGATGGTGCGAGCGTGGATTCGGTCGGAATCGCCGTGCCCGGCATCGTCGATGCCGGAGGCACCCACCTCGTCGCGGCACACGGCAAGTACTCCGCGCTTCACCGGGTGAACCTGTCCGAATGGTCGCAGACCGTCTTCGGCAGCCCGGCCGTGGTGGAGAACGATGCGCGTGCCGCGCTCATGGGCGAAGTCGCCGACGGGGTCGCCGCAGGCGCGAGCGACGTCGTGCTCCTGGCGCTCGGTACCGGCGTCGGCACCGCCGCGATGATCGACGGCCGGCTCGTGAGGGGGCGGCACGGCCACGCCGGCGTCCTGAATGGTCACGTCACGGTCGCGATCGATGGCCACCGGTGCCCGTGCGGCAACATCGGCTGCGCCGAGACGCTCGCCAGCACCTGGGCGCTCCGGCAGGCCGTCTCCGCCGGTGAGCTCGAGCCCGGCCCGGCTCTCGCCGACCGGCTCGTCAGGCACGGCGCGATCGGCGTCAGGGACATCGTCGAAACCCGACACGAACCCGCTTCGGCCTCGCTGCTCGAGCGCTTCTACGGAGTTTGGGCGGCGGTCCTCGTGACCCAATGCCATTCGTTCGACCCCGACGTCGTCGTCGTGACCGGCGGTGTGATGCGATCGGCAGACCTGATCCTCCCCGAACTCAGACGCCGGGTGCACGACCGTCTCTGGTCGTCGTCATTCCGGCCGCCGCTCGTCACCCCCGAAGACCCTGCGACTTCAGTGCTCAGGGGAGTCGCCGCACTCGCTTCTCGCAACAACGAAGGACACGTATGACCACCGATCGACTCCCCGCAACTCCCGCCGCGACGGCGGGCTACGTCAAGCTGCCCACCATCCCGCTGCCCGACGGCACCGAGGTGCTGTCGGGTGGTGAGGCCTGGCTCGAGGCACTTCGCATCGCGGAAGAACGCGCCGCGGCGGCGCCGCTGATCGCCGTGGACGTGTACCCCGGCGCTGACGTCGCGGCGATCGCGGCCGGCATCGCGGCGGCGCTGCCTCACGCGGAGGTCATCGACGTCGAAGCGGCCGCGGCCGCAGCGCCGGAGGTCATCGACGCGCTGATCGGGCGGAATCTCACCGACGATCGTGTCTTCGGGGTCATGAGCCACTTCACGGTGGACGAGTTCTACGACGCCGACAAGCTCGGGGAGCTTCGCGCACGAGTCGCCGATCGTCGATCCGCGGTCGTGCTCGTCGGCTGGGGCGCCGACCTTGCGGCCTGCCGGGGAGCCGACGCGCTCGTGCTGGTCGACATGGCGCGCTGGGAGATCCAGCAGCGGCTGCGCGGCGGTGCCGCGAACTGGCGCGCGACCAACCACGACGAGGATGCGCTTCGGAAGTACAAGCGCGGGTTCTTCGTCGAGTGGCGCACCGCTGATCGGCACAAGCGCACCCTGTTCGACCGTATCGACCTGCTCGTCGACGGCAACGCCGCCGGCGCGGATGCCGGCGCCGTGAGCGGCGACGCGTTCCGAGCGGCGCTCCTCGGCGCGACCAGCCGGCCGTTCCGGGTCGTGCCCTTCTTCGACCCCGGAGTCTGGGGTGGTCAGTGGATGAAGGACAAGCTCGACCTCGACCCGGCGGCGGACAACTTCGCCTGGTGCTTCGACTGCGTGCCGGAGGAGAACTCGCTGTTGCTGGAAGCCGGCGGGAAAGTCGTCGAGATCCCCGCCATCGACCTGGTGCTCAGCCGGCCTCGTGAGCTGCTCGGCGAGCGCACCTTCTCGCGCTTCGGCGCGGAGTTCCCGATCCGCTTCGACTTCCTCGACACCATGGGCGGCGGCAACCTGTCGCTGCAGGTGCACCCCCTGACCGACTACATCCGCGACACGTTCGGCATGTCGTACACGCAGGACGAGAGCTACTACATGCTCGACGCCGCCGACGACGCCGTGGTCTACCTCGGCGTCAAGCCGGACGTCGACCCCGGGGAGATGTTCACGGCACTGCGGGCAGCGACCGATGGGAAGCATCCGTTCGACGCGGAGCGGTACGTGAACACGTACCCTGCCAAGAAGCACGACCACTTCGCCATCCCCGCGGGGACGATCCACTGCTCTGGGGCGAACTCGATGGTGCTCGAGATCTCGGCGACCCCGTTCATCTTCACCTTCAAGCTCTGGGACTGGGACCGGGTCGGTCTGGACGGTGTCCCGCGGCCGGTCCACCTCGATCACGGTGAGCGGAACGTGCAGTGGGAGCGCGACGACCAGTGGGTCGAACAGAACCTCGTCGGCCAGGTGCAGGAGATCCGCCGTGAGCCCGGCCTCGTGGAGGAGCGCACCGGGCTGCACGAGCTCGAGTTCATCGAGGTGCGCCGCCATTGGTTCGAGCAGGAGGCCGCGCATGACACCGAGGGCACGGTCAATGTGCTGAACCTCGTGGAGGGCGACGAGGTGGAGATCGTGAGCCCGTCGGGTGCGTTCGCTCCGTACCGCGTGCACTACGCCGAAACCGTCATCGTGCCGGCCGCCGTCGGGAAATACCTCATCCGGCGCACGCCGAACTCGCGAAGCGAACGTTTCGCGACCGTCAAGGCGTACGTCAGGGGGACGCTGGACAGCGACGTCTGAAGCGGCGCCCGGACGGTGTTCAGAGCTGGTCGCCGAGCTCCTTCGGCGGGTTGAACATGAACTCGAAGCGGATGCCGTTGTCGTCTTCGACGAACGACGCGTAGTAGTGGTCGCTGAACCGCGTGTACACCTTCGGATCGCGCACGGCGATCGCGTGCAGGCGGTCGACCTCCTCGCGTGACCCGGCGGGGGAGGCGAGGTGCTGCCATCCGACCTTGCCGTGCCGGTGGGTCTCGCTGCTCGCAGCGCGGGTCCCATGCACTGCGGGGTGCCGACACGGGATACTGAAGCATGTCCTCCTCCGTCGAACGCCAATCCAATCCAACTGCCTGGGCCGCGTTCTGGTTCGCGCTGGCGGGCCTCGTGCTCATGCCCATCCCGCTGTTCATCGGGCTGATCCTCGGCGGCGTCCTCTCGATCATCGCCGCGATCCTCGCCGTGATCGCCCTCCTCAAGGGGCTCGCGCGCAGCGGCAAGGGCATCGCGCCCGTCGTGTTCGCCGCGATCTTCATCGCGCTCACATGGGGCGGCATCTCGGTCGGGGGCGGCACCGTCTGGTAGGTCGACCGGCTTCGCTTGAGCCGACGGCGACGACGAGACGCGTGCAGCCGAGCGCTACCGGTACTGGATCGATCTGGGTGACGGAACGAGGCAGATGTCGTTCGCCGCGAAGCTCGGCGGCGTCGGGAGGCTAGCGGCTGTGCTCGGTTGCGGCACTCGCGATTCGCTCGAGGGTGCTGGGGTCGTCGAATGCTCGGCTGATCACGCTGGCAGTGGTGTCTGCAGCGGCGAGGTCGTCGATGATGAGGAAGCACTGGTCGAACTCGGCTTCGTACACGATGTTGTCGGGTTCGCCGTCGAGACCTGCGTGTTCTCGGGCGGCGATGACGAAGCTGCGCATCGCGTGACCGTCGGTGGGGTATCCGAGCGCACCGAGCGTTGTGTAGGCGGTCTCGCTGAAGGCCAGGAAGACCTGTCCGCTCTCGCCGCGGGCATCGTGCAGAACACAGGGCGGGTAGCTCGTGCTGTCGTTTGCTGACTCATCGAATACGGCCATGTCGGGTTGCCTTCCGTGGAGCTGGGTTGACGTTCGCTGCGGTCGCCGCCGACGGGTCAGTCTGCGACGGCGTCTTTCGGCGGGTTGAACATGAACTCGAAGCGGATGCCGTTGTCGTCTTCGACGAACGACGCGTAGTAGCGGTCGCTGAACCGCGTGAACACCTTCGGGTCGCGCACGGAGGTCCAGCCCGCGCGGACGGCGATCGCGTGCAGGCGGTCGACCTCTTCGCGGGAGTCGACGGGGAAGGCGAGGTGCTGCCATCCGACCTTGCCGTGCCGGTGCGGCCCGCTTCCCGATTCGCGAGTGGGGAAGAGGATGAGCTCGTCCTCGCCCTTGTACCAGGAGACTCCGTTGTCGGCATCCTGCCGCGTGCAACCGAGCGCCACCATCACCGGATCGAATTGTTCGATGGAGCGGGGCAGATCTTCAACGGAGATTCCGAGATGGTCGAACAGGCGCATCCGGCCATCCTATGAGGGAGCATTTCAGGGTGACAACGTCCGCTGCAGCATTCATCGACCGCACCCTCCGCGCCGAGGGATCGGACGAGCGCGCGAGCGCGGATGCCGCGCGAATCGCCGGCGGGCTGCGGTTCTACGGAGCTTCAGTCGGTGCGGTGCGGGGCACGGTGAGAGACGCGCGCCGGCGGCATCCGGAACTGACGCATGACGACGTGACCGCACTCGCTTCGGAGCTGTGGGCCGAGCCGGTGTACGAGCGCCGGCTCGCCGCAGTCGTGCTGCTGCAGGGACAGGTGTCGACGCTGCTCGTGAGCGACTTCACCCGCCTCGAGCAGTTGCTTCGATCGGCGGGGGTGGGAGAGCTCGTCGACCCGCTCGTCGCCGACGTCGTGCGTCCGCTGCTCGAGCGGTTGGAGGGCGCTGACGCCGCGCGGGCTCGGCGCATCGTCGAGCGGTGGGCGAGCGAAGGCCTGCTGCCGCAATCGTGAATGCGAATGTCCCGCGTCACGACCCGCCCCGGTGCCATGATGTGAGCAAGTTTCACCACATGATCGGGGGATATGCGTGAACAGAGATCGCGCGAGGATGTCGGGGCTGCTCGCTACTGCCATGGTGTCGGTGTTCGTCGTGGTGGCGCTCGCCGGATGCACGGAGGGCGCCGACAGCGTCGACCGGGCCAAGGCGCAGGTCACCGCGAAGGAGAAGGCCGTGGCGAGCGCCCAGGCCGAGTTCGACGCCGCATCCGAGGAGTTCTGCGGCGCGAGCAGCGACTACATCAGTGCACTCGATCGGTACGGCGACGTGTTGAACGACACCGCGCCCACGGTCGGTGACGTTCAGGTCGCGGGCGCCGATCTCGCGGATCCCCGCGACGACGCGTTCGACGGCGCCGAAGCCGCGGTCGACGCGCAGCAGGCCCTCGCGGTCGCCCAACAGGAACTCGTCGAGGCGCAGACCGCCCTTGCCGCGGCGGAGGCAGGGCCGACCGGCACGCCATCCGTCGTTCCGCCCGCCCCGACCAGCACGCCGCTGGCGCCGACCGCCTCGGTCGACCGGGTGAAGCAGGCCGAAGCCGAATTCGAGGACGCGCAAGGTGGCATCACCGAGCAGACGCCGCTGGCGGATGCATCCGAGCAGTTCAACAGTGCGGTCGTCGCGCTCGAGATGGCGTGGCTCACGCTCTTCGCCGATGCCGGTTGCCTCACGGACGACCAGCAGGTGCAGGCCGTGACGGCGGTCGGTGCGTACACGTTCGCGCTGCAACAGGACCTCGCCACGGCCGGGTACTACACGGGCACCGTCGACGGGGTGTCGGGGCCGCTGACCGTGCAGGCGATCGAAGACCTGCAGGAGGCGAACGGACTTCCGGTCACCGGCACGGTCGACAAGGCGACGGCCGCGGCGCTCCAGGCTGAACTCGTGGCGCTCGGTGGTGCCGCCGCCCAGGAGTCGCTCGCGTCGACGGCAGCCGTGCAGCAGACGCTGAAGCTCGTCGGGTTCTGGGACGGACCGGTCGACGGGGTGTGGTCGGACGAGCTCACCGCAGCGCTGCAGGCGTTCCAGACCGAACTCGGCGTCGAGCCGACGGGTGCGGTCGATGCCGCGACGATCGCCGCCTTCGAGCGGGCGATCGCCGAGCTCACCGCGCCGGATGCCGAGCCGAGTCCGTCGGCGACGCCGACGAGCCCGCCGGCCGGCTGAGACGCGCCATCGGGCGGCTGCCGACGCATCGCGTTCGTCATGCGGCCGCCCGATCGACGTCACACGTGCGCCGGCGTGCGAGACTGCCTCGGTGACGGACATCGAGATGGCGAGCATCGACGGGGGCACCGTCGGCCTCCACGACGCGCGCCGCAAGGTGCGCTGGAGCGTCGACCTCGAGCCGTTCGAGATCGGGGTGTACCCGGTGACGCAGGAGCAGCTCGCCGAGCTGCTCGGCGAGACGGCGCGGCATCCGCGACGCCCGGCGACCGACGTGAGCTGGCTGCGGGCGATCCGCTTCTGCAACGCGGCATCCGAATGGGAGGGGCTCGAACCCGCGTATACGTACGACGGTGAAGACGTCACCTGGCACGTCGACTCCGACGGGTTCCGCCTGCCGACCGAGGCCGAGTGGGAGTTCGCCTGCCGTGCCGGGTCGACGCGCCCGCACTACGGTCCGCTCGACGAGGTCGCCTGGACGAGCGCCGACGGCGTGACCGCGCCGCAGGACGTCGGCGGGAAGCATCCGAACCTCAACGGGCTCTTCGACACGCTCGGCAACGTGTGGGAGTGGTGCTGGGACCTGCTCGATCCGGCTCGCTACGACGCGTACCGCGTGTTCCGCGGCGGCGGATTCGCCGACGACGCGTGGAGCGTGCGGGCGTCCGTGCGCCGGGGCGGCGCCCCGCGCATGCACCACGAAGACGTCGGGTTCCGGGTCGCGCGCGGCGGCTTCGAGACGACGGATGCCGCGCAGGGCTGGTCTGCGTCGGCGGACCTGGAACGGGCGGCGATCGACGGGCCGCTGCCGTCGGGGTGGACGCCCCGCGGCTGACGTCGAGTTCGGGAGCCGACGAATTTCGCCGCGTGCTCGCCAGAAGGCCCCCTTGCGTGGGAATCTGTGTGCATGGGCGAAGAGGCTGCGCATTCTCGTCGTACCGTTGCGGAGGCGGCAGCACGCCCCGTGAGGTTCGTCCTCGACGCCTACAACACCGAGCACGCCGTCTACGGGTTGGTGCTCGTCACGGCACTCATCACCGTCGGGTGGAAGTTCGACACCGATCTCGAAGTGCTGCTCTTCATCGTCGGTACGGTCGGCGTGTTCTGGCTGACGCACCTCTACGCCGGCGTCGTGGCGAGCCGGCGCACCGCAGAGGGACGTGCGGTTCCGATCGGCCGGGCTGTTGCTCGCACCGCCTCGCGATCGGTCGGGATGCTGCTGGCCATGCTGCTGCCGGCACTGGCGCTTGCGCTCGCGACGCTGGGGTGGGTCGACGAGTATGTCGCGTACTACATCGCGCTCTGGATCGGGATCGTCAGTCTCGCCGTCATCGGCTGGGTCAATTCCGAGCGCAATCGCGGCGCCTGGTATCTCCGGCTGCTCAGCGCGGTGATCACGATGGTTCTGGGACTCGCGGTCGTCTGGTTGAGCTCGCTCGTGCACTGAGGGAGGGCGATGCGACGTCGGTGCGCGCCACTACGCTCGCCACATGGGAATCCTCTTCGACTACTTCACCGCCCCCGATGATGCCGGAGCGGCCTCGGTTCTCGAGCACGGGCCGCTCGGGCCGGGCGCCGAACCGGTCTTTCCGACGGTGAGCACGAAGGGCATCGACCCGACGGTGGGGCTCGGCACCGCGGCCGCCCTGTTGACGGGCCGCACCTTCGACGAGATCCTCGCGGACACGGCGAAGTCGGGCCCGATCGCCGACGACGGTGACGGCAGCATCTTCGTGGTCGAGGTCGACGCGGTCGTCTCCGATGCCATCGCCGATGCCGACGAAACGCGACTGCGCGAGGTCGCCGTGCCGTGGGCGCAGTCCGAGGAGTTCGACGGCAGAGCCGACCCCGCCGACCTCGCAGAGTTCCTCATCGCGATCAGGTCGATCGCGCTGACGGCGCGCTCCGACCAGGCCGGGCTCTACTGCTGGATCTGCATCTAGCCGTATCCCTCATTGCCTGGCGAGCTTGCCGGTCGCACGCCGTCTGGCTGGCCGGTTTACGTCTGGGCGAGAGCGGAGGCCGCCATGACGATGAAGAGTGCGCCGGAGATGGCGCCGGCGACGCCTCCGAGTGCCATATAGAGCCCGCCTCGCACATGAAACCAGGTCACATCCAACGGAGGGATGTTGTCTGCGAGCCATTCGGCGATCGGGCGTCGTGCCAGGATCACGGCGGGCGCAATGCAGACCTGGATGATCCCTGCGATGAGCAACACGGTCAGCGTCACGAGGGTCAACCGACCAGCCCGTAGGCGCTGGCGGTCGCGAAGAGGTTCATCGCCGAGTGCACGAAGATCGACGGCGCCGTGCGTCGGGTCGCCATCGCCAGGGCGCCGTAGACGATGCCCGAGAACAGGGTGCCCGCGGCCAGGGCGACGCCGTTGACGCCGCCGAGCACCTGCGGGAGGTGGAGTGAGGCGAAGATCACCGAGGTGACGAGCACGGCGGCGTTCGTCGCCCGGAAGCTGCGATCCTGGTCCGGCGCATATCCGTCGAACCAGCGCTTGAGCGACGGCTGCAGCATCCCGCGGAAGACGACCTAGTCGCGGATGAGGCTGCCGGTGCCCCACCTTCGCGAGACGAAGACGATCCAGCCGACCACGAGCACCGGCATGGCGATGCTCACTGCCAGCCAGACCGGGTACGTCATCAACTCGATCGGAATGATCGACGGCCCCATGATGCAGGCCACGAAGATGCCGACGCCGACGAGGGCATGAAGAAGACCCCACCGATGAGCCGATGGGATCACGAGGGCGAGAGCCGGGGCGGGCGGCGCTGATGTGTCTACGTCGATGACCGTACCCGAACCCCGGCGCATGGCGCACCTCTCCGGCACCACGTCGATCGCGACGGCGGCGGCCTTCGCGACATCCGCTGCGGTGCCGTCGTGCTGCTGTGCTGCTGCCCACGCGTCGGCGGAGCGGGGCCGATCGAATCGAACCGCAATAGTTGGGTGTGGGTTCGGGCCGATGAACAGGCTTGGTGTCGAAGGAGGCAATCGTGATCGCAGTGCTGAACCGAGTGGTCGATTTCATCGAGGAGCACCTCACCGAGGAGATCGACGTCGCCGGCTTGACCACCGGCCTCGGCACCACTGAATATCACGTCCGCCGGATGTTCTCGTCACTGGCGGGCATGCCGTTGTCGGAGTACATCCGGAGACGGCGTATGACCGTGGCCGCGGCCGACGTGCTCGGAGACCGCGACCTGTTGGGAACAGCGGTGCGCTTCGGATACGGCTCCACCGAGGCATTCAGTCGCGCCTTTCGGGCTGTGCACGGTATCAGCCCAGGCGAGGCACGGCGAGACGGTGGCCCCCTTCACACGCAACCACAGCTCAGGTTTCGCCTGACCATAGAAGGGAACTCCACGATGGAGACTCGCATCGCAGATCGACCGGCTTTCCGACTTGTCGGCCATGCCGCTCGTGTGCCGCTCATTCACCACGGCCCGAACCCGCACATCCAAGCTCATATCGCCTCGCTTCCCGACGCGGAGCACCCGCGCCTGAAGGCGCTGAGCAACACCGAACCCGCGGGACTGCTGCAGGTCAGCGCCGACGTCGACCCCGATGCCACCGAGGGCAGCGAATTGACCTACCTGCACGGCGTCGCCGTCAGCGAAGCCACACCGGTGCCCGATGATCTCGACGCGATCGAGGTGCCGGCCGGCACCTGGGCGGTGTTCCGCACGACTGGACCCTACCCGGCTGCTCTCCAATCCACGTGGGCGGCGACAGCTTCGGAGTGGTTCCCGTCCAACCCCTGGCAGCTGAGGCCCGGCCCGTCGGTCGTGGCCATCCACGACCGAGCCGCAGACTTCAGCACGGCGACCACCGAGCTGTGGCTGCCGGTGGAACGCGCCTGACGAGTGCGGGAACGGACTGGTGAGCATGACCCGGCCATGTTCACCAGTCCGTCGGCCGCGTCGCGCCGTCAGCCCATCTCGGGCGGCGGCAGCTCGCCGGTGTACATGCCGTAGGTGCGGTCGGCGGCGGCCTTCGCGGCATCCGCTGCGGTGCCGTCGTGCTGCTGCGCCGCCGCCCACGCGTCGGCGGAACGTCGCATGAACGACTTGCCCTCGTCGGTCATCACCCATGCCGCCGCCTCTTCAGGGGCGATACCTTCGGCGCCGCCGGCGAAGTGCAGCGCGAGGCCGAGCAGGCCCTGGTCCCAGCCGATGCCGGTCGCGGATGGCCCGAACTGCTCCCAGAAGCCCTCGGGGATGCTCGCCTCGCTGGCGATGTTCTCGAGTTCCAGACGAGTGGACGAGGCATCAACCGCGATGAGTCGGACGTTCACGATCGCGGGCTCGCCCATGCCCATGCCCCAGGTGACGGTGTAGCCGGCCACGCCGTCGTTCGGCGGATCGCAGCGCCGGATCTTGCCGCCTGCGTTGCCTTCGAACTGGTAGCTGCCGCCGAGCCGCAGGTCGCCGCTGATCGGCAGGAACCAGCGCGGGATGCGCTCGGCGGAGGTCACGGCGTTCCACACGTCGTCGATGGGGGAGAGGTAGGTCTGGGCGAGCGTCTGCACATGGGCGAGCGCGCCGTCGACCTGCTTCGTCTCGATGCTGCGCGCGACGGCGTCGATCTGGGCGTTCACGTCAACCATTTCGGTGCTCCTTCGGTCACGGTCGCGGCGGGTCGACGGGTGCCGTCGGGCCGCCGTTCGGGGATGGATCATTCTGCTCGCGCTCGGCGTCGGTCGCCTTCCGCTGCGCCAGCCGACCCCGCGCCAACTCGGTGCCGAGGGCGTCGAGCTTCGGCTGCCAGAAGCTTCGGAAGGTGTCGAACCAGGCGTCGGCCTGGGCCAGCGGTGCGGGGTCGACGGCGTAGAGCCGTCGCGCTCCGTCGGGCCGCACGGTGACGAAGCCCGACTCGCGCAGCACCCGCAGGTGCTGCGAGACCGCGGGCTGGGAGATGCCGAACTCAGCCTGGATGACCCGGCCGACGTCGCCGGCCGGCGCCTCTCCATCGGCGATCAGCTCGAGGATGCGTCGCCGCACCGGATCTCCGAGAACATCGAGCGCGTGCATGCGACCATGATTGCACCGTGACTTATATAAGTCACGCATTATTAATATGGCGGACCGCGGCGTGCCGCCAGCCGAGCACGACCAGACAGAAGGGGCCGGATGCCTCGTTGCATCCGGCCTCTCCAGAGCGATCGGCAGTTCGGTGGATCCGATCAGATCGCGGCGATCACCGAGAACTCGACGAAGTAGTCGGGGGTGGCGAGCTTCGCCTCGACCGTGGCACGCGCGGGAGGGTTGGCGCCGTCGACCCAGGTGTCCCACACCGAGTTCATCTCGGCGAAGGTCGCGATGTCGGCGAGGTAGATGGTGACACTGAGCAGTTTCGACTTGTCGCTGCCCACGCCGGCGAGCAGCTCGTCGATGCGCTGCAGGGCAGCGGCGCTCTGCGCTTCGACGGAGGCGCCCTCGGCGACCTGGCCGGCGAGGTAGACCGTATCGCCGTGCACGACCGCCTGGCTCATGCGGGGACCGGGTTCGATGCGCTGAATGCTCACAGCATCTCCTTGTGTTCGAGGGGTGGACGAACAGGCTATCGAGTCATGCCGTGCCGGCCGGCAGGAGAGGACGGCGGCCGGTCTCAGCCGTCGCTCGCGCGCATCCCCGCCGAGCCCAGCACTCGTTCGACGGTGAGTTCGAGCACGACCCGCTGCGGGTTCGGTCGCGGCTGCCGGTAGCGTGCGGCGTAGAGCGAGACCGCGAGGGCGACCGCTTCGGGATCGTGGTGAACGCGGGCCGGCCCTTCGAAGCTGATCCAGCGCCCGCCGTCGACCGTGTTGACGCTGGCGCGACCGCTGCGCTCGGCGTTGACGAACTTCTGCGAGCCGCTGCCGCCGATGATGCGCACGACTCCGTCGAGGTACGTGATGCCGACCGGCACCGAGTGGATGCGTCCGTGACGATCGAGGGTCGAGAGCGTGGCGAGGTGGTACTCCGAGAGGAACTCCCGGGCGGTGTCGGTCAGCACTTCGCGCCTTTCGTGCAGAGCTGTGGCGGCGCGCCGAGATCAGGCCCGCTCATCGAGTCTACGAAACAGCGGATGCCGCGATGCATCCGCCCTTCGTCACGCCGGAACGTCGCCCGGTGGAGCTGCGAGCTCCGCGCTAACGTTCTCGTATGGCCACCGTCGTGTTCTGTCCGGTGACGTTCAATCTCGCTGAGACGACGCGCATGATCCAGGTGGCCCAGGCCCTCGACTCGTCGCACCGCGTGGTTTTCATGGGATACGAGACCGACTTCGTCGATCTGATCCGTGACGCCGGGTTCGACTATCGCGCGTGCGAACCGGCCTGGACCCGTGCGGAACGCGACCAGGCGATCGCGTTCGACCAAGGGCGCTCGTTCCGCAGCCCGTTCACGTCGGCGATGGTCGGCGCGCGAGTCGAGGTCGAACGCCGGATGATCCGCGAGTTCGGTGCGGCCGCCGTCGTCACTGGATCGAACCTCACCTCGTTCATCTCGGCCCGCGCCGAGGGTGTGCCGCTGTTCTACCCGGTGCCGTTCCCCCTGACGCGTCCGCAGGTCGCGCAGGCGAAGCACCTCGGACTCGTCGGCGGCCGCGGATGGATCGCACGCGCAGCAGACCGCGTCGCGACCTCGGTCTTCCGGTGGATCTACAACTCCGCCCCGCTCGCGCCGCGCGCATTCACGAGCGTCGCGAAGGCGAACGGCGTGCCTCCGCTGCGCACGGTCTCCGCCCTGCTCCTCGCCGATCGCAACCTCATCACCGAGATGCCCTGGGAGATGGACGGGTTCGAGCTCCCCGACGGTTTCGAGCTCGTCGGGCCGATCTTCGCCCGGCTCGAGTCGCCGATGCCCGCGGTCGTCGCCGAGCTCGCCGCCGCACCCGAGCCGCTCGTCTACCTCGGCCTCGGTTCCTCTGCCGACCGGCGGCTGGCGCTCGATGCCGCGCGGTCCCTCGGAACACTGCCGATCAACGTCGTCGCCCCGATCCGGCACTACCTCGAACCCGGTGACGAGGTGCCGGCGAACGTGCACGTCACCGACCTCCTGCCGGCGCACCGCCTGGGCGGGCTGGTCGACGCCGCGGTGCTGCACGGCGGCCAGGGCACCGTGCAGACCGCCTGCGCCACGGGCGTGCCGTTCGTCGGCATGGGCCTCCAACCCGAGCAGACGTGGCACGTGCGCAGTTGCGAACGGCGGGGCAACGCGATCGCCGTCTCCCCGAAGCACGTTCGCCGGCCCGAGTTCCTCGACGCGGTGCGTCGGGTGCTCGACGACCCGGAGATCCGGGCCGCGGCCGACGACGTGCGCGAGGCGTATCGCGGCGCCGACGGGGCGGCCGCCTCGGCCCGCCTGATCGAGCGCGCCGTCGCCCTGAAGGGGTGAGCACGGCGCCCGACTCGAACGGGCGATGGGGAGTGCTGCCCATTCTCCCGGCCCCACCCCGCGTGGTGTGATCGGCGTGCGCGCAAGGGGCGCAGCAGACGCCGGCGCCGTTCCGGTGCCCGAGATTGGGGAAGTACGCATATGAAGAAGCTCAGAAGAGGAATTGCCGGAGGCGCAGTGGCGCTCGCGATCGCAGGGCTCTGCGCCATCGCGCCGGCGACCGCGGCGACCGCGTACAGCGGAACGTCCGGCAAGGGCTGCACGGCCTACCAGTACTCGCGCGGCGGATACGCCACGTGCGTCGGGCAGATCCAGCGGATGCTGAACGGCGTGCAGTCGGCGTACAGCCTCGGCAGCGCCCTCGCCGCCGACAACTCGTTCGGTCCCGCCACCGAGTCGCAGGTGCGCAAGTTCCAGAGCTGGGTGCACATCACCTCCGACGGCATCGTCGGCCGCAACACGTGGAACACGCTCTGCTCGTACGCCGGCCAGGTCAACTTCGCCTACGCGAGTTCGAGCGCGGTGAAGCGCACGGCATGGCAGGCCGCGTACGACGCCGGATGCTACGTCGAGAAGCCGGCGTCGGGGTCCCCTGGCTACGTCACGATCTCGAAGTACTGATCGTGGATGGAGGGCCGGATGCCGTGGGGCATCCGGCCCTCCATCGTCGCGCCGCCGTGTCGGGAGAGGCAGGTGAATACGGGCCCGATCGAATCGAACTGCGATAGTCGGGTGTGAGCCGAGGCCGATCAGCAGGCTTGATGTCGAAGGAGGCGATCGTGATCGCAGTGCTGAACCGAGTGGTCGATCTCGTCGAGGAGCACCTCACCGAGGAGATCGACGTCGCCGGTCTGACGGCCGAGCTCGGCACCACCGAATATCACGTTCGGCGGATGTTCTCGTCACTGGCCGGCATGCCGTTGTCGGAGTACATCCGGCGACGGCGCATGACGGTCGCCGCGGCCGATGTTCTCGGAGGCCGCGATCTGCTGGGAACCGCGGTGCGCTTCGGGTACGGCTCCACGGAGGCGTTCAACCGCGCGTTCCGGGCCGTGCACGGCATCAGCCCGGGCGATGCCCGGCGAGACGGTGGCCCCCTTCGTACACAACCACAGCTCAGGTTCCGCCTGACCGTAGAAGGGAACACCACGATGGAGACTCGCATCGCAGATCGACCGGCCTTCCGGCTCGCCGGCCATGCCGCTCGCGTGCCGCTCATTCACCAAGGCCCCAACCCGCACATCCAAGCCCACATCGCCTCGATACCCGAAGCGGAGCACGCTCGCCTCAAGGCCCTGAGCGATACCGAACCGGCGGGGCTGCTGCAGGTCAGTGCCGACGTCGACCCCGACAGCACCGAGGGCAGCGAGTTGACCTACCTGCACGGCGTCGCCGTCGGCGAAGCCGCACCCGTGCCCGACGATCTCGACGCGATCGAGGTGCCGGCCGGCACCTGGGCGGTGTTCCGCACGGCGGGCCCCTACCCGGCGGCCCTCCAATCGACGTGGGCGGCGACGGCGTCGGAGTGGTTCCCCTCCAACCCCTGGCAGCTGAGGCCCGGCCCGTCGATCGTGGCCATCCTCGACCGCGCCGCTGACTTCAGCACGGCGACCACCGAGCTGTGGCTGCCGGTGGAACGCGCCTGACGCGTGCGCGACCGGACTGGTGAGGGGCCCGGCCACGCGCTCGCCAGTCCGGCCTTCGCGCCCTGTCTTCAGGCTGTGAGCTTGGCGTCCTGTTTCGGAACCACGACCTGCTTGACGATCAGGAGGATCGAGGCGGTGACCGGAATCGCGATCAGGGCACCGAGAAGACCGAGGAGAGTGCCGCCGACGAGCGCCCCGATGACGACCAAGGCGCCGGGCACCGAGATCGCGCGATTCATGACCTTCGGCGTGAGCACGTAGGCCTCCACCTGCATGTATGCGAGGTAGATCGCCGCGAACACCAGCGCCGGCAACCAGCCGGAGAAGAGTGCGAGGGCTGTCGCCAGGCCGCAGTAGATCACCGATCCCACGAGCGGAATCAGCGTGACGCAGAACGCCACGACCGCCATCAGCATCGGGAATGGAAGTTGGAGCGCGAGGTGGAGCACCAACGCGACGACCGCATTGCAGAAGGCGAGTGCCACCATCCCCATGAGGTACCCGCCGACCGAGTCGGTGATCTGCTCGGTCATCGACGCGAGACGCGCTCGGCTGTGTGCGGGGGCGAGGCGGTTGAACCCGACCTTGATCGCCGGCAAGGAGGCGAGGAAGTAGAGGCTCAGCACGAGCACGATGATCACTCCCGAGAGCGTCGACACGATCGTCATGCCGACCCGGAACACGCCCTGGCCGATCGTCGCGATATGGGTCGGCTGCGTGAGGAACGAGGTGACCTGATGCATGAGCGAACTCGCCTCGGCACCGAACACGTCGTCGAGCCACGCGTACACCTCGGATTTCTCGAAGGCCTGGACGAGCTTCGGGAGGTCGGCGATGATCTGCGAGACCTGGCTGACGACCGTGGGCACGATGAGCAGCAGCACGCCGACCACGATCATTGCGAAGGAGACGTAGACGATGACGATTCCCCATGGACGTCGCACGTCTCGCTGCTCGAGCCAACGTACGACGGGATCGAGTCCGAGGGCGGCGAACAGGGCGAACGCCACCGAGATGAGCACGGTCGACAGGTGCGAGAACGCTGTTCCGGCCGCGATGGCGACCAGACCGCCGAGGGTGAGGATGAAGCCGGACGCGAAGGGCCGTTTGAGCGTCGTGGAGGTAGTTCGGGGCGCCTCCTGCACGTTCTCTGGCGTGATGGTGTCGGTGTCCTGGTCAGTCACGGCCGAGCTCCTCATCCTGTTTCGCGAGCGAGTGCCAACCTCGGGCGAAGGCGGTGGCATCACGGCTCAACCCGGCGCCCAGCACCATCCCGATCGCGATCGCGATCAGGGAGCCGAACGTCTGCAGAATGGTGCTCGTGGCGCCTGCCGTGCCCGACGCCGCTTCGCTGAGGCCGATGAAGCCCATGGAACCGGGAACCAGCAGCCAGTATGCGCACGTCAGCATGATGCCTTTCGACGGCGCCCCTTTCAGTCGGCCGGCTAGGTTGACGGCGGGAATCACGAGGAGTGCGCCGACGAGCCCCGAGAGCTCGGGTCCGAGCACGAGGTTGCCGAGCAGCTGGGCGGAATAGGCGACGACGAGGGCGTACAGGATCCAGACCAGCGACCGACGCGGCGCTGCAGAGAAGAAGTAATAGCCCAGGGCGACGAAGGCGATGCCGACCCACGGCGCCCACGCGCCGAGCTGTACCGGGGCTTCGCCGCTCGATGCCGGTGCGGCGGCCACAGACATGCCCGCGAAGACGCCGAAGACGAGGAGCCCGAGACGCGCGATGCCGAACACCAGCCGGCTCGCACCCGCCATCATCTGACCCGAGGTGAGTTCGACGGCGGCGACTGTGAGCGTCAGCCCCGGCAGGAACGAGACGAGCGAGGGCGCGACGAGCCGGATCACGTCGTCGTGCACCAGCGGGCTGATCAGGAGCGAGATGACCAGCGTGACGGCGAACGCCGTGAATGCCGGAAGGATCAACGACAGGGTCGAGACTCGGTTGCCGACCTGCACTATCGTGCCGACGACGACGCCGAGCATGACGTAGATCGGCAATGCGCTCACGGTCGGATTGAGCATCAGCCCGAAGCCGATGGTGAGCAG
This sequence comes from Agromyces cerinus subsp. cerinus, assembly GCF_900142065.1. Taxonomy (GTDB): domain Bacteria; phylum Actinomycetota; class Actinomycetes; order Actinomycetales; family Microbacteriaceae; genus Agromyces; species Agromyces cerinus. The sequence goes on along the minus strand of NZ_FSRJ01000006.1, from coordinate 83,432 downwards.
GGTGTAGCCGACGACGGTCAGCACGGGGCCGAAGCGGGAGTCGTCCTTCCTGATCTGCGCGATCGCTGAGACGACTGATTCGGGTGTTGCGCGGTCTCTCACCGAGTGCCGCACGAGTCGCTCGACTGCATCGGCCTGATCGAGTCGCAGCGCGCTCTGATTCGCGGGGAAGATCGACGTCTGGGACGGTGTCGTGCCGGGGTCTTCGACGAGGATGAGTGTGGGGAGCACGAAGACGCGGAGTTCGGGGCGTGCATAGCGATCCGCGATGCGCTTCAAGATCTCCTCGACATCACTGGTCGCCTGCGACGAGTCGAGCAGGGCCCCCCCGATCGCACCGAGCATCTCGGGCACGCCGATCACCTCGTCGTCGGATGCCTCGATCGTCGGTGCCCGATGGAATGCGGTTGCGGCCGCACGGATGCGATCAGTGAACCCCGACATCGAGCCTCTTGTTCTGCGGGCCGACTGCGAGTCGATCGATGGTGTCCACCTCACCGTCGTGGACGAGCAGGCGGTGCCGGGTCGCGATCTTGATCGCCTCGTGTCGCGTTGAGCACCCGAGCTTCCGGTACAGGGCCTTGAGCTGTGACTTGATGGTGTTGGGGGAGACGTGGAATGCCGATGCGATCGCCGCGGTCGTCGGTTGCGTGGGCAGCGCGCTCAGCACCCGGAGTTCGCTGGGCGTCAGAATCGGGCGCATCTTCATCGCGAAGTGCGTGAGGTCGTTCGTTGCCGCGTCGAACTCCGCGAGTTCCTCGCCAGAGAGGTGCGCCCGAACGCGATCGACGAGTTGCCGAGGCACGGTCGCGAGGAGCCGCCGGATGCTCCCCGTGACGGCGAGGCGGTGGATCTGAGTGGCGGTGCTCGCGTCGAGATCGGCTCCCTCCGCGACTTCGAGCCACGCCCAGAACAGGATCCCCTTGGCTCGCTGGTTCGGGCTCAGCGTGCTGTCGCCCGCGAGTCGACGGATTTCGGCAGCCGCGACGTCGAAGCGCGAGTCGTGCAACGCCAGTCGGATGATGGCGAATCTCGTCATGTTGCCGACGCTCGCACTCGACCCTGCGATCTCCCATGCGGTCGCCGAGTCACCGAGCGCGCACAGTGCGTCGATGAGCGTCGCCGCGATGACATCGGATGCGACGGAGCCATGCTGCACCGGGTGGGCATCCTTGGCCAGTCGGATCGCCTCGAGTGCTTCGCCGGGCCGTTGCCTCGCGAGGAGCAACCGGGCTCGAGCAAGCAGCGCGAACGGCCAGGTCAGCTGCACGCTGTCGTATGCGTCGAGCTCCGCGAGCCGCTCATCGACGTCATCGGTCATGCGCTCGACGGCGATGAGCGCGGCCGCCGAGGCTTCGGTGGTTCGGCTCGCTGCGACATGCGACGCAGTGGGGGGCGGGTGCAGTGCAGCCTCGGCAAGGGCGGATTCCGCTTCGTCGAGTGAACCTCGGAGTGCGTGCGCGAGCGCAGCTCGACAGAGCGCGAGCCGTTCGGCGTCGCGCTGGCGCGAGAGCCTGCCCAGCTGTCGTGCGGTGCTGAACTCCAGCAGTGCACGGGAGGAATCGCCTGCGGCGAGCAGGGTGGAGCCGATCTCGTAGTGGTAGAACCACAGTGGTCCGTCGACCCGCTCACGCGACTCCACACGGACGTCGAGGATTCGGTCTTCGAGCCGTCGGGCGTAGACGAGGGCCGCGGACACGTCGCCGCTGAATCGGAACGAGATCATCTGCACGAGCGTGAACACATCGAGTTCGTCTGCGCTCATGGTCCTGGCTGCGTCGGGATCGATGAGCGGCTTGAACGGGCGTGACGTCCGGGCGAGCACCGGCGTCATGCGGTGTCCGAACCGGAGGATCGGGAAGCGTTCGATCAGCTTGCTGGGGAGCCGGTCGACCGTCGAGGTCAGCAGCTCGTAGTGCTCGTGGTACAGCGGCAGGATGTTCGCCACCGCGACCTTGGCGATCGTCTCCTGGTTGCCGGAGGCGATCGCTCGTTCCAGCTCCTCCAGTGCCTTGACCTCGTCGTTCAGATTCATGTGCGTCCCCCATTCACACAACCCATCGCGCGATTGCTCGACGGCCGACTCAGCTTCGCTCGACTCCCGCGGCGTGCTCGGTGACATCGGCCAAGGTCAGGAAGCGCAGTGAGCGCCCTTCCTCGAAACGCGCGCTCACGTTTCCAGCGATTCCGCCTTCGACGGCGAGCTTGCTCCCGAGGTCCAGCACCAGCTCTGGCGACCCGGCACTGAAATCGAAGTCTTCAAGGTCGACCCAGACGATGTTCGGACGCGTGGTCGACTCGAACACGTAGCGCTTCGTCGTGAGATCGGCGACGACCTGCCAGATCGTCTGGGAGGCGTCGGGCTTGCCGGGGTCGGGAATGCGGAAGGGTTGCGCGGCATTGCGGATGACGCTGAGCATGGAGGCGATGGCCTCCAGCTGCGTGACGGGCGGGGGCAGGCGATCGACGTAGTACGCCGCCCGTGCGAATCGATCCGGGGCGGCGGTGGTGCCGGGCAGCGGCTTGTCGCCTCCCCATGCGTCGATCTGCTCGAGCAGCGCGAGCTGCTCGTCGTACTTCGGAGAATTGGTCAGCACCCGATACTCGGGACCGTGATGGATCTCGACCGCACCGTCGATGTACTCGATGACCGCCGAATCGCCGTGCGCGTCATCGAGCGCGAGGTGGATCGCGGGAACCTCGCCGCTTGCCGGATCGGCGAGCTGCACGACCTGCACCGCCGTGCTCTCCATCCACGAGACGGACTCGGCGACCGTCTCGAAGTTGTCGAGGAAGTACTGCAGCCAGACCGCTTGGCTGAGCGCCGGACGAGACTCGTCGACGGCGCCGTACACCGATTCGGAGAGCCACAGGACATGCCCCGCCAGACCGACCTCGTTGATCCCGTCGACGGAGATCATGTCGAACGCCGTCGCGACCACGCTGCCGTACCGTGCCTGCCACGACAGTTGGCCGGTCACCCCGTCGTTACGACGGATGCCCCGTGGCAGCTTCCACAGGTTGGTGTCGAGGTCACGGTGGTAATCCATGTTTCTACCGACGAGGACCGACCCAGCGGCATCCGGCCACACCACTCTGGTGCACATGGCTATCCCTTCCGCGCCCTGAACCAGGGGAAGAGCGAGCCGATCACCACGCCGGCGAGGAGGACGGCGAGAAACCATCCCCACGCGGGCATCGTGAACTGCAGGAAGAGGAAGCTCAGGGTCGCCGGTGCGACGTTCGAGAAGACGAACGTGAGCGCGGCCACGGCAATGATGATCGCGATGATCACCTTGCCGTTGGACGAGGCACCCCCTGCGCCTGCCCTTGGTTTGTCAGGTTCCTTGCCGTTCATATTTCCCCCGAAATAGCTGCTGCTGATGTAACGCCGAGCGTATATCCAGCCCCTTCGCCGCAGTCTATCAACGCCGCGCAACCCGTCGTCCAGCCCGATTTTCCGCGGGTGAGAGGGGGGTGAAGGCCGGGTGATGCGCTGGATGACGGCTCGGGGGATTTCGATTGCGATTCGTCGAAGCCCCCTTCTCCTCGGCATAGTGTCGCCGCCATGACCACAGGAACGCATGCATCTCAGAGAATGATCGTTCGCAACGTCCGCGTCTTCGACGGGATCAGCGATCGCACGCTCGACAACGTGGATGTGCTCGTCGAGGGCGCGCACATCCTTGCGGTCTCCACGTCGCCGGTGGCCGGCGATGTGTCGGACGGCGTCGTCGAGATCCAAGGCAACGGAAAGTTCCTCATGCCGGGTCTCAGCGACGCCCACGTTCACCTGATGGGCAACGCCAACAGCATGATGGACTTCCTGCAGGGTCCCACCGGCGTGCTCTACGGCAACACGATCGCCGAGGCGAAGCGGATGCTGCTCCGCGGCTTCACGACCGTTCGCGACATGGGCGGCGACACAGCCCCCGTCAAGGCGCTCATCGACCGGGGCAGTTTCGAGGGCCCCCGGATCTTCCCGAGCCAGGCGATGATCTCGCAGACATCGGGCCACGCGGACTTCTCATTCGTCTACGACGTGCCCGAGGAGTTCGGCGGCAAGCCCAGTCGCACCGAGGACATCCACTTCACGCGCATCGCCGACGGCGTCCCGCGAGTGCTCGCTGCGGTGCGCGAGCAGCTGCGTCAGGGCGCCACGCAGATCAAGCTCACACTCGGCGGAGGCGCGGCTTCGATGTACGACCCGCTGAACACCCTGCAGTACACCCCCGATGAGATCCGTGCCGCGGTGCAGGCGGCCGGCGACTACGGCACCTATGTCGCGACCCACGTGTACACGCCTGCCGGCATCGCGCGGGCGATCGATGCCGGCGTGACCTCGATCGAGCACGGTCACCTCGCCGATGAGGAGACGATCAAGCGAATCGCGGACGCGCAGATCTGGCTCTCGATGCAGCCGTTCGCGGAGGACGACCACCACTACCCCGACCCCGTGCGAGCCGGCAAGAACACCGAGATCTGCCACGGCACCGAACAGGTCTACGAGTGGGCGAAGAAGTACGGCGTCAAGACCGCCTGGGGCACCGACCTCCTGCTCGAGCCGCAATCGGCGCCGAGACAGAGCGAGATGGCCGCTCGACTCGGAGAGTTCTACAGCAACGTCGAGGCGCTCAAGATGCTCACCTCGGGCAACGCCTCGCTCTTCGAGCTCGCCGGTGAGCGCAACACCTATCGCGGCGGGCGACTCGGCGTCATCGCCGAGGGCGCCTGGGCGGACATGATCCTCGTCGACGGCGACCCCACCGACGACATCTCGCTCATCGGCGACCCCGACAGCAACTTCAAGCTCATCGTCAAGGGCGGGCAGATCGTCAAGAACACGCTGTGACGCCGGGGCGCCCGCCGATCGCGGGCGCCGGCGTCGGTGGCCACGGTTCGAAGGGGGAGAGTGAATGACATCGTCAAACGGGGAAGAGCCGGTCGCGGCGAACGGCTCGAAACGCACCACCGAGCCGGGGGTCGCAGCCGGTGACGTGCTGCTCGAGGCATCCGAGATGGGGGTCGATGCCTCTTGGGGGCACATCTACGGTCCCGTTGACCTGACCGTTCGCGCGGGGGGCGTGACGGTGCTGGTCGGCGCGGGCGGGCGCGGCAGGACCTCGCTCATGCTCACGCTCGCCGGGCGGATGAAGCCGTCGGCGGGAACCTTGACGGCATTCGGTCGAGTGAACGAGGCCCACCATCTCTTCGATCACGCCAATATCGCCAACATCGACGAGGTGGACGGCATCACGCAGACCATTCGCGTTCACGACATCGTGACCGAACAGGTCCGCTGGGCGGCGCCCTGGTACGGGTGGGTGCCCCAGTCGACCGACGCCGACCTGGAACGCATCTGCCGCCCCGTGTTCGGCGACTACACCCTGCCGACCATGGACGCGATGGTCGAAGAGCTGCCGGAGCTCACCGCCGCGCTCTTCCGCATCGCGGTCGCGAACATCCGCAAGCCACAGATCCTCGTCGTCGGCGGCATCGACACGCTCCACAGCATTCGCAACGCGCACATGCTGCTCGAGCGACTCGTCGCCCTCGGCCGCGAGCAGACCATCATCACTGCCGATGTGAACGGCGCATTCCCCGGCAGCGGCGCACGCGAGTACATCGAGGTCCCGAACCTGACGGACCGAGAGTTCGCCGTTCTCGAGCAGGAGGCGCTCAGCCGATGATTGCCGCATTCTCACCCGGGAGCGATTTCAAGCGCTACTACCGAGGCCGCATGCCGCGGCTCGCCCTCATCGTGATCATCCTCATGCCGCTGATGTACTGCGCGCTCTATCTGTGGGCGTTCTGGAACCCGTTCGGCGAAGTGAACAAGCTGCCGGTCGCGATCATCAACCTCGACGAGGGGGTGACCGTCGACGGGGAACGGACCGATGCGGGAGCCGACGTCGTCACGGGGCTCATCGAGTCGAAGCAGCTCGATCTCCACGAGGTCGACGAGCAGGAGGGCGTCGACGGACTGGCCCACGGGCGCTTCTACTTCACCATCACGATCCCTGAGGACTTCAGCGAATCGGTGACGTCGGCGGCATCCGACAACGCGCATCAGGCGAAGCTGATCTTCACCTACAACGACGCGAACAACTACCTCGCGACCGTCATCGGTCAGGATGCCGCGGAGGAGGCGATCAACCAGGTCAGCGCTCAAGTCGGCGAGCAGGTCTTCCAGACCGTGCTGGGTCTCGCGGAGGACACGATCCCGAAGCTGCGGGAGGCGGCAGCCCAGGTCGACGAGCTCAACGCCGGCATGCAGCAGGCGAACTCGGGCGCGCAGGAGCTCGCCGACAACCTCGTCACCGCGAAGGACGGCTCGGCGACGCTGGCCGGTGCGCTCGATGAGCTGGACGACGCCGTGGATGACGCCGTGACCCGCGCCGAGTCGATCGTCGACAGCTCGGGCATGTCGGGCACGGAGCTGCGCCAAGTGGTGCAGCGCGTGACCGCCGACACCGATCAGGCCGCCGCGGCACTCGACAGGGTCGTCTCGGGCAGGGACGAGGCCATCGACCGGCTGGATACGATCATCGCCGAACTCGCCGCCGGCGACGACGAGGTCCAGCAGGACTTCGCGGACCGCCTCACGGAGGTGCGCGACTTCATCCTCGACAACTGGGTCTCCCAAGACCTGGCACTGACGTTCGCCGCCATTCAGGAGGATGTCGACATCATCGCCGCCGAACTGGACAACCCCGACAGTCGTGTGAGCGTCATCCTGCGCTCGGTCGAGAACGGGGGAGTCCAGCGGGACCTCGGCGAGGTGCGGGCCGCCGCGGGGCAGCTGCGCTCGGGCGCTGACGAATTGTCCTCCGGCCTCGTGAAGCTCAGCGACGGCGCGAGCCGGCTCGCGGCGGGTACTCCGATCCTGGCGGCGGGCACCGACCAACTGGCCGGTGCGGTCGAGCAGGGCCTGCAGTTCATCCCGTCCTGGGACAACGAGGAGCAGGGCAACTTCATCAAGGCGCTCGCCGATCCCGTCGCGCTCGAGGAGGTGACCAACAACGAGGCCAAGACCTTCGCGTACGGCTTCGCACCGTTCTTCATGGGCCTCGGCCTGTTCGTCGGTTCGCTCATCGCGTGGATGCTCTTCACACCGCTGCAGGCGCGACCGCTGGCGCAGGGCCTCGGGTCGTTCCGCGTGGTGCTCGCCTCCTACGCGCCGACGCTGTTCGTCGGCATCCTGCAGGCGCTCATCCTCTTCCTGGTCCTGTACTTCGGCCTCGGGCTGCATCCCGTCCATGCAGGAGGAACGCTCGCGTTCATGTTCCTGATGGTCGCGATGTTCCTGGCGCTGATACAGATGTTCAACGCATTGTTCGGTCCCGCCGTCGGCAGGGTGGCGACGCTCGTGTTCCTCATGATCATGCTGACGTCGGCCGGGGGAATCTACCCCGTTCCGGTCACCTCGGTGCCGTTCCAGTACCTGCACTGGATCGACCCGATGACCTTCACCGTGACGGGACTTCGGCAGCTGATCGTCGGCGGGGTCGACTCCAGGCTGTGGACGTCGGTCGTCGTGATCGTGGTGCTCACTGTCGCCTTCCTCGCCGTCTCGACGTGGGCAGCCCGCCGGAACCGTCAGTACAACATGGACCGCCTCTATCCACCGGTCGAGGTCTAGGAGGGCCATCAGCACGAGCAGTTCAGCCGCACATCACCACACGTTGCACACGCAAGATCAGGAGCGAAAGTGACTATCAACACCAGCAAGGCACGCCAGACCACGAACGTCGACCCCACGATCAGTGTGAACCCGGTCTTCGTCCGCCCCGGTGAGGCGACCGAGTTCGACAAGTTCGTGATGCCCGAGCAGCCCAGCCTGCCTGAGACCGCCTACCAGATCGTCCACGACGAGGCGATCCTCGACGGGAACTCACGGTTGAACCTGGCGACGTTCGTCTCGACGTGGATGGACGATGAGGCCAAGAAGCTCTATGCCGAAGCCGCCGACAAGAACATGATCGACAAGGACGAGTACCCCGCCACCGCGGCGATCGAGGATCGATGCTGGCGGATGCTCGCCGACCTCTGGCACGTGCCCGACACGAGCGACACGATCGGAACCTCGACGATCGGGTCGTCGGAGGCGTGCATGCTCGGCGGCCTGGCGCTCAAGCGCCTGTGGCAGCAGAAGCGCAAGGCTGAGGGCAAGTCGACCGAGAAGCCCAACCTGATCATGTCGGCGGCCGTGCAGGTCGTCTGGGAGAAGTTCTGCAACTACTGGGACATCGAGCCCCGGTACGTCCCCGTCACCCCCGAGCACATGGTGCTCGACGGGTTCGAGCTGGAGAAGTACGTGGACGAGAACACGATCGGCGTCGTCGCCATCCTCGGCCAGACCTTCACGGGCGCCTACGAGCCTGTCGAGGCCATCGCCGCGAAGCTCGACGAGATCCAGGCGAACACGGGTCTCGACGTCAAGATCCATGTAGACGGGGCATCCGGCGCCATGGTCGCGCCGTTCTGCCAGCCCGACCTGAAGTGGGACTTCCAGATCGACCGCGTGAACTCGATCAGCACGTCGGGTCACAAGTACGGACTCGTCTATCCCGGTGTCGGATGGGTCATCTGGCGCAACACCGCCGTGCTGCCCGAGAGCATGATCTTCCACGTCAGCTATCTCGGGGGCGACATGCCGACGCTGGCACTGAACTTCTCCCGGCCGGGCGCGCAGGTGCTGCTGCAGTACTACCAGTTCCTGCGTCTGGGGCGCGAGGGCTACAGGGCGGTGCAGCAGAACTCGATCGACGTCGCGACGTACCTCTCTTCTGAGATCGCAAAGATGGGTCCCTTCGAGCTCGTGAGCAAGGGCGACACCATTCCGGTGTTCGCCTGGGTGCTGAAGGACGGCTACACCGACACGTGGAGCCTCTACGACCTCGCCGACCGCCTGCGGATGAAGGGCTGGCTCGTGCCTGCGTATCCCATGGCGGACGACATGTCGGACGTCGTGCTGCAGCGGATCGTCGTCAAGGTCGGGCTCAGCCGCGACCTGGCGTCCGCGCTCCTGTCGGACATCAAGGGCGAGGTGGCGTTCCTCGAATCGCTGCAGTCCCCGCTTCCCCGCGAGGCGAGCAGCGGATCCCACTTCCATCACTGATCGGCATCCGTTGCGGGGAGGCGTCGCTGCGACGTCCTCCCCGGTGCGGTCCGCCGGGATCGACCCTGCATGAGAGAGGTGGAGCACGCGGCCATGAGTGCGGCAGCCACGAACATCGAACACCACCGGAAGTCCTTCCTCATCCCCACGGTGACGAAGCAGTGCTGGGGCTTCATGATCGGCTCCGCCTTCTTCGCACTCGGATCCGCCCCGGGCTTGAGCGATTCCCTCGGCACCGCGGGCGCCAACCTGCTGTTCTTCGTCGGCGCGTGGTTCTTCACCACGGCCGGCCTGATCCAGCTGTTCCTCAGCGGAGCGATCGCGGTCCCGGTGTCGTACGCGCCGGGGCGAATGGTGCGCGCCGAATGGCTCGCGGCCGCGACGCAGTCGTTCGGCACGCTCATGTTCAACGTGAGCACCACCGCGGCGCTGTACGCGAAGTCGATCTCCGCCCAGGAGCACTTCGTCTGGAACCCCGACGCCGGCGGCTCGGTCGCGTTCCTCGTGAGCGGCGTGCTCGCCTTCATCGCCTACGCGCGCGTCGCGCGACTCTGGGACATCGGGCGTGCGGCGTGGTGGTCGGTGCTCATCAACTTCATCGGATGCGTCGCCTTCGGCGTCTCAGCCGTCGGCGCCTACATCCTGCCGAGTGGAAGCGCCATCAGCGGGTCGCTCGCGAACAGCGGCACGTTCATCGGGGCGATCTGCTTCCTGCTCGCGTCCCTCGTCGTGCTGCCGCAGTGGAACCGCTCGAAGGACCGGCACGCTCGGGCAGGCGGAGGGTTCTCGCCCGTCATCCAATGAATCGAAGCTCGCTCGTGTGCCGGCGGAAAAGGGGGAGATGCCATGTCGAACGACCAGATCCTGTACCCGGCGGGTACTGACGTGCACGGAGGTCCGGTGCTCGCCGCCACGGCGCCTCGAACCGCCCGGCGGCTGCGGGGCATGGACGACGAGTCCTTCGCGCTGACCGTGGGTGCGGTCGTCTTCGCGGTGACGGCGGTGGTCGCGGGGTTCGTGTTCTGGGGGCGCGAACTCCCCATCGACGGGCGAGGGTCGTTGGGCGACTTCACGGCGATCGCGAGCGCCATCGCCGCCTCGATCGCGTTCGCCGTCGCTCGATCGGTACCGCGTCATCGCAACCGGCCACCGGTGCCGAGCGCCCGCCGAGAGCGCTACCACTGGTTCGACCTCGTGGCGCTCTCCCTCGCGCACGGTGCCGTCGCCCTGCTCGGATGGATCGGCATCGCGACCGTCATGGAGCACAGCTTCATCGGTGCGACCGTCTACGCCTCGCCCGCGATCGTGATCGCTTCGGCGGCGACGGCACTGTCCGCCTACCTCGCCGTGCTCAGCGGAGTGAACCTCTCGCCACGCCAGCTCTCGCTCGTGCTGGCGGTGTTCCTCGTCGTCGGCATGACCACGGCGATGCTGAGCTCCACCGACCCGCTGTGGTGGCAGATGAACCTCTCTGCACTCGGCATCACGCACGACATCTCGTCGCTCACGTTCAATCTCACGCTGATCGTGTCGGGTGTCATCATCACGACGATCGCCCGGCTCGGCACGGCGACGCTGCCGTCGTACACCACGGCTCAGCGTCGACGACGGACCGCGGTCCGGGTGCTGTTCGTGCTCCTCGGCGTGCTCCTGGCCTGCGTCGGCATCTTCCCCGTCGATCGGTTCTTCCTCCTGCACAACACGGTCGCCACCGGAATGACCGTCGCCTTCGCCGCCTTGGTCATCGGCCTGCCCTGGCTCGTCCCGACCATGCCGAAGGCCTTCGTCGTGCTCGGTTTCGTCTACGTCGGGGTGGTCATCGTGCTTGCGGTGCTCTTCGCAGCCGGCGTCTACAACCTCACCGCCGTCGAGCTCGTGTCGTCGCTCCTGATCTTCAGCTGGATCATCCTCTTCCTGCGCAACGTCCAGACGAACGCCCAGCTCGAGGAGTCGCACTGATGCTCCCCGTACTCGCAGACCTGCTCACGCTCGGAATCGCGATCGCGATCAGCCCGCTCGCGATCGTCGCCGTCATCCTGATGGCGACCGCCGGGAAGGGCCGCACGAACGGCACCGCATTCATCCTCGGTTGCTACACCTTCGCCATCGTGTTCATCGGCATTCTCGTGATCATCGGGCGTGCCACCGGCACGGACGAGCCCGACAGCGGACCGCACATCACGATCGACGTCATCGAGATCATCCTCGGCGCGGGCCTGCTCGTGCTCGCGCTCATGCAATGGCGCCATCGATCGGAGCCCGGCACGCCCAAGTGGATGGACAGCCTCGACGGGTTGACGCTGTGGAAGGCGTTCTTCGTCGGCATCCTGATCTCGGGTCCGCTCTCGCCGAAGGACTTGCCCCTGCTCGCCGCGGCCGGCGGACGGATCTCGCAGGCGGCCCTCCCCATCGAGGAGGTCGTCGGCGTCATCCTCATCTTCGGCGTCATCGGGGTCGCCGCCGTCGCGATCCCATGGCTGTTCAGCGTCATCTCGCCTAGCACCGTGGAGGCACGGCTCACGGGCCCCCGCACCTGGCTCGTCTCGAACCATGCCGTGATCATGACCGTGTTGTTCGTCGTCCTCGGTTTCAAGCTGATCGGCTCGGGCGTGGCCGATCTCGCAGGCTGAGACGCGCGCCATGCCGAGCGGCGCGCGGTCGAGGCATCCCGCGCTGTGGAGATCGAGACAGAGGGGAGAGACCGGATGCCGGTAGAACTGCTGGTCGTCGTCATCGCGGGCGTCTTCGTGGTCGTCTTCGCGAACTCGCTCTCGAAGCGAACCGGGGTCGCCGGTCCGCTCATCCTCCTGGCAGTGGGCGTGGCGGTCAGCCTGATCCCGGCGGTTTCGGCGGTCTCGATCGCACCGGCTCTGATCCTGACGGGAGTGCTGCCGCCGCTGCTCTTCTCCGCGGCGGTGTCGGCGCCCGCCATCGAGTTCCGCCGCGACTTCAGCGCGATCAGCGGCCTCTCCGTGCTGCTCGTCATCATCAGTTCGCTCGTGCTCGGGTGCTTCTTCTTCTGGGCGATTCCCGAGATCGGCTTTCCGCTCGCAGTGGCGCTCGGAGCGATCCTGAGCCCGACGGACGCGGTCGCCACTTCGATCGTGCGCAAGCTCGGCGTGCCCCGTCGCGTCGTGACGGTGCTGGAGGGGGAGAGCCTCCTGAACGACGCCACGGCGCTCGTGCTGCTTCGCACGGCGATCGTCGCCGCGGCATCCGGATTCTCGCTGCTGACCACCCTCGGCTCCCTCGCGTGGGCCGTCGTCTCGGCGATCGTGATCGGAACGCTCGCCGGACTCGTCGCCCTGCGGCTGCGGGCCTGGACCACGAGTGCGACGGCCAACACGGCGCTGGGTCTCACCGTTCCGTACCTGGCATTCCTGCCCACCGAGGCCGTCGGCGGTTCGGGCCTCGTCGCTGCGGTCGCTGCGGGCGTGGTCTGCGGCCAGGGGGCGGTGAGGTGGCTCACCCCCGAGCAACGCATCTCCGACAAGCTCAACTGGCGCACCATCGCGTTCCTCCTCGAGGGCGCGGTCTTCCTCGTGATGGGGCTCCAGCTCTACGGTATCGTGCAGAACAACCTCGCCGCAGACGAGGGACTCCTCCGCGGCATCTGGATCGCCGCGCTCGCCTTCGTCATCCTCGTGGTCGTACGGGCCGCGTACGTCATCCCGATGCTCAGCGCACATTCCGCGCGCGTGAAACGCTCGGTGCGGAGCCAGCTCGATGCGAGCGCCACGAGCATCACGAAGCCAGCGGATGCTGCGGCGAATCGGCACCGTCGCCTGTCATCGCTGCCCGGGGCCGCTGCGGCGGCCGAGCGGAAGCGGAGCCCGAAGCGGATCGGGCGGATGCGCGCCGATATCGACTACTTCGACGCCTCGCCGCTCACGTGGAAGCACAACACGATCATCATCTGGGCGGGAATGCGCGGCGCGGTCACCCTGGCCGCCGCCCAGACGCTGCCGGACGACGCTCCGAACCGGGACCTCCTCGTCTTCATCGCCTTCCTCGTCGCCGCGGGGAGCCTGCTGCTGCAGGGCCTGACGCTGCCCGCGCTCGCGCGCCTGCTGCGCCTGCGCTCGGCGGGGGAGGGAGGGCTGCCTCGCGCTGAGATCCGCGTGATCGACAGCGAGCTGCGAGCCGCCGCAGAGGGCGCGATCGCCGGAGGAACGCTGCTGCGCCCCGATCGGACCAGGTTCGCGCACGAGCTCTACTCGCTGCCGCGATCCCGATTCGTCGCACCGCTCGATCCCACGGACGCGCAGGGCGGGCCGGACGCCCTCGAGTTCGAGCTCGCGCTGGTCCGGGTGATGCGCGCCCGACTCCACGAGCTCGGCCGATCCGGGCGGCACAGCACGAGTGCGCTCCGCTACGTGCTGGACGAGCTCGATGCCTACGAGATCAGTGTGAAACTCCACCTCGAAAGCGAGAAGTGATCATGGAACCGGACTCGTCCCCGCTCATCGGCATCGGGATCGGACTCGCGGTCGTGTCGGCGGCGGCGCTCTCGATCGGCAACCTGTTGCAGGCGCGCGGCGTGCGCGTGATGGAGGCGGACGCGGCTCGAGGGGTCGACGGATCGAAGGCGATCGATCTCGTGCGCAACCGCGCGTGGCTGCTCGGCGCGCTCATGCTGATCGTGGCGATCCTGCTGCAGATGGGCAGCCTCACCTTCGCACCGCTCATGATCGTGCAGCCGATCGGCGTCGCTGCTCTCGTCTTCACGGCACTGCTGACGGCGATCGTGATGAAGCGGGCACCGTCGGCCCGGATCGTGCGTGCGATCGCGACCTGCGTGCTGGGGGTCGCGGCCTTCGTCACCGTCGCGGCACTCGTGAGCACCCAGCACCCCATCACGGATGTGCAGCTCATCGCGGTGCTCGTGGTGCTCGTCAGCGTGCTGCTGGCGACGGCGCTCGTGCTCGTCGTCGGTCGGAACCGGCCGACGCCCCCCGTCTTCTGGGTGCTGCTCGGCGGGGTGTACTCGGCGTTCGTCGCGACGCTCGGCAAGACGGTGATCCTGCGGGTGCAGACGGCACTCGCGTCGCGGGAGTTCTCGTTCGAGGTGACGAACCTGCTCACGATCGGCTGCATCATCGGCATCGGCGTCGCAGGGGCGCTCTCGATCTACTTCGTGCAGCGCGCGCACGCCTCCAATCGCCCCGAGGTCGTCGTCGCCGGACTCACCGTCGTCGACCCGGCGGTCGCTGTCGTACTCGGCATCACGATCCTCGGCGAGGCCAGCGCTGCGCCGGCGTGGGCGATCGTCGCGTTCGTCGTCGCCGGTGCGGTGTCGATCGGAGGGGTCTTCGCCCTGTCTCGAGCCGAGTCGCGTGATGTCGTCCTCGCCGGCTGACGGCAGCTGGGGGTGGGGGGCCTGGATCCGCGCCCTCGCTCGCACGAATCGTGCCCCCATCCCCTGGGGCCGGGTCGTGCTCACCTCCGTCGGCATCACCGCGCCGGTGGGTCTCGCGGTCCTGGTCGCACCGCATGACACTTCCGTGGTGGTGGCAGGTTCCGTGGCGTCCATGGGTGCCCTCGTCGCTTCCGTGATGGACGTCGGCTCGGTCGGCATCGAGCGGGTGCACCGGATGGCGCTGACCTCGCTCCTGGCCGCGTCGGGCTTCGCTCTCGGCACGCTCGTCTTCGGCGACCCGGTTGCGACATTCATCGCGGTGGTCGGCGCCGCATTCGTCTCGGGTCTCTCGGGTGCGGTCAGCGCGACGGCGTCGAGGGCCGGCCAGTTCTTCCTCCTGTACGCGGTCACCGCGGCGAATGTGGAGTTCGGGCTCGGCTCGCCCTGGGCGGCCCCGGCAATCTTCCTGGCGGGGGCGATGTGGCGCCTGCTGCTGACCATCGCGGTGGCGGGTGCGGTCGGCACGACCCTCTCACCCGAGCGGCGTGCCGTCGCCGCCGTGTACACCGCGATCGCCGATCAACTCGCGGCAACCGGTTCGGGCCGGCGGAGAGCGGCGGCGACCGCCGTGACCACGGCCCTCGACGAGGCGTACGACGTGATGGTCGCGGCCGAGACCGCGATCGCCGAACGCGACCTGCGCTGGCAGTCCCTCGCGACGATGTTGAACGCGTCGGCGCCCGTCGTCGACGCGACGATCGCGGTGACGCGCGGCGGGACTCCCGCCGACGCAGCGACGATCGACTACCTCCGCGGCATCGCTCGCTGGGTCGGCGACCCGTCGCGACCCCTGCCTGCGCCGCCCGAGTCCGCTACATCTCCGGCCGATCGTGCAGTGCTGGAGTCGTCGGTGGATCGCGTCGCGCGAATCGCCGCACGGATCGCCGCGGCGGATCCCCGTCGACATCGACGGGATCGCGAGGTTCCGCTCCCGGCGAAGCCGTCAGTCGTCGACCGCCTGCGCGGAGCTGAGCGGACGCTCGTCGCCGGGAGCGAGACCTGGTCGGCGATCCTCAGGCTCGTGCTCTGCATGGCGATCGCGCAGGGCATCTGCCTGATGCTGCATCTCGATCGTCCGTACCTCGTCATGCTCACGGTCGCCCAGGTGATGAAACCCGACTTCGGATCCGTCTTCGCTCGCGCCGTGCAGCGCGGGTTCGGCACGGTGGCCGGCGTCGTCATCGGCTCGCTCGTCGTCGTCGCGGTGCCGAGCGGCGGCGGGCAGGTGCTCGTGATCGCGGCTCTCGCCGGCGCCCTTCCGATCATGATGCCGCGCAACTACGGGCTGTACGCGATCGTGACGACCCCCCTTGCCGTCATCCTCGTCGAAGTGCACGCCGGTGCGAGCGCGCAGATCGTCGGAGCACGTCTGCTCGACACGCTTGTCGGGTGCGCGATCGTGCTCGTGTTCGGCTACCTGCCGTGGCCGTCGACGTGGCACGCGCCGAGACACCTTGCATCGGGGGTCGCCGACGTGGTCCGGTCGATGGTCGAGTACTTCGACATCGCACTCGGTGCCCGGCGCGACTCCGAGTCCGGCACCGGCGCGACGGGCGAAAGCGATGCCGTGTCGCCGACGGAGTCCGACGCGGATCGTGCACGGGTCACCGCTCGCCGCGCGACGTATCGCAGCCTGTCCGATCTGCGGACCCGGGTGGCGAAGTCGCTCCCCGAGCCGCCGGCGATCAGCGCGCCTGCCGCATCGTGGATACCGGAGATCGACGCACTCGAGGGCGTGGCCGACACCGTCACCGCCATCGCGACCACGACGGCGGCATCGGGAGTCGCGATCGACCCCCGCGAGCTCGCCCGTGCTCGCGACGTGCTCATCGACCTGGCGGAGGCCATCGACGAGGGCAGGCCGCCGAGTGCCGTGCCGGTGCCGGGTGAGGGCCCTCTCGCGGCGCTCGGTGACGAACTCTCGGCGGCACGTGCGGCGCTCTCGTCGCGGGTCCGCGAGCGCGCGCCGAGCGCGCGCCGAGGGCGCGCCGCGGTCGAGCGGTCAGGCAGCCGGGTACGAAGAAGCCGCACGAGAGCTCGTGATACCGACCCGGGCCGGTGACGGGGCGACACCCGCCCGGAAGGTCAGCCGGCCATTCGCGCGCGGAGCCCGTCGAGCTCGGCGGGCTGCAGACCGCCGGAGAGCAGGTACTCGGCGGCACCTCCGTGCTCATCGTCCGTCCACGAGAGCGCCTGCTCGATCGCCTCGGGCGGAGTGCCGGTCACGAGGGTTCGCAGCTCGGGAGACACGGGCAGACCGAACGATGCGATCGAGTGGAGCATTCCGTCGGCCCACGGCCCGGCGAGGTTGTGCTGCGAGACGGCGTAGTCGGCCACGACAGCGGCACGCTCCACGCCCGCAGCGTCGAGCATGAGCGCCGTCGCCACTCCGGTCCGGTCCTTGCCGGCGGTGCAGTGCACGAGCACGGCGGAGGGCGAATCATCTGTCGATGCCGCGATGAGCCGAGCGACTTCGGCGAACTGCGGGGCGCCGTGCTGCAGCATCTCCAGGTACAGCTCGCCCAGGGTCGGCAACGAAGCCATCGCGTCGGCGATCTCCGATGGCGGCGGCGTCGACGGGCCGCCTGCGACGAATCGCCCGGTCATGTCGGCCATGGCGCCCTCGAGCATCGGAAGGTCGACGACCGTGAATGGTCGTGATGTCGGAACGCGGTCGGGCGCTGCCTGGCGCTCCGTCGGTGTGCGGAAGTCGACGATCGTCCCGATGTCCGTGGCCGCGAGGTCGTCGACGCCGACCTGCGTCAGCGTGCCGAGCGCTTCGGATCGGAAGAGCACGCCGGCGCGGGTCGTGCCGCCAGACGCGAGCGGCATCCCTGCGATGTCGCGGAAGTTGTAGAGCCCTTCGACCTGCATGCTCATCGCCGCCTCAGCCACGCTGCTTGCCGAACGAGAATGCGCGCACGACGTTGATGACACCGAGCACGATGAGGGAGATGCCGAGCAGCCACCACAGCACGGCGGCACCCCACATCGGCGAGAACAACAGCATGATGCCAGCGGCGATGCTGATGATCGCGAAGAAGACCGACCAGCCCTTCGACGAGGAATCGCGGAGCGACGACAGCGCGACGATGCCCTCGACGATCCACATGATGCCGACGAGGATGCCGAGGAACACGGCGAGCCAGGCCTTGGTCTGTGCGAGGTTCATGAACGCGATCACGCCTGCGAGAACGAACACGATGCCGAGCACGATGTTGCCGACTCGGGACCAGCCGCTCTTGCCCTGGACGAAGATGCCGAGGCCCGCGTAGACCAGACCGGCGGCGATGGCGTAGATGGCGATGATCGCCGTGACGACGATCGCGGTCTTCCCGGGCCAGACGAGGATCAGGACGCCGACGATGAGTGCGAGCACCCCGGCGATCCCCAGGGCGGTTCGGACCGCGTTCGCGGCCTTGCCGGTGTCGGTTGTCGTCGTCATTCTGGGTCCCTCCGGGTGCGGCGGATCGGTCACGCATACGGCGTGTGACGCCAGTTTGTCGAGCGAGGCACGGCGACAGGCCCGACCGATCCGAATTTCACCCGGCGCATCACCCGACGCGTCATCACTCGACGAGCTTGCCCGCCACCGAGACCTCGTCGCGCATGAGCGCCGCGATCTCCTCCGGGATCGGCGGGATCGACTCGCGCGTCACGCCGGTCGACGGCGACCACACGAGGTTCACCTGCAGCGCGGCATCCGTCTCGGGGTAGTCGCTGCGGTTGTGACAGCCGCGAGTCTCGCGGCGCTCGAGCGCCGCCGCCAGGGTGGCGCGCGCGGCGAGGGCGGCCGACTTGAGGTCGAAGGCGTGCGCGAGGTCCTGGTAGCCCGCGATGTCGGGGTGCACGCCGATGTCGGCGATGCGCGCCTCGATCGCGTCGAGCTCGGCGAGTCCGGCGAGGAGGCCCGCTTCGTCGCGCACCACTCCGGCGTGCTCGGTCATGGTGTCGCGGATGGCGCGCTGCAGGGCGCGCACGTTCTCGGTGCCGTCGGAGGCGAGCAGCCCCGCGATCTCGTCGCGCGCGGTCTGCACCGCGGCCGCCGACCGCGTCTGCGCGTCGAGCGACGCAGAGTAGGCGGCAGCGGCCCGCCCCACGATGCGTCCGAAGACGAGCAGTTCGATGAGCGAGTTGCCGCCCAAGCGGTTCGCGCCGTGCAGGCCGGAGGATGCCTCGCCGATGGCGTAGAGCCCGGGGACGTCCGTGCCGTGGTCGTCGGGGCGCACCCACACGCCGCCCATCGAGTAGTGCGCGGTGGGCGCGATCTCGATCGGCTGTTTCGTGACGTCGAGCATCTGCAGCTCGAGCATGGTCTGGTAGACGCGGGGGAGGCGCGTCATGATCGTCTCGCGGGGCAGGTGCGAGACATCCAGCCAGACACCGCCGTTGGGGGTTCCGCGACCCTCCTTGATCTCGGTGTAGCAGGCGAGGGCGACGCGGTCGCGGGTCGAGAGCTCGAGCCGCTCGGGGTCGTACTTGTGCATGAAGCGCTCGCCGAGGCCGTTGGTGAGGATGCCGCCTTCGCCGCGGGCCGCCTCGCTGATGAGGGTGCCGGCCGCGTTCTCGGGCTCGATGATGCCCGAGGGGTGGAACTGCACGAGCTCGGGGTCGCGCAGGCGCCCGCCGGCCTCGACGGCGAGGCGGAACGAGTCGCCCGTGTTCTCGTCGCGGCGCGAGGAGGTGCGGCGCCAGATGCGGTTGTGGCCGCCGGCTGCGAGGATGACCGCGTCGGCGTGGATGAGGTAGCGGGTGCCGTCGTCGAGGTCGAAGCCGTAGGCGCCGAAGACCGCGCCGTCGTCGTTCACGAGGATGCGCGTGACGTAGACCGTGTCGAGGATCGGCACGTTCAGCTGTGCGGCCCGGTTGATCAGGGTGCGCTGGATCTCGAGGCCCGTGTAGTCGCCTGCGAAGGCCGTGCGGCGGTAGGTGTGCGCGCCGAAGAAGCGCTGCGAGATGCGCCCGTCGTCTTCGCGGGCGAAGGGCATGCCGTAGCGCTCGAGGTCGTCGATGCCGCGCGCTGCGCCCTCCGTGACCGTGACGACCGTGCGCGGGTCGGCGAGCAGATAGCTCTCCTTGAGCGTGTCGGCGGCGTGCTGCTGCCAGCTGTCGTCGGCGTCCATCGTGGCGAGGGCGGCGTTGATGCCGCCAGCCGCGAGGGAGGTGTGGGCGTCGGACTTGGGGCGCTTGCCGAGGGCGAGCACGTCGACGCCCGCCTCGGCGAGCTCGATGGCGGTGCGCAGACCCGACCCGCCGGTGCCGATCACGAGGACGGTCGTGGAGATCTGCCGCTCTGCAGGGGTGCTGTCTGAGGTGTTGGGGGCGCTCGTGGTGCTCATGGCGACAACGCTAGGTTCGCGCATTGGATTACTCCAATGCATATATAACCTCGCGACGATACGCTCTGGCTATCGAAGCGTTGCGGATGCCTCGTGCTGGTCGTCGAACGCCTCGCGGGCGTCGAGGATCTCGGAGTGGTGGGCGGACGCCCAGCGCGCGAGCTCGATGACCGGCTCGGAGAGCGAGCGGCCGAGCGCCGTCGCCGCATACTCGACCCGGGGCGGGATCTCGGGGTAGCTCGTGCGCGTGACCAGGCCGTCGCGCTCGAGACTGCGCAGGGTCTGGGTGAGCATACGGTGCGAGATGCCGTCGATCTTGCGCTGCAACTCGGTGAAGCGCAGGGGGCCGTCGTGCAGCACGCCGATGACGAGCATGCTCCACTTGTCGCCGACGCGCGCGAGCAGTTCACGGATCACGCGGCTCGCCGGGTTGTCGACGCTGCACGCCTCGCTGCCCTCGTGGCCCGGCACCCCGTCGAGGGGCCGGGTCGAGAGCACTCGGATGGGGTCGTTCGTCATGCTGGCCTCCAAATGCCGGATCCTCCCCGGACGCTATCAGCCCGTGCGTCACGTCCCCTGAGTAACCGACCTCAGGCATATCGCCGTCCGCATGGATGCCTCGGACATCATGCGCGTACGGTATCGATATGAACCTCGAGCAACTGCGCGGCTTCGTCGAGGTGGCCCGGTACGGCAACTTCACCAGGGCCGCTGAAGAGCTCTACCTCGCCCAGCCCTCGCTGAGCCGCCAGATCGCTGCGCTCGAGCACGATCTCGGCGCCGAGCTGTTCCACCGCGCCCGCGGTGGCAGCACCCTGACGACCGCGGGGGAGTCGCTGCTGCCGCTCGCCCGGCGCATGCTCGCCGACGCCGAATCGGTGCGGCGCGAGCTCGCCGAGCTCGCCGGCCTCGAGCGCGGCCGGGTGCGGCTCGGCGCCACCCCCACGCTCTGCATCAGCCTCGTCGCCGAGGTGCTCAGCGCGTTCCACGCCGAGCATCCGGGCATCGAACTGCACCTCTCCGAGCAGGGCTCGCGCCGACTCCTCGACGAACTCGCCGGCGGCGAGCTCGACCTCGCGCTCATCACCACCTCGGATGCCGCGACCGCCGAACGCTTCATGGTGACGCCGTTGCTCGTCGAGGAGCTCGTGGTGATCTCGTCGGCCGGTGCGCCGCCGGTCACGACGCGCGACACGATCGAGCTGTCGGATGTCGCGGCGTTGCCGCAGATCGTCTTCAGCTCGAGCTACGACCTGCGCAGCGCCACCGACGCGGCGTTCCGCGCGGCGGAGCTCACGCCCGAGGTGGTGCTCGAGGGGGCCGAGATGGATGCGGTGCTGCGGTTCGTCGAACGCGGGCTCGGCGTCGCGATCGTGCCCGCGATGGTGCTCATCGATCGGCCGGGCCTGCGCTCGGTGCGGCTCGGAGCGCCGACCCGCGACCGGCCCGCGCTCGACCGGCCCGCGCTCGAGCGCACGATCAGCGTCGCCCGCCCAGCGGATGTCGCGCCGACGGCGGCGGTCGAGGTCATGCGGCACACGATCACCGCGAGCGCCACGGCGTTCGCGGCCAGGGCGGGGGAGACCATGCGGGTGGCGAGCGCCTCCGCGTGAGCTCCTGTCGGGAGTTCCCTCGGGTCAGCTGAGCCCGAACGCCCGTTTCAACGTCTGCTCGAGCTGTGCCGGCACGTCGAGCTCGCCCGGATGGAGGGCGCTGTAGACCTGCAGGCCCTCCCACGTCGCCACCACGACGGCGGCGCAGTGCTCGGGGCTGAGGCCGTCGTCGCCGACGGCCCCGCACTCGCGCCGGCCTCGGATCGTCGAAGCGATGATCGACGTGAGCACGCGGTGGCGCTGCTGCAGGGCCGGACGAGCCGGATGGGTGGATGCGCCGGCCTCGGCCGACAGTGTCGAGAGCAGGTTCACGAGGCCCGGCGCCGACTCGTTCTGCCGCGCGACGGCGACGAATCCGTCGACGAGTGTCTCGGGCGCGATGTTCTCGGGCCACTCCATCGGGGTGCTCTGCAGGTCGTGCCATTCGATGACGGCCAGCAGCAGGGCGACCTTGTTGCCGAAGTGGTGCAGCAGTGTGGAGTGATCGACGCCGGCCTCGCGGGCGATCGCTCGCAATGAGGTGCCGTAGAAGCCCTTCTGGGCGAAGGCCTCTGCAGCGCGGGCGACGATCAGCCGTTTCGTGGCGTTGCCCGTCGCGTATCCGCTCGTGAGTGACGGTGTGGGCGGCTTCGGCAACGATCGGCTCCTTCGGCAACGGCGGGGGCCGTGTCTCGGGTGCGGCCGGTTCAAGTTCCACCACTTGGTGGAACTTGAGTTAGTGTAGTCAATCGTGTCCACCCCTCGCAATGACGCCAGACTGATCGAGCGCATGACGCTGGCCGAGAAGGCATCGCTCACTTCGGGCGCGAACTTCTGGAATACGAAGCCCGTCGCGCGGCTCGGCGTGCCCTCGCTCATGCTCACCGACGGCCCGCATGGCCTGCGCAAGCAGGGCGGTGCCGCCGACCACCTCGGGCTCAACGCGAGCATCCCCGCGACCTGCTTCCCTCCCGCCGCCACCCTGGCCAACAGCTGGGATCGCGACCTCGTGGGTCGGGTGGGCGAGGCGCTCGGAGACGAGGCGTCGGCCGAGCGCGTGAGCGTGCTGCTCGGCCCCGGGCTCAACATCAAGCGCAACCCGCTCGCGGGCCGGAACTTCGAGTACTTCTCCGAGGACCCGCTGCTCTCCGGCGTCCTGGCGGCGTCGAAGGTGCGCGGCATCCAGTCCCGCGGCGTCGCGGCGAGCGTCAAGCACTTCGCGGTCAACAGCCAGGAGACGCATCGCATGAGCATCGACGAGATCGTCGACGTGCGCGCGCTGCACGAGATCTACCTCGAGGGCTTCCGCATCGCGATCACCGAGGGTGACGTATGGACCGTGATGAGCGCGTACAACAGGGTCAACGGCACCTACGCGAACGAGAACCGCCACCTGCTCGACGAGATCCTCCGGAAGACATGGGGCTTCGACGGACTCGTCGTGACCGACTGGGGCGGCAACAACGATCGCGTCAGCGGGCTCCTCGTGGGCAACGCGCTCGAGATGCCGTCGACGAACGGCGTGACCGACCGCGAGGTCGTTCGAGCGGTCGAGAACGGCTCGCTCGACGAGTCGGTGCTCGACGCCCGCGTCGCCGAACTGCTCGCAGTCATCGAGCGGACGCGACTGGGCGAGCCATCCGTCGTCGACTACGACGCGCACCACGAGCTGGCCGTCGAAGCCGCACGCCGCTCGATCGTGCTGCTCGAGAACCGCCGCTCGATCCTCCCGCTCGGCGCCGACGCCGGCAGGGTCGCCGTCATCGGCGACTTCGCGGCACGTCCGCGCTACCAGGGTGCCGGCAGCTCGCTCGTCAACCCGACGAGGATCGATGCGGCACTCGACGCCCTTCGCGAATCGGAGCTCGACGTGATCGGCTACGAGCCGGGCTTCGCGCGCATGGACCGGCGATCGAGCGGCCGCCGTCGCCGTGCCGTCCGGCTGGCGAAGCGGGCCGACGTGGTGCTGCTCTTCCTCGGTCTCGACGAGTCCGCCGAAGCCGAGGGCGTCGACCGGTCGCACATGCGCCTCGCCGAGAACCAGCTCGCCCTCGTGCGCGAGCTCACGGCACTCGACGTTCCCGTCGTCGTCGTGCTCGCGGGCGGCGCTCCCGTCGAACTGCCGTTCGCCGATGACGTCGACGCGGTCGTGCACACCTATCTCGCAGGCCAGGGCGGCGGACGCGCGGTCGCCGAGGTGCTGACCGGCACGGTGAACCCCGGCGGCCGCCTCGCCGAGACCTACCCCCTTCGCTACGAGGATGTCGCGTCGTCGGCCACGTTCGGACGCACCGAGGCCACCTCGGAGCACCGCGAACACGTCTACGTCGGGTACCGGTACTTCGACAAGATCGGCGCTGCCGTGCGCTACCCCTTCGGGCACGGTCTCGGCTACACCACGTTCGCCTACTCCGACCTGACGGCCGGGCCGACGGCCGCGCACGTCACCGTCACGAACACCGGCGACCGGGCGGGCACCGAGACGGTGCAGCTCTACGTCGAGGCTCCCGATGCCGCGGCGGGGACCGTCCGGGCGCCGCGCGAGCTGCGCGGCTTCGCCAAGGTCGAGCTCGCGCCCGGCGAATCGGCGACGGTCGAGATCCCGTATGCCGAGCACGCGTTCGACGTCTTCGACGCCGAGGCCGACGCCTGGGTCACGACCGGTGGGACCTACCTCGTGATGGCCGGCGCATCGTCGCGCGACCTCCGCCTCAGCGCCGAGCTCGAGGTCGCCGGTGCGCCGATGCCGCGGCCCGAGGCATCCGCTCTGCAGCACTACACGACCGGCCGGGTCGAGCTGGTGGGCGATGCCGAGTACGCGGCGCTGCTCGGCCGTGAGCTGCCCGACTCGATGTGGCCCGCCGACCAGCCGCTCACCCGAGACGACATCGTCGCCCAGACACGCGGACGCGGCGGATTCGCCAGCGTGATGTACGGCGTGATCGACGGCGCGAGCCGACTCGTCATGCGGCTCGGCCGCCCGCTCGCGGCGAACAACATCCGCTTCGCGCTCGACCTCCCGTTCCGATCGATCGCCCGCCTGTCGGGCGGATCGGTCAGCGACGAGATGGTCGACGCGCTGCTCATCGCGGTCAACGGCCGCTTCTGGCGCGGTGCGACCCGTTTCGTGGCCGCATGGCGCACCCAACGACGAACCGCGCGGACGCGGCGAGAGGACTGAGACGTGGCGACACGCAAGGAGATCAAGCAGGAGGCCGTGGCCCGCGTCAGCGCGGAGCGCGAAGCCGCGAAGCAGTGGCGGGCCGAGCTGAAGGCCATGCCGCGCGACGAGCGCGCGGCCGCGAAGGCGGCCCACAAGGCCGAGGCACGCGCGGCCAAGCAGGCCGCCAAGGCGGAGCGCGCCGCTCGGCGAGCCACGATGACGCGCGCCGAGCGCCGTCTCGACTCGCGCAGCGAGCGGGTGTACCGCAAGGTCAAGCACCGACCGCAGCGCGCGATCGGCTGGACTGCCGTGGTCGCCGTCGTCGCGATCCTCGCCGTGTTGGCCGCGCCCGTCGTCTCCGACATCAACCGGCTGCTGTCGATCAAGGTCGACTCGTCGACGGCCGCGGGTGTCGCTGCGCGCGAGCACGGCGCCGAGGTGGCCGAGCAGATCTCCGACGAGGGCATCGTGCTGCTGAAGAACGACGGCGCCCTTCCGTTCCCCGAGCAGAAGGTCAACGTCTTCAGCTTCGCCTCGTTCAACCTGCGGTACGGCGGCAACGGTTCGGGCGGCTCCGACCAGTCGAGCGCCGTCACGCTCTACGACGCGCTCGAGCAGCAAGGGGTCGAGGTCAACTCCGAGCTCTACGGCACGATGCAGGATGCCGGCGCGAAGACGGAGGAGGATGCGGCCAACGGCCTCATCGCGATCGCCAAGATGGTGTCGGGCGGCGGCAAGGGCAAGGAACCCGCACCCGACTACCTGACCGACGACGTCATGGCGCAGGCGAAGGACTTCTCGGACACCGCACTCGTCGTCATCGGCAACGACGGCGTCGAGAGCGCCGACATGACGGCCGAGGAGCTCGCGCTCACCGACGAGCAGCGCGAACTGTTCGACACCGTGACGGCGACGTTCGACCAGGTCGTCGTGATCGTCAACTCGGGCAACCAGATGGAGCTCGGCTTCCTCGACGAGTACCCGCAGATCACGGGCGCCGTCTGGATCGGCACCCCCGGTCCGCGCGGCGCGGTCTCGCTCGCGAAGGTGCTGACCGGCGAGGTCAACCCGTCGGGCCGCCTGACCGACACCTACGCCTACGACGTGACGAGCGCGCCCTCGACCGTGAACTACGGCGACTTCCGGTACGACAACGCCGAGCGCGGCTTCCTCGACTACGCCGAGGGCATCTACGTCGGCTACCGCTACTACGAGACCCGCTACGTCGACGACGAGGCCGGCTACCAGGCCGCCGTGCAGTACCCGTTCGGCTACGGCCTGAGCTACACGAGCTTCGACTGGACGGCGGGCGAGCCCGTCGTCGCCGACGGCCGGGTGAGCGTCGACGTGACGGTCGCCAACACGGGCGACACCGCGGGCAAGGACGTCGTCGAGGTGTACGCCTCGGCTCCGTACACGCAGGGCGGCACTGAGAAGTCGGCGATCACGCTCGCCGGCTACGCGAAGACCTCCTCGCTCGAGCCCGGCGCCTCGGAGACCGTCACGGTCGAGTTCGCTCTGCGCGACCTCGCGTCCTGGAACACGACCGAGGGCGCCTACGTGCTCGACGCCGGCAACTACGACCTCTCTGTGGCGACCGACGTGCACACGCCCGTCGTCACCTTCCCGATCGCGGTCGCCGCAACGACGATCTACGGCACCGATGAGACCACGGGCGTGGAGCTCGAGAACCGCTTCGGCTACGCCGAGGGCGAGGTGGAGTACCTCTCGCGCGCCGACTGGGAGGGCACCTACCCGAGCGCCGACGACATCGACCACGAGGCATCCGAGCAGACGCTCGAACTGATGGACCCCGAGATCGCGCCGGCCGACGGCGACGTGCCCACCTACGGAGCCGACAACGGCCTCGAGTTGGAGGACCTCGCGGGACTCGACTACGACGACCCGAAGTGGGAGCTCTTCCTCGACCAGTTCACCCGCGACGAGCAGATCGAGCTCTTCGCCAAGGGTGCGTACGAGACCGCTGCCGTCGAACGACTCGGCGTGCCCTCGGCCGTGCTGCTCGACAGCCCGTCGGGCCTGAGCTTCTTCTTCGGCGACATCACGGCCGCCGCGTACCCGACCGAGATCGTGGTCGCGTCGACCTGGAACGACGAGCTCGCCTACGAGCTCGGCGAATCGGTCGGCGCAGAGGCCAACGCCTACGGCATCGAGGGCTGGTACGCCCCGGGCATGAACCTGCACCGCACCGCGATGGGCGGCCGCGACTTCGAGTACTTCTCGGAGGACCCGCTGCTCTCGGGCAAGATGGCCGCCGGCATGATCTCGGGCGCCCAGAGCAAGCACGTGCTCACCTTCATGAAGCACTTCGTGCTGAACGACCAGGAGATCAACGCGCGGGCCCCCGGCGTCAACGTGTTCGTCGACGAGCAGGCGCTGCGCGAGCTCTACCTCAAGCCCTTCGAGATCAGCGTGAAGGAGGGCGGCGCGATGGGCGCGATGTCCTCGTTCATCAACATCGGCGGAAGCTGGGCGGGCGGCAACGAGCAGCTCCTCCAGGAGGTGCTCCGCGGCGAGTGGGGCTTCGACGGCGTCGTCTCGACGGATGCCGTGCTCGGCGGCTTCATGGACCCGGCGCTCGCCGTGCGCCATGGCAACGACCTCATGCTCGCCCCGCTGTCGAGCTCGGTCATCAGCTCGGTGAAGCAGGCCTACGACGAGGACCCGGTCGGGGTCGGCAACGGCCTGCGCGATCGGGTGCACGCCGTGAGCTACGCGCTGCTGCAGACCGAGCTCTTCCAGTGAGCTGAGTCCGCGCCGCGGCGATGAACGCGAACGAATGAAGGGTGGATGCCGCGCGGCATCCACCCTTCATTTGCACTGCCCCAGACCGTCGTCCGCCGTAGACTGTCGCCGTGAGTGACGTGCTGGACGAGGGGCCGTTCTTCCACGGCACGAAAGCCGATCTCCACGAGGGCGATCTCCTGACGGCGGGCTTCCGCTCGAACTATCGTCCCGACGTCGTGATGAATCACATCTACTTCACGGCCCTTCCCGATGGCGCCGGACTCGCCGCCGAACTCGCGGCCGGCGACGGTGCCCCGCGCGTCTACGTCGTCGAGCCGACCGGACCGTTCGAGGACGATCCGAACGTGACCGACAAGAAGTTCCCCGGCAACCCCACCCGGTCGTACCGCAGCACCGCCCCACTCAGGGTGACCGGCGAAGTCGACGATTGGACGCGACAGACCCCTGAAGCGCTCCACGAGTGGAGAGAACGGCTGGCAGCGCTCCGCGCCGACGAGCGCGGCGAGATCATCAACTGATCGGGCGGCGTCGCCGCCGCCCCTGCGTGCTGCCTGCGAATCGGTCGCCGGGACTCACGGTTCCGGCGATTCCGGAGTATCTTGTGCGACACGCGTTATATCGCGTTCTCGGCAGTGCGGTCGGAATTGAGCGGGGTGGTGCATGTGACCGGCATCGAAGCGATCCTGATCGGGCTCGGCGCGATCGTGCTGCTCTCGTTCGCCGTCATGGTGACGTTCGTGCTCGTCGTGCGGGCGCTCGTGCGACGTGTGCGGCGCAGTCGCGCCGTCGGCGCCACGGCGCTGCGGGCCAGGGCCCGGGTGAGCCACGGGCCGCAACGCACCGTGCTCGCCCTCCGGGTGCGGCTCGACGACGCCCTGCACAGCGGGCAGGCCGCCGTCGATCTCGCAGGCGAGTCCGGCGGATCGGGAGGCTCCCGCGGCGAACTGCCGCGCCTGTTCCGACGCATCAGCGAGGAGGGCGGCGTGCTCGACCTGCAGCTGCGGTTGATGGAGTCCGAGACGAGCGCCGCCGTGCTCGCCGACGAGATCCCCGCGGCTCGTCGCCGCGTCGAGCAGGTCGAGGCGCTCGTGCGACGGGTGCGCGATGCCGTGGCATTCGGCCTCTCGGGCACGACCGACGACGCGCTGTCGGCGCTCGGCTCGGACGTCGACCGCGAGGTCGCGGCGCTCGCATCGGGCATCGAGGAACTCCAGGCGCTGAACCGCCGCGACGGTCGCGTCGGGTCGCCGCGACCACCCACGACTTCCACCGTTCGACATGAGGAGAACCGACCATGAGTACCAGCAACAGCAACTCGGCGCGGATGCGGACGATCTTCCGGAGCAAGACCTCGAAGACGCTCGACCGCATGGAGGACCCGCGCGAGACCCTCGACGACAGTTACGACCAGCAGGTGAAACTGCTCCAGCAGGTGCGCCTCGCGGTCGCAGACGTCGCGACCGCGAAGAAGCGCATCGAGCTGCAGGGCGAGGAGATGGGTGCGCGCTATCAGCGCTTGGGCGCCCAGGCGGCCGAGGCGCTGGCGCAGGGGCGTGAAGACCTGGCGCGGGCGGCGCTCGAACGCCGGGCCATGCTCGAGGGGCAGGTCGCGCAGCTGCAGCAGCAGTTCACCGCGCTCGATCGCCAGACGGCGCAGCTGCAAGACAGGGAGCGACGGCTCACCGACCAGGTGGCGGCGTTCCGCATCGAGAAGGAGACGATCAAGGCGACGTACACGGCGTCCGAGGCGCAGGTGCGCGCCAACGAGGCGGTGTCGGGCATCAGCAACACCATCACGGATGTCGGATCGAGCCTCGATCGCGCTCGCGATCGGGTCGCGCAGATGCAGGCCCGCGCGGCCGCGACCGACGAGCTGCTCGCCAGCGGCGTACTGACGGATCTCACGGCCGCGCCCGACGCCGACATCGAGCGTCAGCTCGCCGCGGTCTCGGCGCAGGCGGAGATCGAACGCCAGCTGCAGGCGATGAAGGGCTCCTCAGGCCAGGCTCGCGGTGCAACGGAGCGGCCGGGACCCGACGGGTGGTTGAGCATCGGGCGAGCCGGCTGACAGTGCGGCCCGAGCCTCTGCGGCGACTGATGCGGCAGCCGCGATGCGCGGGTAGTGTGAAACAACGGTCGTGACCGGTGGGCTCGCATGAGCCACCGATGAGCGGCCCGGTGGGAACCCTGCACCCACGCCTGAACGGAGCGAGCCACCGATGTCCTGGCATGACGATTTCGACGACGACGAGTTTGCAGAGCGTCGCCAGAGCCGAGCGCCTGGGTCGAAGTGGCGGCCGGTGCGACGCGTTGCCGCAATCGTCGGCGTCGTGGTCGGAGCCGTCGCGCTCGTCGTCGGTGCGGTCTTCGCCGTGAACGTCATCGGCATCGCGACCAACCCCGGCGGCTTCGCCGCGCCCGACGCCTACGGCCCCGGTGTCGCGATGCCGCAGATGACCACCCCGCCCACGGCAGACCCCGGCGAGCAGCTCGCGACCGGTGACACCGACCCGGCCGAGGAGCCGACCGGGCTCTCGGGCTCGAAGCTGGCGCCGATGCCGTCGGTCGACCCCGAGTGGCTCGCGAGCGTCTCCGACGCCACCGGCATTCCCAAGCGAGCACTGTCCGCCTATGCGCTGGCCCACGTCATGATCGCCGAGGAGGACGCCGAGTGCGGTCTCGACTGGGCGACGATCGCCGCGATCGGCGCCGTCGAGTCCGATCACGGGCGCCACGGCGATTCGAAGCTCGACTCCAACGGCAACGCCCAGCCGCCGATCATCGGCCCGGCGCTCGACGGCGGCGCCGACGTCGCGAAGATCGACGACACCGATGACGGCGAGTTCGACGGTGACACGAAGTGGGACCGCGCGGTCGGCCCGATGCAGTTCATCCCCTCGACGTGGCAGAAATGGGGCAGCGACGGAGACGGCGACGGTGTCGCCGACCCGAACCAGATCGACGATGCCGCCCTGTCGACGGCTCGGTATCTCTGCGAGTCGGGCGAGATGACGAACTCCGAAGGCTGGCGTGCTGCGGTCTTCTCGTACAACCACGACAACGACTACGTCGACAAGATCGCGACCGTCGCGCTCGAGTTCGCCGACTCGATCGACTGAGTCGACCTCCGCCGAGTCGACCGGCACCTGGCCGATCTGCACCTGGCCGATCTGCACCGAGCCGAGCGGATGCCGCGGCATCCGCTGCCCGACGATGCGTCCGTCCGCCGGACGACGAAGCGCCCGCCCTCGAAGGGGCGGGCGCATCGGTCGTGCTGAGCGGTCGGATCAGACGCGCACTCCGCGGGCTGCTGCATTGCCGAGCGCCTCGCCGCTGAGGGCGAAGAGGTCGCGCGACCCGGCGGTGGCTGCGCCGACGAGGCCTGCGGCCTGCGGCAGCAGCTGCTCGGCGTAGAACCGGGCGAGCGGCAGCTGCGTCTCGGCGGTCCCGTCGTCGTCGAGGCCGCGAGCGGCGAGCGCAGACTTCGCCATGAGCCATCCGCCGACCACGAGACCCCAGATGCGCTGGTACGGCGTGGAGCCCGAGAGCACGGCGTTCGGGTCGGTGGCGCCGGTGCGGAGCATCCACACCGTGGTCTGCTCGAGGGCGTCGAGCTGAGCGCTGAGCTGCGTGCGGATCGAGGCGAATTCCTCACCGGCAGCGGCGAGCTCGCGTCGAGCTCGCGCATCGACGCGATGAACTCGAGCGCGGATGCCCCGTCGCGCACGGGGAGCTTGCGGCCGACGAGGTCGGCGGCCTGCACCCCGTTCGTGCCCTCGTAGATCGCGGCGATGCGCACGTCACGGTAGTGCTGCGCCGCACCGGTCTCCTCGATGAAGCCCATGCCGCCGTGGATCTGCAGCGCGAGCGAGGTGAGCTCGTTGCCGAGGTCGGTGCCGAACGACTTGTTGATGGGCGTGAGCAGGCCGACGATCTCGTTCGCCCGGGCGCGTACTGCGGCATCGGGGTGGTGCGTCGACACGTCGGTGTAGGTCGCGGTCAGCAGCATCATGCGGCGCATCGCGGCGATGTACGCCTTCTGCGTCATGAGCATGCGGCGCACATCGGGGAAGTCGATGATGGGGGAGTCCTGGGTGGCGCCGATCGCCCGGCCCTGGATGCGCTCCCGCGCGTAGTCGAGCGACTGCTGGTAGGCGCGCTCCGATACGGCGAGGCCCTGCATGCCGACCGAGAGGCGGGCGCTGTTCATCATGACGAACATGATCCGCATGCCGATGTTCTCTTCACCGACGAGGTACCCGGTCGCGTCTTCGTAGGAGAGCACGCACGTGGGCGAACCGTGGATGCCCATCTTGTGCTCGACGCCGACGGTGTGCACGCCGTTGCGCTCGCCGACCGAGCCGTCGTCGTTCATGAGGAACTTCGGCACGATGAAGATCGAGATGCCCTTCGTGCCGGCCGGCGCGTCGGGGGTGCGAGCGAGCACGAGGTGCACGATCTGCTCGCTGAGGTCGTGGTCGCCGAAGGTGATGAAGATCTTCTGGCCCGAGATGGCGTAGGTGCCGTCGTCGCGCTTGACGGCCTTCGTCGTGAGCGCGCCGACGTCGGTGCCGGCGTGCGGCTCGGTGAGGTTCATGGTGCCGGCCCACTCGCCGGTGACCATCTTCGGCAGCCACTGCTGCTTCTGCTCGTCGCTGCCGTAGTGCAGCAGCGCCTCGATCGCGCCCTGCGTGAGCAGCGGCGCGAGGGCGAAGGCCATGTTCGCGGTGGCCATGAGCTCCTGGAGCGCGAGGCCGATGGTGCGGGGGAAACCGCCGCCACCGAACGCCTCGGGCAGCGGCACCGAACCCCAGCCCGCGTCGACGTAGGCCGAGTAGGCCTCCTTGAAGCCGGTTGCCGTGGTGACGGAGCCGTCGGAGTTCAGCTTCGAACCCTCGAGGTCGCCGGCTCGGTTGGTGGGGGCGACGACTTCGGCCATGAAGTTGCCGGCCTCGTCGAGGATCTCGGTGACGGTCTCGAGGTCGGCGTGCTCGAAGCCGGGCAGCTGTGCGACGGCGTCGTAGTCCACGACATGCTCGAGGGCGAAGGCGATATCTGCAACAGGGGGTCGGAATCCACTCATGTCCGCAGCGTAACCCGGCGTCTCTCGAGTGGGCATGAACTGTGCGGGTTCCACGAGTCCGGCCGGGTGATGCGCTGGCGGGTTTGGCGGCATCCCACAAAACAGGCCCCTTTTCGGGCAAGCAAGTGCTTGGTTAGGATGAAGCAACTCGTCGAAGGAGCGGAATGAAGATCGTCGTCCTGGTCAAGGAAGTCCCCGACACGTACGGGGATCGCAAGCTCAACCTGCAGACGGGCCTCGCCGACCGCGCTGCGAGCGAGACGGTGCTCGACGAGATCAGCGAGCGAGCGCTCGAGGTCGCCCTCGCGTACGCCGACTCCCACGCCGACACCGAGGTCGTCGTGCTGTCGATGTCGCCCGAGTCGGCTGCGGCGACCGTGCGCAAGGGCCTGGCGATGGGCGCGGCGGGTGCCGTGCAGGTCGTCGACGAGGCGCTCCTCGGCGCCGACCTCGGCCTCACCGCGGAGGTGCTCGCGGCCGCATTGCAGCGCATCGGCTTCGACCTCGTGATCGCGGGCAACCAGTCGACCGACGGTTCCGGCGGCGTGCTGCCGGCCATGATCGCGGAGCTCCTCGACGTGCCGAACGCGACGAGCCTGAACTCGGTCGAGATCGACGGCGCCGAACTGCGCGGCGAGCGCGCGACCGACCACGGCACGATGCAGGTCACGGCGTCGCTGCCCGCCGTGATCTCGATCACCGAGGCCCTGCCCGATGCCCGGTTCCCGAACTTCAAGGGCATCATGGCCGCCAAGAAGAAGCCGTTCGAGACGCTCTCGCTCACCGACCTCGGCGTCGACGCCGAGACCACCGAGGCGTCGCGCTCGATCGTGATCTCCCTCGGCGAGAAGCCGCCCCGCTCGGCGGGCACCAAGATCGTCGACGAGGGTGATGCCGGCGAGCGCCTCGCCGAGTACCTCGTCCAGAACCGGCTCGCGTAAAGGGACCACGATGACTGACTACTCCGCAGACTCGATCCTCGTGCTCCTCGACGTCACGCCGTCGGGGGCCCTCTCCAAGAGCGCCGCCGGCCTGCTCGGCGCCGCAGCCGGGGTCGGCACCCCCGTCGCGCTGCTCGTCGTCGCCGACGGTGAGGGCGAGCAGGCAGCAACGGATGCCGCCGCGCTCGGCGCGACGCACGTGCTCGTCGCCGAGCACCCCGCCGCCGGTTCGGGCCTCACCGTGCCGGGCGCCGACGCGCTCGCCGCGGCCGCCGAACTCGTGCGGCCCGACGCGATCCTCGTCTCGAACTCGATCGAGGGACGCGAGATCGCCGCCCGTTTCGCCGCTCGCTCCCGCTCGGGCCTCGCGGTCGACGCCGTCGGCGTCGCCCGTGATGCCGAGGGTGTCGTGGCGAAGCACTCCGTGTACGGCGGCGCCTACAACGTCGACTCCGCCGTCACCTGGGGTGCGCCCGTCATCACCGTGCGCGAGGGCTCGATCGATGCCCGTGCCGAGGCGCAGCCCGCCTCCATCGAGCGGCTCGCGGTCGCGGCATCCGGTCGAAAGGCCGCCGAGATCGGCGCGCTCGAAGAAGAGGCCGTCGCGTCGTCGCGCCCCGAGCTGCGCGGTGCGGCGAAGGTCGTCTCGGGCGGTCGCGGGCTCGGCTCCGAAGACCAGTTCGCACTCGTCGAGCAGCTCGCCGACGTGCTCGGCGCCGCCGTCGGCGCGTCGCGCGCGGCGGTCGACGCGGGCTACATCCCGCAGTCGCACCAGGTCGGCCAGACCGGTGTCTCGGTGTCGCCGCAGCTCTACATCGCGCTCGGCATCTCGGGCGCGATCCAGCATCGCGCCGGCATGCAGACCGCGAAGACGATCGTCGCGATCAACAAGGACGGCGATGCCCCGATCTTCGAGATCGCCGACTACGGCATCGTCGGCGACCTGTTCACCGTCGTGCCGCAGCTGATCGCCGCGCTCGAGTCGCGGAAGGCGTAGCGCGCGATGGCGACGTACGGGCGCACGACGCGGCAGGGCCTGCCCCGCGTCGCCGGCGGTGAACCCTGGCCCCCCGTGTTCGAGAGCGCGGTCGCGGCCGCTGCTGCGGCGCCGGCCCCGGTCGTCGAGGCGAGCGCTCCCGCGGTGACCGCGGATGCCGCGGCATCCGCCGTCGCACCTGCCGCCGCTGCTGCCGTCGCAGTCGCCTCGACCGCGCACAGGGTGCGACGCGGGCTGCCGCGCGTGCCCGGCGGCGAGCCCTGGCCGCCGGCATCCGCAGCTCCGGTCGCAGCGGCCGCGGCGGTGGCCGCGGCGCCGGCGACCCCGCCATCGGATGTCGCAGCGGCCGTCGGC
Source organism: Agromyces cerinus subsp. cerinus (assembly GCF_900142065.1). Taxonomy (GTDB): domain Bacteria; phylum Actinomycetota; class Actinomycetes; order Actinomycetales; family Microbacteriaceae; genus Agromyces; species Agromyces cerinus. The sequence continues at coordinate 48,654 of NZ_FSRJ01000006.1, read as the reverse complement.
CGTGCCGAACCGCACCTCGCGCCGGCGGCGGGTGCCACCGCCGGCGCGCCGGTCGCCGGTGGCGGCGCAGCGCTCCGCCGCGGACTGCCGCGCACGCCCGACGGTGAGCCCTGGCCGCCCGCCGGTTCGGCGCCCGCGAGGCCCGAGCGCGTCGTCGCGGCCCCCGTCGAGGTCGCTCCCGAGCCGATCCTCGAACCGGTCGCCGCAGCAGTTGCCGCACCCGTGGCGGCGCCGGCGCCGGCGCGCACCCCGATGCAGCCGCCGCGCCGCCCGGTCGCGGTCGCCGCGGCATCCGCTCGCCCTGCCGCCGAGCCGTGGCCGAAGCTGTACGGTCCGTACTCGCGTGCGGAGTGGGCGGGCGCGCTGTTCATCGGCGGGTTCGGGCTGCTGCTCGCCGCCACCGGCGTCGTGGTCGTGGTGAACTGGCTGCTCGGCCTGGGACCGATGCAGGACTTCATCGCGGCCTACCCGGGCGAGTACCACCTGCCCGAGTCCGCGCCCATCGGCATCCCCGCGTGGATCGGCTGGCAGCACTTCTTCAACGTGTTCCTGATCGTGCTGATCATGCGCTCTGGCCTGCAGGTGCGCACGCAGAAGCGGCCGACCGCGTTCTGGTCGCCGCGCTGGAACCCGCAGCGCAAGATCAGCCTCTCGTTGTGGTTCCACCAGTCGCTCGACATCCTGTGGCTCGTGAACGGCGCGGTGTTCGTCGTGCTCCTCTTCGCGACCGGCCAGTGGATGCGCATCGTGCCGACCAGCTGGGAGGTCTTCCCGAACGCGCTGTCGGCGCTGCTGCAGTACCTCTCGCTCGACTGGCCGACCGAGAACGGCTGGGTGAACTACAACAGCCTGCAGCAGATCGCCTACTTCCTCACCGTCTTCATCGCGGCTCCGCTCGCGGCGATCACGGGCGTGCGCATGTCGGGCCTCTGGCCGAAGAACGCGAAGACGCTGAACCGCATCTACCCGGTGGAGTGGGCGCGGGCCGTGCACTTCCCGGTGATGCTCTACTTCGTGGCGTTCATCATCGTGCACGTGGGGCTCGTGTTCGCGACCGGTGCGCTGCGGAACCTCAACCACATGTACGCGAGCCAGGACGTCGTGAACTGGACCGGGTTCTGGATCTTCGTCGCCTCGCTCGTGGTGATCGCGGCGGTCTGGGTCGCCGCGCGCCCGCTCGTGCTGGCGCCGATCGCCCGCCTCTTCGGCAAGGTCAGCGGGCGCTGACGTGGGCGACGGTTCCGAACGGCGCGACCAGATCATCGTCATCGCGAGACGGCTCATCGCCGCCCGCGGGTACTCGGCGACGACGGTGCGCGACATCGCCGACGAAGCCGGCATCCTCTCGGGCAGCCTCTACCACCACTTCGCCTCGAAGGAGGCGGTGCTGCAGGAGATCCTGCACGGGTTCCAGCACGACACGCTCTCGGCGTTCGAGCGCATCGCCGCGAGCGGGGGCAGTGCACGAGCGCGCCTCGACCAGCTGATCGAGCACGCCTTCCTCACGATCGAGCAGCGGCCCGACGACGTGCGCATCTATCAGAACGAGACCGGGTTCCTCATGACCCAGCCCGGGTTCGAGTTCCTCGCCGACGGGGCGGTGCGCATCGAGGAGCTCTGGCTCGAGCAGATCATGGAGGGGCAGGCCACCGGCGTGTTCCGCGACACGATCGATCCCCGCCTCGCGTTCCGGTTCATCCGTGACGCGGTGTGGTCGACGGTGTTCTGGTTCCGCCCCGGCGGCAGCCACACGGCGGCGAGCATCAGCGAGAACTACCTCGACCTGCTGCACCACGGGATGCTCACGGTCGAGGGCTGAGGTACGGCGCGCCGCGCGGGTGCGCGGGTGCGCGGGTGCGCAGGAGCCCGGGGCTCGCGTCAGCGGCCGAGCAGTCGCCGGCCGACGATCATGCGCATGATCTCGTTCGTGCCCTCGAGGATCTGGTGCACGCGCAGGTCGCGCACGACCCGCTCGATGCCGTACTCCGAGAGGTAGCCGTAGCCGCCGTGCAGCTGCAGGGCGCTGTTCGCGGCCGTGAACGCGGCGTCGGTCGCGAACCGCTTCGCCATCGCGCACCTCGAGGTGGCATCGGGGCTCTTGGCATCGATCGCCTCGGCGGCATCGTGCACGAGCAGCCGGGCGGCATGGAGGTCGGTGGCCATGTCGGCGAGGGTGAAGACGACCGATTGGTGGTCGCTGAGCGGATGCCCGAAGGTCTCGCGTTCCTTCACGTAGCGGAGGGTCTGGTCGAGCGCCCATTGCGCGCCGCCGATCGAGCAGGCAGCGATGTTCACCCGCCCGCCGTCGAGCCCCGACATCGCGATCGCGAAGCCGTCGCCCTCTGCGCCGAGGCGGTTGCCGACGGGCACCCGCACGTCCTCGAGCACGACCTGGCGCGTCGGCTGCGCATTCCAGCCCATCTTCTTCTCGTCGGGTCCGAATGAGAGACCGGGTGCCGCGGCGGGCACGATGATCGCACTGATGCCGCGAGACCCGGGCTCCCCGGTGCGTGCGAAGACGAGGTACACCGCGGACGACCCGGCGCCCGAGATGAACTGCTTCACGCCGTTCAGCACGTACTCGTCGCCGTCGCGCCTGGCGGTCGTCGTGATCGCCGCGGCATCCGACCCCGCCGACGGCTCGGTGAGGCAGTAGCTGCCTCGGTCCACGAGCGTCGTGAGCGAGGGCAGCCACTGCTCGCGCTGCGCGTCGTCGCCGTAGCGGTCGATCATCCATGCGACCATGTTGTGGATCGACAGGTAGGCCGCGATCGTGGTGTCGCCCCGAGCGAGCTCCTCGAAGACCAGCGCGGCCGTGAACCGGCCGAGCTCGGAACCGCCGACGTCGTCTCGCACGTAGATGCCGCCGAGGCCGAGCCGGCCGGCGTGCTCGAGCGCCTCGATCGGGAACTGCTTCAGCTGGTCGCGCTCGTTCGCGAACGGGGCGAGCTCGGCTGCCGTGAATTCGCGTACCGCGTCGACGATCGCGATCTGGTCTTCGGTGAGTGCGTTCGCCATGGCTCCCCTCGGCTCTTCCTCGCTGCCGCCGAGGCCGAGCCTAGTCGGGCATGCCGCGATTCGGGTGGACGGCCCGCTCAGTGTCGCCGCCCGGTCACCGGGGCGGCCGGGCGGCGCCGGACGTACGATGGCAGGGTCACGCCCGATCGTCAGGGGGAGGCAAGTGGTCCAGGTCCGGGTCCTCGGAATCGCGCTCGATTCCCTGCAACGCAGTCTCGTGCTGCTGAAACCCCTGCACGAGGAGACGGGAACCGGGCTCGTGCTGCCGGTCTGGATCGGCTCGCAGGAGGCCACGTCGATCCTCATCGCCCTCGAGGGGCGGCAGGCGCCCCGGCCGCTGTCGCACGACCTCATCGTCACGCTGTTCGCCGCCGTCGGGGCCGAGCTCCAACGGGTGGACCTGACCCGCATCGACGAGGGCACGTTCTTCGCAGAGATCTCGCTCACCACCCCTTCGGGACCGCAGACCATCGATTCCCGGCCGTCGGATGCCATCGCGCTCGCCCTGCGCGCGGACGCGACGATCTGGGTCGCCGAGGACGTGCTGGAGGTGGCCGGCGTCCCGGCGGAGCTGGTCGACTTCGGCACCGAGACGGGTGACGAGGAGCGGCTCGACGAGTTCAAGCGATTCCTCGAGGACGTGGATCCCGAGGACTTCCAGGGCTGACCCCGCACCCCTGCCCGAAGGCCTCAATCGCGACGACTGCGGCCTTCGCCGAGTGCCCAGATCGCGAGCTCGACGCGGTTGCGCGCGCCGAGCTTCGTCATGAGGCTCGCGATGTGCGTCTTCACGGTGCTGAGCGAGATGTGCAGCTCGCCGGCGATCTCGGTGTTGCCGAGGCCGCGGGCGACGGCTGCGAGCACCTCGTGCTCGCGGCCGGTGAGCGGCTCGACGGGAGCGACGGAACGCGCGGCGACCCGCGGGTCGGCGGGCTCCGACCCGGCGAACGCCTCGAGCAGCCGCACGGTCACGTTGGGCGCGATGAGGGCGTCGCCGCGAGCGGCGGCGTGCACGGCCTCGGCGAGCATCGCCGGGCCGGCGTCCTTCAGGAGGAACCCTCGAGCTCCGGCCCGCAGCGCCGCGTAGACGTACTCGTCGAGGTCGAAGGTCGTGATCACGACGACCGGGATCGGCTCCGCGACATCCGGACCGGCGATCGCCCGAGTCGCCTCGAGGCCGTCGGTGCCCGGCATGCGGATGTCGAGGAGGCACACGTCGGGCCGCAGCCGCCGTGCGAGGGCGATCGCCTCGGCGCCGTCGGCGGCCTCGGCGATCACCTCGATGTCGGGCTGCGTGTCGAGGAGCACCCGGAGCCCCGCCCGCACGAGCTCCTGGTCGTCGGCGATCAGCACGCGCACGGTCATGTCGACCACCCGCTGCGGGGGAGTGCCGCGGTCACGGTCCAGCCGCTCTCGGGCGCGGGGCCGGCCGAGCAGGTGCCGCCGAGCAGCGTCGCGCGCTCGACCATGCCGATGATGCCGAAGCCGGCGGCGGCGGATGCCACGGGGCCGCCGTCGTCGTGCACGTCGAGCCGGATGCCGGCGGCATCGACCCGCACGAGCACCTCGACGCGAGTGGCCCTGCGCGCATGGCGCCGGGCGTTCGTGACCGACTCCTGGGCCATGCGGTAGACGGCCGCGCCGATCGTGGGCGGCACGGACTCGGCATCGCCGGTGACCTGCACCACGACGAGCGGCGCGTCGGTCGCAGCGGCACCGGCCGCGGAGGCGCCCGTCGATGCGAGTCCGCCGAGATCGCCGAGGCCCGGCCCGGGCGCGAGCTCGGCGGCATCCGCTCGGCGCAGCACCCGCACGATCGAGCGCATCTCGGCGAGTGTGCGCGAGGCCTCTCCCTCGATGGTGCGCAGCACCGCGATGGCGGCATCGGGGTCGGTGGCCGCGAGCGCCGTGCCCGCCTGCGCCTGGATCGCGATCGCCGAGACGTGGTGCGCCACGGTGTCGTGCAGGTCGCGTGCGAGCTGCTCGCGCTCGTCGACCTTCACCCGGTCGAGCTCACGGGCGCGGGAGCCGGCCCGCCAACGGAAGGCCGCGCCGAGCGAGATGGTGGCGACGAGCACGGCGGTGCCGCCGACGAGGTCGGTGAGCGTCATCGGTCCGAACGCGAGGGAGAGCGTCGTCGAGGCGACGAGGAGGACTGCGCCGACGATGCGCGCCCGGCCGTCGCCCCATCGGAACGCGGCGTAGACGAGCACGAGCATGTAGGCGGTCGCGGCGAGCTGCGGGTCGCCGCCCGTCGCCACGGCGACGACCGCACCCGTGCCGAAGGCGATGGCGAGCATGAGCAGCGGACGGGTGCGCCGCCAGAGCAGGGTCGGCACGAGGGCGATGAGCACGACGGCCCAGAGCCAGCGCCAGGCCACGTCGGCGCGCAGCGACGCCTCGAGCAGCACGAGCGGCGGGATGACCGCCACCAGCACCCAATCGCGCCAGACGCGGCGGGGCGGCGGCGGCGACGCGGCCGGCGCGTCCCACAGCGAGCGGACGGGGCTCGTCATGCCCTCATCGTAGGACGGCAGCGGCACGGGCGGATCGGCCGGAAGGACGGAACATGCCGCGGGCGTCGCGGCGCCGGATGACGAGCTCGGCGACGGCGAGGTTGATCAGCCAGCCGGCGGCCATGAGCGCGGCGCGCACGTTCACGTCGGGCACGCCGAACAGCAGGAACCACGGGAGCATCGTGAACACCTGCGTGCCTGCGGCCAGGCCGATCGCGTAGCCCCGCGTCATCCAGGCGCTGTGCCTGCGGATGTCGCCGCGCCGCACGGCCGCGAACGCGACGACGATGCTCGCGGCCATGGCGGTGCCGAACACGAGTCGGATGACGGCGAGGGCCTGCCCATCGGAGGCGGGCAGCTCGGAGAAGGCCGTCAGCCACAGGCCCGAGAGGGCGGCGAGAAGACCGGCGGGGGCGACGATGCGCCCCGAGATGCGGTGCCAGCGATGACGACGCAGCGACGGTGCGAACTGCAGGGCGCCGAGCAGCGCGAAGACGGTCGCGCCGACGATGTGCACGACGACCGGTGCCGGGAAGACGACGAACCGCGCGTTGTCGGCCGTCACGGCCGGGTCGCTCGCGAGTTCGGTGAGCCGCATGCTGCCGGCGAAGACCGGCACGAGGCTCAGGAGGATGAGGCCGACGGGTGCGAGCCACTCCCGGCGGCTGGGTGCCGTGCGCGACACGGTTGGGCGAGCGGATGCTTCGGTCATGCCCCGATGCTCGTGGGAATGGGCCGGTGCGACATCGGGCGATCGGCCCGACCCGGCTCGTACCTTCGGCCGAGGCGGCTCCGCTCCGTGACATCCGCTCGCAGGACGAGAGAATGGCAGACATGGATGCCGCGCTCCCCGCCCTCACCGAGATGCCCTCGCCGCAGTACGTGATGTCGGGCGACGGCATCCGCATCGCGACCTACCTCTGGGGCGAAGAGGACGCGCCGACGGTGCTCTGCGTGCACGGCTTCGCGTCGAGCTGCCGCGACAACTGGGTGAGCACGGGGTGGGTGCGCGACCTCACTCGCGCGGGATACCGCGTGCTCGGCATCGACCAGCGCGGCCACGGTGCCAGTGACAAGCCCCACGAGGCATCCGCCTACGGCATGGACGCCTTCGTCGACGACATCACCACCGTGCTCGACACCTACCTGCTCGACTCCGTGCTGTACGCCGGCTACTCGCTCGGCGCGCGCGTGGGCTGGCAGGTCGCGGTACAGGTGCCCGACCACGTCGAGCGTGCCGTGCTCGGCGGCATCCCCGACGGGCGGCCGCTCGCTCGGCTGCAGATCGCGGAGGCACGGGCGTTCGCCGAGCACGGCACCCCCGTCACCGATCCGGTGACCCGCAACTACGTGACCCTCGCCGAGCGGGTGGCCGGCAACGACCTGCGTGCGCTCGTCGCGCTCGCCGAGGGCATGCGGCTCGGCGACGCCGATCCCGACGTCGCGCACCCGCCGCTGCAGCCGATCCTGTTCGCCACCGGCAGCGAAGACGCGATCCTCGCGCAGTCGAAGCTGCTCGCTCGCGCGACGCCGAACGGTACCTTCGTCGAACTGCCGTCGCGGCACCACTTCAACGCGCCCGGCTCGCGGGTGTTCCGCGAAGCGGCGGTCGGGTTCTTCGGCGCCTGATCGCGCGCGGTCAGTCCGTCGTCGTCGCGGATGCCGCGGCACGCGCCGCCTCGGCGGCCCGCTCTGCCCACTTCGGTGTCTCGCCGTAGCGCTGGAAGGGCACGAGCTGACCGGCCGCGCTGTCGTCGATGAGCTGGGCGAGCCGCCGCTCGCGCGTGGCCTCCTGCTTCGCGGAGAGCACCCAGTGCGTGACCTGGCGGCGGTACGTCTGGGTCGCGGCCTGCCAGAACGCGGAGGCGGCCGGGCTGGCGGCGAGCCGGGCCGCGGCCTCGGCAGGAAGCTCTTGATCGGGGTTCTCGTGGGAGTAGATGCCCGATCGATCCTCACGGCGTCGCTCGAACGCCGCGATGCCGGCATCGTGCATGCGCCCCGCAGCCGTGAGCTGCTCGACGAGCGCGATATTGACGCTCGACCAGGTGCTCGTGGCCTTGCGCGGGGTCCACCGCTGGCGGCGCGCATCGTCGTCGATGCGCTGGGAGACCGAGTCGATCCAGCCGAAGCAGAGGGCCTCGGGCACCGCCTGCTCCCAGGTCAGCCCGCGATCGGGCACGTGCTTCTTGTAGAGCCCCATCCAGAGTTCGGTGGCCGTGTCGTGGTTGGCCTCGAGCCACGCACGGAACTCCTCGGGCGTGGCGAAGAAACGCGCCGGGCGCTCGGGGGTGCCGCCGGGAGTGCCGATCTCCGTCGTCATGCCCCGAGTCTGCCAGCACCCGCCGACGCGTCGGTGCCGGCGCGACCCTCTCATGCGCGGGAGCTGATGCGCCCGACCGCACCGCGGACTAGTTTGGAGGCGTGTCCGCAGTCGCGACCGATGCACGCACCACTCACGCCGCCGGCGTCGAGCGCCTGCTCGCGAGCTATCGGGCAGTGCCGCCGGGCTCGCCGGTTCGGCTCGCGAAGCGCACCTCGAACCTCTTCAGGTCGAGGGCCGCGACGGATGCCCCGGGCCTCGACACCTCCGGACTGACGAACGTCATCTCGATCGACGTCGAGGCGCGCACCGCCGACGTGGCGGGCGTGTGCACCTATGAAGACCTCGTGGCGGCGACACTGCCGTTCGGACTCGCGCCGCTCGTCGTGCCGCAGCTGAAGACCATCACCCTCGGCGGGGCGGTCACGGGTCTCGGCATCGAGTCCACGTCGTTCCGGAGCGGTCTGCCGCACGAGTCGGTGCTCGAGATGGACATCCTCACCGGTGCGGGGGAGCTGGTCACGGCATCGCCGGCCGAGCACGCCGACCTCTTCCGCGCCTTCCCGAACTCGTACGGCACGCTCGGGTACGCGGTGCGCCTGCGCATCGAGCTCGAGCCCGTGCTGCCGTTCGTCGCGCTCACGCACCTGAGATTCCACGCCATCCCCGACCTCGTCGACGCGATGGCGGACATCGCCCGGACCGGCCGACTCGACGGCGTCGTCGTCGACTACCTCGATGGCGTCGTGTTCAGCGCCGAGGAGTCGTACCTCTGCATCGGCAGGCGCACCGCGGCATCCGGCCCCGTCAGCGACTACACCGGGCAGCGGATCTTCTACCGCTCCCTCCAGCACGACGGGCGGGCAGCGCACGACCGCCTCACCACGCACGACTACCTGTGGCGCTGGGACACCGACTGGTTCTGGTGCTCGGAGGCGTTCGGCGCGCAGCATCCGCTCGTTCGCAGGCTCTGGCCGCGCCGGCTGCGGCGCAGCAGGTCGTATGCGACGCTCATGCGCCTCGAACGACGCTACGACCTCGGCAACCGCATCGAGGCTGCCAAGGGGCTGCCGCCGCGCGAACGCGTCATCCAGGACGTCGAGGTGCCGATCGAGCGGTGCGCCGAGTTCGTCGACTGGTTCCTCGCGAACGTGCCGATCGAGCCGATCTGGCTGTGCCCGCTGCAGCTCCGGGGCGACGACGCCTGGCCGCTCTACCCGCTCGAACCGCACCGCAGCTACGTCAACGTCGGCTTCTGGTCGACCGTGCCGGTCGGCGCGAGCGAGGGTGAGACGAATCGCAGCATCGAGCGCGAGGTCAGCGCGCTCGACGGCCACAAGTCGCTCTACTCCGACGCCTTCTACTCCCGAGCGGAGTTCGACGCGCTCTACGGCGGCGACGCCTACCGGGCTGCCAAGGCCCGTTACGACCCCGATTCCCGACTCCTCGACCTCTATGCGAAGGCGGTGCAACGACGATGACCACGACCAAGGGCACGGCGGCGGAGACGGCGGAGACACCCGAGCACCACGAGGCACCGGATGCCTCGGGCAAGCTCACCCTCGCCGAGATCCTCGAGATCTTCGCCGGCGGGCGGCTGCCACTGCGCTTCACCGCCTATGACGGCAGCTCGGCCGGGCCGCCCGACGCGCCGCTCGGCATCGAGCTGAAGAGCTCGCGGGGCACGACCTACCTCGCCACCGGGCGCGGCGACCTCGGCCTGGCCCGTGCGTACATCGCCGGCGACATCGACATCCACGGCGTGCACCCCGGCGATCCGTACGAACTGCTGAAGGCGCTCGCCGACGAGCTCGTGTTCAAGCTGCCGCCGCCGCGCACGATGGCCCACGTCATCCGGTCGATCGGGCTCGAGCACCTGCGCCCGATCGCGCCGCCCCCGCAGGAGGCGCCGCCGCGCTGGCGCCGCGTCGCCGAGGGGCTCCGCCACAGCAGGAGCCGCGACGCCGAGGCGATCCACCACCACTACGACGTCTCGAACACCTTCTACGAGTGGGTGCTCGGGCCGTCGATGACCTACACGTGCGCGTGCTACCCCGATGCCGACGCCTCGCTCGACGAGGCGCAGGAGAACAAGTACCGGCTCGTCTTCGAGAAGCTGCGGCTGCAGCCGGGAGACCGGTTGCTCGACGTCGGCTGCGGATGGGGCGGCATGGTTCGCTACGCCGCCCGCCGCGGTGTCAGGGCGCTCGGGGTGACGCTGTCGGCCGAGCAGACGGCGTGGGCGCAGCAGGCCATCGTCGCCGAGGGGCTGGGCGACCTCGCCGAGGTGCGATACGGCGACTACCGCGACATCACCGAGTCGGGCTTCGACGCGGTCTCGTCGATCGGCCTGCTCGAGCACATCGGCGTGAGGAACTACGCGTCGTACTTCACCTTCCTGCAGTCGCGACTGCGCACGGGCGGGCTGCTGCTGAACCACTGCATCACGCGTCCCGACAACCGCTCGGAGCCTGCGGCGAAGGGGTTCATCGACCGCTACGTCTTCCCCGACGGGGAGCTGACCGGTTCGGGTCGCATCATCACCGAGGCGCAAGACGTCGGACTCGAGGTCATGCACGAGGAGAACCTGCGCTTGCACTACGCGCTCACGCTGCGCGACTGGTGTGCGAACCTCGTCGAGCACTGGGACGAGGCGGTCGCCGAGGTCGGACTGCCGACGGCGAAGGTGTGGGGCCTCTACATGGCGGGCTCACGGCTCGCCTTCGAGACGGGCGGCATCCAGTTGCACCAGGTGCTCGCCGTGCGACCCGACGAGCGCGGCGGCACGGGCGACCTGCCGCTGCGGCCGTGGTGGACGCCCTGATCCGCTCGCGCTCGCTCGCGATCGCCCGTGCCAACGCGTTCGCGCCCGGCCGATGATCATCGGCCGGGCGCGAATCGATCAGCGCGAGCGGATCAGGGAGCGACCGCGATCGAGAAGATGTGCATCGAGCTGTTCGTCGGCAGCACGACGAAGTCGACCGTCTTGCCCGCCGTCAGCGGCACCGAATGCGCGAACATGCGGTACTGATAGGCGGCGTCTCCGTATCCGTTCGGTCGGTTCCGGCCGTTCGTCGAGACCGCGAGTTCCGCCCCGTGCGCATTCTCGTCGTGGAACGACCAGTTCGGGAAGCCGATCGCGCCCGAGCTGGTCGTGCCGTCGGTGTAGAACACGGTGGCGGTCCCGGTTGCGTTGAGGCTGGAACCGGAGCCGAGGAAGACGAGACGCTGGCCCTGCGCGCCGATGCGGAGCGCCTGCCCGGCGGCCGTGACGTTGTCGGCGGTGCCCGGCTGCGACGACGGCATCGTGAGCGTGGCTCCGAGCGCCTCGAGCTGGGCGCCCGGTGCGGCGCCCACCGCGGCGAGCTGCTCCGCCGAGAACGTGTTGCCCTCGCCGTCGAAGTTGCCGGCGGTGGTCTGCGACAGAGCCGTGATGGCGACGTTGTTGAAGAGCGCGGCGAGCGAATCGGTCGGCGGCGTTGTCGGCATCGCACGGATGCCGGTCGCGCTGCCTGCGCCGTCACCGCCCTTGTAGGTGACCGTCGAGGTGAAGACGCGCAGTGCGAAGCCGGGGCGCTTCTCGGGGACGCGCATCTGGAAGGTCGCGGTCTGGTCGCGGCCCGGCTTGATCGCGTCGACCTTCTGGCTCGACGGCACGACCTGCCAGCCGACGGGACCCGCGAAGGAGACGACGACCGAGCTCATCTTCTCGGACGAGTCGTTCGACACGGTGACCTCGACCTCGGCGATCGCCGGGCCGTCGAGATCGACCTCGGGGATCGACACCACGATCTCGGGCGCGGGCTCTGCCGCTTCGAGCGCCTCGGGTTCTGCGGCATCCGACGACGTCGACGACTCGGCGGCCGGCGCCTCGGCGGGTGCCTCCGATTCGGGCGCCTCGGTCTCGGGCGCCGCTGACTCGGGGGCCTCGGTCTCGGGTGCTGCGGTCTCCGATGCGTCGGAGGCGGCGGGCGGCGCGGTCGCGGCGGGCGACTCCTCGGCGAAGGCGCCGGCCACGGCCGACGTCGACCAGGTGGACGCGGCGAGCACGAACACGCCGGCGATCGCGGCGCGGCGAAGGAACTTCATCGACATGGTGAATCCTCTCTCAGCTGATCGATCAGACGACGGCGGGCATGGCGGAGTGGGTGGAGTCGAGGCCGAGGCGCAGCTTCTTCCACTCGCCGCGGGTGAAGTCGGGCACCTCGACGGGCTTGCCGCCCTTCTCGAGCGACTTCACGCTGAGCGGGACAGGCGCGCACCAGGCGGCGGAGTCGTAGACGTCGATGTCGGGCACGAGTCCGGCGCGCATCTGCTGCACGATCCGCCACTGCAGGATGTAATCCATGCCGCCGTGACCGCCGCCGGCGGCCGGACCCTCGAGGTCCTTCCAGAGCCAGTGGTCGAACTCCGTGCGCATCGCGCTCGCGCCGCGCCAGGTGTCACCGCCGTGGTACGGCTCCGCGTAGATGCGGGCACCCGTCGAGTCACCGCCGACGTAGTCCTCGAAGATGCCCCTGCTGCCTTCGAGCGTGTTGATGCGGCTGTACGGGCGAGGCTGGCTGACGTTGTGCTCGGCGCGGATCGTGCGGCCGTTCGCCGTCGTGATCATGCACGTGACGAGGTCGCCGTTGATGTACTCCTCCTTCCACGAGCGGTGGTCGCGGGGCACGAAGCGTTCGCGATAGTCGGCGAGGCCGCGTGCAGCCGTCGCCGTCGCCGTCAACGTGTCGAGGCGATCGCCCCGGTTGATGTCCATGGCGGCGGCGATCGGTGCGAGACCGTGCATCGGGTAGAAGCTCGCGGTGCTGCGGGTGTGCCAGAGCCGGCGCCAGTCGTCGGTGTAGTAGCCGTCGGCGAACAGCAGTGAACGGAGGTCGTGCAGGTAGCCGCCGTGGCCGCTCGTCACGTCGCCGAAGACGCCTTCGTGCGCCATCTTCAGCATCGCGAGCTCGTTGCGCCCGTACGAGCAGTTCTCGGCGAGGAACAGGTGCTTGCGTGTGCGCTCGGAGGTGTCGACGAGATCCCAGAGCTCGTCGAGCTCGGTCGCGATCGGCAGCTCGATTCCCGCGTGCGCTCCCGCGAGCAGGGCGGCCTTGCCCTGCGCGTAGTGGAACTCCCACGGCGTCGCGATGTACACCAGATCGAGCTCTTCGGTGTCGAGCATCTTCTGGAACGACTCATCACTGCCGCCGTATTCGCGGGGCCGTGGCTTGCCCTTGCCGGCGACCCGGTCGGCCGCCCTCGTCGCCCGATCGGCACGGATGTCGCACACCGCCGTGACGGCGGTGCCGGGCACGTCGACCCATCCGTTCAGCATGCCCATGCCCCGGTTGCCGAGGCCGATGAGGCCGATCTTGACGACGTCGACGGCTTCGAACGGCTCGTTCGCCATCGACGTGGCGCCGCCCTTCCGGGCGGGGATGATCGCCGCGTCGGCGACCGATGGAACGACGGCGGTGACGGCGACGCCGGCGAGGATTCCGCCGAGGAGGTTTCGCCGGCTGAAGCCGAATGCCCCCGAGTCCCGATCAGCGGTGATCGGCTCCTCGGTCGGGCGGGGAACGGTGAGAAAACGCGTCATGACACTCTCCAGGTGGGTTAGGGAATGCTCGGTGATGCTCGGTATCCCATACCCTGCTGGCCTGATCGATAGGTGTCAAGAGTTGATTGATTATTGCCCGTATTGATCATAAACGATCACTCGGACTGCGCGCGGGCAGCGGAACCTCGCCGCCTCCGGGTGGCACGGCGGCGGGTGAGGGGTTCAGAAAATGCTCAGGATCAGGGAGATCTCCGACCGACCCCTCGTCGGTCGCCGAGGCGCGGCGTTGAGCGGAGCCTGCTCAGATGCCCCGCGACGTGCTCGGCCGAATCGGCCCGCTCAGGAGCGCGCGGCGTCCGTGCTCGCCGCAGCGATGCACGCCTCGAGCGCGACCCACGCGAGCATCGCGCACTTCACGCGCATGACGTACTTCGAGACGCCGTGGAAGGCGATCGCGTCGCCGAGCAGCTCCTCGTCGGCCTCGCCGGCACCCTGCGAACGCATCATCGAGCGGAACCCGTCGATGAGCTCGCGCACCCGGTCGAGGTCGGCACCGGCGGCGAGTTCGGTGAGCGCCGAGGCGGAGGCCATCGAGATGCTGCAGCCGTCACCGGTCCAGCCGATCGCCTCGAGCACGGTTCCGGATGCATCGAGGCGGATGCCCATCGTGATCTCGTCGCCGCACGTGGGGTTCAGCTCGTGGTGCGTCGCGTGCGGCTCGGCGAGCTCGCCGTCGCCGAGTCGGCGGCGCGAGTGGTCGAGGATGAGCTCCTGATAGAGCCCCGACAGATCGCTCATGCGTCGACCCCGAAGAATCCGCGCACCTCGGCGAGCGCCGCCGCGAACCGGCGCACCTCGTCGGCCGTCGTGTAGACGTAGGCGCTCGCGCGGGTGGTGGCGCGGAGCCCGAGTCGGCGGTGCAGCGGCTGGGCGCAGTGGTGGCCGACGCGCACGGCGATGCCCTGCGAGTCGAGGAACTGGCCGACGTCGTGGGCGTGCACGCCGGGCACGTCGACGCTCGCGAGGGCGGCGCGCGGGTTGCCCGGGGGAGGGCCGACGAGGCGCACGCCAGTGACTCGGGAGGTCTCTTCGACGAGGAGCTCTGCGAGCGCCGTCTCATGGGCGTGCACGTTGTGCATTCCGAGCGCGTCGAGGTAGCGCACGGCCTCGGCGAGGGCGACGGCCTGGGAGACCGGCTGGGTGCCGGCCTCGAAGCGCTGCGGCGCCGGCAGGAACGCCGCCGACTCCATGGTCACGGTCGTGATCGTGGATCCGCCGGTGCGTGCCGGCGGCAGCGCGTCGAGCAGGTGCTCGCGGCCGTAGAGCACGCCGATGCCGGTCGGACCGAGCATCTTGTGCGCCGAGAAGGCGGCGAAGTCGACGCCGAGTTCGGCGAAGTCGGTGGGGCGGTGCGGCACCGACTGGCAGGCGTCGAGCATGACGAGCGCGCCGTGACGGTGGGCGAGCTCGACGACCTCGGCAGCGGGGGCGAGGAACCCGGTGACGTTCGAGACGTGCCCGAAGGCGACGAGCCGGGTGCGAGGACCGATGACGGATGCCGCGTCGTCGATCGTCCACGTTCCGTCGTCGTTCACGGCGATCCAGCGCAGCGTCGCCCCGGTCTTCGCCGCGAGGCGCTGCCACGGGATCAGGTCGGCGTGGTGCTCGGCCTCGGTGACGACGATCTCGTCGCCGGGCCCGAGCCGGAAGATCTCGGCCTCGGGGCCGCCGAGGCCGGCCGAGGCATCCGCCATGCCGAGCGCGACCATGTTGATCGCGTCGGTCGCGTTCGAGGCCCACACGATCTCGCGGCTGCCCGCGCCAACGAAACGCGCGACGGTCTCTCGCGCGTCTTCGAACGCGGTCGTCGAGGTGCCGACGAGGGTCGAAGCGCCCCGGTGCACGGCAGCGTTCGAGTGCTCGAGGTAGGCGCGCTCGGCGTCGAGCACGGCGAGCGGCCGCTGCGCGGTCGCGCCGGAGTCGAGGTAGGCGAGCGGATGCCCGTTCAACTCCTGATCGAGGTACGGGAAGTCGCGACGGAGCCCCGACGGCAGCAGGCCGTCGACGGTCGTCGTTCGATCGAGGGTCACTGTTCCTCCCAGCGGCCGGCGCAGGTGCGAATCGGCACCCTTCCAGTCTGACGCAGTTTCGATCGGTGATCGCCGAGTGCGGGTCATCCGTCATCTCGGGCACCGGAAATGTGTTCGACGGGCCTCGACGGGATACCGTTTGGTATGCCCCGGAGCGTGAGTGAGCGCGGTGACCGCGATGACGAGGTCGACCTGCTGATCGACGCCTGGTCGCATCGCCTGCCCGGTGTCGACCTGACTCCGCTCGACGTCATGTCGCGGCTGCGGCGGGTGGCGAATCGCCTCGGCCGGCTGCGCGCGAGTGCGTTCAGCGGAGCGGGGCTCGCGGTCTGGGAGTTCGACGTGCTGGCCGCGCTCCGCCGCGAGGAGCCGCCGCACGAGTTCAGCCCGGCGCAGCTCATCGAGGCGACCATGATCGGCAGCGCCGCCATGACGAACCGGCTCGACAACCTCACCCGCCGCGGCCTCGTCGAGCGCCGGCCGAACCCGCGCGACGGCCGCAGTGTGCTCGTGCGGCTCACCGCAGAGGGTGCGACCCGCGTCGACGCGGCGATGCGCACCCTCGCCGAGCGCGAGGCCGAGGAGCTCCGCGGCCTCAGCCGCGAGGAGCAGGCGACGCTCGCAGCCCTGCTGCGCCGGCTCGGCCAGGACGCCGAGTAGGGGCGAGCGGATGCCGCGGCATCCGGCTGCCCGTCGCTGTGAGAGGTTGAGTGCATGCAGTTCGCGACCCTCGAAGCCGGCGATTCCAACTTCACGCTGCGGCGTGCGCAGCGCGGTGACCTCGCGGCGCTCGTCGCGCTGATCGCCGCGGACTCGCTCCGCGCCGTCGAGGAGACCCCTACGGCCGAAGGGCTCGAACCGTACGAGCGCGCCTTCACGGCGATCGACGCCGATGCCGCCCAGACGCTGACCGTGCTCGAGACTGTCGATGGCCGGGTGGTCGGCACGATGCAGCTCACGTTGATCCCGGGGCTCGCCCGACGCGGCGCGACGCGCATGCAGATCGAGGCCGTGCGCGTCTCGGAGGAACTGCGGGGCCTCGGACTCGGCTCGGCGATGATCGCGTGGGCGATCGGCCACGCGCGCGACCAGGGGGCGGCACTCGTGCAGCTGACGTCGGACGCGCGTCGCGCCGATGCCCACCGCTTCTACGAGCGGCTCGGCTTCGCGGCATCCCACGTGGGGTTCAAGCTCTTCCTCTGACCGGCGGCTCGATCGACTGCGGCGACCGAATGGCACGACGTGCCTATTGTGCATGACGTGCACATCGGCGAGGATGGCTCCACTGTCCGCCGATGCAACGGAGCGCGCCGAAGATGACCGAGAACATGACGATCGACCTGCTCGTGGTCGGATCTGGAACCGGGCTCGCCGCCGCCCTCTCCGCGCATGAGCAGGGCGCCGCGGTGCTCGTGATCGAGAAGACCGACTTCGTCGGCGGCTCGACGGCACGCTCCGGCGGGGCGTTCTGGATTCCCGCGAACCCGGTGCTCGACGAGTTCGGCGCGAACGATTCGCCCGAGAAGGCCCGCACCTACCTGAGCGCGGTGGTCGACGGAACGAGTCCCGAGCCGCGCTGGGAGAGCTTCCTCGAGCACGGGCCCGACACGGTGCGCATGCTCGAGCGCATGACGCGCATGCGGTTCACCTGGGCCGAGGGGTACTCCGACTACCACCCCGAGCTGCCCGGCGGCTCGCCTGCCGGTCGCAGCTGCGAGTGCCGCCCGTTCGATGTCGCCCGGCTCGGCAAGGAACGCGCGCGACTGCGGCCGGCGGTGATGGAGGCGCCGTTGCCGATGCCCGTGACGGGCGCCGACTACAAATGGCTGAACCTCATGTCGAAGTCGCCGGTGCGCGGCTTCGGCGTTGCGATCAAGCGCGCGATCCAGGGCGTCGGCGGCAAGCTCATCGGTCGCGAGTACGCGGCCGGAGGCCGTGCGCTCGCCGCGGGCCTCTTCGACGGCGTCGTGCGAGCCGGCATCCCGGTGTGGACGGGGGCGGGTCTCGAGCGACTCGTGACCGATGCCGACGGCGCCGTGATCGGTGCGGTCGTCACTCGCGACGGCCGGGAGATCACGATCACCGCGCGGCGCGGCGTGGTGCTCGCCGCCGGCGGGTTCGACCACGACCTCGCGCTGCGACGCAGCGTGCAGTCGGCCTCCCTCGAGGACTGGAGCCTCGGCGCCGACGGCAACACCGGCGACGCGATCCGCGCCGCGCAGGAGCTCGGCGCCGGCGTCGCCCTGATGGACCAGGCGTGGTGGTTCCCCGCGATCTCGCCGCTGCCCGGCGAGCGGCCGATCGTGATGCTCGCCGAGCGTTCGCTGCCCGGCTCCTTCATCGTCGACTCCTCGGGCTCGCGATTCCTCAACGAGGCGGAGGACTACATGTCGTTCGGCCACGATGTGCTCGAGCGGGAGCGCGAGGGCCGGCCGGTCGGCGCCATGTGGCTCGTCTTCGACCAGGAGTACCGCAACAGCTACCTGCTCGGCGGGCAGGTGTTCCCGCGCATGGCACTGCCGAAGGCCTGGTACGAGCACGGCATCGCCGTGCGCGGCTCGTCATGGGCCGAACTGGCCGAGCAGATGGGGGTGCCGGCCGCCGCGCTGGGGGAGACCGCCCACCGGTTCAACGAGCTCGCCGCGGCGGGAGCCGACGACGACTTCGGCCGGGGCGACAGCGCCTACGACCGCTACTACGGCGACCCGACGATCGCGCCGAACCCGAACCTCCGCCCGCTGAACCCCGCGGGGCTGTACGCCGTCCGCGTCGTGCTCTCCGATCTCGGCACCTGCGGCGGCATCACCGCCGACGCGGAGGGCCGCGCGCTCGCCGAAGACGGCACGCCGATCCGCGGCCTCTACGTGATCGGCAACTCCGCGGCCAACGTGTTCGGCGAGAGCTACCCCGGCGCCGGCGCGACGATCGGCCAGGGGCTCGTCTACGGGCACATCGTCGCGAGTCACGCAATGGCAGCCCGGGAGGTCGACGCGGAGCGCTGAACTCCGTCGCACGGGGGATTCGCGAGCGGGTCGCCGTCGGTAGCGTCGATGAGGTGAGCGATGAACGTGCCGACCTGATCGTCTCGACGACACCCGAGCCCGCGGTGTCCACGGCGGGCGCTGTGCCCGAAGCGGTGTCCTTCGAGGCGTCCGTGCCGTGGGCGGCGGTCGCCGTCTTCGCGATCGTCTCGTGCGGGCTCGCATGGCTCATCGCCTCGCCGCTCTGGGTGCGCGGCCTCGGCATGGCCGACCCGCTGCTGCCCGTGATCGCCGCGGCCATGATGCTGACCCCGGCGATCGCCACGATCGCCGCGCTCCTCGTGGAGCGGCGCCGGCGCGGACGGCGCGGTGCACGCGGCATCCTGCGCGATCTCGGCATGTGGCCGCTCCGGCCGGTCGGTCGAACGGTCGGCATGTCGGCGGCCGCGATCGTCGTGCTGCCGCTGCTGATCGCGGCGGGGCTCGTCGTCGTGGGCCTGCTCGGCCTCGCTCGCTTCGACCTCGTCGGCTTCTCGGGCTTCGCCGAGCAGCTCGAGACCCTGCTGCCTCCCGGCACGCCGGCCCCGCCGATCGTGCTGCTCGTCACCATGCAGCTCGTGATGATCCCGGTCGGGGCGATCATCAACGCGCCGTTCGCTTTCGGCGAGGAGATCGGATGGCGCGGCTGGCTGCTGCCCGCGCTGCGGCCGCTCGGCACCTGGCCGGCGCTCCTCGTCTCCGGAGCGTTCTGGGGATTCTGGCACTCGCCGCTGATCCTGCTCGGCTACAACTTCGGGCTCACCGACATCACCGGGGTACTGCTCATGATCCTCGCCTGCATGGTGCTCGGCGTGCTGCTCGGCTGGACCCGGCTCCGCACCGGATCGGTGTGGCCGGCGGTGTTCGGGCACGGCGCCTTCAATGCGGCGGCAGGCCTCGGCGCGCTGGTCGTGGCGGCGGACTCCACGGTGCCGCCGGCGTGGGTCGCAGGCCCGCTCGGCCTCGTCACGTGCGCGATCTTCGCGGTGACCATCGCGGTGCTCGTCGCGGCCGGGCAGTTCCGCCGCGACCGCCTCGACGCCCGCCTGGGCTGACGGGACTCGATCCGCCCTCGACCGCCTCCCGCTGGGTTGCGGCGACCTTCCGCGCCCGACGTCGTGCGGCGGCGGGACGCTTCAGATTAATCTCCTATCGATTGGTTGTCACCGATTATCGATTAGTGTAACGTCGCGAACGTTCCCGCCATCGCGACGCCGTGTCCGATGGATCGACGACGATCGAGCGCCGCTCCTCGCGGCCGCCAAACAAGGACCGGAGCACTCGCAATGAAGCGATTTCTGTCAACAGTCGTGCTGGTGTGCCTGCTCGCGATGGGCGTGCAGACCGCGGCGCATGCGGCACCGACCGCCGAGGAGCCGGGCGCCACCGTGTTCATCGCTCCCGACGGCGACGATGCGAACGATGGCACCGAGGCTCATCCGCTCGCCACCCTCGAGGGTGCGCGCGACGCGATCCGCGAACTGAAGGAGCAGGAGGGTCTGCCGTCCGGCGGGGTGAGCGTGCTCCTCCGCGAGGGCACCTATGCCCGCACCGCCTCGTTCGAACTGGGGGAGCAGGACTCCGGCTCCGCCGAGGCGCCGATCACCTACCGCTCGTACCCGGGCGAGACGGCGCGACTCAGCGGTGGCCTCGAACTCGACCGCGATGGCTTCGCACCCGTGACCGACGACGCCGTACTCGGCCGCATCGTCGATGAATCAGCGCGCGGCAAGGTGCTGCAGTTCGACCTCGAGGCGCAGGGCATCACCGACTTCGGCGAGCTGAGCCGCCACGGATATTGGAAGGCCAACGACGTCAGCACCGTGCCGCCGATGGAGCTCTACGTCGCCGGCGAGGGCATGACCCTTGCGCGGTGGCCCAACGCTGGAACAGTGCGCATGGACGAGATCCTCGACGTCGGCCCCACCGAGAAGGATCCCGATCTGCAGGAACGCGGCGGCACGTTCAGCTACACCTACGACCGGCCGCAGTACTGGGGCGCTGCCGACGATGTCTGGCTCGACGGCATCTTCGGGTACAGCTGGGAGTGGTCGTACAACAAGATCGAGTCGATCGACACCGAGGCGAAGACGATCACCCTGCGATACGGCGAGATGTCGGGCCTCATGAAGACCTGGTTCGAGGACTTCCACTTCGCGCAGAACCTCCTCGAAGAGCTCGACGCACCCGGCGAGTACTACATCGACCGCGCGACCGGCGTGCTCTACTTCATGCCGAACGCCGCCTTCGCGACGACCGACGCCGACGTGACGGCGACGATGCTGAAGGAGCCGATGATCCGCACGACGGATGCCTCGCACATCACGTTCGACGAGCTGGTGATGGAGTACGGCCGGGCCAACGCCGCCGTGATCCTCGGCGGCAGCAACGTGACCGTCGCGAACTCCGACGTCCAGAACTTCGCCGACGGCGGCGTGCTCATCAACTCGCCCGGGCGCTACACCTACGACGGCATCCCCGTGAACCGCGGCGGCGTCGACCATGCAGTGCTCGACTCGCACCTGCGCCACATCGGCGGCGTGCCCGTCGTGCTGCAGGGCGGCGACAAGACGACTCTCGCACCCGGTCGCAACCGCGTCGAGAACTCCCACATCCACGACTTCGCGTACTACCACAAGGCCTACAACCCGGGTGTGATGTTCGACGGCGTCGGCAACGTGGCGCGGGGCAATGAGATCCACGATGCACCGCACCCGGGCATCATCGTGCACGGCAACGACCATCTCATCGAGGGCAACGAGATCTACGACATCTGCAAGACGTTCCAGGACCTCGGTGCCATCTACATGAACGCCGGCGCGACGCCGCAGCAACGCGGCACGGTGATCCGCGGCAACTACTTCCACGACACGGGCGTCGGCAGGCTCGGTGTCGAGGGCATCTACCCCGACAACCTCACGATGGGGCTGACGATCGAAGACAACATCTTCGTGCGCATGGGCAACGCCGCCATCAAGAGCGGTTCGGGCGACCACATCACCGCGCGCAACAACATCTTCGTCGACGCGCACGTGCCGTACGACAACTACGAGATGTGGATGGGCGACGAGCCCGGCAACAAGGTCGACACGGCGTACATGCCCGGTTGGCTGGATCTGTTCGAGGCGAACAACGGCTTCGTCGACACCCCCTACGGCGAGAAGTACCCCGAGCTGCTGACCTTCTTCGAAGAGAACCACTACTTCCCGGCGAACAACGTCTTCGAGCAGAACCTCAGCTGGAACCCCACGATCGCACGGTCGTCGCAGGTGAACGAGCACGGTGCCCGTGACGTGAAAAACCTCATGAACTACGCCGACAACTGGGTGACGACCGAGGACCCCGGCTTCGTGGACTGGGCGGCCGGCGACTTCCGACTGACCGAGGACGCCGCCGTGTTCGACCACATCCCCGGCTTCACGGCGATCCCGTTCGAGGAGATCGGCACGCAGGGCAAGGTCGGCCACCCCGTCTCACCCGATTCGATCGCCCTCGAGGCGCTGCACCTGCCGGGCGAGCAGTTCACGATCGACCTCGGCAAGACCGCGTCGTTCGTCGCAGCAGCAGTGCCGTGGAACGCGACGAACCGCGAGGTGAGCTACGCGAGCAGCGACCCGGCGGTCGCCACCATCGACGCGGCCGGCCTGATCACCGCCCTCGCGCCGGGGGAGACCACGGTCACGGTCGTCTCGGCCGAGAACCCGGCGATCACCGACGAAGCGCTCGTCGTCGTCGCCGACGGCGACGGCGTCATGCACTTCACCGACTTCGAGTCGGGCGGCAACGGCTGGCTCACCGACCCGAACCGCAGCATCGTCGAGGATGCCTCGGGCGACCGCGTCTACCGCATCGTGAACGGTGCGAACTCGCAACTGTCGCGTGAGTTCTCGGACTACGTGCTGGAGTACGAGGTGACGACCCCGGCGGTCGTGCCCGAGGGCGCCGTCATGCTCGTGTACGACCGCACCGGTGCGAACCCCGGCGGCTACGTGCGGTACCGGCACTCGGAGGCCGGCTCGAACTGGACCATCTACAACGCGCACTGGGGCACCGTGAAGGAGATCACGTTGCCCGCCGGCGCCGGCCTCGCACCCGGCACGAGCTACGACGTGCGCATGGCGGTGCAGAGCACCTCGATCCAGGTCTTCGTCGATGGCGAGCTCATGATCGAGGGAGCCAACCCCAACCCGAGCGCATCGGGCAAGGTCGGGTTCTACGTCGAGAAGTTCGCGAGCCTCGACTTCGACGACGTGAAGTTCTCGATCGTCGCCGTGCCGGTCACCGACATCGCCCTCGACTCGAACGAACTCACGCTCGAGCCCGGTGAGAGCCGGCAGCTCGGCGTCACGGTGACCCCGTCGGATGCCACGAACGCGCAACTCGACTGGAGCTCCGACGCGGCCGACGTCGCCACCGTCGACGAGTCCGGCAAGATCCGCGCGGTCGCATCCGGCACTGCAACGATCACGGCGACGTCTCGAGCGCACCCCGGCATCACGGCGACAGTCGCGGTCGAGGTGCAGGAGACGGTGCATCCGGTCATCGACCTCGGCGACCAGCTCGCGGATGCCGCTCACTGGCCCGCGAGCGAGGCCGTCGACTTCGACGAGGGCAGCATCCGCATCTCGGGCGAGGGCGTCTACGGCTACGACGGCGAGACCTTCGGCGACGGACTCCTGCGGTTCCAGGCGACGTTCGGCGAGTTCGAGGGCGGTTGGTACGGATTCTCGGCGCGTTCCGACCGGCCGGGCGACCCCGCCTGGGTGAACGGCAACAAGGGCTATCTCGTCGTCATCAAGGAGGACCAGATCGAGTTCCAGAGTTGGACGCCCGCGCAGACGATGATGGACGTCATTCCGAACACGGCGATCGAGCCGAACACCGAGCACGAGATCGAGTTCGGCGCCGTCGCCGTCGAGGGCGGCACGCGCCTGGTGCTGCGAGTCGACGGAGTCACGGTGTGGAGTGGCCTCGACACCCGAGCCGAGAACCCGATCGCCGACGCGGGATACCTCAACGTCTACCACTACGGTGAGGCCAACGTCCTGGCACTGCGACCCGTCGGGGGCGACGACGGCTCGACCGAGGCGCCGGGCCGCGCGACGCTGTCGAACACCAGCGGGTGGGCCTACGGCCTGCACGACGGCAACTACGAGGTCGTGATGAACCTGTGGTCCGGTACCCCCGGCACTTCGTTCCGGCTCTACGAGAACGGCAGGCTCGTGAGCATCGCGAAGCCCACGGCGACGAGAGACGTGGGTCAGACGACACGGGCGGGATTCGCGGGCAAGCCGAACGGAACGTATGTCTACACCGGGGTGCTCACCAACGCGACGGGCGAAACCGAGACGTCGTCGACGACCGTCACCGTCGTGCATGCTGCGCCCGGTGCGCCGGTGGTGAGCCACGACAACTGGGACGTCGACGGGGTATTCACGGCGACGGCCGACCTGTGGTGGGGCACGAATGCGACGGCGTACCGCCTCGAGCTCGACGGAGTCGTCGTCGCCTCGGGCGAGCTCTCGGCGAAGACTCCCGCCGCCCAGCGGGCGAAGGCGTCCCTCTCCAACGTCACGCCCGGCGACCACGTCCTCGTCGCCGTATTCACGAATCCGAACGGCGAGACCGTGTCGGCGCCCGTGAAGGTGAGGGTGGCCGGGTGAGCGCCTCTGTCGCAGAGACCGCGGGCGAGTTCGTTCGGGAGTTGCCGGAGTGGTTCGCCAGGGCGAAGCTCGGCGTCTTCATCCACTGGGGCGCCTACTCCGTGCCGGCGTGGGCGGAATCGGTCGTCGAGAACGGCACCGTGTCCGATGAAGCCTACTTTCCGCACAACCCCTACGCCGAGTGGTACTGGAACACGATGAGCATCGAGGGCAGCCCCGCCGCCGAGTGGCACCGGAAGGAGCACGGCGGGGCGCCCTACGACGACTTTCTCGACGCATGGCGTGCCGAGGAGTTCGATCCGGAGGAATGGGCCGCGCTGTTCGCGCGTGCCGGTGCCGACTACGTGATCCCGACGGCAAAGCACCATGACGGGATCACCCTGTGGAACGCACCGGGCACGGGAGGGCGCAACACCGTCGCGCGGGGCCCCCAGCGCGACCTCGTCGGCGATCTCGCCGGTGCGGTCCGGCATGCGGGCATGCGCTTCGGCGTCTACTACTCCGGCGGCATCGACTGGCACGTGCTGCCGCCGCGGCCGATCCTGACGCACCCCGAGCTGTACGCGTCGCGCCCGATGGACGCGGCCTACCACCGCTACGCGACCGCACACGTCCGGGACCTGATCCGGCGGTTCCGTCCCGATGTCCTCTGGAACGACATCGACTGGCCCGATGCCGGGAAGACGCCGGGGCCCGACGGGGTCGACGGGCTGTTCCGGCACTATTACGAGCAGGTTCCCGACGGCGTCGTGAACGATCGCTGGGGCGTGCGGCATGCCGATTTCCTCACGAGTGAGTACGAATCGCTCCGGGACCGCGAGACGGCCGGCAAGCCGTGGGAGCACACGCGCGGGCTCGGCCTGTCCTTCGGGCATAACCGGGCGGAGGATCCGGCGAGCATGCTCTCGGCCGGCGGGTTGGCGCGGCACTGGGTAGATGTCGTGGCCAGAGGCGGCCGGTTGCTCATCAACGTCGGCCCGACCGCCTCTGGCCGGATCCCCGATGAGCAGCGGGAGGCGCTCGAGGGGTTCGGTGCGTGGCGTGCGGCGCTCGGCGATGCGCCTGCCGAGGTCATCGCGTGGGCGGATCCCGCCGATGCGTTCGGACCGGGCGGCGGTCCGTGGCTGCGCTTCTGGAACACAGCCGAGGCCGTCATCGTGTTCGTCGGCGATCCCGGCGCTCACGACATCCGGCTACCGAACGGCGCTACCCTGTCGGTCGTGATCGACACCGTTGCCGAATGCCCCGTCATCCTCTCCGTTCCGAAGGAGGCGACCCGATGAGCCGATACGTCTTCATCGGCGATTCCATCACCGACTGCGGCCGCGTTCGCGACGACCCGTCGTCGCTCGGCGACGGCTACGTGAGCCTGCTCGCAGCCGAGCTGCTCGCGCGGTCCGGGTCGAGCGCGGTCGTGAATCTCGGCATCTCCGGCGATCGCGCGGTCGACCTCGAGCGGCGATGGGGCGCGGAGGTCACTCCCTCGAGACCCGACGTGCTCACGGTCTTCGTCGGCGTGAACGACATGTGGCGGCGGTTCGACGCCGACGACCCGACGAGCGCCGAGGCCTTTGAGCGCAGCTACCGAACCATCCTCGCCGACGCGGTCTCAGCGTCGAATCCACGCCTCTTGCTGATGGATCCGTTCTTCGTGCCGGTGCGCGGCGATCAGCGGGCGTGGCTCGACGACCTCGGGCCCAAGCGCGAGGTCGTCGCGCGGCTCGGCAGCGAGTTCGGTGCCGATGTCGTGCCGTTGCACGAGCTCATGACGGACGCGGCGTCCGCCGCGGCGTCGGGGGAGATCGTGCCCGACGGCGTGCATCCCACGATGGCCGGGCACCGACTGATCGCCGACGCGTGGCTCTCCGCTCTCGATAGTCGATTGTCGAGTACGCTGGCACTGTGACGGATGCGCTGAGCACGATCAAGGGACTCGACAGAGGCCTCCTGTCCGACCAGATCTACGACCTCATCAAGACGATGATCAAGGACGCGGCCCTCGCCCCGGGGGAGCAACTCGTCGAGTCGCAGCTTGCGCGCAAGCTCCAGGTCAGCCAGGCTCCCGTGCGCGACGCGCTCAAGCGGCTGGCGCACGAGGGCCTCGTCACCCATGTGCGGCACCAGGGCAATTTCGTCGCCGAGTACACCGATGAAGACGCCGAGCAGGCCAAGGTCGCCCGCACCGCCCTCGAGGGGCTGGCCGGGCGTCTCGCCTGCGGGCGGCTCGACGCCGAGGCATCCGCTCGCCTGTCGGCGACGATCGAGGCGATGCACCGCGCGGCCGACGATCGCAATCTGACCGAGTTCCGCGAGCTCGACTTCGCCTTCCACCGATCGGTGATCGAGGCGAGCGGCAACACCTACCTCCCGCGCATGTGGGACATCGTGGAGCCGAGCCTACGGTCGATGCACGTGCTGGGGGACCCGCAGTTCGCCGGCGATTGGCACATCGTCGCCGACTGGCACCGGAGCCTCCTCGACGCGCTCGAGGGCGACGACCCCGAGCACGCGGCCGAGCTCTTCAGTGCGCACGCCGCCGGGTTGCTGCTGGGCGAAGACGGCGAGGGCATCGCCGCAGTTGCCGCCCCCTGACCGGCACACGGCACGCAGGCAGGCGATCGTTCAGAGCGCGTACGCGCGCGACGCCGTTCCGCTCCAGAAGGCATCGGCGGCCCCGGAGTCGAGCGGCGGCAGCGCCGATGCCGTTCGCGCGACGATCTCCCGATAGGGCGCCACCCTCGCCGACATCGGCCAGTCGCTGCCGAACATGAGTCGCTCGGCGCCGAGCGCGTCGAGCGCGGTCGATGCGATCATTCGCGTTCGCGCCAGGTCGGGAGCCGCGTCGCCGCGGTGGATGCCCGAGACCTTGGCCAGGACCGAGTCGTGGGGGGTGAGCGACCGGAGCGCCTCCCGCCATGCGCCATCGGGCTCGCCGCCGCCGAGCCCGAGATGGCAGACCACGATCACGAGCCCCGGATGCCGCGCGGCGAGCGATCGCACCGAGCCGAGCTGCTCCGGGCGGATCAGGAGCTCGAGCACCCGGTCGGACGCCGCGAGACCCTCGGCGAGGCGGTCGAGCCCCGTCACATCGGAGAAGTCCGCGGCGCCCTGCGGCGTCGCCACACGGATCCCCGCGACGTGCGGCGCCGGTGCGGCGGGACCGGCGTCGATCACGGGCTGCACCGCACCGGCCCATGGCTCGCCCGGTTCGTACTGGAGCACGACGGCCGGCACCGCTCCGCTCGCGGCCGCGTGCTGCACGAGCCACTCCGCCTCGCCTACCGTGTCGCCCGCCTGCACCGCGATCGCCGCTCGGAGCTCGACGTCGTCGGCGACGAGCTCCGCCGCACCGTGCTCGAAGCGTGTGGCTGTGGCCTGTGCTTCGAGTCCGAG
The DNA here is from genome assembly GCF_900142065.1 of Agromyces cerinus subsp. cerinus. GTDB lineage: Bacteria > Actinomycetota > Actinomycetes > Actinomycetales > Microbacteriaceae > Agromyces > Agromyces cerinus. Next base: position 21,089 of record NZ_FSRJ01000006.1, on the reverse strand, counting down.
AGCGGCGTGGAACCATGACAGGTGCACACGCTCGACGTCCCAGAGGTGCACGTGCGCGTCGACCATGCGCATCGCGGTCATTCGACCGTGTCTACCGTGTCGATGGCGTCGATCGCGGACCACAGCTCATCAGGGATGACGGCGGCGGCGCCGGCGACGAGATCATGCACCTCCGCCGACGTTCGAGCGCCGACGACGACGGCCTCGACCGCGTGCCGACGAAGCGGGAAGCGGGCGGCCACGTGGGGGAGCGCGACCCCGAACGAGTCGCAGACGGCCTCGATCGCCGTCGCCCGTGCGATGAGCTCGGGCGACGCCGCGTGATAGTCGAAGTACGGGGCGGCCATGGGATTCGCGAGGATGCCCGAGTTGTAGACGCCGGCCGCGATGATGTCGACGCCCTGCTCGCGGGCGGCGGGCAGCAATTCCTGCTCGGCGGTGCGATCGAGCAACGTCAGCCTGCCGGCGACCATGACGACGTCGGGGGAGGCCTCGAGCACGAAGCGGGTGAGCGGTGCATTGCGCACCATGCCCACTCCGATCGAGCGCACCACGCCGGCCGCTCGCAGCTCTTCGAGAGCCGGCCAGGCACCGCGGAGCGCCTCGTCGACGTCGACCGGATCGTGCAGGTAGAGCAGGTCGATGCGATCGGTGCCGAGTCTGGCGAGACTGCCCTCAAGGCTCCTGAGCACTCCGTCGCGGCTCAGGTCGCCGATGGTGTCCGCCCCGGTGCCGCCCGAGCCGACGGCGACGCCGTCGGCATCGACGATCTGCCGGCCGACCTTCGTCGCGATGACGAGCCGGTCGCGATCGACACCCGCGATCGCCCGCCCGAGGCGCAGCTCGCTGACGCCGGCACCGTAGTGCGGTGCGGTGTCGAAGAAGCGGATGCCTCGATCGAGCGCTGCATCGACCGTGGCGTCGGCGTCGGCCTCGTGCACTGGCGTGTAGAGGTTGCCGATCGGCGCGCAGCCGAGCCCGACGGACGTGAGCGAGCCCGCCTGGGGCGTCAGAGGCCGGCGACTCGGGTGGAACGCCACGCCTCGTACTCCTCTCGCGTGTCGGGGGTCAGGGGGTAGTAGTCGCTGAGCCGCGCACCCTGGTCGAGGCGTTCGCGGCTGAAGACCTCCCACTCCTCGTGGTCCTGCGCGGCGGTGATGACGTCGTCGGCCATGCCCTGCGGCACGACGACCGGGCCGTCGTCGTCGGCCACCACGATGTCGCCGGGCAGGCAGAGCGCGCCGCCCACGGCGACGGGCACATCGTAGGCCCACGGGAACAGCTCCGACTGCGAGGCGTAGTGCGGGGTGGTGCCCGTCGACCACACGGGGATGCCGAGGTCGCGGATGCGGTCGGCGTCGCGGATGCGCCCGTCGACGACGATGCCGGCACCCCCCTTGCGCTTGAAGTACCGGGCGAGGATATCGCCGATGCATCCCGAGAACCGGCTGCCATAGGCCTGGATCACGAGCACGTCGCCCGGCTGCACGGTCTCGAGCACGGCCCAGAGCGCGGTGTGGCGTTCGACGTACTCCTGGCCGAGGCCGGAGGCAAGGTCTTCGCGCTGCGGCATGAACTGCAGCGTGAGCGCCGACCCGACGACGCGCTGGCCCGGCGTCAATGGTCGCGGACCCTCGACGAAGGAGTGGGTGATGCCGAGCCCGTGGAGTTTGGCGCACGCGGTCGCCGACGAGACGCGCTGCAGCCGCTCGAGCTCCTCGGCGCCCGGTCGGGTGAACTCACCGCCACGCACGGGCAGGCTGATCGACGGCTGGGACAACTGGGTGACGGGATTCGACATGGTGGTTCCTCTTTCTGTGGCTTCAGGCGTCGGCGCGGGGTGGCGCGCGGTGATGTCGCGGCGGCTCGGAGTCGGGGGCCGTCGTGAGCACGAGGTCGGCGCGATGCGCCGGCGGCAGTTCGACGAGCAGCTGCGGAGCGTCGACGGCTTCGGTGACGACGACGGGTCGCCCCGGACGGGAGGTGTACGCGACGGATGAGTCGGGGTGCACGCCGTCGATCTCGCCGAGCGATCTCACCGAGACGATGCGCTGCTCGCCGAACCGCGACGGCCGCACGAGCACCCGTCGAGCCTCGGTCGGAGAGAGATTCACGAGGGTGAGCTCGATCTCGTCGCCCTCGAGTCGCGTGACGAGGGCCGCGACATCCGGCGCCAGGCCCGGTCGGCCGCGATCGGGGTCGTCGTAGGCAACTGCCGCGAACGGCAGGCCGCCGTTGTAGAGCACCTGCGGCGTGCCGGTGATGAGCTGGCCGAGCACCTCGGTGACGACGGGGTTCACGCGCTGCCAGAAGTGGATGTGCACGGTGGCCGGGTCGGGATGCTCGGTCTCCATGAGCGCCGCGCGCCGCGCGAGCTGACCGAGTGCCATCGAGAGCGCGCGCGTCGGGTAGTGGTGGTTCTCGCCGGCGAGGAAGGCGAGCCACGGCAACTCATGCCCCGCCTCGGCCTTGTCGCGGAAGGGCTTCACGACGTCGGACGCCTCGGGGTAGCCGCTCATCACGCGGCGGAGCCGCTGCCAGTCGTCGGGGTCGCGCGACCACCACCACAGCCAGGTCGGCAGTTCGAGCGGCATGGGGCCGAAGTCGAACCAGCCGTGGCGGCCGAAGCGGTGCGGCACGAGCAGCGCTGGGTTCGCGGCATCCGCGCCGAGGCGGCTCAGCCACCCGTTGCGCAGGCTCATCGGCGTCTGCTCGACCGATGCCGTGATCGAGTGCTCGAGCACGGTGTCGAGCGCCACCCTGGCGAGATCGAGCGCCGACTCGTCGCCGCTCACGAGTGCGAGGTTGAGCGCGCCGATCAGCGCCCCCATGCCGACTGACGGCAGTCCGTGCGGCCACGTCCAGCCGTAGTGTCCGCCGTGCCAACGGCCGTCGTGCAGCCCGCCGACCGTGCCGTCGGGCCCAACGTTGTCGGGGATGAGCCCGTCGTTCTGGGCTGCACGGTCGAGCCAACCGCGGACGTAGCGCACGACCCACTCGCGGGAGGCCTCGTCGTCGTCGTAGAGCCATCGGTTCGTGACGAGGCTCGTGGCGGCGAGGTTGACCGCGACGTCGCCGCGGGCGAGGTCCTGCATGGCCCGGCCCATCGCCTCGGCATTGCCTGGATCCTCCAGATCGTCCCAGGCCTCGATGCCGGGGAGGTATTCGAGCGGCAGTCCGTATGCACGCATTTCGCGACGCGAGGACGAGTACGGCCGCCACTCGGGGTCGATCCCCTCGCGCGGGCCGAGCGCGCCGGTGTGCGGGGCGGTGATGATGTTGCCGGCCGGGTCGTAGTTGCCGTGGGCCGGGTCGGTGTAGAGCTCGGCGAACCGGCGAGCCCGATCGGCGAACGCCTCGTCGGCGGGGTCGGCGGCGCAGAGGGCATAGAAGAAGATGAGGGATTCGCCCTGATGGAACCAGTCGTAGCCGTTCTCGTACTCGTCGGTGAGCATGCCCGCCTCGGTCAGCTGTGCCGTGACGCCGCGCCAATGGTGCTTCGCTGCCTCGAGGATCTCGTCGCTGCCGCCGAGGGCGTAGAAGGCCGGCCAGTTGAAGAACGGCTCATAGAAGTCGTCGACCCCGTCGCGGTCCTCGAATCCGCCGGTGTACCGGATGCGCCCGTCGGGTTCGCAGTAGAGCTCGGCGAATCGCCGCCAGGCGGTCTCGATCTCGTCGAACAGTCGCCGCTCGAGCACCGCCCACGCGGGGATCTCGCGCATCGGCGTTGTCAGGACCTCTGGGGTCTTCGTTGCTTCGGCCGCCGTCGCGGTCGGCGATGGGGTCATCCGCTCGCTCATCCCTTGGTCGCCCCCGCCACGAGACCGCCGATGATGTGGCGCTGCATGATGATGAAGAAGACGATCGCAGGCGCGATCGCGAGCAGCAGCGTCGGGAAGACCGTCGTGTAGTCGGTCGAGAACTCGCCGACGGCGGCGTAGACCCCCGTCGTCACGGTGTAGATGCCCGAACTCGGCCCGAGGATGATCTGCGGGCTCACGAAGTCGTTCCAGACGCCGATCGAATTGAGTACTACGACGGTCGCCACGACGGGGCGCATGATCGGGAAGATGCACGACCAGAATGCGCGGATGCGCCCTGCCCCGTCGAGCGACGCCGCTTCGTCGATGTCGCGCGGCACGGTGCGCAGGTACGCGGCGAACAGGAAGATCGTGACGGGCAGTGTCGCGGCCGTCTCGAACAGGATGAAGCCGGGGATCGTGTTGATGAGTCCGAGCAGTCGCAGCACGAACACCACGGGGATCAGGGTGACCTGACCGGGGATGAAGAGGCCTGAGACGAAGAGCAGCAGCAGGCCGAGGTGCCACTTCGAACGGCCGCGTGCGATGACGTGGGCGACCGGTGCCGAGAGGGCGATGCAGAAGAGGTTCACGAGTGCCACGAAGAGCAGCGTGATGCCGTACGCGCCGATGACGTTGAACTTCTCGCTCGTGATCGCGTCGAGCAGGTACTCGAGCGTGAACGTGTCGGGGGAGATCGACAGCGGATGCCGGATGATCTCCTCCTGCGGCTTGAACGCGCTGATCACCATGATGTAGAAAGGCACGAGCATGACGATCGCGACAGCGCTCAGCACGACCCACTTCACGATGCGGCCGGCGACCGAGCTGCGGATCTTCGTCGATGCCGGCGGCCGCGGGGTGCGGCGTCGCCCGAACCGGCGTCGCCCGCCGAGGGCAGTAGGGTCGGCCAGCAGCAGCTCGGCTGCGGGGTTCACCGTGGTCTGCGTGGTCAGGGACATCAGTCGGTCACCTTCTTCTCAGCGCCGCGTCGGGCGAGCGTCACCGTGAGACCGAGCACGGCCGTCGCGATGAGCAGGATCACGGATTGCGCTGCGCCGAAGCCGAGATCGGCGTTCGCGAACGAACTCTTCAGCACCTGGTAGACGATCGTCTGCGTCGACCCGGCCGGGCCGCCGTCGGTGAGCGCGAGCACGACGTCGTATGCCTTCAGCAATCCGACGAGGGTGAGCACGAGGTTCACCGTGAGCACCGGGGCGATGAGCGGGAACGTGACGTTGCGGAACTGCTGCCATGGGGTGGCTCCGTCGACGGTGGCCGCCTCGTAGTACTCCGCGGGCACGGACTTGATGCCCGCCAGGAAGAGAACCATGTTGAACCCGAAGTGCGACCAGACGATCGTGAGGATCACGCTGGCCTTGGCGAACGTCACATCGGTGAGGAAGGGCAGCACAGGGACGCCGACCTGTCCGAGCAGGCTGTTCACCACGCCGTTCGGCGCGAGCATGGCCGACCAGAGAAAGCCGATGATGAGCGCGCTGATGATGTACGGGTAGAAGAACACCGTGCGCATGACCGTGTTCGACCGCCCCGGGCCGGAGATGAGCACGGCGAGGGCGAGGCCGACGAGGTTGCAGAAGATCGTGCCGAAGAACGCGAGCACCACGGTGAAGATCGCAGCATCGACGGTGCGCGGGTTGGTGAACGCGTGCAGGTAGTTCTCGAACCCGATGAAGTTCAGGTTCAGGCTGTAGCCGTTCCAATCCGTGAAGCTCAGCACGAAGGCGAGGATCATCGGCACGATGAACATCGCCAGGAAGACGAGCACAGCCGGAGCGCCCATGATGAGGCCGGGCAGCCGCGCTCGCCAGGCGAGGCTCGACTTCGAGCGTGGCGCACTCGACGCACGCAGTGCAGCGCCGGGCGCGGTGGTCACGGTGTCAGCCATCGTGGGTGAACCTCCGTCGGTGATCGAGTGGGTGGGCCGGGCACGGCACGGAATGGCGGGTGCCGTGCCCGGGATTCTGCGGTGAACCGCCGGGATCGCGCGGATCAGCGGGCGCTGTCGAACCAGGCGTCCATGGCCGTCAGCACCTCGGCGGGGTCGACACCGGTGAGCAGCGCCTGCGTCTGCACATTGAGCTCATCGGAGTAGCCGACGGGGAGCACGCGCTCGCCGTAGCCCTGGCCGGTGGGGGTGTAGTCGCTCGCGGGCGTCGCTGCCACGATGTCGAAGAGCTGCTTTCCGAGCTCGTTGACCTCGTACTCGTAGCCGTCGCGGAAGTTGCCGTCGACCTGCAACTGGTTCACGACCGCGTCTTCGTCGGTGACGAGGTACTCGAGCAGCTTCGCCGCGGCGTCCTGGTGCTCCGAGGACTTCATGATGACGTAGGGGCTCGCGATGTTGGCGCCCATCGCCGGGTTGTCGACGCCCTCGACGGCCGGCCCGCGGAACACGCCGATCTCGGGTGCGTCATCGGTTTTGGCCTCGGTGCCGGCGAACCAGCTGCCCATCGGGTACAGCGCGGTGTTGCCGGCGAGGAAGTTCTGCTCCGCGTCGGGGTACTTGACGCCGAGCGCGTCGCCATTGAGGTATTCCTTCGCGATCCAGTCGGAGTAGCGCTCGACCGTGTCGCCATACGTCTTGCTGAACGTCAGCTCGCCATCGCCCATCTCGGTGAACCAGTCGGGGTGCTCGCCGATGATGGAGGGCAGGCCGAGCGTCTGCAGTGCGTGGCTCGACATCCAGTCGCCGCCCGTCTGGATCGGGGTCCAGCCGGCCGCCTTGAGGTCGGCGAGGTCGGCGTCGAGCTCCTCGACCGTCGTGGGCGGTTCGGTGATGCCGGCGTCGGCGAAGGCCTGCACGTTGTAGAACCACAGGCTCTGCAGCTGCACGCCGATACCGGCCATGTAGGTCGTGCCGTCGATCGAGTACTGGTCGGCGAGCGGGCCATCGGTGGCCCACTCGTACTCCGACAGGTCGACGAGTTCGGGGGCCAACTCGAGCGACGGCGGGAGCGATTGCACGATATCGGGCGCATCACCCGCGGCGAGTAGGCGCGGCACCGCGGCGGCGACGCCCTCGGCGCCGGGGTTCTGGATCTTCACGTCGACGTCGGGGTTCGCCTCCTCGAACGGGGCGACCAGCTCGTTCCACCACTCCTCGGTGAGGTTGGGGGTGACGTTGACGAGCACGCTGAGCTCGGTCTTCCCGTCGCCGCCATCGGCGCCGGGAGACGAGCATGCGGCCAGTGCGAGCACGGATGCCGCTGCTGCGGTCACGGTGCCCAAAGTACGTTTCTTGATCATCATCGATCCTCTCGTGGTGCACGACCATGGTTGGGGCATCTGGAACCATACACTAATCGATAATCGGTTGTGCACCTATTTCCGACGAATCGGGCACGCCGAGGATCGCGCTCCACGGTCGCGATCGATCGAGTCCGCGGCCAACGTGTTCGGCGAGAGCTACCCCGGCGCCGGTGCGACGATCGGCCAGGGGCTCGTCTACGGGCACATCGTCGCGAGTCACGCGATGGCAGCCCGGTCGGTCGACGCGGAGCGCTGAACTCCGTCGCACGGGGGATTCGCGAGCGGGGTCGCCGTCTCAACCGACCTTCAGCACCTGCGGCCACACCCCGCCCATGTTCACGGCGGAGATCCGGGAACTGCCGCGAATGCCGAGACCCATCTTCTTCCAGCCCGAGCGGGTCCCCGAGACCTGGAAGAGCGCGTCGCCTTCGCTCATCAGCACTTGCGGCCACACCCCGCCCATGTTCACCGCGGAGATCCTCCCCGTCGCGGCGATACCGGTGTCGGCCTTGTACCACCTGCTGCCGTCGCACCAGATCTGGAACAGGCGTCCGCCCTCCGCGGACAAGACCTGCGGGAAGGCCCCGCCCATGTGGACCGCCGAGATCTCCGACCCCGCGGCGATGCCGGTGCTCGCGACGTGCCACCCCGTGGCGTCGCCGTACACGTGGTACAGCTTGCCTCCCTGGGAGAGCATCACCACGGGCCAATTCCCGGAGATGTACACCGCGGAGATCTTGCCGATCAGGTACAACCCGGTCCACAGCTTCTGCCAGCGGTCGGCTGCCCAGACGATCTGGATCAGCTTGCCTGCTTCGATCGCCATCACCGTCGGCTGCGTTGCGTTCTGCCTGACCGCGGAGAGCGACGAAGCGGCGAGCGGCACCTCCGTCGAGGTGACGCGCCATCCGCTCGAATCAGCCGCGACCTGATGCAGGAAGCCGCCCTGACTCAGCATCGTCTGCGGCCACGTTCCGCCCATGTTCAGCGAGGACATCACGTCGGGGTGGACGGTCAGGCCGGTGCTGAGGTCCCGCCATCCGGTCGGGAACCCTGCGACCTGCCGAAGCGTTCCGGACGGCGAACTGAAGTAGTGGAACAGGTTGACCCGGGTCGACCCGATGTACATGTGCACGTGGAGGTGCGGCGCGTAGAAGTTCGGGTTCCCGTTGCCCGAGGACCCGGACAGACCGAGCTGCGTGCCGATGCTCGCGGAAGCGCCGTTGCTCAGCGAGAAGGCGGAGAGGTGCATGTACTCGATGTAGCGGCCGTCATCCATCGTCAGTCTCGCGGTGTGCCCGCCCGTGCCGTTCCAGGGAAAGTTCGTGACGGTGCCTGCCGCGTTGGCGAGCACCGGGCGACCGAACGGGTACGCGAGGTCCACTCCGCCGAGCGAACCGCGCGAGACGTGGTTCGCCCAAGAGATGTCAGGGTCGCGTTGGTCGTCGAGGATGACCGGATAGCTGAAATTGTTGTAGATGTCCGCCATGGTCGCCGGCCTCGTCCTTCGTTGCTGTGATCAGGCGAGGCACGGCGGTCGGTCTGCGATCGGAACCCACTCCGTCGCCTCCGCGGCATCCGTCGCCTCGATGAGCGCGAAGCCCGTCAAGACCGCACCGGCCACCGTCGCCGTGAGGAATGAACGGCGCGGGACAGCATCGGATGCTCCGCTGGAAGTCGCCTCTGGAACGTCCATGTGCCAATCCTTGCGGATCGGATCGCATTTTCGGCGTAAGCAGGTCGGCCTCGGGCGGATCAGTGTCGTGGTCGCAGCTCAGGCCGGATTCGTGTTCGCCGCCCGGTTCGCCGAGCCGTCGAACCAGCGCAGCACGCGCAACGCCCGCAGCGTGTTCCACCGGCTCGGCTCGCCCGCCGGCGCATCGACGGCGAAGAACACCTCGCCGCGCCACGGCGTACCCGCGAGCCAGCGGCCGTCGTCGGCGCGCTGCGCGATCACGAGCTCGACCGCGTCGGCGACGCGCGGGTCGGGTCGCTCGTGAGCCGTGCGGAAGTAGTCGAGCGCCCGGAGCACGTCGTAGGTCCAGTACGGCGGGAATTTGAGATCGGCGTAGCGGGGGAGCACGATCTCGCCGGTCGAGCGCCGGCGGAACAGGGCGCGTTCGAGCAGGTACTCCTCGCCCAGACGTCGGGATGCCGCGATCTCGGGCGGTGCGTCGGGCACGGCTCGCTCGTAGGCGAGCAGCCCCTCGATCACGCAGAGCGTCGAGTCGAACGAGGAACGCACGGACTCCTCGATCGGGTCGCAGTTCCAACCGCCGTCGGCGAGCTGTTCCTGCAGCAGGCGCTCGATGATCCGGTCGCTGCCGTCGCCGAGTTCGCCGAAGTACGCCGCGAGTGCGAGCACGCCGCCGTTCACGCACTCCTCGACCTCGCCGTGGAAGTAGGGCAGGTCGCCCCACTCCCGCCAGACGACCCCGTCGCGCACCCGGGCGATCGCGGCGCGGGTCGACGGGGCATCCGGATCGATGCCGAGGCGCCGCAGCAGGTGCAGGGTCCACGTCACGCTCCGGCGATCGCCGGCGACGCCGTATTCGTCGCCGCCCCAGCGGCCGTCGTCGGGCTGCAGGGCGAGCAGCCGGGCTCCCCAGCCTTCCGTGGCGACGTGTGCGCGCTCGCCGGCCGTCTCGCTCGGCGGCGCGTCGAGCAGGTCGTGCATGACCTGCCAGCGGATCGCCGGATCGGAGTCGAGCAGCCACTCTGTGACATCCATGCGCCCATGTTCGCGGGTTTCCACCGCGGTGACCAGAGGTGGTCCGAATTCGCAGACGCCCTCGGAACCGGCGCGAGCCCTCGGAGTCAGCCCGCGAGCGGCACGTAGTCGAGCTCGAGGAAGTCCTCGACCTCGGGCACCCATCGATCGCGCACGAACGCGACGTGGACCGGGTGCGCGTTGTACGCCTCGTATGCGTCCTGGTCGGCGAACTCCATCGAGAACCCGAACGCGTAGGGGTTCTTCGAGCTGACCTGGTCGAGCTGCTCGAAGCGCTCGACGCCGGGGATCGCGGCGAGCGACTCGGCGTCGGTGAGGAAGGATCGCTCCGCCGTGGAGCCGGAGGGATGCCGCAAGCGGAAGGCGACGGTGTGTCGGATCATGTGCTCACCCTAGGGCCACGCATCCTGACGCGCGGCAGGTGGGCTCGCCCAGTCGTCGCCGGCTGATCCGGGTCAGGCCGCGACCACCTCGAGCGTCAGCCACTCGGCGAGGTTCGCGACCTCGTCGTCGACGGCGCGGCGGAGGTCTCGGTCGAACGGCACGTCTTCGTGCACCGCGTGCACGGTGAGCGTGCCCGCCTTGCGGTCGGCCTTCGCGTCGAGCTTGCCGACGAGCCGGTCGCCGTGCAGGATCGGCAGCGCGAAGTAGCCCCAGCGACGTTTCGCGGCCGGCTTGTACATCTCGAGCACGTATTCGAAGTCGAAGAGCTGCTGTGCTCGCACGCGGTCGTAGGTGAGGCGGTCGAACGGGGAGAGCAGGGCGGTTCGCCCGGTGAACGGCCGGCCGAGCGCGGCCGGGTCGACACGCCAGACGCCGGGCACACCCTCGACGACCGCGGGTTCGCCCGCCAGGCCGACGTCGACGGGTTCGAGCGGCATCTTCGTCGACTTCTCACGGGCGATGCCGAGCGCCGCGAGTCGGCGTTCGTTGCGCGCCAGCAGCGCCTCGTCGGCCGGGATGACGGGGGCCGCGAGCAGCTCGGCAGGGTAGACCCGATCGGCAGGCGCCCAGAGCCGCTCGCGCCCCAGTCTGGCGGCGATCGCAACCTCGCCGCGCAGCGTGAGGAGCTCGAGCATCCGGCCGACGTTCTGATTGTGCGTCCACCCGCTGGACTGCCACGCCACCACGCTCGTGTCGGGGATCTGTCGGGAGAGCAGCGGTTCGGGGGATCCGGAGAGGCGGCTCAGGATGTCACGGCGGAACGACTCGTTCTGGTCGAGCCAGTCTCGCGACCGCTGCCACGTCGGCCATGCCGCCATGTCGGCACGCTGCAGCGGGAGGTCTTCGATCGGGCGGATGAGCGCGTCGATCTCGTAGAGCGAGCGATCGTGTTCGAGTGCGTGCGAGAGGTCGCTCGGCCGATATATCGCGCCGAGTCGGCTCCAGGCGACGAGGTCGGCGTTCGGCGCGATCGCCGCGGTCGGGTCGACCTGCAGCAGGGTGAGCTGTCGCACGACGTCGAGCAGCCCGGTCGGCCGGTCGCCGTCGAGCAGCTGCGCGCGAATCGCGATGCGCCGCGCCTCGGCGCGATCGAGACGATGCGGCTCCATGCCGCTCACAGTGCTCGCTGCACGACGGGTCGCATCAGTCGAGCGGCCGGTTGCTGCGGATGACCCCGCCCGGGTCGACGCGCTGCTTCACTGCTGCGAGGCGGTCGAGCACCTCTTGATCGTAGGCGTCGGCGAGGGTCGCCCCGGAGCTGAGGAACGTGGGCAGCACCGTGCCGCCTGGGTACTTCGCCGCGAGGTCGCGCATCGGCCCGAACGCGGCATCGGCATCGAGCGACGGGTCGAAGAGCAGCACGCTGCAGCTCATGAGGCCATCGGCCTGGGTCGCACCGACCGCGGCGAACTCGGCGCCGAGCTCGTCGGCGATCGCGCCGCCCATCGCGCGTACGCTGCACCGCATGAGACCCAGGTCGGCACCGCGGAGGAACGCGTCGACGAAGTCGTGGGCGAACGCGGCGTCGAAGCCGTCGAGCGCGGCGCCGAAGTCGGCGGACGGCATCGGATCGACGGGCTCCGCCGCGACGGCGGCGAGCGACCCGATCGTGAAGCTCGTGAGCGTGTCGGCGATGGGCTCGGCGACCGCGACGATGCGATCGGCGAAGGCGCGGCCGGACGCCTCGTCGCCGACGTGCACGAGGCCGACGCTCGCCACCGTGCGGCCCCGCAGGTGCGGCGGCGCCTGGGGGGCCTCGGGGAAGCGCATCATGCCGATGTCGAGCCCGAGTTCGGGCTCGTCGCGAGCGAGCTCGAGAGCGGCGGTGACGACGGCCTCGGCAGCCTCGGCCGGGAACATCAGGCTGCCGCCGAAGATCGCCTCGCCGGGATAGAGCACGAGCTCGACCTCGGTGACGATGCCGAACAGGCCGCCGCCGCCGCGCAGCGCCCACATGAGCTCGGCGTCGTCGGCATCGGTGACCCGATGCAGCGTGCCCGCCGCGTCGACGAACTCGACGGAGATGATCGAACGGGCCGTGATGCCGTAGCGGCGGCTGAACATCGAGTGACCGCCGGCGATCGCGAGGGCCACGACGTTGACCTCGGGGTTCGACCCCGCGAGGGCGACGAGCCCGGTGCCGTCGAGCCGTTCGAGCGCGCGGCCCCAGTTGACGCCGGCGCCGGCGCGCAGGACTCGCGCCTGTTCGTCGACGATGAGGGTGTCGAATCGCGTGGGACGCACGAGCACGACGTCGTGCAGGTCGCCCGAGGCGCCGTGCCCGTTGGGCTGCACCGTCACGCCGAGACCGGTGGCCGCCGCCGTGCGGAGGATCGCCTGCAGGTCCGCGACATCCGCCGGCTCGGCGATCGCCGCCGGACGTTGGTCGACGCTGAGGTTCCACGGCTGGCGCGCGGTCTCGTAGTCGGCGTCGTCGGGAAGGACGAGCGAACCGCCGAGTTCGGAGCGAAGCGCGAGGAGTTCGGATGCGGAGGTCATCGCATTCCTTTCGTCGGGGTCAACCTAGCGGAGACGACCGACGGCGTCACGCCCAGTCGGCTCCCGGTCCGAGCAGCGCGCGCCAGACCCAGGCCGCGCCGACGTCGACCGACGGGCGCGGATCGCGCATGAGCCATGCCTCGACGACACCGAGGGCCGAGCCGGTGATGCCGGCGGCGATGATGTCGAGGGGCAGCCCGTCGTAGGCCTTGGAGGCCGCTGAGACGAAGCCGGCTCGCACGATCGCGTCGATGCGTGCGCGGAGCCGGGCGAGCACGGTGGCCGAGCCCGAGGGCCCGAACACGGAGCGGTAGAGCTCGGCGTGCTCGTCGACGTGCTGCAGGAAGACGACGAGCGCCTGGGGCGGACCGCTCGGCGGCTCGTAGCGATCGGGCAGCATCGCGGCGGCCGCCTCGGCCGCGGCATCGAGGGCATCGGCGAGCAGGGTCTCCTTGTCGGAGTAGTGCTGGTAGAAGCTGCTGCGGTTGACGCCGGCGCGCGCCGCGATCTCCGCGATCGTCACCTCGTCGAGGGGGCGCTCCCGTGCGAGCTCCAGCAGGGCGTCCTGCAGGCTCCGGCGCGTTCGCTCCACCCTGACGTCCATAGGGGGATTCTGCCAGCTCCGGATGTCCCGAAGCGGCAAGATCTCCGACAGATGTCGGTTATCCTCGAGAAGGCTCGATGAAGCGCCGACCTGTCACCTCATGAAGGGCGCCTCGGCTCATGGCTGAACTCCTGTACCGCATCGGTCGATTCTCCGTACGCCGCGGATGGCTCGTGCTCGTCGGATGGCTCGGCGTGCTCGCGCTCGCCGGCGGCGCCTTCCTCGCCTTCGGCGGCACGCTGACACAGAGCATGAGTATCCCCGGCACCGAGACCGAGCGCGTCACCGAGCAGCTCGACGCCCGGCTCGACGGGCTCGGCGGCGCCACCGGCACCGTCGTCTTCCAGACCGACGACGGCGAGGCGCTGAGCGACGCCCAGCGCGAGGAGATCTCCGCCCTCCTCGCCGACATCGGCGAGATCGACGGCGTCTCTGGCGTCGTCGATCCGTTCGCCGCGGCATCCGCTCGTGAGGATCAGGCGGCGCAGCTCGCCGACGGTGCCGCGAAGATCGAAGCCGGCCGCACCGAGCTCGAGGCGGGCCAGACCCAGCTCGATGCCGCGCGTGCCCAGCTCGACGCGGGGCAGGCGCAGCTCGACGCGGCGATCGCGCAGGCCAAGGCCGCGGGCGCGTACGAGCAGTCGGCCGCCCAATTCGAGGCGCAGCAGGCCCAGCTCGACGCAGGTGCCGCGGAGCTCGATGCGCAGCAGGCACAGCTCGACGCCGGCGCAGCGGAGCTCGACGCCTCGGCCGCTGAACTCGAAGACGGCGAGCGCCTCATGGACGCCGCCGCCGAGATCCGCACGGTCTCCACCGACGAGACCACCGCGATCGGCGCCGTCATGTTCGAGGACGACCTCTTCTCGCTGTCGAGCGAGCTGAAGGCCGAGGTCGCCGACGCGCTCGACGGCGCTGACATCGAGGGCGTGAACGTCGACTACTCGTCGGAGATCGCCGCGTCGATCGAGGGGCTCATCGGCGTCGGCGAGATCGTCGGCGTGCTGATCGCCGCTCTCGTGCTCATCATCGTGTTCCGCGCGCTCCTGCCCGCGACCCTGCCGATCATCTCCTCGTTCATCGGCGTCGGCATCGGGGTCGCCGGGTCGCTCGCTTTCTCGGGCGTCGTCGACATGTCGTCGGTGACCCCGGTGCTCGGCGTCATGCTCGGCCTCGCGGTGGGCATCGACTACGCGCTCTTCATCATCAACCGGCATCGGCGCCAGGTGCTCGCCGGCATGGAGCTGCACGAGTCGATCTCACTCGCCAACGGCACCGCGGGCAACGCCGTCGTCTTCGCCGGCTCGACCGTGCTCGTGGCACTGCTCGCGCTGAACGTCACCGGCATCCCGTTCCTCGGCATCATGGGCACCGTCGGCGCGGTCTGCGTGCTCGTCGCCGTGCTCATCGCGGTCACGCTCACACCGGCGCTCCTCGGACTGATCGGCGTGCGCGTGCTCTCGAAGCGCGCCCGGGCCGAGATCGGCCACGAGTCGCACGCCGCCCCCAAGCTCGTCGCCATGCCGACCTGGCGGGCCGTCGTCACCGCGGTCGTGTCGATCGTGGTGCTCCTCGTCATCGCGATCCCGGCGCTCTCCATGCGGCTCGGCCTGCCCGACGGGGCATCCGAATCGCCGGAGGCCACGACCTACCAGGCCTACACCGCGGTCTCCGATGCCTTCGGCGCCGGCCAGAACGGGCCGCTGCTCGTGACCGCGACGCTGCCCGACGGGGTCGCTGCAGACGAGGTCGTCGCGACGCAGGCCGATCTCGCCGAGTGGCTCATGGGCGTCGATGACGTCGTCGCAGTCGCGCCGGTCGGCGTCTCCGACGAGCGCGACTTCTTCGCCTTCCAGGTCGTGCCGAGCGACGGGCCGTCGAGCGAGACGACCGAGGCGCTCGTGCACGAGTTGCGGGGCCAGTCGCCGATCGACGGCGACGGGGCATCCGCTGAAGGCCTCGACGGCGTCGAGCTCGGCGTCGCGGGCGGGGCGAGCGGCAACATCGACATCTCGGCCAAGCTCGCCGGGGTGCTGCCGCTCTATCTCGCGGTCGTCGTGGGGCTCTCGCTCATCATCCTGATCCTCGTGTTCCGCTCGATCCTGGTGCCGCTCATCGCGACGGCCGGGTTCGTGCTCTCGCTGTTCGCGGCGTTCGGCGCCACGGTGGCGATCTTCCAGTGGGGGTGGTTCGGCGAGGTCTTCGGCGTGCACAACCCAGGGCCGGTGCTGAACTTCGCGCCGATCATCGTGATGGGCGTGCTCTTCGGCCTCGCGATGGACTACCAGTTGTTCCTCGTCTCGGGCATGCGCGAGGCCTACGTGCACGGCACTCCGGCGCGCCTCGCGGTGGTCGCCGGCCTGCGCGGCGGACGTGCGGTCGTCACCGCGGCGGCCATCATCATGGCGGCGGTGTTCGGCGGCTTCGTCTTCTCGCACCTCACGATGGTGCGGCCGCTCGGCTTCGGCCTCGCGATCGGCGTGCTCTTCGACGCCTTCATCGTGCGCATGCTGCTGACGCCCGCGATCATGCACCTGCTCGGCCCGGCCGCCTGGTGGCTGCCGAAGTGGCTCGACCGGCTGCTGCCCGATGTCGATGTCGAGGGCGCCGCGCTCGAGCGGAGCCACCCGGTGCACGGAGCGGCGGGGGCCGAGTCGACGACGGATGGTGCCGGGGCGACGGCGGATGCCTCGACCGACGAGTCGGAGGATGCGACGTCGACGGCGGCCGAAGCGACCGGGCTCAGCGCAGATCGAGGCGCATGAGCACGCGGGGGAACCCGCCGACGACCGACTCGGTGTCGGCCGCCTTCGTGAAGCCGGCCCGTTCGAACAACGAGCGGGTGCCGACGTAGGCCATGGTCAGGTCGACCTTCTCGCCCCGGTTGTCGACGGGGTAGCCCTCGATCGCCGGTGCGCCGTGCTCGCGGGCGAAGTCGACGGCGCCGGCGAGCAGGTGGTGACTGATGCCGGCCTTGCGGTGCCCGGGCCGCACCCGGATGCACCACACCGACCAGACGTCGAGGTCGTCGATGTGCGGGATCTTGCGGTTCTTCGCGAAACTCGTGTCGGCACGCGGATGCACCCCCGCCCAGCCGACCGCCTCGTCGCCCTCGTAGGCGAGCACGCCGGGCGGCGGGTCGAGCGCGCAGAGCTCGCGCACGCGCTCGGCGCGCGCGGGCCCGCGGAGCTCGACGTTCTCTTTCGAGGAGAGCAGCCGGTAGCTCAGGCAGAAGCACACGTTGGACGCGGGGTTCTTCGGGCCGACGACCGCCGCAACGTCGTCGAACTCGGTCGCTGCGCGCACCTCGATCGCCATGCCGTCAGCATGGCACCGCCGACCGACACGCGGGAAGGAAGTCCCGCGGCTTCGAGGATCAGTCGTCGCGGGGCTCGTAGCTGAAGAGTTCGGCGGGCGTCGTGTCGAGCGCCTCGCAGATCGCGGTGAGGGTCGTGAAGCGAACGGCACGGGCCTTGCCGGTCTTCAGGATCGACAGGTTGGCGAGCGTGACGCCGATGCGCTCTGAGAGCTCGGTGAGGGTCATGCCGCGCCGCTCGAGCACCTCGGCGAGGTGCACGACGATGCGATGGTCGCCGTCGTCGGAGGTCCGCGGCGCGCCGTGCTCGATCCGTTCGCCGCGGTCAGACGACACCCTCGACCTCCGCCTCCAGACGCGAGCCCTCGCGGAACGCGGCGGCGACCGCGGCCGCGATGATGCCGAGTACGAAGAAGATCCATGGCCAGTCGGGGAAGTCCGTGCCGAGGGCCTGGTAGTCGCCGCCGAGCGGCCACGGGCCGTCGGGGTAGCCGATCGTGCGGCCGAGGGTGGTGACCACCGCGATGGCGACCGTGTCGAGGAGCCCCTGGATGCCGCCGCCGACGATGAGCACGATGCCGAGCAGCGCCCACGCGCGAACGCCCGCACCGGTGAACGGGCGGCCCGATTCGATCACCCGGATCGCGCGGGTCACGAGGACCGTCGAGACGAGCACCGTCACGAGGTGCACGAGCGTGGGGAGCGCGCAGAGGAGGCGGACCCAGATCGAGACGTCGGTGAGGTCGGCGGGGCTCGCACCCTCGCGAAGCTCGGCCTGGGTGAACTGCGGGAGCGCGGTGAGCGACTGATGCGCCTCGACATCGCCCTGCAGTGCGTTCACGAGGAACAGTCCCGTCGTGATCGAGAACAGCCCGAGCGCGTCGAAGATCATCGCGAAGGTCGCGATGACCCAGATCAGTCCGATGCCGATCGAGGTGCCGCGTCGGCGCGCGCGTGCGTTCGGTCGGGCAGCGGATGCCTCGGTCACGGTCATGACCTACTCCTTATCGTTTTTCGATCTTATCGAAGAACAATAAACACATGGATCGGCGCGAGTCAAGGCGTCGCCGTTCTGCGGCCTCGCGAGACGCCGGCAGCGGCGCACCGGAATCGGTCCACCCGTCGTCGAACCCTTGACGCGGGCTCGACTCGGGCATATATTCACCCCCATGGGTGAATATCAACTCGACACCGTGCTCAGCGCCGTCGCCGATCCCACGCGACGCGCGATCCTCGACCGCCTCCGCGTCTCCGACGCTCGGGTCACCGAACTCGCGCGCGAGTTCCCGATCTCGCTGAACTCCACGAGCAAGCACATCAAAGTGCTCGAGCGGGCCCAGCTCGTGGAGCGGCACGTGCGCGGGCGCGACCACGTGCTCTCGCTCCGCGCCGAGGCGCTCGGCGAGGCGGTCGCCTGGATGACGCAGTACCGCGAGTTCTGGGAGCAGCGCCTCGCCGCGCTCGAGGCGTTCGTGCTCGCCGACGCCGACTCCGACGTCGACGGTGATACCGATGCCGTCGCCGGCACCACGAGTGGAGCAGAGCGATGACCGCGGTCGTGACGGTCAGCCGGCGCATCGCGGCATCCGCCGAGCGTCTCTTCGACGCGTGGCTCGACCCGAAGAGCCTCGCCGTGTGGATGCGCCGCGACGGCAGCGCCCCGTCGGGCGCGGTGGCCGATCGACGGGTCGGGGGCGCCTTCGCGATCACGATGCACGACCCGAACGGTTCGTTCGTGCACGCGGGCAACTACACCGTCATCGACCGGCCGCACACGCTCGAGTTCACGTGGCGCTCGGCCGCCACGCACCAGACCGACTCGGTGGTGCGGGTGACGTTCCGTCCCGACGGCGACGCCACCGTCGTCGAGGTGCGCCACGAGCTCCTGCCCGACGCGGAGGCCGTGCAGCGGCACACCGAAGGCTGGACCGAGATCATCGACCGGTACGCCAGAACGCTCGCAGAGGAAGGAAGGGCATGATGCTCCTCGAAGACAAGGTGGCAGTGATCCACGGCGGCGGGGGATCGATCGGCGGCGCCGCCGCCCGCGTGTTCGCGCGCGAAGGTGCGCGACTCTTCCTCGCCGGTCGCAGCCTGCCGCGACTCGAGGCCGCGGCCTCCGCAGCGCGCGAGCTCGGGGCATCCGTCGACATCGCCGTGGTCGACGCGATGGACCAGGCGGCCGTCGACCGGCACGTCGACGAGGTGACGGATGCCGCGGGCCGCATCGACATCGCCCTGAACGCCGTGGGCTTCGACCACGTGCAGGGCCTGCCGATCGCCGAGACCTCGCTCGCCGACTACCTGCACCCCGTCACCGGCTACCTGCAGACGAACTTCGTCACGGCCAAGGCGGTCTCCCGGCCGATGCTCGCGCAGGGCGGCGGCGTGATCCTCACGATCTCGACGCCGGGGGCGCGGCTCACCGGCAGCGGACTCATCGGCAACGCGGCGCAGAGCGCCGGGCTCGAGGGCTTCTCGCGGGCGCTCGCCGGCGAGCTCGGGCCGAGCGGAGTGCGGGTCGTGTGCGTGCGGCCGCACGCGATGGCCGACGCCTACGACACCTCGTACACGGGCGAGATGTTCGGCCGCATCGCCGCTGCGGGCGGCATCGGACGCGACGAGTGGCTCGCCGGTCTCGCGGGCACGACGCTGCTCGGCCGGTTGCCGTCACTCGCGGAGGTCGCGGAGTACCTCGCGTTCGCGGCATCCGACCGGGCGCGCTCGATGACCGGCGTGATCTCGAACCTCACGGCCGGGGCGCTCGTCGACTGAGCCGACCCCCGGCGCGGCTGCCGTCAGACGAGCGGTGCCGTCTCGAGGCCCGGCACGTCCTGCTTCGCGCGACCGCGGATGAAGATGAGCGCGATGAGGGCGAAGACCGCCATCAGGAGCGTCGCGGGGGTCACGAGGGCGAGGAGCGGGCTCTGGGCGCCGGCGGCGGCGACGTCGATTCCGCCGGTGGCGAGGAACGTCGTCGGGTCGGTGATCGCGTGCAGGAGGATCGGCCAGATCAGGTTGCCCGTGACGCGGAGCGTCAGGTACATCATGATGCCGAACACGAAGGTGTAGCCCATGGTCGCCAGCACCGTGAGGATCGGCTGGCCCGAGAGCACGTTGCTCGAGTGCAGCATCGCGAAGATGAGCGAGGAGAGCACCGCGACCACCCACTCGTTGTAGCCGTGCTTGCGCAGCAGGGTCACGGCGAGACCGCGCGTGAGGAGCTCCTCGGAGACGCCGACGAAGATGCCGACGAAGAAGGTGACGGCGATGACGCCGCCGCTGTACTGGCTGTAATCGGTGCCGAAGAGCCGGAGCAGCACCGGGATGAGCACGAGTGCCGGCGCGATCCACATCCACCAGCTGCCGCGCACCGGCTGCTTGGTGAAGAGCGGCTTCGGGATCCAGCCGAGCGACCACGAGAACACGAGCAGGATGATCGAGCCGACGATGACCGGCATGCCGATCGCGAGGAAGACGCTGAGCGGGTCTCCGAACAGGTTCTCGAAGTCGATCACGTCGGCGCCGAGCGTGTCGACGACCCACCCGGTGCCGAGGTAGAGCGCCAGGTAGACGGCGGCGAGGCCGAAGGCCTTCCACCAGCCGCCGCGGTTCCAGAAGGCCTGCCAGCGGGATTCTGATGCGTGGTCGGTCATGGTGCCTCTTCTCGAACGGGGCGTCTGCGCGCTCGTCAACGCTACCGTCGCGGTGTGGCCGAGGGCCGTAGTGGGCGCCGTGTCGACGCGGCGCATCGCCTAGCCGAGGGCGATGAGGAGGCTGAGCACGGCGAGCACCACGACGATCGGCGTCATCGTGTACCGCTCGGCCCTGCTTCGCGAGACGGCGTTCATCGGGATGCCGAGCACGAAGTACCCGAACACGACCCACATGCCGACGGTCGAGACCACGTCGGAGACGACGTCGATGGCGCCCGCGCGATCGAGTGCGATCACCGCGATCACGGCGTAGATCACGATCGCGACGGCGCTGCCGATGCGCAGCCGTGCGGGCAGCACGCGATGCTGCCCGCCCCACGCGAATCGCCCGATCGGCGCTCCGAGGGTGAGCGCGAGCTGGAAGACGGCGAGCACGCCGAGGATCACGCAGAGTGTGACGGCGGCGAGCATGCCGTGAGCCTATCGAGTGACGGGTGCGGGTACGACCGAGGCCCGGTGCGTGGAACACCGGGCCCTGGTCGCGCTGTCGCCGATCGACGACCGGCGTCGTGATCTCCGCCTCTGGCGCTTATTCGAAGAGGGAGAGGGTCATGCGGGCGGTGTAGTCGCCGGCGGCGACGGTGGCGGGGGTGCGGAGGAAGAGGTCCGCGGTTGCGGTCCATGATCCTTCGGTGGCGATCTCGGCGGAGTCGTCGGCCATGGCGAGCAGTTCCTGGTCGACGAGGCCGACGTTGTCGGCGCCGGTGTC
>NZ_FSRJ01000002.1 GCF_900142065.1 Agromyces cerinus subsp. cerinus | reverse complement strand
GACACCGGCGCCGACAACGTCGGCCTCGTCGACCAGGAACTGCTCGCCATGGCCGACGACTCCGCCGAGATCGCCACCGAAGGATCATGGACCGCGACCGCAGACCTCTTCCTCCGCACCCCCGCCACCACCGCACCCGGCGACTACACCGCCCGCATGACCCTCTCCCTCTTCGAGTAGGACCTTCGAATAGGGAGACGCACCAGAACGACCGAACGGGCGTGTACGGAGATCCAGCCGTGCACGCCCGTTCGTGGTGAACGGCAGCCCGCCAGCGCCGCGCAGCGGGGGCGCCGCGGCATCCGCTCGACTCAGCCCTTGTGCACTCCGAGGCGAGGAAGCCTCGGCACCTCGACGGCCGCCCCGGCGTCGGCCGGCACGATCTCGACCTGTGCTGCGGCGACCTCGGTGCCGTGGCTCAGCACGATGAGCGGCAGATCGGCGGGCACGGCGCGCTTCACGACCGCGAGCGCAACCGGGCCGAGTTCGTGATGCATCACCGCCGTGGTGATGCGGCCGACGACCTTGCGCTCGGGCGCCTCACCCGCTGCCGGTTCGGGGCGCACCTTCTCGCCGACGACCTCGTCGCCCGGCGCGGGCAGCACGGTGTCGCTGCCGTCGAGGTGCAGCAGCACGAGCCTGCGCGGCGGCCGACCGAGGTTCAGCACCTTGGCGACCGTCTCCTGCCCCTTGTAGCAGCCCTTGCCGAGGTCGACGGCGCTGCGCAGCCAGTCGAGCTCGTGCGGGATGGTGCGGTCGTCGACCTCGGTCGCGAGCCGCGGGCGCCACGCGGCGACCCGCAGCGCCTCGGCGGCAAGGGAGCCTGCCGCGTCGATGGAGCCGGCACGCACGGCTGCGGCGGCTTCGGCGAGCGCTCTGCGCGGCACGATGCGTTCGATCCAGCGCCATTCGGATGCCGGGTGGCCGGCGTCATGGGCGTACTGGTGGCCGCCGGGGCGCGGGTGCGCCCACGGGTCGACCCAGTCGAGCGCCACGCCGGCCGGGGCGAAGGCGGGGGTCGCGGCGTCGAGCGCCGCCGTCGACATGGCGCCGAGCACCGCGACGTCGCCGCTCGCGTCGACGACCTCGACGCGGAGCATGAAGCGCATGCGGTCGAGGAACGCAGCGATGCTCGCTGCCTCGTCGCCCTCGACGATGAGCCAGGTCGTCTCGCCGTCGTCGATCACGTGTGCGGCGTGCTCGACCCTGCCCGAGGCGTCGAGCAGCAGTGCTTCGGTTCCCTCTCCGGGCTGGAGGCGCGCGAGCGCCTGGCTGGCCATCGAGTGCAGCCACGACAGCCGGTCGGGGCCGGTGATGGTCACGACGCCCCGGTTCGAGAGATCGACGATCGCGTCGCCGCGCTCGAGGTGACGCTGCTCGACGATCGGGTTGCCGTAGTGGCCGGCGACGCCGGTGTCGACGCCCTCGGCCGCAGCCGCGACGGCTCCGGGGAGTGCGAGGAACGGGGATTCCGTCATCAGTCGACCTTCGCGAGTCTGGCCGACGCGTGGGTGCGCAGCTCTTGGCCGAGGGCGGCGATGTCCCACGCCCAGAGCAGGTGTCCGTCGACGAGGCCGTACAGGCGGGTCGCCGCCGAGTAGTCCTTCGCGCCGCTGCCGCGCATGACGGCGTCGGTCGCGAGGTCGATGCGCGGCCCCTTGACCTGGCCGAGGTAGAGCTCGCTGACGCCGCCCGGGTGCACGAGCGACACCTCCACGTCGAAGCCGCCGTCGGCGTTGCGCAGCGTCTCGACCGACTCGGCGTCGGTGAACCGGGGTTCGCCGATCGCCGGCAGCATGCCGGGGCCCTGGTCGCCGTCGCCGAGCTCGCGAGCGAGACGCCAATAGCCCGTCTCGGTGACGAGCGGGGTGGGATCGCCGCCTTCTTCGGCAGGGAACAGCCAGGTGTACGACGTGTAGTTCAGGTGCGGCAGTCCGTCGTGGCTGAAGCTGACGCGCTGGCCGAACTCGTGAGTGACCGAGTCCTCGCCGGCCTTGTAGTCGATGACGCCCGACCCCTCCCAGACGCCGAGGAGCCAGGAGAGCGGCACGAGTTCTGCCGGAAGGTCGACGGGCAGCTCGATCATGAGGTCAGCGCTGGCCCTTGAAGAGCTTGTAGACGACCACTCCGCTGATCCACGCGATCGCGAGGCTCGCGAGACCGAGCAGGCCGATGAAAAGGAGTTCGAGGGCGAGCAGCTCAGACATGCTTCGAGTGTATCCCGCTCACGCGGTCGCGATGGGCGCGAGCACGAGAGCGGCGATCGCGACGATCGCCGCGGCTCCGGTGATGCTCCAGCTCACGCGCAGCACGAACCCCGCGGGGCGTCGCGTCGCGAGCTGCACGATGAGCGCTGCGATGACGGATGCCGCGAGCACGATGCCGAGCGCACCGTAGACGCCGAGGCGCGAGGCGTCACCGAACCAGGCCTCGGTTCCGGAGTAGGCGAGCGTCACGATCACGATCGACCCGATGAGCGCGATCGCCCAGACGATGGCGATCCCGAGCCATCCGCTGCTCGTGTCGGTCTGGTCCAAATCGTCTTCCCCATTCGTGTCGCGGCGCGTGTCTTCGCGTCCCGTAGTATTGACCGCACCTTACTACTGGAGGGTATGCGTGGCGCAGCTGCTGATCTTGTCGCCGGCAGCAAACGATGACGTTCTTCCGGCTCTGTCACTCCTGACTCACCGAACCCGGGTCATTCCCGCTTCGCCTGAGCAGCTGGTCAGAGCGCCGGAATCAGATCTCGTCTTCCTCGATGCTCGCACCAATCTCGCCGGAGCGAAGGCGCTCTCGCAGATCCTCCGCACCACCGGGCTCTCGGTGCCCCTCGTGCTGATCGTCACCGAGGGCGGCCTCACCGCGGTCACGCCCGACTGGGGCATCGACGACGTCGTGCTCGAGCACGCGGGGCCGGCCGAGCTCGACGCTCGCATCCGGCTCGCGATCGGGCGATCGCAGTCGTCGCAGCCGAGCGAACGCATCCAGACCTCGGGCGTCGTGATCGACGAGGCGAGCTACTCGGCGAAGGTGCACGGGCGCACGCTCGACCTCACCTACAAGGAGTTCGAGCTGCTCAGGTTCCTCGCCGCCCACCCGTCGCGCGTCTTCACCCGCGAGCAACTGCTCAGCGAGGTCTGGGGCTACGACTACTTCGGCGGCACCCGCACCGTCGACGTGCACGTGCGGCGACTCCGGGCGAAGCTCGGCGACCTCGACAGCCTCATCGGCACGGTGCGCAACGTCGGCTACCGCTTCAATGTGCACGAAGACGACGAAGACGCCACCGTCACCGCCCGTTGACCCTCACCTCATCTGCCGGTCACGCGCCAGTGGCATGATGTGGTGATGACCGCCGACAGCATCCTCGACGACCGCACGTCGAGCGACTTCGACGACGACTTCGAGCCGTTCGACCTCGAAGGCGCGCCCGAACTCGAATCCGAGCGCTATCTCGACCGCGAACTCAGCTGGCTCGCGTTCAACCAGCGCGTGCTCGAGCTGGCCGAAGACCCGCGGGTGCCCGTGCTCGAACGGGCGAACTTCCTCGCGATCTTCGCATCGAACCTCGACGAGTTCTTCATGGTGCGGGTCGCCGGGCTGAAGCGGCGCATCGTCACGGGCCTCGCCGTACCCACGAACGTCGGCCGCTCGCCGCACGACGTGCTGAGCGACATCTCGGCGAAGGCGCACGAGCTGCAGGAGCGGCACGCCGCCGCCTACCAGCAGCTCGTCAAGCCCACGCTCGCCGAGTCCGGCATCCGCATCATCACCTGGGCCGAACTCGGCGACGTCGAGCGCGATCACCTGCGCGACTACTTCTCGAAGCAGATCTTCCCCGTGCTGATGCCGCTCGCCGTCGACCCCGCCCATCCGTTCCCCTACATCTCGGGCCTGTCGCTCAATCTCTCGGTGCGCGTGCGCAACAGCCGCACCGGCCGGCAGGAGTTCGCCCGCGTCAAGGTGCCGCAGATGCTGCCGCGGTTCGTGCGGGTCGACCCCGGGGAGTCCATCGAAGACGCCAGGTACATCACGCTCGAAGACCTCATCGCCAATCACCTCGGCGACCTCTTCCCCGGCATGGAGATCGTGGAGCACCACGTGTTCCGCGTCACGCGCAACGAAGACGTCGAGATCGAGGAGGACGAGACCGAGAACCTGATCAAGGCTCTCGAGAAGGAACTGCTGCGCCGCAGGTTCGGCCCGCCGATCCGCCTCGAGATCACCGATGACATGGACGAGGTGACCCTCGGACTGCTCGTGCGCGAGCTCGACGTCACGGAGCAGGAGGTCTTCCGGCTCCCCGCCCCGCTCGACCTCGGCGGTCTCTTCGACCTCTCGCGGCTCGACCGGCCCGAACTGCACTACCCGACGCATGTGCCGACCACCGCGCTGCAACTGCAGCCGAGTGACGCGAACCTTCGTGCCGACGTGTTCACGGCGATCTCGCGACAAGACGTACTGCTGCACCACCCCTACGAGTCCTTCGCCACGAGCGTGCAGGCCTTCCTCGAGCAGGCCGCAGCCGACCCCGACGTGCTCGCGATCAAGCAGACCCTCTACCGCACGTCGGGCGACAGCCCGATCGTCGAGGCGCTCATCGACGCGGCCGAGTCGGGCAAGCAGGTGCTCGCCCTCGTCGAGATCAAGGCCCGTTTCGACGAGCAGGCCAACATCTCGTGGGCGCGCAAGCTCGAGAAGGCCGGTGTGCATGTCGTCTACGGCCTCGTCGGACTGAAGACGCACTGCAAGCTCGCGCTCGTGATCCGTCAGGAGAAAGGCGGCCTCCGCCACTACAGCCACATCGGCACGGGCAACTACAACCCGAAGACCAGCCGCATCTACGAGGACCTCGGCCTGCTCACCGCCGACGACCAGGTCGGCAAAGACCTGACGCGCCTCTTCAACGAGCTCTCGGGCTACGCCATCGAGAAGAAGTTCAAACGGCTGCTCGTCGCCCCGTTGCACCTGCGCAAGGGCCTCCTGAAGCTCATCGCGGGCGAGATCGCCAACGCCGAGGCGGGCCGGCCCGCAGGCATCCGCATCAAGATGAACTCGATCGTCGACGAGGCGATCATCGACGCCCTGTACCGCGCGTCGAACGCCGGCGTGCCGGTCGAGGTGTGGGTGCGCGGCATCTGCAGCCTCCGCCCCGGCATCCCCGGTCTCAGTGAGCACATCACGGTGCGATCGATCCTCGGGCGCTACCTCGAGCACTCGCGCATCTTCTCGTTCCTCAACGACGGCGACCCGCAGGTCTACATCGGATCGGCCGACATGATGCACCGCAATCTCGACCGCCGTGTCGAGGCGCTCGTGCGGCTGGCCGATCCGGCTCACCTGGCCGAGATCGACGGGCTCTTCGACCTCGCGATGGCCGAGACCACGAGCTCGTGGTGGCTCGACGGCTCGGGCGAATGGACCCGCCACGCGACCGACGAGGCGGGGCATCCGCTCGACGACATGCAGAATAGGCTCATGCAGCAGATCGGCCAGCGCACCCGCTCAGGGCAGCGCCCGCGATCGGGATCCCGGCGGTGACGACGGCGATCTACGCCGCGGGAGCCGTCTGCTGGCGCCTCATCGACGGCAAGGTGCATGTGCTGGTGATCCACCGCACCGTCTACGGCGACGTCACGATTCCCAAGGGGAAGGTCGACCCGGGCGAATCCCTGCCGCAGACCGCCGTGCGCGAGATCGAGGAGGAGACCGGGCTCGCGGTCGCGCTCGGCGTGCCGCTCGGCGTC
This sequence comes from Agromyces cerinus subsp. cerinus, assembly GCF_900142065.1. Classification (GTDB taxonomy): domain Bacteria; phylum Actinomycetota; class Actinomycetes; order Actinomycetales; family Microbacteriaceae; genus Agromyces; species Agromyces cerinus. The sequence goes on along the minus strand of NZ_FSRJ01000002.1, from coordinate 940,469 downwards.
TCCCGGTATCCGCTGCCGAGCGGTCGCGAGAAGATCGTGCACTACTGGGCCGCCGAGGTGAGCGATCGGGCCGTGCAGCGCTCGACCTTCAAGCCCAACGCCGAGGTGGCCGCGCTCGAGTGGGTCACCATCAAGCGCGCGCGCACCTACCTGAGCTACGAGCCCGACGTCGAGATACTCGACGCCTTCGCGACACTCCTCGACCAGGGCGTCACCTCGACCTTCGCGCTCGCCGTCGTGCGCCACGGCAAAGCCGTCGGGCGCTCGTCGTGGCCCGGTGACGACGCGGCGCGGCCGCTCACCGAGCGCGGCGTCGAACAGGCCGCAGGCCTCGTCGCGACGCTCGGCGCGTGGGCGCCGAAGCGCATCGTGTCGAGTCCGGCGGTGCGCTGCGTGACGACCGTCACCCCGCTCGCCGCGGCTGCGGGCCTCGAGATCAAGCGCGACGCCGGCATCAGCCAAGACGCCTGGGAGGCCGGCGAAGACGAGGTGCGGAGAGTCGTCGGCAAGCGGGTCCGCGCCGGCAAGAGCGCGATCATCTGCAGCCACGGACCGGTGCTGCCCGAGATCATGCGCGAGGTGGCCCTCGCCACCGGCACACCGCTCGGGTCCTACGTGACGGATGCCGCGGGCCTCGAGACCGGTGCGTTCAGTGTCGTGCACCTCTCGGCCACGAGCCCGGGGTCCGGCATCATCGCGATCGAGACGCACGCGCCTCGCGCCTGAGTCGTCTCCGAGGTTCTCCGCAGCATTCCCAGCAGACCCCCAGTCGAGGGCGCGCAGCCCCGCCGCGACTCGCGGTCCGGCGTAGCCGGCGGCCTGCGAGGCCAGTGCGACAGCGGTCGTTCACCTGCTGTTTACCGTCGTAACGGATGCTCGTAAGGCGCGCTCATTAGCGTCGCAGGCGGGTCGGCACCGGCCCACACCCTGCAATCGAACCCCGGAAGGGAATTCACGTGAACCTCAAGCGTCTCGGCGTGCCCGCCGTCATCGCCGTCACTGCGGCGATCGCGCTCAGCTCCTGTGCCTCGAACGAAGGCGGCGCAGCTCCGTCGGAGTCGGCATCGACGCTCTCGGGCAACCTCGTCGGCGCGGGCGCGTCCTCGCAGGATGCGGCCCAGCAGTCGTGGATCGCCGGTTTCCAGACCGCGAACCCCGATGTCACCGTCGACTACGACCCCTCCGGTTCGGGCGCAGGTCGCGAGACCTTCCTCGAGGGCGCCAGCAACTTCGCCGGCTCCGACCGTGCGTTCAAGGACGAGGAGCTCGCCGCCGGCGGCTTCAAGAAGTGCGCCGCCGACTCCACCATCGTCGAGCTGCCGCTCTACATCTCGCCGATCGCCGTGATCTTCAACGTCGAGGGCGTCGACTCGCTCGACCTCGACGCAGCGACCGTCGCCGGCATCTTCGCCGGAACGATCACCAACTGGAACGACCCGGCGATCGCCGCGACGAACCCCGACGCGACGCTGCCCGACCTCGCCATCACGCCCGTGCACCGCTCGGACGACTCGGGCACCACCGAGAACTTCACCGAGTACCTCGGCGCAGCAGCTGCTGACGTGTGGACCTGGGAAGCCGACGGCGTGTGGCCGCTCGAAGGCGGCGAGGCCGCACAGGGCACCTCCGGACTCGTCGACGCCGTGAGCAACGGCAACGGCACCATCGGCTACGCCGACGCCTCGCGCGCCGGTGACCTCGGCACCGTCTCGATCAAGGTCGGCGACGAGTTCGTGCCGTACTCCCCCGAGGCCGCTGCCGCGATCGTCGACCACTCGCCGTTCGCCGAAGGCCGCGCCGAGGGCGACCTCGCCATCGACATCGATCGCACCTCGGAAGAGGCCGGCGTCTACCCGATCGTGCTCGTGAGCTACCTCATCGCGTGCGGCCAGTACGAGGACCCGGCGAACGTCGACCTCGTCAAGGGCTACCTCTCGTACATCGCGAGCCCCGAGGGCCAGGACACCGCAGCGGCCGACGCCGGTTCGGCTCCGATCTCGGACTCGCTCCGCGAGAAGATCACTGCTGCGATCGACTCGATCAAGTAGTAGGTTCGTGCCCGACCCCGATCGTCCGCGACGGGGTCGGGCACGATCGCGTCTCAAGAACCCGACTCAAGAACTCCGAGGATCGCACCAGATGACGTCCGCACCGGCCCCGATCAAGGCGAAGCTCCGCATCGGCGACCTCGTCTTCTCCCGCTCGGCGGTGTTCGCGGGATCCATGATCCTCGTCACCCTGGCAGCGGTGGCCGTCTTCCTCATCGTCCAGAGCATCCCCGCGGTGGTCGCCACGACCGAAGACGCCTCCATCCTGAAGACGAACTTCTGGGACTACGTCGGTCCGCTCGTCTTCGGCACGGTGTGGGCGGCCGCGCTCGCGCTCCTCGTCGCCCTGCCGATCTCCATCGGCATCGCGCTCTTCATCTCGCACTACGCACCGCGCCGCCTCGCATCGGTGCTCGGCTACGTCGTCGACCTCCTCGCCGCGGTGCCGTCGGTCGTCTTCGGCCTGTGGGGCATCGGCGTCTTCGCCCCGGCGCTCGTCGACGCCTACGCCTGGCTGAACGAGTACCTCGGCTGGATCCCCCTCTTCAGCGGCACCCCCTCGGCCACGGGCCGCACGATCCTGACGGCGGCCCTCGTGCTCGCCGTCATGGTGCTGCCGATCATGACCGCGATCTGCCGCGAGGTGTTCCTGCAGACGCCGGTGCTGCACGAGGAGGCGGCCCTCGCCCTCGGCGCCACCCGCTGGGAGATGATCCGCACCGCGGTGCTGCCCTTCGGCCGCTCGGGCATCATCTCCGCATCGGTGCTCGGCCTCGGCCGTGCGCTCGGCGAGACGATGGCCGTCGCCATGGTGCTCTCCGCCTCGCCGGTGATCACCTTCCAGCTGCTGACCTCCGTCAACCCGAACACGATCGCGGCGAACATCGCCCTCAGCTTCCCCGAGGCGTACGGACTGAACGTCAACGTCCTGATCGCCACCGGCCTCATCCTCTTCGTCGTGACCTTCGCGGTCAACGCCTTCGCGCGCTGGATCGTCAGCCGCCGCAAGGAATTCTCGGGAGCCAACTGATGACCATCCAGACCACTCAGGCTCCCGAGACCGGCGTCGCCATCGCCAACTCGCTGACCGCCGGACGACTCCCGAAGTCGGCGCCGTGGACGATCCTCGTCGCCGCCATCGCTGTGTCCGCCGCGGTGTTCGCCGTCGTCTCGTTCGGTTCCGGCTCGGGCTACAACTGGGGCGGGGCGCTCTTCGTCGGCGCACTCCTCTACATCCCGGCCATCTGGCTGTTCTCGACCCTCGTCGAGGGCCGCCGCCGAGCGATGGACCGCCTCGTGACGGCGCTCGTGACGGGCGCCTTCCTGCTCGCGATGATCCCGCTCGTCTCGCTCGGCATCACGGTCGTGACCCTCGGCGCCGCGCGCTTCGACGCCGACTTCTTCTCGATGTCGATGCGCAACGTCACCGGTGAGGGCGGCGGCATCGTGCACGCGATCGTCGGCACCCTGCTCATGACGGGCGCCGCGGCGGTCATCTCGATCCCGATCGGCCTGATGACCTCGATCTACCTCGTCGAGTACGGGCGCGGCAGGCTCGCCCGCGGCGTCACCTTCCTCGTCGACGTCATGACCGGCATCCCGTCGATCGTCGCCGGCCTCTTCGCCTACTCGCTGTTCGCGATCTTCCTGGGTCCCGGCACCCGCACCGGCATCGCGGGCGCAGTGGCGCTCTCGCTCCTGATGATCCCCGTGGTCGTGCGCTCGAGTGAGGAGATGCTCCGCCTCGTGCCGAACGAACTCCGCGAAGCCGCCTTCGCGCTCGGCGTGCCGAAGTGGCTGACGATCGTCAAGGTCGTGCTGCCCACCTCGATCGCCGGCATCACGACGGGTGTCATGCTCTCGATCGCCCGCGTCATCGGCGAGACGGCGCCGCTCCTCATCGCTGCCGGGTTCACCGCCAGCGTGAACTACAACCTCTTCGACGGTCGCATGCAGTCGCTGCCGGTGTTCGTGTACACGCAGTACGCGAACCAGGGCAACCCGCCGCAGGCCTACCTCGACCGCGCCTGGGCCGCCGCCCTCACCCTCATCCTCATCGTCATGGCGCTGAACCTCATCGCGAGGCTCGTCGCCCGATTCTTCGCGCCGAAGTTCGGCCGCTGACCTCCGCAAGCAAAGGAAACCCGTGTCCAAGCGCATCGAGGTCCGTGACCTCAACGTCTACTACTCGAAGTTCCTCGCCGTCGAGGGCGTCAACCTCGCGATCGAGCCCCGCAGCGTCACCGCCTTCATCGGCCCGTCGGGCTGCGGCAAGTCGACCTTCCTCCGCACGCTGAACCGCATGCACGAGGTCATCCCCGGCGCCCGCGTCGAGGGCGAGGTGCTGATCGACGGCAACAACCTCTACGACCCCGACGTCGACCCGGTGCTCGTGCGCCGTCAGGTGGGCATGGTCTTCCAGCGACCGAACCCGTTCCCGACGATGTCGATCAAGGAGAACGTGCTCGCCGGCGTGAAGCTCAACAACAAGCGCATCTCGAAGTCCGACGCCGAGGAGCTGGTCGAGAAGTCGCTGCGCGGCGCCAACCTGTGGAACGAGGTCAAGGACCGCCTCGACCGCCCCGGGTCCGGCCTCTCAGGCGGCCAGCAGCAGCGTCTCTGCATCGCCCGCGCGATCGCCGTCTCCCCCGAGGTCATCCTCATGGACGAGCCGTGCTCGGCCCTCGACCCCATCTCGACCCTCGCGATCGAGGACCTCATCGAGGACCTGAAGCAGCAGTACACGATCGTGATCGTGACGCACAACATGCAGCAGGCCTCGCGCGTCAGCGACAAGACCGCGTTCTTCAACATCGCGGGCACGGGCAAGCCCGGCAACCTCATCGAGTACGACGACACCACGACGATCTTCTCGAACCCGTCGGTGCAGGCGACCGAGGACTACGTCTCCGGTCGCTTCGGCTAGTCGCGCGGCGAGAGCAGGTAGTCGTTGAACGCGCGCGTCTCGGCGGCGTCGTAGGCGACGGATGCCCCGTCGAGCCGGGTCACTCCCGCGGCGAGGCGCACGCTCGAGACCAGCCAGATCGCATCGGCCGTCGCGAGCTCTGCGGTCGGGATCTCGCGGTACTTCGTGGTGCGCCCCGTCGACTCGAGGTGCTCGAAGAGACTCTGCTGCGTGGTGCCGTGCAGGATCGCCCCTGACGGCGCAGGCGTGGAGTACACCTCGCCGTGACGGAGGATCACGCTCGACGTCGGCCCCTCCATGACGTACCCGTCGGACGAGACGAAGATCGTGTCGTCGGCGCCGCGACGGTGCGCCTCCCGCAGTGCCGCCATGTTCGTGGCGTAGCTCAGCGTCTTCGCCCCGAGCAGCAGCCACGGCGCGCGTTCCGCGGCGTCGTGCGCGTACCCGCGGTCGAGGGTGACGGCGGTGATGCCGCGCTCGCGCACGCCGCTGAAGTCGGCCGCGGGCACGGCATGCAGCCACGCGGTGGGGGCGGGCCCGTGCTCGACGCCTCGGCTCAGCACGAGCTTCAGCGCGAACTCGCCGCGCTGCGGAAGTCGCGCGACCGCCGTGTCGATGGCGGCCTGCCACTGGCCGAGGTTCGGCTCCGGCAGCTCGCAGATGAGCGCGGAGTTGCGGAGGCGGGCGAGGTGCGGCCCGGTCTCCTGTGCGTGGCCGTCGACGACGCCGATGGTCTCGAAGATGCCGTCGCCGCGCTGCGTCGACAGCTCCCCCACGCGCAGTGCCGGGGCCGCAGCATCCACATCGCGCAGGGTGGAGGCGACGTCGATGTCGCGTGCGTCGGCGGGAGCGGGTTCGATGAGGAGCGTGACGGTCTCGGTCATGCTCCGATGCTACGCGGATGCCGCGGGCCGACGCCGCGCCGAGGCATCCGCTCGACGACGCTCGGGCCGGGGCCCGGCGATGCTCCCGGGCATGCAAGAGGCCGGCCGCAGAACGCCTCTCGGCGCGAGGCCGCTCGGAGCGGCGAATATTGGAGCCCGGGGTTACTGCGACCGGCCACGTCAATTCTAAACGACGTCGGGAGGGTGTTCATTCCCTCTCGATGCCGGTCGACCCTCAATCGAGTGCGTCGCGCCGCCAGAGGCGAGCGCAGGAGGTCAGCTCATCGGCGAGCTCCGTGAGGCGGTAGGCCCGCGTCGTGAGCTTCGCGGGGCGGTCGGGATGCACGGCGTCGGTCTCATCGGCGTCGTCGGCGAGGCTCGCCGACCCCACCGCCGCGACGCGTGCGAACGCCGCGGCGCGCTCGAGGGCGACGGCGAAGTCGCCCGTGAACAGCCCGTGCAGGATTCGGTCGGCGAGCTCGACGACCTCGTCGGGTCCGGCCGGGATGGCGGCGCCCGCGACGACCTGGTCGATCGTGTGCGAGACCTCCGCCCCGCGCTGGAAGGCGAGGCTCATGCTGCGCGGGTCCTGACGGATGAGGGCGCGCAGCAGGTACACGCGCCAGAGCGCCCCGGGCAGGCTCTTCGCCGAGGCGCGCGACCAGAGCTCGGCGATCGCGTCGATGCCGTGCTCGTCGGTGTAGGCGACGAGTCTCGCGACGACCTCTGGATCGGGGTCGGCCTGCACCCGCGAGAGCAGCGCAGCGGCCGTGTCGTGGGCGACCCGGCTCAGGTGCGCCGGGTCCTCCGCACCCTGGAAGGCCTCGAACATGCCGGGCGGGAACTTGGTGGGGCGAGAGAATTCGGATGCCATCGCCGCACACATTACCCGCCTTCGCCGAGCGCCGACCTCGTGGCGCTCACGAACGTGTGCCGGCGATCCCGTGCTCGAACGCCCAGATGACGACGTGCACGCGGTCGGCGAGGTCGAGCTTGGCGAGGATCGACCGGACATGGGTCTTCACGGTGTTGCCGGTCAGGTAGAGGCGAGCGGCGACCTGCTCGTTCGAGGCGCCGGTGACGAGCTGCATGAGCACCTCTCGCTCACGCGGCGTCAGGGCGGCGAGCAGCTCGGCGGGATCGGCGGGAGTCGCGGCCTGCGCGACGAACTCGACGAGACTCGCGGTCGCCCGGGGAGCGAGCACGGCGTCGCCTCCGTGGACGGCCCGGATCGCCGCGGCGATCTCGTCGCTCGAGGCATCCTTCGTGAGGAAGCCGCTCGCGCCCGCGCGGATCGCCGCGAAGACGTACTCGTCGAGGTCGTACGTCGTGAGGATGAGCGCCCGCGTCGCCGGGTGCTCCGCGACGAGGCGGCGGGTGGCCTCGATTCCGTCGAGGCGGGGCATCCGGATGTCCATCAGCACCACGTCGAGGCGGTGGGCCCGGGCCAGTGCGAGGAGCTCGCCGCCGTCGGACGCCGTGCCGACGAGTTCGAGGTCGGCGTGCGCCTCCACCATGACGGCGACCGCGGAACGGATGAGCTCCTGATCGTCGGCGATGGCGACGCGGATGCGAGCGGATGCCGCGTGGTCGAGGCCGGTCATCGCGGCATCTCCGAGGGAGGTAGCGGCAACGTCAGTCGAGTGCGCCATCCGCCGCCATCGATCGGGCCGTTCTCGAGGTCGCCGCCGAGCTGCCGCGTCCGTTCCCGCATGCCGCGGATGCCGCGACCCTCGGTCGGGGCGATCGTGGTGGCCTCCGCACGGCCGTCGTCGACGACGGTCACCTCGAGCACGTCGACGCCCCATTGGAGTCGCACGACGCTCCTCGTCGGCGGCTCCGTGTGCTTCAGCGTGTTCGTGAGGGACTCCTGCACGACGCGGTACACCGTGAGGCCGAGGCCCGGGCTGACCGTGCGAGCCGTCCCGGCCTGTTCGAACGTCGCGGCTCGGCCGGGCGCTGCCGCCCGATCGACGAGATCCGGCAGGTCCGCCAGACCCGGACTCGGCTCCATCGGGGCGGCATCGTGCTCGCCGTCGTCCGGTGGCACGGCCAGCACCGAGACGAGGCCGCGCATGTCCGCCATCGCGCTGCGACCGGTCGCCACGACGTGTTCGATCGCCGCACGGGCGCGCACGTCGTCGCGCCCGAGCAGCACGCGCGACGCCTCGGCCTGGGCGACCATGACGGCGAGCGAATGCGACACCACGTCGTGCAGGTCGCGGCCGAGGCGGCGGCGCTCCTCGGCGGCGGCCTCGCGCTCGCGCTGCACGCGGAGCTCGGCGGCCTGCTCGCGGGTGACCTCCCGCGCGGCGCGAGCGCGGCGGAGCTCGAGCCGGGAGCGACCGAGCGCCCATGCGGCTCCGATCGATGCCACGAGGAACCCCGCGAGCGTGACGAGCGCTCCCGGATCGGCGACGATCGCATCGGCTGCGTCGTGGGCGATCGCCACTGCCGTCATCAGCGCGGCTCCCGCGAGCCCCAGGGCGAGCGCCGCGGCGTCGGCCAGGCGTTCACCGCTCGCCGCCGCGGTGAAGACGAAGACGAGGTAGACGAGGCTGCTCGGCAGGAGCACCGCGATGGTGGGGCTGCCCGGCAGGCTCGCCGCGGTCAGCGCCAGCATGATCACCGAGGCGAACACCAGGCCGCCGACCGGCGAGCGACGACGCAGGGCCACGGCCGCGTGCAGCAGCACGAACGAGCCGATGACGAGGGCCCTCCAGCCCGCGTCCACCGGCATCGCTCGGAGCACTTCGACGATCGTGAGCGGCAGCAGTGCCGCGGCTGCGGCGAGCGCCGCCACCAGATCCGCGAGCGTCGGGTTCCGCGCCGATCGGGCCGGGTCGTCTGAAGGGTCCATGTCGACGATCACGCTACCCGCGCCTTCCGACGCACGCCTCACCCGTCGGGGTGAGGCGCACGATCCACCACGCTGGCACGCTGACCGTGGTCGCACCGAGCGGCCGAACACCGATCCAGAGGAGCTGCATCGTGACCACCACCGACCCGGTCGCCCGCGCCAATCCGAGTCGACCGGACGCACCCCGTCGCCGCGCTGCGGAACACGTCCGGCCCCTCGCCCTCACGGCGCTCGTCGCCTCCGCGATCGTCGCCGGACTCTCGATCGTCTGGCTCGTGGAGCCGGCGATCAGCCCGTTCACCCGCCCCGCCGCGCCGAGCCTCGCGACTCTGCTGCTCGACCCGACGGCAGCGGCGATCCTCTCTCTCGCCATCGGCGCAGCGGGCATCGCGCTCGGCACGGTGCTCGCCGCCCGTCGTCGCGGGTCACGACAGCCGTCGATCGCCGCGGGCGCCGGCGCAGCGGCCCTCGCCGTCGCGTTCGCCTTCACGTTCGGCAGCATGTCGGGCATCGCCATCACGGGATACCTCTTCGGCGCCGTCGCGGTGGTCGCCGGCCTCGTCACGATCGCGGTCGCCCTCGTGCGGGCACCGCGGCTCGGCGCGGCACTGCTGGCCGGCCTGCTCCTGCTGGTCGCGGCATCCGTCTGGTGGGCCGGCCTGACGTTCGGCGGACTCGCGGGCTTCGCCGTCGGAGTCGGGGGCGCACTCGCCGCCGGGCTCCCGGGCTTCGCGGTCGTGGGGCTCGGGCTGATCTCCGCACTCGTCTGGGCTGCGACGGCGATCATGGCGCTCCGTTCGGCGGGCACGGGTCGCGTGGCAGCGTGGCTCGTGCGGCACCGCCGGGCCCTCACCGTGCTCGCCGCGATCGGGCCGCTGCCCTACGCCATTGCACGGGCGAGCTGGCTGACGCCATGGCCGCTCTTCGGGCCGAGCGGCGAGCACCTCGAACCGGCGACACTCGCCACCGGTCTCGTGATCGGCGCCGGCGGAGCCGCCGCCAGCCTGCTCACGCTGGGCTTGATCCTGCCGTGGGGCCGGGTCTTCCCGAACTGGATGCCGCGCGTCGGCGGACGGCCCGTGCCGGTCGGCCTGGCCGCCGTGCCCGGCTTCGTCGCAGCCGGCATCCTCTGCATCGCCGCCGTGCCGATGCTGCTGACGACCGTCGGCCCGGTCGACGCGCCGGCCGACGCCCTGCTGGTGAACCTCGTGCTGCCGTTCTGGTTCTGGGGACCGATGCTCGGGCTCGCCGTGGCGGCGTACGTGGAGTGGCGCGCTGTCGACCAGGAGCCGTAGAAGCGGAGGGGTGCCCCCTGTTCTGGGTGGAGTCGCAACCTCGACGCCCACAGAACCGAGGAATACTCTGACACCGGTTGCCGGAGACGGCGCCACCGGGGGAACGCCGTCCGGCATACCCTCGGACCGCTCCATCCCGAGGAGATCGTTCATGCACACCCGTATTCCACTCATCGGCGTCGCCATGGCGGCCGCCGTCACGCTCGCCATCGCGACACCGGCGATCGCCGCGCAACCCAGCGGCACTCCCTCCACACGAGCAGAGGGGCTCGTGAGCCCGCTCGGCCTCGCAATCGACGCGTCCGGCCGGGCCTACGTCTCGCAGAACTTCATCGGCGTGCTCTCGCTCGTCGACAAGAAGGGCCAGTCGACGCCGCTCGTGGCCACTCAGGGCGACGAGGTCAGCGCACCAGCCGTCGACGGCAGCACCGTGTACTACGTGACGACGAACGGCGATCACACGAGTGCGTGGCTGAAGTCGATGTCCAACGGCGTCGAGACCCAGGTCGCCGACCTCGCCGCGTACGAGTCGACCGAGAACCCGGATGCGGTCAACACCTACGGATTCAGCGACCTCAGCGCCGAATGCGAGGCCGAGTTCGTACCGTTCCCGCCGTTCCCGCCGCTCGGCATGCCGAATTATGCGGGCATCGTCGACACGCACGCGTACGGTGCGACCGCGGTCGGCGGTGACGTGTACATCGCCGACGCCGGCGCGAACGCCGTGCTGAAGGTCGACGCAGAGGGCGTCATCTCGACGGTCGCGGTGCTGCCTCCAGCGGCGCCGGTGACCATCACGGCGGAGAACATCGGCGAGGCCCCGTGGCCGGCCTGCGTCTTTGGTCACGGCTACCGCGCCGAACCCGTGCCGACCGACGTCGAGATGGGACCTGACGGACTGCTGTACGTGACGAGCCTGCCCGGCGGCTCGGAGGACCCGGCGCTCGGCCCGCGCGGCGTCGTGTACTCGATCGACCCCGGCACCGGTGAGACGAACCTCGTCGCGACCGGCTTCGGCGGCGCGACCGGCATCGCCGTCGCTCCGAACGGGACGCTCTACGTCGCCGAGCTCTTCGGCGGCCCGATGGGCGCCGGACAGGTCGCAGTCGTGGCCCCGGGAGCGAGCGCGGCGACCTCCGTCATCGAGGTCTCGATGCCGTCGGCGGTCTCGGTTCGTGCCGAGACGCTCTACGTGACGACGGACTCGCTGGGTGATGCCAAGCTGACCGTCGTTCCGCTGAAGGGCGGGGCGCACGCCAAGAAATGATCAGCTGAACGAAGGATGGGTCGCGCTCGAGCGCGGCCCATTCTTCGGTTTCGGCGGAGGCTCGGAAGCCGATCGATCGTCGCCGGCCGCACGCCGCATGAGGGCGGTCCGCCAGTTCTCGCCCATGCGTTCGTAGGTCACCTTCGCATGGCAGTTGCGACACCGCACGTCGCATCTCGCGATCTCCGCCATGACGCGGGCGACGGAATAGCCGTTCTGTACCAACCGCATCACTTCGGCCTGCTTGCCGCTCCCGACGCGATGGTCGAAGTCCAGCACGCGCACGTCTGCCGTTCCGCAATCGACGCACGGGTGCTCAAGGAGATACGCGCCGACCGCCTCGATCGCCACTCTCCGTTGCTCTGCCCTGCGCACCATGACGACGCGAACGTGTGCATCGCGATTCCGCGCATAATATGCACGCGCCTGTGCCCGGTTGCAGTCGCGGCAGACGTTCTGAACACCGTCGGGCGACGCGGACCTGACGTTGAACTCGGACCGCGGCAGGTTTCGCCGGCACATGCAGCATTCCTTCACGTCGGCACGGTAGCCGCACCTCCCGACACGCCACCGAAGCCGCCGTCGGAATCGGCCTGTTAGGCTGTCTCCGCCCCCATAGCTCAGTTGGTTAGAGCAACGGACTTCAACAAAAAATAGGAGCGCCAGCGTCGAAATACGCTGGATGACCGCCGCTATATGCTGGAACACCCTGAGAGCCCGAGGTACTCGCCCGCAAGGGCAGTGACAATCCGAGGGATTGGGCAATCAGCAGGTAACCGCAAGGGAACCTCAGAGACTACACGCGGCGCACCTGACCGGCTCGGCCGAAGGTGAAGATATAGTCCAGACTGCAAGCCGGTGACGGTGGCTAGGGAAACCTAGTGCAGCAGGTTAATCCGTGGGTCCAGGGTTCGAGTCCCTGTGGGGGCACCGATCGGTGCGGCGGCATCGTCACGCGACGATGCCTCGTTCCCAACGACCGGAATGCGAAGCGGCGTCCGGCGCGCCGCATCGAGCCCGTTCCCGGGCACCGCCTCGGCGGGCGCTCGATCTACTCGGTCTGGTCGACGATGGGTGCGTCGGGGGCGTTGGAGCGCACCGACTCGATGCCGTTCTTCGCGGCCGCCTTCGTCGTGTAGGCCTCGGATGCCGCGATCGTCTGACCGTTGCCGGTCTTCAGTCGGAACCTGAACTGCCCGCTCGCATCCTCGTAGAGCTCGAACGTTCCCGCCATGGCGGCTCCTCCCCAGGTGTCCCTTGCGTCCGCATCCTCGCGGGCACGATCTCACGGTAGCCCCGTACCCGGCACCTGCACCAGAGGCAGGCGCGACTTCACCGGGATTGTTTCCCGAGGCGGCATCCGCCCGCCGTTCCATCGGTGAGCGGATGCCGCGGCGCGTGTCAGCCGACGATCGCGCGCAGCCCTGCCATGAGCGCGATGCGCTCGGCCGACGTGCGGGCGAGCGGCGTCACGGCGAGGGTCGTGACACCCGCCTGGGCGAACGCGGCGACCCGCTCGGCGACGTGGCCGGCGGGGCCGATGAGCGAGATCGCGCTCACGAGCTCGTCGGGCACCGCGGCGATCGCCTCGTCCTTTCGGCCCTCGAGGTAGAGGTCCTGGATGCGGGCGGCCTCGGCCTCGAATCCGTAGTTCGAGATGAGCTCGTTGTAGAAGTTCTTGCCGCGGGCGCCCATGCCACCGATGTAGAGCGCGAGCTGCGGCTTCACGAGCGGCAGCACCTGCTCGGGGTGGTCGGTGATCGCGAAGGCGGGGCTCGCGAAGATGTCGAGCGGCGCGAGCTCGGGCGCACGCTTCGCGGTGCCGGCGGCGAGCGCGTCGCCCCAGACGCCGGCGGCGCGCCCGGGGTGGAAGAACATCGGCAGCCAGCCGTCGGCGATCTCGGCGGTCTGCTCGACGGACTTCAGGCCGAGTGAGGCGATCGTGATCGGGATGCGCTCGCGCACGGGGTGGTTGATGAGCTTCAGCGGCTTGCCGAGCCCGGTGCCCTCGCCGGCGGGCAGCGGGATCTTGTAACGGCGCCCGTCGTGCACGACGGGCTCGCGGCGCCAGACCATGCGGCAGATGTCGACGAGTTCGCGCGTGCGGCCGAGCGGCGCGTCGTACGGCACGCCGTGGAATCCCTCGATGACCTGCGGGCCGGATGCCCCGATGCCGAGCTCGAACCGGCCGTCGGAGACGAAGTCGAGGCCGGCCGCGGTCATCGCCGTGAGCGTGGGCGTGCGCGTGTAGAGCTGCAGGATGCCGGAGGCCAGCGTGATGGTCGAGGTGCGCGCCGCGAGGAAGCCGAGCTGGCTCACCGCGTCGAACGAGTAGGCCTCGGGCACCGCGATGAGGTCGACGCCCGCGCGCTCGAGTTCGACGACCTCGTCGGCGACCTCTCGGAAGCCTCCCGCGTAATTCAGGAACATGCCGACGCGCATCCGTCACTCCTCATCGTGTGGTGGGCCCGGCCGTTCGGCCGCGGGCACTCAGACCCTAACCGAGAGGCCACGGCGCAGCGGCATCCGTTGTGGCAGGTCGACTACGTCGGGATGACGACGATCGGTTCGGTCGTGGGTTGCGGTGAACCGCCCGCGGGTTCGACGGTGACGCCGACGGCGACACCCGGGGCGAAGTCGCCCTCGAGCACGCGCCAGGTCTCGCCCTCGGCCACGTCGAACGTGCCGGCCGACTGGGCGCCCGCATCGTCGATGTACCAGAGCTCGTACGTCGATGACTCGCCCACGTCGGGCAGCCCCTCGACGACGACGCCCGAGCGGCCCTGCTCGGCCGACCAGTAGAGCGTGACCGCTCCCCCGCTCTCGATCTCGTGCGTCGACGACTCCACGTCGGGCGCCTCGGCGATCGCCGCCATCTCGCGCTGCGCACCCCAGCCATTGGGCCCGGTCCATGCGACGCCGATGATCGCTCCGCCGATGAGCACGACGGATGCCGCCGCTGCCGCGATGATCACTCCCGGACGCTGGAACCACCGGCGCCGCGCGGCGTGCTCGGCCGGGCCGGGTTCGCCCGGCGCCCGCGGTGCGGCAGGCTCGGGCGCCAGATCGGGGCGAGGCGGCTCGAGTGGCGATTCCACCTGGGCAGGTGACACCGCCGGCGTGGCGGGCGCCGAGGCATCCGGAAGCTGCTGCGGCAGCCCGTCGAGCTGCGCCATGAGCCGGGACTTGAGCGCGGGTGGCGGCTCGACGGGCTCGGGCGCACCGGCGAGCAGCGCCGCCGTCTCGGCGAAGCCGTCGGCCTCATCGCGCAACTCGGCGTCGTCCGCGAGGGCGCGCTCGACGGCCGCGCGCTCGTCGGCCTCGACCGCGTCGAGGGCGTACGCCGCAACGGCATCTCGGAGGGCCTCGAGTGAGTCCGCCTCCGGCTCGTCGGAGCCGGCCCGGTCGCGCTCGTCGCGCGGCCCGTTCGTCTCGCTCATGTCGTCACCCCCAATGCGGTTCGCAGTCTGATCATGCCGTCTCGCAGCCGGGTCTTCACCGTGCCGAGCGGCACGCCGAGGCGATCTGCGATCTCGCTCTGCGTGAGCCCGCCGTAGTACGCCAGCGAAACGCACTCGCGTTGCCGTTCGCTGAGCCCTCCGAGCGCGTCGACCACCCGCTCGTGCTCGACCCGGATCTCGACCGCTTCGGCCACCGTGTCGACGGGGACTTCGAGGTCGCGCACCCCGATGCGAAGGTCGCGGTCGCGCGAGGCCTGGGAGGCCCGGATGCGATCGACCGAGCGGCGATGGGCGAGCGTGAACATCCATGCGAGGGCGCTGCCGCGAGCAGCGTCGAACCGCGGGGCCGCCTGCCAGATCTCGAGATACACGTCCTGCGTCACCTCCTCGGCCTGCGCCGGATCGACGACGAGCCTGCGGACGAGTCCGAAGACCCGCGCCGAGGTCTGGTCGTAGAGCTCGCCGAACGCGTCCCGGTCGCCCGTTCCGACCCTGGTGAGCAGTTCCTCAGCGGTCGGGCCGGGCTCCGGCGCAGTGAGGTCACTGTCGCGGTCGGCCACGCGCCCCAGCATGCCAGATGAGGTGCCGGTCGTCGTGCGGCCCACGACGACCGCTCGGTGCGGTGCGATGACACGGTTCATCCGAACGTGAACGAGTAGGCGTCGACACCGGGGCTCACGGTGACGGTGACGGTGCCGGATGCCGCGGCATCCGTCTTCACGAGTTCGTACGACCTGGGCACGCCGCCGACCGCGATCTCGCGGCGCCCACGGCCGTCGTCGACGACGACCGTGCCGTCGCCGCCGAGCACCATCCGCACCTCGCTCGCGGTGAAGTCGAGCCGCACCCGGGCGCTGCCGCCCCCAGGAGTGATCGACTGCGTGTCGAGCGCCCAGCCGCCGTCGAGCGCGAAGGCGTCGGCGGGAAGGTCTTCGGGGAAGGCGAAGTCGGTCGTCGACCGGCGGTACGGTTCGCCGCCGCCGAAGTTCACCTGCTTCGTCGTGCCGAGGAAGGTCTCGGGCGTCGTGGAACCCGCTTCGGGGGTGTCGTCCGCCTGCTCGGTGACCGGCGGCAGGTCGACCGCGGGGTCGGCGTCCTGCAGCAGTTCCCGGATGAGCCCCTCGGTCGCGGCGTAGTTGCCCTCGCCGAAGGAGATGTGGCGTACGACGCCCTCGGCGTCGATCAGGTAGTGCGCCGGCCAGTAGCGGTTCCGGTAGTTCGTCCACGTCGCGAGCGAGTTGTCGAGGCCGACCGGGTAGTCGATGCCGAAGGCGGAGATGCCCGCCTCGACGTTGCGCGGCTCCTTCTCGAAGGCGTACTCGGGCGAGTGGATGCCGACGACGGCGAGCCCGGCGTCGCGGTACGCCTCGTCCCAGGCCACGACGTGCGGGATCGACCGCTGGCAGTTGATGCACGAGTAGGCCCAGAAATCGATGAGCACGACCTGTCCGCGGAAGTCGGCGAGATCGACGGGTGCTCCGCCATCGGTGTTGAACCACTGCTGGATGCCCGTGATCGATGGCGCCGTGCCGCATGACTCGAGCTCGACGGCGCCGTTCGTGCACTGGTCGAGCTGCGCATTCTCGTCGTTCACGAGCCCGCCGAGATCGAGTGCCCTCGTGACCTCGTCCGAATCGGCGAGCTCCTGCTGGAAGGCGCTCGTGTAGTCGGGCACGAGTCGCTGCAGCAACTGGGGCAGGTTGAAGACGAGCCCCACGGCGAGCGCGATCATCACGACACCACCGGTGATGCGGATGCCGCGCTGATGCGTGCGGAAGGTCTTCACCCGCTCGGCGACGCGGCGCCCCGCGAGGGCGAAGACGAGGAGCGGGAGCGCGGCGCCCACCGCGAACGAGACCGTCAGCACGACCGTCTCGACGCCGATGCGCCCGGTCGAGCCGGCGACCGTGATGGCCGCGAGCACGGGCCCCGCGCAGGGCACGTAGACCGCGCCGAGGGCGAGGCCGAGCGGGAACCCGCCCTGCTCGGTGCCGACGTTCCTCCGCGGGATCCACGAGAAGGGCTTCTCGAGCAGCTGTTCGAAGCGCGGCACGATGAGCCCGACGCCGATCAGCACGAGCACGACGATGCCGGCCCAGCGCAGCACGTCCTGCGGCAGCCCGAGCAGGGCCAGCAACAGGGAGCCGATGAGCGTGAAGACGCTGAAGCTCACCACCAGCCCCGCGATGACCAGGTACGGACGCCAGCGCCCGGCGGTCGGGGCATCCGCTGCGCCGCTCGCGCTCTGCGCACCGCCCGACAGGAAGATGACCGGCAGCACGGGGAGGATGCAGGGCGAGATGCCGGTGATGAGGCCTCCGAGGAGACCGATGAGGGCGAGGGTGATCACGGGGTCCTGCTTTCTCGGGTCGCCGGTGGTTCGGCGCGGACGCCCGATCCGATTGGTCGGGAGCCGACCACGGTGCGGACCGGAGCGGACCAATCCGATCGGCGACCGGCACCGAACCCCTCGCAACGACCCGCTTCCGCGGTCGCCATTCACGAAGGAGTCGACCGATGCGTTCCACGAACCGCAGCACCCGCACCGCCCTCGCGGCGTTCTCGATCACGGCGGTCGCCGTGCTCGGGCTCGCCGGATGCAGCATGGGCGGCAGCGCCGCCGAGAACGACGAACCCGCGATGTCGTCGGAGGAGACCCAGCCCAGCGAGCAGGCGATGGAGGCCGATCCCGCTGCAGACCTCGTCGGACCGGGCTGCGCCGCCTATGCCGACGCCGTGCCCGACGGCCCTGGCTCGGTCGTCGGCATGTCCACCGACCCGGTCGCGGTCGCGGCCTCGAACAACCCGCTGCTGACCACCCTCGTGGCCGCGGTCTCGGGACAGCTGAACCCCGAAGTCGACCTCGTCGACACCTTGAACGGCGACGAGTTCACCGTCTTCGCCCCCGTCGACGAGGCGTTCGCCAAGATCGACGCCGCGACGATCGAATCCCTGAAGACGGACTCGGCGACCCTGTCGAAGATCCTCACCTACCACGTGGTGCCCGGCCAGCTCTCGCCCGATGAGATCGTCGGCACGCAGACCACCGTCGAGGGCGGCACGGTCGAGGTGACCGGGTCCGGCGACGACCTGAAGGTCAACGACGCCGCGGTCGTCTGCGGCGGCGTGCACACCGCGAATGCGACGGTCTACCTCATCGACTCGGTGCTGATGCCGACGATGTAGCACCGCGCACGGACGAACGGCTCCGCCGACCCGACGGCGGGGCCGTTCTCGCGCCTGCTCGCGGGCAGCGCCGCGTTCACCATCTGCGCGCCTTCAGCACTCTCGAAGACGGATGCCTCAGGCTGGAGTCCCCCGGCCTCGAAGGGAGCCCCGTGGTCTGGAGCATCCTGCTCGACATCGCCCTCGTGCTCGTCTTCATCGGCGCGATCGTGAACGGCTGGCGCGCCGGACTCCTGCGCACGGCCGCGGGGCTCGTCGGGCTCGTCGCCGCAGGCATCGCCGCGTACTTCGTGATGCCGTGGATCGCAGCCCTGGTGCCGTGGCCCGAGTGGCGGGCGCCCGCGGCGATCGCGGCGGCCGTGACCCTGCTCTGCCTCGGCGCCTGGCTCGGCGCGGTGGTCGGGCGGCTCCTGAGCCGCGGTGTGCGGGCGGTCAAGCTCGGCGTGCTCGACCGCATCCTGGGCTCCGTGGGCAACCTGCTCGTCACCGCATTCGTCGTCGCGCTCGTCGCCTCGGGCGTCTCGGCGATGGGCGTGCCCATGCTCTCCCCCGCGATCGCCGGGTCGCGCGTGCTGCAGGGCCTCGACGCCGTCACCCCCGCCCCGACCCGCACGCTGCTCGCCGAGATCCGCGCCGCGGCCCTCGGCGATGGCCTCCCCTGGCTGGTCGACGTGCTCGGCGGGCCGACCGAGGCCCCCGCGCTGCCCACGTTCGACGTGGACGATCCCGAACTCGCTGTCGCCGCGGCATCCGTCGTGCGCGTCACCGGCAGCGCCTTCCAGTGCGGATCGACACTCTCGGGCAGCGGCTTCGTCGTCGCGCCCGACCGCATCGTGACGAATGCGCACGTCGTCGCCGGAGTGACCGAGCCGATCGTCGAGGCGCCGGGGCAGCCGGCGGCGCCCGGCCGGGTGGTCTCGTACGACGCCGAGCACGACCTCGCCCTCATCGCCGTCGACGGCCTCGCGACGCCGCCCCTCGCACTGGCGACGCCCTCGCTCGGGCAGGAGGTCGCCGTGGCCGGCTATCCCTTCGGCGGCCCGTTCGACCTGCGCCCGGCGAACGTCATGGCGAGCGGGCCCCTGACCATCCAGACCGACGGCCGCACCTCGACGCGCGACATCGTGACGCTCGCCGCCGACGTCGATCACGGCAACTCCGGCGGTCCGGTGCTCACGGGTGACGGCGAGGTCGCCGCGGTCGTCTTCGCGAAGTCGGAGACGGTCGACAACGTCGGCTTCGCCATCCCGGTCTCGACGCTCGCGCCGCTCGCGGATGCCGCGTCGGGTCTCGACTCGACCGTCGACTCGGGCTCCTGCGTCGTCGGCTAGAGCCTTGGCTCAGCTCAGAGCTCGGCAGACCAGCTACTCCGCCGCGAACCCCTCGAAGCGAATTCCCCATGAGATCTGCCACTCTTCGCCCGGGTCGAGCCAGCGCAGGCCGCGACCGGAGTTGAACGCCTCGGCCGGCGCGGTCATGGGTTCGATCGCGATCGCGACGTCGCCGTCTTCGCCGGGGAACGCCGTCGTGGTGTAGACCTGCACGTACTCGAACGCCGAGTCGGCCCAGATCGAGACCGTGCGGCCGTCGGGGGCGGTGAGCGTGTGCAGCACCTGGCCGTCTTCGCTCGCGATCTCGCCGAAGGCGTCGTCGAGCGAGACGTCGCCGACGCGTCGGCCCTCGCGGAAGTCCCATTCGGTGCCATCGACCGGCACCTCGCCGGTCGGCAGCAACCGGTCGTCGACCTCGATGTGGCTCGCGGCGTCGAGACGCAGCTCGAGGTCGGCCGTCGGCACGCCGCCGATCTTCAGGTAGGGGTGGGTGCCGATCGCGACGGGGGCGGGATCGGCGCCGAGGTTCTCCACGTAGTGAGTGACCCGCAGTCCGTCGGGGACGAGTTCGTAGTGCACGGCCGTGCCGATCAGGAACGGGTATCCGAGTTGCGGGTAGACCGTCGCCGAGAGCGTGACCGAGTCGCGCTCGCGCGCGATCGGCTTGTACTCGGTGTTGCGGAGCAGTCCGTGGATGGCGTTGTTCTTCGCCGGCTCGGAGATCACGAGCTGGTGGTCGACGCCGTCGTGGCTCCAGCGGCCGTCGCGGATGCGGTTCGGCCACGGCACGAGCACGATGCCCGCCGCTGCGGGCGGCGTCTGGTCTTCTGCGAACGGCGGCACGAGGTCGATGCCGTTGATGCTGAGAGTGCGGATGCCTGCGGCGACGGCGGTGATGGTCGCGCGGATGTCGCCGCTCGACGTCGTCGTCTCGAGCACGAACTGCTCGCCCGTGGGAAGGGTCATGGATCCACTCTAGGGTCTCTGGCGAAGTGCACGGCGAGCCCGGCATCGAGGAGTTCGGCGGTGATCGGCGTCGGGGCTGCGGCATCCGTGACGAGCCCGTCGAAGGCGTCGATCGGGGCGATCCTGCCGAGGTGCACCTCGCCGAGCTTCGACGCGTCGGCGACGACGATCGAGCGCGCGGCCGCTCGCATCATGAGGGACTTGACGGACGCCTCGGGCAGGTTGGCATTCGTGACGCCGTGCGCGGCGTCCACCCCGTTGCAGCCGATGAAGGCGAGATCGACGTGCACCTCGTCGAGCATCGAACCGGCGAGCGGATGCACGAGCGAATGCTGCTTCGGACGGAGCGTCCCGCCGGTGACGACGACCGTGAAGCGCGGGATCTCGGCCTCGAGTTCGAGGGCGATCGACAGGCCGTTGGTGAACACCACGAGGTCCTCCAGATCGGTGCGGGCGCGTAGTGCCCGTGCGACCTGCAGGGTCGTGGTGCCGACGTCGAGGATGATGCTCTGGCCGCTGCGCACGAGCGACGCGGCATGTTCGCCGATGAGTCGTTTCGGTTCGACGGATGCCTCGAGCGCCTCTTCGAAGCTCGGTTCGCGTTCGGGGCGCTCGGCGGCGAGCGGCGAGGTGAGCGGCACGGCGCCGCCGTGGACCCTGCGGATGCCGCCCTGGCGCTCGAGTGCGTCGAGGTCGGCACGTGCGGTCACCGTCGTGACGCCGAATGCGCGCGAGAGCTCGGCGACGCGCACGAAACCCCGCTCGGCGACGAGGGCGAGCGCGAGTTCGCGGCGCCGCGGCGCGTCGAGGGGCACGTTCGCGGGCGCGGTGTCGATCGACATACCGGCATCATGCGCGCTCCCGCCCGACTTTGCAATACGAAATGCGTTTGTTTGCGAAACGAAAGACGCGTAGGGTGTGGCGCGTGACCGACTCGAACGACGTCGCCGGCGCGGCATCCGCTGCCCCTGTCGACCCGCGCATCACCGTGACCTCGACCCTGCTGGCCGACGGCCGCGAGCTCATCTACTTCGACGACGCCGACTCGACGCTGCCCGCCGAGCGCGCGATCGACGAACGCGTGCTCGACCCGCGACCGGCGAACGCCGAGATGCGTCAGGACCCGCTGACGGGCGAGTGGATCTCGATCGCCGCCGCCCGCCAGAACCGCGTGTTCCTGCCGCCGGCCGACCTCGACCCGCTCGCGCCGCAGCGCCCCGGCAACCCGTCGGAGATCCCGAGCACCTACGACGTGGCGGTCTTCGAGAACCGCTCGCCGTCGTTCGGCCCCGCGCTCGCGGACCCGAACGCCTCCGACGCCGACGCGCTCGCGGCCCTCCGCCAGGTGGGTCTCGAGCGCACGCAGCCGTCGGTCGGCCGCTGCGAGGTCGTCTGCTTCAGCCCCGAGCACGAGGGCTCGTTCGGCACCCAGACCGTCTCGCGCGCCCGCACCGTCATCGAGGCGTGGGCGCAGCGCACCGCCGCGCTCTCGGCGCTGCCGGGCGTGCAGCAGGTCTTCCCATTCGAGAACCGCGGCGAGGCGATCGGCGTGACCCTCGGCCATCCGCACGGCCAGATCTACTCCTACCCGTATGTGACGCCCCGCACCGAGCGGCTGCTCGACTCGATCGACGCCTACGGGCCGACGCTCTTCGCCGATCTGCTCGAACGCGAGCGCGGCGGTCCGCGCGTCGTGCTCGCCGGCGAGCACTGGACGGCCTTCGTGCCGTTCGCCGCGCGCTGGCCGATCGAGGTGCACCTGCTCCCCCACCGTCACGTGCCCGACCTCGCCGAGACCACCTTGGCCGAACGCGACGAGCTCGCGGGGCTCTACCTGCGGCTGCTCCGCGGCATCGACCGGCTCTACGACACCCCGACCCCCTACATCGCGGCGTGGCACCAGGCGCCGGTGCACGAGCGCCGGAGCGATGTGCGGCTGATGCTGCAGCTCACGAGCCCGCGACGCGGCGCCGACAAGCTGAAGTTCCTCGCCGGCTCCGAGGCGGCGATGGGAGCATGGATCGGCGACGTCACCCCCGAATCCCAGGCGGAGGCGCTGCGCGTCGCGATCGCCTCCGACACCGACTCCGACTCCGACTCCGACTCCGACTCCGAAGGAACCCGAGCATGACCGATGCCACCGCCGCCGCCGCCGCTGAGACCGCCGCGGGCTTCACCGAGCGGTACGGACGCACCCCGGTCGGCGTCTGGTCCGCCCCCGGGCGCGTGAACCTCATCGGCGAGCACACCGACTACAACGACGGATTCGTCTTCCCGTTCGCGATCGACCAGCGCGCGAGCGTCGCCGTCGGCAGACGTGACGACCGCGTCATCCGAGTGTCCTCGACCTTCACGCCCGACGCCGTCCAGGTGCACCTCGACGGGCTCTCGCCTGAGTCGCTCGACGGATGGTCTGCCTATCCGCTCGGCGTCGTCTGGGCGCTCGGGCAGTTCGGTGCCGACCTCGGGACCGTACCCGGCGTCGACCTGCACATCTCGAGCACGGTGCCCGTCGGCGCCGGCCTGTCCTCCTCAGCGGCCATCGAGAGCTCGGTGGCGCTCGCCCTCGACGAGCACTGGGGCCTCGGCCTGGACCGGCCGACGCTCGCAAAGGTCGGCCAGCTCGCCGAGAACCGCGTCGTCGGCGCGCCGACCGGGATCCTCGACCAGTCGGCCTCGCTCCTGTCCCATGCGGACGCAGCCGTCTTCCTCGACTGCCGCAGCCTCGACGCCGAGGTGATCCCGCTCGGCCTCGCGGCCGACGGCCTCTCCATCCTCGTCATCGACACCAACGTGTCGCACGCACACGCCACCGGAGGATACGCGGCGCGGCGGGCGTCCTGCGAGGCCGGTGCGAAGGCACTCGGCGTCGAATCACTGCGGGACGTGCACGTCGACGACCTCGAGCGCGCCGCCACGGAGCTCGACGACGAGACCTTCCGGCGGGTGCGGCACATCGTCACCGAGAACCAGCGAGTGCTCGACACGGTGCGCACCCTGCGCGAGCACGGCGCGGCCTCGATCGGCCCGCTGCTCGACGCCTCGCACGTCTCGATGCGCGACGACTTCGAGATCAGCGTCGCCGAGATCGACCTGGCCGTCAGCACGGCGCAGGCGAACGGTGCGATCGGCGCCCGCATGACCGGCGGCGGCTTCGGTGGTTCCGCGATCGCACTCATGATCGACGGCCTCGTGCCCGTGATCGAACGCGAGGTGCGCCGCGAGTTCGCCGAGCAGGGCTACCGCGAACCGACGATCTTCGTCGTGCGGCCGAGCGAAGGCGCCCGACGCGACTCCTGAGCGGCGTTGACGGCGGCGCACGCGGCGCGAAACCGCGGCCGGGTCAGCCCTGCGGGGCCTCGACGGCGTGCGGCGTGCCGCCCGTGATGCGCACGAGCTCCTGGAACGAGGTCGGGAAGACCGTCTTCGCGTGGCCGGCCGCCGCCCAGACGGCCGGGTAGTCGGCGAGCTGCACGTCGACGACGGTGCGCACCGGCGCGGGATGGCCGAGGGGCGCGACCCCGCCGATCACCTGGCCGGTCGCCTCCTTCACCGTCTCCTTCGAGGCGCGACGGATGACGCCGCCGAGCTGCTGCCCGAGCCACTCCGTGTCGACCCGGTGCGAGCCTGACGTCAGCACCAGGATCGGCTCGTCGTCGATCGTGAAGACGAGCGAGTTCGCGATCTGGCCGACCTCGACGCCGAGCGCCTCCGCAGCGAGCGGTGCGGTCGTGACGGCATCGTCGAACCAGACGATCTCGGGGGTGAGGCCATGCCCGGCGAGGGCATCGGCGACTCGGTCGACGGCGGCGTGCGAGGGCGATGACATGCCGAAGAGCCTAGCGACCGAAGTGACGTGGCTCTCGCGACGCCGGGTGGTTCACCGCTCGTCACCTGCATGCCCTAGTGTGCGAGCGTGGACCAGCCCGCCCTCGCCCGCCGCCTCGGCCTCCGTCAGGCCGTCGCGATCGGCCTCGCCGCGATGATCGGCGCCGGCGTCTTCGCGGTGTTCGCGCCCGCGGCGCAGGCTGCGGGCACGGGGCTCGTGATCGGGCTCGCGATCGCGGCGTTCGTCGCCTTCGCGAACGCGAGTTCGACGGCACAGCTCGCCGCGCGCTACCCGGAGTCGGGCGGCGCGTACCGCTACGGCCGTGAACGGCTCGGTCAGTGGCCCGGGTTCTTCGCCGGTTGGAGCTTCGTCATCGGCAAGACGGCGAGCTGCGCGGCGATGGCCATGACCGTCGCCGCCTACCTCGTGCCCGCCGAGTGGCAGCGACCAGTCGCCATCGCCGCGGTCGTCGCGATCGCCGCGGTCGACCTGCGGGGCATCACCCGCACCGCCCGCGTGGCGACCGTCATCGTGATCGGGGTGCTCGGGGTGCTCGCGCTCGTCGTCGCCGCGGGCGCGACCGCGTCGTTCGGCGGTGCGGCCGACGGAGCATCGAGCGGCTCGTCACCGCTGTTCGGCCCGACGATGCTCGACCACGGCTGGCTCGGAATCCTGCAGTCGGCCGGCCTGCTGTTCTTCGCCTTCGCAGGGTACGCCCGGGTCGCGACGCTCGGCGAGGAGGTCCGCGACCCTGCGCGCACGATCCCCCGCGCGATCGGCATCGCGCTCGGCGTCGCGGTGCTCGTCTACGTCGGTGTCGGCACGGCCTCGCTCGCCGCGCTCGGACCCGACGGGCTCGCGGCATCCGTCGCCCCGCTCGTCGACGTCGTCGAGGCCGCCGGGTGGCAGTGGGCCGCCCCGGTCGTGCGTCTCGGCGCCGCCGTGGCTGCGCTCGGGGCGCTGCTCGCGCTCGTCGCCGGCATCGGCCGCACCGCCCTCGCGATGGCGCGCGACGACGAGCTGCCGAGACCGCTCGCCCGCGTGCATCCCCGGTTCCAGGTGCCGCACGTCGCCGAGATCGCCGTCGCGCTCGTCGTCATCGCGCTGATCGCGACCGTCGACCTGCGCGGCGCCATCGGCTTCTCCTCGTTCGGCGTGCTGCTGTACTACTTCATCGCGAACCTCGCCGCGCTCACGCAACCCCGCGCGGAGCGACGCGTTCCGCGGGCGCTCTCAGCGGCAGGGGCGATCGGATGCCTCGTGCTCGTCGCGACCCTGCCGCCGGTCTCGATCCTCGCCGGAGTGGTCGTGCTCGCCATCGGGGCGGCGTATCGCCTCATCTCACGGGCGGCCCGACGGCGTCGAGCGAGGCTCCCCCGGGCAGACGGGCGCGCGTAGGCTGTCCGCATGTCTGCAGACCCCTCGGCTCGCATCCTGACCATCGCCGGCATCGCCGCACCCGTGCTCGACGAGACGGCGTTCGTGGCCGCCGGCGCCGTGATCGTCGGCGACGTGCACCTGGCCGCCGGCTCGAGCGTCTGGTACAACGCCGTGCTCCGTGCCGAAGCCGAGCCGATCAGCATCGGCGACGGATCGAACCTGCAGGACACGGTCGTCTGCCACGTCGACGCGGGCTACCCGCTGACCGTCGGCCGTGGCGTCTCGGTCGGGCACGGCGCGGTGCTGCACGGGTGCACGATCGAGGATCACAGCCTCGTCGGCATGAACGCGACCGTGCTGAACGGCGCCGTGATCGGTGCAGGCTCGCTCGTCGCCGCGGGCGCCGTCGTGCTCGAGGGCACGGTCGTGCCGCCCGGCTCACTCGTCGCCGGGGTGCCCGCCAAGGTGCGCCGCGAGCTCAGCGACATCGAGCGCGCCGGCATCCAGCGCAACGGAGCCGCCTACCTGATCCACGTGGAGGAGCACTCGGCTCCCGTCGACTGAGGCGGCCGGGCAGGCGGCGGGTGGCAGGCGGCCGGCGGTCGTCAGGCCTCGACGACGCCGCCGCCGAGCGCCACGACGCGTCTGCGGACCCGGCGAGCGCGGCGCAGCAACCACCGCGCGGGCAGCGCAACGGCCATCGAGGCGGCGCCCGCGAACGATCGGTCATGCGGGCCGAGCATGCGCTTGCGTTCGAACGCGCGCCGCACGGCCCCTCCGGTGAGGTTGTGCGCCCGTGGGCGTGCGCCGAGCGGCCCGGCTGCGCGCGCCTCGAGCAGGTTCGCGAGCGCGACGCCCCAGTCGTCGTGTTCGCGGCCATGGAAGTAGTCGTCGGCGAGCCACTCCGCATTCGGGTGCCTGAGCTCCCAGTCGGCGAGCGCGTCGGCCCCGCCGAACAGGCCGCTGCCGTCGAAGACCGTGTTGATGAGCTTCGGCGTCACGCCGAACTCGTCGACGAGCAGCACCGGGAGCCCGAGTGCGACGGCCTCGAGCACCGCGGTCGAACTCACCGTCACGAGACCGGCCGCGCGCGCGAGGTGCACCGCCATCGGCCCGTCCTCGACCACGAGGTTCGGCGGCAGCGTGCCGCCGAGGGCGCGTCGCACCTCGGGGTCGCCCAGGAGTTCGCCGAAGTCGAACGCCTCCGCATGAGTCTGCGCCTCGCCTCGCCGCGCGCGCACCTTGACGACGACCCGCCGTGTCGGATGCCGCCGAGCCGCGGCCGCGAGCCATCCGAGCAGCCGCACGCGATCCTCGCGTGCGGCGGGCACCTTGGCCTGCGCCGCGAAGACGAGGTCGGTGCGCTGCGCGTCGGCCGCGACATCCGTCGCCGCCTCGTCGGGCAGGAACGGGAGCGTCGCGAGCCCGAATCCGACGGCGGCACCGAGCCGATCGGCGTTGGCGCGGAACTCGCGCACCTCGCGGCGGCTGTGCAGCACGATGAGATCGACCTGCTCGCGGTAGACGATCGCCTTCGGCTCGGCGGGTATCGTGAGGCCGGGGAACCCGCTCACGAGCACCGGCCGATCGGGCATGCGTCCCACGATGGGCGCCACGACACGTACGAGCGGGCCCCGCAGGGCGAGCAGCACGACGTCGGGTCGGGTGCGCGCGATCCGCTCGCCCAAGTCGTCGAGCTCGATGGTCGCGACCGACTCGGCGGTGAACCCCGACCCGGCGAGCGCGGCGTGCAGTTGCCGTCGACTCGGCTGCACGGGTGTCTGCAGCACGACGAGCTCGGTGCGCCAGGCGTCGGGGAACCCACGAGCGAAGGCGGCACCCCACTTCACGTAGGAATCGGAGTCGGCCACCACCAGCAGGCGGCCGGTAGGGGCGAGCCCGTTCGGGGCGCTCGACGGACTCGGGCCGCGCGCAGACCCCCCGTCGCTCACAGTGCGGGAACCCGGCGCAGCTTCGCGCGCGGCGCCTCCTCGCCGGGGAACACGCGCTTCACGCCGTCGCCCATCGCCTCGCCGATCACGCGGATGTCGCGCACGAGGTGCTCGAAGCCGGTCGGTTCGAGCGAGGCCGCCTGGTCGGAACCCCACATCGCCCGGTCGAGCGTGATGTGGCGTTCGACGGCCACGGCGCCGAGGGTCACCGCGGCGAGCGAGATCTGCAGCCCGCGCTCGTGGCCGGAGTAGCCGATCGGCACGCCGAGATAACGGCTGCGCAGGGTGCCGATCGTGCGGAGGTTCGCCTCTTCGGGCGGCATCGGATAGCTCGAGGTCGCGTGCAGCATCACGAGGCGGTCGGTACCGAGCACCTCGACCGCCCGGTCGATCTCCTCGAGCGTCGACATGCCCGTCGAGAGGATCACCGGCTTGCCCGTGCGCGCGATGGCCTCGAGCAGCTCCACGTCGGTGACCGATGCCGAGGCGACCTTGTGCGCGACCACGTCGAGCCCCTCAAGGAACTCGACCGACGGCACGTCCCACGGCGACGCGAACCAGTCGATGCCGGCGCGCAGCGCATACGTGGCGATCTCGAGGTACTCCGGCTCGCCGAACTCGACGCGGCGCCGGTAGTCGAGGTAGCTCATGGTGCCCCACGGGGTCTCGCGCGGCACGTCGCGCATGTGCTCCGGGGTGGCGATCTCGGGAGTGCGCTTCTGGAACTTCACGGCCTGCGCGCCCGCCTCGACCGCGACGTCGATGAGGCGCTTGGCGATCTCGACGTCGCCGTTGTGGTTCAGGCCGATCTCGCCGATGACGTAGACCGGGTACTCGCTGCCGACGACCGATCGGCCGATGCGCACAGACATGTTCACTCCCTCATTCAGGATCGCGCGGTGGCGGGATCGGGGTCTTCGTTCGTCGCGGCGGAGTCGCGCGCGGCGAGGATCAGGTCGGCGAGTTCGCGCACGGCGCCGTGGCCGCCCATGCTGGTGAGCACGTGGCGCGCCGCGGCGAGCGCCTCGGCCGCGGCATCCGGTACGGCAATCGGCCAGCCGACGAGTTCGAGGGCGGGCAGGTCGCCCCGGTCGTTGCCGAGGTAGGCGATGCGATCGAGACGGATGCCGCGGCGCTCCGCCCACTCGCGCAGCACCGCCCCCTTCTCCTCCACGCCCTGCGCGCACTCGACCCCGAGCTTCTCGGCGCGGCGCCCGACGACCGGGTTCTGCTCGGCCGACAGGATGAGCACGGGGATGCCGGCCGCACGGAGCCGCGCGATGCCGGCGCCGTCGCTGCGGCTCACGCGCACCGATTCGCGCCCGAGCTGGTCGACCATGACCGTGTCGTCGGTGTGCACCCCGTCGAAGTCGGTCACGAGGGCGTCGACGTCGATGCGCGGGCCGACCGAGTCGTGTGCGCCGCGGGTCGAGCCCGGTCGAGCGGATGCCGCGAGCCCGCGATCCACGTGCGCCGCGAGCGCTCTCGCCCGCTCGAGGTCGGCGAGCTCGTCGATCTCGATGGCGTGGTCGACGTCGACCGGCTGGATGCCGATGCGCCCGAAGAACCGGTGTCCGGCCGAGCGGAACCCCTCGGTGGCGAAGACGTAGAACGCGCCCGTCTCGAGGTACTCCGGCTCGCGCTCCTGCCTCCGGAACCGGCGGGCGGAGTCGTGGTTCACGCCGACCGCGGAGTCCGCGTCGGCGTCATCGCGCCAGAGGAACAGATGGGACGGTGCACCCGAGAAGACGACGTCTCGCTCACCGGAGGCGACGCGGGCGATCGCGGCATCGAGGTCGGCCGGGTCGATGAAGGGCGAGGTGGCCTGGATGAAGACCGTCACGGGATGTTCGTCGCCCGGCCGGCGCTCGTCGCCCTCGACGCCGATGAAGCCTCCGAGCGGGCCCGGCGAGAGCGGCCCGAGCGCGTCGCGCAGCTCGAGTTCATCGAGCGCGTGCAGCAGGGCCGACTCGCTCGACGCCGTGGAGCCCGCGAGCTCGGCGGGCCGGTCGACGACCGAGGCGCCCGCCGCACGGGCGGCATCGGCGATCTCGATGTCGTCGGTCGAGACGACGACCCGGTCGATGCGCTCCGCGGCGAGCGCGGCGTGCACGGCCCGGACGATGAGCGGCACGCCGCCGACGCGGGCGAGGTTCTTGCCAGGCAGCCCGACCGAGCCGCCGCGGGCGGGGATGATCGCGGTCGCCCGTGCGGTGGTGCGTGCGGACGCGCCATCCGCTCGCCCTGCGTCGCTGCCGATCGCGCGGCTGTCGGGCCGTGTCGCCGGCGCGGGCGAGACCGCGGCGCGCGGTGCTTCGACGAGTTCGACCCTGGCCATGGCGCGAAGCTACGCGCGCAAGGCAGCCGCCCGGTGCACACATGGTGAACACCGGGCGACCGGCAGATCGACTAGCGGTGCAGGCGCTGCTCCGCGGCCTTGACGACGTTGGCGAGCAGCATCGCGCGGGTCATCGGGCCCACCCCGCCGGGGTTCGGCGAGAGGTGGCCCGCGACCTCGGCGACGGCCGGGTCGACATCGCCCGTGAGCTTGCCCTTGCCCGTGTCTTCATCCTGCACGCGCGTGATGCCGACGTCGAGCACGGCGGCGCCGGGCTTGATCCAGTCGGCCTGCACGAGGTGCGGCACGCCGACGGCGGCCACGACGATGTCGGCCCGGCGCACTTCGGCCGCGAGGTCTTCCGTGCGCGAGTGCGTGAGCGTGACGGTGGCGTCGAGTCCCTTGCGGGTGAACAGCAGCCCGAGCGGGCGGCCGACGGTGAGGCCACGGCCGATCACGGTGACGTGGCGCCCCCGGATCGGCACGTCGTAGCGACGCAGCATCTCGACGATGCCGGCGGGCGTGCACGGCAGCGGCGACTGCAGCTCCCCCTCGATGCCGAGCACGAGCCGGCCGAGGTTCGTCGGGTGCAGACCGTCGGCGTCCTTGTCGGGGTCGATGAGCTCGAGCATCGCGTTCTCGTCGTGACCCGCCGGCAGCGGGAGCTGCACGATGTAGCCCGTGACCTCATGCGCCGCGTTGAGGTCGCGGATCGCGGCGCGCACGTCGGCCGTGGTGGCCGAGGCGGGCAGGTCGATGCGGATCGACTCGATGCCCACCTCGGCGCAGTCGCGGTGCTTGCCCGCGACGTACGACCGCGAACCCGGGTCGTCGCCCACGAGGAGCGTGCCGAGGCCCGGCACGACGCCATGCGCCTTCAGCAGCTGGATGCGCGAGGCGAGTTCGGACTTGACGGCCGTCGCGGTGGCGACGCCGTCGAGGGTGATCGCGGTCATGGGATTCCCTACTGCGCGAGGCCCGGGTACAGCGGGAACGCCGCCGTGAGGGCTTCGACGCGCGAACGGAGCGACGCGACATCCGCTTCGCCCTGGAGCGCCAGCGCGATGATGTCGGCGACCTCGGTGAACTCGGCGTCGCCGAAGCCGCGGGTCGCGAGCGCGGGCGTGCCGATGCGCAGGCCCGAGGTGACCATCGGCGGGCGCGGGTCGAACGGCACCGAGTTGCGGTTCACCGTGATGAGCGCCGCGTGCAGGAGGTCTTCGGCCTGCTGGCCGTCGATCTTCGAGTTGCGGAGGTCGGCGAGCACGAGGTGCACGTCGGTGCCGCCCGTCAGCACGTCGACGCCCGCTGCACGCGAGTCGTCGGCGGTGAGGCGGGCCGCGAGGATCTGCGCGCCGCGGATGGTGCGCTCCTGACGGTTCTTGAACTCCTCGGATGCCGCGATCTTGAACGCCGTGGCCTTCGCCGCGATCACGTGCATGAGCGGGCCGCCCTGCTGGCCGGGGAAGACGTTGGAGTTGAGCTTCTTCGCGAGCTCCATGTCCCGCGAGACGATGAAGCCCGAGCGGGGGCCGCCGATCGTCTTGTGCACGGTCGAGGAGACGACGTCGGCGTAGGGCACGGGGCTCGGGTGCAGGCCCGCGGCGACGAGGCCGGCGAAGTGCGCCATGTCGACCCAGAGCTTCGCGCCGACCTCGTCGGCGATCGCGCGGAACGCGGCGAAGTCGAGGTGGCGGGGGTAGGCCGACCAGCCGGCGATGATGACCTGCGGCTTGTGCTCGAGGGCCTTGTCGCGCACGACGTTCATGTCGACGAGGAACGTCTCGGGGTCGACGCCGTACGAGACGGCGTTGTAGAGCTTGCCCGAGAAGTTCAGCTTCATGCCGTGCGTGAGGTGGCCGCCGTGCGCGAGCTCGAGGCCGAGGATCGTGTCGCCGGGCGTGGCGATCGCCGAGAGCACGGCCGCGTTCGCGGTCGCACCCGAGTGCGGCTGCACGTTGGCGTACTCGGCGCCGAAGAGCGACTTCGCCCGCTCGATCGCGAGCGACTCGGCGACGTCGACGTACTCGCAGCCGCCGTAGTAGCGGCGACCGGGGTAGCCCTCTGCGTACTTGTTGGTGAGCACACTGCCCTGCGACTGCAGAACGGAGACGGGAACGAAGTTCTCGCTCGCGATCATCTCGAGGTAGTCGCGCTGGCGACCGAGTTCGAGTTCGAGAACTTCAGCGATCTCGGGGTCGACTTCGGAAAGCGGCGCATTGAAAACGGACTCGGCCAAGAGTGGCTCCTTCATGACAAACGGACCTACGTGGGGTGCTGCCTCGCGCGCGCCAGCGCCGAGGTATGCGTACCGGCCCAGGCGTGCGGTCGGTCCGTGCCAGTCGCTCCCCGATGGTATCCATCTCAACGCCAGTCGCGACCCTCGAAGCTTAGCAACGGATGCGCCCCGATGCCGACGGGGCGGCGAGCGGGATCAGCGTCCGGTCAGCCGGGTCACGAAGATCCACCAGACGATCACGCCGACGACGCCCGCGATGCTCGCCCATCGGATGCCGCCGCGCAGGCGCCGCCCACCCGGCGCGATCGTCGGTTCGCCCGGGCGCGGCGGCGCCGCCTGGCCGAGGAATGCAGCGGATGCCTCGGGTGCGACGGATGCCTCTGGCGCGTCGGACGCCTGGTGCGCATCGCCGCCCGACCGCTCGTCGGCGTACCGCTGCGTTCGCGAGACCACCTTCGCCCCGACCAGGTCGGCGGCGCGGAACGCCCGGCGCCACGCTCCGACGTCGGCGGAGTCGATGGGATCGGGGGCGTAGAGGAAGAGCCAGCGGTCGACGAGCTCGACGTCCCACCCCGCGGCCTCGTCGATCAGGAGCGCCATGAGGTCGGGGGTGAAGACGTAGAGGGCGTCGCGCTCGTACGCGCTCGGCGCGTACAGTGTGAAGTGCCGGTCGAAGTCGCCCTCGAGGCTCAGCACCTGGCTCCGTGCGAAGGCCGAGGGCAGGCTGCTGAACACCCGGTCGTTGGCCCGGGCGTCGAGGAGCATGTGCGGCACCGGCCGGTCGAGCGCGACGGCGATGTACCCCCACGACGAGACGCGCTCGTCGTCGCCGCTGCCCGTCGTGTACCGATACGAGCCGAGTTCGGCGAAACGGCCGCTCGTCGACCGCAGGCGGTCGTAGCTCGTGCGGTTCCTCCCGAGGCCGAACACGGTGCCCGGATAGGGCGGATCCGGCGAGGTCACCGCGAAGTCGAACCCGTTCGCCGCGGCGAACCGGTCGAGGCGGTACCAGCGCTGCCAGTCGCTGCCCCGCCGCACCCGTCGCACGATCGCGACGACGACGAGCACGAGCGCGGCGACCACGAACAGCGGGAAGAGGAGCAGGACGACCGGCACGTCGTTGAACGCACCCCCGAACGAGGAGAGGAACAGGCTGACGAACACGGTGCCGATGATCGCGAACACGAAGAACACGACGACCACGACCACCACGCCGAACACCGTGGTGATCGCCTGAACACCCGTCGTCGCGTTCTGCGATCCCGATGCCTTCGTCGCCTGTCGGAACGCCCGCACCGCGGCGGGGTCGACCGGAGCTTCGAGCGCGGTGAAGTCCAACCGGTCGTGCGGCACGGGAAGCACGGTCGTCATTCGCACGAGCGTACTGCCGCTCGCCGCCGTTTCATGCGACGATACGAGTTAGGACTCCTTACTTCCGACTGCACGACTTCCCACGAACGAGGACGCATGCGACGTCGCATCCGCACCACCTCCACCACCGTCGGCCTGATCACCGCCAGCCTGGTCGCCGCGGTGCTCGCGCTCGGCGGCTGCACCGCCACCCAAGAGAACGGAGACGCCGTGACCGGCATCATCCCGGCCCCCGTCCAGTTCGAGCTCACGCACGGCACGCCGTTCACCGTCACCGACGAGACCCGCTTCGTCGCGAGCGGCGATGCCGGCTCGGTGGCGGAGACCTTCGCAGCACAGGCTCGCCTCGCCACCGGGTTCGACCTGCCGGTGGTGAGCGGCGATGCCGAGGCATCCGACATCGCACTCGTCATCGACGCCGACGCCGGAACCGGGGAGGAGGCCTACACGCTCGAGAGCGGCGCCGACGGCCTCCGCATCGCGGCGCCGGCCGCAGCAGGGCTCTTCCGGGGCACGCAGACACTGCGGCAACTGCTGCCCGCCGAGATCGAGCGAGCGGATGCCTCGGCGGCGCCCGCCGGCGGATGGACCGTGCCCGCGGCATCCGTCGCCGACGCGCCGCGCTTCGCCTACCGCGGGTCGATGCTCGACGTCGCGCGCCACTTCTTCCCGGTCGAGGAGGTGCTCGACCACATCGACCGCATCGCCATGCTGAAGCTCAACGTGCTGCACCTGCACCTCACCGACGACCAGGGCTGGCGGCTCGCGATCGACGCCTGGCCCGAGCTCACCGGCATCGGCGCATCGACTTCGACCGGAGGCGAGGGCGGCGGCTTCTACACGAAGGACGACTACCGCCGCATCGTCGAGTACGCCGCCGAGCGGTTCGTCACCGTCGTGCCCGAGATCGACCTGCCTGGACACACGAACGCGGCGCTCAGCGCCTACCCCGAGCTGAACTGCGACGGGGTCGCGCCGAAGCCCTACGAGGGCATCGAGGTCGGCTTCTCGTCGCTCTGCGCATCGCCGGAGCGCGCCGAGGCGACCGACCGGTTCCTCGCCGACGTCATGGGCGAGGTCGCCGAGATGACGCCCGGCCCGTGGCTGCACGTCGGCGGCGACGAGTCGCTCGCCACCTCGGAGGCCGACTACCTCGACCTCGTCCGGCGCATCACCGCCGCCGGCGCCGCGACCGGCAAAACCGTCATCGGGTGGCACGAGATGGGCTCGTCTCGCGAGCTTCCGACCGGCACGGTCGGGCAGTACTGGGACTTCGTCGCTCCGCGCGACGATGCGGCCGAACTCACGACCTCGTTCGTGGAGCAGGGCGGGAGCGTCATCCTCTCCCCCGCAGATGTCGCCTACCTCGACATGAAGTACTCCGACGACCCCGAGGGGCCCGACGGCGGCAAGCTCGGGCAGCTGTGGGCCGACGGCCCGACGACGCTCGAGGAGGCCTACGGCTGGGAGCCGACGTCCATCGTGCCGGGCCTCGCAGCAGCCGACATCCTCGGCGTCGAGGCGCCCGTCTGGACCGAGACCCTCGGCACCTCGGCCGAGCTCGAGTTCATGGTGTTCCCGCGCATCGCGGCGATCGCCGAGATCGCGTGGTCGCCGGCGCCCGCAGGGGGCGCAGCGCGCGACGAGGCATCGTTCCACGCACGGCTCGCCTCGCTCGGCACGCACCTCGACGCCCTCGGGGTCGAGTACCGCAAGGTCGACGGGGTGCCCTGGGTCGAGTAGAACGCGGACGCCACGACCGACTCGCCACGGGATTCCAGGCGTCCCCCGGCGCCTTCCGGAGCCTCGCCGTGCGAGCTAGGCTCCTGGCCGGCACGGAGATGCCGTGCGTCGGAGTGGAGGCGGACGATGTCCGGAGTGGTGCATTTCGAGATCCCGGCAGACGACCAGGAGCGGGCGCAGGCGTTCTACCGGGACGCGTTCGAGTGGCGTATCGACGCAGTGCCCGACATGCAGTATTCGACCCTGATCACGACGCCCGTCGACGAAGCGACGCAGCTGCCGCTCGAGCCGGGAGCGATCAACGGCGGCATGTTCGAGCGCACGGCCGAGCTCGCGAAGCCGATCATCACCGTCGATGTCGTCGACATCGACGCAGCACTCGAGCGGATCGTCGACCTCGGCGGCGCAGTCGTGCAGGCGAAGACCGCGATACCGGGCATGGGCTACTTCGGCTACTTCCGCGACACCGAGGGCAACGTGCTCGGGCTGTGGACGACGGCGCCCGACGCGGCCTGAGCGCCCGCGACCGGGCACAGTGAAGCGGATGCCGCGGGGCAGGCGGCACCCGCGACATCCGCTGGTTCTGGTGGTTACTTGACGCTGCCCGCGGTGAGGCCGCCGACGAGGCGCTTCTCGATGATCATGAAGAGGATGACCACCGGCACGATCGCGACGATCGAGACGCCGAACACGTACTGCCACGAGGTCTCGTACTGGCCGACGAACTTCGTGAGCGCCACGGAGAGCGGCTGGTTGCCCGCGGTGGAGAGGATCACGAGCGAGGCCGCGAACTCGTTCCAGCACGCCACGAAGGTGAAGACGATCGCGGTCACGATGCCGGGCCAGACGAGCGGCAGGCTGATCGTGAAGAGCACCCGCAGCCGGCCGGCGCCGTCGATCTGCGCCGCCTCGTCGACCTCCTTCGGGATGCCGGCGAAGAACGAGTGCATGATCCACACGGCGAACGAGAGGTTGAACGCGGCGTTGATGAAGATCATCGCGGCCCACGTGTCGATCATGTCGAACGCGAGGAACTGGCGGAACAGGCCCGAGGTCAGCACCGCCGGCTGCAGCATCTGCGTGACGATCACGAGGAAGAGGAACACCATGCGGAACGGGAACTTGAACCGCGCCGTGTAGTACGCCGCGGGCATCGCGACGAGCAGCACGATCAGCGTCGCGAAGACCGAGATCACGATCGTCGAGATCAGGTTCTGCGGCAGCGGCGTCTCGGGCGTCGACCACATGTTGATGTAGTTCTCCCAGTGCCACTCCGTCGGGAGGTACGTGGGGTCGACCGAGCGGATCTGCGCCTTCGTCTTCACCGAGCCGAAGAACATGATGACGTACGGGAGGACGAAGATCGCGAGCACGATGAAGCCGGCGAGCATGCGCACCAGCACCTTGCCGAGCGGCACCTGGTCCTCGGTGTAACGGCGCTTGCGAGCGGATGCCGCGGGTGGGGCGATCGTCTCGAACGCGGGTGCGGTGACGGCCACGATCAGACCTCCTTCATGGGCTTGACCACGCGCACGTAGACGGCGACGATCACGATGACGATGACGAACGCGACGACCGACAACGCACTGGCGACGTCGACCTTGTGCTGATTCTGGATGTATTTGAAGATCATCGTCATGATCGTGTCGGCGTCGTAGCCGGGTATCGACCCGGTCATCACCTTCAGGATCGGCAGCGAGTTGAAGACGTTGATGATGTTGATGAGCACCGCGACGGCGAGGGCGCTGCGCAGCTGCGGCAGCACGACCCCCCAGTAGGTGCGGATGGGCCCGGCGCCGTCCATCTTGGCCGCCTCGAGCACCTCGCCCGGCACCGTCTGGAGTCCGGCGAGGATCGTGTACGTCGTGAACGGCAGGGACACGAAGATCGCGACGACGATCGACCATGCGAAGGCGGTCGCCGGGTTGCGGGTCCAGCCGTACCCCTCGGGAGTGTCGACGAGGCCGATGTCGACGAGGAACTTGTTGATGATGCCGAAGTACGGCTCGAGGCCGTAGTAGACGACCATCGTCGTCATGACCACGGAGGCCGCCCACGGGATGATCACCGCGAGGCGCACGATGCGCCGCCCGGGGAACGCCTTGTTGAGGATCTGCGCGAGGCCGAGCGAGATGATGACCGTCGCGGCGACGACCACGACGACCCAGACGATCGTGCGGCCGAAGATCGGCCAGAAGTACGGGAAGTTGAAGACCTCGATGTAGTTGTCGAGGCCGACCGAGCCCTTGTCGACGCCGCTCTGGGAGATGTCACGGGTCGAGTTGTAGAACATGACGACGGCCGGGAACAGCACGACGCCGAAGATGAGGATGAGGGCGGGGCCGATCCACGGCAGCGCGTGGAGCAGGTCGCGGCCGCGGGGGCGGGGGCCCGCGGCATCGCCCTTGGTGGGGGTTCCGCGCCCGGGGCGGGGGCGGCCATCGGCCGCCCCCGCCTGGATCGGTGACGCATCGGATGTGGTGCTCATGGTTCGGTGGTCACCGATCCCTCCGGGTGTTGCGAACGGACTGCTGGTCGTGCGGGCGGGATCAGCCCGCGTCGGCCTGCGCCTGGATCTCGGTCAGCACGTCCTGTGCGGGCTTCGTCTGGAGCTGTCCGAACAGCGCCTTGAACGCGGCATCCGTCGCCGACCACTTGGGGTTCGTGCTCGGGTAGAACTGGGCGTCGGGCAGCACCTCGAGGAACGGCGCGAGCGCCTCCTCGGAGGAGAGCTCCTCGGCACCCGACTTCGTGACGGGCAGGAAGCCCTCGGTCTGCACCCACGGCACGTAGACATCCGCCGTGTAGTAGTAGTCGAGGAACTTGGTGATCGCTTCCTGCTTGTCGCCGTCGTTCTGGAAGGCCATGAGCTGGTCCATGACGCCGACCGTCATGGGGCTGCCGTCCTTCGTGGGGATCGGGACGATCGAGTAGTCGAGCTCGGGGTTGTTCTCCTCGATCTGGCCGACGGTCGGCGGGAGGCCGACCTGCATGCCGATCTTGCCCTGGATGAAGATGTCCATGAGCGGCGAACGGTCGGTCGAGCCCGGGTCGGCCTGGGTGGCGCCCGCGTCGATCATCTTCTTGATCTGGTCGGCGCCGGGCAGGTTCGCCGGGTCGTCGACCGTGATCTCGGTGGCGTCGCCGAACGTGCCGCCGCCGCCCCAGAGCCACACGGCCGCTTCGGCCTGCGCCTCTTCAGAGCCGAGGGGCATGCCGTAGCCGGCGATGCCGCCGCCGAGGCCGGAGACCTTCGTCGCGGCATCGAGCAGCTCGTCCCAGTTGGTGGGCGGCGCCGCGACGCCGGCCTGCTCGAGCAGGGCGTTGTTGACGAACAGCGCGCGAGCCGATGCGATCAGCGGCAGCGCGTACGCCGTGCCGTCGACCTCGGCGTTCGCGATGAACGACTCCTGGAAGTCGCTGAACGTCTCGGGCGAGACGACGTCTTCGGCCGGGTAGAGCAGTTCGTCGGCTGCGAAGCCGGCGAAGGGGCCGCCGTTGTAGATGTCGGGTGCCTCACCGCCCTGGATCTTCGTGGCGATGACGGTCTCGAGGTTGTCCCACGACTGCACTTCGAGCTTGACGTCGATGTCGGTGTTCTCGGCTTCGAAGCCCTCGATGACGTCTTCCCACAGACCCTGGGTGTTGTCGGAGTAGCTCGGCACGAGCAGGTCGAGCGTGGTCTTGCCACCGGCTTCCTCGCCTGAACCGCCGCCGAAGCCGCAGGATGCGAGCGTGAGCGACGCCGTGGCGGCGAGCGCGACGGCCGTGCCGAGGCGCAGAGACTTCTTCATGGATGCTTCCTCACTGTGGTGGATGGTGCACCAACGCCCGGACGGAGCCTCGCGCGACGGTGCGTGTGTTCGGGGATCCGCACATGACGACGGTGCCAGAGTGCTGTTTCCTGAACGTTTCGACGAGCAAACGATCATGTTCGTTCATTCGACGCACGAAATCTATGACGGATGCGGATCAGCCGTCAAGACGTGCAACTGATTCGTTATGAGATTTTGTTCAGATCCCTCACAAATTCAAGGATGCAGCCGAATGGGCCCAATCGATCGCTTGACTGATCGTTGGACATCGATTGCAGTCATCTGCAATCATGAGGAGTCATGTCGGCGCCGATCTCGTGCGCCGGCCGCCGAACACCCGTCTGGAGCCGTCTTGACCGAGCATTCGACCACCGCACACACCCCCGCCGAGCACATGTCGGCCGAGCTCGACTCGCAGCCCGAGACGTGGGCGAAGGCCGAGTCGCTTCGCGCCGAGCAGGCGCTGCTCCCGGCCAGCGGCGCACGCATCGCCGTGGTCGGCTGCGGCACGTCCTGGTTCATCGCGCAGTCGTACGCGTGGCTCCGCGAGGCCGGCGGCCACGGCGAGACCGACGCCTTCGCGGCATCCGAGGCCTTCGTCGATCGCGGCTACGACGCCGTCGTCGCCCTCACCCGGTCGGGCACGACCACCGAGGTGCTGCAGCTCGTCGAGGGCCTGCGCGGGCGCGTGCGCACCGTCGGCGTGATCGGCGATGCATCCTCTCCACTCGTGGGCCTCGTCGACGAAGCCGTGCTGCTGCCGTTCGCCGACGAGCAGTCGGTCGTGCAGACCCGGTTCGCCACGACCGCGCTCGCCCTCTTCCG
Organism: Agromyces cerinus subsp. cerinus; assembly: GCF_900142065.1. Classification (GTDB taxonomy): domain Bacteria; phylum Actinomycetota; class Actinomycetes; order Actinomycetales; family Microbacteriaceae; genus Agromyces; species Agromyces cerinus. Next base: position 900,753 of record NZ_FSRJ01000002.1, on the reverse strand, counting down.
CGCGTCGCTCGGCGAAGACCTGAGCGGTGCGATCGCCGACGCCGAGCGAGCGGTCGCCGAAGAGCTCGCACCTGAACTGACGGGCGCCGAGCAGTACACCTTCCTCGGCCGCGGCTGGTCGGTCGGACTCGCCCACGAGGCGGCGCTGAAGATGCGCGAGGCATCGCAGTCGTGGACCGAGTCGTACCCGTCGATGGAGTACCGCCACGGACCGATCGCGATCGCCGCTCCCGGCCGGGTCACCTGGCAGTTCGGCCCGACGCCCGAGGGCCTCGCGGGCGACGTCGCCGCGACCGGCGCGCACTTCGAGGCGGGCACGCTCGACCCGATGGCCGAGCTCGTGCGCGCACAGCGGGTCTCGCTCGCCCGTGCCCGCGCAAAGGGCCTCGACCCAGACGCGCCGCGCAACCTCACCCGCTCCGTCATCCTCGACGCGTGATGGCCCCGCACCCCACCCCCGATGCGACCCGGCTCGGCCCGGGTCATGCGGTGCTCGCCTTCGACGTCGGCGGCACCGACACGAAGTCGGCGCTCGTCGACGCGTCGGGGCGGGTGCTCGGCCTCCGCCGCACGCCGACGCCCCTCGACTCCGCTGATCCCGCCGGCACGATCGTGGCCTCGCTCGCGGTGCTCGCCCGCGAGCACCTGGCCGCAGCGCCCGGCATCGTGCCGGTGGCCGCGGGCGTCAGCGTGCCGGGGCTCGTCGACGAGCTGGCCGGCATCGGCATGTTCGCCTCGAACCTCGGCTGGCGCGACGCCCCGATCCGCTCGATCGCCGAGACGGCGCTCGGCCTGCCGGTCGCCTTCGGACACGACGTGCGCGCCGCCGGCGATGCCGAGCACCGACTCGGTGCAGCTCGCGGCTACGGCGATGTCGTCGTGCTCGCGATCGGCACGGGCATCGCGAGCGCGCTCGTGCTCGGCGGCCGTCCGTATGCAGGCGGCGGCTTCGCCGGCGAGATCGGTCATTCGCTCGCCGATCCGCTCGGCGAGCGCTGCCCCTGTGGTGCGATCGGATGCCTCGAAACGATCGCGTCCGCCGGCGCCATCGCCCGGCGCTATGCCGCCGCGTCGGGCACGCCCGTCGGCGGCGCGCGCGAGGTGCTCGATGCCGCCACCGCGGGCGACCCGCTCGCCCGCCGGGTGTGGGACGACGCCGTCGAGGCGCTCGCGGAGGCGATCGCGAGGCTCGTCGCGATCCTCGCACCAGAGGCCGTCGTGATCGGCGGCGGTCTGGCGCAGGCCGGCCCCGCGCTCTTCGGCCCGCTCGGGGCGCGACTCGACGCCCTGCTCAGCTTCCACCGCCGGCCGGCGCTCGTGCACGCCGAACTCGGCGACGACGCGGGCCTGCTCGGCACGGCGCTCGCGGCTCGCGACCTCGCCGGCGCGCGGCGCGACGGTGATTCCGCATGATCCTCACCGTGACGCCGAACCCGGCGCTCGACCTCACCTGGCACGTCGATCGCCTGCAGCCGGGCGAGACGCACCGGGTCGATGCGGGCGCCGCGCGAGCGGGCGGCAAGGGGCTGAACGTCGCCCGCGTGCTGCACGCCGAGGGGCATGACGTGCTCGCACTCACGACCACCGGCGGCGCGGTCGGCGCCGAGTTCGCCGCGGAGCTCGCGTCGAGCGGCATCCCGCATCGACTGATCCCCGTGACCGGCGCGACGCGACGCAGCATCGCCCTCGTCGACGAAGCCGTCGGCGAGACGAGCGTGCTGAACGAACGCGGCGCCGCGCTCGCGCCGGGCGAGGTCGCCGCCTTCGCGGCGAGCGCGCTCGAGCTCGGCCGCCTCGCCGACGCCGTCGCGATCTGCGGGAGCCTGCCCACCGGCTTCGGGCCCGAAGAACTCGCAGAGCTGGTCGCCTCGCTCGTTGCTGCGGGCGTGCCCGTGATCGTCGACACGAGCGGGCCCGGCCTGCTGGCGGCCGCCCGCGCCGGCGCCTCGGCGCTGAAGCCCAACGCCGAAGAGCTCCGCGCCGAGACCGGCCTCGACGACCCCGCCGCCGGCGCCCGCGCACTGCTCGGCCTCGGCGCCGGCATCGTCGTCGCCTCCCTCGGCTCCGAGGGTCTCCTGATCGTGTCGGCGGATGCTCCGGGCGGCATCCGCGCCCGACTGCCCCGCACGCTGCACGGCAACGCCACCGGTGCGGGCGATGCCGCGGTCGCCGCGATCGCGGCGGCACTGGCCGAGAGGCCCGATCTGGCCGCCGACACGTCGGCCGCGGCCGACGCACGTGCACGCCTCGCCCGCCGCGCGACCGCGTGGTCGGCCTCCGCCGTGCTCATGCCGCTCGCGGGCGACCTCTCGCCCGAACACGTCGCCCTCGAACTCGAAGTCGACGTGACCACGACCAGCACCGGCACCGCCGGCCCCTCCGACCCGGAAGCGACAGCATGACCCTCACCCCTACTCGCGCCATCCTCACCGACGCCGTCGCGACGGGCCGCGCGGTCGGCGCGTTCAACGTGCTGCACCTCGAGACCGCCGAGGCACTCGTACGTGCGGCCGAGTCCACCGGGCTCCCCGTGATCCTGCAGATCTCCGAGAACGCGATCCGCTACCACGGCGGCTTCGAGCCGATCGCCCGCGCCACCCTCGCCGTAGCCGAGGCCTCGACCGCTGCCGTCGCCGTGCACCTCGACCATGCCGAGGACGCCGAGCTGGCGCTGCTCGCCATCGACCACGGCTTCGGGTCGGTCATGTACGACGGCGCCAAGCTCGACTTCGCCGACAACGTCGAGACCACTCGCAGAGTCGTCGCGCATGCCGCGACGACCGGCGTGCTCGTCGAAGCCGAACTCGGCGAGATCGGCGGCAAGGACGGCGCTCACGCACCCGGTGTGCGCACCGATCCCGCCGAGGCGGCGCAGTTCGTCGCCGAGACCGGCGTCGGAGCCCTCGCCGTCGCCGTCGGCTCATCGCACGCGATGACCGAACGGGTCGCGGCGCTCGACCTCGACCTCATCGCCCGTCTTCGGTCGGCGGTGCCGGTCCCCCTCGTGCTGCACGGTTCGTCGGGCGTGCCCGACGAGACGATCGTCGCCGGCATCCGCGCCGGGCTCGTCAAGATCAACGTCTCGACCCACCTGAACGCGCAGTTCACCGGCGCGATCCGTAGATTCCTCGACGAGCATCCGACGGTCGTAGACTCGCGCAAGTACCTCGCCGCCGGACGAGACGCCATCGAGGCTGAAGCGGCCCGCCTCCTCCGTCTCTTCGCCGGGAAGGACCCCAACGGATGATTCGCCCGGAACTTCCGACACGACCGAGCGCCGTGCTCGACCTCATCGCAATGAAGGAGTGCAACGGATGAATCGTGCCGAACGCCTGAGCGCCGTGCTCGACCTCCTCGCCGAGGGCGGCCAGGTCGACGTCGACCAGATCGTCGACCGCCTCGAGGTGTCGCCTGCGACGGCCCGGCGCGACCTCGACGCCCTCGCCCGTCAGCAGCTGCTGACCCGCACGCGCGGCGGAGCCGTGGCGCATTCCGTGGCCTACGACCTGCCGATCCGGTACAAGAACCAGCAGAACCCCGACGCGAAGGCCGCGATCGCCCATGCGGCGAGCGCCCTGGTCCCGCGCGGAGCGGTCATCGGCCTCTGCGGCGGCACGACGTCGACGGCGATCGCGGATGCCCTCATGTCGCGCGCCGACATCATGGAGCCGGCGCCCGACCCGAGCCTGACCGTCGTCACCAACGCGATCAACATCGCCATGCAGCTCGCGATGCGCCCGCAGATCAAGACCGTGGTGACCGGCGGCGTCGTGCACGCCCGCTCGTACGAGCTGGTCGGCGCGTACACCGACGCCGTGCTCGGCAGCATCACGCTCGATCTCGCGTTCATCGGCGTCAACGGCATCGATCCCGTCGTCGGGCCGACCTCGCACGACGAGCGCGAGGCCGCCGTCAACGCCCTCATGGCCGCCCGCGCGACGCAGGCGGTGCTCGTCGCAGACTCCTCGAAGATCGACAAGCGGGCGTTCGCGGCGATCGGTCCGAGGCGACTCTTCTCGACCGTCATCACCGACGCCGGGGCCACGCAGGAACAGCTCGAACGGCTGTCCGACGCGGGCTACGACGTTATCGTTGCTTAGGTGAGCACCCCACCCGTCATCATCCATTCCGCGCGTCTCGTGAGCGGCGCCGACACCGTCACCGACGCGTGGGTGCGCTTCGACGGCGATCAGGTCACCGAGCGCGGCATCGGCGACGGCTGGCGCGACGGGATCGCGGTCGAGCAGGCGACCGTGACAGATGCCGCGGGGCGCTTCCTCACTCCCGGATTCATCGACATCCACTGCCACGGGGCCGGCGGCGCAGCCGTCGACGAGGGCGATGCGGCGATCGAGACCGTGCTCGCGGTGCACAACGCGCACGGCACCACGCGCTCGGTGCTCTCGCTCGTCACCGCATCGGTCGATCGCCTCACTCGAGACCTGACGACGATCGCCCGCTTCGCGGAGCGCGATCCGCGAGTACTCGGCTCGCACCTCGAGGGGCCGTTCCTCGACACGGAGTTCCGCGGGGCGCACGATCCCTCGCTGCTGCGCGACGCCGACGAGGCATCCGTCGACCTGTTGCTCGAGGCGGCCGCCGGCACGCTGCGACAGATCACGATCGCCCCCGAGCACGACGGCGCCCTCGACGCGATCTCGCGGTTCGTCGCCGCCGATGTGCGGGTGGCCGTCGGTCACACGGGCGCCGACTTCGAGACCGCCCTCGCCGCGTTCGACGCCGGCGCCTCCATCCTGACGCATGCGTTCAACGGCATGCGCGGCATCCACCACCGCGCTCCCGGCCCCGTGACGGCGGCGATGCACGCCGACCACGTCACCCTCGAAGTCATCAACGACGGGGTCCACGTGCACCCCGACGTCGTGAAGCTCGCCTTCTCCGGCGCACCCGGCCGAGTCGCCCTCGTCACCGACGCGATGGCGGCGACGGGCTCCGCCGACGGCGTCTACGAACTGGGCTCGCTCGAGGTCGTCGTGACCGACGGCGTCGCCCGCCTTCGCGAGGGCGGGTCGATCGCAGGGTCGACGCTCACGCAGGACGAGGCGCTGCGACGGGCCGTGCTCGAGTGCGGCATCCCCCTCGACGAGGCCGTCGGCGCGCTCACCGTGACGCCCGCCGCGGCGATCGGCCGTGCCGGAGACCTCGGACGCCTGCAGCCGGGTTTCGCCGCCGACGCCGTGCTGCTCGACGCCGACCTCCGCGTGCAGGCCGTGTGGGGCGCAGGCTCGCGCCTGGCCTGATCAGCTCGTCGATCGAGACGGGGCCCGGAGACGTGTTCCCCATCGTCTCCGAGATCCCGGCCCGTTCGAGACGGAGCTCGGAGACGTGTTCCCCATCGTCTCCGAGATCCCGGCCCGTTCGAGACGGGGCCCGGAGGCGTGTTCCCCTTCGCCTCCGAGACCCTCGCCCGTTCGAACGGAGCGCATCGTTCCCCCGATGCACTCCGCTCACTCGCCGGCTGCGCCGGCACCCGTCTCGGGTGTTCGGGTCGCCTGAGACGGCGGTGATCGGAAGGCGTTCGCACGCCTTCCACCTGAGAGACGGCAGTACGGGGCATTCATGACGCGGATTCGGAGATTTTTTTCCGCACCCGTTTCCCAGCGATCTCTGGTGGAATAGGGGCACCCGAATCTTCGCGTCCTGATCCCCCTCTCGGCGCGTCTCATCGATGGACCGCTTCGACCTGCGGATCCGCCTTGTACCCGAAGGAGCCCGTCGTGCCGCCGCTGCGCACCGACCGATCGGCCGACGCCGCGCTCATCGAGCGCACGCGCAAGGGCGACGGCTCGGCGTATGCCGAGCTGTGGGAACGTCACTCCGCCTCGGCGCGCACCGTCGCGCGCTCGTACAGCTCGCTCGACCCCGACGATCTCGTCGCCGAGTCGTTCACGAAGATCTACAGCGCGATCCTGGCCGGTGGCGGGCCGACGGGTGCCTTCCGCCCGTACCTCTTCACGACGATCCGCAACACAGCCGCCGGCTGGGGCCGCGCGCGCCACGAGACGACGCTCGAGACGCTCGAGTCGTTCGAAGACCCGGCCACGAGCGAATCCGCCACGCTCGACGCGCTCGACCGCAGCGCCACCGCGCAGGCCTTCCGCGCGCTGCCGACGCGCTGGCAGGAGGTGCTCTGGTACTCCGAGGTCGAGAACATGACTCCGCAGCAGATCGCGCCGCTCCTCGGCATGAGCGCCAACAGCACGGCGGCGCTGGCGTACCGTGCTCGCGAGGGTCTGCGGCAGTCGTGGATCCGCGTGCACCTGCGCAACCCCGCCAACGCGCCCGAGTGCCAGTGGAGCATCGACCGTCTGGGCACGTACACCCGCGGCAAGCTCCGCGCTCGCGAGACCACGCGCCTCGAGGCGCACCTCGACGACTGCGCCCGATGCACCATCGTCGCGGCCGAGGCGCGCGAGGTCGGCTCGCGGCTCGCGCTCGTGCTGCTGCCGCTGACCGCCGGCATCGGCGGCGCGACCGCGTACTCGGCCTGGCTCTCGCAGGGCGCTCCCGTCTCCGAGATGGCGATGGGCGCGGCCGCGATGCCCGCCGTCATCATCGGCCACACGGCCGGCGCGGGCTCGACCGCCGGCGCCGGGTCGACCGCCGGCGCGGGCTCTACGGCAGGGGCGGGTGCCGGCGGCGCCGGCACCGCGGGTGCCGCCGGCGGTGCGGGATCCGCGACCGGGCTCGGCGCGCTCGGCGGCACCGGCGTCGTGATCGGCGTCGGAGCCGGCGCGCTCGTCGCCGCCGTCGCGGTCGCCGCCGTGATCGTGGTGCCCGGCATCGTGAACCCGACCGACCCCGAGTCGCCGCCCGTGGCCGTGGCCGCAGCGCCCGCAGATTCCGGGTCGAACCCATCGGTCGACGAGGCGCCCGCGGCGATCCCGCCGGCGCCGCGCGCACCGGCACCGGTGGTCGAGCCGGATCCGGACGAGGCAGAGGAGGCCGACGCCCCTGCGGCCGAGCCGGACCCTGCGGATCCTGTCCCCGCGCGTCAGTCTCCGTCACCGGTCCCGTCGCCCGAACCGACGCCGACTGCTACTCCGACTCCGACGCCGACTGCCACTCCGACCCCGACGCCTACGCCCACGCCCACGCCCACGCCGACTCCGTCTCCCACCCCGACCCCCACCCCGACCGAGCCGACTGACAACGTCGCACTGCCGCCGGTGGTCTCCGAACCCGATACGGCCGGAGGGCTCGTCGACCCGTTGCTCTCGGGTACGGCCGAGCCGGGCGCCACCATCAACGTGACCGTGCGCTCGAGCGATGCAGCGCTGGCCGCGGCATCCGCAGGCCTCGAACACCACGCCGTCGCAGACGACGACGGCAACTGGTCGCTCGTCTACTCGGGGCTCGCCGCCGGCACGCACGTGCTCGGCATCACGCAGACCGACGTCGCGGGCAACCGTTCCGAGCCGAGCTCGGTCACGGTGGTGCTTGCGAGTCCGAGCCTCGTCTTGAGCGGATTCGGTCCCTTCGTCTACGAGGCGACCATTCGAGGCCTCGCGCACCGCGACGTGCAGGTCTTCCGCGACGGACGGCACCTCGCCACCGTGCCCCTCGGCGCGAACGGCACCTGGCGTGAGCAGGGCCTCGAGGTCATCCCGTGGAACGTCGTGATGACGGTGCGGTACACCGCCGACGGCCGCACGGGTCCTGCATCGATCGCGACGCGAACGGACTGGTCGTCCGACCGCAGCCAGGTGACGAAGGGCGAGCTCTTCGCCGGGTAATCTGGGCGGATGACCGCGACCGAACACCTCCACCACTGGGTCGTCACGCTGAGCTGCACCGACGGCCCCGGCATCGTGCATGCGATCAGCGGGGCGATCGTGGCGGCTCGCGGCAACATCACCGAGAGCCAGCAGTTCGCCAGCCTCGACACGGGCAACTTCTTCATGCGCCTCCAGGTCGAGTCATCGGCCGACCGCGCCGAGTTCGAGGCCGCGCTCGCCCCGGTCACCGAGCGGTGGAACATGCAGTGGCACCTCGACGAGGTCGGCCGGCCGCTGCGCACCCTCGTGCTCGCCTCGACCGCCGGCCACTGCGTCAACGACCTGCTGTTCCGCCAGCGCGCGGGGCAGTTGCCGGTCGAGATCCCGCTCGTGCTCTCGAACCACGGCACCCTGCGCGACCTCGTCGACTTCTACGGGGTGCCGTTCGAGTCGCTCGCAGTGACGGATGCCGCGTCGAAGGCCGTGTTCGAACGGCGGGTGCTCGACGCGGTCGACCAGCACGACATCGAACTCGTGGTGCTCGCCCGCTACATGCAGATCCTCTCCCCCGAGCTGTGCGCCGCACTCGAGGGCCGCTGCATCAACATCCACCACTCGTTCCTGCCCGGGTTCAAGGGTGCGAACCCGTATCGCCAGGCGCACTCGCGCGGGGTGAAGCTCATCGGTGCGACCGCACACTTCGTGACGAGCGACCTCGACGAGGGGCCGATCATCGAACAGAACGTCGTGCGGGTCGACCACTCGCGCAGCCCCGGGGAGCTCGTCGCGATCGGTCAGGACGAGGAGAGCCGCACGCTCAGCCAGGCGGTCAAGTGGTTCGCCGAGCGCCGGGTGCTCCTCGACGGGGTTCGCACGATCATCTTCCGCTGAGGTCGCGGGTAGGCTTGACGGTTGTGAGCGACGCACAACAGCACGAGCAGCAGCCGAAGATCGGGCCGAACGACATCCTCCGGTTCTTCCTCGAACTCTTCGCCTTCGTCTCGCTCGGCGTCTGGGGCTTCCTGGCCTTCCCGCTTCCGTGGCCCGGGGTGCTCGTCGGCATCGGCGCGCCGCTCCTCGCGATCCTCGCGTGGGCGCTCTTCGTGTCCCCGAAGGCGGTCTTCCGCATCGACACGTTCGGCAAGGCGATCGTGGAGATCGCGGTCTTCTCGGCTGCTGCGCTCGGGTGGTGGACGCTCGGTCAGCCCGTCGTCGCCGTCGTCTTCGCCGTTGTCGCCGCAGTGAGCGGCATCATCAACGGCCGCAAGGAACTCGCCGGCTGACCCGCGGCGACCCGGCCGGAGCCGGGTCGCCTTCCGGCCGAAGGCTCAGACCGCGACGGCCGCCTCGGCGTCGGGTTCGGCACCGCCCGCGGTGCGGAAGTGTCCGACGACCGAGAGGAGCAGTCCGCCGACGGCCCACGCACCGAGCACCAGCCAGGGGAAGGTCATGTCGGCCGACGGGAAGTACGAGAGTTCTCGTACGAGGGTCGCCGCCGCTCCCGGCGGGAACCACTGCCCGATGTCGCCCCACGGCGCCGGATAGAACTCCTTCGGCGCCGCGGCGCCCGAGATCGGGTTCGCGAACAGCAGCATGACGACCGGGCCGACGGCGATGCCGGCGCGACCGATGAGCGCCACGAACCCGGTGATCGGAGCCGCGATGGCGGCCAGCGCCAGGCCGATCGCGGCGGCATTCAGCAGGTAGTCGCCCTGCAGCGCACCGAACCACCCCTGCAGGATGCCGGCCAGCACGAGCCCGCCCGCCGTCGAGTAGAGCAACACAGCGATGACCCGGCGCATCGCGCCGATGACGGCGATCGAGATCGCGATGCCGCCGAGCATGCCGCCGAGCACCAGCGGGAAGAGCGCTGCGGTGAGCCCGGTGCCGCGCGGGTCGGTGTCGGCGAGCGGCACCACGTCGGTGACGGCGACGTCGATGTGCGGCGGTGCGACGGGAGCACCGGCGGCCTCGGCCGCAGCAGCCGCCTGGGCGTTCACGCCCTCCTCGAGTCCGCTCGCGATGCCGGTGAGCAGCTGCGCGACCACGAGACTCGACGCCGACGAGGTCAGCACCTCGGGCTCGGCCCCGAGCACGATGGCGCCGTACACCTCACGGGATTCGATCGCGGCCACGGCGGCCTCGCGATCGTCGACCGTGTCGAACGCGATGGCGCCCGGCGACTGCTCGTCGACCGTGGCCTCGACCGCGGAGACCGCCTCGGCGGGGCCGGCGATCGCGATCGGCAGGTTCTTCGCGTCGGCCGTCACCGAGGGCCACGAGAACGCGAGCACGATGACGGCGACGACCGCGGCGAGCGCGAGCGCGATGCCGACCACGCGGCCGATGGGGGTGTGCCGGTTCGCGACATCCGAGTGGGCCATGATCTCCTCCGAAGAAAAACGAATGTTCGTTCTTTATTATTCTGAGCGCGCCGTCTAGGCTTGTCAAGAACGAAGATCCGCTCATCGACGGGGAAGCCGAGCATGCCGAAGGTCACCGCCGCGTACCGCGAGGCACGCAGGGACGAGATCATCGACGCCGCGCTGCGCGCCTTCGCCGCCAAGGGCTTCCAGGGCACCTCGATGGCCGACGTCATCGCCGAGACCGGCCTGTCGGCCGGCGCGATCTACGGGCACTTCGCCGGCAAGAAGGAACTGTTCGCCGCCGTCGCGGCCCGCACCTTGCAGAGTCGGCGCCTCGAGGTCGAGGCGCAACAGGCCGGCGGCCGTCTGCTCACACCCGGCGAGGTCGTCGCCACGATCCTCCGCGGCATGCGCGACACCTTCGACACCCGGCTGCTCGTGCAGCTCTGGGCGGACGCCGCCGCCGACCCCGGGATCCTCGAGAGCATCGGAGCGCCGCTCGCCTTCGTGCCCGAGGCGTTCGGTGCATCCGTTCGCCCGTGGTTCGAGGCGCACCCCGAGCACGCCGGCGGCGACATCGACGCCACGATCGCGCGGCTCGTGCCGATCATGCTGGCGCTCGGGCAGGGCTTCATGATCCAGCGCCAGATCTTCCCCGACTTCGACGACGAGGCCTACCTCGCGAGCGTCAGGGAGCTCCTCCCCCACTGACCGCGATGGGGCGAGCGGATGCCGCGGCATCCGCTCGCCCCATCGGCGACGCTTGGCTCAGATGCCCTGCCAGGCGGGCTTGTTCGCCCAGGCGTGGCGGTAGTAGTCGAGGTTCTCGAGTTCTGCTGCCGCGGCCTCGTCGACGATGACCGTGGTGTGCGGGTGCAACTGGATCGCCGAACCCGGCTGGCTCGCCGAGACGGGCCCCTCGACGGCGGCCGCGACGGCGTGGGCCTTCGCGGCGCCGAACGCGAGCAGCACGAGGTGGCGTGCGCGGAGGATCGTTCCGATGCCCTGGGTGATGCAGTGCATGGGCACGTCGGAGGGCGAATCGAAGAAGCGGGCGTTGTCGAGTCGCGTCGCCTCGGTGAGGGTCTTGACCCGCGTGTGGGAGGCGAGCGACGAGCCCGGCTCGTTGAAGCCGATGTGGCCGGTGCGTCCGATGCCGAGGATCTGCAGGTCGACGCCGCCGGCCGCCGTGATGGCCGCCTCGTAGTCGGCACCGGCGTGCTCGATCGTGGCGGGGTCGCCACTCGGCACGCGCACGAGCTCAGGGGTCAGCCCGAGCGGTTCGACGACCTCGCGGGAGATGACCGCGCGGTAGCTCTCGGGGTGCCCGGCCGGCAGCCCCACGTACTCGTCGAGCGCGAAGCCGCGCACGCCGCGCACGTCGATCGCGTCGTCGGCGATGCGACGTGCGAGCGCGCGGTAGCTCGCGAGCGGCGTCGAACCGGTCGCGAGGCCGAGCACGACATCGGGCTTCGAGCGGATGAGCGAGACGATCGTGTCGGCCACGAGTGCGCCTGCGGCGTCTTCGTTCGCTACGACGACGACTTCAGCCATGGGTCTTCTCCTACGAGGGCGGCGCCGACGGCGGCCGCTGGGAATCCGGGTGGGATGACCTGCACGCGAGTCGCGAGGTCTATCGATGCGAGGAAGGCCGATTCGACCGCCCACCGATTCAGGATACGGCGTGTGCCGGCGAGGAGTGGACCGCCGAGCGCGGCGAGCCCGCCCCCGATCACCACGGCGTCGACGTCGACGGTCAGCACGAGCAGGCGAACCGCCGCGGCCACGCCGGTGAGGAAGTCCTCTCGCACCGCGATCGCGCGCGCGTCGCCCGCCTCCGCGGCATCGAAGAGTTCACGTGCCGGATGCTCGGAGTTCGACGGCCAGGTACGCGCGATTGCGAGGCCCGATGCCACGGTCTCGAGGCATCCGCGCTGCCCGCACCCGCACAGCACGCCGACCGGATCGATCGGGATGTGGCCGATCTCACCAGCGACGCCGTGGCCGCCGCGCAGCAGGCGCCCGTCGAACACCACGCCGGCGGCGAGCCCCGTGCCGAGGTTGAGGTAGGCCATCGAATCGGCCCGGCGCCCGCCGGGCAGGTCGACGGGGTCGGATCGGCCGAGCAGGTGGTGTGCCCCGAGAGCCGCGGCCTTCACGTCGTTCTCGACCCGCACGTCGACGCCGAGGCGGTCGTAGAGGCGGCGGCCGAGATCGAGCCCGTCGAGCCCGAGGTTCACCGCGTGCTCCACGCGGCCGGTCGCGCTGTCGACGGCACCGGGGATGCCGATGCCGATCGAGGTGAACGACGCCGCGCCGACCCCGGAGAGCTCGCTCATGCGCTCCACGGTGCGGAGCGCGGTCGCGACGACCTCCTCCGCACCGAACCCCGTGGGCATGCGCACCTGGTCGGTCAGTTCTCCGTCGGCACCGATCGCCACCGCGGCCGTCTTGGTGCCGCCGATGTCGATGCCGAGCCTCACGACGTCGCCACCGCTGCCCTGAGCGCGTCGTCGACGAACTCGATGACCGCCTCGCCGAGGAGACGCGAGGCCCCGAACGTCGAGACGTCGGCATAGGCGCGATCGTTCGACGGCCAGCCCATGTCGATCGTCACGACGTCGTCGCGCACCGCGCGCAGCGCATCGATCGCCGCGCGGGCGAACTCGTGCCGGTGCAGGTCCTTGCCCACGACGAGCACGACGCCGTCGAGCCCTGCCGGATCGACGAGGCCCTGCTGCGCCGACACGGCGACCGTCTCGGCGCCGCCGAGCCACGACGGGTTCTCCGAGACGTCTTCGGCGGCGAACGGGCCCCACGGCGCGACACCGACGGCGATGTTCGCGACGGCGTCGACGCGCACGACCGTGCCGACCCGGGTCGATCGGGCGAGACGTTGGCGTGCGGCATCCGTCACCTCGAACGCGCCGATGACGCGGCCGATCTCCTCGGCGTCGTGCCGCGGCTCGATCGAGGCCGGAAGCGCCGGCCCCGCGGGCACCGGAACCGATTCGGCGGCGAGCGCGCGCACCCTGGCCGCGGATTCGCGCACGCGCGCCTCGGGGAGCCGGCCCGTCGCGATCGCGACCTCGACGGCGCCGACGATCTCGGCCATCTCCTCGGCGGAGTTGTCGGAGCCGATGCAGAGCAGGTCGCAACCGGCGGCGAGGGCGCGCACCGCAGCCTCGGGGATGCCGTGCACGCCGCTCGCCCCCTTCATGTCGAGGGCGTCGGTGACGATGACGCCCTCGAACCCCAGCTCCCCGCGGAGCAGGCCGTTCAGGATCTGCGGGGAGAGGGTGGCCGGGTTCTCGGGATCGAGCTCGGGCATCAGGATGTGCGAGGTCATGATCGTGCGGCTGCCGGCGGCGATCGCGGCCCGGAACGGCACGAGCTCGCGCTCGCGCAGGGTGGCGAGCGGCACGTCGACGACGGGGAGCGCGAGATGCGAGTCCGTCGCGGTGTCACCGTGGCCCGGGAAGTGCTTGGCGCTGGCCGCCACTCCGGTCTGCTGCAGTGCCGTCGTCCATGCCGCCGAATGGCGCGCCACGAGCTCGGGATCGGCACCGAAGCTGCGGATGCCGATCACCGGGTTGTCGGCGTTCGCGTTCACGTCGACGTCGGGGGCGAAGGCCACGGTGCATCCGGTCGCGGCGAGCGCCTCGCCCACGGCCGCGGCGACCCGGGCGGTCAGCTCGACGTCGTCGATGCGGCCCAGCACAGCGTTGCCGGGGAACGGCGCGCCGCGGTCGTAGAAGAGCCGGGTGACGTCGCCGCCCTCCTCGTCGATCGCGATCACGGCGAGCGGGTTCGCCGTGCGCAGCGTCGCGTTCAGCGAGCGCAGCTGCTCGGGCGATTCGATGTTCTGCCCGAAGAGGCAGACCCCGCCGAGTCCGTCGCGGAGCAGCCCGAGCACCCACTCGGGAGCATTCAGGCCGTCGAATCCCGGCAGCAGCGTCGTGAGGATGTCCCGGCGGAGGTCGGTGCCCGCGCCGGTCGAGTCGGTGCCGGTCATCCCTTGACCGCTCCGCTCACGAGCCCGCTCGTCATCCGTCCCTGCACGATGAGGAAGAACACGATCACCGGCACCGCGACGAGGGTGGATGCGGCCATCACCTGTCCCCAGTCGGTCTCTCGTGTGGCGCTCGCCTGGATGAACCCGCGCAGCCAGAGCGGCAGCGTGTGCATCTGTTCGGCAGGCAGCAGCACGAGCGCGACCGTGAACTCGTTCCACGCCTGCAGGAAGGCGAACACGCCCGATGCCACGAGGCCGGGAGCCAGCAGGGGGAAGGTGATGCGCATGAACGCCTGGGTGCGGCTGAGGCCGTCGACCATCGCCGCCTCCTCGAGGTCGGCCGGGATGCCGGCGACGAAGCCGCGGAGCATCCACACCGTGAACGGCACGACGGCCGCGGTGTAGATGATGCTGACGCCGATCACCGAGTTCAGCAGGCCGACGCTCGAGACCATCTTGTACTGCGCGATGAAGAGGCCCTCTGCGGGGAGCATCTGCACGATGAGCACCGCGAGCACGAACGCCTTGCGGCCCTTGAATCGGAAGCGGCTGATCGCCACGGCCGCGAGGAACGCGAACAGCAGGCAGCAGAAGACCGCGATGAGGGTGACCGAGAGACTGATGCCGAGGGCCGAGAAGAACGACCCGCCGTCGAGCACGTTCTCGTAGTTGTCGAGCGAGCCGCCGATGGGCAGGAACGTCGGGATGAACGACTGCAGCGTGCGGTTGGGCAGCAGCGACGAGTTCAGCATCCAGTAGACGGGGAAGACCCAGGCGATCGCGATCGCGAACGCGAGGACCGTGAGCACGACGCGGCGGGGGCGGAAGCGCCGGCTCCACCGTGTGCGGGTGCGGACTCGGGCGACGGGGATCGCCGACGCGGTGGCACCGAGCTCGCCGCCGGTGGGAATCGTGACGGAGGTGGTCATGACTGTTCGTCCTCCTTGAGCAGGGAGCGCACGTAGAACCAGCTGATGGCGAGGGTCAGGGCGAGCACGAAGATGGAGACGGCCGATGCCATTCCGAAGTCCTGGGCTCCGGCGCCGAGCTTGTAGATGTAGGTGCCGAGCAAGTCGAACTCGGAGGCCTTCGACCCGGCGTCCTGCAGCATCGTGATCTGCGTGAAGACGCGCAGGTCCCAGATGAGCTGGAGCAGCAGCACGATCATGATGACCGGCCGGATCATCGGCATGATGATGTATCGCAGGCGCTTGGCGCCGTTGGCACCGTCGAGCTGGGCGGCCTCGAGCACCTCGTCGGAGACCTGGGTGAGGCCGGCGTACACCGAGAAGGCGACGAACGGCACCGACATCCAGATCACGATGATGCTCGCGACGATGAAGAAGGTGAGGGGGTTAGACAGCCACGAGAAGCGGTTCATGTCCACGCCGGGGATCATGTCGAGCAGGTAGTTCACGACGCCGCGGCGGCGGTCGAAGAGCCAGATCCACACGGTCATCGCGGCGACGACGGGCATCGCCCAGGCGAGCAGCAGGGAGATCTGCAGCGTGAGGCGGGCGGTGCGCCCCACCGCGGTCATGAGCATGGCGAGGAGCAGGCCCACGACGAGCGTGAGGGCCGCGGTGACGAAGCAGAACAGCAGCGATCGGCCGACGACCTGCCACATGGTGGGGTCGGTGGCGAGCGTGATGTAGTTCTGCAGACCGACGAAGTCGGCCGGCTTGCCGAACTGCTGCTGGATGCCGAAGTCCTGCGTCGAGGTGATGATCTGCCACACGAGCGGATAGCCCATGCCGACCAGGAGGATGAGGATGGCGGGGATGAGGAGCAGGTGGGGCACTGAGAGACGGCGTCGCGCGGGGGCGGACGCGCGCGGAGCCGGAGTCGCGGTGGCGACATCGTCAGCGAGGATTCTGGTCACGTTCTCATCCTCCTTTCGAATGGAGCTCGCGTCACGGGTTTCATGGGTGGGGGCCACGGGCGAAGAGTCGCCCGCGGCCCCCGGTGGTGCTGGTCGCGGATGCCGAGGCATCCGCCGGGTGCTAGTTGAGGAGCTCGTTCAGCTTCTCGTCGTACTCGGCAGCGAGGTCGGCGACGTCGCCGCCACCCGAGACCTTGCCGAAGAACTCCTCGAGGATGCCGGCACCCTCGACCGCTGCCCAACCGGGTGCGGCCGGGGTCAGCTTGGAGCCTGCAGCGGACTCGATGAGGGCCTTCGCGAACTGGTCGTCACCGAGGCTCGACGCGTAGTCGAGGTTGGCCGGGCCGAGCCCGTTCTCGCCGAGCATCGTCTGGTACTCCTCGGAGAAGATGATCTTCATGAGTTCCTTGGCGCCGGCCTGGTTCTTGCTGGCCGCCGACACGGCGATGTTCGATCCACCTGCGAAGACCGGGGCCACGCCGCCGTCGACACCGGGGAGCACGAAGGTGCCGAAGACGTCGTCGTTCCACGTCGCGATCGTCTTGGTCGAGTCAGCGGGGTCCGGAGCGAGGTCGCCGATCGACCAGTGCGCCCATCCGGGAGCGATGATCGTTGCGGCCTCGGGCTTGCCGGTGGCGTCGTTGTTGTTGATGTTCACCCACGGGGTGCTGTCGAACTCGGTGACAGGCGCGTTCGAGGCACCCGTGAAGAGGGCCTGGAACTGCTCGAGGCCCTTGACCGACTCGTCGGACGACAGGGCGCCGACCCACTTGTCGCCGTCCTTCACCGCGAGCTCGCCGCCGTTGGCGAAGATCCACGAGATGCCGTTGCGCCAGTCGGAGCCGCCGATGTAGAAGCCCGACTGCGCGTCGGTGCGGAGCGACGTGACGGTCTCGCCGAACTCGTCGAGCGTGGTGGGAACGGTCTTGCCCGCTGCGTCCCAGATGTCCTTGCGGTAGAAGTTGTAGCGCGAGCCGAAGTAGTACGGCAGCGCGTACTGCGCGCCATCGACCTCGCCGACCTCGACGAACGACTTCAGCAGCTTGTCGCCGCCGAGCTCGTCGTACATGTCGGAGAGATCGGTGAAGGCGCCCGCGTTCGTGAACGTCGGCGACCAGGTGTTGCCGATCTCGGTCACATCGGGGGTGTTCGCGGCGTCGGGAAGCGCGGTGGTGAGCTTCGCGACCGCGTCGCCCCAGCCCTGCTCCTCGATCGTCAGCTTGCCACCGGTGGCGTCTGCGTACTCGGACTTCAGGTAGTCGCGCAGCTCGTCGGGCGTGTCGCCGCCCATCAGCCACAGCGTGATGTTCTGGCCATCTGCAGACCCGTCGTCGGCAGGCTCGCCGGTCGAGCTGCAACCGGCGAGAACGAGTGCGGCGGCGGTTGCGATCGCCGCGGCAGCGTACTTCCTCTTCATTGCGGTTTCCTTCTCTTGGTTGGGGTGTGGTGCGCCGGAACCGGTTCGGGTGAACGCGTCCGGGTGGCGGGTCAGCTAGGTGACCCCGAGTTGTCCGGAAAGGACCATGACGGCCGCGCCGCGAAGGACGATGTCCTCCGCCTGCTCGGACATCCGGAGCCTCAGATCACGGTTGAATTCCGTCATCGTCCGCTTCCGGAGCGTGTCGACGGCGGCCTCGTGGAACACGCCGTCAAGCAGTTGGGCCGGGCCGCTCAGCACGACCTCGGAGAGGTTCAGCGCGCCGACCACGGGTGCGAGCACGATGCCGAGTCGTCGGCCGGCCTCGCGGAGGATGTCGTCGCGAGCGGATGCCGCGGCGCCGGTGTCGCCGTCGCCGCCGAGTTCGGCGAGCTGCGCGGTGAGCCGCGGTGCGGCGACCCAGGCCTCGAGGCACCCGTCTCTGCCGCAGGCGCAGCGGGGTCCGCCGTCGGTGCCGACGACGACGTGGCCGATCTCGCCGGCCGCGAAGCCGCCGCCGACGACCGGCCGTCCGCCGATGATCAGGCCGGCGCCGACACCGTGGCCGACCTTGACGAGCAGGAGGTCGTCGTGGTCGGAGGAGCCGTGCTCGGCGAGCACGGCGACGTTCGCGTCGTTGGCGACGTGCACGGGCAGCGCGAAGCGGGCGGCGAGGCGGCCCTGCAAGGCGACATCGCTCCAGCCGAGGTTCGGGGCCGAGCGCACGACCCCGTGCGGGTCGACGACACCGGGCGAACCGATGCCGATGCCGAGCACGGGGGTCGAGGTGCGGGCGAGCAGGCGCTCGACGAGCGCCTCGACGAGGAGCACGGCGGACTCGCCGGTCGCGCCGTCGCGGCAGACCTCGTCGCGATCGATGATCTGGCCGTCGAGCCCGACCACGGCGCCGCGGAACACCTCGTGCTCCGAGAGGTCGATGCCGATGATGTGGAACGCCTCGCGGGCGACGTCGATGAGCGTGGCCGGCTTGCCCGGGCGGGCGTCTTCGCGTTGCCCGAGCTCGACCACGAGGCCCTCGGCGATGAGGTCGGCGACGAGGTCGGAGATCGTGACGCGGGTGAGACCGGTCTCGCGGGCGACATCCGCCCGGCTCTGCGCACCGGCGCTGTAGAGCGTCTGCAGCACGAGTGCGCGGTTGTGGGTGCGTGCGTGCTCGGGCAGCACCTTGCCGGTGGGGCGAAGGGCACGAGAGCGGCCGAAGATGACGGCGCCGGGTGTGACCGCGGCGCGCAGTTCGGATGCCACCGGGGAGGTGGGGGGCGTCGGCACCGTGACCGGGCCTCGCTGTGCATCCGTTGCAGTCACGTTTGTTAGTAAACCTTACGAACAAACTCCTCGCAAGACGGTTCCGACGATTTCTTCGCGGCGTTACCGAGTTGTGACCAGCGAGTGGATGCCTCGGCCGGACGCCTCGGCCTTGGCGTCGAGCCTCCCGCCGATCGCGCGGAGTGCCGCGAGGATCGTCACGAGGTCGACCACCTCCTGCAGGAGGGCTCCGATCGTCGCGGGGATCACGCCGAACGCGGCGATGATCATCAGCCCGATGCTCACGATGATTCCGAGCCAGATGCTCTGCAACGCGATGCGCACCGTGTCGCGCCCGATCTCGACCGCCTTCGCCGTGCGCGAGATGTCGTCGACGAGGATCACCGCCGACGCCGACTCGCTCGCCGCCGTGGCGCCCTTGGCCCCCATCGCGATGCCGACGTCGGCCGCCGCGAGCACCGGTGCGTCGTTCACGCCGTCGCCGACCATGATGACCGGCCGCTCGGCGATCGCCGCGACCTCCGCGACCTTGTCGGCGGGCAGGCAGTCGGCGCGCACCCGGGTGATGCCGAGCTCTGCGGCGATGTGATCGGCGGTCGCCTTCGCGTCACCGGTGAGCATCATCGTCTGGTGCACGCCGAGTTCACCCAGTCGCGCGAGCGTGGCATGGGCGTTGTCGCGCAGGCGGTCGCTCGCGAGGATCGCCCCGGCGAAGCGCCCGTCGACGGCGACGTACACGGCGAGCTCGCCCGGTGCGATACCGGTGCGTTCTGCCTCGGGCGCGTGCTCCTGCACGAATGCGAACTTGCCGACGACGATCTCCCGCCCGTCGAGCTCGGCCGTCACGCCGTTCGTCGCCGCCTCGCGCGCCCACTCGGCCTCGACGAGCGGCAGTCCACGATGCTTCGCCGCCTCGATCATCGACGTCGCGAGCACATGGGAGGAGTACTGCTCGGCCGAGGCGACCGCTGCGAGCAGCTCGTCCTCGCCGAAGCCCGGTTCCGGGCGGATCGCGACGAGCGTCGGCGAGCCGTACGTGAGCGTGCCGGTCTTGTCGAACACGGCGGTCTGCGCCGCGGCGAGCTGCTCGAGCACTCCCCCGCCCTTCACGATCACGCCGTTCCTCGCCGAGCGACTCATGCCGCCGATGAACGCGACGGGCGCTGCGATGAGCAGCGGGCACGGAGTGGCGAGCACGAGCACCTCGGCAAAGCGCACGGGGTCGCCAGAGACCCACCACGCCACCCCGGCGAGCGCGAGCGAGAAGACGGTGAACGGCACGGCGTAGCGATCGGCCAGCCGCACGACCGGAGCCTTCGACTCGGCCGCCGCAGTCACCAGGGCCACGATCTGCTGGTACTGGCTGTCGGCGGCGGACGCCGCGGCGACGACCTCGACCGCGGACTGGCCGTTGACCGAGCCGCTCAGCACCAGATCGCCGGCCTGCTTCTCGACCGGCACCGACTCGCCCGTGATCGACGACTCGTCGAAGCTCGCCTCGTGCGAACGCAGCGTCGCGTCGACCGGCACGATCTCGCTCGGCCGCACGAGCAGCACGTCGCCCACCTGCACGTCGGACGCGAGCACGTCGACGATCGCGTCGCCCTCCATGCGGTGCGCGTGCTGCGGCGATCGCGTGAGGAGCGCGTCGAGCTCGCGCTTGGCGCGGCGGTTGGCGTAGTCCTCGAGCGCGGCCCCGCCCGTGAGCATGAGCACGACGAGGAGCGCAGCGACGTACTCCCCGACGAGCACCGTCGCGACGATCGCGGTCACTGCGAGGATGTCGAGCCCCCAGTGCCCGCGCAGGATGTCGCGAACCATGCCGACGGCCTGCCAGACGGCGATGCCGAGCGCGTAGACGCTGAAGATCCACGGCACGGCGGCGCCTGCCCCGGTGAGCGCGAGCACGATGCCGGCGAGACCGATGCCGAGCGTGAGGGTCACGACCCAGTACCTGCGTGCGAGCTTCAGAAGGCGTGCCATGCGTCCATCCTCCCCTCGTTCCGCCGTCCAGTCGCTCCCCCGCCCCGGGTGCACGGGATTCGGGCTGTCCCAGGGCGAGCGGACCGAAACGGAACGGGGGCCGGATGCCAGTGGCATCCGACCCCCGTCTCGAGGCGTGTCGACTACGCGGCGATACGCGCCTTCAGGTTGTCGGCCAGCGTCGCGAGGAACTCCTCGGTCGTCTGGTAGCCCTGCTCGGGGCCGACGAGGAGCGCGAGGTCCTTCGTCATGGCGCCCGACTCGACGGTCGTGATGACGACGTCTTCGAGGGTCGCCGCGAACTCGATGAGCTCCTGGTTGCCGTCGAGCTTGCCGCGGTGCGCGAGGCCGCGCGTCCAGGCGAAGATCGAGGCGATCGGGTTCGTCGAGGTCGGCTTGCCGGCCTGGTGCTGACGGTAGTGACGGGTCACGGTGCCGTGCGCCGCCTCGGCCTCGACGACCTTGCCGTCGGGAGTGGCGAGCACCGAGGTCATGAGACCGAGCGAGCCGAAGCCCTGCGCGACGGTGTCGGACTGCACGTCGCCGTCGTAGTTCTTGCAAGCCCAGACGTAGCCGCCCTCCCACTTCATGGCCGAGGCGACCATGTCGTCGATGAGGCGGTGCTCGTAGGTGAGGCCGGCAGCGTCGAACTGCTCCTTGAACTCGGTGTCGAAGATCTCCTGGAAGATGTCCTTGAAGCGACCGTCGTACGCCTTCAGGATCGTGTTCTTCGTCGAGAGGTACACCGGGTAGTTGCGCGAGAGGCCGTAGTTCAGCGAGGCGCGTGCGAAGTCGCGGATCGAGGCGTCGAGGTTGTACTGCACCTGCGCGATGCCGTCGCCCGGGGACTGGTAGACCTCGAACTGCTGCGGCTCGCCGCCATCCTTCGGGGTGAACGAGACCGAGAGGGTGCCCTCGCCCTTGAAGAGGAAGTCGGTGGCGCGGTACTGGTCGCCGAAGGCGTGGCGGCCGATGATGATCGGCTTGTTCCAGCCCGGCACGAGGCGCGGGATGTTCGAGATGATGATCGGCTCGCGGAAGATGACGCCGCCGAGGATGTTGCGGATGGTGCCGTTCGGCGACTTCCACATCTTCTTCAGACCGAACTCCTCGACGCGCGCCTCGTCGGGCGTGATCGTCGCGCACTTGACGCCGACGCCGTGCTTCTGGATGGCGTGCGCCGCGTCGATGGTGATCTGGTCGTCGGTCTCGTCGCGCTTCTGGATCGAGAGGTCGTAGTACTCGAGGTTCACATCGAGGTACGGGTGGATGAGCGTG
This sequence comes from Agromyces cerinus subsp. cerinus, assembly GCF_900142065.1. GTDB lineage: Bacteria > Actinomycetota > Actinomycetes > Actinomycetales > Microbacteriaceae > Agromyces > Agromyces cerinus. The sequence continues at coordinate 878,786 of NZ_FSRJ01000002.1, read as the reverse complement.
TCTTTGATGGCCTGCCAGATGATGCGCGTCATCTCGTCGCCGTCGAGTTCGACGACGGTGCCTTCAACCTTGATCTTGGACAACAGGGTCTCTCCTTGGATCTACTGGGGGAAACGGGGAAGTGTGCGGGGCGGTCGGACACGCCGTCTGCCAGCTTACCGCGTCGCCCGAATATCTCGACATCGAGAGAATTCCGGCTCGGATTCGAGCGCATGCGGATGCCGCGGCATCCGTTCGATCAGGTCAGATGCCGGCCGTGTCGCGGATGTCCGTGAGCAGTTCGTCGAGCATGGCGCGCTGGAGCTGCACCGTCGAGTACGTGCCGACGACGAGCAGGTCGTCCCCATCGGTGATCAGGCTGTAGGTGACGTGGCCGGGCGTCGTCCCGCCCGTGTCGGCGAGCAGCACGACGACGCCCGACTCGGGATCGGTGAGGTCGGCGAGGCTCACCTGGCCGTCGCACTCGGCCGCGTCCGCGGCGATCTGCTCGACGAGCGCCTGCCAGTCCTCATCGGAGTCCTGCACGATCGAGACCGAGAGCTGGGCCGCCATCCACTCGAGGTCGAACATCCGCGAGGCGTCGGGCTCGACCGACACGCCGCCCGAGAAGTCGCCGCCGCACACGCCGCGCGAGTCGTCTGACGCCTCGGCGTCATCCGCGTCGTCGGTCGGTTCGGCCTCGACGTCCGGCTGCGCGATCCAGCCCTCCGGCAGGTCCTCGGCGGTCGGCAGCCGGTCTTCGGCAGGCACCGCCGCGGCGGTCGACTCCGAGGTCGGCTCGCCGGTCGGCTGCGACTCGGCGCTCGACGCGCACCCGCTCAGCAGCATCGCCGAGGCGATCACCAGACCCGACCACATGAACCCTCGACGCATGACTTCCCGCTTCCTCCGACGACCGACATCGACAACCCGCGAGAGACTATCAGCGACCCTGACGGCTCGGCGGCAGTGCGCTTTTGTTGCCGCTCGGCTACCGAGGCGACGGCCCCACGGGTTAGCCTTGGCGCATGGCTGAGCTGAGACTGGAAGATCTGTCGGCGTCGAACATCGTGGCGGCGAACTCGTTGTCGCTCAAGCCCGGCCAGGAGCAGTTCATCGCGCCGGTCACGTACTCGGCCGAGTCCTCCGTCGTCAATCCCGCCACCGCCTGGCAGCGCGTGGCTCTGCTCGAAGATCGCGTCGTCGGCTTCATCCACGGCAACTTCGACCCCGAGAACGAGCACGAGGAGTTCCGGGCCTGCATCTGGCGCATCAACGTCGACGCGGAGGTGCAGGGCAAGGGCGTCGGCCGGTTCCTCGCGACGGCGCTCGCCGAAGAGGCCAAGCACCGCGGCTTCGACCGCATCACCGTGCTGTGGGAGCCGGGCGAAGAGGGCCCCGAGGCGTTCTTCCACCGCATCGGCTTCACCGACATCGGCGAGACCGCGTACGGCGACGTCATCGGCGCACTCGAACTCTGACGGGGCACCCGAGCGATCTGGCGCACCGGATGTCGCAGCAGCACGCCGCCGGACGCCGTCCGCAGCCCGCCGAGGGGTTCGTCGAGGCGGTGCTCGTGGTCGTCGCCGACATCCCCGCAGGGCAGGTCGCGACCTACGGCGACGTCGCGGCGCTGCTCGGCTCGCGCGGGGCACGCGCCGTCGGACGGGTGATGGCGCGCGCGGGCGGTGACGTGCCGTGGTGGCGGGTCGTTCGCGCCGGCGGCCGCCCTCCGGCCGGGCACGCCGAACGGGCGCGGCGGCACTACGTCGCCGAGGGCACCCCGCTGCGACCTTCGGCCGACGACGACGGCTACCGCATCGATCTCGCGGCCTGCCGCTGGCGCGGCTGACCGGCCGTCGCCGGCGCTGCGCGACCGTTCACCGGATCAGGTCGAGGTGAACCGGCCGAGCGGGATGCGAATGGTGATCGTCGTGCCGGCACCCGGCTCGCTGTCGAGGCGGAACCGGCCGCCCACCGCGTCGACGCGGTCGGCGATGCCGAGCATGCCGCTGCCGTCGGCGGATGCCCCGCCGACCCCGTTGTCGCGTACGACGAGCTCGAGTTCGCCGTCGACGAGCACGGCCCGCACCCAGCCCCTGGTCGCCTGCGCGTGCTTGGCGACGTTCGCGAGCGCCTCGGAGACCACGAAGTACGCGGTCGACTCGACGACCTCGGGCAGGCGCCCCTCGGCCTGCACGTCGATCTCGACCGGCACGGGGCAGCGGCCCGCGAGTTCGGGCACGGCGAGCGCGAGCCCGCCCGACGACAGCAGCGAGGGATGGATGCCGTGGGCGAGCTCCCTGAGCTCCTTGAGCGCCTGGTTCAACATCAGGATCGTGCCGTCGAGTTCGACCCCGAGCGGCTCGACCCCGCGGTCGCGGGCCTGGTTCGCCGCGAGGCGAAGTCGCATGCCGAGCGAGACGAGGTGCTGCTGCGCCCCGTCGTGCAGGTCGCGCTCGATGCGGCGCCTCGCCTCGTCGCCCGCTTCGAGGATGCGGGCCCGCGACTGGCGCACCTGTTCGAGGGTGCGCTCGATCTCGGACCGCAGCCGGCCGTTGTCGACCGAGAGGCGCAGTGCGCTCGAGACGCCGTCGAGCAGGCGCATGTTGTCGGTGAGCACGCGGTCGTGGCGGATCACGGCGATGGGCATGCCGGTCGGCGAGGAGACGGGCAGCAGGCCGTGGTCGCTGCGGCGGGCGGCGGGGCTGTCGTCGAGCGGCTCCCCCGAGGCATCCGCGTACCCGGCGCGCTCCTCGTCCCACCAGTAGACGCGCACCGAGGCGTCGCGAAGGGTGCGCGCGAGCGACTCCGCCCAGAGGCCGCGATCGGCGCCCTCGCGCGTGATGCGCATGAGATCGGCGACGCGGGCACGCATGTTGCGCGCGTGCGCGATGCCCGCGACGAAGCTGACGGGGATCGAGGCGATCGCCACGAGCGAGACCGTGTCGAGCACGAGGTCGGCGCCGCCCGAGGCGTACGCCGCGGCCTGGATCGCGAGGGTGATCACCCAGGCGATCAGGGCGATCGGCATGAGGAACGCGACGGTGCGGGCCGGCACGCTGCCGCGCACCCACCGCACGAGCAGTCGCACCGCGATGACGATCGCGAGCAGCACGCCGATGGCGCGGTAGCCGACGTCGATGATCGCGAACACGCCGGGTGCGTCGGCGACGAGATAGGGATTGACGGTGCAGTCGCAGACCGCGGCCGACGGCTGGCCGAGCAGCAGCACTCCGAGCAGGTAGCCGACCGAGGTGACGAGCGCGATGCCCGCGATCCAGCGGTCGACGCCGTCGATCAGCCGGCCACGGGGATACAGCAGCACGAGGATGCCGGTGAGCACCGCCCACCAGAGGTGCACGCCGTAGACGAAGGGCCAGAGCCAGGCGACGTGCTCGATGACGCGGAGGAACGAGAGCGGGATCCACACGAGCGGGAAGATGACCATGAGACGGGCCGGCAGGCGCGAGGGCCCGATCGCCCACGCCACCCCCGCGCACGCGGCGAACACGAGCGGGACGATCGCGTGCAGCGTCGTCCACGACACCTCGCGCCGCAGCTCCCCGGGGGTCGCGAGGAACCCCGTGATCTCCATCGTGAGGCTCGCGGCCACGACGAGCGCGATGACGATCGTGCGCCTGATGATCCGGCCCTTGCGGCCGGGGGCCATCACCTCGCGCCGAGGAGCGTCAGCACCGCGAGCACCCTCCGGTGATGCTCGGGCGACTCCTCGAGGTCGAGTTTCTGCAGGATGGAGCGCACATGCGTCTCGACGGTCTTCAGCCCGAGGAAGAGCGTCTGCGCGATGCCGCCGTTGGAGTACCCCTGGGCCATGAGCTCGAGCACGGACCGTTCACGCTCGGTGAGGCGGGAGAGCGGGTCGTCGGCGCGCGTGCGCTGCACGAGCTGCTCGACGACCTCGGGGTCGACGACCGAACCGCCCGAGGCGACCGTCTCGACGGCGCGCACGAGGGTCTGGGGCTCGGAGACGCGTTCCTTCAGGAGGTACCCGGTGCCGCTGCCCGCGCCCATGACCCGCAGCGCGTACTCGGGCGTCGCGTACATCGAGAGCAGCAGCACGCCGATCGTCGAGCCCTGCGCGCGCATCTCCTCGAGCGCGACGATGCCCTCGTCGCGGTAGCTCGGCGGCATCCTGATGTCGAGCACTGCTGCGTCGAGTCCCCCGCGTGCGGCGACCTCGAGCAGTTCGACGCCCGTGCCGACCGAGGCGACGACCTCGAGACCGCCGTCGGCGAGCACCTTCGCGATGCCCTCGCGCAGGAGCAGTGCGTCGTCGGCGATCGCGACGCGCAGGGGACGTTCGGGCGTCTCCATGTCTCCTCCAATCCGAGGGCAGGCCTGACCATGACGGTGTGCCCGCCTGTCGTGAGCGTATCGCGCGCGAGGCACATGCCGCGCGCCCAGTTCAGGGGGTGCCCCGAGGCGGGCACCCCTCTGAACGGTCAAGCTGGATGATTCGGCTCAGACCAGCGAGTCCCGCCACGCTGCGTGCATCGCCGCGAAGTGGCCCGTACCCGCGATCAGGTCGGCCGGTGCACCGTCTTCGACGATGCGCCCGTGTTCCATCACGAGCACCCGGTCGGCGATCGCGACCGTCGACAGACGGTGCGCGATGATCACCGCGGTGCGGTCGGCGAGGAGCTTCGTGAGGCCCTCCTGCACGAGCCGCTCGCTCGGGATGTCGAGCGAGGAGGTCGCCTCGTCGAGGATCAGCACGGCGGGGTTCGCGAGGAACGCCCGCGCGAACGAGATGAGCTGCCGCTGGCCGGCGCTGACCCGCCCGCCGCGCTTGTTCACGTCGGTGTCGTAGCCGTTCGGCAGTCCCTCGATGAACTCGTGCGCACCGACCGCCATCGCCGCGCGCACGATCTCGTCGAACGACGCGTCGGGCTTGCCGAGCGCGATGTTGTCGGCCACCGACCCCGAGAAGAGGTAGGCCTCCTGCGTGACCATGACGATCGCGCGTCGCAGGTCCTTCGGGTGCAGCTCGGTGAGCGAGACGCCGTCGAGGGTGACCGCCCCGTCGCTCGGGTCGTAGAAGCGCGCGATGAGCTTGGCGAGCGTCGACTTGCCGGCTCCCGTCGACCCGACGAGGGCGATGGTCTGCCCCGCCGGGACGTCGAGATCGAAGCGCGGCAGGATGACGCGGTCCTTCGTGTAGGCGAACTCGACGCCGTCGAAGCGCACGCGACCCTCCGCGTTCCACAGATCGACGGGCTTCACCGGATCGGGCACGCTCGGCTCCTCCTCGAGCACGCCCGAGATCTTCTCGAGCGCCGACGAGGCCGACTGGTACCCGTTGTAGAACATCGCCATGTCCTCCATCGGGTCGAAGAAGCGCTTCGTGTAGAGCACGACCGACAGGAGCACGCCGACGCCCATCGCACCGTCGACGACCCGGAAGCCGCCGAGCACGAGGGTGGCCGCCACCGCGGTGTTGCCGATCAGGGCGAGCCCCGGGTTGTAGATCGCGAAGAGGCCGAGCACCTTCGCGTTCACGTCGCGGTAGTCCTCCACGAGCCCGCCGAACTCCGTCTCGTTGCGCCGCTGCTTGCGGAAGGCCTGCACCGCGCGGATGCCGGTCATGGTCTCGACGAACTGCACGATGAGCTTGGCCGACGCCACCCGCGATCGCCGGAACAGCTGCTGCGAGCGCACCTGGAACCACCGGGTGAGGATGCCGAGCGGGATCAGCGCGACGAGCAGCACGAGTGCCGACGGCGCATCGACGATGACGAGCATGATGCCCGTGAACACCATGTACATGAGGCCCCGCACGAGCAGCGTCAACCCCTCGTCCATGAGCTCGCGGATCGCGTCGAGGTCGCTCGTCTGCCGCGAGATGATGCGGCCCGAGGTGTAGGACTCGTGGAACTCGAGCGAGAGCTTCTGCGTGTGCAGGAACACCCGGGTGCGGAGGTCGATCAGCACCGCCTGGCTGATGCGCGCCGACTGACGGATGTACACCGAGATGAGGAACGCGCCCGCGAGCCCGGTCAGCAGGTACGCGATGCCCGCGAACGCGACCGGGAACCAGTTCTGCTGCATGAGCGCGGGGATGCCCTGGTCGATGCCGTACCCGATGAGGGCGGGGCCGGCGACCTGGGCGGCCGACGAGATGATGATGGCGACCGCCGTCCACCAGAGCCGCGCCTTCTGCGGGGCGAGGAGCGACCCGAGCAGGCGCCGCGAACGGGCGCGGATCTGCGCGGATTCGGCCTTCGAGTAGTCCTGGCGTTCTTCGCCCTGCACACCGGTGACGCTCATGATGCGGCCTCCTCTCGGATCGTGGTGTCGACGTCGACGGCATCGACGCCGGTGCTTCTGCGCTCGTCGTCTTCGAGGCTCGTGATGACGAAGCGGTAGTGCTCGCTCTCGCGGAGGAGCTCCGAATGGGTGCCGACGGCCGTGACCCGCCCGTGCTCGAGCAGCGCGACCCGGTCGGCGAGCATGACCGTCGACGGCCGATGCGCCACGATGAGGGCGGTGGTCGAGGCGAGCACCGAACGGAGCTCGGCCTCGACTCGCGCCTCGGTCGCGACGTCGAGCGCCGAGAGCGGGTCGTCGAGCACGAGCACCGCAGGCTTGGCCGCGACGGCGCGCGCGAGGGCGAGGCGCTGCCGCTGGCCGCCCGAGAGGCTCATGCCCTCTTCGCCCACCTTCGTGTCGAGCCCGTCGGGCAGGTCGTAGACGAAGCCCGCCTGCGCGATGCGCAGCGCCTCGTCGAGCACGCGATCGGCCTCGGCGCGCACCGCCGGCTCATCGCCCGCGAGCTCGGGCCGCCCGAGCAGCACGTTGTCCCTGACCGAGGCGCTGAACAGGGTCGCGTCCTCGAACGCCATCGCGATGTGGGTGCGCAGCTCGTCGCGGCTGAAGGCCCGCACGTCGACGCCGTCGAGGGTCACCGACCCCGCGGTGACGTCGTACAGCCGCGTCGTGAGGGCGGTCATCGTCGTCTTGCCGCAGCCCGTGAGGCCGACGAGCGCCATCGTCTCCCCGGGCTCCAGCACGAGGTCGACGCCGTCGAGCAGGTCGCCGAACCGCTCCGGCGAGTCCTGGTAGCGGAAGTGCACGTCGCTGAACGCGAGCTCGCCTCGCGGCCGCTCGAGCGTGCGCGGCTCCGCAGGGTCGACGATCGTGTTCTCGCTGTCGAGGATGTCGAAGTAGCGGTCGGTCGCGGTGCGCGCGTCGAGCGCGAACGCGAGCATGAAGCCGATCGACTCGATCGGCCACGCGAGCACCGTCGCGGTCGCGAAGAACGCGACGAGCTCGCCGACGCTGAGTTGGCCCTGCGAGGCGAGCCAGACGCCCACCACGAGGCAGAGCGACAGGGCGATCGCGGGCACGACCATGATCCACACCCAGATGTTCGCGTCGAGGCGCGCCTTCTCGATCTCGGTGCTGCGCAGCGATTCGGCCTGCGCACGGAAGGTCGAGAGGGCGTGCTTGCCCCGGCCGAAGGCCTTCAGCACGCGGATGCCGTGCACCGACTCCTCGACGGCGGTCGCGAGGTCGCCCGCCTGGTCCTGGCTGAGTCGCGACATCTCGGAGTACCGGCCCTCGAAGCGCCAGCCCGCCCACCACAGCGGCAGCGAGCAGACGAGGAAGATGAGCCCGAGGAACCAGTTCATCGACATCAGGATGCCGACGCCGACCACGATGATGACGACGTTGGCCCCCGTCAGCACGAGGCCGAACGACAGCCACCGACGGATCAGGCCGAGGTCGCTGACCGCTCGCGAGAGCAGCTGGCCGCTCGGCCAGCGGTCGTGGAAGCTCACCGGAAGGTCCTGCAGCTTCGCGTACAGGGCGTTGCGCATGCGCGCCTCGACCTTGGTGCCGGGGCCGACCACCAGCCAGCGCCGGACCGCGAAGAGGATCGCTTCGACGGCCCCGAGCACGAAGACCAGCAGAGCGAGCGGAATGACCGCGTCAGCCTCCTGGTTCGCGAGCGGCCCGTCGACGATCTGCTGCAGCACCTGCGGGATCGTCAGCGCGATGAGCTGGGCGACGAGGGCCGCGGCCATGCTGCCGGCGAATGCCGGCATGGCGGGCCCGGCGTACTCGCGCAGTCGCCAGAGCGCGCGGACGGTGCCCAGTCGAGGAGGCTGCGACGCGGGTTCGGGCGCGTCGGGTGCGGTCGGCGTTTGCAGGGATACGGACACAGCCGGGTTCCAATCGGGATGGGAGCACCGAGCGCCCGCGGAAGGGCCGGTCGGTGAAAGGAAGGAGTGGAGGAAGCCGCGGATCGCGAGAACGCGTGAAACCGCGGAGCAGGCGGAGCCTGCGCGAGAGAGACGGGCGGTCTACCCGGCGAGCCCGAAGAGGTACGCCGGGCGGGCAGAGCCGGAGGCCGCAATCGTGCGGGCGTCGGTTTCTGTCTGCATGGTGTCCTCCTGCGTCATCGTCTCGAACCCTCGAGGCCGGTCGGAACTCACTCCTCGGCCAGCCCTACAGAATATGGGTTCGAACGGGTGGCGCGCAAGACCCACCACGGCGTTAGGCTATGCGGATTCGTCGCTGCGCGGGCGACGACGGCGTCCCCCGAGACGCCGTCCATTCCGGCCCCTATGCCGCCGCGCGTGCGACCCGACCGACGAGGAGCACGCGTGGGAGCGGCACGGACAGCGTTCGCCCGCGCGAACGCCCGCGCGGGTGTGCTCGCCTCGATCGCCGCGGTCGTCCTCCTGCTCTCCGGCCTCTCCACCGCGGTCATCGACTCGCTCGCCGGCTCCTCGGCGAGCGGTCTGCGCAGCAGCCTCGCCGCCGCGCAGGGCACGGCGGGCGCGGCACGCTGGCAGATCCGCATCGCACAAGACCCCGAAGCCCAGGCGGATGCCGCGGCATCCGTGCTCGATCGCATGGTCTCGCCGTTCGACGCCTCCTGGAGCCGCAGCGTCGAGACGGCACCGGTCGACGCCACGAGCGGCGACACGGCGTTCGGCGCGGTGCTGCTCGCCGACCCCGGGGCCGCGGAGCGCTCCGAACTCGTCGACGGCAGCTGGCCGGAGGAGCCGGAGGCGATCGCGGCGGCCGAGGCCGAGGGCGCCGTGCCGGCAACGCTGCACGCGGCCGCCGCCGAGGCGCTCGACCTCGCACCCGGCGACCTCGTCGACCTCGAGGGCGGTTCGGCGCGCCGCCTCCTCGTCGTCGGCACCTGGCTGCCGCTCGAACCGAGCGACCCGGCATGGTTCGGCGAGGGCATCGTCGCCTCGGGCACGACCGCCGACGGTGCGGGCCCGTTCCTCGTGGCCGAGGGCTCCGCGCTCGATCTGCCTGCGGCGATCGTCGTGCGCTGGACCGCCGTCGTCGACGCCTCCGTGACCCCCGACTCAGCGCGGCTGCTCCGATCCGAACTGCCCGATGTCGAACCCGCGCTCCGCGCCGAACCGGCCATCGGCACCGACGGGCTGAGTGCGCTCGGCGGCCTCGAGGCGACCCTGTCGCGGCTCCTCGCGAGCCTCGGCGCCGTGCGCGCCATCGCTCCGCTGCCGATCCTGCTCCTCGCCTTCACCGGCATCGCCGCGCTCACCCGCCTCGCGACGTTGCTCGGCGCCGCCCGACGCGGTGAGACGGTGCTGCTCCGCGCCCGCGGCGCCTCCGCCGCGCGACTCGCCCGCGACACCGCCGTCGAGGTGCTCGTGCTCGGAGTGCCGGCCGCGGTCCTCGGCGCTGCGGGGGCCCAAGCCGTGCTCATGGCGGCCCGCCCCGGAGAGACCCGCGATCCGGGCACCGCGGCCGTCGTGGCATCCGTCGTGGTGGTCGTCGCCCTCCTCGTCGTCGCCGGTCGCGCCTGGCTCGATGCGCGTCGCCCGGTCGTTCGCGGCGCGGGCGACGAGGTCGGCAGGGTCGCGCGCGGCCTCGCCACGGGCGGCGGGGTGCTCCTCGTCGTGCTCGCCGCCGTCGCCCTCTGGCAGTTCCGGTTGTACGGGTCGCCGCTCGTCGCGAGCGCATCGGGCGCCATGGAGGTCGACCCGATCGCCGTGCTCGCACCGATGCTCGTGCTGGTCGCCCTCGCGCTCGCGGCGCTCTGGCTCACGCGACCGATCGACGCGGTGCTCGAACGACTCGCCGCCGCCCGCCCCGGGCTGGTGCCGGCGCTGCCGATGCGGCAGCTCGCGCGGCGCGCGTCGCTGTACGCCGCCGCATCCCTCGTCACGATGCTCGCGGTCGCCGGGCTCACGCTGTCGGCGGCGTTCTCCGGCGCCTGGCAGGGCATCGACCGCACGGCCTCCGCGCTCGCCACCGGTGGCGAGGTGCGCGTGTCGTATGCGGGTCGCGACGTCGTGCAGGGCCCCGACCCGCTGGCACTCGACAACGGATTGGCGGGTGCCGAGGGCATCTCGGCCGAGGGGCCGGTCTTCCGCGGCGAGGTGCGGATCGGGTCCGATCAGGCGACCGTCGTGGCGCTGCCCGCAGGCGGCACCGCCCGCATCGCGCCGGGCACCGGGGCGGCACGCGTCGCCGCAGAGCTCGAGGCGTCAGCCGATGCGGCCGGCGCGGCCATGCCGGCCGGCACCACGGCACTCGACGTCGCCGTCGCACTCGACGCCCCGGCCGGCACCGGCGGCACCGTCGCCGTGACCGCGTGGTTCATCACGGAGGACGGCGCAGCGACGTCGACCGACCCGGTGTCCGTCGAGGTCGCGGCTGACGGCGGCCCGGTGAGCCTCGCAGTGCCCGATGCCGACGGCCTCCGGTTCATCGGCCTCGGCGCCTCGCTCTCGGGCGCCTCGGGTGCCGAGGTGCTCGTCTCGTTCGGTGCGATCTCGCTCGATGGCACCACCGTCGCCGGCGCGGAGTTCGAGATCGAGCCCGAACACCTCCTCACCTCCAAGGCGCCGAACGCGCGGGCGACGCTCACCACCGGCGGCAGCGATCCGCTGCCCGTCGTGCTCAGCGCTGACCTCGCCGAGCGGATGTCGGCCGAGATCGGCGACCGGTTCGCGTTCCGTGTGCTCACCGGGAGCGCCGAGATCGATGCCGTCGTGGCCGGGCTGCTCCCCGTCGTCCCCACCGCGGGCGATGACGGCATGCTGGCCGACCTCGCCGCGTTCGAGCGGTACACCTTCGACTCCGGCGCCGGGGTGCCGGCATTCGGCGAACGCTGGATCGCGACCACGGAGCCCGATCAGCTGGCCGCCGACCTCGATCGCGAGCACGGGTCGACGGTCATCGCCGATGCCAGGTCGGCGTCGTCGTCGGCGCCGTTCATCGCCCCGGCGATCGCCGCGCTCTGGGTCGGCGCTGCGGGGGCCCTGCTCTTCGCCCTCATCTCGGTGGTGGCACTCGTCGCGGCGCTCGGCGGCAGCCGCCTCGGCGAGGTCGTCGTGCTGCGCGCGCTCGGCGTGCCGGCGCGCACGCAATCGCGAGCCCGCTTCGCCGAACTGGCCGTGACCCTCGGCACCGCGGTCGTGATCGGCACGCTCGTCGGGTTCGCGACGGCCGTGCTCACCGCGCGCGAACTCGCGCGGGCGGCCGTCGCCGCGGTTCCGGCCGTCGTTCCCGTCGAGTTCGGCGTCGACGCGGCGCCGTGGCTCATCGGCATCGCCGCGTTCCTCCTGCTCGCCACGGCGATCGCCGCGGGCGCCGCGGCATCCGTTCGGCGCGTCGCGTCGCGCCCCGGGCTCAGGCAGGAGGAAGGATGACCGACACCCGGCACTCGCGGCTCAGTGCCGCCGGCCTGCTTCGACGCCAGTTCTTCGCAGGTCCGGTCGCGTCGATCATGCTCTCGCTGCTCGTGCTCGCCGGCGCACTGCTCGCGACGGGCGTTCCGCGCGCGGTGGCCGCGATGCACACCGCAGCGCTCGAGGACTCGCTCGAGCAGTTCCCCGGGCGCGAGATCGACCTCGTCACGTCCAGTCGGAACCTGCCCGAGCTCGGCGCCGCGAGCGGCGACACGACGCTCGAGCCCGAGATCGAGGCCGTCTGGGGCGCGCAGGAGCAGCGCCTGCTCGACATCCGTGCCGGCATGCCCGAACTGCTGACGCACGTCACGGGCGAACCGCTCACCGCGCTCGTCGCCGGACCGACGAACGCCGGCTCCGAGGGCTCGACCACGTACCAGCTCTTCACGGCGTACGACCCCAGAATCCGCGAGCACATCGAGCTCACCGGCGGCGAGTGGCCGGCGCCCCTGACCGGCCCCGTGCCGGGCGGGGCCCCCCTCGAGATCGTGCTCGCCGATGAGGTCGCCGAGCAGATGGGGTGGGAGACGGGCGTCGACCGCTCGATCCCGATCGGCACGGATCCGCAGGATGTGCGCCTGGTCGGCACCTTCGCGGCGATCGATCCCCACGACGGCTTCTGGACGCACGTGCCGTCGGTGGCGCTCGAGCCGGCGGTGGCGTACACCCCCGAAGGCAACATCGAGGTCACGGGCCTCGGGTTCGCCGACCCGGTGTCGTGGGCCGCGCTCGAGGAGTCCAAGCTGCCGACGGCGATGGATGCCTGGTACCCGGTGATTCCCGAACGCATCCGCGCCGCCGACTCCGCCGAACTCGTCACCCAGCTCGGCGAGTTCACGAGCCAGGTGTTCGTGCTCGGCAGCGGCTCCTGGGAGTACTGGTTCGCGACCGTCGGCGAGGTCGCGTTCACGAGCGGCCTCACCGACGCGCTGGGCGACGCGGCCGTCGCCGCGAGCGCGAGCGACGCCGTGCTCGCCACGATCGCCTCCGGGCCGATCGGCGTGATGGTCGCGGTGCTCGTGCTCGGCGCCCGAGTGGTGTTCGAACGGCGGCGCACCGGCCTCGAACTCGCCGCCGCCCGCGGGGCGTCGCCCGGCCAGCTCCGCGGCATCCTCGCCCTCGAAGGCCTCGCCATCGGACTTCCCGCCGCGATCGTCGGGGGGCTGCTCGGCACGGTGCTCGTCCCTGCCGATGCGGGGGCGGGCGGGTGGACGATCGCGGCGCTGTTCGCGCTCACCCCCATGGTGCTGCTCATCGCCGCCGAGCCCGGCCTCAGCCCGCTCCGCAGGGCGCGTGCCGACCTCGGCAGGCCGAGCACCGGACGTTTCCGATGGATCGCCGAGGCACTCGTCACGGTGCTCGCCGTCACGGCCGTGGTGCTGCTGTACCGCCGCGGCCTCGCCACCTCCACCGCCACGACAGGCGTCGATCCTTTGCTCGCGGCCGTGCCGCTGCTGCTCTCGCTGCTCGCCTGCCTCGTCGTGCTGCGCGTGTACCCGATCCCGCTCGCAGCCCTCGTACGCCGCACCTCGCGCCGGGCCGGCCTCGTGCCGTTCCTCGGATCGGCGCGCGCACTGCGCGACCCCTCCGCCGGAATCGTGCCCGTGCTCGCCGTCGTCGTCGGAGTCTCGGTGACGGTGTTCTCCTCGGTGCTGCTCGGCACCGTGCAGGCCGGGGTCGACCGCGCGGCCGACGCGCAGGTCGGCGCCGACGCCTCGGTCGCCGGAACGCCCTTCACGCTCGAACAGCTCGACGAGTTCGCAGCCGTGCCCGGCGTCGCGGCGATCGCACCCGTGTACTCGGCCAAGCCCACCAAGGTCACCGCCGACGGACGCGCCCGTACCTCGACGCTCATCGTCGTCGACGCCGAGCAGATGCGGCGGGTGCAGCAGGGCCGGGCCGCGCCCACGCAGCTCCCGGAAGGGCTCGGTGAGACCGACACCGAAGACGTGCCGGTGCTGCTCTCGAAGCCGGTCGCGGACTTCGTCGCGGACGCAGACTCCGCCGACCTCGACGGCGAGGACTTCGACGTGCTCGGCGTGGTCGACGGGCGCACGGCGTACTCGCCCCGCTCGAACTGGGTGCTCATGGACGTCGCCAACGCGAAGCCGTTCACGGCGACCCTCGTGCCGCGCACCGTGCTCGTCCGCTTCGAGCCGGGCACCTCCGCCGCAGACGCCGACGAGATCACCGCCGCCCTCGCCGAGATCGCCGGCGAGAACGCCGTGGTCGTCACGCCCGAAGACCTGCTCGCCGAGTTGCGCGAACGCCCCACGACGCAGGGGCTGGTCATCTCGCTCGTGGTCGCGATCGTGCTCGCGAGCCTGCTCACGGCGCTCGCGATCGTGCTGACCCTCGTGGTGGGCCGCCCCGCCCGTGACCGGCTGCTGCCGCTGCTCTCGACGCTCGGCCTCGGCCGACGCGGCGAGCGGGCGCTCGTCGTCTGGGAGATCGGACCGGTCGCCGTCATCGCGCTCGTCGCGGGCGCGCTGCTCGGCATCGCCCTGCCGTTCGTCGTGCTCGCGGGCATCGATCTGCGTGCGTTCACCGACGGCGATGCCCAGCCGGCCGTGACGCTCGACCCGTGGCTCATCATCGCGGTGCTCGCGGGCAGCATGCTCGTGACGATCGCCGCGGCGGTCGCGGCATCCCGCATCGACGGCAGCGTCAACGCTGCTCGCGCGATGCGCAAGGAAGAGGAAGGATGACCCCGTGACCCTCACCGAGACGGCGGCGCCGGCATCGACGCAGCCCCACATCCTCTGCACCGACCTCGTGCGCATCTTCAGCGCCGATGGTGTCGAGGTGCAGGCGCTCCAGGGGCTGAACCTGCGAGTCGACCCGGGTGAGATGGTCGCCGTCGTCGGCGCATCGGGCTCCGGCAAGTCGACCCTCCTGACGATCCTCTCCGGACTCGACACCGCCACTGCCGGTGTCGCCCGGGTGGCCGGCCACGACCTGCTCTCCATGGGCGGTCGCGAACGGGTCGCCTACCAGCGGCACACGGTGGGCTTCGTCTGGCAGCAGACCTCGCGCAATCTCCTGCCGTACCTCACCTCGGCCGAGAACGTCGCGCTCGCGATGAACGTCGCCGGCACCCTCCGCGGCGCGCCGCGGGCCCGCCGCGTCGAGGAGCTCCTCGAGCTGCTCGACGTCGGCGAGATGCGCGACCGGCGCCCCGGCGAGCTCTCGGGCGGCCAGCAGCAGCGCGTCGCGATCGCCGTTGCCCTCGCGAACTCCCCGCAGGTGCTGCTCGCCGACGAACCCACCGGCGAACTCGACGAGTCGACGTCGGCAGCGGTGCTCGAGGCGATGCGCGGCGTCAACGCGGAGCTCGGCGTCACCACGCTGATCGTCACCCACGACCCGACGGTGTCGGGCCACGTGCGTCGCACGGTGCAGATCCGCGACGGCCGCACGTCCACCGAGGTGCTGCGGTCGACCCGCGTCGACGAGCACGGCGAGGAGCAGCACATCGCCGAGGAGTTCGCGGTGCTCGACCGCGTGGGCCGCCTGCAGCTGCCGCACGACTTCATGCAGAGCCTCGAACTGCGCGATCGCGTGCGGCTCGCCCTCGAGGCCGACCACGTGGGCGTGTGGCCCGGCGACGAAGGGCGAGCGGATGCCGCGACGCCGCCGCCGCCCGATCAGCGGCCGCCCGGCGCGCCTGCAGCTGCGCGCGCCGAACCCGCAGCGCCCGCCCCCACGTCACGGCGCGCCCGGCGCGCCGAGGAGCGCGCGGCCGAGGCATCCGCCGCCGACGCATCCGAGGAGGAACGATGAGCACGCTGCGCGCCGAATCGATCAGCCGGGTCTTCGAGTCGAAGGCCGGGGACGTGCACGCGGTGGCGGAGGTGTCGCTCGAGGTGCGGCCCGGCGAGCTGCTCGTCGTGACCGGCCCGTCGGGCGCCGGCAAGACGACCCTGCTCAACCTGCTCGGCGGGCTCGACCAGCCGTCGAGCGGGCGCGTCTTCCTCGGCGACGACGAGCTCTCGGCCCTCGGCGACGACGAACTCGCCGCGGTTCGACGCGACCGTCTCGGCTACATCTTCCAGTCGTTCGGCCTCATCCCGGTGCTCTCGGCGGCGGAGAACGTCGAGGTGCCGCTCCGCCTGCAGCGCATGGATCCCGCCGAACGCGACGCGCGCGTCGCCGAGTCGCTCGACCTCGTCGGTCTCGGCGCGCACGCGGCCCAGCGTCCCTACGAGCTCTCGGGCGGGCAGCAGCAGCGCGTCGGCATCGCCCGGGCGCTCGCGGCGCGCCCGCAGCTGCTCCTCGCCGACGAGCCGACGGGCCAGCTCGACAGCGGCACCGCCGCGACGGTCATGGACCTCATCGGCGAGCTCGTGCACACCCGCGGCGTCGCGGCCGTCGTCACGACCCACGATCCGGCCCTCGTCGGCCGTGCCGACCGCGTGCTCGAACTGCACGACGGCCGCGCGGTCTCGCTCAGCGCACCCGCACCGACAGGCACGTGACGCAGCCCTCGAGCTTCTCGAACTCGCCGATGTCGACCGTCACGACCCGGTAGCCGAGGCTTGCGATCATCGCAGCGGTCTGCGGCGCCGACGACGACATCAGCAACGACTCGCGCGAGAGTTCGACGACGGCGACGCCTTCGGGTTCGAACACCGGCAGGAAGCGCGGGAAGAGGCTCGTGACGTCGAGCAGCGCAGGGTCGCCGATGATGGTGCCGTCGGGCAGCGCGGTGACGGCGCTCTTCAGGTGCAGCGCCTTCGTGACGGGCACCGCCACGACGGTGTACCGGTGCGGCGTGAGCAGGGTGCGCAGTTGCCGGATGCCCTCGGCGTTCGTGCGGTCCGACGCGCCGACGTAGACCGTCGAACCGACCTTCAGCACGTCGCCGCCGTCGAGGGTGCCCGGCAGCTCGATGCGCGTCACGGTGAGGCCGGGCACCTCGCGCACCGCGCGTTCGACCGCTTCGACCTCGGGCCGGCGCGACTCGGCGCCCGGGCTTGCGAGCACGGCGAGGTCGCCGAACATCACGACCATGTCCTCGACGAAGACCGAGTCGGCCAGTTCGGGTGCCGCGTCGACCTCGATCGTCTCCCAGCCCTCGGCCACGAGCGCGGCGCAGTAGTTGTCCCACTGCTGGTCGGCGAGCGCCTGGTCGATGGGCTGCCGGTCGCGGTGCGTGAGCACTGCCTCGTCGAGGTTCGACGCGGGGATGCGCACGAGGGCGATGCGCCGGTCGACCGCTTCGGGGGCGTAGGCGAGGATGCCGCGGAACACCACCGGGGCGAGCAGCATCTCGCCCACGATGATCGAGAGGATGAAGATCAGGTTGAGGCTCACGAGCGAGCCGACCACGAACAGGAAGATCGCGCCCGAGAACGGGTTGCCCACGGAGCTTGCGGTCGCGGTCGTCGCGATCAATGCGGCGAGGCAGCCCGAGGTGAAGCCCGTGATGAGCGTCAGGAACCAGGCGCGCGTCGCCCCCACCGCGTTCGCGACCGAGAGCAGCACCCACGCGACGAAGGCGGCGAGCGCGAAGTGGCCGAACACCTGTCCGAGCACCTGGGGCGACTGACCGCTGCCGATGAAGAACGCCAGCAGTGAGACGAGCATCGCGGCGAGCGCGACGGCCGCCGACGAGGCGAGCACCGCGGCGACCCGTCGCCCCGGTGTGATCGCCGGGGTGAACCTGGCCGGGGCGGTCGGTGGCATGGCGGGGGACGTCATGGCACGAGCCTACTGGCGCGCCGGAGCCCGCCGCTTGCGCGAGAGGCGCGGCACGAGGCCCTCCGCTCGCGCGAGGCGCGGCACGAGGCCGCACCGAGGCGCGCCGAAGCCCTCCGCTCGCACGAGGCGCGGCACGAGGCCGCACCGAGGCGCGTCGAGAGGGCGGCACCCCGGCGAACCGGAGTGCCGCCGCCCTCGACCGACTCAGCGGCCGGCGTCGAGCCGCGTGCGTGCGAGGCGCTCGGCGGCCTCGAGCGTCGTCGTGCCGTCGGCACGGGCGCTGCGCAGCACCGATGCCACGGTGTCGCCGATGCCCTCGATGCGGGCGTCGAGCGCGGCCTGGTCGGCGCCGGGCACGCTCGCGACGTCGAGGTAGATGACGCCACCGGCGTTGACCACGAAGTCGGGCGCCCAGACGATGCCGCGCTCCTGCAGCAGGGCGGCGACGTCGCGCGAGGCGAGCTGGTTGTTCGCGGCGCCGACGACGGCGGCGACGCGGAGGTCGCGCACGACCTCGGGTGTGAGCACGCCGCCGAGTCCGCAGGGCACGAAGACGTCGGCCTCGACGCGGTGGGCCTCGGCCGGGTCGACCCATGCTGCGCCGAGCTCGTCGGCGAGGGCGCGCTTGCCCTCCGCGACGTCCGTGACGGTCAGGCGGGCGCCGGCCGCGGCGAGGCTGCGTGCCAGGCGGCCGCCGACCTGCCCGAGACCGGCGATGACGAAGTGCCGCCCCTCGGGGTCGTTCGAGCCGAAGACCTCGCCGAGCGTCGCGAGGATGGAGGCGTGCACGCCCGCGGCCGTGGCATCCGCCGGCTCGCCGACGCCGCCCTGCTCGGGCGGGAGGCCGCAGACGTGTTCGGTGCGCTCGTGCACGACGGCCATGAGCTCGGCGCTCGTGCCGACGTCTTCGGCGGTCATGTAGGCGCCGCCGAGGGACTCGATGGCGTCGCCGAGGTCGAGCATGGCGTCGTGGGTCGTGGCGGCGTCGATCGTCGTGCCGGCCGGAATCGCGATGACGGACTTGCCGCCGCCGCGCGCGAGGCCCGCAGCGGCGTTCTTCATGGTCATCGCCTGCGAGAGGCGGAGGGCGTCGGCGAGGGCGTCGGTCCACTGGCCGTAGTGCCAGAGACGGGCGCCGCCGAGGGCCTGGCCGAGGCGGGTCGAGTGCACGGCCACGATGATCGTGAGCCCGGAACGGGCGCCGCGGGTGATGAGCACCCGCTCGTGGTCGGGTGCCTCCGTCGGCAGTGCTGCGCTTGCGCCGGTCGCGGGGGTCGCCGGTGCGTGGGTGATCGTCATCGATCGTTCTCCTTGACTCATCCGCTTCGTGGGCGGAACCTGACCCGGCGCCTCATGAGCACGGGTTCGGTTCAAGGGTACCGCCGTCGCGGCCGAACGGATGCCGCGGCATCCGTTCGTCAGCCCGCGGTCCGGATCCCGCGGCATCGACTCTCGACTCCGGCCCGCCACAGGTGCGGAGATCGACGCAGTATCGGCGGCGAATGCGCGCATCCGTCCGAATCAGCGCAGATCTCCGCAGCTCTGGCGGCCCGGCCGGAGCCGGATCAGTGGAAGAAGTGGCGCTCGCCCGTGAAGTACATCGTGACGCCGGCCTCGCGGGCCGCCGCGATCACCTCTTCGTCGCGAACCGAACCGCCGGGCTGCACGACGGCGCGCACTCCGCCGTCGAGGAGGATCTGGAGTCCGTCGGCGAACGGGAAGAACGCGTCGGATGCCGCGACGGAACCGGCCGCCCGCTCCCCCGCACGTTCGACCGCGAGCTTGCACGAGTCGACGCGGTTGACCTGGCCCATGCCGACGCCGACCGAGGCGCCGTCCGAGGCGAGCAGGATCGCGTTCGACTTCACGGCGCGGCACGCGGTCCACGCGAACTCGAGGTCGGCGAGGGTCGCCTCGTCGGCGGGCTCGCCGGCGGCGAGGGTCCACTCCGACGCCAGCGCGAAGTGACGGTCGGCCTGCTGCAGCAGCATGCCGCCCGAGACCTGGCGCAGCTCCACCGCCGTGGGCGTGAAGCCCTCGGGCAGCGTCAGCAGGCGGATGTTCTTCTTCTGCGAGAGCAGCTCGAGCGCCTCGCCCTCGAACGCGGGCGCTATGAGCACCTCGGTGAAGATGCCCGACACCGTCTGGGCCATCTCGAGGGTGACGGTGCGGTTCGCGGCGATGACGCCGCCGAAGGCCGAGATCGGGTCGCACTCGTGCGCCCGTCGGTGGGCGTCGGCGATGGGGTCGGATGCCCCGGCCGATGCCACGGCGATGCCGCACGGGTTCGCGTGCTTGATGATCGCGACGGCCGGCTCGTCGAAGTCGAACGCCGCGCGCACGGCGGAGTCGGCGTCGACGTAGTTGTTGTACGACATCTCCTTGCCGTGCAACTGCACGGCCTGGGCGATGCCGGGGCGCCCGCCCTGCGAGGCGTAGAGCGCGCCCTTCTGGTGCGAGTTCTCGCCGTAGCGGAGGTCGGCGTCCTTCGTCCAGGTGCCGCCCACCCACGCGGGGAAGGGCGACTCCTCGGCCGGCTGGTCGGGGGCGACGACGCTGCCCAGCCACGAGGCGACGGCCACGTCGTACGACGCGGTGTGGCGGAACGCCTCGCGCGCGAGCTCGGTGCGCTGGGCGAGGGTCGTGCCGCCCGCGGCGACCGCGGCGGCGATCTCGTCGTAGCGGCCGGGCGAGACGACCACGGCGACGTTCGCGTGGTTCTTCGCGGAGGCGCGGACCATGGCTGGGCCGCCGATGTCGATCTGCTCGATGACGGCGTCGGGCGCCGCGCCTGCTGCGACCGTCTCGGCGAACGGGTAGAGGTTCACGACGACGAGCTCGTAGGGCTCGATGCCGAGACCGGCCAGCTCGGCCTCGTGGCTCTCGAGGCGCAGGTCGGCGAGCAGGCCCGAGTGCACGGCGGGGTGGAGCGTGCGCACCCGGCCGTCGAGGTGCTCGGGGTAGCCGGTGACCTCGGCCACCTGCGTGACCGGCAGTCCGGCGTCGGCGATCGCCTTGCCCGTGCCGCCGGTCGAGACGATCTCGACGCCGGCGCCGACGAGCGCAGTGGCGAGCTCGACCAGGCCGCGCTTGTCGCTCACGGCGATGAGGGCACGGCGCACCGGCACGAGGTCGCGTTCGCGGTAGAGGCTGGGGTCGATGGCGGGGCCGCTCATGATCGTGCGAGTTCCTTCAGGTCGAGGTGCTGGTTGGCGATGTCGAGCACGGCCTGGATGAGCAGGCGCCGTTCGACGGGCTTGATTCGGTCGTGGAGGCTCGACTCGGTGTCGCCCGGCAGCACCGGGATGCGCTCCTGCGCGATGATGGGGCCGCCGTCGACGGAGTTGTCGACGACGATGAGGCTCGCACCGGTCTGCGTGACGCCGGCGGCGAGCGCGTCGCGCACTCCGTGCGCCCCCGGGAACTCCGGCAGGTACGCCGGGTGCGTGTTGATGAGGTGCGGCGAGAAGGCGTCGACGACGGCGGGCGGCACGAGCCGCATGAGCCCCGAGAGCACGACCACGTCGGGCTCCCAGCGCGCCACCTCGGCGATGAGGGCATCGCCCCAGGCATCGCGGTCGGGGTAGGCCGTGAACGGCACGGAGAACGTCGGCACCCCGTACTCCTCGCCGAGCGCGAGCCCTTCCGCGTCGCGGTCGGCGCCGATTGCGACGACCCGCGCCGGGAACTCCGCGTCGGCGGAGGCGTCGAGCAGGGCACGAAGGTTCGATCCGGTGCCCGAGATGAGGACGACGAGCTTCAGCACGCTTCGAGCCTACCGGCTGCGCAGATGCGCACAGCGCGGGCCATCGACTGCTCAGGAGCCCTCGCACTCAGATTCCGCCGTCGATCGAGCGGACGATCGGCAGCTCGTCATCGGGCACCAGCACCTCCGTCTCGCGGTTGAGCGACTCGCCGCGGAAGAACGGCTTCGAGTCCGCGAAGAACGACCACACCACCATCAGCACCGCGCCGAGCGCGAGCGACCCGACGCCGACGACGAAGACGCCGCCGACGCCCAGCAGCACGGTGTACCCGTAGTCGGGGTCGAGCATGTCGATCGCGGAGTAGACGAAGGCGCCGGTGAGCAGCACCGCCCCGACGAGCGGGAAGACCAGTCGATTCCAGAAGTTGCGCCACGACGCGAACAGCGTGGAGCGGAAGTACCAGACGCACGCGAACCCCGTGATCGCATAGTAGAACGCGATCGCGAGGCCGAGTGAGAGCACCGTGTCCTGCAGGATGTTGTCGCTGATGAGCGTCATGCCGACGTAGAACACGATGGCCACGAAGCCCATGAGCAAGGTCGAGAACGACGGCGTCTTGTACCGGGGATGCACCGTGGCGAATCGCCTGGGCAGCGCCTTGTACACCGCCATCGCGAGGGTGCCCCGAGCCGTGGGGAGGATCGTCGTCTGCGTCGACGAGATCGCGGAGATCATCACGGCGACCACGAGCAGCCACGCCCACGGACCGAACAGTGCGTCCTTCAGGGCGAAGAAGACATCATCGGCGCTGCTCTCGTTGCCGAGCCCCGTGCCCGACTCGCCGAGGCCGGCGTACGACATGGCCGCGACCGTGACACCGACGTAGGTGACGAGCAGGATGAGGGTCGTGAGCACGGCGGCACGGCCGGGGATGCGCTTCGGGTCGCGCGTCTCCTCGTTGAGGGCGAGGCAGGTGTCCCAGCCCCAGTAGATGAACAGCGCGAGCAGCACCGACTCGACGAAGGCGTCGAACGAGCCGAACGCGAACGGGTTGAACCAGCTGAGTTCGGGCGTCGTCGAACCCTCCGGCGCGGTGCCGTCGAGGATGCTCCACACCGCGAACACCACGAAGAGCACGAGCGCGAGGTACTGCACGCCGAGCAGCACGTTCTGCATCCGCTCGCCGATCTCGAGCCCCCGCCAGCTGATCCAGCTCATGAGCGCGATGAACACCACGCCGGTGAGCGTGACGACGAAGACGTTCTCGGCGAGGTCGGGCGCCACGAGCAGCCAGAAGTAGATTCCGCCGATCTGGGCGAGGTTCGCCAGCACGACGGTGCCGGCGACCGCGACGCCCCAGCCGCCCATCCATCCCACCCACGGCCCGAACGCCTTGGTGGCCCACGTGAACGTGGTGCCGCAGTCGGGCACCTCGTTGTTGAGCTCGCGGTACGCGAACGCGATGAGCAGCATCGGCACGAACGCGATGACGAACGCGATCGGCGCCTGCTCGCCGACCGTGAGCACCACGAACCCGAGCGTCGCCGCGAGCGAGTAGACCGGCGCAGTGGAGGCGAGCCCGATGACGGTCGAGCCCCACAGGCCCAGTGTTCCCGCTGCGAGCCCCTTGCCCTCGCTTCGAGGGCGGACGACCTCGTTCGGTGCCGTCATCGATCCCCCTCGATCATGCGGACACGCGAAGAATAGCACCGGCGTGCAGAGGCCGGCATCCCTCGTTCGTCAGCGCATCTCGGTCTCGAGCTCGGCGCGACCGGGGAAGGCGGCGTCGCCCTCGTCGCGGCGCTCTCGCGTCCGTAGCGAGTAGGCGCCGACGATCGCGCCGATCCCGACCGCGAGCGCGGCCACTCCGGCAACGGCCCACGGGTCGGGCCCGACCTCGGCGAGCCTGCCCGGCCCGACGGCACCGCCCGACCACCAGGCGAGCAGCCCGAGCACGAGTCCGGCCACCGCGCCGGACCCGACGCCGACGAGGGCGGGGAACCACCAGGCGGTGCGCACGTCGTCGCGACCGCCTCGCAGGTTCCACTCCGACGACGACCGCTCCGGTGCCGAGGGCGGCCCCACGAGCCACGCGCCGAGGAATCCGAGCAGCACCGGCACGACGAGCCACAGTGCGCCGAACGGCTGCGCATCGCTCGGCATGGCTCCGAGCAGCGGGATGCCGGGCACCGGCCCGAGCAGGGTGCCCGACGGGGCCACCGAGGAGCCGGCGCCGACCGCGAATCCGGGGCCGAGCAGCCACGCCGCGCCCCAGATGACGAGGTTCGGGACCAGCGAGAGTTCGGCGACGGTCAGGGCGATGCCGCCGTCGATCCCAGCGCCGAGCGACTGGTAGAGACCCGCGATCGTCGCGTAGTCGATGGTGATGAGCCCCGCGAGCAGCACTCCGGCGACCGCGAGGAGT
The DNA here is from genome assembly GCF_900142065.1 of Agromyces cerinus subsp. cerinus. Classification (GTDB taxonomy): domain Bacteria; phylum Actinomycetota; class Actinomycetes; order Actinomycetales; family Microbacteriaceae; genus Agromyces; species Agromyces cerinus. The sequence continues at coordinate 855,261 of NZ_FSRJ01000002.1, read as the reverse complement.
CCGAACGCGGCACCGGCGCCGATGCGCACGACGATGCGCACCGTGTCGACCAGCACCGGGGACAGCTCGGCGACGTGCCGGCGCACGAAGCCCCCCGCGGCATCCGTCAACGGATCGTCGCGCAGCGATTCGACGACCGCGCCGATCACGACGCCCACCGCCATCACGAACGCCGGCAGCAGCGCCGCCTGCCAGAGCGATGACCTCGCGCCGTCGACACCGGCCGTCGAGGCGAGCACGAACCCGATGACCGCATAGACCACGACCGCGGAGATGCCGCCGGTGAACGAATGCCCCTCGGCGGCCGAGCGCCGGCCGATGCGACGCGCGAAGGCCACCGAGATGAGGGCGAAGCCGAGCAGCGCGATCGTGATCGGGAACGGGTCTCCGGCACCCGGCAGTCCGGACTGCTCCGCCGTCACGGGGTCGAGCTGCAGCATGAGGTCGACGCCGTGGCCGAGCAGCCACACGTCGGACGCGGCACGGAGGAACATCGTCGCGTCGACCGCGAGGCCGAAGTGCACCGCCCACAGCAGCATGAGCGGCACGAGCGCGATGCCGAGGCCGATGAGGGCGGCGACGGATGCCTCGAGGCCGGCGAGCAGGGCGATCGTCGTGCGTCTCATTCCACCGGGAGCCTACCCCGCCCGACGCCGCTCAGTCGGCAGGACGTGCGGAGTCGGGAGCACGGGGCACTTCGACATCGATCTCGTCGACGACCGCCTCGCCGTCGGGACCGACGACGACGAGCACCGACTCGTCGACCTCCACCGCCGACTCGGCGGCGGCGGCCTCGGCCTCGACCTCGGCTTCCGGTCGCCGGAGGAGCTCGACGATGAGGAGCGCCAGCAGCGCGAGCAGCACCGTCCCGATCACGAAGCCCGCTGACACCGGGCGCGAGAACAGCACGACGACCGAGGCGATGACCGCGATCGCGATGTAGGCGATGACCCGCCAGCGATCGAGCCAGATGCCGAAGCGGCCGGTCGTGACGCCATGCCGGGCCGCAGCGGCGCGCAGGGCCGAGAACCCCGACTCGGCGAATCCGCGCAGCGCGCGGGCGGGTCGCCACGGTCCGGAGAACCACGCCACGACGGCGACGAGCACGCCGAGCACGAGCAGCGCCACGACCGTCGACATCATGATCTCGATGAGTCCGGAGTAGATCGCCTCTGCGGCGTTCGCCGGCATGATCGATGCCACGGCGCTGACGAAGTACCAGCGGCCGATGCCGACGCCGCTCGCGAGGATCGCCATGGAGAGCGCGAATCCGCCGGCCGTCCAGACGAGCGCCCGCACGCGGTTGCGGGCCACGACGACGCCGACGACGAGGAACGCGAGCATGATCCACGGCAGCCACGTGCCCACGCCGACGGCGACCGCGTAGAGGGTGCGGATGAGCGCGAACGCGTCGTCCTGCGCGATGACCACGCTCCGATCCACCGCCGGGATCGCTTCGGCGAACCCGACGCCCTGGTCGATGAGCCGCTGCTTCACGGACTCCACGATGGGCCCGAGCTGCACCGAGATCGTGCCGTCGCTGCCGACGGCGAGCGCGGCATCGGGGTCGCCCTGCATGGCCGCCACGAATTGCGTGTGCGTGATGCGCAGGGTGTTCGCCCAGATGTCGGCGAAGGCCTCGGACGTGACCAGTCGGTCGACGACGTCGGAGACGAGCGACTGGATGCCCTGGGTCGCGGGCCCTTCGAGGAGTCCCAACGCCGTGTCGGCCTTCGGCGGCAGACCGAGCGAGCGGATGCCGTCGAACACGTCGGAGGTCAGCGCCGGGATGTCGACCTGCTCCTCGATCGCGGCCGTCACCTCGTCGCCGATGTATGCCTGCACCGCAGGGTCTTCGGCGATCGGGGCGAAGGTCGCCACGAAACGGTTCGTGTCGGCCAGTTCGAGGCGGGCCCACGCGGTGATCACGGCGACGGGCGCGAGCAGGAGGCCGACGACGATGAGCACGCCGGCTGTGAGGCTCCGGCCCCAGTGGCGCTTGGCCTTCGGCGCAGCGGATGCCGCGGCATCCGCAACGCCCTGCTCGAGGCCCGCGCGAAGCGCTGCGTTCTCGGATTCGAGCGCGGCGATGCGCGCCTCGAGTTCATTGCCACCAGTGTCGGCCATCAGGCACCCCTGCCACGACCCTAGCGCTCGCTCGTCCGCGCCCGCATCCTCTCATCCGTGTGAAGGCGCCGTGTCGCCCGACTCAGTGGATGACGGCCTTCAGCACGATCAGCGCGATGCCGAACCCGGCGGTGATGAGCGACCCGAGCACCTGCACCAGCCACGGCGCACCCCGCCGGTGGAACGCGATGAAGCCGAGCACCGCGAGCACGACCACACCCGCCCAGAGGGCCGCCCAGATGGCGACGGGGTCGGGAATCGCCCGGGTCGCGCCGAGCAGCAGGATGAAGAGCGGGATCGCCGAGGAGAGCAGGAGCCCGCGCGAGCGCCCCAGGGCGATCCCGAACGACTCCCGCAGGCCGACGACCCGGTCGTTGTCGAGGCCGTGGTGGGCGACGGTGCCCGCGTACACGTGCGCGGCCCAGAAGACCAGGACGGTGATCGCGACGCTCCAGAACACGCGCCAGGAGCTCTCGCCGTGTCCGCCGGAGGCGACGATCATGCCGGAGACGAGCAGTACACCGTAGACGGATTCCTCGGTGACGAAGGTGGCCCGCACGATCCGGTGGGCCTGGCTCATCCCCTTCGCGGGTGACTGCTGCTCGCTCATGCTTCCACTCTGTCACGGAGCCCTGCCTCGCGGAACGACCGGCGTGCAGGCGGTCGCCGCCCCGCGCCATGATCGGAAGGCGACTGAACGAATGACGAAGGGCCCCGCCGGCATCGCCGACGGGGCCCTCTCGTTCGCGGTTACAGCGCCGCGTAGACCTCGCGAAGCAGCTGCGCGGTCTCGGACGGCGTCTTGCCGACCTTGACGCCGGCGGCCTCGAGGGCCTCCTTCTTCGCCTGCGCGGTGCCCGCCGAGCCGGAGACGATGGCGCCGGCGTGGCCCATGGTCTTGCCCTCGGGAGCCGTGAATCCGGCGACGTAGCCGACGACCGGCTTCGTGACGTTGGCCTTGATGAAGTCGGCCGCACGCTCTTCGGCGTCGCCGCCGATCTCGCCGATCATCACGATCGCCTTGGTCTCGGGGTCGGCCTCGAACGCGGCGAGCGCGTCGATGTGCGTCGTGCCGATGATGGGGTCGCCGCCGATGCCGATCGCGGTCGAGAAGCCGAGGTCGCGCAGCTCGTACATCATCTGGTAGGTCAGCGTGCCCGACTTCGACACGAGGCCGATCGGGCCCTTGCCGGTGATGTTCGCCGGCGTGATGCCGACGAGGGCCTCACCGGGGCTGATGATGCCGGGGCAGTTCGGGCCGATGATGCGCGTCGCGTTGCCCTTCTCCTGGGCGTAGGCCCAGAACTCCGCGGAGTCCTGCACGGGCACGCCCTCGGTGATGATCACGAGGAGCGGGATCGAGGCGTCGATGGCCTCGACCACGGCGTCCTTCGTGAAGGCCGGCGGAACGAAGGCGATGGAGACATCCGCGCCCGTCTGCGCCATCGCCTCGGCGACCGAGGCGAACACCGGCAGCTCGACCGGGTTGCCTGCTGCGTCGTCGTGCAGCACCGTGGTGCCGGCCTTGCGGGCGTTCACGCCGCCGACCACCTGGGTGCCCGCCGCCAGCATGCGCGCCGTGTGCTTGGAGCCCTCGCCACCGGTGATGCCCTGGACGATGACCTTGGAGTCCTTGTTGAGGAAGATCGTCATGTCTGAATCCCTTTACTTACGCGGCGTTCGCCAGCTCGGCGGCCTTGTCGGCGCCCTGGTCCATGTTCTCGGCGAGGGTCACGAGCGGGTGCGCGGCCTCCGCGAGGATGCGGCGGCCCTCGTCGACGTTGTTGCCGTCGAGGCGCACGACGAGGGGCTTGTTCGCGGCCGAGCCGAGCTCGGCGAGCGCGCCCACGATGCCCTTGGCGACCTGGTCGCACGCCGTGATGCCGCCGAAGACGTTCACGAACACGCTCTTGACCTGCGGGTCGCCGAGGATGATGCCGAGGCCGTTGGCCATGACCTCTGCGGAGGCTCCGCCGCCGATGTCGAGGAAGTTGGCGGGCTTGACGCCGCCGTGGTTCTCGCCTGCGTAGGCGACCACGTCGAGCGTCGACATGACGAGGCCCGCGCCGTTGCCGATGATGCCGACCTGGCCGTCGAGCTTGACGTAGTTGAGGTCGAGCTCCTTCGCGGCGGCCTCGAGCGGGTCTGCGGCTGCCTTGTCTTCGAGGAGGGCGTGGTTCGCGTGGCGGAACTCGGCGTTCTCGTCGAGCGTGACCTTGCCGTCGAGGGCGATGACGTTGCCGTCTTCGTCGAGGATCAGCGGGTTGACCTCGACGAGCGTCGCGTCTTCGCCCTTGTAGACCTCGTAGAGCTTCACGAAGACGTCGGCGACCTTGTCGACGAGCTCGGCCGGGAAGTTCGCGGCGACCGCGATCTCACGGGCCTTCGCGGCGTCGATGCCGGCGATCGGGTCGACCTCGATGCGCGCGAGCGCTTCGGGCTTCTCGACCGCGAGCTGCTCGATCTCCATGCCGCCCTCGACGCTCGTGAGCGAGAGGTAGGAGCGGTTGGCCCGGTCGAGCAGCACCGAGAAGTAGAACTCCTGTGCGATGCGTGCGCCGCCGGCGACCATGACGCGCTTGACGACGTGGCCCTTGATGTCCAGTCCGAGGATCGCCTGCGCGGCCTCGTACGCCTCGTCGGGGTTCTTCGCGACCTTGACGCCGCCGGCCTTGCCGCGGCCGCCCGTCTTCACCTGGGCCTTGACGACCACGACGCCGCCGAGCTTCTCGGCGGCTGCGCGCACCTCATCGGCGGTGTCGGCGACGATGCCCGGGAGCACGGGGACCCCGTACTGCTCGAACAGGTCTCTGGCCTGGTACTCGTAAAGATCCACGCTCTACTTCCAATCGATCCGCACGCGCGAGAGCGCACAGGGGCTGGTGGGTGTCGGCCCGACCCGCCGAAGAATCTCGACGTCAAGATAAGTAGGGCCAAGTTCCATGCTACTCCTCCCGTTCCGCGCGACCGAACCGGGCCCGACGGCGACGGATGCCCCTGGGCGCCGAGCGCACACGGGGAGGACCCACTGCGGTGAGGACAGGCTCACCAAGCTGGTTCCGTCTCGGCCCGAGTGCGAGACTGGCGCCATGACGGACCTGGGCGAACCGATCCACCGCGCCGATCCCCACGAGGTGTCGGTGCACGCGAAGCTCAACTGGCTGCGGGCGGGGGTGCTCGGCGCGAACGACGGCATCGTCTCGGTCGCCGCGCTCGTGGTGGGCGTCGCCGCCGCAGCCAACGACGTCGGCCCGATCCTCATCGCGGGCGTCGCCGCGGTGGTCGCAGGCGCGATCTCGATGGGGCTCGGCGAGTACGTGTCGGTGTCGAGCCAGCGCGACACCGAGCGCGCGCTCATCGCGAAGGAGCGCTGGGAGCTCGAGACCATGCCCCAGCAGGAGCTCGCCGAGCTGGCGGGGCTCTACCGAGCGAAGGGTCTCACCCATGAGACGGCCGAGGCCGTGGCACGCGAGCTCACCGCGCACGACGCGCTCGCCGCGCACCTCGAGACCGAGTTGCACATCAACCAGGACGACGTCGCGAGCCCGTGGCATGCGGCCGGGGCATCCGCCCTCGCATTCCTGGCGGGAGCGGTGCTGCCGATGCTCGCGATCCTGCTGCCGCCGCCCGAGTGGCGCATCGCCACCACGTTCGTCGCGGTCATCGTGGCGCTCGCCATCACCGGCTGGTTGAGCGCTTGGATCGGCGGGAGCCCGAAGCCCCGCGCGATCCTGCGCGTCACGATCGGCGGTGGACTCGCCCTCGTCGTGACGTGGGCGATCGGCGGCCTGCTCGGGGTGGCCGTGTAGCGACGGCGACGCGGCTTCGCTCGCGCAGCACGACGATCACGTCGATCGGCGCGAGTCGACGGCCCGCGATCAGCCGATGCGGCCGAGCTCGGCGGCGGCGTAGAAGAGTGCGGCGATCGTCTCGCCGTCGGTGATCTCGCCGGCCGACACCATGCGGACGGCCTCGGTGAACGGCACCGCCTGCACGGCGCTGATGCCCTCCTCGGCCTGCGACCCGGCGACGGATGCCACGCGCCGCGCGCCGGTCGCGAGGTACACGGTCTCCGCGGCACGGCAGATGCCGTTGAGTGCGGTCATCCGCCCGATCTCGCGCCACTCCGCCGCCTCGTGGCCCGTCTCCTCGAGCAGTTCCCGGCGCGCGGCGACGATCGGCTCCTCACCGTCGGTGCCGCCCGCGGGCACCTCGATCGACGAGCCGACGGTGTGCCGGTCGATCGTCACGAGCAGCACCTCGTCGTCGTCGGTCATGGCGACGACGAACACGGCGTCGTTGCGGAGCTCGACGACCCCGTAGATGCCTTCGGTGCCGTCGGGCCGGACGATGTCGTCTTCGGTGACGGTGATCCATCGGTTCTCGTACACGGTGCGCCGTTCGCGCGTGGGCCAGGTCATGGTCGCTCCTTCGGTCTGATGCTCGGCGTGGCGGCGGTGGGCGGCGGCATCGGCACGTGCTCGACGAAGCGCCGCGCGAGGAGCACCGCCGCGACGCCGAGCACGGCGCCGACGACGGTCTCGACCAGCCGGTCGCCGAGCAGCACCGGCAGCGGCGTCGGGGCGGCGAGGTGCGCGACCGTGAGGGCGAGCGGGGTCACGAAGACGAGCGCCGCGCCGTAGTGGCGGCCGACGAGGATCTCGGCCCCGAACTGGCACAGGGCGATCACGGCGATGAGCACCGGGATCGGCGGCTCGGGCCACAGCACGAGCGCGGTCACGCCCACGCCGACGGCCGTGCCGATCACCCGGTGCCAGGCGCGCTGCACGGTGTGCGCGGCCCGTGCCGGCGGGATCACGGCGACCGCGCTGACCACCGCCCAGTACGGGTGGCCGATGCCGAGCGCGATGGCGACTCCCCCGGCGGCGAGCGCCGCGAGCACGTTCTGCACGACGTTCAGCCAGACCCTGGGGTCGGCGTAGGCGCGCGCCCGAACCGGCACCCGCCGCGGCAGGGCCTTGAAGATCGCCTCCTCGCGGGTGCGCGCGGCACGCCGGAGGAGCCATCCCGACATGGCGAGCAGCCACGCGAACGCGGCGGCCGCCGCTGCGACGCCCCAGCGGAGCCATCCGCTGCCGTCGCCGACGGGCTGGGCCGCGCACACGAGCACCGCGAAGACCGCGAAGAGCGGACCCGAGGGCGTCACGCCGAGCGTGTTGTAGACGAGGATCACGATCGCGATCACGACCGCCAGCACGCCCGCTTCGACGATCAGCGGCGCCTGCGCGGCCGAGAGCAGGATGCCGGCGCCGATCGAACCGAGCTGCACCGCGCCGGCCGCGGTGACCGTGCGCAGTCGCGTGCGATAGGGCTCGCTGCGACCGAAGATCGCCGTCATGCCGCCGAACGCCGCATACGCCGCGAGATCGATGCGATCGAGCGCGACGAGCACCATGAGCGGCACCACGGCGGCGAGCGCCGCTCGCAGCGCGACCTCGAGGTCGAGGGCCCGCAGCGAGCGGAGACGCGCCATGAGCCCCTCCGGTCGCGGGGCGCTCGCCGGATCGGCCATCGTCAGAGCTTCTCGATGGGCGCGATCTTGATGAGGAGCTTCTTCTGGCCCGCGGTGTCGAAGCTGACGTGGGCGATGCGCTTCGTGCCCTCGCCCGTGACCTGGGTGACCTTGCCCTCGCCGAAGTCGGTGTGGCGGATGCGATCGCCGGGCGCCAGCGTGAGGTCGCCGTTGTCGCGCACCGTGCCGGTGACCCGGTTGGCCCACTCGGTCTTCGGCTTGTCGGACCGGGTGACGCTGAACCGCTCGAGGTCGCGGTCGCGTGTGCCCCAGGCACCGCCAGGTTCACCGCGACGCGCGTTCAGGGCGCGCGGCTGGGTGCCGCCGCGGGAGGTCGCCATGCCCGGCGACTGACGCCAGTCGATGAGTCCCTCGGGGATCTCCTGCAGGTAGCGCGACGGCATCGCCACCGCGACCTCGCCGAACTGCGCCCGGCTCATCGCGAGCGAGAGGTAGAGACGCTTGCGGGCACGGGTGATGCCCACGTAGAAGAGTCGTCGTTCTTCGGCCGGGCCGCCCGGTTCGGAGGCCGACATCTGGTGGGGCAGGAGGCCCTCTTCGATGCCGGTGAGGAAGACGGCGTGGTACTCGAGCCCCTTGGCCGTGTGCAGCGTCATCAGCGAGACGGTGCCGGATGCGTCGTCGAGCTCGTCGGCCGCCGCCACGAGCGAGACCTGGGTGAGGAAGTCGACGAGCGTGGCGCCGGGGTTCTCGCGATCGAAGTCGCGGGTCTGCGCGACGAGCTCTTCGACGTTCTCTGCTCGGGTCTCGTCTTGCGGGTCGCGGCTGTTGCGCAGCGCGTCGAGCAGGCCCGACCGCTCCACGAGGAACACCAGCACGTCGGAGACCTTCGCCGCACCGGCGTTCGTGCCGGCCTCGAGCCCCTCGGCCGAGGGCACGAGCATCGCCGCGGCCTCGTCGAGCACGTTCGCGAGCGCCGAGATCGCGCCGGTCACCTTCGGTCCGAGCCCGAGCCCGTCGGCCGCGCGCATCGCCTGCCGGAAGCTGAGCTCGTTCTGCTCGGCGAACGAGGCGAGCGCCGTCTCGGTCGCCGGGCCGATGCCGCGCTTCGGCGTGTTCAGGATGCGCCGGAGCGCGAGCTCGTCGACGGGGTTCGCGACCGCGATGAGGTAGGCCATCGCGTCCTTGATCTCGGCGCGCTCGTAGAACTTCGTGCCGCCGACGACGCGGTACGGCAGCGCCGAGCGCACGAAGATCTCCTCCAGCGCGCGGGTCTGCGCGTTGGTGCGGTAGAAGACGGCGATGTCGCGGTAGGCGACGCCGGCACGGTGCAGGGACTCGATCTCGTCGGCGATGAACTGCGCCTCGTCGTGCGCCGTGTACCCGGTGTAGCCGACGATCTTGTCGCCATCGCCGTCGGCCGTCCAGAGTTTCTTCTCTTTACGGTCGAAGTTGTTCGAGATGACCGCGTTCGCCGCGGAGAGGATGTTCTGCGTCGAGCGGTAGTTCTGCTCGAGGAGCACGACCTTCGCTCCTGGGAAGTCCCGCTCGAACTCGGAGATGTTGCGGATGTCGGCTCCGCGGAACGCGTAGATCGACTGGTCGGAGTCGCCGACCACCGTGAGACTCGCGCCCGGGATCGCCCCCGAGCCGTCGGTCATGCCGCGGACGAGGATGCCGTGCGCGTCGAGCTCGTCGACGATCTCGCGCGGCACCGGCCGGGTCAGCTCGTGGATGAGCGAGTACTGGGCGTGGTTCGTGTCTTGGTACTCGTCGACGAGGATGTGCCGGAAGCGCCGCTGGTAGAGCGCGGCGACCTTCGGGAAGGCTCGGAAGAGGTAGACCGTCTCGGCGATGAGGTCGTCGAAGTCGAGCGCGCTCGCCGCCCGCAGCCGCCGCGTGTACTGGCGGAAGATCTCGAGGAACATGACCTCTTGCGGGTCGTTCATGTTGGCGTTGCGCGCGTGCGTCTCGACATCGGCGAGCTCGTTCTTCAGCTTCGAGATCTTGGCCTGCGCGCTCGCGGGCGTGAAGCCCATCGTGTCGGCGTCGAGCTCTTTGATGATGCGCTTGAGGATCGTGCGCTGGTCGGCCGAGTCGTAGATCGTGAAGGTCGACGACAGCCCGATCGACTCGGCCTCACGGCGCAGGATGCGCACGCACGCCGAGTGGAACGTCGAGATCCACATGCCCGACGCGCTCTCGCCGAGGAGCGCCTGGACGCGCTCGCGCATCTCGGCGGCGGCCTTGTTGGTGAAGGTGATCGCGAGGATCTGGCTCGGCCACGCCTCGCGGCTCTCGATGAGGCTCGCGATGCGGTGCGTGAGCACGCGCGTCTTGCCCGACCCCGCACCGGCGACGATGAGGAGCGCGGGGCCGCGGTACTCGACCGCCTCGCGCTGCTCGGGGTTCAGGCCGTCGGTCAGTCGGGAGCCGGTGGTGCCCGCATCGATGGCGGGGGGCGCCTCGCGCCAGCCGGCCGGGTCGTCGGGGTCGAGGATCAGCGTCATGTCCCTTCAAGTCTAGGCGCGACATCCGACACGCAGCTCGGGCGACGGACGGACGCCGCGACCGCACCCGAGCACCGATCCCGAGCGACGCGCGACGCGCGACGACGAACGCAGAATGTCGTAACATTTCCGCACCCCCAGCGAAGGACGACGATGACCGAACGCTCCGTGACGACCCCTGCCCCAGCCACCGCGCCCTGGCGTTACGCCATCGGCATGTTCGGCACCTCGATCCCGATCAACATGATCAAGGGGTCGATGATCCTGTACTACGTCGACATCCTCGGGCTCGACGTGCGGGTGTACGCGGGCGTCATGATCGTCTACGCCGTCATCGACGCCGTCGACAATCCGGTGCTCGGCTTCCTCTCCGACCGCACCCGCACCCGCTGGGGCCGGCGCCGGCCGTGGCTCGTCATCGGCGCACCGCTGCTCGCCGCGAGCATGATCGCCTTCTTCTCGGCGCCCGAATCGCTCGAGGGGCTCGGCCTCGTGCTCTGGTTCGCGATCTTCGCGATCCTCTGCGAGGCGTTCGACTCGATGCTGAACGCCAACTACGGCGCACTGCTTCCCGAGCTCTTCCCGCGTGAGCGCCGGCGCGCGGTCGCGAACTCGCTGCGGCAGGGCTTCCAGCTCGTCGCACTGGTCGTCTCGCTCGCGGTGACCCCGCTGCTCACGACGTCGGTGTTCGGCACCGAGGACACCACGGTCGGCTTCACGACGACGGCGACCATCTACGGCGCGATCGCCACCGCGGTCATCCTGTTCATGGCCTTCAGCGCGAAGGAGAACCCGCGCTACGCCGAGGGTGCGCGTCCGCGGTTCTTCCCGACGCTCCTCACGATCATCCGCAACCCGAAGTTCTGGTCGATCGGCGTCGCCGGCGCCTGCTATGCGAGCGCCATGGCGCTCGTGCTCGCGGGCCTGCAGCTCTACGTGCGGTACTCCCTCGGCCTGCCCGTCGCGAACGCGCTCTTCCTCCAGGCGACCGTCATCATCTGCTCGGCAGCCGGTCTGGTCGTCTGGACGCGGGTGATCCGGCGGAAGGGCGCGGCATTCACCTGGCGGCTCGCCTTCGTGATCCTCGCGCTCAGCTTCGTCCCGCTGTTCTTCGCCGCCGACCTCGTCACCGCGCTGCTCGCCGGGCTCCTCGTCGGCATCGGCTACTCGGGCATGCTCGCCACGAACGACCTGATCGTGGCGCGGGTGCTCGACGACGACGCCCGGCGGCACGGCCAGCACCGCGAAGGACTCTTCCTCTCGGCCTTCGGCTTCTTCGGGCGGCTGAACGGCATCATCACCGGTCTCGCACTCGCCTCGCTCGGCAGCTTCTTCGGCTACAACTCCGGAGACGACCCCGGCGGCCAACCGGATGTCGCGTTCCGCATCTACCTCTGCGTCTACCCGTTCCTGCTCTGCACGGTCGGCGCGGTGCTCGCCCGGTTCATCCGCGTTCCCGAGGGCCTCTCCGAAGCCGAGGCAGACGGCGAGATGACGCTCGCCGCTGTGCGCGGCACCGCGGCCGACGACGAGACGGCGCAGTGACCCGGCGCCTGGTGCTCACGGCCGACGACCTCGGCCGCGAGCAGGGCACCTCGGTCGAGATCGCGCGCCTGGCCGCCGAGGGCGCCATCACGGCGTCGACGGTCATCGTCGTCGCGCCCGGCGCAGACGTTGCGGCGAGCGCCGTCGCCCGCGCCGGCGTCGCACCGCGCCTGCACGCGACACTCTCGAGCGAACGCGGACTCGCCGCCTGGCGGCCGGTGCGAACCGCGGCGTCGCTGGTCTCGGACGAGGGGACGCTTCCCTTCGATCCTGCCGAGGTGGGGGCGCGAGCGGATGCCGCCGACGTCGCCGCCGAACTCGAGGCGCAGTTGCAGCGGCTGCTGGGCTGGGGCATCCGGCCCCTCGCCCTCGACTCGCACGCCGGCACCCTCTACGGGCTCACCGGGCGCCCGTTCATCGCCGAGGCGCTCGAACTCGCGTCACGCCACGGTCTGGGGTTCCGACTCCCCCGCGACCCGGCGCTCTACCTCGGCGGGGCGCTCCCGGCAGCGGCTGCGGCGCTGCACGCGTCGGGGGTCGCCGCCGCAGACGCGCTCGGCGTTCCGATTCCCGCCGCGATCGCGACGAACCGCATGCCGGCCGCACAGCTCGGGGGCTACGAGGGGCTCCGCGACGGCTACCTGCGCATCCTCGGGGCGCTCCCCGAAGGCACGAGCGAGATCTTCATGCATCCGGCGCCGGAGCACGCCGTCGCCGGACCCGACGGAATCGTGCGCACCTGGGAACTCGCTCTCCTCCGCGACGACCGGTTCCGGGCCGCGATCGACGCGGAGGGCATCGAACTCGTCGATGGCTGGTGACGCGCTCGGACTCGTCGCGTCAGGCCGCCGCCACCGCCCGGCGCGCTTCGACGCCGAGGTCGGGATGGTCGAGGAACACGCCGTCGACGCCCATGCCGATGATCTCGCCGAACTCGCCCGCCCAGTCGCCGAAGGCCGCCCGCGCGGTGCCGCGCCGGAACCGGCTCGCGAGGAAGCTGTTCTCGGGGCGGAGGGTCCACGTGTAGATCTCGAGGTCGGCCGCGTGCGCCGCATCGACGAGCTCGGCGCCCGAGAGCGGCGCGCCCGCGGCATCCGCTCGCTTCGCCTTCGCGCCGCCGACGAGCCGCGCCTTGCCGACGCTCACGCCGTCGAACCGGCCGGCGAGGCGGAGCAGCCCAGCCTCGGTCACGAAGGAGTCGTACTTCGGAGCACCGGAGCCCTGCTCGAGCACGAGGTCCCATGGCGCGCCGGAGCCCTCGATCAGGAACACCCGCTTGCCCCGGATGCCGCGCGCCCCGAGCCGATCGAGCAGCGTCGGCTCGAACGCCTCCATGATGAGCCGTTCGTCGCCGCGGCCCCAGCCGGCGGCATCGAGCTCGGCCTGGAACAGCTCGTCGAGCGGCAGGCCGATCGCGTCGAAGTGCGCGGCGTGCTTGAACTCGGCGACCATGCGCAGGAGGCGTCGCTGCTCGTCGGCGGCGACGTCGATGATCTCGAACAGGTCGCGGAGCCGGATGATCGGGAAGCGGTCGTCGAAGCTCGCACTCGCGTGACGCAGGGCGCCGAGCCGTTCGCGCGCCCGCAGCGTCGCGAGCTCGGCCCAGGTGAAGTCCTCGGTGAACCATCCGGTGAGGGGGCTGCCGTCGATCTCGCGCGTCGTGCGGCGCCCCGCGAACTCGGGGCGGTCCGCGACGTCGGTCGTGCCCGAGATCTCGTTCTCGTGACGCAGCACGAGCACGCCGTCACGGGTGGCGACGATGTCGGGCTCGACCGCGTCGGCGCCGAGCGCGAACGCGAGTTCGTAGGCCGAGCGCGTGTGCTCCGGACGGTAGCCGGGCGCACCGCGGTGCCCGATCACGAGCGGGCGCGGAGCTTCGTGGTGCTGCATGCGCCAAGCGTAGTCAGGGCCGGGCATGCCGAGCGGGGAATGTCGCGAGAACTCAGGGCGTTGTCACGGACAACTCGGGTAGGTTGGTAGTCAAGCGGATGCCGCGTGCGGCGGCCGCCCGACCCCCGATCACAGCCGAAAGCAGAGGAAACCCATGGCTCTCGACAACCCCGCATTCTCGCGGAACTCCGCGTTCTCCGCGCAGGGGGGCGTGGCCGCAGCGCAAGACATCTCGGCCCAGCAGCTGCAGGAGATGTACAACCAGCCCGCGACGCCGCCCGCCGGCGAGACCATGTCGGTCGAGACGACCATCCAGAAGTCGGTCGTCTCCTTCGGCCTGCTCCTCGTGGGCGCCGCGCTCGGCTGGGTCACGACCGAGTCGATGCCGTTCCTCTGGATCGGCGCCGGCATCGTGGGCTTCGTGCTCGCGCTCGTCAACATCTTCAAGAAGGAGCCGTCCCCCGCGCTGGTGCTCGCGTATGCGGGTGTGCAGGGCATCTTCGTCGGCGGCATCTCCGCGTGGTACGAGATGGTCTACGGCGGCGGCATCGTCGCCCAGGCGGTCATCGCGACCCTCGTCGTGGTTGGCGTGACGCTCGCACTCTTCGCCTCCGGAAAGATCCGCGCCTCGAAGAAGGCGACGAAGGTCTTCCTCATCGCGATGGTCGGCTACGCGGTGTTCTCGCTCGTGAACTTCGGCATCATGATCTTCGGCGGGGCTGACAGCAACCCGTGGGGTCTGCGCGGAGCCGACTTCCTCGGCACCGGCATCCCGTTCGGACTCATCCTCGGCGTGCTCGTCGTCATCATGGCGGCGTACTCGCTCGTGCTCGACTTCGACTTCATCCAGCAGGGCGTGCGCAACCGCGCCCCGAAGAAGTACGAGTGGTCGGGCGTCTTCGGCATCATGGTCACGGTCATCTGGCTGTACCTCGAGATCCTGCGGATGCTCGCGATCGCGCGCGACTGACGTCGACACCTCGCACCGTCGAACGGCCGCCTTCGGGCGGCCGTTCGTGGTTTCCGGCGGGCGCGGCTGTTCAGCGCGCCGGGCGGCTCAGATGCCGAGCGTCGCGACCGAAGCGCGGATCGTGTCGGCCGAGGCTCGGAGCAGCAAGTCCTCCTCCGTCGAGAACGGCGTCTCGGCGACCGGCACCGCGCCGTCTCCACCCACCACGCTGGGCAGCGACAGCGCGACGCCGTCGAGGCCCCGGATGCCGCGGAGCACCGTCGAGACCGGCAGCACGGCCCGCTCGTCGCGGAGCACGGCCTCGACGATGCGCGCCCCGGCCAGGCCGATGGCGTAGTTCGTGGCGCCCTTGCCGCGGATGACCGTGTACGCCGAGTCGCGCACCTCGCGTGCGATGTCGTCGAGTTCGGCGGCGGAGAACGGCTCGGCCCCGCGCCATTCGAGGATCGGCACCGGCCCGATGCGTGCGTTCGACCACAGCGGGAACTCGGTGTCGCCGTGCTCCCCCACGATGTCGGCGTGCACGCTCGACGTGGTGACGCCGGCGCGCCGGGCCAGCAGCCAGCGCAGGCGCGAGGTGTCGAGCACCGTGCCCGAGCCGAAGATGCGGTGCGGCGGCAGCCCCGTGATGCGCTGCGCTGCGACCGTGAGCACGTCGACGGGATTCGTGACGAGCACGATGACCGCGTCGGGAGCTCGCTCGAGGAGGGCGGGCAGGAGGCTCTCGAGGATGCGCACGTTGGTGCCCGCGAGGTCGAGTCTCGACTGGCCTGGCTGCTGCTTCGCCCCGGCGGTGACGACGATGACGTGCGAGCCCTCGACGACACCGAGGTCGGCCCCGCCGCTCACCGACGACCCCGTGAACTGCGTGCCGTGCGCGAGGTCGAGCACCTCGGCCTCGACCTTCTCGCGAGCGATGTCGTACAGCGCGACCTCGCTCGCGCTCCCACGGATCAGCGCCGAATACGCGAGGCTCGTGCCCACGCTTCCGGCTCCGATGACGGTCAACTTCGAGTTCTCGACGACGCCCATGCGTCCAGTCTGTCAGCACCCGTGAGGATGCGAGAAGGCCGGCACCCGATGGGTGCCGGCCTTCGTCAGCGGTCGAGTGGGAGCCTGCGCGGCTCCCCGACCGGCCTCACTCCCACTCGATGGTTCCCGGCGGCTTCGACGTGACGTCGAGCACGACCCGGTTCACCTCGGGAACCTCGTTCGTGATGCGGTTCGAGATCTTCGCGAGCACGTCGTACGGCAGGCGCGTCCAGTCGGCCGTCATCGCGTCCTCCGACGAGACGGGGCGCAGCACGATGGGGTGGCCGTAGGTGCGGCCGTCGCCCTGCACGCCCACCGAGCGCACGTCGGCGAGCAGCACGACGGGGCACTGCCAGATCTCCTGGTCGAGGCCCGCGGCGCTGAGCTCTTCACGGGCGATCGCGTCGGCCTCGCGGAGCAGGTCGAGCCGTTCGCGGGTGACCTCGCCGACGATGCGGATGCCGAGCCCTGGGCCGGGGAACGGCTGGCGCCCGACGATCGCCTCGGGCAGCCCGAGCTCGCGGCCGATCGCGCGCACCTCGTCCTTGAAGAGGGTGCGCAGCGGCTCGACGAGCTCGAACTGCAGGTCTTCGGGCAGGCCGCCGACGTTGTGGTGGCTCTTGATGTTCGCCGTGCCCGTGCCGCCGCCCGACTCGACGACGTCGGGGTAGAGCGTGCCCTGCACGAGGAACTTGATCGGCTCGCCCGCGGCGGCGGCCTCGGCGATGAGGTCGCGCTCGGCCTGCTCGAACGCGCGGATGAACTCGCGCCCGATGATCTTGCGCTTCTGCTCGGGGTCGCTGACGCCCTCGAGCGCCTCGAGGAAGGTGTCCTCGGCGTCGATCGTGATGAGCCGCACGCCCGTCGCGGCGACGTAGTCCTGCTGCACCTGCTCGCGCTCGCCCTTGCGGAGCAGCCCGTGGTCGACGAACACCGCGGTGAGCTGGTCGCCGACGGCCTCCTGCACGAGCGCGGTCGAGACGGCGGAGTCGACCCCGCCGGACAGCGCCGAGATCACGCGAGCGGTGCCGACCTGCTCGCGGATGCGCGCGACCTGCTCGGCGATGACGTTGCCCGAGTTCCAGTCGGCGGGGATGCCGGCGGCGCGGTGCAGGAAGTTCTCGATGATGCGCTGGCCGAACTCCGAGTGCTTGACCTCGGGGTGCCACTGCACGCCGTAGAACTTCTTCTCGTCGTTGGCGAACGCGGCCACGGGCGTCGAGGCGGTCGAGGCGAGCACCTCGAAGCCCTCGGGGGCGCGCGACACCGAGTCGCCGTGGCTCATCCATACGGTCTGGTCGGCGGGCTGGCCCTCGAGCAGCGCGTTGCCGGAGACATCCGTCACGGTCGCGGCGGTCGCGCCGTACTCGCGGAGGCCGGTCTGCGCGACCTCGCCGCCGAGCTGCGTGGCCATCACCTGGAAGCCGTAGCAGATGCCGAGCGTCGGCACGCCGAGCTTCAGGATGCCCTCGTCGAGCGCCGGGGCGCCTTCTTCGTAGACCGACGACGGCCCGCCCGAGAGCACGATGCCGATCGGGTTCTTCGCCGCGACCTCGGCCGCGGTGATCGTGTGCGGCACGATCTCGGAGTAGACGGATGCCTCGCGCACGCGCCGGGCGATGAGCTGGGCGTACTGGGCGCCGAAATCGACGACGAGTACCGGCCGCTGCTCGGTGGGCTGATCGGTCACTGCTGGGCCTCCAGGGTGTCGGAAGTGTCGGTGGGGTCTGAGGCGACGGGTTCGGCCGCTGCGGCCTCTGCGGCTTCGCGGCGGTCGAGGTACTCGCGCACCTCACGACCGATGCGCGCCTCGAGGAAGAACGAGAGGAACGGCACGATGCCGCCGAGCGCGATGACGATGAAGCGGCTGAACGGCCAGCGCATGAGGCTCCAGAGCCGGAAGTCGCTGAAGAGGTAGACGACGTAGAACCAGCCGTGCGCGATGAGGATGCCGGTCGAGAGGTTCACGCCCGTGCCGGTCGACTCGAGGCCGGCCGCCGTCTCGATCACGGGGGTGAAAGCGAGCACGCCCTGGTCGCCGAATGCGTAGAGCTCGAGGTGGAAGACGTACTTCATGATCATCTCGGCGCACAGCAGCAGGAGCATGACACCGGTGATCACCGAAGCGACCTGGTAGAACTTCAGCGCCCCGCGAATGCGCGGCAGATCGGCGGATTTCGGCTCGAGGGGCATGAGACCAGTCTACGCGGCGTCGAGCGCGCGATCGTCAGTCACCGGCAGGCGGCCCGGCGGCGGTCGTCGATGCGACGGATGCCGCGGCCTCGTCCTGCTCCTCGCGTTCGCGTTCGACGGCGTCGCGCACGAGTCGGTACCAGAGGTAGATCGCGAACCCGGCGAAGACCGCCCATTCGAGCGCGTAGAAGACGTTGAGCCAGTCGAGCTGCTGCTCCTGCTCGGGCGGCGGCGAGGCGATCGCATCGAGGCCCGCGGGCGCATCGGCGGCGGTGACGTAGCCGAAGTAGACGGGCCGGTCGTCGTAGTCGGCCCAGATGTTGATGAGCTGCGCCACGGCGACGGTCTGCATCGAGAACGGGTCGGCCTCCTGGTCGGGGGCGATCGGCGCCTCGCTCGGCAGGAAGCGGCCGACGAGGGTGATGGGTTCGCTCGGGTCGATCGACCGCTCGAACGCATTGGCGGCCTCACGCGCGGTCTCTTCGTCGGCAGCCCAGCCGAGTGCGACGGGAAGGCCCGCGGGAGTGCCATCCGTCACCTCGAGGTGCACGACGGGCCAGAATCCGGCGACGCCCTCGTTCAGCCGGCCTTCGACGATGACGGTGTCGCCGGGCACGACGGTGCCGGTGACCTCGACGAGTTGGGCGGTCGCCGCCTGCGTCGTCGGCCCGTCGGGCTCGGCGATGCCCGCGAACGGCCGCACCTCTTCGGTCGGGCGTTCGACGACGACCGACGATTCGACGGCGCGCTCGAGCTGCCATTGACCGAGCAGCGCGAACGCCGCGGCGATGCCGAGCGCGAGGAGCAGTGCGAGCACCCACCGGGGGCGCAGCATCATCTTGAGCATCAGTCGTCGGCTCCCGCGTTGGGCGTGGTTGCGCGGGAGACGTGCATGCCCTCCAGTTTAGGCGTCCGCTCCGGATGCTCGATCCACCGCGGGAGCGCTCAGTCCACCTTCACGATGTCGGGTGCCTCGAGCCGCACGCGGTCGGCCGACTCGTCGTCGGGCTGTTCCTGCGAGGCCCGTTCGGCGGCGACCCGCTCGAGGTAGCGCTCGACCTCGAGGGTCTGGCGCGCCGTGTTCCAGCCGAGCACCTTGCCCATGAGCTTCGCGGCGACCGGGGCGGCGGAGACGCCGCGGTCCCACGCCTCGATCGAGATGCGCGTTCGACGGGCGAGCACGTCGTCGAGGTGCAGGGCTCCCTCGTGCGAGGCCGCGTAGACGACCTCCGCGCCGAGGTAGTCGTCGGCCCCCGGCAGCGGCTCGCCGAGCGACGGATCCTCGCGGATCAGGTCGAGCAGCTCGTCGGTCATCGTGCCGTACCGGTTCAGCAGGTGCTCGATGCGCACCTCGTGCACGCCGAACGCCCGCGCGATCTTGCCGCGCTTGTTCCACGCCGCCTGGTAGCCCTCGGCTCCGAGCAGCGGGATGTCCTGCGTCGTCGACTTCGGCACCTTGCCGTCGAGGGCGTCGGCCGCCGCGTCGATCGCGTCCTTCGCCATGACCCGGTACGTCGTCCACTTGCCGCCCGCGATCACCACGAGTCCGGGCACGGTGTGTGCGACGAGGTGCTCGCGCGAGAGCTTCGAGGTCTGGTCGCTCTCCCCGGCGAGCAGGGGCCGGAGACCGGCGTACACGCCCTCGACGTCCTCCCGGGTGAGCGGGATGCCGAGCACCGCGTTGACGTGCTCAAGCAGGTAGTCGATGTCGGCGGCGGTCGCCGCCGGGTGCGCCTTGTCGAGGTTCCAGTCGGTGTCGGTCGTGCCGATCAGCCAGTGGCGGCCCCACGGGATCACGAACAGCACGCTCTTCTCGGTGCGGAAGATCATGCCCATCGCCGACTGGATGCGGTCGCGGGGCACGACGAGGTGCACGCCCTTCGATGCGCGCACCTTGAACGTGCCGCGTTCGCCGACCATGCGCTGGGTGTCGTCGGTCCAGACGCCGGTGGCGTTCACGACCTGCTTCGCCCGGATCTCGAAGTGCTCGTCGGTCTCGAGGTCGTGCGCCTTCACGCCCACGACGCGTTCGCCGACCTTGACGAAGCCCTCGACCTTGACCCGGCTCGCGACATGGGCTCCGTAGAACGACGCGGTGCGGGCGAGCGAGGCCACGTACCGCGCATCGTCGACCTGGGCGTCGTAGTAGGTGAGACCGCCGACGAGCGCGTCCTTCGAGAGCGACGGGATGGCCCGCATGACCTGCCGCTTCGACAGGTGGCGGTGGTGCGGCACGCCCGGGGGCCGCCCGCCGGTGTAGCTGAAGACGTCGTAGAGCAACATGCCGGCGCCCACGTAGCACCGTTCGATGATGCGGGTCTTCAGCGGGTAGAGGAAGCGCACGGGCTTCACGAGGTGCGGGGCGATGCGCTGCAGCAGCAGGCCGCGCTCGATGAGCGCCTCGCGCACGAGTCTGAAGTCGAGCTGTTCGAGGTACCGGATGCCGCCGTGCACGAGTTTCGATGAACGACTCGAGGTGCCCGACGCCCAGTCACGGGCTTCGAGGAGCCCCGTCGAGAGGCCTCGGGTGACCGCGTCGAGCGCGGATCCGGTGCCGACGATGCCGCCGCCGACCACGAGGATGTCGAGCTCTTTCTCTTTCAGCCGCGCGATCGCGGCCTTCCGTTCCTCTGGTCCGAGCTTGGTCGAACGCGTCACCGGCTTGAGCCCCGCCGACTTCTGAGTCGCCATCGTGCCACCCCATCCCCGCGGCCTCACGGCGAGGCCGCGCGATCCGGTTCCCACGCTACCCGAACCGCCTGCGGAATGAGCGAGGAGATCTGTTGATTGAGCTCGTCGAAATCCGGATGCCGGGTTTCGACAGGCTCAACCCGCAGAAGCTACGACGACTGATACGGCGCGACGACGACGTCCACGCGCTGGAACTCCTTGAGGTCGGAGTATCCGGTGGTCGCCATCGAGCGCTTCAAGGCGCCGATGAGGTTCGTGACGCCGTCGGCCGACGGCGCGGGGCCGTAGAGCACCTCTTCGAGCGGAGCGACCTGTCCGACGTGCACGCGCTGGCCGCGCGGCAGCTTCGGGTGGTGCGCCTCTGCGCCCCAGTGGTAGCCGCCGCCCGGGGCATCCGTCGCCCGTGCGAGTGCCGCGCCGAGCATGACGGCGTCGGCGCCGCACGCGATCGCCTTCACGATGTCGCCCGACTTGCCGACTCCGCCGTCGGCGATGACGTGCACGTAGCGGCCGCCCGACTCGTCGAGGTAGTCGCGGCGTGCGCCGGCGACGTCGGCGACCGCTGTGGCCATGGGGGCGTGGATGCCGAGGGTCGCACGCGTCGTCGACGCCGCTCCCCCGCCGAAGCCGACGAGCACGCCGGCCGCGCCGGTGCGCATGAGGTGGAGGGCCGCGGTGTAGGTCGCGGCACCGCCGACGATCACGGGCACATCGAGCTCGTAGATGAACTTCTTGAGGTTCAGCGGCTCCTGGTTCTTCGAGACGTGCTCGGCCGACACCGTGGTGCCGCGGATCACGAACAGGTCGACGCCCGCGGCGACGACGGTCTCGTAGAGCTCCTGCGTGCGCTGGGGCGAGAGCGCGCCGGCGACGGTGACCCCCGCCGCGCGGATCTCGGCGAGGCGCTCCGTGACGAGCTCGGGCTTGATCGGCTCGGAGTAGAGCTGCTGCATGCGGGCCGTGGCGTGCTCGGGCGCGAGGTTGCGGATCTCGGCGAGCACGGGCTCGGGGTCCTCGTAGCGGGTCCACAGGCCCTCGAGGTCGAGCACGCCCAGACCGCCGAGCTGGCCCATCATGATCGCCGTCTGCGGCGAGACGACGGAGTCCATGGGTGCCGCGAGGAACGGGATGTCGAACTGGTACGCGTCGATCGTCCACCCGACCGAGACGTCTTCGGGGTCGCGGGTGCGCCGGCTGGGCACGATCGCGATGTCATCGAATGCATAGACGCGCTGGCCCCGCTTGGAGCGGCCGATCTCGATCTCCTGGGTCACCACTCAACCCTACCCGGCCGATACCGCGCCGGTTGAGAGGAGCAGGGCGTCCACCGGAACTCGCACTCACTGCCATGACCGTTGCGATCGTCGACGCGGGTGGTCGAGCCGACGCCCTCGGAGCCGACGACGGACTGGACCGAACTCATGCCCTGCCCTGTGCCGATCGTGATGAGTGCTCGAGCCCGGCGCCCTCCGACTCCGACGGGTCCACTGCTTCGAACGGACGTTCGCCCCTGCCCAGGTCAGCCGATGCACGCCGACGGCTCTGGCGTGCCGACTGCACGACAGCGATGACCGCAGCCACGAGCACGAGCAGGAAGCCGGACACCGGCGCCGCACTCACCCCGATCAGCGCGATCATCAGCAGCGCGATGCTGACCGACCATGGCAGCCGCCCGGCGTGCTCGAGGGCGGTCATCGCCAGGCCGGCGACCAATCCGAAGAATCCGGTCATCAAGAACCAGAGCGCCACCTCGAGGTCGCTCGTCATCGCTCCGTACCAGCCGCCGGCCAATGCCTCGCCCAGCGCTGGAGCAGATGCAAGCACTCCGACTGCAGTGTGCAGCACCCACACGATGATGAGCACCGGTCCGGCAATCGCCGTTCGCCTGTTGCTTCTCTGTCTCGTCATGCCGATCAGTCTGGGTGTCGGCACCCCCTCCGCGCCTCACCCCATCGGGTGACCCGACTCCGCGCGTCCACGACTCGCTCCACGACTCCAGGCGCGAAGCTAGCGGGCGCGTACCACGCGGGACTCGTCCCACACCGGGGCATCCGACTCGTAGACCTCGCCGTCGCTGCCGAAGACGAGGAACCGGTCGAAGCCGCGCGTGAACCAGCGGTCGTGGGTGACCGCGAGCACGGTGCCGTCGAAGCGCGACAGGCCCTCTTCGAGCGCCTCGGCCGAGACGAGGTCGAGGTTGTCGGTCGGTTCGTCGAGCAGCAGCAGCGTCGCGCCCGAGAGTTCGAGCAGCAGGATCTGCAGTCTCGCCTGCTGCCCGCCCGAGAGCGAGTCGAAGGTCTGCTGCGCCGCCGCCGCGAGTCCGTAGCGGTCGAGCGCCGAGCTCGCGGCCTCGCGCGCCATGCCGTCGCGGTTGGCGTCGCCGCGATGCAGGATGTCGAGGAGGGTGCGGCCGCGGTACTCGGGGTGCTCGTGGTTCTGCGCGAACCAGCCGGGCACGACCCGTGCGCCGAGCACGGCACGACCGGTGTGCGGCACCCGGGCGAGCGACTCGCCCACCGTCGTGATGTGGCCGAGGGTGCGATCGGGTTCGGTGCCACCGCCCGCGAGCAGGCGCAGGAAGTGCGACTTGCCCGAACCGTTCGAGCCGAGCACCGCCACGCGGTCTCCGTACCAGACCTCGAGGTCGAAGGGCTTCATGAGCCCCGTGAGCTCCAGCCCTTCGCCGACGACGGCGCGCTTGCCCGTGCGCGATCCGCGCAGGCGCATCGACACGGCCTGCGCGGGCGGGCGCTCCTCGGGCGGCCCGGCCTCCTCGAACTTGCGCAGGCGAGTCATCGCGGCCTGATAGCGCGAGGCCATGCCGTCGTTGTAGGTCGCCTTGACCTTCAGGTTGGCCACGAGCGTCTTCAACGCGACGTGCTGCTCGTCCCATCGGCGGCGCAGCTCGTCGAGTCGTTCGAAGCGCTCGTCGCGCGCCTGGTGGTATCCCTCGAAGCTGCCGCCGTGCACCCACGCCGTATTGCCGGCCGCGCCGACCTCGAGCGTGACGATGCGATCGGCGGCGCGGGCGAGCAGCTCGCGGTCGTGCGAGACGAGCAGCACCGTCTTCGGCGTGGCCCGCAGCTGCGACTCGAGCCACCGCTTGCCCGGCACATCGAGCGAGTTGTCGGGCTCGTCGAGCAGCAGCACCTGCTCGGGTCCGCGGAAGAGCGCCTCGAGGGCGAGCCGCTTCTGCTCGCCGCCCGAGAGCGTGGAGAGCTCACGCCACTTCGCGCGCTCGAACGGGATGCCGAGCGCCGCGATCGTGCAGTGGTCCCACACGACCTCCTGGTCGTAGCCGCCCGCCTCCGCGTACTCGGCGAGCGCGGTGGCGTACCGCATCTGCGCCGCGGTGTCGTCGTGTTCGATGAGGGCGGCCTCGGATGCATCGAGCTCGATCGCCGCCTGACGGATGCGGGTCGGCGCGACGGAGACGAGGAGCCCCTGCACCGTGGCATCCGTGCCCTCGATCGTCGCGCCGGTGCCGACGAACTGGTCCATCACGCCGAGCCCGCCGTCGACCTGCACGCTGCCCTCGTCGGGTCGCAGCTGGCCGCGGATGATGCGCAGCAGCGTCGACTTGCCCGCGCCGTTCGCGCCGATGAGGGCGGTGGTCGCGCCATCCGTCACGCGGAATGCGAGGTCGGCCAGCAGCGGCCGGCCGTCGGCGAGCGAGAAGGAGACGCCGTTGACGTCGATGAAACCCATGGGAGATCCGTTCGGTCCGCGGCCGGGCCACCTCGCCCGGTTCCGCACCGCCCGATGGGCAGCCGACCAGACTAGCGCGCATCGATTGCCTCTGCCACCCGCAGCCGTTCTGCGGCAAGCTGGAGCCATGCAACGCACCGCAGCAGAGCCTCTCGACGTCCTCCGCACGCGAACCAGCGAGAAGTGGCGCCATTACCCCGCCGACGTGCTGCCGCTGCCCGTCGCCGAGATGGACTACCCGCTCGCCGACCCCATCAAGGCGGCGCTGCACGCCGCCGTCGACCGCTCGGACACGGGCTACTCGTCGGGCAGTCGCCAGGTCGCCGAGGCATTCGAGGGCTTCGCCGCGACCCGTCTCGGCTGGACGATCGACCCGACGCGCGTGACCTGCACCGCCGATGTCAGCATGGGCATCGTCGAGATGCTGCGACAGGTCACCGAACCGGGCGACGGTGTCATCATCACCCCGCCGATCTACCCGCCGTTCTTCGACCTCGTGACCGAGGCCTCGGGCCGGGTCGTCGAGGTGCCGATGCTCGGCGGCATCGACGAGGGCTGGTCGCTCGACCTCGACGGCATCGATGCGGCGTTCGCCGCCGGCGCCCGGGCGATGGTGCTCTGCAACCCGCACAATCCGATCGGCCTGGTTCCGGATGCCTCGCAGCTGGCCGCCCTCGCGGACATCGCCGCCCGGCACGACGTCACGATCGTCTCCGACGAGGTGCACGGCCCGCTCGTGCAGCCCGGCGTCGACTACACCCCGTTCCTGACCGTCTCCGACGCGGCACGCGAGCACGGCGTCACCGTCACCGCGGCGACGAAGGCGTTCAACATCGCCGGGCTGAAGGCGGCCCTCATCGTGACCGCGAGCGATCGCGGCGACCGCGCCCGCACCGCACTCCCCTACGAGGTCGAGTGGCGCATGAGCCAGTTCGGGTCGATCGCGTCCGTCGCGGCGTTCCGGCACGGCGGCCCGTGGCTCGACGGCGTGCTCGCGAGCCTCGACGACAACCGGCGCCTGCTCGCCGAGCTGCTCGCCGACGAGCTGCCGGGCGTGCGCTACCGCATGCCCGACGCGACCTACCTCGCCTGGCTCGACCTCTCGGCGCTGGGTTGGGGCGACGACCCCGCCGCGTACGCGCTCGAGCACGCGAAGGTCGCCCTCGGCATCGGGCCCATGTTCGGTGCCGGCGTCGGTCGCGGACACGTGCGACTGAACTTCGCGTGCTCGCCCGAGGTGCTCGCCGAAGCCGTCACGAGGCTCGCCGACGCCCGCTGAGCGCCGGGCGCGAGCCCCGGCCGAGCATCCGAGCGAAGGGACTCGAGGAGCCATGACGACCGAACCGAACACGTCGACCGGGATCCGGTTCGCCGTGCCCGACGACGCACCGACGGCCGCTCGCCTGCAGGTCGAGTTCGCGGTCGAGTTCGACTCGCCCACGCCGAGCCGGGAGGTGCTGACCCCGCGGTTCCGCGCGCTCATCGCCGACGCCTCGGCATTCGTGCTGTTCGCGGGCGCGCCGCCCGAACCGCAGGGCTACGCGGTGGTGACACTGCGTCCGACCGTGTACTGCGACGGCCCGCTCGCCGTGCTCGACGAGCTCTACGTGGGCCCCGGCCTGCGCGGCGCCGGCATCGGCACGGCGTTGCTCGAGCACGCGATCGCCGAGGTGCGCCGCCGCGGCGGTGGCGAGATGCACATCAACGTCGACGAGGACGACGTCGATGCCCGGCGGTTCTACGAACGCCAAGGGTTCGTGAACATCGAGCCGGGCACCGACTACCGCATGCTCTGCTACATCCGGGAGCTCTAGCGGGTGTAGTTCGGCGCCTCCACGACGATCTGCACGTCGTGCGGGTGCGATTCCTTGAGCCCCGCCGGCGTGATGCGCACGAATCGGCCCTTGGACTTCAGCTCGGCGATCGTGCGCGCGCCCACGTAGAACATCGACTGGCGGAGGCCGCCGATGAGCTGGTACGCGACGGCCGACAGCGGGCCGCGGTAGGGCACCTGGCCCTCGATGCCCTCGGGGATCAGCTTGTCGTCCGACGGGACATCCGCCTGGAAGTAGCGGTCCTTCGAGTACGAGGTCTTCTGGCCGCGGGTCTGCAGTGCGCCGAGCGAGCCCATGCCGCGGTACGCCTTGAACTGCTTGCCGTTCTGGAAGACGAGTTCGCCGGGGCTCTCGGCGGTGCCGGCGAGCAGGGAGCCGAGCATCACGGTGTCGGCGCCGGCGACGAGCGCCTTCGCGATGTCACCCGAGTACTGCAGGCCGCCGTCGGCGATGAGCGGCACACCGGCGGGCTTCGTGGCCTTGGAGGCCTCGTAGACGGCCGTGATCTGCGGCACGCCCACACCCGCGACGACGCGCGTGGTGCAGATCGAGCCCGGGCCCACGCCGACCTTGACGGCGTCGGCGCCGGCGTCGACGAGCGCCTGCGCGCCCTCGCGCGTCGCGACGTTGCCGCCGATGACGTCGATGTGGGCGAACGTCGGGTCGGTCTTCAGCCGGCGGATGATGTCGAGCACGCCGGCCGACTCGCCGTTCGCGGTGTCGACGACGAGCACGTCGACGCCCGCGTCGCGGAGCGCCTCTGCGCGCTCCCATGCGTCGCCGAAGAAGCCCATCGCGGCGCCGACCCGGAGGCGGCCCTCGCTGTCTTTCGTCGCGTTCGGGTACTGCTCCGACTTGTCGAAGTCCTTGACCGTGATGAGTCCGGTGAGGTGGCCCTCGTCGTCGATGAGCGGCAGCTTCTCGACCTTGTGCTTCGCGAAGATCGCGAGCGCCTCGTCGGGGTTCATGCCGACGCGGCCCGTGATGAGCGGCATCTTCGTCATGACCTCGGCCACCGTCGTGGTCGGCTTCTCGAAGTCGGAGACGAAGCGCATGTCGCGGTTCGAGATGATGCCGACGAGCTTGCCGTCGGTGTCGACGACGGGCAGTCCGCTGACCCGGTACGTCGCGCAGAGCGCGTCGACGTCGGCGACGGATGCCTCGGGCGTCGTGGTCACCGGATTGGAGACCATGCCCGACTCGCTGCGCTTGACGCGGTCGACCATGTCGGCCTGGTCGGCGATCGAGAGGTTGCGGTGCAGGATGCCGATGCCGCCCTGGCGGGCCATCGCCACGGCCATGCGGGCCTCGGTCACGGTGTCCATCGCGGCGGAGAGCAGCGGCGTCGCGACGTTGATGCGGCGGGTGAGCCGCGAGGTCGTGTCGGCCTCGCTCGGGATCACATCGGTATGGCCAGGCAGCAGAAGGACGTCATCGTAGGTGAGTCCTGTGAGTCCGAACGGGTCGGCCTGGTCCATGTCGCTCCTTGTGTCGAGTTCTGCCCGAATACCGCGCGCCGGTGGTCGGGCCCGCAGTATCAATGTTAAGCGAGTTTGCATCCCGGGCATTCCCGGATAACAATCGAACGCCGTTTGCCTCATGAGCGAAACACATGAGACATAATCGGCACGTACTGTCGACGACGTTGTCGACAGGTAAGGACCGAACCCCGAAGGCCACCAGCCCGAGGGGTGCCCTTGGAGGTGCAGTGAAACCCACACGAACGCTCGCCCATCGGTCTCCAGGGAGGTGGCTCGTTCTCCTCGGAATCCTCGTGTCCGCACTCACTCTGTCCGGCATCGCAGCGTCCCCTGCGATGGCGGAGGATGGGAGTACGGCCCAGGCTTCCGAAGAATTCGAGTACTTCTTCACGGGGAACGTGCAATTCGATCGCGAGCCGCTCGAAGGCGTCAAGATCACGGTCGAAGGCGGCGGCTTCGAAGCCGACGCCGAGACCGACGTCGACGGCAAATGGCGCATCGGCGTGCCCGAGAAGGGCGAATACAAAGTCACACTCGACGAGGACACGCTCCCCAAGGGCGTCGTCGTCGCGAAGGGCGAGGCCACCGTGACCGCGGAGTTCGGCCTCACGAAGCTGAAGGCCGTGAACTTCTTCCTCGGCGAGGGCGAACGCACGACCACGAACTTCGGCGCGCAGCTGCTCGAACGAGTGATCAACGGCCTGAACTTCGGCCTGCTGCTCGCGCTCGCGGCCATCGGCCTCTCGCTCATCTTCGGCACGACGGGGCTCTCGAACTTCGCCCACGCCGAGATGGTGACGTTCGGCGCCCTCATGGTGCTGACGCTCGGCGTCGA
Source organism: Agromyces cerinus subsp. cerinus (assembly GCF_900142065.1). Lineage (GTDB taxonomy): Bacteria > Actinomycetota > Actinomycetes > Actinomycetales > Microbacteriaceae > Agromyces > Agromyces cerinus. Next base: position 826,950 of record NZ_FSRJ01000002.1, on the reverse strand, counting down.
CCTCGCCTGGCCGATCTGGCTGGCCATCGCGGCCGCCATCGTGCTCAGCGCCGGGCTCGGCTGGACGCTCGATGCGGTCATCTGGAAACCGCTCCGCAAACGCGGTGTCGCGCTCATCCCGCTCATGATCGTGAGCATCGGCCTCTCGCTCGCGATCCGCTACACGTACCAGTTCTTCTACGGCGGAGCGACCCGGCAGCTGCCGGGTGCCACCGCACCGAAGGAACTGTCGTTCGGCGGCGTCCAGCTCTCCTGGATCGACGTCGGCAGCATGGTCGTCTCGGTCGTGGTGCTCCTCGGCGTGGCGTTCTTCCTGCTGCGGACCCGCATCGGCAAGGCCACCCGCGCCGTCTCCGACAACGCGAGCCTCGCCTCCGCGAGCGGCATCGACGTCGACCGCGTCATCCGCATCGTCTGGGTGCTCGGTGCGGCGCTGGCCGGCCTCAGCGGCATCCTCTGGGCCTACTTCCGTCCCGGCGTCAGCTGGGACATGGGCTTCCAGATCCTGCTGCTGATCTTCGCCGCGGTCACGCTCGGCGGTCTCGGCACCGCGTTCGGCGCCCTCGTCGGCTCCCTCATCGTCGGTCTCTTCATCGAGATCTCGACGCTGTGGCTGCCGAGCGACCTGAAGTACGTGGGCGCGCTCGTCGTGCTGATCCTCGTGCTGTTGTTCCGACCGCAGGGCATCCTCGGTCGCCGCGAGAGAATCGGCTAAGGAGGACCGACCATGATCGACTGGATTCAGATCTTCTCCAACGCGGCGCAGGAGCTCATCAGCCCCACGACCGCGGCGTACGCGCTGGCCGCTCTCGGCCTCGCGATCCACTTCGGATACACGGGCCTGCTGAACTTCGGGCAGGCGGGCTTCATGGCCCTCGGCGCCTACGGCTACGCGATCTCGGTGCTCTCGTTCGGGCTCCCGGTGTGGGCGGCGATTCTCGTCGGCATCGGCGCGTCCGTCGTGTTCGCCCTGATCCTCGGTATCCCCACGCTGCGGCTCCGTGCCGACTACCTCGCGATCGTCACGATCGCGGCGGCCGAGATCCTGCGGCTCATCTTCACGACGAACACGTTCGAGGCCATCACGGGCTCGGCGCAGGGCCTCAACGGATACAAGGGCAGCTTCGCCGCCTTGAACCCCATCCCGAAGGGCACCTACGGATTCGGCCCGTTCCAGTACAACGAGTACGACTGGTGGCTGCGGATCCTCGGGTGGACCGTGGTGGTGCTCCTCGCACTGCTCACCTGGCTCATCATGCGCAGCCCGTGGGGCCGCGTCATCAAGGGCATCCGTGAGGACGAGGACGCGGTTCGCGCGCTCGGCAAGAACGTCTACTCGTACAAGATGCAGAGCCTCATCCTCGGTGGTGTCTACGGCACCCTCGCCGGCATGATCTTCATCCTGCCTCGAGCGGTCGTTCCGGCGAACTACCAGACCTCGCTCACCTTCTTCGTCTATGCGATCCTGCTGCTCGGCGGGGCCGCCACGATCCTCGGACCCATCGTCGGCTCGATGATCTTCTGGGTGCTGCTCTCCTTCTTCTCGGGCTTCATCTCCCGAGCGGTCGAGGCGGGCTGGCTCCCGTTCATGACGCAGGTGCAGGCCGGACAGCTCCGGTTCATCCTCGTCGGCGTCGCGATCATGCTGATCGTGATCTTCAGGCCTCAGGGCATCTTCGGAAACAAGAAGGAGCTGGCCTTTGTCAAGTGAAGTCACTCCCACGTCCAAGCCGGTGAAGACCACCGGCCTCCACATCGGCGAGGCAGAACCGGGATGCCGCAAGGTCGACCCGATCCTCATCGCCGACGGGGTCACCCGCACGTTCGGCGGCCTGAAAGCGGTCGACGTCGACCACGTCGAGATCCCCCGCGGCGCGATCACGGCCCTCATCGGCCCGAACGGCGCCGGCAAGACCACGTTCTTCAACCTGCTGACGGGCTTCGACAAGCCCGACACCGGCAAGTGGGAGTTCGACGGGCGCTCGCTGGCGCACGTGCCCGCCTACCGGGTCGCCCGCATGGGTCTCATCCGCACCTTCCAGCTGACGAAGGCGCTGGGCCTGCTCAGCGTGCTCGACAACATGAAACTCGGCGCGAAGGACCAGAGCGGCGAGAACCTCTTCCGCGCGATGTTCCCCTTCCTCTGGCGCAAGCAGGAGGAGGAGATCGAGTCGAAGGCCGTCGAGCTGCTCACGCGCTTCAAGCTCGATGCCAAGCAGACCGACTACGCGGCGAGCCTCTCGGGCGGGCAGCGCAAGCTGCTCGAGATGGCACGGGCCCTCATGAGCGATCCCACGCTCGTGATGCTCGACGAGCCGATGGCGGGTGTGAACCCGGCACTGACGCAGTCGCTGCTCGACCACATCCTCGACCTGAAGTCGCAGGGCATGACCGTGCTGTTCGTCGAGCACGACATGCACATGGTGCGCCACATCGCCGACTGGGTGGTCGTCATGGCCGAGGGTCGCATCGTCGCGGAGGGCGATCCCTACACGGTCATGGAGAACCCCGCTGTGATCGACGCCTACCTCGGCGCGCACCACGACAGCGATCTGGGTGTCACCGACACCGAACACGTCGAGGCGATCAAGGAGCTCATCGATGACGAACAGTGAATCCGCCGCGAGTGCGGTGGTCGAGCCCCTCGGCGACGAGGTCGTCGCGGTCGACAACGTCACCGCGGGCTACCTGCCCGGAGTGAACATCCTGAACGCGTGCTCCCTGGTGGCACGGCAGGGTGAGCTCATCGGCATCATCGGCCCGAACGGCGCCGGCAAGTCGACCCTGCTCAAGTCCATCTTCGGACTGGTGAAGGTGCGCGAAGGCCAGATCCGGCTGAACGGCGAGGAGATCACGAACCTGAAGGCGAACAAGCTCGTCGCCAAGGGCGTGGGCTTCGTGCCGCAGACGAACAACGTGTTCCCGTCGCTCACCATCCAGGAGAACCTCGAGATGGGTATGTTCCAGAAGCCCAAGGGGCTGAAGGATCGACTGGAGTTCGTCACCGAGATCTTCCCCGAGCTCGGCAAGCGTCTCGGCCAGCGCGCCGGCTCGCTGTCGGGCGGTGAGCGGCAGATGGTCGCCATGTCGCGGGCGCTCATGATGGGCCCGCACGTGCTGCTCCTCGACGAGCCGAGCGCGGGCCTCTCGCCCGTGCGTCAGGACGAGGCGTTCCTGCGAGTGAAGGAGATCAACCGCGCCGGCGTCACGACCATCATGGTCGAGCAGAACGCCCGCCGCTGCCTGCAGATCTGCGACCGCGGCTACGTGCTCGACCAGGGCCGCGACGCCTACACGGGCACCGGTCGCGACCTGCTGAACGATCCGAAGGTCATCGGTCTCTACCTGGGCACGCTCGGGCAGGACTGACCACCAGGCACGACAGAGGGGCGGATGCTGCGGCATCCGCCCCTCTGTCATTCCACGAGCGGTTCCCGCTCTCGGACGAATGCCGCTCGGAGCCGTTCCGCCATCGGATCGAGCCCGAGCGGATCGGCGAGCGTCTCGGTCCATGCCGGAACGAGCTGATCCTCACGCATCCTCGGCACCAGGTGGAAGTGGACGTGGAAGATCGACTGCCAGCCGGCGGCACCGTTCGCTTGGAACACCGTCATGCCGTCGGGCTCCAGCTCGGTCGTGACGACTCCGGCGACGCGCCGAAGCGAACGGCCGAGTCCAGCGGCCGCGGCATCGGAGAGGTGCCAGAGTTGCGGCGCATGCTCTCGTGGGATGAGCAACGTGTGCCCGGGCGCTGCTGGGTGGATGTTCAAGAAGGCGATCGTGAGCTCGTCTTCGTACACACGATGCGCAGGTACCCCACCCGCGACGATCGCGCAGAACACGCAGTCGTGGCCCATGAGCCATGAGGCTATCAGCGCCTCGGCGGGCGCTCCGCTCCGAGCGGTCCCGGGCGCACGAAAGCGGGCCCCGGCCGAAGCCGGGACCCGCTCTACGTTCGACCCGTATTAGTTGATGCGGGTGTACTTGTTGTCGTCGCCGTACTCGTAGACGCCGATGGTCGCCTCGGTCGGGTCACCGTGCTCGTCGAGCGTGATGGGACCGGACGCACCGTCGTAGTCGATCTGCTTGCCCTCGGCGAGCAGCGCAGCGCCGTCGGCGAAGTTGTCGACCTTCTCGCCGTCGCCCGAACCACCCGACACCTGACGCAGGTACTTGGCGATCTCGGCACCGTCGGTGCTGTTCGCCGCGTACGATGCGAGGGCGATGAGGATCGTCGCGTCATACGACTCGGGGCCGTAGCTGAAGTCGGCGAGGTCCGGGTTGACTCCGAGGAGCCGGTCGCGGAAGTCGTCTGCGAGCTTCGGGCCGGGCAGCGTGCCCTTCGAGCCGGCGATGAGGCCGGGCGCGAAGTCCGCGCTGTAGTCGGACAGGTTGCCGTCGACGAAGTAGAGCTGGTCGCCGGGGTAACCGGAGCCGACGAGCGCCGGCACGACGACCTTCGCCTCGTCGAACGTGATGACTGCGACGGCGTCGGGGTTCGCGGCCGAGATGGCCGAGAGCTGCGCGTCGAAGTTCGAGTCACCCGTGTTGAAGAGCTCTTCGGCGACGACTTCGCCACCGGCTGCTTCGAACGCCTCCTTGGTCGCGGCCGCGAGGCCGGTGCCGTAGGGGTCGTTCAGCACGAGCAGGCCGAGCGTCGAGTTGCCGTCGTCGGCGATCTGCGTGCCGAGCACCTCGCCCTGGAGCAGGTCGGAGGGTGCCGTGCGGAAGTACAGACCCGCGTCTTCGTACTCGGTGAAGTCGGGCGAGGTGTTCGCCGGAGAGAACTGCACGACGCCGGCCGAGGTGATCTGGTCGATGACCGTGAAGGAGACACCCGACGACGCGGCACCGATGATCGCCGAGACGTCCTGCGAGAGCAGGTCGGTCACGGAGACGGTGGCGATGTCGGTCGTGGTGTCGCCCGAGTCACGGAAGACGACCTCGACGTTCATGCCTGCGTCGGCTGCGTTGACCTCTTCGGCGCCGAGTGCGACGCCGGCCTCTTCGGGCGGGCCGAGGAACGCGAGCGTGCCACTCTGCGGAAGGATCGTGCCGAGCTTGAGGTCAAGGTCGCGGTCACCTGCCTTGATGGGCAGCGCGTCGCCGGCGGTGTCGTCGCCGGGATCTGCCGACTCGGTCGGCGTGCCGCCCGACGCGCACGCAGACAGGAGAAGGGTGCTGACGCCGGCAATGGCGAGACCCGTCCAGGCTGCGCGAGCCGAACGCTTGGCCGTGGCCTTCGCGAATACGCTCATGTTGCTCCTTGGGACTGAAGGAATTGGTACACAATGCAGCGCCATGGTGACGCCGTTGTCTGACAGTATTCCGCGCCCATGGCGGAAACAAGACGCTGCGGTCACAACCGTGTAACACCGCGTCAATCGTTACCGTGCCGACACCTCGGGCGCACTCAACGCACGGAATCGGCGGAAACCCGGCCGTTCACGCGAAGATCGCGCGCACGCGGCATCCGCTCGAAGGCTCGAGCCCCGCGTCGTGCGCGACGCTCCCAGCGCGGCTCAGGCGGGCTCGGCGATCACCCGGCGTGAGGCCTGCACCCCGCGGATCAGGTCGACCGTCAGCACGATGAGCGCGAGCCACACGAGGCCGAAGCCGACCCAGCGCTCGGGCGGCATCGGTTCCTGCAGGATCACCACTCCGACGAGGAACTGGATGAACGGGGCGAAGTACTGGATGAACCCCATGAAGATGAGCGGGAGTCGGCGAGATGCCGCGGCGAAGAGCAGCAGCGGCACCGCGGTGACCACGCCGAGGCCGATGAGCAGCGCTGTGTGCCAGACGCTCACCGTGCCGATCGTGATGCCGGTCGTCATCGCGACGAAGACGAGTTGCACGATGGCGAGCGGCGCGAGCCAGACGGTCTCGAGCGTGAGCCCCGAGACGGCGTCGACCTTCGGGCCGACGCGCTTCTTGATGAGGCCGTAGAACCCGAACGAGAACGCCAGCACGAGTGCCAGCCACGGCAGCTGGCCGTAGCCGACGGCGAGCACGATCACCGCGACGATCGAGATGCCGACGGCCGTCCACTGCGTCGGGTTCAGGCGCTCCCGCTGCACGAACACGCCGAGGAACACCGTGACGATGGGGTTGATGAAGTAGCCGAGCGACGCTTCGACCACCTGGTTCGTCGTCGCAGCGAAGACGTAGGTCTGCCAGTTGATGAAGATGAGCACGCCGGCGAGGCCCATCGTGAGCACGATGCGCCGATCGCGGAAGAGCAGCCCGAGCGCACGCCATGCGCGCGTCACCAGGATGAGCAGTGCGCAGAAGACGAGCGAGAAGAGCACGCGCCAGGCGACGATCTCGACCGGACCCGACGGGGCGAGCGCGATGAAGTAGATCGGCAGGAATCCCCAGAGGCCGTAGGCGGCGATCGCGTAGGCGAGGCCCGACCGGCTCACGCCTGCCGAGTGGCCGGGCGATGCGGGGACCTGGGTCTCGGAGCGGGATGACACCAGCACAGACTACGCCCGAGGTCGGACGCCGATCGGCGCCCCGTCGGCCGTTCGGCGTCGAGATCCGGCCACGGCAAGACGGCGGCATCGCATTCAGGGCAGCGGATGGCGCGGCATCCGCTGCCTGGACACGACGAGGCCCGGATGCCCCATGGGGCATCCGGGCCTCGGATCGATCGTGTTCCGCTTAGCGGACGACGACTGCGAGCACGTCGCGAGCCGACAGCACGAGGAAGTCCTCGCCGCCGAACTTGACCTCGGTGCCGCCGTACTTCGAGTAGATCACCTTGTCGCCGACAGCGACGTCGAGCGGCACGCGGTTGCCGTTGTCATCGATGCGGCCGGGGCCCACTGCCACGACCTCGCCCTCCTGGGGCTTCTCCTTGGCAGTGTCGGGGATGACCAGACCGGATGCGGTGGTCTGCTCGGCCTCGACCTGCTTGATGACGATGCGATCCTCGAGCGGCTTGATGGAAACCGACACGGTTGACCCCTTCTCTCTGTGAAGAAAACTGTCTTGACGAAGACTTGGTTAGCAGCCTCAGAGCGAGAGTGCTAAGGCGAGTCTAGGCGCGATTTGGCACTCGTGCAACGTGAGTGCCAGCCCGTTCAGCCACTGGCGAAACACCGGCAGCGAGGCGGTGCTCATCGTGCACACGGTGCATCGGGCGCGCGGTGCTAGCGTTGCCGGGTGGATCGCGCCGAACTCGTCGAACTGCTCTCCCCCGAGGGCCTCACGCTGCTCGACGGGCTGCCCGACTGGGACTCGAAGGCGGACATCGTCAAGACCGTCGCCGCCCTGCGCAAGCAGGGGCATCCGCCGACACTCGTCGCCGCCGTGCTCAGCCAGGCGAAGCTCCGGGCGAAGGCCGAGGCGAAGTTCGGCCCGTTCGCCTCGCGCATGCTCTTCACCGAGGCCGGCCTCGAGCAGGCCACGCGCCTGAAGGTCGCCGCCCTCCACGCCGGGCGCTTCTCGCGTGCCGGCGTGCGCCACGTCGCCGACCTCGGCTGCGGCATCGGCGGCGACGCCCTCGCCATGGCCGCGATCGACCTCGAGGTCACCGCCGCCGAGGCCGACGAGGTGACGGCCGCCATCGCCGCGTACAACCTCACGCCCTTCCCAAGGGTCCGAGTGCTGCACGAGCAGGCCGAGCACGTCGCCCTCGGCGGCATCGACGGCGCCTGGCTCGATCCCGCGCGCCGCACGACCGCCGGCGGCACGACGACGAGAATCGCGGATGCCTCCGCCTACTCCCCCTCGCTCGACTTTGCCTTCGGGCTCGGCGAGCGCATGCCCGTCGGCGTGAAGCTCGGCCCCGGCACCGACCGCGACGTGATTCCGGCGGGCGCCGAGGCGCAGTGGGTCTCGGTCGATGGCGACCTCGTCGAACTCGGCGTCTGGTTCGGCTCGGTCGCTCGACCGGGCATTCGCCGGGCAGCGCTCGTGATCCGCGGTGATGCCGCTCAGGAGCTCACCGCCGACGCCGACAGCGAAGACGCGCCCGTCGGCCCGCTCGGTGAGTACGTGTACGAACCCGACGGCGCCGTGATCCGCGCGCGACTGATCGGCGACCTCGCTCGGGCCAACGGCGCGTGGATGCTGAGTTCGGGCATTGCGTACCTCACCTCCGACACGGCGTTCGATTCACCGTTCGCACGCGGCTTCCGCGTGCTCGAGCGCCTGCCCGCCGACGAACGCCAGCTGCGGCAGGCCCTGGCCGCCCGCGGCGTCGGCACGCTCGAGATCAAGAAGCGCGGTGTCGACGTCGACCCGGCGCAGCTGCGCACCCGACTGAAGCTGAAGGGCGCGGCATCCGCGACCATCGTGTTGACCCGTGAAGCCGGGCGTCACGTGGCGCTGCTCGTCGAGCGCCTCTGACGTCGGTCGGGGTCAGCGCGGAAGCGCGCCGAAGACGATCGCGTAGTACCCGATCCAGACGGCGGAGAACACGAGGCCGGCGAGCCCCGTGCCGATGCCGACGAAGGCCAGGGTCCGGCCGTGCTCCTCGCGGCGCAGACCGAGCACGCCGAAGACGATCGCCGCGATCGAGAGCGGCAGCATCCAGCCGACGAAGAGCGATGCCGCTGCGCCGATGGTGCCGACCACGGCGGCCACCCAGCTGTAGACCCGCCGCTGGGTCTCCTCCTCGGCCTCTTCGACCTGGTCGAAGCCCGGGCGATGCACGATGAGGAGCTGCCCGGTCGAGATCGACTGCAACTGACCGGTGTCGAAGGGCACTTCGAATTCGCGCACGGCGGGCTCGGCGCGGAACGTCGGTTCGGCCGGCTGGAACGGGGCGAGCGGGTCGGACGGCAACGCGGGCTGAGCGAGTGGCGGCGCCGGCGCTTCCGGCAGCGAGACCTCCGGCAGGGACGTGTCGGGCTGCGACAAGTTCGCCCGCGGCGCGTTCGGTTGCGACGCGTTCGGCCGCGGCGCAGCATCCGGTTCACCGGCCCCCGGAATGCGGTCAGGGGCCTCGCCGTCGGGCGAAGCCCCATCACGCGTGGTCATCGGATGCCCCTCAGTAGTAGTAGTTCCCGTAGCCGGCGAACAGCACGCTCCACAGCACGAGCGACAGCAGGCCGATGCCGACGCCGACGAAGCCGGTGATGATGCCGGTGAGCCACATGCCCTTGGCTGCCGGCTCCTTCTTCTTGCCCAGGAAGCCGAGCACGACGGCTGCGGCCGGGATGAAGAGCTGCAGGATGCCGCCGACGAAGGGGATGAAGACGACGAAGAAACCGATGATTCCCACGATGCCCGCGATGAGCGAGATCAGGCTGAGCACCGGAGTCGGCTTCGCCGGCGTGGCCGGAGCGTACGCGCCGCCGTAGGCGGGCTGCGCCGGAGCGCCGTACCCTGCCGCCGGGGCGCCGTACCCGGGCGCCGGAGCACCGGGAGCAGGCTGCGCCGGACCACCGTAGGCGGGCGGCGCCGGCGGCGTCGGTGCTCCGTAGCTCGGAGCAGCGGGCGGCGGCGCGCCGTAGCTCGGGCCCGACGGCGGCGCGGGCGGTGCCGGCGGCACCGGCGCTGCCGGCGGCTCAGGCGCCGACGGAACCTCGGGCACGTCGGGCGTCGAGGCGACCGGAGCCGCTTCGACGGGAGCGACGGGCTCGGGTGCGCTCGGCGCGACGGGCGGGGCCGCGACCGGCGCCTCGGGCTCGGCAGCGCTCGGCGTCACCGGTTCGACCGGTTCGACCGGAACGTCGGGAACGTCAGGAACGTCAGGATTCTTCGGATCACTCATGGAAGTTCGCCCTTCTTCGTGGTCGTGCAGACGCTCGGGACCGCCGCTCAGTACGAGGAGTACGAGCTGCTGAAGGCACCGGCCGTCGCGAGGATGATGATCATGATGATCCAGATGATGCCGGCGGCGATGCCGATGTAGCCGATGATCAGGCCCGCGATCGCGAGGCCGCGCCCCTGCTCGCCGGTCTTCTTGATCTGGCTCAGCGCGATGTGGCCGGTGATGACCGCCGCCAGTGAGACGAAGAACGCCGACACGAGCGAGACGATCGCGAGCACGTTGGTCTTCGCTGCGGGCGCCTGCGAGTAGGCGGGCTGACCGTAGGCGGGGGCGGGCTGGCCATAGGCAGGGGCAGCCGGCGGTGCGTAGGCGGGTGCTGCGGGCGGCTGCGGCGCGCCGTAAGCGGGCGCGGCGGGTGCAGCGGGTGCCGCAGGTGCGGCCGGAACCTCGGTCGCGGCCGGCGGTGCCGGCGGGACCGGCGGAACGGCGGGCTGCTCGGGAAGGTTCGGATCGGTCACTGTCGGTGTTCCCCTCGATGCGTTCGAATACGCTCAGCCACGGCGGCCGGCGCTCCGGGCGCCGTCAACGACGGCGACCTCCGGTTCTCCCGCTCACACTACCGCGACACGCGCATGGACGCACGGACTACGCGACGCTCGCCGCCATCTGGATCTCGGTCGCCGGCAGCGTCGAGTCGGCTCCGAAATCGACGGTCGACGGCGGATGCCCCGCCATCATGAGTTGCGCGCCGAGGGCCGCGATCATCGCGCCGTTGTCGGTGCAGAGCGACCGCGGCGGAATGCGCAGGGCGATGCCCGCGGCATCCGCTCGCTCGACCGCCACTTCGCGGAGGCGCGCATTGGCGACCACGCCGCCACCGAGCAGGAGGCGCGGCACGCCGAGGTCGGTGCACGCTGCCACGGCCTTCGAGACGAGCACGTCGACGACGGCCTCGCGGAAGCTCGCGGCGACGTCGGCGAGGGGCACCGGTTCGCCTGCGGCCTCGCGCTGCTCCACCCAGCGCGCGACGGCCGTCTTCAGCCCCGAGAAGCTGAAGTCGTAGCGGTGGGCGACCAGGTCCTTCGGCTGCGTGAGCCCTCGCGGGAAGCGGATGGCGCGGGGGTCGCCGCCGATCGCGGCCCGGTCGATCTCGGGGCCGCCCGGGTAGCGCAGCCCGAGCAGGCGGGCGACCTTGTCGAACGCCTCGCCGGCCGCATCGTCGATGGTCTCGCCGAGCAGCTCGACGTCGGAGACGAGGTCGCGCACGAGCAGGAGTGAGGTGTGCCCGCCCGAGACCAGCAGCGCCACCGTCGGCGTCTCGAGCGGTGCCGTCGTGTCGAGCAGGTCGGCGCCGACATGGCCGACGAGGTGGTTGACCGCGTAGATCGGCACGTCGAGCGAGAGGGCGAGGGCCTTGGCAGCGCCGACGCCGACCATGAGCGCGCCGGCGAGACCCGGGCCGCTCGTCACGGCGACGGCGTCGAGCTCGTCGAGCGTGACGGACGCCTCGGCGAGCGCCGCTCGGATCGTCGGGCCGAGCGCCTCGAGGTGGGCGCGCGCCGCGACCTCGGGCACGATGCCGCCGTAGCGCGCGTGCTCGTCCATGGACGAGGCGATCGTGTTGGCGAGCAGAGTCGTTCCGCGCACGATGCCGACACCGGTCTCGTCGCACGAGGTCTCGATGCCGAGGATCAGCGGGGCGTCCCGGTTCATCGCTTCGCCTCCGCGTCTCGCGCTTCGATCGGGGTTCGCTCGGACGATGCAGCACCGGCGGCGCCCGCGTCGGCGGGCCCGGCCACGGCGGGCGGCACCGTCAGCCGCATGTGCACGGCATCGATGCCGCCGCGATAGTAGCGACGGCGGATGCCGATCTCTTCGAAGCCGAGCGAGTCGTAGAGCGCGCGGGCGATGGGGTTGTCGGCTCGCACCTCGAGGAAGATCTCGGCGACGTGCCGTCGGCGGGCCTCGGTGATCAGCGCGTGCATGAGCCCACGCCCGAGCCCGATGCCGCGGATCGCGGGAGCGACCGCGATCGTCTGGATGTCGCCCTGGCCGCCGCCTTTGGGCGCGAGGAGCCCGGCATAGCCGAGCAGGCCGGCCGCCTGGTCGTCCGCTTCGTCGTCGACCGCGATGAGGTAGTAGGCGTGCGGGCTCTCGAGCTCGCGGCGCATGGCGTCTTCGGGCCAGGCATCGGCCTCGAAGGTCTCGCGTTCGAGCACCATGATGCGATCGAGGTCGGCGACCTTCGCCCGCCGCATGAACACGCTCATCGCAGCACCTTCTTGCCGACCGACGGGGTCACGTCGGGTGCGCGCAGGTAGATCGGGGCGTCGGCCGCGAGGGGCAGCCGCCCGGCGGCGAAGGCGAGCTCGGCGAGCATTCCGATCGCGCCCGCCGAGACGACCGTCGCGTCGAAGCGGATGCCCCGCGATGCCGGCACCTCGTCGCGTGGCACGAGCACGGGGCCATCGACCCGCACGGGCAGCCCATCGGCGTCGAGCCCGTCGTACTCGGAGACGGCGAACTCGCGCCGGCGGGCATCGGTGACGACCTGCAGCGGGCCGTCGTCGCCCGCCGTGTACCGGCTCAACGCGATCGCGTCGTGACTGACGACCGGAACGAACGGGCGGTCGATGCCGAGCGCGAAGGCGTGCGCGGCCGCGATGCCGACACGGAGCCCCGTGAACGGACCGGGCCCCATGCCCGCTGCGACGCCCGACAGCTCGCGGCGATCGATGCCCGACGCGGCGAGCGCGTCCCTGATGAAGCCGCCGATCACCTCGGCGTGGCGCATCGTGTCGTCGGTGCCGGTCTCGGCGAGGCAGCGCAGCTCGCCCGTGGCACGGTCGCGATCGACGACGGCGACACTCGTGCCCGTCGAGGTGTCGATCGCGAGAAGCATGTCCTCAAGCCTACGCGCGCGCGGCGTACGGAGTGGCCGCCCAGCGGGGGCCGTATCCCGTCGCCGTGACGACACGGGGTTCGTCGGCGTCGAGCGCCGCATCGAGGTCGCCGTCTCCGTCGCGAGCGCCGTCTCCGTCGGCATCTGCTGCGCGCGCGACGACGGCGCTCGCACCGGTCGGACGTTCGATGACGATCTCGAGCCACGAATCGGTGACGTCCTCGACCAGGCCGGCGCCCCACTCCACGACGACGACCGAACGATCGAAGTCGAGATCGAGGTCCTCGAGCAGCGCCGCGCTGCCGAGCCGGTACGCGTCGACGTGCACGAGCGGGGCGCCCCCGACGAGGCTCGGGTGCGTGCGGGCGAGCACGAAGGTCGGGCTCTGCACCGGGCCGCGGATGCCGAGCCCCGCGCCGATGCCGCGCGTGAGCGTGGTCTTGCCCGCACCGAGCGGGCCCGTCAGCACGACGACGTCGCCGGCCTGCAGCACCGCCCCGAGATCACGGCCGAACGCCTCCATGGCTCCGGTGTCGGATGCCTCGAAGCGCATCACTCGCCGCCGAGGTAGCGCCGCGGCACGCGCGCCCCGATACGGGTGACGATCTCGTAGCCGATGCTGTCTGCGGCGTCGCCCCAGTCGTCGGCCGAGGGTGCGCCCGTCAGCGGGTCGCCGAACAGCACCACCTCATCACCGGTCTCGATGGGATCGTCGCCGACGTCGACCACGAACTGGTCCATCGCGATGCGGCCGACGACCGGGCGCCGGGCGCCGGCGATCCAGACCTCGCCGCGGCCCGATGCCTGGCGAGGGATGCCGTCGGCGTACCCGAGCGGCACGAGTGCGAGGTTCGTCGGGCGGTCGGCGCGCCAAGTGTGCCCGTAGGAGACGCCGGTGCCCGGCTCGATGCGCCGCACGGCGGCGACGCGGCCGCGCAGGGTCATCACCGGTCGGAGCCCGAGGTCCGCGGCGGTCGTGCCGTCGCCGAACGGAGGAATGCCGTAGGCGCCGATGCCGATGCGCACGAGGTCGAACCTCGCCGCAGGCAGCCGCAGCGCACCGGCGGTCGAGGCGAGGTGGCGCACCTCGGGGCGGAGCCCGGCGGCCTCCGCCTGCACGACTCCCAGCTCGAACGCCGCGAGCTGCGCGGCATCCTCCTCGGGAGAGGTGTTGGCGAGGTGGCTGAACAGGCCGCGGACGAGGATCCGCTCTGCGGCTTCGAGCTCTGCCGCGCGGGCGACGACGTCGGGCCAGTGCCCGGGGGCGACGCCGCTGCGACTGAGTCCGGTGTCGAGTTTCAGGTGCACTCGGGCCGTCCGGCCCACGGATGCCGCGGCATCCGAGATCGCCTCGAGCTGTTCGCGCGAGGAGACGCCGAGATCGATGTCGCGAGCGATCGCGGGCCCGAAGTCGGCACCCGGGTCGTGCAGCCAGGCGAGGAGCGGCGCGCCGATGCCCGCTTCGCGGAGCGCGAGCGCCTCGGCGATGTCGGCGACGCCGAGCCACTCGGCGCCCGCCGAGAGTGCGGCCCGTGCCACCGGCACGGCGCCGTGCCCGTAGGCGTTCGCCTTGACCACTGCCATCGTGCGCGCGGGCGCCACGGCTGCCGCGAGGGCGCGGATGTTCTCGCGAACGGCGTCGAGGTCGACGACCGCTTCGCGGAACGGCGGCGCCGCGGCATCCGATGCCGTGGTCACGAGGCGCCGCCCGCGCCGGTCTCGAGCACGACGAACGCGCTCGCGATGCCGGCGTCGTGACTCATCGTGAGGTGCACTCGGTCGATGCCGAGGCTGCGCGTGAGCTCGGCGATCGCGCCCGACAGTTCGAAGTCGGGGTTGCCGTGCACGTCTTGCACGACGCGCATGTCGTGCCACCTGATCACGTGGTTGCCGCCGAGCGCCTTGATGAGCGCCTCCTTCGCCGCGAACCGTGCGGCGAGCGACCGCACCGGCCGATCGCGTTCGCTCTCGGCGAACAGGCGCTCGCGGAGTGCGGGAGTACGGGTCAACGACCGCTCGAACCGGGCGATGTCCACGACATCGATGCCGATCCCCGCGATCACGGCGCCGCCTCCCGCACCCGCACGCTCACTCGACCGTGACCGACTTCGCGAGGTTGCGCGGCTGGTCGACGTCGAGGCCCTTCGCCTGCGAGAGCTCCATCGCGAAGATCTGCAGCGGCACGACCGCGAGCAGCGGCTCGAAGAGCGGCGCCGCGAGCGGAATGCGCAGCACCTCGTCGGCGAACGGCAGCACGGCGGCGTCGCCGGCCTCGGCGATCGCGATGACGCGAGCACCGCGAGCGCGGATCTCCTGGATGTTCGACACCACCTTCGGGTGCAGCGTCGCGGAGCCGCGCGGGCTCGGCACGACCACGAAGACGGGCTGACCCGGCTCGATGAGCGCGATCGGTCCGTGCTTGAGCTCGCCGGCGGCGAAGCCCTCGGCGTGGATGTAGGCGAGCTCCTTGAGCTTCAGGGCGCCCTCGAGGGCGATCGGGTACCCGACGTGACGGCCGAGGAAGAGCACCGAGCGGGTGTCGGCCATCCAGTGCGCGAGCTGCGCGACCTTCTCGGACTCGGCGAGCACCAGCTCGAGCTTCGCGGGCACCGCCTGCAGTTCGTGGAGCTGCTCCGCGATCGCCTCGGCCGACATCGTGCCGCGCACGCGCGCGAGGTGCAGGCCGAAGAGGTAGAGCGCCGCGATCTGCGCCACGAACGCCTTCGTCGACGCCACGGCGACCTCGGGTCCGGCGTGCGTGTAGACGACGGCGTCGGACTCGCGCGGGATCGTCGCGCCCTGCGTGTTGCAGATCGAGATCGTGCGCGCACCCTGCTCGCGGGCGTACTTCACGGCCATCAGCGTGTCCATGGTCTCGCCCGACTGGCTGATCGAGACGACGAGCGTGTGGTCGTCGATCACCGGCTCGCGGTAGCGGAACTCGTGGCTGAGCTCGATCTCGACGGGCACGCGCGCCCACTGCTCGATCGCGTACTTGGCGACCATTCCCGCGTACGAGGCGGTGCCGCACGCGATGATCGTGATGCGACGGATGCCTCGGAGCTCCTCATCGCCGAAGGACGCGAGCTCGGGGATCACCACGGCGTCGTCGACGACCCGGCCGAGGAGCGTCTTCGCGACGGCCTCGGGCTGCTCGGCGACCTCCTTGCGCATGAACGACGACCAGCCGCCCTTCTCGGCGGCGGAGGCGTCCCACGCGACGTCGAACGGCTCGACCTCGACGGGCTGCCCGTCGAAGTCGGTGACGACGACATCGCCGGCGGTGATCGTCACGATCTGGTCCTGGCCGATCGCCACGGCGCGCTTCGTGTACTCGACGAAGGCCGCGACATCCGAGCCCAGGAAGTTCTCGCCGTCACCGAGGCCGATGACGAGCGGGGAGTTGCGACGGGCTCCGACGACGACGCCGGGCTCCGAGCGGTGCACGGCCAGGAGGGTGAACGCGCCGTCGAGGCGCGACACGGTGTTGCGGAACGCCTCGCGGAGGTCACCGGTCGCCCGGTACTCCTTGCCGAGCAGCACCGCCGCGACCTCGGTGTCGGTCTCACTCTCGAACGTGAACCCCTCGGCGAGGAGCTCGGCCTTCAGCTCGGAGAAGTTCTCGATGATGCCGTTGTGGATGAGGGCGAGACGCCCGTCGTCTCCGAGGTGCGGGTGGGCGTTGACGTCGGTCGGACCGCCATGCGTCGCCCAACGGGTGTGGCCGATGCCGGTGCCGCCCCGGTGCAGCGGGTTCGCCTCGAGTTCGTCGGCGAGCACCTGGAGCTTGCCGGCGCGCTTGGCCGTCTCCATCGCGCCGTCGTCGTCGACGACCGCCACTCCTGCCGAGTCGTAGCCACGGTACTCGAGGCGACGAAGACCTCCCATAAGGACGTCGAGGCTGTTGCGCTCTCCGACGTATCCGACGATTCCACACATGCGTGCGATTCTACTGGCGCGCCGCTGGGTGCCCGCTCCGCCTGACTACACTGGCACGGTGCCCGATCCGCAGAGTCCGTCGTCGCACACGGCGCACATCTCCCCGTTCATCGAGCTCGATCGTGCCGATTGGGCCGCGCTCGCGCCGTCGATGCCCGCCCCGCTCCGCGAGACCGAGATCGTGCAGCTGCGCGGCCTCGGCGAACCACTCGATCCGCGCGAGGTCGCCGAGGTCTACCTGCCGCTCAGCCGCCTGCTGAACCTGTACGTCGGCGGCACGAAGTCGCTGCACAACGTCACGAGCGAGTTCCTCCGCGAGCGCGTCGAATCGACGCCGTTCGTCATCGGCGTGGCCGGCTCCGTCGCCGTCGGAAAGTCCACGATCGCGCGCCTGCTGCGCGAACTCCTCGCCCGCTGGGAGCACACGCCCCGCGTCGAGCTCATCACGACCGACGGATTCCTCTTCCCCAACGCCGAGCTCGAACGCCGCGGGCTGATGGCGCGCAAGGGCTTTCCCGAGTCCTACGACCGCCGGGCCCTGCTCCGTTTCGTGAGCGAGGTCAAGGCCGGGGCGGCGGAGGTGCGGGCGCCCTTCTACTCCCATCTCGCGTACGACATCGTGAAGGACGCGCAGATCACCGTGCGCCGGCCCGACGTGCTCATCGTCGAGGGACTGAACGTGCTGCAGCCGCCCGGACCCGGGCACCGTCTCGCCGTCAGCGACCTCTTCGACTTCACGATCTACGTCGACGCGCGCACGAGCGACATCGCTCGTTGGTACGAGGAGCGGTTCCTGAAGCTCCAGCGCGGGGCGTTCGCGAATCCGCGTTCGTACTTCCACCGCTTCGCGAGCCTCACCGAGGCCGAGGCTCGGGCGCGTTCCCGCGAGATCTGGCACTCGATCAACGAGCCGAACCTGCTGCAGAACATCCGTCCGACCCGCTCGCGTGCATCACTCGTGCTCCGAAAGGGCTCCGACCACACGGTCTCGAGCGTGCTCCTCCGCAAGCTCTGAACGCACAGCATCCCCTGCCGGGCGCACGGGCGCCCGGCAGGGGATGCGTCGTCTCAGGCGATGGCGAGTCGCTCGCGCACCACGTCGGCGAGGGACGCGGCGTGCCGCTCGGCGACATCCTGCTCGGCGGCCTCGACCATGACGCGGACCATCGGCTCGGTGCCCGAGGGGCGCAGCAGCACGCGGCCGCTGTCTCCGAGCTCGGCCTCGACGGCGGCGACCGCAGCAGCGATCTCCGCATCGTCGGCGAGTGCGTGGTGGTCGACGCCGCGAACGTTCACGAGCACCTGCGGGTAGACCGTCATGACCGAGGCGAGCTCGGCCATGGTCTTGCCCGTACGCGCCATCTCGGCGGCGAGGTGAAGACCCGTCAGCACCCCGTCGCCGGTCGTGGCGAACTCGGTCATGATGACGTGACCCGACTGCTCCCCGCCGAGGGCGAGCCCTTCGGCGGCGAGGGCCTCGAGCACGTATCGGTCGCCGACCTTCGTCTCGACGACCCGGATGCCGTGTTCGGCCATCGCGCGGCGCAGGCCGAGGTTCGACATGACGGTCACCACGAGGGTGTCGTCGGTGAGTGTGCCGCGCTCCTTCATCGAGACGGCGAGGATCGCCATGATCCGGTCGCCATCGATGACGTCGCCGTCGGCGTCGACCGCGAGGCAGCGGTCGGCGTCGCCGTCGTGGGCGATGCCGAGATCGGCGCCGTGTTCGATGACGGCGGCCTGGAGCTTCTCGAGGTGCGTCGAACCGACCCCGTCGTTGATGTTCATCCCGTCGGGGTCCGCCCCGATGACGATGACCTCGGCGCCTGCGTCCCTGAAGGTATCGGGCGAGACGCCGGCCGCAGCGCCGTGGGCGCAGTCGAGCACGACCTTGAGGCCCTCGAGACGGTGCGGCAGCGTGCCGAGCAGATGCACGACGTAGCGGTCTTCTGCGTCGGCGAAGCGACGGATGCGACCGACGCCGTCGCCGACCGGTGCGAGCTTCTGCTTGCCGAGGAATGACTCGATCCGGTCTTCGACCTCATCGGGCAGCTTCGTGCCGCCGTAGGAGAAGAACTTGATGCCGTTGTCGGGCGCCGGGTTGTGCGACGCCGAGATCATCACGCCGAAGTCGGCGTGGATCGAGTCGATGAGGAACGCCGTCGCCGGAGTCGGGATGACCCCGGCATCGAGCACGTCCACACCGGAGCTTGCGAGCCCTGCCGACACGGCGGCGGTGATGAACTCGCCGGAGACGCGCGGATCGCGCGCCACGACGGCGACCGGGCGCCGGCCGGCGGCGCGAAGCTCGTCGGCGTGGCGCCCTTGGGTGAGGACGGCGGCAGCCGCCTGGGCGAGGCCCAGGGCCAGGTCAGCCGTGAGTTCACGGTTGGCGAGGCCCCGGACCCCATCGGTTCCGAAAAGCCGAGGCATGTACGGAGAACCGGACGCTGGGATCAGCGCTTCGAGAACTGCGGCGCCTTGCGGGCCTTCTTGAGACCGGCCTTCTTGCGCTCGATGACGCGAGCGTCACGCGTGAGGAAGCCCGACTTCTTGAGCGTCGCGCGGTTGTTCTCGCGGTCGATCTCGTTCAGTGCGCGAGCGATCGCCAGACGCAGCGCGCCTGCCTGGCCCGAGGGGCCGCCGCCCGTGATCTTCGCGACCACGTCGTACGAGCCGACGAGCTCGAGCACCGTGAACGGGTCGGTGATGAGCTGCTGGTGCAGCTTGTTGGGGAAGTAGGCCGCGAACTCGCGGCCGTTGACGGTGATGCCGCCGGCGCCGGGAACGAGGCGCACGCGGGCGATCGCCTGCTTGCGACGGCCGACGGCCGCGCCCGACACGTTGAGCACGGCGCGGGGGGTCGTGGGAGCTGCCTCGGGGGCACTCTCGGTGGTGTAGCTCTCGGGAGCCGCTTCGATCTGGTCTGCGATCTTCGCCATGGTGGTGTGAATCCTTATTTCGAGAACGTCGAGGGTGCCGGAATTACTGGGCGACCTGGGTGAGGGTGTACGGCTTGGGCTGCTGGGCCGCGTGCGGGTGCTCCGGGCCGGTGTAGACCTTCAGCTTCTTGAGCTGGGCCCGACCGAGCGAGTTCTTCGGGAGCATGCCGCGGATCGCCTTCTCGACGGCGCGGACGGGGTTCTTCTCGAGGAGCTCGGCGTAGCTGACAGCCGTGAGACCGCCCGGGTACCCCGAGTGGCGGTAGGCCTTCTTCTGCTCGAGCTTCTGGCCGGTGAGGGCCACCTTGTCGGCGTTGACGATGATGACGAAGTCACCGGTGTCGACGTGGTTCGCGAAGATCGCCTTGTGCTTGCCGCGCAGCAGTGCTGCGGTGTGGCTCGCGAGGCGACCGAGAACGATATCGGTTGCGTCGATGACGACCCAGTCGTGCTGGATGTCGGACGGCTTGGGAGTGAACGTGCGCGTCACGGAAGTGCTGCTTTCTGATCGAGTGAGGGGTTCGTGAATCCCACTCCGGTGGGTGTTCGCCCGCGATGCGTACGAACGCCCTGGTGGAGGGCTCAACTTCGGATGCCGCCGCAGAGGACGGCACCAAAGGGCAAGCTTAGCGGGTCGAGACGCGGTCGTCCAATCGGCCGCCCCTCACTCCCCCGCCTCTGACTCGTCGGCGAGTCCGCCCTCGATCTGCACGCGCAGTTCGCGCCGCGCACGCGTCAGCGCGGCGCGGGTCGCGAGTTCGTGGTCGTCGGGGTAGCCGACCTCGGTCAGCACGAGGCCCTTCGCCGGCATCACCATGAAGGCGTTCGTACGCTGCCCGGCCTGGAGCAGCGCGGCCGGCGCTTCGACGTCGAGGCGGCCCTCTCCGACCGCGACCGCCGCGCCGATCAGTGCGCGCACCATCGAATGGCAGAACGCATCGGCCTGCAACGACGCCACGAGCACGCCGCCGGAATCCCGCCGCCATCGGTACGACTGCAGGGTCCTGATGGTCGTGGCCTCGGCGCGCGGCTTGCAGAACGCGGCGAAGTCGTGCAGGCCGAGGAGCGTCTGCGCCGCGACATCCATCCGCTCGGTGTCGAGCGCGCGCGAGTGCCAGACCGTTCGCAGACGATCGAGCGGATCCCGTACGGCGGCCGAGTCGGCGATTCGGTACTCGTACCGCCGCCACATCGCCGAGAACCGCGCGTCGAAGCCGTCGGGCGCCGGCGCGGCGGCCGTCACCACGACATCGGCGTCGGACGCCCCGATCACACCCGTGAGCCGTCGCAGCAGCACCGCGGCGGGATCGGCTGCCCCGCGTCCGGTCGCATCGCCGCGCCGTGCCCGGGTCACCGCGGCGAGGGCGGAGGTCGGGACATCGAAATGCGCCACCTGCCCCAGTGCGTGGACGCCCGCGTCGGTGCGCCCCGCGACCGTCAACCGCGGTACCGCGCCGGTACGCCGGAAGAGGAGTCCGAGCGCGTCCTCGACGACGCCCTGGACGGTGCGCAGGCCCGGCTGCCGGCTCCATCCGTTGAAGCGGGTGCCGTCGTACGCGATCGAGAGCCGCACGCGGACCCAGCCGTCATCGGCGCCCGCTGGAACGGCCGGATACCCACCGGTGCCGGGCGACGCGACGGATTCGGAGACGACCATGCAGTCAAGCCTACGATCGCGGCGCCGACGCGGCCGCCGTGCTCGGAAGCTCGGCCGGCGCTGCAGCCCGCAGCCGCGCGCCCGGACCTCCGACGATGAGGGCGACCACTGCGACCGTCACGAGCGTCCAGCCCAGCAGCCCGTTCTGCCAGGGAACGTATCCCAGCACGAGCAGCACGCCGACGCCGGCCACGGCGGACGCGCTCCAGAGCAGCACCGCTGCGAGCGGGGTCCTGCGTTCGACCGGATTGGGCCAGCGCGCTTCGAGACGCGGCACGACCACGCAGCATCCGGCCACCACGACTGCGATGGCGATGATCCAGAGCGGACGCGTCGCCCACCACGCCGGCGAGAGCACCGGCGGGAACGGCAGCCCGAAGAGCAACTGCAACGCCGTCACGACCGCCATCGCGAAGGTGTGCCAGAGGTAGATGACCATGCCGTACACGCCGAAGACGAACACGGCGCCGAGCATCGGCCGCCAGTGCATCATGCGCCGGATGGCCGGCTGCGCGAGCGCGAACAGGCACGCCTGGCCGAGGGCGAGAGCGAGGATCGCGAGCGTCGGCGGGTTGAGGTTGTCGAGCATGTCGTGCGAGTAGCCGAACCAGGTGACGAGCACGCCGATGACCCCGTACGCCCCGACCGCGACGCCGAGGAGCACGAGCCGCGACCGTCGTGCGAACCAGCCGTCGCGGAGCCCGAACCCGAGCTGCTGCGCGAACAACCAGACGAAGATCCAGTTGAGCGCCCCGACCGGCACACCGAACCCGCGCACGAGCACGTCGACGACGACGACCGCCGCCGCGAGCCCGAGATAGGCAGGCCACGGCGCGTGCCGGTGGAGCCACGACATCGTGGGCACGAACGCGGTGCAGATCAGGTAGACCGGGATGAACCAGAGCGGCTCGGCGAGCCGCACTGCGAAGGTGCGCACGAACTCGGCGTCGACCCCGGCGAGGAGCATGCCCGCGAGCACCGCTCCGACCGCGGCGACGAGCGCGACCACCGGCTGCGCCAGACGGATGGCGCGGATCCGGATGTAGTGGGAGACCGTCTCTCCGTGTCCGCGCAGCCGCCGCCACTGGGTGATCGAGGCGAATCCGCCGCAGATGAAGAAGACGGGCATGATCATGAGCGGCCAGGTGGCCCAGGCGAGGGGCTCGAAGCCGTCGAGCGCGTTGAACGCCCGCAGCGGGTCGCCGCCGATGCCCATCTGCAGCGCGTGCAGCAGCACCACGATCGGCAGACAGAAGGCGCGGGCGAAGTCGATCGAGAGATCCCGGTCGACCGGGATGCGGACGGCGGCCACGATGCTCCTCTTCGAGCACCGTTGACTGCGGCGCTGAGAACAGATTGTGGCACAACGCGAACGGCCTCAGTGCGTGCACACCGAAGCTGTGCACCTCGCTCAGCGCCGAGGTGCGCACCCGGCTCGTCGCGCCGCCTCAGACCACGATCGTGTAACTGGTCTCGGTGGTCGCCGCACGGAATCCCATCGCCTCGTACAGTGCGAACGCCCCGGTCGGGTTCGCAGCGTCGACCTCGAGTGTCGAGTACTCGAGTCCGGCGTCTCCTGCGGCGATGAGATGAGCCGCCAGCAGGGCCTTCGCGACGCCGCGTCCGCGGTGGCCGCGCACCACGCCGACCAGGGGGACGTGCACGCTCGAGAACCCCTGCCCGTCCCAGTCGTCTTCGTTCACCTCGCCCAGCACGAATCCCACGACCCGATCGCTCGCCTCGTCGATGGCGACGACCGAGAGGTCCATGCGGAACACCGCGCTCGAGAGGAAGACGCGCCATTCCTCCTCCGACCTCGGCTGGCTGCCCCAGTGATCGCGGAAGGCGTCGTTCCGGGCCGTCCTCACCTCGTCGGCCCGCGTCGCCTGCAGCGCCTCGACGCGGATGCCCGCGCCGGCGCGGACGTCGTCGACCGGCTCCCCGAGATCGCGGCGCAATCCGGCGAAGTACCGCGCGGCGGTGAAGCCCTCCGACTCGAGCAACGGGCCGGCTCCGCGCGCACGATCGTCGGTGAATCCCATGATCCACCCCGGAAGCGGCAGATCGGATGCCGCGAGCTGCTGTTCGCCACGCGCTCGCTGCCAGGCGAGAAGGACGCGGCCGATGCCCCGACGACGCCACTCGGGATGCACCCCGCCGACGAGGATCGAGCGCACGAGGGTGTCGTGCCCCGGCGGGTGGTGCACGAGTCCCCAGGCCACCGCACGGCCGTCGGCATCCAGCGCCACGATCGAGTCGCGCTCACGATCGACGAACGACATCCCGAGGTCGTCGGCGAGCTCTGCTCGCGGAAGCGCGTACTCCGGATGATCGGCGGCCGCCATGGCCGCCTCGAGCACGACGATCAGGTCGAGGTCGTGGTCGCCGACCGGACGCCATGTCTCGACGTCGGGATGTGCAAGTGTCGGCATCGTCTCGGGGCATGCGATGCGCTCGAAGAGCGGCGACAGTTCGTGCTCGGTCACCGCTCCAGCCTAGACGGCGGCCTCGCGGCGGAGACGGCGAAGGGCCCCGGTGCTCGCACCGGGGCCCTTCGTGATCGAACTCGAGGCTACTTGGCCTCGGCGGCCTCCGCCTCGTCGGCGACGACCTCGGTCGTCTCCTCAGCGGCTGCGTCGGTCGACTCGACCTCGGTCGTCTCCTCGACGACCTCGGCCGGAGCCTCCTCGGCGACGGGCGCCTCGGCAGCGGCCGGCTTCGCGGCGCGCTTCTTCGGGGTCACGGGCTCGAGCACGAGCTCGATGACCGCCATGGGCGCGTTGTCGCCCTTGCGGTTGCCGATCTTCGTGATGCGGGTGTAGCCGCCCTCACGGTCGGCGACCTGGGGGGCGATGACCGTGAACAGCTCGTGCACGACGGTCTTGTCGCCGATGACGGCGAGCACGCGACGGCGCGCGTGCAGGTCGCCGCGCTTGCCGAACGTCACCAGACGCTCGGCCAGCGGACGGAGGCGCTTGGCCTTCGTCTCGGTGGTGGTGATGCGCTTGTGCGTGAACAGCGCTGCAGCGAGGTTCGCGAGCATCAACCGCTCGTGGGCGGGGCCGCCTCCGAGGCGGGGGCCCTTCGTGGGCTTCGGCATGGTTCGTTCTCTCCAGTAGGTGGGGGTTGGTGGGCGACCGCGAGGTCTGCCTAGTTCTCGTCGTCGAAGCCCGTGTAGAAGTGGGCCCCGTCGAATCCGGGGACGGAGTCCTTCAGCGACAGGCCCATTTCGGTGAGCTTGTCCTTGACCTCATCCACCGACTTCTGGCCGAAGTTGCGGATGTTCATGAGCTGCGACTCCGACAGGGCGACGAGCTCGGACACCGTGTTGATGCCCTCGCGCTTCAGGCAGTTGTAGCTGCGCACCGAGAGGTCGAGGTCTTCGATCGGGATCGAGAGCTCGCTGGAGAGCACGGCGTCGACCGGCGCGGGGCCGATCTCGATGCCCTCGGCAGCGGTGTTCAGCTCGCGGGCGAGACCGAACAGTTCGGTGAGCGTGCGGCCCGCCGAGGCGATCGCGTCGCGCGGCGTGATGGCCGGCTTCGACTCGACGTCGACCACGAGGCGGTCGAAGTCGGTGCGCTCGCCGGCACGGGTGGCCTCGACGCGGTAGGTGACCTTCAGGACCGGCGAGTAGATCGAGTCGACCGGGATCTGGCCGGCCTCGGAGTACTCGTTGCGGTTCTGGCTGGCCGAGACGTAGCCGCGGCCGCGCTCGATCGTGAGCTCGAGCTCGAACTTCGCCGAGTCGTTGAGCGTCGCGATGACCAGCTCGGGGTTGTGCACCTCGACGCCCGCCGGAGCGGAGATGTCGGCTGCGGTGACCTCACCGGCACCCTGCTTGCGCAGGTACGCGGTGATCGGCTCGTCGTGCTCGCTGGAGACGACCAGGTTCTTGATGTTGAGGATGATCTCGGTGACATCCTCCTTCACACCCGGAACCGTCGAGAACTCGTGGAGCACGCCGTCGATGCGGATGCTCGTCACGGCCGCGCCGGGGATCGAGGAGAGGAGGGTGCGACGGAGCGAGTTGCCCAGGGTGTAACCGAAGCCCGGCTCGAGGGGCTCGATCACGAAACGCGAACGGAACTCCGAGATGTTCTCTTCGGTGAGCGTCGGGCGCTGTGCGATCAGCACTGTTGATTCCTTTCGGCAGGGTGTCCGCTATATGACACCTGCGAGTACGAGGATCTTGAGTTGTGTGAGAGAACGGATGTCCCGGCGATCGAGGAGGGCCCGGCAGAAGCGGGCCACTCCTCGATCACCGGGAGGGAATCAGACGCGGCGACGCTTGGGCGGGCGGCATCCGTTGTGAGCCTGAGGCGTCACGTCGTTGATGCTGCCGACCTCGAGGCCTGCGGCCTGGAGCGAGCGGATCGCGGTCTCGCGGCCGGAGCCGGGACCCTTGACGAACACGTCGACCTTCTTCATGCCGTGCTCCTGCGCCTGGCGGGCTGCCGACTCTGCGGCGAGCTGCGCGGCGAACGGGGTCGACTTGCGCGAGCCCTTGAAGCCGACGCCACCGGAGGAGGCCCAGCTGATCACGGCACCGTTGGTGTCGGTGATCGAGACGATCGTGTTGTTGAACGTCGACTTGATGTGGGCCTGGCCCACGGCGATGTTCTTCTTTTCCTTCTTGCGCGGCTTGCGAGTAGCCGCCTTGGGTGCTGCCATGTGTGAAATCTCCTAGATCTGGCGACGAGCGGTTACTTGCGGCCGGGCTTCTTCTTGCCGGCGACGGTGCGCTTCGGGCCCTTGCGGGTACGAGCGTTGGTCTTGGTGCGCTGGCCGCGGACCGGGAGACCGCGACGGTGGCGGATGCCCTCGTACGAGCCGATCTCGACCTTGCGGCGGATGTCGGCGGCGACCTCACGGCGGAGGTCACCCTCGACCTTGAAGTTGCCCTCGATGTAGTCGCGCAGCGCAATGAGCTGGTCGTCGCTGAGGTCCTTCACGCGGATGTTTCCGTCGATGCCGGTCTCGGCGAGCGTGGTGAGCGCTCGCGTGCGGCCGACGCCGTAGATGTAAGTCAGTGCGATCTCCACGCGCTTCTCGCGCGGGATGTCGACTCCTGCCAGACGTGCCATGTGTGGCTTCTCCTGATTCGAAGTGGAGGTGTGGAGCAACGCCGGTGCCCGAGCCTCCGACTCGAGGTGTCCCCGCGGCATCCGTGGATGCCTGCGGTTCTGGCGCTGCCGATGTATTCAGTTGTGGGATGAGGGGCACGCACGCGGCGCGCCCCTTGTCTGGTGACTAGCCCTGGCGCTGCTTGTGGCGCGGGTTCGACTTGCAGATGACCATGACGCGGCCGTGGCGGCGAATCACCTTGCAGTGGTCGCAGATGGGCTTGACGCTGGGGTTGACCTTCACGATTGTTCCTTGATGTGTCGCTGTCCTCGTACCCGCGAGATGTCGCGGGCCGTTACTTTCCGAGCAGCCGTTTACTTGTAGCGGTAGACGATGCGGCCGCGCGTCAGGTCGTATGGGCTCAGCTCGACGATCACGCGGTCCTCGGGGAGGATGCGGATGTAGTGCTGGCGCATCTTTCCTGAGATGTGCGCGAGGACCTTGTGGCCGTTCGTGAGTTCCACCCGGAACATCGCGTTCGGGAGGGCCTCGACAACCGAGCCTTCAATCTCGATGACGCCGTCTTTCTTGGCCATAGCCTCACTATCGCTTGGAGTTTGGGATGCTGGTCGTGCGATGGTTCCGCTCGCCGAGCCCGAGTCCCCTGAATTCAGAGGCCGTCAGGCATGCCGAAGCAGGCGTGCAGAACACCAAGGGTCAACTCTAGGTGATTCCGAGCGTTTTCGCCAGTCGAGCGCGCAGACGGCCCGGGCCGGTGCGTCGCACTACGCCCCTGATCCGCCCCGCGCGGAGATCTCGGCCGCGAGCGACCCCGCCGCCGCTCGCGCCGCCGCCGCGTCCTCGGCCGAGAGTGCGGCCCGGGCGAGGGCTCTCGCGTCGTCGGCACCGAATCGCTTCAGCGAGGCACGGACGTCGGCGAGCGCCGAGGGCGACATCGACAGGCTGGTGGCCCCGAGACCGACGAGCACGACGGCCAGCAGCGGATCCGCAGCGGCCTCGCCGCAGATGCCGACGGGCCGCCCGAGCGCGACGCCGGCCGCACCCACCTCGGAGATGAGGCGCAGCACCGCGGGGTGCCACGGGTCCTGCAGCGTCGCCACGGTGCCGAGCAGGCGATCGGCGGCCATCGTGTACTGCGTGAGGTCGTTCGTGCCGATCGACGCGAAGTCGGCCGCCGCAAGCACACGGTCGGCGATCAGCGCCGCCGACGGCGTCTCGACCATCACGCCGGCGACGTCGATGCCGAGCTCCTTCGCGAGCCCCACGAAGTAGCGCGTCTCCTCGACGGTCGCGATCATCGGGGCCATGACCTGCAGTTCGGCCTCCGTCTCCGAGGCGGCGGCCGCGAGCGCGGTCAGCTGGTCGCGCAGGATCGCCTCGGCATGTCGGAGCGCTCGGATGCCGCGCAGCCCGAGTGCGGGGTTCGCCTCGGGCGCATCGTTGACGAAGGCGAGCGGCTTGTCGGCACCGGCGTCGAGCACGCGGACCACGACCTTCCGCCCGGGGAACGCGGCGAGCAGCCGTGCGTACTCGACCTGCTGCTCCCGCACGCTCGGGGCGACGTCGGCGCCGAGGAAGAGGAACTCGGTGCGGAAGAGCCCGACGCCCTCCGCGCCGAGGCGCACGGCCTCGGCCGCGTCATCGACGGAGCCGAGATTCGCGAGCAGCGGCACCGGCGTGCCGTCCGCGAGCGCGCCCGGTGCCGACGGTGCCGCAGCCGACGCGGCACGCTCCTCGATCCGGGCTCGCGCACCCGACAGCTGTTCGTCGGAGGGCGACACGATGACGAGGCCCCTGGCTGCATCGACGACGACGGTGTCGCCGTCGACGAGCCGCGCGGCGTCCGCAGCACCGACGACGGCGACGAGCGACCTCTCGCGGGCGAGGATGGCGGTGTGCGAGGTGGGACCGCCCTCGACGGTCACGAGCGCCTGCACCCGGTCGAGGTCGAGCAGCGCGGTGTCGGCGGGAGCGAGGTCGTGTGCGACGAGCACGAACGGATGGCCAGGGTCCGGCACGCCCGGCGCCGGCACCTGCATCAGCTCTGCGATCACCCGCTGGGAGACGTCGTCGAGATCGGCGGCCCGCTCCCCCAGGTAACCGCCCATCTCCGTGAGCCGTCGTCGATACGACGCGAACGCCTCGAAGACCGCGCGCTCCGCCGTGGCGCCCTCCGCCAGTTTCGCATCGACGAGGTCGACGAGACTCGGATCCTGGGCCATCATGGCCTGCGCCTCGAGCACGTCCTTGCCCGCTCCGCCGGCCATCGCGCCACGACGCGACAGCTCGGCGGCCACGGCGGACAGCGCATCCCCGGCCCGTGTCGATTCCCGCTCCGGATCGAGCGTGCTCGCCGTATCGGCGGGCTCCGGCAGTCGTTCAGCCATCCGCACGACCGGGCCGATGGCCACGCCCTGGCCGATCCCGGTCCCTGTGATCTCCCTCATCCGCCCGGCCTCCGTTGCGAGTATCCGTTCTGCATTCACCCTAGCCGCCTGCCGAGCGGGCGCCGAGAGGTTCGTGGCGGCGACCGGCGGGCCGAGAGCCACCCGACACCGTACGCACCACGGCGTTTCTGGTCGAAGCCTCACCCGACGCGCGAAGCGGCGTGCCGGCCCAGTGGATCAGGCGATGGGGGCGGGGCGCACCCCGAACCGCGCCAGCCCTGCGGCCCCGCCGTCGGCGGCGGTGAGCACCCAGATGCCGTCGGCGTGCACCGCGACGGAATGCTCCCAGTGCGCGGAGTCCGAACCGTCGGAGGTGGTGACGGTCCAGTCGTCGTCGCGCGTGAACGTGTCGACGGACCCGCCGACGATCATCGGCTCGATCGCCACGACGAGCCCGGGCTTGACCGCCGGTCCGCGACGATCCACGCGGTAGTTGAAGACGGGCGGTTCCTCGTGCATCGTGCGCCCGATGCCATGACCGACGTAGTCGGTGAGGATGCCGTACGCGCCCTCGCCGTGGACGAAGTCCTCGATCGCGGCGCCGACCTCGTTGAGGTGCGTGGCGCGCGCCAGCGTGGCGATGCCGAGCCACAGGGCGTCCTCGGTGACCCGGCTCAGCTCGCCACGGGAGGAGACCACGTCGGGCCGCTCGGCATCCGGCAGCACGACGGTGAACGCCGCATCGCCGTTCCAGCCGGCGACCTCCGCGCCGCCGTCGACCGAGACGATGTCGCCGGCACGGAACGGGCGGTCTCCGGGGATGCCGTGCACGACGTCGTCGTCGACCGAGACGCACAGTGTGTGCCGATATCCGGGCACGAGCTGGAAGTTCGGCACGCCGCCGCCCTCGCGGATCACACGCTCGGCAGCCGCATCGAGGTCGAGGGGCGTCGCGCCCGGGACGAGCAGTCGGCGCGCCTCCGCGAGTGCCGCAGCGGTCAGCTCACCGGCCGCCTGCATCGAGCGGAGCTCGGCAGGCGACTTGTAGATGGACCGTCGGAACACCGAACGGCTCAGGCGGAGACGCCGTTGGGCGCGAGCCCTCGTGCGGCGAGCGCCGAGAAGATGCGCTCGGTCACCTCGTCGAGCGTGCCGACGCCGTCGATGCGCACGACGGCACCACGGTCGCGGTACACGTCGAGGATCGGTGCGGTCTCGCGCTCGTAGATCGCCAGGCGGTTCGCGATGACCTCTTCGGTGTCGTCGGTGCGACCCTGGTCGGTCGCGCGCTGCTTCAGGCGACCGATGCTCTCCTCGCGGGGCACCACGAGCTCGATCACCGCGTCGAGCGCCTCGCCGCGACCAGTGAGGAACGCGTCGAGGTCGTCGACCTGACCGCGATTGCGCGGGTACCCGTCGAGGAGGAAGCCGCCCGCGGCATCCGCCTGCTCGAGTCGATCGCGCACGAGCTCGCTCGTGAGTTCGTCGGGAACGAGGTCACCGGCTTCGATGATCGCCTGGACGCGCTTGCCGAGTTCGGTGCCGCCTGCCACGTTCGCGCGGAAGATGTCTCCGGTGGCGACCTGGGGCACTCCGAACGCCTCCGCGACGAGCACACCCTGCGTCCCTTTGCCGGAACCCTGGGGGCCGACGATCAGGAAGCGAGCTGAGCCGGTAGCGGAAGCCGTCATCGGAGAAGTCCTTCGTAGTGTCGCTGCTGGAGCTGGGCGTCGATCTGCTTGACCGTCTCGAGGCCGACGCCGACGATGATCAGGATCGAAGCGCCGCCGAAGGGGAAGTTCTGGTCGGCTCCGACCATCGCGAATGCGATGAGCGGGATCAGGGCGATGAAGCCGAGGTAGAACGAGCCCGGGAGCGTGATGCGGGTGAGCACGTAGTCGAGGTACTCCGCGGTCGGGCGACCCGCACGGATGCCGGGGATGAAGCCGCCGTACTTCTTCATGTTCTCCGACACCTCGTCGGGGTTGAAGGTGATCGCGACGTAGAAGTACGTGAAGCCGACGATGAGCAGGAAGTACATCAGCATGTACAGCGGGTGGCCGCCCTGCGTCAGGTTGTTCGTGATCCAGGTGACCCAGGCCTGGGGCTGCTCGCCCGCCGCCGGGGTGTTGAACTGCGCGATGAGCGCCGGCAGGTAGAGCAGCGACGAGGCGAAGATGACCGGCACAACGCCCGCCATGTTGACCTTGATCGGGATGTAGGTGTTGTTGCCACCGTAGGTGCGCCTGCCGACCATGCGCTTGGCGTACTGCACCGGGATGCGCCGTTGCGACTGCTCGACGAACACGACGGCGACGACGACGAGGAGTCCGATGGCGAGCACGATCGCGAAGACGTCCCAGCCGCGTGCGATGCCGATGGCCCAGAGCGAGCCGGGGAACGTCGCGGCGATGGAGGTGAAGATGAGGAGCGACATGCCGTTGCCGATGCCGCGCTCGGTGATGAGCTCGCCCATCCACATGATGAGGCCGGTACCGGCGGTCATGGTGATGACCATGAGGAGGATCGCGTACCAGGCGTCGTTCGTGATGAGCTGCGAGCACTCGGGGGCGCTCGAGGGGAAGAGCGCGCCGGAGCGGGCGACCGTGATGAGCGTGGTCGACTGGAGCACGCCGAGGGCGATCGTGAGGTACCGGGTGTACTGGGTGAGGCGGCTCTGGCCGGCCTGACCCTCTTTGTACAGCGTCTCGAAGTGAGGGATCACGACGCGCAGCAGCTGAACGATGATCGACGCCGTGATGTAGGGCATGATGCCCAGCGCGAAGATCGACAACTGGAGCAGTGCGCCGCCCGAGAAGAGGTTCACGAGGTCGTAGAGACCCGTGGCCGTCTGGTTGGCGGCGAGACACGCCTGAACGTTGCCGAAGTCCACGAATGGCGCGGGAATGAACGAACCCAGCCGGAACAGGGCGACGATGCCCAGCGTGAAGCCGAGCTTGCGGCGAAGATCCGGCGTGCGGAAGATCCGCCCGATGGCGTTGAACACTCGTCCTCCTGTTGCTCCGTGTGGAGTCAGTCCATATGCGGCTCGAGCCAGTCGAGACCCCCGTGAATCATACGCGAGGTCCCGACTGGCTCGTGCAATCGGTGCTGTTTCCGGTCTACTTGACCGAGCCGCCAGCGGCGACGATCTTCTGCTCGGCCGAGCCGGAGACCTTGTCGACCGCGACGTTGAGCTTCACCTGGATGTCACCGTTGCCGAGAACCTTGACGCGCTCGTTCTTGCGAACGGCGCCCTTCTCGACGAGGTCGGCGATCGTGACGTCGCCGCCCTTCGGGTACAGCTCGGCGAGCTTCTCCAGGTTCACGACCTGGTACTCGACGCGGAACGGGTTCTTGAAGCCGCGGAGCTTCGGCGCACGCATGTGGTACGGAAGCTGGCCACCCTCGAACCCGGGGCGGATGTTGTTGCGAGCCTTCGAGCCCTTGGTACCGCGACCTGCCGTCTTGCCCTTCGAACCCTCACCGCGTCCGACGCGGGTCTTGTCCTTCTTGGCGCCGGGAGCGGGGCGGAGGTGGTGAACCTTCAGCACCTGCTCGCGCTTCTCCGCGACGTCCGCCTTGGCAGCGGCCGTCTTGGAGGACGCAGCCTTCGCGGGGGCCTTCTTCGCCGGAGCCTTCTCAGCGGCGGCCGAGTCGGCCTTCGCTGCGGTGGCCTTGGCGGGGGCCTTCTTCTCGGCGGCAGCCTTGGGGGCTGCCTTCGCGGCGGCGGGCTTGTCGGCCGTCTTCTTCGCCGGAGCCTTCTTGGGGGCTTCGGCGGCGACGTCCTTCTTCTCGTCAGCCATTAGTCAATCTCCTCAACCTTCACGAGGTGCGCGACGGTGTTCACGTAGCCGCGGTTCTGCGAGTTGTCCTCGCGAATCACCGAGTCACCGATGCGCTTGAGTCCGAGGCTGCGCAGCGTGTCGCGCTGGTACTGCTTCTCGCTCACCTTGGACTTGATCTGGGTCACCTTCAGCTGCTTGGCCATCAGGCACCTGCCTTCGCTGCTGCGGCGGCCTCGGCCGCCTGGGCCTCGGCACGCAGCAGACGGGCCGGAGCGACCTCGTCGTAGGCGAGGCCACGACGGGCTGCGACTGCACGGGGCTCTTCGAGCTCCTTCAGGGCGGCGACCGTGGCGTGCACGATGTTGATGGTGTTCGACGAGCCGAGCGACTTGCTCAGCACGTCGTGGATGCCGGCGCACTCGAGCACCGCACGCACGGGTCCACCGGCGATGACACCGGTACCGGCCGAAGCCGGGCGCAGCAGGACGACGCCGGCTGCGGCCTCACCCTGGACGGGGTGCGGGATGGTGGCTCCGACGCGGGGGACGCGGAAGAAGTTCTTCTTCGCCTCCTCGACGCCCTTCGAGATCGCAGTCGGGACCTCGCGCGCCTTGCCGTAGCCGACGCCGACGAGTCCGTTGCCGTCACCCACGACGACGAGCGCCGTGAAGCTGAAGCGACGGCCGCCCTTGACGACCTTCGACACGCGGTTGATGGTCACGACGCGCTCGAGGAACTGGCTCTTCTCGGCGTCACGGCCACCGCGGTCGCGGCCACCCTGGTTGCGGTCACGACCGCCGCCGCGACGGTTGTCGCGCTCGTTCCGAGCCGGCTCCGAAGCTGCTGCCGTCTCGACGGGTGCCT
This sequence comes from Agromyces cerinus subsp. cerinus, assembly GCF_900142065.1. Taxonomy (GTDB): domain Bacteria; phylum Actinomycetota; class Actinomycetes; order Actinomycetales; family Microbacteriaceae; genus Agromyces; species Agromyces cerinus. The sequence goes on along the minus strand of NZ_FSRJ01000002.1, from coordinate 793,656 downwards.
CTGCGGTCACCTCGGTCTCCTTCGTAGTGTTCTCGCTCACAGGTTGAGCCCTGCCTCTCGCGCTCCATCGGCGATCGCTGCGACACGACCGGCGTACTTGTTGCCGCCGCGGTCGAAGACGACGGACTCGATGCCGGCCTTCTTCGCACGCTCTGCGACGAGCTCGCCGACCTTCTTGGCCTTGGCGGTCTTGTCACCGTCGAACACACGGAGGTCTGCCTCCATGGTCGAGGCGCTGGCGACGGTCAGGCCCTTGCTGTCGTCGACGACCTGCACGAACACGTGACGTGCCGAGCGGGTGACGACGAGGCGCGGGCGCAGCTCGGTGCCGACGACCTTCTTGCGAAGGCGGGTGTGGCGGCGCGAACGCGCTGCCGTCTTGGTCTTCACAGCCATGATTACTTACCTGACTTTCCGGCCTTGCGACGCACGACCTCGCCGGCGTAGCGGATGCCCTTGCCCTTGTACGGCTCGGGCTTCTTGATCTTGCGGATGTTCGCGGCGACCTCGCCGACCGCCTGCTTGTCGATGCCCGCGACCGTGATCTTGTTGTTGCCCTCGACGGTCAACGTGATGCCGGTGGGTGCGTCGACGACGACGGGGTGCGAGAAACCGAGCGCGAGCTCGAGCGACGAGCCCTTCTGCGCGACGCGGTAACCGGTTCCGACGATCTCGAGCCCCTTGGAGTAGCCCTGGGTCACGCCGATGATCTGGTTGGCGATGAGGGTACGCGTGAGGCCGTGCAGCGAGCGCGAGGTGCGCTCGTCGTCGGGGCGTGTGACGAGAACCTGGTTCTCTTCGAGCTTGACCTCGATGGGGGCGGCGACGGTGAGCGCGAGCTCGCCCTTCGGGCCCTTCACCGAAACGGCCTGGCCGTCGATCTTGACCTCGACGCCCGCGGGGATGTCGATGGGGAGACGTCCGATTCGTGACATGGAACTACCACACGTAGGCGAGGACTTCTCCGCCTACGCCCTTCTTCTCGGCCTGACGGTCGGTGAGCAGACCGCTGGAGGTGGACAGGATGGCAACGCCGAGGCCGCCGAGCACCTTGGGGAGCTCCGTCGACTTCGCGTAGACGCGGAGGCCGGGCTTGGAGACGCGCTTGATGCCAGCGATCGAACGCTCGCGGTTGGGGCCGAACTTGAGCTGCAGCGTCAGCGTCTTGCCCACGCGAGCATCGGTCAGCTCGAAGTCCGCGATGTAGCCCTCCTTCTTCAAGATCTCGGCGATGTTCGCCTTGAGCTTGGAGTTGGGCATCGACACGGAGTCGTGGTGTGCGGAGTTCGCGTTCCGCAGACGGGTCAGCATGTCAGCGACCGGGTCGGTCATCGTCATGACGAGTGTTTCCTTACGTTCACCAGGTTTCAGCGCCCGTTACACGAGCGATGACCTGTGGTGTCGGTCTTCCACGGATGCGGGAGACCGGGTCGGATGCTGCGGGCGTGCGCCCGCAGCATCCGGGGTTCAGTTGGCGGACTCGGCCGACTTGAAGGGGAAGCCGAGCTGCTTGAGCAGCGCGCGGCCCTCTTCGTCCGTCTTGGCCGTGGTCACCACAGTGATGTCCATGCCGCGGACGCGGTCGATCTTGTCCTGGTCGATCTCGTGGAACATCGACTGCTCCGTGAGACCGAAGGTGTAGTTGCCGGTGCCGTCGAACTGCTTGTCCGAGAGACCGCGGAAGTCGCGGATACGGGGCAGTGCGAGCGAGAGCAGGCGGTCGAGGAACTCCCACATGCGGTCGCCGCGAAGCGTGACGTGGGCACCGATCGGCTGGCCCTCGCGCAGCTTGAACTGCGCGATGGACTTGCGAGCCTTGGTGACCTGCGGCTTCTGGCCGGTGATCTTGGTGAGATCGGCGATCGCGCCGTCGATGACCTTGCCATCGCGCGCGGCCTCGCCGACACCCATGTTCACGACGATCTTCACGAGACCCGGAACCTGGTGCACGTTGGTGTAGCCGTGCTCCTCGGTGAGGGTCTTCGAGATCTCGTCCCGGTACTTGGTCTTCAGGCGCGGCTGGATTTTGCCAGCCTGCGTAGCCGTGTCGGTCATTACAGGTCCTTACCTGACTTCTTTGCGTAGCGGACGCGGACGGTCTTCTCGACGCCGTCCTTCGTCACGGTCTCGATGCGGAAACCGACGCGGGTCGGCTTCTTCGACTCGGGGTCGACGAGTGCGACGTTCGAGACGTGGATCGGGGCCTCGACGGTCTCGATGCCGCCGGTCTTCGAGCCGCGCTGCGTCTGGCCGACGCGAACGTGCTTCGTCACGAAGTTGATGCCTTCGACGACGACGCGGTTCTCGGCGACGAGCACCTCGAGGACCTTGCCCTGCTTGCCACGGTCTCCGCCGCGAGCCTGGCTGCGGCCCGAGATGACCTGAACGAGGTCACCCTTCTTGATGTTGGCCATGACTAGATAACCTCCGGTGCCAGCGAGATGATCTTCATGAACTTCTTGTCGCGAAGCTCGCGACCGACCGGTCCGAAGATACGGGTGCCGCGGGGGTCACCATCGTTCTTCAGGATCACTGCGGCGTTCTCGTCGAACTTGATGTAGGAGCCGTCGGGACGACGGGTCTCCTTGACGGTGCGGACGATGACGGCCTTGACCACATCGCCCTTCTTGACGTTGCCGCCGGGGATCGCGTCCTTGACGGTCGCGACGATGGTGTCACCGAGGCCGGCGTACCGGCGCTTCGAGCCACCGAGGACGCGGATCGTGAGCAGCTCCTTGGCGCCGGTGTTGTCGGCGACCTTGACTCGTGATTCCTGCTGAAGCACTTTGAATCTCCTTCTTTCAAGTAAGCCCGAGGCTTACTTGGCCTTCTCGACGATCTCGACGAGGCGCCAGCGCTTCGTGGCGGAGAGGGGACGGGTCTCGCTGATCACGACGAGGTCGCCGATGCCGGCGGTGTTCAGCTCGTCGTGCGCCTTGACCTTCGAGGTACGGCGGATGACCTTGCCGTACAGCGGGTGCTTCACGCGGTCCTCGACCTCGACGACGATGGTCTTGTCCATCTTGTCGCTGACGACGTAGCCGCGACGAACCTTGCGGTAGCCGCGGACGAGCTCGGCCGCGGTGTCGACCTCGGCCGAAGCCTTCTTGGTCTCAGCCATGATCAGGCCTCCTTCGTCTCTTCGACCTCGGCTGCAGCATCAGCGGATGCCTCGGCCTTGGCCTTCTTCGTCTTCTTCTCGGCCTTGACCGGAACCTCGACCGGCGCGGGCGTTGCCCGGATGCCGAGTTCGCGCTCGCGGATGACCGTGTAGATGCGCGCGATGTCGCGCTTGACCGCCCGGAGGCGGCCGTGGCTTTCGAGCTGACCGGTGGCCGACTGGAAGCGCAGGTTGAACAGCTCTTCCTTGGCCTTCTTCAGCTCATCGACGAGTCGCTCGTCTTCAAAGGTGTCGAGCTCGACGGGGCTGAGCTCCTTGGTGCCGACGGCCATTATGCGTCGCCCTCCTCGCGCTTGATGATGCGTGCCTTGAGGGGCAGCTTGTGGATGGCACGGGTCATGGCCTCACGAGCGAGTTCCTCGGAGACGCCGGAGACCTCGAAGAGGACTCGACCCGGCTTGACGTTCGCGACCCACCACTCGGGCGAACCCTTACCGGAACCCATTCGGGTTTCGGCCGGCTTCTTCGTGAGCGGACGGTCGGGGTAGATGTTGATCCACACCTTGCCGCCGCGCTTGATGTGACGCGTCATGGCGATACGAGCGGACTCGATCTGACGGTTCGTCACGTACGCGGGGGTCAACGCCTGGATGCCGAACTCACCGAAGGTGACCTTCGTGCCGCCGGTGGCGTGGCCCGAACGGCCGGGGTGGTGCTGCTTGCGGTACTTGACTCGACGGGGAATCAACATGGTTATGCCTCAACTCCTGCTGCCACCGGCTCCTGCGCCTTGGGCGCTCGGCGGGGACGGTCACTGCGCTCGGGGCGCGACGACTTCTGGTTGGCCTGCTCGCGGGCGAGCTCCTTGTTGGTGATGTCGCCCTTGTAGATCCAGACCTTCACACCGATGCGGCCGAAGGTGGTCTTCGCCTCGTAGAAGCCGTAGTCGATGTTCGCGCGCAGGGTGTGCAGGGGCACACGGCCTTCGCGGTAGAACTCGGAACGGCTCATCTCGGCGCCGCCGAGGCGGCCGGAGACCTGGATGCGGACGCCCTTGGCGCCGGCGCGCTGAGCACCCTGCAGACCCTTGCGCATCGCGCGGCGGAATGCCACACGAGCGGAGAGCTGCTCGGCGATGCCCTGAGCGACGAGCTGAGCGTCGGCCTCGGGGTTCTTCACCTCGAGGATGTTCAGCTGGATCTGCTTGCCGCTGAGCTTCTCGAGGTCGGCGCGGATGCGCTCGGCCTCGGCGCCGCGGCGGCCGATCACGATGCCGGGACGTGCCGTGTGGATGTCCACGCGGACACGGTCGCGGGTGCGCTCGATCTCGATGCGCGAGACACCGGCGCGGTCCAGCGACGTCTGCAGCAGTCGACGGATCTTGATGTCTTCTGCAAGGTAGTCGGCGTAGCGCTGACCGGGCTTCGTCGAGTCGGAGAACCACCGCGACACATGGTCGGTGGTGATGCCGAGACGGAAGCCGTACGGGTTGACTTTCTGACCCATTACTTCGTACCCTCCTCGGGCGTGGCGAGCACGACGGTGATGTGGCTCGTTCGCTTGTTGATGCGGAAGGCACGACCCTGAGCGCGCGGCTGGAATCGCTTGAGGGTGGTGCCCTCATCGACGAATGCGCGGCTGATGTAGAGGTCCTGCTCGTCCAGGTAGGTGTTCGTGGCATCGGCCTTGACGCGAGCGTTCGCGATGGCCGAGGCGACGAGCTTGTACACCGGCTCGCTCGCACCCTGGGGGGCGAACTTCAGGATGGCAAGTGCCTCCTGTGCCTGGCGCCCGCGGATCATGTTGACGACGCGGCGGGCCTTCATGGGGGTGACGCGGATGTGTCGCACGCGTGCGATCGACTCCACCATTTCTTCTCCTCCTTCACGTCACCGCTTAGCGGCGACGGCCCTTCTTGTCGTCCTTCACGTGTCCACGGAAGGTGCGGGTGGGGGCGAACTCGCCGAGCTTGTGACCCACCATGGTCTCGGTGACGAACACCGGGATGTGCTTGCGGCCGTCGTGCACCGCGATGGTGTGACCCAGCATCGCCGGGATGATCATCGAGCGGCGCGACCACGTCTTGATGACGTTCTTGCTGCCGGCCTCGTTCGCCGTGATCACCTTGCGAAGCAGGTGGTCATCGACGAAGGGGCCCTTCTTCAGACTGCGTGGCATCTTCTACAACTCCTACTTGCGCTTCTTGCCGACGTTACGGCGGCGAACGATGAGCTTGTCGCTGGGAAGATCGCGCTTGCGCGTACGGCCTTCCTTCTGGCCCCAGGGGCTGACGGGGTGACGTCCACCGGACGTCTTGCCCTCGCCACCACCGTGCGGGTGGTCGACCGGGTTCATGGCGACACCACGCACGGTCGGGCGGACGCCCTTCCAGCGCATGCGGCCGGCCTTGCCCCAGTTGATGTTCGACTGCTCGGCGTTGCCGACCTCGCCGACGGTCGCGCGGCAGCGCGCGTCGACGTTGCGGATCTCGCCCGAGGGCAGGCGCAGCTGGGCGTAGGGGCCGTCCTTCGCAACGAGGCGAACGGAGGCACCGGCCGAGCGAGCCATCTTGGCACCGCCGCCGGGGCGCAGCTCGATGGCGTGCACCACGGTACCGGTGGGGATGTTCTTCAGCGGCAGGTTGTTGCCGGGCTTGATGTCGGCGCCGGGGCCCGACTCGACGATGTCGCCCTGCGAGAGCTTGTTCGGAGCCAGGATGTAGCGCTTGGTGCCGTCGACGAAGTGCAGCAGCGCGATGCGCGCGGTGCGGTTGGGGTCGTACTCGATGTGAGCGACCTTGGCGTTGACGCCGTCCTTGTCGTTGCGCTTGAAGTCGATCACGCGGTACTGGCGCTTGTGGCCACCACCGATGTGACGCGTCGTGATGCGGCCCTGGTTGTTGCGACCACCGGTCTTCGGCAGCGGGCGGAGCAGCGACTTCTCAGGCGTGGAGCGAGTGATCTCCGCGAAGTCGGCGACCGACGAACCGCGACGACCAGGAGTCGTGGGCTTGTACTTACGAATAGCCATTCTTATTCCTCTGCTCCCTAGCCGACAGCCGTGAAGATGTCGATCGAGCCGGACTTGAGGGTGACGATCGCGCGCTTGGTGTCCTTGCGCTTGCCCATGCCGAACCGGGTACGGCGGGTCTTGCCCTGACGGTTCAGGGTGTTGATCGACGCCACCTGGACGTTGAAGATCTTCTCGATGGCGAGCTTGATCTCGGTCTTGTTCGAGCGGGGGTCCACGATGAACGTGTACTTGCCCTCGTCGATCAGGCCGTAGCTCTTCTCCGAGACGACGGGCGCGATGATGATGTCGCGCGGGTCCTTGTTGTTCGCGGCGGCACTCATGCCGAGACCTCTTCCTTCTTCGCCGACTTCGAGGCCACGAAGGACTCGAGTGCGGCGGTGCTGAAGACGATGTCGTCCGAGACGAGCACGTCGTAGGCGTTCAGCTGGTCGACGCGCAGCACGTGCACGGTCGGGATGTTCCGCACCGCGCGCTGCGAGAGCTCTTCACCGGGCGCGAGCACGATGAGGAAGCGCTTCGCCGGAGCGATCGCTGCGAGGAGCGCGACGGCTTCCTTGGTCTTCGGCGTCTCGCTGGCCGTGAAGGCGGTGACCGCGTGGACGCGGCCGCCGCGAGCGCGGTCGGAGAGCGAGCCGAGGAGGGCCGCTGCGATCATCTTCTTGGGGGTGCGCTGCGAGTAGTCGCGCGGCTGCGGGCCGTGCACGACGCCACCGCCGGTCATCTGAGGAGCGCGGATCGAACCCTGACGGGCGCGGCCGGTGCCCTTCTGCTTGAACGGCTTGCGACCGGCGCCGGAAACCTCGCCGCGGGTCTTGGTCTTGTGCGTACCCTGGCGCGCTGCTGCGAGCTGGGCCACGACGACCTGGTGGATGAGCGGGACGTTGGTCTGCACGTCGAAGAGTTCGGCGGGCAGCTCGACCGAGCCGGACTTCTTGCCGGTCGCGTCGAGCACGTCAATGGTGTTGGCGGTAGCCATGGACTACGCCCCCTTCACTGCGTTGCGGACGAAAACGAGACGGCCGCGAGCACCGGGAACCGCGCCCTTGACGAGCAGCAGGCCCTTCTCGGCGTCGACGGCGTGCACGCGGAGGTTGAGCACGGTCACGCGCTCGCCACCCATGCGGCCGGCCATGCGCATGCCCTTGAAGACGCGGCTGGGCGTCGACGAGGCACCGATGGAACCGGGCTTGCGGTGGTTGCGGTGCGAACCGTGCGAAGCGGAGACACCCTTGAAGTTGTGGCGCTTCATGACACCGGCGAAGCCCTTGCCCTTGCTCGTGCCGACGACGTCGACGAGCTGGCCGGCCTCGAAGGCACCCTCGACGGGGAGCTCCTGGCCGAGGGAGTACGACGCGGCGTCCGCGGTGCGGACCTCGGTCAGGTGGCGACGGGGGGTCACGCCTGCGGCGGCGAAGTGGCCGGTCGCGGGCTGGTTGACCTTGCGCGGGTCGATGGCGCCTGCAGCGATCTGCACAGCCTCGTAGCCGTCCTTCTCGACGGTGCGGAGCTGGGTGACCACGTTGGGGGCGATCTCGATGACGGTCACGGGCACGAGCTTGTTGTTCTCGTCCCACACCTGGGTCATGCCGAGCTTGGTGCCGAGCAGACCCTTCACGTTCTTGGTAGCGGAAGACATCTGTTACCTCAGAGCTTGATCTCGATGTTGACGTCGGCCGGCAGGTCGAGTCGCATGAGCGAGTCGACGGCCTTGGGCGTCGGGTCCACGATGTCGATGAGACGCTTGTGGGTGCGCATCTCGAAGTGCTCGCGGCTGTCCTTGTACTTGTGGGGCGATCGGATGACGCACACCACGTTCTTCTCCGTCGGAAGCGGCACGGGGCCGACGACCGTGGCACCCGCGCGGGTCACCGTGTCGACGATCTTGCGCGCCGAGGTGTCGATGACCTCGTGGTCATACGACTTCAGTCGAATGCGGATCTTCTGTCCCGCCATTGCTGACTCTCTCTCTGTCAAGGCGTCTTACCCCTTCCGAGGGCATCGGACGCCGCGTAGCTACTCCGTGTGAAGCACCACTGTTCTTCTGTCAAAGGCCGGTGATCGAGCCTGTCGAAACCACCCGCCCGGATGAACCGGGGCGGTGCTCTCGACACGCTCGACCTTCGAGCCCGCCGACGCGCACGCAGACATGGTCGCCCATGGCGTTGTGAGTGTCGGTTTGTCTGTTCTCCTGCCTGCGGCCTAACCTGACCCCCGCCTGAGCCCCGTTGGAACGGGGCGAACCGGGTGGTTATGCACTGCCTGACAGTGATCCGATCAGCGCGCACGAGTGCACGCGTTCGAAATGTTGAACTCATCGAGTTTGCCACAATGAGTGCCTTCATGCAACCCGGGCGTGTCGCGCCCGTCCGGTTCACAGGGATGTCGCAGACGAGGACGTTCCGACCCCGCGACATCCGTGATGGAATCGACATGACGACCACGTCTGGAGGCGTACATGACCGAGCATGCGCATCAGGTGAGCGAGCGGATCGGGCCGGGCAGCGTCTCGGTCAGCCGGACCGGCGAACGCACGTTCGAGGGCGTGAACGAGCGCGGGTCGACCGTGCGCATCGGGCCGGCGGAGGCCGAGGGGCACTTCACCCCCGGCGAGCTGCTGAAGCTCGCCCTCGCGGGCTGTGCCGGCATGAGCGCCGACCGGGTCGTAGCTCGGCGGCTCGGCGACGACTTCGCGATGACGGTCTGGTCGCACGGCACCTCTGACTCCGAGAACCGGTACTCGCACGTCGACGAGGAGCTGCTGCTCGACCTCTCGTCGCTCGACGAGGCCGAGCGCGCGAAGCTCATCGACCTCATGGTCAAGGCGATCGACCGGTCCTGCACGGTGGCGCGCAGTGTTCACGGCAGCATCGAACTGGCGACGACGATCGACGGCACACCCGTCTGACCTCGCTCAGTCTCGCTCGCTGCGCGAACACGCGACGTTGCCCTCGGCCGCGACGCCTGGCGCGACCACCCCGGCTCCGACCACGAGCGCGATCACGGCACCGGTGGCGCCGAGCACGACCGCCGGCCGAGCGCGCAGGCCATGGGTCGGGGTGCGGAACGGGTCTTCGATGTACCGCTTCGAAAGGCCCGCGACGACGAACGAGACCGCGACGAGCAGCACCATGAGCCACGGCGGGCTCGGCATGCCCGTGAGGTACGGCACGAACATGAAGATCGGCCAGTGCCACAGGTAGAGCGAGTACGAGACGTCGCCCATCCACTGCACGGGCGCCAGCGCGGCGAGCCGGGCCGGCGACCACGCGAGCTGCGGCATGCCCGCCCAGATCACCGCGAGCGTGCCGATCACTGGCGCGAGCACGATCGCACCGGGGAACACCTCGGGCGATCGGAACGTGACGATCGGCACGACGATGACCGCGAGCCCGGCGAGTGACACGGCGGCACGCATGCCCTCGTGCCCCCGAAGCGGCGTCGCGGCGACGAGCGCGAGCAGTCCCCCGACGCCGAACTCCCACGTGCGCGTGAACGTCGAGAAGTAGGCGAGGTCGGGGTCCTGCGCCGTCAGCACGACGCAGTGCACGAATGATGCCACGGTCACCGCGCCGAGCAGGAGCAGGAGGACCCGCCGCGTGCCGACTCCCCTGCGCGCCGCGAACCAGATGGCGACGATCAGCAGCAGCGGCCAGAACAGGTAGAACTGCTCCTCGACCGAGAGCGACCAGAAGTGCTGCACGGGCGTCGATTCGAGATCCGCCCGTCGCGGGATCTGGGAGTCGATCGCGAGCTGCCAGTTCTCGTAGTAGAGCGCGCTCGCGACGATCTCCCTGAACCACGAACGCCATTCGCGCTGGGGCACGAGCAGGATTGTGAGCACCGACACCACGGCGAGCACGGTGACGGCGGCGGGCAGGATCCGCCGGGCCCGCCGGAGGTAGAAGGTGCGGAGCGAGATGCGCCCGCGCTGCTCGGCATCGCGCAGCAGCAGCCCCGTGATCAGGAACCCCGAGACGACGAAGAAGACGTCGACGCCCATGTAGCCGGCCGGCGCGACGGCGGGCCACCCGTGGTGGAGCACGACCGCTCCGACGGCGAGCGCCCGAAGAGCCTGAATCTCAGGGCGAACCGTCGATCGAACCAATGGCGCGGGGGAAGTTGCCATCCAGTCCAGCGTAGAACCGTCGCACCCGTCAGGGAAGGGCGGATCCACGGGGCACACGGACGCCGCCCGACCCGGTGCCGCCGGCAGCCCTCCCCCTGCCTCGGGTTGTGGACGAAGCCCCCGTGGGTACACGAAAGGGGCCGGGCCCGAAGGCCCGACCCCTGTCGGCGATCAGTAGGTGAACCTACTTGACGATCTTGGTGACCGTACCGGCACCCACGGTGCGTCCACCCTCACGGATGGCGAAGCCGAGGCCCTCTTCCATGGCGATGGGCTGGATCAGCTCAACGGTCATGTCGGTGGTGTCGCCGGGCATGACCATCTCGGTGCCCTCGGGCAGCGTGATGACGCCGGTGACGTCGGTGGTGCGGAAGTAGAACTGCGGACGGTAGTTCGCGTAGAACGGGTTGTGACGCCCGCCTTCCTCCTTGGAGAGGATGTACGCGGTGCCCTCGAAGCCCGTGTGCGGGGTGACCGAGCCGGGTGCGACGACGACCTGGCCGCGCTCCACGTCTTCGCGCTTGGTGCCGCGAAGGAGCAGACCGCAGTTCTCGCCGGCCCATGCCTCGTCGAGCTGCTTGTGGAACATCTCGATACCGGTGACCGTGGTCTTCTGCGTCGGGCGGATGCCGACGATCTCGACCTCGGAGTTGATCTTCAGCGTGCCACGCTCGGCGCGGCCCGTGACGACGGTTCCACGACCGGTGATCGTGAAGACGTCCTCGACCGGCATGAGGAACGGCTTGTCCTTGTCGCGGATCGGGTCGGGGATGTTGTTGTCCACGGCCTCCATGAGGTCGAGGATCGACTGAACCCACTTCTCGTCGCCCTCGAGCGCCTTGAGGCCCGACACGCGGACGACGGGGGCGTTCTCATCGAAGCCCTGGCTGGCGAGCAGCTCCGAGACCTCGAGCTCGACGAGCTCCAGGATCTCCTCGTCGTCGACCATGTCGGACTTGTTCAGCGCGACGAGCAGGTACGGCACGCCGACCTGCTTGGCGAGCAGCACGTGCTCACGCGTCTGAGCCATCGGGCCGTCGGTCGCCGCGACCACGAGGATCGCGCCGTCCATCTGAGCCGCACCGGTGATCATGTTCTTGATGTAGTCGGCGTGACCAGGGGCGTCGACGTGCGCGTAGTGGCGCTTCGGCGTCTCGTACTCGACGTGCGAGATGTTGATCGTGATGCCGCGCTGGCGCTCTTCGGGAGCGGAGTCGATCGACGCGAAGTCGCGCTGCACGTTGGTGGCCGACGGGTACTTGTCGGCGAGCACCTTCGAGATAGCTGCGGTGAGCGTGGTCTTGCCGTGGTCGACGTGACCGATCGTTCCGATGTTGACGTGCGGCTTGGTCCGCTCGAACTTGGCCTTAGCCACTGTGGGTCCTCCTCAGGACTCGTGTAGAACCGCCGGGCGCTGGATTGCGACCGGAGGTCTACGGGGGTTGTGTTGATATGTTACGCGAACCGGAAGGTTCGTGCGTATCGGACTATTCGCCCTTGTTCTTCTGGACGATCTCGTCGGCCACAGCCTTCGGGACCTCCGCGTAGCTCTGGAACTCCATCGAGTACACCGCGCGACCAGAGGTCTTCGACCGAAGGTCGCCGATGTAACCGAACATCTCCGAGAGCGGGACGTGCGCACGCACGACCTTCACGCCTGCGGCATCCTCCATGGACTGGATCTGACCGCGACGCGAGTTCAGGTCGCCGATGACGTCGCCCATGTACTCCTCAGGAGTACGGACTTCGACGGACATCAGCGGTTCGAGCAGAACGGGGTTCGCCTTGCGAGCGGCTTCCTTGAAGCCCATCGAGCCGGCGATCTTGAACGCCATCTCCGAGGAGTCGACGTCGTGGGCTGCACCGTCGAGGATCGACGCCTTGACGCCGACCATCGGGTATCCGGCGAGGATGCCGTACTGCATGGCATCGCGGAAACCGGCATCGATCGAGGGGATGTACTCGCGCGGGATGCGGCCACCGGTGACCTTGTTCTCGAACTCGTAGATCTTGTCGCCTTCGATCTCGAGCGGCTCGATCGCGAACTGGATCTTCGCGAACTGGCCGGAACCACCGGTCTGCTTCTTGTGGGTGTAGTCGTGCTTCTCGACCGCGCGCTTGATCGTCTCGCGGTACGCGACCTGGGGCTTGCCCACGTTGGCCTCGACGTTGAACTCGCGCTTCATGCGGTCGACCAGGATGTCGAGGTGGAGCTCGCCCATGCCCTTGATGACCGTCTGACCGGTCTCCTGGTTCTGCTCGGTGCGGAAGGTCGGGTCCTCTTCGGCGAGCTTCTGGATCGCCGTGCCGAGCTTCTCCTGGTCGGCCTTGGTCTTCGGCTCGATGGCGACCTCGATGACGGGCTCGGGGAAGGTCATCGACTCGAGGACGACCTGGTTGTTCGGGTCGCAGAGGGTGTCACCGGTGGTGGTGTCCTTCAGGCCGATCACCGCGTAGATGTTGCCGGCGGTCACCGAGTCGATCGGGATCTCCTTGTTGGCGTGCATCTGGAAGATCTTGCCGATGCGCTCCTTCTTGCCCTTGGTCGAGTTGACGACCTGGGCGCCGCTGTCGAGGCGACCGGAGTAGACGCGCACGTAGGTGAGGCGACCGAAGAACGGGTGCACCGCGACCTTGAACGCGAGGGCCGTGAACGGCTCCGACGCGTCGGCGTGACGCATGACGACCTTCTCCTCGTCGCGAGCGTCGTGCGCCTCGATGGCGGGCACGTCGAGCGGCGACGGGAGGTAGTCGATGACGGCGTCGAGCATCGGCTGCACGCCGCGGTTCTTGAACGCCGAACCGCAGAGCACGGGGTAGATCTCGGAGTTGACGGTGAGCTTGCGGATCGCGGCCTTGATCTCGGCCACGGTCAGCTCTTCGCCGCCGAAGTACTTCTCCATCAGAGCGTCGTCGGTCTCGGCGACGACCTCGAGCAGCGCGGTGCGGTACTCGGCGGCCTTGTCGACGAGGTCGGCGGGGATCTCCTCGATGGCGTACTCGGCGCCCATCTTGACGTCACCCTTGGCGTCGCCGCGCCACGTGAGCGCACGCATCTCGACCAGGTCGACGACGCCCTCGAATGCGGACTCCGAACCGATCGGAAGCTGCAGCACGAGGGGCTTCGCGCCGAGGCGGCTGATGATGGTGTCGACCGTGAAGTAGAAGTCGGCGCCGAGCTTGTCCATCTTGTTGACGAAGCAGATGCGCGGGACGTCGTACTTGTCGGCCTGGCGCCAGACGGTCTCGGACTGGGGCTCGACGCCCTCCTTGCCGTCGAAGACGGCGACCGCACCATCGAGCACGCGGAGCGAGCGCTCGACCTCGACCGTGAAGTCCACGTGGCCGGGGGTGTCGATGATGTTGATCTGGTTCTTGTTCCAGTAGCAGGTCACGGCGGCAGACGTGATCGTGATGCCGCGCTCCTTCTCCTGCTCCATCCAGTCGGTCGTCGAGGCGCCGTCGTGGGTCTCGCCGATCTTGTGGTTGACGCCCGTGTAGAACAGGATGCGCTCGGTCGTGGTGGTCTTGCCGGCATCGATGTGCGCCATGATGCCGATGTTGCGGACCTTGTTCAGGTCGGTGAGCACGTCTTGTGCCACGGGGGTTCCTCCGGAGATTCAGGAAGGGAAAGGGAGTGGGAGCGGATGCCGCGAGCCGAGGCCCGCGACATCCGCTCTGCCTGCTACCAGCGGTAGTGGGCCCGACGGATGCCAGCCGCGGGGGAAGGCATCCGCTCTGCCTGCTACCAGCGGTAGTGGGCGAAGGCGCGGTTCGACTCGGCCATCTTGTGGGTGTCTTCGCGGCGCTTGACCGCGGCACCCAGGCCGTTCGAGGCGTCGAGGATCTCGTTGGTGAGACGCTCGGTCATCGTCTTCTCGCGACGAGCCTTGGCGTAGCTGGTGAGCCAGCGGAGGGCCAGGGTGTTGGCGCGGTGGGGCTTGACCTCGACGGGGACCTGGTAGGTCGAGCCGCCGACGCGGCGCGAACGCACCTCGAGGGTCGGGCGCACGTTGTCGAGCGCCTTCTTCAGGGTGGCGACAGCGTCCTGGCCGTTCTTCTCGGCGACGTTCGAGAGCGCTTCGTAGACGATGCGCTGCGCGAGGTCCTTCTTGCCGTCGACGAGGATCTTGTTGACGAGCTGGCTGACGACGGGCGACCCGTAGACGGGGTCGGCGACGACGGGGCGCTTCGGAGCGGGTCCCTTACGAGGCATTACTTCTTCTCCATCTTCGCGCCGTACTTGCTGCGGCCCTGCTTGCGGTTCTTCACGGCCTGCGTGTCGAGCGCGCCGCGGACGATCTTGTAGCGCACACCGGGGAGGTCCTTGACACGACCGCCGCGGATGAGCACCATCGAGTGCTCCTGCAGGTTGTGGCCCTCACCGGGGATGTAGGCGGTGACCTCGGTGCCGTTGGAGAGCTTCACACGAGCGACCTTGCGGAGCGCGGAGTTCGGCTTCTTCGGGGTGGTGGTGTACACACGCGTGCACACGCCGCGCTGCTGGGGGTTCGCCTTCAGGGCGGGAGCCTTGGTCTTGGTGACCTTCGGCGAGCGGCCCTTGCGGACCAACTGCTGAATGGTTGGCACTGCTTCTCCTTGTTGGTGCTGCACGGTGACAGCGTTTGATGGAATTCACATCACGACCCACCGGCACTGCAGAGTTGCAGCGCCTTGGTTGATGGGTATGCCGTGGGGGCGAATAGCCCGATGCGTGCGAATGGTCTCGGCCCGTTTCGCGCCGGTCTTGCAGGCACGATTCGAGCGCGCGACAACGCGCACACCCGATCAATGGTAATGCGCCGTAACCTCGCGGTCAAATGGCGGCGAACGAAGCTCCGCTGAGGCCCGACCGGAGAGCGCGTCTCGGAACCCGGATTGCTCGGTCGCCACGGACTCAGAACAGGCCGCGGCGGAGGGCCTCGAGCGCGAGCTCGTCGTCGAACTCTCCGGCGAGGTAGAGCGCCCGCACGCCGGCGACTGCGGCCCGACGTCGCGGCTCGCGCGTGGCGCTCGGCTCATCCGCGAACACTCGCGCCGCGTCGATGTAGAGCCGGTCGTCGAGTCGGTCGAGCCCGGCGAAGAGCGCGCGGGCTGCGTTCGCATGCTGTTCCGGGTCGGCCGCGGCCACGGCGGCGGCGCGGATCCGACGGACCGAGATGCCCGCCATGGTCTGGAGCACGGCGCCGGCGAGTGCCATCAGCGCGCCCAGCACGACCGGCAGGCTGACGTACCCGCCCTCGTCGTCGATCACCCGCCACACGATCAGGCCCACCGCGAGGTACCCGAGCACGGCGGCGAAGAACGCGAACCCCGGGCTCTCGGCGAGGCGCGGGTGCGTGACCCGACGCGGCTCGATGAGCACCATCCACACCGCGGCGGAGAGCAGGAGAACACCGGCGAGCACTGCGGCGGTGTCGAGGTCGAGGAACGGGCTGTGGCTGCGTCGGCTGCTCAGCAGCATGACCGGCCCGCTGATGGCGGCCACGATCGCGATGGCGTCCACCCACATCGGCGACGCTCCCTCGCGCCGCTCGTCGCCAGCCTGGCGGGCGGCCGGAGCCCGAACGGCGATTGGAAGTCGGCCCTCAGCGGCCGCGTCATCGAGGGCGTCCCGCTCCGCCCGGTCGTCGCGCAGCAGTCGTTCGATGTCGGGACGCGAGGACTCGTCGCACGCGACCGACTGGATCTCGACCATGGTGCGGGCGACCGACGCGACGTCGAGCGCGTCGTCGGCGACGATCCTCCGAACACGTCGAAGCGCGTGCTCGGGCGCGGGGCGTTCGGCCTCGTCCAGTCCGCTCTCGCCGAGTGCGCTCACGAGCACCCGCCGCCAGTCGTGTTCGCTCTGCCGCGGACGGTCATCCGATTCGTTCACGCCGCGAGTGTAGTCGGCGCCGAGGCGACGTCGCGCTCAGCTCGTGGTGCCCCCGGACGACCAGCCGGGCGAGTCGAGTTCGCGGTCGAGATCGGCGAGCAGGTCTTCGATCTGCGGCTCGACGAGGCGCTCGACGGCGTTGCCGATGCGGTAGCGGTGCTGGGCGAGCTCGACGCAGATGCGGCGGCCGAGCTGCTTGGCGAATTCGTCGGCCAGGCGCACCTCCTCACGGAGCGCCTCCTTCTCTTGGGGAGTGAACGGGCGCGGTGCCGGTTCGGCGGCTTCGGCCGCGGCATCCGCTTCGAGGCCTGACAACGTGAAGAGGAAGGGCTGGTCGGGTACGGGCTCGGGGTCGACGTCGAGGCCCAGGAACTCGGGCTCGAGGCCTTCACCGGCGCGGTACGGCCGACGGGCCTTGCGTTCCTCCGCGAGTCGGATCTCGCGGTGCAGCATCGGGAGGTTGCGTGCCGTGTAGTCGTCGACCGCGAGGTCGATGACCCCCTTCATGCGCATCGAGAAGGCGTGCTGCACGGGGTGCGGCACGTCGACGTCGAGGCCGGCGGCCGCGAGGATCGGCGAGCCGAAGCACCGGGTGCAGAGGCGCACGCGGGCGCGATGCGTGCCGGGTCGCCACCGGGGCAGCCATGCCAGCCACCGGTCGACCTCGTGACTCACGCGCGCCTCGATCGAACCCTGCATCAGGTTCACGATACTGCGAGGTCGCGTTCCGCGTCACCGGACGGCGGGCGGATGGCGCGGCGCGGGCCTTTACTCGTCTTCGTCGCGCTCCCACGGCCACTTCGGGCGCTCCATGCCGGAGTCGCGACCACGCGCGACGAGCACGGCGAAGGCCGCGGTCACCGCGGCGAGCGCGGGGATGAGCAGGCCGAACCAGCCGATGCCGAAGCCGAGGCCGAACAGCAGCGCGGCGAGCAGTGTGCTGCCCTCGCTCGCGAGGGCGTACCCGACGACCGAGACGGCGACGAAGGCGAGCCACGTCCAGACCGCCGAGAGGATGACACTCGACCAGATGCGGTCGGGGCGCCGCAGCGTGACGGCGAGGGTCAGCAGCAGGGCGACGACGGATGCCCCGATCGCCGCCGGTGCCACGAAGAGCCCGGCTTCGGGGTCGACGACCACCTCGACACCCGTGAAGAGGCTCACGAACCCGTACGCGCAGACCACGAGGGCGAGATCGAGCGCCGCGGCGAAGGCGGCCACGATCCAGGCCGTGCGGCGGGGGTCCATGCTTCGAGCGTACGCCGCCGGTGGACGACGGCGACCCGGCCGCCGCGCCTCGGCTGCCTCCAGTAGCGAATCGTCGCGAATTCAGTTCGTCACACCGGAGTTCCGCGACTCCAGCCTGGCTTCAGCATGAGGAGTTCATCGTGCTCACGTCCACGACTCTCCTCGACGAAGGCCATCGCGGCGGTCGGGTCGACACGGAACTGCTCATATCGTGCAGTGCTCAGCTCGCAGTACTCCTCGTAGTCCACGACGCCGTTGCTGACAGGAAATGAGACGTACCTGCGACCGGATTCCCCTTCCATCCCGAGGGAGTAGCGATCGTCGCGAGACGAGAACTCGTCACTGAACTTCATCGGCGGCTTTCCGGATCCGCAGGAATGTCGAAGCCGAGTTCGACGAACGGGGTGACGAGTACCGTGAACTGCTCGGCGGTCAGCCGCCGGCGCGTCAGAATCGCTTGCGCCGCCGTTGAGATCACCGTCAGGGCATCCGTGTGGAGCCCGAAGAGGTGTTCGTCGAGTTCGTCGGCACGGGGCAGGAGCGCTCCTCGGATCCGACGATCGAGCTCGGAATTCGCGCTCGCGGACGGACCCGCGGCTTCGCTCGCCTCCTTGCCACCCTCGGTCCACAGATCGATCTGTCGATCGAACGCCGCTTCGAGATTCGTCGCCGACAGAGCTGTCGCCGCGTCGACGAACTGCGCTGTTTCGGCGTCCAGCATCAGTTCGTTGCACCCGGAGTCATGAGCGCGAGCTTATCGAGGTACGGGCGGCGATGTATCTGCGCAGCGTCGACCTGGTCAGAACTCGAGACCGACGTCTCGGTACGCACCGGTCAGCGACTGGAACTCGGCATCCGTCAGCAGTGCTCGCTTCCAGATCGCCTGCGCTGCAACACTCGTGTTGGCGATACTCGCGCTGAGCGCACCGTTCGGGACCAGCGCGGCAAGCTCGTCGGCTCTCGGCCGGAACGCATCGCGAAGATGCTTTGCCAACGCGTCGAACTGCGCAGCGTCGAGCTTCGGTGCCCTCACTGCGGGCTCGGGTGCGAGCGCGATCGTGCGCCGCAGGTCGGCCAGAGTCTCGGTGGGCAGTGCAGCCGTCGCATCGATGAATGCGACGACGTCGTCGGGCAGGAACGACATCAGAGGCCCTCCCCTGTCTCGACTCGGTATCCGAGATCACGAACCGCCTCGAGAAAGGAATCGAGGTCGGCCGCTTCGCGGAGCAAGTCACCCAACTCCCCCTCGTTCTCAGCCATGCGGAAGACCGCGGTCGCGAAGAGGTGAGTCACCGGCGCAGTGCCGGGCAACGGCGGCGGCGCCGACGCGCTGACCAGGATGCCGCTCTCTCCTCGAAGCTCGAGCGCGAGTTGATCACCGACGAACACCTGGTAGCGCCGCGGTTCCTCGGGTTGGGTCATTCCGCTCCGTCCGTTCCGTAAAGGCATGGGGAAGAGTCCACATGCGCGTCCTACTCAGCCGGCGTGAACGGGAACGTCGAGGCGACCTCGACGAACGGCGTGACGAGCAGCGCGTGAGGAGTCCCCATGCGTGCGTTCGCTCAGCCCGTGTGAGCAGGAATGTCGAAGCCGAGTTCGACGAACGGGGTGACGAGTACCGTGAACTGCTCGGCGGTGAGCCGCCGGCGCGTCACGATCGCGCGCGCCGCCGTGGAGATCGCCGTCCGAGCATCCGAGTGGAGCCCGATTCGATGCTCATCGAGTTCGTCGGCACGGGGAAGCAGCGCTGCTCGAATCCGATGATCGAGCTCGGCGTTCGCGCTCGCAGACGGGCCCGCCGCGTCGCTCGCCTCATTGCCACCCTCGCCCAAGAGGTCGAGCTGGCGTTCGTACGCAGCTTCGAGGGCCGCCGCAGGCAGCGCCGTCGCCGCATCGACGAACCGCGTCGTCTCGGTGTCAAGCATCAGTTCGTCGCCCCGGGAGTCATGAGCGCGAGCTTATCGAGGTCCGGGCGGATGCCTCGAGCCGCGCCGCGCCGATACGACATCAGAGATCCTCCCTCGACTCCACTCGGTATCCGAGGGCACGAGCCGCATCGAGGACGGAGTCGAGGTCGGCCGCGTCGCGGAGCAGCTCACCCAACTCCCCCTTCCGATCCGTCAGGACTTGGGGAGGAGCCTCCATGCGCGCGTTGCTCAGCCGGCGTGAACGGGACATCGAGGCCGACCACGACGAACGGGGTGACGAGTAGTGCGTATTGCTCGGGCGTCAGCTGGGCGGACTTCTCCACCGCCCGCGCTGCGATCACCACTGCACTCTTGGCGTCGGAGTGCAGCCCCGGCCGGAAGTCATCCAGCTCGTCGGCCCGCGGCAGCAGCGCCGCACTCACCGCCCGCTCGAGCTGCGAATTGTCGATCGCAGACAACTTCAACGCGCGCGACGCCTCCTTCCCACCGGCTCGACGCAGCGAAACCGCACGGTCGAAGGCCGCGGCGAGCGATACCGGCGGGAGCGCGCAGGCCTGCGCGATGAACGTCCGAGTGGATGTCCCGAGCACGATCTTCCTCACTCCGTCGCTGCGACGGGCGTCATGCTGCTGATCTTCGCGAAATTCGGGGTGTGCAGCTCCTGACGAACCGCGGCCGTGCGCTTGTCGATGAAGATCGCGAGATTGTCCCAGCGAGCGAATGCCTCGACACCGTCGACAGAGAACTGCCGTGAGCCCCAGACCGGCAGGTAGTCGAGCTCGTCCTCGAACCCCTCACCGGCGATGTAGAGGTCGCCCGAGATCGCGGGCGGGTGCTCGACGAAGTACTGTTCGAGCGCCCGGCGTGCTTCGTGAATGGTCATGATCCCTCGTCTCGCTCCTTCGACGGAACGGGCTACTCCTCGAAGCTCGACAGCGGCGTGCGCTGCCCGTTGCGGAAGAGGTCGAGGCCGACCGGCAGGTCGATCGCCGAGGTCACGTACAGCACGCTCGAGTCGCGGGCGACGAAGATCACGCCACTGCCTCGAACGGCGCGGACGACGGCGACGCCTAGGTCATCGGGCAGGGGCACCACGTTGAGCCGACCGGCATCCGATTGACCCGCGTCGCGAGCGAGCTGCTCGAAGAGTGCGGCTGCCGTCGCGGCGAGTTCGCGCTGCTCGGACGAGAGCGCCTCCGGGTCGACGACCTCGGGCCGCCATTCCGCCGGCTCCGGCGCCGGTGGTACGTAGAACGCGCTCCGTGGGATCTCGCGGCCCGAGGCGGTGTCGAAGATCTGGATGCCGCTTCCGTCGTCGACCAGTTGGAGGTCCGAGCCCACCGGGAAATCGTAGATTCCGAGCAACGCCGGCTCGATCGCGCAGAGTTCGTTGAAGTCGTTGATCACCCAGTTGCCCGAGTCCGACAGGTACTCGCTCGAATCGACGTGGCTCATGATCCGCCATCCGTTGTCGGCCGGCTGACGCGATGGCTTCCGCACCATCCACCGCACTCGGCCGGCGCCGGACAGAACGTTCTTCGTGGCGAGACTGGCGCCTGCCCCGGGAATGAACTCGGGATACGACGTTGCCATGGTCATGCGCCTTCCGGAATCCGGGCCGGGCGAGATGCTTGGGGGGCGGCGCCTGATTCGCTGCTGCGCGGGTCCATACCGTCGAGCGTACGCGACCGGGGCACGACGATGTCCGGGCGATAGGCTGTCCACGCTCGGAGTCGCCCGTCGGCCCGATCAGAATACGAAAGGGCACCGATGGCCGAGCCGATCTTCGAGGCATCCGTCGACCGCGCCAAGGTCGACACGGTCGGCCGCTGGAACTCGGGCATCATCCTCGTCAGCGTCGTACTGGGCTGCCTGATCATCGCCGGTCTCGTCTTCGCCATCGCCTCGGGCATGGGCTGGTTCACGATCACCGTCGCCGCGCTCGGCGCGGCCGCCTGCCTCATCTCGACCGTCATGGCGTTGCGGCGGCGACGCGCCCTCATGCTCCTCGTGACGGGCAACGACATCGCACTGACCGTGACCGACGAAGGGGTGCGCCTCGCGGGTGCCCCGCTCATCGCCTGGCACGACATGGTCTTCGTGGGTGTGCTCGACGACCGTGCGCGCTCGGCTCGGATGCAGCGGCTCCCCCTGTCGGGCCCGCTCGCCACCGCCGCACTGAAGGCCGGCAACGGCACGCTGCTCTGCGAGATCGCCGTGCGCGACGGCGCAGCACTGAAGCGCGCGTTCGGCGACGATCGCGGTGCCGAACGCGTCACGCTCTTCGATGAGTTCGACGGCGCGCGACGAGGACTGATCCCGTTGATGCTCGACTCCGTGATCGCGGACACGACCGCGCATCAGGCGGCCCGGGTGCTCATCGACGAGGCCGCACGCCGAGGCGTGCCGACTGCAAGCCACACCGCGGTCTTCGGGTACTTCGACTGGAAGGGACCCATGATCGACCGCAAGTGGCCGGTCGACGAACGGAAGGACACCCGTGGAACAGCTTGAACGACCGCTGACGACCATCCCCCAAGAGGTGCGACGGGTTCGCTCGGGGGGCCTCATGGTCACCGCGGCGGTGTTCATCGTCGCCGGGCTCATCGGACTCGTCGTGACGCTGACGCTCTACGACGCGATCGTCGAGATGTCGGCCGACTACCAGGGACGACGCTCGGGCCTGCGGGGTCTCGTCGCCCCCGGCCTCGTGCTGCTCAGCGCGGCGGCGCTCGTCGGAGGCATCGTCTGGCTGACGGCCTGGTCGTACCGCTGGGAGCGGGTCGAGACCGGCTCCCGGGTGAAGCAGAGCGTGAACGCGTACGCGCACGTCGCCCCGCAGGACGCCGCCGCGCTGCTCGATCGGTTCCGCACCGGCGACCCGCGCGTGTACCTCCCGGTGCCGTCGGCCCGGAGCGGGAACGTCACCTTCGGCATCTGGCTCGCGCCGAAGGACTCGGTGGCATACGTCACCGTCGTCGCCCGGTCGGGCAACACCTGGCAGCCGTTGCCGCCGGTCGTGCTGCGCGAGAACGCCTACGCGGCGATCAGCCAGGTCACGGTCGACAACTACGGCGCCCGCGCCAGCCAGACGATCGTGAACGGGTTCCTCGACCCGTTCCTTCGCGGCTGACGGCTGGGGCGCCCGGGCTCAGGTCGCCGACCACCCCGGGAAGCCGGCGCAGCCGTCGGTGAGACGGATGAATCCATCGGCCTTGTCGGTCAGGATCGCGTACGACGTCGCCGCGTCGCCGCCGGCAACTGCTTCGTCCATACGCTGGAGGTTGCGGAGCGCCGTCGGCAGCCAGTCGATGAACGCGCCCGGCGGGAGGTCGGAGGCGTCTTCGCCGAGGATGGCCCGCACGTCGGCGATGGCCGCACGCAGCTCGGGCAGGTCCTGCGGGCGGAGGGTCGCGGAGATGCTCACCGCGACGAGCTCGGTCACGGGCTGGCGCAGCCGTTCGCAGCGCTGTTCGAGGGCCGAGGTCACGAGGTCGCCCCGCCGTCACGACGCTCGAACATGACGTGCGGCGTGCGCTCGCCCGACCGGAATGCGGCGAGCCCGGCGTCGAAGTCCATCGCCGATGCGACGAACAGCACCGACTCGTCGGGGGCGACGTAGATCTTGCCGCCACCGCGCACGGCGTGCACGGCGCAGATGCCCAGCCCGTCGGGCAGGTCGATGATGTTCAGGTTCGGCGCATCGGTGAGCTTGGCGAACAGCCCGCGGGCGACCTCGACGAGGCGATCCCGGTCTGCCGCGGCATCCGGAACCGCGCCCGGCCCGTCATTCGTCGGAAGCGGGAGGGCACCGCGCACCCGCGGCTGACCGGCGAGCTGTGTGATGAGAGCGAGGTGCTCGTAGAGGCCGCCGAGCTGCAGGTTGGCCGCGTCGTTCGGGCCGCCCAGGGCGAGCAGCGGCACGAACCCGAAGCACTGCTCGAACGCGGGAACGCCGTCACGGTCGCGCGCGGCCGGATACGGCTGCCACTGCCAGACGACGTCGCGGTGACGCTCGTCTTCGATGAGTGCGACGAGCTCGTCGAAGGAGAGGCCCTGCGCCAGGTCGATCGCGCCGAACCGGAACTTCACGACGAAGAAGACGCCGCCCGCATGGAAGACGACATCGCCGAGCGCCGTCGTGAACAACACGGTCGAACCGTCGGGCATGGCGAAGACGCCCTCGAGCATCAGTGCAGCGCGATCGGGATCGACGACGCGGAAGAACCCGTCGGCACCGACGAATCCGGCCCCCTGACGACGCCACAGGTCGACGACCTCGGCGGGGACCTGTCCGGCGAACCGGTCGATGGTCTCCTCGCCGATCGGCGCCACCTGGGTGAACGTGTTGAACGTGGTCATTCCGGTCCTTCCTCAGCAGGCTTCACGCGACGTGCTCCACGCGGCGAAGGCTTCCACGACACCACAGATCGAGCCGTCGGGCGATGGGGAGCGCTCCCCATCCTGTCGCAAGTGCGCCGCTCGCGGCGAACCGGGCGGGCACAGTCGGCCGCTCGGAGCGATCAGGACTGGGCGGGGTGCGGGGGTACCTCGATGCCGGCGGAGATGAACGGCGCGACCAGCACGTCGTAGTGCTCGACGGCGAGCGTCGCGCGGGTCTGAACGGCTCGGGCCGCGATCACGGTCGCACCCGTCGCGTCGGAATGCAGGCCGGTTGCGTACGCATCGAGCTCCGCAGCGCGCGGGCGCAGCACCGCTCGCACATCGTGATCGAGCTCGGAGTTCTTGGCGGCCGAGATCTTGATGGCCCCACTCGCCGCACGACCGGCGGGCACCCAGAGGTCCAACGATTCGTCGAAGATCACCGCGAGCTTCTCCGCGGGCAGGGCAGCAACCTGCTCGATGAACCGTGTCGTCGCGGGATCCAGAATCATCGTCCTCCTCGAATCCTGCATGACAGGCTATCGCTCGGTCGCAAGAAGCCTGAAGCGCGGAACGATCATTCGTCTTCTTCGATGACGAAGCCGATGCGTCTCGCTGCATCGAGGAAGGCATCGAGATCGGCTGCCTCACGGAGAAGGACGCCGAGCCTGCCCTCGAAGGATGGCGAGTGGAAGCTCGCGGTTGCGAACGGATGCATGACGGCGGCTGCACCCGGGGGCGGGGGCGTCGTCGAGGTGCTCACGAGTAGGCCAGGCTCACCGACGATCTCCATCACGATCCGGTCGTCGCGGTGCAGCCGGAACCTGCGCACTGGAGCGATCTCGTCGTTCACGATGCGGGGCCCGGCGCCCACGGTGGCACTTCGGCGCCCACGATAATGAAGGGATGGGTGAGCACCCCGTACTGCTCCTCGGAGAGCTTCGCCTGTTGCACGACACCGAGTGCGGCGGTCATCGTGTCCATGATCGCGTCATGGAGATCCGCGCTCGGATCGGCATGGAATCGCCCCAGCATGGGAACGAATGCATCGCGAACCCGCTTGTCGAGGGCACTTCGGTCGGCCGCCGAGAGCTTCGCCGCCTTCCGCGCCGAGGTTCGAACCGAAGTTCCCGTGGCGCGCGCCCCCTCGCTGACCGTGACAAAATCTGTTGGCGTCAGCTGCTGCACGGATGCGAGGAAGCGATCCAATCTCCGGGTGTCCACGACGATCATCCTCTCCTGCGGGTCACCGACGGTCAGGCATCACTCGCAACTCTACGGAAGTGCACGGCGTGCGGGGGTACCTCGACGCCGTCGGCGCCCGCTCAGTTCTCGGCGTCCTGACTCGGGTGGCGCGGAATCTCCACCCCGCTGCCGACGAACGGTTCGACCAGCACCCGGTACTGCTCGGGTGTGAGCTTGCCGCGCTTGAGAATCGCGCGAGCCGTCGTCGAGATCGCAGCCCGGGCATCGGAGTGCAGCCCCATGTGGACGGCATCCAGTTCGGCTGCGCGCGGAAGCAGGGCACTGCGGATCTCGTGGTCGAGCTCGGAGTTCTCAGCTGCCGAAGGGACCGCGGCACGGCTCGCCTCCTTGCCGCCTTCACGTCGCAGTGCCACCAGGCGGCCGAACGCCTCTGCCAGTGCCTCCGGCGCCAGGGCGGTCGCCTCTTCGACGAATGTCACGGTCGCTGCTTCGAGCACGACTCCTCCAATTCCCTCATGACCGGAAGCCGAATCCAGATGGTCCGTGCACTCAGTTAACCGGCGCTGCGACCTGCGACATCGCGTTGACCTTCTTGACGTGCAGGTTGCGCATCCCCTCGTGAACCTCACCGGTCTGCTTGTCGATGAAGATCACACGGTTGTCCCACCGTGCGAACGCCTCCCGGCCGTCGACCAGGAACTCTCGCGCACCCCACACGGGCAGGAAGTCGGAGGCATCCTCGTACCACTCAGGTGCGATGTACAGCTCGCCTGAGATTGCAGGGGGATGCGAAACGAAATACTGCTCGAGCAGAGACCGTGCCTCTTGGATCGTCACCATGTTCCCAGTCTCTCTCACTTCACTTGAGGGGCGACGACCGGATTGGCAGGAGCATCAGCATCCGCGGCGTCACCAGCATCGCTCGCATCAGCGCCCGAGTCTCCATCCGCAGCGTCGCCCGCATCAGCAGCGTCGTCCGCATCAGCAGCGTCGTCCGCATCCGCGGCGTCACCAGCATCGCTCGCATCAGCGCCCGAGTCTCCATCCGCAGCGTCGTCCGCATCCGCAGCGTCACCCGCATCCGCAACGTCGTCCGTCTCAGCAGCCGCGTCCGAGTCCGCATCCGCATCGGTCGCAGCGGCGCCATCCGCATCCGTATCGGCCGCCGCATCCGCACTCGCATCTGCGTCCGAGACCGCATCCTTCGGCGGATCGACCTCGAGCTCGAACCTCTTCAGCCCCTCAACCAAGCGGACGTTCTGGTCGTACAGACCCTGCCACTCGCCGAGGGCCCGCTCGCGGTCGGCGTCGCTCGCTTCCGGATCCTCGTAGATCTTCCGGCGCTCCTCGATCAGCTCGATGTTGCGCTCCTGCCGGCGCACATTCGCCGCTCGTTCCCGGTCGATCATCGCCTGTGGGCGATCTGCCATATCGGGGTTGTCGCCCCACTCCAACAGCATCGTCAACTCGGCGTCGGTGCGAGGCGTCGACGTCTTGATCACCTCGGCTGTCGGCACCAGGTCGTCGACCCGCATCGCGACGATGTCCTTCCACGGCTCCGAATCGCGCTCGTTGAAGAACATGCCGTCGAGCGAGGCGGATGCGTCGGTGTCGTTCACCTGCCCGTCGACCAGCCTGACTCCGTCGGCCTCCCTCACGAAGGAGAAGATGTGCGCACCACCATCGCGCCAGTGGCCGGTGATGAATCCGCGGGCACCGACAGGCCAGGAACTGGCCATGTCGTTCAACGCCTGCAGCGCCGTGTCACCCTCGAAGTCGCTGAGATTCTCGAAGTCCCGGGCACTGCCGTCCGCCTGCACCCAGTCCGCGGCGATCGCAAACGGGTATCGCCCTTCGAACGAGTCGGCATGCGTGCCGGCATCCGGGTCGGAGACCGAGCCCATGACGGTTGGACTGGCCATCACGTCGTATCCACGGGCACGCAGCTCGAGTGCGTTGATGACGAAGTGGCAGTTGTTGCCGAAGCGGCCGCCGTCGGCCCAGAGTCCGACCTCGTTGACCATCCGGATCGAAACGTTGAGGGCTTCAGGGGCATCCAGGTGAGGGAAGTGCGCGTCGAGGATCGGGTCGTGCATCCTCTCCGGCACCACCGCCTGGTCTTCGGGTTCCGCATCCGCAGGCTCCGCGTCCGCAGGCTCCGCGTCCGCAGAGTCCGCGTCCGCAGAGTCCGCGTCCGCCGCCTCCGGTTCCGTGGATGACGGATCGGGCTCGGCG
This sequence comes from Agromyces cerinus subsp. cerinus, assembly GCF_900142065.1. Classification (GTDB taxonomy): domain Bacteria; phylum Actinomycetota; class Actinomycetes; order Actinomycetales; family Microbacteriaceae; genus Agromyces; species Agromyces cerinus. The sequence goes on along the minus strand of NZ_FSRJ01000002.1, from coordinate 766,498 downwards.
ACATCGGCAGCGTCCGCCTCGTCGGGCTCCACGTTCGTGGGGTCCGTGTCCGTAGTCTCGGGAGTCGCATCCGCAGACTCCGGGTTCGCATCCGCAGACTCGGGAGTCGCATCCGCAGACTCCGGGTTCGCATCCGCAGACTCCGGGTTCGCATCCGTAGTCTCGGGAGTCGCATCCGCAGACTCCGGGTTCGCATTCGGGTCGGTCGCCGTCTGTTCAGGCACAGCTGCATCATCGACACCGTCCGACACCGAGTCGGTGACTGTCGGGTCGGCATGCGGCGCCGCGTCGTTCGGTGTAGAGCCGTCGTGCGCATCGGTGGACGAATCGTCAACAGCATGCGTCGACGTCTCCGGCGACACCGCGGCACCCGACCTCGTCGGAGCAGCCGGCGTTGCCGTGCTTGCACCGGTGCCTGTACCCGTGCTCGCGGCCGAGGTCGCGCCCGGTCCCGAAGTCACCGGAGTGGCCGCGGTCAGCGTGGCCTGCGACGCCACGGCGCCCGTCTCGACGTTCTTCGCGCCGAGTTCGACCTGCAGCTTGATGTGCGGCAGCAGCTTCGGGTCGATGGAGAGCGTGGCGCCCGCGACGTCGGCCCTCAGATCGTCGATACGGCGGCCGCTCCACGCAGGACCGAGCGAACTGTTGACATGGGAGTCGCCCGCGCCGTCGAAGCGGTCCGCCCGGCCTCCCGCGCTCTGGTCGGGGCCGTGCAGCACCGCGGGCTTCGCGAAGGGTACGCCCGCGGCCGACAGCGCCTTGGTCGCATTGCTCTGCTGGGTGAGTGCAACCCTGTTGTACGTGTCGTAGAAGGCGATGTTGTGCCGCCACTCGGCCACGGTCAGGTCGTTGAGCCCTTGCTGCTGCAGACCGACCTGCCGCTGGAACTCGGCCCAATCGTGGTTGTCCTTCGTGCGGTTGAAGGGGTCGACCTCGATCGGTTCCTTGAGCGAGAACGAGCCGTCATCGTTGCGCACGATCGGAGAATCAGGCTGCGCCGCGAGCGCATCGAGCTCCTGACGGATCTCGGGCGTCAGTTCGGGGATGTGATAGCCGTTGTACGTGGTACCGGCACCCTGGGATCCGTCTGACGCATGATCGGGGGCAACCGTCGCCTGGCTCGTCCACTTCGGCCAGCGACGGCCGCGGCCGTCGCTGTCGGCGTCCGCGCTGGTTCCGTCATCGGTCGTCCCCTCAGGCGTTCCTGCGTCGACGCCGGTCGACGGCGTCGCGCCGTCGGGTGTCGTCGCGTCAGGCGTCGCGCCATCGGGGCTGGCGACGTTCTCCGGGGTGATCGAGGCATCCCAGTTGGTGGCGTTCGGCTCGTTCGGTGGCCACGGCGACATGTCGCCGGTCTGCGCATCGAGCGACCACACCTGGGTGCCGTCGTAATAGGCATTGAACCAGTGACCGTCGCCGCTGGACCGGTCGATGCCGACCACGCAGTGCGAGCCGGCGCCCATCGCGGTGAGCGAGTCGGCGATCTGCTGCGGGGTCATCGGCGTCTGCGGCAGACCTGTCCGCGCCTCCATCTCGGGCACGTCGAGGGTGCCGGTGGGCGCCTCGGACGTCGAGTCGCCGTTGAGGAAGTCGTTCAGGATCGCCGAGGTGTTGCCGCAGTTCGTCGCATACCCGTTCGCGGGGTTGTGCGGGTCGAAGTTCGGGTTGATCTCCGCCAGCGCCTGACGGATCTCCGCTTCGGTCCGGGTGCTCTGCTGCGGGGTCGCGTCGGCATCGGGCGTTCCGCCGTCGGCACCCGAGCCGGCCCCACCGTCAGGCGTCGTGCCATCGGGGGTCGAGCCGTCACCGGTGGGCGATCCATCGGGGCTCGCACCATCGGGCGTCGAGCCGTTCGGCGCCGACCCATCGGAAGCAGCGGACTGCGTCGTGCTGCCGGAGGAGGTCGACGAGCCGGCCGCCTGCGATCCGGGAAGGGTCGGGCGCATCAGCACTGCCGCCGCAGCAGCGGCACCGGTGCCCGCCATCGCGGTTGCGGCCTCGGGTGAGAGGTCGCCGAGGTCGACGCCATCGGAGGAGGATTCGCCGTCCGCGTCGGCGGCCGGGTCGAGGTTGGTGCCGTCGACGTCGGTGCCATCGGCATCGGATGCCGCAGACTCCGGCGCATCGGGAGCATCGGCGTTCGAGGTCGACGTGGTGGCAGCCGGCGTGCCAGCGCCCTGGGGTGCACCGTCTGAGTGCGCCTCGGGAGTCGCCCCATCGGCGGAACCGGCATCGGGTGTCGCAACATCGGGCGTGCCGGCGTCGGGAGTGCTGGGCGCATCCGGAGTGCTGGGCGCATCCGGCGTCCCCGCATCAGGGGTGCTCGGCGCATCCGGCGAACTCGGCGCACCGGCATCAGGCGTGCTCGGCGCATCCGGAGTGCCGGCATCAGGGGTGCTCGGCGCATCCGGCGTTCCAGCATCAGGCGTGCTCGGCGCATCCGGCGTTCCAGCATCAGGCGTGCTCGGCGCATCCGGCGTCCCAGCGTCAGGCGTGCTCGGCGCATCCGGCGTCCCAGCGTCAGGCGTGCTCGGCGCATCCGGCGTCCCAGCATCAGGCGTGCTCGGCGCATCCGGCGTCCCAGCATCAGGGGTGCTCGGCGCATCCGGCGTCCCAGCATCAGGCGTGCTCGGCGCATCCGGCGTCCCAGCATCAGGCGTGCTCGGCGCATCCGGAGTGCCGGCATCAGGCGTGCTCGGCGCATCCGGCGTCCCAGCATCAGGCGTGCCAGCATCAGGCGAGCTCGGCGTACCCGCGTCAGGCGAGCCGCCGTCGGCCGAACCGCCGGGAGTGGGTCCGCCGTCGCCGAGGTCGATCGGCGAGCCGTCGCCGGCACCGCTCGAACCGCCGTCACCGGAGCCCGGCGTCGGAATGCCCGAGGAATCGGTGTCGACCGACGTGCCGCCAGTGCCGTTCGAATTCGACGACGGAGTGCCCGAGCCCGGTGTCGGCGTACCGTCGCCCGAGGTGTTCGTGCCGGGGGTCCCGGCTCCAGGGCCCGCCGGAGAACCGGAGTCACCACCGCGGACGGCGCTGATGCCGCGGCCGACGGCCGTGAAGCCACCGCCCATGAGCGAGCCGAGCACCATCGCGGAGATCGGGTTGAACTCGCCACCCGTCATGCCCGACTCGACTGCGGCGCTCGCGAGGCCGTCGATGGCACCGGCCCCGGTCTCGCCGGCGATCTGGCGGGTGCCCGCCTTGATTCCCGGACCGCCGCTGCCGCCCAGGAGCCTCGAGGCCGGCGACGCCACCGCCCCACCGGCGAACGCGGAGATGAACGCCGTGCCGACGTCCTGCGCCTGGTAGTCCTTCTCGTCGGCGCGGGCCGCATTGACGCTCGTCGTCGCGATCGCGCTCGCGAGGCCCGCCTGCAGGCCTTCCTTGGCCGCACGCAGTCCACCGCGAACGAGCGCGCCCTTGACACCGCGGATGCCGCGGAGGAAGTCCTTCAACCGGTCGATGAGCTTGGCGATCTTGATGCACCAGCGCACGACCGTGGTGCCGACCTTCGCCGCGGTGGCGATGGCACCGATGCCCGCAGTGACGACGGTCAGCAGGCCGCCGATCGCGAGCTCGGCTGCGATCTCGATCGCCATCTGCTTCAGGAACCAACCGAGCTCTTCGCGCATGTTCCGGAGCTGGGTGCGGAAGTCGGAGATCCAGTCGCGCATGCCGCGGGCGTTCGTCTCCATGCTCTGCAGACCCGAGCTGATGCTGTTGCGGCAGCTCAGCACCTTCGACGACTGCGGAAAGGTCATCGCGCCCACGCTCGTCAGGCTCGACGAGACCTGGCTGCGCGCGGACTGAATGCTCTGGGCGAAGTCGTCCCACGCCTCTGACGCGCTCTGCAACTTGTCTTCGTCGCCAGTCGGGATCACGACGCCGACCTGCTGCAGTCCCCACTCGATGAGCTCCTGGAACTCGCCGAGCGCACCGGGCCATCCGGCACCGAGAGCGCTGGGCGGGTTCGCCTTGTCCTCGTCGAAGTGGGCGGTCTCCGGCTGTGGCGAAGCGCTCTTGGGGTCGAGGCCGGCGCCCGGCTTCTGCGCGGCGTCGTAGGCGCGGGCGGTGTTGTTGAGCGCGGCGTCGACGAGCCGCAGCGAGTTCGAGAACGAACGGACGCCGTCGATCGTAGGACCGGCGAGCGCGTCATAGCCCTCACTGCCCTGGCAGAACTCCTCGGCGGCGTTGTCGTCGCCGGCCATGCCGGCGCTGCCGCCGAGGCGGTTCGACAGCACGGTGATCGCGGTGTCGAGCGTCTTGGCGATGCCGTAGAGCTCTTGGCCGTCTTGCACCAGGCGTGCAGGATCGAGTTTCACGTTGTCCGACATGAGGTCCCTATCCGAGATTTGCTTCGATGCTGGACCAGTCGGTCGTCAGCTTCTCGATCGTGGTCGAGTACGAGTTGTGCGAGGTCTCCACCTGCTGGCGCAGGGACTCGGCGACGCCCTCGAGCGAGGTCGCACCGACCGCCCAGGCCTCGAACGAGCCGAGGAACGCCTGCATCGCAGGGCCCTGCCATTCGTTGGGCAGCATGTAGGCGAATCCGCTCGCACCCTGCTTGAGCGCCGAGCAGTACGCCACGAGCTCACCCATCGTCTGCACGAGAGCCTGCAGCTCCGAGACGTCTGCCTGCTGTTCAGCCACGGTCTTCTTCTCCGTCGGTCGTTGCCGCATCGGGCGCCGAGGCGTCACCGGAGTCCGGTGCGCCGAGGACCTGTTCGGGAGCCACGGCGGGCTCCCCATCGGCGCCGAGGCGGAACACGCCCGTGCCGATCGAGTCGTCGTCGCCATCGCCGTCGGTGTCGCCGGATCCACCGCCGGTGGCCTGGCCGCCGGACTTGCGCGGGCCGAGCATGCCGCCGCCGAACTGCTCGACCTCGTCGTCGCCGGCGTAGTCGCGACCGAAGAACTCGGCCATGTCTTCCGCTTTCTCCTCACCGGAGGAGACCCGCGAGCTGAGCCCGCCCGAGGCGTTCTTGACGGCGACCAGCCCCTGCCGGCCGCCCTTGAAGCTGCCGCCGACGCCGGACTCGGTGCGGGTGTAGGAGCCGTCTGCCGAGATGAGACCCTGCTGCAGACCGGTCAGCGCGAGACGCACCTGGCCGGAGAGGGCGACGAACGTCGCCCAGTTCTCGCCGAACTTGTCGGCGTCTTCACCGACCCAGGTGGCATCGACCGTTCGCGTGACCGTGCCGTCGACGGCCGCCAGGTTCGCGTCGAAGGCGACGATGACGTTTCCGATGAGCGCGGCCACCTCGCTGAGCGAGTCGGCGCGTACCTTGAAATAGACCATGCGAGCTCCTGAGGGGTGAACGACTCAAGCGCCGACGCGAAGACCGCGTCGGCACCTGAGAAAGGGGTTCGTCAGCCGTTGAAGGTGCCGGCGATCGCGTTCTCGCTGTCTTCGTACGAGAGCGCAGCCTGGTTGAGCAGGTCGCTGATGCCCTGGAGGGACTCCTTCAGCTGCAGGCCGGCCTGGTCCCACTGGGAGTACAGCTCGTTGAAGCTCTGCGATGCCGTGCCCGACCAGTCGCCCGAGATCAGGCCCTCGACCAGCGACTTCAGGTTCGACAGCTGCGACTCGATCGACTGCGAGCCGCTCGAGAGCTGTCCGGCGACACCGGCCAGCGAGTCAGAAGTGACGCGGATTTCCGCCATGGTTTCCTCCGTGGGATCAACAGGAACGTTCAGGTTCACACGTCGTGCCGTGGCATCCGCTCAATGGAACGCCTTCGACCCGACAACCTGTACGTTACCCGGCGATCGGCGGCCGGCCCATGGGGAGCACTCCCCATGCAGCGCCGTCGGCGCGTCAGGCCGAATGGACCACGAAGTTCACGTCGCCGACCCACACGGTGTCGCCCGGGAAGACCTCGACCTTCGGGCCGCCGCTCTCCAGCGGCGTGAGCACGCCGTCGCGCTGCACGCCGGAGCCGTTGCTCGAACCGGCGTCGCCGGCGACGAGCACGCCATCGTTCAGCTCGAGGAACAGGTGCACCCGCGACATCGAACGGGTGTCGTCTTCGACCTCGATCGCCTGCGCGCCGGTGGCCTGCGCCGTCTGGGCGGGCTTGCGTCCGATGACGGCGTTGCCGGCGATCCTGACGCGCTGCCCGGTGGAGAACACAAGCTCGGCCCGGGTCAGGTGCTGGCGCACCTCGACCGGGGCGGCCTTGGCCACGGGTGCTTCGGGCTCGGCGGTGCCGCGCTGCTGCCACGGGAGCGTTCCGGGAAGCGGCACCGGGTCGACGGCCGAGGTCGCGCGGGGAGCCGCCTGATGCTGGACGGCGGGCGCCGAAGCGGCCCCGGGCGAGAACTGCGCCGGCACCGGGGGCTTCTCCGACTGCGGGATCAACTGTCCGCATTCGAGACAGAACATGCTGTTCGGCTGCAGGGTCGCATCGCAGTAGACGCAACGCGTGGAGGCCACGGCGAACTTCCCTTCATCGGTGATCGGGGCATCGACCCCCTGTTCCGGCATCCAGTGTACGGCGGCGCGACACCGCCGCCGTCACTGGCGGATGTCGGGCACCCGCACCGGCATCCAGCCCGCAGGAGTCGTGAAGACGCCACCACCGGCCGAGCCGCGTCCCAGCATGAACTTCGGGATCGGGCTGCCGATCACCTGCGTGCCCATGACGGATGACTCGGGGCGCAGCACGAGCGCACGCCGCGCCTTCTTCGCCTCGACGAGGGGCCCGCCGAACAGGGTCGACACCGATTCCGTATCGGCGGCGACGACGAACGCGGCGCGATGCTTGACCCCGCTGAGCGCGTGTTCGATCGGCGCGTTCTTCCACTGCTCGGCGTCGTCGACGAAGATCGTGACCCGCTCGCCGAGCGAGTCGAGGATCTCGTCGAGCTGTGCCGGAGCGGTGTCCGCCGCGGACACGACCGGGACCGAGTGACCGGCGGCGACCTCGGTCAGCACCGACTGGCGCGCCGAGACGACGAGCAGCGGCTCCTTGCGCCAGGCGAGCTGGTGCAGCATGGCGGCGAGGGTCGACGAACGGCCCGACTTGCGGCCTCCGGTGACCACGAAGCCGCCCTCGGCCGGCCAGTCGAGCGTGAACCGCGACAGGTGGTCGCCGCCGACGGCCACCACCGGCCCGTCCGCCGGACCGGATTCGCCGAGCGGCAGCTCGTAGGCCGCGGTCAGCGCCATGTATCCGGGCAGCGGGTCGACCCGGAACGGCTGCGCGAGCTCGGCGAGCTGCGGGAACTGGTCGAAATGATCGCGCACCTGTTCGACGACGCGTCGGAGCGCCGTGGTCTGGGCCTCACCGCTCGTCTCGCGCACGAGCACCGCGAGCTGCGCCTCGGTGCCGGCGGCGCCGAAGAGCACGCGTCCGGGCGGCAGGTCGAGCGGGATGTCCTTGGCCATGATGCCGGCCGTGCGGTAGTCGCTGATGTCGCGCAGCGGCAGCACGTACTGCTCGTCGATGAACGAGCTCACCTTGTCGCCCGTGATCGATCGGTCGCCCGTGATGAGCACGCGCACGCCCACCGCGGGTCCCTCGCGGAGGACCCGCATGAACTGGTCGCGGAACGCGATGAGCGCGTCGGCGTTCATGGTCGAGAGCATCCGCTCCCAGCCGTCGAGCGCGATGACGGCGTACGGGAGGGCATCGCCGGGACCGGCCTGCGCCCGTTGCTCGTTGATGTGCCCGACGCCCGCTGCCGAGAGGATCGACTGCCGGGTCGTGAGCTCCTCGAGCAGCCGCTGCACGAGGCGCGGCAGGCGGTCGGCGTCGAGCTGCGTCACGACGGCACCGCAATGCGGGGCATCGGCGAGCGGGAGCAGGGCGCCGTTGCCGAAGTCGATCACGTAGAGGTGCAGGTCGGCCGGAGAGAACTGCTGCACGGTCTGGGCCAGCATCGTTCGCAGCGCGGTCGTACGACCCGACATCGAACCGCCGATGAACAGCACGTGCGAGCCGTTCGCGATGTCCCACGTGAGGCCGCGCTGCGACTGCTCGCCGGGAACGTCCTCGAGTCCGAGCACGAGGGAGGTGCGTGCCACCTGCTGGTCAGCGAACCGATCGAGCGGGAGCACCGCGGGCAGCGGCAGCAGCCAGGGCGACGGGTTCTTCGCGATGCCCATCTGCTGCGTCGCGAGCGTGATCACATCGACCAGCGCGCGCAGGTCGGTGTCGTCGTGGTCGGTGTTCGTCGCGTGCGTCGGGGCGTTGCTCGGGTACCGCGCCGGGAAGCCGAGCGACTCCCATTCGAGCGGGGCCTTCGGGGGCAACGACTTGACCGCACGCTGCACCCCTGGCCTGATTCCGGCGACACGTGCGGTCTGGAAGCCCGCCGGCGCAGCGGAGGGACCGAGCCGGACGAAGCCTCGACCGGGTGTGGACGAACTGATGAGGGCCGCTTCACCCGACCCGAGGATGTCGGACGAATCAGCCCGGTCGGTCACTCGGAGCGCGACGCGAAGGCTGATGTTCGACTGCATCTCGGGGGTCACGACGCCCGAGGGCCGTTGCGTGGCGAGCACGAGGTTCACCCCGAGCGAGCGTCCGACGCGGGCGATGCGCACGAGGCCGTCGATGAACTCGGGCAGTTCGGTCTTCAGCTCGGCGAACTCGTCGATGACGATCATGAGGCGCGCGAGGCCGCGCTTGGCCGCCGTCTCGGCGTCCTTCGCCCACGCGCCCTCCACGTCCTTGGCGTTCATGTCGCGGAGCACGCGCTCACGGCGCTTGAGTTCGGCGTCGAGCGATGCGAGCGCGCGCTCGGTCTCGCGTGCGTCGAGGTTCGTGACCATGCCGACGGTGTGCGGCAGCCGCTCGCAGTCCGCGAAGGCCGAGCCGCCCTTGTAGTCGACGAGCACGAAGTTCAGCGCGTCCGGTCGGTTCGCCATCGCGAGGCTCACGACGAGCGCCTGCAGGAACTCCGACTTGCCCGAGCCCGTCGTTCCGGCGACGAGCGCGTGGGGTCCGTCGCGTGAGATGTCGACAGCGAATTCGCCGTCGGCGTTCGCGCCGACCACGACGAAGGTGTTGCGCGGCTGCTTCGTCCAGCGCTGCACGATCGGCGCGGGGTCGTCGAGGTCGATCTTCAGCAGGTCCACCATGCGCACGCTGGTCGGCAGCATCGCGTCGTCGCCCACCCCGCTCACATGCTGGATCGAGCAGAGACTGCGTGCGATGCGTTCCGCCGCGGCGATCGAGACGCCGTCGAGCAACACCGTCGGGTAGTACTCCTTGCCCGTCTCGAAACGTCCGATCGACGGATCGGAGGGGTCGACCACGACGACGGCGGCCGCCTCTTCGGGCAGTCGCGCTCGTTCGGAGTCGAGCGCGATGATGTGGATGCCGTGTGCGGCACCGTGCTCGAGCAGCGGCACCATGCCGGGCAGCATGCGGTAGTCGCGGGCGCCATCGACCACGATGAGGATGTCGGTGGGGATCACGGCGCCGCGCTGACCGGCCATCCGCATGCGCGTCTCGAGCGTGACGGCCGCCTCGCGCAACCGCTCGCGGCGACTGTCGTCGGTGTTGCCGATCATCGCAGCAGCCGAGCCGCCCGCCTGCAGATGCGGCAGCCACTGGGTCCAGCCCCATTCCACGTCGTCGGCCGCATCGCAGATCACGATGAGTTCGGCATCGCGCGGCGAACGCATCGTCGCGAAAGCGGTGACCATCGACCGGGCGAGGTTGCGCACGGCATCGGCGGGCCCGGCGATTCCGACGACACCGGTGCGGAGCTCGGCGGCGACGGGCTGAGGGGTGACGCCGACGCGGGCGGGGGCCGAGCGATCCTTGCCGCCGCCCTCGAACCGCACGTCGAGAGCGACCTCGGTGACGCCGACGCGCAGTTGCAGGGCGTCGCCGTCGCTCTTGCGTCGTTCCCACAGCCGGGAGAGCGGACGGAGTGCGATGTCGGCGATCATGACCGGGTCGGGCATCCGGTACCAGCCTTCGAGTCGTTGCACCCGCGCGAGGTCGCTGATGCGGCGCTCGGCGACCCTGACCTCCTCGATCCACTGCTTCTCGGTCTTCAGGCCCTTCTTCTTCGCGAGCTTGCGGTTCGCGATGAACGATCCGACGACCATGATGGGGCTCGCCGCGGCCATGAGCAGCATGATGGGGCGCTGGAACACCACCGCCATCGTGACGCCGAGCACGACGGGGATGATCGCGGAGAGCCACGGCATCGGCGACTGGTCGGGGTCTTCGGGCTTGTCGCCCGGTAATTGCACGACCGGCTGCGCCTTCGTCGGCTCGATGCGCGAGGGGCGGTTGAAGCCGCGACCGCCGAGGGCGTCGCGGGTGAGGTCCGCATCGGACCCGGGGGCCATGCCGATGCGGAACATGCTGCTGCCGATCTGGAACAGGTCGGCCGGCACGAGGGCGACCTCGGTGGAGATCGGTTCGCCGTTCACCCAGATCGACGCTCCCTCGACCGCGGGCGCCAGGGTCGCGGCGAGCGGGGCCGGCCGGCCGTTCTCGAGCGTCGCCGCGGCGTTCAGCGCGAGCAGCGCGTGCTGGGGCGCCAGGGAGGGGTCGGCGATCGTGAGACCGGCGGATGTCGCGCTGCCGATCGTCATCGCGGCGCCCCGGGCGATCGGAACGCTCTCACCGGCGAACGGCCCGCCGACGACCTCGAGGCGGAGGGTTCCGGGTGGGAGCAGCGTCGATGCCTCCGCGGGAACCGTGGCGCCCGACAGCAGTGCGGATTCGGCCAGCGGCGTTGCGGTGCCGGCCCGGGGGTCGAGCACGCTGGGCACGACGCCGAGCGACTCGGCGACCTCGCCGACCGTCGTCGCCTCGTCGACCTTCAGGAGCCACGACGCCGGCTTCCCGGCCGCGACCGGTTCGCCGACCGTCAGTCGAACGCTCATGCTGCACACCTCTCTGTCGCGAACATCATCGCCGCAGTCATCGCCGCCGTCATTGCACGCCCGCACGGTCGAGCGTCTCGATGAGCGGTGCGAAGATCCCCGATCGCACGCCTGCCGCGTCACCCTCGACCGGCACGCGCGGAACGATCTTCGACGGTACGCCATCGTCGGCACCGACTGCCGATGCGGGCACGAGGGCCTGCCCCGCGGCATCCGGAACGAAGGTCACCGACCCGGTCGCGTGCTCGCCGTCGGCCGAGACGACGTGGTAGCTGAACTGGTCGACGGATGCCCCGGACGGGGCGTACACCGCCGTGCCGTCGGGTGCGCACACCACGGAACCGTGGATCGCGGATCCGCAGCCGACGAGCGTGATGTCGGCGTCGCCGCCGCCGAACCGGAAGACGAGCGGCAACAGGTCGACCGTCTGCGGTTCGTCACCGAGCGGAGTCGTGATGCTCGAGGCGATGAGCGTCGCGCTCGGCACGTACACCGGCACGACGATCGAGGCGTCGGCCGACCAGGCGCCGAAGTCGTCGGCGTAGCGCACCACGAGTTCCGCATCACCGGTGAACCCAGCCGACGGCCGGAAGACCAGATGCGTTCCGTTCGACGCCGCAGTGCCCGCGGCATCGGGGCGCACCTCCACGACGTCGAGTGCTCCGCCGTCGGCGCAGACCGCGCAGGCGATGCCGAGGTCGCTGAGCGGGAGCAGCACCGCGGATCCGGCGGCGACCGGGTGCCCGAACGCTCCCCCGGCGACCGTCGGCGCCTCGGGAGGCGCGAGCGAGACGGAGTAGTCGACCGTGATCGACGTCCGGCCGTTCGAGAGCGGCACCGGCACGATCGTGACGGGCGCTTCGGGATCGAAGCTCGGCGCGCTCAGCGTGATCTTCATCGGTTCGCAGGCGACGACGAGGGGGCTCGCGGCGCGCGGGCCGGCGCAGTCGGTGATCTGCCAGCCCTCCCCCGGCTCGATCGAGGCGGACCCGAGATAGGGCACGGCGAGCGAGGTCGGGCCGGATGCCGCTCCGGATGCCGCGGCCTCCGCAGCGCCGTCGCCCTCGGCGTAGGCGGCTGCTGCAGGTCCGGCGAGCACCGCGCAAGCGACGACGAGGGCGGCCGTCCCGGCTCGGCGGACCCGCGCTGTGACCACTGCTCTCCTGTCGTCGCGCACGAATCGTGCCCCCGGGCGTTCGGGATACCATGGTACGCGGTCGGCCGGTGCCGACCGTTTCGTTCGGCGCAGCCCCGAAAGGATCCGATGCAGAACCCCTCGCTCGGCAGCGCGCCCGGTCAGACCGCCTTGCCGCAGACCGCAGGAACCCGCCCACTCGGCACCACGGGCTCGGTCCTCCCCGAGTTGGCCGAAGCGCCTGCGCAGGAGCGCAAGTGGTGGCGGCATCCGGCGTTCATGGTCTCGATCGGGCTCACCTTCGTCGCGCTCGCGAGCGCCATCACCTGGTTCATCATCACGGCCGTCAATGACGACTCCATCGCAGTCAGCGGTCTCGGGCTGAGCATCGACGGCGGCAACGCCCACCTCGACTGGAGCGGGCCCGACGCGGCGTACAGCGTCTACGCCGTGCACGGCGACGGTGAGACGACCGACCTGACCCAGTGGGTCACCGGCACCGAGGCCTGGCTGCCGTCGGCGCTCGGCCTCTACGAGAACGACACGTGCTTCGTCGTGCGGCCGACCGCGACCACGGGCGAGGTCTCGCTCGACGCCGCGACCCTCGGAGCACAACGGGCGCAGAGCGCGTGCGTCGCCGACGCGACATCGTGAAGCTGGCCGCCCCGCTCGCGCTCGTCGCGGCGTTCGCCCTGGCCGGCTGCAGCCAGGCGCCGCCAGAAGTGCCGCCCACTCCGTCGCACTTCGACCTCGGCGATCTCGACCCCTCGCAGATCGACGGCAACGGGCTCTGGCTCCTGACCGGGGCGGACGCCGCCGACGAGATCGTCGATGCGGTCGCAGCCGCCGGCGCGGTCGAGTACTCGGGCACCTTCACCGAACTGACCGCCGCGACGCCCGAGGCCGAGCCCGCGCGCGGGCGCACCGTCACCGTCGACTACCGCGGCCGGTCCGGAGACTTCGCGGCGAAGATCACCGCCGGCGGCCTGAGTCTGGATGTCGTCACGGTCGGCGGGCACACCTACCTGCGGGGCAATGCCGCGTACGCCGCGCAGCTCGGCATCCCCGAGCTCGAAGAGGGGTACGTCTGCGCCGCCGCCGGCGATGGCTTCGTCGAACAGTGGTCGCCGCTCCTGCGCCCAGCCGACCTGGTCTCGGCGCTGCTCGGGGCAAGCGGATCGGTGAGCGTGGCGCCACCCCCCCGCCGACGCCCCACTGCTCGAAGTCGTCGTGGGCGGCGAGACCGCGCCGGCCGGAGTCATGCACGTGCAGCGCGTCGGAGCACCGTTGCCGACCGACTTCGCCGCCGGCGATCCGAGCGGCGACGGCTCCTTCACCTTCAGAGAGTGGGGTGCGGAACTCGACATCGAGGCGCCGGCCGGCCTCGCTCGCGACTGCACGGCCGCCGAGTAGTCGGCCCTCTCGCCGCTAGTAGCGCTGCACCTGCGGACCGGCCGCGAGCTCTCGGTCGTACGCCTCGATCGCGAGCCGGTTGCGCTCGGTGACCGTGCGCCCCCGGGCTGCGATCCAGCCGCCGAGCCAGATCGGGATCTCGCGGGCGATGACCGCCGCGACGATCGCGTACGGGTCGAGCCAGCGTTCGGCGATGAAGTCGTTCGCCTGCTCGAGCGTGAGCGTCCAGGCCTGCACGAAGAGCAGCGAGCCGCCGATGTAGGCGAAGTAGACGAGCACGCCGACCAGCAGGCCGAACACCGCGTAGGTCCACCACGGACCCCGGTTCACGATCGCCGCGAGCAGCGCGAACCCGACGAAGAACGCGATGACGGGAACCCAGTAGGTGGGTTCGACGAGGAAGTCGGCGATGCCGATCGCCTCACCTTCCGGCGCCCCGAAACTCAGATAGAGCACATAGGCGACGACGCCGTAGAGCACGCCGAACGCGACGGTGCCGATGAGCGCGACGAGCACGCCGAACCCGCGATTGCCCTTCGCCTTGGGCGGCGTCGGGGCCTGGACGTAGATCGTCTGCGGGCCGGGCTGCGGCGCGACGTAGACGGGTTCCGGCACATCTGCGAGCGTCGCCGCACCCGCCGCGGTGCCCGCAGCCGCGGTCGCGGCCGGCACGTAGGTCTCTCGGCGCACGGCGCCTGCGGCGACGGGGTCGGGGGTCGGCGAGTCATCCACGTCGTCGATGCCGTTGGTCTCGTCGACGCCATCGGTCTCGTCGGGCGCGGGGTGGGCGCTCGCCCGCTGGACCGCCTCGTCGAGACGGGAGGTCGCCGCGAGATCGGCGTCGTCGGCCACGGGCTCGGACACTTCGTCTGCCGGAGTCGAGGTCGAGACGTCCGGGTCCACCGGAGACGCGACGGATTCGGGCTCGATGTCGGCGGGCTCGTCGACCGGTCCCGTCGCGTGCGCGTCGGGGGCGGCAGTGGCGTCGTCGAGGCCCTCGTCGACCGGCCCCGTCGCTCCGTCCTGACGTTCCGGGTCTGCTCCGGGAGTCGTGCTGCTCATGATCGCGCTCCTTCCGGGCATCCCTCGCACCCGTGGTTGGCCAACTGTAGCAACGCAGCGGGCTGGATTCCGGGAGCGCGCACGGCGCTTCGCTCAGCAGCTCGGGCGAGCGGATGCCGCGGCCCCGCGCCGACGCATCGGGCGAGCGGATGCGGGCTCGCCCCGAAAACGAAGCAGGGCCCCGGATCGCTCCGGGGCCCTGCTGTCGTATCGGCTGACTAGCTGTAGTTGCCGGGGGTGAAGTCGTCGCTCGAGAACGCGTCGAAGTCGACGAAGCTCAGGTCGCCCTCGGTGAACGCGGCGTCGTCGGTGAAGATGCGGTTCGGGTACCGCTCCGCCTTCGCCTCCTCGGTCGCCTCGACCGCGACGTTCCGGTACTTCTGCAGACCGGTGCCGGCGGGGATCAGCTTTCCGATGATCACGTTCTCCTTGAGGCCGACGAGCGGGTCGGACTTGCCCTCCATGGCGGCCTGCGTGAGCACGCGGGTCGTCTCCTGGAAGGACGCGGCCGACAGCCACGACTCGGTCGCGAGCGAGGCCTTGGTGATACCCATGACCTCTTGGCGAGCCGACGCCGTCTTCTTGCCCTCGGTCAGCGCGGCACGGTTGATGCCGTTGTACTTCAGGCGGTCGACGAGCTCACCGGGCAGCAGGTCGGTGTCGCCGTGGTCGACGACGGTGACCTTGCGCAGCATCTGGCGCACGATGACCTCGATGTGCTTGTCGTGGATCGGCACACCCTGCGAACGGTAGACGTCCTGCACGCCGTTGACGAGGTGCTTCTGCACTTCGCGCACACCCTTGACCCGGAGGACCTCCTTCGGGTCGACGGTGCCGACGATCAGCTGCTGGCCGAGCTCGACGTGCTGTCCGTCTTCGACCAGGAGGGTCGAACGCTTGAGCACGTTGTACGCGATCGGCTCGTCGCCGTTGTCGGGCGTGAGGATGACCTTGCGCTGCTTGTCGGTCTCGTCGATCGTGATGCGACCCGGGGCCTCGACGATGGGCGATGCACCCTTGGGGGTGCGCGCCTCGAAGAGCTCCTGCACGCGGGGCAGACCCTGCGTGATGTCGTCGGCCGAGGCCGAACCACCGGTGTGGAAGGTACGCATCGTCAGCTGCGTGCCGGGCTCACCGATCGACTGGGCCGCGATGATGCCGACGGCCTCGCCGATGTCGACGAGCTTGCCGGTCGCGAGCGAACGGCCGTAGCACTTCGCGCAGACACCGACGGCCGACTCGCAGGTGAGCACGGAGCGCACCTTGATCGTCTCGACGGCAGCCGCGATGAGCTTGTCGATGAGCACGTCACCGACGTCCTCACCGGCCTCTGCGACGACCTCGCCCTTGGCGTTGACCGCGTCGGCGGCGAGGCTGCGGGCGTAGACCGCGTTCTCGACGTTCGGGTCGCGGACGAGCTCGCCCGAGGCATCCGTCGTCGCGATCGGGAGCTCGAGGCCCTTGGTCGTGCCGCAGTCCTCTTCACGGATGATGACATCCTGCGAGACGTCGACGAGACGACGCGTGAGGTAACCCGAGTCGGCCGTACGGAGGGCCGTGTCGGCCAGACCCTTACGGGCACCGTGCGTCGCGATGAAGTACTCGGCGACCGAGAGGCCCTCGCGGTAGCTCGAGATGATCGGGCGAGGGATGATCTCACCCTTCGGGTTGTTCACGAGGCCTCGCATGCCCGCGATGTTGCGGATCTGCAGCCAGTTACCACGAGCACCCGACGACACCATGCGGTTGATGGTGTTGTCCTCGGGGAACGCATCGCGCATCGCGACGGCGACCTCGTCGGTGGCCTTCGTCCAGATCTGGATGAGCTCCTGGCGACGCTCGAGGTCGGTCGTGAGACCCTTCTCGAACTGCCCCTGGACCTTGGCGGCCTGCTTCTCGTACTTCGCGACGATCTCGCCCTTGTTGGCCGGCGTCAGGATGTCGGAGAGTGCCACGGTCACGCCCGAACGGGTCGCCCACTTGAAGCCGGCGTCCTTGATGCGGTCGAGGGTCGCGGCGACCTCGGTCTTCGGGTAGCGCTCGGCGAGGTCGTTGACGATCTCCGAGATCTGCGTCTTGCCCGCCTGCGCGTTCACGTAGGGGTAGTCGACCGGAAGCGCCTCGTTGAAGAGGGCGCGACCAAGGGTCGTCTCGAGCAGGTACGGCTTGCCGGGAACGAAGTCCTCGGGGGTCTCGCCCTCGGCGAAGTGCAGGCCCTCGAGACGGATCTTGACCGTGGCACCGAGGTCGAGCGCGAAGTCGCCCGGACGGTTCTGGTCGAAGGCGAGGATGGCCTCGGCGATCGACGAGAACGCGCGACCCTCACCTGCGGCGCCGGACTTGCCGGTCGTCAGGTGGTGCAGGCCGATGATCATGTCCTGCGTGGGCAGGGTCACCGGACGGCCGTCGGACGGCTTCAGGATGTTGTTCGAGGCGAGCATCAGGATGCGGGCCTCGGCCTGCGCCTCCACCGAGAGGGGAAGGTGCACGGCCATCTGGTCGCCGTCGAAGTCCGCGTTGAACGCAGCACACACGAGCGGGTGGAGCTGGATGGCCTTGCCCTCGACGAGCTGCGGTTCGAAGGCCTGGATGCCGAGGCGGTGCAGCGTGGGTGCACGGTTCAGCAGAACCGGGCGCTCACGGATGATCTCCTCGAGCACGTCCCAGACCTGGGGGCGCGAACGCTCGACCATGCGCTTGGCGGCCTTGATGTTCTGAGCGTGGCTCAGGTCGATCAGGCGCTTGATCACGAACGGCTTGAACAGCTCGAGCGCCATCTGCTTGGGCAGACCGCACTGGTGCAGCTTCAGCTGCGGGCCGACGACGATGACCGAACGGCCCGAGTAGTCGACGCGCTTGCCGAGCAGGTTCTGGCGGAAGCGACCCTGCTTTCCCTTGAGCATGTCGCTCAGGGACTTCAGGGCGCGGTTGCCGGTACCGGTGACGGGGCGACCGCGGCGGCCGTTGTCGAACAGTGCGTCGACGGCCTCCTGCAGCATCCGCTTCTCGTTGTTGACGATGATCTCGGGGGCACCGAGGTCGAGCAGACGACGAAGTCGGTTGTTGCGGTTGATCACACGACGGTAGAGGTCGTTGAGGTCGGAGGTCGCGAAGCGGCCACCGTCGAGCTGGACCATCGGACGAAGCTCCGGCGGGATCACCGGCACGACGTCGAGCACCATCGCGGCCGGCGAGTTGCCGGTCTGCAGGAAGGAGCTGACGACGCGCAGACGCTTGATCGCGCGGATCTTCTTCTGGCCCTTGCCCTCGGCGATCTGCAGGCGCAGGTCGTCGGCCTCGGCGGCCAGGTCGAAGGCCTCGAGGCGCTTCTTGATGGCCTCGGCGCCCATGTAGGCGTCGAAGTACATGCCGAAGCGGTCCTGAAGCTCGTGGAAGACCGAGTCCTCGGGCTTGAGGTCGCCGACCTTGAGGGTGCGGAAGTCCTCCCACACGCGCTCGAGGTGCGCGACCTGCTCGTCACCCGACTTGCGGACCTGGGTCATCTCCTTGTCGGCGGCGGCCTCAGCGCGCTTCTTCTGGTCGGACTTGGCGCCCTCCGCCTCGAGTGCGGCGAGCTCCTCCTCCTTGCGCGCCATGAGCGTCGCGATGCGGGCATCGCGCTGGTCGCCGATGGTCTTGATCTCGAGCCGGAGCTCGTTCTCGAGGCCGGGCATGTCGGCGTGACGACCCTCGTCGTCGACGTCGATGACCATGTACGCGGCGAAGTAGATGACCTTCTCGAGGTCCTTCGGCGCCATGTCGAGCAGGTAGCCGAGACGGCTGGGCACACCCTTGAAGTACCAGATGTGCGTCACCGGAGCGGCGAGCTCGATGTGGCCCATGCGCTCACGGCGCACGGAGGACTTGGTGACCTCCACGCCGCATCGCTCACAGACGATGCCCTTGAAGCGGACACGCTTGTACTTGCCGCAGGCGCACTCCCAGTCGCGGCTCGGGCCGAAGATCTGTTCGCCGAACAGACCGTCCTTCTCGGGCTTCAGGGTGCGGTAGTTGATGGTTTCAGGCTTCTTGACCTCACCGTAGGACCACTTGCGGATGTCCTCTGCGGTGGCCAGGCCGATGCGAAGCTCGTCAAAAGTCGTTGCGTCGAGCAATTTCTCTCCTTGGAAAGTTTCTGTAGTCGTCTACTGGCCTGGCTTAGATCTCGTCGATGTTCGACGACTCGAAGCGCGCGGAGATGTTGATGCCGAGCTCTTCCGCAGCGCGGAAGGCCTCGTCGTCGGTGTCGCGGAGCGAGACCGCGGTGCCGTCGGCCGAGAGCACCTCGACGTTCAGGCAGAGCGACTGCATCTCCTTCATGAGCACCTTGAAGGACTCGGGGATGCCGGGCTCCTGAATGTTCTCGCCCTTGACGATCGCCTCGTACACCTTGACGCGGCCGAGGATGTCGTCGGACTTGATCGTGAGGAGCTCCTGCAGCGCGTATGCGGCGCCGTAGGCCTGGAGCGCCCAGACCTCCATCTCACCGAATCGCTGTCCACCGAACTGCGCCTTACCACCGAGCGGCTGCTGGGTGATCATCGAGTACGGGCCCGTCGAACGCGCGTGGATCTTGTCGTCGACGAGGTGGTGCAGCTTCAGGATGTACATGTAGCCGACCGAGACCGGGTACGGGAACGGCTCACCGGAGCGACCGTCGAGGAGCTGCGTCTTGCCGGACGAGTCGATGAGTCGCTCGCCGTCGCGGTTGGGGAGCGTCGAGTCGAGCAGACCCGCGATCTCCTCCTCGAGCGCGCCGTCGAACACCGGGGTCGCGACCTTGGTGCCGGGAGCGGCCTCGTGTGCTTCCTTGGGGAGCTTCTTGGCCCACACCGGGCTGCCGTCGACCTTCCAGCCCTGCTTGGCGACCCATCCGAGGTGGGTCTCCAGCACCTGGCCGAAGTTCATGCGGCCGGGGATGCCGAGCGGGTTCAGGATGACGTCGACCGGAGTTCCGTCGGCGAGGAACGGCATGTCCTCGACCGGGAGGATCTTCGAGATGACGCCCTTGTTGCCGTGACGACCGGCGAGCTTGTCGCCCTCGGTGATCTTGCGCTTCTGGGCGATGTAGACGACCACGCGCTGGTTGACGCCCGAGCCGAGCTCGTCGTCGCCGTCCTGCGAGTCGAACACCTTGACGGCGATGATCGTGCCGCGCTCACCGTGGGGCACCTTCAGCGAGGTGTCGCGGACTTCGCGGCTCTTCTCGTTGAAGATCGCGCGGAGCAGGCGCTCCTCGGCCGACAGCTCGGTTTCGCCCTTCGGCGTGACCTTGCCGACGAGGATGTCGCCGGGGCGGACCTCTGCGCCGATGCGGATGATGCCGCGCTCGTCGAGGTCGGCCAGCAGGTCGGGGCTGACGTTCGGGAGATCACGGGTGATCTCCTCCTTGCCGAGCTTCGTGTCGCGGGCGTCGACCTCGTACTCCTCGATGTGGATCGACGAGAGCACGTCGTCCTTCACGAGGTTCTGGCTGAGGATGATCGCGTCCTCGAAGTTGTGACCCTCCCACGGCATGAACGCCACGAGGAGGTTCTTGCCGAGCGCGAGCTCGCCGTTGTCGGTCGCGGGACCGTCGGCGATGACCTCGCCGACCTCGACGCGGTCGCCCGCGTTCACGATCACGCGGTTGTTGTACGACGTGCCCTGGTTGGAGCGGTCGAACTTGCGCAGGAAGTAGGTCTGCGTGCCGCCCGCGTCGAGCTGCACGGTGACCGAGTCGGCGGAGACCTCGGCGACGACACCGGCCTTGTCGGCGGTGATGACGTCACCGGCGTCGATGGCCGCGTAGCCCTCCATGCCCGTTCCGACGTACGGCGAGTCGCTGCGCAGCAGCGGCACCGCCTGACGCTGCATGTTGGCACCCATAAGGGCGCGGTTCGCGTCGTCGTGCTCGAGGAAGGGGATGAGCGACGTGCCGACCGACACCATCTGGCGCGGCGAGACGTCCATGTAGCCGATCAGGTCGGCGGGAACGAGGTCGACCTCGCCGCCCTTCTGACGGGCGAGGACGCGGTCTTCGGAGAAGTGACCGTCGGCCTTCAGCGGCGCGTTGGCCTGGGCGACGATGTAGTCGTCCTCTTCAGACGCCGTGAGGTAGTCGATCTGGTCGGTGACCTTGCCGGCGACGACCTTGCGGTACGGGGTCTCGATGAACCCGAACGAGTTGATGCGCGCGAACGATGCGAGCGATCCGATGAGGCCGATGTTCGGGCCTTCCGGGGTCTCGATCGGGCACATGCGGCCGTAGTGCGAGGGGTGGACGTCTCGGACCTCGACGCCGGCGCGGTCGCGCGAGAGACCGCCGGGGCCGAGCGCCGAGAGGCGACGCTTGTGGGTCAGACCCGCGAGCGGGTTGTTCTGGTCCATGAACTGCGACAGCTGCGAGGTGCCGAAGAACTCCTTGATCGCGGCGACGACGGGTCGCACGTTGATCAGGGTCTGCGGGGTGATCGCCTCGATGTCCTGCGTGGTCATGCGCTCGCGGACGACGCGCTCCATGCGGGACAGGCCGGTGCGGACCTGGTTCTGGATGAGCTCGCCCACCGCGCGGATGCGACGGTTGCCGAAGTTGTCGATGTCGTCGACGTCGAGACGCAGTTCGACCGCCTTGCCGGCGCGGCGGCCGGGCAGGGTGGTGCGCTCGTCGTGCAGCGCGACGAGGTACTTGATCGTGGCGACGATGTCCTGGACCGTCAGCACCGAGTCGGTGAGGGGAGCCTCGAGGCCGAGCTTGTTGTTGATCTTGTACCGGCCGACCTTCGCGAGGTCGTAGCGCTTCGGGTTGAAGTAGAAGTTGTCGAGGAGCGCACGCGCGGCCTCGGCAGCGACCTGCTCGCCCGGACGGAGCTTGCGGTAGATGTCCTTGAGCGCCTCTTCCTTCGTGAGGATGTTGTCCTTCTCGAGGGTGAGGGCGATCGACTCGTAGCCGGCGAACTCCTCGAGGATCTCCTCGGAGGTGAGGCCGAGGGCCTTCAGGAAGACGGTGACGGACTGCTTGCGCTTGCGGTCGATGCGGACGCCGACCTGGTCGCGCTTGTCGATCTCGAACTCGAGCCATGCACCACGGCTCGGGATGACGCGAGCCGAGTAGATGTCCTTGTCGGAGGTCTTCTCGGGGGTGCGCTCGAAGTAGACGCCCGGCGAACGCACGAGCTGCGAGACGACGACGCGCTCGGTGCCGTTGATGACGAACGTGCCCTTGGGGGTCATGAGCGGGAAGTCGCCCATGAAGACGGTCTGCGTCTTGATCTCACCCGTGAGGTGGTTCATGAACTCCGCGTTCACGTACAGCGGTGCGGAGTAGGTCTTGGACTTCTCCTTGCACTCGTCGATCGTGTACTTCGGAGGCTCGAGCTCGGGGTTGGTGAACGAGAGCTGCATGGTCTCGCCGAGGTCTTCGATCGGAGAGATCTCCTCGAAGATCTCCTCGAGACCGGTGGTCTCGGGCAGGTCTTGACGACCGGCCGCCTTGCCCTCGGTGAGGCGTGTCTTCCACGCCTCGTTTCCGACGAGCCAGTCGAAGCTCTCCGTCTGGAGAGCGAGCAGGTCGGGTACCGTGAGGGTGTCGGTGACCTTGGCGAACGAGAGACGGCTTGCACCGCGTCCGTTCTTGGGGGTGGGCGTGGTCGCGTTGCGCGCAGCAGCCAAGTGAATAACCTCCATGGCCCCGTCGGGCCGGTTCACTGTCGGTAGCGGAGAGTGGAACCCCTCAGACGAATGCGGATGCCGGAGACCTCAGGATCTCGACACGCACGAAAGCCGACCGCAATATGAAGGCATGGTGGGTCTGGGAGCGCAAAGGTTAACTATATGTCGCCAGACGCGCCGTGTCCAGTCGATTCTTGATTTGTCCGCGAATCTCCGGTATAACCACGATCCGCCGCCCCGGAACTGCGAGCCGGCGCCCCGCTGCGGCTCCCGATCGAGTCGGTGAGCGGATGCCTCGGGGCGCCGGATCCGGCGTTCGTTCAGGCTGTCGCGAGCACGCCCACGGGCGTTCCCGAGCGCACCGACCGCTTCGCCGCGTCGACGATCGCGAGGGTGCGGACTCCGACCGAGCCGTCGGGACTGGGCGCCCGCGACTCGCGGATCGCACCGAGGAACTCGTCGATCATGAGCCCGTCGAGATCGGTGCCGAAGGCGTCCCAGGTCGCGCCGCCCTCGGCGTACCCCGAGAGGTGGGCGGCGAACGGGTCGATCCGCATCGATCCGTTCGTGCCGTGCACCTCGAGTGTGAGCCCGCCCCACGTGGCTGCGGAGTCGGGCTGGCTCCACGAGCAGTCGATCGTCGCGATGACGCCCGACGGGTAGGCGATCGATACGACCCCGCCGGTCTCGACCGCGACGCCGCGGTCGGCGTGCAGGATGCGGTTCGTCGTCGCGTAGACCTCCTGCGCCGGTTCGCCGAGGAGTTCGTCGAGCAGGTCGGCGCAGTGCACGACGTGGTCGACGAGCGCGCCGCCGCCCGCTGCCGCCGCATTCGTGAACCAGCTGCGGTCGAGCGGGATCTTGCCGTTGTTCGTGCCGGAGACGGCGACGATCTCGCCGAGCTGCCCGGCACGCACGCGGGCCACGAGCTCGCGGAACGACGGCGCGAACCGCACCGGGTACGCGGTCATGAGCGAGACGCCCGCCGCGTCGGCCGCGTCGACCATCGCGAGGGCGTCGCCGACCTCGGTGGCGATCGGCTTCTCGCAGAGCACGTGGGCCCCTGCCGCGATCGCTGCGAGCACGAGCTCGCGATGCCGCGCGTTCTCGGCGGTGACGATCACGCCGTGCGGCGCACGCGCGAGCACGGCGTCGACGTCGTCGAGGTACTCGATGCCGAGGCGCTCGGCGAGTGCTGCGCCGCGCTGCGTACCCGCGTCATAGGGCGGGAGGTCGGTGCCCACGACCTCGATGCCGCGTTCGACGAGCGAACGGGCGTACGCCTCGACGTGCGGGTGGGCGAACGACAGGATGCCGATGCGCAGCGGTTCGGTCGTGCGGCTCATGCGCGGGCTCCGTTCAGGGCGTCGTCGGTCGTGGCATCCGTCGCCTCGCCGGCGGGAACGAGGTCGACCGGCAGGCCGGTCTCGATCGACTCGAGCGCGGCCTCCGCGATGCGCACGGCGCGCACGCCGTCGGCACCGTCGACCCGAGCGGGGCCGCCCGAGCGGATGGCCCGCACGAAGTCGGCGATCTCGGCGGAGTAGGGGCTCTCGTCCCCGCTCGTCTCGGGCAGGTATCCCCCGCCGTCGATCGGCGGCAGCGCCCGGCGCGTCGTGTCGTCGCGCACCGAGTCGAACCGCAGCACCCCGCCGTCGCCCGCGACGTCGAAGGAGTACGAGAAGGGCAGTGCCGGACTCCCCCATGTGCCGTGCACGTGGCTGATCAGCCCCGACTCGTGGTCGAGCACGACCTGGGCGGCGACCACCGGTGCCGCCGCATCGCCGCCGCGCCGCAGTCGCGCGAACACGCGGCGCACCGGCCCGCCGAGCCATTCGGCCTGGTCGAGGTCGTGGATCATCTGGTCCATGACGATGCCGCCGGAGACCGCGTCGTCGAAGAACCAGGGCGACTGCGGGGCCGCGCTCTGCCGCCGGAATCGGAAGACCGCCGGCCGCCCGATGCGTCCGGCCGCGATCGCGTCGCGCGCCGCGAGGAACTCGGGGAAGTAGCGCACGACGTGCGCCGGGAAGAGCCGCACTCCGGCGCGCCCCGCCGCGTCGATGACCGCGGTCGCGTCAGCAGCGGTGCGCGCGAGCGGCTTCTCGCACACGACGTCGAGGCCGTGTGCGATCGCGGCGAGCGCGAGCTCGGCGTGCGTCGCGGTCGGCGTGACGATGTCGACGACGTCGACCGCCTGCCACAGCTCGTCGAGCGAGCCGGCGACCTCGAGTCCGTACTGCCCGGCCAGCGCCTCGGCGCCGGCCTCGGAGTAGACGGTGACCTGCGCGCCGAGCGCGAGCCAACCGGGCACGTGGGCGTGGGAGATCGCGCCGGCACCGATGAGGCCGACCCGGAGGGAATCATTGCGCTGCGTCATCCGCTGGCTCATTTCAGTCCGGAGAATGCGACGCCGTCGATGACCCGGCGCTGCATGATGAGGAAGAGGATCAGTACGGGCGCCATCGCCATCATCGCGGCGGCGAGGAGCATCGGGTAGTCCGTGATCGTGCGTCCGCTCGTGAGCGTCGCGATGCCGGCGGAGAGCGGCATGCTCTCGGCGCTCGTCGCGACGATGAGCGGCCAGAGCAGGTCGTTCCACGACCAGAGCACCGTGATGATCGCGAGCGCCGAGAGGCCGGGCTTGGCGAGCGGCAGCATGATCTTCCAGAAGATCTGGAACTGGTTCGCGCCGTCGAGGCGCGCGGCCTCCTCGAGCTCGGGCGGGAGGCCCATGAAGAACTGCCGCATCATGAACGTGCCGAAGGCGCTGAAGATGCCGGGCGCGGCGATGCCGATGACGGTGTTCAGCCAGCCGAGGCCCTGGATGATCTGGTACTGCGGCAGCAGGTAGACCTGCGGCGGCACCATGAGGATCGCGAGGATGAGCGCGAGCACCACTCCCTTGAACGGGAAGTACATGCGCGCGAACGCGTAGCCCGCCATCGAGCACAGCACGAGCTGGCCGACCGTGCGGATGACCGTGATGCCGACCGACACCCAGAACTGGCTGAGGAACGGCACCCGGTCGAACACGTTGAGATAGTTCTCGGGCTTGAACTCCGACGGCCAGAACGACGGCGGCACGGAGATGACGTCGGCGTTCGTGCCGAGCGACATGATGAGCTGCCAGGCGAACGGGAAGATCATCACGACCGACCCGACCGTGAGCACGACGTAGGCGATCGTGTTCGACTCGCGTGCGCCGACACGACGCTTAGACATAGGTGACCCATTTCTTCTGGAGTCGGAACTGGAGCAGCGTGAAGATGCCGACGAGGAGGAGGATCACGACGCCGATCGCGGCCGCGTATCCGTTGTCACCCGTCTTGATGTTCGTGAAGAAGTAGTAGACGACCGATTGGGTCTTGTCGATGGCGGGGTTCTGGGTGCCCATGAGGGCGTAGAGCAGGTCGAAGACCTGGAAGCCCGCGATGACCGTCATCACCGAGACGAAGAAGATCGAGGGGGTGAGCAGCGGCACGGTGATCGTCGTGAACTGCTTCCAGCGCGTCGCGCCGTCGAGCGACGCGGCCTCGTAGAGCTCGACGGGGATGCCCTTCATTCCCGCCGACAGGATGATGAGGTTGAAGCCGAGCGAGATCCAGATGCCGACGAGCGCGACGGCGACGAGGGCGACGCCCTCGGTCGAGAGCCAGCTGGGACCGTCGATGCCGATGAGGGAGAGCGCGTAGTTCAGGATGCCGAAATCGCCGTTGTAGATGATGCGCCAGACCATGGAGATGGCGGCGGGCATCGCGACGTACGGCAGGAAGAAGGCGGTGCGGAAGAGGTTCGCGAACCGCAGACCGGGGCGGTTCAACAGGCTCGCGAAGTAGATCGCGAGCGGCACGCCGCAGAGCAGCATCGCCGTGTAGCCGAGGGTGTTCAGGATGGCGCGGCCCATCGTGGCATCGCCGGCGAGCTCGATGTAGTTGTCGAGCCCGACCCACTCGGAATCGCCGAAGGGTCCCCATTCGGTGAAGCTGAACCAGAGATTGCGAACGATCGGCCACAGGTAGAAGAGGGCGATGCCCGCGAACAGCGGCAGGACGAAGACGAGCGCCCAGCCGAGGTCGCTGCGGCCCCGGCGTCTGCCGCGGCCGGCC
This sequence comes from Agromyces cerinus subsp. cerinus, assembly GCF_900142065.1. Taxonomy (GTDB): domain Bacteria; phylum Actinomycetota; class Actinomycetes; order Actinomycetales; family Microbacteriaceae; genus Agromyces; species Agromyces cerinus. Next base: position 740,271 of record NZ_FSRJ01000002.1, on the reverse strand, counting down.
GGCGGGGCCGACGCCGCAGCGGGAGCTGCGACGTCGGCCTCACGGACTGCTGACGAGGTCATTCGTTCTCTTCGGCCAGTGCTTCGTTCATCTTCTCGGCCAGTTCCTTCGCCACGTCGGCGACGGGGCGTTCGCCCGAGAAGGCGGCGGGGAGCAGCTCGTTCTCGAGCTGGTTCCACGCTGCGGTGTTCTTCGAGACGGGGTACGGGAACGAGGAGTTCTCGGCCTCGTCGCGGAAGACCTGCAGGTTGTACGGCGCCGACTCGATGAACGCGGTCTGCGTGCCCGAGTAGGCGGGCAGTGCCGCGCCGGCCTCGGCCTGGATGACCGCGGCGCGCTCGGAGGCGAGGAACTCCTGGAACGCCTGCGCGGCGGCCTTGTTCTTCGACGACTTCGCGACGACGTTCGCGAGACCGTGGATGACCGTGGCCTCCTGCTCGTTCTTGGGCAGCGGTGCGACCTCGATGTCGTCGACGATCGCGGAGTCGCGGAGCTCCGCGTTCGACCAGGTGCCCGACCAGAACATGGCCGACTTGCCGTTGACGAACCAGACGTTCTGCGGGGTGTCCGAGAGCTGCTGGAGCGTCGGCGCCGAGCCGTCGGCGATGAGGTCGGCGACGAACTGCAGGCCCTCGATCGCTTCGGGGCTGTCGTAGCCCGAGGTGGTGCTGTCGGCGGAGATGACCTCGCCGCCGGCCTGGAGGATGGTGTTGTAGTAGACCTCCTGGCCGCCCGAGAGCCCGTTGACGGTGCCGTAGACGCCATCGGCCTTCAGCGCGTCGGAGATGGCCTTGGCCTTCTGGTGGAACTCGTCCCAGGTCCATCCCTCGGTCGGGTACTCGACGCCGGCCTGGTCGAAGAGCGCCTTGTTGTAGAAGACCGCGACGGTGTCGTAGTCCTTCGGCACGCCGTACTGGGTGCCGTCGAACGAGTACAGGTCGTTCAGCGCCTGCGGGTAGTTGGCGGGGTCGACCGCGTCGGTCACGGGCTCGAGCTTGTCGTTCGAGGCGTAGAGCTGGAAGTTCGGGCCGTTCATCCAGAAGACGTCGGGCAGCGTGTCCGACGAGGCCTGCGTCTGGAGCTTGCCGAAGAACTCCGAGTACGGCGTCACGTCCTTCTTCACCGTGATGTTCGGGTACTCCTCGTTGAACTCCTCGATGATCGTGTCGATCGCCGCCTCCTGGGTCGCGTCCCAGAATGCGTAGTTGATCTCTGCCGTCATGTCCTTGTCGGCGGTCGACGCCGACCCACCGTCGTTGGACGAGCAGGCGGTCAGCAGGAGCGCCGTTGCGGCGACTCCGGCCAGTAGCGCTGTGCGGCGCATGGGTGTTCTCCTCCGGTTAGAGTGGGCGGGATCGCCCGATGTGCAGGTGATTGCGGGTGACGGGAGTCACCCACCGGTCGGCGCGGTGTGCGCCGCGCCGACCGGGTCTCCGGCCCCCTCGAAGTAGCCGACGGCGCCCGAGGGCAGCGCCGGCACGTCGCGGGGTTCCGACGAGTTTCGAAGCGAGTCCGTCGCCGCCGCCGCCGTCGCGACCGCATGGCGCGCGGCGATGGGCGAGGTCTCGGTGGGGATGCCCTCGCGCACGAAGCGGAGGAATTCGGTGACGGTGCGCAGGTCGGCGTCGCCGTGTCCGCCCTCGTCGCCGACGATGGGGTGCTCGAGGTCGCCCTGCGGCCGGTAGACGTGACGCTCGTTCCAGACCCGGATGACGCCGCCGTCGGTGTCGCCGAAGTTCTCGAGCCGGCCCTTCGTGCCGATGACGGTGTAGTTGCGCCAGTAGTCGGGCGTGTAGTGGCACTGCTCGTACGAGGCGTAGACGCCGTTGTCGAGGGTCATCATGACCATCGACAGGTCTTCGACGTCGATCACGGGGTTGAGTTCGCGCTGCGCGAGCGGCGGCCAGTTGTCGAGGCTGAACCACTCGGGCATCGTGCGGTCGGAGTTGTCGCGTCGATCGGCGATGCCCCCGTAGAGCGTGTCGCCGCCCATGCCGACGACCCGGGTCGTGTAGCCGCCCGCGAGCCAGTGGATGACGTCGATGTCGTGCGCGCCCTTCTGCAGCAGCAGGCCGTTCGACCTCGCGCGCTCGGCGTGCCAGTCCTTGAAGTAGTAGTCGCCGCCGTTGCCGACGAAGTGACGGCACCAGACCGCCTTGACCTCGCCGATCTCGCCGCGCGCGATGGCGTCGCGCATCGTGCGGATGACGGCCATGTGACGCATGTTGTGGCCCACGTAGAGCTTCGCCCGAGCATCGATGGCCGCCTGGAGCACGGCGTCGGCGTCTTCGGTGGTGGTCGCGAGCGGCTTCTCGACGTAGACCGCGATGCCGGCACGGAGCAGGTCGATCGCGACCTCGGCGTGCGTGTCGTCGGGCGTGAGCACGAATGCCCCGTCGATCGCGGCCCCCGATGCGAGCAGGTCGGCGGTGCTCGCGAAGGCCTCTGCCGTCGTCGAGAGCGCTTCACGGCCGCGCGAGATCGCCGCCGCGTCGGGGTCGACCAGCGCGACGATCTCGCCGAGGCCCGAGGCCGGGGCGTGCCGGGCCAGGTTCGACCTCGCGCCGCATCCGATCACGGCAAGTCGGAGCGGACGCCCCGGCCCGTCGGTGTTCACCATTCGAAGTCCTTTCCAGTGGAGTCGAGCGCGTCGCCGCCGTCGGGGCGGCGCAGCGCCGGCATCGGCACCTCGTGCACTCCGTAGACGAGCTCCGAGCTGAGGTCGAACGCCCGCGACAGCGCACCGTAGGCGATCGAGTCGATGCCGAGTCGGGACGCGACGATCGTCGGGGCGAACGGCAGCGAGACGAGCGTGGCGACCGCTGCGTTCAGCGGCTTCACGAGCCGGTCGCCGGCGCGGGACATCGGCCCGCCGATGACGACGAGATCCGGGTCGATCGTCTGGGCGAGCACGACGACCGTGTCGGCGATGCCCGCGATGAACCCGTCGACCTCTGCCACGGCGTCGGCGTCGCCCGCGTCGGCCAGCTCGAAGACCCCGCGTGCGGTCGACGCCGAACGCCAGAGGAGGTGCCCGCGGTCGTCGAGAGGAACTCTGAGACTCGCGTCGCCGAGCTCGCCTGCGGCGTTGTGGCTGCCGCGTCGGAGCCTGCCGTCGAGTACGAGTCCGGCGGAGATCTGGCTGCCGATGAGCAGGAAGATCATGTCGTCGGCGAGCCGAGCCGAGCCGAGCCGCTGCTCGGCGAGCGCCGCGAGGTTCACGTCGTTGTCGAGCGTGACGGGGCAGCCGAGGAGGGTCGCGAGCTTGCCGCCGACGTCGACGCCCTCCCAGTCGGCGAAGCCGTGCGAGATCCAGATGCGACCGTCGGCGCGCACGAGACCGGTGACGCCGATGTGGGCGAAGACGAGCCGGTGCGCGGGGGCGTCGGCGAGGCGGAGCGCCTCGGCGACGAGCAGACGCACGGCCTCGATGCGTGCGCTGCCGTCGTTCGGCACCGGCCCCTGGTGCTCGACGCGTGCGGCCACGGTGCCCGCGAGGTCGGCGAGGATGACCCGCATGCCCGCGATGCCGACGTCGACGCCCGCGACGTAGCCGGCACTGCCGACGAAGCGGGAGACCCTGGCCGGGCGGCCGGCGCCGCGGTGGCCGTTCATCTCGTCGGTCGCGACGAGGCCCCGCGCCGCGAGGTCGGCGAGCGCCGCTTCGACCGTGGGCCGGGAGAGGCCGGTGGCGCGTGCGAGTTCGGAGACCGCGGCAGGGCCCTGGTCGCGCAGTTGGAGGGCGCAGCGCGCCGTGTTCGCGCGGCGCAGTGCGCTGACGCGGTGCTCGTGCGTGCCGGGCTCCATCGCTGCTCCTTCGGGTTCGCCGAAGGGGCATGCCTCGGCGCATCTTCTATTTCGCAAGCGGCTTGCGTAATAGCTTGGGGTTGAGTGAATCACAGTGGTCGGATGCCTGTCAAACACTTTTCTCGGCAGTGAATCGCGCTGCCGCGAGGAGTCGCCGAAAAAACGCAAGCCGGTTTCAGATTTGGGAGCAGCACGCACCGGCGCCCGGCGCATGACACCATGCAGGCATGGTGCGGCACATCGAGTTCGAGACGGATGTCTTCTCGAAGCACGGGTTGACCCTCCTCGTCGACGGCACCGCGCAGTCGCATGTCGACGCGGCCGACCCCACGCACCTGTTCTTCGAGTACACGCGTCGCATCGGACACATCATCGACGCGACGGGCATGCCCGGATCGCCCGCTCGGGTGCTGCACCTCGGCGGCGGCGCCCTCACCCTCGCGCGGTACGTCGCAGCGACCCGCCCGGGTGCCGCACAGGTCGTGGTCGAGCTCGATCGCGAGGTGCTCGAGACCGTGCTCGAGCGGCTGCCCCTGCCGACCGGCGCGCAGATCGAGATCGTCGTCGGCGACGCGGCATCCGTCATCGGGGTCCTCGACGGCGGGTTCGACCTCGTCGTCGTCGACCTCTACTCGCACCTGCAGGCACCGGCGTTCGTCGAGACCGTCGACTTCATGAGCGGATGCCTCGAGCTCCTGGCACCCGGCGGGGCGCTCGCGGTCAACGTGGCCGACGCCGCGGGGCTCGGCAGGCTCCGCGGTCAGGCGCGGGCGATCGCACGGGCCGCGCCCGCGGCAGCGCTCCTCGTCGCGGGCGATCCGACCGTGCTCTCGGGCGCAGAGGAGGGCAACGCCGTGCTCGTCGCCGCGCCCGACGGACTGCCGCAGGGCCTCCGCGAACGCCTGCTCGCCCGCGGGCCGCATCCGGCCGAGGTGCTCGACGGCGACCGGCTCGACTTCGTGCTGTGGGGTGCCTGCTGATCGGAGCCGCCCGCCCCGGCGAGCGCGGCGCGAGCGAGCCCGCGCGGTAGCGTGGCATCCGTGTCAGAGCTCGAACGCCGTCTCGCCGTCAGCGGCCACCTCGCCCGGCTCGAGGAGTCGCGGCAGTCGCCGGGCTCATGGACCCTCTACGTCGACGGCACCCCGCAGTCGCACGTCGAACTCGATCGCCCCGACTGGCTCGGCTTCGAGTACGTGCGGCGCATCGGGCACGCGGTCGACCTCGTGCGCCCCGAGGGGCAGCCGATCACCGCCGTGCACCTCGGCGGCGGGGCGCTCACGCTCCCCCGCTACGTGGCGGCGACCCGGCCGGGCTCCCGGCAGCAGGTCGTCGAACTCGAGTCCGACCTCGTCGAGTTCGTGCGCGAGCACCTGCCGCTCCCCCGTGGCGCGCAGGTGCGGGTGCGCCACGGCGACGCCCGCGAAGTGCTCGCGAAACTGCCGTCGGGCCTCGACGGCGCCGTCGACATCGCCGTCGTCGACATCTTCTCGGGCGCGCGCACCCCGGCACATGTGACGAGCGCCGAGTTCTACGGCCTTGTCTCGCCGCGGCTCGCGCCCGGCGGCATCGTCGCCGTCAACGTCGCCGACGGCGCCGGCCTCGCCTTCGCCCGATCGCAGGCCGCGACCCTCGCCCACGTCTTCGAGCACCTCGCGATCGCCGCCGACACCTCGATGCTGAAGGGGCGCCGCTTCGGCAACGTCGTGATGTACGCCTCGCACGACGAACTGCCCTTCGCGGGCATGCCTCGCCGTCTCGCGAGCGACCCCTCGCCCGCGAAGCTCGTCGACGGCGAGGAGCTGCGCCGATTCATCGCCGGCGCTCCCGTCGTGACGGATGCCACGGCGGTGCCGTCGCCGCCGCCCGCGCGCTCCATCTTCCTCTCGAAGCCCTGAAGCGCGCGCAGCCGCCGCTCAGCCGCTGAAGGTGGCCGCGTCGATGACGAAGCGGTACCGCACGTCGGATGCGAGCACGCGCTCGTAGGCGGCGTTGATCTCCGATGCCGGGATCACCTCGATCTCGGCCCCGATGCCGTGCTCCGCGCAGAAGTCGAGCATCTCCTGCGTCTCGCGGATGCCGCCGATGTTCGAGCCGGCCAGGGTCTTGTTGCCGTTGATGAGCGACATCACGCCGACCTCGAGCGGCTCGCCGGGCGCGCCGACGCACACCATCGCCGCGCCGGCGTCGAGGAGCGCCAGGTATGCGTCGAGGTCGATCACGGCGCTGACGGTGTTGAGGATCACGTCGAACGAGCCGCGGAGCTCCGTGAACGTCGCCGGGTCGGAGGTCGCACGGTAGTGGTCGGCGCCCAGCCGCAGCCCGTCGTCCTGCTTGCCCAGCGTCTGAGACAGCACCGTCACCTCCGCGCCGAGCGCCCGGGCGAACTGCACGCCCATGTGCCCCAGACCGCCGAGTCCGACGACCGCGACACGAGTGCCGGGGCCGACCTTCCGGTGCCGCAGCGGCGAATACGTGGTGATGCCGGCGCACAGCAGTGGCGCTGCCACGTCGAGGGCGAGCGCGTCGGGGATGCGCACCACGAACGACTCGGTCACCACGACCTGCTCGGAGTAGCCGCCCTGGGTGACGGTGCCGTCGCGATCGGGGCTGCCGTAGGTGAAGACCACGCCCTCCGTGCAGAACTGCTCTTCGCCGCGGAGGCAGTTGCGGCACTGCCCGCACGAGTTCACCATGCAGCCCACACCGACCCGGTCGCCCACGGCGTGCCTCGTCACCGCCTCACCGATCTCGGCGACGGTGCCGGCGATCTCATGGCCGGGGGCGAGCGGGTAGTACTGGGACCCCCAGTCGCCGCGCACGGTGTGGATGTCGGAGTGGCAGATGCCGGCGTAGGCGATGTCGATGCGCACATCGTGCGGTCCGAGTGGGCGGCGCTCGATCAGGGTGCGCTCGAGCGGAGCGGCCTCGCTCGGGGCGGCGTAGGCGTTGACGACGGTCATCTCGGTCTCCTCGGTGCTGGGTCGCGCGTGCGCGCCTGCACGACGCTACACGCGCCCGCCGCCGAGGGGGCTCATGCGTGCCGGAACCGCACCTCCTGGCCCGGACGCAGCTGGGCCACGGCATCGAGGGAGGCGGGCGAGATGATCGCGATGACGGGGTAGCCGCCCGTCACCGGACGATCGGCGAGCAGCACGGTCGGCCTGCCGTCGCCCGCGACCTGCATCGAGCCCGGCACAGTGGCCTCGCTCGCGAGCTCGCCCGTCATCTGCCGCTCGAGCGCCGGGCCCTCGAGCCGGGCACCGACCCGGTCGGCCTGGCCCGAGAGGCGCCAGGTGGCGTCGAAGAGCGTCGCGCGCGCGGCATCCGTGAACCAATCGGCACGCGGCCCGGGCAGCAGGGCGAGGGTCACCGCGCCGGTGGGCGGCGGGAAGGCGGCCTCGCGATCGAGCAGGGGCACGGATGCCGCGGGCGCCGCGCCGATCGCGAGCACCCGGCCCGCGGCCACGGGTGCCGGGCCGATCGCCGAGAGCGTGTCGCGCGAGCGGGAGCCGAGCTCCGCCGGCTCGTCGACGCCGCCGCGCACCGCGAGCAGGTACCGCGCACCGCGCTCGGCCGGGCCGATCTCGAGCACCGACCCTGCGACCGCGCGACCCGCGGTGTACGGCGCGAACGGCCGGCCGTCGAGGGTCACCCGACCCCACGCACCCGTCACGGCGACCCAGGTCTCCTCGTCGAATCGGGCGCGGAACCCGCCCATCAGGATCTCGATCCCCGCCGCACCGTCGGGGTTGCCGACGAGGCGGTTCGCGAGGGCGAGGGCCGCCCGATCGAGCGCGCCCGACCCCGCGACCCCGAGGTGCGCGAGCCCGGGCCTGCCCAGGTCTTCGACGAGCGCGAGCGCACCCGGCGCCTCGACGGTGAGCCGCCTCATGACCGGCCGGCGTCTTCCACGAATGCGAGCGCGCCCGGCGCCCCGACCGTGAGGTGCCTCATGACCGGCCGGCGTCTCTGAAGCGCACGCGGCGCCCCGGCACGAGGAGCGCCGGCGACTCCGCGGCCGGATCCCAGAGCGGCGCATCCGTGCGCCCGATGAGCCGCCAGCCGCCCGGGCTCTGACGCGGGTAGACCCCGGCGAAGGCCCCGGCGAGTGCCACCGCACCCGAGGGCACTCGGGGGCGCGGCGCATCGAGCCGGGGCACCTCGAACGGCCAGTCGTCGCTCACGAGGTAGCCGAACCCGGGCGCGAAGCCGATGAACGCGACCCGCCATTCGACGGCCTGGTGCCGGGCGACGAGCGCGTCGCTCGAGATGCCGAGGAGGGCGGCCGCACTCCGGAGGTCGTCGCCGTCGTACACGACGTCGACGGTCACCTCGTCGGCGGCGTGGCCCGACCTGCGGGCCGCGGCCTCGGCCGGAATGCGCCGCACCCAGGTCGCGGCCGACTCGAGCGGCAGACGTTCGGGGTCGATGGCGACGAGGATCGTGCGCGCCGCGGGCACGAGTTCGACGAGGCCCGCCGGCGGCTCGGCCGCGAGCGCATCGTGCAGCGCGAGCACCTCGTCGAGGCTGTCGCACTCGACGAGCAGCGCGGCATCGCCGCTCGGCAGCAGGCGGCGGCTCACGCGAACGCCTCGATCTCGAACCCGGCCTGTTCGAGCGCGGCGCGCACCGCTCGCGCGATCGCGACAGCGCCGGGCGTGTCCCCGTGCAGGCACAGCGAGTCGGCGCCGAGCTCGACCCGGCTGCCGTCGTCGGCGGTGATACCGCCGGTCTCGGCGATCTCGAGCGCGCGATCGGATGCCGCAGCGGGATCGTCGACCACCGCGCCCGGCTCCCCTCTGGGCACGAGGGAGCCGTCGGCCACGTAGCCCCGGTCGACGAAGGCCTCGCGGGCGTAGCGGAGGCCCGCGGCATCCGCTGCCCTGACGATCGCGCCCGACGGTTGGCCGAGCACGGTGAGTGCGGGATCGAAGGCGGCGACGGCTTCGACGAAGGCGTGGGCGGCCGATTCGTCGGTCGCGAGCCGGTGGTAGAGCGCGCCGTGCGCCTTCACGTACCGCACCCGGGTGCGGGCCGCGCGGGCGACGCCGTCGAGTGCACCCAGCTGGGCGAGGAGTTCGGCGGCGATCTCCGCCGGACTCGTGTCGAGCGCACGTCGGCCGAACCCGGCGAGATCGCGGTAGCCGGGGTGCGCGCCGAGCGCGACGCCGTGCGCCGCCGCGAGGCGGGCGCTCGCGAGCATCGTCACCGGGTCGCCGGCGTGGAACCCGCAGGCGACGTTGGCGCTCGACACGAGGGCGAACATCGCCGCGTCGTCGCCGAGCCGCCACGCCCCGAAGGACTCTCCGAGGTCGCTGTTCAGGTCGATGCTGGTCGCATCGTTCTCGGCGGGCATGCTCCCATTCTGGCGCGGACTCGGGGCAGACTGGAGAGAGGAGGACGGGATGGCGCGCACTCGGGTTCCGCACGGTGGCGGCCTCGGCGCGCGGTCACGGCGACGATCGCCGGCCGTCGGGCGCGCGACATCCGCTGCCGGCATGATCCTGGCCGTCGCGCTGCTGACGCCGCTCGCAGGCTGCACGCCCGCTCCCCCGCTGCCGACCCCGACGCCGCTGCCGAGCACGGCGCCGCCGTCGACGGTTCCGCCCGCAACGCCCGTGCCACCGCCACCCGTGCTGCAACCCGCCGGCGCTCCCGAGCCGATCGCCGCCGAGCTCGACGCGCCGTGGTCGATCCTCGTGCTGCCGAACGGCGGCGTGCTCGTCAGCGAACGCGACCGAGGCGACATCGTCGAGGTGCTGCCCGACGGTTCGCATCGCGTGGCCGGCACCGTGCCCGGCGTCGAGGCCGGCGGCGAGGGCGGGCTGCTCGGGCTCGCGTTCCTGCCGGGCGACGGCGAGCGAACCGACCGGGTCTATGCGTACTTCACGGCCGAATCCGACAACCGGGTCGTGCGGTTGCCGCTCACCGGCGCGCCCGGCGCACTCGCGCTCGGTGCACCGGAGGCCGTGTTCACCGGCATCCCCAAGGGCGGCACGAACCACAACGGCGGCCGCATCGCCTTCGGCCCCGATGGACTGCTCTACGTCACGAGCGGCGACGCCGGCAACCGGGACGCCGCGCAGGACCCCGGGTCGCTGTCGGGCAAGATCCTGCGGGTGACGGCCGACGGCGCTGCGGCGCCCGGCAATCCGTTCGGCAACGCCGTGTGGTCGCTCGGGCATCGCAACCCGCAGGGCATCGCCTGGGACGCCAACGGCGAGCTGTGGGCCGCCGAGTTCGGGCAGAACACCTGGGACGAGCTGAACCTCATCTCGCGCGGGGCCAACTACGGCTGGCCGATCGTCGAGGGCGTCGCCGGCGACCCGAGGTTCGTCGACCCCGTGATGCAGTGGTCGACGTCGGAGGCGAGCCCGAGCGGGCTCGCGGTGATCGGCGACACGCTCTTCCTCGCGGCCCTGCGCGGGGAGCGCGTCTGGACGATCGCGCCCGCGACCACCGGCGGCGCGCTCGAGGCGGCGCCGTGGTTCGCGGGCGACCTCGGCCGTATCCGAGACGTCGCGGCCGCCCCCGACGGCTCCCTGTGGCTCATCACGAACAACACCGACGGACGCGGCTCGCCGACCGAGGGCGACGACCGGCTCTACCGGGTGCCGCTCGCCGCAGCGGGCTGACCGCGGCGCGGCGGAATCCGCCACCCGATCGGGGGCCGCCGGTTCCTCCCCGGTGACCCCCGTCGGGACTATTCTCTGTTCCATGGCGGATCTCGAGCGGGTGCGACGATGGGCCGAAGCCCTCATCGTGCTCCATCTCGACGCCGCCGCGTGGAGCTTCGAGTTCGACAACGCGAAGAAGCGCGCCGGCCTCTGCAACTACACCGAGAAGCGCATCTCGGTGTCGCGCTACCTCGCCGCCCGCTACGACGACGACGAGATCCACCAGATCCTGCTGCACGAGGTCGCGCATGCGCTCGCCGGTCCGCGCGCCGGGCACGGTCCGAAGTGGGCTACCGTCGCCTCGGGGCTCGGCTACGTCGGCCGCCGCACCCATGACGGCGAGGTCGCCCATGAGCTGGCTCCGTGGGTCGGGCGATGCCCGGCCGGCCACGAGCACTTCCGGTACCGCGAACCGCAGCGGCAGTTGAGCTGCGGGCTGTGCCGACGCGGGTTCGACCGTGCGAACCTCATCGTGTGGCGCCGTCGCGAGATCACCGCGGCCGTGCGCCGCCGGGCTGCGAGCGCCGCGAGCGGCTGAAGATATGCCGGTGCGCGCATGCGCCCCGTGCGCTCCGGCACGCCGTCGGAAGGGCCCGCCGGCACCGGCTAGATTGGTGGCGTGCCCGTCTCAACCGTCTCGATACCCGTCGGGCAGTGGTTCACCACCGCCGAGGGCGTTCGCTGGTGGTTCGATTCGGGTTCGTTCGCGCTCGACTTCGCCTACACCGGCCAGATCGGCGGGCTCCGCGTCGACGAACAGCTGCACGCGCCCGACGACCTCACGCGCTGGCTCCACGAACGCTTCCCCGTCGCCGTCGGCGCGGCGCGATCGCGCGACCTCTTCGACGCAATCGCCCTGCGCGACGCGATCAGCCGCATGGCGGTCGCCGTGAGCGACGACGAGCCGGTGCGCCCGTCCGATATCGACCTCGTGAACCTCTACGCGGCGACACCCGACGTTCCCCCGTCGCTCGCCGGCGGCACCCGCCAGGCGGGGCGCTCGGTGCAGACCGTGGCACAGGCGCTCTCGACGATCGCGCGCGACGCCGTCGACCTGTTCTCGCCGGGCAACACCGAGCGCGTCCGCTGCTGCTCCGGCGCCGACTGCGACGTCGTCTACCTCGACACGTCGCGTGCCGCGAGCCGCCGCTGGTGCTCCATGCAACGCTGCGGCAACCGTGCGAAGGTGCGTGCGCACCGAGCTCGCAAGGCCGGGCGCGCGGCAGCCTGACGACTCAGTCGACGGATGCCTCGGCGCCGCCCCTGAGCACCCGCGCGGCCTCGCTCGCATCGAGCGCCGCCGCGTCGTGCAGCTCGCCGATGCTCATGCCGGCAGCCGACGCAGCCCGACCGGACGCCGACGCCGACGTCAGGTGACGCACCGCACGGCGGAGTCCGCCGAACGCCGAGGCGGCGACCGCGGCCTCGGGCGAGGAGTCGTCGATGCCGAGCGCCGCGAGGGCGTCGATCACCGCGCCGGCGCCGAGCAGGTCGTCGGCCGAGAAACCCGCCTCGGCGTCGCCCGCAGCGACGATCGCGATGAACGCGCGTTCACCCAGACGCTCCTGCTCGGCGAGGATCCACCGTGCGGTCGCCGATGCGTCGACGAGCCCCGACTCGAGCACCGCCGCCCGCTGCGGCGCCAGGCCGACGATCGACGCGCTCGGCAACGACCCGGTGCCGGGCAGCACGTCGACCCAGACGAGGAGGCGCACGCCCTCGGCGATGCGCCCCGCGCCTCGCCGCCCCCAGTCGAACCGCACCTGGTACTTGGACTGCGCAGCGGGATCAGGGCTCGGCTCGTTCACCCGCACAGGCTATCCGGTGGGCACGCCGTCGGCGTGCCCACGACGCCTCAGAACCCGCGGTAGAGCGCGAGCGCCTCGGCGTCGCTCGCACGCGAGGCGGCCCGCCGTGCCGCGTCGAGCGCGGCGACCGGGTCGGGCTCCTGGTGGGCGATCACGAGTTGGCGCTCGGCCTCAGCCAGCCGGGTGCGCGCATCGGCGCCCACGGGGTGGCCGCCGCGCTCGATCGCCGCTCGCGCCACGCGCAGCTGGCTCTCGGCGATCGCGAGCGCGCCACCGAGTGCACCCCGAGCACCGTCGAGCCGGCCCTGCGCGTTGCGCGCGGCGGCACGGGCCACCTCGAGCCGATCGCGGCACGCGCGCAGCCGGTCACGGTCGATGAACGGGTCACCGGCGAGTGCCGGCCGATCCGCCATCGCGGCCGATCCCGTGCCGATCGCCGTGCCGAGCGCCTCGGCGGCGTCGGCGTCCTCCTGGGCGTCGCGCTCCCGTCGTGCGGCCACGAGTTCGCCGTCGAGCGCGGCGGCCTCCTCCGAGGCGTCCGCCTGCGCCTTCGCGAGCGCCAGCTCGAGCGCGTCGATCTCGTCGAGGTCGCGGCCCGCCCGCCCCAGCCCGTCGGCGGCCGTGCCGAGCAGATCAGCAGCCGGTTCCGAGCGGGCGAGCCTCGCCTCGGCCTCGACGAGCGCGGCCGTGACGGCGGCGAGCGCGGCATCGACCCGGGTCTCCGCGCCTCGCGCGGTGGCGAGCGCCGACTCCGCGAAGCGGGTGGCGAGTCGGCCGAGCATGGCCTCGGCCTCGACGCGTCGGCGGCCGAGCCGCTCGGCCTGCGCACGCAGGGCGGGCAGCTCGGCATGGGCGCCCCGTTCGGTGCGTCGGCGGCCGGCGAGGGCGGATTCGGCGTCGTCGAGCGCGGCGATCGCCGAGGTGCAGAGCCCGTCGATGCGGGTGGTCCAGTTGCGGCGCTCGGCGGCCGAATCGGCATCGGCGTCGTCGAGCCGCTGCTGCAGGATGAACGCCTCGCGCATCCAGGTGCGGGCGGAGCCGATCGCCCCGCGCAATCCGCGCGACGCGTCGGCGCCGAACTGCGCCTCGGCGAACGCGAGCTCGCGTTCGGCGTCGCGCACGGCGTTGTCGGCCTGCACGATGAGCCCCTTGGCCCGCACTTCGGCGGCCGAACCCGCGGCGAGCGCCGCGCGTTCGCGTCGCGCCCCGCCCCGGCGCAAGGCCACGACGCCGCCGATGAGCGCCGCCGCGGCTGCGGCGAAGACCAGGAGGGAGGGCAACCACCAGAGACCGTCGGGCATGTGCGGGAGTCTAGGCGTTCGTGGTTCGCGCACACCGAGTGCCGGCTTCGAATCCGGCGCGGCGCTTGGCGACGGCATCCGGCGGCACTACCGTCGGTTCATGCGGGTGCTCCTGAAACTCACGCTCGACTGCACACCGGATGCCGCGTGGCGGGCGCTCCGGAGTCCGGCGGTGCTGCGCGAGGTCGTCGCCCCATGGCTCGACTTCGAGTCGCTCGAGCCCGACGGACTGCCGACGACGTGGCCCGACGGACGGCATCGGCTGCGGGTGCTCGCCTTCCGCCGGTTCCCGGCCGGTGAGGAGCGCGTCGACCTGACGAGCCCCGGCGGGCTGCCCGCCGGCGTCCGCATGCTCCGCGACGGCGGTGGGGCCGAGACCGGCGTGTTCTCCGCATTCGACGCGTGGGACCACCGCATGGCCGTCTCGGCGCTGCCCGACGGCCGCACCCTCTATCGGGATCAGCTGCTCGCCAGCGCCGGGCCGCTCGACGCGCTCGCGTGGTATCCGACGTGGGCGTTCTGGCAGTGGCGCGGCATGCGATTGCGACAGCTCGCGCCGACCTGGCGGTTCGATCCGCCCGGCACCGCGGATGCCGATGCCGCTGCCGGCGAGCAGGCCCGGCGAACCGGCGCAGCGGGGGGAGCATCATGACCGACTCGATCGCCGCCCTCCAGCTCGCCGATTGGCGCCGGCGCGTCTTCGGCCTCTACTCGGGCGTGCGCCAGCTCAGCGTGCACTCCCCCGCCGCCGGGCACGAGCTGTGGAAGTCCGCCCGCGATGAGCTCTTCGCTGGGCATCCGCAATCGCCGTTGCTTCCCGACGACCGCGCCAGCTTCACGGGACTCACGGTCGCTCGGTACGACCCCGACTGGCGGTTCGAACTCGAGGTGCGCCGGGCGTCCGAGCCGATGCGGCTCGTCGTCGACAGTGCGAGCGACGGCGCGATCCCGTTCTCGCTCGTCGGAGAGGTGCGCGTGCCGTACCTCGGCACGCTCGACGTGTGGCGCCTCACGGGCTACGGCGGCGGACTCTTCGTGCCCGTCAAGGACTCGCTCGCCGGCACCCCCGGCGGCACCTACGGCGGCGGGCGCTACCTGATCGACACCGTGAAGGGCGCCGATCTCGGGCCGGGTGCCGACCCCGACTCGCTCGTCATCGACTTCAACTTCGCCTACAACCCCTCGTGCGCCTACGACCCCTCGTGGTCGTGCCCGCTGGCGCAGCCGGGCAACACGCTGCGGCACGAGGTGCCGGTCGGCGAGCGGATGCCGCGCTGACCCGAGCATCTCGAGACCGCGGCGTCTCCCGGGCCCGCCACGAGGGCGGTTCCGGCCGCTCAGGGCATGCACAGCGGGTCATCCGCTAGACTGTCTCTCGGTGTGCGCGATGATCGCGCCGCCTGCGTCGTAGAAACGCTTTCCGGACACTGTGCGCTGTAGATACTGAAATCGCGCAGGGGTCCGTGACTCTCATACGGCGAACGGATGCGCCGACCGGCGCCTTCGCCAATACCCACCGCCGGGTCTCACCCTTCCGTTTCACGGAAAACTCGATCCTGCGGTGTGCTCTGCCCTGAAAGGCACCAGTGACCGACATCACCTTCAGCACGCTCGGCGTGCCCGCCCCCCTCGTCTCCGTACTCGCGGCCGACGGCAAGACCACCGCGTTCCCGATCCAGGTCGACACGCTGCCCGACACGCTCGCCGGACGCGACGTGCTCGGCCGCGGCAAGACCGGCTCGGGCAAGACCATCGCCTTCGCGCTGCCCATGGTGGCGCGCCTCGGCACCTCGCTCGCCGGCGGCCGTCGCCGCCCGGGCCGCCCCCTCGCCCTCGTGCTCGCCCCGACCCGCGAGCTCGCCACGCAGATCGACGCGGTGCTCGCGCCGCTCGCCGCCGCCTACGACCTGAAGACCACGACGATCTTCGGCGGCATCAACCAGAAGCGCCAGGTCGAGGCGCTGCGCGCCGGCGTCGACATCGTGGTCGCCTGCCCGGGCCGCCTCGAAGACCTCATGAAGCAGGGCTTCGTCACCCTCGACGCGATCGAGATCACCGTGCTCGACGAGGCCGACCACATGGCCGACCTGGGGTTCCTCCCCGTCGTCACGCGCATCATGGACAAGACCCCCTCCGACGGCCAGCGCCTGCTGTTCTCGGCGACGCTCGATAACGGCGTGGACAAGCTCGTCAAGCGCTTCCTCCACAACGAGGTGCTGCACTCGGTCGACGAGGCCACCTCGCACGTCGCCGCGATGACCCACCACGTCTTCGAGGTCGCCGACGTCGACGCGAAGAACGACCTCGTGAAGGCCCTCGCGTCGGGCACCGGCCGCCGCATCCTCTTCATGCGCACGAAGCACCACGCCAAGAAGCTCGCGAAGAAGCTCACCGAGCAGGGCATCCCCGCCGTCGATCTGCACGGCAACCTCTCGCAGCCGCAGCGCGACCGCAACCTGGCCGCGTTCTCCGACGGCTCGGCCAACGTCATGGTCGCCACGGATGTCGCGGCCCGCGGCGTGCACGTCGACGCCATCGAGCTCGTGATCCACGTCGACCCGCCCATGGAGCACAAGGCGTACCTGCACCGCTCGGGCCGCACGGCCCGCGCCGGCAGCGAGGGCGACGTCGTCACCATCAGCCTGCCCGCGCAGAAGCAGGACCTGAAGACCCTGCTCCGCAAGGCCGCGATCACCGTCACCCCGCAGCAGGTCACCGCGACCTCGCCGTCGGTGACCGCCCTCGTCGGCGACGTCGCACCGTACGTGAAGCCGGCTCCGCGCGCCGAGACCCAGCAGCAGGGCGGCGGCGGCCGTTCGCAGGGCGCCAACGCGCAGCGCAAGCGCGCCGCTCGCGACGAGCGCGGCGGCGAGGCGCGCACGGGTGCCGGTCAGGGCCGCGGCCGCGGCCGTGGCGGCAACGCCGGCCAGTCGGATGTCGCCGGCGCACCCCGTCGCGACCGCTCGGGTCGCCCCGCCGAGGCACGTGCCAACGCGCCCAAGCAGGGCGGTGGCCAGGGCCGCGGCGCGCAGACGACGGGCGCGCAGCGCTCGACCTCCAACCGCTCCTCGGGCGGCAAGGCTCCCCTGCGCGTCGGCAGCCTCGTCTCGCCCTCGGGCAACTCGCGCGGCAACCGCCGCGCCCAGGGCTAGCCCCAGACGCTGAACGGCCCCGACGAGTTCCCTCGTCGGGGCCGTTCGTGTTCGCGCCGCCATCCCGGCGATGCCGGCCAGAGTCCCCCGACGGGCCGGCACCGGCGACATGGCGGCGCGAAGGTCAGCTGCCCGACAACATCACCCTCCCGATGTCGCCGCCGACCACGAGCGCGATGACGACCGCCGCAGCCATTGCCGCAGCGATCATCGTGGTCGTCAGCATCGTCATCCGTCGCATCCGCAGCCTCCATCGCTCACAGGGGTATGTCCGGCTCGCACGGTTCGGTTCCATCGGATCCGAAAGGGATTCGAGGGAACTCGCCGGGCCGTGTCGGACATATCCGTGCACGACCGCCGCCCGGGCGGGACTGAAGAGGAGACCCGATGCCTCGCATCAACATGATCAGCGCCGCACTCGCGGCCGCACTCGTATTCGCCGGTTTCGGTGCGGTCTCGCCCGCAGCCGCGGCCGAGACGATCGGCACCGGCTCGAAGGCCGCCGCCGCCGAGCACTGCGCCGTGGAGGTGCGGGCCGTGGGCGAGCGAGCCGCGCCGTCGGCCCCCGTCTGCTTCCCAGAGCCGGAGGGCGTCGAGCGGTACCTCGACGCGATCGGCACCGCCGATGCATCCGGGCGCGCCCTCGCCGCCGCCTCGACCTCGCTCGGAACGGTCTACTCCAACAGCAACGGCGGCGGATCCAGCCTCACGTTCTGGGGATCGAGCGGATGCTACGGCGTCGTGTTCGGCTTCTCGAGCATGCCCTCGGGCTGGAGCAACAACGTCAGTTCGGCGGGCGGCGCCCACGGGTGCTGGGTGACCCTCTACGGCGCGACCGGGTACGGAGGATCGCGCCTGAACTGCACGCCGTGGTGCGGCGGAATCGGCGGTCTCAACGATCAGGTGAAGTCGATCGTGTTCCGCCCGACCGGCACCTTCGGCTAGTCGTCGAGCGGCGCGAGTCCGAGCGCCGCGCAGATCGACGCATTCGACGACGGCACGACCGCGGCGGTCCCGTCCGCCAGGACGCAGGCCTGCAGCTCGTCGGGTACACGGCCCGGCGGGTTGCTCGCCGCCGTCGGGTCGAACGTGTCGTCGAACACGCCCTGCTCCCACATGAGCCTGCAGAGCCCGACCGCGTCGGCGACGCGACCGGCGCCGCTCGGCGAGGCGATCGTGGCCGACGAACCGGGGTACCCGCCGTCGGCGCCCCGCTCGTCCTGCGTCATGCAGAGCACCAGCTCGGTGTTCGACACCTCCGTCGGCTGCAGCAGCACCGCGCCGGCGGTCGCCGCGACGCCGATCGCGAGCACGCCGATGCCGCTCCATCCGAGCACTCGGCGTCGGCGGCGCTTCGCCTGCGCGACCGGCTCGGTGCGCGCGTGCTCCATGAGCATCGCGCGGATCGCGGCATCCCGCTCGGGACGCATCTCGGGCTGGGTCATCGCGTCACCTCCGCGTCGTCGCTCGCCGC
Organism: Agromyces cerinus subsp. cerinus; assembly: GCF_900142065.1. Taxonomy (GTDB): domain Bacteria; phylum Actinomycetota; class Actinomycetes; order Actinomycetales; family Microbacteriaceae; genus Agromyces; species Agromyces cerinus. The sequence goes on along the minus strand of NZ_FSRJ01000002.1, from coordinate 722,052 downwards.
CGCCGTCGTCGAGGGCGTGGACGTCTCACCGGGGTCGCGGAGTGATCCGAGTTCCGCCTGGAGTTTCGCGCGCGCCCTCGCGAGTCGGGACTTCACGGTGCCGACCGGGAGGTCGAGCACACTCGCCACGGCGGCCATCGGCAGCTGGTCGACGAGACAGAGGTCGACGATGCGGCGGTCGCTCGCGCTGAGTCGCTGCAGTGCGGCCGTGATCTGGTGCGACATCCGCTCGCTGTCGAGACGGTCGCCGACCTCTTGGCTCGGGTCGACCGTGTGCTCGGCGGCCGGCAGCTTCGCGAGCAGACGTCGGTAGCGCCGCCCCGAGCGCTCGCTGTTGAGCGACACGTTCGTGGTCACGACGAGAAGCCAGGGCAGGAGCGAACCGTCGACGAACCGCACGTCGCGGCGGCGGCGCCACGCCTCGAGGAAGACGACGGCCACGACGTCTTCGGCGTCGGTGCGGTCGAGCACCCGGGAATACGCCTTGCGGAAGATGCGCGCGCGGTACCGGTCGTAGACGACGCCGAACGACGCCTCCGTACCCGAGGTGGCCTCGAGCCAGAGCGCCGCGTCGGATCGGGCGTCGTCAACCATGGTCGAGCCAGCCTAACCGGGCGTCGCGCGCGTGCGTCGCCGTACTCCATTCGGTGCTCCCCGTCTGAGGCGGGTTCCGCAGGACCACCTCGCTCACAGTGGTATGTCCGGATGGTCCCGTCGGGTTCCGCCGGGCTGCCGCTCCGACCCGTCAGGCGGCGAGCATCTGCGAGATGCGCACCGTGTTGCCCGAGGGGTCGCGGAAGGCGCAGTCGCGCGGGCCCCAGGCCTGGTCGATCGGCTCCTGCAGCACTTCGGCGCCCGAGGCGCTCACCTTCTCGAAGAGCGCGTCGACGTCGTCGGACCGGAACACGAGCATCGGCAGCACGCCCTTCGCGAGGAGCTCCTGCATCGCGTCGCCGTCGGCCTGCGAGCGGCCGGCGTGCGGGTCGGAGATCACGATGCCGAGGCCGGGCTGCGCGGCGCTGCCGAGCGTGACCCAGCGGTGATCGCCGGATGCCACGTCGTTCTGCACCTCGAGGCCGAGGCCGTCGCGGTAGAAGGCGAGGGCTTCGTCGACATCGTTGACGGTGACGTTGGTGTACTGGAGTGCGATGGTCATGGCAGCGACGTTACGCCGCGGCGTCACCGCTCGCTTCTCCGTTCCTGCTCGGAGCACCCCGCACCGGACGGGTGCAGGTCTTCGCGACGCACGGGGGCATGGCGTCGACTGCCGCGTGGTCACGACTGCGGTACGACGTGGGGGTCTCTCCGACGATCTCGGTGAATCGCGAGCTGAACGAGCCGAGCGAGGTGCAGCCGACGGCCATGCAGGCGTCGGTGACGCTGGCACCGCCTCGCAGCAGGGCCATGGCGCGTTCGATGCGCCGGGTCATGAGATAGCTGTAGGGCGTCTCGCCGTAGGCGGCCCGGAAGCGGCGCGAGAAGTGCGCCGGGGACATGAGCGCACGTGCCGCCATGGTCGGCACGTCGAGCGGCTTCGCGTACTCGCGATCGATCAGGTCGCGGGCGCGGCGCAGATGAACGAAGTTCTCGAGCTCCTGCGGAGTCATGCACCAACGCTAGCACCGGGCATCCGTCGCTCGATTTCGCGCGACGCCCATGCTGGCTTAGTCTCGGGGCATGAGCACCGAAGTCGTTGCCGAAGTCGTCGTCCGTCCCATCCGTGACTCCGATGTGGAGGCCCTGGGCCGCGTTCACGCGACCTGCTGGCACGAGACCTACGACCACCTGATCAGCGCCGCTGCGTTCGAGCACCTCTCCCCCCGCCGCATGGCCGAGCTGTGGACCCACATGGCCGCTCGCGGTGAGGAGTACAACCAGTTCGCCGCCCTCGTCGACGGCGAGATCGTCGGCTTCGTCGGCTCGGGCCCCGCCCGCGACGAGAACCCCCCGCGCGAGCGCGAGCTCTACTTCATCTACCTGCTCGACGCCTACCACGGCACGGGCATCGGCCAGAAGCTCTTCGACGCCGCGTGCGGCGACCGCCCGGGCTACCTCTGGGTGGCCGAAGACAACCCGCGCGCCCACCGGTTCTACGCGCGCAACGGCTTCACGCCCGACGGCGCCGCGCAAGACGTGCCGTTCCTCGGCGAGGAGATCCACGAGGTGCGCCTGGTCCGCTAGGCGGGCCTCAGCGCAGCGCGCCCACCGAGGCGAGCGCCTGCTTGACGAGCGCGCCCCGCCCGCCCTCCATCTCGGCGGCGACGCTCGGGCTGACGGCCTCCGCCGGGGTCATCCACGTGACCTCGAGCGCGTCCTGGCGCGGCTCGCAGGTGCCGGTCACGGGCACCACGAACGCGAGCGACACCGCGTGCTGGCGCTCGTCGGTGAACGGCGTGATGCCCGGCATCGGGAAGTACTCGGCGACGCTGAACGGCACCGAGCTCGCCGGCAGCAGCGGGAACGCCATCGGCCCGAGGTCCTTCTCGAGGTGGCGGAAGAGCGCGTCGCGGATCGTCTCGCCGTACATGACGCGGCCCGACACGAGCGTGCGGGTCATCTCGCCGACGGCGTTCGCACGCAGCAGCACGCCGACCTCGGTCACCTGGCCGAGCCCGTCGACCCGCACCGGCACCGCTTCGACGTAGAGCAGCGGCAGCCTCCCCCGCACCTCGGCGAGTTCGAGGTCGGTCAGCCACCCCGGATTCGCCGGAGGCCTGACGACGGGTTCGTCGTCGGGGTTCCAGTCCGGGTCGGGGGTGCGTACGCTCATGCCTCGATTCTGCCCCACCGCGCTAGCGTTGACCCCATGACCGACGTGCAGATCGACGATGAGGCCGTGCTGTGGTCCGCCTCAGCGGCCGACCGTGAGGGTCGTCCGCTCCTCGTGCTGCTGCACGGCTACAACTCGAACGAGGGCGACCTGTTCGGCCTGGCGCCCTATCTGCCGCTGTCGCCGGCGGTCGCCTCGCTCCGCGCCCCGACGTTCACGGGGTACGGGCACGCGTGGTTCCCGCTCATGAACGAGGGGGTCGAGCTGTCGATCGATGGCGCGGACGCCTCGGTCACGGCGATCATCGACTGGCTCGACCGGGTCGCGCCCGACGCGTCGTCGGTGGGCCTCCTCGGCTTCTCGCAGGGCGGCGCGATGGCGATCGAGCTGCTGCGCCGCGCGCCGGAGCGCTTCGCGTTCGCAGTGAGTCTCGCCGGATTCGCCCTCCCGGGCGATCGCACGGGCGACGAGCGGATGTCGCAGCTCCTGCCGCCCGTCTTCTGGGGTCGCGGCACGGTCGACCAGGTGATCCCCGCGGCATCCGTCGCCCGCACGCAGGCGTGGCTCCCCGCGCACTCGTCGCTCGACGAGCGCATCTACGAGGGCCTCGGCCACTCGGTGTCCGAGCTCGAGCTCGCCGATGCCGCGGCGTTCCTCGCCGCGCGCTACGCCTGACGCGCAGCCGGCCGGATCAGACTCCCGAGCCGCCGCTGCGGCGAGCTTCGCGCTCCTTGTCGCGCTCGGCGACGCGGATCTTCTCGGCGCGCACGGCGGCCTGTGTTGCACGTTCGGTGACGAGCCATGCGGGCGGCGCCTCGAGCAGCGCCTTGATCTCGGCCGAGGTGAGCGGGTCGGTCACGCCGCCTCGTGCGAGACCGGAGTTCGAGATGCCGAGCTTCGCGGCCACGACGGTGCGCGGGTGCGGGCCTTCGCGACGCAGCACCTCGAGCCACTCGGGCGGCTCCGCCATGAGCGCCGCGAGCTCGTCGCGCGTGACGAGCCCCTCGCGGAACTCCTCGGGAGCGGCCTCGAGGAGGATCCCGAGCTTCTTGGCTGCGGTCTCCGCCTTCATGGTCTGGGAGTTCTTCGACTGGCTCACTCCCTCACCGTATCCCGTCTCGGCGCTTCCGCCCACCGGGAGCCCGTCGGCCATCGTCTACGCTGGGAGCAGGCTGAACACGGCTGCAGGGGAACGGGGGCCGAGGTGACACTGCGACTCCGCTACGTCGCCGGGGTGAGCCCGTCGAAATGGCTTCGGGTGTGGAACGACCTGCGCCCCGATCTGCCCCTCGAGGCGATCGTCGTCGAGGAGTCCGAGCAGCTCGACGCACTCGTCGCGGGCGAGGCCGACATCGCGTTCGTGCGCCTGCCCGTCGACACCGAGGACATGCACGCCGTGGCCCTCTGGGAGGAGCTCGCGGTCGTCGTGCTGCCGAAGGAGCATCCGCTCGCCGAGGCCGAGTCGCTCACGCTCGCCGACCTCGAGGGCGAGACCCTCGCCCCGGTGCAGGACGACCCCGCCATGACGATCGAACTCGTCGCGGCCGGCACCGGCCACGCGATCGTGCCGCACTCGGTCGCCCGCCTGCACCGCCGGAAGGACGTCGTCGCGATTCCGGTGACGGATGCGCCGCCGACGCAGATCTCGCTCGTCTGGCCGCGCGAGCGTGACGACGCCGACATCCAGCAGTTCGTCGCCGTCGTCCGCGGCCGCAGCGCCAAGAGCTCGCGTGGTTCGGCCGACGACCCGCCCCCGATGAAGCCCGCCAAGGCGGCGAAGCTCGCCGCCGCCGAGCGACGGGCCGCGGCGGCGAAGTCGGGCGACGGCAAGGGCAAGGGCAAGAAGGGCGGCGCCAAGGGCGGCCGCCCGGCGCCGCGCACCGGAGCGGGCGCCAAGCAGCGCAGCCGCAGGAGAGGTCGATGAGCTCGAAGCCCTTCCTCTTCCTCTCGGCACGCCCCGAGGTCGAGGCCGTCGGGCCCGAGTACGAGTCGGTGCGCCGCGCCATGGGCGTCGACGCCGACCGCCTCGAGCACGTGCGACTCGACGTCGACCCGATCGGCGATCTCTCGCTCGACTCGTTCGCCGGCATCGTCGTCGGCGGCAGCCCGTTCAACGTGACCACCCCAGAGACGGGCAAGCACGAGGTGCAGCGCCGGGTGGAGGCCGACCTCACGCGCCTCGCCGAGCAGGCGCTCGCCGTCGACTTCCCGTTGCTCTTCACCTGCTACGGCATCGGCGTGCTCACCCGATTGCTCGGCGGCGAGGTCGGCACCGCCTACGGCGAAGACGCCCAGGCGGTCGAGATCCGGCTCACCGATGCGGGCGCGGCCGACCCCCTGGTCGGGGCGCTGCCCGAGCGGTTCGACGCGCTCGTCGGGCACAAGGAGGCCACCGGCCGACTGCCCGGCGACGCCGTGCTGCTCGCGTCGTCGGCGGCATGCCCCGTGCAGATCTACCGTGTGGGCACGCGCGTCTACGCGACCCAGTTCCACCCCGAGGTCTCGACGGCCGACTTCATCGCCCGCGCGCAGGTCTACCGTCACCACGGCTACTTCCCGGCGAGCGAACTGCGCGAGGTGGGCGAGCGTCTGGCCGCGGCATCCGTCACCGAACCCCAGCGGATGCTCCGCCGCTTCGCCGAACTCGCGAGCGAACCCGCGCGCGGCTGACGCGCGACTGCGCCACGTGCCGGCGGTGCGTCCTGTGTCGCACCCGGCCGACACGCGGCGGTCGATCGCGCGGTGGGGCTACGCGGCCGTGCTCTTGTTGCGCCCCCGGGTGATGAGCCCCCAGATGAGCAGCACGATGATCGAGCCGGCGATGGCGAGGAGCCACGTGCCGAGGTCCCAGAACTGGTCCATGCCGACACCGAAGAGGGCACTGCCGATCCAGCCTCCGAGCAGGGCCCCGACGACGCCGAGCAGCAGGGTCATGAACCATCCCCCGCCCTGGTTGCCCGGCAGGATCAGCTTGGCGATCGCGCCGGCGATGAGGCCGAGGATCAGAAACGCGAGGAAACTCATGATGTGCTCCTTCGTTCGATACCCCAACGAAACCACCGCGGATGGGCTGGTGCAAGCCCCTTGCCCCGCGTGGCGTCGATGCGATATCTCGCCGATGCCGCGCGGATCAGGCCGTTCTCGCCGCGAAGAGCGGGTAGCGACGGCGCAGCAGCATGCGCTGCCCGAGCGTCCAGGCGACCGTGACGAACAGGTAGAGCGCCGCGGCGAGCGGCACGAAGACCGCGATCACGGCGGTGATGAACTGCAGGGCGCCGAGGGCGCGGGCCATGCCCGGCCCGGCGAGCAGCGCAGCGGATGCCGCGGCGGGATCGTTCGGCGCCGAGGCATCCGCTCGGCTCGTGGCGACGGCCCCGCCGGCCCCGCCGGCCGGCGGCTTCGGCTGGAAGACGCGGCGGGTGAGTTCGCCGACGACCGCGATGCCCGCGATCACGACGCCGAAGACCACGAGCGCGGCCGGGGTCAGCGTGCCTGTGGCGATCTGGCCCGCGAGGCTCGAGCCGAGCGGCACGCCGAAGAAGGTCTGCTCGAGCAGCGCGTTCGGGTGCCCGGCGATCGTGGGCAGGATGAAGAGCGCGTAGATCACGCCGACGATCGGCGCCTGCACGAGCATCGGCAGGCAGCCGGCGAAGGGCGTCGTGCCCTCGTCGCCGTAGAGCTTCATGGTCTCGCGCTGCAGTCGTTCGGGGTTCGCCTTGTGCTGCTTCTGCAGCGCGGCGAGCTTCGGCGCGAGGCGTGAGCGGGTCTGCTCGGCCTTGGCCTGCGAGATGCCGACGGGAATGAGCGCGGCGCGCACGAGCAGGGTGACGAGCACGACGGCCGCCGCGGCGCTGGCGATGCCGATGACGGGTTCGAGCAGGGCGGCGAGGGCCATGAGCACGGCGTGGGCGCCGTCGAGGAGGCCCGCGATGGGCGGGAAGGCGTAGAGGTCCATGAGGGGTTCCTTGCGGTCGAGAGGGATGACTGGATCCGTCTGGCCGCGAGGAGTCGCCGAGGGCACGCCCGAATGGGCGGTGCACGGGCCGGTGGGCGCCGTGCGGGTCGGTCGAGTGTCGCTACGCGGCCGCGTGGCCGCGTGTCGGAGCCCGGGGACGCGCACGCCCGGGTGCGTCGGGGTCGCTCTGCGCGAGGAGCCGCCACGGATCGGCCGTCTGGCGGAACCGGGTGGCGGCGCCGCTCGCGTCGGCCGCGACCATCGCGGGCATCGACTGGCAGGCGACGACGACCACGGCGACCGCGGCGGCGCCGACGACGCCGACGAGCACGACCGACATCTGCGCGTTCGAGGCGAGTGCGATCTCGAGCGAGGCCTGCGCGACGCGGAAGAGCGCGACGAGGAGGTCGATCATGTCGACTCCTCTCTGCGGTGGTGCGTCTCGGTGTGCGTTCGCAGGGTCGCGGGTGCCGCGCCTCCGTGGCTCCACGCTAACACCGGCGCGTCACTCCTCGTCGAGCAGCCGCTCGAAGAGCACGTGGTCCTGCCACTCCCCCGCGATGCGCAGGTAGCGACGGGCGAGGCCGAACCGCTCGAAGCCGTTGTGCGCGAGCACCGCCTGCGACGCGGCGTTGTGCACGAGCGTGCCGGCCTGCACCCGGTGCAGGCCGATGCCCCGCGCGGCGTGCACGGCGAGGCCGACCGCCATCGTCGCGAGTCCTCGGCCGTTGTACCGCGCGTCGATCCAGTAGCCGAGGTGGGCGTTCTGGAAGGCGCCGCGGACGATGTCGGAGAGGTTCATGCGGCCCACGATCTCGTCGCCGTCGACGATGACGAAGGGCACCGCGAGCCCCGCCTCGAAGCGGACGATCGTGGCCTCGACATCGCGGCGATGCGTCTCGACGTCGAAGAACGCCTCTGAGCGAGCGGGCTCCCAGGGCGCGAGGTGCTCGCGGTTGCGCGAGTATGCCGCGGCGAGCGCGGGACCATCGCCGGGCGCGAGCTCTCGGAACACGAGGCCGTCGCCGAGATCGACCGGTTGCTGCACGCGTCTGCTCGCTTTCCTCCGATGCCGGGCGACGGATGCCGCGGGGCCGGTCAACCACGCTAACACCGGCGGAACCGGTGCAGACTGGTGGGGTGACCCGCACGTCATGGGTGCTGCACGTCGACCTCGACCAGTTCGTCGCTGCCGTCGAGGTGCTGCGGCGCCCCGAACTCGCGGGCAAGCCGGTCATCGTCGGGGGCCGCGGCGACCCGAGCGAACGGGCCGTCGTCTCGACCGCCTCGTACGAGGCGCGCGAGTTCGGCGTCGGTTCGGGGATGCCGCTGCGGATCGCCGCCCGCAAGGCACCGGATGCCGTGATCCTGCCGGTCGACGCCGAGGCGTATGCCGAGGCATCCGCTGCCGTGATGGCGACCCTGCGCGTGCAGCCCGGCGCGATCGTGCAGGTGCTCGGCTGGGACGAGGCGTTCGTCGGCGTCGAGACCGCGGACCCCGAGGCGTACGCCCGGCGGATCCAGCAGGCCGTGCTCGACCGCACCCGGTTGCACTGCAGCGTTGGCGTCGGCGACACGCTCGTGCGGGCCAAGGTCGCGACGGGGTTCGGCAAGCCTCGCGGGGTGTTCCGGCTCACCGTGGAGAACTGGCTCGCGGTGATGGGCGACCGGCCGACGATCGATCTCTGGGGCGTCGGCACGAAGATCTCGCGGCGGCTCGCGGACCTCGGCATCACGACGGTCGCCGAACTGGCCGCGGCCGATCCCGATGCGCTCGCCGCCGAGTTCGGGCCGCGAATGGGCCCCTGGTATGCCGAGCTCGGTCGGGGCGACGGCTCCGACATGGTCGACGACACGCCCTGGGTCGCTCGCGGCCACAGCCGGGAGACGACCTACCAGCAGGACCTCACGGAGCCCTCGCAGGTAGAGGACGGCGTGCGCGAGCTGGCCGCGCACGTGCTCGACGACGTCGCCGCCGAGGGCCGGCCCGTCATCGGGTTGACGCTCAAGGTGCGCTACGCGCCGTTCATCACCAAGGTGTTCACGAAGAAGATCGCCGAGACGAGCGACCGCGCGGTCGTGCTCGAACGCGCGCTCGAACTCGTCGGCCGTATCGAACCCGACCGGCCGATCCGCCTGCTCGGGCTGCGCGCCGAGATGACGATGCCCGCCGACGCGCGCGACGGGCACACACCGACCCGCGGCGGGTGGTAGCCCGGCCGCGCTCGGTGACCTCAGCCGTCGAGTCGCCTGGCCCGCGCGAGCAGGTAGTCGCGCTCGGGGATCGAGAGCGTCAAGCCGGCGGCGTCGCGGTACTCGTCGACCGCCTCCGCGCTCCGGCCCGCACGCTCGAGCAGGTGGGCGCGCACCGAGGAGAGGCGTCTCCGGTCGGGGATCTCCCCGCTCCCGGTGAGCGCGTCCACCGTGGCCAGGCCGGCTTCGGGCCCGTGCACCATCGCCTCGGCGACGGCGCGGTTGAGGGTGGCGATCGGGTTGCCGCTCGTCTGCTCGAGCAGGCGGTACAGGGCGAGGATCTGCGGCCAGTCGGTGGTCTCGGTGCTCGGGGCCTCATCGTGCAGGGCCGCGATCGCCGCCTGGATCGCGAACGGCCCCGGGGCGCTGGGCGCGGCCTGCACGAGCGCGGTGTCGAGGAGGTCGGTGGCCTCGCGGATCGCGTCGCGGTCCCAGAGCGAGCGGTCCTGTTCGTCGAGCGGGATCAGCGCGCCGTTCGCGTCGGTGCGAGCGGCCCGACGCGCATCGGTGAGCATCATCAGCGCGAGCAGCCCGGCGACCTCGACCTGGTCTGGCAGCTCGGCATGGAGCAACCCGGCCAGGCGTATCGCCTCGTCGCTCAGGCGGAGGTCGTTGGCGTCGTGGCCGGCACTCGAGGTGTGACCTTCGGTGAACATCACGTAGACGACATCGAGCACCGGGTCGAGCCGGTCGCCCGGCCCGAGCGGGGGCGGAAAGCCGGCTCCCTCCGCACGGATGCGAGCCTTGGCACGACTGATCCGCTGGGCCACGGTCGCCTCGGGGAGGAGGTAGGCATGGGCGATCTGAGCGGTGGTGAGCCCCGCCACGGCCCGGAGCGTCAACGCGACCTGCGCTGAACGGGTGAGCACCGGATGACAGCACAGGCGGAGGAGCTGCACACTGTCGTCGGTCTGGACGACGGTCGCGTCTGAGAGCGGATGCCGCAGCTCGACGTAGTTGCGCTCCCGATCGCGCCGGTGGTGGTCGCTGCGGATGCGATCGATCATCCGTCGCCTCGCCGCCGTCAACAGCCACGCGAAGGTGTCGTCGGGAACCCCGCCCTCGGGCCATTGACGGTGCGCCGCCAGCAGCGCTTCCTGCACGGCGTCCTCGCAGACGTCGAACTGACCGACGCCGTACTGGCGCAGGAGCGCAGCGAGGACCTGCGGCGCGCGTGCGCGCAACAGGTCCTCGTGCGGGGTCGGACTCACATGTCCGCTCCGGCCGAGAACATCACGGGCCGGATCTCCAGCGCGAGGCCGTCGATGCTCGCGTCCGGGATCTCCTTGGCGAGTTCGATGGCGCGTTCCTCCGACTCGACGTCGAGCAGGTAGTACCCGCCCATGAACTCCTTCGTCTCGGCGAACGGGCCGTCGACGGTCTCCGGCCTGCCGTTCCGGCTGCGCACCACCTTCGACTGGCTCGGGGCCCCGAGCGCGTGGGTGCTGAGCATCTCGCCCGTCTCGGTGGTCTTGGCCATGAACGCCTCGTGGCCGGCGCCGATGGCCTGCTGCTGCTCGGCGGTCAGGGATTCGAGGACCACGGGGTCCACGTGCATCAGGATCAGGTACTTCACGATTCGTTCTCCTTCGTCGTGCATCGAGGCGGCCCGGTGCCGCGTCATCCTGTGGTCGGAGTCGAGGGCTCGTTCTCGACGCTATCGCTCGAATCGTTCGATGTGACGCAGTCGGACGGCGGTCACGACGGCGAGGATCGCCATGATCACGGCCGCGACCAGCGCCGATGCCTGAACGCCTGAGCAGTACGCCGCAGCCGAGGCCGCTCGCAGCACGTCGTCCCCCGTCGACACGGCGAGGTCGACCGCACCGGCGAGGCTCTCGACGGCGCCGGCCGCCGCCGTGCCCGGTTCGGAGGAGGTCGTCATCTGCGACCGGTACACGGCGGTGACGATGCTGCCCAGCACGGCGATGCCGAGGGCGTAGCCGAGCTGTCCGCTGGTCTCCGAGGTGGAGGCCGCCGACGAGGCCTTCTCGAGCGGCACGGAGCCGATGATCAGATTGGTTCCGAGCGTGGGCAGCGGGGCGGCGCCGAAGCTCACGAGGCTGAAGCCGAGGATGAGCGGCCACGGGCCGGTCGACGGTGAGATCTGCGCCATGACCAGCAGCCCCACGACCGTCAGCGCCAGCCCGGCGCCGATCACGAACCCGGGACGGATGCGCCGCGCCACGAGCGGCATCATGACGAATCCGACGACTCCGACGATCGCGGGCGGCACGGTGTGCAGGCCGGCCGTGAGCACGTCGGCGCCCGCGACCAGCTGGAAGTACTGCGTGTTCAGCATCATGAGCGGACCGGTGAGCATCGTCATCAGGAAGAGGCTGACGAGAACCAGGCTGAACCCTCGCCTTCGGAACATCGACAGGTCGAGCAGCGGCTCGTGATGCGGGTCGTCGGCGAGCCGCTGCTGCCGTCGGACGAACGCCACGAGGAAGCACGCGCCCAGCACGATGGCGACGACCGGCGCCCACTGGATGCCGACCCGCGCCGACTCCTTGAGCCCGAAGACGATCGGCAGCACGGCGAGGAGGGAGAGCGGCACGCTCACGGCATCGATGCGGCGACGGTGCGGGTTCGCACGAGGTTCCTTGCCGTTGCCGTCGCCGTCGCCGTCTCCGGCGCCGTCTCCGCGGTTGTCCACTCCCTCGCCGACCACGAACGGGAGCATTGCGCAGACGAGCGCCATGACGGGCACTGCGATCAGGAAGACCGAACCCCACCAGAACGAACTCAGCGCCACCCCGCCGACGAGCGGTCCGATGATCATGCCGCCCATGAGGCACGTCATGAAGATCCCGAGGGCGACCGAGCGCTGCCGGTCGTCGCGGAACATCCCGGTCAGCAATCCGTAGAGCGCCGGCGTGAGCGCTGCCGCTCCGACGCCCATGAGCGCTCGGGCCGCGATCAGCACGTCGGGCGATGGGGCGAACGCCGCGACGGCGGACGCGATGGCGACGGTCGCCGCTCCGAGCATCGCCATCCGGCGCCGCCCCAACCGGTCGGCGAGTCCTCCGAACGCCACGAGCAGCCCGGCGAGGGCGAACCCGTAGGCGTCGACGATCCAGAGCTGCTGACTGGCGTCGCCGCCCAGCTCCACCGCGATGCTCGGCAGCGCGAGCAGCACGACCGAGGTGTCGATCGCGATCACCAGGGCTGCCATCGCGAGCACCGCGAGCCCGAACCACTCTCTCAGCCCTGCGCGGCGGGTCGTCTCCGCTGCTCGAGTCGTCGCCGACGCCATCGTGTTCCCCTGTCTGTCGATCTCCATGCACCGTGGTCGGAGACGACCCGCCGTTCTCGACAGTCCCGGGGTATTGATGGAGCGAACCGTTGGGGCGAGACTTGCGACATGGACCACACGGAAGAAGTGCGCGCCGTCGGCGAGGTGATCGACCGGCTCGTCGGCCGGTTCCCCGATCTGCCCCGCGACCACATCGCCGCCGTCGTCGAGGCGGCCCACCTCGAGCTCGAGGGCAATCCCGTGCGCGACTTCGTTCCCGTGCTCGTCGAGCACACCGCGAAGCAGCGCCTGAAGCAGGAGGCGACGGCCGCCCCGGTGTTCACCGATGCGGCCCTCGGCGACGCTCGCGGCCACGACGACGCCGACGCGGTCGAACTCGACCCGATGGAGATCGAACGGCAGGCGCGCGAGCGCGAGTCCGGCTTCCTCTTCGGCGACCTCGGCGGCGGACCGAGCTGAGGGGCTCGGCGGAGATCTGGAACGGAGCGCGATGGACTGGGTCATCCTGATCGCGTCGGGCGTGCTCGAAGCCGTGTGGGCGACAGCGCTCGGTGCATCGCAGAACTTCCGGCGCCCCTGGCCGACCGTGCTCTTCGTCGTCGCCCTCGTGCTCAGCATGGCCGGACTCGCCTTCGCGATGACCACGATCCCGGTGGGGACCGCGTACGCCGTCTGGGTCGGCATCGGCGCGGTGCTGACGGTCGCCTACGCGATGATCTTCGGCGGTGAGCGCGCGAGCCTCGTGAAGGTGCTGCTCCTGCTCGGCATCATCGGGTGCGTCATCGGACTGAAGATCGTCGGGGAGGCCTGACGTGCACTGGCCCGTCCTCATCGTGAGCGCCGTGCTCGAGGCGGTCTGGGCGACCGCCCTCGGCTACTCCGACGGGTTCTCGAACCTCGTTCCGACGATCGTGTTCTTCGTGGCGCTCATCGGCAGCATGGCCGGCCTCGCCTACGCGATGCGCGGCATCCCGATCGGCACCGCCTACGCCGTGTGGACCGGTCTCGGGGCCGCACTCACCGTGACCTACGCGATCACCTTCGGCGGCGAGTCGGCGAGCGTGCTGAAGGTGATCTTCCTCGCCGGCATCATCGGGTGCGTGATCGGGCTGAAGCTCGTGCACTCCCGGGAAGAGCGTGACGCCGAGGCGTCCGGTGCGCCGCCGGCCTCCGACTCGTGACGCCTCAGATCGCCCGCCCGGAGCAGGCTCCGCTCACTGCAACGCCGAGGTGAGCCGCGCGACGCCGTCGAGGAACGTGGCCGAGGCGGGCTCCTTCTCCCATTCCTCGAGCGTCAGCCGGCGCCCCGCATCGCGGTAGCCCTGCTCGACCGCGCGCATCTGCTCGACGAACGATCGACCGCGCACGAGCAGGGTCACCTCGGAGTTGAGCGCGAACGAACGGATGTCCATGTTGCTCGACCCGATCACGGCGACGTCGTCGTCGATCGAGAGGTGCTTCGAGTGCAGGATGAACGGCGCCGGATAGAGCCAGATCTCGACACCCGCCTTGAGCAGCGGTTCGTAGTACGAGCGCTGGGCGTGCCACACGGAGCCCTGGTCGCCGATCTCCGAGACGAACAGCTGCACGTCGAGCCCCCGCTTGCACGCGGACGTGATCGCGTACATCATCGCCTCGTCGGGCACGAAGTACGGACTCGTGATGATCACCTTGCGCTGAGCCGAGGTGACCAGGGTGAGGAACTGACGCAGGTTGTTCTCGTCGTCGTAGCCGGGACCGCTCGGCACGACCTGGCACACGAGCGCCCCGGCCGAGACGTCGGGTGCGACATCCGATGCCCGAAGGTGCGCCTCGTCACCGAGGAGTTCGCCCGTCTCGGAATACCAGTCGGACAGGAAGACGCCGTTGATCGCCGGAACGATCGGGCCGGTGACGCGGGTCACCAGCTCCTGCCACTTGAGCCCTCGTTTCAGGTTCTTCGGCGAGTTGTAGGTGCGGTCGATGAGGTTCTGCGATCCCATGAAGCCGACCAGGCCGTCGACCACGAGCAGCTTGCGGTGGTTGCGCAGGTCGGGTCGCTGGTACTGGCCCTTGAACGGCCGGACCGGCAGCATGTAGCTCCACCCCACCCCGATCCGGTCGAGCTCGGCCACCGTCTCGTCGTGCCCCGCCACCTTCCTCGACGCGATGAAGTCCATGAGGAGGCGAACGCGGACGCCGCGCTGGACCGCGCGTTCCAGGGCGCCGAAGAACCCCTTCGTGGTCGCATCGAACGAGGCGATGTAGAACTCGACGTTCACGAATCGCGTCGCGGTGTCGATCTCCGCGGCCATGGCATCGATCGACGCCTCGTAGTCGCCGATCAGGACGGCGGTGTTCCCATCGACTGCGGGCAGCGCTCCCAGGTCCTGGTTCTGCCGGGTCAGACCGATGAACCAGTCGGGCCAGGTCGATCGGTCGGTGGGGAGGTCGAGTTCGTCAGCTCGCTCGGCGATCAACCGGTTCAGCTCGGCCTGTCGCTCGGTTCGCCGCTTCGGGAGCTTCGAGTTGCCGATGATCAGGAAGAGGATGATGCCGACGAACGGGATGAGGAAGATCGCGAGCAGCCATGCCATGGCGGCGGTGGGCTTGCGATCGCGCGGAACGATGATGAGCGCGGCGATGCGGATCCCGAGATCGAGCACCACCACGATGCCGGCGATGATCGGGAACTGATCGTTCACGAGCACGTCGTTCGTGTCGAGGCATCCGTGCCGCGCCGACGATGGAAGCGATCGGACATGGTGAGTCCTTCCGACTGGGCGATTCCCGCGTGGGCGCCGACGACACCCCAGCCGTCATTCGACACTGCGAGGACGCACGGCGCATCATCGGGATCGAATGAAACCCCGCGGCGTGCCCGGCAGCGATCGATGCCGGTTCCTCTCGGGGATCGACGGTGTCCGGTTCGCTCGGGAACTCAGTACCCCGAGGTCTCGGTGGGCTCGACGCACACCGACTTGACCTTGTCGGCCGCTTCCTGGATCGCGGCCTGCTGCTCGGCCAGCGCGTCGGGGTCGGGCGCGAGCTCACCCTCGGCATCGGTGGGGATGGTCGCCGCGAACGCCGCCGCCTCGCTGAGCTTCTCGTCGACGGTGGCGAGCGCATCGGCCACGTCGGGGTTGTCGGCCTTCTCGGCCAGTTCGGCGGCTCGCGAACCGTAGTCCTCGAGCGTGGCCTGGATCTCTGCGGGGGTGCCGACGCCGCTGAGGGCGTTCTGGGCGCCGTTCGCGACATCCCGCAGCGTGTCCTGCAGGGTCTCGCACGCACTGGCGACCGCCGTCGACGGTGTGCCACCTCCCGAGGCGCAGCCGGAGAGGAGCAGCGCGCTCGCAACGACGAGCACGGCGGACGTCTTGGTTCCTCGCATGATGGAATCCCCGATCGTGATGCCCCCGCGTCTCGCGAGCACCACTTCGACTGTGGCACGTCCCCGAGTGGGAGTAAATAGCGAGTTTCGCTCACATGATCGGGCGGGCGCGCTTCCCCTGTCGCAGGGGGGCGCCCACGCCGACCCGTCGCCTCCCACACAGGCGACCCGGCGAGCTGACTCCGGCGGGGTTCGTACGTATGATCGCCTGCATGAGGAGACGGTGATGTCGAAGATCATCTGGACGGCCGTTGCGATCGCGGGTCTTGCCGCCGTGGCGATCCTGTTGGCGCTGTTCCCCGAATCGGCGGGCCCGTGGATCGCCGCTGCGCTCTGGGGATCGATCGCGGTCGGAATGGTGATCAGGATCCTCACGAAGCGATCCGGGCCTCCGGCGCAGGAGCCCGGCCTCGGCGCTCTCGAGGCGTACGAGTCGAACTACCTCGGCCGGCGCCCTCACCGCGCCGAGTGGCCGGTCGACGAGGAGCCGACGACCTCGATCATCGAGGACACCGGCCAGAGCGACATACAGGGCAATCGCATCGTCGTGAAACCCGGCGAGCAGTCCGGCGACGCGTAGGTGCGCGCCGGGAATCGAACCGGCCCGGCCCGAGTGTCGACTTCGAGAGCCGCGGGCTCAGCATGCACTCCGTGGGGCGGTCTGGAGCGTGTGACGGACAAGCCAGCGCAGCGTCGAACTCAGCCTGGTCGACGCCGCATCATGACCGCAGTTCTGGTGCTGGTCGGCGTGGCGCTGGTCGTGATCGCCGTCGTCACCTGGTCGATGTACCTGTCGTAGCCCGCGGGGTGCAGGAACAGACGGGCCAGGGCGCGCCTCAGTCTCAGCCATCGACCAGCGAGACGAGCTGGCCGTGTCAGCAGGTGGTGAGCGGGGCACGAAAACGCCCGCTGGAAAGACCCTGTCGGAGCAGTCTTCCCAGCGGGCCTTTTCGCTACCTACGCGGCGTCCCCGTGAACGCCGCGTCGACGGCGGTACCGGGCGAACCCCAGGAGCGCGCCGGCGCCGAGGAGCACCGCAGCCGCCAGGTTCACCAGCGTGCCCACGTGCTCGGTTCCGGTGCTCGCGAGGCCAGCTCCACCAGCCGACGGCGTGCCCGGGACTACAGGCTTCGTGGTCGGCGGCGTCACCACAACGGGCACCTCACCAGTCCGCGTGGTCGCTGTGTCCTCGCGCTGGCCGGGGTTCGCGACTCCGGTCGGCGGGGTGACAGTCGCCGTCGCGACGTTCACGACAGACCCGGCCTTCACGTCGGCCGCCGTGACGACGTAGTCCTCGTCCGTCGCGCAGCTCGTGCTCGCTGCAGGAGCCAGCGACGTGACATCACAGGTGACGGCCCCGCCGAGCGGGTCCTTGATTGCGAGGCCGGAGAGGGGCACGTTGCCGGTGTTGGTGACCTCGAACGCGTAGCTGATCTTCTCGCCGGCGTCCGCGAGCTCGTTGTCGTTCTCGTCGACGAGCGTGGCGGTCTTCTTCATGGTGAAGTCGGCCGCTGCGTCTGCCTGGGTACGGGTCTCAGCGGTCGCGGTGTTGTTCTCGAGCACGTCGTCCGGCTCGTTGGCGATCACGGATGCCGTGTTCACGATGAGAGCGCTGTCAGTCTGCGGCGCCGTGCCCGTGAGCACGATGTCGGCGCTCCTGCCGACCATGAGCGTCGAGCCGACACATGTGAGCGACCCACCAGCGACAGTGCAGCCCTCGGTCGAGGTCGCGACGTTCGTCACGCCAGCAGGCACGAGATCCTGCACGGTGTAGCCGGAGCTGATCGCGGGGCCGTTGTTCGTGACCCGGATCGCCCAGGTGATCGCACCGCCCGGCGCGAGGATCTGATCAGCCTTCTTCTCGATGGCGAGATCAGTGTTCGGCACGGCGGGCATGCAGGAAGCACCATCGTTGCGCTGCGACTTCGGGCCGGCGGCCTGGCTCACGACCGTGAAGGTGGGCGCAGCAGCGCCGGGGTCTCCGATCGCGAGCTGCGTGACGACACCGGTCGAGCTGCTCGAGATGCCGAAGTTGCCGTTGCCGAAGGTGAACGCAGCGCCGGCGTTCGCGTCCTCGGCGGAGATCACGTTGTTCAGCGAGAACGACGTGACTGAGCCGGAGACCGGGTCGATGCGCTCGATCATGCCGCCCTGGTTCGTGCCCCAGAGGAAGCCGCCGACCGGCGTGAAGTCGGCGACCGTGAACTCGTTGCCGAGCTGGATCGTGAGCACAGCACCGGTGTCGACGTCGATCTTGTAGAGCTCGCTCGAGTAGAACGAGCCGACGTAGTAGCCGCCATCGATGAACGCGCCGGCGTTGATGAACGCTCCGTTCGTCGGCATGCCGACGAGGGGACCGAGGTTGTTCACCGTGCCGTCCTCGTCGATCTGCAGCAGGTCGTACGTGGAGGTGCCCGCCAGGTCGTACGAGCCAGAGATGCCGTAGAGCTGCCGGTCCTCGGTGTTGAATCCGATGGCGTTGTAGCGCCCGCCATTGCCGCTCTGGCCGCCCCACGGGGCACCGATCTCAGTGAACACGGCCTTGCCCAGTTCGTACGTCTCCGAGTACAGCTGGGTCGATCCTGACCCGTCAGCGTTCTCGCTCTGAGCCACGTACGCCGTGGGCGTGAGGCAGTCGAGCGGCGCGGCATCGGCAGCCGTGACAGGCAGGGATCCCGCGAGCACAGCGCCGGCCGCGAGGCCGAGCGCCGTCAACGTAGCCAGAGCGCGCGGGCCGCGTCTCGTCCGGTCGTCCAGTTGGTGATGGGTTCGTTGCATTGCGCGTCTTTCGTTCGGAGAGGACGCCCGTTCACAGCCTGGTGGGGAGGCACGGGCGCGCAATGGTGCGAGTTGCACCACCCGAGAGACGCGCGAAGCGCTGGATTATGACGCGAGAGTGATATATCACTCGCAAGCGAGTTGCGCAGCGCGACCTCGGCCAGATCCGTGCAAAGCAAAACCCCCGCCCTCCCAGTGAATTCCTGAGAAGCGGGGGCTTCGTCTATGGCGGTACCGGTGGGATTTGAACCCTAGTCAGCACCCACACCCGAGCTGGGCTGGCACCCCGGAACCGCTAGAACATGCGGAAGTTGGCTCACTCCGCATCACGGGATCTCTCTAGCCATCCCGTCCAAATGTGTCCAGAACTGTGTCCACGTGTCACCGTGACGTGTTGCGCCGTCGAGAACCTGGTGCAGCCCAACCGCTGGTCGCTGGCTCCAGTTGTGACTACGTCGTGCGCGCGGGGCTGCCCAAGGATCCGTCGTGCGCGTGAGGTGTGCTCGAACTTCCGATCTGTAGAAGCGAAGACGATTTCCAATCTTGAAGCTAGGTATGTCGCCCTTGTGGGCGTACACGCGAACCGTGTCCGCCGATACACCTAGGTACTCCGCCATCGCCTTTACGTCGACGGGCTTCTCTTCCAGCCCGAAATCGACGGGTGGAATTTCCTCAGATTTCCTGACCATGCTTGCAACGCTACGGCCACACCCAAGTTGCTAAACCGAGTTGCAAAACCGAGTTGCTAAACCGAGGTTCGGGGTTCATGGCGCGTCGTTGGGGAGCGCTGATAGCCAGCGTTCCAATTCCTCACGGCGGATGACCGCCTTCGAATTGGCATACGACGCGACAAGGTTGTTCCGATGGATTTCGCCGCGGATGGTGCCCTGGCTGTAGCCGGTCGCGGCTGCGGCCTCAGCGACCGTGAATGCGAGCTTCGTTGTGTACGCAGGCCCGCGTTCCATCTCAGCGCGCACCACTCTCCGAATGAGTTCCTCCTGCAAGAGGAAGACTTCGAGTTCCGGGTTCGGCTCGTGCCGGTCTAGGTCGGGCGGGAAGGTGGCCTCGAGGTCGCGGGGGATCTCAGGATGAGTTTCGAGGTATGCAGGGAGGTCGTCCCATTTGCAAGGTAGCTTCGCGCGGCGTACCGCATACGAACCACGAGCAGGACCGTCATGGACCATGATCTTGATCATCGCGTCGTAGTGCGGCCCGGGATCAACCACGAACGCCCTGAAGAGCGGCCACTTACTCCTGTGGCGGTAAGCCCAGTACTCGCCTGCCTTGATTCCGAGCGGCCCTCCCATTGGCATTTGCCGATGGTATCTGACACGCAGTTTCGGCTCGAGAGGTAGTCGATGCGCCGAGCAGTTTCCCGAGAGACGTGGCGTGAGTATTGCAACTTTCAATGCCAATTACATTGCCAACTACATTGCAACCTTCAATGCCAACCCACAGAAGTGGGCTAAATATGTTAGATTTTAGGAGTAACGCCCCAGGACTATTCGGTTATCCGGACTCCTGGGGCGAAAGACTTTAAGCGGCGCAAATAGTGCATCCTGATTCACATGGATCCCGCTAGCATCGCAACCTTCCCCGACTCAATTGGCTCGGCCCGGTTCCAGCGCTACTTGGATCGCTACCCTGGCCGCAACGATCTCGCCGCAAGACTCTATCTTTGGAACCTCGAAGTCGCAGGCGCCTACTGGGGGCCTATCAGCCTCTTGGAGGTAGCCCTGCGAAATGCGGTGCACGATCGCATGAAGCTCGGCCGGTCCGATGAGTGGTGGCTGACCACACAACTCGCGCCCTACGAGGCCGCGGCCCTCACCCGAACCATCGACAAGGTGTTCAATCGCAAAGGCACACTTATGTGCGCGGACGACGTTGTCGCTGCAACGTCCTTCGGATTCTGGGTTGGGATGCTGAGTGGCGGCATCGCTCGTGACCCTCAGTTCGATTACGAAACGCGCTTCTGGCAAACGCGTCTAGTCCACGCGTTTCCGGGACTTCCGTACGGGAAACGGAAGTACTTCCACGGAGAGCTCCTGCAGGTACAGCAATTGCGCAACCGGATCGCCCATCACGAACCGGTGTACCACTTCAATCACACAGTGATGATTGGTCGGATCGTCGAGCTGGCGTCCTACGTGAACTCAGATCTCTCCGACTACATCAATCGTGCAGAACGCGTTACTGGAGCAGTAGCGCGGATGCCCGACGCTGTTTCTCGGGGGGACTGCATTCTCTAGACTTGATACGCGCGGGCCGGCGCGCTCCCCTCGAGAGGAGCACCCGGCCTTTTGCGTTACTGGCAGCCGAAACTTCGATCCGTCCGCCGTGGCGAGTGGATCATGTTCGACGACATCACACGAATCGCGATCATTCGCGAGGTTCAGGCTGGCACCCCGGCTGAGCCGATGCTGCTCGCCGAGACTTGGTCAGCCGAGCCCTCTGAGCGCATCCTGCTCGGGTACTTTCCTGAAGGGCGGCTGCGCTTCGCAGCTGACGTCGTGTGGAGCGTCTACCGGCGCGAAGCAGAGGCCGCCGATGGCCCGTGACGAGCCGAAGTGGCATCCGCTCTTAGCTGCTGTCGAAGGGCCGCCAATGACGTGGCTGCTGCTCGACACCTACGACCGCGAGTATGGTCGCATAACCGCAGTACGAGTCGATGGCGAACCGATGTACCGGCTTGAGTTCCGAGACGAACACATCGGCTACGAGGCGACGCTTCGGAAGGCCGTCGAAACGGTGCATCAGCGCTTCATTCGCGCCCACGCGCCAGGTGGTTTCGCACCGAGCCCGTGGCCAAGCACCGGACGAAAAGGGCGCTGAACGTCGGGTGAACGTTGGTCATTGGCGCTGATAGTCTCCGCTTCGTGGCCCTTAGCGATGAGCAGCTTCGTAATCTGCGCGTAGAGATGATCAGCGCAGAAGTAGATCGCGAACTTGCGGTTAACGATGCACGTCAATCGAACGCGCTGGCGAGGGCATCCATCGTGCTTGCAGCGACGAGCATCACCGCGATTGTGCAGGCCGCTTCCCCTGGGGAGTTCGGCCCGGAGACACTGTCTATCGTGCTAAACATCTTGGCCGGTCTATCCTCTTTGGCGGCAGTTCGGTTGTGGAAAACTAAGGCCCTTACGGTGGAGGCTTCCGACTTAAGGGGGTGGATGTCTGTGGATCCGGGGGCACTCCGCGAGCGACTCCTTGCAGACAAGCTTGATGAGCTTTCCCACGCACGGGGTGATCTGACAAAGAAGAATCACTGGGTAGGGCTGAGTTTTCGCTTCCTGGTGGGAGCATGGGTGTTGAGTCTGCTATTGACGTTTGCCCCCGACATGTGAGGACACGCTCGTGAACGACAAGAACGAACCAGGCAATGATGACTGGCTTTCGCCGGCGGCGAAAGACGTCAAGTCAGGGGTGAAGGACGTGCTTACCGCAAGCGGTGAACCCGTCGATCAGAACCCAAACATCGTGCGTCTGTCAGAGGATGCCGGAGAGTAGTCCTGAACGCACTGGATCACTCTCGAGACTGAGAGCCTTCGAAGTTGGTGCTACTCCAAGATGACATTGGCATCGGTGTCATACGTTGGCGCGTCATCGAGTGTCTTCTCCCGCGGCAGTTGATCGGCTGGGATTGGTCCACCGATCCCGTGGATCCGCCAACCTCCCAGCGACGGTCGCCATACGAGCGCGACATACGCGACCTCCGATTCTGGCTTCTGAGCGACGCGGGCTTGACTGCCCTCGACCAGCTTTATGAACGCTACGTCAGCGGCACCGGGAACACGGAGGGTCCGATTCGAGATCGCGAGACGATCCAAGAACTCCCGCGCGCCATCGAAGCTACCCCAGTGCTGTATCGATTCCGGCGTGACCACCGATTGCAACGCATCGACTTCGATGGGATCTGTTGAGAGAAGCTCGTGGAAGCGCGCGACGACTCGCGAAGGGTGCCCCTCTGGCAGCCCCCAATGGGCAACGTAAGCCTCGCCGCCATCTGTCCAGTTGGAGTCGGTCATTCTTGGAGCTCCGTTCGTTCCTTCGATGCGACCTGCACGCCGCATTCGGTGCATACCCAGCCGACCATTGCGTACGACTCACCACGCAGCAGGCGGTGCGACGGGTCGATCGGGCATCGGATGTTCTCATTCGAATTGGTGGTTGCCATGTCCCGAGCCTCCGTCCGATTGGGCTCGGTGACTTCGCGACACGCGCAGTGTCGAAGCGATCGGAACGCCGCTACTTCTTATGCGGCTTGATCGGCCCAGCATCGAACGAACGTGGCTCTTGCCGGCCGGCCCATTCGCCCCGCCTACGGCGTCCTGGCGGGCATCCTCGACATAGCCGTGAAGGACAGGCGAATCCCGTCAAACCCGGCCCGTGGCGTCAACCTCCCGCGGAAGAAGAGCAAGCGCCACGCCTACCTCACGAACCAGCAGGTGACCGTCCTAGCTCTGCAAGCAGGCGTCCACGCCACCATGATCCTGACACTCGCATACTGCGGTGTCCGGTGGGGTGAGGCGACCGGACTTCGTGTTCGCGACGTTGATCTCAAACGTCAGCGAATCAACGTGGTCGAGAACGCCGTAATGGTCGGCGGGACCGTGCATGTCGGCACACCCAAGACGCACGTCTCTCGGTCTATCGCGTTCCCCGCATTCCTGCGGCCCATGCTCGAGGACGCGATCAGCTCCCGGCCCTCCGATCAGATCGTGTTTGGCGACGGCCATGACCACATGAAGCTCCCCCACTCCAAGGCTGGCTGGTTTGCCTACGCTGTTCGCCGAGCCCAGAAGTCAGACCCAACCTTTCCGCGAGTGACACCGCACGATCTCCGGCACACAGCAGCGTCGCTGGCAATCTCAGCCGGCGCGAACGTGAAAGCCGTACAACGGATGCTCGGACACGCCTCGGCAGCCATGACGCTCGATGTCTACAGCGACCTGTTCGACGACGATCTGAACGCCGTTGCAGACCGACTGGATGCCGCGTACCGCGAAGCCAATGTGTCCAAAATGTGGCCAGACGCGGTGTCGGCTTAAAGCAGAAACGCCCCGGACCCTTGCTACTGCTCGGATCACGGGGCGAATCAGATGGCGGTACCGGTGGGATTTGAACCCACGGTGGGCTTTCACCCACACAACTTTTCGAGAGTTGCACCTTCGGCCGCTCGGACACGGTACCGAGGACAATCGTAGACGACGAGGCCGCAACCACCAAAACGAGCGGATGCCTCAGCAGATGTTCAGCCTGCATGCAGCTCACGCGAAGCGTGCAGCAATACGTTCTGCTCGTGACCGTCTCCCCCATCTCCCGTGCCGACGCCCCGCGCCAGAGCCTCACGGCCGGCGCGCGGCTCGCCGCGTCGACCGTGCTCGGCAGCTTCGGCGTGCGTCCGTTCCGCGAGCGGGTGCGCGAGAACCGATCGACCCTGAACGAGACGCTGCCTGTGCACTCGAAGTGGTGGCGCGACCACGCGAAGGCCGACGGCGAGCTGCTCTACGTCGCGATCGGCGACAGCGCCGCGCAGGGCATCGGCGCCTCCCGCCCCGACCGCAGCTACGTCGGCCAGATCGCCGATGAGCTGCGCGAGTCGACTGGACGGAGCGTCCGCGTCGTGAACCTCAGCGTCTCGGGCGCCACCACGGCGCTCGCGGTGCGCGATCAGCTGCCGCGCTTCCGCGACATCCGTGCCCTTCGACCCGATGTCGTCACCGTCTCGATCGGTGCGAACGACATCGCCGACTGGAGCCCGGAGCGGTTCGACCGCAACATCCGCTCGATCTTCGCGGAGCTGCCGCTGCACGCCGTCGTCGCCGACCTGCCGTGCTTCCACTTTCCGCAGAACGAGCGCAAGGTCGCCGAGGCGAACCGGATGCTGCGCGCCGCCGCCCGCGAGCACGGACTCGTCGTGGCGCCGCTGCACGAAGCCACTCGGCGTCAGGGCCTGCGCGGCATCCTGACGCAGTTCGCGCGCGACATGTTCCACCCGAACGATCACGGCTACGCCGTGTGGGCCGAGGCGTTCCGGCCGGCGATCGCGGGCGTGCTGCGATCGCGGCGCCGCGAGTCGCTGAGCTCGTTCGAGCGCATCATCGAGCGGCAAGCCGCCTGACGACGACCTCGGCGTCCTCGCCGACGCCGAGCAGCAGCGGGGATCTGCGCGTGCGCATCCACGGCACCCCGACGAAGGACAGGCCGGGCACGCGAGCGCTCGCCCCGTCCTCCTGCACCGGGAAGCCCATGTCGTCGACGATCTCCGGCAGGTCGATCCAGCCGTAGTCGGGGCGGAATCCCACGGCGTTGACGACCACCCCGAGCTCGTCGAGGAGCGGCGCCGTAGCAGCGACGAGCCCGGTCGAGGGCCGTTCAGGCAGATCGGGTACCGGCAGGCCCTGCGACCAGCACAGGCGCCCGATCCCCGCGCAGACCTCGTGGAACACGTCGTCGCCGAAGGCGACCGACTCCGCGAGATCGTCGGCGACTCGCACCCGCGCCCCGTCGACGCCGGTAACGTGGCCGAGCAGCTCGACGCCGTCTGCGGCGAGCGCGCGGAGGTTGACCTCGTGCCCGCCGTGCGCGCCGGAGATGAGCGGGTTCGACACGTTCCGCACCGCCGGCGACGGCATATCCGCGAGGGTGTCGTCGAAGAAGCCGAGCTCGTTCAGCCAGTCGATGATGTCGCGCCCGTCGACACGACGCGGCATCGCCGGGGCCCGGCTCGCCGCGAGCACGACACGACGGCCGGCATGCACGAGTTCATGCGCGATCTGGCAGCCCGACTGGCCGCCGCCGATGACGAGCACGGTGCCGCCGGGCAACGCGTCGGGGGCCCGGTACTCCGTGGCCGCGACGACGGGCACCTCTCGGCCGATCTCCTCGACGAACCCGGGCCGATGCTCGCGCTGGTACGCGCCGGTGCAGACCACGACGCGACGGGCCCGGATGCCGCCCGCCGCCGTCTCGGCGACGAAGCCGTCGCCCACGCCCGCGCTCCGGAGCGACTCGACGCCGGTCCGCTCCTGGATCGGCGCGGCGAAGGAACTCGCGTAGTCGCGCAGGTGCGCGCCGATCTCGTCGCGATCGAGGTAGCCGGCGGGGTCGTCGCCCCGGTACTCTCCGCCCGGCAGCCGGATGGTGTGATTCGGCGTCACGAGCCGGAAGCTGTCCCAGCGGGTGTCCCATGCTGCGCCGACACGCTCGCGCTCGAGCACCACGTGATCGATGCCCGAGGCCGAGAGTCCGTGGCTGACCGCGAGCCCGGCCTGGCCGGCTCCGATGACGAGCACGTCGACGTCCGCCCGCATGCCGCTCAGGGTACGCCGGGGCGACCCCGGCGGCCAGCGCATCGACCGCGGGCGCCGCGCCGCGCCTCCCGCTGTCGGCGGCCGCAACTAGTCTCGGGGCATGGCCCGCTCCACCTCCACGTTCCGTTGCTCCGAGTGCGGCTGGAGCACCCTCAAGTGGGCGGGTCGCTGCGGCGAGTGCCAGCAGTGGGGCACCGTCGTCGACGTGGCCGAGGCCACCGGCATCGTCCGCGCCGTGCAGGCCGTGCAACTCGGCGAGGCGCGCACGGCGCGATCGATCGTCGACGTGCAGACCGAAGACGCGGCGCACCGACCGAGCGGCATCGGCGAGTTCGACCGCGTGCTCGGCGGCGGCATCGTGGCGGGCGCCGCCATCCTGCTCTCGGGCGAGCCCGGAGTGGGCAAGTCCACGCTCCTCCTCGAGGTGGCGGCGCGCGTCGCCGGCACCGGTCGCCGCGTGCTCTACGTCACCGCAGAGGAGTCGGTCGCACAGGTGCGGCTCCGCGCCGGGCGCACCGGAGCAGTGCACGACGAGCTCTACCTCGCTGCCGAGACCGACCTCGCGACGATCCTCGGTCAGGTCGACGCCGTCTCCCCCGCCCTCCTCATCGTCGATTCGGTGCAGACCGTCTCCTCATCGCTCTCCGACGGCCTTCCGGGGCAGCCGAGCCAGGTGCGCGAGGTCGCCTCGACTCTCATCCGCGTGGCGAAGGAGCGGCAACTGCCCGTGCTGCTCGTCGGCCATGTCACCAAAGACGGCTCGATCGCCGGGCCGCGTCTGCTGGAGCACCTGGTCGACGTCGTCTGCCAGTTCGAGGGCGACCGGCAGACCGCCCTCCGCTTCGTGCGTGCGCTCAAGAACCGGTTCGGCCCCACCGACGAGGTCGGCTGCTTCGAGATGACCGGCGAAGGCATCGCCGAGGTCCCCGACCCCTCGGGTCTCTTCCTCTCGAGCGGCCGAAGCGCCGTGAGCGGCACCTGCGTCACCGTGGCGCTCGAAGGGCGGCGTGCGCTGCCGGTCGAGGTGCAGGCGCTCGTGGTCTCCACGAAGGCCCCGCAGCCGCGCCGCGTCGTCAACGGGGTCGACCCGTCGCGCGTCGCCATGATCATCGCCGTGCTCGAGCGCCGAGCGGGGCTCAAGACCCTCGGTGAGCACGACGTCTACGTCTCCACCGTGGGCGGCGTGCGGCTCGCAGAGCCCGGCGCCGACCTCGCGATCGCCGTGGCGATCGCCTCGGCCATGCGCGACCGTGCCGTGCCGCACGAGCTCGCGGCGTTCGGCGAGATCAGCCTCGCCGGCGAGGTGCGTCCCGTCACCGCCGCGAAGCAGCGCGGCGCCGAGGCCAAGCGGCTCGGCTACACGATGATCCTCGACGTCGAGGCGGGCAGCGTGCACGCGGCCGTGCAGCGCGCCATGATGGCCGCAGCCGACCCGCGCGAGCGCGAGCTCGACGCCGCGTTCTAGCTCGCTCGACGCGCCGGCACCGCGCGCACCGGCCGGCAGCTCAGACGACGGCGTCGATCACCGGACACGTCGGATGCACCGGCCCCGACTCGACCAGCAGGGCGAGCGCCGCGCGCACCCCGCGCAGGTCGGCGATGCGCTGATCGAGTTCGGCGAGCTTGTCGGCGACCTGTTCCGCGACATCGTCGAGCACGATGCGCTCGGGCTCGTCGGAGAGCGCCAGCACCTCTCGCACCTCGCGCAGGGTGAACCCGAGCTCTTGCGCGCGGCGGATGAACCGCACCCGCCGCACCGAGTCCGGAGAGTACTGGCGGTACCCGCCTCCCGAGCGACCGTCGGGCGAGAGCAGCCCCTGCCGTTCGTAGAACCGAAGCGTGCTCACCGCGACGCCCGAGGCGCCGGCGAGCGGGCCCGTCGTCAGCGGCGACGCAGTCGGAGCAGTCCGCTGAGCTGCAGGATCAGCCATGTCACCTCCCCGATCAGGAACACGACGATCGTCGCGCTCTGCCCATTCAACAGCGCCCAGATCATCCAGAGCGAGAACACCGCTCGCCCGATCGTGTCGATCGCGATGAACCGGGCCTCGGGGCGCAGGATCCGGGCGATCGCCCACATGGTCACGGCGGTGCCGAACATGCTCGTGAACATGAGCGCGGTGGGGTCGAGCTCGGGCAGCTGCGCCCCCTGCAGGTTCAGTGCCTCGTGGAGCGATCGGGTCAGGGCGAGCAGGAGCGACGCGGTGACGGGCGTCGCGAACCCGACGGTCACGATGAGGTCGTAGACGGCGCCGGCGCGACCCCAGCGCACGCGCTCGAAGGAATCGTCGGAGGCGGAGCGGAGGGCTGTGGAGGATGAGGTTGCGGTTGCGGTTGCGGTTGCGGTCATGCCGCCAGTGTCGACCGTGAACCACGGTGCAGGGTCAAGCGGGTCGAGCCTGCTTCCTCCCGATACCGTTGAGCGTTGCATGCGACGCGAAGGAGCGAGATGAACGACCACACGGAATGCACGGGCCGAACCGACGGAGCGCTCCGATGAGCGCCCTGCTCGAACCGAGCCTCGCGTTCGCCTTCGAGCTCAGGGTCGAGGTCGACGGCGAGCGTCACATCGGCCGCGGGGCATCCGAAGCTCTGGGCTTCACGCCGATCACGGGCGGTACCGTGACCGGTCCTCGACTGAACGGCCGCGTGCTGCCCGGCGGCGGCGACTGGTGGGTCGCTCGCGGCGACGTCACGCAGCTCGACGCCCGCTATCTTCTCGAGGCCGACGACGGTTCGGTCATCGACGTCGTGAACCGTGGCTACTACGTCGCCTCCGACGAGCTCGAGCAGCGGCTGGCGGCCGGCGAGCCGGTCACCGAGGCGGAGCTGTACTACCGAACCGCGCCGGTCTTCCAGACGGATGCCCCGGCCCACCGGTGGCTCGCCGAACGCCAGTTCATCGGCATGGCGAGGCCGGAGCCGGGATTCGTCTGCATCCGGATCTTCGAGCTGCGCTGACCCGACGCGCGCGAGACACGTCTCGGGCTACGCCTCGAGCGCCTTGAGCAGCTCGGCCGGCGGCGCCTGCATCGGATGCGGCCCCGCGATGTCGAGGAACACCGTGGTGATCGTCGACTCGTGCCG
This sequence comes from Agromyces cerinus subsp. cerinus, assembly GCF_900142065.1. GTDB lineage: Bacteria > Actinomycetota > Actinomycetes > Actinomycetales > Microbacteriaceae > Agromyces > Agromyces cerinus. Next base: position 693,264 of record NZ_FSRJ01000002.1, on the reverse strand, counting down.
CTTCAGGAAAGTGCGCAGCCACGCCGCGCTCTGCAGCCCCACCGCGGGCGGCAGGTTCTCGGGCTTGTTCGCGGCGTCGCTGAAGAGCAGCAGCGCGACGTCGCCCGTCTTCGGGTCGCGGTAGGTCCACACCTCGCCGCCGTCGAGCGGCTTGTCACGCGGGCCCGGCTTCACGAGCGGCACCACGGTGTTGCCGTGGCGCAGCGCCAGGGCGACCGCCGCGATGTCCTGCCGTTCGAGCGCCTCGGCGAGCGCCTGGGAGCGGAACTCCACGGGCTCTGCGGCCTGCTTCCGTCGTGCCTTTCCTGCCATTCCTCAAGGGTACCGAGCGGATGCCGCGGGGCCGCCCTCCGTCCGCCCTCGGCGCACTCCGAGGCATCCATCCGAGACGAAAACGGCGCCGCCAGGACTGGGGAATGGACTTCCCCGAAAAGCGACCTAAGATGACTGTGCCGGACCGTGAGGGTCCGAGGTGTCGACGAAGACGACGGCGTTCTCGTAGACCCCACGGCGCCGGCGCATTCCACCGTTCAGCACTCGTGTCGCGACCGCGCGGCGACCCGGTCGCCGAGCCCCCGGGCCCTTCCGCTCAGTAGAGCAGGAACTGCTTCTGCTCGGCCGACTCGAACCCGTCGACCGTCACCGCCAGGTGGTACGAGGCGCCGCCTGCGGGCACCGTCTCGCGCGCGCCGCTGCAGGTGTCGGGAGTCGAGCGCGTGCGGTCCCAGATGATCGGCACGCTCGAGCTGACCGGGGTTCCCGGCGTCAGCGAGACCTCGGCGTCGATCGCGTCGACCATGCAGTCCGTCGAGGTCCAGTACTGCTCGGCGCCGCTCGTCACGGTGAAGACCTGCGCCTTCGTGCCCGCGTTCAGCACGCACACGTTCTTACCGGTGTTGGTGATCGTGAGCGACAGCTGCGGCTGCTCCCCCGGCTCGTAGGAGGACTTGTCGGTGACGGCCTCGACGAGGACGTTCTCCGGCGCGCAGGGATCGCCGTCGGCAGCCGTGGGCTCCGTCGGGATGGCGGTCTCCGGAGCCGTCGTCGGCTCCGCGCTCGGCGAGGCGCCGCCACTGGGCTCTTCGCCCTGGCTCGCACCCGGCCGCACGATGACGAGGACGATCGCGATGACCACCGCGATCAGTCCGATCAGCACGACGATGCGCCGACGACGGTACACCTGCGGTGACTGCCGCCCGGCCGGTGTGTTCGTCGACATGCACACAGGGTACGGCGGGGATGCGCGAGGCCCCGGTATCCGCTCGGCGTGCCGTTTCTGGTCTCAGGGACGTCTCAGCGCGCGCGAGCCTCCGAACGCACGGATCTCGGCGCCGCCGCCCCTAGAGCAGCTTCAGCATGCGGGTGTTGCCGAGCGTGTTCTGCTTCACTCGCGCGAGGTCGAGGAACTCGGCGACACCCTCGTCGTTCGAGCGCACGAGCTCGGCGTAGACCGAGGGGTCGACGGTCTCGGACCCCATGTCGACGAAGCCGTGGCGACCGAAGAACCCGGTCTCGAAGGTCAGGCAGAAGAGCCGGGTGAGGCCGAGCTCGCGTGCCTCCTCCTCGAGCGCCGCGAGCAGCGCGTGGCCGACGCCGTGGCCGAGCCACGCGTCGTCGACGGCGAGCGTGCGCACCTCGCCGAGGTCCTCCCACATGACGTGCAGCGCTCCGGCGCCCACCAGGCGGCCGTCATCGGTCTCCGCGACGCGGAACTCCTGCACGGCGCCGTAGAGGTCGACGCGCTCCTTTCCGAGCAGGATGCGTCGCTGCACGAGTGGCTCCACCAGCTCGATGATCTTCGGCACATCGCTCGTGCGCGCCCGGCGCACGTGGAACTCGGTCATCCTGCCATCGTATTCGGCGGCGGGTACGACGAAGGGCGGATGCCGCAGCATCCGCCCTTCGAATCGTGTCGGCTACTCGCCCGACGCGGCAGCCAGGTCGGGCGTCGCCGGACCGGTGCCGATCGCGGCAGCGCTGTTCACGCTGACCGACACGGGCAGCTCGCGCTGCGTGGTCGTGAAGAGGAACTCGCCGTCCTTGAAGTCGACGTGCACGTGGTCGCCCGAGTTGAGCTCGCCGTGCAGGATCTTCTCGGAGAGGCGGTCTTCGACCTCGTGCTGCACCGCGCGGCGCAGCGGACGGGCGCCGAGGGACGGGTCGAACCCGACCTCGATGAGCCGCTCCTTGGCCGACTGCGTGAGTTCGATCGTCATGTCGCGGTCGAGCATGCGCTCGCTGAGCCGCTTGATGAACAGGTCGACGATCTGCAGCAGCTCGGGCTTGGAGAGCTGCGGGAAGACGATGATCTCGTCGACGCGGTTCAGGAACTCGGGCTTGAAGTGCTTCTTCAGCTCCTCCTTCACCTTGCCGCTCATCAGGTCGTACCCGGTGCGCGAGTCGCCCTCGAGCTGGAAGCCGACGGGGCCGCCCGAGATGTCCTTCGTGCCGAGGTTGGTCGTCATGATGATGACCGTGTTCTTGAAGTCGACCACGCGACCCTGACCATCGGTCAACCGGCCCTCTTCCAGGATCTGGAGGAGCGAGTTGAAGATGTCGGGGTGCGCCTTCTCGATCTCGTCGAACAGCACGACGCTGAAGGGCTTGCGGCGAACCTTCTCGGTGAGCTGGCCGCCCTCCTCGAAGCCGACGAACCCGGGAGGGGCGCCGAACAGGCGCGAGACCGTGTGCTTCTCGCCGTACTCCGACATGTCGAGCGAGATCATCGCCGCCTCGTCGTCGAAGAGGAACTCGGCGAGCGCCTTGGCGAGCTCGGTCTTGCCGACGCCGGTGGGGCCGGCGAAGATGAACGAGCCCGACGGGCGCTTCGGGTCCTTGAGGCCGGCGCGGGTGCGGCGGATGGTCTTGGCGAGTGCCGAGATGGCCTCCTCCTGACCGATGACGCGCTCGTGCAGGGCCTTCTCCATGAAGACGAGTCGCGACGACTCCTCTTCGGTGAGCTTGAAGACGGGGATGCCGGTGGCCTGTGCGAGCACCTCGGCGATCAGGCCCTCGTCGACGACCGCGGTGGTCTTGACGTCGCCCGACTTCCACTGCTTCTCGAGGCGCAGACGCTCGCCGAGGAGGTTCTTCTCCTCGTCGCGGAGGGAGGCGGCCTTCTCGAAGTCCTGCTCCTCGATCGCGGTCTCCTTCGCAGCACGAACGACGGCGATCTTCTCGTCGAACTCGCGCAGCTCGGGCGGGCTCGAGAGGATCGAGAGGCGCAGGCGTGCGCCGGCCTCGTCGATCAGGTCGATCGCCTTGTCGGGGAGGAACCGGTCGGAGATGTAGCGGTCGGCGAGGTTCGCCGCCGCCACGATGGCGCCGTCGGTGATCGAGACCTTGTGGTGGGCCTCGTAGCGGTCGCGCAGTCCCTTGAGGATGTTGATCGCGTGGGGCAGCGACGGCTCGGCGACCTGGATCGGCTGGAAGCGGCGCTCGAGCGCGGCGTCCTTCTCGAAGTGCTTGCGGTACTCGTCGAGCGTGGTCGCACCGATGGTCTGCAGCTCGCCGCGAGCGAGGAGCGGCTTCAGGATCGAGGCGGCGTCTATTGCGCCCTCGGCGGCACCCGCACCCACGAGCGTGTGGATCTCGTCGATGAAGACGATGATGTCGCCGCGCGTGCGGATCTCCTTCGTGACCTTCTTCAGGCGCTCTTCGAAGTCTCCGCGGTAGCGGGAGCCGGCGATGAGCGAGCCGAGGTCGAGCGAGTAGAGCTGCTTGTCCTTCAGGGTCTCGGGCACCTCGCCCTTGACGATGGCCTGTGCGAGGCCCTCGACGACGGCGGTCTTGCCGACACCGGGCTCGCCGATGAGTACGGGGTTGTTCTTCGAGCGACGCGAGAGGATCTGCATGACCCGCTCGATCTCCTTCTCGCGCCCGATCACGGGGTCGAGCTTCGACTCGCGAGCGGCCTGCGTGAGGTTGCGGCCGAACTGGTCGAGGATCTGCGAGCCGCCCTGCGGGGTCGTCTGCTCGTTGGCACCGACCTGCACCTGCTCCTTGCCCTGGTAGCCCGAGAGCAGCTGGATGACCTGCTGGCGCACACGGTTGAGGTCGGCGCCCAGCTTGACCAGCACCTGGGCGGCGACGCCCTCGCCCTCGCGGATGAGCCCGAGCAGGATGTGCTCGGTGCCGATGTAGTTGTGGCCGAGCTGCAGGGCCTCGCGGAGCGAGAGCTCGAGCACCTTCTTGGCGCGCGGCGTGAACGGGATGTGCCCCGTCGGCTGCTGCTGGCCCTGGCCGATGATGTCCTGCACCTGCTCGCGCACGGCGTCGAGCGAGATGCCCAGCGACTCGAGCGCCTTGGCGGCGACGCCCTCACCCTCGTGGATGAGCCCGAGCAGGATGTGCTCGGTGCCGATGTAGTTGTGGTTGAGCATCTTGGCCTCTTCTTGGGCCAGGACGACGACACGACGGGCTCGGTCGGTGAATCTCTCGAACATCTCTACTCCTCACGACCCCGCTGGGTAGGGGCGCCGATACAACGAGCGTAAACAAGGCGGATGCCCCGTGGGGCCCTGTTCGCCGTGGGCGCATCACGATCGACGGTTGACGAGCCAGCCCGAACGCCCTAACGTATCGTTTATCGTTGTTATCGATAAACGTTAGGATCTGAGATGGACACGACCACGGCACGCTCGATCACCCGTTCCGATGCGGTGGGTCTCTGGCTGTTCATGGCCGCCGGGGCGATCATCGCCGTCTGGGGAATCATGGCAGCCGTGCTGCGCATCATCGAGATCGCGCCGAACCGCGACGTCAGCGTCGCGGCCGAGTTCGCCGGAACGCCGGCTGATGCGCCGATCGGGCCGGGCGGCTCGTCGGTGGAGGTCGCACTCGACCAGGCCGTGCTGACCGTTCCCGCACTGCCCGGTGCATCGTGGGCGGCGCTCATCGCCCAGCAGGTGATCGCCGCGACGACGATCGGCGTCGTCGTCGTCTGTCTCCTGATGCTCTGCTGGGCGGTCATGCGGAATCAGGTCTTCAGCGGCCGCAACACCGCCTTGGTGGCCGTGGCCGGCATCACCGGGACCATCGGCTTCGCGGCCGTGCCGTTCTTCGGCAACATGGCCGCCAACGGCGCCTTCACCCGTCTCAGCGACGGCGACTTCGACAACGTCGTGATGTCGGTCGACCTGATGCCCCTCTTCTTCCTCGCCTTCGTCGCTGCCATGGCCGCGACGGTGTTCACGGTCGGCGACCGACTGCGGCGCGACACCGAGGGACTCGTCTGATGGCGCCGGCAGAGCCCGACGAGGCATCCGATGTGCACTGCAGGCTCGACGAACTGCTCGCGGCACGGGGCATGACGCTCACCCGCCTCAGCGAACTCGTCGGCGTGAGCGTCGTGAACCTCAGCGTGCTGAAGAACGACCGGGCCCGCGCCATCCGCTTCTCGACACTGCAGGCCGTCTGCGAGGTGCTCGACTGCGAGATCGGTGACCTGCTCGTGCTCCGACCTGGTCGGGGCGCGACGACGTGACTCGGCGGGGTTGAACGACGGCGGGCCGCCGGGGTCTCCCCCGACGGCCCGCCGTTCAGCGCTCGGCGCTACTCCGCGCTCACCGCCCGGCGGCGACGACGGAGGAACAGCAGCAGGCCGCCTGCGGCGATCACCGCGAGGCCGACCCAGCCGGCCGCGAGGCTCACACCCGTGCTGGGCAGCGGCGGCTGCTTGGGAGTGATCGGCGCGCAGTCCTCGCTCGAGGCCGAACCGTTCCAGAACTGGATCGTCGCCGAGTTCAGCGTGCCGCTGCCCTCGTCGCTCGAGCCCACGGCGCAATCGGCCTGGTCGGACGTCACATCGGACGCGACATCCGCGGTCACCGAGACCGCGTAGACGTGCTCGCTGCCCGCCGGCACCACCGCGGTCGTGACCGCGATGTCGTCGATGCCGTCCCAGTCGGGGTTGATGACGATGCCCTCGGGCCCGGTGATCTCGGCGGAGATCACCGTGATGCCGTCGCCGAACTTCAGCTCGTCGGTGAGGTCGTACGACTCGTCGGTCGCCGACTCGCTCGTCACGGTGATCGTGTACGAGACGTCCCACGTGCCGTCGCCGTTGTCGACGGCCGGGCCGTCGACGGTCTTGAGGATGTCGATCGGACCGCGGGCGACGTTCTCGATGTCGCAGGCGATGAGGTCGCCGGGCTGCACCGTGAAGTCGTTCGCGTCGATCGGCGTCGCGCCGGCCTCGCCGACCGGGTCGACCGTGCAGGCCAGTTCACCCGCGACCCAGGCCTCGCCCGGGTCGGCCTCGGCGAGCGAGAAGCGGCCGCCGGGCAGCACGCCCTCGAACACCGAGGTGCCCTCGCCGCCCTCGGTCGTCACGCTCTCGACGATGGGGTCGCCCGCGGGCGCGCCCTCGGCGTCGAGCGGGGTCAGCTCGAAGTCGAACGTGCCGTCGCCGCCGACGGCGGACTTCGTGACCTCGATCTGGCCGGGCACCGCCTCGTTCGTCAGCGCGCAGTCGATTTCGGTGTCGATCTCGGCCACGAATTCGAAGCCGGGTGCGTCGCCATTGAGGTCGGTGAGCGCGCCGTCGCCGCCGGTGCAGGTGATGGGGCCCATGTTCCAACCGTCGACCGGGGTCTCGGTGACGGTGTAGTGGTCACCGGGCACGAGGTCGGTCCAGGTGACGCTGTCGGACCCGTCGCCGGCGCCGCTCACCGTCTGGGTGCCCGCCTGCTCGCCGGGAGCCGGGGAGATCGTGAGGTCGAACGCCCACTCGAAGCCGTCGGCGACGCCCTCGACGCTCTTCTCCACGGTCACCGAGCCGGGCAGGGCGCGGTTCGTGAACACGCAGGTGATGATGGCGCCGGGCTCGAGCACGACGTCGGTCGACGAGCCCTCGGGGGTGCCGCAGCCGATCGAGTCGAGTTCCCAGTGCTCGGGCACCGTCTCGCCGACGGTGTAGTCGCCGGGCACCACGAGCCCTGTGCTCCACGGGTTCGCCTCGTCGTCGGACGAGTCGTTGAGCGTGAACTGCTCATCGGTGTCCATGCCGACGACCGAGAAGTCGAAGGCCTGATCCCACTCGTCGGGGATGGTCTCCTTGTCGACGCGGATCTCGCCGCGCTGCGTGTTCGTGTAGGTGCACTCGACGAGCTCGCCCGGGTCGACGTCGAGCACCGCCGAGGCGGCGTCGATATCGACGGTCGTGCCCTGGTCGGGGTCGACGCAGACGAGGTTCGTCGTGTCGTAGCCCTCGAGCGCCGTCTCGGCGAGGTCGTAGCTGCCGGGCTCGACCGAGTAGGTCTCGCTGTCGCCCGAACCGTCGGTCGCGTCGATCGTGAAGGTCGACGGATCCTCCAGCCAGCTGCCGGTGTACTCGAAGACGGCGCCCTGCGGGCCATCGACGACCTTGTGCACGATGATCTCGCCGTTCTGCGTGTTCGTGAACACGCAGTGCACGCCCTCGCCAGCGACCGTGGTCACGGTCTCGCCGTCGGCCGTGGCCGTTCCCGCGGGGGTGCACGTGACGTCGGTGAGGTTCCACCCGGCGGGCACGGTCTCGGTGACCGGAACCTCGGCGCCGGGCACGTAGTAGACAGGAGCGCTGGTCTGGCCGTCGGTGAGCTGCACGTCGGTGTCGCCGACGCCGAAGTCGAAGACCTGGGCTGAGCCGTCGGGCAGGGTCTGCTTCTCCACCGTGACCCACGAGGTCGTGTTGACGATCGTGCACGCGGTGACGTTGCCGTCTTCGACCGGGAACACGTCGTCGGGCGAGGTCAGCTCGATGATGCGGTCGTCGATCTGGCAGTTGATCGAGAGCTGCGCCCACGGCAGGCCGTCGCCGATGACCTCGCTGAGCGTGTAGTCGTCGCCGGCGAAGACGTCTGGCCAGACGTCGGTCTCGCCGATGCGCAGCGTCTCGTCGATCGCCGTCTGGTCGGGGTAGATGTCGCCTCCGCCCGCGCGTTCAACGGTGTACGCGAAGTCGTCGGTAGAGGTGATCCCCGGCGGATCGGAGAGCTTCGTCACGCTGAGCGCGCCGCAGTTCGTGATCACGAGCGGATTCTGCGGCTGGAAGAAGTCGATGATCTCGGCGGTCGCCGAGTTGCCGGTGCGCGTGAACCCGATGCCGGTCGCGAAGCCCTCGCACGCTTCGTCGTCGAAGAGGCCGACGCTCGAGAGGTCCACCGCGATCTCGCCGAACGTGCCCGGCTCGCCGGGCAGCGGCCCGGGGCCTTCCATGCGCGGTCCGACCGCGGCCTGGTACACGAGCGTCTGCAGGATCGGCACCCAGAGGCCCGGCCCGTCGGGGTCGGTGCAGTCGCCGTCGGCAGCGACCCACCGCAGCGCGCCGGCGGTGGTCGTGTTGTTCGCCGAGTCGTAGTTGAACTCCACCGCGAAGTCGTCGCAGCGGCCGGCCTCGGGACCCTCGAACGTCTGGAAGGTGCTCATGTCGCCCGAGCCGTCGAGGCGGGTCCAGTACATGTAGAGCACGACGTGCTCGTCGCCCTGGTCATCGGTGACGACCTCGTACGCGGCGCCGCCGGTGCAGGCGTCGTCCTTGGCGTTGACGTTGGCCGGCGCCGGAGCCCACGGGTTGTCGTTCTGCTTCTGCGACCCGGGCGAGCCGGTCAGGTCGCTGCCCGTACACGCGACGTCGGAGGCGCCGTTGTCCCAGCCGCGCGTCGCGAAGACGATGCCGGTCGACGAGAATCCCTGGTCGGTCGTGTACGGGGTCGCGCCCAGGAAGTCCGAGGTCCCCTCCGCGGGGAGCGCCGCCAGGATGCTGTCCCAGTCGGTGTCACCGGGATCGGACCCTTCGAGCGTCATGTTGCCGTCGATCTCGAACCCGGTCTGGAGGCCACCCGGTTCGAGGGTTGCCGCCGACGCCGGTGCAGCGAGCAAGGCGGGGGTCAGGAGTGCGCCGAGCACGGCGGCGATGGCGGCAGCAGCCGTCAGTTTGCTTCTGGGCACGAACAACGTCCTCACGTGTCGGGTTGCCGTCCCGGGTGGACGGCGCACGTGGACGCAACGCTAGTGGGGAAGGATCCCTCACTTCAGGGCCCGAAGCCGAACGTCTTACCCCAGTTCAGGGGACATTTCCGATTCGAGGTACAGCGGCGCGCTCGAACGGGGTACAGAGACGCGACTACTTGACCGGAACCGTGACCTCGGTGTCGGCGACCTCGACGACGAGCGGCTCGGTCGTCGTGACCGTGGTCGGGGTCCAGAACAGGGTGGTGTGCGGCACGAAGTCCATCGTGCAGACCTGGTCTGCAGGCTGCTCGACGAGGTCGATCGCGACGCGGTTTCCCTCGCCGGCCGGTTCGAGCACGCGGATCTGCTCTCCGACCACCGGGCAGGTCGAGCTGCCCGAGATGGTGAGCGCGAGTTGGCCGCCGTCGGCCCACCAGACGACCACCGGGCCGTCTTCGGACGACGGCATCTCCACCTCGTCGCCCGCCGGGTCAGTGCCCGAGTCGACGTCGACCACATCGGCGTCGGCCTCGGTCGGCACTCCGGGGAAGTCTTCGGCGGGCGTGCTCGGCGGGTTGCATCCCGACAGCAGGAACACCGACGAGACCGCCAGGGCGAGGAGACCAGCACGACGGAGACGCAGCGAAGGAGCCATACGGCCATGCTAATGGTCGACTCCATCCCGCGCGCGGGTGCCCCGCGTAGAATTTTCGGCATGAGCAACCTCGAGCGAGACCCTGCTGAACTGCTCTGTCCGCCAGAGGCCGAGGCCGCTCCCGCCATCGCCGTGCTGCAACCGCGAGACGTGCCGCTCGGCGGTCCGCGGGCGATGAACGTGCGTCGCACGCTCCCCCAGCGCGGCCGCACGACGATCGGCGCCTGGTGCTTCGCCGACCACTACGGCCCCGACGACGTCGCGGTCTCCGGGGGCATGGTCGTGCCGCCGCATCCGCACACGGGCCTGCAGACCGTCAGCTGGCTCTTCGAGGGCGAGATCGAGCATCGCGACAGCACCGGCAGCCACGAGATGGTGCGGCCCGGCGCCGTCAACCTGATGACGGCGGGGCGCGGCATCTCGCACTCCGAGGTCTCGACCCCGCAGACGACTCGGCTGCACGGCGTGCAGCTCTGGGTGGCGCTGCCCGACGCCGCCCGCCACGTCGCACCGTTCTTCGAGCACGCCGAGATCGACGAGGTGCCCGTCGACGACGCCCTCGTTCGCGTCTTCGCCGGGTCCCTGCCCGGAGTCGCCGCCGAGTCATCCGTCTCGCTCTTCTCGCCCCTCGTCGGCGCGCAGATCGAGTTGCCGGCGGGCGGCGAGGCATGGATCGAGCTCGACCCCTCGTTCGAGCACGGCCTGCTCGTCGACCTCGGCCCGGTCGGGGTGACGATCGCGGCGCTCGACGGCGAGGCCGACGACTCCGACCCGCTGGAGCCGCTCGCCGAGACCGGCCGCAACGCCACGCTCGCACGGAGCGAGCTCGGCTACCTGCCCGTCGGTCACGAGGGCGTGCGACTGCGCGCAGCGGATGCCCCGGTGCGCGTGATCCTCCTCGGCGGCGTGCCCTTCGACGAGGCCCTCGTGATGTGGTGGAACTTCATCGGCCGCGACCATGAGGAGATCGTCGAGTTCCGCCGGCAGTGGCAGGCCGACGTGGTCGGCCGCGACAATCCCGACGGCCGCTTCGGCGACGTCACCGGGTACGAGGGCGCGCCGCTGCCCGCACCCGAGCTGCCGACCGTGCACCTGAAGCCGCGGCGCTGACGCTGAACCGCCCGCGAATCAGCTCCGCGCGGGACGGGCACGCCTCACGACGAGTACTGCCGCGCCGCCGACGATCAGCAGCAACGCGTACCACAGCGCCGTGAGGCTGACACCGGTGGGCGAGAGCCCTCCGGCCGGCGCGGTGACGGGCACGGGCACGGGCGCGCACGCGTCAGCCTCGTCGCTGCCGTCGCCGTTCCAGAACGCGACGGTCGCGGTGTTGAGCAGGCCCGATCCCTCGGTCGGGCTCCCGACCGAGCAGTCCGCCTGATCGGCGGTGATGCCGACCGGGATCCGGGCGCTGACGGTCACCGAATAGGTGTGCACCGCGTTCGAACCGAGCACCGCTCCTGCGGCGACGAGCGTGTCGTCGATCCCGTCCCACCCGGCGTTCACGACGACACCGTCGTCGGAGACGACGGTCGCGCTCTCGATGGCGATGCCCTGGCCGAACCGGATCCGGTCGTGGAGGTCGTACGGCTGCTCAAGCGTCGAGGTGTTCGTCACCGTGATGCCGTAGCGCACGGTCACCGCACCTCCATCGCCGAACTCGGGGTCGCCGATGACCACCTTCTCGACCTCGACGGGGCCCCGCTGCACATTCGTGTAGGTGCACACGACCGTCTCGCCCGGGTCGAGTTCGATCGTTCCGAGAGCGCCCTGAACCGACGAGACTTCGCCGTCGGCGTCTCCGTCGACGCAGACGAGGTCGGTGTTCTCGTAGCCTTCGAGCGCGAGCTCCTCGACCGTGTACGTGCCCGGTGCGATTCCGGGGAACACGGCGGAGCCCGATCCATCCGTCGTCTCGATCGTGAACTCGGCCGGCTCGGCCCAGTCGCCGACGAACGAGAACGTGCCGTCGTCGCCCTCGACCTGCTTCGCGACGACGATGGTGCCGACGGCTCGGTTCGTGATGGCGCACGTGACGTTGTCGCCTGCCATCACCGTGAACCTCGTGAGCACGAGGTCGTCCACCGTCCCCGACCGGGACACCTGACACGTCAGTTCACCGCTGATCCAGTTCGCGAACTCGAGCTCTTCGAGCCGGTACTCGGTACCCGCCACGAGGCCGGTGAAGACCGCGACGCCGGTTCCGGCGCTCGTCGCGACCGAGCCCACCATCGCCTCGCCGACGGGATCGATCGGCGTCAGCACGAACTGGAAGGTGCCGTCGCCACCGAGCGCGGTCTTGGTGACCGTGAGGTCGATCGGCTCGGGGGTGTTCGACACCGTGCAGGCGAGGCTGAGCCCCGGCTGCGCCTCGAACTGGAAGCCCGGCACCTCGGGGTCGAGGTCGACGAGCGCGCCCGCCTGGCATTGGATGGTGCCCTCGATCCACCCCGCGGCGTCGGCCTCGGTGAGGGTGTAGGTCTCGCCCGGCAGCAGTCCCTGCCACGTCGCCGACCCGGTCGAGGGCCCGGTGCCGGTGACGGCCTGCTCGGCGCCCGGCGTGACGCCATCGGCCGGATCGAGAGTGAAGTCGAAGCTCCAGTCGAGTGTGTCGGCGACCGCCGTCACGGTCTTCGTGATGGTGACGTCGGCCGGTGCCGCCGTGTTCTCGGCGGTGCACTGGAGGTCGAAGGCCGGCGGCCCGACGAACTGCCACCCTGCGGTGGCCGGATCGAGGTCGTCGAGGCCGGTGCACGAGAGCGTCGAGGTCCAGCCCTCTGCCGACACCTCGTTCAGGGTGTAGTTGACCCCGGGGGCCAGGTCGGTGAAGGTCGCCGTCGGATTCGCCGTGTCGACGGCGAGCGTCTGCACCTCGCCGCTGTCGTCGTTCACCAGGTCGAAGTCGAACGACCAGTCGAAGCCGTCCGCGATGCCGGTCGCGGTCTTCGCGACCGTCGCCTGCCCGGGCGTCGCCGTGTTCGTGAAGCGGCATCCGGCGATGCCGGAGTCGGGCAACTGGATCTCCGCCGTGCCGGCATCGAGATCTGCGGTGAAGCTCCCACCCGGGACATCGCAGGTGATGTCGGTGAGCGCCCAGTCGGGCACGCCCCCGAGCTCGGTGACCGTGTACGTCCCGCCCTCCAGCTGCGGACTCGCCCACGTCGCCTCGTCCTGCACGCCGGCGTTGAGCGTGAACGGCACCGGGGTCGGGTCCGCCTGCGACTCGAACTCGAAGCCGAAGTCCTGGTCGTACTCGAACGGCACGGTCTCCTTCAGCACGAAGATCTGGCCGGGCGACGCGTTCGTGAAGTAGCACGTCACGGTCTCGCCCGGTGCGAGCGTGAAGTCGGCGGTCGCCGTGCCCTCGAAGAAGACGTCCTGGCCGTCGATCGTGCAGAGGAGGGTGACGAGCAGCGTGCCATTGACCGTGTCCGCCAGCTCGGTGACGCTGTAGTCGCCGGGCTCCACACCGGTGAAGGTGGCGAAGTAGTCGATGCCGTCGCCCGTCAGCGCCTCGATCGAGAACTCACCGCCCGGCGGCAGCAGCGGATCCCCCGTCGTCCAGTCGCCGGTGAAGTCGAACGTGCCGCCCGGCGGGCCGAAGAGTTCCTTCGCGATGCGGATGTTGCCGAGCTGCGTGTTCGTGAACGTGCACGCGACGTCCTGCCCCGCCACGGTGGTCACCGTGGCGCTCGGCGCGTCCTCGTCGATGACCGCGGATCCGTCGGTGCAGGTGATCGTCGCACTGTCGAGCCACCCGGCCGGCACCGTCTCGGAGATGTCGACCTGGCTGCCGGGGGCGAATGCGAAGGTGGCGCTCTGCCCGTCGCCGAGCGAGGCCTGCTGCCCGCCGATGTCGAAGTCGAAGAGCTGTTCCGCACCGTCGGGCAGGGTCTGCTTCGTCACCGTCACCGTCGACGTGGCGTTGACGATGCGGCACTGGGTGATGGTCGACGGATACACCGTGAACACATCGGACGCATCGTCGAGCACGAACTCGACGGGCAGCCTGGTGCCCGGTACGAGCGTGGAGCAGAGCATCGACTGCATCGCCCACGGACCTGAGATCGTCTCGACCAGCTGATAGTCGGTCGCCGCGAGCACGCCCTCGTACGTGTTCGTCTCGCCGATTCCGATGTCGTCGACGATCTCGGTCGCGTCGGTCGCGGGAAGCACGATCCCGCCACCGGTGCGGTCGATGACCGTGTCGAAGCGGTCGTCGCTGTCGATGCCGGCGGGCAGCGTCTCCTTCGTGACGCTCAAGGTGCCGCAGTTCGCGATCGTGAGCGCGTCGGCGTCGGGCACGTAGTAGTCCTGCGTCTGGGCACCGAAGTCCGTGCCCGTGCGGGTGAGCATCGTCGACACCTGGAACGTCGTGCACTCCCCCGGGCTGAACAGGCCGGCCTCGGTGAGATCGACGCCGAACTCGCCGAAGGTCGCCTGCGGCTGGTTGCCGACGGGCAGCGGGCCCTCGGTGCGCACGCCGACGGCCCACGCGAAGTCGATCGGATCGCCCGTCGGCAGCCACGCGCCGGGTGCGTTGGGGTTGGCGCACGCATCCCCCAGGGCGGGCGCCCACCTGCGGAAGTGCACCGTCACGGTGGAGGTGTTCGAGTTGTAGTCGAACACCACGAGGATGTCGTCGCAACGCCCCAGCGCCGGCCCCTCGAGGAGTTGGAGCACGCTGACGCTGCCGTTGCCGACGAGCCGGGTCCAGTAGTTGTACAGCACGAGGTGCCGGACGCCGTCGTCCGTCGACACGACCTCATACGCCGACGCCGTGCTGCAGAGGTTGCCCTTGTCGTTGACGTTCGCCGGGCCGGGCGCCCACGGGATGGTGTTGGGCGTCTGGCTTCCGGGGGCGCCCGTGGCATCCGTGGTGGTATCGGAGCAGGATGCGGCGAGCGACCCGTTGTCCCAGTCGAACGTCGCGTCGAGGATGCCGGTCGAGGCGTTGCCGTCGGCCGTGGTGTACGGCCCGGTCGGCGTGAAGGTGTAGGCGCCGTTCGGCTGCGGCGGCGTCAGGAAGTCGTCCCAGTCGAACGTGTCGGGTGGGACGCCGGCCGACTTGTTCCCGTCGAGCTGGAACCCCGTCGACAGCCCCGAAGGAGCGAGCGTGGCCGCGTTCGCGGGTGCCGCCACCGCGAGCGGCGCCAGGGACACCGCGAGCAGCGCGCCGACGGCGACGAGCGAGACGCTCCTGATTCGGGCCATCACGTTCCCCCCAGCGTCGCCGCAATCGCGATCGACGCTCTCGAGCTGTGCTCTCGGACTCTATCGAGTCCGCACGGAAAACGGAATGATCCTCGAGATTGCGGTCGCCCCGCGCTCGCCCCCAGAACGGAGGTGGCGGTCGCCCTCGCGTCTACTGCAGCGCGGAGGAGAGACGCGCGAGGTTGTCGAGCACGGTCGAGCGCAGCGGCTGCTGCATCCACTCGTCGAGGGTCAGCTCGCGGCTGTCGCGTCGGTAGCCGTCTTCGACGGCGCGCATCTCGCGCACGAACGACGCCCCGCGCACGAGGAGCGAGATCTCCATGTTGAGCTCGAACGAGCGGATGTCCATGTTGCTCGACCCGATCACGGCGACGTCGTCGTCGATCGTGAAGTGCTTGGAGTGCAGGATGTACGGCGCCTTGAACATGTAGATCTTCACGCCGGCGCGCAGCAGCGCCTCGTAGTACGAACGCTGCGCGTGGTAGACGAGCGCCTGGTCGCCGATCTCCGACACGAAGAGCTCGACGTGGATGCCGCGCTGGGTGGCGCCGCTGATCGCGCGCAGCATCGCCTCGTCGGGCACGAAGTACGGGCTCGTGAGGATGATGCGCTCTTCAGCCGCGTAGAGCAGTGCGAGGAAGAGCTTGAGGTTGTTCTCGTTCGGGTACCCCGGGCCGCTCGGCACCACCTGGCAGTCGAGGTCTTGGGCCTCGCCGGGCTGGTCGAGCGATTCGGAGAGATCGCGCACCGGCTCCTCGCCGGTCTCGAGATACCAGTCGGTGGCGAAGATGGCATCGAGGCCGGCCACGATGGGCCCCTCGACTCGCGCCACGAGTTCCTTCCACTTCAGACCGCGACGGATGTTGCTGCGCTTGTTGTAGCTGCGGTCGATGATGTTCTGCGAACCCATGAAGCCGACCTCGCCGTCGACGACGAGGATCTTGCGGTGGTTGCGGAGGTCGGGTCGCTGGTACTTGCCCTTGAACGGCTGCACGGGGAGCATGAGCTGCCACAGCACGCCCATCGCGGTGAGTCGCTTGAGCGTCTTGCGGTAGCCCTTCACCCGGAGAGAGGCGACGTGGTCGAGCATGAGCCGGACGTCGACCCCGCGGGAGACCGCCTCGCCGAGGGCGTCGAAGAACGGCGCCGTGGTGGCGTCGAGGGCGAGGATGTAGAACTCGACGTGCACGTAGCGCTTGGCACCCCGCACCGCGTCGGTCATCGCGTCGAGCGAGCCCTGATAGTCGCCGATGAGGCTCGCGCTGTTGGAACCGATGAGCGGCATCGATCCCAGATTGCGATTCAGCCGCACGACGCCCTCGAACCAGGCCGGCCAGTGACCGGGGTCGCTCACCCGCTCGACGCCGTGCGTCGATTCGCGGATGTAGCGGTCGACCTCGGCCTGCTTCTCACGCCGATGCTTCGGCAGCTTGGGATTGCCGATGAGCAGGAAGAAGAACACCCCGATGAACGGGAGGAAGAAGATGGCGAGGAGCCACGCCATGCCCGCCGTCGGGCGGCGGTTGCGCGGCACCACGATGATCGCCGTCACACGGATGATCAGGTCGATGACGACGACGACCCCGGCGAAGGAGAGCGCCGCCTGCTCCGCGGTCATGCCGTCAGGCTGCCGGTCGGTGCTCGGCGAGCTTGGCCCGCTCCTCAGCCTCGATACGGGAGTAGGCCTTGCGCTCGTTGCGATCCGCGTGGATGACCGCACGCATCACGAACCAGAAGATGAGCCCGATGAGCACGGTCGGCGCAAGCGACCAGATCGCATTCGCCCAGAATTCGTCCATAGGACTCCAAGGATACGTTCTTTCCCTGAATTCGCCGCATGGGCCGGTCCGAGCCACGGATGTCGCGGCATCCGCTCGCTCGGCCGGCTGGCCGGTTCAGCCGCCGGCGACGAGGCCCCAGATGCCCGAGACGACCAGGTAGAGGCCGATCGCGCCGACGACGAGCCAGATGCCGAGCCGCATGTTCGACGGTCGCTTCGGATCCTTCTCGGGTTCGAGCTCATCCTTCGGCAGGTAGTCGTTCATGCGCGGTATCCGCTCTCTCGTCGAACTACTTGACCAAGGGGAAGAGGATCGTCTCACGGATGCCGAGGCCGGTGAGGGCCATCAGCAGTCGGTCGATGCCCATGCCCATGCCACCGGACGGCGGCATGCCGAACTCGAGCGCCCGCAGGAACTCCTCGTCGAGGCGCATCGCCTCGGGGTCGCCGCCGGCGGCGAGCTTCGCCTGCTCGACGAAGCGCTCGCGCTGCACGACCGGGTCGACGAGCTCGGAATAGCCGGTGGCGAGCTCGAAGCCGCGGATGTAGAGGTCCCACTTCTCGACCACGCCCGGGATCGAGCGGTGCTCGCGCACGAGGGGCGAGGTGTCGAGCGGGAAGTCCATCACGAAGGTCGGCCGCACGAGGCCCGACTTCACGTGGTGCTCCCACAGCTCTTCGACATACTTGCCGGGCAGCGGGTGGTCGACCTCGATGCCGGCCTCGTCGGCGAGCTGCTTCAGCCGCTCGACCGGGGTCGACGAGGTGATCGTCTCGCCGATCGCCTCGGAGAGCGAGTCGTACATCGAGATGCGCGCCCAGTCGCCGCCGAGGTCGAAGTCGGTGCCGTCGGCCCAGGTCACGACGTGCGAGCCCGACGTGGCGAGCGCGGCGTCTTGGATGAGCTGCTGCGTGAGGTCGGCGATCGTGTTGTAGTCGCCGTACGCCTCGTAGGCCTCGAGCATCGCGAACTCGGGCGAGTGCGTCGAGTCGGCGCCCTCGTTGCGGAAGTTGCGGTTGATCTCGTACACCCGCTCGATGCCGCCGACGACGGCGCGCTTGAGGTACAGCTCGGGGGCGATGCGCAGGTACAGCTCGGTGTCGAACGCGTTGGAGTGCGTGACGAACGGGCGAGCGGATGCCCCGCCGTGCATGACCTGCAGCATCGGCGTCTCGACTTCGATGAAGCCGAGGCCGTCGAAGGTGCGCCGCAGGCTCGCGTTGACCTTCGCCCGGTCGATGACGTTGCGACGGGCCTGCTCGCGCGAGATCAGGTCGAGGTAGCGGCTGCGCACGCGCATCTCTTCCGAGAGCTCGTTGTGCAGGTTCGGCAGCGGCAGGATCGCCTTCGAGGCGATGCGCCACTCCTTCACCATGATCGACAGCTCGCCGCGGCGGCTCGTGATGACCTCGCCGGCCACGAACACGTGGTCGCCCAGGTCGACGAGCTCCTTCCACTCGGCGAGGGACTCCTCGCCGACCTCGGCGAGCGAGACCATCGCCTGGATGCGGCTGCCGTCGCCCGCCTGCAGCGTGGCGAAGCACAGCTTGCCGGTGTTGCGCGAGTGCACGACACGACCGGCGACGCCGACCTGCTCGCCGCTCGCCTCGTCGACGCCGAGCCCGACGAAGCGGTCGCGCACTTCGGGGATCGTCGCCGTGATCGGCAGTCGCACGGGGTAGGCACCGAAGGCGCGGTCGTCGGATGCGGCGTTCAGCCGCTCGCGCTTGGCGAGACGCACGGCCTTCTGCTCGGAGATCTCAGCAGCGCTGATCTCCTCGGCAGTGGGCTCGGGCGTGGCATCCGTCTGATTCTCGGCCATCGTTCTCTCTCGTCGTGCGGCAGTACCGTCTGCACTGCGTGGGTGCGTGCACCAGCCTACTTGGGCGCGCACCGCGCCCGACTCTCGATCGTGGCCTCGGAGATCTGCGCGACTTCGGCGAGATCCTGCCCTCCGCTCCGATGTCGCGCAGATCTCCGAAGCCGTGGCGGGGCGTGCGCAGGCGGGATATCAGCCGAGCGTGATGGCGGCGTTGTCGATGAGGCGGGTCGACCCCACGCGGGCGGCGACGAGCACGACGGCCGGGCCCCGCGCATCGTCGGCCACGGGGAGGAACGTCTCGGGGTCGACGACCACGAGGTAGTCGAGGGTGACGTCGTCGTGGTCGCCGAAGGCGGCGGCCCCCTCGGCGAGCACTTCGGCGAGGCCGTCGGATGCCGCGGCATCCGCTGCCCTGAGCGCCTCGATCAGCGTGAGCGCCGCGGCCCGGTGGCCGGGGTCGAGGAAGCGATTGCGGCTCGAGAGGGCGAGCCCGTCGGCCTCGCGCACGGTCGGCACGACCTCGATCGAGGTGGGCACGTCGAGGTCGTCGACCATGCGGCGCACGAGGAAGACCTGCTGCGCGTCCTTCTGTCCGAAGACCGCGACGTCGGGGCGAACGATGTTGAGCAGCTTGCCGACGACGGTCAGCATGCCGTCGAAGTGGCCGGGGCGGGACGCGCCCTCGTAGAGCGAGCCGACCCGGCCGGCCGTGAGCGTCGTGCCGACGGCCCCGTTCGGATACATCTCGGCGGCGGTCGGCGCGAAGACGAACTCGACGCCGGGCCCGGCGAGTGCTTCGACATCGGCGTCGAGGGTGCGCGGGTAGCGGTCGAGGTCTTCACCCGGGCCGAACTGCAGCGGGTTCACGAAGATCGACACGACGACGACGTCGGCGAGTTCGCGCGCGTGCGCGACGAGTGCCAGGTGACCGGCGTGCAGGGCGCCCATGGTGGGCACGAGGGCGACGGATGCGCCGGCGGCGCGCCGCTCGGCGAGCTGCTCGCGCAGCTCGGCGATGGTCGGCACGACACGCACGCTCGACGTGGACCCGGTCACGCGCCACCCCCCAGCGGCCAGTCGGAATCGGCCTCGTCGATCGTATCGGCCCCTTCGGTGTACGCGCCGCGGTCGTGCCGCGCGAGCGCGTTCTCGACGGCGCTGCGCACGAGCGGCGCCAGGACCGCGCCGGGTCTCGCCACCCCGATGCCGTCGAGGATGCCGCTCGCCTGATCGACGATCGCGCTCGAGAACGAGACCGCCGTGTCGATGGCCTCGCCGTAGGCGGCGCGATCGCGCTCGGCCACGATGACCGGCTCGCCGCCCATCTCGACGACGAGCGCCTGGCCGATCGGCAGCACGGGCGCGGGCGCGGTGACGGCGAACCACGTGCCCGGCAGGCGCGCGAGATCGATGCTCGTGCCCGTGAAGCTCATCGCGGGATGCACGGCGAGCGGAATGGCTCCGGCGAGCCGCGCGGGGTCGAGCACGCTCGTGCCGAACCGGGCGACGGTGTGCAGCACGAGCTGGCCCGGCTGCCAGGCGCCGGCCTCTGCGAGGCCGGCGACGAGCGGGCCGAGCTCGGCCTCGGGCACGGCGAGCAGCACGAGTTCGCTGCGCTCGATGATCTCGGGGATCGGCAGCACCGGCACCGAGGGCAGCATGGTCGCCGCGCGTTCGCGGCTCTCTTCCGAGACTGCGGCGATGCCGGTGAGGGCGTGCCCGGCGCCGGCCAGGGCCGAGGCGAGCACGGCGCCGACGCGGCCGGCGCCGATGGTGCCGACGCCGAGGCGTCCGGGTCGATCAGACGACATGTCGGGGCTCCGTCTCGTCGGCGGGGGCGGCGGATGCCCCGGCCGGCGGCTCTGCCCGTGATGCAGTCGCTCCCGGCACGGCTTCGGCAGGCGCTCCCGGCGCCGCTTCGGCAGGCGCTCCCGGCGCCGTCTCGGCCGCCGCGTCGGGCGCGGCCGCGGCACCCCAATGATGGGAGGTGTCGCTCGCCGCGCGCTCGATCGCCTCGTGCGCGAGCCGCTCGAAGAGCGCCGTCGCGACCGCACGGTCTGCGACGGGCAGCACCGCCGAGACCGGACCGGTCACCGTGTGCAACCGCAGGGTCGCGAGGTCGAGCGCGCGTTCGATCGGGCCGACCGACCGGGCGACCGACTGCATGCGGGCGAGCGGCACGAGGCTGAGGCTGCGGATGAGCGCGCCCCGCCGGATGACCGCGACGCCCGCCGTCTCGGCGAGGCCGATGCGCTTCCACGAGAACGGGCGCAGCCACGCGGCGCGCTTCGGGGTGACGGAGAAGCCGCCGGCATCGCCCCGGCCCACGAGACCGGCGTCGACGAGCGTCTCGACCTCTGCGGCGGCGTCGGGCAGCAGCAGGGCGAGCACGCGGTGCACGTCGGCTGCGGTGCCGACCGGGAGCACGATGGTGCGCTGCGCGGCATCGCCTGAGGCGGAGACCGACTGGCCCGCGACGTTGATGCGCACCGACCACCAGCCGAACGGCCGCCAGAACACCCACTGGGTGGCCTCGACGGCATGCACCCGCCCCGGCGGGATCGTCTGGTTGCCCGTCGACAGCAGGCCGTGCCCGATGCGAACGCCGTCGGGCGTGCCCGCGATCGAGTAGCGCAGCGACTTCGTGATGCGCGACCACATGTAGCTCACGAGACCGATGGCCGCGGGCACGAAGCTGAAGAGCACCCACATCTGGCCGCTCGTGACGCCGACCACGATGATCGCGACGAGGATGATCGCCCAGATCGTCGACCCGCCGAGCACGGTCGATCCGATCACCCGGCCGATCGGCAGGTGCACGACCGACTCGGGCGGCGCGAGGTCGGGATCGAGCTCGGGGGCGAGGAACTCGTCGACGCGCTGGGTGACGAGCGCGCCGGCGCGGGCGCTGACCGGCGTGCGCTGGCCCGTGGCGCCATCGGCACCGGCCGCCTCCGCCGCGGGCTCCTGCACTGCGCCGGGCTCCGCCACGAGCCCGGGCGACACGAGCGCCGAGGCATCCGTTCGCCCGTCGGCTGCGGCGGGCACGGCCGCACCGTGCGCCCGCTCGGCCCTCGCGCCCGACGCGAGGCGCAGCACGTCGGCGCGCAGCGCGTCGGCGAGGGTGGAGCCGAGGTAGGCGAGCTGCACGTTCGCCGACTGCCCGGCGACCGAGATCTCGAGCTTCGCCGTGCCGAAGAGGCGCGCGAACAGCGGCCGGTTGACGTTGATGCCCTGGATGCGATCGAGCCGCGCGCTGCGGTGCGACCGGAAGAGGATGCCGCTGCGCACCTCGACCGCCTCGTGCGTGACCCGGAACGTGTGCATGCGCCACGACAGCCAGAATCCGATGACGACCGTGATGATGATCGCCGCGAGCGCGAGCAGCGCCCAGCCCACGAGGCCGTTCATCACGATGCCGCCGACCGGGTCGTTCGCCCAGTCCTGCTGCCATTCGCCGTACTCGGCGTCGATCGGCGCGCTCGACTCGGGCGCGAAGATCGCGAGGAAGATCTCGATGACCCGCTCGCGCAGGTTCGCGATGATGAAGCCGAGCACGGCGATGAACACGAGGCCGCCGCGCAGCAGCGGACTCGCAGGGTGGAGCCGGTGCCATTCGCCGTCGGCGAGGTTCACCACTCCCTGCGGGCGGGCGACTCCGCTCACAGTCCCGCCCGGCGCGACTCGGCGAGGGCGACGAGTTCGTCGCGGAGGCGATCGGCCTCCGCCATCGGCAGCCCGGGCACGGTGACCGCGCTCGACGCCGCCGCGGTCACGAACTTCAGGTCGGCCAGGCCGAGGGCGCGCGCGACCGGGCCGCGGGTGATGTCGACGAGCTGCATGCGCCCGTAGGGCACGGCGACCTGCCGCTGGAACATGATGCCGCGGCGGAACAGCAGGTCGTCGGCGCGCAGGCGGTACTGGATCGAGCGCACACGACGCGGCTCGAACGCGATGCCCACGAGCGACACCACCGCGATCGCTCCCGCCACCCACAGCGCCCACTCCCAGTGGAGCAGGAAGTGAGCCCCGAGGGCGATGCCCACGAAGATGAGCATGCCGACGATCGAGCCGACCACCTCGACGAGCACGTACTTCGGCGAGACCCGCAGCCAGCCGGTGTCGGATGCCTCGGGCAGCCCCGCCTCGTCGTGCACGCCGTCTTCGGGCTGGAGCTCGGGCGCGGGCGCCTCAGGCATGTGCGTGTTCCTTCTTCTCGGTGTCGGTGTCGTCGGGCGGCAGCGTGCAGAAGAACTCTGCGACGAGCCCGCCGGTCATGAGCAGGGCCGCGCCGATCGCCGTGGCGATGGCGAGCCAGACCGTCGCGGGCGACGGCATGACGCTGCGCGTCAGCAGGAACAGGGTGATGCCGAGGCCGAAGCCGAACATGAGCGCGCCGCTCAGGCTGCAGGCCTTCGCGAGCACCGCGGTGCGCATGGCCCGGAACGGGTCGAGGTGCTTGGTCGCCTTGCCCTTGACGGCCCGCCGGATGGGCCAGGCGAATGCCACGACGAGCGCGGCGACACCCGCGAGGGTGATCGGGAGCGAGAGCGGCGGCACGATCGCCTTCGACCCGTTGGAGACGATCGCGAGGTCGATGAGGTACCCGGCGACGATGCCCGCGAGCACGAAGGCGACGATGGTCGAGGGGTGCGTGCGCTTCATCGGCGCACCACCTCGTCGGTGGCCGCGGCACGCAGCGCGGCGATCGGCCCGCGCCCGGTGAGCTCGGCCTCGGGGTCGACGTCGAGCCACGGAGCGAGCACGAACGCCCGCTGCCAGGCGCGCGGGTGCGGCAGCGTGAGCCGCTCGTCGTCGAGCACGACGCCGTCGACGTCGATGAGGTCGAGGTCGAGCGTGCGGTCGCCCCAGTGCTCGGTGCGCACCCGGCCGTGCTCGAGCTCGATGCGCTGCAGCAGTTCGAGCAGCTCGAGCGGCTCGAGTGCCGTCACGACGACGACGACCCCGTTCAGGTAGCGCGGGGCGTCGACGTCGACGCCCGAGTCCTTGACGGCGGCGGTCTCGTAGACGGGCGACACCGCGACGAGGTCGACTCCGGATGCCTCGGCGATCTCGCGCACCGCTGCGGCGATCGTGGCCTCGCGGTCGCCGAGGTTCGCTCCGAATGCGATGACGGCGCGCGTCATGCCCGGCTCCGTACGATCGTGACCGCGACGTCGTCGAACGGCACAGTGATCGGCGCCTGCGGCTTGTGCACGGTGACCTCGACCTCGTCGACGGCCGGGAAGCCGAGCGCCACTGCGGCGACCCGCTCGGCGACGGTCTCGATGAGATCGACTGGGTCGCGCTCCACCGCTGCGACGACGGCCTCGGCGAGTTCGCCGTAGTGCACGGTGCGATCGAGGTCGTCGGATGCCGCTGCTGCGGCGAGGTCGACGGCGACCGTGACGTCGATCACGAACTCCTGGCCCTCGACGCGCTCGAAGTCGAACACGCCGTGGTGCGCGCGAACCCGAAGCCCCGTGAGGGTGATCTCATCGCCTCGCCCGCGATCGCGCCGTTCAGTCACGTCGTCCACTCTGCCATGCGCCGAGGACGTCGAGGGCGCGGCGCGTGCCCTGCACGTCGTGCACGCGCACCCCCCAGGCGCCCGCCTGCGCCGAGAGCACGCTGACGACGGCCGTCGGCAGGTCGCGGTCGGTGACGGAGGCTTCCTCGGGCAGCATCGCACCGAGGAATCGCTTGCGCGAGGCGCCGACAAGGATCGGCAGCCCGAGCCCGGCGAGCACGTCGAGACGACCGAGCAGCTCCCAGTTCTGGTCGCCGCGCTTGGCGAAGCCGAGGCCGGGGTCGAGGATGAGCTTCTCGGGGGCGACCCCGGCGGCCACGAGGTCGTCGACCCGCTGCGCGAGCTCGTCGCGCACCTCGACGGCGACGTCGGCGTACTCGGCGAGCGAGTCCATGCGGTCGGAGTGGCCGCGCCAGTGCATGGCGACGTAGCGTGCACCGGTCTCGGCGGCGATCGGGCCCATCGCCGCGTCGGCGAGGCCGGCGGAGACGTCGTTGATGATCTCGGCGCCCGCCTCGACCGCGGCCTGCGCCGTGGCGGCGCGCATCGTGTCGACGCTCACCCGGATGCCGCGGCCGGCGAGCTCCCTGATGACGGGCACGACCCGGCGCAGCTCCTCTTCGGGCGCGACCCTCGCGGCACCCGGCCGGGTGGACTCTCCCCCGACGTCGAGGATGTCGGCTCCGGCGGCCACGAGCTCGAGACCATGCGCGATCGCCGCATCGGCGTCGAACCAGCGGCCGCCGTCGCTGAAGGAGTCGGGCGTGACGTTCACCACACCCATGACGAGCGTGCGATCAGGCATTCGTCTGGGCCCCGATGAGCGTGATGATCTCGCTCCGGGCTGCGGGCTCCGAAAGTGCGCCGCGGCTCGCGATCGTCACGGTGGAGCTGCGCTCCTGACGCGAGCCCCGCGTCGTCACGCAGCGGTGCTGGGCGTCGAGCACGACGAGCACTCCCCTGGGGTCGAGCCCCGCGACGAGCGCGTCGGCGATCTCCTCGGTGAGCCGCTCCTGCAGCTGGGGGCGACGGGCGAGCGTGTCGACGACCGCCGGGATGCGGCCGAGCCCGACCACCCGGTCGCCCGGCAGGTAGGCCACGTGCGCCGTGCCGACGAACGGCAGCAGGTGATGCTCGCAGACGGACCGGAACGCGAGGTCGCGGAGCACGACCGCGTCGGACGTCGCCGGCACACCGGCATCCGTCGCCCCGATCGGTACCGTGTCGGCCAGGTGACTCTGCGGATCGACGTCGAGACCGCCGAAGAAGTCGGCGTAGGCCTCGGCGACCCGTTGCGGCGTTCGCTCGAGCCCCGGTCGCGAGGGGTCTTCACCGATCGCGAGCAGGATCTCGTGCACCGCGCGCTGGATGCGCTCGGCGTCCACTCCGGCCATGACTCCCCTTCTTCGGGTCGACTCGCTGCGGCCGCGGCTAGGCGGTCGCGGGGCGCGGGTTCGACTGCGGCGCGCGCGCCGGCGCCTCGTCTTCGACGGGCAGCTCACCGGAGTCGACACCGCCGTCGACGGCACCCTGATCGATCGGCATCTTCTGGGTCGGGAACGCGATCGGCGGACGGTCGGAGACCGGGCGCTTGTCGCTCGAGAGCCACAGCGGGCGCTCGGGCAGCTTCTTGACGTCCTTGAAGATCTCGGCGATCTGCTTGTGGTCGAGCGTCTCGTTCTCGAGCAGCTCGGCGGCCAGCTTGTCGAGGATGTCGCGGTTGTCGTTGAGCACCTGCCAGGCCTCGTCGTGCGCCTGCTCGATGAGGGCGCGCACCTCGAGGTCGACCGTCTCGGCGATCTCTTCGGAGTAGTCGCGCTGGTGGCCCATGTCGCGGCCGAGGAACACCTCGCCCCCCGACTGCCCGAGCTTGACGGCGCCGACGTTCGCGCTCATGCCGTATTCGGTGACCATCTTGCGTGCCGTCGAAGTGGCCTTCTCGATGTCGTTCGATGCGCCGGTCGAGGGGTCGTGGAAGACGATCTCTTCGGCGACGCGGCCGCCCATCGCGTAGGCGAGCTGGTCGAGCAGTTCGTTGCGACTGACCGAGTACTTGTCTTCGAGCGGCATCACCATCGTGTAGCCGAGGGCGCGGCCGCGCGGCAGGATCGTGATCTTCGTGACCGGGTCGGTGTAGTTCATCGCCGCCGCAGCGAGGGCGTGGCCGCCCTCGTGGTAGGCCGTGATGAGCTTCTCCTTGTCTTTCATGACGCGGGAGCGACGCTGCGGGCCGGCGATCACGCGGTCGACGGCCTCGTCGAGAGCGCGGTTGTCGATGAGCTGCGCGTTCGAGCGAGCCGTGAGCAGTGCAGCCTCGTTGAGCACGTTCGCGAGGTCGGCGCCGGTGAAGCCCGGGGTCTTGCGCGCGAGCACCTCGAGGTCGACGCCGTGGGCGAGGGGCTTGCCCTTCGAGTGCACCTCGAGGATCTTCTGGCGACCCTTCATGTCGGGGGCGTCGACGCCGATCTGGCGGTCGAAGCGGCCGGGACGCAGGAGCGCGGGGTCGAGGATGTCGGGGCGGTTCGTCGCCGCGATGAGGATGACGTTGGTCTTCGGGTCGAAGCCGTCCATCTCGACGAGCAGCTGGTTGAGCGTCTGCTCGCGCTCGTCGTGACCGCCGCCGAGGCCGGCGCCGCGGTGGCGCCCGACCGCGTCGATCTCGTCGACGAAGATGATGGCGGGTGCGTTCTGCTTCGCCTGGTCGAAGAGGTCGCGCACGCGGGACGCGCCGACGCCGACGAACATCTCGACGAAGTCGGAGCCCGAGATCGAGTAGAACGGCACGCCGGCCTCACCCGCGACCGCGCGGGCCAGCAGCGTCTTGCCGGTACCGGGAGGGCCGTAGAGCAGCACGCCCTTGGGGATGCGAGCGCCGACCGCCTGGAACTTCGCCGGCTCCTTCAGGAACTCCTTGATCTCGTGGAGCTCCTCGATCGCCTCGTCGGCGCCCGCGACGTCGTCGAAGGTGACCTTCGGGCTCTCCTTGGAGACGAGCTTCGCCTTGGACTTGCCGAACTGCATGACCTTGTTGCCGCCGCCCTGCATGCCCGACAGCATGATCCAGAAGAAGAGGCCGATGAGCACGAGCGGCAGCAGGATGCCAAGCATCGAGAGGAACCAGTTCGGCTGCGGCACCTCGTCGTTGAAGCCGTCTGCCGGGTCGGCCGCGTCGACGGCGGCGACGATGTCGGCGCCGCGCGGGGTGACGTAGTAGAACTGCACCTGCTTGCCGAGCTCGTCGTCCTCCTTCGCGAGCGTGAGGTCGACGCGGTTCTCACCGTCGACGATCTTCACGGCGGCGACCTTGCCGTCGTTGAGGAGGTCGAGGCCCTCTTGCGTCGAGACCTCTTTGAAACCCGATGCGGTGATGAGGCTCGACCCGATCCACACGGCGACGATCGCGAGCAGAATGTAGATGATCGGCCCGCGCAGGATCTTCTTGATGTTCATGGTGCTCACAGGCTACATTGCAGTCGCCGAATGCCGGCCGAGTGTTCGCTGTGGGCTATTCGCGGCGTGCGCCGGCAGCCGTCACTGAGCGGATGCCGCGCGGCGGGTGCCGCGCATTCCGAGCATGTACGGCAGCCCCGGCCCCACCGCGGCGAACGTCTGCCCGATGCGCTTCGGCCACGAGGGCACGGGCAGCGGAGCGGGCGACTCCTCGAGATCGCCGACGTCGACGAAGTACGCCCGCACGGTGCCGAACCCCTCGAGTTCGGGCGAGACCTCGCGCACCGGGGCCGTCACCGCGTCTTCGCCGGTGCGGTAGAGCTCCTCGGAGAGCAGCACGTACTCGGGGATGTCGACCGGGTTCTTCAGCATGCGGTGCACCTGGATGACGTCGATGCCCACGAGCTTGATGCGATCGCGGATCGTCTGGATGGCCACATCGCCGACGTGCGCCACGAACTTCAGCTTGAGGTCGGCCGCCCCCTTGCATCCCTTGCAGGGACACAGGTTCGCCGTGACGTACTGCCGTTCGAGGTGGAACGCGCGGTGCATCGCGACCGCGGCGTCGAGGATCTCGGGGATCGAGGCATCCGCTTCGCTCTCGTCGACCTGCAGCGAGAGGAAGGCGGCGTCGCCCTCGATCTCGATGAGGTCGAATCCGGGCGCGGCGTCGATCATTCGTTCGAGCATGCGGCCGGTGTTCACCTCGGCGTGCGCGAGGCTCATGCGATGGGAGCTCATGTAGTCGGTGTAGCCACCGATGTCGGCGATCAGCAGCACGGCACGGCCGGAGTCCATGCCTCACGATCCCATCAAGACGAGGAGTTCTCAACACCCCTGTTCGGAGGGGGCCGTCAGGAGGGCGGCTCGTCGAATCGCTCCTTCGGCGTGTAGCGGTCGAGCTGGCCGTCGACGACGACGGCGGCCTCCTGCGCGCTCGCCGTGTACCCGAGCACGACGGGCAGGAACCGGTCGGAGCCGAGCGCCCGCAGCGCGAGCACGCTCCTCGCCACGACCGAGGCCGTGCGGCGCGTGCGGCGCAGCAGGGCGATCTCGCCGAAGCCCTCGCCCGGGCCGAGCGTCGCGACCACCCGGCCGTCGCCGACCACGTCTGCCTCGCCCGTCTCGATCACGTAGTAGCGGTCGCCGACATCTCCCTGCGTGAACACGGCGGCACCGGCGGGCACCGCGACCGGCTCGAGCCCGCGAGCGAGCTGCTCGATCGACGGCAGCGGCAGGGTGCGGAACATCGGCACCTGCTGCAACAGCCGGATGTCGCCGTCGATCACGTCGACCGTGCGGTCCATGCCCCGCAGACGCGGGAGCGACACGAGCGCGAGCACCGGGCAGATGAGGCCGATCGCGATGAGCGCGGTCTGCACGCCGAACCACTCCACGAGCGTCGAGGCGACGACGGCGCCGATGCCGATGGAGACGGCGACGAGGCTCTCGAGCACGCCGAAGACCCGGGCGAGCACCTCGTCGGGCGCCATGCGGGCGATGAGCGTGAACCCGGCGACGTCGACCAGCGCGTTGCCGACGCCGACGAAGGCGAGCAGCCCGAGCGCCGGGGCCTCGAAGGGCGCGAGGCCGATGAGGGTGAACGGCAGCCCCCACAGCCCGATCCCCACGGCGAACCAGACTCCCAGGCGGCCGGTGCCGACGAGCAGGGATGCCGCGAGCGACCCCAGCACGGCGCCCACGCCGACGGCGGCCATCAGCGCGCCGACGCCCGGTTCTCCGGTGCCGAGCAACTCGATCGCGACCACGACCGAGAGCACCGTGAGCGCACCCCTGGTGAGCGCCTGCGCCGCGGCGAGCGCGAGGATGAGCGTCAGGTCGCGGTTCGCCACGACGGCACGCACGCCCTCGGCCGCCTCCCGCGCGAGGTTCGGTCGCTTCGGCGCCGACGGGCGCGGCGGGGCGTCGTACTTCAGCCGCGCGAGCAGGGCCGCCGCCCAGAACGATGCGGCCGCCGCCACGGCGAACACGACGTCGACCCCGGTGAACTGCAGCAGCACGGCCGCCAGCAGCGGGCCGACGAGCGTGGCCGCGGAATCGAGCAGGCCCCGCACCACATTGGCGCTCGCGAGCTCGTGCCCGGTGCGGCAGAGCGATGGGAGCAGCGCGGAGTGCGCCGGGCGGTAGAGCGTCGCGGCGATCGTGGACAGGATCGCGAGCGCGTAGATGACGGCCGGCGGCCCCGCCACGGCGGCGACCACGGCTGCCGCGGCGGTCGCGAGGCCGCGCACGATCGACACGATGATGAGCACCCGTTCGCGGCGCCCCCGGTCGGCGATGGGCGAGAGGAGCGGGGCGAGGATCGCCGACGGCACCATGCGGAGCAGCCCGACGAGTCCGAGCGCCACGGCGCCGCCGTCACGGTACGCGACGATGCCGAGCGCGACGGTGAAGGCCCACTCCGCCGTCCATGCGCCGAGGAAGCTCAGCTGGGCTCTGCGGAGGTTGGGATTGCGCCAGTTGCTCGTGAAGGCGGCCGCAGCGTCGCGCACCCTGCCGCGGCGCCGCCCTTCGCCCATGCGAAGACTCTAGGCCTGCGACCGTCGCCGCGCGAGGAACTTCAGGAGTAGACGTGCGGCGCCAGGATCGCGACATCCCGGAGGTTGCGGTAGTTCTCGGCGAAGTCGAGACCGTAGCCGACGACGAACTGGTTCGGGATGTCGAAGCCGAGGTACTTGACGTCGACCTCCACCTTCGCCGCGTCGGGCTTGCGGAGCAGCGCGCAGATCTCGACCGACTTCGCACCGCGCGATTCGAGGTTGCCGAGCAGCCAGCTGAGCGTCAGGCCCGAGTCGATGATGTCCTCGACGATCAGCACGTGACGGCCGGTGAGGTCGGAGTCGAGGTCCTTCACGATGCGCACGACACCCGACGACTGCGTGCCGGCGCCGTACGAGGAGACCGCCATCCAGTCCATGTTGATGTGCGGGCGCAGCTCGCGCGCGAGGTCGGCCATGACCATGACCGCGCCCTTCAGCACGCCGACGAGCAGCAGGTCCTCGCCCTCGTAGTCCGCCTCGATGCGGCGGGCGAGCTCGGCGAGCTTCGCGTGGATCTCGGCTTCGGTGACGAGCACCTCGGTCAGGTCGGCTTCGATCTCGTTCGCGTACATGGCTGCTCTCCTGGGTGGGGCGATCGGGGCACGTCGCCGTGGGTGCGCGGCGAACGGATGCATCGAGCCTACGCGGTGGTTCTTGCGGGTTGAGCCTGCCGAAACCCACAACCGGGCGGTTTCGACAAGCTCAACCAGCAGACTCTCTGCTCAGTGGTCGTGGGGAAGGATCTCCGTCGACCCGGTGGTGCTCAGCACGACGTGCCGGCCGGCCCGCGTCGCGAGCACGCCGCCCGGCAGGTCGATCGGGCCCTGGCCGTGCCAGTCGGTCACGAGCCGGGCGACCTCGAGGGTCTGCGAGCGCGAGAGCGAGACGCCGAACTCGCTGCCGACGACGTGGCGGATGATGCGCTGACGCAGCGCGGCGGGGTTCGCGGCGAGGGCGCCGATCGAGATCGCGATGCCGGCCTCGGCGGGTTCGCAGATCTCCTCGATGAACTCCTCGATCTGCTCGGAGAAGGCGGCCTCGTCTTCGCGGAGGTGCTCGGCGGTGCGTGCGAGCGCCTCGGCGATGCCGGGTCCGAGCTCGGCCTCGAGCACGGGCAGCACGCGTTCGCGCACCCGCACCCTGGCAAAGGCGGGGTCGAGGTTGTGCGGGTCGTCCCACGGGGTGAGCCCCGCGTCGAGGCACGCCTGCCGCGTGGCCGCACGTCGGATGCCGAGCAGTGGCCGTGCGTACCGGCCGGCGCGAGCGGGCATGCCCGAGAGGCTCGCGGCGCCCGAGCCCCGAGCGAGTCCGAGCAGCACGGTCTCGGCCTGATCGTCGAGCGTGTGGCCGAGCAGCACCAGCGCGGCACCGGTCAGGGCGGCAGCCGCATCGAGCGCGGCATAGCGGGCATCGCGAGCGGATGCCTCGGGGCCGCCCTCCCCCGCGACCTCGACCCGGCGAACGAGCACGGGGTCGAGCCCGAGTTCCCGCGCGGTCTCCGCCGCCGCGGCCGCAACCTCGGCCGATCCCGCCTGCAACCCGTGGTCGACGACGACGGCGCCCGCGCGCCATCCCGCCCGCGGCGCCTCGAACGCCGCGGCGGCCGCGAGCGCGAGTGAATCGGCACCGCCCGAGAGGGCGACGAGCACGAGCGGGCCGTCCGTCGACTCGGCCCCCGCCGGAAGCACGCCGCGCACGGCCCGACGCACGTCGGCGATCGAGGGTGTCAGTCGCGGTCGGCGAGCCGCGGCATCCGTCTGCTGGTCAGGAGGCATCAAGTAACCTTATTCCGCCGATCGCGCCCGATTCCGAACCGGGTCGGCCCGCGGGCCAAGCTTCGAGAAGCGCCTTCCAACACAAGGAGAACCAGCATGGGCGAGTACGCCGCCATCATCGAGATCCCCAAGGGGAGCCGCAACAAGTACGAGGTCGACCACGAGACCGGCCGGGTCTTCCTCGACCGCGTGCTCTACACGACCTTCGTCTACCCGACCGACTACGGCTTCTTCGAGAACACCCTCGGCGACGACGGCGACCCGCTGGACGTGCTCGTGCTGCTCGACTTCCCGCTCTTCCCGGGCGTGGGCGTGAAGGTCCGCCCCGTGGGCGTCTTCCACATGACCGACGACGGCGGCGGCGACGCCAAGGTCATCGCCGTGCCCGCGGGCGACCCGCGCTGGAACCACATCCAGGACGTGGACGACATCCCCGAGTTCACGCGCAAGGAGATCGAGCACTTCTTCGAGCACTACAAGGACCTCGAGCCCGGCAAGTGGGTCAAGACCGAGGGCTGGGCGAACGCGGCCGAGGCCGAGTCGCTCATCCAGAAGGCGATCGAGGCGTTCCCCGGTCACTGAGCCGGGCATGAACCGAGCGGATGTCGCGAGCTCGCGACATCCGCTCGCAGCAGGGGCGGGCCTCACGGCCCGCCCCTGCTGCGTGTCAGGACCGGCTCAACCGGCGGGGCGTGCCGCGGCGGAGGGGCTGCCCCAGACCGGCCATTCGCGCACGGGCTTGCCGTAGTCGGAGGCCTCGAGGATGCGACCGCCGCCGAGGTAGATGGCGACGTGGTAGTAGTCGCCGCCCGAGCCCCAGAAGAGCAGGTCGCCGCGCTGCACGTTGCCGAGCGAGACCGCCTTGCCGCGCGCCGCGAGCGTGTAGTACTGGTTCGTCGCGGAGTGCGTGCCGATGCCGATGCCCGCCGCGCCGTATGCCGCGCGCGTGAGGCCCGAGCAGTCCCAGGCGTCGGGACCGGCGCCGCCGAGCTCGTACCGTTCGCCGAGCTGCTGGCTCGCGAACCAGATCGCGGTCTCGACGGCACCCGCGTTCGGCGGGGCCGGGTCGGGGTTCGGTGCGGGCGTTCCGCCGCCGTTGCCGCCGCTGTTCCCGCCGCCGTCGTTCCCGCCGTTGCCGTCCGACGGGGGCGCCGGTTCGGTCGGTCGGCTCGCCTCGAGCGCCGCCTCGGCAGCCTCGCGCGCCTGACCCTCGACCCGCTCGCGCTCGAGGTCGGCGGTGGTGTCCTTGAGCGTCGCGAGCTGTGCGTAGAGCTCCGCCGAGCGCTGCTCCTGCGCGGTCACGGCCGCCATCGCGGACTCCGCTGCCGCGTTCGCCTCGTTCGCCTTCGTCTCGGCGAGCTCCGCGAGACGAGTGCGTTCCGCTGCGGCCTCAGCTGCCTGGGCTCGCAGTGCGTCGGCGGTGTTGCGGTCGGCGATCGCCTGCTCGTAGACGGCCTGCGACTGCTCGCCGAGCTTCGACGCCATGCCGAGCTGCTTCAGCAGGCCGTCGGTGTCCTCGCCCGAGAACACGAGCTCGGAGGTCAGGTCGTTGCCCGCGGTCTTCGCGAGGTGGGCGGCGAGCAGGCCCGCCCGCATCTTGGAGATCTCCGCGACGGCGTCGGCCTCATCCGCCTGCTGCGCGAGCGCGCTCTCGCGTTCGGCCGCACGATCGCGCTGGTCGACGGCGACGCGATACGACTCGGCCGCCATCTGCGACGCCTGGATCGCGGCATCCGCCACCTGCTGCAGGCCTGCCAGCAGGTCGCCGACGCGGGCGATCTCGGCCTGCTTCGTGGCCTCGTTGGTCTTGGCCTGCTCGATCTCGCTCCACGACGGATAGTCGGGCTCGGCCATGGCCGGGCCGCCGCCGGCCACCACCGATGCGGTGACCGCCCCGACGGCGACGGCGGAGAAGACGGTCGCGGGCTTCACGCGCGACACCGGCCTGGTGCGATTCTCAGCCAAAGTAGACCCCCCGGTCCGCCATGAACGGCACCGGATCGATGCGGCTCCCGCCGCTGTAGACCTCGAAGTGCAGGTGGCACCCCGTCGAAGCGCCGGTCGTGCCGCTCGAGGCGATGTTCTGTCCGGCCTCGACCCACTCGCCCGAGCCCACGAACCGGCCGCCGTCGCGGATGTGCGCGTAGCCGGTCGAGATGCCGCCGCCGTGATCGATCTGGATGAAGTTGCCGTAGGTGCCGGAGTAGCCCGAGAACGTCACCACTCCGCTGTTCGCGGCGTAGATCGGGGCGTCGCAGCCGGTGCCGAGGTCGACGGCGTAGTGGAACGAGCCGGAGCACCCGTCACCGGCGCAGATCGGCGAGCGAGGGCCGTAGTCGCCGGTGATGCCGCCCCAGGCCGGCTTCGCCCATCCCGACGATGCCGGGGTTCCCGGCGTGCCGGCGCGCAGGGCCTCTTCGCGGCGCTTGCGCTCCTGCTCCTGCCGGATCCGCTCGCCCTCCTCGTAGGCGGCCGTGGTCTTCGCCTCGGCGTCCTTGAGGAATGCGAGCTGGGCGTCGAGCTCGACCTTCTTCGTCTGCGACTCCGCGAGCGCCGCCTCGGCGGCCGCCTGCGCCTCCTGTGCGGCGACGAGCGCTGCCTCGGCGGCGATGCGCAGCTTCTCGCGTTCGGCCTGCGCGACCTCGGCCTGGTCGCTCAGCGCCTCCGCGGTGTTCTTCTTCTCCTGCGCGCGGTCGTAGATGTTCGAGGTGCGCTCGACCATCTTCTCCATGCTGCCGAGCTTGGAGAGCAGTTCGTCGGTCGCCTGCGCGTCGCCGGCGTCGAGGAAGAGGTTGACCCCGACGTCGCCGCCGCCGCCCGAACGGTAGAGCTGGGCCGCGACCTGACCGGCGTTCGTCTCGGCCGACTGCGCCTCGGCGGCGGAGGCATCGGCCTGCGCCTGGATCTGCTCGGCCCGCAGCACGGCCTCGTCGTACTGCTGCTGCGCCACGAAGAGCTCGTCGGTGCGTCGCTCGGCCTCGGCCCGCGTGACCTCCACGTTCACCTCGAGCTCGGCGATGAGCGCGGTGATCTGCTCGACCGCGGCGGCGCCGGCAGCGGTGTCCGCCTTCGCGGCCTGAAGTTCGTCCCAGCTCGGATAGGTCGCGGCGAGGGCCGGCTGCGAGGGTGCGACGACCGGACCGACGAGCGCCGCGGCGATGATCGCGACGACGGCGACGAGTCGTTGCGTCGTGCGCCGGCGGCCGGAGCTCCGCGCCGCCCGCGCTTCCGCGGGAACCGGGCTCGTTCGAACGCCGTCTGCGGGTGTTCGGTCTGTGGTGCGGTACATCATTCCCCGTCCACGCGGGCTCGGGTCCCCGCGCTCCTGACTCTCGGTTCGGGCATCGGCAGCCCCACGATAAGCGCGAGATCGGCGCATTCCGGGCATTTCAGACGCATGTCCGCGGATGCCGCGTGGCGGGTCCGGAGGCATTCGCGACCCTCGTTTTGCCATCTGCGCCGACTGCACGTATGCTTGGCTGTCGGCGGGCGTGACCCAGGTAACGCCCTCCGGCCCCATCGTTTAGTGGCCTAGGACACCGCCCTTTCACGGCGGCAGCACGGGTTCGAATCCCGTTGGGGTCACTGCACGACCAGCACGTATAATTGAATAACTCGGTGCCGAAAGGCATCACGAGGCCCTGTAGCGCAGTTGGTTAGCGTGCCGCCCTGTCACGGCGGAGGTCGCGGGTTCAAGTCCCGTCAGGGTCGCTCAGGCGACAAGCCCTTTCCCTTACGAGAGAAGGGGCTTTCTCCTTATTCGGAGTGTTTCTTCACTTCGAGGCTCTGTAGCTCAGTTGGTAGAGCGCACGACTGAAAATCGTGAGGTCACGGGATCGACGCCCGTCGGAGCCACCAATGAAACCCCCGGGTAACCGGGGGTTTTCTGGTTTCAGCGGGCGATCTCGCCAGAGCGCCGGTGAGGTTGTGCCATTAATGTGCCATTAACGTCGGCAGGGGCCTGCCGTGTCGTTCGCTGCGAAGGTTCGCCGGCTGCGTTCTTGAACGCGTCGTTCAGAGCCGCACCGGCGCGAAGTGCGACGCCCTCGCGGGCACGCGAGTAGCGCTCGGTAACCTGCAGGCTCGAGTGGCCGAGCGTGGCCTGCACGTCGGGCGCACTGGCGCCGGCATCGAACAGAATCGTCGCGGACGTGTGCCGGAGGTCGTGGATGCGCAGGTCGGGCCGGCCGATCGCCTCGCGAAGCGTCTCCCAGTCGACTCCTCGTCGCGCGTTGTGATTGGTGAGCCGGCCGCCGTCGGGTCCGGCGAACAGCCGGTCGTTCGTCTGCTTGCCTCTCGCGGCCACCTCGGCGTACGGGCGCAGCGCGTCGATCAGCGGGACGTCGCGTGACTTGTGACTCTTGGGCGACTGCTCGATCAGCTCGCCGTGCTGACCAGGGCTCAGCGACCGGCTGACGTGGATGACGCCGCGCCCGAAGTCGACATCGCCGACGCGCAGGGCCGTCGCCTCCCCCGCCCTCATGCCGGTGTAGACGAGCGCCGCGAGGTAGCCGCGATAGGCGCCCTCGGGAACGAGATCGAGGAGCGTCCGGATCTGGTCGAGCGTGAGCGCGCGCGAGACCGGCGAGATGGACTCGCGCATGCTCGGCCGCTTCACCTCGCGGGCCGGGTTGTGATCGATGAACCGGGAGCGTCGCGCGCCATCCAGCAGGCGTGAGAGCACCGCGAGCGCATCATTCTTGGCGGATGCCCCGCCCGGCCACGCCACCATCGCCGACTCGATCATCGGCGAGGTGATGTCTTCGAGCCTGTGCCGGCCCAGGCTCGGCTTCACCCGCAGCCGCCAACCCACACCGTAACCGCGCGCGGTCGCCGGGCGTATGGACGACTCGATCGCGGGCCAGTACTTCTCGTGCCACTGCTCGAGGGTCATCGACCCGTTCGGGTTGCGGCCGGCAACCGCCTTCGCGAGCTCACGCTTGGCTTCGGCGAGCGTCATGAACGTGCGCGATCGCTCGGCCGCTCCCCCGTCGACGCTCGGGCCGACGACGCGGATCTGGTACCGCTGCCGGTCAGCGCGCCAACGGATGCCCTCCGGCAGCGGACGACCCGTGCGCGGATCGACCCGGCTCGGGGTATCGCGGTTGGGCCGCCCGGCCATCAGTGCTCCGTGCCGCCCCGGGCGAGCAGCTCGTCGATCGTGTCTGCGCTCCAGAGCAGGTGCTTGCCCATGCGGGCGTCGGGCTCGGGAGTGAGCCCGTCGTGGCGCAGCTTGTCGAAGCTCGAGACCGGGATACGGCATCGTTCGGCCGCCTCGGCTCGGCTCAGATACTCGACCCTCAGCGCGACGTCGACCATGACGCTCCCCCTCGACTCATCGGCCGCCGGCGGGCATCTCGTGCATGCCGACCCACGCGCGGCTATTTGCAAGTATCTGAGAATAACATCGCTGCGCGCATTTCGGCAAGTACCTGAGTTGAGTGGCTAGACTCGATTCATGCCCGCCTCGACACCCCGCCCCGGCGACCAGTCCTACGACGGCCTGCTTGTCGCAGACGACCTGCCCGAGGGCTGGTACCTGCCCAGCCGGTTCCCCGGCGAGCGCGACGACGACGCGAGCGAGCAGATCGATGCCGTGCTCGGCTACGACGATCAGGGCTCGCCTGCCGACTCCGATCAGAACGAGACCACTGGCGGTCGGTGGCGCTACCTCGAGCACGAAGCCACGCACACGCGCGTGATGATCCGGCTGCAGCGACAGCTGCTCGCCGTGCCCGAGGAGATCCGCATTACTGGGGTGATCTACCTCCCCTGGCTGCCGGGCGACCCGATCACGAGCCAGCTCCTCCGCGAGCTGCCGACCGCCCGCATCGAGGCAGCAATCAACAAGCGCCTCTTCGCGATGAAGCGCACCGAGACCATCACGGGCGGGAAGATCGTTCTGCCGTCAGGGCGGAAAGTGAGCGAGCGGGATCTGCTGAAGCCGCTCGGCGACCCGAAGAAGGTGGCGGACTTCTACGAGCTGGTCGCACTCCAGCACGGCCGGCTGACCCAGCAGGGCGACGCGAACCCGAGCGCGACGATGGCGGAGGTCAACGGCGTGGCGCTCTCGACCGCTCAAGGATGGATCACGAAGGCCCGCGACCGCGGCCTGCTACCACCGGGTCGGCGTGGCAGAGCGGGCTAATGGACGCCGAGACAGAACAGACGTGGCGACGGACGGCGACCCCAGCGGCGCTGTTGATCGCCCATTTGCCGCCAATCAACGGTCTGCACTAGGAGCCGAGGAGCGACGGCAAGGAAACCAAGACAGCTGCGTGAGCGGGACAGGGCTCGAACCAGTCGCGTCTCCCATGATCTCCGGCGTGGCAATACTCGAACGGTCAGAACCGAGGAAGCAGGCTGATTCAGTGACGATAGAACGTTTTTGGGCACCGTCCGTGAAGGAAGTATCGTTCGACGGCGCGGGATGGCTCGTTGATCCGGCCAGCAGCTGGTTCGGAGGGACCAGCCGAAACCCTGAAGCGAAGACATCGCGAACCATTGATGAAGAACAGGCATTGGTCCTTCTCGGAGAGCCGGGAATTGGAAAATCATCAGAGTTGCGGTCCGACGTCCTAAATGGAACTCAATCTGGTTCCACTCGGGTCGCGCGATTCGACATGTCAGAGTTCCCGACTCTCGATCGGTTGGAAGACTTGGTGTTCGCTGGGCCAGAAGTAACGGCATGGCTGGCGTCTGAAGACACGTTATGCCTCATCCTTGACAGCTTGGACGAAGCACGGGCCCAACACAGCGCCGCTCATCGGCTGATCCTCTCCTACGTCCGTCGATGGCCGAAGGAACGGCTCGTACTCAGGATCGCTTGCAGGACTGCTGACTGGCCGCCCTCTCTACTTGACGGTCTCAAATCCGAATTTGGAGAAGTCGGTGTCTATGAGTTGCTGCCGCTGCGACGACTGGATGCAGAACAACTAGTTTCGGACGACCTCCGCGCCGCAACGTTCCTGTCAGCCATCGAAAGCGGGCGTGTAGTGCCGCTCGCTGCTCGACCGCTCCTCCTAAAGCTTCTCTGGCGTCAGTATGAAGTTGATGGCACCCTTCCCGATCAAGCCGTCGAGATCTACGAACGGGGTCTCCTCGCGTTGGCCGACGAGTCCGATCAAGACCGACGCGATGCCCGCAACGATCACATCTCAGCAAAGCGTCAACTGGATATTGCGTCCTGGATTGCGGCGGCTTCGGTCTTTTCGGGAAAGAACAAGTACTGGCTTGGTGGATTCGCTGATGCTCCCGTCGATGCTGCGTTGCCCGATGATCTGGCGGTGTCTCAGACATCATTTGGCGATGTCCAGAACTCAGAAATAGCCGCCGCGCTTCGCACTGGATTGTTCGCCGGCAACGGCTCTGGTCAGCTGGGGTGGGCGCATGAAACCTTTCTGGAGTTCTCGTCCGCGCGCTGGTTGGTAAGTCTCGGCCTCGATCAGCGTCGGCTTCGTGAACTTCTGTGCTTCGAAGACGGTCGAATCTACCCACAAGTTCGTAACACGGCGGTCTGGGCCGCAGCACTCGACGGCCCTGCATTCGGGTGGTTGATCGAGACGGATCCGGCTTCGTTCCTCGGAGGGATCAAGCTTCCGTCTGAAGACCTACGGGCTCTGGTGGTTAGCGAAGTTCTGCGCGCAGTACGATCAGGACGGCTCGCACGCGACTTCGACTTTGATTACTCCACGCTCAAGTACCCCGCCCTTAAAGCCGACCTAGAAGCGGGATTGCTCCTCGAACTGGATGACGTGGATCATGTGATCATCGATATCGCCCGCGGTACGCGGGAAGCATCGCTGGTTCCAGCGCTGACTCGGTTGGCTCTAGCGCAGCACCGCGAACGGTACCTTCGGACTGCCGCGATTATGGCCATCTACGATCTAACGAAAGACCAATCGGAACCTGTCGATGATTTTCTAGATCTCCTACGGAGTGACCCGTCGATTGACGAAGAGCTCCAGGCGGCCGCCCTCCTCGTGTCTTGGCCCAAGGCGATCTCCACGAACGAGGTCTTCGACCTTCTCGGGCCATTCGGACGCAAGAGCAACTTCGGCTTGAAGTACCTCTTTCTTACGCAGCTCGCCGCTGGAATCGGCCCTGAAGGCGTACTCTCTGGGCTCCACTGGCTGATCGGACAGTCAGATTTGGGAGAAGATTCGCGCCTCGAACAATTCACGCGTTCCCTTCTCGATCTCGCATTCGATCAACTCGACGACGATCTCGTCCTGGTGGCAATGGCGGGCGTCATTCAAGCTCTGCTTCAATCGCACGTTTCCTGGCTGGGTGAGCAGTTCGAAAGACTAACTCCATCGGCCAGGCTTCGCTTAGGCTTCGCCGTTGTTGCGGCACTTGCGGAGGAAGACACGTTCTATGCGCTGTACCCAACTTCCGGCAAGCCGCTATTCGCGCCCGAAGACTTTCCTTTTTTGGTCGGCGCCTACCCGAACCTTGCAACACCTTTGCGCCAGCGCGTGGGCGAAGTCATCAGCCAAGTCTTCCGACCAGACGATCCCGATCACTCCGAAATTCTGCTTTCCCTACCGCTTGATCACCCGGTAGTACAAGACGTGTTGGGGCGATGGACAGGGTCCGTTGACTTGACGTCCCCCGAAGCGACTGCGGCGAGAGAATTTCGTGCACAGCTGAGCGAACGCATGGCCAAAAAGGACGGAGACGAGGACGATCACTCCGGGTCCTGGATTGAGCAGCGGATTGAAGAACTCGTGGAGAGCGCCTCGCAGGGCGACTCCAACGCGTTCTGGATCGCGGTCCGGCTCATTACGGTCCGGCCAGGCACTGACCAATATTGGGACGAGCACGAGCCTGACTTGACGAAGCATGCGCGGTGGGGCTCGCTCGCTGACAAAACAAAGCGACAATTGGTCACCGCTGCAGCTCTGTATATCGCCGCTGGCGACCCTGATCCAGAGAGATGGCTCGGGACAAACACTTCGTACTTCCCCTCGCTGGCAGGGTACCGAGCGTTAGTCCTCCTCCTTCACGAATCTCCGGGTGCTCTAGATGAGATCGAGGGTGAGTACTGGCGCAGGTGGGCACCGACAATCGTCGATTGGGAAGCGCTCAGCGATGAGCACGCGCGCAATCTCAAGGCTGAGATCTTGCGACGGGCCGTCGTTCATGCCCGGCCTGATCTTGAGACGGCGGTAGTAGTGCTCATCGATGCGGCCTCCGCGTCTGAGAAGCGGTCCTTCTTGACTTTTGAGATTGGCGAACTCTGGTCACCGACGCTCGAACTGCAACTACTTGATCGTGTTCGAGCCGGCCTTGCACACGAGACGGAATCAGAGGTTCTCGACGTGTTCGACGCTAAAGCCCCTGCGTCAATCTCGAGCATCCTGATCGAGCGCCTATCTAACGACAACTGGCGTCGAGAAGGCAGGATCGACGCGGGCGCTCGGCTCATTCGCAAGCAGGCCGGCGCGACTTGGAACGAGCTGACTCGCCTCATGGATGACGAGCCCGACCTACTGGGCGAGATCCTGCTGGGTCTCGGCTATCACGCTCCAGTTCCAGATCTAGATGACTCGAGGGTCGCAGTTCTGTTCTTGTGGACCCTGCGTTGGTTTCCAATGAGCGATGATCCAGCCTTCGACGGCGCGCACATGGTTGGACCCCGGGAAGAACTGACGAGATGGCGGGATTCACTTCTGAATCACCTAATCAAGAGTGGGACCCGGGCCTCGGTGGAGGCTATCCGAGAGATCGCGCGCGACCGACCAGACCTCGAGTGGCTCTCAGTTTCGCTCCTTCAGGCTGAGGCGAGTCTCCGTCGTGAGAGCTGGATCCCCCTAACCCGAATCCAACTGCGGGATCTAATTGGCCAAGCAGATGCGCGGCTTGTCCGGAGTCCGCAGGATCTCCTGAACTTGGTGCTATGGGCTCTCGCGCGCATCCAATCGCGCCTGCAGTCGGACACGCCCGAGTCGCACTTGTTGTGGGACACGCATTCTCGGCGGCCAAAATCTGAAGACGAAATCTCCGACTACGTTCGCAACGCGTTGCTACAAGAGGTTGCTGGGAACGGAATAGTCGTCAACCGCGAGGTGCAAGTGCGACGCAATAGGCCGTCAGGCGTCCCCGAGCGAACGGATCTCCGGATTGACGCGCTCCGATCGGAGTCTGCGTCTGGCGATGCCACGCTGACCGTAATCGTCGAATCGAAAGGGTCATGGAACGCCGAACTGGTCGACGCACTCGAAGGCCAGCTGGTGGATCGCTATCTTCGAGATCACCCAGGGGCGGGTGGTGTTTACCTCGTGTTTTGGTTCGATGGCGACTATTGGTCCGATCAGGACCCACGTCGGGCGCCCGCTCTGTCGCGAACACGAGAACTCGTCGAAGCGCGACTCAGTGCCGCACATGCCGCGCTAGCGGATAGCGTCCGCGAGCGTGTTCGCTTGTACATCCTCGATGCGAGCTACCATCGGCCATCCGCCAACGATGCCAACGCCTTCTGAAATCACGCGCCGAATCCAGATGTCGACCAGGCTCCCTCTTGGAGCGCACCGGACGTCCAGTTGCCTGCCTCTGCTTCCAACGAAATCAAGTACGGCCCGTATGGACGTATGCTACCGTAGATAGTTGCAAGAACCTGAGCTAGCTCGGAGGAAGGCGATGCGAGGTGGAGTGATCCTGTACCGAGGTTCCGGCGCCGACGCGCGCCGGTACCTCGAGTCAGATCGCTCCCGCGCCGACGACTACTACCTCGAGGGCGGCACGGCGCTGGCTGAGTTCTCCGTCGTCGACGGCGATGGTGACCTGATCGGCGAAGGCGCACTCACCCCCGACCAGTACGCCCAGTGGGTCGACTGGATCAACCCGCTCACCGGCGAATCGATGGGCACCCCCCGCCATGCCGGCGACGCTCGCCATGGATCGCCACGGTTCGCCGAGATGGTCGTCAACGCGCCGAAGTCGCTGTCGATCGCCGCGGCGCTTCACCCCGAGATATCCGATGCGCTCGATGTGGCGCAGCGCGATGCGGTCGCCGAGATCCGTGTCTGGCTCGGCCAGCACTCGGTCACGCGTGTCGGCCCGCGCGGTGCGCAGCGGGTGGCGCCGGCCGAGCAGCTCGAGACGGTCGCGGTCTCGCACAAGACCTCGCGGGCAGGCGACCCGCACCGGCACATCCACTTCCAGATCGGCACGCGGGTGTGGGCGGATGCCGCGTGGCGAGGTCTCGACACCGCGGCGCTGTTCCGGCAGCAAGGCGCGATCCGCGCGCTCGGCACGGCGGTGATCGCGGCGCACCCGCGGCTCGCGGCCACGCTCGATGCGCATGGCCTCACGCTCCATCCGGTGACAGCCGAGGTCACCGAACTGCAGCCGTTCAACGCGGCGATGAGCAAGCGTGCCGAGCAGGTCGCGCGCAACCTGGCGCACTTCGAGAAGGACTGGCGCGCGGCGCATCCGGACCAGGAACCCGGGCCCGCCGCGATGTCGCGACTGACCGCGATGGCATGGGATCACGAGCGGCCGCACAAGAAGCCGACCCAGCTCGGCAGCGAGGAACTGTGGCGACGCGAACTCGAGGCATCCGGCTATCAACCTGATCTCGAACGCGTGCGAGGACAACGGGCCGTCGCGCTCGATGAACTGAGCGTGCAGGATGTCGCGTCCCGCGCGCTCGATCGCTGCGCGGCCGCCGCGTCGACGTGGACGGTGCACGACATCCAGGAGCACGTGTCGCACCTCGTCACCGAGGCCGGCGTGCGTGCCGACCCGACGCTGCTGCGCGAGTTCGTCACACTCGCCACGCGCCTCGCGGAGGAGGACTGCCTGTCGGTGCTGCCGCCCGACGGGCCGCATCCCGAGCACGTCGCACATCTGACGAGCATGCACGTCCTCGCCGTCGAGACCCGGCTGCGCGATCTGCTCACGGCGCGGGCCGAGCGGCCGCAGGTACGCACGCCGGACCTGTCGCGCATCGCACAACGGCTCCGACTCGACCCGGCACAGGCGCGCGCGGCTGCGGCCGTGGCATCCGCTCAATCGCTCGTCGTCGTGGAGGGTGCGGCCGGCGCGGGCAAGACGACGATGCTCGCCGCGGCAATTAATGCGGCGGCAATGCAGGGTCGCAGGACTCGGGTGGTCACGCCGACGAGGAAGGCGGCCGACGTTGCGCACCAGGAGCTCGGAGTTGCGGCCGACAGCGTCGCCAAGCTCGTGCACGAGCACGGGTGGCGGTGGAATCGCGACGGCGTGTGGACGCGGCTCGCGATCGGCGACCACGACCCAGATACGGATGCCGTGTACGCCGGCCCCGCGGCATCCGCTCGACTGTGTCGCGGCGAGCGAATCGTCGTCGACGAGGCGGGCATGCTCGACCAGGACACCGCCCTCGCGCTGCTGACCGTAGCCGACGAGGCGGGCGCCACTGTTGCTCTGGTCGGTGACCGCGCGCAGCTCGCCGCCGTCGGACGCGGCGGTGTGCTCGACATGGCCGCGCAACTACTCCCCCGCGCGTATCGCATGACGGCCGTGCACCGATTCGTCGACCCCGAGTACGCCGCGCTCACTGTGCAGATGCGGCGCGGGGATCATCCGGAGGCAGTCTTCGACCGACTATGCGCGCTCGAACTCGTTGCGATTCATGAGAGCCCGGATGGGCAGCTCGAGGCGCTCGCGCGCGAGTGGCGCGACGACTGCGCGATGACCGTTGCAACGAACGACGAAGCGCGTGAGCTGAATGCGCGGATTCGCGAGGAGCGGGTG
This sequence comes from Agromyces cerinus subsp. cerinus, assembly GCF_900142065.1. Lineage (GTDB taxonomy): Bacteria > Actinomycetota > Actinomycetes > Actinomycetales > Microbacteriaceae > Agromyces > Agromyces cerinus. The sequence continues at coordinate 648,801 of NZ_FSRJ01000002.1, read as the reverse complement.
CGGGCCGGCGATGTCGATGACAGCCGCACCATGATCGGGAGCGATGGGCTGAGCATCGGGCGCGGGGACGTGATTCAGACTCGGCGAAACGACTCCGGCCTGCGAGTAGCGAATCGTCAGGTGTGGGTCGTTCGGAGCGTCGATGGAGATGGCACGGTGTGGGCGACGGAGCACGCCGCCGGCCATCGGCAGAGATCAGTTCAACTGCCGGCCGAGTACGTTGCCGAGCACGCGCATCTCGCGTATGCGGCGACGGCCCACGGGGTGCAAGGCATGACGGTGGACGAGTCGCACACGGTGGTCGGCGATGCGATGGGGGCAGCGAGCGTCTACGTGGGGATGACGCGCGGGCAGAACGTAAACCGTGTGCATCTCGTGGCAGCGAATGCTGATGAGGCGCGGGAGCAGTTCGTGCTCGCGGCGGAGCGCGACCGCGCTGATCGCGGACTCTCTCACGCCATAGCCGCTGCGCGAAAGTCTGTGGATAGTCTCACGCCCGAGAGCTTGAAGCGACGGTACAAGTCAGGCCCAACAAGCTACACCTACTCCAGCCGAGGCACCCCATCCTCGAGATCGCGCGAAGTGGGCCTGGGCCGATGAAGAATTCGCTCCGACGAATTCACTCATGATGGCGATTGTGCGACGGACTGGCTGCTCCGGAAAGATTCTGGCCAAGCGCGCATACGGACCGAGGGTTCTCGGTTGTTGACAGGCGGCGCACCTGGCGTCCTGCTTGATTTGCACAGACCGAGATCCGGTGAGGATCGCCGCGCACACTGACCAATCAGTGTCGATCTGAAGGACGAGCCGTGCAAGGGAACCTAACCAGGCAACGCGCCAACGGCTTCACGGACCGCAACACGCAACTCACTGTTCTCCGTAATCTGCCGTCGTGCAGCTCGCTCGTAGAGCGCGAATGATCCGAAGCCCATGGCGCGCGCGACGGCCGCTCGCGCTGAACTGTCCCGAATCGAGACTTCCTTCACCATGCCTTCGTAGTCGCCTGACGCAAGAATGCTCTCGAGCTTGTCACGAATCTCATTGAATGGCGATGGCACGGAGATCTGGATGTCCTTCTCTCCGAGGACTTCAGGGATGTGGTCAACCACTTTTCGACGCACTTCCGCTAGAGCTAGCTTGCGCGCAAATCGATCGACAGTTTCCGGTTGGCTGAGCGATTGCAGCAACGCAGACTTTGCAGCGTCCATGAGCGACGTCGCGGATGCGTCGATTACCGCTGCCTGCGCTCCTGCGACCGCCTCCAGGACGCTTGAGAGGTAGTACAGACTCTCGACCTCGTTCACCGGTAGGGCGAGCACGCTCCTGCTTCGAAGCGCCGCGCGCTCGGCCTCGGATCTGCCGTCTCCATCGACGATTCCTACGGCACGCACCCAATGGAACTGCGAGCTCGCGCGGATACCGGCGACAGATTTGATTACCGAGTCGCAACCACCGGCTGGGGCGCAGGTCCAGTCGGGATATAGGACCCGGTATAGAGGTAAATCGAGACTCCCGACGTCACCCTCAATGAACATGACTTGCTTACGCCCACCGAGTATGGCTTGACGAGCGAGCTCCGAAACAACTCCGCCGTCGGCAACCAGATTTACCTCCCACGTGGCTACGGTTTCGCCCGACCACTCGCACCCAGTCAACGTGACGACTGTGCCGTGAGCCCCAAGTGCGGATGCAAGCTCGAGGTCATGCGTCAACAACACAAACGCTGCATCCGAGCGTTCAGCGACGATTGCATCCACCAGCCCTGCGGAGATGGATCTGTGAAGGTGCCTCTCGGGCTCGTCGATCACGATCACCTGCCCTACTGGCGCGGTTAGGACTTCCGCTGCCAGTAAGAGCGCGCTCTTCTCACCGTCTGACATGTGGAAGATCGGAAACTCGACCCCCAAGTCGGAATGGCGCGCCATGAAGGTCTGAGATGCGGTTAGCGCGATCGAAATGTGTAGGCCGGCGTTCGCAAGGATCCGGTTCAACTTTGGAAGGAGCCGTTCGCCAGCTTCGCTGAGAACCTCGTCTCTTGTTCGCCCTCCGTCGTACATCTCAACGGCTTTGCGGTTTTGATCGTTGATCATCCCGAGGAGGTCGAAGAGCGCAATGTTGGCTCGATTCCCATCGAGGTGATCCGCGTACCTCGAGTCGCTCCTTCGATCCCACTGTTCAGCGTTTTGACCGTGCCGCTCTCGCTGAGCGGGATTAATCTCTGGCCCCGACGAACTGAACCAGATCTTTCGGTGGGCAATAAGCCTCCGGACGGTGCCCGAGGGCATCTGTGCGACCAGCCATGTCGCGAGCGCAGACTTGCCGGCGCCGTTGGCCCCGACGATCGTCGTTACGCGCCCCGCGTGCGCCGTGATCGCAACGGCGGCGCTATCTCGGGCGGGTACCGACCACGTCATCACTGGTGGCACTGTCGTTTCCGGCATGTCTTGATTGGGCGCAGTCACAATGGCGATCGTACGGCCAACCACTGCAACTACTCGTCGCCCAGCGCCTAACCGCAACCCACCAGGACGGGGCGAATCATCGGCCCCAAATCACGACATCGCGCTGCAGACTGCCGGGTTTTTCGTCTTGCTCTTGGTCCGAGACTTGCTCCTGTGGGCCCTCATCCCCGTCGGGTTCATCGCGTGGCTGTTGACAGGCTGGATCGTTGGACGTCAAACTCGGCTCCGTCATCGGCTGGCTCGACCTGAATCTGATCGCCGTACTTCAGCGAATTCTGATTCGGGAACGAAGCAACGACAAACCGTCGGTGGAAAGTCGACAGTCTTCGAACGATTCGATGGGCATAGCTCGCTTCGGTCTGGCCTCCGCAACAGAGAAGCCGGAGGCAACCATGATCCGATGATCGTCGTCGAGATTCCGGCTGGACGTGCCTGGCAAGTTCCACGCGACTGATGCCGATCGCGGGTTATCCAAGTGCTCGATACCAAGCGTCAGAGGGGCTCGACAGACCCGCCTTCGAGCCAGACTTCAGCGCGACGGTTCAGCGCGTTGAGCAGCACAAGCCCATTGACCAGGTCCTCTCTTGGAATCTGCTGCCCGTGTGCGACGGCGTTGCGAAGGTCGCGGACGGTCCGGATTTGTGGCTCGAAGTCTGCAATGAACGCCCGTTGCAGGCTTCGAGTGCGTTGACGAACTTCCGCATCTAGCGGATCGTTCTCGCGGAGGCGACTTGGTCGAAGGTCAAGCCGTCCGCTGAGCGATTCCCACTCCCGGATGACCGTCGTCTGGAGCTTGTCGTCACTCATGTTCTCGAGCGGGCCGCGCCCACTTTGCGCTTCGGCCCCGAACTCACCTGCCTCAGCTGCCTGTCGCTGGATCCGTTCCGATTCTGTGGGCGTCCATTCGCGACCGAAGTAGATATTGTTTGACGCCGAGGCATTCGAGAACGCGAAGGTATCGATTCGGGCCTGAAGTATCTGAATGGTCGTGGCCAAACTTTCCGCTTTCTCCTTCGCATCAGTTGCCTTCTGGGCAGCCTCTGCGACTTTTCGCTTGAGAGTCACTCCCCCCACAGTGAGCTCTGTTAGGTCCGGCCAGAGGAGCAGGCCAACGAGTAGGAGGAGAAGGATGAGCGAAGCACTGGTCAAGGATGGCGGCGCACACGCGATCACAGTGGATATGTCACCGTTGGCGGCGGTCGTCGTCGTTTCTGAGCACTCTCGATATCTGGAAGCTATGACAGTGATCACGGCGCATATCGCCGCGACCGCGAGCGCCCATCTGATCCAGCGCCAAGCGGTTCCCGAGGATGACTCTCTCGTCGTGGTCTCGTCACGGGTTGCCTCATCGGTCACTGCGCAATCTTGGCCAACCCACCGGGGCCTTCGCAACCATGACATTCCGCGAGGAGCCGCGACTGTCGTCTGCGGAGAGCGACATCATGGAACCCCGAGGCTCCGCTAAACGAAATCATCATCGATAGCGGGGCTGCTGCCTCCCGAACTAGAGAAGCGCGAAGAAGACACCAACCACCGCGCCGGCGAGCGCGACAACGGCTGCAACGATGCTAAACGCGTGCTGGAACCGATCAATCTGGCGAAGGCTCTCTTTCGCCTTCTCATTGACGAAGTATGGGACTGGGATCGGCTCGCCACCGGCGAACGAAACAAGAATCGTGTCCAGATCCCGAGTTGACACGTCCTTGTACTCTGAGCCGCCTTCTGCGCGCAGCGTCTTCCGGCCCTTGCTTCGAGCGACCGCACGAATGACTAGGAGAAGGGTCACGTAAACGATCAGAACGACGAGAAACAGCCCAAATCCGATGAGGGCCGGGGCCACCATGTCCCAGGTTAGGACCCCGGAGAGTGCGGCCCAGATGAGCGCGGGCACGCCGACGATAAGGATTGTCAGTACGCCCGCGATGGTGCGCGCTGCAACCTCGCGCCAAAAGGCCCGCTCCACGGCCCACTCAGCTGGCCAGTTCCAAGCACTCGACTTGCCGGGCGGCTCGTTACTAACGGTCACCGCATCAGCGTACTGATCGCCCGCGTTGTACCGTCGCACAACGCATCCATACCGCAATGTGGACGGGCTCCGATCTCGCATGCGCAGTCACGCGTTGCACTCGACCGCCTCTTCTCGACCGACGACAGCACGAGAAGGCAGTGTGACGTGACAAGTCGACCGACGGCACGGGCACTCTCTCGTCTGTAAGCATCACCCGGCAACGGTAACTTCGGAGCATGGCGAAACCGCTCGGAGCCTTGTCGGGCTGGCTAAACGAAGACACCTGGCCTCGAGTGCTGTGCCCGGAATGCCTTGAAGGCACGTTAGCGCTCAAGTCGACGACCCAATACCCGGACGCGAGATCGCGCGCTCACATCGAGTTGGTCAGGCGCCACTTGGACGGCCCCGACGAGCTCGGCGGAAGCTTCACCGGTGTGCTCGAATGCGACAATCACGGCTGCAAACGCGAGGCGGCTATTGCTGGCGACTGGGCGTACTTATGGTCCTTCGACGACGTTCAAGAACGCGAACGTCTCACGGATTTCTTCGCGCTGCGTCACATCAGCCCCGCTCCGCAGCTGCTGCTCACGCCACAACGCACACCAACAAAGGTGGTCGAAGCCATCGCAATGGCGTCCTCAGTGCTCTGGACGAGTCCGGACTTGGCGGCTACCCAGCTTCGACTGGCCGTCGAGGAGTTGCTCACCGCGCGCGGTGTGAAGCGAACGTTCATCACCGCCAAACGAAAGCGAAAGCGACTTTCAGCCCAGGAGCGATTGGACATCTTCGCTAGCACCCACCCGGAAGTAGTTCACGCGCTCGAGGCCGTGAAGTGGATCGGGAACACTGGAACCCATGAGAGTGGGCTGTCCATAGATGATGTGGTGACAGGTGCGAAGTTTCTCGAACTTGCGTTACGACGTCTGTACGACACGAACGAGGCCGACCTTCTAGCGACGGCGAAGGACATCAACCGGCGGCGAGGATTGCCTCGGGTCCGATGAGGCCTGGTGTTTGGCGACCACGATCACGTGGGCCATGCGCCTCAATGTCGCGCCCGTTTAGGCACATGGAGGGCCTCGGAAGCGAGATCTTGTGCCATTAATGTGCCATTAAATGCGCGAAAACCATCTGAAACCAACTGTGACTGTTTTGTAGAACCCCTGATCAGCGCGATATCGCGACCATAAGAATTGAGCGAAAACCGCCCAGGCTCACTGAAAATCGTGAGGTCACGGGATCGACGCCCGTCGGAGCCACCATCGATTGAGAAAGCCCCCGGTTCGCCGGGGGCTTTCGTCACTTCCCCTCCAGCCGCAATACGGTTACGGACATGGACATCAGCCAACAGCTCATCCTCGCCTCCATCGCCGGCTGGGCTGCAGCCGCGCTTGGACTCGTCGTCAGCCTGCTGCTGCTGTACATCGTGATCCGCCAGGGAGTCTTCCACGGGCTCCGCGCACACACGCGCTGGATCGACAACGGCAAGCGATAACTCAGCGACGTCCGCTCGCGTACGCCGCAGCAGCCGCTGCGCTCGCCCAGCTCGCCTGGGCGGCGCTCGAGTCGGCGAGCTGACGCCCTCAGCCGGCGCGCTCGGGGACTCGTGAGGCGAGCGCGAGCGGGCCGACGCTCAGACGGCTGCCGGCCCACACGAGCGCGCCGGCAGCGAGCATCGCTCCGAGCAGCCCCACGACGTGCAGGGCAAGCGAGAGGGGTCCTCGTTCGGGGAGCAGGAAGCCGTACGGAACCCATCCGTCGGTGATGCCCCGAACGAGGACGACCCCCAGCCACGCGATCGGATACGGGAGCACGAGCCAGAGCTGGCGCCAGGGAAGAGGCGGTCGATCTCCGACGAGCAGCCAGTCGAGCACGACGACGAGCGGGAACACGATGTGGAGAACAGCGCTCACCCAGGGCGGCGCCGACCCCGTGCCCGGAACGAGCACGTTGTAGACGACCGCGACGACGACGAGGCACGCGGTCGCGATCCCGCGAACGGTCGACAGCCATGCCGGCACACGTCGCCCGAGCACGGCGAGCGCGCCCGAGCCGATCAGCACGACGCTCGTGAACAGGCTCGTCTGGTTGGTGAAGTATCCGAAGAAGTCGAGCGGGCTGCCGTCGCCGACCTCGATGCGCAGACCGTAGGCGTAGCCGAGCACGGTGATGCAGAGCACGCCCCCGACGATCCTGGCCAGCCCGACTGCATCGGTTGCGGTCGGGAACCGGCGGCCCTGAGTCATCCGGTCAGCCTAGCGATCACCCGCCGAGCCGGATCGCGACGATCCCCGAGACCGCGACCACCGTCGCCGTGAGCCGCCACCTGCTGAACGGCTCGCGGAAGACGAAGTAGCCGATCACCCCGGCCGCGAGCACGCCGGTCTCGCGCAGCGCGGAGACCACCGCGAGTGGCGCGAGCGACTGCGCCCAGACGACGATCGTGTAGGCGGCGAGCGAGAGGATGCCGCCGAGCGCGCCCATCGGTGCGTGCTCGCGCATGCCGAGCAGCATCTCGCGGCGGTCGCGCGCCAGCAGGAAGCAGACCAGCGGGATCGTGATGCCCTGGATGAGGAACAGCCACGACGCATAGCCGAACGGCTCCCCCGACAGTCGCACGCCGATGCCGTCGATGACCGAGTAGGCGGTGATCGTGACGCCGACGGCGACGGCCATGAGCGTTCCGGCAGGGCCGCCTCGACCCTTCGGCGACCACGACAGCGCGAAGAGCGCGATCGCGACGACGGCGACTCCGGCGATCTGGGCCGGCGTCATCACCTCGCCGAGGAAGGTCGTCGAGATCAGCGTGATGCCGAGCACGGCGATTCCACGGGTCAGCGGGTACGTGCGGCCGAACTCGCCCTTCGCATACGCCGCCGTGAGCAGCACGAGGTAGAGCGTCTGCACGGCGGCGGAGATCAGCAGGTACGGCCACACCTCCTGGGGCGGGAGCGGGAAGACGAGGCATCCGATCGCCCCCACCACCAGGTAGACCAGCCCGATCAGCGCCGAGGAGACGAGCCGGGCGGGGATCGCCTTCGCGATGGCGTTCCAGGTGCCGTGCAGCAGCGCGGCGCCGAGCACGGCGACGAGGACGGCTGCGCTCACGCGATGAGACCGCGGGAATCGTCGTCGTCGATGCGCACCGCTCGCAGCAGCACCGCCTGCTCGGGGCGGAGTCTCGGCATCACGACGCCGATCGAGTCGAGCGCCACTCCCGTGAGCTCGAGCGGCCCGAGCTCCCACCATGGCGCCGCGTCAGCCCCGTGCGGCAGCCCGCCGACGAGGGCGGGTTCGACCCGGTACGTCGCCGTCGGCAGCAGTCCGGGCAGGCGGATGCGTCCGGGGCTCGCCACCGACGCCCGCGCGAGCGACACATACGCGAACAGGCCGGCCGAGCCGTCCGCCGCGACGATGCCGTTGAGCGAGAGCGAGGCGTCGGGGTGGTCGAGGCGCACGAGCTCGCCGCCGTGGAGCAGCTCGCGGTTCGCCTTGTGCAGCCGGATCCATCCCTCGAGCTCGGCGAGTTCGGCCTCCCCCGCGTGGCGCAGGTCCCACTCCACTCCGAGGTGCCCGAACAACGCCGTGACGGCGCGGAACGAGAGCGCGTGGAGTCGGTTCGTCGTGTGCGAGGCGCCGGAGGCGATGTGGTTGCCCATGAGTTCGGGCGGCACCAGCTGGGTCGTCCATCGGTTCGACTGCTGGCGGTCGATGGGGTCGTTGTTGTCGGAGACCCAGACCCGGTCGGTGCGGTCGAGGGCGCCGAGGTCGACGCGCCCGCCACCCGACGAGCACGACTCGATCTCGAGCTCGGGGTAGCGCGCCTTCAGCTCGTCGACGAGCCGGTAGAACGCGAGCGTCTGCTCGTGCACGCCGGCCCGACCGAACGGCTGCGTGCCGGCGTCGACGAGGTCGCGGTTGTGGTCCCACTTGATGTACCCGATGTCGTACTCGTCGAGGATCGCGCACATCGCGTCGCGCACGTGAGCGTACGCCTCGGGAATGCCGAGGTTCAGCACCTGCTGGTGCCGTGACTCCACCGGCAGGCGGTCGCCCGTCGCCATGATCCACTCGGGGTGAGCGCGGGCCAGGTCGGAGTCGATGTTCACCATCTCGGGCTCGAACCAGAGGCCGAACTGCATGCCGAGGCCGCGGACGCGGTCGACGAGCGGATGCAGCCCGTCGGGCCACACCTCGCCCGAGACGGTCCAGTCGCCGAGGCCCGCACGATCGTTGCGACGTCCGCCGAACCATCCGTCGTCGAGCACGAACCGCTCGATGCCGATCTCGGCCGCGCGATCGGCGAGCTCGAGGAGCGTGTCGACGTCATGGTCGAAGTACACGGCCTCCCAGACGTTGAGCGTGACCGGCCGGACCGAGCCGGGGTGCTGCGGACGGGCACGGAGATGGCGGTGCATGCGCTTGGCCGAGTCGTCGAGGCCCGCGCCGTAGATGCCGTAGACCCAGGGGCTCTCGTACCGCTCGCCCTGCGCGAGGCGCACCTCGCCGGGCAGCAGGAGCTCGCCGCCGCCGAGCAGCTGCTCGCCGCTCAGCACCCGCTCGACCTGGTGCACGTGGTTGCCCGACCATGCGGTGTGCACGCCCCACACCTCGCCGTGGGCGAACCCGAAGCCCGGCGTGCCGACCGAGAGGATCATCGCCGCGTCGAGTCCGGTGCGGCCGCGACGCCCCTCGCGCCGGTGGGCGCCGATCGCCATGGCGCGACGCTGGGGCGCCCGCTCGCCCGCCCAGCGGCCGGCGAAGTCGAGCACCTCGCTCGCGATGGCCGGGGTCGGCAGGCAGAGCAGGAGCTCGTCGACCTGGTAGGCCTCCTCGCCGAGGTTCTGCACCTCGGCGCGCGTGCGCACGATGCCGGCCCGGCTGAGCTCGACCGTCAGGGTGACGGCCAGTCGGGCGTCGTCATCGGCCGCGGTGACGACGAGCGTTCCGGCGCCGTGGTTCACGACGCCGGCAGCGGATGCCCCGGCGACGACGGTGCCGTCGAGCGTGGCCCCCGTGACGCGCCAGAGCGGCGACCACGCGGCACCGCCCCTCGACCCGCTGAGCCCGGGGCGTCCCATCCAGCCGCGGGTGTGCTCGGGGAGGATCGAGATGCGCACCGGCACGTCGACCTCGCTCGGGGCGACCGGGAGCACCCCGGTCGCGAGCAGCGCCGAATACCCCTGCTGGTCGAGAGCGCCGCAGTCGGCACCCCAGTGCACGACGGCGGGCAGACCACCCTCGCTGAGGTCGAGTACGAGGGCGACGCCGCCCGAACGCATCACCAGGCCGAAGTCGGGGATCTCGGTCATGTATTGATTCCTTTCAAGGGAGACGGCTTCGGGGTAGTGTTTACGTCACCATGACGTACGCATCGAACGGTTTGTCCGGCCACGCATCGCAGCCCAGAGCACGGGCGTCGATCAACGACGTCGCCGTGCATGCCGGTGTCTCGGCTCAGACCGTCTCGCGAGTCGCGAACGGTCAGACCAACGTCCGGCCCACCACGCGCGACAAGGTGCTCGCGTCGATGCAGGCCCTCGGGTACCGCCCGAACAGCGCCGCGCGCAACCTGAAGTCGGGACGGTTCCGGAGCATCGGCTTCGTCACCTTCAACCTCGCCACGCTCGGCAACGAACGCACGCTGAACGCCGTCGCCGAGGCATCCGAGGCCGCGGGCTACACGACGACGCTGCTGCCGGTCATCGACCCGACGCAGCTCGACGTCGCCGGCGCCTTCGGCCGCCTCGAGGAGCAGGCCGTCGACGGCATCATCCTCGTCATGTCCTCCGAGGTCGGCTCGCTCGACGAGCTGGGCATCACGGCAGGCCTCCCGCTCGTGATCGTCGACTCCGACGCGAACCTGCCGTACACGATCGTCGACACCGACCAGGAGCAGGGCGCGAAGATCGCCCTGCAGCACCTGCTCGACCTCGGGCACCGAGACATCGTGCACATCTCGGGGCCGGCCGACTCGTTCTCGTCGCGCCGCCGCGCCGACGCCTACCGGCAGACGATGGCCGACGCGAACCTGCCGGCACGGCCCGTGCTCGTCGGCGACTGGCGTGCCGCCTCGGGACTCGCGCTCGCGCGCGAGCTCTTCGCGGCCGAGAACCCGCCGACGGCGGTGTTCGCCAGCAACGACCAGATGGCCCTCGGCGTCATGCATGCGATCCACGAACGCGGCTGGACCGTGCCCGGCGACATCAGCGTGGTCGGCTTCGACGACACCGAAGAGGCCGAGGTCTACTGGCCCGCGCTCACCACCGTGCACCAGAACTTCGACCAGGTCGGTCGTCACGCCACGACCCTGCTGCTCTCGCTCATCGACGGCGAGCCCAACACCAAGGAGAAGATCCTGATCACGACGCGTCTCGTCGTGCGCGACAGCACCGGCCCGGTGCGACCCGCCTGATACGGGCAGCACCGGCACGAGCCGCCGACGCGGCCGACGCCGCGTGAGCACGGTCACGCCTCGGTCTGGCCGAGCTCGGGACGAGCGACGAAGCGGACGGCCGCCGATGCCGCACCGACGGTCTCGAAGATCACCAGCTCGTTCTCGCCGGAGCGCACGACGGGCGCGGGCACGTACATCGTGCGCTGCGGCCCGCGGCTCCAGTACCGCCCGAGGTTCACGCCGTTCACCCACACGACGCCCTTGGTCCAGCCGGGCAACGACAGCTGCAGGTCGGCGGCCTCGTCGAGCGTGAACGTGCCGCTCGCGAACACCGGGCCCGAGAGGGGCGCCGCGCCGCGGGCGGAGTCGGCGACGGGCGCGGAGTCGAGCACCGCGCGAACGGGCTCGAGGTCGTCGAGCAGGATCGAGCCGGCCGACCAGCCGGTGAGCGGCACGCCGTCGAGCGTCGCGGGTGCGATGAGCCCCTTGGCCTCGCCGAGTCGGGGTCCGTAGTTCACCCCGCCGAGGTTCTCGACGAGCACGGTCAGCTCGCCACGTGCCCCGTCCGGCAGCGGCAGCACCCGCTCGTGCAGTTCGCGGTCGAGCGTGCCGACCAGTGCCCCGTCGAAGTAGACCTGGGCACGGTCGCGAACCTCGCCGAACGCGAGGAGGCCGCCGTGCTCGATGCGCGTCGAATAGCACGAGAAGCCTCGCGTCGACTCGAACTCCGCCGCGACCGGCAGGTGCTCGAAGGGCCGCGACGCGACGATCGGCACGGACCAGAGCGCGGCGCTCCGGTCGAGGAGCACGTCGAGCTCGGGGGCATCCGCTCGCTCGGCCGGCACCTCGTCGGGAACGGGCCCGTACTTCGCGATGACCTCGCGGAACCGCCAGTACTTCTCGGTCGGCGTGCCGTCTTCGGCGAGCGGGGCGTCGTAGTCGTACGACGTCGCGATCGCGCGGTAGGTGCCCTTGTCGTTCGCACCGTTGGTGAAGGCGAAGTTCGTGCCGCCGTGGAACATGTAGACGTTGACGGATGCCCCGGCCGCGAGCAACTCGTCGAGCTCGCGGGCCGATTCCTCCGCCGAGGTCGTGTGGTGGATCTCGCCCCAGCTGTCGAACCACCCGCACCAGAACTCGGAGCACATGAGCGGTCCGGTCGGCTGATGGCGCCGCAGGGTGGCGAGCCGCTCCCCGACGCGAGAGCCGAAGGATCCGGTGCGGTGCAGGCCGTCGAGGCTGCCGTGCTCGAGCATCTGCTCGAGCGGCTGGTCGACCGTGGTCAGCGGCACGTCGATGCCGTGCTCGCGCGTCAGCTCGGTGAGCCGGCGGAGGTAGTCCTTGTCGGCGCCGTACGCGCCGTACTCGTTCTCGACCTGCACGAGGATCACGGGGCCGTCGTGCTGGACCTGGCGCGGCTGCACGATGGCGTAGACCGCATCGAGGTACTCGGTCACGGCGTCGAGGTACGCGGCGTCGTGCGAGCGCAGCACGATCGCGTCGTCGGCGATGAGCCAGGAGGGCAGGCCGCCGTCGTGCCACTCGGCGCAGATGTAGGGGCCGGGGCGCACGATCGCGTGCATGCCCTCGGCGTGAACGAGGTCGAGGAAACGTGCGAGGTCGAGCTGGCCCGAGGTGCGGAACTCGCCGCGCGTCGGGGAGTGCTCGTTCCACGGCACGTACGTCTCGATGGTATTCAGGCCCATGAGCCGGGCCTTGCGGATGCGATCACGCCACTGGTCGGGGTGCACCCGGAAGTAGTGGAGTGCACCGGCGAGCACGCGGTACGGCGAGCCGTCGAGGAGGAAGTCGGTGTCACCGATGGAAAACGTGGGCATTTCGCTGATCCTGGTTCGAGAAACGGACCGCGGGGCAGCCGCCGTGACGGCGTCTGCCCCGCGGAGTGATGCGTTGGTGCTACTTGTTGACCGAGAAGCCCTGCTCGTTGCCGTACTCGACGAGCGTGTCCTGCCAGGCGACGAGCGCCTCGTTCAGGTCGCCGCCCGAGCCGAGCGCCTTGCCGACGGAGTCGGAGAAGACGTTGTTGGCGTAGCCCTGGTAGGGCAGGTACTGCCATCCGGTGATGACGGACTCGGCAGAGGCCGCACCGACCTGGTTGGCGGGCTGGTCGCTGTACCCGGGGAACGGAGCGTCGAGCCACTCGGGGTTCTCGAGGTCGGCGATGGTCGACGGGAAGCCGTTCGCGTTCAGCAGTGCACGACCGTCACCCTCGGCGAGGTACTTGAGGATGCCGGCTGCTGCAGCCTTGTGCTCGCTCTGCGAGGTGACCGAGAGTCCGCTGCCGCCGTTCTCGGCGGAGGCCGGCTGACCGTCCCACGTCGGCATCGGAGCGACCTGGAAGCGCCCTGCGGGGCCGTAGTCCTCCATGCCGCCGCTGATCATCCAGGAGCCCATGAGCAGGGTGCCCAGCTTGTCCTGCGTGAGGGCCTTGGTCCACTCGTCCGACCAGGTCGCGAGACCCGAGAGCTCGCCGGCGTTGAGACGGTCGCTCCAGAAGTCCGCGAACTTCTTGGTGCCCTCGTCCTGCAGGTCGATGGTGACGTTCTCGCCGTCGGTCTTGAACGGCTGGCCGCCCGACGCCCAGATCATGCTGGTGAAGAAGCCCGCGTCGCCGCTGTTCGCGATGTAGGCCTCGGGGTCTGCTGCGTGGATCGCCGCGGAAGCCGTTGCGAACTCGTCCCACGTCGTGGGGGCCTCGGTGATGCCGGCCTTCTCGTACAGGGCCTTGTTGTAGATCATGACCATGGGGCCGGAGTCGCCGGGCAGGCCGACGAGCTGGTCCTGCACGTTCACCGAGTTCCACGTCGACGCCGTGAAGGCGTCCTCGTACTCGGCGAGGCCGTACGGGGTCAGGTCGGCGAGGGCCTTGCCGAGGGTCAGCTGCGGCATCGTCTGGTACTCGACGGGCACGATGTCGGGAGCGCCCTTGCCCGCCTTGATGGCGTTCTGGAGCTTCGTGACGACGGCGTCGGGGTTCTCGAGCTTGACGACGTCGAACGTGACGTTCGGGTACACCTCGGAGATGGCGTCGGCCTGCTCCTGGGTGGTGTCGCTCCAGGTCCACCAGGTGAGCGTGACGTCTTCCTTGAGCGCCGCGTCGGTGTCGGTCGAGCCGCTGTCGGCGCCCGGAGCTGCGCCACTGCAGCCTGCGAGCACTCCGACGAGCAGTGCACCGGTGCCGACGACGGCCCCGAGACGCGCCCATCGGCGGGTGGTGATCTTTTCCATTGCTGTGATTCCCTTTCGCTTGGTGTGTGAGGGTGGTGCGCCGGACGGACCGGAGGTACCGGGTCGGGCCGGTGGTACCGGTCGAGCCGGACTACTTGACGCTTCCGGCGGTCAGACCCGACTGCCAGTAGCGCTGGAGATAGAGGAACGCCGCCGAGATCGGGATGACGGTGAGCAGGGACCCCGTGATGACGAGGTTCGGCACGGCCTGGCCGCCGATCGCGCTCGACTGCGCCGCCCACTGGGCGAGGCCGACCGGCAGCGGGTACCACTGCGCGTCGCTCAGCATGATGAGTGGGAGGAAGTAATTGTTCCAGGTCGCGACGACCGTGAACATCAGCACCGTGATCAGTGCCGGCGCGAGCTGGCGCAGCGCGATCACGAAGAAGATGCGGATCTCGCCGGCGCCGTCGAGGCGGGCGGCCTCGAGCAGCTCGTCGGGGATCGCCTCACGGGCGTACACCCACACGAGGTAGAGCCCGAAGGCGCTGACCATCGAGGGGATGATGACCGACCACGGCGTGTTCGTCAGTCCGAGCCCGCTGAAGAGCAGGAACTGCGGCACGGCGAGCGCGGAGGCCGGAATCGCCATGGCACCCAGGATGATCGCGAACACCCACTTGCGGCCCGGGAAGTTGTACTTCGCCAGCCCGTACCCGGCCAGCGTCGCGAGCAGGGTGGCCCCACCCGCACCGACGACGACGTAGACGAGCGTGTTGCCGAGCCAGCGCAGGAAGATGCCGTCCTTGTAGGTGAACGTGTCGACGATGTTCTGGAAGAGGGCGAACTCGCCGCTGAACCAGAAGGCGAAGGAGTTGTAGAGCGAGTCCATCGTCTTCGTCGAGTTCACCACGAGCCACCACAGCGGCACGAGGCAGTAGAGCAGCATCAGCGTCATCAGGATGCCGAGCGTCACGGAGGCGCGCTTGTGGCGGGGCGTGACCGTCTTCGCCCGCTTGGTCTCCGTGCGCGCGACCTTGCCGCTCGCGAGCCGGCTCGGTGCGCGGCCCGACCGGGCCGCCGTGTCGACGGCGCTCATGACTTCGTCTCGTTCTTCTCGCCCGCGAGCTGCACGAGGTAGGCGACGACCATGGTGATGACTCCCGAGACGATCGCGATCGCGGCGGCGTAGTTGAACTGCGAGCCGGCGAACGACAGGTTGAAGGCGTAGAGGTTCGGCGTGAAGTAGGTGGTGATCGAGTTGGGCGCGATCGTCTGCAGGATCGACGGCTCGTTGAAGAGCTGGAAGCTGCCGATCACCGAGAAGATCGTGGCGATGACCATCGCGCCCCGGATCGACGGGAGCTTGATCGAGAAGATGGTGCGGAAGGTGCCTGCACCGTCGATCTCGGCCGCCTCGTAGAGGTCTTGCGGCACCGCCTTCAGCGCGGAGAAGAAGATGAGCATGTTGTAGCCGACGAACTCCCACGTGACGATGTTGCCGATCGACAGCAGGATGAAGTTCTCGGCGAGCGGAGACGGCAGCTCGACGCCGAAGAAGCGGTTGATGTCGGCAACGAGTCCGAACTGCGAGCCGTACATGTAGCCCCAGATCATGACCGCGACGACGCCGGGCACCGCGTAGGGCAGGAAGATCGACAGGCGGTAGAACGGCACCCAGCGGAGCCGCGCGCTGTCGAGCGCCAGGGCAGCGAACAGCGCCAGCCCGAGCATGATCGGCACCTGCACGAGCAGGAAGATCGAGACCCGGAGCATGGCCTCCCAGAACTTCGGGTCGACCATCGCCTTCGCGTAGTTCTCGAGCCCGACGAACGAGTTGCCGCCCATGAGGGTCTCGCGGAACAGCGACAGGTACATCGCATACAGCAGGGGCGCGACGAAGACGAGCCCGAAGATGAGCATGAACGGGCCGACGAACCACCAGCCCGCCCAGTCGCGGCGCGCACGCCTGCGGCGACCGCCCTTTGACGCGGTGCCGGTCGTGGCAACCGTCGCGTACGTCTCGGTCGAGACACCTGCAGGGGGTTGGGCGTGAACATGGGCCACGGTCATCGGTGGCCTCGTCTCGCGCCTCGGGTAGGCGACGTCTTCGTCATGCGCGTACGCACTCCTTCGTGAATGTTTGCGTTCCCATCGGAGTATAGGCGAAGATGATGTTTGCGCAAACAGACTTGAGGAATCCAAAGGTCACAATGACGTCACGCAGCTCGCAGATCCGCGTGGCCACAGGGATCCACCAGCCTCCTCCGGCCTTGTTCTGCGATTGAATGACGAGTGGCGATTCCCGCTCGCCGCCACACCAGGTCCGTAGACAACCTCCGACACCGCCGTTTGGATGCACGCATGATCACCACCCTCCACGTCGTCTTCAAGACGCACCTCGACCTCGGCTTCACCGACACCGCCGCGAACGTCACCGACCGGTACGTGCACGAATACCTGCCGCGCGCGATCGCGCTCGCCGAGGAGCTCGAGCGCCGGGGCGGGCCCGCTCGCTTCATCTGGACCACGGGGTCCTGGCTGATTCACGAGGCGCTGCGCCTCGGCGACGCCGACGAACGCGCGGCGCTCGAGGCGGCGATCCGCGCCGGTCACGTGACCTGGCACGGCCTTCCGTTGACGACGCACACCGAGAGCATGGACGCCGGCCTCGTCGAACACGGCATCGCGATCGGCCGCAAGCTCGACGCCCGCTTCGGCCACCGCACGCTGGCGGCGAAGATGACGGATGTCCCGGGCCACACGATCGGCCTCGTGCCCTTCCTCGCCCGGGGCGGCCTCGACTTCCTGCACCTCGGGGTCAACGGGGCGTCCGCGGTGCCCGACGTGCCCGAGTTCTTCGTCTGGCGTGCCCCCGACGGCAGCGAGGTGGTCGTCAACTACGCGCAGAGCTACGGCGCCACCGAGCTCGGCGTGGCGGTGGTGCCGGGTGGCACGTCCGCCCTCCACCTCGCGCACACCGGCGACAACTTCGGCCCCCCTCCGGTCGAGGAGGTCGAAGCGCTCTTCGCCGAGCTCCAGGCCGCCTATCCCGGTGCGGAGGTGATCGCTTCGACGCTCGACGCCTTCAGCCGCGAGGCCGTGGCATCGCGTGCGAGCCTGCCGGTGCTCGAGCAGGAGATCGGCGACTCCTGGATCCACGGGATCGCCAGCGACCCGGTGCAGACCGCACGATTCCGCGCGCTGCTGCGGCTGCGCACCGCGTGGATCGCGGCCGGCGCGCTCGTGCCCGGCACCGAGGAGTGCGACGCGTTCAGCGACGGGCTGCTGCTCGTGCCCGAGCACACGTGGGGCGAAGACCTGAAGACCTACCTGCCCGACTACGTGAACTACGAGAAGGCCGACTTCCAGCGCGCCCGTGAGGCCGACGTCGTCGACCCGGCCGCGAACCCCGCCGAGTTCGACGAGTACGCCTGGGCCTACACCGAGCACCCGAGCCCGCAGGGGCTCGCGTACTCGGCCTTCGAACGCTCGTGGGCCGAGCAGCGCGCCCACCTCGACCGCGCACTCGCCGCGCTCTCGCCCGAACGCCGGGCCGAGGCCGAGGCGGCGATCGCCGGGACCGTCCCGCACGACGTCGACCCGAGCGCGACGGCGAGCGCCGAACCGATCGGCCTCGACGCCGAGCTGAGCGTCGGCCGCTTCCGCGTGCGCTTCGGCGACGACGGGTCCCTCGTCTCGCTGATCGACGGCGACGGCACGGAATGGGCGGGGCCGGAGCATCCGCTCGCCGCCTACCGCTACGAGACGTTCGACGAACGCGACGAGGCGCGCTGGATGCGGGAGTACTGCCGTGACATGAAGGCGAACGGCATGTGGGCGGTGCCCGACCAGTCGAAGCCGGGCCTCGCGATCGCCGAGACGCTGCCCGCCACGACGTTCGCGCCGCGCGTGACGTCGGCCGAGCGGTTCGACGACGGCACCGACACGGTCGTGGTGCTGCGCCTCGCGCTGCCCGACGCGGCGTGCGAGGCATGGGGCGGGCCACGCGACATCCGTCTCGCCTATCGCTTCCCGGCCGAGCCGGGCCCCATCGAGGTCACGCTCGACCTCCGCGACAAGGACGCCTCGCGTCTGCCCGAGGCGAGCTGGCTCGGCTTCCGCCCGCTCACCGAGCCCGGCGCGTGGCGGCTCACGAAGCTCGAGACGCCGGTCGACCCGCAGTCGGTCGTGCGGAATGGCAACCGCAGCCTGCACGCGGTCGCCGAGGTCGCGCACACCGCGGCGAAGACCTTCTCGCTGCGGCCCGTCGACGCCGCACTCGTCGCGGTCGGCCGCCCCGCGCTCTACCGGTTCGACAACACGGTGCCCGACCCGAACGACGGCATGCACGTGAACCTGCACAACAACATGTGGGGCACGAACTTCACGATGTGGTTCGACGACGACCTGCGATTCCGCTTCGTGCTCGACCTCGGCACCGGCGCCGGAGTCGCACGGTGACCGCCTCGATCGTGACCAGTCCCCCGGTCGTCATGGCGCCGCGCTCCGACGGCTTCGAGGTCGTCTGGGGCGTCGGCCGCCTGAGCCGAGGGTGGCTCGAGTGGGAGGCCGACGGGTCGCACGGCACCGTGACGGGTGATGCGTTCGGCATGGTCGCGCAGGGCGACCGGGTGCTGCGCGTGCGCTCGAGCGGATGGCCCGCCGGCACGTCGCTTCGTGTGCGCTCGATCACCGAGGCGGTCGAGGGGCCGGCCGAGCGCTACGAGAGCGAGTGGAAGACGGTGCGCACGTTGGACGCGGCGTCCGACACCGCTCGCTTCGCGGTGTGGAACGACACCCACCAGCGCGACGACACCCTGCAGGCGCTGCACGAGGCCACGCCCGAGGTCGACGTGCTCGTCTGGAACGGCGACCTCTGCAACGACTGGACGGACCCGGCGGAGTTCCCCACGACGGTGCTGAACCCAGCCGGCCTCGATGTGAGCGCGGGCCGACCCCTCGCGATCGTCGTGGGCAACCACGACGTGCGCGGCACGTGGGCGTACCAGCTCGAGGACTTCGTCGCCACACCGGAGGGGCGGCCGTTCACGGCCTTCCGCATCGGGCCGGTCGCGTGCATCGTGCTGCACACCGGCGAGGACAAGCCCGACGACCACCCGACCTTCGAGGGCCGGGTCGCGTTCGATCCGCTGCGCGCCGAGCAGGCGGAGTGGCTCCGCGAGGTGACGGCCCGGCCTGAGATCGCGGATGCCCCGTACCGCGTGGTCTTCTGCCACATCCCGCTGCGCTGGACCGACGAGACCGTGGTCGACTACGACGCCGACGGCTACGACTGGTTCAGCCGGAGGAGCCGCGATGCCTGGCACGACTCGCTCGTCGAGTGGGGCGCCCAGATCATCGTCTCGGGTCACACGCATTACCAGACCTGGCTGCCGGCGACCGAGGAGTTCCCGTACGCCCAGCTCATCAGCGGCGGCCCCGATGCCGAGACGACCTCTGACGAGGCGGCCGCGTGGATCGACGGCGAGGCGAGCGCCGACGAGCTCGTGCTCACCATGCGCGACCTCGGCGGCGCAGTGCTGCACGAGGTGCGCCTCGCGCCGCTCGCCTGACGGCGGAACGAGCAGGGGCCGGGTCGCAGCTGCGACCCGGCCCCTTCCGTCATCCGCCGATCAGCTCAGCGGCTTGCAGAGCAGCGCGTCGGGCACGCCGCCGTGGTTCCACCGGTAGGTGAACGCCACCCCGGCGATGTACTCGCTGTCCTTGCACTGGCCCTTGTAGTTGCCGGGGGCCCAATCGCTCGCGGTCGAGCCGCCACCGGCCGGGCGGTTGTCACCCTTGTCGAACCAGATCAGGCGGCCCTGGTTCGCCGGCAGCGCCGTGGTGCTCGTCGCGCAGACGAGGTTCCACATCGCGGCCTTGGTGCCGCCGCTCGTGCCGAGACTGTAGCCGACTGCGACCTCGCCCGGGTTGCACTGCAGCTTGCTGTAGCCCGAGGCCCAGTCGCTCGTGATGTTGCCCTCGCCGCTCTGCACGCGCGGGTTCGAGGTGGTGATGCCGCCGACGTCGGTGCAGAGCGCCCGGTTGGTGCTCCGCGCGATGCCCTGGAGGCGCTGGCTGTCGGGGCAGGTGCCCTTCCACTGACCCGGCGACCAGTCGCCCGCCTGCAGCATTCGCAACGACGACTGGCTGTCGACGAAGCTGCCGCTGCCGAGCATGTTCCAGCGCGGCACGGATGCCACGGGGCCGGTCTTGCCCGTCGAGTTCACGAGCTTCTTCCACTGCGGGTAGCGCCAGTCGTCGGCGATGCTCAGCTTGGTGCCGTCGGCCTTGTACGCCAGCAGCGAGAAGGTGTCGACGAAGCTGCCGTCATCCCTGGCATGCGCCACGAGCGGCCAGGCCGCGAAGTCGCTGTCGTTCTCGATCAGGATGTCGGTGAAGTTCGCCCACCACGCCTTCTCCTTGTCGTTCGTCTGACCGGCGCCGGTGGTGCCGAACTCGCTGAACCACACGGGTGCGGTGTAGTGCTGGTTGGCCGTGTTGACGAAGGCCGCCCCCTCGGTGACGGAGGCCTTCAGCTCGGCCGCGGTCATGTCGCGGTAGCGCGGGTCGGTGGTCTCGCCGAGTCCGGTCGCGCCGGTGTGGTTCGGGCCGGTGAATCCGTAGATGTGCGCGGCGTAGACGAGCTTGTCGGGGTACGGCAGCGCGTTGGAGAGATTCGCGACCGGCTTCAGGTGCGGCCGCTCGTGGGAGGTCAGGTCGGTCGGGATGCCCTGCCAGTTGATGCCCTCCATGATGACGAGCACCTCGGGGTTCGCCTTCTGGATGGCGACCCCGGCGCGCTGGTACGCCTGGTACAGGTCGTAGTCGTTGCCCCAGCCCCAGTTCGCGTCGTTCAGGATGTCGCGCCGCACCTCGTTGCGGAGGTCCATGCCCACCACGCGCGCGTTGTCCTGGTAGCGCGTCGTGAGCATGACCCAGTCGCTGATCCACTTCTCGGTGGTCTGGCTGCTGTTCCAGCGCTCGTTGCCGTCGTTGGTGCCGCAGCACCAGTGCGAGGTGGTCGTGTGGTTGTTCAGGATGACGGCGAAGCCGTCGGCGGTGAGTGCCGCGACGACCGCGTCGAAGACCTGCAGCGGCGTCTTGCCCTTCAGCTGGGGGTTCGCCGCCACTGCGACATCCGGAACCGGCGCCGTCATGCCGAGCATCTCGTTCGAGAACGACAGGCGGACGCTGTTGATGCCGACGCCGTGGAAGTCGCTCATGAGGGTCGCCATGGGCGCCCGGTCGAGGCCCATCGGGATGTCGTAGCTGATGCCGCTGTTGTGGTTTGCGGGGTCGTTCTTGTCGCCGCTGCCGCTCCAATGGCCCTGCGCGCCGTCCCAGTTCGCCGACTGGAGTTTGAACCGGTCACCGTCGGCGTCGACGATGTACCGGCCGACGGTGCTGAGCGGCCCCGTCCATGATGCCGCGAGCTCGGGACCCGTGAGCACGTCGATCGGATCCTCTGGCGTTGCTGCGTACACGGGACTCGCGACCGAAATCGCGAGGGCTGCGGTCGTGAGTCCGACCGCGACCCGTAGGGTACGACGATGCATTCTGCGAACCTCTCTGTTCTGCCGTTCGCGGCGCCCTTGCCGTGTTGCGAGGCCGCGGCTCCCGACGCTTGACTCCGGTCAGGCTATGGGCGGGAACGAGGCAATGTCAACGCAAACATTCCGTGTTAAGGGAACGTAAACATTCCGGATGCCCCTGACCCGTGCGTTCGTCGCACCGTCGACGTCCACTGGCGCGCAACCGGAGCTCGCCGCCGACTCGTTGACTGGTAAACCGGCGACGAGGATGATCGACGACATGGGCACGAGAACTGCCGCACGACGGCCGCCCCGGCGGCCGGAGTCGAGTCTGACCGAGCGATGGACCACGGTCGACGGCATCGAGCTGTTCTACCGCGAGTCGCCCATGCCACCGGATGCCCCGGCGATGATGCACCTGCACGGGTTCGGCCTCTCCGGCCGGTACCTGCTGCCCACCGCCGAGCGCCTCGCCGATCAGTTCCACACGTTCGTACCCGACCTGCCCGGCTTCGGCCGCAGCGGCAAGGCCGCCGACGCGCTCGACGTGCCCGACCTCGCGCACGCCGCGGCCAGGTTCCTCGACGACCGCGGCATCGAGAAGGTCACGCTCGTCGGCAACTCGATGGGATGCCCCGTCATCCTCGAGTTCGCGCACCACTACCCCGAACGCATCGAACGCGCGGTGCTCGTCTCACCGGCGGGCGGGCTGTACAACCAGCCGCTCCGCCGCGCGGTCGGACAGCTCACCCGCGACGGCCGACGGGAGCCGCCCCGCATGATGAAGGTCGCGGTACCCGACTACCTGCGCTTCGGCGTACCGAGCACATTCAAGATGTTCCGGTCGCTGACGCAGTACCCGACACTCGAGCGACTGCTCGAGCTGCACATCCCGACGCTCGTCGTGATCGGCGACCGGGACCCGTTGATGCCCACCCCCGCCCGCGTGCGGGAAGTCGCCGCCGCGACCGACAGCCACGTGCTGCTCGTGCGCATCGAGGGGGCGGCGCATGCCATCAACTTCAGCCACTCCGGCGAGCTCGCCCACCTGATCCGACTGTTCATGGCCGACCGGCCGATCGTCGACGATCCGGCCTCCCCGGGGCACGCGAGCCTGACCGAGATCCATCGCGGCAAGCACCTGCCGCCGTCGAACGACCCTCGGAACGAGGGCTAGTCGGCGCGCGCCGTGGTCACGCCGTCAGTCGCGCGGCCGTCGCGTCCGGGACATCCGACTGCGCGGTGCTGCGGAAGGTCCACCAGACTGCGACGAGGGCGAACAGGCCGACGACGAGGTAGAGGATGGCGGTGAGCCCGACCAGCGGGGAGGTCTCGCCGTAGCCCGACGAGAACGTCGAGAAGTCCCAGAAGCCGTGCAGCACCATCGCCCACACGAGGGACCCGGTCGTGCGCCGCAGGATGTAGAAGATCGTGCCGCCGAGGAACGCGAACCCGACCTGCTGGGTCGTCGGCAGGAAGCCCTGGCCGGCGAGCACGTTCACGTAGTGCATGAGGGCGAATGCGAGGGTGCTGAGCAACCAGACCCACGGCTCCGAGAGGCGACTGCGCAGGCCCACGAGCAGTAGGCCGCGGGTGGTGAGCTCCTCGGTGAACCCGACGAGCAGCAGCACGATCGATGCGCCGAAGAAGGCCACGTCGTACGCCGCCCAGTCGGTCACCGCGAGGTTCACGACGACCAGCACCGCCATCGCGATCGGGGCGATGATCGGCCAGCGGTGACGACTGCGTGCCGCATCGAAGAGGGCCGGGCGCCACCACCCGAGGAGCGAGGTCGTGATCGCGAGCAGCACGGTGCCGACGATGAGCGAGAGTCCGGCTCCGAGGAACAGGTTCTCGCCGCTGTCGCCGAGCTCGGTGTAGGGCACGCCGGTCAGCCGCTGCATCACGAAGATGACGAGGATGTACCCGACCCAGATCGCGAAGCCGATCCAGACCCGAGGGGTGACGCGCAGCGTGTTGGGCATACTCGAATCCTGCCATGGACGGCGGCACGTCTTTGCACGAGTGCCCAGCGACACCTCGCGCCGCCGCGTCAGCCGGTGACCGGCTCCAGCCGGAGCGTCGTCGCGACCACCTTCGGCCCGACGACGGTGCCGACGATCTTCGGCCCGTACCGGTCATACTTCGCGTGGTACGCAGCGTCGACGGCCTCGTGCACGTCGGCGGGCGGCTCGACGAACGCGACGTCGCGCTCGACACCGCCGGCCCGGATGCGACCGGTGCCGCTCGCCTGCGCACGGCGGAACCACGGGTTGCCCGGCCCGTAGGCGGAGCGCACGTACAGCTCGTCGCCGGCCCTGACGACCCAGATCGTCACGAACGGCCGGAGCGACCCGTCGGCGCGGCGGGAGGCGATCTGCAGCTCCTCGGCGCTGCCGACGCCGTCGAGTTCTTCGGTGGTCCAGGTGGCCATGGGGGTTCCTTCCTCCAGACATGGGGTTCCTTCCCCCAGAACGGATGTCGCGGTGCTCGTGTTCCATCTCACGCCGGAACCGACGCGCGCGGGAGTGACGGGCGTTCCGGGTACCGTCAGCGCCTCCCTGCTCACGCCCCGCGGTCGCGACTCCACTCGAGCAGCCGATCGACCGGCCAGGTCGTGACGATGCGCTCGGCGGGCACTCCGTTCGCCGCGGCCCGTGCGGCGCCGAGCTCGAGGAACGTCAGGTGCCCCGGCGCGTGGGCGTCGCTGTCGATCGAGAACAGGCAGCCCGCGTCGAGCGCGATCGCGATGAGCTCGTCGGGCGGGTCCTGCCGCTCGGGCCGCGAGTTGATCTCGACGGCGACGCCGCGCTCGGCGCACGCCTCGAAGACGGCCCGCGCATCGAAGGTCGACTGCGGCCGGGTGCCGCGCGCGCCCTCGACGAGTCGGCCCGTGCAGTGCCCCAGCACGCTCGTGTGCGGGTCGGCGATGGCGCGCAGCATCCGCTTCGTCATCTCGGGTGCCTCGGTGCGGAGCCTGGAGTGCACGCTCGCGACCACGACGTCGAGGCGGTCCAGCATCTCGGGGGTCTGGTCGAGGGCGCCGTCGAGCAGGATGTCGACCTCGATGCCGCGGAGCAGGCGGATGCCGCTGACCTCCGCCTGCACGTCGGCGATCGCCTGCTGCTGCGCGGTGAGCCGCTCGACGCTCAGACCGTTGGCCACCCGGAGGTTCGGCGAGTGGTCGGTGATCGCGAGGTACTCGAGCCCGAGCGCCTCGGCGGCGCGCGCCATCGTCTCGAGGCTCGTCGTGCCGTCGGACCAGTCGGTGTGGCTGTGCAGGTCGCCGCGCAGTTGCGCCCCGAGACCGGTGCGCGCGCCCTCGGGCGAGAGACCCGCGCGGGTGCGGAGGTCGGCGAGATAGTCGGGCACCGCGCCGTCCGCGGCCTGGGCGATGACGGTGAACGTCGTGTCGCCGATGCCCTTCGCGCGCTGCAGGCGCCCGTCGCCGACGCGCGCCGCGACCTCCTCGGCGCTGAGCGGCCGGATGACCTCGGCCGCCCGCCGGAACGCCTTCGACTTGAAGGCCGATGCACGGTCGCGCTCGAGCAGGAACGCGATCTCCTCGAGTGCCGCCACCGGATCCATCGCCCCATTCTGGCGCGTCGGGAGCGCCCCGGCCAGAGTGCGGCGTCGGCAGCGCCTCCCGTCACACGAGCCGGTGCCGCTTGACACGGCCGCTTCGGTGTCGGTATATCTATACCCCCTAGGGGTATTTAGAAAGGGAGTTCTCATGTCCGCATCCAATCCGCCGACGAAGCGCCGGTGGTTCGGCCTCGCGCTCATCGCGGCGGCCCAGTTCGTCGTCATCATGGACACGTCGATCATCGGCGTCGCCCTGCCCGACATCCAGGCCGAGCTCGGGTTCACGCCGGAGTCCCTGTCGTGGGTGTTCAACGCCTACGTCATCGCCTTCGGCGGCCTGCTGCTCCTCGGCGGCCGGCTCTCCGACGTGTTCGGCGCACGCCGCGTCTTCATCGCCGGCTGGCTGACGCTGGCCTTCGGCAGCGTGCTCGCCGGCGCCGCGAGCGACGTCGGCCTCGAGATCGCCGGTCGCGCCGTGCAGGGCGCGGGCGCCGCACTCATCGCACCTGCCGCACTCACCCTGCTCATGACGCTGTTCGGCGGCACGGCCGACCTCCCGCGCGCCTTCGCGGTCTACGGCGCCGCTGCGCCGATCGGCGGCACCGCCGGGGTCTTCCTCGGCGGCGTGCTCACGGAGTACGCGAGCTGGCCATGGGTCTTCTACGTGACCGTGCCGATCGCCCTGCTCGTCATCGTCCTGACGCCGTTCGCACTCCCCCGGGTCACTGGCGGGCGCGGCCGGGTCGACCTCGCCGGTGCGTTCACCGCGACCGCGGGACTCGCCGCGATCGTCTACGGCGTCGTGCGCGCGCCGGAGGTCGGCTGGGCGTCGGCCGAGACGGTCATCGCCCTCGGCGCCGGCGCCCTGCTGCTCATCGCGTTCTTCGCGATCCAGGCCCGCAGCCGCACGCCGCTGCTGCGCCTCGGCATCTTCCGGGCCCCGCAGCTCGGCGCGGCGAACCTCGCGCAGCTCCTGCTCGGCGCCGCCTGGGTGTCGATGTGGTTCTTCCTGAACCTCTACCTGCAGCAGGTGCTCGGGGCGGGCGCCTTCGCCTCGGGCGCCGCGCTCCTGCCGATGACCGCGCTCATCGTGATCGGCATGGTCGCGGTGGCGCCGCGACTGCAGGCGCGGTTCGGGGCGAAGCCGCTCATCGTCGGCGGGTTCGCGCTGCTCGCGGTCGGACTCGGCTGGCTCGCGCTCGCGCGACCCGACGGCAGCTACGCCGTCGATGTGCTGCCCGCCTCGCTCGTCGCCGCGCTCGGCATGGCGCTCGCGTTCGTGCCGTCGCTCGGCACGGCGATCGGCGCGGCACGCCCGGAGGAGACCGGGGTCGCTTCCGGTCTCGTCAACACCAGCTACCAGATCGGCTCGGCGATCGGCCTCGCGGTGCTGACGGCGGTCGGCGCGGCGGTCACCGGTGCGGTCGCGGGCGGGGCCAGTGGCGCCCCTGCCGGAGCAGCGGATGCCGCCGCGCTCACTGCCGGCTTCTCCTCGGCGTTCATCGGCGCCGCCGTGCTGGCGGTTGCGGGGCTCGTGACATCCGCTGTGCTGCTGCGCAGCGCACCCCGCCCGACGAGCGCACCGGCGGAGGAGCTGGTGGAGGCCTGACCCGGCCGCGTGCTCGTGGGGGCCGCCATCGGCCTCCACGAGCACGGCCCGTCATCAGTAGGTGGGGTACATCTCCATCGCGGTGTCGAAGATGGTGATCATCATCACGACGGTCCACACGACCACGCCGATCGTGATCACCACGGTGAGCGCGATCGCCGCGGCCATCGGCAGGTAGCCGCGACCGGCCTGTCGCCGCACCACGACCGAGCGGCCGATGACGTAGACGAGCGACGAGAGGAACGCCCAGGCCCAGTGGAAGCGGCGCTGGTAGCCCATCCGCGCGAGGGCCGCGTTGTCGAGGGCGGCGAACCAGACGGCGAGGCCGTAGACGATCCATCCGCCGAACGTCGCAGCGAGGTACCACGGGTCGGTGTACGGGCCGAGCGCGGTGAGCATCGGGTCCGTCGACGGCGACATCGACTGCTCCATGTACGCCTGGAAGTCCCAGAAGAAGAGCGGCAGGATCCCGAGCACGGGCAGCGCCACGATCAGCCAGATCCAGATCGTGTCGACCGGGGTGCCCTCGGGCACACGAGCCGTCGGCGCAACGCCGCCGTACGGCGCCGGCTGCCCGGCGTTCGGCACCTGCTGTGAGGCGTACGCCGGCGCGGAGACGTACGCGGGTGCGTACGCCGGAGTCACCGGGGCGACGTACGCGGGTGCGACGGCCTGGGGTACGACGACGGGAGCCACGACCGGCGGAACCGACACCGCCGGTGCCACCTGCTCGACGGGGGCGACGGGCGCCGCCTGCGCGACATGCTCCGTCCACTGCACCCCGTTCCACCAGCGCTGCGCAGCGGTGTCGCTCGGGTCGGGATACCAGCCTGCGGGGGTCGCACGACCTTCGCTCATCGATTCCTCCAGTGGGTTCTCGGACATGCTACGGGTACGCCCGCGGCCGGCCGACGAGCAGACGGATGCCGCTACAGCTCGACGACCGTCATGCCCGAGCCGGCGCCGCCGGCCGTGCCCATCGCCGCGAGAGCGGCGGGCACCTCGTCGAGCGTGATGCGCCGGCCGACGAGCTCGATCGGCCGGAAGTCGCCCGACGCCACCGCGCCGAGCATCGAGGGGTACTCGTGCGCGGCCATGCCGTGGCTGCCGAGGATCTCGAGCTCGCCCGCGATCACCGCGTCCATCGGCATCGCGGCGAGCGCGGAATCTCCGACCATGAGCCCGATCTGCACGTGACGGCCGCGCTTCTTGAGGCTCCGCACCGAGGCGAACGAGGTCTCCGTCGAGCCGAATGCGTCGACCGAGACGTCCACTCCCCCGCCCGAGGCCTCGAGGATCCGCTCGGCCGCACCCTCGCCGCCCTGCAGCGGCACCGCGCCGAGCCCCTCGGCCGCGGCGAGCGCCCCATCCGAGACGTCCACGCCGTAGACCTTCACGCCCGCAGCGACGGCGATCATGATCGCGGAGAGGCCGACCCCGCCGCATCCGTGCACCGCGATCTGCTCGCCCGGGGCGAGACGCGAGCGCGAGACGATCGCCCGGTAGGCGGTCGCGAAGCGGCAGCCGAGCGAGGCGGCTTCGACGAAGCCGAGCGACTCGGGCAGTCGGATGAGGTTCAGTTCGGCCTCGTCGATCGCCACGAACTCGGCGAACGAGCCCCAATGCGTGAACCCGGGCTGCGACTGCTGGTCGCAGACCTGCTCGTTGCCCGTCAGGCATTCGTGGCATCGGCCGCACGCGCAGATGAACGGTGCGGTGACGCGGTCGCCGACGGCCCAGCCCGCCTCGGGGTCGATCTCGGAGCCGAGCACGGCGATCTCGCCGGCGAACTCGTGGCCCGGCACGTGCGGCAGCGACACGGTGTCGTCGTGGCCCATCCAGGCGTGCCAGTCGCTGCGGCAGACCCCGGTGGCGCGAACCCGGATCACGGCGCCGCGCGGCGGGCACTCCGGCTCCGGCACGTCGACGAGTTCGGGGTTCTCACCGAAGGCGTTGAAGAGCACGGCGCGCACAGGAGTCCTTTCCGTTCCGGGTCACGGATGTCGGCGGCACTCACGGCATCGTCGCCGGATCGCGCGCGCGACATCCGCGAGCTTATCGGCCTGCGGAGGCGTGCTCGTACGGCGGCGGCAGGTCGACGCACCGTTCGGGGGCCGGAACGCACGTCCCGCCTCCTCCCGATCGTTCGAACTCCTCCTCACGGCTGGGGCCGGATTGTGTAACAATATGCCATGCGATTCGTGACCGCCGTGCTGCTCGCGGCCGTCTGCTTCGGCACCACGGGCACCGCGCAGGCGCTCGGGCCCGAGGCGAGCGCGGCCTCGGTCGGGGCGGCGCGAATCCTGATCGGCGGCGGCGCCCTCGGGCTGCTCGCGCTGATCCCGATCTTCGCCGGGCGCCGGCGCGGTGCGGCCGGGACACCCGCCGCGCCGGTGGCCGACGTCGCCACGCGGCATCCGCTGCCCGCCTGGCTGCTCGTCGCCATCGGCGCGGCGGGCGTGCTCGCCTACCAGCCGGCCTTCTTCGCCGGCACCGCCGCGAACGGCGTCGCGGTCGGCACGGTCGTGGCGCTCGGCTCCGCGCCCGTCATCACGGGCGGGCTCGACTGGGCGCTCCGGCGCCGCTACCCCGGTCACCGCTGGGCGATCGCCACCGCCGTCGCGACGCTCGGCGTCGGCATCCTCGCCGCGGCGACCGGCGGCGGAGGAGCCGCAGGCGCCGACCCGTTCGGCCTCGCGGCCTCGCTCGGCGCCGGCGCCTCGTATGCGGTCTACACCCTGGCAGCGAAGGCCCTGCTCGACCGCGGCTGGAGCGGAACCTCCAGCATGGGCGCGCTCTTCGGCACCGCAGCGGTCTTCAGCGTCCCCCTGCTCGCGACGACGGATGCCTCGTGGCTCGCGACCGGGCCGGGCCTCGCGATGGCCCTCTGGCTCGGCCTCGTCACGACGACCGTCGCCTACCTGCTCTTCGGCTACGGGCTCGGCGGACTCGCCCCGGCGACGGTCGCCACGCTCACGCTCGCCGAGCCGCTGACCGCCGGCGTGCTCGGCGTCGCACTCCTCGGCGAATCCCTCACCGTCGGGGCGGTGCTCGGGCTGCTCGTGCTCGCGACCGGCATCGTCGTGCTCGCGACGGCGAATCCGGGCCGGCGACCGCGGCTCGTCACGACCTGACCTGCGGACCCGTCGGGGGCTGCGGGGCCATCGCGGGCTGAGACCGGTCCGCGCGTCTCGGGCGACGCGAGTGCGATGCCGGGTGCCCGGGTGCATCGTGTGCCCGGGTACATCGTGTGCCCCGTTTTGGGTAAGGTGCGGATCCTAGCAGCCGAGTAGCGTCAGGGGCAACTTCCTCCCAGAGGAACAAGTCACCGGCTCGTCGACGTGGTTCAGTCGCGAGTCGGCACCGATGCCGGGGCGACCCGGCATGCCCCCGATCGCCCGTACCCGAAGATCGAACCTGCCATGCCTGCATCCCGCCGGCGTTCCCGTCGGCCCCGTAGCGGCCTCTCCGCCAACAGAGAAGCGTCGTCGCGCTCATGACCGGCGTCCCCTCACCGGTGGAACCGCCCGCGAAGAACCTCGCGCGGTTCGACGGTTCCGGTTCGCCCGTCGCCGTCGCCGTCACCGACCATGCGGTCTCGACCTCGGGCATCCGGTGGGTCCGGCAGTATCGCGACCGTCTGCGCGTCACCGACGCGATGATCGTCGCCGTCGCCATGCTCATCGCCGTCGCGGTGAGATCGGCCATCATCGGGCCGGACATCCTCCATGAGGCGGCGACCGAGCGGATCGGAGCCCCCGTCGCCATCGCGGCGGCTTGGCTGCTCGCCCTCGTCGCGTTCCGTACCCGCGAACCGCACGTGCTCGGTGTCGGCGCGCTCGAGTACAAGCGGGTGCTCAACGCCAGCGCGACCACCTTCGGTGTCGTGGCGATCGTCTTCCTCGTCGCGCAGCCCCCGAACGCGCGGTGGTATCTCGTGGTCGGTGCCCCCATCGGCGTCGCCGGACTGCTGGCAGGCAGATGGCTCTGGCGCAGATGGCTCGTCGCCGAGCGCCGCCGCGGCCGCTTCCTCTCCCGCGCGATCGTGGTCGGCTCCCGAATCGACGCGGAGTACGTCGCGTGTCAGATCGCACACGACACCGGCGCCGGGTTCGTCGTCGTCGGCGCGGCGATCGACGGTGACGACCGTTCCGAGTTCATCGCCGACGGCACGTCGATTCCCGTGCTCGACGGCATCGGCGCGGCGGCGGCGGCGGCCGTGGCCCTTCATGCGGACGCGGTCATCGTCACCGGGCAGTACAACTCGGCGGGCGATGCCATCCGACAGCTCAGCTGGGCCCTCGAAGGCACGGCCACCGAGCTCGTGCTCTCGTCGCGGCTGACCGACGTCGCCGGACCCCGCATCCACTTCCGCCCGGTCGCCGGGCTCCCCCTCATCCAGGTGGAGATCCCCCAGTTCGACGGCGGCAAGCACGCCCTCAAGCGAGGGTTCGACGTGTTCGCGGCCTCGATGGGCCTCATCGCGATCGCGCCGATACTGATCACGATCGCGATCGCGATCAAGCTCGACGGTCCCGGCCCGATCCTCTACCGGCAGGAGCGCATCGGCCGCGACGGCAAGACGTTCAAGCTGCTGAAGTTCCGCTCGATGATCCCAGGGGCCGATCGAGTGCGCGCCGAGCTTCTCGAACGGAACGAGGCCGCCGGCCTGCTGTTCAAGCTGAAGAACGACCCACGGGTCACTCGCACCGGCCGATTCCTGCGGCAGCACTCGCTCGACGAGCTCCCGCAACTCTGGAACGTGCTCCGCGGTGAGATGAGCATGGTCGGCCCCCGGCCGCCGCTCGCGGAGGAGGTCGACGGGTACTCCGCGCAGGTGCACCGCAGGCTCCTCATCAAGCCCGGGCTCACCGGCCTCTGGCAGGTCAGCGGGCGATCCGACCTCAGCTGGGAGGAGAGCGTGCGCCTGGACCTCTACTACGTCGAGAACTGGTCCCTCACGGGCGACCTCATGCTCATCTGGCGCACGCTGCGTGTCGTGCTGCGACCCGTCGGCGCGTACTGATCGTCAGCGTGCTCCGACGGCGAACTGTCCGGCAATGAGCCGGCCGATCGGGATCGCGGACGTCGCCGCGGGCGAAGGCGCGTTGCAGACGTGCAGTTGCCGTGCCGTGCGCTCGAAGAGGAAGTCCTCGACGAGCGAGCCGTCGGGACGCACCGCCTGCGCCCGGACCCCCGCGAATCTCCTGCCGAGATCTTCGAGGCGCAGACCGGGCGCATACCGACGACACGCGGCGAGATAGCTGCGGCGGAACATCGAGTTCCGAGCCTCGATCGCGGCTGCTCGGCGGTGCCGGAACGCCATCCGCCAGAACCCGGGAAACCGGAGGTAGTCGAACATGTCGGCGGCGGAGATCGCCCCCCTCGGGTAGCGTTCGCGGGCGAAGCCGAGCACCGCGTTTGGCCCGACGGTGATGCGACCGTCGATCGTCGGGCTGAGATGCACGCCGAGGAACGGCATCGACGGATCCGGCACCGGATAGATGAGGTGTCGCACCAGGCTCGCCTGACCGACGAGCTCGAAGTACTCGCCGCGGAACGGGATGATCCGGAAGTCCACCGGCAGCCCACCGAGGCGGGCGATCCGGTCGGCCTGCAGCCCGGCGCACGCGACCAGTCTCCTCGCGCGGTACTCGGCACCGTCGGCCGTGCGCACGCGCACCTCTCCCGCGCCTGCCGAGCCGTGTTCGTCGATCGACCTCACGTCGGCGCCGAAGACCAGACGCACGCCTGCAGCCTCGAGTCGCGCCTGCATGGTGCGCGCCACGAGGCCGAAGTCGACGATGCTCGTCCCCGGCGAGAAGACGGCTTGGACGCCGCGGATGTTCGGCTCGCGCCTGCTGATCTCGGCCGCATCGATCCGTTCGATGTCGATTCCGTTCGCCACCGAGCGATCGGCGAGGGCATCGAGGCGCGCCCGCTCCCGCTCATCGGTCGCGACGACGAGCTTGCCGACCCGGCCGAGCGGCACGGCGTTCTCCTCGCAGAACTCGATGGTCGCGAGCCTGCCCGCCCGGCAGAGCTCGGACTTCAACGATCCGGGTTCGTAGTAGAGACCCGCGTGGACGACCCCCGAGTTGTGCCCGGTCTGCCCCGTGGCGACGGCGTCGGCCTTCTCGACGATCGTGATGCGGGTCCTCGGCTCGCGTTCGAGGACGGCGCGCGCCGTCGCCAGGCCCACGATGCCCGCCCCGATGATGATGAGGTCGTCCATGCGACGTCATCCCGACGGCGTCGCCGACGGCGACTGGCCCGTGCCACTGGCCGCCGCACGCCTCCGGCGGGTTCTGGAATGCAGGATCGCAAGGGCGATGAGGCAGCCGATGGCCGCGCCGAGGACGTTCGCGAGCACGTCCCGAAGGCTCGCCACACGCGAGGGGAGGATGAGCTGCACCAGCTCGACCGACGCCGACAGCACCAGGGCCGCCGTCAGGCCGATCCAGAATCGTCGCGTCGAGAGGCTCAGGAGCAGCCCGAACGGAACGAAGAATGCGATGTTCGCAGCGAACTCGACCATTCCGTCGCGGACTCCGGCGAGTCCGAGTTCCTCGTTCGCCCAGGTGGCGATCGCTTGGGTGATCGCACCGTACGACAGCGGCGACATCAGCACGACCGCCGCGAGCAGCAGGTAGACCGCCAACACCCAGAGAGCCCACTGGGAACGCATCCGCTCCACAACCCGCCTCGCTTCGAACCTGGTCGCGCGCAAGCCTCGGAACGCTGAGGATTCCGCAATCCGGCCCGGCCCCTCAGCGTAGCGCGACGGCTCTCGTCGGCGACTCCCCCTGACTGGGGGAGGCGGGCGCCGGTGCTGCACGAGTAGTTTCTGGAGTGGGCGAGTGGTTGCGATGCCGATCGGTCGACCGCATCCAAGGGGAACCGCGACTCGGTGAATCATCCGACGCTCCATGATCCCGAATCGGTCACGATCGTCGCCGTCGCCGGCGCCTCGCCGTCGCCGAAGGAGCGTGCTGAGATGGTTGTCGCCTCGTCGCCGTCTGATGCCGGATCCCTCGTCGCCGTCGCCGCGAGCGCTCAGATCGACCCATCGGCGACCATCGGCGACGGCACTCGGATCTGGCACCTGTCGCAGCTCCGGGAGCACGCCGTCGTCGGGTCGGACTGCACCATCGGGCGGGGCGTCTACATCGGTCCGGGGGTCGTCATCGGCGACCGGTGCAAGATCCAGAACTCCGCGCTCGTGTACGAGCCGGCCGTGCTCGAGGACGGCGTCTTCATCGGACCGGCCGTCGTGTTCACGAACGACGAGTACCCGCGTGCCGTGAATCCCGACGGCACGCCGAAGTCGGCAGACGACTGGCACGCGGTCGGCGTCACCGTTCGGGAGGGTGCATCGATCGGCGCTCGTGCCGTGTGCATCGCACCCGTGACGATCGGGGCCTGGTCACTCGTCGCGGCGGGGTCGGTCGTGACGAAGGACGTCCTGGCGCATGCGCTCGTGGTCGGCACTCCGGCCCGGCAGGTGGGTTGGGTCGGGAGGGCGGGCGTACCGCTCTTCGAGGAGCCCGAGGGGCGCTGGACCTGTCCCCGCACCGGAGAACGCTATACCGAGATCGATGGCGTGCTTTCGGAGCAGGGTCGCTGAACGGATCACGGTGCGACCATCGAGCTCGACACCCGACCCGAGTCGCCGACGTCTCCTCGTCGTGGCACTGGCCCTCATCGCGGCCGTCGCCGGAGTCGTGGGCCTCACTGTTCTGGCGACGACGAGGGCAGCGACCGCCCCGACCACGATCTGGGGTACCGAACGGCCGCCCGGTGTGGAGCTCCACCCCGATCCGCAATCGGCCGAGCTGGGCACCATGTTCATTCCGACCGTCGGCGGACTCGCCACCGGCATCCGCTTCTACAAGGCGGAGGGGGCCACTGGGAAGCACACGGGAACCCTGTGGACGGAGGACGGCGAGAAGCTCGCCGAGGCCGACTTCGTGTCCGAGACCTCGTCGGGCTGGCAGACCGCCGCGCTTGCGAAGCCCGTCGAGCTCGAGGCCGACCGGACGTACGTCGTCTCGTACCGAGTGCCGGAGGGCGGCGGCTACGGAGTGACGGTCGATCACTCGGGCGGCTCGCACAGCGATGCGCTCGACGTCGGCCTCACGGACTCCGGTGTCTTCGACTACGAGTCGCACAGCGCCGTTCCGCGCTCGACCTGGCGTTCCAGCCAGTACTGGGTGGACGTCACCTTCGTCGCCGACGCGACGCCGCCGCCGCAGGCCGCGCTGGGCGTCTTCCCGACGCGTGAGACCGTCGGCCTGCCCGATGGCTGGGCCCCGGAGCGCGAGATGACGGGGGAAGTCTGGATCCGCGAGGCGGGCGCTGTGATCGAAGACGTCCGGTACACCGACGCCACGATCTACGTCGAGGCACCGAACGTGACCCTGCGCCGCATCCAGGCCGTCGATGCCCGCATCGTCAACGATTACGACGACGTGTGCAAGAACGGCCTGCTCGTCGAGGACTCCGAGTTCACCTCGAGCGGCGCCAACGGCTTCGAGGTGATCGGCCCCGGCGGCTACACCGTTCGGAACACCGCCATCGACGGCGTTCCCGAAGGACTCCGCGCGGGTGGCAAGGGCGCCGGCTGCGAGACCGTGACCGTCGAGTTCACCTTCATCCGCATCACGCCGCCGAAGGTCTGCGGCGACTGGCACGGCGACGGCATCCAAGGCTATGACGGACCGCATCTCATCGTCCGACAGTCCACGATCCTGATGGAGGAGGAGGACGGATGCCACGGAACCGCGCCGTTCTTCTACCCCAGCGGCCAGGAGAACACCTCGGTCGACATCGACGGATTGATCGTCAGCGGTGGCGGGTACTCGTTCCGCAACGGCATGCCGGGCTCGATCCGGAACCTCAACGTCGTCGACGGAGGTTGGGGCTACGCTCCGGTCGACGTTCGGTGCTCGGTCGTGCAGACCTGGCAGGCCCGGGTGGTCACGCTCGACGCGGCCGGACAGCCGGTGCCGGTCAGTCGTCTGCGGTGCTCGGGCGACGGCGGGTGACCGCAGCGTAGAGCGCCGTCATCCGCTCGAGACGGTGCGTCCAGAGGTGCGTCGATGCCGCCCGTGCTCGAGCCGCCGCTCCCATGCGGCGGCGGAGTTCGGGATCCAGTGCAAGTGCTCGCAACGCGGACGCGCACTCCGTCGCCATCTGCGCGGGCGAGACCGCCGGGATCCGGAACGCGCACGACTCGTCGACGTTGGCGGCGGGGCCGCCGCGGTCGCAGACCACCAGCGGCAGACCGAACGACATGGCCTCCAGCACGACGCTCCCCCCGGGCTCGCGGTAGCTCGGGAAGACGAACACGTCGGCCCGCTCGTAGAATCCGTCGACGACCGCGCGAGGCACCTGTCCATGGAACGCGACGCGGTCGTCGAGTCCCAGGTCGTGCACGAGCTCCTCGCACGCCTCGCGGTCGTTGCCCTCGCCGAGGACGTCGAGCGCGAGGTCGAGATCGCGCAGGAGGTGAAGGGCTCGGATGACGTCGCGCAGGCCCTTCGTCCTGACGATGCGTCCGACGTGGAGCAACCGCACGGGTCCGCTGCGTCCCGCACGATCCACCGGTGGATGCACGTCGTGCATCGCAACGTCGCTCATCGTCTCGAAGCGCCGGATCGACAGGCCGGCGAGCAGGTCGCGCACGTAGGGCGCGATCCCGACGACGCAGTCGGCCGATTCGAACGACCGTCGAAGCAGCGGGTCGTGTCGCAGGCGGAACCCGTCGATGCTCCTCAGCCGCTGGTACCACGGAATCGCGCCCTCCTCGGATGCGAACGCGGGCGGCGACTCGAGACTGCCGCCGAGCGGTCCGAGCACGAGCGGGATCCCGAGGCCCGCCGCAGGCGACGGGTACCGCATCGACGCCGGGATGACCTGGTGCGCGATGTCGAACTGTTCGCCTTCGGCGAGCCGGGCGCGGATCCACCGCCGCGCCTTCACGTAGAACGGCAGGTAGCCCGGCTCCATCAGGCTGTTGAGGCGCTCGAACCGACCGACACCCGGGGGCTCGGCCCACTCGATCACCCGGATTCCGGGAAGCTGCAGTGATGCCGGCACATGGCCGCGCTTGAACGTCGTCAGGAGCGTCAGTTCGAAGCGCTCCGACAGGAGGCTCGCCCATTGGTGTGCGAGCCACGCCTCGCCCACGTCCGATCCATCACAGGTCGGCGCGATCATCAGGACCCTCGTCATGGCAGCCGCCGCTCGCGCCCCGACGCGCCTTCGCCGTTCATCCCGGCAGCAGCGTGTCGTTCGCGCCGAGTGCGACCGGACGCTCCGCCGGGTGCAGCAGTGCGCGCACGGTCGGCCAGGAAGCGCCGTGCCAGCGGATCGCGCGACGCATCTCGATGAGCACGGTCATCGAGAAGTACAGCCATGCCCGCAGCGGCCCGGCGTGCCGATGGTAGACGCGCACCCTGTTGACGGCCTTCATCGTGTGGGTCGTGACACTCTCGCCGGACCCGCCGCCGATGTGCATGGCGCCGGCGACGGGTGTGTAGACCGTCGCCCCACCGGCATCGCGCGCCCGCAGGCAGAAATCCGTCTCCTCCGAGTAGAGGAAGTACGACTCGTCGAGCCCGCCGAGGGCCTCGTAGCAGGGCCGGCCGACGAGCAGGATGGCGCCGACCGCCCAATCGACCTCATGCTCGCGCTCGTACTCTCGCGCATCCTCGACGCGCTCGGCGAACGACGCGAGGCCGGTGAAGCTCAATCCGCCGACGCGACCGAGGGTCGGCGCCCTCCGGAGGGTGCGGGAGAGGCTGCCGTCCTGCTCCCGGATGCGCGGCGCGACGATGCCCACCCCCGGCTTGTGCAGCACCGCGAGCATGCGGGGCACGGCATCGGGGTCGAGCTTCGCGTCGGGGTTCAGGATGAGGATCGCCGCGGCGGCGGGAGACGAGCGGACGGCGAGGTTGATTCCCGCCGCGTAGCCGACGTTCGTCGAGCGCACGACCGTGCAGTCCGTGCGGCGGTCGAGCAGGTCGATCGTGCCGTCGGTCGAGCCGTTGTCGACGACCACGACGGAGTACGAGGTCGTCGCGAAAGCGGCAGGGAGAGTGTCGAGCAGGTCCGAGATGTGCTGCTCGCTGTTGTACGTTACGACGACCGCGGCGACATCGACTGTCACGCCGTTCATCCTAGGCCGCGGGCCCTCGGCGCTCTCGCCCCAGAACGTGGGGCGAGAGGGGTGCGACCGGCACCGTTGTGCCCTACTTTGAGGTTGTGGACCGGTCCCGTGCTCCAGCGACGTCGTCGTCGAGGAGCTCCACGCGGCCGCTGGTGGTCGTGCTGTACGACGATCGGCCCGAGGCGTTGACCGGCCTCAAACTCGCCGCCCTCAGCCTCAGGGCCACGAGTCCGGGCCTCGACATCCGCGCGATGGTGCCCGGCGCCTCCGACCGTTTCCGGACGTGGGCGACGGCTCACGGCATCACCGTGATGGACGCGCCGGACTCACTTCGTGCGACCGGGTGGGACGTCAAGCCGACCGTGCTGATGCACCTGCTCGACGAGGGAGCCGATCCCGTGCTGTGGTTCGACACCGACATCATCGCCACTCGCGACATCCGCCCCCTGCTCGACCCGCACCCGGGAGAGGTGCTCATCGCCGCAGAGGAGTACTACTGGGGCTACCACCAGTGCTCCCCGGTGCGAACGACGACGCTCGGTCTCGAGGTCGGCCGCGTGCTGCCAAGGTCGATCAACTCCGGTGTGCTCCGCGTCTCGGCGGTGCATCGGCCCCTGCTCGAAGCCTGGGCTGCGGTGCTCGCGACCCCGGAGTATGCGGCGGCGCAGGATGCCCCGATCCCCCGTCGCCCGATCGCCTACCTCGGCGACCAGGAGGTGCTCGGCGGGCTGCTCGGCTCGAGCGGATACTCGGGCGTGCCGCTCGTACAGCTCCGCCGCGGGGTCGACATCGCACAGTGCTTCGGGCCGTCCGGGTTCACCGTGAAGGAACGCTGGGCCGCCCGGCGCAGGCTGCCGGCGCTCGTGCATGCCATGGGCCGCAAGCCCTGGTCGCGCCCTGAGCGGGGCACGGGGGGTCTCCGCCGACGCCTCGGGTCCGAGTGGGAACAGCTGCACCTCGACCTCACCCCGTTCGTCTCGGCCGCGCGACCGCATGTCGCCGATCTGGATGAACCCGCCGACTGGGTGGAACCTGCCACCGGGGTCGGGCGACTGTTCGCCCATGTCGGGTCACCGGCGCTGCGGGAGGTGCCGCTCGCCCTCCTCGACACGGCGCAGCGCGGGGTGCGCCGAGCGCTCCGCATCCGCCAGGTGCCTGCCTGAGATCCTCGATGGCGTGCCGCGAGGCTCATCGGGCCGATGCGAGGCTCATCCGAGGTAGCGGAACCTGCGCCACCGGTGCCAGCGCGTCCACGCGGCGAGCTCGCGGCCGGCGGAGCGCACGGCCGGTGAGATGCCGCGCGGCCGACCGCCTGCGCGCCGCACCTGCGCGTCGGCCCATGGCCCGCGACCGACGACGTCGGGGTCGATGCGATGCGCGAGCTCCAGTATCCAGTCCACTCGCTCGGCGGGCAGCTCGACGCGGTCGAGATCTCGGAGCAGGTCGAACAGCACCTCGTCCGAGAGGCGCCGACGCATCACTGCGCCCAGACGGACAGCGTCGTCCGTCCGCGACCAGTCCGAGAGGAACCCCTCGTAGGCCCGCCAGCGTTCCTCGATGTCCCGATAGCCGCTGTAGCCCGTCGAGAGGTTCGATGCGTGGCGACGGTAGTACGCCTGGTCGACGCCGTTGACATGGCCGACGTCGGCGACGGCCGCGATGCGCAGCCACATCTCGACGTCACCCGAGTGCGGGAGATCGGGGTTGTAGTACCCCACCGCATGCTGCACCGTCGTGCGGACGACCACCTCGGGCGAGGAGATGTTGTTCCACCCTCGTCGCATCTGCAGCTCGATCCACTCCTCGCCGAGCCAGGTCGCCCAGGTCACGGCGGGCATCGGCGCGCGAGGCGACGGCTCGGTGGCGAACTTCTGGGCATGGCCGAACGTGAAGCCGACCGTCGGGTGCGCCTCCATGAGCGCTGCGGCCCGCCAGAGCGCCCCGGGAGCGAGCATGTCGTCGGCCGA
Source organism: Agromyces cerinus subsp. cerinus (assembly GCF_900142065.1). GTDB lineage: Bacteria > Actinomycetota > Actinomycetes > Actinomycetales > Microbacteriaceae > Agromyces > Agromyces cerinus. Next base: position 608,873 of record NZ_FSRJ01000002.1, on the reverse strand, counting down.
GAGCAGCACGACGTAGTCGGAGTCCGCCTCCCGCAGGCCGACGTTGTAGGTACGGATGTGGCCGAGGTTCGTCTCGTTCCGGATGAGTCGGACCCCCGGGTGCGCACCGGCGAGCCGTTCCGCCACGAGGACCGAGTCGTCGGTCGACGCGTCATCCACGATCGTCACCGTCGTGCGCACGCCCGCCTGACGCAGGATGCTCTCGACGCACTGGGGCAGGTAGTGGCCGTAGTTGTAGCACGGCACGACCACCTCGACGTGCGGTGTCGCACCGGCGGGGAGCTGAACGAACCGGCTCAACTTCATCGTGACCCCCGAACCGCGTGGATCCGACCGAATCTCAGCGATGCTCGGTCGAGGCTAACCGAGCCGGCAACGCCCTCGCGACGCCCAGTCCGGGGGACGCTCCCACGTTCAACCGATCCCAAGGGTGCCGCCATCGCGTTCGAGGCGGTGCAGCGCCCCGCACACGCCGAGCAGCAGGAACAGCGCGCCCATCGTCATCGGGAACGCGAAAGCGTCGAAGAAGGAGAGGCTGACGAACCCGACGGAGACCGAAGCGACGAGGGTCAGCGCCAGATCCCGTGTCCGATCATCCGAACTGGCGCGTCGGAGGCGCAACATCGTGATCGCCGCCACGACGCCGAGCGCGACGAACACCACGGTGCCGATGATGCCGATCGTGACGAGGAGGACCAAGTACTGGTTGTCGAAGATCCGGTACTTGGGCAGGAACGTACCCAACCCGCGGCCGAACAGCGGGAGTTCGGCGATGAACTGGAACGCCACGTCGAAGCTCCCGGTGCGCGATCCCACGCTCGGATCCTCGGGAGCCCCCACGAACAGGTTGACGATGGAGTTGAGCAGGTTGGGTGTCACGACCGACATCGCCGCGACACCTGCCACGGCGAGCAGGGCGATCACCCGTCGGCGCATCTTGGGCCACCCGAGCATGACGATCGCCAAGCCGATGACGGCCCCGATGTAGGCCGACCGCGACGACGTCAGCGGGATGACGGCCGCGAGCGCCAGGGCGGGAAACCAGCGGATGCGGCCGCGCTCGACCTGGTTGAACGCCACGTACAGCGCGAGCGGGAGGAGCATCGACACGAGCACCCCGTATTCGATCGGATGCACCGCCGTGCCCGACGGGCGGGGGAAGGAGCCGCGGGTGAACAGCGTGGGCACCTCCGTCACGGTCAGGCCGGGGATGGAGATCCGGTCGACCCATGCCTGCCCGGTGAGCACCTGGACGATGCCGAGACCTGCGAGGAGCGCACCGCAGACGGCCAGGCGCCAGAGGAACGTCTCGAGTCGATCACGGCTGGGAATTCCGTCATGGGCGAACAGCAGGGTTCCGGTCCATGACGCGGCGGCGAGCAGCGCGACGTCGGCGGGACTGATCTCATCGGGACTGATCGGGCGCGACATGGCCAGCGCGTACGTGACCCCGATGCAGAAGAGGAAGACCCAGAGGGCGGTGCGGATCGGCTCGCGGTGCGCTGGAGCGCGTCGTCGGGGGTGGTCGAAGCGGAGGAGGGACCAGAGCCGGAACAGGAACCACAGCACGAGGCTCACGAGGCCGAAGATCATCGAAGGGGCGCCGGCGCTGCCGAGGGCTCCGATGACGAGCTTCGACGGGATGAAGAAGAGCAGCAGCACGTAGACGCTGAGCCACGTGACGGCATCTCCGCTCGTACGCGTCGTGCGCTCGATGCCGACTCGGGATGTCACCGAGACTGCTCGAGATTCTCCGGGACTTGCAGCACGAGATCGGCATCGGGCTCCCGCACCACGACGGACGGCTGATCTTCGACGACGTCGTCACCGTCGACGACCTCGGTGCCGTCGGCGGGCTCCGCGCCCTCAGCCCCCGCAGCGGCATCCGCGCCCTCATCGCCCTCGGTGACGTCGGCCGCGTCGGCGGACTGCAGCGCGTCGTCCCTTCGCCGTTGCGCCCGCCTGAGGATCAGGCGATCGATCGTGAAGGTCAGGGTCACCGTGCCGAGGAGTCCGACGGCGACCGCGACGATCATCATGCGGATCGTGCCGTCGGTGTGCTCCGTCGCCTCCGAGTCCATGGTCAACGGCATCGAGGTCACCGTCGACGCCGACGGCGCTCCGACCTCCTGCTGCAGTCGTTCCAGATTCGACGGGATCGCGCCGGCCAGGTAGTCGAGCGTGGTGAGCGCACCGTCAGCCGTCACGTCCGTGACGTCGATCGACATCAGAGGACCTCGCGTGGAGGCTTCGATGGCGACCGAGTACTTCGCCTCGGGAGACAGTTCGGCGACCTGCGCCTGGACCGAGGAACTCTGGAAGTACGCTGCCAGGATCGAGGCCGGCAGCCCCAGGTCGCCCATCGCGAGGAACGGGTTGCCGCCCTTGCCCACGACGTCTTGAGAGGGCAGCAGCAGCACCAGCCCTCGCGCCGTGTACTCGGGCGGAGTCATGGCGACCGCGGCATATCCCAGCCCTGCCGTGGCGATGAGACCGACGATCAGCACGTACCATCGTCGCCCCATTGCGCGAAGGAAGTCGGTCATCACCATACGGACAGAGTGTACCCGCCCAAGGCCGGCGCGACCCCTCCCCCCTATATCATGTTTCTGCAACCTTCCAAAACCCACCCACCGAAGAGATCCCGCGGGAAGCATTCGTGACACTGCCAGAACTCATCCGCTCGATGATCCGCCGCTGGCCGATCGTCGTGGCGGGAGCCATCTGCACCGTCGCGCTCGGCTATCTCGCGGTGAGCGACGACGGCGTCTCCTACGCCCGCACCGAGGTGGTGTTCCTCGCCCCGACGAGCGAGCTCAATCCGAACTCACTGAAGACGACCTCGGAAGACCTCATCATCACCGCGGGCGTCGTCTCGAAGGCGATCTCCGGGCCGGGCAAGGTCACGAAGTTCGCCGACCCGAGCGTCACCCTCGTCGGGCTGGGCGTTCGCGACGGCTGGGCGGTGCGCCTCCCCGACACGGGGGGACAGTGGGCGTCGAACTTCTCGAGCCAGTCGCTGATCGTGGAGGTCGTTGCGCGTGACCGCGAGGCGGCGCTCGCGAAGCAGCACGAACTGGTCGACCGCATCGAGCTCGAACTGGCCTCGCTGCAGCGCGATGCGGGCGTCGATCCGGTGAACGACATCACCGTGTCCGTGGTTCCGGAGTCGGGCGTGGTCCGCGACCTCAACGGCAGCTCGATCAGGGCGCTGGCCGTCATCGGCGTGCTCGGCGTCAGCGCGACCACCGCCTGCGTCCTCCTGGTCGAGCACCGCGCGCGTCGACGCGTCGGGCCTGCGGGCGCGAACGGCCCCGAACCAGCCACCACGGGCGTCGCCGGCGTCGGTGCGGTGCAGTGACGCCGTCCCGACCGCTCATCGGATGCGCTTCGCGAGGCACGCGGCGCGGTTGCGGGTCTCAGCGAACCGGTGCGGACGGGTGACCATGGAGCGCACCGTCTCGACGGTGTCGCCCGCGGTCACGCTGTAGCGGGCCTGGAGCCAGGCCGTGGGGCGCGCCGGGAAGCGATCGCTCGTGTACACGGCGCGGTAGCCGTACCGACGAAGCCGCGCCAGCAGCTGACGATCGTAGCGGCCGAGCGGGAGTGCGGCCTCGTCGATCGGGCCGCGGCTGGCCTCCGCGAGGGCGGTGCGGGCCTCCACGAGTTCTCGCCGTTCGTCGTCGGGACCCATCCCGCGCCACTGGACATGAGACCAGCCGTGGCTGCCGACCCCCATTCCCGCGTCTCTCAACAGCCGCAGCTCCGAGTCGCTCAGACTCACCGGATCGCCCAGGCGACCGGCGAGGACGAAGAAGGTGGCGCGCAGCCCGCGCTCCTGGAGCGCGGGAAGCGCCACCGCGACATCGGATCGGTTGCCGTCATCGAAGCTCAACCGGACCTGGGGATGAGAGCCGACCTCGTCGAGGATGCGGAGGAAGAGCTCGTCGGTCACCCAGTACCCGGCCTCACCCGGTTCACGCTCTCGAACGCAGGTTCCGACCCCGTGGAAGCAGAGATTGACGGTCATGTGCTGCCGACCTCCTCTCCCGGCCGACGAGGTCCGCGGGTGCTCTCATCCCGGCCCCACTCGCGGCCGGCCTTCACCGGGCGGCGGGCGAGCAGGGCCGCCATCACGGTGATGATCAGGTACGGGATGGCGGCCGATGCCAGACGGGGTTCGGGCACCACTGCATCGCGGAGCCACCCCCAGTGGTCGACCGGTCGCACCTGCGCGGCGATCCGCCCCGCCTCGGCCGAAGCGCGCAACTGCCGGTTGCCGCGGCGCACGCGAACCAGGCGACGCAGGAGGTCCGAGGTCGTGAACGGAGCCTCGACGACGACCTCGATCTCGCTCGCCTCCGCCTTCTCGGCGTCCGAGAACTGCGAATCGACGAACAGGTCGTCGGCGATCACCGCCGGGAAGACGTCGAACCGTGCACGACCCTGTTCGGACAGGGCGATCATGCCGCGACCGAACAGCCCGTTCCGGAAGGGCGACATCCGCTCGTTGATCGAGAAGTACGCTCGGACCGGCCACGGTCTGCCCGCGGTGTTCAGGCGCCGCCGGGGCACGACCGCCAGCGACCGGGGTGACGCGTCGAAGCACGCCAGGATCGCGGCGATGCCGCCCGGCGGCACGACGATGTCGGCATCCAGGTAGATCCTCGGGAATCCGGTCGCCACCTCGTCGGCGGCATTGAGTGCGGCGGTCTTGCCCGCCTCGGCTCGATCGATGACCGTCACACCGGGCCGGGTGGCCGCCGCCGCGGTGCGGTCGGTGCAGCCGTTGGCGCTCACCACGATGCCGATCGGCTCCGGTCCCTGCCGGCCGAGCAGTGCGTCGAGGCACGCACCGATCACGTGCTCCTCGTTGTGCGCCGCGATCACCACGCTGGTCATCGTGCGCCCCGATCGCCGTTGCCGCCCTCGACCCGAGGTGACATCGCGACACCTCCCCTGCCGAGCAGGATAGTCCGCTTCATCGCGGACGGGGAGCGGTCGCCGACCCCCCGATATGGGCTGCCCACGCGGGGAATCCGCCGCGTAGGCTGAGCGGCATGGCAGGATCGGCCGTCGAAGTTCGTCCCATCCTGGCCGCCGATCTCGAGCCGGTCGGCAGGTTCCTCCATCAGCACCTCAACCGGAACGTCTCGGCCGAGGCCTGGGCGAGCGTCGTCGCGCCTCCGTGGGAGGACTCGGCCCCCAATCACGGGTTCCAACTCGTGGGCGACGAGGGCGTCGTCGGCGTCTACGCCGCCGTGTACTCGCTGCGAGACGTCGGTGACGAGCAGGTGCGGGTCTGCAATCTGGCGGCGTTCTGCGTGCTGGAGGATCACCGCGTGCACGGTCTCCGGCTCGTGCGAGCGCTCCTCTCGCAGCAGGGCTACGAGTTCACCGACCTCTCCCCCAGCGGGAACGTGGTCGCGCTGAACGAACGCCTCGGATTCCGGCGACTGGACACCAGCACGAAGCTCGTACCGAACCTGCCGTGGGTCCCGCGGCGCGGAACCCGCGTCACGAGCGATCCGGAGGCGATCCACCGGGTGCTCCGCGGGCGGGACGCCGAGATCTACCGGGACCATCGGCGCGCGCCCGCGGCCCAGCACCTGCTCGTGACGCACGCCGATGAGCACGGGTACCTCATGTACCGGCGGGACGCCAGGAAGGGGGTCCGCACGTTCGCCTCGCCGCTGTACGCGGGCGGAGATCCCGGATGTCTCGAAGCCGCCTGGCCGAGCGTCGGCGCCCACCTGCTGCGGCGCGGGCTCGTCGCCACCCTTGCCGAACGGCGGGTTCTCGGGTTCGCACCGCGACCCGGAATCGAACTCCCGCGGCCTCGACCGAAGATGTTCCGCGGGAGCCGGCTCGAAGCCGACACCGTCGACTACCTGTACAGCGAACTGACCCTGGTCCCCTGGTAGCAGGCTCGCACCCGGTGGTAGGCGCCAGGGCGACGGCAGGCTCACCGGAGGCATGGAGCACCATCACGCGGCCGCGAGCTTCGCGTCGACGAACTCGGTCAAGGTGCCCACCGTCTCGAAGAGCTCGGCCCCGAACTCGTCGTCGTCGACGGTGATGCCGAATCGTTGCTCGAGCGCGGCCACGAGCTGCACCACTCCGAACGAATCCAGTTCCGGCAGCGAACCGAAGAGTGCGGTGTCGGCGTGCAGGTCGTCGGGGCGCTGCTGCAACTCGAGCGTCTCGACCAGCACCTCGCGAACGGCGTCGAACGTGTCATCCATGCTTGCTCCCTGTCACCTGATCAGACGAGGACCTCCACCGGAGCCGGATGCCCCAGGAATGCGGTCGGGCTCGCGGTCAGGCCGTACGCCCCGGCCTGGAAGATCACGATGAGATCGTCGATCTCCGCGGGAGGCAGCTCGACGTCGTCGCCCAGCAGGTCGAGCGGCGTGCAGAGGCACCCCACCACCGTGACGCCGCCCCCGGCTGCGGCGTCGGCGCGGTTGCCGACCGCGACGGGGTAGTTGCGACGGATCGCCTGCCCGAAGTTCCCGGATGCAGCGAGCTGATGGTGCATCCCGCCGTCGACCACGAGGTAGGTCCTGCCGCGCGACACCTTGCGGTCGAGCACCCGGGTGACGTACACACCGCACTCCCCGACGAGGTAGCGCCCGAGCTCGATCACCGGCGTGGCATCCGGGAGCCGTTCCGCGATGACGCCGTCGACCAGCTCGTGCAGCCCTGCTGCAACCTCGTCGAGATCGAGTGGGCGATCCCGATCGACGTACGGGATGCCGAACCCTCCACCGAGGTTCAGATACCGGAGCGGTGCCGGCAGATGCTCCGCGAGCTCGGTCACGAGGTCGACGGTGCGTCGCTGGGCCTCGGTGATGACCGCGGCGTTCAGGTTCTGCGAACCGGCGAAGACATGGAATCCGAGGATGTCCACCCCGGCCGCTGCGAAGTCGTGCAGCACTGCGGGGACCTGCTCGGCGTCGATGCCGAACTGCTGCGGGCCTCCGCCCATCCGCATCCCCGAACCCTTGACTGCGAAGTCCGGATTGACCCGGACGGCGACGGTCGGCACGATGCCGAGCTCATCGCCGGCGGCGACGACCCGGCGGAACTCGGTGGCGGACTCGATCTCCACGATGATCCCGGAGGCGACCGCGCGGCGGATCTCGGCCGGTGCCTTGCCGGGCCCCGCGAAGCTGACCCGGTCCGCCGGGAGCGTCGTGTCGAGCGCCGTCAGCATCTCTGCCGACGACGCCACGTCGATCCGATCGACCCGGCGCGCCAGATGCTGGACGATCGCCGGCATCGGGTTGGCCTTCATGGCGTAGCTGAGTTCGATCCGCGCCGGAAGCGCTGCGCGCAATCGATCGACGCGCCGGTCCAGCAGCGTGCGGTCGTAGGCGAAGAACGGCGTCGAGCCGACGCGGGCCGCGAGCCTGCTGAGCGGCATTCCGCCGACCCCGAGCTCGGCGTCGATCGTGCCGAATTCGGCGATGTGCTCGTTCGGTTTCATCCGGCGACCTCCGCCCTGATGAGCTTGCGGTCGAACTTGCCGTTCGGGGAACGAGGCAGCTCCGCGCGGATCTCCACCCGGGACGGGACCATGTACAGCGGGAGGAGCGGTCGGAGCGCCGCGATGAGCACGGGTGCACCCCCGTCGAGTCCCGTGCCCGCCGGTGTGGCGACGAGGACGATCCGCTGGCCCAGGGCAGGATCATCGACGCCGAACGCGACGGCGTCGCGAACGAGCCCGGTGGCGTAGGCGGCCTCCTCGATCTCGGTCGGGCTCACCCGATATCCCGAGGTCTTGATCATCTCGTCCGCGCGACCGACGAAGTACAGGAAGCCCTCCTCATCGGCCACCACTGTATCTCCCGACCACACGGCCATTTCGAGGGCGCGCCAGGGCTGGTCGGCATGGTCGACCGGGCGGAACCGTTCAGCCGTCCGAACGGGGTCGTTCCAGTAGCCGAGTCCGACGAGGGCCCCGCGGTGCACCAGCTCGCCTTCCTCGCCGACGGAAGCCGGCGAGCCGTCGGGTCGCATCACGACGATCTCGGCATTCGGGATGGCTTTGCCGATCGAGTCGGGGCGACGATCCACCTCAGCCGGGTCGAGGTACGTCGAACGGAACGCCTCCGTGAGTCCGTACATGAGGTAGGGCTTCGCCTCGGTGAAGGTCTCGCGGAGTCGGGCGAGCGTCGTGCGCGGCATCCTTCCGCCCGTGTTCGCCCAGTAGCGGAGCCGGTGCGCGGTCTCCTTCGGCCACGGGACATCCATCAGCTGCTGCCAGAGCGGCGGAACGCCCGTCAGCCCGGTGACGCCGTACTGCTCGCAGAGCTTCGGAACGTCTCTGGGCAGCAGGTAGTTCATGAGCACGCAGTGGGCGCCGACCGAGAACGCCGTCGTGACCTGGCTCAGACCGGCATCGAAGCTCAGCGGCAGGGCGCTCAGGATGACGTCGTCGCCGTCGTTCTCCAAGTAGGAACTCACGCTCTCGGCGCCGGCGATCAGGTTGCGATGACTCACGACGACGCCCTTGGGCCCGCCGGTGCTGCCTGAGGTGTAGAGGATCGCGGCCGGATCGATATCGATCCGAGCGGATCGGCCGGCCTCTCCGCCTGCACGCTGCCCGTCGCGCCAGCGGTGCACCCGGGAGTGCACGGCCGGGGCGGCGCCGTCCGTGCGGCCGGCGTCGGCGGCGCCGATCAGGATCACGTCGGCGATCGCGGTGCCCGGCAGGATCGAGATCAGCTGGGTGAGTCGGTCGGTCGACGTGATGAGCACTCGGGCACCGCTGTCGACGAGGATGTGACCGACCTGCGCCGGCTTGAGGACGGGGTTGATCGGGACGAACAGCCCGTCGGCGGCCGAGGCGGCGAAGATCGCGACGACGGTCTCGATCCGCTTCTCGAGGGAGATCGCCACGCGATCGCCACGTCCGAGGCCGAGAGCTCGCAGATGATCGGCGACGGTGCAGACGCTCCCCCAGGTCTCGGCGTAGGAGACCGTGCGGTTCCGGTAGCTCAGCGCGGGCGCATCGGGAGTGCCTGCGGCCGCGTGCGCCAACAGGTCGTGGACGGCGGTTCCGACCGGAGTCATCGCGCTCTCCGTTCGATGAGATACCGCCGGAACTCCTCGGGATCGTCGAGGTCGACGTAGCTCCGACCCTGCGGGTCGGTGTCCGGCGCGCGCTCGGGCTCGGGGACGGCCGCGACCCGGTCCGCGCGCCCGGTGCGCGAGTCGAGGTTGCCGAATCCGGAGAGACCGTCGTAGACGGAGACGTACGCCGCCGCCTGAGGGCGCCAGTCCAGGACCGCGGCGACGCGAGCCCGCGCCTTCGCTCCGAGTTCGACGCGCCGCTCGGGGTCGTCGATGAGCCCCTCGACCACGTCGGCCAATGCCCTGAGGTCGCCCGATGCGACGTACTGCACCGTGTCGGCACCGGACACGCGTGTCTCCCGCAGGTCGAACGACACCGCGGGCAGTGCATACGACATGTACTCCATCGTCTTGTTCATCGTGGACAGGTCGTTGAGCGGGGTCTTCAGGTCGGGGCAGACCCCGATGTCGGCGCGGCTGAGGTACTCGGCGATCGCCACCCGGTCGACCCGCCCCGTGAAGGTCACGTGGTCGTCGAGTCCGAGCGACGTCGCCTGCGCCCTGAGCTGCGCGAGGCAGTCGCCGAACCCGAGGAGCGTCGCGCTCACATTCGCCCGTCCCCGCCGATGCACGAGCTCGTCGACCAGGAGCAGCACCTGGTCGACCCCGTCCTGCGGCCCCATGATGCCGAGATACACGAGGTTGATCCCGTCGAGGGGGCGCGGATCGTCGGGGTAGATCGGGCGCATCTGCCGGGTGTCCGGCCCGCTGCGGACGACGGTCACGTCCGTCGGGCGCCGCTGCCCCCGCTCGACCGCGATCGCCTTGTACGAGTCGTTCGTCGAGATGACGCGATCGGCAGCACGGAACGTGCGCCGCTCGAGCCATCGCAGCACACGGTACTCGAGGGCCTTGAGCCCGCCGGTGGGCGCACCGAACCGGGAGAGGAAGAGCTCGGGATTCAGGTCATGGTGGTCGAACACGAACCTGACCCCGAACGGCCGCCACAACAGGGCGAGCAGCCAGAACGTGTCCGGCGGATTGCAGGCCTGGATGATGTCGAACCGGCGATTGCGTCGCACTCGAAGCGACAGCCACGCAGTCCGCACCCAGCTGTAGGCGAACTCCCACGCGAACCCTGCCAGCCCGCCCGCCTCGGGCGCAGGCTGGTACTTGTAGATGTCCACGCCGTCGAGGCGCTGGCGGGCGGGATCGCCCGGTCCTTTCGGACAGATCACGCTGACCCGGTATCCGCGAGCGATCAGGGCCCGGCATTCCAGCCACACGCGCCGGTCCAGCGGGACGGGCAGGTTCTGCACGATGATCAAGATGTGCGGAGGAGGGGCGGCTGCAACGGTCATCCTCATCCCTCCTTCTGCGGAGAGCGGATCCGGTTTCCCCGACCGAACCGGGACAGCACCTCGACCAGGTCGTCGAAGACGGAGCGGGCGAACACGCGGACCAGCACGAGGTCCGCCGCCAGAACCGCGAAGCCCACGATGAGGATCCTGACGATCGGGAGAAGCCCGTCCGACAGGGCGAGCGCCGCCCACCCGGCGCCGAAGCCGACCACGACCGAAGCGATGAGGAAGCCGAACGGCCCCGCCGCCGTCCTCGGCGACGCCTCGAGCAGCCTGCCGACCAGGAACCAGCGGCTCACCGTGGCGAGACCGGCGATCACGAGGAATCCGAACGCGACGGCCTCGAGTCCCCATCGGGCCGTGATCGCCGTCGTGGCGACGGTGCACGCATCGACGATGACGGCGTAGACGAACCACCTGCCGGGCTTGCCGAGTCCGTAGAAGAGCCCGTGATCGAGCGTCGCGCCGACGACGATGATCCCGGCGAGTGCGAGGATCTGGGCGACAGGCGCGCTCTCCGCCCATCCCTTGCCGAAGACGATCGGGATGATCAGCGGCGAGGCCACCGCCACGACCGTGAGCGGAGGGGTCATCAGGGCGTAGGTCATGCGCAGCGCGCGCACGTACGCCCGCCGCAGACGCTCGGCGGAATCGCGGATCTTGGAGAAGGCGACCGATGACACCGGCAGGAGCGCCGAACCGGTCAGGTCCTGCACGATCTGGACGAGTCGCTGCGCGATGTTCAGGTACCCCAGCGCCGCCATGCCGAGCACACCCGAGATGATGGCGGTCTCGGCGAACACGCGGCACATGCCGACGAACTCGACGCCGAGCACCTGACTGCCGAACCGGGCCATCGTCGTGAACTCCGTGCGCGAGAACTCGAACGCCGGACGCCAGCCGGCCGTGACCCACGCGAGCACGGCGGTCACCAACGCGGTCACCAGCACCTGGCCGACCAGGGCCCAGACGCCGAAGCCGGTGAACGCCATGGTGACGGCGACCACCTGAGCCGCGAGCGCGGCGATGGCCCCCTGCACTGCCAGCGCACGGAACCGCATGGCTCGCCGAAGCAGCGCGATCGGCACCGAGGCGACGGCGACGAGCACCACTGCGAGGGCCATGACCTGCAGGACGGGAACGACGTCGTCGGAACCGAACACGGACCCGAAGACCGGGGCGAACCCGATGACGAGGCCGCACAGCAGGAGACCGGCCAGGGACGAGAACCAGAAGCCCGTGCTCAACATGCGCCGGTCGGTGGTGTCGGCCTGCACGATGTACGCGGAGAATCCCAGATCTGCGAGCAGGTAGAAGAACGGCAGCACGCTCGACGCGGCGGCCACGACACCGAAGTCCTCCGGCGTCAGAAGTCTGGTGAGGATCGCGATCATGACGAAGCCGAAGAGCCTGATCACCCATTTCTGGACCGTCAGCCAGAACACGCCCGATGCCGCCTGTCGACCGACGGACCCGATGGGAGAGTCGTGGGTCCGGGGTTCGCGCTCCGCGGGTGTCATGATCCGTACACCTCGTCCTCGAGGATCCGCACGACATCGGACTGCGCCTTCGTCCAGCCGAACGGACGCACCGACTCCGACGCGCTCCGCGCTGCCGCGTCCCGATCCGCGCGTGCCACGACATCGCCGAGTGCCGCGGCGATCCCATGGGGCGTCGGGTTCGCCCACGCGACGTGCCCGTTCACGAGATCCGCGCGCGAATGCGAGGAGTCGTTCACGACGGGGATCGCACCGGCCGCCAGCATCTCCTCGGCGACCAGGGAGATGTTCGTGAACGACATCGCGAGCCCGGCGATGCTGCGGTTGTAGAGTTCGTTGAGTTCCGCCGGGGTGAGCCGGCCGTGCTGAGCGACCGGGAACGGCAACCCGTTGATCTCCGCTCCGTACATGTGGATGTCGATCTCGGGGTGGAGTCCGTGGAACTGCTCCAGCGCGAGCCTCGCGAGCCAGTAGCCCCGACGCGGCACGTCGGGGCGCGCGTACGCCACCACGCCGGTGCGTGCACGTCCGGGGAGCAGTCGATACACCGAGGTGTCGCATCCGAACTCGGTCGTGTCCGGAGCGATGCCGACCTCCGACCGGAGGAGTTCGGCCACCATCTCGCCCAGCGCGATGCAGCGGAACCCGAACCGATACGTGTCCTCTGCCAGGGCGTACATCGACCCGCGTGCGTAGAAGAACGGCTCGAAGTCCTGGATGAAATAGAGCCGCCGCATCGGTGCCGTGCCGCGTCGGGCGAGCACGTGCGCGGTGTCCCACGACGAGGCGACGCTCGCGTCGACCCCCGAGATCCCGGCGGACGCGTCGTGCACGCCGGCCCCGATGTTCGGCCACCAGCCGCGGATCACGCGCTCGTGCTCGCGCACGTCGCCGCCGTACCGGTCGTAGAGGAAGAGTTCGCAGCGATGACCTGCGCGCTCGACCGCCTCCACCATCCGGAACAGCGTCGTGTGGCCCCCCGAGCCCGCCCGCGGCGGCGTCGTCACCCACCCGATGCGCAGCTGCTCCGATCGCAACGGTCGACGCTCGGGAGTCGCCAGGTTCAACCGCGTCGAATCGGCGACATCGCCATCCAGCAGCGGCTCGTCGAGGCTCGGATCGTGCAGTCGATGGAACGCGTGCCGCGCCAGACGCTGGGCGAGCGCACGCGGGCCGCCGGCGCGAAGGATGCCCGCTGCCTTGGCCGCCCTCGCCCCGGTTCGGCGAGCAGCACTTCCCTGGGGCTCCTCGGCGTTCATCGCGTGGTCCGCTCCACCATCTGCAGCGTCCCGTCCGGACCGTGCCGGTTCCACGCGAGGGATGCCGAGGCCCGCCCGCCCGAGAACCGGCCGCCGCTCATCCGACCGGCCGTCCGCTCCGCCTTCGCGGCGAGTATCCGAGCCTCCATGCGCAGGTCCCCCAGCCACGCCGAGGCCGACCTCGACTCCAACGCGCCTTCGTAGACGCCCGCCAGGCGGAGCGCCATCGTCGGCAGTCCGAAGTGCTCCTCTGCGAACTGCCGTGCCGTTCGTCCGAGCGCGACGCGGTCAGCTGGGTGGTCGACGAGTTCGCGGATGTGCCCCAGGAGCATGCCGGCCCCGTCGGTCACGCTCTGCGGACTCCAGAAGTTGTTGTGCAGGATGGCTTCGGTGTCGGGCGGACGGAAGATCGCACTCCAGCCGCGCTCGCCCAGCACGATGAGCGGCTTGCCGAAGGCGAGCCCCCGTGCAGCGGAGCTGCCCATTCCGAGTACGACGTCGGCTGCGTCGTACACGGGCCGGGGGTCCGACATCGGCCCGAAGAACACGATCGCGGACCGTCCGAGCCGCGCATTGACCGCTGCGGCCCGACCGCGCAACCGCTCCTCGGCATCACCGGTGCCTACCACGATCAGGTGGATCCGAGGGTCGTTCGCGGATTCGACCGCGCAGATCGCGTCCTCGATCCCCCGGCCCTTCAGCTCCGTGGCGACTCGGCTGACGATGACCAGCACGACCGCGTCGCCGGCCACGCCCAGCCTGCGTCGGAACGATTCGCGATCGGTGACTCCGGATGCATCCCGCGACGTGTCGACCGGAGGGCTGATGAGGATCGCACCGCCCGGGCGGTCCGCCAACTGGTCCCGCAGATAGCCGGTACCGATCACCACCGGCACGGAGGGATGCGTCCTCGGGTCGTACGAGTTCTCGTAGATCGTACGGACCAGCGCGCGCCGCCCGAACAGCCCCGCGCCCCAGTACGCGGCCCGCTCCGAGGAGCTGAACGCGTGCACGAGGTCGGCCTCCCAGCGGTCGGCGAGCCTCGAGATCGTGCGCGCGTGGGCCATCAGCGGCGCCGGTCGCCGATACACCTCGAGCTGCACCCCGTAGTCCCGTGCGATGTCCAGCAGAGACGGCCCTTCGACGGGGAGGGTGTCCTCCGGGCCGATGAGGAGGCTGTCGAAGCCGTGCACCGACACTGCGGCGGACAGCTGGACCGCGTTGATCTGCGCCCCGCCGAGCTCGAGATTGTCGAGCTGCACGAGGACGCGGGGACGCGCGTTCATGGCCGTCGGACCATCGCGGGACCGGGTGCGACGACCCGGCTCAGCGCATCGACCACGATCTCCTGCTGCCCTGCAGTGAGGTGCGGGAACATCGGCAGCGAGAGGATCCGAGCTGCAGCCGCCTCCGCCACCGGGAACTCGCCCTCGCGGTACCCGAGTTCGGCGTATGCGGCCGTGAGGTGCAATGGCGCGGGGTAGTGGATCGCGAACCCGACGCCTGAGGCGCCGAGCTCGGCGAAGACGCGGTCCCGTTCGTCGACCCTCACGACGTAGAGGTGCCAGACATCGTCGTTTCCCGGTCGGACCACCGGCGCACGCACACCCGACACGTCGGCGAGCAGTTCGCCGTATCGGGCCGCGGCGGTGCGGCGCGCCGCATTCCAGTCGTCGAGACGGCGCAGCTTCGCGCGCAACAACGGCGCCTGAACCGCGTCGAGGCGCGAGTTCGCCCCCGCGCGGTCGTGAACGTACTTCACCAGGCTGCCGTGGGCTGCGAAGTTGCGCACGAAGTCCGCCACGACCGGGTCGTCCGTCAGCACGGCGCCGGCGTCGCCCCCGGCACCGAGGTTCTTGCCCGGATAGAAGCTCGTCGCCGCGACCCGCCCGAGCGCGCCGGCGCGTCCGAATGCCGACGAGGCGCCCTGCGATTGCGCAGCGTCCTCGACGATGGCGAGGCCGTGGCGCTCGGCGATGGGCTGGAGATCCTCGACGGGCGCGGTCTGCCCGTACAGGTGCACGGGAACGATCGCACGCGTACGCGGGGTGATCGCAGCCTCCACGGCGGACGGGTCGATGAGCAGGTGCTCGTCGTCGACGTCGACGAACACCGGCGTCGCACCGATGCGCGTCGCCGCCTCGGCCGTGGCGATGAACGTGTTGACGGGAATGATCACCTCGTCACCCCGCCCGACGCCGACGGCGCGCAGCGCCAGCTCGACCGCGTCCGTGCCGTTGCCGACGCCGATGCAGTGCTCGACGCCGATGTACGCGGCGTAGTCGCGCTCGAACGCGGCGACCTCGGGACCTCCGATGAACGACGCGGACTCGAATTGCGCACGCCACACGGGCAGCACCTCATCGGCGACCTCGGCCTGCTGCGCCGCGAGGTCGAGGAACGGCACCCTCGTCGTCGGGATGCTGCTCATGCCGACCCTCCCAGCCGTCGCGCCGGCACGCCGGCCCAGGTCTCGTCGTCCGGCACGTCGGCGAGCACGACCGCGCCCATGCCGACGGTCGCACCCGAACCCACGGCACAGCCCGGCAGCACCGACGCGTTCATCCCGAGGTACGCTCCGCGACCGATGCGGACACCGCCCCCGAGCGACACGCCGGATGCCAGGGTCGCGAAATCGTCGACGCGGCAGTCGTGGGTGACGGTGACCCCGGGCATCGCCACGACGTGCCCGCCGAGCACCGCGTCGGCGGTGATGACCACGTTCGCGAGCAGGATGGACCCCGCGCCGATCGCGCAGCCGCCGGGATTGCGCACCGACGGGTCGATCAGGGTGACGTAGCGCGAGGGATCCACTCCGGCGCGCGACATCCGCTCGACGATCGCCGCGCGCACGAGCCCCGAGCCGACGCAGACGAGCACGTCGGCATCGGGATGGCCCACGACGTCCTCGACACCGCCGAGCACGGGCACGCCGCCGACCGTGCGAGGAAGCCCGGCGTGCCGGTCGTCGAGCACGCCGACGATGTCGCGTCCGGCCTCGCGCAGCACGGGCACGACCTCACGGGAGAGGCCGCTCGACCCGACGAGCACCAGACCCTTCACGGTCGGAAGCGCCCGGCCTCGAGCACGACGGCCGTGACGCGGTCGAGTTCGTCGTCGGTCATCTGGTGGAAGAGCGGGAGGACGATCGTGGCGTCGGCGAGGCGTTCGGTCACGGGCAGCGCCGCAGCGCCGGTGTCGCGGTCGGCGTACGCGGGCTGTCGGTGCGCGGCCATGATGCCGCGCCGTGCGGAGACGCCCGCCTCGGCGAGCGCGACCAGCAGACCCTCCCGGTCGATCGGGTACTCGGGCAGCACCTCGAGCCAGAGCGACTGGAAGTTGCTCGTTCCCCAGGCGGGGTCGCCGACGAGCCGCACGCCCGAAGCGTCGGCGAGCGCCGAGCGGTAGCGCCCCGCGAGCTCGCGCCGTCGCTCGACGACCTCGGCGAGCCTGCCGAGCTGTACGAGCCCCACGGCGGCCTGCAGGTCGGTCATGCGGTAGTTGAAGCCGATCTCGCCGTACTCCTCGGGCGGCGAGACGAGACTCGCGTGCCGCTCGGCCGCCGAGACGCTCATCGCGTGCTCGCGGAGCCTGCGGGCACGCTCGGCCCAGTCGGCACGACTCGTGGTGATCATGCCGCCTTCCCCGGTCGTGAGGATCTTCCGCGGGTGGAACGACCATGCGGAGATCTCGGCGCCGGCCCCGACCGGTCGACCGCGGTACGTCGACCCGGCGCCGCAGGCGGCATCCTCGATCACCACGATGCCGAGCGGATCGCACAGCGCCCTGATCGGGGCGAGATCGACCGGGACACCGCCCTGATCGACGACGATCACCGCGGCCGTCTCCGGCGTCAGGGCGGCCGCGACGGTCTCCGCGGTGAGATCCCCCGTCTCGGCGTCGACATCGGCGAAGACGGGGCGCGCGCCCACGTACGTCGGCGCGTTCGCGGTGGCGATGAACGAGAAGGACGGGACCACGACGTCGTCTCCGGCGACGACGCCGGCGACCACGAGCGCAAGGTGCAACGCGGTCGTGCAGCTCGAGGTCGCGACGGCCTCGGGCGCCTGCATCGCGGTCGCGAAGCCGTGCTCGAACTCGGCGACCCGCGGACCCTGGGCGACCCAGCCCGACTCGATGACCTCGGCGAGCGCCGCCGCCTCCTCGGCGCCGAGCCACGGCTTCATCACATTGATCCGCGCGGGTGCTCCGGTGTTCATGCGATCGCCGTCGTCCTCCCAGCGGCGATCGCCTCACGCTGCGGTCGCCACCACTCGACGAGCTCGGCGAGCCCCTGCTCCAGCCCGACCTCCGCGACGAAGCCGAGGTCTCGGCTCGCCGCCGAGGTGTCGGCGAGCCGCCGCACGACACCGTTCACTGCGCGGTCGGGTCCGTGCTCGACCGCGAGATCGGAACCCATCACGCGCAGCAGTGCCTGCGCGAGCTCGAGCAGGCTCGTCTCGCGGCCGCTCGCGACGTTGTAGACGCCCTCGCGGACGTCGCTCGCGGCGGCCAGCACGTTCGCCCGCGCGACGTCGCGGGTGAACACGAAGTCCATCGTCTGCAGTCCGTCGCCGAAGACGAGTGGCGGCTTCCCGTCGGCGATCCGCTCCATCCAGCGCACGAGCACCTCGGTGTAGAGACCGTGCACGTCCATCCGCGGCCCGTAGACGTTGAAGTATCGGAGCATCACGTGATCGAGGCCGTACATCGCGTGGAAGCTCCGGAGCATGCCCTCGTTGAACGACTTCGCGGCACCGTAGAAGGTGTCGTTGTTGTGGTGGTGGTGGCGCTCACCGGTCGGGAACTCCTCGGCCATCCCGTAGACCGACGCGCTCGACGCCGACACGAGCTTGGCGACCCGATGCTCGGCTGCGGCCTCGAGCACGTTGAAGGTGCCGTCGACCAGCACCTCGAGCGCGAGACGCGGTTCCTCCGCGCACTGCGTGATCCTGATCGCCGCCTGGTGGAAGACGAGATCCTTGCCCCGCGTGAGGTCGTGCACCAGGTCCCGATTCCGGATGTCTCCGTCGACGAGGGTCACGCGCTCGGACGCGAGCGCCGGCGCGATGTTCTCGAGACGACCGCGCACGAGGTTGTCGAGGATCTCGATGCGTTCGACGCCGGCATCGAGCAGCTGGTCGACGAGCGTCGACCCGATCGTGCCGGCACCGCCCGTGACGAGTACGGTCGCCCCCTGCAACTGCGTCATGCCGGTTCTCCCGCAAGCTGAACCGAACGCGCTCCGTCGAGTGCCGTCGGCGCCGTCGGGTCCGCAAGGGCGACGACCTTGCCCCCGCCGCCGAGACTCTCGGATGCCGCCTCGAGCACACGCAGCACCCTGAGCCCCGAACCGCCGTCGGTGCGCGCGGTGCGCCGTTCGCGAATCGACTCCGCGAACTCCGACACCATCGAGGCGAGCGCCTCGCGTTCCTGGAGCGCCGGGGACCACGTGTCGCCGAGTCGGTACGAGATGGTCACGGCGCTCCGATCGGCCTCGTCGATCGCCTGCTGGCCGAGATCGACGCCCCGGTCGAAGACGCTCACCCGCTGCTGGGGATTGAGATCGTCCCAGACGAGCGTGCGCTTCGCGCCGCCGATGATCATCTGCCTGATCTTCGTCGGGCTCAGCCAGTTGACGTGGACGTGCGCGACCGCGCCGCCTTCGAGCGGCAGCGAGAGGTAGCCGATGCAGCTCTTGCCCGCCTTGAGAGGGTCGGCACCGTGCGCAGCCACCGACATCGGGTGCAACCCGCCCGGGAGGATGAAGTCGATGATCGACAGGTCGTGCGGCGCGAGATCCCAGAACACGTCGACGTCGGGTTGGATCAGACCGAGGTTGATGCGAACCGAGTCGACGAAGAGGATCTCGCCGAGCTCGCCCGCCCGGATCAGTTCGCGGATCTTGAGGACGGCGGGGGCGTAGCAGTAGGTGTGGTCGGTCATGAGCACGACTTCGGCCTCGCCGGCGGCGCGGATCATCTCGACCGCCTTCTCGCTGCTGTCGGCGATCGGCTTCTCGACGACCACGTGCTTGCCCGCCCGCATCGCGGCCGTCGCGATCGCGAAATGCGTCCTGGCGGGCGTCGCGATCGCGATCGCATCGATCTCGGGGTCTGCGAGCAGCTCCTCGAGGTCGCTCGTTCCGCGCACATCCCGGAACTGCGACGCGAGCGCGGCCGCGCGGTCGACGTCGAGATCGCAGATTGCGGCCAGGCGCCAGTCGAGGCTCAGGTTGAAGTTGCGAGCCAGGTTCGGCCCCCAGTAGCCGGCTCCGACCACAGCGACCGTCAGCGGGTAGGACATGGAGTGTCCTCCTTGCAGGGCGGATGCACCGCACCATTCGGGGTTCGGGTTCTCACTGGTGCACCGCGTCGGAGGGGTGCCGATGCACCACGGCGACGCGGTTGCTCTCCGAGAGTCGCATACGGCCCTATGGCCGACAATCCCCCAGTGCGGGGGCGACAGACCGGGCAGCGCCCCGTCGAATCGGGCCGTGGCCTCTGAAGTGGGGGGAGCGCCGAACGGCGATCTGCGGTAGGTGTGGAACCGAGGGCCGCTGCCCGTACGGGCGGCGTGAGCCACCAGGGTGAGGATACCCAACCGTGAATGCAATCCACGATCAACAGCAGACTGGCGCGAACCCGGGTTCGAAGACCGTTCGGCGCCTCCTCGCCCTCACGGCCGTCGTCGGACTGACCGCCACGCTCGGCATCACCACCTCCGCGACGAGCGCCGACGCGGCCGCCTGTGCCAACCCGATCGCCTGCGAGAACGCGCTCCCCGGCACCGACCCGTCCGTCTGGCAGATCGACGGTGCCGGCGATGACTCGATCCAGGGATTCGCCACCGACATCAGCGTGAACGTCGGCAGCACCGTCGACTTCAAGATCGATACGAACGCGCGCGCCTACACGATCGACATCTACCGCACGGGCTGGTACCAGGGCCTCGGTGCGCGCAAGATCGGCAGCGTCGCACCGAAGGTGACGCTCCCCCAGAGCCAGCCCCAGTGCATCACGGATGTCAGCACCGAACTCTACGACTGCGGCAACTGGCGCGTCTCCGCCTCATGGGCGGTGCCGTCGACCGCCGTGTCAGGCGTGTACGTCGCGCTGCTCACCCGTGCCGACACGGGCGGACAGAGTCACATCACGTTCATCGTGCGCGATTCAGCGAGCACCGCCGCCGTCATGTTCCAGACCTCCGACCCGACCTGGCACGCGTACAACCTGTACGGCGGATCGGACTTCTACGCGGGCGCGGCGAACGGTCGCGCCTACAAGTTGAGCTACAACCGTCCGTTCTCGACGCGGAACGGCGTGACGACCCGCGACTTCTACTTCTCGGCCGAATTCGCGATGGTCAGGTTCCTCGAACGGAACGGCTACGACGTCACCTACGCGAGCGGGGTCGACACCGCGCGCAACGGGGCGGCGTTGCTGAAGCACGAAGTGTTCCTCTCCGTCGGGCACGACGAGTACTGGTCGGGCGCGCAGCGGGCGAACATCCAGGCGGCACGGGACGCGGGCGTCGACATCCAGTTCCTCGGCGGCAACGTCGGGTACTGGCGCACCCGGTACGAGCCCTCGGCCGATGCCTCAGCCTCGCCCTATCGCACGCTCGTGAGCTACAAGGAGACGTGGTCCAACGGGAAGGTCGACCCCTCGCCCGAGTGGACCGGAACCTGGCGCGACCCCCGGTTCGCGACGACGGCGAACGGCGGGAACCTCCCGGAGAACCAGCTCCTCGGCACGATGTACATGTCGAACCACTCCGATCTGCCCGTCACCGTGTCCGCCCAGGAGGGGAAGACACGGCTCTGGCGCAATACCGTGCTCGCGACCAAACCGGCGGGGAGCACGACACAACTGGCCGCCCATACCGTGGGCTACGAGTCCGACGAGGACATCGACAACGGTCGGCGGCCACCGGGCCTGATCCGTCTCTCGACGACGACCGGCGCTGTTCCGGAGTACCTCCAGGACTTCGGCAATCGCGTCGCGCCCGGTGTCACCGAACACCACGTGACCCTGTACCGCGCGAAGAGCGGGGCGCTGGTGTTCTCCTCGGGAAGCATCCAGTGGACCTGGGGACTCGACCAGGGGCACGACGGAGACGGCGCCGCCGCCGACCCCAGGATGCAGCAGGCCGAGGTCAACCTGCTCGCGGACATGGGCGCGTTCCCGGCCTCCCTGCAGTCGGGGCTCGTGGCTGCGACGCGGAGCACCGACACGGTCGCCCCGACCCTGACGATCAGCTCACCTGCTACAGGGACCCAGGTCGCGAACGGGTCGATGGTCACCCTCACCGGCACGGCGAGCGACACGGGCGGCGTGGTCGCGGGAGTCGAGGTCTCGACCGACGGCGGCGCGTCGTGGCACCCCGCCACCGGGCTCACGAACTGGAGCTACTCGTTCGCGCTGCACGGCATGGGCGAGGTCTCCGTGCTCGCCCGCGCCATCGACGACAGTGCCAACTTCCCCGCCGCCGGCACCGAAGTGAAACTGCGGGTCACCGGCCCCTACTCCGCGTTCGGCGCCGAGACGCCCGTCGTGCCCGATGCAGGTGACGGATCACCGGTCGAACTCGGGCTGCGGTTCACCCCCATGGTCGGCGGGTTCGTCCAGGGCGTCCGGTTCTACAAGAGCAGGGCCAACACCGGCACCCACACCGGTTCGCTGTGGGCCCCCAACGGGACGCTGCTGGCGACGGGGACGTTCACGGGAGAGAGCGCGGAGGGGTGGCAGGTGCTCCGCTTCGCCACACCGGTCGAAGTGAGCGCCGGAACGACCTACACCGCGTCCTACTGGGCTCCGAACGGCCACTACGCCGCGGTGCCGCACGCGTTCACCGCGAGCGGTCTCGAGCGGGATCCATTCCTGCTGCCCGGCGGGCTCGGCGGTCAGCCGGCAGGGGTGTTCGGCATCCAGGGCTGGATGCCTGCAGAGTCCTGGGACGCCTCGAACTACTACGTCGACGTCCTCTTCGACACGAACGACACCTCCCCGGTCACCGCCGTCTCGCGCTGGCCGCTGCCCGGTTCGTCCAGTGTCGCCACGAACACGACGATCTCGGCCACGCTGTCGAAGCCGGTGACCAGTTACGAGGTCCGCGTCGTCGACGAGCTGGGGTCGGTCGTGGCAGGTGCGACCGTCTACGACGCGGCGACCCGGACACTCACCTTCACCCCGACCAACCGGCTCGCCGGTTTCGTGAACTACACCGTGCAGGTGACCGCCACCACCGCGACCGGGCTCCCGCTCGGAGCAGGGGCGACCTGGACCTTCCGCACGGCGAAGCCCGATCCCGTGCCCGGCGCCTGCCCGTGCGGCCTCTTCACCGACTCGACGGTCCCGGGCGTCCTCGACAATCCGGAGCAGGTGAGCCTCGTGCTCGGCACCGCGTTCAAGACGGCCGTCAACGGCAAGGTGACCGGAGTGTCGTTCTACAAGGGAGCGGCCAACACCGGAACGCACACGGGGAGCCTGTGGACGGCATCGGGCACGCTGCTGGCGACCGGCACGTTCACCGCGGAGACGACGAGCGGCTGGCAGACGCTGACGTTCGCCACCCCCGTCGCCGTCACCGCGGGCACGGAGTACATCGCGGCGTACCGCGCTCCGGCCGGCCACTACTCGACCACGATCGGCGCGCTGGCGTCGCCGCTCAGCGTGGGCCCGCTCTCGACGACCGCCGGGGCCGGGGCCTACAGCTACGGCGGCGACTTCCCCTCGAGCCGCAGCACGTCGAGCTACCTCGTCGACGTGGTCTTCGATCCGGCCCCCACGGCGCTGGCCGTCGTCTCGACGACTCCCGCCGAGAATGCGACGGATGTCACGGTCGGTTCCACGATCTCGGTCGCGTTCAACGCGAAGATCGCCGACGGCTACTCGCTCACCGCCAGTGCGGCGGGCACGTCGATCACCGGAACGACCACGTTGTCCGCGGACCGGAAGCTCCTCACCTTCGACCCGGCCGCGGACTTCGCTCCGGGTGCCACCGTCACGGTCTCGCTCAAGAACGTGACCGCATTCGACGGCCCCGGTTCGCTCGCCGATCGGACCTGGAGCTTCCAGGTCACGGCGCCGGTCCCCCCTGACGTGTTCCGCCTCTTCAGCGATCGGACGCCCGAGGTCCCCGCGGCGAACGACCCGTCGTCTGTCGAACTCGGGGTCGCGTTCACGTCGACGACGAACGGCGAGGCCACCGGCATCCGCTTCTACAAGGGCGCAGGCAACACCGGGACGCACACGGGATCGCTGTGGGACGCGGCGACCGGGCAACGCCTCGCGACCGTGACGTTCGCGGCGGAATCGTCGAGCGGATGGCAGCAGGCCTCGTTCGCGACGCCGGTCGCGATCCAGCCCGGACGCGAGTACGTCGCGTCGTACCTGGCACCGAACGGGAACTACGCCTACACGTCGAACGACTTCGCCGTCGCCCAGGTGAAGGGCCCGCTCACCGCGGTCGCCGAGCTCAACGGCCGGTACCGGTACGGGGCCGGTGCCGAGATCCCGGCCTTCAGCTGGAATCGCACGAACTACTTCGTCGACGTCGTGTTCCGCGATCTGCCCGATCCCCCGAAGCCGGCCGTGCTCGTGAGTTCCGTGCCGGCGAGCGGTGCCGCCCTCGTCGATCCCCTGACCGTCGTCCGTGCGGTGCTCGGCGGCGACCTGCTCGGCGGTACGCCGCAGATCGCGCTGAGCGGACCCGGCGGCGCCGTCCCCGGCGTCTCCGCGTGGGACGCCGGAGCATCCACGGTGCGATTCACACCCACAAGCCCGCTGCCGGCGTCGACCAAGTTCACGGCGACGGTGACGGTCGCCGGCGGGACCGGCAACGGCAGCGTCGGCGGCGGCACCTGGTCGTTCACGACGGCCTCGGCCGTGACGGGCCCCGTGTTCTTCGCCGGTCAGACGCCCTCGAACACCTCGTGGGACGACGCCACCACCGTGCAGCTCGGCGTGCGGTTCACCACCTCCGCCCCGGTGCGGGTGTCGGCCATCCGGTTCTACAAGGCGCCCGGCGATGCCGCCACCCATCAGGTGTTCCTCTGGGGCGCCAACACCGTGACCCCGCTCGCGACCGCGACCAGCACGACGGAGACCGCCTCGGGCTGGCAGACCGTCCAGTTCCCCACCTCGGTCGTGCTCGAGCCGGGCGTGGAGTACCGCGCGACGTACCTCACCACCCGTGGTCGCTAT
This sequence comes from Agromyces cerinus subsp. cerinus, assembly GCF_900142065.1. Lineage (GTDB taxonomy): Bacteria > Actinomycetota > Actinomycetes > Actinomycetales > Microbacteriaceae > Agromyces > Agromyces cerinus. The sequence continues at coordinate 584,466 of NZ_FSRJ01000002.1, read as the reverse complement.
GCAGCGGATCTCAACGCACTCGCCGCATCCGTCGTGCGCGGCTCGCTGGCGACGCTTCCGAACGGCGGGGTCTACACCTACGCCGGTACGAACTACCCGGGCCAGATCACGGCCCACAACCTCTGGGCGGACATCGTCGTCAGCGGCTGAGGCTCCGACAGCGGCTGAGGCTCCGACACCGCGGGCCGCCGGCTAACGGACGACCGAGGGCGACCAGGCGTGCTCGATGAGCAGCTCGGGCTCCCCGCCGCCGTCGGCGGCGATCGCCCAGACATCGCTGTCTCCGGCGGCGGCCCGTGGGAGACCGTAGACGATCGTCTCGTCGTCGAGCCACTCCACCTGGTCGTCGACGTTGCGCGACTCGGGCAGGACGACCTCCTCGCCCGTCGCGAGGTCGAGCACGGCGATCGTCCACGTCTTCGTCGGCGCCTCGCCGACGGGCTTCTTGAACGCGATGCGCTCGCCGTCCGGGGAGAGCGAGGGGCACTCGACTGCGTCATGGATGGCGACGAGGGTCCGATCGCCGAGATCCCCGCGGACCAGCCAGGTGCGCCCTCCTGCGGCGGCCGTGGCGAAGAACCCGTCGGTACCGGGCACGAAGGTCACACCCCAGAAGTTCCGGTCGACGGAGGTGACGGAATCGCCGTTGACCGTGAAGGCGAAGTCCTCGAGGTTGCCGTACTCGGTACCGTCGGCGCCGACGATGACCGTCGCGGTCGAGAAGCCCACGGTCGCGTAGGTGTGGCCCGTGACGAATGCCGTCGATGCCCAGTAGCTCGAGTCATCCGCGACCCGCGTGCGGCTCGGGACGCCGGGCAGCGGAGCTTCCCATCGGGCGTCGAACCGTTCGTCGAGCACCTGCCATTCGAACCTCGTCACGATCCCGCGCTGCGTGCGCAGGCACGAGACGAGCGCGGCGCTCGCGTCGACGCGATCGCACGTGAGCTCGGCGACGGCACGCGCCGCGCCCGGTGCTCCGATCGGCACCGAGGCGACGTGGCCGTACTCGGTCCCGGGATCGGTCGATCGGAAGACGATCTGTCCCGGCTCGATCGCGGTGAGTGGTGGGCCGCTGCGTTCGCCGGCGGTCGACGCGACGGCCTGGAATCGGAGGAAGGCCGAGATCGCGTACGCGAGCGACCCGCCGAGCAGGACGATCGCGGCCACGACGACGATCGTCCACTTCAGTCTCGGCGTCATTCGGCGGGCTCCGCACGGCCTTCGTCGTGCAGGGGCGGACTGTCGGATGTCGCGTCGGCCGCGACGACGGCTGCCGGCACGTCATCGTGCGGCGGGCCTCCCGTCGACCTCCCCTTCGCCCCCAGCAGCAACCAGGCCGCGATTGGGATGAGGACCGCGAGGATGACGGCCACGACCATGACCGCTTCCGTCCGTCCGATCGTGTACCAGAGCAGGCCGAAGCCGACGGAGGCGATGAGACGCGTGACCGCGACCACCGTCTGCGCCGCGGCGATGCCGCTCGCGCGTGCGGCCACCGGGGTGCACTGGCTCGCGAGTGCGGCGAGGATGCCGTCGGTCGCCGCGTAGAAGGCGCCCAGCAGCACGAGGCACGCGATCGTGATGAGCGCACCGCTGACGGGGATGGCCGCGAGGACATAGGTGCCGAGGAGGGCGACGTGCCCGATGACGAAGATCCGGGCGCTGCCGAACCGGTCGGACAATCGCCCGAACGGCACCGCCAGGGCGAGGAAGGCGATGTTGGTGCCCACGTAGAACAGCGGAAACCACTCCGCGGCGAAGGCTCCACGACTCTGCAGCACGAGGTAGACGAATCCGTCGCCGATCGTGACCGATCCGAACAACGCCGCGACGAGGAGCAAACGGGTGAGCCTGGGGTCTCCGAGGTGCTTCCATCGGAACGGCGCCGGGCGGCCGTCGCCGGCGGCGCGTTCCGCACGCGGTCGCTTGTTCGGCACGAAGATTCCGAGGACGATCACCCCGAGCACCGCGAACGCGAGCGACACCACGAAGACGGTCGTGTACCCGTCGGGGATGAACAGGAGGATGACGAATGCGAGGAGGGGCCCGACGGCGGCGCCGACCGTGTCGAGCATCCGATGCACGCCGAACGAGCGGCCGAGGGAGGAGGGTTCGGATGACGCGGCGATGAGCGCGTCGCGCGGTGCCGTTCGTGCCCCCTTGCCCAGTCGGTCGACGACCACGACCGCCGTGAGCGCGGCGAACCCGCTGGCGAAGAGCAGCCCCACTCGCGCGATCGCCGAGATGCCGTACCCGAACATGGCGACCCACTTGGGCTGATCGCCGCGGTCGGCCGCGTACCCGGCTGCGATGCGCACGATGGCGCTGACCCCTTGGTAGAGGCCGTCGATGAATCCGTACGCGACCGTGGAGAGGCCGATGACGCCGGTGATGTAGAGCGGGAGGATCGCCGCGGTCGCCTCGGACGAGATGTCGGTGAACATGCTGACGATGCCGAGGGCGATGACGACCGAGGAGACGCGTGCCGACGCGACCCGGACCGTCGGCGATATCCCTCCTGGTGCGCCGGCCGACGTGTCGGCACCGTCGGCACCGTCGGCTGCGCCCTCCGTCTCGGTCTCGGCGTCGGGTTGCTGCTTCGCCTTGCGCAGATCCGAGAATGAGAGGTACACGGTCATCCCTGCGCGGTCAGGGTCGCGAACACCGTGTAGTCGGTTCCCGCCGAGCCGCCGGTCACCGTCACGACGAGGGAATCGCCGCCGTTCGCGAAGCTGAGCGCCCGGGAACCGCCGACGGCCGGCGCGATCGTCGAGGTGAGTCCGAGCGACCCGAAGTGCTGCGAGTAGAAGTCGAGCACGGCCTGCGGTCCGGCCTCGGTTCGCGCTGCGAGCGTCGCCTGCAGGTGCTCTCCCGCCGAGCTCACCGAGCTCGAGACGATTTCGGATGCCTCGTACACGGCGATGCCCGCCGGAAACCCGTCGACGAGACCACCGGACACCGCGGCGTCGGGTGGCAGCGGACTCGAGACGAACGGCGTGGGAACGACGGGATCGGGCAGCCCCGACATCGGTTCGAGGGGCGGAAGCACCTCGCTCGCGTTCCCGTCGTCACCGGACGACCCGGGCGGCTCGGACGCCCCGGCCGCGGAGTCGTCGCCGTTCGGGCCGGTGGCCGTGCCCGGTGCATCGGCGCCGTCCGTTGCGACGGAACTGGGATCAGCGGCCCCGCCATCGGCGGCGAGCCGGTCGAGGGTGACGGCGACCGCGAGGATCACGACCGTCGAGACGCCGACCGCGATGAGGATGCGCCGCGTCGTCCACGCCATGTCCCCCTCCTCGGCTCAGCGTCTCGTCCGAGTGTGTTCGACGAGGCCCGAGGAGCGTGCGCGATGTCGTCTGTCTGTTCCGCCTCGGTGCTCGTTGCGCAGGGAGTGCACTCCACGGACGTGCACCACGTTACGACCGTTCAGCCGCGCGCGCTTCCCCCATTTCCGGGGGCGACCCCGGTGGGTCGCACGGCGCACGCACGCACCGCGCAACGTTCACCAGGCCGGGCGGGCTCCGTCAGGCGAACGTCGCAGCGCTCGCAGACTGAGCGCCGGTCCCCCCGGTTCGGGCGTCGTAGTCTTCCCGATCCTCGCACCGAGCTGCGTGCCCTCGTTCCGAGGCGCACCGTCCATCGGCTCCGCGTACCAGTGGTCGGCGCCGCGGCTGCAGGTGCACGAGAGCGCAACCGTCTCGTCGATCGTCACCGCGCGGAAGAACTCACGGTGAGGAGTCGGGGTGTCACGTCGTCGTCGTGCCATGATCGTCGCTCCGTCCTGCGCACGTCACGGTGCGCTTACTGGAGAGACGGCGGACCGACCGGATCATGACGCCGATCGGGCGAATTCGTTCGCGCCGTGCGGTCAGAGGCTGCCGGCGCCGACCGAGAACGTGTCGCAGGCCTGGGCACCCTGCTCGAAGCCGGCCTCGAACCAGTCCTTCCGCTGTTCGCTCGTGCCGTGCGTGAAGGAGTGCGGGTTCACCTGGCCCTGCGTCGCCTGCTGGATGTGGTCGTCGCCGACCGATGCGGCGGCGTCGAGCGCGTCCTCGCGTTGCGCCACGGTGATCTGCTGCAGGAACGGCACGCCGTTGTCGTCGGGCACCGTCGAGGCGTTCGCCACCCAGGCGCCGGCGAAGCAGTCGGCCTGCAGCTCGACCCGCACGGCGTTCGACGCCGGACCCGTCTGCCCGTCCTGCGTGCGCCCGAGCACTCCCGCGAGGTTCTGCACGTGGTGGCCCCACTCGTGCGCGATCACGTACATCTCGGCGAGCGTGCCGCCGTTCGCGCCGAACCGGCTGCGCAGCTCGTCGTAGAACGTCACGTCGATGTAGATCGTCTGGTCGGGCGGGCAGTAGAACGGCCCGGTCGCCGACGAGGCGCTGCCGCAGGCGGTCGTCGTCGCCTGGTCGAAGAGCACGAAGTCCTGCGGGGCGTTGTAGTTCACGCCGATGGCCGGCGCCTCTTCGACCCAGTACGACTCGAGCGAGGCCGACGCGCCCTTCATGCGGCACTCGACGTCCTCGTTCGCGTCCTGGCCGGTGAGACACTTCTCGAGGGTCGAGTCGCTCGCCTCGGGCTGGCCGCCGCCGCCGCCGCCGCCGCCGACGATCCCGGTCAGGTCGACGCCCAGGAACTGCGAGATCAGGAAGATGGCGAGCGCGCCGATTCCGCCGCCCACGACGGCGATGCCCGTGTTGCGGCCGCGCTTGGATGCCTTGCCCTTGCTGATGTCGGCGTCGGGATTGAACGTCATGGTCAGACGCTACCGGGTGCCGGGGCGGTCGTCGTGGTCGGTGCGCCGGTCGGCATCGTCATCGTCGTCGTCGTCGTCATCGTCATCGTCATCGTCATCATCATCGTCGTCGTCGTCTTCGACTTCGTCTTCGGCGTCGTCTTCGGCGTCGTCTTCGGCGTCGTCATCGTCTTCGGCGTCGTCGTCGTCGTCATCGTCGTCATCGTCGTCATCGTCGTCATCGTCGTCATCGTCGCGACGCTCGTACACGACGGCGTCCCCGCCGAACCCGTCTCCACCGGCGAAGCGATCGGTCGCCGTGATGAGCGCGTCGAGGATGCCGGGTTCGTCGAAGGCGTGACCGGCGTCGTCGATGATCGTGAGTTCGGCCTCCGGCCACGCGCGGTGCAGGTCCCATGCGGTCATCGCGGGCGTGCACATGTCGTAGCGCCCTTGGATGATCACGGCCGGGATGTCGCGGAGTCGCGATGCATCCCGGATCAGCTGTCCCTCGTCCCACCAGCCGCCGTGCCGGAAGTAGTGATTCTCGATGCGTGCGAACGCCGTGGCGTACTCGGGGGCCGTGTAGCGCGCGACGTTCGCAACCTGCGGCAGCAGCGTGATCGTCGAGGACTCCCACCGTGCCCACGCGATGGCGGCGGGCTCGTGCACCTCGGGGTTCGGGTCGGCGAGCAGCCGCCCGTACGCCTCGACGAGGTGCGTGCGCTCGAGCGCCGGGATCGGGGCGATGAAGTCCTCCCACAGGTCGGGGAACACCGCCGAGGCGCCGCCCTCGTAGAACCAGTCGAGCTCCTGACGGCGCAGGGTGAAGATGCCGCGCAGCACGAGTTCGGTGACGCGCTCGGGGTGGGTCTGCGCGTACGCGAGCGCGAGCGCACTCCCCCACGAGCCGCCGAACACCTGCCAGGTGTCGATGCTGAGATGCCCGCGCAGCCGCTCCATGTCGGCCACGAGGTGCCATGTCGTGTTGGCGGCGAGGTTCGCGTCGGGCTCGCTCGCGTGCGGGATCGAGAGACCGCAGCCGCGCTGGTCGAAGAGCACGATGCGATAGCGCTCGGGGTCGAAGAGCCGGCGGTGATCGGGCGCGGTTCCGGCGCCGGGTCCCCCGTGCAGGAACACGACCGGCTTCCCCCGCCGATTGCCCGACACCTCCCAATAGATGTGCTGGCCGTCCCCCACGTCGAGCATGCCGGTCTCCAGCGGCTCGATCTCCGGATACATCTCTCTCATGGCGCCACGGTATCGACCACCGGATGCCACGGCCGGGTGCCGCGCCGGAACCGCATGGCGGCTCGCAACATGCCGACCACCGGATGCCGCGGCCGGGTGCCGCGCCGGAACCGCATGGCGGCTCGCAACATGCCGACCACCGGATGCCGCGGCCGGGTGCCGCGCCGGAACCGCATGGCGGCTCATCGCCGTCCGTTCCGGCGACGGATCGGATGCCGCGAGGCGGTTAGGCTCGGAGCATGGCCGCGAAGAAGCCGATCACCGTCACGCTCACGGGCGCGGGCGGCCAGATCGGGTACGCACTCCTGTTCCGCATCGCCTCGGGCGCCATGCTCGGGCCCGACACCCCGGTACGGCTCAACCTGCTCGAGATCCCGCAGGGCCTGCGCGCCGCAGAGGGCGCGGCCCTCGAGCTGCAGGACTCCGCCTTCCCGCTGCTCTCGCACGTCGAAGTCTACGACGACGCGAACGCCGCCTTCGCCGGGTCGAACATCGCCCTCCTCGTCGGCGCCCGCCCGCGCACCGCCGGCATGGAGCGCGGCGACCTGCTCAGCGCGAACGGCGGCATCTTCGGCCCGCAGGGCGCCGCGATCAACGCCGGCGCGGCCGACGACATCCGCGTCGTCGTGGTCGGCAACCCCGCGAACACGAACGCCCTCATCGCCTCGGCGCACGCACCGGATGTCCCGGCCGAACGCTTCACCGCGCTCACACGGCTCGACCACAACCGTGCGCTGGGTCAGCTCGCGGCCACCGTCGACACCCCGGTCGGCGACATCCGCGGCGTCACCATCTGGGGCAATCACTCGGCGACGCAGTTCCCCGACATCGCGCACGCCACCGCGGCGGGCGACTCGGTTCCGGGGCTTCTCGCCGGCCGCCTCGGCGGTCCCGACGGGGTCCGCGAATGGCTCGTCGACGAATTCATCCCTCGGGTGGCCAAGCGAGGCGCCGAGATCATCGAGGTGCGCGGCTCATCGTCGGTCGGCTCTGCCGCGAGCGCGACGATCGACCACGTGCACGACTGGGTGCTCGGAACTCCCGACGGGTGGACGAGCGCTGCGGTCGTCTCCGACGGCTCCTACGGGGTGCCCGAGGGACTCGTCTCCTCGTTCCCGGTCGACTCGGTCGACGGCGCCTGGCGCATCCGCCAGGGACTCGAGGTCGACGACTTCGCCCGGCGCCGCATCGAGGCATCCGTCGCCGAACTCGTCGAAGAACGCGACGCGGTGCGCTCCCTCGGGCTGCTCTGACGACCTCCGGCGCCGACGTAGGCTGAGGGCATGGCCGAGCAGACCCCCTCACGCAATGCCCGTCGCAATCAGCTGATCGTCGGGCTCATCGTCGGCGTGCTCGTCGGCGTCGGCGTGAGCCTCTGGACGAGCTTCTGGCTGTGGCTGCCCGCGGGCATCGTGGTCGGCGTCGTCACCGGCCTCCTCATGCGGCCGCCCGCCGAGAAGTGAACGGACGCGAGCGGTCCTGGCGCCGCTCGTCTCGCCCGATTCATCGCTCGGCCGTGACCCCGATGTAGTCCACGATGCCGTCGATCAGGCGCGCGAGTCCGAACTCGAAGCCGTCCGACGGGTCTGCGGGATCCGCCGCGCCCGCGGCCTGCCCGACCCGTGCCGACACGGGATAGCGCTCCGCATCGAGGATCTCGTCGAGCAGCGGCTCGTTGCGCTCCCACCAGTCGACGGCCGACTCCTGGTCGGCCGCGCGATGCCGCTCTGCGTCGAGATGCGCGCGCGCCGGCCCGGTAACGAAGCCGAGCAGCAGCGTGACGATGCGGTCCATGTCGAGGTCGGAGAGTCCGAGGCCGTCGATCGCACGCAGGCACCACTCCCAGTGGTCGGAGACGTTCGGCCCGAGGGGCGGCCTGCTGGTGTCGATCGAGAGCAGCCACGGATGCCGCAGGTACTCGTTCCACTGCTGTCGCGCGATCTGTGCGAGGCGCTCGCGCAGGTCGCCGTCGAGGCTCGGCAGCGCCATCTCGCCCGCGACGCGATCGACCATGAGGTCGACGAGCTCGGCCTTGCCCGGCACATAGGTGTAGACCGACATCGGCTTCAGCCCGAGACGGTCGGCGATGCGCCGCATCGACACGGCCTCGATGCCGTCGACATCGGCCAGTTGCACCGCCGTCGCGACGACCTCGTCGACGCTCGATCGCTGCTTGGGACCCCTGGATCCGACGGGCTCGCCGAAGTGCGACCGCCACAGGAGCCGAAGGGTGCGGTCCGGTTCGCTGCCTGTGGATTCTCCCGCCATGCCGGACAGCCTATATTCTCCGTACACCTTACGGACGTCCGGCCCGATGCCCTCGAACCCGCGAACGGGCACGACGAAGGCCGGGGGCCGACGGACCCCCGGCCTCCTCGATACGCGCTACTTCTTCTTCGACTTCTCGGGCACGGGCAGCGTGCCCGCTGCGCGCTGCGCGGCGTAGTAGGCGCGTGCCTCGTCCTGCCGCTCCTGCTCGGCGCCCGACGCGATCTTCGCGCGCAGGTGCTCGGGGCCGTAGCCGAACGCGTCGACGAGGTCCTGGGCGTGGGGACGCAGCCGTTCGAGCAGTCGGTCGATGTAGGCGGTGACGGCCTGCGCCCGCTGCGGCGAGAGCCGGCCGTTGATGAGGTACCACGCGAGGTGCTTCTCGACGAGGCCGAGCCCGAAGAGGTCGCGCACCCACGTGAGCACCTGCTTCGTGCCGGGGTCGGTCGTCTTCGCGAGCGCGCGGGTGAACGCCTCCCACTGCAGCAGTTCGCCGTGCGCGCGTGCCGCCTCGATGAGCTCGTTCTGGTTGCGGTTGAAGGCTGCGGCCGCATCGGCCTTCGGGAGCTTCCGCGCATCGCGCAGGCGACCGGCGATCTCGGAGATCATCGCCTCGACCCGGTCGGTCAGCAGCTCTCGCTGCGTCTGCTCGTCGCGGAGCTCGGAGACCGAGCGGGCCGTCGAGCCGAAGTCCGCGATGGTCTGCGCCAGTCGGCGCAGCCCGGTGCCGTGATACGCGCGGTCGGCCGTCTGGGCCACGACGTAGCGCGCCATCACACCGGCGTCCGCCTTCGCGAACTGCTTCGAGAAGTCGGTGAGCAGGCGCTTCGCGACGAGCTGCAGCAGCACGTTGTTGTCGCCCTCGAACGTCGCGTAGACATCGAGGTCCTGACGCAGCCCGACCATGCGGTTCTCGGCGAGGAATCCGGCCCCGCCGGATGCCTCGCGCGTCTCCTGCAGGGTCTCGAGCGCGTGCCAGGTCGAGAGCGGCTTCAGCGCTGCGGCGATCGTCTCGAGGTCTTGACGGTCGTCGTCGGTGTCGGCGGCGCCCGAGAAGACCGCGTCGAACTTCACGAGGAACTCATCGTGCGCGAAGATCTGCGCGTACGTCGTCGCGAGCTTCGGCAGCAGTCGGCGCTGGTGGCGCTGGTAGTCGAGCAGCACCTCTTCGTCGGTGTCGCTCGCCGCGTTGAACTGGCGGCGCTGGTTGCCGTACGTGATCGCGATCGTCAGCGCCATCGCGGCGGCGGTCGTCGCCGCGCCGTCGAGCGAGACGCGACCCTGCACGAGCGTGCCCAGCATCGTGAAGAAGCGGCGACCCGGGCTCGAGATGGGGCTCGAGTAGGTGCCGTCTTCGGCGACCGAGCCGTAGCGGTTCAGCAGGTTCTCGCGCGGCACGCGCACGTTCGTGAAGTGCAGACGCCCGTTGTCGATGCCGTTGAGGCCGCCCTTCAGGCCGTCGTCCTCACCGCCGATGCCCTTGAGGAATCCGCCCTTGGTGTTGCGAAGCGGCACGTAGAAGGCGTGCACGCCGTGGTTGACGCCCTTCGTGATGAGCTGCGCGAAGACCACGGCGGCGGTGCCGTGCAGCGCCGCGTTGCCGAGGTAGTCCTTCCACGCGCCGCGGAACGGCGTGTTGATGACGAACTGCTGCTTCGCCTCGTCGTAGGTCGCGGTCGTGCCGATCGCCGCGACATCCGAACCGTGACCGGTTTCGGTCATCGCGAAGGCGCCGGGCACCTTCAGCGACATGATGTCGGGGAGGAACGTCTCGTGGTGGAACTCGGTGCCGAGGTGCAGCACGGCGGCGCCGAAGAGGCCCCACTGCACGCCCGCCTTGATCTGCAGGCTGGGGTCGGCGATCACGAGCTCTTCGAACTGGGCGATGTTGCCGCCGTGGTCGTCGAACCCGCCGAGCGAGGTGGGGAAGGCGCGGTGCACGGCGCGCTGGTCGACGAGGATCTTCAGCTGCCCGAGCACGCGCTCGCGGTGCTCGGCCATCGACTGCCCCTCGATGCGCTGCAGGTCGGGGTGGGCGGCGCGCTCGCGGGCGCCGAGCCGGAGGTCGGCCCAGGTGCCGAGCAGCTGCCGGCCGAGCGTCGCCACATCGATCGACGGCTGGGCGGGCGGGGCGGGCTGCGGGGCGGATGCCGCGGTGCGCGCGGACTTCGGCGGCGAAGTCTCGGCCGAGCGCTCGGGGGCGGCCTTCTGCTGCTTCGAGGCGGTGCGGGGTGCCGTGTCAACCATCGTCGGTGTCTCGTCCTTCGTGTGCGGTCTGGGCTTCATTCCACGGTAGGTCGAGGGCATACGGCGAGGAAACCCTGCATCCGTGCCCTACAAACGGGCGCGGCGGCGCGTCGGACCGCACTGTGAGGACCCTACAAAAGGCACTTGTGGCATCGATGGGATACCGACAACGGATTCAGTCCCGGAAGAAGGCGTTCGCTCGGCCCGACCAGAGGAACGCGAGCACGATCACCGAGATGACCACACTGAAGTACTCGCCGATCGCTCCCGCCGGGTAGGCGATCGCGAGGAAGATCGAACTCGCGATCGAGAGCACCTGCAGGATCGTGATGAACATGCGCGCGCCGGAGCTGCCGCGGAGCAACCCGCCGGCCACGGCGATGACGACGACGCCGATGAGGATCGAGATGATCGCCGAGGCGATGAGCTGGCTCGCGCCGCCGAACTGCTCCACCGTGGCCGCGACGCTCGTCTGGAAGAGCAGGATCGTACCGCCGATGGCGTCGAGGAAACCCGAGATCCAGGTGAGCACCGCGATGAACGTGACGCCGCCGGGGCGGCCGACCGCATTCACTCAGGCCTCCGGCTGCCGGCTACCGAAGAACACACTCGACTTGTGCCCCCAGAGCAGGAAGAGCACGATGAGCGAGATGACGATGCCGAGCCACTCGCCGACCGCACCGCCCAGGTACGCGAAGGCGAGGAAGAGCGAGCCGATGATCGAGAGCACCTCGACGACCGTGATGATCATGCGCGACACCCAGCTGCCGGTGAGCAGCCCAGCGGCCACGGCCACCACGATCAGGCCGAGCACGATCGAGCCGATCGCGGCGACGTAGAGCGGGCCGGTGCCGCCGAGACCGTCGGCGACGGATTCGACGCCCGCCTGGAACAGCAGGATGGTGCCCGACACGATGTCGAGCGCCCCCGCGATCCACGCGAGGATCGCGACGATGGTGACGCCCATCGGCCGAGTCATCTGATCGGACATGCCGAACCCCCTTGCCCCATGCGCCGTCGATACGGCGCCCCTGGGCTGATGCTAGCGCCGCCGGGGCACGCGTGTCTCGATTTCGGCCGGGTCGGGGCCGAAACACTCGAGACCCCCGTCGAATCGGCGGGGGTCTCGAGGCGGCGCGATCGGCGGGGCCGACCGGGCGGGATCAGGCGGAGTAGCTCAGGCCGTGGCCGAAGCGGAACAGCGGGTCGGCCGTGTCGAACGGCACGTCGGAGCGGTTCGCCTCGACGGCGGCCATGCTCGACGGCAGGTCGAACGGCATCCTGCCCTTCGGCGCGGCGTCGCCCACGAGCACGTCCAGCACCGCACGCGGGCTCGCGCCCCAGTTGGCGGTGAGCGCTGCGAGGCCGTCGACGAACGGCGTGAGGATCGCGGGCCGGTCGAGGAACACGTCGACCACGGTCGGCACCGCCGCGGCGACCTCGCGCACGTGCGCGATCTGCTCCGCGGTGTAGTCGAGCGAACCCGAGTGGAAGAAGTTCTCGAACACCGTCGGGCGCTCCTCGAAGGGAGCCTGCAGGCGGAGGATCGCGACATCCGCTTCGGCGGGGGTCTCGACGACCTGGCCGTACTCCGCCGCGACCTCGGGGGCGATGCCCTCGACGTAGAGCCGCAGGCCCCGCGCGAGCGGCAGGGTGGGGCGCTCGACGCCCGAGGCATCCGTCTGCTCGCGGTTGACCAGCAGGGTGATCGCGGCACGCTGCGCAGCCTCGCCGGCAGCGACGAACTCCGGCGAGCCGACGACGCGGCCGGCGCGCTCGACATCGACATAGGGCTGCTCGAAGAGGCCGAGCACGAACTTCTCGCGGAGGAGGCGTCGGGCCGAGACGTCGAGGCGCTCCTCGGTGATCTCGCCGGAGTTCACGAGGTCGACGAGCATCTCGGGGTCGGCTTCGCCGCCGAACTGGTCGACGCCGGCGTCGATGACCTTCTTCATGCGCTCGCGCGGGGTGAGGTGCTCGACGCCCCAGGCGCGGGCCGGGAAGGGCTGGCCGAAGATCGCGGCGTCGTTGATGAGTCCCCAGTCGGTGCAGACGATGCCATCGAAGCCGTAACGCTCGCGCAGCAGGCCCGTGATGACCGACTTGTTGAAGCCGAAGCCGACCTCTTCGTACTCGGTGCCGACGGGCATGCCGTAGTAGGGCATGATCTGGCTCGTGCCGGCCTCGAAGGCCGCCTCGAACGGCTTCAGGTGCGTCTCGAACTCGCCGCCGGGGTAGACCTGCTCGCGACCGTGCGCGAAGTGCGGGTCCTCGCCGTCCTTCTGGGGGCCGCCGCCCGGGAAGTGCTTGGTCATCGTCGCGACGGAGTCAGGGCCGAGCTCAGCGCCCTGGAAGCCGCGGATGTAGGCGGCGCCCATGCGGCCCGAGAGCTCGGGGTCTTCGCCGAAGGTCTGCAGCGCGCGCGACCAGCGGGGCTCGGTGGCGAGGTCGATCTGCGGGTGCAGCGCCACGCGGATGCCGACCGCCGTGTACTCCTGACGGGCGATGTCGCCGAACTGCTCGACGAGCGCCTCGTCGCCGACGGCCGCGAGGCCCATGGTCTCGGGCCAGACCGAGAACGACCCGGCGAGCATGCCCGAGAGGGGGTTGTCGGTGTACGAGTGGCGCGGGTCGGTCGAGACCGTCACGGGGATGCCGAGGCGGGTCGCCGCTGCGGCCTCCTGCAGGCGGTTGTGCCACTCGGCGATGAGCTCCGCCGTGGGCGGGGTCTGCAGCACGTTGAAGTGGTTCATGAGTCGGCGCCCGACGTAGTCGTCGGTCGCGGGCAGGCCGAACATGTCGTCGCCCTGCGAGAGCGTGCCGTCTTCACCGGCGGCGATCATCGTCTGGAAGAACAGGCCGGCCTTCTCTTCGAGCGTCATCTGCGAGAGGAGGATCTCGACGCGCTCTGCGACGGGCAGGCTCGCATCACGGAAACGCAGGTCGAGGTCGCCGGCGGTGTCGACGGGCGCCGCGGCTTCCGTCTCGTAGTTCAGCTGATCGGTCATGCCAGCACTCCTTCATGCTTCGATATGGGGCCGCTGCGCGGCATCCGGATCATCATAAACCGAATGTCGCTTGGTTTTCGAGTCTCCCCGACAACACACAGGCACGGACGCATCGAGATGCAGCCGTGCCTGTGCGGTCGAGCGGTGGGCGGGTCGGCCGATCAGTCGGATCCGGCCTCGACGTAGCTCAGGTCGTTGATGGTCTTGATCGTCCACTCGCCGCGGCGGTAGACGAGCTCGCTGACCGCACCGTTCTCGATGCCGCTCGTGAGTTCGCTCACGTCGGCCCCGAGCGTCTCGAGCGCGAGCATGATCGTGATGCCGCTCGAGACCACGAGCACCTCGCCGCCGCCGTGCTTCGCCTGCTTGGCGGCGATGTCGTCGAGCGCCTCCACCGCACGTGCGGCGACCTGTTCGGGCGTCTCGGCGACGAGGCCGCTGCCCTCGCTCAGGCGGGCGACCGCGCTGAGGCCCTCCATGAAGTCGAAGTCGGGGTCGGAGAACAGCTCGCCGACGTTGGCGTAGCCGAGCTCGGTGGCGATGGCCGCCCACATCTCCATGTTCTTCGCTCCCTCGAACTTGCCGAAGGAGATCTCGCGGAGTCGCTCGTCACGGGTCGCCTCGTCCTTCGCGTCGAGCTCGTCGAGCGCGAGCGAGACCGTCTCCCAGTGCCGCACCATGTCGGCCGAATAGGCGGCCTCGAACTTCACGCCGGACTCGGCGAGGCCCGCGCCGAGGTGCTCGGCAGACAGGCGGCCCTCTTCGGTGAGCGGCGAGTCGGACCAGCCCTGCGCTCGCTCGAGGGTGTTCAGCATCGTCTCGCCGTGGCGCGTGAGGTAGATCGTGACCGTGCCGGGCTTCGGCTTCTTCGGCTCGGCGGCCTGGGTGGCCGGCACGGCCGAGAAGGCGGCGAGCGTGGCGAGGGTGGTGATGGCGAGGGCGCCGGCCGTGACGGCGCGCGCGGTGCGGTTCATCGGGACTCCTTTGTGGCGATGTAGGCGGGGCGGATGCCCGGTGTCAGCATATGGGCGCAATACCGACCGTGCGGTAACAAAATGGATTCGATATCCGCGGGTAGGCTGAGCGCCGATGCCGCCGAACAGCTCCGGACCAGAAGCCGCGCCGCCCACGGCGTCCGCTGGGTCCGCGCGGCCCGCGGCGTCTGCGCAGCCCGCGGGGTCCGCGCGGCCCGCGGCGTCCGCACGAGGCCGCGCGACGCGCGAACGCATCGTCGCCGCCGCCGCACGGTGCTTCGCGGCATCCGGCTACCGCGGCGTCTCGCTTCGGGACGTCGCGGCGGAGGCCGGACTCTCGCACCCCGGCGTGCTGCGGCACTTCTCGTCACGCGAGCAGATCCTCGACGCCGTGGTCACCCGGTTCGAGCTCGAGAACGAGCACTGGCTCGCCGCGCGCACCGACGTTCCGCCGCACCTGCTGATCGCCCTCGCCGAGCACAACCAGTCGAAGCCGGGCTACCTCGAGCTCTTCTCCGCCCTGGCCGGCGAGGCCGTCAGCCCGGAGCATCCCGCACACGGCCGGTTCGCAACCCGCTACCGGGAACTGCGCGAAGAGAGCCTGCGGCAGCCGCCGGCGACCCCGTGGTCGCGCGACGATGCGACGCGAATGCTCGCCGGGTGGGACGGCCTCCAGCTGGCATCGCTCTACAACCCGGGCGAGGTGGATGTCGCGGCGGAACTCGCGCAGCAGCTGACGGGCAGGCGCGAGCAGGCGGGGGCAGAACCCGAGGCCGGGGCAGGCGCCGAGGCCGGAGCGGGCGACGGCCCGACGGCGGCGGCTTCGGCCGCGGACACCCGCCCGGCGTCCCACGCGACCCCGGCCGACGAGCCGCAGCCCTCGACTCCTGCGACCGCCCCATCGGCCGGCTACGCGGTCGGTCGCGCTCGGCAGGCCCGCATCATCGCCGACGCCACCGAGCTCTTCGCGCGCCGCGGGTTCCACGACACGAGCCTGCGAGAGGTCGCCGAGGCCGTCGGCATCTCGAAGTCGGCGCTCCTGCACCACTTCCCGACGAAGGACGCGCTGCTCGTCTCCGTGATCGCCGAGCGCGACCGCCGCACGGTCCCGAGCTCGGAGGAGCTCCTGGCGGCCTCCCCCGCCGAGACGATCGAGCTCATGGTGCGAACGGCCCGCCGATCCGAACTCGACACGCCGGGTCTGGTCGAGGTCTACACGGTGCTCACGAGCGAAGCGGCCTCACCGGGGCATCCGGCGCACCGGTTCTTCGCCGAGCGGTCGCGGCGCACCATCGCCGACGTCACCGTGCTGTTCGAACTGCTCGCCGCAGACGGTCTGCTCGCCCCCGGCCGGGATCCGAGGCACGAGGGACGCTGGGTGCCCGCCATGTGGGACGGCCTGCAGGTGCAGTGGGGCTACGACCCGTCGATCGACGTCGCGGCCCTCCTCGCCGACTACTTCGACGCCGCGGTCACCTTCTCGGTGCAGGCACCGCCCCGGGTCTCGCCGCCCGCCTGAGACGTGCCCATCTGCGCCAGTGCGGACGGATGACGCGACACGCCGACCCCGGGCCACCGGGATCGGCGTGTCGCGGCGCGGATCCGCCGACTCGCAGGCTCGCTCGCGGTCCCACGAGCGGATGCCGCGTGCCGCCCGCTGCCGAGGGCTACGCGCTGCGCTGGTAGACGCGGAACGCCCGCGTCGCCACCCAGGCGAGCACCGCCGTGAACACCGCGAGGAGGCCCAGGTGTCCCCACACGCTCGCCCAGTCGGGGTCCGCGCCGAGCGCCTCGCGGCCCGCGACGACGGCCCACTCGAACGGGTTGAACCGCGCGACCTCCGCGACCCAGTCGGCCGAGAGGCTCGTGTCCATCAGCGCAGAGCTCAGGAACATCAGCGGGATCGTGATGAGCTGCGAGATGCCGATCAGCACGTTCTGATTGCGCGCGAGCAGCGCAGCAGCGTTCGACAGTGCCGAGAACGATGCCGTGAGCAGCATCGCAGCGAGCAGCATGATCAGGATGCCGCCGATGCCGCCGTCGAACCGCGCCCCGCCGAGCCAGGCGACGCCGAGCACGATGAGCGACTGCACGAGGGTGAGCAGCGCCTGGTAGACGAGCGTCGAGACCATCATCGCGCCGCGGCTCGTCGGCGACGTGAGGAAGCGGTCCATGACGCCGCGATCCATGTCCTGGATGTAGCTCGTGCCCGCCCAGGCGCTGCCGAACAGCGCCATCATCATGACGATGCCCGGCGTCAGGAACTCGAGGTAGTTGTCACCGCCCGTGAAGCCCGGGATGTCGACGACCGAGGTGAAGAGCTGCCCGAACAGCAGCAGCCAGATGAGCGGCTGCACGACGTTCATCACGATGAACGCCGGCACCCGCATCGCCGCCCGCAGCTGCCGGAGTGTGAGGTAGGCGGTGTGGCGGAAGAAGCTCGGCCGGGCGTACGCCGGCTCGGCTGCGACGCGGGCCGGGTTGGTGAGCGTGGTCATGACGCAACCTCCTCGAGATCGGTGCGGGCGTCCGCCGACGAACCGGCGTGCACCGCGGCGAAGGAATGCCCGGTGTGGGCGAGGTAGACGTCGTCGAGGCTCGGCCGCGACACGGTCGCCGAGGCCACGGCGATGCCCTCGGCGTCGAGCGCCGCGAGCACGAGCGGCATCGCGGCGCCGCCGTCGTCGACTCGGGCGCGCACTGCACGCCCCTCGGCCGCGACCTCGCGGAAGCCGCCGAGGCGGTCGAGCGACTCGAGCACCGGAGCGATGACGGATGCCTCGTGCAGCTCGATCACCACGGCATCGCCGCGCAGCTCGCTCTTCAGCTGTTCGGGTGTGCCCTCGGTCACGACCCGCCCGGCATCGACGATCGCCAGTCGGCTCGCGAGCCGATCGGCCTCCTCGAGGTAGTGGGTGGTCAGCAGCACGGTCATGCGCTCCTCACGGGACATCCGCTCGATCTCGGCCCACATCTCGGCGCGCGCCTCGGGGTCGAGACCGGTCGTCGGCTCGTCGAGGAAGAGCACCCTCGGCCGATGCATCAGGCCGATCGCGACGTCGAGCTTGCGCGCCATGCCGCCCGAGTAGGTCTTCACCTGGCGTCGGGCCGCGCTCGTGAGCGCGAACCGCTCGAGCAGCTCCCCCGCCCGGCTGCGCGCGGCGCGCGTCGACATGCCGTGCAGCTGGCCCGCGAGCACGAGGTTCTCGACCCCCGTGTCCATGGGGTCGGACACCTGCTTCTGGGCGACGAAGCCGATCGCGCTGCGTGCGCGACCGGGGTGGCGTCCCACGTCGATACCGGCCACCGTTGCGGTGCCGGAGTCCGGGCGCGCGAGGGTCGAGAGGATCTTGACGGTCGTCGACTTGCCGGCGCCGTTCGGCCCCAGCAGGCCGAAGACCGTGCCCTCCTCGGCCTGGAACGTGAGCCCGTCGAGAGCTCGGAGCGGGGGCTTGCCGCGCCCCTGCGAATAGGTCTTGACGAGATCGGCGGCCACGAGGGCCATCCCGTCGGGTGATGCAGCCATGAGGCTCTCCTTCGGTGGGGAGCCGTTCGGTCGTGAGGGCGCGCCGATAGAATGGCGGCACGCGCTGGGATGGATTCGATTCACGTTGAACGACTCGGTTGCGAGATGGCTCGGGTGTTGCCGCATCCGGGCCATCGATCTGTGTACTGGTCAGTGCTGCTGCTGGTCTGCGGCTCCTTCCGCCAGGTAGTGCGCGAGCCGCGCTTCGATCTCTTCGGCGCTCGCGCCGGATTCGATCAGCTCGTGCATGGCCTTCCACGCCTCGAGACCGCCGAGCTCGCCGGCCTCGAGCCGCTCGAGCATGCCGGCGACGAACTCGCGCTCGGCGCGGGTCATGGCGACGCGGTAGTGGAACTCGACGAGGAACAGCTCGGGCAGGCCGAGCTCGTCGGACTGCTCGGCGAGCTGCGCCCGCGAGGCGAGCTCGGCATCGAGGCGCTCGAGGCGTTCGCGCAGCAGGGAGATCGCCTCGTCGGGTGCGAGCAGCGCGATGAGCGAGAGACCCGACTCGAAGGCCGGGTACTCCTTGACCGGCACCGCGATGAGCTCGCGCATCCAGTCATGGGCCTCGGCGCGACCCGCATCGGTGATCGCGTAGACGATGCGCTCGGGTCGATTGCCCTCGCGCTCGACGCGCGCCTCTTCGATGAGGCCGTGCTTCTCGAGCGACTTGATGATCGCGTAGAGCGAGCCGAAGTTCAGCTTGATGCTGTCTTCCTTGCCGCGCTCGCGCAGCGTGGTCGTGATCTCGTAGGGGTACATCGGGCGCTCCCACAGGCTCGCCAGCACCGCGAGTGCGAGCGGGTTGCTCACCGGCCGACGCGACATACTCACCTCCAAATACTCTGTTCAGAGTATATCGCGAGTGAGGATCCGTCAAGGGTCGCCGGACACCGGTCGGGGCGAGCGGTGGTCAGGTGCTCGCCAGTCGGGCGCTCACCGGTCGGGCGCTCGTCGGTCAGGCGCTCGCCCGGTCAGGCGCGGACGGGGGCGGCCGGGGCGACGAGGCCTGTCAGGCCGAGGCGACGACGGAGAGCAGCGCCTCGCCGTAGGCCTCGCGCTTCTTGGCGCCGATGCCCGTGATGCCGTCGAGGTCGGCGAGGCTCGCGGGCTTCGCGACCGCGACCGCACGCAGGGTCGCGTCGCCGAAGACGATGTACGCGGGCACGCCCTGCTCCTTCGCCTCGCCGGCACGCCACGAGCGGAGCTGCTCGAAGAGCTCGGCCTGCGCCGGCTCGAGGTCGGCTGCGGCCGTGGCCGCGCGCGTGCTGCGTGAGCGCGACACGCGCTCGGGTTCGGTGCGGAGCTTCACGACCCGCTTGCCCGAGAGCACGTCTGCCGCGGCATCCGTCACCGTCAGGGTGCCGTACTCGCCGTGCGTGGCGAGGAGCCCCTGGGCGAGCAGTTGCCGCACGACACCGCGCCACTGCTGGTCGCTGAGGTCTTGACCGATGCCCCAGGTTGCGAGCGCGTCGTGGCCGTACTGGCGCACCCGCGGCGTCTCCTTGCCGCGCAGGATGTCGACGAGGTGGCCCGCGCCGAACTTCTGCCGGCGCTCGCGCTGCAGGCGCACGATCGTCGACATGAGCTTCTGCGCGGGCACCGTGCCGTCCCATGACGCGGGCGGCTCGAGGCAGGTGTCGCAGTTGCCGCAGGGCTGGCTCGGCTGGCCGAAGTAGCCGAGCAGGTTCTGGCGACGGCACTGCACCGTCTCGCAGAGGGCGAGCATCGCGTCGAGGTGCTGCGCGAGACGGCGCCGGTGGGCGAGGTCTCCTGGGCTCTCGTCGATCATGCGCCGCTGCTGCACGACGTCTTGCAGGCCGTAGGCGAGCCAGGCGGTGGCGGGCGCGCCGTCGCGGCCGGCACGACCCGTCTCCTGGTAGTAACCCTCGACCGACTTCGGCAGGTCGACATGGGCGACGAAGCGCACGTCGGGCTTGTCGATGCCCATGCCGAACGCGATGGTCGCGACGACGACGACGCCCTCTTCACGCAGGAACCGTTCCTGGGTGCGGCGACGAACCGAGGCATCGAGGCCCGCGTGGTACGGCATGGCGTTCACGCCGTGCTCAGCGAGGTATGCGGCGATCTTCTCGGTGCTCGCCCGTGAGAGCGCGTAGACGATGCCCGCCACCGGGTTGCCGGCGGCGTCGCGCCCCTCGCTGCGGATGAACTCGAGCAGCTGCTTGCGCACCTCGAGCTTCGAGTCGATGCGGTACTGGATGTTCGGCCGGTCGAAGCTCGAGACGAAGTGCTCGGCTCCCCCGAGGCTCAGCCGCTCGGTGATCTCGCGGTGCGTCGCCTCGGTCGCCGTGGCGGTGAGGGCGATGCGCGGCACGTCGGGCCAGCGCTCGGCGAGCTCGGAGAGCGCCAGGTAGTCGGGCCGGAAGTCGTGCCCCCACTGCGCGACGCAGTGGGCCTCGTCGATCGCGAACAGTGCGATCGTGCCCTGCGCGAGGAAGCGCTTGGTCGCCTCGTTGCCGAGCCGCTCGGGGGCGACGTAGAGCAGGTCGAGTTCGCCGGCGAGGTAGGCGCGCTCGACCTCGGCGCGCTCGTGCGACTGCTGGCTCGAGTTCAGGTACGCGGCGCGCACACCGTTGCGCACGAGCGCGTCGACCTGGTCGTGCATGAGGGCGATGAGCGGCGAGACCACGATGCCCGTGCCCTCGCGGAGGAGCGACGGGATCTGGTAGCAGAGGCTCTTGCCGCCGCCGGTCGGCATGAGCACGACGGCGTCGCCGCCGCCCGCGACCTGCGCGATGATCTCGGACTGTTCGCCGCGGAAGCTGTCGTAGCCGAAGACCGTGTGCAGCGCTTCGGCCGCCGAGGCGAACCGTGCCGGCGCTGCGGCTCGTCGATCCGCCGCGACGACTCCGGACGACGCACCGGCGGAACCGGCCGAGCGCTGTTGACCGGTCGTTCGCGCGGCGCCGGACTGGGCGTCGTCGACGGGCGGCACCCACTCGTCGTCGGGCGGCGGGGCGAGCTCGTCGGGGTCCCACGGGACCTCGTCGGTCCAGGCGGGTTCCGCGTTCCAGCTCATCCGTCGAGTCTAACGACGGCAGCGGACACGCTCCGCCGGGTCGCAGACGGGCCCCGCAGCCTGAGCTGTCGAGGAGGAGTGCGGGCGCGAACGGAAGGGGCGAGCGGATGTCGCATCCGCTCGCCCCTGGTCGGCTCCGCCGTCGCTAGCCGATGTTGAGCACGAACGAACTCACTGTGCCCGTCGTCGGCACCGTGACGTCGAATCGCGTCGGCCCGCTCGTGCCGGCCGGGACGACGAACTGCATCGTCGCCTTGCCGATCTCATCGAGCGTCGCCGTGTACGCACGATCGACCGGCGAGGTGTCGAGCTGCGCGCCGCCGAACGAGACGACGACGGTGCCGGCAGCCGGCTCGTTGCGGCTGAAGTCGAGCGACGACAGCTTCACGGTGACCGATTCGCCCGGCGCGTACACGCCGTCGCCCTCGACGTCGACGCCGACCGCGCGCTGGGCGTTGTCAGGCGCGATCTCAGGGTTCACCTCGAAGTAGTCGACCATCGATTCGAGGTCGATCTTGCCGGTGTCGGCGCGCCCCGTACCGAGGCCCAGGGTGGTGAAGTTGTCGCCACCCGCAGCGAGGAACGAGTTCGCACCCACGAGGTAGTTCGCGGCCGGGTCGATCGGCTCGCCGTTCAGCAGGATCTCGGTGATGTGCGATCCGGCCGGTGCGGTCGGGTCGTACGTGTACGTGAGCTCCTTGTTGACGCCGAGCTTCAGGAACGGACGCGACGCACCCGCGGGCTGCCACTGCTCTTCCAGCACCTTCTTGACCTGCGCGCCGGTGAGGTTCACCGTCACGAGGGTGTTCGCGAAGGGCTGCACGTTGGCGGCCTCGCGGTAGGTGACCTCACCCGAAGCCAGGTCGGCGCGCAGGCCGCCCGGGTTCATGAAGGTGATGTCGACCGCGCGGGTGCCGTCGACGTTGAGCGCCCACTGCTGCACGTCGGCGACGAGGTTGCCGAGCGTCGACTCACCGCCCCGGTTCTCGGGGAACGACGAAGCCCCGTCGGGATTCGACGCCACCGCGCGACCGAAGTCCGCGCTCGCGGTGCCGAGCACGACGTTGCCGAGCTCGTTCGCCACCACGACCGCGTCATCGACGATCTTCTTGACCGTCGGGTCATCGGGGAAGAGCGCCGTCGTACCGTCCATGAGGTTGAAGATCTCGTTCTTCATGGTGAACGACTTCGTCTTGCGGTCGTACTGGATGTCCATCTTGCTGAACCGCTCGCCGTACTGGCCGCTCGAGATGACGGGCATCGGAGCGTGATCGAACAGCGCCGAGTCCGAGCTCGTGACCACGTGGTTGTACGCGAGGTGGGTGTGACCCGAGACGATCGCATCGACGTTGGCGTCGACGCCGAGCACGATCTCGCCGAAGCGCGACCCCGCATCGACCGCCGACGACTTGTCGGTCGTCGACGCGCCCTCGTGCACGAGCGCCACGATGATGTCGGCCTCGCCGTTCTCGCTCTTGCCGTCGCTCAGCTGGTCGGCGACCCGGTTGATCGCCTCGGTCGGATCCTCCACCGTGATGTCGGCGATGCCCGCCGGGCTCACGAGGGACGACAGCTCGTCGGTGACCGCACCGACGAAGCCGATGGTCACGCCGTCGAACTCCTGGGTGTAGTACTCCGGCAGGGCGGCAGCACCGGTCTCCTTGTCGCGGATGTTGGCGCCGAGGTACTCCCAGTCGGCCATCGGCATCACCCGATCGGTGAGGTCGGCGAAGCCCTGGTCGAACTCGTGATTGCCGACCGAGCTCACGTCGAGACCGGCCGCATTGAGCGACTCGATCGTCGGAACGTCGTACTGGATGAACGACGTGAACGTCGAAGCCCCGATCATGTCGCCCGCTGCGGCGAACACCGTGTTCGGGTTCCCGGCACGGATCTGCTTCACGGCGCTGGAGAGCGCCGCGATGCCGCCCGACGGGGCCGACTGCTCGATGCGACCGTGGAAGTCGTTGACGGTGACGAGGTCGATGTCGACCTTGCCGGGCACCGCCTCGGAACCGACGCCGACGAGGATCGGGTCGTGGTCGCTCGAACGGAACGGCGTGGCCTCCGCGACCGTCTCGGCAGCGGGGCCCCAGTACTCGCGGCCCGCCCACTCGGGAGAGTTGATCGACCAGACCGCGGTCTTCGTGACGCGGCTGTTCGCCGCGGGCGACGCGATGACGTGATCGAGCGAGCCGAGCTCACCGTCGAAGCTGTAGGTGTACTGGCCGCGCGCCTTGCTGAAGACGAGGTCGCTCCAGCCCGCGTCGATGAACACCTTGATCGGATCCTCCTTGGCGTAGGAGTTGAAGTCGCCGACGAGGTAGACCGCGTTCTTGCGCCCTTCGGAGAGCTCGTCCGCGAAGGCGAGCAGCGACTCGGCCTGTGCCGTGCGCTCGTCGTTGAAGGCGTCTTGACCGGGCTGCGGCGAGGGGTCGGTGCCGCTCTTCGACTTGAAGTGGTTCGCGATCACGGTCACGAACTGCTTGCCGTGCTTGAAGGTCTGGGCAATCGGCTCGCGCGCGATGTCCCACACGGTCTCGTCGATGATCGTCTGCGCCTCGCCGCTCGGCTTGACCGATGCGGGCTTGTAGATGATCGCGTTCGTGATGACGTCGGTGATCGCGGGGTCGTGGAGCGCCTCGGGCGTCTTCACGTACTTCCACGTTCCGGCACCTGCCGCGGCGTTGAGGCCGGCGACGAGGTCGGCGAGCGCCTCATCGGGCTTCTCGCCGAGCGCGACCGAGTTCTCGATCTCCTGGAGCGCGACGACATCGGCGTCGAGGCCGTTGATCGCCTTCACGATCTTCGCCTTCTGCACCGCGAACTCCTCGGCGGTGTCGGCGCCGCGGGCCTCGGGGTTCTCGGACGTCAACGTCGTGAAGTAGTTCAGCACGTTGAACGCGGCGACCGTGATGTCGCCGCCGACGGCGGGTGCCGCGGTCGGCCGCGGGTTGCCGATGACCTTGCCCGCGGCGTCGAGGCTCGCGAACGTCGGCTTGACCGATGCGGGGCTCGCGTCGTTGATCGGCCGAGACGGCTGCAGGCGCCACTCGTTGAAGCCGAAGCCGAGCACGTAGCCCGAGGTCGGGAACGTCGCGACGTCGCCGTTGCGGACGACCGTGCCCTTCGTGAAGTAGGGCTGGTCTCCCGGGTGGGCCGGGTTGTCGGTGCCGTTCGAGTTGCGCACGGCGATGCTGTACCCGTCGTCGAGCAGGATGCGGCTGGCCTTGTTCGCGGCCGCGATGTCGCTCGCGCCCTTCGAGCCGGGCAGTTGCGTCTCGGTCGACTTCACCGGCATCGCGGCACCGGCGTTCAGCCAGAGCTCGCCGAATCGGTTGAGGTTGTGGCTCGAGACGACCTTGTAGGTGCCGCTCGGCGCGATGAGCATGCCCTCGAACGCCTCGCGGGCCGTGTTGCCGACGGCGGTGGCGGGCAGCGGCGTCAGCGCGGGCAGGCCCGCCGTCGCTTGCACGAGTTCGACGTTCGCGGCCGTCTCGGGTCGGATCTGGGTGAGGCCGTTGAACTCCTCGACGAGACCGGTGACGCGCACCTTGTCGCCGATCGAGACGGCGGGGTTCTCGCCGTGGAGGTACACGAACACGCCGTCCGAGGCCTTGGGCGTGGCATCCGTCGAACCGCCCGAACCTGCCGTCTGGATGTAGATGCCGTCGTAGCCCCCGACGCGGTGGTCGGCCGTGACGATGCCCTCGGTGACGACGGCCTGGCCGACGAGCGGGCTCGCGGCCACGTCGGTGCCCTGGATCTGGGCGATCGTCTTCGAGACGGGCAGAACGGGTCCTCCAGGGCTGCCGGAGTTCTGGGGCGTCGGCGTCGCCGTGAAGGCGAAGTCCTTCGAGTTGTCGTCGCTGTCCTTGAAGCCGGTGCGCACGATGCTGCCGGGGACGGCGTTGTCGCCCGGGTACGCGGCGGCCGCGGTCTCGAAGTTCGCCGAGGTGCCGTAGCCGACGTAGTCGGCCACCTGCGGGTTGTTCACGACCGATCCGTTGCCCGGGTTGATCGCACCGGGCACCTTGGCGAGGAACAGCGAGCCGTTCGTGCCGCTCGGCGCCACTGAGAACGAGGCGTCGGCGGTGGGCAGCGCCGCACCGGTTCCGCCGTTGCTGTTGAGGCCGATGAGGTAGTAGCCGCCGGACTTGATCGTGCCGCTCAACGCACCGACGCCGCTCGAGGCGCCCGTGCTCGTGGCCGAGCGGTACTGCAGCGACCATCCGGCGAGGGAGACGTCGGCGTTCGTCGGGTTGTAGAGCTCGACGAACTTGTTCTGGTACGGCTGGTTCGCGCTGCCTCCGCGCGCGTAGACCTCGTTGATCACGACGCCCGAGCCGTCGACCGCGGCGAACGCGGGCGCGGCGCCGAGAAACCCGGCGACGAGCGTGCCCGCAGCGGCGAGCGCCACCCCGGACAAGCAGTTTCTGGTGCGACGTTGCATGACTCTCCTCATCGAACGACCACACCCCACCTCGGATTCGACGCTGCAGCGAGCACGCCGGCGGCGGGACGATTGCTCCGTAGCATAAGACCGCGCTGTGCCGCTGCCAAGGGCTTCACACCACCCGCTCGCCCCGATTTCACGCGGAGTTCACAACCAGTGCTCAGATGAGCAGATGACCGGGTGACAGCCGCACGGATGAGCAGATCCGACCCCGAGGGCGGTGCCCGATACGCTGAGCAGCACCATGCTCACCGCCGTCCTCTCGCTCACCGGAGCGTTCGTGTTCGGGGCGGCGGACTTCCTCGGCGGGCTCGCCGCGAAACGCATCGGCGCCGTGCTCGCCACCGCGGTCGCCTCGGTCGCCGGCTTCATCGGGCTGGCCGTCGCGACACCGCTGTCGGGCGGAGTCTGGACTGCTGCCGATCTCTGGTGGGGCGCTGCGGCGGGTGTCGCCGGCGCCGTCGCGATCGGCCTCCTCTACGCCTGCCTCGCGATCGGCCCGATGTCGATCCTCTCGCCGCTCACCGCGGTGGTCTCGGCGATCGTGCCGATGCTCTGGGGCCTCGCGACCGGCGCACGGCTCGGCCCCCTCGCGCCGTGGGCGCTCGGCCTGGCGCTCGTCGCGGTCGTGCTCGTCGGCTTCGTGCCCGAACGCGGTGCCGTCAGGCCGAGCCTCACCGGCATCGCCATGGGCATCGGATCCGGCACCGCGATCGGCGCGTTCTTCATCCTCATCGACCGGACCTCCGACGAGAGCGGCCTCGCACCCCTCGCGGTCAACAGCGCGGTCACCGCGGTCGTCATGTTCGCCGTGGTCGGCGGGCTCGCACTCCGCGCGCGGGCGAAGCGATCGAGGATGCCGCGCGCCGACGAGTCGACGGACGCCCTCGACGCTCGCGACCGGGCACGGGGCATCCGCCTCGCCGTCGTCGGCGGGCTCGTCAATGCGGCGGCGAACGCCCTGATCCTCTTCGGCATCCGCGCCGGCGAGCTGGCGATCGCCGCCGTGCTCGGCGCGATGTACCCGGCCGGCACGATCCTGCTCGCGGCGATCGTGTTGCGGGAGCGCATCGCACCGGTGCAGTGGGCCGGCCTCGTGCTCGCGCTGGCCGCGGCGGCCATGCTCGCGGTCTCCTGAGCCCCGCTGCGGGTCAGAGCCGGACGACCTCGTTGACGTGCACAATCGCCGCCCCCTCATCGGCGGACGCGTCGAGGTCGACCTCGGCCCTGATGCGCCAGTCGTGATCGCCTGCCGGGTCGTCGATCGTCTGCTCGACACGCCACATGCCGGCTGCGGCATCCGACTCGTCGATCGCGACCAGGCGCGGTGAGCGGGCCGCCGGCCCCGTGCCGATCTCGTCGTGCTCGGCGTAGTACCGGTCGAGGGCGTCGGGCCAGCCGGCGTCGGGGTCGAGCTCGGCGAGCTCGTCGTCGCGCTCGAGGGCGGCGAGCTGCACGCGCCGGAACAGCTCGTTGCGCACCAGCACTGTGAATGCGCGCCGGTTGGTCACGACCGACGGCGGGGCCGGCGGCACGACCGCGGTCTCGTCCTCGGGCAGGTGGGCCGCGGGGTCGATGAGCTCGTTCCACTCGTCGACGAGACTCGAGTCGACCTGGCGCACGAGTTCGCCGAGCCATTCGATGATGTCGAGCAGTTCTTCGTTCTTCGCCTCGGTCGGCACGGTCTGGCGAATCGCCCGATACGCGTCGGAGAGGTAGCGCAGCACGAGTCCCTCGCTGCGGGCGAGCTGGTAGAAGCCGACGTATTCTCCGAACGACATGCTGCGCTCGAACATGTCGCGCACGACCGACTTCGGCGAGAGCTCGAAGTCGCGCACCCACGGCTGGCTCGAGGCGAAGACCTCGAACGACTGTGCGAGCAGCTCGTCGAGCGGTTTCGGCCAGGTGACCAGCTCGACGAGCTCCATGCGCTCGTCGTACTCGATGCCGTCCTGCTTCATACGGCCGATGGCCTCGCCGCGCTCCTTGAACTGCTGCTGCGAGAGGATCGGGCGCGGGTCGTCGAGCGTCGACTCGATGACGCTCACGACATCGAGGGCGTAGTGGCCGGTGCCGACGCCTCCTGAGCCTGTCGAAGGGCCGGCCGGTTCCTCGGGGTCGAGCAGCTCGATCGCGGCGAGCGCGAACGGCGACAGCGGCTGGTTGAGCGCGAAGTTCGGCTGCAGGTCGACCGTGAGGCGCACGATCGGCAGGCCGTCGCCCGCAGGGGGCAGCAGCTCCACGACACCGGCGTCGCGCAGCGTGCGGAAGATCTCGAGCGCCCGCCGCGCGAGCTCGAACTGCCGAGCGCGAGGTTCGTGGTTGTCGAAGACGAGCGAGCGGATGTCGCCGATCACGTCTCCCCCGCGGGCGATCACGTTGATCAGCATCGCCGCGGTGAGCTTCAGCTGCGGCACGAGCGGCTCGGGCTCGGCGGCCACGAGTCGCTCGTACGAGGCCTCGCCCCACGTGATCTGACCTGCCGGCGCCTTCTTGCGCACGATCTTCTTGAGCTTCTTCGGGTCGTCGCCCGCCTTGCGGACGGATGCCTCGTTCTCGATCTCGTGCTCGGGTGCGAGCACCACCACGGTGCCTGCGGTGTCGTAGCCGGCCCGCCCGGCCCGCCCCGCGATCTGGTGGAACTCGCGCGCGGTGAGCTGACGCATCCGCTGCCCATCGAACTTCGCGAGCGCGGTGATGAGCACCGTGCGGATCGGCACGTTGATGCCGACGCCGAGCGTGTCGGTGCCGCAGATGACGCGGAGCAGCCCACGTTGCGCGAGCGTCTCGACGAGACGCCGATAGCGCGGCAGCATGCCGGCGTGGTGCACGCCGATGCCCGCGCGAACGAGTCGCGAGAGGGTCTTGCCGAATGCGGTGTTGAAGCGGAACCCGCCGATCGCCTCGGCGATCTCGTCGCGCTGCTCGCGCGTGACGACGCGGATCGACGACAGCGCCTGCGCCCGCTCCATCGCCGCAGCCTGGGAGAAGTGCACGATGTAGACGGGCGCCTGCCGGGTCTCGATGAGCTCCTCGACCGTCTCCTGCACGGGCGTCTTCGCATACGAGAAGTGCAGCGGCACCGGCCGGTCGACGCCCGTGACGAGCGCGGTCTCGCGGCCGGTGCGCCGCTTCAGGTCGGCGGCGATCGCGGTGACGTCGCCGAGCGTGGCCGACATGAGCACGAACTGCGCCCGGTGCAGCGTCAGCAGGGGCACCTGCCAGGCCCAGCCGCGGTCGGGGTCGCCGTAGTAGTGGAACTCGTCCATGACGACCTGGTCGACGTCGGCGTCGGGTCCGTGCCGCAGCGCGAGGTTCGCGAGGATCTCGGCGGTGCAGCAGATGATCGGGGCATCCGGGTTCACCGAGCTGTCGCCCGTGACCATGCCGACGTTCATCGCGCCGAAGATCTCGACGAGCTGGAAGAACTTCTCGGAGACGAGGGCCTTGATGGGCGCCGTGTAGTAGCTGCGGCCGCCGCGGGCGATGGATGCCGCGTGGGCCGCCACCGCGACGAGCGACTTGCCGGTGCCCGTGGGCGTGGAGAGGATGACGTTCGCGCCCGAGACGATCTCGATGATCGCCTCGTCCTGTGCAGGGTAGAGCGACAGGCCACGGCCCTCGGCCCAGCCGACGAAGGCGTCGTACATCGCGTCGGCGTCGTACGGGCTCGGCGCGAGCTCAGGCAGGGTCGGGGTCATCCGTCGAGTCTGTCACGCGGGCGCGATCGCGCGCGTCGCGAGCAGTGGGCGGCGCCCGCGACCGGGCTCGGCGCTCAGCCTCCGGGCGCGAAGTCGGGCCGGAGCCGGTCGAGCGTGTTCTCGTCGACGGCGTCGAGGACGCCGACCGAGTCGGGACTTCCGGGCGACGGATGTATGACGACGACCGGCCCGGTCGACGACGACCACTCCACCGTGCCGTGCTCGAAGACGCCGCGGAGCACGCCCGTGCCCGGCTCGACGTCGACGTCGAGCACCGGGAGCCCGAGCGCCGAACGCTCCCACCCCAGCAGCGCCCAGATGTCGCGCACCATGCCGAACACGATCGCCGGGCCGTGACCCGGGCTCCAGTAGATCGAACCGCCCTCGAAGTGCGCGAAGCCGCCGGCGATCCTGCCGCCCGACTCCGATGCGGCGAGCGGCTGTTCGTCGGTCGTCGGGAAGCCGAGGAACGACGTCTCGGCGCCCACGCCGTTCCAGTGCTCGGCGATCGCCCCGTGCACCTCGTGGGCGCCGGTGCGCGCCGACCAGTACACGGCACCGCGCTCGTACTCGCGGCGGTACATCTCGCCCTCGCCGAGACGGGTGTGCGGCGTCGTCGCCGAGCCGAGCCATGCGTGCTCGGCGCGCTTCGCGCTGATCGCGGGCACGGCGAGCAGCAGTCGGTTGGCGGGGTCGAAGCGCACTGCGGTGCGGAAGTCGCTCCAGCTGAGCGCGCGGTCGACGTGCGCGGAGCGCACCTCTTCTCGAGCCGGCGCGGCCTGGCGCTGTCGCGTGAGGTGCATCTTCCGCTCGTTCATCGCGCCTGCCCTTCCCTGCGTGCGCCGACGGCGCCGAAAATGGGGGAAGCCGGCCTGCACCTCGTGTTCGGGACGCGGTGCTGACCGGCTTTCCGATCGCCACCTCGCGGTGACAGTTCCCCCTGCAGTCCGCGGAGCGGCGATCGGTACTCACACTACGAAGCGCCGCCGACGCCGCAGATCAGGGTTATCCCTGAACTCCTGGTGGATCTCGGCGATCCGCACCCGACCGGTCGCCCCCGGGCGACCGGCGCAGCGCCGCCTCGGCGAGGAGCTCGACCGTCTGCACGATCGAGGCTCGTCGGGCGGCGCGGCGATCAGCCGCAGCGTCGTCGGCGCCGACGAGCAGCGCGTCGAGGTGACCGAGCACCGGCCAGGCGTTCACGAGCGTGACGATCGTGAGCAGGAGTTCGGCCGCGTCGCGCCGATCGACGCCGGGCAGGAGCTTCTGGAACCCTTCGACCTTGACGCGGTGGTACTCGGCGCGGGCGGCATCGGCCGCTGCGCTCTCGCCGCGCTCGAGCCCCTCCCAGAAGACCAGGCGAGGGATCGTCGCCTCGGCGATGTGGTGATCGAAGAGCCGTCCGGCGTAGTCGCCGGCTGCCGCCGGGCCCGCTCCGATCATCGGAACCGCGTCCATCGTGCTGCGCAACTGCGTGCCGAGCACGGTGGCGAAGAGCTCGTCCTTCTTGCCGAAGTACTGGTAGATGCGCTCCTTGTTGACGCCGGCGTTCGCCGCGATGCGATCGATGCGCGCACCGGCCAGCCCGTGTTCGCTGAACTCCGCGGTCGCCGCATCGAGCAGGAGGCGTTTCGTGCGCTCGACATCCCAGGCCATGTTGCCATCCTAGCAATTTTCCAACTGAACGGTTGCGGATCCGCGACCGGCATGGTTCGATTACAACCGTTCAGTTGGAAATCTTCGGAAGGAACCATCGATGAGCAGCACCGACCCCGCCACCGCAGCGGCCGCCCCGACCCCCGCGGCACCCCCTGGGCCGCCGTCGGTCCACGTGCGCGCCGTTATCACCTGGCTCGCGATCTTCCCCCTCGTCGCCGTCGGAATGGTCGTCATCGGGCCGATCTCCGAGTCGTGGCATCCGGTGCTCCGAGCCTTCGCACTCACCGTGGTGGTCGTGCCGCTCGCCGTGTACCTCGTCGTGCCGCGCCTGCTCGCCGCCTACGGGGGGATGCGCCGCCGCAGCATCGCGCGATCGGGTCAGGGTCTGCACTGACGAGATCTCCGCGATGACACAGGCGACACGGGGCGGGTCGAGCCGCTAGCGTTCGCTCAGACGCACTCGCTCGAGGAGAATCCATGCGGATCGCACCCAGCCCCACGCCAGACGAATCGGCAGTCCCCTCAGATGCGGACCGCGGTGCAGCCGACGCCCTCGACGGAGCCGAGAGCCCCGAGAGCAGCGGCGCCGGCCCCGCCGACGGCGCGGAGTCGACCGAGCGACGCCGGCCCGAGGCATCCGACGACCAGTCGTTCGACCGCGCGCTCGTGGTCGTGCACGGCATGGGCAACGCCTACCGCAGCCAGATCCTGCTCGAATGGGCCGAGCCGCTGCTCGGACGCATGGACTGGCTCGCGCGCGACCGGGTGATCGGCGCCGATGAGCGCCACGGGATCGCGATCCGCACGTCGGACCTGTCGGGCGACCTGCCGATGATCACGGCGACGGTGCGGTACCCGGGCCCCCTCGCACAGGCGGCGGGCGCACCGGCCGACGAGACCGACGACGTCGTGCAGAAGATCGCGATCATCGAGGCGCGCTGGTCGGAGTCCTTCGTGCCGATGAATCGCGGCGAGATCTTCCAGTGGGCCGTCGTCTTCATGTGGCGCGCGATCTGGCGCGTCCTCGACCTCTTCCTCGGAACCATGGTGCTCGTGCCGTGGTACACGCTCGTGCGGCACTGGACCAAGGCGCCCGGTGAGCCGCGAACGCTCCCGAAGGGCGTGGACCTCGCCATCGACTCCGTGCGGCTCGTCGTGTGCTCGATCGCCTTCGGCGTCACGTGGGTCTTCCTCGTACTGCTCGCCGCCGTGCTGACGCCGATCCTGCCGCTCATCAGCCCGCTCCTGCTGATCCCGTGGTTCAAGAACGTCGCTCAGGGTGTCATCGACGGCATCGTCGAATCGATCGGCGACGTCGCCGCCTGGAAGGAGCGCCCCGTGCGCGCCTCGGCGATGCGCCTCGTCGTGCGCGACGCCCTCGCCAAGGCGAAGGAGCTCGTCGGCGACCACGGCGACGTGCACCTCTTCGCCCACTCGCAGGGCGCGGCCGTCGCGACGTACGCCCTCTTCGAGGAGCTGAAGCCGAGCGAGTTCAACGTGAACCGCCTGACCACCGTCGGTGCGGCGGTCGTGCTGCTCGGACGCGATCGCTGGCTCGGCCGGCCCGACGAGTATCGGCCCGTGCAGAAGTGGATCGATCGCAACGCCGAGCCCGACGCGGGTGACGGCGTGCAGTGGACGAACCACTGGGCCATCTGGGATCCGTTCTCGGCGGGCCCGATCGCCGACTCGGCGCCCGGCCGTCGCGAGCGCTGGCGGAACGCCTACTTCCCCGGCGGCTCCAACTCGACGGGGCCCGAAGAGCACGCGGTGCACAACACGAGCCAGCCCTTCCTCGACCACTCCGTCTACTTCCAGAACACGATCCAGGTCGTCGAGCCCACCGCGCGCCAACTGCTCGGCCCGGGCTTCCCTGCGGCTCCCGCCGCCGTCCTCGCCGTCGAGAACCAGCTCTCGGTCATCGACAAGAAGTCGCTCGGCATCAACATGCTGGCCGCCGTCGTGATCGCCGCGATCCTGCCCGGGTTGCCGGGCGTCTACGCCGCCTTCGCGACCTTCGCGAGCTGGGTCGCCGGTGCGATCGGCTTCATGATCGGGGTGTTCCCGGGCGGTCGGGATGTCGCGGAGGCGGTGCCCGCCGCCATCGAATCTGCCTCGTTCGTGACCGACCCCGACGGCCTGAACCCGTGGAGCTGGCTCATCGCCTCGGGGCTCGTCCTTGCTGTGCTGATCTGGCTGAACCAGCGCCTCTCGACGGTCACCCGACGGTCGCGGGAGTGGGACCGATGCCCGATCGAGCCCCGCGACTGGCTCGTGCTGAGCTCGATCCCACGCGCGTTCTACGTCGGCGGCGCCGTCGTCTGCGCGTGGTTCGCGATCTACGCCTGGGCTCATCCCGCGCTCGAATGGCTGATCGTGAGCGCCGTGATCCTCCTCATCGTTGCGATCTTCGTCTTCGTCGAACCGCTCTACTCGCCGGTTCCGATCATCGTGGCGGCACGCACGGACGTCGCCGACGTCGACGCTCGGGCGTTCGCCGCGATCCCCGCTCGGATGAAGCTCCGCGATGCGGTGCGCACCGATGCCTTCACGAAGGATCTCGCGGCGCGACGAAAGCTGCTCCGACCGCAGGGATGGCGCGCGGAGCGCTGGGCGAGGTGGTTCCACCATTGGCCGGCGTCGGCCGAGGCCGTCGCCGCGACCCCGTCGCCGACCACGTCACCGGGCCCCTCGACCCCGCGATAGGGGTCCCGCGCCGGTCGTCGGGACTCGGGGCACGTGGCACGTGGTGCTCCGCGGCTCAGCCGAGCAGGAGCGCCACTGCGAGCAGCACCGGCACCGAGCCGATCGTCGTCAGGAATACCGTGTCGCGGGCCACGACCTCGGCGGTCTCATAGCGCTGGGCGTAGACGAAGACGTTCTGCGCCGTCGGCAGCGCGGCGAGCACCGTCACCGCGTAGAGCTCGTGGCCGTCGAGGCCGAAGACGAACGCCCCGACGGCCCACGCGGTGACGGGCATCGCGACGAGCTTCAGCACGGTCGCGAACGCGACCTCGCGACGACCGCTGCCCGGTGCGAAGAGCCGCTGCCCGTGCAGCGACAGGCCGTAGGAGATGAGCATGAGCGGCACCGCGGCGTGCCCGATGAGTTCGATCGGCTCCATCACGATGGGCGGCAGCTCGAGGCCCGACACTGCGACGAGCACGCCGGCGAGCGAGCCGAGGATGATCGGGTTCGTGAAGGTCGTGCGCACGATCGCCGCCACCGAGGTGTTGCCGTGCACTCGGGCGCCGAGGATGGCGAGCGCCACCGGTGCGAACAGCAGCAGCTGCAACAGCACGACGGGCGCCGAGTACGCCGCGTCGCCGAGCATGTAGACCGCGATCGGGATGCCGAAGTTGTTGCCGTTCACGTAGCCCGACGCGAGCGAACCGATGACCGTGTGCTCGAGGCGTCGCCGCCAGAGCAGCATCGCCACGAGGCCGAACACGAGCATCATGGCGACGGCCGCGATCGCGGAGACCGGGAGCAGCACCGAGAAGAGCGCGCCGACGTCGGCCTTCGCGAGCACGGAGAACAGCAGGAACGGCGCGAGCACGCTGAAGTTCAGCCGGGCGAGCATCGGCCGGGCCTCGGGCCCGAGCACGCCGGTGCGCCCGGCGATCCAGCCGACGAACACGGCGAGCGCGATGACCGCGAAGCCGGTGAAGATGTCGATCATGCACGCCTGTCGCGGTCGTCGGGGTGCGAAGCAGGGCTCATCGTCTTCGACCCTATCGGTGGTGCCCGCCTCGCGACCGACCTAGGCTCGAAGGACACTCGAGCCGACAGGGGAAGCCATGTCCGAGGCAGGCGAGCACGACCACGAGCACGAGCACGAGCACGAGCACGAGCAGCATGGGCGCGGGACATCCGTGCCGCTCGAGATCGTCGACGCCTGGTGGCGTGCCGCGAACTACCTGAGCGTCGGCCAGATCTACCTGATGGCGAACCCCCTGCTCGCCCGGCCGCTCGAACCGGCCGACATCAAGCCGCGCCTGCTCGGTCACTGGGGAACCTCCCCCGGACTGAACCTCGTCTACACGCACCTCAATCGCGCCATCGTCGAACGCGGCACGCCGACGCTCTACGTCTGCGGCCCGGGTCACGGCGGCCCGGCCATGGTCGCCAACACGTGGCTCGACGGCACCTACTCCGAGCTCTTCCCCGCGATCGGCACCGATGCAGAGGGCATGCGGCGGCTCTTCCGCCAGTTCTCGTTCCCGGGCGGCATCCCGTCGCATGCGGCGCCCGAGACGCCCGGCTCGATCAACGAGGGCGGCGAGCTCGGCTACTCGCTCATGCACGCCTTCGGCGCGGCGCTCGACAACCCCGGCCTCGTGGTCGCGTGCGTCGTCGGCGACGGCGAGGCCGAGACCGGCCCGCTCGCCGCGAGCTGGCGCGGGCACTCCTTCCTGAACCCGGTGACGGATGGCGCGGTGCTGCCGATCCTGCACCTCAACGGCTACAAGATCGCCAACCCGACGCTGCTCGCGCGCATTCCTGAGGCCGAGCTCGTCGACTTCTTCCGTGGCAACGGCTACGAACCGCTGCTCGTGACCGGCGGGTTCGACGGCGAGGACCCGATGGCCGTGCACGGCCGCATGGCCGACGCCGTCGACGTCGCCTACGAGCGCATCGCCGCGATCCGGGCGGATGCAGCAGCCGGCGCGTTCGCCGATGCGGCGCCGCGCTGGCCGGCCATCGTGCTGCGCACGCCGAAGGGGTGGACCGGTCCCCGCATGGTCGACGGCGTGCAGGTGGAGGGCACCTTCCGCGCGCACCAGGTGCCGCTCGCCGCCGTGCGCGAGAACCCCGAGCACCTCGCGATGCTCGAGGCGTGGCTGCGGTCGTACCGTCCCGAGGAGCTCTTCGACCGGGACGGACGGCCGGTCGCCGACCTCGACGCACTGCGGCCGCACGGCGACCTGCGGATGAGCGCGACCCCGATCGCGAACGGCGGCATCGTGCGGTCGCTCGACCTGCCGCGGCTCGACGACTTCGCTCTCAACGTCGATCCCGGCGACCGGGGCGACTCGGCGGAGTCGACGAGGGTCCTCGGCGAATGGTTCGCGGAGCTCATGCGCCGCAATCCCGACGACGTGCGGCTCTTCGGCCCCGACGAGGTGCTCTCCAACCGACTGGGTGCCGTGTTCGACGTGACCTCGCGCGTCTGGGCGGAGGCGTTGGACCCGCTCGACGAGCACCTCGCCCGTGAGGGCCGCGTGATCGAGGCGCTCAGCGAGCACCTCATGCAGGGCATGCTGGAGGGGTACCTGCTCACCGGGCGGCATGGGCTCATCACGAGCTACGAGGCGTTCATCCACATCGTCGATTCGATGGTCAACCAGCACGCGAAGTGGCTCGAGTCGGCGAGCCGGGTGCCGTGGCGCGGCGACCTCGCGTCCCTCAACTTCCTGCTCTCCTCGCACGTGTGGCGTCAGGACCACAACGGCTTCTCGCACCAGGACCCGGGCTTCCTCAACATCGTGGTGAACAAGCAGGCCGACGTGGCGCGCGTCTACCTTCCACCCGACGCGAACACGCTGCTCGCCGTGATGCGGCACGCCTTCGACACGCAGAACCGGGTGAACGTGATCGTGGCGGGCAAGCAACCGGCACCGCAGTGGTTGACCCTCGCGGAGGCGGAGGCGCACGTCGAGCAGGGCATCGGCATCTGGGTGGAGGCGGGCAACGAGCCGGGCTACGACGCGGCCGACCCCGGGGCATCCGTGCCCGACGTCGTCATGGCCTGCGCGGGCGACGTGCCGACCATGGAGACCGTGGCGGCGGCGCAACTGCTGCGCGAGCGACTGCCCGACCTCCGGGTGCGCGTCGTGAACGTGGTCGACCTCATGCGCCTGCAGGACCCGTCGCACCACCCGCACGGGCTCCCCGACCGGGCATTCGACGCGATGTTCACGACCGACGCCCCGGTGATCTTCGCGTTCCACGGGTACCCGTCGGTCATCCACCAGCTCACCTATCGGCGCGCCAACCACCGGAACCTGCACGTGCGGGGCTTCATCGAGAAGGGCACGACGACGACGCCGTTCGACATGCTGCACCTGAACGACCTCGACCGGTATCGACTCGCGCTCGACGTGCTGCACCGCGTGCCGGGCCTCGAAGGCGGCACCGGCGTCGCGGAGATCGCCGACGAATGGCGCGCGGCGCGCAGCGGTGCCCGCGAGTACGCATACGAGCACGGCGAGGATCCCGACTGGATCACGGCCTGGCGTTTCGCCACGCCTCCCCAGGCATAGCGACCAGACCCTCGAAACGACGGCGGGCGCCCGGTCTCCCGAGCGCCCGCCGCACCGATCCGTTCCGATCAGGCGTCGCAGCCCCACACGTACGAGCCGTTGTAGTACACGGGCACCATCTCCTTGCCGGTGCACGGCCCGCAGTCCTCGTCGCGCGGTGCGGGCGGAAGGCCCGGGTAGTACTCGGAGGTGTACGGGTCCGCTGCGGGAGCAGCCGCCGGGGCTTCTTCGGTCGCCCCGCTCGAAGCGGATGCCGCGGCATCCGACTCGCCCGACCAGTCATCGCCCTCGTCGGCGACCTGCTCGGCTTCGGCTTCGGCTGCCGCTGCCTCGGCTGCCACAGCCTCGGCTGCCGCGGCTTCGGCGGCGAGCTTCGCAGCGGCTGCCGCCTGTTGAGCTTCGACCGCCTCGCGGTGGGCGGCGAGCGCACCGCGCAGCGCCTCGGTCGCCGAGTGCGCGGCCGCGGCATCCCGCAGCGCAGCGATGTCGACGCCCGCCGCGCCGATGCCGACCTGGCCGCCGACCTCGGCGACCGCGAGCCGCTTGGCGTGCTCGAGATCCGCCGCCGCCTCGGCGCTCTGCGCCTGGCCGGCGATGCCGAGCGTGACCACGATCAGGCCGGCGAGCGCGAGACCGAGCATCCGGTCGCCCCTGCGCCTGCCCGCGCCCCCCTCGAGATGCACCGCGGCGGCCCCGCTGCGCCCGAACGTCATGACTCGTTTGGTGATCATTCGATTCCTTCCTTCGTACGGACCGAGTGTTCGGATCTGCCCGTCGGTTCGACGGGTCGAAGGAGGGTCGTGGCGACGCCGAGCTCGTTCGCAGGGCGCGGCGAACAGTCGCCGTGCCATGCACCCGGAATCGTCACTGTCAGCCCCCCGCTAACACCACACCTGTGCAGCGTATCGACGTTGTGCCCTGAAATGGGGGCATCTCCGCCGATTTTCCGCCGGGGTGTCGCGGAGCGGCCGGCCGACTACCAGCGCTCGTGCACCGCCGCGCGGATCTCACGGTCGTAGAGCTCGCGCACCGCCTCGTCGAACGACGGCGGCAGACGCAGCGATCCGGCTTCGGCGTTCGCCCGCGCCTGCTGCGGCGAGCGCGCACCCGGGATCACCGAGCTCACGCCCGGCTGCGCGGCGATCCAGGCGAGCGCGACCTGGGCGGGCGAGGCGGACGGCGCCGCCTCGCGGGCGAGCGCGGTGAACTCGGATGCCGCCCGCACGCCCGTCTCGTAGTCGACGCCCGAGAAGGTCTCGCCGACGTCGAACGCCTCGCCGTGACGGTTGAAGCTGCGATGGTCGTTCGCGGCGAAGATCGTGTCGCTCGTGTAGCGCCCCGAGAGCAGGCCGCTCGCGAGCGGCACCCGGGCGATGATGCCGACGCCCGCCGCGACGGCGGCCGGCAGCACCTCGTCGAGCGGCTTCAGCCGGAACGCGTTCAGGATGATCTGCACGGTCGCGACATTCGGCCGCGCGATGGCCGTGAGCGCCTCGTCGACCCGTTCGACGCTCACGCCGTAGGCGGCGATCGAGCCGTCGTCGACGAGCGCATCGAGCGCGTCGAAGACCCGGTCGTCGCCGTACACCGATGACGGCGGGCAGTGCAGCTGCACGAGGTCGAGCGTCTCGACGCCGAGGTTCGCCCGCGAGCGGTCGATCCATCCACGGAAGTGCTCGGCGGAGTAGTTGGCGTGCTGCTGCGGCATCCGCCGGCCCATCTTCGTGGCGACCGTGACTCCGGAACCGGGGTTCGCGCGGAGCCATGCGCCGATGAGCGACTCGCTCCGGCCGTCGCCGTAGACGTCGGCCGTGTCGAAGAAGGTGACGCCGGCATCGTGCGCCGCGTCGAGCACGGCGAACGCGTCGCCCTCGGCGACCTCGCCCCAGTCGGCGCCGAGCTGCCAGGTGCCGAGGCCGATGACCGAGACCATGCGGGCGGTGCGGCCGAGGGTGCGAGTCTGCATGATGCTCCAGTGCTGGTCGGGGGAAGATCGCGCGGGACGGCTGCCGAGATGGATCGTCACGGCCGGTCCGCCTCCGATGGTGTCATGCGGGTGCGCGCGCCGCACGCTGCGCCGGTGCGTCCGGCTCCATGTCGGTGGTGCGCGCGACGCTGTGTGCATGGCCGACAAGTACGACGTGAAGCGCGAACTCGCCTGCTACACCGCCCCGCGAGGTCGATTCGAGATCATCGAGGTGCCCGAGCTCGCCTACTGCATGGTCGACGGGCACGGCGACCCCAACAACGCCCCCGAGTACGTGGCCGCGGTCGAGGCGCTCTACGCCGTGTCGTACGCCGCCAAGTTCCAGAGCAAGCGCGAGCTCGATCGCGACTACGTCGTCGGGCCGCTCGAAGGGCTCTGGAGCGCCGACGACCCGGCGACGTTCGTCACCCGCGAGAAATCGGCCTGGTCGTGGACGATGATGATCTGGCAGCCCGACTGGCTCACGCCCGAGCTCGTCGCGGAGTCCGTTGCGAAGGCGGCCGCGAAGGCACCGGCCGCGAACCTCGTGCGCTTCGAGCGCCTCTCAGAGGGGCGTGCGGTGCAGACCCTCCATCTCGGCTCGTACGACGCCGAGGGCCCGACACTCGCACGGCTGCACGACGAGTTCATGCCCGAGCAGGGCCTTCGGTTCAACGGGCGCCATCACGAGGTGTATCTCGGCGACCCCCGGCGCACGGCCCCCGAGAAGCTCCGAACGATCCTCAGACAGCCGGTTGCGCCGGCCTGACCCGCAGGACGCTGCGGGCTCCTGATCGCGCCGAAGCGCGTCAGGCGTACGGATGCCGCGGGGCGCCGCCCTCGATGAGGGCCGCCCCGCGGCATCCGATCGATCGGTACGGCTGCTCGCTCAGACCTCCTGCTCGGCGCCGAAGCGCTGGCGCGCGTCGAGCGGAATGAGCGGCTTCTCACCGCGGGCCTTGATCTGCTGCACGGCCCAGGTGTTGCCGTCGGGGTCGGCGAAGCCGAAGAAGGTGCCGCCGTCGCGCTCGTCGAAGACGGTGATCTCACTCGCCTCGACACCGCGCGAGATGAGCTCGTTGCGAGCGGCCGCCGCGTCGGCGACGACGAGCTGCAGGCCGTGCAGCGAACCCGGTGCCATCTCGTTCTGCGACGGCAGCGAGCCGATCACGATCGAGCAGCCCGAGCCGCGCGGCGTGAGCTGCGCGATGTGCATGCTGTCGCTGCGCGTGTCGTGGTCGAGGGCGAAGCCGACCTGGTCGCGGTAGAAGGCGATCGATCGGTCGAGGTCGTTCACCGGCACGATGACGACTTCCAGTGTCCAGTCCATGAGGTGCTCCGTTCCGTGCGATGTTCGTGGGTGACCGAGGGCGGCGGGGCGGGTGCGAGTGGCGACCGCGCCCCGCGCCATCCGGTCGATCGACATGGTCGCTCGGTCAGGCGGCGAGCACGCCGTCGAGTCGTGCGTAGCCGTCGCGGAGACCCACCTCCATGTTGCTCTGGACCATGCCGTCGCGGGCCGCGAGGCTCGGGTAGGTGGAGTGGATGCGGAGCAGCGTGCGCCCGCCGCCGAGGTCTTCGAACGCGATCGACTCGACGGCGACGACGTCGGGGAAGCCCTCGTACTCGAAGGTCTGCACCGCGAACTCGTTCTCGCGCACCGAGTGGAAGGTGCCGTTGAAGGCGTACTCCTCGCCCTCGGGGTCGACGTGCAGGTAGCGGTAGCCGCCCTGCGGCTCGAAGTCCCAGCGCTCGACGCGCATCTCGTAGCCGTCGGGGCCGAGCCAGCGCTTGACGAGCTCGGGGTCGCGGTGCGCGTTGAAGACGGCGGCGACGGGTGCGTCGAACTCTCGCTCGATCTCGATGAAGGGCAGGCCTTCGGGGGCGGTGATGGTGACGGGGTTCGTCATGATTCGTTCTCTTCTCCGGTGCGGCCGGCAGAGGTGCCGACTTCTGGGACGTCGTCACGATGCGGGGTCGCATCGGGGGCGACGGATGCCCCGGCGTCCGGGCCGGGGGTTTCGGCGAGCAGTGCGTCCAACGTGCGGAACTGCTGCTCGTGGATCAGCCGGTAGCGGTCGATCCACGCGGTGAGGGCTTCGAGTTGGGCCGCGTCGAGGTGCACGGGTCGGCGCTGCGCGTCACGTGTCCTCGTGACGAGCCCCGCGTGCTCGAGCACCTGGATGTGCTTCGAGACGGCCTGCTTGGTGATCGCGAACGGTTCGGCGAGCTCGTTGACCGTGGCCGGCCCTCTGCTCAGTCGGGCGATGATGCCGCGGCGCACCGGATCGGCCAGTGCCATGAAGGCGCGGTCGAGGCGGTCGTCTGCGCCCGGGTCGAAGATCATCAGCCTGTTTCCAACTCATTCATTGATCAACCATTTGATTGATTACAACCTACGGCGAGTGGATGGCGCTGTCAAGACCCCGGTCCCGTGGACCGTCGCCGCACGCCGCGGAGCGAACATCCGCGCCAGCGGCGGAGGCATCCGCTGCGGGGGTTGCCGCGGGCCGCACGAGCGACGAGTATCTGCTTCGACAGCCACGTCGAGATCGAAAGGGTCGCACCATGGTCACGCTCAACCCGTACCTCAACTTCCCCGGCAACGCGAAGGAAGCGATGGAGTTCTACCACTCGGTGTTCGGCGGCGAGCTCACGACGAGCACCTTCGCCGAGTTCGGCCAGGCCGATGACCCTGCTGACGCCGACAAGATCATGCACGGCCAGCTCGAGGGCGACGGCGGCGTCGTGCTGATGGGGGCCGACACGCCGAGCTCGATGGGCGACCCCGGCACCGGCGGGCCGATCTCGGTCTCGCTGTCGGGCGGGCGCGACGAAGACGCCGTGCTCCGCGGCTACTGGGCGAAGCTGCTCGCCAGCGGGTCGGAGATCGTGCCGCTCGAGGTGGCGCCATGGGGCGACGCGTTCGGCATGTGCACCGACCGCTACGGGGTCACCTGGCTCGTCAACATCTCCGCGAACGCGACCTGACCCGCGCGGACGCCACGCCCCTCGCCGCGGTGCGCCGACGGCTGACGCTCAACCGACCGTCGCAGGCAGCGCCACCCCGTGCAGCGCCTCGACGACGGGCGCGAGCTCGGGCTGATCGCCCGCTTCGGCGAGCACCCGCTCGAGTGTCTCGTCGTGGATCGGCCTCGCGCGCTCGTACAGCGAACGCCCGGCGGCCGTGAGCTCGGTGTAGATGCCACGCCGGTCGTCTGCGCAGAGGATGCGCGTGAGCAGCGCTCGGTCTTCGAGTCGGTTCACGAGCCGCGTCGTCGCGCTCGGGCTGAGCGCCGCGGCACGAGCGAGCTGCTGCATGCGCATGTGCCAGCCGTCTTGACGGTTGAGCGCGTCGAGCACCGTGTACTCCACGACCGAGAGGTCGACGGATGCCGCGAGCGAGCGCTCGAGCTCGGCCTCGATGAGTCCGTGCAGTGCGGCGAGCGTGCGCCAGCCCTGCGCGCGCACCTCGACGGCGTCGTCGGCGATGCCCATGTCTCCTCCTCGGTCGATTTAGTTGCTTGCGCTTTCTAATTGCGCGTGCAAGTATTAATGCTCGTCGTGCAATAGAGCGCGTCTGCAACTATTCGTACGAGTGTAACAGGAGAACCACGAATGCCCCTCGGACTCATCGCTCTCGCCATCGGGGGCTTCGGCATCGGGCTCACCGAGTTCGTGATCATGGGCCTGCTCCCAGAGGTGGCCGCCGACTTCGGCGTCACCGAAGCCGCAGCAGGCTGGCTGATCTCGGGCTACGCCCTCGCGGTGGTCGTCGGCGCCCTCGGCCTCACGGCCGCCACGACCCGGCTCCCCCGCAAGCCGGTGCTCACCGGCCTGCTCGTGCTCTTCATCGCGGGCAACGCGATCTCGGCGATGGCCCCGACATACGAGCTCATGATGACCGGCCGCATCATCGCGGCGCTCTGCCACGGCGCCTTCTTCGGCATCGGCTCGGTCGTCGCCGCCGGCCTCGTCGCGCCCGAGAAGGCCGCCGGAGCCATCGCGATCATGTTCACCGGCCTCACCGCGGCCAACGTGCTCGGCGTGCCGTTCGGCACGTTCCTCGGCCAGGAGTTCGGCTGGCGCTC
The DNA here is from genome assembly GCF_900142065.1 of Agromyces cerinus subsp. cerinus. Classification (GTDB taxonomy): domain Bacteria; phylum Actinomycetota; class Actinomycetes; order Actinomycetales; family Microbacteriaceae; genus Agromyces; species Agromyces cerinus. The sequence goes on along the minus strand of NZ_FSRJ01000002.1, from coordinate 541,272 downwards.
GACCTTCTGGGCCATCTCGGCCATCGGCGTGATCGCTCTGGTCGGTATCGCGACGCTCGTGCCCAACCTCCGCACCGACGGGCCGGCGCCGAGCCTTCGCCGCGAACTCACCGCGTTCCGCTCCGGTCAGGTGTGGCTGTCGCTCACCGTGACGGTGCTCGGTTTCGGCGGCATGTTCGGCGCATTCACCTACATCGCGTACACGCTCACCGAGGTGAGCGGCTTCGCCTCGAGCGCCGTGCCGTGGCTGCTCGTGCTCTTCGGCGCCGGCCTCGTCGTCGGCAACTGGATCGGCGGGCGCCTCGCCGACCGCTCGATCGACGGCACCCTGCTCGGCTTCATCTCGGCGCTCCTCGTCGTGCTCGTGCTCTTCGCCTGGCTCGCCCCGAACCCCGTCGCCACGATCGTGCTCCTGACGGCGATGGGCGGCTTCGGGTTCGGCACGGTGCCCGCCCTGCAGAGCCGCGTGATGCGGTACGCCGACGGCGCCCCGACCCTCGCCTCCGGGGCGAACATCGCCGCGTTCAACCTCGGCAATGCGCTCGGAGCCTGGACCGGCGGCCTCACGATCGCGGCAGGCCTCGGCTACACCTCGCCGATCTGGGTCGGCGCGATCATCACCGCCGCCGCCCTCGTCGTGATGGTCATCGCCGCCGCGAATGCGCGCCGACACCCCCGAGCGGATGCCGCGGGCCCCGCCCGCCTCGACACGTCCTCCACCGCGGCATCCGCCGCCTGACCCTCCATCACACTCAGAACCCCGAAAGCGAGACCATGACCGACCTCACCACCGTGCCCGCCGTCACCCTCAACAACGGCGTGCGCATGCCCCAGCTCGGCTTCGGCGTCTACCAGGTGCCCGACGACGAGACCGCCGCCGCCGTCACCACTGCCCTCGACGCCGGCTACCGCAGCATCGACACCGCCGCGATCTACGGCAACGAACAGGGCGTCGGCCGGGCGATCGCCGACTCGAGCGTGCCCCGCGACGAGCTCTTCATCACGACGAAGATCTGGAACTCCGACCAGGGGTACGACTCGACGCTGCGCGCGTTCGACGAGAGCCTCGCGAAGCTCGGGCTCGAGCAGCTCGACCTCTCCCTGATCCACTGGCCGACGCCCGAGCGCGGGCTCTACCTCGACACCTGGCGTGCACTGGAACGCCTCCACGCCGAAGGGCGCGTCCGCGCGATCGGCGTCTCGAACTTCGAGCCCGACCACCTCGAACGACTCGTGGCCACGAGCACGGTCGTGCCGGCGGTGAATCAGGTCGAGCTGCATCCCGCGCTGCAGAATCGCGCCACGATCGCCGCGAACGAGCGGCATGGCATCGTCACCGAGGCGTGGAGCCCGCTCGCGCAGGGCGCCGTGCTCGGCGAGTCATCCGTCATCGCCATCGCAGTGCGCCACGAGGCGACGCCCGCCCAGGTCGTACTGCGCTGGCACCTGCAGCAGGGACGCGTCGTGATTCCGAAGTCGGTGACGCCGAGCCGCATCGCCGAGAACCTCGACGTGTTCGGCTTCGAGCTGGCGGCCGACGAACTCGCCGCGATCGACGCGCTCGAGCGCGACGGTCGCACGGGCCCGCACCCCGTCGAGTTCAACGTCGCCTGAGCACCGAGCACCCCAGCGACCCCGCACCAGCCAACGAAGGGAACCACGAATGAGCAACATCCTGATGATCGTCACCGGCGCGAACGCGCTCACGATGAAGGACGGCTCGGAGCATCCGACCGGATTCTGGGCCGAAGAGCTCGTGACCGCGCACCGCGACCTCGTGGCCGCCGGCCACACCGTCACGATCGCCACGCCGGGTGGCGTGACGCCGACCGTGGACGCCGGAAGCCTCGACCCGTCGCAGGCAGGCGGCGACGAGCAGGCGCGCGAGCTCGCCGAGTACCTCGACGCGATCGCCGACGACCTCGCGGGGGCCGTTCCCGTCGCCGATGTCGACGCCGCCGACTACGCCGCGATCGTGCTGCCGGGCGGCCACGGGCCGATGACCGACCTCGCCTTCGACGCGAACGTCGGCCGGGTGCTCATCGCGGCGAACGAGGCCGGCGCGGTCATCGCACCGTTCTGCCACGGCCCCGCCGCCCTGCTCGCGGCGAAGCTCGCCGATGGCACGAACGCATTCGCCGGTCGCACGCTCACCGTCTTCACCGACGAAGAGGAGCGCACCGGCGGCACCGGCGAGAACACGCCGTGGTGGGTCGAGTCCGCACTGCGCGAGGCCGGCCTCCTCATCGACTCGGCCGGGCCGTGGAGCGACCATGTGGTCGTCGACGGCAACCTGGTCACCGGCCAGAATCCGCAGTCGAGCGCGTCGGTCGCGCGCCGGGTCGTCGAGGCGCTCGCCTCCTGACCGCGAACGGCTCCGCCTCCACTCGGGAGGCGGAGCCGGCGGTGGATCAGTCGAAGAGCTCGGAGAGCCAGCTCTCCTTCTTCTTCTTGCGGTAGTCGCCCTGGCCGCGGTTGTCATAGCCGCGGTCGTACCCGCGGTTGTCGTACGGCTGCTGGTACGAGGGCTGGCCGTAGGCCGGCGGCTGCGGCTGAGTCGGAGGCGCGGGGGCGGCAGGAGCGCTCGCGGCCGGCGCAGCGAACTCGCGCGCTGCGCGCTCGACGATCTTGTCGAGCTCACCCCGGTCGAGCCACACACCACGACACGTGGGGCAGTAGTCGATCTCGATGCCGCTGCGTTCGCTCATCACGAGCACGGTTCCGTCGGTGGGGCACTGCATGTGGGGGGCTCCTTCTTCGGGGCCGACCGGGATCGATCGGGGGTGGTTCGACATGGTCGAGCCTAGAGAGCGAATCTTCGAAGAAGCCCAGTGGAATGCACAGAGCGGATGCCGCGGCGCCTGCCTCACGAGGAGGCGGCTGCCGCGACATCCGCTCGTGGATCAGGTGCCCGCGCGCTCAGCGCGCAGACACCCGATCGAAAGGGATGCGAGAACTTACGAAATGACCGTGATGTTCTCAGCCTGCAGGCCCTTGGGGCCGCGGGCGGTCTCGAATTCGACCTTCTGGTTCTCCTCGAGCGAGCGGTAGCCGCCCGATGCGATCGCGCTGAAGTGCGCGAAGACGTCGGCCGAGCCGTCGTCAGGAGCGATGAAGCCGAAGCCCTTGTCGGCGTTGAACCACTTGACGGTTCCGGTAGCCATATTCTTTTCCTTCTGTAAAGCCGAGCCGCCGAAGCGGCTGCGACGTGCACGACCTCAGGTCGTGCAGGGTTCCGACGGCGACGTCCGCCGCCGGAAGTTCATGGTGGTGCGAGCGAATCGCACGGGGTACGCGGCCGAACAGCCCGGCGTGCGAGACGCCGCGATCAGTGACCTGCGGGAGGAACCGGTGCGGGGCTTCGTCGCCGTCATCGCACCGAATGCTTCGGCGTGAGAGATGTTGCTTCGTCCCGACTGGTCATCGGCTTCCCAGCCGTGTCATGTGGGAGAGAACCCACTGCAGATACTTCGACTCTAGTCGCTTCTCATGTGCAAGCGCTGAGAAACTTTCGGGATGGCCCGGCCTCGCACATGATGAACGCCCCCGCAGCCTGCGCTGCGGGGGCGTTCACGTGGTGCTTGCCGAGGCCTAGAGGCCGCGGATGTTCTCGGCCTGCAGACCCTTCGGGCCCTGTGCGACCTCGAATTCGACCTTCTGGCCCTCTTCGAGCGAACGGTAGCCGTTGCCCGAGATGGCGCTGAAGTGCGCGAAGACGTCGGCCGAGCCGTCGTCGGGAGCGATGAAGCCGAAGCCCTTTTCGGCGTTGAACCACTTGACGGTTCCGGTTGCCATACTGCTGTCCTTCTGTCCTATGGGCTGCTGGTGCGGCCCGATGCGATCGACGGTCGATCGCTGCCCCGCGCGGCGGGTTGCCGACGGAGCGGGGGCGAGGGGCGGGAGTGCGCTCAGGCATCCGCCGTCTCGTATCGGGTCATGCCACGCGGATCGGTCCGCCTCCGGGCAATCAGGTGGAGGCACGGGCGAGCGCCCGCTTGATGGAGGAATCAGTGAACATACCCTATCGGGTGACGTTCAGCTTCACACGCTACGCGACCGAATCGTGACCTGGGAAGACCTTCGTCGGAATTCGTCGCGATCAGAACGAATTCGGCAGGTTGCCAGCGCACTTGCATCGAATGGGTGGAGAATCGGGGCATGAACCGCCGCCCCCTCGGTCTCGTCGCTGCTGCATACGCGGCAGTCGTGCTGTGGGTCACCATCGGTCCGGCGCCGTGGCGCACGGAGGGGCATCAGCTCGACGGCGGCATCCTGAACCCGGAGGCGTGGACGGCTCCCGTCACCTGGACGACCGGGTACCTCGCCGAGATCGCCTTCAACGTGGCGATCTTCCTGCCGGTGGGCGTGCTGGCCGCGCTGCTGACCCCCCGACGCCGGTGGCCCCTCGCCATGGCCGCGGGCTTCGGCTTCACGGTCTTCATCGAACTCGTCCAGGTGCTCGAGCCCGCTCGCATCTCCGATCCCCGCGATCTCGTGATGAACACGACGGGCGCGGTGCTCGGCGTGCTGATCGTCGTGTTCGCGCGCGGCGTGCGACGGGCGGGCCTCGTCGCGGCGGCGCTGGTCGAGCAGGTCCCCGTCGCAGCAGCGGATGCCGCGGCGCACGCCGCCGCCATCGACTCGGTCGTCGCAGAGCACGAGCACGCGCAGGAGCACGCCCTCGCGACCGCGCAGGTCGACCGGGCGGCGTAGGCGCACGACACTCCCGGCCCTCGGCCGCGCGCGCCAGTACAGTAGGCGGGTGACTTCAGCCGACTCGTCTGCCGCCGAGACCGATCGGCGTGCCGGCTGGGCGCGCCTCGCCGTCATCGGCGCGGTCGGAGGGCTGCTCTCCGGCGCGTTCGGCGTCGGCGGCGGCATCCTCATGGTGCCCCTGTTCGTGACCTTCGCCGGCATGGACCAGCGCCGTGCCTCGGCCACCTCGCTCGCGGCGATCGTGCCGACGGCGATCGTCGGCTCCATCGCGTACTTCATCAGCGGCGAGGTCGCCGTGATCCCCGCGCTGTTCGTCGCCGCCGGCGGCATCATCGGCTCGTGGATCGGCGCCCGCCTGCTGCGGCGTCTCCCCCTCGGCTGGCTGCGCTGGATGTTCATCGCGCTCCTCGTGGCGGTCGCGGTGCGCATGCTGGTGTTCGTGCCCGAGCGCGCCGCAGCGCATCTCGAACTCGACGCGCTCACGATCATCGGCATGGTCGCGCTCGGGCTCGTCATCGGCGTGGCATCCGGTCTCTTCGGCATCGGCGGCGGACTCGTCATGGTGCCGGCGTTCATGCTCTTCTTCGGCATGAGCGACCTCGTCGCCAAGGGCACGTCGCTCGCCGTGATGATCCCGACCGCGATCAGCGGCACCGTCACGAACGCCCGGGGCGGGGTGGTCGACGTCCGCGCGGGCGTCATCGCCGGCCTCGCGGCGACCGCGGCCTCGTTCGGCGGGGTCGCCTTGGCGCACCTGATGTCGCCCGAGGTCTCGACGTGGCTGTTCGCGACCCTCGTCGTGATCGCCGCCGTGCAGCTCTCGGTGCGCGCCGTTCGACTGCAGAAGAAGGAGAGGAGCGAACGTGTCGCTTGAGGCCGGCTGGTACGACGACGAATCGGATGCCGCGCTGCTGCGCTACTGGGACGGCACCGCCTGGACTCCGCACACCGCCGCGAGGCCGGCCGATGCCGCACCAAACCCGCTGCCCGCGGCCACGACGCCGGGCCCGACTCCCGCACCGCCTGCGCCGACCGGGGCTCCGATGACCGCGACGCCGCCGGCGCCGGCCGGCCCGCCGACCCCCGCGTTCGGCGCCGCTCCCGCGTTCGACGGCATCGACGAGTCGACGACGGCGCGGCCCGCAGGGTCGGCTGCCCCGTGGCCGCCCGCCGCCGGAGCGGCCCCGGCCCAGCCGGTGCCTCCCGCTCCTCCCGCACCCGTGGCGCCTACGCTCGGCGCGCCGGCCCCCTTCCCGGCCCCGCCCGCCGCTTCGGAGTTCCCGTCGTACACGCTGCCCGCCCCTCCGGGGTATTCCCTCGAGGAGCAGACGACCGCTCCGTTGCCGCCCGCATACGGCACGGCCGCCCCGGTCGGCCCGCAGTTCTCCTACGAGCCCTACCGCACCACCGGTCGCACCTTCGTCGCGACCTGGCTGTTCGCGATGCTGCTCGGATTCTGGGGCGCCGATCGCTTCTACCTCGGCAAGGTCGGCACGGCGATCGCGAAGCTCCTGACGCTGGGCGGCCTCGGCGTCTGGGTGCTCGTCGACCTCGTGCTCGTGCTCACCGGCTCGCAGCGCGACCGCGACGGGCGCACGCTCGAGGGATACGACCAGCACAAGCGCATCGCCTGGATCGTGACGGGTTGCCTCGTGGGCCTCTCAGTGCTCACGAGCATCACGTCGGGCGTCGTGAGCCTGTTCGTGCGCTGAACACCCGCGTTCAGCTGCCCGGTTCAGCGGCCGGGCTGAGCGGCCGGGCTCAGGTCATCGCCCGGCCCGGAGCCGTTCGGCCTTCACCGCGAGGTAGCGCTGCTCGGGGCCGTTGAGTGTGCGGCGTGCCGCCTCGGTGTACGCGAGCGACGCGGCATCCGTCGCCCCCACCCGCTCGAGCAGGTGGCCGCGCACCGCCCACGTGCGGTGGTGCTCGGCGAGCGCGCCACCGGCCGCCGACTCGGATGCCTCGAGGGCCGCGAGCCCCGCCTGCGGCCCCTCGACCATGGCGAGCGCGACGACGCGGCCGAGCGCGACCATCGGCCCGGGAGCGAGCCGCCCGAGCAGGTCGTAGAGGCCGAGGATCTCGATCCAATCGGTCTCCTCGGTCGAGGGCGCCTCATCGTGCACGGCGGCGATCGCGGCCTGCAGTTGGTACGGGCCGATCGGAGCGCGGTCGAGCACCTCGGCCACGAGGGCGACGCCCTCGCCGATCATGGCCGCGTCCCATCTGGAGCGATCCTGCTCGTCGAGCGGCACGAGGGCGCCTGACGCGTCGGCCCGCGCGGCCCGGCGGGCGTCGGTGAGGAGCATGAGGGCGAGGAGCCCGGTCGTCTCCCCCGAAGCATCCGCGTCGGCCTCGCGCAGTTGCCGGGCGAGCCGGATGGCCTCGGCCGAGAGGTCGACGCGCGCGAGCTCGTCGCCGGAGCTCGCCGTGTGGCCCTCGGTGAAGACGAGGTACAGCACCTGGCGGAGGGCGGCGAGCCGCGCCGCGGTCTCCTCCGGCCGCGGCATGCGGAATCCTTCGCCGCTGGCCTTGATGCGCGCCTTCGCCCGCGAGATGCGCTGCGCCACGGTCGGTTCGGGCAGGAGGAGCGCCCGGCTGATCTCGGCGGTCGTGAGCCCGCCGACGGCCCGAAGGGTGAGCGCGAGCTGCGCGGGTCGACCGAGGGCGGGGTGGCAGCAGAGCAGGAACAGCGTCAGCGTGTCGTCGACGGCCGGCACCTGCGCGTGCTCGGGTTCGAGCTCGACGGCTCGGGACTCACGGCGTCGGCGCGCGACATCCGACCGCACGTCGTCGATGTGCCGGCGTGACGCCACGCGCACGAGCCAGGCCCGCGGGCTGTCGGGCACCCCGCTCGTCGGCCACTGCTCGGCGGCGGCGATGAGGGCCTCCTGCATGGCGTCCTCGCACGCGGCGAAGTCGCCGTAGCGCCGCACGAGCACTGCGAGCGCCGACGGTGCGGCGGCTCGCAGTGCCCGAACGGCGTCGGATTCGGGCATCGTCCGTCAGACGTCGGAGCCCGACGCCATCTCGAGCACCGGGCGCACCTCGATGAGGCCGAACTGCGCCTCGGGGAACCGCCCCGCGATCTCCACCGCACGCGCCTCGCTCTCGCAATCGACGAGGTAGAAGCCGGCGAGCAGCTCCTTCGTCTCGGCGAAGGGGCCGTCGCTCGCGACCGTGCCGTCGTCGCCGTTCGTGACCCGCTTGGCGAGCGAGATGTCGGCGAGCGCCTCTGCCGCGATGTACTCGCCGGTCGAGGCGAGCTCGGTGCTGATGGCCTCGTAGAACTCGTAGCCCTCGGCCTGCTCCTCGGGCGTGAAGGCGCTCCACACGGCGCGCGACTCGGGGTTGCTGTAGATCTGGATCAGGTACTTCATCGGAATCGCTCCTTCGATCTGGGGAGGCTGAACCGCGCTCCCATCAGTATGTCGAGGCTGCGCCCGGAATTTCGACACGATTCGTCACCCCGCATTCACGGGGGTTGACACCGATCCCCGCGATGAGGAGAGTTCCATCAGCACTCGGGGGAGGCTCATGGTCGCGGAACCGACGACGTTCGGCATCGAGGAGGAGTTCGTCTTCCTCGATCCCGTGACGATGAAGCCGGTGGATGTCGCGGCCGGTGCGTTCGAGACGCTCTCGGCCCGCCCCGCTTGGGCGCCGATCACCCATCGTGAGTTCCTCGCCTCGCAGGTCGAGCACGCCTCCACGGTGTTCACCTCGAGTGCGGCGGCGCTCGCCTCGCTCGTCGGCTTCCGGCACGAGCTCGCGGAGGAGGCCCGACGACTCGGCGTCGTCGTCGCGAGCGTGGGAGCACCTCCCGATGCGCACGGGTTTCCGACGGTCACCGACCTGCCGCGGTATCTCAGGATCGTCGACGAGATGGGCGGGGTCATCGCCGACCACCAGATCCAGGGGCTGCACGTGCACGTCGGCGTGGTCGATCACGACGCCGGGGTGCGCGCGCTCAACGTCACGCGCAACTGGCTGCCCCTCTTCTCGGCGTTGACCGGCAACTCGCCGATCTGGCGCGGGCACGACACGGGCTTCGACAGCTGGCGCAACGTCTCCCAGCGACGCTGGACCACGACGGGCTGCCCGCCCCTGTTCCGTGACGGCGCCGACTACGACCGTCGTCTGGAACGACTCATCGGCATCGGCGGCATGCAGGACCAGGCGATCATCATGTGGAACGCGAGGCTCTCGTCGCACGTGCCGACGATCGAGGTTCGTGTGGCGGACGCACAGCTCGAGGCGTGGTCGTCGGTGCTGCTCACCGCGCTCTTCCGTGCCCTCGTCAGCTGCGTGCTCGACGACTCGCTCGGCCGCTCGGCGTCGGTGCAGCCCACTCCCGAGGCGGCACCCGACCCGGAGCTCCTGAACGCCTCGCTCATGCATTCCGCGCACTTCGGTCTGAGCGGCGAAGTGCTCGACCCGGTGCTCGTCGAGCTTCGGCCGGCCGCGGAGACACTGGACCGATGCATCCGGGTGCTGCAGCCCGCGCTCGAGGCGGCGGGAGACCTCGAACTCGCTCGCGACGGTGTCGCACGGCTCCTGCGCGACGGCACCGGAGCCGCACGGCAGCGCGCGGCATTCACTGCCGACGGCATGTCGGGTCTGCGCGAGTTGTACGCGTCGACGTTCTCAGCATCCCCCTGACAACCCCTCGGTTGTCCGTGGGCCCGCCGATACCGACGCGCCCGCGTCAGGCGTGAGGGGGCGGGTCCTCGGGGGTCGGGGCTCCGCTCTGCTGCTCCTCGATCGGGGGCTTCTTCGCCGCCCCGAATGCCAGGGCGAACGCGAGGCCGATGGCCATTCCGATGGCGATGCCGACCCCGAGGTTGTCGAGCGCGACGCCGATCGATACCCCGATGCCGCTCCCGAGTGCGAGACCGATCCCCCAGCCCTCGACGGACCGAGGCGGCGGCTTCGGACCCGGCGGGGTCTGCGGAGGCTCGGTCATGAAGCCATCTCACCCCATCGTGCACACCGCCGCCTCCACCGAGCGACGGAGATCTCGCTCAGCAGCCCGGGCCGGAGGGGTTCGCGTTGCAGTCGCCGTTCGTGAGCACGGTGTCGAACTCGCCCACGAGCACGCGCTGCGGATCTCCCGAGACGGCGAGCGTGCCGGCGATCGAGCGCCAACCCGAGCCGCCGAACCGATACTCGGCGCGCAGCACGGCCTCGAGGGTGACGGTGTACTCACCCGACTCGGCGTAGACATGGCTCGTGCCGGTCGGCGTGAACTCGCGCTGCCCGAGCGCGACCCAGGTCGCACCGGCTGTGCCGCTCTCGACGACCCCGCCGTCGCTGTGCCGCCACCGGTAGCCGATCGGCGTGAACCGCACGTCGGCGGGTTGGCCGAGCAGCGTGCCCGACACCACCTGAGCGGATGCCTCGGCCACGAAGTTCGCCGGAAGGTCTTCCACCGCCCAGCCGCCGGGCTCCATGGTGTTGCCCGGCTTGGCGGGGATGAACGAGGCGATGTCTCGGAGGGTGACGGTCACGGCCGGGGCTGGTGAGGCCGGGGTTTCGGGTGTCGTCGGTGGAGTCGCGCAGAGCGCAGCGTTCAAGGGGCTGCAGTTCTCGGGCATGGTTGGCTCTTGTGCTGAATCCGTGGAGCCGACCTGGACGCCAGACTCAACTGCGTCGGGTTCCACTTCCTCAAGTGGGCCGCCTGTGTCACCAAACTCGGCGTCTCCGATGAGGTCGATCTGGCTAAGGTCCGTATTGACCACACTCGACGCACCACAGGTTCCCGCAATGATCTGTTCCTTCGAACAACTCGGTGCAGCCGCCGCAGGCATCGCGTCCGACGCAGCGAGTGCGATGGCTATGAGAGCTACAGACAGAAGTTTTCCCGCTCCCACAGCGCCCTCTCCACCACCTTCATCGACTCGGGCTGCTCTCCTTGAACCACGACCGTGTAGGGGATCTTGACGACTCTGCCATCAAGGACCAGCGACGATCCGCTGGAATCGAGCAAGTCGAGTCCACTGATGTCGTCACATACATATGCGCTTACCCGCGCACCCTTCGCGTAGTCCGTTGACTGAAGTTCTTGAATCGAGAACTCGATGGTCCCCGAAGTTCGCAGGCCGTCCGCAGAAAAGCGTTCAGCTGCGGATAGCTCATCCTGAAGCGCGGCGCCGTCGGCAACCGCCTTCAGTCGTTCTGGCGATGCGCCACTTTCCGCTGTCACCGCAGTCGAAACTGCAAGGAACGAGCCATATGCAGTCTCAAGAGCCGCGAGCGCCTCCTCGTCCGACGCGAAGATCGGCTTCGCGGCATCCGCTGACGGACTCGGCGATGGTGCCGGAACGCCGCCGGCGCATCCGCTCAGCAGCAGCGCGATGGCGCCGGCTGCGGCGAGCGCGGTACCCGCGCCGCGGCGACCGTGCGCCGGCGTTCGAAACAGGGACATGGCGAACACCCTAGGCGAGCAGGTGCGACCTGCCACGGATTATCCACAGCCCCGGTCCGCTCACGCCCGCGCGAGGATCCCCGCGACATCCGTCCCGCGCGGCAGCACCCCGTACTGCCGACCGCCCTCGTCGCCGAGTCGCGTGCGCACGAACGCGTCCGCCACGCTGCCGGGCGAGTACCGCAGCATGAGCGAGCCCTGCAGCACGAGGGCCAGCCGCTCGGTGAGTTCCCGTGCGAGGGACGCGCCGCCCGCGGCATCCGTCGACGTCATCTCGCGCACGAGCGATCGCACCCCTTCGAGCGCGGCGTCGAACACGTGCGACTCCCCCGCCGCCGACCCGACCTCGCCGAAGAACGCCTCGAACGCCTCGGGCGCGCGCGAAAGCACGCGCAGCACGTCGAGCGCGATCACGTTGCCCGAGCCCTCCCAGATCGCGAGCAGCGGCTGCTCCCGGTAGCGCCGCGCGAGCGGGAACGCCTCGGTGTACCCGTTGCCGCCGAGGCATTCGAGCGCCTCGGCCGCGTGCCCCGCGCCGCGCTTGCACACCCAGTACTTCGAGACCGCCGTCGCCAGGCGCCGGAAGGCCTGCTCCGCGTCGTCGGCATCGCTGTCGTAGGAACGCGCCAGGCGCATCGAGGTGAGCGTCGCCGCCTCCGACTCGAGCGCGAGGTCGGCGACCACCGCCGCCATCGCGGGCTGGTCGACGAGCAGCTCACCGAACGCACGGCGGTGCCGCACGTGCCAGGCCGCCTCGGCGACGGACTGCCGCATGCCCGCCGCCGTCCCGATGACGCAGTCGAGCCGGGTGCGCGTCACCATCTGCACGATGGTCGCCACCCCGCGGCCCTCCTCGCCGATGAGCCAGCCGGAGGTGCCGTCGAGCTCGATCTCGCTCGACGCGTTCGACCGGTTGCCGAGCTTGTCCTTCAGACGCTGGATGTGGAACACGTTCCGCGAGCCGTCGGGCAGCACACGCGGCACGAAGAAGCAGCTGAGCCCGTGCTGCGCCTGCGCCAGCACGAGGAACGCGTCGCTCATCGGCGCGCTGCAGAACCACTTGTGCCCGGTCAGGCCGTACTCGGCGCCCCACGAATCGAAGCTGCCGCTCGAGCGCGATCCGACCCGCCGTTCCGCTCGAGTCGTGTTCGCCCGCACGTCGGAGCCGCCCTGCTTCTCGGTCATCGCCATGCCCACGAGTGCCGACGGCTTCGTCGCGCCGCCGCCACCGCCGCCGAGCGCCGGGTCGTACGAACGGCTCAGCAGCCGAGGCATCCATTCGTCTCGCAGGCCGGATGCCGCGAGCTCGAGCGTCGGCACCGCGGCGTGCGTCATCGACACCGGGCAGGCGTGTCCCGGCTCGACCTGCGCGAACAGCAGGAACGCCGCCGCGCGGTCGACGTTCGCACCGGGACCCGGCGCCGCAGCGGCACTCGTGTGCGCGCCGGCGGCGACCGCCGCCCCGATGACGCGGTGGTAGGCCTCGTCGTACTCGACCTCGTCGACGCGACGGCCCCAACGGTCGAACGTGTGCAGGACGGGCGGGCGCGTGTTCGCCTGCTCGGCATCGCGCTGGAACGTCGCAGACCCGACGAGCGAGCCGATGCCCGCGAGCGAGCCGTCAGCGGATGCCTCGGCCCCGCCCCTCCCCCAGCGCGCGACCGCCTCGACGAGCGGCACATTCGACGTGTACTCGTCGACGTCTTCGCGCGCCGGCACCTGGTTCTCGACCTCGTGGGTGTTGATCATCATCGACCTCCGCGCCTATTCTCGCGCCAATCCAATGTGCTGATCGCCTCGGATTTCGCTCTCGGTGAACGTGGGCGACGGATGGCCCCGTGTCGCTTGCGTCGCCCTGCCCGCCGTGTGAGGCTGAAACGCTGCAATGTCGTACGGGGGTGCGATGCTGCAGGTCGAGCGAGGGGTGTGGCTGCCCTGGCCGGTGCTGTGCGCGCATGAACGCGCCTCGGCAGGCGGTGTCCGCTCGATTCCCTGACTCCTCGTAACGGAGACGCCATGCTCGGAAAAATCCTTGTCCGCTATCTCAAGCCCTACAAGTGGCTCCTGCTCGGTGTGCTGATCTTCCAGTTCATCTCGGCACTCGCCACCTTCTATCTGCCGCGCCTCAACGCCGACATCATCGACAACGGCGTCAGCAAGGGCGACACCGACTACATCTGGTCGACCGGCTCGTTGATGCTCCTGATCTCCCTCGGGCAGATCACGGCAGCGATCATCGCCACGTACTTCGCGGCGCGCGCCGCGATGAGCGCCGGCCGCGACATCCGCGACAGCGTCTTCGAACGCGTCTCGGGCTTCTCGGAGCGCGAGGTGTCGAGATTCGGCCCCGGCTCGCTGATCACCCGCAACACGAACGACGTGCAGCAGGTGCAGATGCTCGCGATGATGGGCGCCACGATGCTCGTCACCGCTCCGATCCTCGCGATCGGCGGCATCATCTTCGCCCTGCAGCAAGACGTCGGCCTCAGCTGGATCATCGCGGTGGCCGTACCCACGCTGCTCATCATCGCGACGATCGTGATCAGCCGCATGGTGCCGCTCTTCCGCAGCTACCAGCACAAGCTCGACAACGTGAACCGCATCATGCGCGAACAGCTCACCGGCGTTCGCGTCGTGCGCGCGTTCGTGCGCGAGCCCATTGAAGAGGAGCGCTTCCGCGGCGCGAACACCGACATCATGGTCGTCGGCCGCAAGGTCGGTTCGCTCTTCGTGCTGCTCTTCCCGCTGTTCATGCTCGTGCTCAACGTCACCGTGGTCGGCGTCGTGTGGTTCGGCGCGTTCGCCGTCGACGCCGGTGAGGTGCAGATCGGCACGCTGTTCGCCTTCATGCAGTACGTGATGCTCATCCTCACGGGTGTGCTCATGGCGAGCTTCATGACGATCATGATCCCGCGCGCCGCGGTCTCGGCCGAGCGCATCGGCGAGGTGCTCGACTCGACCTCGACGCTGGCCCGCCCCGAGAACCCGGTGACGGTGTTCCCGGCTCCGGGCTCGGTCGAGTTCACGGATGCCGCGTTCACCTACCCCGGCGCCGAGCACCCCGTGCTCTCGGGCATCACGTTCGGAGCTGCGCCCGGTGAGACGGTCGCGATCGTCGGATCGACGGGTGCCGGCAAGACGACCCTCGTCTCGCTCATCCCGCGTCTGTTCGATGCAACGGGCGGCAGCGTGAAGGTCGGCGGCGTCGATGTGCGCCAAGCCGACCTCGACCACCTCTGGTCGTCGATCGGACTCGTGCCGCAGCGCCCGTTCCTCTTCACCGGCACGGTCGCGTCGAACCTTCGGTACGGCCGTGAGAACGCCACCGACGACGAGCTGTGGCACGCGCTCGAGATCGCCCAGGGCCGCGACTTCGTCGAGGCGATGGACGGGCAGCTCGACGCGAAGATCTCCCAGGGCGGCACGAACGTCTCGGGTGGCCAGCGGCAGCGACTCGCGATCGCCCGTGCGATCGTGCACCGCCCCGACATCCTCGTCTTCGACGACTCGTTCTCGGCGCTCGACCTCACCACCGACGCGAGACTCAGGCAGGCGCTCTGGCGCGAACTGCCCGAGGTGACGAAGATCGTCGTCGCCCAGCGCGTCTCGACCATCACCGATGCCGATCGCATCATCGTGCTCGACGACGGCGGCATGGTCGGCGTCGGCACGCACGAACAACTGCTCGAGACCTCGCAGACCTACCGCGAGATCGTCGAATCCCAGCTCGGAGTGGAGGCCGCCCGATGACCGCCCAGACCCCCCTCTCGGCAGAAGAACAGCTCGAGCTCGAGCTCGGCGAACAGGCGCGCATCAACGCCGACGACTGGAGCGGCGCCGTCGCTCCGGGCAAGGCGAAGAACTTCGGACAGAGCTTCGGTCGCCTCATCGGCCTCTTGAAGCCGCACGCCTTCGGGTTCACCCTGGCCTCGGTCCTCGGCGCCCTCGGTGTCGTGCTCACGGTGTGGGCGCCGAAGGTGCTCGGCGAAGCGACGAACATCATCTTCGCCGGGGTGATCGGCCAGCAGCTCCCCGCGGGCTCGACCACCGAGCAGGCCGTCGAGGGGCTGCGGGCCGCCGGTCAAGACGACCTCGCCAACGTCGTCGCCACCGCGGGCGTCGTGCCCGGTGAGGGCGTCGACTTCGTGCGCCTGAGCCAGGTCATCATCCTCGTGCTCGCGCTGTACATCGTCGCGTCCGTGCTCACCTGGGTGCAGGGCTACGTGATCAACGTCATCATGGTGAAGACCATGTGGCGCCTGCGCGAGTCGGTCGAGGCGAAGATCAACCGCCTGCCGCTGAGCTACTTCGACAAGGTGCAGCGCGGTGAGCTGATCTCGCGTGTCACGAACGACATCGACAACATCACGCAGGCGATGCAGCAGTCCCTGTCGACCGTGGTCACCTCGGTGCTCACCGTCGTCGGCGTGCTCATCATGATGTTCACGATCTCGTGGCAGCTCGCCCTCGTGGCGCTCGTGTCGCTGCCGCTCATGGCCGTCATCTTCGGCATCATCGGCCCGAAGTCGCAGAAGGCCTTCGGCATCCAGTGGCGCAAGGTCGGTCGACTGAACGCCCGCGTCGAGGAGTCCTTCTCGGGCCACGCCCTCGTCAAGGTCTTCGGCCGCGAAGAGGACTCGCGTGCGAAGTTCAAGGCCGAGAACCAGGAGCTGTACGAGGCATCCTTCAAGGCGCAGTTCCTGTCGGGCATCATCATGCCGGGCATGATGTTCATCGGAAACCTGACCTACGTCGGCATCGCGGTGCTCGGCGGGCTCATGGTCTCCACCGGTCAGCTGCGTCTCGGCGACGTGCAGGCGTTCATCCAGTACTCGCAGCAGTTCACCCAGCCCCTGTCGGAGCTGGGCGGCATGGCTGCAGTGGTGCAGTCGGGCACGGCTTCGGCCGAGCGCGTCTTCGAACTGCTCGACGCCGAAGAGCAGGAGCCCGATGCAGCGGATGCCCCGGCGCCCGCCGACGGCGATGGCACGATCGTGTTCGAGCACGTCGCGTTCTCGTACACGCCCGAGCGCCCGCTCATCACGGACCTGTCGTTCCAGGTGGAGCCAGGACAGACGGTCGCGATCGTCGGCCCGACCGGCGCCGGCAAGACGACGCTCGTGAACCTCATCCTGAGGTTCTACGAGCTCGACGGCGGCCGTATCCTCGTCAACGGTCAGGACATCGCGGATCTCACGCGTCACGACGTGCGTGCGCGCACGGGCATGGTGCTGCAGGACCCGTGGCTGTTCGCGGGCTCGATCCGCGACAACATCCGGTACGGCCGCCAGTCGGCGACCGACGACGAGGTGCTGGCTGCGGCGCAGGCGACCTACGTCGACCGCTTCGTGCACTCGCTTCCCGACGGGTACGACACCGTGCTCGACGAGGATGCGTCGAACGTGTCGGCCGGCGAGAAGCAGCTCATCACGATCGCTCGCGCGTTCGTGGCGCAGCCCTCGGTGCTCATCCTCGACGAGGCGACCTCCTCGGTCGACACCCGCACCGAGCTGCTGCTGCAGCACGCGATGGCGGCGCTCCGCGAGGGGCGCACGTCGTTCGTGATCGCGCACCGCCTGTCGACGATCCGCGACGCCGACCTCATCCTCGTGATGGAGCACGGCGACATCGTCGAGAAGGGCAACCACGAGGAGCTCATCGCTGCGAAGGGCGCGTACTACCGCCTCTACAACTCGCAGTTCGAGCAGGCGGCGACCGACATCGACGCCGAACTCGCGGCGGGAGACGACACGGTGGTCACGTCGAGCGTCGAGGCGGGCGAGTCCGAGACCGACGACGCGATCGTGTAGTCCGCGCACGCGTACGCGCACGGCGATGCCCGCCAGCACCTCGGTGCTGGCGGGCATCGCCGTCTCCGCGGGCGACGCGCGACGGGCGACGGACGACGGACGACCGTCGACAGCACCGAGGTCAGCGGATGCCGCGGGCGAACAGCAGCAGTGGCGTGCGCGCCGCGTACGCGCGGTACTCGTCGCCGTACGCGTCGGCGAGGCGATGCTGCTCGACATGCGCCTTCATGATCAGCACGGCGGCAAGGAGTACCCAGACCACGATGAGTTCGATGCGTCCGCGCCACAGGACCCAGCCGGCCGCGCCGATCAGGATGCCGAGATAGATCGGGTTCCGCGTGAACCGGTAGACACCGTCGACGCGCAGCGGCGCACCGGGCTTCGGCGCCACCCAGGGCACGAGGTCGCGCCCGAGCACCGCCACGCCCGCCACCGCGAGGGCAGCCCCGGCGAGCGCGAGGAGCACCGCGACGATCGTGACCCAGGGCGCACTCCAGAGCGGGTCGCCGGGCAGGAGCAGCAACGCCAGCAGTGCGAACTGCGCCCACACCAACCAGTTCGCGCGGTCCGACATCGTCGCCTCGCCTCCTCGCATCCATCCTCCTCGCCGAAGCGGTCGCGCGCACTCGGTCGTTCGGGGTCAATCGCTCAGGGGACTTGACAGCCGCGGCGGGTCGCAGGAGGCTAACCCCTGAGGGTCCGCAGTGAGCACAGACTTGTGACGAGCATCTGGTACCCGAGACGACGTCGTCACTCCCGTTCTGGCCGAAGACGGACCAGAGGAGTCGTCATGGCCGGAACCCATCGCATTCCCAATCGCCTCGTCTTCGGGGTCGCCGCCCTCGGGCTGATGATGGCGATGCTGAGTCCTTTGGGCGCAAGTGCCGTCGACAACGACGCCGGCGCCCTCGACATGTACACGGCCGACGTGAGCGCTGCCGACGCGGCTGAGATCGCCGCCGGCGGCTTCGACGTCGCCGACAGCAGGGTCACCGATGCCGGGGTGAGCCTCGACATGGTGCTCACCGCCGACGAGGCGAAGGGCCTCCAGGCCCGCGGTCTCGATGTCAAGGTCAAGAAGAACAAGAACGGGAAGTCGGCGAAGCAGCTGGCGACCGAGCAGGCGGCGAACGGCTACAACGTCTGGCGGTCGTGGGATGAGCAGGGCGGCATCCGCGATGAGCTCTACCGTCTCGCGAAGCAGAACCCGCAGCTGGTCAAGCTCGAGGTGCTCGGCCACACCTACCAGGGCCGCGAGATCATCGCGCTGAAGCTGACCCAGGGCGCGCGGGGCCAGGCGGACGGTACGCGTCCGGCGGTGCTGTACAGCTCGACCCAGCACGCTCGGGAGTGGATCTCCACCGAGGTGAACCGGCGGCTGCTGAACTCGTTCATCGACGGCTGGCGGGCCAACGACAAGGCGACCAGGGACCTCCTCAGGAACAACGAGCTGTGGTTCGTGCTCGTGGCCAACCCCGACGGCTACCAGTACACGTTCGACCACGAGCGCCTGTGGCGGAAGAACCTGCGCGACAACGACGGCGACAACGAGATCACGCGTGCCGACGGCGTCGACCCCAACCGCAACTACCCGGAGCACTGGGGTTATGACGAGGAGGGCTCGTCGTCGCAGATCAGCAGCGACACCTACCGTGGTCCTTCAGCCGGATCCGAGCCCGAGACGCAGGCGATGATGTCGCTGCTGGACCGTGGCCGATTCGAGTTCCAGGTCAACTACCACTCGTTCGGACAGTGGCTGCTGTACGCCGAGGGCTGGCAGACCGGCACGCCCACCGCGGACGACCCGATCTACTACGCGTTGTCGGGCAACCGCGACAACCCGGCGATCCCGGACTTCGAGCCGGGCCTCTCGTCCGACGTGCTCTACGTGACCAACGGTGAGACGACCGACTTCGCGCATTCCCAGAACGGAACGCTGGCCTGGACGCCGGAGCTCGGCGAAGGCGACGACGACGGCGGGTTCGTGTTCCCCGACGACGAGGCGCAGGTGCAGGCGGAGTTCGAGCGCGCCCTGCCCTTCGCACTCGATGTGGCCAAGTCAGCCGCCGATCCGGCCAACCCGGTGTCGCACCTCGGCCTCGAGACCAAGCCCTTCTACCTGGAGAGCGACGACACCTACAAGGACGGTCTGCCCCAGGTGAACTACACGTTCGACTATTCGTACGGCGACCCGCAGGAGGTGCGCGTCATCGCCAAGCGCAGCCTGGGCGACGTGACGTTGATGTACTCGATCAACGGCGACCCTGCGATCGGCGTGCCGACCGAGGAGTGGACAGGCGGTGATCGCTACGGCGGCAAGACCGGTGTCTACTTCCACACCATGAGCGGCCTCGTCACCGGCACCACTCCGGGCGACGACGTCGAGGTCTGGTTCGAAGGCGGTGGAGAGACGAGCGAGTCGTTCACCTACCGGGCCGTCGAGGAATCCACCGACGACGTGCTGATCATGGCGGCGGAGGACTATACGGGTGCCTCGCCGGCACAGGCCGGCGGGCCGAACTACCTCGGCTACTACCAGGACGCCCTGGACGCCAACGGCACGGGCTACGACGTCTACGACGTCGATGCGCGCGCCCGGACCGCACCCGACGCCTTGGGCGTGCTCTCGCACTACGACGCCGTCATCTGGTACACCGGCGAGGACATCATCACCCGCGAACCCGGCTGGGGCGGCGGCAACGCCTCCCGCTTGGCGTTGGACAACACCCTCGAGGTTCGCGACTTCCTCAACGAGGGCGGCCGCGTGCTCTACACCGGGAAGTACGCCGGCACCCAGTACACGGGAACCGACCAGTTGTACGACCCGACGGCGGCGAATGCGCAATGCCGGGCCGACGCGGCGGTGCAGGAGCGGTGCCGGCCACTCGGTGGGTCGGGCGACTTCACCAACGACATGATGCAGTACTGGCTCGGCGCGTACCTCACCGTCGACGATGCCGGCACGGCGGAGGACGGAGGCCTCCTCGACGTCCTCGGCGTCGACACCCCGTTCACGGGTCTGGACTGGGGCTTCAACGGCGCCGAAAGTGCCGACAACCAGGACCACAGCAACTCGTTCATCACGACGAGCGGCATCCTCGACCCGGCCGTGTACCCGCAGTTCGACAGCTGGGTCGCGGGCAGGTGGGATCGTGAGGGCGGCCCGTTCGAGCCGCACACGGGCGACGCGTACGCCTACTCGCAGATCGGCGACGTGTCGTACAAGCGGTTGACGAACACGATCGACGTCCCGGCCGGTGGCGCCACGATGTCGTTCTGGACGTCGTACGACACCGAGGCGAACTGGGACCACATCGCCGTCGAGGCGCGTCCCGCTGGCGGAGAGGACTGGACGACCCTGCCCGATCTCAACGGGAACACCACCCAGAGCACTGGAGACAGCTGCCCGGCCGGCTGGCGCGACCTGCACCCGCAACTCGACCACTACCAGACGCTCGACGCCGAGACGACGACCTGCACCCCCACCGGCACCACCGGTGAGTGGTGGGCCGACTCCGGCAACTCTGCCGGCTGGCAGCAGTGGTCGGTCGACCTGTCGGCGTATGCCGGCGGCCCGGTCGAACTCTCGATCGCGTACGTCAGCGACTGGTCCAGTCAGGGGCTCGGCGTCTTCGTCGACGACATCGAGGTGTCGACGGGCGAGGGCACGACGTCGTTCGAGAACGGTGACACCGGCGGATGGACCATCGCCGGGCCGCCGCCCGGCAGCGCGCCGAACCCGAACAACTTCATCATCACGACGGCCGCAGGGTTCCCCGAGGCCGCGGTGGTGGCGACGCCGGGTTCGCTGACGGCCGGCTTCGGGTTCGAGGGCATCACCGACGCGGCCGCCCGGGCCGCGTGGATGAGCCGCGCACTGGATCACCTGCTCGACTGACGGGCGCTGGTCGATGACCGGATGCCTCGCCGCGACACGTTCGCGGCGAGGCATCCGTTCGTCGGGGATACGCTGGAACCGACGGCCCGTACTACTCGTCGTCTCAACCGACGAAGTGAAGGCCCCGTGACGTTCGACCTCAACCCGGTGCGCCCCTGGCGCCTGTGGCTCGTCTGGGGAGTCGGCGTCGCGGCCTACATGCTCTCGGTGACCAACCGCACCTCGCTCTCCGCCGTGGGCGTCGATGCCGCCGTGCGGTTCGATGCGGATGCCTCGACGCTGTCGATGTTCGCGGTCATCCAGCTCTTCGTCTACGGCGCGATGCAGATTCCCGTCGGCATCCTGCTCGACCGCTTCGGCGCCCGCCCGATCATCACCATGGGCATGTTCCTCATGGCCGTCGGCCAACTCGTGATGGCATTCGCCCCCGACGTTGGCACCGCGATCTTCGCCCGGATCCTGCTCGGCGCAGGTGACGCCGCGATCTTCCCGAGCGTGCTGCGCGTCGTCGCCGTCTGGTTCCCCACGCGGCAGGCACCGTTCATGGTGCAGTTGACCGGAATCGTCGGCCAGGGCGGCCAACTGCTCGCCATCCTGCCGCTCGCGGCGCTCATGCACGCGACGAGCTGGACCATCGCGTTCGGCAGCCTCGCCGGCCTCGGCGTGCTCTTCACCGTGCTGACCTTCGCCGTGATCCGAAACCGCCCACCCGGTCGCGATGCCGATGTGAGCGTCGACACGAAGACCGGCGCCATCCAGGCCGTGACCTCGTCGGCCGACCTCCGCCAGGGATTCACGGAGTCATGGGCGCACCCCGCGACCCGTCTCGCGTTCTGGTCGCATTTCACGACGCCGTTCTCGGGCACCGCATTCGTCCTCCTCTGGGGATTCCCGTTCCTCACGGTCGGCGAGGGTCTCTCGGCCGCGATGGCGTCGCTCATCTTCAGCGTCTACGTCGTCGCCGGCATGGTGGTCGGTCCGGTCATCGGGGCGCTCTCGAGCCGGCACCCGATGCGGCGCTCGCGCATGCTCGTGCTGCCGATCATCGCCGTCCAGGTCGTCGCGTGGCTCGCGGTCATCCTGTGGCCGGGCCCGGCGCCGCTGTGGCTCCTCTTCGCGCTCGCGCTCGCCCTCAGCACCGGCGGCCCGGCGTCGATGATCGGCTTCGACCACGCCCGCACCTACAACCCAAGCCACCGACTCAGCACCGCGACGGGCATCGTGAACGTCGGCGGGTTCCTCGCCGCGCTGCTCGCGATCCTGTTCATCGGCATCGCGATGGACGCGCAGGGCGCTGGCACGCCCGACACGTACAGCCTCGAGGCGTTCCGCATCGCGTTCCTCACCCAGCTGCCGCTCTGGGCGCTGGGCGCGGGGTTCATCGTCTTCGAGCGCAAGCGCACCCGCGTGCACCTCGGGCTCGACGAGCCGCGCCGGCGGCGTAGCCCGGGCACCGGTACCGGTACCGGCACCGGCACCAGCACCGGCCCAACCGACGACTGAGGCCCGAGCGACGCATCGCTCGGGCCCCAGTTCGATCACCGGTTCACCGGTTCATCGTGGGTTCAGTGCCGGCCGCCCTTCTTCACGGCGGCGACCTCGAACGCCCGCTCGATCTCCTGGCTGAAGGTCGAGCCCGCGGCATCCGTCGCCGTCACTCGCAGGTCGACCCACGCACCCGCGTCGGGCACGCGGATCTTCGCGGCGTACGCCGTGACGACATCGCGCCCCTCCGAGAACATCGGCGGGCCGTCCTCCGACGGCTGGTCGACCGTGTCGTCGGCCGAGGTGACGTCGAGGGTGACGGGCTGCCATTCGCCGCCGTCGACCCGCATCTCGAGCGTCGCGTCCGAGATGGCCGCGATGCCGGATGCCTCGGCGATGTGCCCGAGTTCGAGCTCGAGCTTCACGGGGGCACCGCGCTTGCGCCCGGCACCGGCCACGCCCGACTCGTCGAGATCGACGTCGTAGTACGCCTGCATCATCGGCAGCAGCTGCCGACTGAAGTCGTCGACCGAGCCCGTCGACGTGAACGTCCACTCGCTCCTGGTCGACGTCGACGACTCGAGATAGGTGCCGTCGTGCGTCGCGGTGTCGACGACCCGCCATTCGGTTTCGCCGTCGGGGATGTCCCAGACGGTCGCCGACTGGTACGTCGACGACTTCGCGAGCGCGCCGTCGATGTACACCTCGATGAGCTGCGACCGGTCGGTGGCACCGGAGTAGGTGCCGAACGAACCGGTGCGGTCAGGGCTCGCGCCGTCTGCCCACGACGGCAGGTTGACCTGCGCGTAGTCGCCGTTGCGGACCGGCGCCCAGTAGCCCGGGCCCACGTAGGGTCGCACGATCGAACCGAAGTAGCTCGACTCGATCTCCTGACCCGGTTCGTAGCCGCGCTTGTCGTCGCGGATCTCCCAGTCGGGTTCGATGACCGTGGCCTGCTGGTACCACTCCACCTGGTCGGTGTTCACCCATTCGGTGCGCTCGATGCCACGCGTCGCGCGCATCGGGTAACCGGTGCCGAACTCGACGCCCGGCACGAAGTCGAACCGGAACTCGCCGACGAGGGCGGGCTCTCCGTAGTAGGTCGTGTCGATCCGGGCGAGGTCCTTCGGCCGGTAGTCGAGGTCGTCGGGCACGGCGCCGTCGCTGTAGCGGGCGATGTCCCAGATCTCGTCGGCATCGACGATGCCCTCACCGGTGATCGTGACCTTCTTCTGCGCGATCCGCTCGAGCAGCCCGCGCCCCTGAACACCGCTGATCGCGGCGACCGGGATGGACGTGTCGGACTCGTAGTCGGCGGAGCCGACCCACTCGCTGAGCTCGCCGTCGGCGTCGTTCACGACGAGGAGGAGTGCGGCACCGGCGGCGACGGCGTTCGCCGACCGCTCCGGAGCCGAGACGACGTCGGAGCGGGTCACGACCGCGACCTTGCCCTTCACATCGACCGCGGCGAACTCCTCGACGCTGCCGAGGCCGACGTCGACCGCAGCCCCCCGCATCTCACCGTCGAGGAGCGTGGACCCGGCCTGCGGGATGACGTCGAGCGACTCCTTGCCGGCGTTCAGCGAGAGGGTCGGCTCCTGCAGCCGCCACCGCGTCGTGAAGTCGAAGCTCTCGGCCTCGGGTGCGTCCATCGGCTGGGCGTACAGTTCGTCGACCCAGACGGGGGCCATGGCGCTGCCGGTGAAGCCGTCGACCGTGAAGTCCATGCGCCGCACCGTCGCCTGGAGGTCGTCCTCGCCGACGTCCACGGTCACGGGCTCGGTGGCGCGGGCGTCGAACGCGACCGATGCCGAGCCGTCGAGCACGACGTCGGGGTCGCCGACGAGTGCGATCGTCTCGGTGTCGGCGTTGCGTGCGACGTCCATGAACGACATCACCGAGTAGAGGCCGGAGGGCAGTCGCAGTGTCGTCTCGCCGTCGACGGGGAACGGGGCGAACCAGCCGGTCTCGGCGTTCCAGATCCATCCATAGGTGCCGAGCGGTTCGCCGTCGAAGTCGGTCGCCGTGACCGTGAGGTCGTAACGTTCGGCTTCGGCGATGACGCCGAGCGCCGTGCGGGCGACCCCCTCGTCGTCGATCGTCGCGGTGAGCGCACCCGAGAGCTGGGCTCCCGCGGGCACCTTCGCCGGGTCGGCGGTCAGGGTGACCGAGCGGGTCTCACCTGCGGGGATCGTGAGCGAATCGGCATCCATCGTCAGCACATCGGATGCCTCGGCGACCGGGCCGCCCGGTGTGGTGTCGGTGAGCGTCGTCGTCAGTTCGATCGTCGCCTCTGCGGCACCTCGGTTGGTGTACTCGATCGTGCGTGTGATCGGGGCGTCGTCTTCACCCCACGACAGCATGCCGAAGTCACCGGAACCGGAGGCCAGGATGTCGGCCTCGATCGCCTCGCCGACATCGACCACGCCCGAACCGACCTGGTAGGGCGTGAGCCCGACATCCGTCGCCGTGCTCGTGAGCGCCGCTCGCAGCTGCGCGCCCGTGTACTCGGGGTGCTGCTGCTTCACGATGGCTGCGGCGCCCGCGACGTGCGGGGTCGCCATCGAGGTGCCGCTCATGCTGACGTACGACCCCGAACCGTCGCTGTCGGCGGAGCGGGCGGCGGTCACGTCGTTGCCGGGGCCCGCGAGGTTCGGCTTCATGTCGCCGGAGCGCACGAGGGGGCCCTGGCTCGAGAACCACGACAGCTCGCCGCTCGGGTCGTCGACCGAGCCGATGGTGAGCGCGCTCGCGGCGGAGCCGGGCGAGCCGACCGTCTCGGGTGCCGACGAGTTGCCGGCGGCGACGATGAAGAGTGCGTCGGTCTCGGCCGAGATCTCGTTCAGCGCGACCGACATGAGGTCGGTGCCGTCGTCGCCGTAGCGGGTGCCGAGGCTCATCGAGATGATGTCGGCGCGATCGGCGGCCCACTCCATCGCGGAGATGATCCACGAGTCCTGACCTTCGCCGGCGTTGCTCAGCACCTTGCCGACGAGCAGGTTCGCGCCGTCGGCGACGCCGCGGTGGGTGCCGCCGCTCGCGGCACCGGTGCCGGCGATGGTCGAGGCGACGTGCGTGCCGTGGCCGTTGGGGTCGTCGGAGACCGGCTCGTCGGGCACGAAGCTCGTCGACTCGGCGAGCACGCGGCCCTCGAGGTCGGGGTGGGTGTCGTCGTAGCCGGTGTCGAGCACCGCGACGGTCACGCCGTCGCCGGTGAACCCGGCCGCCCAGGCCTCGGGTGCGCCGATGTAGGGGACGCTCTCGTCGAGCGTCGCCTGCACCTTGCCGTCGAGGTGGATGGCCGCGACCCCGCCGCCGAGACTCACCGCGTCGGGCTCACCGGCGGCGAAGCTGCGGGCATCGGATGCCGCGGCATCCGTCAATGCCGCCCAGGTCGATGCGGCGCTCGCGTGATCGGCCGACGCGGCCGCGCCGCCGATGCTCGCGAGGGGCGTGCCGAGCGCGACGCCCGGCACGGGGGCCGATCGGCGCGATGCGGCGTCGCCCTCGAGTTCGAGGATGACCGGGGTCGCGTCGACGGAGGCGTCGTCGTAGCCGTACTCGATGAGCCGGCTGACGTTGAAGAGGTCGCGGTCGACGACTCCTGCCGCGAGGTAGGGCATCGCACCGCGGGGCAGCACGTGCAGCTCGCCGGCGACATCGAGGGTCTGGAACCCCTCACCGGGATCGACGGGGTCGACCTCGACCGTGTGCGTACCGTCGGCGAGGTCGGTCACGGTGACCCGGTCGCCGGTGATGAGGGTGACGGTGTGCGATCCGCCGGCGGACGCCGGGGCCGCAGGCGAGGCGGCCGGTGGCGGCGTGCCGCCTCCGGTCGGGTCTGCGGTGGCCGGGAGTGCGGCCGCGCCGACCCCAGCGACGCCGATCGCGAGGCCGCTGATGGCGGCCGCGATCGATCGGCGACGATGTGCGGATGGTCTGATGCTTCGTGGCATAGGGATACCTCTCACGCGTTCGGACTGACTTGCCAAGCAACCTCTCACGGGCTGGTGGCTAGTGTGGTGGCGGAGAGATGCCATGGCCTCCATCCGCCATGCCGGCGGCTCGGCACGAGGCGGAACGGAAGGCGTGCGTGATCGAAGCGATCGGACTGGATGACGAGCACACCTCGCTCTATCGGCTCATCCTGCAGTCGCCATCGGCGAGCGTCGACGAGCTCGCGGCATCCGTGGCGAAGTCGCCCGTCGAAGTGCGCGCGATCGTCGCCGAACTCGAGCGTCTCGGACTGATCGCGAGGCAGGCGGCCGCACCCGACCGGGTCGTCGCCTCGCCGCCGTCGCTCGCGCTGCAGCCGATGCTCCTCGATCGAGAACGACGCCTCACCCAGGCGCACGAGGCGCTCGTCGAGCTGAGCGAGCTCTACCGGCGCGGTGCGGCTCAGCGGGAGACGCCCGACGTCGTCGACGTCGTGCTCGGTGCGGATGCCGTGCGCCAACGATTCGCGCAGTTGCAGGCGTCGGCCAAGCGCCGGGTGAGCGTGTTCGTGCTGAGCGACATCGCGTTCCTCGACGCCGACGAGAACCACGCTGAAGACGATGCCCTCGCGCGCGGGGTGCAGTACCGGGTCATCGTCGAGAAGGCCGTGCTCGAACGGCCGGGCTTCATCGACTCGGCGCGCGAGGCAGCGCCGTTCGGCGAGGAGATCCGGGTGCTGCCCACGCTGCCCACGCGGCTCATCATCGCCGACGACGACATGGCGCTGCTGCCGATGCGATCGCACGGCGAAGATCGCTCCTCGGGCGCATTGCTGGTCCATCCGAGCGGCCTGCTCGACCTCGTCATCGCGATCTTCGAGGAGTACTGGGCGACCTCGACCGAGTTCATCTCGACCGGCGAGCTGCCGGGGGCGCACGACGCCGTCGACCGCGACCTGCTGAAACTCCTGCTGCTCGGGCTCACCGACGCGGCGGCCGGGGCGCAGCTCGGCATCTCGGTGCGCACCGTGCAGCGCCGCGTCGCCGAGCTCATGGAGACGGCGGGCGTCTCGACCCGCATCCAGCTGGGCGCCGAGGCCGTGCGGCGGTCGTGGGTCTGACCCACGACCGACACGGCCTGCGGCGCTTCGCCTACTCGCCCTTCGGGTAGCTGTAGAAGCCCTCGCCGGTGGCGACGCCGAGCTTGCCCTGGTCGATGTAGCGCTCCTTGATGAGCGCGGCGAACGCCTGCTGCTTCGCGCCGCCCATCATCGAGATGTTGTAGGCCGTCGTGAGGCCGACGATGTCATAGATCTGGAACGGACCCATGGGGGCGCCGGTGCCGATGCGCCAGGTCTTGTCGATCGCGTCGGGCTCGGCGATGCCGTCGACGAGCAGTTCGCCGGCGGCCTGCAGGAACGGCACCAGCAGGGAGTTCAGCAGGTAGCCCGCCTTCTCCTTCTTGATCTCGATCGGCACCATCCCGATCTCGGCGGCGAACTCGACGACGGCCTGGAACGCCTCGGGGCTCGTGGCCTCGGTGCCCATGACCTCCGCGGTGTTGTGCACCCAGACCCGGTTCGCGAAGTGCAGCGCGAGGAAGCGGTCGGCGCGACCGGTGAACGACGCGAGGTCGCTCGGCAGCAACGTCGAGGAGTTGGTGGCGAAGATGGTGCGCTCGGGCGCGAGCGTGGCGAGCTGCTCGTACGTGGCGCGCTTGATCTCGAGGTTCTCGGGGATCGCCTCGATCACGAGGTCGGCCTGCGCGACGGCCTCGCCGAGGTCGGACGAGCGGGTGATGCGGCCGAGCGCCGCTTGGGCCTTGCCATCAGCAGCGCCCTCGACGCCCTCCGACACGTAGGTGTCGGCGAGTCCGGCGAAGCGCTGCTTCGCCGCCTCGAGGGCGGCGTCGTCGATATCGTAGGCGACGACGTCGAAGCCGCGGTAGGCGGTCTGGTACGCGATCTGCGAGCCGAGCACTCCGGTGCCGAGCACGGTGATGTTGCGCAGTGCGGTCATTGCTGTTCCTTCTTTCCTTCCGTCCCTTGTGGGGCACGGTGCCTCATGGGGCACTGTCGAGAGGCGCGGGAGGCGCCTCGAGCGGATGCCGCGGGCGGGTCTCCCCCGCGGCACCGGTGTTGAATCGCTGCAGGTCGTGCGCGAAGCGGGCCACCTCGGCGTCGGTCCAGTCGTCGAGGTTCTCGTCGACGACGCCCCGCAGGATGCCGATCGCCTCGTCGTAGGCGGCCCAGCCCGAGTCGGTGAGTTCGAGCGGGCGGCCTCGGCCCGAGGCATCCGCCTGCTCGCTGACGACGCCGAGCTGCATGAGGCCGGCGAGCTGGCGCGAGACGGTGGAGCGGTTCAGGCGGAACGCCTGCGCGATGTCGGTGGAGCGGCAGCCGGGGTGGTCGACGATGTAGCCGAGGATCGACTGGTCGGTCATGCTCAGGCTGAGGTTCGCGATGCGCGCGTCCGCGACGCCGCGGCGGCTGATGACGATGAGCGCGCGCAGAACGTCGGCGGTCGCGCGTTCGCGCTCTGCCGCGGTGCCGTTGTTCGAGCCGCTGTTCGAGCCGTTGTTCGATTCGCCGACCATCATCGCCTCCTGTTGCTTATTGCAACAATAGACCCGCCTGTTGCATTCCGCAACGAATGATCGTTCGAGCGGCGGTCGCATCGCCCAGGGATCGGCGGCGGCCGGTAGCGTCGGAGCACGCCGCCGACCGAAGGAATCACGATGAACGATGCCGCCCCGCTCGTGCTCGACCCCGCAATCGATCTGCACGCGCGTGCGCTCGCCCGCCTCGCCGGCGAGCGCATCGCCTGGTTCACGAGCACGAGCCGCAGCGGCTTCCCGCACGCCGTGCCCGTCTGGTACCTCTGGCACGACGGCGCCGTCATCATGCTGAGCGAGCCGGGTGCGGTGAAGGTGCGGAATGCCAAGCGCGATCCGAAGGTGCTCGTGCACCTCGAGTCGGGCGCGGACGAAGAGCAGCTGACGGTGCTGCAGGGCACCGTCGAGGTCTTCGACGGCGCCTCGCCTGATTGGATGCCTCGCATCGGCGACGCCTACTTCGCGAAGTACGCCGACGACCTGCCGCCGCTTCAGCTCACGCCCGCCTCGATGGCGGAGCGCTACAGCACCGTGCTGCGCGTCACCCCGGTCAAGCTCATCGCCTGGTGAGCCTGCCGGGGTGCGCGGTGTTCGGCTCGGGCCGGATTACCGCTCGGCCCAGACGCCGAGCTCGTTGCCGCTCGGGTCGGTGAAGTGGAAGCGACGGCCGCCGGGGAACTCGTACGGGCCGTTGACCACCGTGCCGCCGGCAGCGGTGACCGCGGCCGCGGTGGCATCGAGGTCGTCGCTGTAGAGCAGTACGAGCGGGCCGCCCTTCGGGACCTCGGCGGCGAGGGTCAGCCCTCCGGCCTCTTCTCCCTCGCCCTCGGCCGAGGTGCGGATGCCGGCGTACTCGGGGCCGTACGGCGTGAACTGCCAGCCGAACGCCTCGCCGTAGAACGCCTGCGCGACGGCCAGGTCGGTGACGGAGATCTCGACGTAGTCGATGCTGAGCGGGATCCGGTGCTGATGGGTAGCCATGTTCGAAGGCTGCCACCGGCCACCGACAGGCGTGAGCCCGACGTCGTTCGCTAGCATGCTCGAATGCAGGTCACGCGTCTCCGGATCCACCCCGTCAAGTCATTCGCCGGGGTCGATGTCGACTCCGCCGAGGTGCTGCCGTGGGGCCTCGCGGGCGATCGCCGGTGGGGCGTCGTCGATGCATCCGGCGCCCCGGTGACGGCTCGCGAGAAGAACCACATGCTCGCGCTCACCGCCGAGCTGCTCGCCGACGGCGGCCTCCTGCTCGGCGAGCGCAGCGGGGCCGGCGACCCGCTCCGGGTCGATCGCCCGACGGATGCCGCGCCGATCCCCGTCGGACACACCCGACAGGGCACGGCGCTGCCCGCCGGCGATGAGGCCGACGCCTGGATCAGCGCTCGTCTCGGCATCGACGCACGGCTTGTATGGCAGCCCGACCCGCGTGAGCGCACCGTGAACCCGAAGAACGGGGGCCTGCCCGACGACCGGCTGACGCTGGCCGATTCCGCCCCACTGCTGCTCGCGAGCGAGGCATCCCTCGCCCAGCTGAACGCCTGGACCGATGACGAGACGCCGCACCTCGACATGCTGCGCTTCCGCCCGAACGTCGTGATCGACGGCGACGAGCCGTTCGCCGAAGACGCCTGGCCGTTCGTCGACCTCGGCGACGTGCGCTTCCGCATCACGAAGGTCTGCGACCGCTGCGTGATGACCTCGATCGACCCCGAGACGCTCACCCGCGGCAAGGAGCCGATCCGCACGCTCGCGAAGCACCGCCGCTGGGACGGTCAGACGTGGTTCGGCGTGCTCATGGTGCCGCAGTCGGCGGGTTCGATCGCGGTCGGCGACGAGGTGCGACCAGTCACCCGAGCGGTGGCCCAGACGAACGGGCACGCCTCGTAGAAGACATGCTCCGTCGGCGACGCGCGAACCCGCCGAGGGGCAGACAGCACCCTGCCCGGGTGACGTCTCCGTCACCCGGGCAGGTGCCCCCGGTCATCCCCCGATCAGCGGCCGCGGCCCTTCGCCGGGGCGATCTCGAGCGCCCGCTCGATCTCCTGGCTGAAGGTGTTGCCCTCGGCGTCCTCGGCCGTCACCCGCAGGTCGATCCACCCGCCGGCATCGGCGACCGGAAGGTCCGCCCCGTAGACCGTGACGTGGGCGCGCCCGTCGGCGAAGATGCCCGTCGGCGGGTTGCCGGCGCCCGAGTCGGGCGTCACCACGTCGAGAGGCACGGCGACCCATTCACCTCCTGCAGCGCGGATCTCCAACGTCGCCGCGGTCATCGCGCCGCTGTCGACGGCACCTTCGACGTGGCCGAGTTCGAGTCGCAGCGGAAGGTCGGAACCCTTCTTGCGCCCGGAACCGGCCGTGCCCGAGGCATCCAGTTCGACGTCGTAGTAGGCCTGGATCATCGCTTCGAGTCGCGTCGTCCAGTCGCCCCGCTTGCCGGAGGTGGTGTACGTCCATTCCGACACGGTGCGGGTCGACGAGGGCAGCGCGCTGCCATCCTGCACCGCGGTGTTGACGATGCGCACCTCGGCGTCGCCGTCGGGAAGGTCGGTCGTGTTGACGCCCTGGAACGGCGACGACTTCACGAACTCGCCGTTCAGGTAGTACTCCGTGTTCTGCGAGAAGCGCGGGTCCCCGCTGAACACGTCGAACGCGCCGGCGTGCTCGGGTTCGCCGCCGTCGCCCCACGAGGGCAGGTTCACCTGCGAGAAGTCGCTCTGACGGTACGGGGCGAAGTAGCCGGTGGCCACGTACGGGCGCACGATCGAGCCGAAGTAGCTCGTCTCGTCGCGTTCGCCGGGTTCGTACGAGCGGACGATGTCGCGCACCTGCCAACCGACGTCGGCGACCTCAGCGGTCTGGTACCAGTCCATGCTCGAGTCGACCCACTCGGTGCGCTCGATGCCTCGGCCGAGCGCGAACGGCAGGCCGAAACCGAACGTCCGGTTCGGAGCGACATCCCAGCGGAACTCGCCGACCAGGTCGGCCTGCTTCCCGTAGTAGGTGGTGTCGACCCGTGCGAGATCCTTCGGCTGGTACGAGAGGTCCTCGGGGATCGAGCCCTCGACGTACCGCGCGACGTCCCAGATCTCGGGAGCGTTCGCAACGCCCGTGCCGGTGACTGTGTACTTGCCCTTCGACGCGGCGAGCGCATCGAGGACCGCGCGGCCCTGCACGCCGCTGATCGCGGCGACCGGGATCGCGACCGAGCTGCCGTCGTCGGCGCCGACCCATTCGCTGAGCTCGCGATCGGCGTCGTTCGCGACGAGCAGCATCGTCGCGCCCGCGTCGAGGGCGTTGACCGCACGCTCATGCGGCGACACGGCGTTCGACCGCGTCACGATGGCGACCTTGCCGCGCACGTCGACGGCGGCGAACTCCTCGACGCTGCCGGTGCCGACGTCGACCGCTTGCGCCTTCAACTTGCCGTCGTACCGCGTCGAACCGGCCTGCAGGAGCAGGTCGAGCGATTCCTTGCCGGCCGACATGGTGAGCGGCGGGGTCTGCAGCCGCCAGCGTGCGGTGAAGTCGAACCGCTCGGTGCCCGGCTCCTCCATCGGCTGCGCCCAGAGTTCGTCCATCCAGACGGGTACGAGCACACCGGTGCCGTAACTGTCGGCGTTGACGTCCATGCGACGCAGCACGGGCGACACGTGCTCTTCACCGACGTCGACGGTGACGGGGTTGGCTTCGCGCGCATCGAACGCGACCGCCACGTCGCCGTCGAGCTCGAAGTCGGGGTCGCCCACGAGCACATCGGCACGCACATCGGCTTCGCGATCGAGGTCGAGCGTCGTGGTGAGCGCATAGCGCCCGGCGGGCAGCCGCAACGTGGCTTCGCCGTCGACGGCGACGAAGCCGAGCACCTCTTGCGCGTCGTGCGAGTAGAGCACGCCGAAGGCCGCGGTCGGCTCGCCGTCGAAGTCGGTGGCGGTCACGGTGAGGTCGTGGCGTTCGGCCTCCGACGCGATGCCGAGCGCCGTGCGCGCCACGGTGCGGTCGCCGATCGACGCGCTGAGCGCGCCGGAGAGCTGCGTGCCGGCGGGCACCTTCGCCGGGTCGGCGGTGAGCGTCGCTGAGCGGGTCTCCCCCGCCGGAATCGTCAACGATTCGGTGTCGAAGGCGAGCACATCGGATGCCTCGACCTCAGCCGAGCCCTCGAGCGTCGCCGTGAGGTCGACGACGACCTCGTCAACGCCGCGGTTGGTGTACGAGACGGTGCGCGCCACGGGTGCGGGTTCCTCGCCCCAGGCGAGCATGCCGAAGTCACCCGACCCGGCGGCGATGACCGGTGCCTCGACGGCCTCGGCGACATCGACGACCCCGGTGCCGACCTGGAAGGCGGTGAGGTCGACGGCGGTCGTCGTGCTCGTGAGCGCGGCCCGGAGCTGCTCGCCCGTGTACTCGGGGTGCTGCTGCTTGACGATCGCGGCGGCACCGGCGACGTGCGGGGTCGCCATCGAGGTGCCGCTCATCGTGACGTACGCCCCCGAGCCGCTGGAGTCGGCCGACCTGGCTGCCGTCACATCCGATCCGGGACCGGCGATCTCGGGCTTCAGTGCGCCCGAGCCTGCGAGCGGGCCCTGGCTCGAGAACCACGAGAGCTCACCGCTCGGGTCGACGACCGAGCCGACGGTGAGCGCGCGCGCGGCGGCTCCGGGTGCCCCGATGGTTTCGGGGGCGCCGCTGTTGCCCGCGGCGACGACGAAGAGCGACCCCGTGTCCTCCGCGATGCCGTTGAGCGCTTCGGACATGAGGTCCTTGCCGTCGGAGGGCTGACGGGTGCCGAGGCTCATCGACACGATCGGTGCCCGCTCGGCGGCCCACTCCATGGCGTCGATGATCCAGGAGTCCTGACCCGAGCCGTCCTTGTCGAGCACCTTGCCGACGAGGAGATTCGCACCGTCGGCCACGCCGCGTTGTGCGCCGTCGCTCGCGGCACCGGTGCCGGCGATCGTCGAGGCGACGTGCGTGCCATGCCCGTTCGGGTCCCAGGTGACCTCTTCGCCGGGCACGAAGCTCGTCGAATCGGGAAGCACCCGGCCCGCGAGGTCGGGGTGGGTGTCGTCGTAGCCGGTGTCGAGCACCGCGACGGTGACGCCGGTGCCGGTGTAGCCCTTCGCCCAGGCGTCGGGGGCGCCGATCCACGGCACGCTCGAGTCGAGCGTCGCCTCGACCTTGCCGTCGAGATGGATGGCGGCGATGCCGCCGCCGAAGGAGGCGGTCGACGGGTCGGCCGCGACCGCTCGCGCATCGGGTGCGCCGGCGTCGTCGGTGAGCGCCGCCCACGTCGCTGCCGCCTCGGCGTGCGCAGCAGTGGCCGCTTCGGCCCCGATGCTCGCGAGTTGCACGCCGACGG
This sequence comes from Agromyces cerinus subsp. cerinus, assembly GCF_900142065.1. Taxonomy (GTDB): domain Bacteria; phylum Actinomycetota; class Actinomycetes; order Actinomycetales; family Microbacteriaceae; genus Agromyces; species Agromyces cerinus. The sequence goes on along the minus strand of NZ_FSRJ01000002.1, from coordinate 507,037 downwards.
TGAGGCCCGGTGCGGGCGGTTCTGCACTGAACGCAGCAGCCCCGCTCTCGAGCTCGATGATCACGGGGGTCGCATCGACGGAGGCGTCGTCGTACCCGTACTCGATGAGCTGCGTGACGTTGAACAGGTCGACATCGAGCGCACCCGAGGCGAGGTACGCCTGCGCCGTGTCGGGGATGATGCTCAGCTCGTCGCCCGCGGTGACGGTGCGGTAGCCGGCGCCGGGCACCACGGTCTCGACCTCGACGGTCTGCGTGCCGCCGGGGATCGCGGTGACCGTGACCCGGTCGCCGGTGATGAGCGTGACCGAGTGCGAACCACCGGGGCTCGTGGATTCGGTCGTGATGGCACCGCCGGGCGGGACTCCGTCGTCCACCGCAGGGCCGGCGATCGCCGGAAGGCCGGCGACGCCGACTCCCGCGATGCCGATCGCGATGCCGGCCGCCGCGGCGACGACGCGTCGGTGTCGTCTGGGCGGGTTGCTTGGTCGTTGCATGAGCATTCCTCTCGTGCCGATCTGGACTACTCAGCACGGTTCCACATCCCCCCGTTAGGGTGGTGGCGGAGGCGCGCCTTGGCGGGCATCCGCCAGTTCGCCGCGCTGACCCGCCCATCCCGTGCGGCAGAGTGAAGGGGTGCTCGTGCTCGAGGCCATCGGAATGGACGAATCCCATACCGCCGTCTATCGCTTGCTCCTCGGCCTGCCGTCGGCTGATCTCGAGGAGATCGCCCGCGGCGCCTCGCTGTCGATGCGGGCCGCCCGCGGGATACTCGACGACCTCGAGGCGCTCGGCCTCATCGCCCGGCAGGCCTCCGCCCGCGACCGGGTCGTCGCATCTCCGCCGTCCGTCGCGCTGCGACCGATCCTGCTCGAGCACGAACGTCGTCTGAGTTCGGCGCACGAGGCGCTCGTGCATCTCAGCGACGTGTACCGCGAGGGCACCGCCCAGCGGGCGACGCCCGAGGTCATCGACGTCGTCCTCGGCGCGGATGCCGTCGTTCAGCGCCTCGGTCAACTGCAGGCCTCGGCCGAGCGGGAGGTGCGGGTGTTCGTGCTCGAGCAGATCGCCCTCGTCTCTGGGCCTGAGAACGTCGAGGAGGATCGGGCGCTCTCGCGCGGCGTGCGATACCGGGTGATCGCCGAACGAGCCGTGCTCGAACGGCCGGGTTTCATCGAGACCGTGCGCGGGCTCGAACCGCTCGGCGAAGAGGTCCGGGTGCTGCCACGCCTGCCGACGAGGCTCTTCATGGCCGACGACACCTTCGCGCTCCTGCCGATGCACACGCCGGGCGACGAACAGGTCTCGGGCGCCCTGCTCATCCATCCGAGCCCGCTGTTCGATCTCGTGCAGACGATGTTCGAGGACTCGTGGAACCGGGCCGCGCGGCTCTTCGCCGACCGCGCCGAGGTGCAGGAGCTCGATCAGGAGGAGGCGATCGATCGCGACCTCCTGCGGCTGCTGCTCCTCGGCATGACGGATGTCTCGGCGGGCGCCCAGCTCGGCCTGTCGCTCCGCACGGTGCAGCGACGGATCGCAGGCCTGCTCGACCGGGCCGAGGTCACCACCCGCATCCAACTCGGCGCCGAGGCGATCCGGCGCGGCTGGGTGTGACGGGCGGCGCTGCGCGCCTCAGAAGAGCCGCGCCTGCGCGACCACCGGGGCTCCCTCGAGCTCGAGCAGGTGGCGCTTGCGCTCGAGTCCCCCGGCGTAGCCCGTGAGGGATCCGTCGGCGCCGACCACCCGGTGGCACGGCACGATGATGCTGAGCGGATTGCGCCCGACCGCGTTGCCGACGCGGCGCGCGAGGTTGCGGTCGCCGAGCCGCGCGGCGAGTTCGCCGTAGCTCGTCGTCGTGCCGATCGGGATGTCGCGGAGCATCGCCCAGACCGCCTGCTGGAACTCGTCGCCGTTCGGCGCCATCGGCAGGTCGAAGATCGTGCGCTCCCCCGCGAGGTACTCGCCGAGCTCGACGCCGAGCCGCGTGACGAGCGGGTCGGTGCGCGAGTCGACCTCGATCCCGATGGCGTCGGATGCCGGTGGGTGCCAGTGGCCCGGAAAGTAGATGCCGACCAGCGCCTCGCCGTCGGCGACGACGAGCAGCTCGCCGAGCGGCGTCGGCAGCGTGGCATGGCGTCGGGTCATGAGTCCATCTTCGTCGCTCCCAGGCGCCCGACACCCGGTGATGGTCGCGGAAATCGGACGTGATGGTCTCGCCGATCGGACTGCCAGTTCCCCCTCATCGATGAGGGGGAACTGGCATACGAAATCGAGGACGATGATTCGAGCTTCACTGGCGACGAGCGTTGCACTCGACTCGATCAGCCACGCCAGATCAGCGCCGCCCGATCAGCGCCGCGCGGTTCGCCTCGTACCTCGGCTTGCCGACCAGGCGCCAGATGAGGCGCACCGGCGCCGGCAGGTGGTTACGCTGCCACTCGGCGCCGCCGTCGGGCTGCGCCGCGAGGATCGCGCCGAGCTGCTCGAACGTCTTGCCCTTCGGGGTCGCCTTTCGGCCGTGATCCGCGAGAGCGTCGACCTCCTTGGGCGTGAGCGTCACCTCCATGACGGGCACGATGTTCGCCTCCTCGTCGGGCAGGTGCACGGCGAGCGCGGCGGTGATGCCGTCGAGGGCGGCCAGCACGCCCGCGGCATCCGTCGACCGGCCGCTCGCCCGCCACGCCGGCAGCGCGGCATCGAGCGCATTCAGGTGCACGAGCATGAGCGCGTGCTGCTCCTTCATGCGCGCAACGTGCACGGCGCACGAGGGCGCGCGCTGCTCGAGTTCGCCCCACAGCAGGATGTCCTCGCCCTCATGATGCCCGTGCAACCCGACTGACAGCATCGAGAGATGGTCGCCGACGACGTCGGCGTGCGCGGCATCCGCTTCGGTGACGCCCTCGACGAGCGTGCGACCCTCGCCGAACCCGGCCCGGAAGAAGCGGTGGATCTCGGCCATGCCGCTCGCGTCGCACGTCTTCGGGCCGCTCGGGCGGCCGGACGAATCACCGCTGGAGGGAAGGGCGGTGGCGGGCATGTCGGCTCCGATCGTCGGTGAGCAGCGCAGTCGCACGCGACCTTACGACCAGCCGGATGCCGCGGCAAGACCCCGCCCGAGGGGTGCCCGCCGCCATCGCGCGTCATGCGCCGCAGCGCCGATCTACGATGGCTGGATGTCTGAACTCCCCCGCGTCGCCGGTGCCCACCTCGTCGGTTCGATCAACCAGCCCACCGCCGAGGCAACCTTCCGCGTCGTCGCAGATGAGCTCGGCGGCGAGCTCGCGCGCATCCCCGACGGCGAGGTCGGCGAACGGTTCCACTGGATCCTGTTCCAGGGCGCGGCGTTCGACGCGGTCGACGGGCTCAACCGACTGCCGATCGACCCGATCATCGTCGCGGGATTCGACCTGCGCCCGCTCGTGCTCGACGGTTCGGTCGATGCATCCGACCTCGTGTTCGGCTCGCTCGGCTACGCGGACGCCGCGGCCGCGAGCTACGCCGACTTCACACGTCTGCGCGACGCGGGCGCGATCCCCGCGGGCACGCGGTTCCAGGTGTGTCTGCCGTCGCCCCTCGCGCCCATCACGACCTACGTGGCTCCGGTCGACCGTGCCGCCGTGTACCCGGCGTACGCCGCGGCCCTCGCGGCCGAGGTCGATCGCATCGCCGCGGCGATTCCGGCCGGCGATCTCGCCGTGCAGATCGACATGGCGACCGAGTTCGCCTACCTCGAGGGCGTCAGCCTCGGCGGCGGACCGCTCGAGGCGTTCTTCGCCGAGGGCGGTGCGGACGCCCCGGAACTCGTCGAGGCCATCGCTGCCCTCGCCGCCGAACTCGCGACGCGCGTGCCGGCCGGCGCACAGCTCGGGTTCCACCTCTGCTACGGCGACGTCGCCGAGAAGCACTTCGTCGAGCCGACCGATGCCGGCAAGCTCGTCGCGGTCGCGAACGCCCTCGCGGCGCAGCTCGACCGGCCGATCGACTGGGTGCACCTTCCGGTGCCGATCGAGCGCACGGATGCCGCGTACTTCGCGCCGCTCGCGGGCTGGGCGCTGCCCGCCGAGACGACCCCCTTCCTCGGCCTCGTGCACCACGAAGACGGCGTCGACGGCGCGCTCGCCCGCATCGCTCCTGCCCGCGAGGCGTTCGCCGCAGCCGGCATCGACACGTTCGGCGTCGGCACGGAGTGCGGCTTCGGCCGCGGCCCCGCCGACCGCACGGCGAGCCTGCTCGCACTGCACCGCGAGGTCATCGCGGCCGCGGGCTGACCTGACGCACAGATCCGGCCCGCGCCGATGCGGCGGGGCCGGAGCTGTGCGGATGATGCGGTCTCCCCGATCAGTGCGCCGCCGGGAGGCCGTGGATGCGCTGCCGCGAGCGCCCCTGGCGCCACTCCGCAAACCGGCCTGCGAGGCCGTGGCGGCCGTCGGCGCGCTCGCCCTCCTGGGCCAGGCGGTCGGCGGCGTTCCGGCGCCGCTCGTTGACGCGCCCCGCTTCGAGCTCGTCGTGCATCTGCAGCGTCTGTGCGACGTAGCCGTATGCGAGGTTCATGATTCCGATCCCTTCGAGACCTGCCGGGCCGGGTTCCGGCCACTGAGACCAGATTCCTCGCTGAGGTAGGGGTCGCGTATCGGGCGTGTGCCTCATCTTCGGGCCGGATTCGGCACCTCAGACGGGCCGCATGGCCTCAGACGAACCGCCCTACCTTAGACGCGACCCGAGCTCGCGTCACCGGCACGCATCACCGGCCCGGAACCGCGTGCAGAAGGTCGCGCGACGGTCGCGAGCGTCGCTACGCGGAGGCCCTGAGGGGCTCGAGGGCGGCGAGGACGAGATCGAGGCCGAAAGCGAACTCCTCGGATGGGTCGTAGCCGGCAGCGACGAGCGCCGCGGCGGACTCGTTGAGGTAGGGGAACTCGTCAGGAGGAAGCTGGGGCAGGTAGACGCCCTCGGTCATGTCCGCGAGCTCGTCGGCGGTGTCGAAGGGCAGGCTGGCTTCCTGCAGGGCGTGACCGTAGACGTAGCTGTTGAGCAACCAGTTGGCGTGCGTCGCCGTCAGGACCGAGAAGCCGGCCCTCCGCAGGCAGGCGGTGACCGCTTCGCGGTGGCGGAGATTCGCGGGCCCCGGCGTTGTCCGCGACTCCATCAGGCCGATCGCCCATGGGTGGCGTGCGAGAACCTGTCGGGTGGAGAGCGCCTCCTGTCGCATCGCCGACTGCCAGTCGGCTTCTTCGGGCGGGAGTTCGATCTCCTCGAACACGATGTCGATCATGGCGTCCAGCAGCTCGTCCTTGCTCGCCACGTAGCGGTAGAGCGTCATCGCGCCCGCGCCGAGCTCGCCGGCCAGCCGGCGCATGCTCAGCCCGTCGACCCCGTCGCGGTCGGCGAGCCGGACCGCCTCGACCACCACCCGCTGCTTGCTCAGCCCCGCGTCTGGCGCGACCTGATGTTGTTCCCTCGCAGACACGGGTCTCCTCGCTCTCTCGACCGACTTGACAAGCGTACAGCGTACGCGCCATAGTACAGCGTACGCGTACACCGTACGCGTACGCTGTATCGCCCCTTTTGGAAGGAAGAACGATGACCATCCGAACGAATACCCGGAACCTGCTCGACACCCCGCCGGTCCCCGTGCAGGCCAAGCTCGCCGCCGCGTGGACCAGCTTCATGTTCCTGTACCTCTACGTCGACTTCTTCAACCTCTACAAGCCCGGCGTCCTCGACGGCATCCTCGACGGCCTCGTCTGGAGGTTCGACGTCAACCCGACGTTGTTGACCGTCATGCTCGCGTCCGTGGCGATCCCCGCCCTGATGGTGATGCTCTCCATGACGCTGCCCGCCAGGGTGAACCGCGCCACGAACCTCGTCGTCGCATCGCTCTACATCCCCTACTCGATGTTCAACGCGGCAGGGGCGTCCTGGGACTGGGCCTTCTTCTACGGCCTCTCCATCGGAGTCGAGGTGCTGCTCCTGGCCTTCATCCTGCGCTCCGCCTGGACCTGGCCTCGAACCCCCGCCGTCCCAGCCGGTCCCGCGACGCCCGACCTTCGACAGGACGTTCGACAGTAGGTATCCGTGGAACGCCCCACGACGTGAAGCCCGCCGCGGCGGGCTTCACTGGTCACCAGGCCCGAGTCACCGGCCGCGGGTACGATCGCGACATGCGCATCCGCTTCACTGCCGCGATCTACGAATGGACGGCGCGACGCAACTGGTTCTTCGTCGACGTTCCGCCCGAGCTGGGCGCCGACATCTCCGACCAGCCGCGGATGCCGCGCGGCTTCGGCTCTGTTCGCGTGGTGGCGACGCTCGGCGGCACGACGTGGAGCACCTCGATCTTCCCGCTCGGCGAGACCTACGTGCTGCCGCTCAAGAAGGCCGTGCTGAAGGCGGAGGGCATCGGCGAGGGCGACGAGATCGTGGTCGACCTCGACGTGCTCGACGGCTGACGCGAGGTCAGATCCAGCCCTGCTGCCACGCCTTCTCGGCGGCCTCGTGGCGCGACGACGCGTCGAGCTTCGTCATCGCCGACGAGAGGTAGTTGCGCACGGTGCCCTGCGCCAGGTGCAGGCGTTCGGCGATCTGCTGCACGCTCGTCGTCGAACGACTGAAGCGCAGCGCGTCGAGCTCGCGGTCGGTGAGCGGGCAGCGCTCAGCCGTGAGCGCGGTCGCGGCGATCTCGGGATCGATGTATCGGCGACCCGCAGCCACGTCGCGGATGACGTGGGCGAGGTCTTCGGCGGGCGTCGACTTCGGCACGAAGCCCGAGACCTTCGAGGCCAGAGCACGGCGCAGCACGCCGGGGCGCGCGTGCCGGGTCACGATCACGACACGCGTCGGCACCTCGGCGAGGATGCGTGCGGCCGCCTCGAGCCCGTCGGCGTGCGGCATCTCGAGGTCGAGCAGGCACACGTCGGGCACGGTCGCGATCGCCTGTTCGACGGCGGTCACGCCGTTGTCGGCACTCGCCACCACCTCGATGTCGGGCTCGAGGTTGAGCAGCGCCACGAGGGCGCCGCGGATCAGGTGCTCGTCGTCGGCGATGAGCAGACGGATGCCGCCGCTCACGCCGTGACCCGCGCCCCGACGGGCACCGTGGCCCGCAGTTCGAAGCGGGCGCCCGAGGCATCCGTCGCCGTCTCGAGCGTGCCGCCCACGGCGGCGAGCCGCTCACGCAGTCCGGCGAGTCCCGAGCCGGGCGCGCGCGACACGGCAGAGCCGGCCGAGCCGGGCGCCGAGGCATCCGTCACCGGCACGCCGTCGTTCACGATGGCGAGCTCCGTGCGCTCACCCGTCGTCGTCAGTTCGATCGTCACCGTGGTCGCCTCGCTGTGTCGCAGGATGTTGGTCGTCGCCTCGCGCACAACCGACGCGAGCGCGCTCTGCGCGAGGGCGTCGGCGGGCAGCGGGCCGAGTCGCAGCGCGCACTCGGCGCCCGACGCGGTGAGCACCTCGCGGGCGTTCTCGAGCTCGTCGTCGAACGCGACATGACGGTAGCCGGCGACGAGCGAGCGGGTCTCTTCGAGCGCCTGCTTCGCGATCAGTCGGGTCTCGTGCACCAGCTCGCGGGCCGCGGCCGGGTCGATCTCGAGCATGCGCTCGGCGAGCTCCGACTTCAACGAGATGACCTGCAGGTGGTGGCCCTGGATGTCGTGCAGGTCGGAGGCGAAGCGCAGCCGCTCCTGCGTCACGGCGAGCTCGGCGGCAGTGCGACGGTGCCGGTCGAGCTGCACGACGACCTCCCACCACCACATGCTCGTCAGCAGCATGACCGGCAGCATCGCCACGAAGATCGCGATCATCCAGGTGTCCGATGCGCGGCCGAACGCGAACGGCACACCCGTCACAGCCGTGGCGAGCATCGGATGCGCGATCACGGTGATCAGGCCGACGAGCAGCACGAGGCGGCGCTGCGGCTTCGGCAGCAGGCAGGCGATGAGAGTCGCCGCGGCCCAGAGCGGCACCGCGGCCGCGAGCTCGTCGCCCGGTGAGAAGAGGCCAACCACCCAGACGGCCGCGGCGGGAGCGACGAGCGCCGCCGTCCACCACGGGCTCGGCAGGCCGCCACCGCGTCCGACGCGCAGGAACCAGCAGTACCGCAGCTGCATGGCCGTCGCGACGAGCAGGAGCACCACGAGCACGGCGGTCACTGCGTCACCGGTGCGCAGGTACGTGTCGAGCATCGACAGCACGACGATGAGGTCGAGGAACCCGAAGAAGAAGACGATCGACCCGAGCGTGTACAGCCACGTGGTCTGCACGCTGCGGGCGGGTTCGGCTGGCATGGATCCGAGCCTAGGCCAGTGACATTTGTCACGGTCCGGCGTGCGGAATCGCACGCGATCACCTGACACCGCGGCACTGCCGCCGATGGCCGGCGCCGCGAAGGATTGGACCGAACCAACCACCCCACGAAAGGACTCGTCGTGATCGACGCCCTGCAGGACTTCGCCGCTTCCCTCCCCTCCTTCCTCCAGTGGTTCGGGGTGATGATCGTCGCCGCGATCCCGTTCGTCGACTCCTACTTCGGTTCGGTCATCGGGGTGCTCATCGGGCTGCCGACCGCGGTCGCGATCGGTGCCGCCGTGGCCGGCAACATCATCTCGATGCTGATCTTCGTGATGACGGCGCACGGGGTGCGGGGCAGGGTCGTCGCCGGCAAGGCCGTCGCGGGCAAGGCCGTCGCGGGCGGCGCCGGTGAGGAACCCGTCGAGTCGCCGCGCCGCGAGAAGGTCCGCCGGGCGTTCGACAAGTACGGCGTCGCCGGGGTGAGCCTCGTGGGCCCGGCCATCCTGCCGAGCCAGTTCACCTCGGCCGCGATGGTGTCGTTCGGCGCGAACCGCAACGCGGTGATCCTCTGGCAGATCATCTCGATCGTGCTGTGGGGCGTGGTGTTCGGGGTCCTCACCACTCTGGGGGTCTCACTCGCGCGCTGAGGCGCCGCCTCGGCGCGCGTCAGTACGGTCACGCGACGGCACGGGCACCGTCGCTCGACGCGATGAGGCGGTCAGACGACGGTATGCCCTGCCGCGTCACGCGACGGCAGCAGATTCTTCGCTCGACCCGGTCGGCCAATCTCGTCGGCGACTTCGTGCTCCGCCGCCACCCGCCGCCCGGGTCGAGCCACGCGGGCGGGCGCACCTGCGGAACCCCGCCGATCATGCGGATGCCCCACCCCGAGGTCTCGATCGTGCGGTGATGGAACCAGCAGAGCAGCACACCGTTGTCAGTGTGAGTAGGGCCGCCCTCGACATCGGGCACGACATGGTGGATCTCGCACCATGACGCCGGCACGGTGCACCCGGGGATCAGGCAGCCGCCATCGCGCAGTGTGATCGCCCGGCGCTGGTGCGGGGTGAAGCAGCGCTCGGGCGAGCCCAGCGCGATGACGCGGCCGGCGCCGTCGAAGGTGATCTGCCGCGTGCCGCCCGTGCAGATCAATTGCCTCGCCGCACGGATCGACACCGGAATCTCGACACCATCGGCGTGCGCCACACCGCGCCCGGCCGTGAGATCGGCGGCGCGAACGCTCACGAGCACGGTGGGTGCCGCGCCGCCGATCGTCGGATGCTCACCCGAGCGGGCCGCGGTCGCGATGATCGCCGCCAGGATGTCGTGACGCTGATGGTCGGCGGTTCGCTGCTCGCCGTTGCGGGCGAGGTCGGCGCGCTCTTCGGCGGTCATGAACCCGCCTCCCGATCGCGGCGCGAGATGCGCATCGAACAGCCGACGCAGCCCCGCTGCGACCTCGGGAAGCAGTTCGCCGCCGACCGGGATCAGCCCGTCGCGAGCCCGGCCGAAGCGGAAGCCTCGCCGCCGCATCGCTCGCTCGTCGTCGGGCTCGGGCCCGTCTTGGTCGAGGAACGCGGCCCAGACCTGCGCCTGTACCCGCAACTCGTCGGCAGTGCACCGCACCGGTGCGGCTTCTCCGGCTGCGAGCGCCGCCGCCACGAGTTCGTGCTCGGCGGAGCGGAGGGCGACGGGGTCGGCAACACGCCGAGTGTCGTCGAGTTCGCGCACGATCGTGCACGCCGAGTCGGCTCCGAGTTCTCCTTCGGCGAGCGCCGCGCCGACTTCTGGATAGCGCGCCTCCAGAGGATCGCCGGTCAATCCTCGACGGGTCCGAGTGGCCGCACCGAGCGCGATGCGGCGCCTGGCCTCGGCGCCCGACACCTGCGTGACCCGCTCGAGGAGCTCGCCAGCGGAGCGGCATCCGCGCCGGGTCGACAACCGCTCACCGCCCAGCTCGACCCGCGAGCGTTCGCCGACCTCGCCGGCGCAGGCGACGCGACGCGCGTCGACCGCCCGGCCGACGGCCTCGATCGCGGCCGTCGCAGCGAGCAACTCGTGATCGGACCACCCCGCGGGATCGTCGAACGCCATGACGTCGAGGAGCGACGATCGCACCTGCTCGAGCGCCTCGACGATTCCGTTCATGAGCCCATCCTGCCGCGACCCACCGACATTCGAGTCACCCTGAAACCGCAGGTCAGGCTGTGAATAACTCCATTAGGCACGGCCTGTGAAGGAGGAGTCGATTCCCAGGTCCCACTGCCAGAGGTCTCGCCCGCAGCGCTCCCCCGGTCGTATGCTGACCCCATGGCCGCCGATCTGCGAGATCCGGTACGACACGCCCTCGACTCCGTGCTCGAGGCGGTGAGGGAACGAACCGACGGCGCGGTCGCGAGCTACATCCCAGAGCTCGCGACGGTCGAACCCGAGCAGCTCGGAGCGGCACTCGCCAGCACCCACGGGGTCGTGCACGAGTCCGGCGACGCCGACGCGGAGTTCACGATCCAGTCGGTGTCGAAGCCGTTCGTGTTCGCCCTCGCGGTCGACGCGCTCGGGCTCGGCGAGGTGATCAAGCACGTGGGCCTCGAACCGAGCGGCGAGCCCTTCAACGCGATCAGCCTCGAGGCCACCACCGGGCGGCCGCTGAACCCCCTGATCAACGCCGGAGCGATCGTCACCACCTCGCTCATGCGCGGCGACACCGCTGCCGAGAAGTTCGACGCCGTGCGAGCCGGCATCGAGAAGTTCGCCGGGCGCGACCTGCAGGTCGACGAAGAGGTCTTCTCGTCAGAGGCATCCACCGGCGATCGCAACCGCGCGCTCGCGTACCTGACCCGCTCGGCCGGCACGCTCGGTTCGACGGCGGATGTCGCGACGACCGCGTACTTCCGCCAGTGCTCGCTCACCGTGAACGCGAGAGACCTCGCGATCATGGCGGCGACACTCGCCACCGGCGGCGTGAACCCCGTGACCGACGAACGCGTCGTCAGCGAGAACGCCGCCCGCTGGACCACCGCCGTCATGACGAGCTGCGGCATGTACGACGCATCCGGCGACTGGCTCGTGCGGGTAGGCCTGCCCGCCAAGAGCGGGGTCGGCGGCGGCATCGCGGCCGTGCAGCCGGGTCAGTTCGGCATCGGCACGTTCAGCCCCCGCCTCGACGAACGCGGCAACAGCGTGCGCGGCGTCGCGACCCTCGAACTCCTCTCGGAGCGACACGGCCTGCACATGCTGCAGCACCACGGCGTGCCGCTCTCGCCGATCGCCTCGCTCGAACGCGAGGGCGCCGACACCGTCGCGGTGCTGCGCGGCGAGATCATGTTCTCGGGCGCCGAAGAGGTGCTGACCCGCCTCGCCCCGTTCGTCAGCGACGAGGCATGCCTCGTGCTCGACTTCACGGGCGTGACCCGGGTCGGCGACGGCTCGAAGCGCGTGTTCGCGGCAGCGCCCGAACTCGTCGGCCGCGCGCCCGACGGCAGGGCCCGCGTCGCGGTGCGCGATCCCGAGGGCGTGCTCGAGTTCGACTGAGTCGTCGACCGGCCGAGCCGTCGACGGGGACATGCCACGGCGCCGGCCGATCCGAGGATCGACCGGCGCCGCAGTCGTGCGGTCGACACCTCACGGCGTCGACGAGCCTCACTTCTCGAGCGTCAGCGTGACCTTCGAGCCCGGCTTCGCGGTGATGCGCAGCGTCTGCTTCTTCGCGTTGTAGTGCGCCTTGCCGCCCGTGATCGACACCTCGGGCGCCTGCGCATACGTCGTCGTCGGCACCCAGATCTCGCTGGGGCCGGCACCGGCGGTGAAGGTCACCGTGTAGTCGCCGCTCGTCGCATCGAAGTGCTCAGCACCGGGAGTGCCGGCGATCGCCCGCGCATACGGTCCGTACGCGGGTTCGTTGCCGGGTGCGGCTCCGCCCGCGGCATTCATCGCGCAGTAGCCGCCGCCGTCGCTGCGGCAGTAGTACCAGATCGACCAGCCGCTCGCGAAGCGCTCCATGGCCGCGACCTGCGCGGCGACGAGGGCCGCGTTGCCCGGCGTGCGGGAGTTCGGAACGCCCCACTCGCCGACGATCATCGGCATGCCGTTCGCGGTCGGGTAGGCCGAGATCGCGGCTTCGTAGTTCACCACGAAGTCGTCGCCGGTCCAGTCGCCGCCCTCTTCGACGCCCGTGTTGTAGAAGTGCGGCGCGTAGCCGACCTTCGGGTCGTCGAAGCTGCGCAGCTGCGTGGGCACACCGTAGCCGACGAGCACGGTCGGCTCGACGAAGATCCACGAGTCGTCGTCGACCGAACGCACCGATTCGATCAGCCGGTCGTACATGTCGCTGATCTTGGTCGACTCGATGCGCGCCGACGCAGTGACCCAGTCCTCGCCCTCGGCGAACTCGCCGAACGGCTCGTTGAACAGGTCGTAGCCGAGCAGGCTGTCGTGGCCTTCGTAGCGGTCGGCGACCTCCACCCACAGCTGCTGCTGCGCCGCGCGCAGGTCGGCGTCGTCGTAGAGGTGCGTGAACGCACGCATCACCGCGGGCTGGAAGTAGTTGTTGAACCAGTTGGCCGGGTCGTCGACGAACGGCAGTCCGTCGGTGCGGGTCGCCCACTCGGGCGCGCCCGAGGCACCGAACACCGGGCCGTACACGTCTTGGTGCATGTCGAGCATGACGTGCACGCCCTCGCGGTCGGCCGCGTCGAGCACCGATTCGACGTAGTCGAAGTAGTCCTCGTCGTACTCGCCCTGCTCGGGCTCGAAGTACTGCCACTGCACGACGAGCCGCAGGAAGTTGAAGCCCTGCTCGGCCATCGCCTCGATGTCGGCCGGCTTCAGCCGGTCGTGCACGTACTTCGCCGCGTTGTAGCCGCGCAGCTGCAGGGCGCGGCCCTGCTCGTCGGTGATGTAGACCTGACCGTCGGCGGTCGTGATGGTGCTTCCGTCATCGGATGCCGCGGGGGCGGGCTTGGCGGTACTGCGACCGCTGCTCGCCTCCGTGGTCGCGGGCGCGGCCGCTGCCGCGGCGGCCGGAACGAGGGCGAGTGCGGCCGCCGTCGCGAGGGCGAACCCTGCGGCGGCGCGGTGCAAGAGGGTGGGCATGGGCGCTCCTTTGCGCGATGTTCGACCGGGTTGCGAGTGAGCATACGTGAAGTGGGTCAAATGACCTAGTAATCCGGAGAACTGACTCCCACTTGCTGCTTCTCGGGCGCGCTCGTCGCTCGCGGCAGTCGTACACTGGGCGAGTGCGCGACCCTGCGGCTCCAACCGGCACCGATGCCGAGGCCCGCTCGCGCGAGGTGCTCCGCCTCCCCGCCTTCGCACTCTTCTGGAGCGCCTCCACGATCCGCGCCTTCGGGAGCGCGATCGCCGGTGTCGCCTTCCAGGTGCTGATCGTCACGGTGCTGAACGCCACGCCGCTCGAGATCAGCATCCTGAGCGCACTCGGCGTCGTGCCGTATCTCTTCCTCGGCCTGATCATCGGCGCGCTCATGGATCGATGGCGGCGTCAACGGGCGCTGATCATCACCAGCGTCGCGCGAGCGATCGTGCTCGGGTCGATCCCCGTGCTCCTGCTCCTCGACGCCCTCACCTTCTGGTCGCTCGCAGCCGTCATCCTGACGCTCGGCATCCTGACCCTCTTCGCGGACTCCGCCGCACAACCGTTCCTGCCCAACATCGTTCCGCGAGGCTCGCTCGTGATGGCCAACGCGCGGCTCGGCCAGAGCGAGACCGTCGCCGGCACGGCGGGGCCCGCGCTCGGCGGCGCGCTGCTCAACCTGCTCGGTGCACCTTTCCTCTTCGCCTTCGACGCGGTCATCAACGCCGTGGCGGCGGTGCTCCAGTCCCGCATCACGGTCGAGGAGGCGGTGCCGCAGCGCCGCCCCGAGGGGCGTCACATCGGGCACGACATCGTCGAGGGCATGCGTTACACCTATCGGCACCGGACCCTCCGCCCGCTCGCGCTCTCCATCCACGTCTGGTTCCTCGCGAACAGCATCGTGTCGACCGTGTTCGCCGTGTTCGTGCTTCGAGAGTTGGACCTCGCGCCGTGGGCGTTCGGCGTCGCACTCGCGTTCGGGGGCGTCGGCGGCTTCCTCGGAGCCCTCTTCGCTCCGCGCCTCGGCATGCGGCTCGGCGCCGGACGGGCGATCCTCCTGGGCCGCGCCCTCGCCGTCGTGCCATGGCTCGCGCTGGCGGTGATGCCGCTCGACGCCTCGAGCGGCATCGGCGTGCTCCTGCCCGTCGTCTCAGCCGCGCAGTTCGTCTTCGGCCTCTCGATGGGCATCGAGGACGCGAACGACACCGGCTACCGGCAGGCGGTCGCACCCGATGCGATCCAGGGCCGCATGAACTCGACCATCCGAACGGTCAACCGAGTCGTCTTCTTCGTCGGCGCACTGCTGACCGGGCTGCTCGTGACGTTCATGGGCTACCAGTCGACCCTCGCAATAGCCGCGACCGTCTTCACGATCGCCGCCCTGATCGTCGCCTGCTCGCCGCTGCGCACTGCTCGCCACGAGGACGCCGCGGACACGAATCCGGCGCTTCGCAGCTGAGGGTGCGATCGCTGCCGTCGGCGAACCCGCTCAGATCGGCGAACGGCGCACCCGGCACCGCAGGTGAAGCACCCGGTCGCCCTGGAGCACCACGTCGGGATCCTCCAGCAGGTGCGGGGCGCGGACCGACCCGAAGTAGCGCTTGCCGGACCCGAACACGACGGGCACGACGTCCATGCGCACCTCGTCGACCAGGCCCGCGGCGAGCATCTGGCCACCGACATCGCCGGCGGCGACCTCGACGATGCGATCGCCCGCACGTTCTTGCGCCGTGGCCATCGCCGCCTCGACGCCGGCGACGAAGTGGAACGGCGCCTCAGGGTCCCAGCCCTCTGGCGGCGGCCGGTGCGTCACGACGACCACGTGGTCGATCCCGCTCGGCGGCTTCCCGTCCCAGCCGTCCGTCAGGTCGAAGACGTGGCGGCCGGCGATGGTCACCCCGATCTGGTCCCAGTACGGGCGGGTGTAGTCAAAGGAGGTCTGCGACACCGTCACAGAGCCGCTCTCGTCCAACGGGACGTCGCCGTTGGTCAACCAGTCGAACAGCGGCCCGGGCTGGTCGCTCTCGTCGGCGATGAAGCCGTCCAACGACACCGAGGCGTACATGACCACCTTGCCCACGGGGTTCTCCTCTGCTTCGGGGTGCCCGTAGGTTACTGCGCGTCGTGAGCCGTCGCATCAATCGTCCGGCAGCGGCCGGCCAGCCAGCCGGCCAGCCAGCCAGCCGGCCAGCCAGCCAGCCAGCCAGCGCGAGCGTGCGCGAGCGTGCGCGAGCGCCCCGCGCGCTACCGCTCGCCGAGCAGCAAGCCGCGCTGCATCGTCTCGGCGCGCATCGCGTTGACGAAGTCGGCGTACGCGTTCTTGCTCTTCGCGTAGCCGATGGCGCCGCCCTTGACCGCCCCGAGAGCGCCGTCCTGGTCGAAGCGCAGCCACGTGTTGCCGTGCTGGTCGACGCCGATGTCGAAGGTGAACGAGATGTGGAAGTTCTTGCCGGCCATCGCCCCGAGCAGCAGGGTCTTGGTCAGGTTGCCGCGCTCGAGCTTGATGCTCGTCTGCGAGGGCTGCGTGGCCTCGTAGCCGAGGCCCTGTGCGATCGAGATCACGACGGGCACGGTCTGCTGTTCGCTGCCGGAGAGGATGAGTTCGGGCATGGAAGTAGGGCTCCTTCTGGGTGGTCGGCCAGACGACGATACCGCGGCCCCGAACCCGGTTGCTCCCCATCCACAGGTCGAATCCCCCGCCCGGTTCCGATCCTGCCCGCTGGCGGGCACGGAACCCGAGGAGTAGCTTGGCGGAATGACCGTGGCGGTCGATGCAGCCGCGCTCAGCGAACTGGAGTCCGGGTTCGCTGGCGAGTTGGTGCGGCCTGACGACGGCACCTACGACGAGCACCGCAAGGTCTGGAACGGCTCGATCGATCGCCGTCCCGCCGTGATCGCGCGATGCACCGGGGCCGACGACATCGGTGCCGCGCTCCTGTTCGCCCGCCGCACGGGTCTGCCCGTCGCCGTTCGCGGCGGCGGTCACAGCTTTCCCGGCCTCTCGGTGTGCGACGACGGCATCGTGATCGACCTCGCACCGATGCGGGCGGTCACCGTCGACCCCGAGGCTCGCACGGTCCACGTGCAGGCGGGCGCGCTGCTCGGCGACGTCGATCACGCCACGCAGCCCTCGGGGCTCGCAGTGCCGAGCGGCATCGTCACGCACACGGGAGTGGCCGGCCTGACGCTCGGCGGCGGCATCGGGTGGCTCATGCGCAAGCACGGCCTGAGCATCGACCAGCTGTCGTCGGTCGACCTCATCACCGCCGAGGGCGAGCGCGTCGTCGCGAACGAGGCCGAGAACGCCGAGCTCTTCTGGGGCGTGCGCGGCGGCGGCGGCAACTTCGGCATCGTCACCGCGTTCGACTTCAACCTGTGCGAGGTCGGCCCGACGGTGGTCGCGGGCCCGATCTTCTGGCCGATCGAGCAGTCGCCGCAGGTGCTGCGGTTCTACCGCGACTGGATCGCCGACGCACCCGACGAGCTGATGACGATCGTGCTGCATCGAAAGGCACCGCCGCTCCCCTACGTTCCGCCCGAACTGCACGGAAAGCTCGTCGTCAGCGTGGTCTGCTGCTACACCGGCGACATCGAAGAAGGCGAGCGGGTCGTGCGCCCGATGAAGCGATTCGGTGCACCGGTGCTCGACCTGTGCGAGCCGAAGCCCTTCCTCCAACACCAGTCGATGTTCGATCCCTCCTTCCCTCCCGGTCGCTGGTACTACTTCCGCTCCTGCGACGTCGCCGAGCTGAGCGACGAGGTCATCGACATCACCGTCGAGCACACGCGTCGCATCCAGTCGCCGCTGACGAGCTTTCCCATCTGGCAGATGGGCGGCGCGGTCGCCAGGGTCGGCGAGAACGAGACCGCGTTCAACGGGCGCAGCGTCGGGCACACCTTCAACATCAACGCGGCCACCGCGACATCCGAGGGGTTCGATGCCGAGCGCGAATGGGTGCGCGACTTCTGGTCGGCGCTGGAGCCCTTCCACACGAGCGTCTACGTGAACTTCCTCATGGAGGAGGGCGAGGAGCGCATCCGCCAGGCCTACGGACCGGAGAAGTACGACCGCCTCAAGGCGCTCAAGCGCGCGTACGACCCCGGCAACCTCTTCCGCCTGAACCAGAACATCCCGCCGGATTGAGGGGCTGAGCACCGACATGCGCAGGATCACCGTGACGAACCACCTCTCGCTCGACGGGGTGATGCAGGCCCCGATGTCGCCCGAGGAGGACACCCGCGGCGGGTTCGCCGACGGCGGCTGGGCGCTCGGCGCGAACGCCGACCCCGAGCTCGGCGCCGAGATGGGCAAGGGCATGGCCAACACCGGTGCGATGCTGTTCGGCCATCGCACCTACGACCACATGGCCGCCTACTGGCCGCACCAGACCGACGGCAATCCCTTCACCGAGCACCTCAACCGCGTCGAGAAGTACGTCGTCACGCGCGACCCGTCGCTCGAACTCGACTGGCAACACTCCACGGTCGTCGCGGGCGACGCCGCGCAGACGGTCGCCGAGCTGAAGGCGACGGATGACGGTGACCTCTCGATCCTCGGCAGCGGCGAGCTCGTGCGCGCGCTCGCGAAGGTCGGGCTCATCGACGAGTACGTGCTGATCATCCACCCCGTGCTGCTCGGCAGTGGGCAGCGCATGTTCGAGGGCGTGCACCAGGAGTTGACGCTCCTGAGCAGCATGACGACGGGCATGGGCATCACGCTCGCGCGGTATGCGCCGCGCGACCCCGCGCTCCACTCGCGCTGACGCCACCGAGGCGGCGCCGGCACCTGCAGGAGCCTCGGCGTCAGGCCGACTCGCGCCGCACGAGCTCGGTCGGCAGCGTCATGCGCCCGGCCGGCCGGCCGTCGATCACGTCGAGGAGCATGCGCACCATCTCGTGGGCGATGCGCTCGAACGGCTGGCGCATCGTCGTGAGCGCGGGCTCGACGCGCGTCGCGATCGGCGCGTCGTCGAACCCGGCGACCGCGACGTCGTCGGGCACGCGGCGCCCGCGCGACTGCAGCACCTCGACCGCGCCGGCGGCCATCACGTCGTTCGCCACGAACACGGCGTCGAGATCGGGCACCCGTTCGAGCAGCTCCGTCATGGCCTGCGCCCCGCTCGCGCGCGAGTAGTCGCCCTCGGCGACGAGCTGCTCGTCGAACGCGTCGCCGAGTTCGAGGCGGTACCCCTCGAGTCGGCCGATGCCGCCCGAGGTATCGACCGGCCCGCTGATCGTGGCGATGCGCCGCCGACCCGAGTCGCGGAGGTAGGCCACCATGTCGCGGGCGCCCTCGAGGTCGTCGGCGGCGACGTAGCCGATGCGGCGCTCGTACCCGAGCGGCACCCCGCACGCGACGACGGGCACCTCTGCGTCGACGAGCGACTTCAGGAATCCCTCGCGGCCGAGGTGCGACGAGACGAGCAGCGCGCCGTCGACGTGTCCGGCGGTGATGAACTCGGTCGCCCGTCGCTGCTCGTCGTCGGAGCCCGCCATGAGCAGCACGAGCGGCAGGTCGCGTTCGGCGAGCGCATCGGCCGCCCCGCGCATGAGCACGGCGAAGTTCGGGTCCTCGAAGAGCCGGTCGTGCGACTCGGTGAGCAGGAACGCGATCGAGTTCGCCCGGGCCGTCGCGAGGTTCCGCGCGTGCGGGTTGATGCGGTACCCGGTCTTCTTGATGGCCCGCTCGACGGCCTCGCGGGCCGTGGGGCTCACCCAGTGACCGCCGTTCAGCACTCGGGAGACCGTGCCGCGGGACACCCCGGACTCGCGGGCGACGTCCTCGATGGTGGGACGTCGGCGAGGCGCGTTCTCAGTCACGTGGCCAGTGTATGAGTGGTCATGCCTTCACGGCACCGGCGGCGAGGTCGACGCGCCAGTACCGCTGCAGCACGAGGAAGAGCACGATGAGCGGAATGATCGACAGCAGTGCTCCCGTGATCACGAGCGTGTACATCGCCGGCAGCGACGCCCCCTGGTTCAAGAGGCCCGAGAGCCCGACCGTGATCGGGAACAGCTCGTCGTTGCCGAGCATGATGTACGGCAGCATGAAGTTGTTCCACACGGCGACGAACTGGAACAGGAAGATCGTCACGAGCCCCGGCCCCATCATCGGCAGCGCGATGCGGTGGAAGATGTAGAGCTCGCGCGCGCCCTCGGTGCGTGCCGACTCGATGATGTCGGTCGGCACGGCCGCCGCCGCGTAGATGCGGGCGAGGTAGATGCCGTAGGGGCTGATGAGCTGCGGCAGCAGCACCGACCAGTAGGTGTTCGTGAGCCCGACCTGCGCGAGCAGCAGGTACTGCGGGATCGCGACGATGACGCCGGGCACGAGCACGCCCATGAGCAGCACCCGGAACACGACGTTCTTGCCCGGGAACACGTACTTCGCGAGCGCATAGCCAGACAGTGCCGACACGTAGGTCGAGACGATCGCGCCGAAACCGGCGTAGAGCGCGGTGTTCGCCATCCATCGCCAGTAGAGGCCGTCGCGGTAGTTCGTCAGCTCGACGATGTTGTCCCACAGGTGGGTGCTCGGCGCGAAGGTGAACGTCGAGAAGAGCTCCGACGCATCCTTCGTCGAGGCGATGACGACCCAGGCGACGGGCAGCAGGCAGTACAGGGCGCCGAGCAGCAGCACGGCGGTGGAGCCGATGGCGAGCGGCATCCGCTGGTCGCCGTTTCGGCTGCGCCGGTCGGATGCCTCGTGGAATTCGGGCACGACCATGGCGCGGGTCTGGTTGGTGATGGTCACGGCTCAGTCCTCCTGGCCGAAGGCGCGTCGCTGCACGACGCGGAGGAACAGGAAGGAGATGGCGAACGTCGCCACGGCGATGATCACCGAGGTGGCCGCGGCCGAGTAGATGTCGTCGCGCGTGAACGCGTCGCGATAGACGTACATGAGCGGCGACCAGGTCGTCGAGAGGCTGTTGGTGAGCGGGCGCAGCGTGGTCGGCTCGGCGAACACCTGCAGCGTCGCGATCATCGAGAACAGCGCGGTCATGATGAGCGCGGGCATGATGATCGGCACCTTGATGCGCAGCGCGATCTGGCGCTCGCTCGCACCGTCGATGCGCGCTGCCTCGTAGATCTCGGTCGGCACGGCCTTCAGCGAGGTGTACATCACGATCATGTTGAAGCCGACACCGCCCCAGAGGCCGATGTTCGCGATGGCGAACACGACGAGGCCGGGCGAGAGCAGCGACGGCACGTCGTCCCAGCCGAGCTGCTCGAAGATCCAGTAGAACGGGCTGACCGCCGGCAGGTAGAGGAAGCCCCAGAGCAGCGACGAGATCACCGCGGGCACCGCGTAGGGCAGGAAGATCGAGACCCGCGAGAAGCCCTTCGCCCCCGTGCGCCGGGCGTCGAGCAGCAGTGCGAAGAGCAGTGCGAGGCCGAGCATCGTCGGCACGAGGATGAGCCCGTAGACGAGTACCCGGCCGACGCTCGCGAGGAACTCGGGGTCGGTGAACGTGGCGACGTAGTTCTCGAGGCCGGCGAAGGTGCGGGTGCGCGAGCCCGAACCGAGACCGAGTCCCGACACGAGCTCCTTCTGGAAGGAGAGCACGAAGGTGTAGAGGATCGGCGCGGCCATGAACAGCGTGAAGAGCACGATGCCGGGCGCGAGCATCATCCACGGGGTGACGTGACGGCGGGCGGCGGTGCGCCGTTTCACCGGATGCCGCGGCGCACGCCGGGCCGGCCGGGTGTCGCCGCTCGGGGCTTCGACCGTTGCGGTCATGTGTCGGTCCTTCCAGGGGCGGGTGGAGGTGCGAGGGGGCGCCGCGGCGCGGCACCCCCTCACGCGCGAACTAGTCGGCGACGGTGAAGCCGCTGGACTCCAGGTCGTCGACGGTGATCTGCTGCATCGCCGCGACGGCGTCGAGGAACGCCTGCCGGGTCTTCGACTCGGCGGCCTTCGCGAACTCATCGTTGTAGGCGCTGAACGCGACGTTCACGTTCGGGCCGTACTGGAAGGGCGCGACAGACTGCGCAGCCTCGGCCGCGACGTCGTAGAAGTCGGGCTGGTTGCTGAAGAACTCGGGCGCCTCCGAGAGGGTGGATGCCGCGGCATCCGTCGAGGCCGGGTAGATGCCCGTCTCGGTGACGAGCGCCTGCACGGCGTCGGGGTCGGTGTTCAGCCAGGTGGCGAACTTCACCGCGGCGTCGACGTGCTTCGACTGCGAGGTGACCGCCGTCGACGAGCCGCCCCAGTTGCCGTTTGAGGCGTCGGAGCCCCAGTTGGGCAGGGTCGCGGCCTTCCACATGCCCGCGGTGTCGGCGGCGTTGCCGCTCAGCACGCCCGGCCCCCAGACGGCGCCGAGCCAACCGGCCTGCGTGCCGTCGTTGAGGGCCGCGTTCCACTCGGGGGTGTACATCGGCTTGTTGTCGATGACGCCCTCCTCGACGAGTCCGCCCCAGTAATCGGCGACCTTTTGCGTGGGCTCCTCGTCGATGCCGACGCCCCAGGCGTCGCCGTCGATCGACCACCACTCGGCCTCGGCCTGCTGCGCGAGCCCGGCGAACCAGCCGGCGTCGTTCGACGAGAAGGTGCCGAGGTACTTGCTCGGGTCGGCCGCGTGCAGCGCGCGGGCCGTCTCGGCGTATTCCTCCCACGTGGTGGGCACGGTGAGTCCGAACTGGGTGAAGATGTCGTCGCGGTAGTAGAACATCATGGGCCCGGTGTCCTGCGGGATCGCGTAGAGCGCGTCGCCGCCGAGGGTGACCGAGTCCCACACACCCGACGGGAACTCGCCCGAGAGGTCGGCGGCGCTCGTGCCGGCGAGGTCGGCGAGGGCGTCGGACGAGACGAGCGTCGGGATCTTCTGGTACTCGGCCTGGATCAGGTCGGGTGCACCGCTGCCGGCCTTGATCGCCGTGAGCAGCTTGGTGATCGCGGGGTCGCCGCCGTCCTGCTTGTTGACGGTGACCTGGATGTCGGGGTTCTCGTCGTTCCAGAGGTCGACGACCTTGTCGAGGTTCGGCGCCCAGGCCCAGTAGGTGAGTTCCACGGGATCGTCGGCGCTGCCCCCGGAACCGGCATCGGCCGAGCAACCGGTCATGATCAGCGCTGCTGCGGCAACGGCTGCAACGGCGCCGGTGCGGAATGCTGCACGCATTCGTCCTCCTTGTCGAAAGCTGTGATTGCGGATGCCCCGTGGCCGCACGCGATCGAGAGAGGACCACGTTGTGCCTGTGAGCGATCCCAGTAACGCACAGCCCAGCTTTCATGTCAACTCCGGGATCAGCAGATGGCGTAACGATCTCAACCTGTGTTAGAACTGTGACCGCACACAGTTTCAAGGGAGAACACTCCATGCCTTCGCAGCCTGCGCCGACTTCACGCCCCGCCCCCGTCACGGGCGCCGAGGCGACCGCCGCTCCCGCTTCCGCGGCCTCGACTTCGACGGCCGCGTCGCCGTCGCCGACGCCCGCGGCGCGCAGCGGCTGGATGCCCGGCACCTCGGCGATCCGCTTCGGCGGCGACTACAACCCCGAGCAGTGGACCCGCGAGACGTGGCTCGAAGACATCGAGCTCATGCGCGAGGCCGGGGTGAACCTCGTGAGCGTCGGCATCTTCTCGTGGGCGCTGCTCGAGCCGCGCGAGGGCGAATACGACTTCGCCTTCCTCGACGAGGTGCTCGACCTGCTCGCCGGCGCCGGCATCGACGTCGACCTCGGCACGCCCACGACCGTGCCGCCGGCCTGGTTCTGGAGGGCGTACCCGCAGGCGCGGCCCGTGACCCGCGACGGCGTCGCCCTCGGCTTCGGCTCGCGCGGCATCGTGAGCCCGAGCAGCCCCGAGTACCGCCGGGCGGCATCGGCCATCGCCGAGCGGCTCGCCGAGCGCTACGCGCAGCACCCCGCGGTCGTCATGTGGCACGTGCACAACGAGTACGGCGCCCCCGTCTCCGAGAGCTTCGACGAGGCATCCGTCGCCAACTTCCGCCACTGGCTGGCGGAGCGCTACGGATCGCTCGACGCGCTGAACCGCGCGTGGGGCACGACGTTCTGGGGGCAGGTCTACGGCGAGTGGAGCGAGATCGACGCACCCCGCCAGTCGGCGAGCGTCTCGAACCCCGCCCACCAGCTCGACTTCAAGCGGTTCAGCTCCGACGCGCTGCTCGAGTGCTTCGTGCTCGAGCGCGACGCGATCCGCCGGCACGCCGCGCAGCCCATCACGACGAACTTCATGGCCACGAGCTGCCCCTCGGTCGACTACTGGAGGTGGGCGCCCGAGGTCGACATCGTCTCGAACGACCACTACCTCACGGCCTCGCGCATCGACGCCCACGTGATGCTCGCGATGGATGCCGACTTCACCCGCTCCCTCGCTGCCGGCCGCCCGTGGGTGCTCATGGAGCACTCGACCTCGGCGGTCAACTGGCAGCCGCGCAACGTCGCGAAGCGCCCCGGCGAGCTCGCGCGCAACAGCATGGCCCACCTCGCCCGCGGCGCCGACGCGATCATGTTCTTCCAGTTCCGCGCGAGCCGCTTCGGCGCCGAGAAGTTCCACTCGGCGATGCTCCCCCACGCCGGCCGTTCGTCGCGCGTATGGAAGGAGGTCGTGGGGCTCGGCGAGCTCGTCGGCGACCTCTCGGAACTGCGCGGCAGCCGGGTCGAGGCATCCGTCGCCGTGATCTGGAGCACCGAGTCGTTCTGGGCGCAGGAGCTCGAGTGGCGGCCCTCGGTCGACCTCTCGCACCGCGAGCGGCTCGAGGCGTTCTACTCCGAGCTGTGGAAGCTCGGCGTGACCGTCGACTTCGTGCACCCTGGCGCCGACCTCTCGGGCTACTCGGCCGTGTTCGCGCCGTCGCTGTACCTGCTCGACGAGGCCTCGACCGCGAACCTGCGGGGCTACGTGGCCGGCGGCGGCGTGCTCGCCGTGTCGTACTTCTCGGGCATCGTCGACGAATTCGACTCGGTGCCGGCCGGCCCGTTCCCGGGGCGCCTGCGCGAGGTGCTCGGCCTCGCGATCGAGGAGTTCCAGCCGCTCCGCGAGGGTGGTCTCGTCGCCCTCACCAACGGGTCGCGCGGTGCGGTGTGGACCGATGAGATCCACCTCGAGGGCGCGGCCGCCGTCGAGCGATTCGTCGACGGACCGGCGGCGGGCCTGCCCGCCGTCACCCGCAACGCGCTCGGCGACGGCGCCGCCTGGTACCTCTCCACGAGGCTCGACGGCGACGAGCTCGCCGCGTTCATCGGCGGCGTGCTCGCCGACGCCGGCCTCGAGGCCGCGGCGCCACCGGCCGGGCTCGAACGCGTCATCCGCGTCGCGGGCGACGGCACCCGCTACCTCGTCGCCATCAACCACGCCGAGACCGATGCCGTGATCGCTGCGGCGGGCGTCGATGTCGCGACCGGTGCGGCGACGGATGCCTCGGCACTCGTGCCCGCCGGCGGCACCCGCGTCATCCGGCTCGCGCCGACCGAGGAGTAGCCGGCACCGCTCCACCAGACCAGCACCACCAGAACCGAACACCGCAGCGCCGCGGATCCGTTCGCCCGGCTCGGGCGGCGACCCCTGAGGCTGCCTGATCGAGAGGGAAACGGATCGTGCAGAGACAACCAGGAAGGGCCGGGGCGACAGCCCTTGCGGCGACGCTCGCCGCCCTGATCGCGATACCCGCCGGGGCTGCGGCGGCCGCGGCATCCGAATCGGGTGACGGGCCGGGCGGCGGCCCGGTCGAGGCGGGCATCTCCGTCGCGAAGGTCGACGGGCTCTCCCCCGACTTCGTGAACGGCGTCGACGTCTCGACGGTGCTCTCGCTCGAGGAGAGCGGCGTGGTCTTCCGCGACGCGTCGGGCACGCCGGCCGACCTCTTCGACGTGCTCGCCGCCGACGGCGTGAACACCGTGCGCGTGCGGGTCTGGAACGACCCGTTCGACGCGACCGGCCGTGGGTATGGCGGCGGCAACGTCGACGTCGCACGCGCCGTCGAGATCGGGCAGCGGGCGACCGCGGCGGGCCTCGAGGTGCTCGTCGACTTCCACTACTCCGACTTCTGGGCGGACCCCGGCCGACAGCTCGTGCCGAAGGCGTGGGCCGGGCTCTCCGATGCCGCGACCGTGACCGCCCTGCACGACTTCACGGTGTCGTCGTTGCAGGCGTTCGACGCCGCCGGCGTCGACGTGTCGATGGTGCAGATCGGCAACGAGACGAACAACGCCATCGCCGGGCACACGCGGGCCGGCACGGCGATCGACGCGCAGTTCGCAGCCCTCGTCTCGGCGGGCAGCGCCGCCGTGCGCGAGACGCTGCCCGACGCGCTCGTCGCGGTGCACTTCACCAACCCCGAGACGCCCGGCCGCTACGCGACCTACGCCGCGGGCCTCGCGCAGTTCGGCGTCGACTACGACGTCTTCGCGAGCTCGTACTACCCCTACTGGCACGGCACGACCGAGAACCTCACGGCGGTGCTCGACGACATCGCGACGACGTACGGCAAGCAGGTCATGGTCGCCGAGACCTCGTGGGCGCGCACCCTCGATGACGGCGACGGGTACGGCAATGTCATCGGCGCGAGCGGCATCACCGGGCAGTACCCCGTGAGCGTGCAGGGCCAGGCGACCCAGCTGCGCGACGTGATCGCCGCGGTCACCGCCGTCGGCGACGCCGGCATCGGCGTCTTCTACTGGGAGCCCGCGTGGCTGCCCGTCGGCCCCGCTGCAGAGGTCGAGGCGAACCGCGTGCTCTGGGAGCGCGACGGCTCGGGCTGGGCGACGAGCGCCGCGAGCGACTACGACCCCGTGCACGTCGGCGAATTCTTCGGCGGCTCGGCGTGGGACAACCAGTCGCTCTTCGCGTGGAACGGCACGCCCCTCGAGTCGCTGCGCACCTTCGAGTACGTCGTCACCGGTGCGGTCGCCCCGCGCGCGATCACGACGATCGAGCAGGTCGCACTGACGGTGACGGATGGCTCGGCGGTGACCCTGCCCGACACGATCGCCGTGGAGTTCAACGACGGCACCACGGAGCATCCGTCGGTCGACTGGAGCGGTGCGGTCGACTGGATCCGCGGACCGGGCTCGTACGAGATCCCCGGCACGACCGACTCGGGCCTGCAGGTGACGGCCACGGTCGACGTGGTCTCCCCGAACTTCGTGCAGAACCCGGGCTTCGAGAGCAGTGACATGGGTGCGTGGCAGCTCACCGGGCCCGCCTCGCGCCAGGAGAGCGCCGATGCATCCGCCGGTGACTTCGCCGTGACGTTCTGGAACGGCTGGGCCTACGAGACCTCGGCGACGCAGACCCTCACGGGCGTGCCCGCCGGCACCTACGTGCTCGAGGCGACGACGCAGGGCACGAACAGCCCGTCGACCGACACGCGCGTGCTCTCGGCGACGACCTCGGCCGGCTCGTGGAGCGCGCCGCTCGAGTTCACGGCATGGAACGAGTTCCACACCGCGTCGGTGCCCGAGATCGTCGTCGGCGCCGACGGCGTCGTCGAGATCTCGGCTGAGTTCTCGCTCTCGGCGGGCGCGTGGGGCGTGCTCGACGAGGTGCGCCTGGTCGCTCCCGAGTCGTCGGCCGCCCCGGTCGACACGGCCGCCCTTGAAGCTGCACTCGCACGTGCAACGACGGTCGACCGGTCGAAGTACACGGATGCCTCGCTCGCGAACCTCGACGACGCCGTCGCGACCGGCGAGGTCGTGCTCGCGGGCTCGCGGGCCACGGCACGAGACGTGAAAGACGTGACGAAGCTCGTCGAGAAGGCGGTGCAGCAGCTCAAGCGGCTGAAGCAGCAATAGGCGGAACGACGAGGTGGGCGGATGCCGCGGCATCCGCCCACCTTCGTCGTGTCGGCCGTCTCACTCGCCGTCTCACCTCCCGCTCAGGGGCGACAGGTCGTCGTCGACGACGACGGCTCCCTCGACGCTCTCGGTCGCGGGGGCGTCTCCGGCATCGTCGCAGAGACCTTCGGGCGCCCGGTCGCGAATGTAGCCGGCCATGTGACACACCTCGGTCGACGGCATCTTCACTCGGGTGGTGCCGGTTCCCGCGCCGGCTCCGCCATCGGTCTGGCCGCATCCGGCCAGCACGCCCAAGACCAGCACGGCCGGGACGATGAGGAACGCGCGTGCGTTCATGATCTGTGTCCTTCCCTGGTGCGGTCTTCTGGAGGAGTACCGCTGATGCTCACGGTAGGAACGTCGTGACCACGCCGCATGACGAGGCCGGCCCATCTTCGTGCGGCCGTGCTCGTAGTCAATTCGGGTCATCGCCGCGCGTTCGGCCGCGGACTATCGTGAGGGGCATGCGGGATTGGTCCGCCCCGGCGCTGCCGGCGGTTTGGACGACCTCCGGCCAGCCTCCGTTCATCGCGCGACACGACGAGGTCGCGGCGCTCGATGCCGCGTGGGCCGATGCGCTCACCGGCGCCGGGCGGGCGGTCTTCGTCAGCGGCGACGCGGGCTCGGGCAAGTCGCGACTCGTGAGCGAGGTGTGCACCCGACTCAGCGCGGGCGGCGCCGCCGTGCTCGCCGGCTCCTGCATCCAGGAGATCGGCGCCCCGTTCGAACCGTTCGACGAGCCGCTGCGCGCAGTGCTGCCCGCCTACCGAGCGGATGCCGCCGCGGCATCCGCCCTCGAATCGGCCGAGCTGCTCGAACGCGTGCTCGAGCAGACCGATCAGGATGCCGCCGACCGCTCGACCGGGCAGGAGCGCGTGTACTCCGCAGTCGTCGACGTGCTGCGCGCGGCGGCGGAGCGCCGACCGATGGTGCTCGCCCTCGACGACCTGCACTGGGCGGGGCCGGCGGCCATGCGGCTGCTCAGCCGCGTCGTCGAGGGCACGACCGGCAGCCGGATGCTGCTCCTCGGCGGGTTCCGCAACTCCCCGCCCGATCGCTCGGAGCCGCTCGCCGACTCCCTCGCGCCGCTCGCGCGACTGACCGGCGTGCAGCGCATCGAGCTCTCGCCCTTCACCCTCGACCAGATCGCCGACTACGTCGTGATCCGTGCCGGCCTCTCGCGCGAGCGCGCCCTCGACTCGGCCGAGGTGCTTCGCGAGCTCACGGGCGGCAACCCGTTCCTGCTGCGCGCGATGTGGCGGCCGGTCGTCGAGGCAGAGCAGCGCGGCCACCAGCGGGTCATCGAGCTGCCCGACACGGTGAGCGACATGGCACGGTCGCGCATCGCCGTGCTCGACGAGACGCAGCGGTCGGTGCTCGTGCTCGCCGCCGTGCTCGGGCAGGAGGTCGACCTCGCCGAGGTGCTCGGCATCAGCGAGGCATCCGTCGAGGTCACGCTGGGGGCGATGGATGCCGCGGTGCGCGGCGGTCTCATCGAGCCGCCGCGCCGCGCGGGCGACCACTACCGGTTCACGCACGCGATCGCGCGGCAGGCGATCATCGACGTGATTCCCGCGACCGAGGTGCTGCGCACCCACGCGCGCATCGCGCAGACCCTCGAGGCCGACTTCCCGGCGGCGCCCCGGCTCGTGCAGCGGCTCGCTCACCACTATTCCGCGGCGCGCGCCCTCGGCTTCGGCGATCGCGCGGTGACGTACCTCGCCCGCGCCGCCGAGCTCGCCGAGGGCCGCATCGCCCACGACGATGCGGGCACGCTCTTCGTGCGCGCCGCCGAGATCACCCCCGACACCGAAGAGCGTGCCGAGCTGCTGCTGCGCGCCGCGGAGAGCTGGGATCTCGCTGCCGACACCGCCCGGGCGCGCGCCATCTTCGAGGAGGCGAGCGAGGTGGGCAACGCCCGGCAGCGCCTGCGCGCCGCGATCGGCTACGAGGATGCCTCGTGGCGCCCCGGCCTGCTCGGGTTCCGTGCTCGCGACATGCTCACCACCGCGCTCGCGGCCGTACCGGCCGATGACGAGGACCCGCTCTACATCGAGGCGCTCGGCGCGCTCGCCCGGGCGACGGCGTTCACCGGCGCCGTCGACGCGGCCGAGCCGATCGCCGCCAGGGCCGTCGCACTCGCCCGCGCACGCGGCGACCCGCACCTGCTCGCGGCGACCCTGCGCGCCTCGATCACGCTGACGCTGCGCCCGCGCGACGTCGCCGGTCGCCTCGACCGTGCGACCGAGCTCGTGGGGCTCACCCGTTCGGCCGAGAACGACTGGCTCGGCGCCGCGGCGATGCACCGGGCGGCGTTCTCGTACCTCGTGGGCGACCGCGTCGGCCTCGACGAGTCGGAGCGCCACCTCGACGAGATGAGCCGCAACTGGGAGCGGCACTGGAACTACTGGATCGAGTGCGTGCGGTTCACCCGGGCGCTCGCGGCGGGCGACCTCGACGGCGCCGCGGCGGCCGCACGCCGTGCGCAGCACCGCGAGAGCATCTTCCGCGACGATGCGACGTCGGGCGCGAGCTCGCTGCAGAGCTACATGGTGCGCCGTGAGGCGGGGCTGCTGGGCTCCGTGCGGCCGCTCATCAGCGGCAACGAGTCACCGACCGACCGCTGGGCGCCGGGGCTGCTCGCCATCTACACCGAGCTCGAACTCGAGCGCCCCACCCGCCGAGCGCTCGCCTGGGTGCTCGAACACACCGAGGCCCAGCCGAGCGACTCGAGCGATTGGCCGGCCCGACTCGTGTTCATGACCGAAGCTGCGCTGTGGCTCGGCGATGTCGACACCGCCGAGGTGCTGCACCCGTGGCTCGCCGAGTACGCCGGGCTGAACCTCATGTCGGGGTTGTTCGTCGCCCCCTTCGGCGCCGCCGACTGCTACCTGGGCCAGGTCGAGTCCCTCTGCGGCTTCGGCCTGCCCGCCGAACGCTTCGACGCCGCGTTCGAACTCGCCGAGCGCAGCGACGCACCCCTGCATGCCGCACGCGCACTCGCTGCCCACGCGGCGCACCTGCGCCGATCAGACCCCCGATCGCCTGCGGCGAGCGCGCTCGCCACCCGGGCACGCGCGATCGCCGAGCCCGCCGGGTTGATGAAGGTGCTGCGGTCGCTCGACGCGGGCGCCGGGGCATCCGCTGCACTGAACGGGCTGACCGCGCGCGAACGCGAGGTCATCGCGCTCATCGCCGAGGGGCGCAGCAATCGCGACATCGCCGCTGCCCTCGTGATCAGCGAGCACACGGCGGCGAACCATGTGCGCAACATCCTCACGAAGATCGGGGCGGTCAACCGCACGCAGGCGGCGATGTTCGCGCGCGAGCACGGGCTGGCGGGCGACGGCGGCTAAGGCGTATCCGGCGAATGTCTGGTGCCGCGAGCGACGACCCCGGTCTCGTAGGCCAGCACCACGGCCTGGATCCGGTCTCGGAGGCCGAGTTTGCTCAGGATGTGCCCGACATGGGTCTTCACCGTGGTCTCGGACAGGAACAGCTGCGCCCCGATCTCCGCGTTCGAGTCGCCGCGTGCGAGGCCGAGGAAGACATCGCGCTCCCGGTCGGTGAGCCTGCGCAAGACGGCGTCGGGGTCGCCGGTCGGAGCGGTCAGATGGTCGATGAGGCGACGGGTGGTCGCCGGAGCGATGACGGCATCGCCGCTTGCGACGTGCCGAATCGCGGCGATGATCTCCTCGCCCGGCGCATCCTTCAGAATGAACCCGCTCGCTCCGGCACGGAGCGCGTCGAACGCGTACTCGTCGAGGTCGAAGGTCGTGAGCACGAGCACCTTCGGAGCGTCGACCAGCTTCTGGATCTCGCGCGTGGCCACGATGCCGTCCATGACCGGCATGCGAACATCCATCACGACGACGTCGATCTGCTCGGTCTCGAGCACCCGGAGCGCCTCGCCGCCATGACCGGCTTCTGCGACGACGTGCATGTCGGGTTGGGACCGCGCCACCATCGCGAGGCCCTGGCGCAGGAGTTCTTGATCGTCGACGATCAGCAGGCGGATCACGGCAGGCTCCCGTCGTCGTAGGGGATGGTCGCGGTGAGGGTGAACCCCTCGCCCGCGCGCCCATTGGTCTCGAGCGAACCGCCGATGATCTGCAGTCGCTCCCGCATGCCCTCCAGCCCGGCACCGCCCGGATCACCGTCGACGTGCGGGCCGGCGCCGGAGTCGTGGACGCGGATGACGAGCCGGTCATCCGTCCAGTCGAGGCTGAGACCGGCAGCCGGTGCGGGTCCTGCGTGCTTGAGCACGTTGGTCAGCGCTTCCTGCACGACACGGAACGCGGCGAGATCGGCGGCGGGGCGCAGCCGTCGCTGATTGCCGGATGCCTCGTCGACGAGCTGCACGCCCGCTGCCCGCACCTGGCTCACCAGCGACGGCAGATCTGCCAGGCCCGGTTGGGGCACTCGCGCGGTTCCGGCATCCGACCTCAGCACGCCCAGCAGTCCGCGCATGTCCCGCAGGGATTCGCGCCCGATGCTCGAGATCGTGGCGAACGTCGCAGCAGTGGGCGCGGCCGGATCCGAGAGCCGGCCGCCTTCGGCCTGGCTCACCATGACCGCCAGGGAGTGGGAGACGATGTCGTGGAGTTCTCGGCTGATGCGATCCCGCTCGGCGCGAGCCGCCTCCGCCTGTTCACGCGCCCGGTCGGCATCGGCCCGTTCCGCCTTCTCCCTCAGTTCTGCGACATGGGCGTCTCGCACTCGGGCGAGCCGGCCCAGCGCCCACAGGCAGAGGATCGTCGCCGTGATGCCGAGCGTCAGCGCCGCGCGCCAGAGGATGAGCTCGCCGTCGTCGGATGGCCTGCCCCAGACCTCCGGGTTCCAGAGCCGAACCACGACGACGGCGGCCACGGCGAGCGCGACGGCCAGGCAGGCCCAGCTGGCCCGTGCATCGAGCACACGCGCCGCAGTGAACACGAGCACCCCGAAGACGAGGATGCTCGGCAATGCGAACGCCGGAAACGCGTTCCCCGCGGCGTCCTGCAACGGAGGAAGCAGCGAAAGCACCAGGGCCATTCCCGCGCCGATGCCGAACGCGACTCGAGGCCACCGGCGCCGCAGCGCCGTCGCGACATGCAGCACGACCACCGCGACCCCCGCGAGAACCCGCCACCCGAGCGGGCTGTCGGAGAGCTGCAGCAGGCGCAGTGACACGAGGCCGAGCGGGATCGCGTACACGGCCGCCACGATCAGGTCGGTGAGCGCCGGATTCCTCCGAAACGGGCCATCCCGCCGCCCGTCGGCCCTGGGCCCCGCGTCGACGATGGAGGTCATCCGCTCACCAGGCCTCGTGGGCTTGTGGATCGGCTCACCAGCTCCTGGCCGGCCGTTCGCCTCTGGAGGTAGGCGAGCGCTGCGATCGCCAGCGCCGCGCCCCACACCGGGAAGAACATCTCGGGCAACCACGCTCCCGGCTCGTGCTCCGCCCCGGTCGCTCCGAACTCCTCGCCCGCGAGTTGCTTCCTCACGTACATCAGACCGGCCGACATGATGGGCAACGAGATGGCGATCGCGAGGGAGGCCGGGAGCCGCGGCGGAATCGCCCGCCCGCGCAGGAACGGCACCCAGCGCGGCCAGATTTCGCCCCAGGGGCGGACGAGGCCGAGGGTCAGCACGGCTCCGAGGAGTGCGACGCCGCCCAACCCGGCCCCGATGGGCGCTGCCTGGGCGTCGACGAGCTGCTGCATGAAGCTCGGGCTGATGCCGATCGGCACGCCGGCGAACCATCCGATTCGCGTGACCGCGTACCCGACGGGAATGACGACCGCGATGCCGGTGGCCCAGCGGCCCACGCGACGTGCGGTCGCTTCGCGAAACCTCGGTGCAGCGTCATCCGTCGTCGTCTCGCCTGCACTGCTCCGAGCCATCAGGCCGCGAATGCCGAGGGAAGCCAAGCTGGCACCGGCGATCATCAGAACCATTTGGTTGATGTTCGGCCAGATGAGCATTGTCGCCATGATATGCGGGTCGACGTGACCGAGGAGGGCCGCAACGGCCATCACCGGCAAGTAGGCGGCGAACACCAGCACCCGGAAGTCGGTGAGTACGACCGCCAGCATCACCCCGACGAGCACCGCGGCGGCCGCCGGAACGCGAGCAGCCGGACGACGCGCGATCAGCACGACCAGCACCCCGGCGAGCGCGGCCGCCCCAGCGAGGATCCAGCCGCCGACATGGCTCGGAACGGGATCCATCACCGAGGCACGTGGACCGGGCCCGCCGCCGGAGAACGGGTAACCGGATGCCCCGAGACCCCATGCCGTACCCGCCGCGAGATAGCCGACGGACCATGCGGCCGCGATCCACCACGGCGCGGACCGGAGCGCCCGGAAGCTCCGCTGTGACGCTGCTCCACCGTTCCGGTCCGTGGATGAGCTGTGCTCCACGGGTCTACCTCACCCGCACCGGCAGCAGTGCCGCCGTCAGAAGCGCCGGGCCGCCGATGAGCGACCACAGTCCGGGTCCGGCGGGCGAGAGGATGATCTCGGGGTGCACTCGCAGTACGTTGGCGGCCATCAGGCAGAGGAGCACGCCCACGACCGCGATGATCACGCGCATGACGCGTCCGACCCCGCGACGCGAGAAGCGCCACACGATGACGGCGATCACCCAGAGCACGAGGCTGACGCCCACCCCGAAGATCAGGAACAGCGGCCACGAGGCATCCGGGTCCGCCGCGAAGCCGCCGGCGTTGGTGATCGTGTGCGCCGCGCCCAGGCCGATCAGGGCGAGAGCGCCGATGGCGCCCAGCAGGCGGCGGGAGCGGAAGAACCGGATCGTCGGGGTGGTCGTTCTGTTCAGGAGGTTCGTGCGAGTGCGTGTCGGTGTGTCCATGCCTTCAGGCTGACCGGGCCAGCGCCGCTCGACCATCCTCCGCGGGTATCGGCGCCTTCCTCCTCGCGAACGAGATGCGGGTCGGCGCCGTCGATGTCATCCACGAGCTCGAAGCAGGATTTCCTGATGCCGCTGCGCCGCCACAGGGCTACACTCCGCGACATGGACATGCTGATGGGCGACCAAATCGCCGCGGCCCACCTGACCGATTGGCGCAAGCTCGCCCAGGGACTGCATGCCCGGTACCTGATCGACGACTTCGGCGCCGGAGCCAGGTTCGTCGTCGCCGTCGGTGAGGCGGGCGACGCGCTCGGCCACCACCCGCGCGTCTCGATCGGCACCGGGTACGTCGATCTCGAGCTGGTCAGCGACGACGCCATCTACCGCGACGACGACGGCACCGAATACGTCGTCGAATGGGTGACCCAGCAGGACGTCGACCTCGCGCGACGTATCACGTCGATAGCTGCCGATCACGGGCTCGACGCCGACCCGGCGTCGGTCAGCGAGACCGAGCTCGGCCTCGACACCGCCCGCTCGGCGACCATCGCCCCAGTGTGGGCGGCCCTCTTGACCGGCAGCGCCGAGTCCCAGGGCCGCGGCTCCCCCGGCGACGAGATCCGGGATGCCACGGTGCGGGTGCCGAACCTGTGGTTCGAAGAGACCGACGCGCATGAGGCCCCGCGTCAGCGATTCCACCTCGAGGTCTACGTGGCGCCCGAGGCTGTGGAGCAACGGATCGCCGCCGCGCTCGCTGCGGGCGGCACCGTCGTTGACGACAGCGACTCGCCATCGCTCACGGTGATCGCCGACCAAGACGGCAACCGGGGAGTCATTGCGACGAAGGGGTGATGGGCCGGCTCAGCGGCCGCGAGCGACGGCTCAACCGCGGGCTCGGGGTGACGTGGCTAGCTCACCGCGGCGAGCTGGCCGGTCGGCATCATGCGGCCGTCGACCTCGGTGATGACGTCGGCTGGCATTCCGGCGCGCACCGCCGCCGCGCGGATCGCCTCCATCGACGCGGCCTCGTAGAGGCAGTAGCTCCTGCGACGGTCGACCGAGAGGAAGGAGTAGAGCCACCGCACCTCCTCCTCGTCGTTGATGAGGTTGATGTCGGCGGCGGCCTCGAGCGGCACCGGAACGTCTTCGGCGTAGTTGCGCTCGATGATGAAGTACGGCATCGGCGTTCCCCCTTTGCACGTGTGCGGCACAGGCTACTCCTGATGCGGGGCGGCGGCCTCCGTGCGGATACGCAGGCGTCAGCTCGCCTTAGCTCGCCTCAGCTCAGTAGCCGCCGACACCCCGACCACGACCACGACGGCACCACCCGCGTCTGGTGAGTGCCGTCGCCGTCGTTCGCACCTACTTGACTGCGACGAAGACCTCGTCGGCCAGCATGCCCGGGGACACTCGGATCACGCCGTCACCGGCTGCGGGGATCTCGAAGACGATGTTTCCGGTCGTCGATCCACCGTTGTAGAGCTCGCCGGAATCCAGGATCGGCTCCGGTCCGATCACGAAGCTGTCCCACGTCGAGATCACTTCGCCGCCAGCGGTGACGTAGTCGAGTCCGACCATCGCGGCGTAGCTGGAGTCGGGGCCGGTGTAGGTGACGGTCACGTTCGCGACGGCGTAGACGTTGCCGTCGGCGGGCGCATCGTTGAACTCGTTCGCGGCCGCCACGGTGTCGGTCGCGTTGAGCGTGATGCTGTTGACCACGACGTCCCACTCATCGCCGCTGATCACGCTGCCCAAGGGCACGGGGTTCTCGCGAGAGCCCGCTTCGGCGCCGGGTTCCGCTTCGGCGTCGGGCGCGGTCTCGGCACCGTCATCGCTCGGCTGCGTGACGGTCGAGTCCGTTCCTCCAAATGCGTCGGAGAATGAGTTCGCCGCCGTCGTGAAGAACACGACGAAGCCGACGATCGTTCCGACGACCGCCACGATGAGCGCCGCGATCGCGAGACCCTTCGAACCTTTCAGGAAGAGCGCCACGATCGACAGGATGAATCCGATCGGCAGGGCGATCCAGCCGATGATGAATGCGCCTGGCACCATCGCGAAGATGAACCCGATGCCCGCCACGATCAGGGCGACGAGGCCGAGCACGTTGAGCGGCTTCTTGCCGGTCGACTCTGTCGCGATCGCCGGCTTCTCAGCGGTCGCGACCGCCGGGCTCGTGAGCGTCGAGGTTTGAGCGGAAGCGGGTGCCGTGTGGTTCGTCCACTGCTGCCCGTCCCAGTACCGCTGTCCCCCATTGCCATCGTCGTACCAGCCGGCAGGTGCATTCGTCGGATTCGTCATGAATTCGAGCCTGACAGAGCAGGGAACGCCGACTGTGTGTTTCCTGTACCCCAAAAGGGGGCACGCGCGCCTCGCCCAGTGTGCGGGATCGTCGGCTCAGTTGCCCCCGCCGCCGTCGCCGCCACCGAAGCCGCCGTCGAAGCCGCCTCCGCCATCGAAGCCACCGCCTCCGCCGTCGAACCCGCCGCCCCCGCCGTCGCCGTATCCGCCGCCTCCTCCATCGCCGAACGTGCCGTCTCCGCCGGCGAGGTACCCGCCGCCCCAGCCCTTGGTGTCGGCGATCATGGGCACGCCGAACCGGGAGTCCTCAGTGCGCTGCAGCCGCCCGCCGCCCACGCCGATCGGTTGCACGAGTTCGGCGGCGACGATCGCGAGGCACGACGCGAGTCGGTCGACCGAAAGCGGCGCCGTCGAGTGATACCAGGTGGGCGGGGTGCCCGACGTCGCCGCGACCTCCGCGAAGCTGCGCACCACGGATGTCTCGCCGAACAGCACCGCCCACGGCAGCAGCTTCTCCCCTTCGGCGACGGACGGGACATCCGCCCCCTCGATCGCCGCCCGCAGTTCGTTCGCCCGCGCTCGCAACTGCATGCCGGCCGCGTTCAGCGGAATCGCCCGCGGCAGGAACACGCGCACCGCGACCGCCGCCGCGCCGATCACGATCGCGCTCCAGGCGACCGACCTCGAGGGCGCATCGGGCAGGGTGAGGCTGATGGCTCCGAGCACCACACCGGCGAGGCCTGCATACGTCGTCACCCTGAATCGCATGCCGGGGCGCTTCTCGCGATACCAGACCGCGGCGTCGCGGAACCCGTCGCGCGTGACCGCGAGCAGTTGCCCGTTGTTCTTCACGACCCGGTCGACATCGACGCTCGTGCCGCGCGCGAGCGTGCGCGATCCGCCCACGAGACCGGGCGCGAGCATGGCGATCACCGTGCCGTCGGCACCCTCGTTCTCGACATCGGTGCGAGCCGCCAGCGGGTAGTCGCCGTCGAACACCAGGCGGATGTCCTTCGCCCGCCGCTGCTCCCCTTCGGGCAGGTCGGCGGCTTCACGGATGTCACGGCGATCCTCGATCGCAATGACCCCGTTGACGGCGAGCAGCACGACCGTCGCGGGCAGCCACCGCGTCGCGGCCTCCCCCGAGACGAACCCGACCGGCAGGATGCCGGCGGTCTCAGCGTCGACGATGGCCAGCGCGTCGCCCGGCGGGGGCGGCCGCAGCCACGCGACGACGAGCGTGCCGACGCAGACCGCGGCGGTCAGCGATGCGACGAGCGCGATGATCGGCAGAATGGCCGTGCTGAGGCTGCTGCCCGGCGTTGCCGCGAGCAGCTCTGTGTCGGCGCCGGCATCGGCCAGGTCGACGATGACCTGGTGCAGTGCCGGGACGAAGAATCGCCCCATGGGGGTGAGATTACTCCTGCTGCGGGCGTTCGGGGCAGGGCCCGACCGCAGACAAGTCGGAATTCTCTCAGCAGCGTGCTCTCCCGACATCGCCGCGTCTCTGCACGTTGAGACGATCGGAGCAATGCTGCCGTGGGATGCTGAGATCGCCACGCGAACAGGAAACGTGTACGGACGGCTCTGAGGTTCAGAGGTTCAGAGGTTCAGTCCCGCGATGTTCGCTGACTGAATTCCAATGGAGGAGCTTGAGTTGCATACCGAATCACTGCCACCGGATGCGCACCTCTTTAATTCCATGCGTGCAGTCGGGTATTCACTTCCAACCGCCATCGCCGACATCGTCGACAATTCGGTCTCAGCACGAGCCGCGCGCATCGACATCACGTTCAACGGCGAAGTTCCTGTCCCATTTGTGTCCGTCCTCGACAACGGTCAAGGTATGAGCGCTGCTGCCGCTCGGGACGCGATGCAATTGGCCGGCATGAGCTCGACAGCCTTCCGTCGCCCCGGAGACCTCGGGCGCTTTGGACTCGGTCTTAAGACAGCATCTCTCTCGCAATGCAAATGCCTCACGGTCGTGACAAAGCAAGGAAGCGACATCGTCGCCCTGCGCTGGGACCTGGACCACATTGCCAAAGTCCGTGCTTGGGAGCTCATCGTGCTCGACGACAACGAAGTCGCAGAGGTTCCGGGATCGGAGCACCTGGTTGCTCTGGAGTCCGGCACGCTCGTGGTGTGGCAGGTCCTCGACCGGCTATACGAGCAAGCGAGCCATTTCCCGAGTTTTCTCGACAAGCAGATGATCGATGTCGCGAACCACCTGGAGTTGGTGTTTCACCGCTTCCTCAGTGGCGATGGCTTGAGGAAGACCAAGATCGCAATCAACAGCGTGGAATTGGAGCCCGCTGACCCATTCCTTTCGAAGTCACCACGCACACAGCGATCAACCGTCGAGACGATCAACCTCGAAGGCGCAGATGTCGTGGTGCAGGCATACACTCTTCCGATCATCGCCAAGATGTCGTCCCGGGAGTTGAAGCTTGCGCAAGTCCCGGGATCTCTACGCGACTCGCAGGGGTTCTACGTTTACCGAGAGGGCCGTTTGGTTATCTGGGGAACTTGGTTTCGATTGATGCCTCGAGCCGACATGACCAAATTGACACGAGTGAGGGTTGAGATCCCGAACACTTTGGACCATCTGTGGAGTCTCGACATCAAGAAGTCGTCTGCGGTGCCGCCGGAGATTGTCAGACAGCGATTGCGGACTCTCGCCGGGACGTTGGCGAAGCCCAGCGAACGAGCTCAAGTCTTCCGTGGTCGCAAGTTCGCAATTGACGAAGAGATCATCCGCCCGTGGGAAGTCATACAGGAGCGGGATGCTGTCAGCTACGCACTGAACCGTGAGCACCCAGTTCTCAAGGCGCTAAGCGACGGGCTCGACAAGGCTGGTTTCGCGCAGCTCGAAGATGCCCTTCGCATGTTTGAAGCAACACTCCCACTCCACGACATCTACAACCGAATGTCAACGGACATGAAGATCGAAAACGAGAACGAGATTGCCAAAATGTCGACTCGGTGGCGTGACGCCCTGCATCATCTCTGGTCGCTGTCGGAAGAGTACGAGCCTCCGACCGAATTCGTTGATCGCATGCTCATGGTCGAGCCGTTCACTGCTTTGCGGGCCGAACGCGACAAACTCGTGGAATCGTTCACTTCTACGAAAGCAGGGACTTAACGATGTCGAACGTCGAGAATGAACGCGCGCAGATCACCAGCATGCTTCTCGCGTGGGCAGCGAAGCGGGATGGTGTTCCAAGCGAAAACGATCTCGCGTCAGCCCTGATGGGGCTGGCTCCCTTGTTTGGCCCAAACCTGAGTGACCAAGACATACAAGACATCATGGACGAAATCGCAAGAGTCTTCGCGATTGATATGGATCTTGGGGTTCTGATCGAGGCGAAGGGTCATCAACCGTGGTTGCTCGCACGTCAGGACTCAATCGACTGGCAACTGTGGAACGCCTACTCGCAGTTTCTGCTCAACGATGGCCGATCTCCCGTGGTCTTGGACAAGCTGAACTCCTCGCTCGACCGTATTCTCGACCACCTTGGTGATCCATTTGATTCCGGTCCGTGGAAACGCCGCGGCTTGGTAATCGGCGATGTCCAGTCCGGCAAGACAGGCACGTATATCGGTCTCATGGACAAAGCGGCCGACGCAGGTTATCGAATCTTCGTAGTGCTAACCGGCAACACCGAGTCGTTGCGTCAACAAACTCAAGGCCGTATTGACGAGGGTGTGTTGGGGCAGGACACAAAGCCGTTGATCAAGGGAAAGGCCCACATCGCCAACAAGCCAACCGCCATTGGTGTGGGCCTGCTCGCAGACCTTAAGAACTCAGTTGCATCGATGACCACGATGACCACCGACTTTCGAAAGACCGGCTTGGAAGCGATGGCGTTTCGCCCCGGTCAAGACACGCTCATGGTCTTCATCACAAAGAAGAACAAAACGGTGCTGGACAATATCGGTGAATGGCTAGGCCGACAGGCGAACGTTGACGGGAAGATTCAGGTCCCGCTTCTCCTCCTCGACGATGAGGCTGACTTCGCCTCGATCAACACAAAAAGGGACGATGAGGATCCAACCGCAATCAACGCGGCGATACGAAGGATCCTTAGTCAGTTTGCGCGAAGCTCGTACGTGGGATTCACCGCGACCCCCTTCGCGAATATCTTCATCAACGATGAGATCGAGGAAGATCTCTTCCCGAGGGATTTCATTTACGGATTGGATTCGCCCAGCAACTATGTGGGCCCGTCGTCCTTGTTCAGTAGCACATCGGTCGACGCAGGTGACAAGACCCTGTGCATCCTTGACGACGCTGAGGCAATCTTCCCCCTGGGGCACAAGAACTCGCTCGAAGTATCGGCCATACCGGAGAGCCTGAAGCGAGCAATCAGGGTCTTCCTTTTGGCAAACGCAATCCGTGACATTTCAGGTCACTCCAAGGCACCCCGTTCGATGCTCGTTAATGTCTCTCGCTTCAACCTGGTCCAGGCGCAGATTGGTCGTTTGGTCGAAGACGAGCTCGCCCGCTACCGCAACACCATCCGACTCCACGGCCGAATGTACGCGACGGGCGTTCCCAACCGCGACCTTGATCTGCTGCGCGAGACGTACGAGCTCGAGTATGTGGGAGAAGCCGGGACTACGTGGGACGACGTGTTGAGGCAGCTCCCCGTATCTGTCGCCGAAATTGGGGTCAGAGTCATGAACTCGAAACGTGACAAGGAGCTTGAAGCCCGCATGCTGCGCGCGGAAAACCCTCCGCGCACCATAGCGATCGGGGGTGATCTTCTGAGCCGAGGTCTCACACTGGAGGGACTGATGACGAGCTATTTCTATCGCAAGGTTGCTGCATCCGACACGCTGATGCAAATGGGGCGTTGGTTCGGATACCGCGACAACTACTCGAGTCTGACGCGAATTTGGATTACAGCCGAAATGGTGGCTGACTATGCCTCAACAGCTGATTCCCTAGAAGAGCTTCGGCTCGAACTCCTCCGAATGAGCGATCAGGGCCTTACTCCCAGACAATACGGGTTGGCGGTGAAGAACCATCCGAGTGCGCTCCTGATCACGGCACGAAACAAGATGCGTACCGCCGTGATCGGAAAGAAGTCGATATCGCTGCGTGGTAGAGCAATAGAGACACCGAAAATCTCGGCGTCGGACGCCGACATCAGGGCAAATTACAACGCTCTGTCCGACTTGGTGAGCGAGCTTCGCTCCAGGCATGCAGGTACCGAAGAGCGCGCACCGAAAGCGAATCGAGTGATCTGGAGGGGTGTTAACAAGGCAGTCGTCGCGAAGATGCTGAGCGCATACGAGGCGCCCGTGACCGTCCCATTGTTTGCCAAGAGCTCGATTTCAGATTTTGTAGCAGGAGCAGAGGCCGAAGACCTTCAAACGTGGGATGTTGCTTTGATCGGAGGTTCAGGCAGACCGGCGCAAATCTCGAACCTAGACATCAACTGCGCACGAAGGAAGCTAGAGCGTGGGCTTGGGAGCTACCTCGTTTCAGGTCGGCGCCAACGTGTCGCGGGCACCGGCGACGTCGCGGTTACGCAGTCCGAAGCACGACGCGCGTTGGCTACTGAGAGCTTCCTACGAGCG
Source organism: Agromyces cerinus subsp. cerinus (assembly GCF_900142065.1). Taxonomy (GTDB): domain Bacteria; phylum Actinomycetota; class Actinomycetes; order Actinomycetales; family Microbacteriaceae; genus Agromyces; species Agromyces cerinus. The sequence continues at coordinate 465,127 of NZ_FSRJ01000002.1, read as the reverse complement.
AGTTCCAATAAGGGTAGAACTGTTCCCGATAGGGAATACATCCCATACTTGGAGCGTCCCCTTTTGCTGCTCTATCCGATCCATGGCTCCTTCGATGACGGTGACGACCAAGCCCTTCCAGATATCCCTCTAGTCGGCTTGGTAGTTGCAATCCCGGAGCGGATCGGCCCCGATGGGCTAAGACCGCCAAGCGAAGATCGCTCGGCCGATGTCACCTACATGCTGAACACACCGGCGCAACGGCTGTTGCTCGAGGACTTCGACGATCTCGATGAAGGTGAGTTCGGTGTCTGAGGCAGTGATTGAGGCTTGGAAACAAATCCTGGCCTCAGCCGAAGCGGGTCAGAGGCTCCTGCCGGGCAACTCACTCCACCTGTATTTTGGCGCCGACCATACATCTCGCCCGGTGTTCTTTCTTGTCACCGAGTTGTCATCAAGAGCCCCTAAGCTCGCCGAGCTTGTGCAAGTCGAGCACGGTCGTCGCCCGGATGGGAAATGGACGGTAGTGCTGACCCTAAAGGACACCGAGTTCTTGGAGACGTTCATGGGCATGTGCCTTGAGCTAGCTCGTCGAACGTCCACGGCCGAAAACGAAGCCGACGGTCTTGCCATTTTCGATGAGACCATCAAGCAGTGGCGGCGGCTCTTAACCTACAAGGGTGCGCGTCGGCTTACCGAGCAAGAAGCTCAAGGCCTAGCCGCAGAGCTCTGGTTTCTACTTGAGCTGTCAGCGTCAGTTGAGAGTCCTAGCATTGCGGTGGACGCATGGAAGGGGCCCCTTGGAGCTCCGCACGACTTCCGGGTGTCCAGCGCCCAAATGTTCGAGGTCAAGGCGATTCGGGGCGGGGCAGCTTCTGTTCACATCTCGTCGCTTGAACAGCTCGAGACTGAATCTGATGAGCAGTTGGAGCTTGTGCTCGTGACTATCAACGACAGTTCCGACATGCAAGCTCGCAGTACCCTCAGTCTGATTCAGTTAGTAGCGGCGATTCGAAAGCGCTTGAACGGCGACGAGATAGCTCTCGATAGTTTTGAGACGAAACTTGCTCTGATTCAATTCGACCCAACGGATCAGTACTATGCCAGCCGCGGCTTTGAGGTCGTTCGAAGCCGTCATTTCGCAGTGCGCGATGATTTCCCACGCATTCGCAAAGACTCAGCGCCGCTCGGCGTGGTTCGAGCCAGGTATCAACTCGAGATAGCCGCACTTAACGCGTTCTTTGTGCCTAACGGCCTCAGCGACCAAGCTGCACACGGCATGAGAGGACCGGCATGATTCGCAGCGCGACCGACTTTCACCAAGATCTGCTCAACTCAATCAGAACGGCCGCCGCGGTTGAAAGAACCTTCACTGGCGAAGCCTTCGTCGATGAGGCCGGTCGCCGCCTAACAGAAGCCGAAGAAGTCGATTCATTGATTCAAGGTCATTTCGAGGGGACCGGGCTGAGGAACAGGCGAATCGGGTTCGACGGCTTCGATTTCGGCGACGAAGATGGTCATGTTGTTCTTGCGGTCTCGCGATTCACGAACAATGACGAGCTTCAGACTCTTACCGAGAGCGACGCGAAACGACTATTCACACAAACTCTCGGATTCGTCGAGGCGGTGCTCAAGGGCAAGCTGACGGAGACCTTGGAAGAGACTTCGATCGGCTATCAGGTTGCGGCGCAACTGATGGAACAGCGTCATCGAACTTTCAAGATCCGCATTTATCTCATAACCAACGCAAAACTCAGTACTCGCGTCAAGAGTTTCCCGAGCGAAGAGCTTGAGGGTATGACGATCGAGTTTCATCCATGGGACATCAACAGGTTCCAGAAGGTCGAAGAATCAAGGCTCGGTCGTGAAGAGATCGACATCGATCTTCGAGAATGGGCGGCGGATGGAATCCCCTGCCTGAAGGCGGCCATCACGTCGGCAAGCGTTGAAACCTACTTGGCGGCCCTTCCAGGTGACGTGCTCGCGGGAGTTTATCGAAAGTACGGCGCGCGGGTCCTTGAATCAAACGTGCGGTCATTCTTGAGCGTTCGAGGCAACGTGAACAAGGGAATCCGAGGGACAATTCTGCAACAGCCAGAGATGTTCTTGAGCTTCAACAACGGAATAACCGCCACTGCAACAGAGGTGAAGACTGAAATACGGCGAGGAGAAACTCGACTCATCGGAATCAGGGACCTCCAGATTGTGAATGGCGGACAGACCACTGCTTCGATCTTCTACGCGTCTCGTGAGGACAACGAGGTCGATCTCGCAGAAGTATTCGTTCAAACCAAGCTGATCGTCGTTTCGGAGGAGCAAGAAGCGGATATAGTCCCGAAGATCAGCCGATTCGCCAACACGCAGAACCGGATTAGTGACGCAGACTTCTTTTCCAACCACAAGTTCCATCAACGGATGGAGGAGAAGTCGCGGCGAATTCTTGCACCGCCGCAACCCGGTTCACACTTCCAGACGAAGTGGTTCTATGAGAGAACTCGAGGCCAGTATCTGACTGAGAAGTCACGGCTGTCTCCTAGCATGTCGCGCCAATTCGAGGTGGAGTACCCTCGCTCCCAGCTCATCACGAAGACCGACGCAGCCCGATACTTGGTCTCGTGGAGTCAGTTGCCGCATGTCGTCAGCAGCGGGGCGCAGAAGAACTTCATCCAATTCGCTCGAGAGATAGATGCGGAATGGACTAGGAACGACGAGCAATTCGGCGACGAGTACTTCCGTAGTTTGGTCGCTAAGGGCATCCTCTTCAACGGCGTGCGTGGCCGTGTCCTCCGGACCGATTGGTATCGGTCCTCGCCCGGATACTTGGCCAACATTGTCGCCTACACAATCGCAAAGCTGACACAGATCGCTCAGACCGAATACGGTGATTCGAGTTTTGATCTAGACGCAATTTGGGCTGCCCAACGAGTGACGAACGAGCTTTGGGCAGCGATCGAACCGATCGCGCTCGCCGTTCGTCTCGTGCTAACAGCCGAGGACCGCCCCGTAACCAACGTTACGGAGTGGGCAAAACGAGAGAAAGCATGGGAGCAAACGAAGCTCCTAAATGTCAAGGAAGCTAAACTCGCTGACTTCGTGATCGCCGCATCTGCGAGCGATGGCGGGCACCGCGCTGCAAAGAAGGAGCAGCGCCTTCTCAACGGCATTGAGGCCCAGATAGTTGTAAATGATCGGGGCTCGAGGTATTGGAGCGAGCTTCGTGACTTCGCCCGCCGGCTTCGAGCTGTCTCCCCTAAGGAACTGGGGATACTTAGCGTTGCCGTCGGGGAAACGGGGCGCATCGTGACCGAGGCGCAGGCTATGGTCTTGGTCGCTTTGGAGGCAAGGATGACGGACGCTGGCTTCAAGCCTCGGTAACCAAAGAACTTGTCGCGTCAGTACGAGGTTCAGTCGAGAGCGGCCACGGTGCTACGGCGGCAGGACCAAGCAGTTGGCTGCCTTCGTAAACCGACCCCACCGTCCCGGCCTGCAGTTGGTCGGCGGGTTGCCTTCCCTCACCGAGGCCAAGCATCAACGCCACCTTTTCCGCGATTTGCCGCGCGAGAAGTGGTGGCACTGCATTCCCGACTTGCGAGTACTGCTGGGTCCGGCTGCCCTTGAAGAAGTAGTTGTCCGGAAAGCTCTGCAGGCGCGCTGCTTCTCTCACGGTCAGGCTTCGCATCTGCTCCGGATCCGGATGGATGTAGTAGTGACCATCTTTTGCGATGTGGGATACCACCGTCGTTGCCGGTGTCTCCCACAGTTGGACCCGGAAGCGATCGAGAAACGGGGTGTCCTCCTTGCCGACATTCTCATGGGCTGGTTGAAGGGTCTCGGGCAAGTCCAACAGAGTCGGGTTCCGCTTTAGCTCCATCGCCCGATATGCGAGATACCCATAGCGCTCGAGATCCTTTTCCATGTGACGACGCGCTTCATGGAGTGTCACCCCTGCAATGGCCGGGTCCAGAATCCACTTCTCGTACTCGGTCGGGTCATGCGGCGCAATGTAGCTCCGAAGAAAGGGAGCCCCCGTCGTGAGCACCTGACGCCTATTTGCTATCCGTAGTGCCACGCCGCTCTCTTTGACGCGATCACGCATCCGCCGGCGGACACCCCGCCAGTAGTCCCAGCTGTTGTCCCGCACCGGTGCAATTCCAGAGCGAATCTTCGGCAGCCCCTCGATCGCATCTCGAACGCTGACGCTTTCGCGGGCGGTTAGCGTCGCGGTGGGTGAGCGGTCGGCGAGATCCTTTCGCACTCCCACGAGTATGACGCGATGCCGGCGTTGCGGAATACCGTAGTTCTCCGCCCTAATGACGAAGTCCTGCGGTCGAAGACTCCCAGACTGGTTGTCCACGACCATCGACCGTATCTCGTACTCGAGCCCCCCCTTTAGACGCGTGAGGTCCTCAAGGATCAGCTCGAACACTTTGCTTCCCGCGTTCGTGGAGGACAGCAGGCCCTTGACGTTCTCCATCACGAAGATCGAAGGTGCGAACTCACCGATGATCCTCAGGTACTCCCTATAAAGGAAGTGCTTCTTGTCCTTTTCGAAGTCCTTGTCCTTCGTGCGTCGCGAACGACCGACTAGCGAGTACGCCTGACACGGAGGGCCACCGATCAGTACCCAATCATCCTTCTCGTCCTTCAGCGCGTCAGCTAGAGCGCTACGGATGAGCGAGTCGGTGAGACTCTGCGTTTCGGGACCCAGCTCGATCTGGTGGACTTCTGCGCTTACTTCTTCAAGCAGAGCTGCAATTTCTGGAATGGATGAGAATTGCGCCCAAGTCTTCGAGCCCCGAATGTACTCGTAGTAGCTCTGAGGTATTTCGCCATGCCTCTTCAACCTTCGGTACACACCGCGAAGGACCAACGTTTGGTGAGCGTATTTGTCCATTTCGAATGAAGCGACAGTGTTGAATACTGGCTTTGAATTCTCCTCACCTACGCTCGAGAATCCCTCGTTGAGTCCCCCTGGGCCTGCAAACAGATCAACTACGGGGATCATCTACCACCAGCTTTGCGAAGAATCAGGACGGGGCTTTGGCCCAGGCTAACAGGTCCTGGATGCGTCACTTCTCCAGGCGATCAAATCAAACTGGATGGCGCCAAAGCGCCCAGATGAATAGCGTAGAGGAGCGGGCCGTCATCAGGTCGCACGATCCTCCTATCTCGTCCGCTCAGCCCGTCTTCTTCGTCGGAAGCGGTCGACAAATCGGTGGTCCGCGCTCGTAGTGTGGGATGGTGACCAAGACATCGTCGTGGGCATCCACTCCAGCGATAGCGCGAACCATGCGCTCGAATCGGAGTCGGGACACGAAACCTGAACTCGCGCTGAGGCGCCTCCTTCACGCGCGCGGGTTCCGCTATCGAGTCGATTACCCACCCCTCAAGGGAATCAGACGCCGTTGCGACATCGCATTCACACGACTCAAGATCGCAGTCTTTGTCGACGGCTGCTTTTGGCACGGGTGCCCGGAGCATGCGACCTACCCCAAGTCGAACGCAGAATATTGGCTCCCGAAACTCGCCCGGAACATCGAACGTGATAGGGACAGTGACGCGGTACTTAGAGCGGCTGGCTGGACGGTCATTCGGCTATGGGAGCACGAGTCGGCCGAATTGATGGCGGGTGTGGTGGTAGCAGAAATTGAACGATGCCAGAGCAAAGAGTGACCCCACCACCCGGCAGCACGATCCCCCCTTCGCGATCCGCCTGCTGACAAACCGCCGGCGGCACCGAGTGCCTACCGCCGAGCGCGTGCGCCCGGGCGACCAGAGCCGCGATGACGGCGTCGAATGAGTCATCCGATCGGATCATCTGACTCGAGGCCGAGCCACCACGCACGCTCCCGAAGGCTCGCGATGAGGCCGCCCCGCACTTCTGGGTCGACCTTGTAGTTCGGCCGGATCAACTCCCAAGGTGCGATGCGGCGGCCGAGTAGACCTCGACGGCGCGACCGGAGGCCACGCGGGATCGGCCCGATGCTGTCGAACAGCACTCGAGTCACTCAGCCGACGAGGCGTCGGTCGTCCGTGAGCGATCCGGCCCGGCCACGCGACCCGAGCGGTCGCGCATGACGCCGCGCCGCTTCGATGTCGTGCCGAGCCCGCTGCAGGCACTCGCTCGCGAGCGACGCGACCCGCCGGGCCATCGCGATCACCTGCTCTCGGCGCTCCTGATCTGTCGTGGCGATGACCGCCCCCGAGCCGCCGAGGAAGTGGCCGAGGTCGATCCGGGCGTGCTCGGACTCGGCCAGTCTCGTGTGCGCCTCGGGGCTGATCCAGCCTGGGTGGGCGGCGATGGCATCACGAGCGATGTCGAGCTGTCGGTCTGCGTCCTTGATTGCATGGGGCAGGTCATCCACCAGCGGAATCAGATCCGATGCGCGCTCGTGGGCTGACGTGATGGCGGCATCCAACACCGCGCGAGCCTCGCGCAGTCGGCTCAGGTGGGCGAACGGGTCGGTGTTGACACCGGCCGGCGGGAGGGCGGCGAGGGCTGCCTGCAGCTCGCCGATCGCATCTGCGACGCGGCGAGAGGGGGGCTCGTCGAGCGCAGCGGCAACGTCCCGACGGGACTCCTCGACGATCGCAGCCAGCGCGGACTCCGCTCGCAACGCCTCCACCTCGAAGGCCTCAACCGCATCGAGGAGGGTCACTGCTCGGCGCACCGATTCGACGGATGCCTCGAGCGCGACGCTCGCCTGCTCGCGCTGTCCGGCCGATCGCCGCCGCTCGGCCACGCGCACGCTGTGCGCGGCGAACCCGAGCAACTGGTCGGCCTCCGCAGGGTTCGCCTCGATCTGGCTCAGTGCCTCGGGGGCATAACGCGCGGCAAGTCGTTCGACGGTGTCGCCGGCGACGGGGATGCGTGGGCGCAGGCTCTCGATATCCCGGCGCACACCGGCGATGATCTCGGGGGCGCGCCGCGCCCGCCGCATCCGGTCGGCGAGCCCTGAAGTGTGCTCTTCGAGCACGTCGTCGACCCATCCGCACAGCTCCACGATGCGCAGGTAACGGGCACGCACCTCGTCAGCGGTGCCGGGGATCGCATCGTGATTGAGCCGGTTCAGACGGAACGCGTCGCTCAGGCGTCTTCGCACCGCGACGAGCGCCTCGCTCAGCGGTGTAGTGGCATCGGCCCCCAGCTCGGCCTCGGCGAAGGCGAGCTCTTCGGCGGCGATTCGAATGCGGTCGTCTGTGACGACAAGAACCTGTCCAGCCTGCTTCGCCAGATCAGCGTCGTGGACCTCGAGAAGTTGCGCAGGGCGTCTGCGCCCGATCCGGAACCCGGCCATGATCCATCGTAAGTTCGCCGCTCGGAGCGCGCTACGGCGAAAGTGAATCACGCACGCCACAACCTGGCGTGGCAGGTGCCCCGGGCGGCAACCGCCTCAGTCGAACATCCCGTCGACCTAGTCGAACATCCCGTCGAGGATGCTCCCGATCACGAGCCCGCCGAGAATCCCGCCCATCACATCCGACGACCCGCCACCGCGTCGGCCGCCGCCGCCCCAGTTGTCGCCACCCCACTGACCGCGATCCTGCGGGCGTGACGAGTCGATGTCGCGCTGCGCGAGCTGCAGCGCCTCGGCCGCGAGGTGCGCGACGCGTCGGGCCATCAGCATCGCCTGCTCGCGATGATCCTCGTCGATGACAGAAACGGTCGCCGCGGGCGTGCCGAGGAAGCGGTCGAGGTCGACCCGCACGCGCTCGGACTCGGCGAGGCGGGTGCGGGCGTCGGCGCCGATCCAGCCGCGGTGGCCGGCGATGACGTCGCGGGCGACGGCGAGCTGGCGGTCGGCGTCATCGATGGCGTGGTGCACGTGCTCGAGTGGCGGGATCGGGCGGGCAGCGCGCTCGCGGGCCGCGACGATCGCGGCATCCAAACCGGAGTTCGCGTCGCGCAACTGGCTGAGCTGGGCGAAGGGGTCGGTGTTGACGCCGGCAACGGGGAGAGCGGCGAGCGCGCCCTGCAGCGCGGCGATCGCAGCTGTGACGGCGGGCGTCTGCGGCTCCTTGAGCGCGACGGCGAGGTCGCCGCGGGAGTCCTCGATGATCGCCGAGAGCGTGGACTCGGCGCGCAGGGCCTCGACCTCGAAGGTCTCCACGGCATCGAGCAGGGTCGCGGCGCGACGCACCGACTCGGTGGATGCCTCGAGCGCGAGGTTGGCCTGCTCGCGCTGCCCGGCCTCGCGGCGGCGCTCGGCGACACCGGCGCTGTGCTCGGCGAACCCGAGCAGCTGCTCGGCCTGGGCGGGGTTGGCCTCGACTTGGGCGAGCGCCTCGGGCGCATATCGGGCGGCGAGCCGGTCGATGGTGTCGCGGGCCTGTGGGATGCGGGTGCGGAGGCGCGCGGCATCCGCTCGCACTCCGGCGATGATCTCGGGAGCCCGGCGCGCCCGCGCGATCTTGTCGGCGAGGGTCGACATGTGGTCGTCGAGCACGTCTTCGGCCCAGTCGCAGAGCTGCACGATGCGGGCGTTGCGGGTGCGCAGCTCTTCGGCGGTGTCGGGGATCTCGTCGTGGTTCAGCTGGTTCAGCCGGAATGCCTCGCCGAGGTGCTGCTTCACCGCGGCGAGCGCCGTGCTCAGCTCGGCGGTGGCGTCGTGGCCGAGCTCGGCGTCGGCGAAGGCGAGCTCGTCGGCGGTGACGCGCACGCGCTCGTCGGCGGCGACGAGAGCCGTGCCGGCCCGCTGCGCCAGAACGGCATCTTGAGCGTTGAGTTCTTGCTCTTCACGCTTGCGCTTGCCCCAGAATCCGGCCATGCCATTGATCCTATGGGCGCGACTGGGAGGCCGCTGGAGAGCCGCGAATCGTGCACCGACTTCTCCCCAGTTCGGCATCGCCACGGGGGTGCGGACGACCCAACCCATAGGCTCGACGTCGTGCGCCGACACCTCACGTGGATCATTCCTGTTGTCCTGCTTCCCGTGATCTACTTCGCATGCGGGCTCGTCGGGTGGGCACTGAACCTCTGGGCGACCAGCGATCCCTCGATCGTGGGATGGGCCGGGCTGATCTCGGTGGTCCTTCTGCTCGCCTCGCTCACCGGAATCGTCTTCTGCATCGTCTTCGCGATCCGCAACGGTCACCGCACGTACCGCGCGTGGCAACGAAGCAAAGGCAGGCTCACGAAGCGCGAGCGAGCCGAAGCGGCTCGGCTCGACGACGCTCAACTTGCGTGGAACGCCGCGGTCAGTCTGGTCGGCGACCTCCAGCAGGAACGATTTCCCGAGCCGGTGCAAGTCTGGGGTCTCATCCCAAGACCGGGCGAGCAGTTCTTCTACGACGTCGATGCCCAGTACCAGCGCTTCTACGGCACGACCGCTCAGTGGTCGCAACGATCCGGTTTCTACATGGGCCGGCCCGGCTTCGTCGTTGCGGGACTCGTGACCGATGCGATCGCGAACTCCACCGCGAAGTCGGCTGCCATGCGTGCTGCGGCCGAACAATGGCGAGAGCACCAGCAGGCGCGAATCCTCATTTCGAATCAGAGGCTCGCGATCAATGTGAACGGCCAGTGGCTGAGTTTCGACTTCGCTGCGATGACCGCGTGCTATCCCGACCTGGACCATTGGGCCGTCACGTTCGAGTTCCCTTCGGCGGAGCCGTTGCGCCTGATCGGCAAGGGGTCGCCACTCGTGGCGGTGTGGTCCGTGCTCGCGACCCACGGGCGCAGCGGGGTCCTCGAGCATCCGTCGCTCGCGCTCGTGCGACCGGGCTGACGCGCTCGAGCAGCCAGGGCGTGCGTGCCACGTGCTGACAGCAGACGCGTACAGCGCCGCGCTATAGGTGTCTGCATGAGGAGTGCTCGGTCACGCCCCGACCGGCACCAGGCCCTCGGCACCCGCAACGGCACCCTCGGCGGACTCGGTTTCGACGGGCTTGGTTTCGACAGGCTCAACCAGCAGAGCTTCGGCAGGCTTGGTTTCGACAGGCTCAACCAGCAGGGGTTCGGCAGGCTCGGTTTCGACAGGCTCAACCAGCAGAGCTTCGGCTGGCTCGGTTTCGACAGGCTCAACCAGCAGAGCTTCGGCAGGCTCGGTTTCGACAGGCTCAACCAGCAGGGGTTCGGCAGGCTTGGTTTCGACAGGCTCAACCAGCAGCGGATGCGCGATCTCGTCGCGCGTCATCCGCGCCGCCACGATCGCGACCACGCCGATCACGAGCGGGGCGACCCCGGCGATCAGGAACACCACGGGCAGTCCGATCGTCTCCCCCGCCGGCCCGGCGATGGCCATCGACACGGGCATGAACGCGAGCGAGACGAAGAAGTCGAGGCTCGAGACCCGCCCGAGCATGGCCGGCGGCACCCGGCGCTGCAGCAGCGTGCCCCAGATCACGACGCCGCCGTTGAAGGCCGCACCGACAGCGAACGCCGCGATCACCATGAGCCAGATCTGGTCGGTCAGTCCGAAGACGGCGAGCGGGAGGCATCCGAATGCCCACAGCAGGTTCATGACCGTCAGGTAGCGACGCGGCAGCTTGAGGGAGGCGACGACCATCGAGCCGACCGCGCCGCCGATGCCGAACGCCGCGAGAATCAGCGCGTGCTCCTGCGGGCCGCCGCCCGCGGAATCCTTGATCACGAACGGCACGAGCACCTCGAACGGCCCCATGATCAACAGGATGAGGAGCGACGCAAACCCGAGCGTGCCGAGCAGCCACGGAGTGCGGGCCATGTAGACGAAGCCCTCGCGCACGTCGACGAGCAATGCGAGAGCCGGATGCCGCGTGCCGCCGCTGCTCGCGTCGGGCTGCTCGCCGTGGTCGCCGGCCTGCTCGCCCCGCAGCGGCAGGTCGGGCACCTTCACGAGGAATCCGACTGCCGCGGCACCCGTCAGTGCGGCGACCGCGAGTGCGGCACCGGGCGACGAGACGGCGATGAGCGCGCTCGCGAGCGCCGGGCCGGCCGCCTGCATGAGCACGGGCCGGGCCATGCCCTCGAACCCGTTGGCGGCGAGCAGCTGGTCTTCGGGCACGACGCTCGGCAGCAGCGCCGAATACGCCGGGTAGTAGAGCCCGGCCATCACGCCACCGACGAGCGCGACCGCGGCGAGCTGCCAGACCGCGAGGGCGCCCGTGAGCGAAAGCAATGCGACGATGCCGACGCTCGCGGTGCGCACGACCTCGACGACGAGCAGGATCCTCCGCTGCGGGATGCGGTCGGCGAGCGCGCCGCCGAGCAGGGTCGTCAGCAGCATGCCGATCGCCGACGCGCCCGCGACGAGCGAGAGCTCGGCCGCACCGCCGCCGATCGCCACGATCTGCCAGACGAGCGCGACCAGCCAGATGCCGGAACCGACGAGGGATGACACGAGGGCCGCCGCGAGCCAGCGATAGGCGGGGTTGCGCAGCGGCCGAAGAGCCCGGGGAGTCGACACGATCTTCTCCTACGACATGAGAGCGGATGTTCCAGAAGCGGATGCCTCTACTCATGCGTCGATCCGCAGCGGGCGAGATCGACATCTCGACCGAATGGACGGAGCCTCGGGTCCCGGTCTACATATGTCGGTGCCGTGTATTGCACTGAATGCATGACACCAGCCAGCGCCGCCGCATTGGGCACGATCGTGTGCCTGTTGGTCGCGACGGTCGTCCTCTCGATGTTCATCCGCCGCCAGCGGACCCGCACCGCGGCAGCGCTGCACGACGCCGAAGCCGCTCGTCTCGGTGAACTCGAGTCTGCCCGCGTCGCGCACCAGCGTGAGGTCGATGCGCTGACCTCCACACAGGTCGCACTCCGAACCGAACACCTGGCGGCGCTCGACCGCGAAGCTGCCCGAACCGAAGTCCTGCGCAAGAAGCTCGCACAGGGTGAGAAATGGGAAGCAGCATCGCGCGCATCGATCCTGAAGGCCTGCGCTCACCTCAATCTCGACGCGATCGTCGCGACCAATGTCATGTTCCTCCACGAGGAAGACGGCAAGGAACCGTTCGTCACCCAGCTCGACCACGTCGTGTTGACCGAACGTGGGTGCCTCGTCATCGAGAACAAGGGCTGGGCCGGAGTCGTGATCGAGAGTATCCAACCCCACGACGTGCACCCCGCACTCGGTGTCCTCGTTGCGACCGTCCGCAACGAGGAGGACCCACCGCTCACTCCGCCGTTCACGATTCAGCTCGCCGCCACCAGACCTGACGAAAAGCACGACGCACCACTCAGCATCCGCATCCACACGGCCGGTGGCGCGCCCGCCAAGCAGGTTCGCAACCAAGCGTGGCGCCTCGGTCAGATGCTCAAGAGCGAAGAGCTTGCAGCGCCGTTCTTCGTTCCCTGCGTCTTCTACTCCAACCCTGCTGCTGAAGTCCACGCGGCGAAGCTACCGATGACCAAAGCGACGACCACCCACATCATCGCCGGCCAGGCCGAATTACGCCGAACGCTCGACCTCCTTTTGAATCCTCGGCGTGCCACGGCTGTGAACCGTCAGGCAGTCAATGAGATCGCCGCGAAGTTTCACGAACTCGGCGCCGATATCAGAGCAACGGGTCACTTCCGCGCCGACCAACGAGTGGTCTCGTAGTCAGAATTCTGTTGGCTCGCGCAGAATTGTGTTGGGCCGCATGCGACCGTTTCGAGATCGACATGCGACTCACCTCACCGGAACACTGACCCGCCCTTCCGTCTCCTCGAGCACGAACACGTCGGTCGCCGCGCCACGTACAGGCGGTGCGGTGCATCGCCGGTGACCGTCGAGGCATCCCAAGCCGGAAGCTCTCGCTCCACCGACCGCCCGCTGTAGACGGCGAGCGCTGCGGCGAGATCGGGGGTCATCGACCTGCCCGGCGAGCAGGGCGATGCGCGGGGAGAGAACCCGAACCCCTCCCCGCGCGCACACCATCCCGCCTCGGCTGCGAGCCGAACCGTCCCCCGAAGGTCGATCGCACGTGCGATCCGGCGATGATGGATCCGCGCGCCCTATGTCGCGCATTCGTCACCGTACGACCGCCCGCGCGCCACGGCAACGCGAAGATTTCAGATGATGAACAGCGGATGCCGCAGCCGCGAGCCGAGGCATCCGTCGCCGCCCGTCAGGCCCCGGAGTTCCCCAGGCGATCGGTGCCGAGCTGCAGCGCGAGACCGGCCGCGGCGACCTGCAGGCGGCGCACGAGGTTGGGATCGGCGTGCGCGGCGACCGCGCTCGGCAGCGACACGGCGAGCGAGGCGGTGATGCCCGCGGCGCTCACGGGCACGGCGATGCAGGTGTAGCCGATCGCGTACTCCTCGCGGTCGACGACGCTCTCGCGCGAGCGCTCGAGCTGGTCGAGCAGCACGCGTCGGTCGCTGATCGTGTGCTGGGTGAGTTCGGCGAGCGGATGCCTCGACACGTAGTCGAGACGCTCCTCTTCAGGCAGCACGGCGAGGATCTGCTTGCCGAGCGCGGTCGCATGCGCGCTGCTGTGCAACCCGACCCAGAGCTCGACGCGCGGATTGTGCACGGCATCGACGATGTCGACGAGATGGACCTCGCCGTCTTCGAACCGCGAGAGGTAGGCGGTCGCGCCGAGCTCCTCGGTCACACCGCGGAGCGCGGTTCGCACCCGCGAGAGGAACACGCCGTGCGAGGCATCCGCCGTGACGAAGGCGGGGAAGCGGGTGCCGAGCAGCAGTCCGTCGGGTTCGCGGGCGAGGTAGCCCTCGTGCACGAGCGTGCGCACGAGGTTGTACGTCGTGCCCGGGGTGAGCCCGCTCGCCGCGACGAGCGCCTTCACCGGCATGGGCCGCGGCTCATTCGCGACGATGTCGACCAGCCGCAGTGCGCGTTGCACCGACCCGATCAGAGTCGGATCCGTGTCTCGGGCGTCGGGTGACGACATCGGTGCTCCCCCTGCGCCAATGGTAGCCCCGCGCAGCGGCATCGAGTTAGATGGACGGAAGCCGTGCGGCGATGCGATTGCAGTACACGCCGGCGCCGGCGGATGCCCTTCGACGAAGACGAGGTAGATGGATGACGGTTGTCGAACGCTCCGGCCCGGTCTGCATCGCGCTCGCGCTCGCGCTCGGCCTGGCCGCATGCACGGCCGGCACCCCCGAGGTCGCACCGACGAGCCCCGTCGTGCAGCTCGGCGCCCCGGGCGAGGAGAACCACACCCTCTCCCCCGACGAATCGCTGAACCTCGAGTCGCCGAAGCACACCGAGGCCGACGAGCAGTTCATGCTCGACATGATCCAACACCACGACCAGGCCATCACGATGACCGGGTTCGTCGACGATCGAACGGATGACCGCGACATCCGTCTGCTCGCCGAACGCATGCGGGTCAGCCAGGAGGACGAGCTCGACCTCATCACCCGATGGCTGCAGGACCGCGTGGTGCCGCTGAACGACTCGCGCGCCGGCGGGCACGACGGGCACGACGGCGACGGCCACGAGATGCCCGGCATGCTCACCGAGGAGCAGCTCGCCGAGCTCGAGGCGGCCGACGGGGCGGAGTTCGAGCGGCTCTTCCTCGAGTACATGATCCAGCACCATCAGGGTGCGGTGCAGATGGTGACCGAGCTCTACGCAGCGGGCGGCGGGCACGAGTCGGACATCGATCAGTTCGCGCGCCACGTCGAGTCCGACCAGGGCGTCGAGATCGCGAAGATGCAGCAACTGCTCGCCGCCCGTTCGTCCTGACGTCGGGGTTCCCGCTCGGCCTCACCGAACGCGCGAGCGCGACCTGCTCACCACCGAACGCGAAAGTGCCCAGCGACCTCGAGCCGCTGGGCACTCGTCGTTCCGGGAGGCCGATCGTCGGCCTCCCGGCATGCATCACTCGAAGGTCGCCGCCAGCCCGTTCAGCGCCTGCACCAACGCGGAGTCGGCCGCAGCGCCCGACTTCTTCGCAGCGTTGTCGAGCTGAGCTCCGACGGCGGAGCCGCTCGCCGGGCCATCCGCGAGCTTCTCGGCCTTGTCGACGTGCTTGCGCACCTCGCTCAGGGCCTTGCCGCTCAGGCTTCCGTCGCGCTCGGCCTGGTCGATGTACGACCGGGCGACCGCGAAGCTCGGCTCGTGCACGAGGCTCGTCTGCATCTGCGCATTGAACTCGGCGAGCTCGATCTCACCGGCCGCGGCGATCTCGTTCTCCGACAGCTGGTCGCTCGCAGTGAGCGCCAGGGTGTCGAAGCCGCGCGCGATCTCGCTGCCGAGCACGTTGCCGTTGTACCAGTAGGTCGACCAGTAGCCGGCGAGGTTCAGCCCGGCCGGGTTCGGCGTGTTCACCGGGCCGCGGTCGAGGTACGCGATCTCGGTCGGGTTGGCGGTGTCGGTGAAGTCGATGATCGACAGACCGCCCTGGTACCAGGCCTGCACCATGATGTCGCGACCGGGCACCGGGATGATCGAACCGTTGTGGGCCACGCAGTTCTCCTGCGCGGTCTGCGGCACCGGCAGCTTGTAGTAGCTCTTGAACTCGAGCTTGCCGTCGACGATGTCGAAGAGCGCGTTCGCGCCCCACTCGGGCTGGTCGGTCGCCCGGCAGCGAGCAGCCGTGCCGCCGCCCCACTCATCGGTGAAGACGACCTTGGTGCCGTCGTTGTTGAACGTCGCCGAGTGCCAGTACGAGTAGTTCGCGTCGGCGACGGCGTCGAGCCGCACCGGGTTCACCGGGTCGGAGATGTCGAGCAGGATTCCGTTGCCCTGGCATGCACCTGCGGCGAGCCCGATCTCGGGGAACGCCGTGATGTCATGGCAGGTGTTGGTGTTCGGGTTCGGCGAGTACGGCGTGCCCGCCGGGTGCAGCGGCTGCGTCGGGCCGTTCTGCAGTCCGTTGAACGCTCCCGTCACGGGGTCGCTGAAGATGCGCGGCTGGCTCACGACGGCGGCCGACGCCGGGTCGGCGAGCGGAACCTTGATGACGTCGATACGCCACTGCGTCGGGTTGCCCGTCGTGACCGGGGTCGTGCTCGCCGGAGCGTTCACGCAGCCCGGGAGCTCGAGCGGCGAGCGCACGCCCGACGTGCCCGAGTTGTAGATGTAGACGTTCTCGGTGTCGTCGGGGTCGGCGACGAGCGTATGCGTGTGCGAACCACGGCACGTCTGCACGCCGGGCAGCTGCACCGGGTTGTCGATGTCGCTGATGTCGAAGATGCGCACGCCGCGGAACCGCTCGGCGTTCACCTGACCGGGCGCGCCCTGCGTGCCGCAGTCGATGCGGCCGCGCGTCTCCTCGACCGACATGAAGAGCAGGTCGCCATAGACGGAGACGTCGCCCTGGCCGCCGGGACACACGAACGAGCCGCGCAGCTCCGGCGCCGCGGCATCCGACACGTCGTAGACCTGGAAGCCGTTGAAGTTGCCGACGATGGCGTTGTCGCCCGAGAACGCCAGGTCGGAGTTCACGAAGCCGAAGTTACCGGGGTTCGCGTCGAACGGTGCGACGCGCGGCAGGCTCGAGAGCAGTTCGATGTTGCTCGTCGCCGTCTGGGCATCGAGGTAGCCCGGTGGCAGGTCGATGCGCGGATCGTCTTCTGCGACGGCTGCGGTGGCCGTCACAAGGGATGAGCCGAGCAGCAATGCTCCGGCGAGCGCGAGCGCCCGGCGGCGCCAGCGGATGTTGCGGGGTGCGGTTCTCATCGGTAGTTCCCCTCTCTCGCTTCAGTGCGATCGATGCCCTCCGACAGGCGAACGAGCACGTCGTCGTGCTCGTACGCGGCCTCAGAAGGCCGATCTCTGGGTCCAACGTATCGGGGTGGGTGGGTTCAGCGCAGCAACGAATTTCGCGCCCGCGTCGATGTCAACGCCCCACCCTTGGGGGTTCCGGCTCCGTCGCTCGGCTCGGTCGCCACCTACGAGTCGACGACGGGTACGCTCAGCACGTCCGCGCCCTGACGTGTTGCTTCATCTCGCGTAGCCAGGACGCACCATCCACGAGAGGAACCCCGCGAAACACATGGAAACCGCACCGATGCTCGCCTGGACTCTGCAGAACGAGATCCCTGTTCCTGGAGACGTGAGCGCGCTGCTCGTGGAAGGCGAACAGGCCGTCGCCTCCTTCAAGACCTTCCGCGATTCCGCAACGTTCACCACCAAGCGCCTGATCGTGCGCGATGCACAGGGCATCACGGGAAAGAAGATCGAGATCTACTCGCTGCCGTACAGCTCGATCAGCATGTGGTCCACCGAGAATGCCGGCGGCCTTCTCGACCGTGACGCCGAGGTCGAGCTCTGGACTCGAGCCGGCCACATCAAGGTGAAACTGACCAAGGGCGCCGACGTCCGGCGCATCGACAGCCTGCTCGCCTGGGCGGTGCTCCAGCACTGAGCCGGTTGGCTCGCGCTGAGTCGTGAGATGGGGGCCGCCGCTCTCGGGCCCACGCACCGGGCACTCGATGGTCCCCCAACACGCATGTCAGTTCCCCCTCATCGATGAGGGGGAACTGACATGCGTGTTCACCGAACGAGGATCAGGTCGATCGCACGCACACTGAAGAAGCCACGTGGTCAGCCTGCGCTGAGCGCCTCGCGGGCGTGGCGGTACTTCTCGGCGAGACGCACCTGCGCGTCGTACTCGAGGCGGCGCACGCGCCACGGCGCGGTGTTGTCGTCGAGGTCGGCGAGCTTCACACGGCGGGCCACCGGGTGGCGGGCGATGCGTGCGTAGTAGGTGTCGTCCGCGACATCCGAAGTGCGGGTCAAGAGCTGCACGGCCTCGACGACCTCGGGCTGCACCCCGGCCTCGAGCAGGTTCTGCGCGGTGACCGCGGTGTCTTCGAGCACGTCGTGCAGCCACGCCGCCGCGACGAGCACGGGCTCGCTCACGGGGTCGAAGCGCTCGGCCACGCGGCCGGGGTGATCGATGTACTCGGCGCCGATCTGGTCGAGCTGCCCGCGGTGCGCGGCGAACGCGATGCCCTTCGCGAGCGCCACCTGCGCCGCGGCGTCGACGTCGTGCCCGGGTTCGGCCGCCGGGGCTGCCACGGCAGTCGGCGGAATCGGCGCGACGGGCCCGGTCACCGAGATCGGCATCTGGGTGACGTTGGCGGGCATCGCGGATGCCCCGGGCTCGAGCTGCTCGAACCTGTTGGAACCGATCACTGGGTGGTACTCCTCGATCATCTGGACTTCGTCTTCGTCTTCGTGTTCGTCTTCAGCGGCGGTGTCGGCGGCGGCAACGGGCGCGGGCAGTTCGATCTCCGGTGCCGGCTCGGCGGCCGGCGCCGGCTCGGCCTCCGGTGCCGGCTCGGCTTCCGGCATTACTCCGAGCGCCGGCTGCGGCTCAGGTTCCGGCTCCGACTCGACGACCGACTCCGGCTCCGGGACCGACTCCGGCTCGAACACCGCAGGTGGGCTCGCCTCGACGAACGCCGGCGCAGCGAGCACCGGCACCGGAAACGGCAGCTCGATGACCTCTGTCGGCTCGCCCTCGTCGAGCACCGGCTCCGCGACATCCGCCGGCGGCACCTCGGGTGCAGCAGCAGCGAGCTCGGCCGCCTCCGCAGCCGCCTCGGCGAGCGGATCGCGCCCGAGCACGGGGCGCACGAAGTCGAGCTCCGCCTGCAGTTCGGCCATCTCTCGGGCGTCGAGCTCGAGCAGCGACCGCGCGTTGCCCTCGCGGCGTCGCACGAAGTAGTCCTCGTCGACCTCGGTCAGCTTGTCTCCGTCGCTCGTCGTGAAGTAGCGGATGCGGCCCGCATCGGTCACCGGGATGATGACCTCGACGAACTCGCCGCTCGGCTCCTCACTGCAGAGGTAGTAGCGCTGCACATCGCGGGGCGACGGATGTCTCCCCCACTCCGGTGCCGGAAGGCGTCGCGGTCGCAGGGTGCCACCGGAGTCGGCGCTGCGACGACCCGGCCGCGGTGCGAGCTCGCCGGCAGACGGGCCGAACCCGTAGACGGGCTGGTCGTCGGGGTGGGTCGTCACTCGGGCTCCTGAGGTGCAGCACCGACGGGGCGGGGGTCGACTCGGGGGCGACGTCGGGTGGGGGTGCCGGTGCGCTCCTCCGATGGTAGGGCGGTTCGGTGCGCAGCGCACGCATCTTCGCCCGGGCGTGGCGATGCGCGCCGGCGATGCCGCGGGTCGCCTTCCGACGATCAGCACCCGAGTCGGTGCGCTTCCCGGCCGATGGGCATCAGCGCGGAGGCTGCCATCCACCCTCGGAGCGGACGGCCCCCGTGATCCGCCGACTGATGACGTTCAGTTGCTGGGACTGCGCCCTGGTGAGGGAGTCGAAGACGAGCCGACGCACGAGCTGGACGTGGCCCGGCGTCGCCGCGCGAACGAACTCGCGGCCCCGGCTCGTCAGCGTCGCGAGCGTGATCCGACCATCGGCCGGGTCGGGCGCGCGGCGCACCCAGCCTTCGCGCTCGTGCCGGTCCACCGCGCGAGACAGCCGCGACAGGGTGCTGTTGGCGTAGCCCGCGAGATCACTCATGCGGAGGGTGTGATCCTCAGCCCGAGAAAGGGCGAAGAGGATCCCGAAGTCGAAATGACCGATCCCGGAGTCGCGCTTCAGTTGCGCGTCGAGCGCGGCCGGAACCCACTCGAGGAGCGTGGCGAAGGCCGACCAGGTTGCGAGCTCGTCGCGATCCAACTCGTCAGCAGGTTCCGGTTCAGCCATGCGTTCAGCCTATCGAGAACTTGCTCAGGAAAGTGAATTGTCATAATGTTTACTTTCTCAGGAAAGCAATTTCGCTGCGAACGGCAGCCGGGAAGGACGAAACACGACATGGACCTCCAGCTCGCAGACAAGAGAGTGTTCGTCAGTGGATCCACTCAGGGGATCGGATTTGCGGCAGCCGAAGCATGCTTGGCCGAAGGCGCATCGGTCGTCGTCAACGGGCGCAGTGAGCATCGAGTCATGGACGCCGTCGAACGACTTCGCGCAAGTGTCCCGGGCGGCGATGTCTCGGGGATCGCAGCCGACCTCGCCGACCCCCTGCAGACGCAGTCCCTCCTCGACTCGCTCGGGGAGGTGGACGTGCTGATCAACAACGTCGGGATCTTCGATGTCGCGCGCTTCGCCGATATCGCGGACGAGGCCTGGTCGCGGTACTTCGAGGTCAACGTGATGAGCGGCGTGCGACTGTCTCGCCGTCTCCTCGAACCCATGCTCGCGAGGGGTTGGGGTCGGATCATCTTCATCGGCACCGAGTCGGCGGTCGACGTGCCGGGCGACATGATCCACTACGGCGCCACGAAGGCAGCGGCGCTCGCACTGAGCAACGGGCTGGCGAAGCTCACCCGGGGCACCGGGGTCACCGTGAACACCGTTCTCGGAGGACCGACCTACTCCGACGGAGTCGCTGCCACGGTCGAGCAGATCGCATCCGCCCACTCGATGTCACCCGACGAACTGAAGTCGAGCCTGGTGCGCAGCTCGTCGCTCATCCAACGCTTCATCGAACCCGCGGAGGTCGCCAGCCTGGTCGCCTACCTGGCAAGTCCCCTCTCGTCGGCGACGAACGGGGCCGCCCTTCGGGCGGACGGCGGCGCGCTTCCCACCATCATCTGAGCGACGGCAGAGAGGCCGACCGGCGCGTCAGCCCTCCCGCACGATGCCGTCGGCGCGCACCGCGACCCACTGCACGAGGGGCAGCATGTGCTCCATGAGCTCTCGGCCGAGCTCGGTCAGCGCGTACTCCACGCGCGGCGGCACCTCGGGATACGAGGTGCGCGACACGATGCCATCGGCTTCGAGGGTGCGCAGCGTCGAGGCGAGCATCTTCTCGCTGATGCCGTCGACCTCGCGGCGCAGCTCGCCCCAACGGCGGGTGCCGTCGGTGAGCGCGAGCAGCACGAGCACGCCCCACTTGCTCATGATGTGATCGAGTACCACGCGTGTGGGACATCCGTCGGTGAAGACTTCGCCCGAGGTTTCCCGGATCTCCGCAAGACTTACCATCATGTGGGTACCTTACTTCAAAGTGGGTACCGCCGCGAGGGAAGGTTCACGCGAGGCATCCGGTTGCCCCATGGTGACCGCAACCGGAAGGACCACCACACCATGACCATTCTCGTCACCGCCGCATCGGGCCAGCTCGGCCGCCTCGTCGTCGACGCGCTGCTCGCCCGCGGCGCTGCTCCCGCCGACGTCATCGCGACCGCCCGCGACACGTCGAAGCTCGAAGACCTCGCGGCCCGCGGCATCCGCACCGCCGAGCTCGACTACGCGCGACCCGAGACGATCACCGCCGCCCTCGAGGGAGTCGACAGCGTGCTGCTCATCTCCGGATCCGAGCCCGGCAACCGCGCCGCCCTGCACCAGAACGTGATCGACGCCGCGAAGGCCGCCGGCATCACGAAGCTCGTCTACACGAGCGCGCCCCGCGCCACGACGTCGAGCCTCGTGCTCGCCCCAGACCACAAGGCCACCGAAGAGGCCATCGCGGCCTCGGGCGTTCCCGCGGTGATCGTGCGCAACAACTGGTACACCGAGAACTACGCAGCGGATGTCTCGCGCGCCGCGTCGACCGGCGTCATCGCCGCGTCCACGGCCGACGGGCGCGTCGCCAGCGCCACTCGTGCCGACCTCGCCGAGGGCGGCGCCGTCGTGCTGCTCGAAGACGGCCACCTCGGCCAGGTCTACGAGTTCGGCGGCGATGTCGCCTGGAGCTACGACGAGCTCGCCGCCGCGGCATCCGAAGTCGTCGGACGCGACGTGACGTACACGCCGCTCACGACCGCCGAGCACGTCGCCACCCTCGAGGCCGTCGGCCTCGACGCGGGCACTGCGGGCTTCGTCGCGGCGATCGACGCCGGCATCGCGAGTGGTGCGCTCAGCCAGACGGATGGCACGCTCTCCCGCCTGCTCGGCCGCCCGACGACGACGCTCGTCGACGGCCTGCGCGCGGTCGTCGCCGTCGAGGACGACGCCGCGGCCTGAGCCGGACGCCGGTCCAGCGGCGGGGCGGCACGACGCGTGCCGCCCCGCCGCTGGACCACGCGGCTTGTCGATGCCCGACAAGCCGTTCGCGACATCCGATCGGGCGCGCAAGACTCGTCTGCATGCCCGTGACACCTCGACGCCTCGCCCTCGGCATGAGCCTGTGGATTCCGAACCTGTTCAGCGGCATCCGGGTGAAGCGGTTCGCCCCCGACTGGACGAGCGCGACGGTCGAACTGCACGTCAACGTCTTCACCCGCAACTACGTGAAGACCGCGTTCGGCGGATCGATGTCGGCCATGACCGATCCGTACTTCTTCATGCTCGTGATGCACCAGATCGGCCGCGACTACATCGTGTGGGACACCCGCGGCGAGATCGAGTTCGTCAAGCCCGGCCGCGGAGTGCTGACCGCGCAGTTCGCGGTGCCGCCCGAGAAGACGGCCGAGCTGCGCGAGCGCGCCCGCGGCGGCGCGAAGGTGCTCGAGTGGTTCGAGACCGAGATCACCGACCGCGACGGCGACGTCGTCGCCCGGGTGCGCCGCGAGGTCTACGTGCGCGAGAAGCAGCGGGTGAGCTCGGCCGGAGCGGCCCGGTAGGCGTTCGGCGAGTTGTCGTCATGGCGCATGCCAGTTCCGCCTCATCGCTGAGGGGGAACTGGCATACGCGTTTTCGGGAACTGCAGCAGAGCCCGGAGCAAGGCTGAGCCCGGAGCGCAGACGGATGCCGCGGCATCCGCTCAGCGCGTGACGTCGTAGACCTGCTTGATGATGCCGTTGGAGTACGCCTCGCACTCGACCAGGTCGAGGTGCGTGTACGGGTCTCCGTCGCCGAAGAGGCGCTTGCCGTCGCCGAGCAGCACCGGGAAGACGAGCAGGTGGTAGCGGTCGACGAGGCCGGCCGCGGCAAGGCCCTTCGCGAGCGTGGCGCTGCCGTGCACGATGATGGGGGCGCCGTCGCCCTCCTTGAGCTTCGCGACCTCGTCGAGCGAACGCAGTACGTGCGTGTTGTTCCACTCGGGGTCGGACAGGGTGCTCGAGACGACGTACTTCGGCATCGCGTTGTACTCGGCGAAGTCGTCGACCATCGTGGGCCAGACGGGCGCGAACTCGTCGTAGCTGACGCGGCCGATGAGCATCGCGCCCGCCTCGAGCTGCTCGCTGCCCTTGAGCGCGTACGCCTCCTCGACGAACGGGACGTCCTTGAACGTCCAGCCGGCCCGCGGGTGCGAGCCGCCGCCGGGCGAGTCGATGACGCCGTCGAGGCTGATGAACTCGGTGACGATGAGGGTGCGCATGGTGTGATTCCTTCCGAGTCGGTATCTCCGCTCTCATTCTGGCGTCGAACGAGAATGCGCCAGATCGACATCAGACGGGAAATCCGCGGTGGCGCACGGTCAGGCACGTGAAACGAACGACTCCCCGGCCGCGCGTCGCGCGACCGGGGAGTCGTGTGGTCGGTGAACGACTACTGACGCGCAGCGCGGCGACGCGCGACCGTGAGCACTGAGACCGCGGCACCGGCGAGCAGCAGCATCGCCGCGGTGAGGCCGGCGCCCAGCGGTGCTGCACCGGTTTCGGCGAGCCCGGTCGGTGTTTCCGGCGCGGCCGGCGCGGCCGCCTCGCCAGACGACGCCACCACCTCGACGGTGACCGATGCGGTCACCCCGGCGAGCGTGGCAGTGATCGTGTGCGGGCTCGCAGTGGGGAATGTGACGGTCTGACCGCTGACGACATCGGTGCCGACCGAGCTCGTGAGCACGGCCGCACTCCCATCGATCGGCGTGCCCCACTTGTCGGTGCCGGTCACCGCGAAGGTGAGCGAGCCGCCCTTCGCGACGCTCGGCGCACTCGGCGTGATCTGCAGGGCGACCGGGTCGCCGACGACCGTGAGGCTCGTCACGCCGTACTGCGCACCCGATCGGACAATGACGGCCCGAGGCCCGTCTCTGAACGCTGTCACGGTCAGTCCGTCGACGACATCGCCGGACAGATCCGTCCCGAGGAAGTACTCGAGCTCCGGCTGGGGGTCGAGCGGTGCGCCGCCCTCGCTCGCCAGCACGGTCACCTCGAACGTGACGGGCACGCCGGGCTTCGTGACGGCCTTCGCCGGCGAGAGCACGAGGGTCTTCGTCTCTTCGACCGGCGGGGTCGTCGGCGACTCCGACGGGAAGCCGGGGATCCCTGAGGAACCGGGGACCGTCTCCTCGGCCGAAGCGGAAGCGCTGAAGGCACCGAGGCTGATGATGGCGGCGAGGCCGAGAGCGAGGGAGGGCGCGACGATGCGACGAGAGATCACGGGAGACGTGGTCCTTTCGGGAGTTCGGGTCTCCCGAAGCTATCCGAACGGCACCCTCCCGGGGATCTCGAGTGGGTAACGATGTCGTGGCAGACCATCGGGCCGTCACCGCGCCGCGACCCGCGTGCTTCCGATGGAGCACGCGAGCCGCGGCATCCGCTCAGGGGCCGGTCAGTCGCCCTTCACGTTGACGAGCTGCCGCAGCGTGTGCCGCACGGTCACGAGCGACGAGGCATCCGCCATCACCTGGTCGATCGGCTTGTACGCCTGCGGGATCTCGTCGATGAAGGCGTCGGTGTCGCGGAACTCGATGCCCGTCATCGCCTCACGCAGCTGCTCGTGCGTGAAGGTCTGCCGCGCCTTCGTCCGCGAGAACGTGCGGCCGGCGCCGTGCGGCGACGAGTTCAGCGACATCGGGTCGCCGAGTCCCTCGACGACGTACGACGCGGTACCCATTGATCCGGGGATGAGCCCGGGCCGACCGGCGTCCGCCTGGATCGCGCCCTTGCGCGACACCCACACCCGCTTGCCGAAGTGCTCCTCGCTCTCGGTGAAGTTGTGGTGGCAGTTGATGCGCTCGAGCTCCTGCACCGGCGTGCCGACCCACTCGCCGACCTGCCGGATGACGCGGTCCATCATCTCCTCGCGGTTGAGGAGCGCGAAGTGCTGCGCCCACCGGAGCTCGCGGATGTACTTCGTGAACTCGGGCGTGCCCTCGACGAGGTAGGCGAGGTCGGGGTCGGGCAGGTCGATCCACCACTGCTTCGCGAGTCGCCGGGCGACCGCGATGTGGTGCTGGGCGATCCTGTTGCCGACGCCCCGGCTGCCCGAGTGCAGGAACAGCCACACGTCGTCGTTCTCGTCGACCGAGACCTCGATGAAGTGGTTGCCGCTGCCGAGCGAGCCGAGCTGCTCGCGCCAGTTGCCCGCGTACGTCGCCGGGTCGAAGCCCTTCGCCTCGGCGAGGGCCTCGAGCTCGGCGATGCGCGGCGCGGCGGTCGCGACGACCTTGCGATTGTGCTTTCCCGCCGAGAGCGGAATGGCACGCTCGATCTGCTCGCGCACCGGCCGCCGATCGGCCGGCAGCTCCGACGCGGTGAACTGCGTCTTGACCGCGATCATGCCGCAGCCGATGTCGACCCCGACGGCCGCGGGGATGATCGCCCCGAGGGTCGGGATGACCGAGCCGACCGTGGCGCCGAGCCCGAGGTGCGCGTCGGGCATGAGCGCGAGGTGCGGGTAGATGAACGGCATCGTCGACGAGGTGCGGGCCTGGTCGACGGTCTTCTCGTCGATCAGGCTCGCCCACGAGACGAGCCGCTTCGTGATGGTCTCCATGTTCCTTTCCTGTCTTGCGTGTGCGTTGCGTTGATCCGGGGGCCCGAGGCTCCCCGTCGCGCGCAGACAGAGAAACACCCCGGGCCTCGACCGGCACGGGGTGACGAGAATGCGGGCTTGCCGCGTCGGCGTCAGAGTGCCGGGTCGAGAACCTGGTCGAGTTCGCGATTGAGCAGGCAGTGCCCATCGGTGATCTCGATGAAGGAGGGCTTGCTCGTGCGCTGCAGAGACACGGTCATGACCTTCCTTCCAGGTTCCGGGGATGCTGCGCGGAGTGCGCAGCTTTCGAACACTAGTGGCTCGGATGCCGCGAGGTCAATGCCCGGGCACCGCAGCCGCGCATGCTCCGCTCGCGCGGAACCCGTCGATCGGGCGCGGGAGTAGAGTCCGACCAGGAGGCTCAGGTGAGCGGCGAGCACGTCTTGGTGACCGGCGGCACGGGGTTCGTCGGAGCGCACTGCATCGTGCAGCTCCTCGAAGCGGGCCATCGCGTCCGCACGACCGTGCGCTCCCACGCGCGCGCCGGGGATGTGCGGGACCTCGTGCGAGCCGGGCTCGCCGCGGCGGGCGTTGCGAGCACCGCCCGTGTCGACGACGTCGAGGTCGTGCCCGCCGATCTCATGCACGACGATGGCTGGCCCGAGGCCGTCGCAGGTACCGACTTCGTGCTGCACGTGGCATCACCGTTTCCGGTGCGCCAGCCGAAAGACGAGAACGAGCTGATCGTGCCCGCCCGCGACGGCGCGCTGCGAGTCCTTCGGGCCGCGCGCGCCGCTGGAGTACGCCGGGTCGTGCTGACCTCGTCGTTCGCGGCGATCGGATACGGGCACGCGGTCGACCCGGGTCGGCCGTTCACGGAGGAGGACTGGACGAACCCCGACGGCCCCAACGTGACGCCCTACGTGAAGTCGAAGACGATCGCCGAGCGGGCGGCCTGGGACTTCGTCGAGGGCACAGGCGGCGACCTCGAGCTCGCGGTCGTGAATCCGGTCGCCATCTTCGGCCCTGCCCTCGGGCGCGACTTCTCGAGCTCCATCGAGATCCTGCTCGGCCTGCTGAACGGTCGAGTGCCTGCGGTTCCGCCCGGCACGACGACCGGCGTCGACGTGCGCGACGTCGCCGACCTTCACGTGCGGGCGATGACGCATCCGGACGCCGCAGGCGAGCGATTCCTCGCGGTGGCCGGCGATCCCATCGCCTTCCATGACCTCGCCGTGATGCTGCGCGACCGCCTCGGCGCCGATGCGAAGCACGTGCCGACGCGCGTGCTCCCGCGGTGGCTCGTGCAGGCCGGCGCAGTCGTCAACGCCGAGCTGCGTGCGGTCGCGCCGCAGCTGCGGCGCTCGCAGGGCGCCTCGCATGAGAAGGCCGAGCGGATGCTCGGATGGCATCCTCGCTCGACGGAAGACGCGATCGTGGCCTCGGCCGAGAGCCTCGTGCGGCTCGGGCTCGTCAGGCCGTGACCGCGCCGTCGCCCCGTACGATCGCAGCATGAGCGACGCACGCGAGCCGGATGGCTCCGAGGAGCCGGAACGGCCCGACGGTCCCTGGTGGACCGGTGAGGACGAGGTCGGCGGCGTCGGGTTCGCACGGTTCTTCGCGTACACCGGACTGCTCATGGGCATCGCCTCGCTCATCATCGCCGTGGCGGCACCCCTCGAGGGCGACGCGCTGCGCACGGTGTGGATCACGGGCTTCGCCACGGCCTCGATGTGGATCGCGTTCATGGCGGCGCCCCGCTACCGTCGCGAGGGCATGCGGGTCTCCCCGGCGGTGCCCATCACCATGGCGCTCGGCGTGCTCACGATCGTGATCATGGTCTACGCCTTCGTCGTCATCGCGCTCGCGGCGAACGGCATCGTGCTTCCCGCTCCCGCGCACTGGTTCGGCGGCTCGACCGCGCCGAGCGGCGTGACGGTCTGAGGCATCCGCTCGCCCGGGTCGGTGATGTCGCAGAACGTCATACGGGCGACGTCGGTCGACGTCATCCGACGTCGCGGTACGCCACTCGACGACATCGAATGACACCGTCCGAGCACTCCGAGCGACGTATGCCGTCATAGGCATTCACAGTGCGACACGCGTCGCACCGAGGCATCCGGCGGTCAATACGGTCGTGCCCATGCACCGAATCCGCACCTCGTCCGCTCCGCTCGGAGAGCGTCGTGGCTGACCTCGACTGGCTCTCGATCGCCGCCCTCGCCGTCATCGCCGCGCTCTTCGCCGGCCTCTTCCTGCTGCGCCGCGCCGGCGCGAAATTCACGCTGCTGACGGTCATCGCGCTCGTCGTGGGCATCGGCGTCGGCCTGGCCTTCCAGGGGCACCTCGACTACGTCGACGTCATCGGCACGATCTACGTCAACGTCATCACGGCGGTCGTCGCACCGCTCATCATCGTCTCGGTGCTCTCGAGCGTGACGTCGCTCGGCAGTCTCGCGAAGCTGCGCACGATCGGCCTGAGCTCGGTCTTCTGGCTGCTCACCACGAACCTCATCGCGATCCTGCTGACCCTCGGCCTGGCGCTCGCGACGGGCATCGGCAAGGGCGCCAACCTCGAACTTGCGGGCGTCGACGGCTCGGCGCTGACGGGCCTCCTCGCCCCGCTCGACGAGGTCATCGTCGGACTCTTCCCGCACAACGTCGTCGGCGACATCTCGTCGAACAACATCATCGCGATCATCCTCTTCACCCTGCTGATCGCCGTCTCGTACCTGATCGTCGCCGACAAGAACGCCGAGAAGGTGCGGCCGTTCAAGGAGTTCGTGGATGCCACGCGGCGCGTGCTCTTCAAGGCCGTCGGCTTCATCATCGCCCTGACCCCGTACGCGGTGCTCGCGCTGGTCGCGGTCACCACCTCGACCGCGGTGACCCGCATCGAGACGGCGCTCTCGCTCGTCGGCGTGCTCGTGATCGCGCTCGTCGCCTGCTTCGTCGACGCGTACCTCGTCAACGGCGTGCTGCTGCGGGTCTTCGCCGACCTGAACCCGCTGCGGTTCTTCCGGCTGCTGACCCCGGCGCAGTACACGGCGTTCACGACGCAGTCGAGCATCGGCACACTGCCGCTCACGATCTCGACGCTCACCCGCAAGATCGGCGTCTCCGACGAGGTGGCGGGCTTCACCGCCCCGATCGGCACGACGATCGGCATGCCCGGATGCGCCGGCATCTGGCCCACCCTCGTCGCCGTCTTCACGGTGAACGCCCTCGGCATCGACTACACGCCGCTCGACTACGTCGTGCTCGTCGTGCTCGGGCTGCTCGTCTCCCTCGGCACCGCCGGCGTGCCCGGCACCGCGATCGTCACGGCGACGGCCGTGCTCACCGCCGTGGGCCTGCCCATCGAGGTGCTCGTGCTGCTCATTCCGATCAGCGCCATCGCCGGCACCGCGAGCACCATGGCCAACGTCACTGCGGCGGCCACGAGTGCCGCGATCGTCGCCCGGCGTGCGGGCGCGCTCGACGACGAGATCTTCGCGGGCCGCGCCGTGCATCGCGACGACCTCGACGACGACCGCGTCGCCGACGCCTCCTACGCGGGCGGGCACGATTCCGACGCCATCGAAGCGGATGCCTCGACGCCGGGCGCCGCACCGACCGAACTCGCCGCCCACCGCTGACCGGCCGACCCAGAAGGAAGAACGCCATGACCTCTCGCACCACCCACCGCGCCCGCGGACTCCGCGGCTTCGCGGCGACCCTCGTGCTCGCGATCACCGTGCCCGCGCTCGTGCTCATCAGCAGCGGGTCGGCGTCGGCCGCAGGCGATGTCTGCGACCTCTGCTCGATCAACTTCGACCTGGGCGCCTGCGAGGACGCCGGCGGGTACCCGTACGACAGCACCCAGGAGGATCCGCCGCCCGCGATCGGCGGCGGCAGCGCCCCGGCACCCGCGCCGGCCCCCGCCCCCGCCCCCGCCCCGGCACCCGCGCCGGCCCCGGCGCCCGCACCCGCGCCGAAGACCGGCACCACGGGCACGTCCGGTGGCACCACGGGAACCTCCGGCGGCAGCTCCTCCGACGAGTCGGGTGACACCACGGATGCATCGCAGGCTGCGGCCGGCGCGGCGAAGCCCGCGGCCGTCGCCGCGACCGCACCGCTCGCCCCGGCGGCGCCACGACTGACCGCCAAGGGCAGCGCACTCACCGTGACCTGGGCGGCCCCGACCGACGGCGGGTCGCCGGTGACCGGCTACAAGCTCTCGCTCAACAAGGGCACCGCGATCCCCCTCGCGGCGACCGCGACCTCGCACACCTTCAGCGTGCTCGGTGCGGGCAAGTACACCGCGACCCTGGTCGCCGTGAACGCCGTCGGCGAGTCGCCCGTGTCGAGCGTGTCGAAGTCGGTGACCATCACCGCATCGACCGCGAAGCCCACCGCGCAGGCCGTCGAGACCAGCGCCGCCACCTACGGCGGAGCACCCGAATGGCTCGCCGGTGCCGGCATCCTCATCGCCCTCGTGGGCATCGGCGCACTCGCGCTGCTGGGCCAGCGGCTGATCGCCCGCCGCCGCACGAACGCGACCGCGACCGCCCGCAGCGAACAGCCCGACGAGACATCCGCGCCCGAATGACCGGCCCGGCCCACCCCCCAGAGAAAGGAAGCACCGTGCCCGACCACCAGCGCCCCACCCAGAGGCGGGCGGCGATGCTGACCGCACTCGCCATCGCCGGCACCGTCGTGCTCGGCGGTGTCGCGGCGACCCCGGCCACCGCAGCCCCCGCGAGTCCGACCGACACCGTCGACTGGTTCGACGACGCCTACGACGGCCTCGGCCCCGACAGCGTCTACGAGACCGTCACGTTCGAACGGTTCGAGTACCTGCTCGGCCAGGAGGGCCGGTTCGCCTTCCTCATCGGCGGACCCGAAGACGCGCAGACGGCGGCGACCGTCGGTCCGATCAACGACGTCGCGAAGGCGGCGGGCGTCGAGCGCATCTACAACTTCAACCCGCGACTCGACGGCGACCGACTCGACATCCGCACGACCACGAACGCCGACGTCGCCCCGCTCTGGGCACGACTCGTGACCAACGCCCTCAGCAAGGACACGCAGACGCCGTTCGACGGAACCGACGACCCGACGCTCTTCGTCTACGACTCGGCGCACCTCGCGGGCGGAGCGGAGGACCGCATCGTCTCGGCGATCACCACCCCGGTGACCGCCGGGCAGCTCGCCGAACCGGCCGCGCTCACCGCCTACAAGGCGCAGGTCGCCGCCGTGCTCGGCACGGCAGCCGACCTCGACACGAGCGACCAGTTCACCTTCACCGAGCAGGTCGTGAACGCCAAGCACGCCTCGGCCTACGGCGGCCGCGACGTCTACGGCGGCGCGACGGTGCTCGACGACGGCGACGCCGACTGGCGCGTGCAGACGGTCACCTACCCCGAGCTCGTGAACCTGCTCGAGAGCGACGGCGACTACGTGCTGCTCTTCGGCGGCACGTGGTGCCACAACACCCGCGCCGTGCTGAAGGAGGTCAACCGGCAGGCCGTGGCGAACGATGTCGCGAAGGTCTACTTCTTCGACCTGCGCCTCGACGGCAACTCGGGCAACGACCTGCACATCCGCGACACCGGCTCGGAGTTCGCGGACTTCTACGGCGACCTCGTCACGAAGTACCTGCCGAACCTCGTGACCCAGTACGTGCCCGGAGTCTCGGGCCAGGTCGACTACTTCCCGGGCGGCGACACCTCGAAGGCGCTCGCCACGGCGAAGAAGCTGCAGGTGCCGTACCTGCTCGAGTACGACCGCTCGCGCACCGTCGGCGGCCAGCCCGCGCCGATCGCGCAGCAGTGGATCCACGCCAACGGCGACGGCACCTACAAGGAGTACATGACCGAGTGGTGGTACGTGAACGACCTGCCCGGGCGGTACGCCGACCGGCCCGACCCCGCCGGTCTCGCCGCACAGCTCGCCTTCGCCGATGAGGCGATCGCCGCCCTCGGCACCTTCTTCGACGCGCTGCCGTACGACCCCGAGGTCGTCGCCACCGCACCGGCCACCCCCGAGGCGCCCGGCGCCACGGTCGCCGGCACCGACGTGACCGTCTCGTGGGCGGCACCCGCCGACGGCGGCTCGCCCATCACGGAGTACCTCGTCTCGCTGAACGGCGCCGCCCCGGTCTCGGTGCCCGCCGGCACGACGACGCACACCTTCACCGGGCTCGCGGGCGGCGCGTACACGGCGACCGTCGCCGCGCGGAACACGGTCGGCACGTCCGCGGCATCCGCAGCCTCGACCGCCGTGACCGTGGTGGCAGCGCCCGCCGAGGACCCGACGACGGTGAAGGGCACGGTCACGGTGACCGGCGACCTCGTGCCGGGCGGCCGCATCACGGTCGTCGGCAAGAGCCTGGCGCCGGGCACCGAGGGCTTCGCGGTCGAGCTCCACTCGACGCCGCAGACGCTCGGCGCTGCGACGACGAACAGCGACGGCGGGTTCACCTTCACGGGAACCATCCCCGCTGCGACGCCCGCCGGCGCCCACACGATCGTCGTCACGATCGACGGCGTCGAGGTCGCGAGCTCGTCGATCACGGTCGCCGCGGCCGGCTCCGGCGAGGAGACGACGAGCGCGGGGCTCGCGTCCACCGGCGCCCCGCTCGTCGACGTGCTCGGGTGGCTCGCGCTCGCCCTGCTCGCAGCGGGCGGCGCGGCGTACGCCGTCGTGCGGGTGCGTTCGCGGCACACGATCGGCTAGCTCGACCCGAACGGAACGGGGGCGGTGCCACGCGGCATCCGCCCCCGTTCTCGTTGCCGAGTCGCCCCTCGCCATGCTGGGAGGCATGAGCCTCACACCCCGGCCCCGATCACGGAATCGTCGTCGAACTCGCCCGCGACAACCCGCTGCGCCTGACGCGCTGAACCCGCGTCGCCCGCATCGCGATTCGCGATCGAGCAGAGTCCGACTTCCCGACGCGGCTTCCGCATGTCGGCGCGGCGCGTGCAGCATGATCGGGATCATCGCCGCAAACGATCGATCATTCCGTAATGCGGATGCAACGTTGTGATGTCAGGGGGACGCGTGGATCTCGAAGTCGACGACATCGAACAGCGCGCCTCCGCCGGCGCACTCCCCTCGTGGGACGACGTCGAGTCGCTCGTCCAGGCCGCCTACGAGCGCAACCGCACGGTCGACGACGGCGAGGTCGCCGACTACATCCCCATCCTGGGCGAGGCGGATCCGGCGCTGTTCGGGGTCGCGGTCGTCGAGGTCGACGGCAGGGTGCACGACGCCGGCGACGTCGATCGGCGCTTCTCGATCCAGTCGATCTCGAAGGCCTTCGTCTACGCCCTCGTCTGCGAAGAGCTCGGCCACCGACCCGTGCTCGAGCGCATCGGCGTGAACAACACCGGGCTGCCGTTCAACTCGGTGATGGCGATCGAGTTGAACGACGGGCACCCGCTGAACCCGATGGTCAACGCCGGGGCGATCGCGACGACGGCACTCGTACCGGGCGACGACGCCGACGCCCAATGGGCGTTCATCGTCGAGGGTCTCTCCCGCTTCGCCGGCCGCACGCTCGAGCTCGATGACGTCGTCTACCGTTCGGAGGCGGCGACGAACCAGCGGAATCGAGCGATCGCCGGCCTGCTCGAGAGCTACGGCCGGCTCGATCGCGACCCCCTCGAAACCGTCGACCTCTACACGAAGCAGTGCGCACTCCTCGTGAGCGCCCACGATCTGGCGGTGATGGGTGCGACGCTCGCCGACGGCGGCCTGAACCCGGTCACCGGCGTGCAGGTGGTCTCGCCCGAGGTGTGCCGCGACACCCTGGCGGTGCTCGCCGCGAGCGGCCTCTACGAACGCTCGGGCGAATGGCTCTTCGAGATCGGCCTGCCCGGCAAATCGGGTGTCGCCGGCGGCATCGTGACCGTCTCCCCGGGCAAGGCCGGCATCGGCACGTACTCACCGCGACTCGACAGTGCCGGCAACAGCGTGCGCGGCCAACGCGCGACCGCCCACCTCGCCCGCAGCCTCGGACTCAACATTTTCGCGTCGACGACGCACGAACCATCCACGGAACGGAGTCGACCATGACCTCGAGCACGCACTCCCCCGAGAATGCCCTCATCGCGAAGGCATCGTGGGCGCCGATGATCGGGCTCTTCCTCGCCCAAGTGCTCATGTCGTTCAACGTCGCGGCACTGCCCGTCTCCATCGGCGGCATGGTCGAGGAGTTCGGTGTACCGCCCACCGCCGTGAGCACCGCGATCGTGACGTACGGGCTCATGGTCGCGGCCCTCGTCATGGTCGGCGCGAAGCTCGGGCAGCGGTTCGGCTGGGTGCTCGTCTTCCGTATCGTGGTCGGCCTGTTCGGTCTCGCCGAGCTCCTGATGGTGTTCGCTCCCACGATCGAGTGGGTCATCGCGGCGCAGGCGTTCGCGGGGGCATCCGCCGCCATCATCGTGCCGTCGCTCGTCGCGCTCATCGCCGAGAACTACCACGGCCCCCAGCAGGCGACCGCGATCGGCTCGCTCGGGTCGGCCCGCGCGATCTCGGGGGTGAGCGCGTTCTTCATCGGCGGAGCGCTCGGCACCCTGGTCGGCTGGCGCCCGGTCTTCCTCATCCTGCTCGTGCTCGCCGTCGTCGTCTTCGCGCTCAGCTTCACGCTGCGCTCCGACAAGGGCGACCCCGGCATCAAGATCGACCTCGTGGCCGCCCTCTTCATCGGCTCGGGCATCGTGCTGCTCACCCTCGGCTTCAACAACCTGAACACGTGGGGCATCGTGCTCGCGACGCCGAACGCCCCGTTCGACGTGCTCGGCCTCTCACCCGCGCCGGTCTTCGTGGTCCTCGGACTCATCCTCGGCCAGGCGTTCTTCGTGTGGACTCGTCGGCGCACACGCGAGGGCAAGGTGCCGCTCGTGAGCCTCTCGGTGCTCGGCTCCTCGCGCGAACGCGCCGCGGTCTATGCGATGTTCGTGATCGTCTCGCTCGAGGCGGCGATCAACTTCACCGTGCCGCTCTACATCCAGATCGTGCAGGGTCGCACGCCATTCGACACCTCGCTCGCGATGATGCCGTTCAACGTCACGGTCTTCATCACCGCCACGCTCGTGGTGCGCTTCTACCGGCGCTACGCGCCCCGCACGATCGCATTGTTCTCGTTCATCCTCACGACCGTCGCCCTGCTCTGGCTCTCGTTCGTGGTGACGAACGACTGGGAGACGGTGCCGACCATCGCGGGACTGATCGTGTTCGGCATCGGCCAGGGTGCACTCGTCACCCTCGTCTTCAACGTGCTCGTGACGTCGGCGCCGAAGGAGCTGGCGGGCGATGTCGGCTCGATCCGCGGAACGACGCAGAACCTCGCCTCGGCCGTCGGCACCGCCATCGCGGGCGCGATGCTCGTGACGATCCTCAGCATGAACATCGCCCAGGCCGTCGCGAACGACGTCGAGATCCCCGACGAGGTCGTGGCCCAAGTCGACCTCGGCGAGGTCAACTTCGTGAGCAACGACCAGTTGCGCGAGGTCCTGGATGCGACGGATGCGACCGACGCCCAGGTCGACGCGGCAGTGCAGATCAACACCGATGCGCGGCTCAGCGCGCTGAAGCTCGGCCTGCTCATCATGGCCGGAGTGAGCGCGCTCGCGATCATCCCCGCGAGCCGGCTGCCGAAGTACCGGCCGGAGGAGATCCCCGATCCGTCGCCCGCGGAGTGACGCGAGCGATCGACCACTAGGCTCGACCGCAGTGACACGGGGTGCCGTGCGCCGCTTCACCCGAAGCGGGCATGGCTGAGAACACACCCGTCGAACCTGATCTAGTTCGAACTAGCGAAGGGATGTCGCGTTGAGCGATCGTCTGTCCATCGACCCTGCCCGGCACTCGGCCGAACTGCTGAACCTCGTTCGCGAGAAGACGCCGCTCGTGCAGTGCATCACCAACAAGGTCGTCACGAACGTGACGGCCAACACCCTGCTCGCGCTCGGCGCAGCGCCCGCGATGGTCGACATCCGCGGCGAGTCCGGCATCTTCGCGGGCATCGCGTCGGGGCTCCTCGTGAACCTCGGCACCCCGACCGAGGAGCAGCGCGACGCCGCACGCGAGGCGGTGCCCGCGGCGAATGCGGCCGGCACGCCCTGGGTGCTCGACCCGGTCGCGGTCGGCAGCCTGCCCGTGCGCACGGCGCTCGCGCACGAGCTCCTCGTGCTCCGCCCCACCGTGATCCGCGGCAACGCGAGCGAGATCATGGCGCTCGCCGGAGCCGGGGCCGGAGGCCGCGGCGTCGACGCCTCGGATTCGACCGATTCGGCAGCGGATGCCGCGGCTCACCTCGCTGCCGCGCACGGCTCGGTCGTGGCGGTGTCGGGCCCCGTCGACCTCATCACCGACGGCCGCCGCATCGCCCGCATCGCGAACGGCGACCCGCTGCTCACCCTCGTGACGGGCGGCGGCTGCGCGCTCGGAGCCGTGACCGCGGCGTCCCTCGCCGTCGCCGACGACCCGTTCGCGGGCGCCGTCGCGGCCACGCTCGTCTACACCGTGGCCGCCGAGCTCGCCGCCACCGACCCGGGAGGGGTGGGCAGCGTCGGCCCCGGCACCTTCGCACCGCGATTCCTCGACGCGCTCGCGCAGCTCACGACCGAACAGGTGGTCGAGCGTGCCCGGGTGCGCGTCTCGAACGTCGAGGTGAGCGGCGTCGCGGGCGATGTCGCGGGCATCCACGGCGACGCCGCGCTGGTGCGCTCGTGAGCGCCCGCACCGCACTCGATCTCTCGACCTACCTCGTCACCGATGCCACACTCTGCGGCGAGCGCGGCGTCACCGCCGTGGTCGCGGCTGCGGTCGACGGCGGCGTGCGCACCGTGCAGCTGCGCGACAAGGTCGACAGCACGTCCAACCTGCTCCGACTCCTCGAAGAGCTCGCGACCGCGATCGACGGCCGCGCCGTGCTGCTCGTGAACGACCGCCTCGACCTCGCGATCGCCGCGCGGGCGAGCGGCCTGCCCGTCGACGGCGTGCACCTCGGCCAGGGAGACGCCGCCGCGGCGATCGCCCGCGACCGGCTCGGTCCCGACGCCGTCGTCGGTCTCACCGCGAACGCGCCCGCCCACCTCGAGGCACTGCGACGGATGCCCCGTGGCACCGTCGACTACCTCGGCGTCGGCGTCATCCGGCCGACGACGACGAAGCCCGACCATCCCCCGGCCCTCGGCATCGACGGCTTCGCCCGCTTCGCCGCGGAGGCGGAACTGCCGTGCGTCGCGATCGGCGGCATCGTGCTCGCCGACGTCGCGCCGCTCCGCGAAGCCGGCGCCGCGGGCGTCGCGCTCGTCTCGGCGATCTGCGCGGCCGACGACCCGCGAGCCGTGGCCCGAGATCTCGCGAACCGATGGGAGGCGGCGCGATGACGGCACGAGTGCTGAGCATCGCCGGCAGCGACCCCTCGGGAGGCGCCGGCATCCAGGCCGACCTGAAGTCGATCTCCGCCGTCGGCGGCTACGGCATGGCCGCGATCACCGCCCTCACCGCGCAGAACACGCGCGGCGTGCGCGCGGTGCACGTGCCGCCGGCGGGCTTCCTCGCGGCGCAGCTCGACGCGATCTCCGACGACATCACGATCGACGCCGTGAAGCTCGGCATGCTCGCGAACGCGGAGGTCATCCGCACCGTCGCCGATTGGCTCGCACGAACCCGGCCGCCGATCGTCGTGCTCGACCCGGTCATGGTCGCCACGAGCGGCGACCGCCTGCTCGACGCGGACGCCGAATCGGCGATGCGCGAGCTGCTGCCGCTGGCCGACCTCGTCACCCCGAACCTCGGCGAACTCGCGGTGCTCGCCGGCTCCGGCGGCGGGCCTCCGGTCGTCGCGACGACGTGGGCCGAAGCGATCGCGCAGGCCGAGAGCGTCTCGGCGCGCTACGGCGTGCGGGTGCTCGCGAAGGGCGGCCACCTCGCCGGCGATGCGGCGCCCGACGCGCTCGTCGACGCCGCCACCGCGACGATCGTCGACTTCGGCGGCGAACGCATCGCCACGACGGCGACGCACGGCACCGGGTGCTCGCTCTCATCGGCGATCGCGACCCTCGCCGCCGAGCACGGCGACTGGCCGGCCGCGATCACCGAGGCCCGCCGCTGGCTGCGCGAATCGCTGCGTCACGGCGAGGCGCTCGGCGTCGGCGGCGGGCACGGCCCCGTCAACCACTTCGCCGGTCTCTGGGCGCGCGGCGGCACACGCACCGCGCCGACGCCGGCCGAGGTCGAGGCCGAGTGGTGGGCCGGCATCGCCGACCTGCGGCACGAGATCGACGGACTGCCGTTCATCCGCGGCCTCGCCGACGGTTCGCTCGAGCGCGAACCGTTCCTCGGCTACCTCGCCCAGGACGCGCACTACCTGCGCGACTACGCACGAGTGCTCGCCGAGGCCTCGCGCCTCGCACCGGATGCCGCAGGGCAGGCTTTCTGGGCGAACTCCGCCCACGGCTCGATCATCGGCGAGCTCGAACTGCACACCGGCTGGCTCGGTCCGGAGGCCGGCACCGCGGCATCCGCACCGCCCGACGCGACGACGACCGCGTACCTCGACCACCTGCTCGCGTCCGCGCAGCGCGGCGATCACGCCGTGCTCATCGCGGCCCTGCTGCCGTGCTTCTGGATCTACACCGACCTCGGCGAACGCCTCGCCGCGGGCGAGTTCGGCGAGGCCGCCCTCGATCCGGC
Source organism: Agromyces cerinus subsp. cerinus (assembly GCF_900142065.1). Taxonomy (GTDB): domain Bacteria; phylum Actinomycetota; class Actinomycetes; order Actinomycetales; family Microbacteriaceae; genus Agromyces; species Agromyces cerinus. Next base: position 427,027 of record NZ_FSRJ01000002.1, on the reverse strand, counting down.
GCATCCGTACGCGTCGTGGCTCGCGACATACGCCGACCCCGGCTTCACCGTCGCGACGCGCGAGGCGATCGGCTTCGTGACGCGGGCGGCCGCGGGCGCGACGCCCGAGCATCGCGAGCGGATGCATCGGGCCTTCGTCGCCTCGGCGCGGCACGAACTGGCGTTCTTCGCGGCTCCGCTCGCGGCCGCGTCGGCGACTCCGGCGTCGGCCGGGGCGGTGACCGCGTGAGCGCCGCGGCGACGGCACTCGAGCCCGCGCCCGCCGAAGGCACCCCGTCCGACCCCGCCCGGAGCCGCCGTGCCGTCACCGCGGCGGCCTTCGGCACCGTGCTCGAGTGGTACGACTTCTTCCTCTACGGCACGGCCGCGGCGCTCGTCTTCCCGACGCTGTTCTTCCCCGCCGACGATCCGCTCACGAGCCTGCTGCTGTCGTTCGCCGTGTTCGCGACGGGCTTCGTCGCGCGCCCCCTCGGCGGCCTCCTCTCGGGGTACTTCGGCGACCGCTTCGGCCGGCGGCGCGTGCTCGTGGCGACGCTGCTCACGATGGGCGTCGCGACCGCCCTCATCGGCCTGCTGCCGACGCACGCGCAGGTCGGAGCGCTCGCGCCCGTGCTGCTCGTCGTGCTCAGGCTCGTGCAAGGGCTCGCGACGGGCGGCGAGTGGAGCGGCGCCGTGCTGCTCGCCCTCGAGCAGTCGCCGCTGCGGCGCGGGTTCCGCGGGGCGTTCATCTCGAGCGCGGTGTATGTGGGACTCATCCTCGGCAACCTCGCGTTCGTGGTGCTCGTCGCCGTGCTCGACGAGCAGGCGCTGCTCGACTGGGGCTGGCGGGTGCCGTTCGTCGCGAGCCTCGTGCTCGTCGCGATCGGCTGGCGGCTGCGCCGCCGGGTCGACGAGTCACCCGAGTTCGTCGCGATGCTCGAGGCACGTCGAGAGGCGCGTCAGCCCATCGCCGAGGTGCTCCGCCGGCCACGCGGCATCCTCGCCGTCTTCCTCGTGCGCGTCGGGGTCAACACGACCTTCTACGTCGTCTCGGTGTTCTGCCTGAGCTACGCGTCGACGGTCGTCGGCATGCCCCGAGAGGTCACCCTCACCGCGCTGCTCGTCGGGGCGGCGGTCGCCGCGGTGCTCTGCCCGTTCTGGGGCGCGCTCGGCGACCGCATCGGTCCGCGCCGCCTCGTGGTGTGGAGCCTCGTCGCCTTCGCCGTGCTGGCCGCACCGCTCTTCCTCGTGCTCGACACGGGGTCGGCGGCACTCGTCATCGGTGTCGTGGTCGCCGCGATCGGCATCGTGAACTCGGCCTCCGACGGCGTGCAACCCGCCTACTTCACCGCGATGTTCCACACGCGCGTGCGGTACTCGGGCATCTCGATCGGCCGGGAGGCGGGAGCAATCGTCGGCGGCGGGCTCGCCCCGCTCGCGGCGACCGCGCTGCTCGCCCAGGCCGGGCACTGGTGGCCGATCGCCGTCATGATGGCCGTCGCGGCGATCGTCGGACTCGTCGGCACGGCGATCGCGCCGCGCGAGCGCGGATAGGCGCCGAGACTAGCGGCACCGACGACGCCCCACGCTCGATGCTCGCGCGTCGACCCACCGGACACGAACGGGCCCGCCTCCATCGGAGGCGGGCCCGTTCGGGTTACGGCGAGGTCTACGCGCCGAGCAGCGTCAGCGAGTCGATGACGCGGTTCGAGAAGCCCCACTCGTTGTCGTACCAGGCGACGACCTTGATGTGACGGCCGTCGACACGGGTGAGGTCGGCGTCGAAGATCGACGAGTGCGGGTTGCCGACGATGTCGGTCGAGACGAGCGCCTCGTCGGAGTACTCGAGCACGCCCTTGAGCGGGCCGTCGGCTGCGGCCTTGTAGGCGGCGAGCACCTCGTCGAGGGTGACGTCCTTCGAGACGGTCGTGTTGAGCTCGACGATCGAGCCGACCGGCACGGGCACGCGCATCGAGTCGCCGTTGAGCTTGCCGTCGAGCTTCGGCAGCACGAGGCCGATGGCCTTCGCGGCACCGGTCGACGACGGCACGATGTTGACGGCGGCGGCGCGGGCGCGACGCGCGTCGGAGTGGGGCGCGTCCTGCAGGTTCTGGTCCTGCGTGTAGGCGTGGATCGTCGTCATGAAGCCGTGCTCGATGCCGGCGAGGTCGTCGAGCACCTTCGCGAGCGGGGCGAGCGCGTTCGTGGTGCACGAGGCGTTCGAGACGATGACGTGGGAGTCGGCGTCGTAGGCCTCGGTGTTCACGCCGTAGGCGAGCGTGACGTCGGCGCCCTTCGAGGGGGCCGAGACGAGCACCTTCTTGGCGCCCGCCGTGAGGTGCGCCTTCGCGGCCTCGGCGTCGGTGAAGCGGCCGGTCGACTCGAGCACGACGTCGACGTTCAGTTCGCCCCAGGGCAGCTGCGCGGGGTCGCGCTCGGCGAGCACCTTGACGCGACGGCCGTCGATGACGAGCACATCGCCGTCGACCTGGACGGAGGAGCCGAAGCGGCCCGCGGTGCTGTCGTACTTCAGCAGGCGGGCGAGGCCGGCGGGGTCGGTGAGGTCGTTGACGGCGACGAGTTCGAGGTCGGCGCCGCGCTCGACGAGTGCGCGCACGACGTTGCGGCCGATGCGGCCGAAGCCGTTGATGGCGATGCGGGTGGTCATGGCAGAGGGGTTCCTTTCGATCCGTACCCCTCAACCCTCGCCGTGTCGGCCGTCGCGCGGGAGTGGCGTGCAGGTCAGCATCCGCAAGGATCTCGCCAAATAGCCTCGGCGGCCCCTCGCCAGCGACCCGCCCGCTACTCCCCCGCGGCGAAGGTGTGCCGGTAGTCGCTCGGCGAGACCCCGAGGATGCGCTGGAAATGCAGCCGCAGGTTCGCCCCGGTGCCGAGGCCGGCCCGCGCGGCGATCTGCTCGACCCCGAGGTCGCTGCGCTCGAGCAGTTCGCGAGCCATGTCGACCCTCGCCCGCAGCACCCACTGCATCGGCGTGTAGCCGGTGTCCTCCACGAAGCGACGCGAGAAGGTGCGCGGCGAGACGTTGGCGTTGCGGGAGAGCGCATCGAGGGTGAGCGGTTCGTCGAGCTGTCGCAGCGCCCACTCCCGCGTCGCCGCGAACACGGGCCCGAGCTCGGGAGGAAGGCTCCGGGGAACGTACTGCGCCTGGCCGCCGCTGCGGTACGGAGCGGCGACGAGCCGTCGTGCAGCGTGATTGGCGACGGCGACGCCGTGATCGCGGCGCACGAGGTGCAGGCAGAGGTCGATGCCCGAAGCCGCCCCGGCCGACGTCAGCACCGCGCCCTCGTCGACGAACAGCACGTTCGTGTCGACCTTGACGAGCGGATGCCTCGTGGCGAGCGCCCGGGTGTAGTGCCAGTGGGTCGTGGCCCGACGACCGTCGAGCAGGCCCGTCGCCGCGAGCGCGAACGCCCCGGTCGAGATCGCCGCGAGGCGCGTCCCACGCGCGTTCGCCGCCCGGAGCGCGTCGACGACCGCTGCCGGCGGCTCGTCGCGATCGGGGTGCCGGTACCCCGGAATGAACACCGTCTCGGCCCATTCGAGCGCATCGAGCCCGTCGGCCACGTGGTAGGAGAGCCCGTCGCCGCCCGTGACGAGTCCGGGTGCCGCGCCGCACACCCGCACCTCGTAGGGCATGCTCGCGCGGGTCGAGAACACCTGTGCGGGGATGCCGACGTCGAGTGGCTTCGCCCCGGGCAGCACGAGCACGGCGACGCGATGGGTGCGGCGGGTCATCCGGCCAGAATGCCATGCGCCGAAAGGATTCGGCCAACGACAGCTCAGGCGAGCCGCTGCTCGGCCGACGCCGCCTCCGGCCCTTCGGCCGCCACGGGCGCACGTCTCCGGCGAGTCACGAGGTACGAGCCGGCGAGCACGAGGGCGAAGCCGACGATCGTCCACACCGTGACCCGCTCGCCGAGCACGAGCGCGCCGGCGAGGATCGCGACCGCGGGGTTGACGTAGGTGATCGCGGTCGCCTTCACCGGCCCGATCTCGGCGACCAGGCCCACCATCAACAGGAACGCGAGTGCGCTGCAGACCACGGCGAGCACGACGATCGACACGATGACCGCCTGCGACGGCCACGTCGTCGGCCATCCGCCCGTGACGAGCACGAACGGCACGTAGACGACGGCCGTTGCGGCGAGCGACACCGCCACGACGCCGACGCCCGGCAGGTCGGACATCCACCGCGCGAGGATCGCCGGGCCGAGCGCATAGCCCACCACGACGACGGCCATCTGCGCGACGGCGACGAGGTCGGAGCCGGCGATGTCGAGGCCGACGAGCGCCGCGACACCGAGCATGCCGAGCGCGAGACCGAGCCAGTTCAGGCGCGTGAGGCGCTCGGGCCGGCCCATCGCGAAGGCGATCGCGACACCGGCGAGCGGCACGGTGGCGAGCAGCAGCCCCGCCGTCGAGCTGGGCAACCGCTGCTCGGCCGAGCTCAAGAAGTACCACGGGAGGATGATCTCGACGATCGTGTAGGCGAGCATCGGCTTCCACCGGCGCACCACCGGGGCCACCTCGCGACGGAAGAACGCCAACGGCAGCAGCAGGATCGCCGCCAGCCCGGCCCGCCCCAGCACCACCATCGCGGGGTCGAGCTCGCTCACCGCCACCTTGATGAACAGGTACGGGATGCCCCAGGCGATGCCGAGCGCGGCGAACAGGATCAGCCCTCGACGAGTCACCGGCTCATTCTCATGCTCCGCCCGTCGAGCCGCGACGGATCCGCTGCCGAATCGCGACGACATCCCGCCATGGGCCGATTCTCGTGCCCGGCACTTCGGCACTCCGGCACTTCGGCACTTCGGCACCGGCGATGAGCAGACGGATGCCTCGCGCGGGGTCGGGCGTAGGGTGGTCGAACCGCCCAGCCCGGACGGCCCGATCGAACGACGAGGTGGCGATGAGTCAGGCGACTCCCGACGTGGAACACTCCCCCGAGGACACGACGCCGGGGGCGCGCCCGGCACGTGCCCTGCGCACCTGGCAGCTCTTCCTGATCGGCGTCGCATCCGCTGCCCTCGGCCTGCTGCCCTGGCTGATCACCGGGATGCGCCTGCCGTTGCAGAACCTCTGGGCGAGCGAGACCCTGCCCGACGACATGCCGCTCGTGCTGCTGCCGTTCAGCCAGTACTTCCTGTCGCTCATCGCCTCGCTCCTCGTCATCGGCGCCGCGATCGCGGGCCTCGTGGCGCGTTCGACCCGCTCTCATGCCCCGCGCGGCGGATTCGCGATGCTGCTCATGGGGGTGCTCCTCGTCGACGTCGTCGCCATCGGCCAGACCGCCACGACCGTCGGCGGAGGTCTCCGCGACGACGACTGGTCGGTGGTGTACCTCGGCGCGATCGTCGCGGTCGCCGTCGCGGGAGTCGCCGTCGGCGTGGGCGTGCTCTGGCTCATCGCCCGGGCGCCGCGCGCCGGTGCGGTCATCGGCTTCACGATCGCGGCGATCCTCTCAGCCGGCTGGCTGCACGCGCTCATGGCCCCACGCGGGCCCGCCTTCGCGGGAGATCCGGCCTGGCTGTGGGACGCCGTGCGCTGGGTGCCGGCCGTGCTCGTCGGCGCGGCGATCGCCTGGGGCGGCATCGAGACCGTCGGCCGTGTCGTCGCGGCGATCACGAGCCTCGCGTTGCTCTGGGTGGGGCCCACGCTGATCACCGCCGTCTCGGCCGCGGCGGGCACCCGGGTGCTCGCCCAGTACCCGAGCGAGATGGTCGACTACGGAGTCGGCGTCTTCCGCATGGCGCTCACCGACCCCGGCCTCGTCATCCCGCCGATCGTCACGGCGATCGTCGTCGCCGCGATCGGACTCGTCGCGCGCGCCCTGTTCGCCCGATCGGCGACGGCCCGCCGCGCGGCATCCGTCGACTGATCCTCAGCCGAGCGCATCGAGCGCGGCGAGCACCCGCGCCACCGATCCGCCGAGGTTCCAGTCCGTCGCGAGCGCCTCGAACGCCTCTCGGCGAGCACCGGTGACGGGCCGCAGTCGCGAGTCGAACTCGCCGAGGTCGAGGTCGCGCACGACCTCGACGACGGTGGGGGCGACGTCGAGGTAGTCGGCGGCGGCGGCGAACTTCGCGCGCACGCTCGCGGACATCGGCACCGAGGCATCCGCTGCCGCCGTTCGGATGCCATCGAGGTCGACGAACTGCTGCAACAGCGACGCGGCGGTCTTCTCGCCGACGCCGGCGACGCCCGGCAGGCCGTCGGACGTGTCGCCGCGCATCACCGAGAAGTCGACGTACTGCTGCGGCAGCACGCCGTACTTGCCGACGACCGAGGCGTCGGTCAGCACCTCGAGCCTGCTCATGCCGCGCGCGGTGTAGACGACCCGAACGGATGCCTCGTCGTCGATCAGCTGGAAGAGGTCGCGGTCGCCCGTGACGACGTCGACGGGCAGGTCGGCACCGGTCGCGAGGGTGCCGATGACGTCGTCGGCCTCGTGCTCGGGGGCGCCGACGACGGCGATGTCGAGCAGGCCGAGCACCTCGCGGATGCGCGGGATCTGCACGATGAGTCCGGGCGGGGTCTCCTCGACGTCGACGCCACCGGGCACGGCCCGCTCGACGCGGTGCGCCTTGTAGCTCGGGATGAGCTCGACCCGCCATGCCGGCCGCCAGTCGTCGTCCCAGCAGGCGACGAGGTTCGTCGCCTCGAAGTCGGTGACGAGGCGCGCGATCATGTCGAGCAGGCCCCGCACCGCGTTCACCGGCGTGCCGTCGGGTGCCGTGATCGAGTCGGGCACGCCGTAGAACGCGCGGAAGTAGAGCGAGGCGGTGTCGAGGAGCATCAGTCGGTCGGCCACAGGCCGATCATGGCACGGCGTCGGCTGCGTTCCTACCCCGGGAAGGTCTCGGCCCAGTCGCCTGCTGCGTCGAGCACGTCGACGTCGCCACGGTCGCCGAGCAGTTCCCAGCGCTGCAGCGACACCGGCACGTTGCCGTTCAACCACAGCGAGTCGTGGAACTCGCGGAGCGAGAAGTCGTCGCCTCGAGCGACGACGGCGTCGGCGAGCAGTCGCTTCACCTCGAGCTTGCCGACGAGGTACGCCATCGCGAGACCGGGCGTCGCCACGTAGTACGAGGTCTCTTCGGTGGCCGTCGGGGCGTCCATCGGCACGAGCCGGACGAAGAAGTCGATCGCCTCGTCGAGGCCGAAGACGCCCGTCGCGAGGTTCACGTCGACGACCACCCGCAGCGCACGCAGCCGCATGAAGTTGTGCACGATCGTCTGCGAGTGCGGCGCATCGTCGAAGAGCCCGGCGTCGAGCATGAGCTCTTCGTTGTAGTGGGCGATGCCCTCATTGGCGACCGAATCGACGTACTGCCGGCGCATGGCGCGCGGATGCCCCCACGAGAGTGCGAGCTGCTGGCTGTGCGCGCCCTCGTGGATGATGCCGAGTCTCGGGTCGCGAGCGTTCGCGGCATCGAAGTACGGGAGTTCGACCGCCGGCACCGGCACGTAGGAGACCGCATCGCCCTCGCGCGACCGCTCGTTGGTGAGATCGTCGGTCACGCCGAGGAAGGCGATCGGCTCGAGATACGCCGGGTACTCCGCGAAGCGATAGCGGCGCAGCGACTCGGGCTGGCTCAACAGGCCCTCGCGCTCGTACAGGGCCCGCACCTCGGCCTCCGCCGCGGCCTGGGCGGCGACCTCGGCGGCCACGTCTGCCGCGAGTGGCGCATCGGTCACTGCGCGGTGCCGGTTGCGCGAGATCGTCTCGGCCGCGACCGCGCGCCGGTACTCCTGCAGGGCCGCACGCACGAGCTCTTCGGGCTCCGTCGCGACGAGTGCGACGTGCCGCAGGTACCAGACGAACGCATCGCGGCCCACGACGACCTCGGGGCCGAGACGACCGGCGGATGCCTCGAGCCACTGCGCGTACCGGGTGAGCGCCGCGCTCGCAGCGGGCTGCGCTGCGGCGAGCGCGGTCGCCGTCGCGGCATCGACGTGCGCGGTGAGCGCCGACACCGAACCCGCCAGCCGCGACCCGATGCTGGCGAGCTCGGCCGCAGCCACTCGCGCGAGCGTGGCGACACCGGCGCGCTCGAGGTTCGCGATCGCCTGCTCGACGGCCTGGGGAACGGCTCCCAGCACGGTCACGAGATCGGCCTGCCGTGCCGCGCCGAAGGGCGGTGGCGCAAGCAGCAGATCGAACCACGGGCCGAGGATCTGGCTCGTGAGGAAGACGGCGTCGCGCTCCCAGTTGCGGAGCACGTCGAGCTCCCAGCGCACGCGCGCGAGCGCCGACCCCAGCAGGCGGTGGTCGACCTGGTCGGGGATCGGCAGCCCCGAGACATCCGTCGCCCGCCACTGCTCGACGAAGCCGGCGAGCTCCCGTCGTCGCTCCTCGACGGACACGGGATCGATCCGCGGCACCCACCCGGCCGGCCGCTCGACGCGCGGGATGTCGTCGGAGGTGCGGAACGAGTTCGCTGCGCGCCACTGCCGGAACTCGGTGCCGAGGCGTGCGAGGTCTGCATCGATCTGAGCCATGCCGGCCACGTTAGTCTCGTGCGCCGACACCGCGATCGCATCCGCAAGCGCCGTCGGTCCCGGCGCGGGGCGGTGCGGCGGCGCGCACGCCTCGATACCGTGGAGGCATGAGCGGTACGCCGAACGAGCCGACCGAGCACTCCGAACCGGGCGGATCCCCGGTACCGGCAGCGGATGCCTCGGGCACGACGGATGCCGGCGGCACGACGCCGCACCGCTCGCTCCCTCCCGTGCAGCGCTGGGTCTTCTGGCCCGCAGCGAGCGTCGTCGCCCTCTTCGTCGCCTTCGCCCTCATCTCGCCGAAGACGGCCGAGGCGATGTTCGGCTCGATCCAGACGAGCATCGTCAACACCTTCAACTGGTACTACGTGCTCATCGCGGCGTTCTTCGTGGCGTTCTGCCTGTTCGTCGGATTCAGCCGCTTCGGGGACATCAAACTCGGCCGCGACGACGACGAACCCGAGTTCTCACTGCTCTCGTGGTTCTCGCTGCTGTTCGCCGCCGGCATGGGCATCGGACTCGTCTTCTACGGGGTCAGCGAGCCCCTCAGCCACTACGTCTCCCCGCGGCCCGGTGTCATCGGCACCCCCGAGGCGCTCGCCCAGCAGGCGCTCAGCCAGACCTACCTGCACTGGGGCGTGCAGGCGTGGTCGATCTACGTCGTCGTCGGACTCGGGCTCGCCTACGCGATCCTCCGCCGGCGCCGGCCGATCTCCATCCGTTGGACGCTCGAGCCCCTGCTCGGCAAGCGCGTCGAGGGCGGCTGGGGTCACACGATCGACGTCATCGCCCTGGTCGGCACCCTCTTCGGCGTGGCCACCTCGCTGGGCCTCGGCGTGCTGCAGATCAGCGCGGGCCTCGACATCGCGGGCATCCTCGAACCGAACGTGCTCACGCAGGTCATCCTGATCCTCGTCATCTCGGTCTTCGTGCTGTGGTCGGTGCTCTCCGGGGTCACGAAGGGCATGAAGTGGCTCTCGACCGCGAACCTCGTGCTCGCCGGCATCCTCGTGCTGTACGTGCTCGTGATGGGCCCGACCGAGTACCTGCTGCGCGAGTTCGTGCAGTCGATCGGCAACTACATCCAGAACTTCGTCGGCCTCTCGTTCAACGTGAGCGCGTTCCAGGGCACCGAGGGCGAGGAGTGGCAGGCCACGTGGACCTCGTTCTACTGGGGCTGGTGGATCTCGTGGGCGCCGTTCGTCGGCATCTTCATCGCACGCGTGTCGAAGGGTCGCACCGTGCGACAGTTCGTCACGGGCGTCATCCTCGTGCCCACGCTCATCGGCATCCTCTGGTTCGCCGTGCTCGGCGGTTCGGCGCTCGCGATCGAGCTCGCCGATCCTGGAGCGCTCACCCAGCCCGACGGCACGGTCAACATCGAGGGCGCGCTCTTCGAACTGCTCACCTACATTCCCGGCACCGCGGTGCTGACGGTCGGCGTGATCCTGCTGATCACGATCTTCTTCGTCACCTCGGCCGACTCGGGCGCCCTCGTGATGGGCATGATCGCGACCGGCGGCCAGCTGAACCCCAAGCGGTGGGTGCGCACCTTCTTCACCCTGATCACGGCGCTGCTCGCGATCGCCCTGCTCCTGACCGGCGGCCTCAAGGCCCTGCAGACCGCGGCGATCCTCATCGCGCTGCCGTTCAGCATCGTCATGCTGCTGATCTGCTGGTCGACGATCATCGCGTTCACTCGCGAGCGGCGGGCGTACGCCAAGGCCGAGCGCGCGCAGTTCATCGACCACATCGGCGAGCACTACGGACTCGAGGTCGAGGAGCCGATCGAGCGCGGCCTCGTCGCGGGGCAGCCGAAGTGGGTGCGCGGGCTGCGCAAGCGACTGCGGCTCGGCACGGATGTCTCGCCGCCCCGCCGCGCCTCTCCGGCGACCCTCGCGGAGGAGAACGCCCTGCCCGACTCGGTGCCGACGGCCGACGTCGACGCGATCGTCGACCACGACCCGCTCGCCGACACCGACGACCCCGACATCCCCGAGCACGGCGAGGACGAGCCTCGCGGCATCCCGCAGTAGATGAGCGCCAGTAGCGTGGATCGCATGGGCATCACCGGCACGTTCCGCGCGTCGAGGCGCATGCCCATCCTGCAGGTCGCGAAGGCCTCGGCGGCGACGATCGCCGCCTGGCTCATCGCCGGCTGGCTGATCCCGGGGCCGCTGCCCGTCTTCGCGGCGATCGCGGCGCTGCTCGTGGTGCAGCCGAGCGTGAACCAGTCGTTCGGCAAGGCGATCGAGCGGTCGATCGGCGTGATCCTCGGGGTGCTCGTCGCCACGGCCGCGTCACTCGTCTTCGGAGCCGACAGCTGGATCATCCTCGTCACGATCGTGATCGCCATGCTCGTCGCGTGGGCGCTGAAGATGACGCCCGGCACCTCGAACCAGGTCGCGATCAGCGCGATGCTCGTGCTCGCGCTGGGCTCGTCGTCACCCGAGTACGCCGTCGACCGCATCCTCGAGACCCTCATCGGCGCCGCGATCGGCATCATCGTCAACACGCTCATCGTGCCGCCGGTCGCGGTCGCCCCGGCTCGTCGCGACCTGTCGTTGCTCGGCGGCGAGCTCGCAGCCTCCCTCGACCGGCTCGCGAGCGCGCTCGAGAGCCCGCAGACGCCCGCCGACCTGCAGCGGCTCATGGTCGAGGCCCGACTCATGCGCCCGATGCGAGATGCAGCGGATGCCTCGATCGCCACGGGTGAGGAATCGCTCACGCTCAATCCCCGCCGCTCCGCGCACCGCACCGAACTCGGCGAGATGCGCACGCTGCTCGAGCGCCTGAGCCCGATCGTCACGCAGGTGATCGGCATGACCCGGGCCTTCTTCGACCACTACGACACGGCGCTCGCCGACGAGCCCACGGTGCAGGCGATCGCCGAGCAGCTGCGCCGCGCCGCGCACGATGTGCGACTGGCCGTGCACCTCGCTGACGTCGACCCCGAGCCGCTCACCTCGGCGATCCCGGCGCTGACGTCACCGCTCGTGATCACCCCGCCGAAGTCCGGTCACTGGATCCTCATCGGCTCGCTCATGGAGGACCTGCGCCGCATTCGCGACGAGCTCGTCGACGAGTGACGGTCCGACGCGAGCGATGGTCGTGCGGCCGTCGCATCCGCGGCGCTCAACCGTGCAGGGAGAACTCGATCGCGCCTCCGGCCGTGCCCGTGGTGTCGATGGTCAGGTGCACGTCGGCGCCGGAGCGCTCCAGGCTCACGCGTGCGGCGTCGGCGCCCGTCACGCGCGCAACTCTGGTTTCGGCGATCTGCACGGCGATGCTCGACTGCACCTGCGTCGGATCGCTGATCGCCACACGTACGACGCCGGGCGTCTTGCGCACGATGAGGCAGGCGCTGCCGTCGATGCTGAGGTCGCCGACCGTGGCCGCCTTCCAGAACGTCGCCGCCGTGACCCACTTCGCAGGGCTGATCGCCTGGACGTCGGCGTCGTTCCGAAGCACGGTCACGCCTGGTCTGCGGGCCCGCGAGGCCGTGTGCGCCTGGTCCGCCCCGGGAAGCATCGCGTACGCATAGCCCGCCCCGGCGGCCGCGGCTCCGACGCCGTGCGTGTAGGCGAGTGTCGCATACTGACGACGACGGACCTCCCCCGTGCCCGCGGCCGCATTCGTGTTGTTGCGCCGCCACGTGCCCTCGCGTTCCGCGAGACCGGCGACGATCGGGGAACGGTCGAGGAAGAGGTACCCGCCGACCCCGTCGAGGTGCGCCCACCGTGGGGCATCGAACACCGACTCCTCGGCGACCGGAACGCCGTCGACGAGCAGTCGCCGCGTGGTGTCGCCGAGATTCCGGTGTTCGACGACGGTGCGCACCTCGGCTTCGCTCTGCGTCGAGACATCGCTGCCGAGGGCGACGACCATGTCGGGCAGGACGAACCACGCCTTCCTCGCCGTGAGACCGGTGCCGCCGGGTGCGACGAGGTGCATCGCTGCCACCGCGGTGCCGTCGAACGCGACTCCGCCGGTCCATTCGTTCGCGGGCGTCTGCTCACCCCATTGCCCCTCCGGGTTCCAGTCGAGCGGGGTGAGGTCCACGGTCGTCCCGGCCGGGGCGGCGAGATCGGATGTCGCCCAGAAATGGTCGTCGTAGTGGGTGTCGTCGGTCGCCAGGTAGAGGTACGTCATGCCCTGACTCGTCTTGACGCCCTCGAAGTTCTCGGCTTCGGTGCCCTCGTGCCATGCGATGCGGTTCGAGCACATGGCGATGCACATCGCCCACGAGCCGTCCTCCGCCCGGTGGACGAGCCGGTCCATGGCCGGATAGAACCGCGGCCCCGTAGCATCCGGTGCCGCCGCGACATCCGACGACATGAGGTCGGTCACGAGTGCACGTCTGACGATGTTCGTCGTCGTGGTGATCTCGGAGGCGCTGTTGCCTTCGATCCATTGCCGGCAGAGTCCGCGCCAGTGCTCGGCGGTCGCGGGATCAGCGGCTTGGGCGAGGCGGAGCGTGGCCTCGATCAGTTCGTCGCCGTTGTCGATGCTTCGCTCCGCGTACCGGGACACGGCGCGCCCCCTGACGGCGTCCATCATCTGCCCGTTGAACATGAATGGCGCGAACGAACCGTCGATGACTCCGGTGATGTTGCTGCGCGAGGGCTCGGTGATGTCGTAGGACGAGCCCGAGACGAGGGCGAACAGCTTCGCAAGCCCGCCGAGCAGCACGAGCCCGTACGTGCCCGTGTACCCGATCGTCGAGTGCTGGATGAAGGACCCGTCCTCGAAGAAGCCGTTGCCCTCGGTGACGTACTGCCAGGTGGGGCTGAGCGCGGCGACCGCGGCGCCGAGCAACTCGGGGTCGGGCTGCACGATGGAACGCACGATGATCGCCTGGCAGATGTCGACGCGGTTCGCGCCGTCGGACTCCTTGGGACCCGTCGGGTGGATCTGCATGCGGGGATCCCGATTCGGGAGGAAGTGGTCGATCGCCGCGCAGTAGGCGTCGATGGCGGACTGCTCGAGCTCGTCGTGGAGGATGGCCATGATGTTCGACAGCGGCTTCGTCGCCCCGATGAGCCACGACCACCAGTTGCCCCACCATTCGGTCTGCGGGTGGTAGATCGCCGTGTGCATGTGGTCGAGTCCCTGCGTGATCGTGCCGAGCACGGCCGCGGATGCCTCGTGCTTCGAGCCGGGAGTCGCCCAGGCGATCGCGAGCGACTCGAGTCCCGAGAAGTTCATGCGCATGGCGTTCGACTTGGCGATGTCGGTCGCGCCGATCGCCCAGTCGTGGCCCTCGAAGTAGCGCGTGCCCGTGGGGCTCACCCGGGCGAGCAGCTTGTCGACGGCGGCGTCCTGGCGCGCGATGGCATCCGCGAAAGCGCCGGGCGCAGCCTCGATCATCGTGCGGCCGGTCAGCGAATCGATCCACCGTGCGCGCAGGGCCTCGAGTTCGGGTTCGGCGAGTCCGAGGGCGGCGGTCGGGATGGGCCTCGCCCGCGTCGCGGCGAGATGAGGCACCAGCGCGGACGCGAGCGCCACGCTGCCGAGACGCAGGACGGATCGGCGTGAGGGACGGTACATGCGAGCTCCTTCGGTCGATGTCCGGAGACGCTACGAGGCCGTGTCACGAGGAATCAAGGATGACTTCGCAGGTGCGTTCATGACGACGCCGCGACACGCCCCTGGACGCGCCGCCGGTACCAGGCCGCGGCGATCGGGAGGGCCTCGTCGAGGCACGGCAGCTCGGGATGCCACGCCTTCTCCCATTCGAACGACCACCACCGATCGGGACCGACGATGGCCGCGATCTCGTCGAGCGGCAGATCTCCGTCACCGACGCCCGTGATCGTGCCGCCGATCGTGCCGTCCTTGAACTGCACGTAGTCGAGCCAGGGGGCGAGCTCGACTGCCGTGTCGGCGGGCGCCTCGCCTGCGCGCCAGGGATGGAAGACATCCCAGATCGCGCCGACCCCGTGGCCGGGCACCGCGTCGTCGAGTGCCGCCAGCATCGCTCGCAGATCGCGCCCGCGCGGGTGCGAGTCGTGGGTCTCGATGAGCACCCGCGGCCCGTCTCCACGCAGCTGCGTCGACACCTGCGCGAGGCGACGGACGGCACGACTCGCACCGTCGGCGCCCGGGCCGGCGGCTCCCGGGAAGACGCGCACGGCGTGGGCGCCGAGGTCGGCCGCGAGCTCCAGGTGGCGCAGCAGCGAACCGACGACCGCCCCATCGTCGCCCGGCTCGCAGACGCGGACGTAGCCGGCGACCGCGAGCACCCGGATGCCGGAGTCGGTGAACCCCGCGCGCACCTCCGCGCGTTGCGCGGCGCGCATCCGCACCTCGACGAGCTGCCCGTCGCCGGCGCGCAGCTCGACTCCCTCGACGCCGTTCCGGGTCGCGATCGAGACGACGTCGGCGAGGCCGACGCCGGGTGCGCCGAGTGTCGAGAAGGCGAGTGGCATCGTGAATCAGTACTCGACGGCGAGGGTGCGCATCACGTGCGCACCGAGCTGGTCGGCCATCACGAGCAGGATGTTCGGACGCGGCCGGTCCGCTCCCCCGCCCGGACTCACTTGCCCATGCCGAGCGTCAAGCCCTCCGTCAGCCTGCGGCCGAGCCAGAGGTAGATCACGAGCATCGGAATGACGACGATGCACAGCCCCGCGAACAGGCCGCCCCAGTCGGCACCGGAATAGGTCTGCTGCTGGATGAACGAGATGAGCGCGACCGGGAGCGTGTACTTCTCGGTCGACTGCAGCAGGGTGAGCGCGAGCAGGGTCTCGTTCCAGTGCGAGATCACCTGCAGCACGAACGCGGTAAGGATGCCGCCCTTGGCCAGTGGCAGCGTGATCCGCCAGAACGTCCCGAACGCGGTGAGCCCGTCGAGCGCGGCCGCCTCCTCGAGTTCGAGCGGCAGCGAGCGGAAGAAGGCGATGAGCAGGAACACCGTGAAGGGCATCGAGACGCCGACGTAGACGAGGTTCAAGCCGACCAGGCTGTCAGTGAGGTACACCTCGTTCAGCATCACGAAGAGCGGGATGACGATGACCTGCGCGGGGATGCCGAGTCCGAGCACGAAGTACACCGTGAGCGAGTTGGTCATGCGGTTCTCGACCCGCGCGAGGTAGTACGCGGCGGGTGCTGCGATCGCGACGGTCAGCAACGAGGAGACCAATGTCGTCGCGACGCTGTTCGCCGTCGCGATCGCGAAGTCGCCGACCGTCCATGCCGTCACGAAGTTGACCGGGTCGAGCGAGGTCGGCAGCCCCCATGGATCGCTCAGGATCGAGCGGGTGTCTCGGAACGCCTGGATGACCATCCAGACCATCCACGCGATGTTGAGCACCACGAAGGCCCAGAGCAGCACCAGGCCGATTCCGCGCAGCAGGCTGCGTTCGTGGCCGATCGCCGCGCCGCGGCGGCGGCGGCCCCGCGCAGCTTCGGGAACGGTCATGACGCGGGTCGCAAGTTCAGTGGTCGTCATCGTCACTCCTAGAACTCGACGGCTTCGCGCTTCATGACCCTGCGAAGAAGCAGGACCAGCACGGAGACGAGGGCGAGCGAGAGCACGGCGGATGCCGTAGCTGCGCCGTAGGCGGGAACCGACTCGCCGGAGAACGCGGTCACGTAGGTGTACACCGCGGTGGTCCACGTCTGCGTCGGCGGCATGCCCTGGCCGGTGGATCCGCCGAACACCCAGACGATCTCGAAGATCTTCACCGAGGAGATCGTCCACAGCACGGCGCAGGTGCCGAACACGTCCCAGGTGAGCGGCAGGATGACGTAGCGGAGTCGTTGGAAGGCGTTCGCGCCGGCGAGGGCGCAGTCCTCGTAGTAGTACGGCGGGATGCGGTCGACCCCGGCCATGAGGATCGTCGTGAAGTACCCGGTGGTGATCCAGGTCATCATGACCATGATGAGGGGGAACAGGTTGTCCTGCGAGAGCCAGGCGGGCGGGTCCTCGACGCCGAGACCGCCGAGCATGGTGTTCACCAGGCCGGCGGGATTGAAGATGAATCCTGCGAGCACGCCGAAGATCATCGCGTTCACGAGGTGGGGGAAGAAGATCACCGAGCGGGCGATCTTCTTGCCCGCCATGTCGCGCAGCACGAGCGTGAGCCCGAAGGCGATGACGAAGATGGCGATGCCGACGACGAAGAGCAGCAGCAGCGTGTTGAGGAACGACTGGATGAACAGCTTGTCCGAGAAGAGCCGGACGTAATTGCCGAATCCGACGAACTCCATCGGGCCTGCGCCGGCCCACTTGTTGAAGCTGATCCACACGGCGTAGAGCGCCGGCCCGACGAACAGCACGGTGTAGAGCAGGAACGCCGGCCCGACGAAGGGGACGAACAGCCGCTTCCTGCCCCGATCGACGGCGTTGCCGCCGGGACGCACCACCGATTCGGCGGCGGGTCCGGCGACCGGGCTGCGCGGAGGCGTCCTGATCTCGGTCTGCGTCACGAGTTCTGCTTCCAGTAGTCGACCTGACCCGACTTCATCAGCTCGATGAACTCGGCTGCGGAGACCTTGCCGAGCACGAGTTGGTCGATGGCGGGCCAGAGCAGCTTCTCGGTGTACCCGGGGAAGCTGATGCCGTCGTTCTGCTGGAAGTACCCGTCGGCGGCGTCGAGGGCTTCCTTCACGGTCGTCATCTCGGGGCTGACTGCCGCGTCGGCGCGGATCGGAAGGATCTTCGCGTCCGTGCCGAGCGCGTTCTGGTATTCCTCGCCGAGGAAGTAGGCGGCGAGCGCCTGGGCGTTCTCGGCGTTCTTCGCCTTGGCGGGAACGGCGAATCCGACGAAGTCGGCGCGCTGGGCCGTGTTGCCGCCGTCGAGGTGCGGGAAGGGGAACGAGGAGTACTCGAAGCCGTCTGCCGCGTACGGACCGGTCTCGGTGGGGATCCAGGTGCCGTTGAACAGCAGGGCCGCCTGGTTGTCGGCCCATGCCTGCTGCTGCGCGGGCCACTTGCTGGCGTTGAAGCCGTCGATGAAGTATCCCCCGTCGACGAGCTGCTCGACCATCTCCGCGGCCTCCAGCGCCTCGGGCCGGTCCCAGCCCTCACCGGTCGGATCGGTGGCGATCTCCTTGAGCGAGCCGGGGCCGGCCGTTCGGACGATCGCGGCGGTGAACCAGTAGGCGTTGTACCCCGAGACGTCGCCGTCGATCGCGAGCGGCGCCTCTCCGTCGGCCTTCAGCTGGTCGAGGGTGTCGATGAAGTCGTCCCACGTCGCCGGCGGGTTCTCGACGAGCTCGGGGTGGGCTGCGGCGTTGTACCAGATGGCGTCGCTCGTGAGCGAATACGGCAGCATCCACGGGGCGTCGCCGCCGTCGACCGACAGCTCGTCGGCATCGAGGTAGGCACTCGGGATGAGGTCGGCGACGGTGCTGCCATCGACTTCGGCGTCGTATGCCTCGGTCAGCGACTTCGCCTGGCCCGTCTCTGCCAGGATCGGGGCCAGTTTCGCGAACGATCCGTCGACGAGGTCGGGCACCTTGTTGGTGTTCAGCGTCGGCACGACCTTCTTCACGTTGTCGCGACCCTGCCACTGGACGTTGACGGTGATCCCCGTCTCGTCCTCGAAGTCGGCGATCGCAGCGGCGACGACCTTCTGCTGCGCCTCGCCCTCCTTCCACATCGACCAGTAGGTCAGGGCGTCGCTCGAGCCCGCTTGCGAGGCGCATCCGCTCGCAGTCACGGCAAGCACGCCGCCGACGAGGAGGGCAGACATCTTTCGGATCTTCGCCATTGGTTCACCTTTCAACGTCGAGAGTGGCGGCTTCGCCCCTCGGTCGCTCGACTCTCACAAGGGCTCAAGTGAGTATTCAAGGAGTAATCCCAAGAAAACTCTCTCAGCGATTCCGCCGATCCCCGATTCGGGCGGGAGAGCTGCGCAGAGCACACCCGAGAAGCTCACGAAGTACTGCTTTATTTCTCTCTTTTCTGAGAACAGAATCGTAGAAGTGCGAGAGGGGGGCGGATGCCGTCGAAGCGTGGGACCGCGATTCGCGATGCCGAATCGAAGGGATTGAAGTTCGAGGTGCTCGCCGACGAACTACGGCGCGGCATCATCGCCGGCACCTGGACTGCGGGTCAGAAGCTCCCGACGGAGCAGCACCTCTCGGCAGAGACCGGGCTCTCCATCACCACCGTCCGACGCGCGTTCGACGAACTCGTGTCGCAGGGCATCGTGGTGCGCCGCCAGGGCGCAGGCAGCTTCGTCGCCCCCAGGCGCCCGCGCGAGCAGCGAACGCGTCGCCGCGTCGGCGTCCTCCTTCCCGACACGCAGCTCTACTATCCACGCGTACTGCAGGGCATCGAGGAATCCCTCTCGGCGGCCGGCGCCTCACTGCAGCTCTCGACCTACCGGTACGACCCGCTGCTCGAAGACCGGGGCATCGAGTTCCTGCTCGAAACGGGCGTCGAGGGGCTGCTGCTCGTGCCGACGCTGACCGGACTCGACGATCCCGTCGCACGCGCGCAGCGACTCATGGAGCTGCCGGTTCCGGTCGTGCTCCTCGAGCGCAGCCTCATCGACTCCGGTCCCGGCGACCGCACCGAGCACGTGTGCTCGGATCACCAGGGCGGCGCCTACGACGCTGTCCGACACCTCGCAGGGCTCGGCCACGGGCGGGTGGCGCTCCTGACCCGCGAACGTACCCCGACGGCGCCCGCGGTGGTGCTCGGATACCGCCGCGCGGTCGCGGATCTCGGACTCGTCGGCGGCCTCGAGTTCGCTCAGGGCAAGGCCGAGTGGGAGTCGGACTCCGCAGAGTCGGCCTTCGACGCCGTGCGCGGATTCGAGGCCACGGCCGCGCTGGTCTTCGGCGATCGCGAAGCGACCCTGCTCGAGGGCGCGATTCGTCGCGGCGGACTCACCGTGCCCGACGACATCGCGCTCGTCTCGTACGACGACGAGACGGCCGACCTCGCCGAAGTGCCGCTCACCGCTGTCGCGCCGCCGAAGTACCGCATCGGCCGGATGGCCGCCGACGTGCTGATCCGCAGGCTCGTCGAGGGCGACGACTGCCCCATTCACCAGATCCGTCTCCGACCTCGCCTCGTCATTCGCCGCTCATGCGGCGCGATGACGGCCGAACTCTGACGGCACCCAATAGGAGGAACATGCGCATCGGACTGATCGGGGCGGGAGCAGTCGCCGGGTACCACATCGGAGCGACCGACAGCATCGTCGGTGCTGAGGTGACTGCCGTCTGCGACCTCGACGAATCGACCGCACGGCGTGCGGCGTCTCTCGCCCGCGACGCCGCCGTCTTCACGGACTACCGCGTGATGATCGATCGCGCCGACCTCGACGCCGTCATCGTCAACACCCCGCACTCACTGCATCTGCCGATGACCGTCGAGGCGGCACGGGCCGGCCTCCATGTGCTCGTGGAGAAGCCGATGGCGACCAGCGTCGCCGACTGCGACACGATGGCGGCCGAGAGCGCGGCGGCGGGAGTCGCCCTCGCCGTAGGCCATATCCAGCACTTCCTCCCCGACAAGGTCGCCGCCCACGAGCTCATCGCCTCCGGCGAGGTGGGTGACGTCCTGATGGTCCGCGACCACCGCAGCACCGACTACCGGCCGGGATCGCGACCGGGCTGGTTCTTCTCACCCGAGGTCGCCGGTGGAGGCGCGCTGTTCAACATCGGAGGTCACTGCCTCGACCGTTCCGTCTGGTTCGGCGGAGCGCGTGCGGTCGAGGTGTCCGCGTCGACGGTACGCCGCTTCGACTCTCCCGTCGAGACTGACGGTTCCATCTCCCTGCGCCTCGAGAACGGCGTCGGCGTGAGCATCGCCGTGCTCAGCGACCCGCCTGGCCGGAACGACAACCTCGCGATCGTCTGCGAACGCGGAGTCATCGAAGCCGACCCGCGTGCCGGCACGTCGGTGCAGATCGACGGGCATCGACGAATGGTGCACGAGCCCGGGCACGATGACATCCAGCACGCCTTCACCGCGCAGCTCCGAGACTTCATCGCCGTCGTCGGCGGTGCGGCCCCGACCGTCCCGCTGGAACACGCTCGCCATGTGGTGCAGCTCGTGCTCGAGAGCTACCGTTCTGCAGCGACGGGGGCCGCGGTCCGCGTGCCGGAGGGCGCCGACGTGATCGCGGCGGGCGTCGCGGGCCGATGAGCTCGACGACGCGCCGCCCGAACCTCGTCGTGATCATGAGCGACGACCAGGGCCCGTGGGCGCTCGGCTGCGCCGGCAACGATGAGATCCGGACCCCGGTGCTCGATGGCCTCGCCGCCCGGGGAACCCGACTGAGCAGGTTCTTCTGCGCCTCGCCCGTGTGCTCGCCCGCGAGGGCGAGCCTGCTCACCGGCCAGCCGCCCTCAACCCACGGTGTGCACGACTACCTCGACGGCCCGCACGCGGGCGCGGCGAGCGTCGACTACCTCGCCGGGATGCCGACGTTCACCGACTCCTTGGCCGATGCCGGCTACCGCCTCGGGCTGTCGGGCAAGTGGCATCTGGGTCGGAGCGACGTGCCGCGAACCGGATTCGTGCACTGGTTCGCGCTGCACGGCGGCGGCAGCCCATACGGGCAGGCGCTGATGTACCGCGAGGCGATGCCCGAAGCGGTCGAGGGATACCTCACCGACGTCATCGCCGACGACGCGACCGCCTTCATCGACGCCGAGCACGACCGCGACGAGCCGTTCTTCCTCGCCGTCAATTTCACCGCACCGCACAAGCCGTTCGCGGGCCAGCATCCATCGGAGTTCACCGATGTGTATCGCGACTGCGCATTCGAATCGTGCCCGCAGGGTGAGCCGCACCCGTGGCAGCCCATGGTCGACGGGGCTCCGATCGGCGGCGAGGCCGACACGCGCGAAGCCCTCATCGGGTACTTCGCGGCGGTCACCGCCATGGATGCGGCGATCGGGCGGATCGTCGCGGCGATCGACCGGCACGACCTCGGCGAGGAGACGATCGTCGTCTTCACGAGCGACAACGGATTCAACTGCGGCCACCACGGCATCTGGGGCAAGGGCAACGGCACGTTCCCGCAGAACATGTACGACGAGTCCGTGATGGTGCCGTTCATCGTCAGCGGGCCGGGCGTGACCGGCACGGGGACGGTGGCCGAGCAGCTGACGTCGGCGTACGACCTGCCTGCGACCCTGCTCGAACTCGTCGGCCTCGATCCCGCACCGTTCGAGCTCGGGCCGGGCCGGAGCTTCGCGGCACTCCTCCGCGGCTATGACCGAGAAGAACGCGACGTCGTCGTCCACAACGAATACGGCCCCGTCCGGATGATCCGCTCGACGGATCGCAAGTACGTCCACCGTCACCCGTTCGGGCCCCACGAGTTCTACGACCTGAGCGCAGACCCCGGCGAACGGGAGAACCTCGTCGACGCGCCCGAGCGCGCAGGGGAAGTCGCGCAGCTGCGTCGGCGCCTGCATCGCTGGTTCACCGAGCACGCCACGCGCGATGCCGACGGCTCCGCGCTGCCCGTCTACGGGGCCGGGCAGCTGTCCCCGCTCGGCGACGACCCGCTCGGAGCCTTCGCGCCACCGGGATGGGATGCCTCTCCCGACGACCGACGATCCGCTGCGACGCCGGCATGACCGGCGCCCGCCCGAACATCCTGCTCGTGGTCTCCGATGACCACGGCTACGCCGACCGTTCAGCGCTCGGCACGCCCGGGGTCAGCACACCGGCACTCGACCGGCTCGCCGCCGAGGGCACGACCTTCTCCGATGCCTACGTGACAGCGCCGATCTGCTCGCCTTCCAGGGCCGGGATCATCACAGGCCGCTACCAGCAGCGATGGGGGGCCACCTGGTTCGACTCCTCCGACATCGGAGCATCGCCGACGATCGCCGAACGGCTGCGGGAGGCCGGGTACGCCACGGGCTACTTCGGCAAGGTCCACTACGGCGGCGAGGGGGCAGGCGATCGCGGGACGCCGCCGGAGCACGGCTTCGACGAGTCCTTCTACGGACTCGCCGGCCAGTCCATGGGACGGCTGCACTACCTGCACCATTCGGACGCGGCCGTCGCCGAGCTCGGCGAGGCGGCGGAGGCGATGGCGGTGCAGCCGTTCTGGTCGGGGAAGGAGCCCCTGGAGTTCGAGGGCTTCACGACGGACGAGATCGCCGATCGCGCCCTCGAGTTCATCGAGCAGCCGCGAGATGATCCGTTCTTCGCCATGGTCGCCTTCAACGCTGTCCACAACTTCTGCTGGCAGCTTCCCGAGGAGGAGCTCTCGGCGCGAGGCCTTCCCGCATTCGACGACTGGCACCCCGGTGCCGGCGAGTACCTCGACTGGTACGACGGCGCGATCAGCCCGGCCCTGCCCGACGGACGCGGCTACTACCTGGCCCAGCTCGAGCTGATGGATCGCCAGATCGGTCGTATGCTCGACCGGCTCGACGAGCTCGGAGTGGCGGACGACACGATCGTCGTGTACCTCACCGACAACGGAGGGTCCCGCTGCAACTTCGGCGACAATGGCGACCTCAGGGGCACGAAGTACACCCTGTGGGAGGGCGGCATCCGGGTTCCCTTCATCGTGCGCTGGCCGGGGATCGCCGGTGCCGAACGGACGAATCCGGCACTCGTCAGTTCGCTCGACCTGGCCGCGACCTTCGAAGCCGCCGCCGGGCTGCCACCGGATCCGCGACTCGACGGGCAGGATCTCCGGATCCCGCTGACCGGCGCCGCACAGAACCGCACGCTGCACTGGCACTCCGGTTGGCAGTGGGCGGTGCGACACGATCGCTGGAAGCTCTCGTGGTGCGACGCGGCGTCCCCGACGGCGGGCTACGTTCGCGCCGTCGAGCACAGCGAACCCGGTGACGGCCTCATGCTCTGCGACCTGGAGATCGACCCGGGCGAGCGGGTGGACGTGGCGGAGCAGAATCCCGAGCTCGTCGAACGCCTACTCGCACTGCAGGCCCGGTGGTGCACCGAGATCGGCCTCGACGACCGATCCTGAGCCTGCCGGCGCGCGGTCAGACCACGGCACACACCCGCTCGCGCAGTGGTTCCAGCCCAGGCCAGTCGTCGCCATCGTGCTCGAGCCGGCGGAGGAGCCTGACAGCGAGACCGGCCGCCGTCGGGTCGAACGCCTCGCCGTCCTGCTCGAACGGGTCTGCGACGAGGTCGAAGCACTCGATCGTCAGGCCGAGCTCGGGATGCCAGGTGCCGATGAGCTTGCGGCTTCTCGTCCGGAGTCCACGCAGCTCGGTCGTGTCGCTCCGGGAAGCGAACCGGTAGTACACCGCAGCGGGGTCCTCCGAGACCGGCGCCCGGCCGGTCAGGGAGTCGGACCGATCTGAGCCCACCATCCCCTCAGGGCGCGCCGAGGCCGACCCGACGAGCCCGAGGATCGTCGGAGCGAAGTCGAGCGAAGAGACCATCTCCTCGGATCGGCCCGGGGGCACGAACCCCGGGCACCGGAGCACGAGCGGGATGCGCATGGATTCCTCGTACGGGACGTTCTTGTACATGAGTCCGTGGCTGCCGAGTTGCATGCCGTGATCGGAGGTGAACGCGACGATCGTGTCGGATGCGCTCGCGATCGAGTCGAGCGCTGCGACGAGGCGGCCGATCTGCTCGTCCACCCCTGTGATCGCGGCGAAGTAGTCACGTGCGACTCGCCCGGCCTCGCGCGCGACCGGGGTGCCAAACGGGACGTTCGGACGGGTGAGCAGCTGGTCGTCGGAGACCTGCTCAAAGTTTCGCCGGTACCGCGCCGGCACTTCCTCGAACGGTTGGTGCGGCGGGTTCAAGGAGACCATCAGCGCGAACGGTTCCGCTCGCGCCGCAGCATCGGCGACGAAGTCGATCGCGACATCGACCTCGTGGGCCGCCGACCAGCGGTCGACGTCGAGCCGTTCATGACGCTCGGCATCCCCCACCCAGTAGTGCGGAGCCAGATGGCGATCCGCAGCCCCATACGCATGCCAGAACTCGAACCCGAACCGGCGGCCCGGGGGCGACCACGCGTCCCACACCTTGCCGTCGTCGCGCCTCCCCTCGCCATGGAGCTCGTCGGCGGCGACCGGAGGCTCGAGGTGCCATTTGCCGATGTAGCCGGTCCGGTACCCGCGATCGGCCAACACGCTCGCCCAGGTCTCGACACCGTCACGGAGTCCGACTCCGTCCGCCGCCGTCTCGGAGTTGACGTTCAGCGTGACGCCGTTGTGGGAGGGTGTCATCCCGGTGAGGAACATCGCCCGGTGGGGGCTGCACACGGGGTAGCTGCTCACCGAATGCTGCACCGCGCACCCCTCGGCGACCAGCCGATCGAGGTTCGGGGTCACCACCGGGTCGGTGCCGAGCGCGGCGATCGCTTCGGCCCGGAACTGGTCGGCCATCACGACGACGATGTTCCGCTGCGACGACATCGGTGCTCCTCTCCGCCGGCGAACGGGTCGACGACATCGGCTCACCGCGAGTCAAGGCCACGCGTACGGGAGGATTCAACACCTATTCGGTCTTGAATCCTCCTTCCGGGATGATCGAGCATCGTGGCATGCAGCAGCCGACACCGCGCGGGCGATGGATGCCCCCACTCGAGCTCGAGCGCTCGCCGATCACGGGGTATGGTCGCGCCCACTGGATCACCGCCGCCGACCGTATCCTCGGAGCCGCACGTCGACGCTCCTCGGAGCACGGTGCGAGCGTCGACTTCGCACCCGACGGTGCGGCGCCGGCCGGCGACATCGATCGACTCGAGGGGTTCGCACGGACCTTCCTCCTCGCTGCGATGCGGATCGCCGGCGACCCGGGCGGTTCCGAGGAACTCATCGAGCGCTACCGCAGTGCGCTCAGTCATGCAGTCGCCGCCCGACTCTGGCCTCGACTGGCGGATCACAGCCAGCCGACGGTCGAGGCCGCAGCGATCGCGATCGGGCTCCACCTCGCACAGGCGGAGCTGTGGGACCGCCTCGATCGGACGACGCAGGAGAGGCTCTGCGCGTGGTTCGACCAGGCACGCGGCACGTGGTGCGCCGACAACAACCACGTGCTGCTGGGCGCGACGCTCGCCGCGTTCACGACCTCCGTGGGGGCAGGTGATGCGCGGCCGGTCGTCGCGAACGCGCTCGATCGCATGGATGACTGGTACGTCGGCGACGGTTGGTACACCGACGGCGACGGCCGGCGATTCGATCACTACAACGCGTACGCCTTCCACTGGTACCCGTTCTTCATCGCCCGGATGCTCGGCGCCGAGCTCGACGAACGACGACAGCTCTACCGCGAACGCCTCGCTTCGTTCCTCGACGGCTATCAGCACCTCTTCGGCGCCGACGGCGCCCCGGTGCTGATCGGGCGGTCCCTGATCTACCGCTGGGCGGTCACGGCCCCGTTCTGGATGGCACGCCTCGAGCAGGTCGACGCGATCTCGGCGGGTCGCACCCGTCGACTCGCGAGCGGCGCGCTGCGGTACTTCGTCGATGGCGGAACCCTCGACGACGGCATGCTCTCGCTCGGTTGGCAGGCGGCTCCGACTCCCGGCATCGTGCAGTCGTACAGCGGGCCCGGCTCGCCGTACTGGGCGAGCAAGGGGTTCCTCGGCCTGCTCCTGCCCGAGGACGACGCCGTGTGGCAGCAGACGGAATCACCACTCGAGATCGAGCGGCGAGACGTTCGCAAGGTCATCGCCGGGCCCGGATGGCTCATCGATGCCCGCACCGACGACGGCATCGCCCGCCTGCACAACTTCGGCAGCGATGGGCACCCGCTCCGCGATGACGGCCTGTACCGCCGGCTCGCATTCTCGAGCGCGACGGCACCGGCGCTCGGGGGCACGGGGCGCGACGCCGACCTCACCGTGGAGGGCGCCGCCCATCGCCCGGTGCTGCGGGCGACGGTCGGCGCGAATGGGGGTGCCGCGACACGGACGCTGGATGCCGCGGGCAGGCAGGTGCAGACCGAGATCGCCATGCGGCTGCATCACGGCACCGCGGTGTTCGTCGCGCGAGTCACGGGCGCGGTCGCGCTCCGACTCGTCGTGAGCGCGAACGCGGTGTCGACGTCGAACGCCGATCTCGAGAGTTCGGTGGACGACGCGGCTCGGCGAGCATCGACCACGACGACGCGGTTGACGAGCACGATCCACTGGCTGGGAGCATGGCGGTGCGGCGATGTCGCGAACGGAGCTCCAGTGGACCTCGCACCCGAAGCGGGCGTCGAGGTGGTCCCGGCCGGCACCGCGCTCGGGGTCGAGGCCGCCTACCCGCTGCTCAGAACGCGCCCGCTGCCGGATGACGCGGTCGTGATCGCGTGGCGGACCTCGTTGTCTGCGATACCGCGGATCACCGAATCGCCGGTCGCGGCGACGGCATCCATCTCGAGCGACCGGGTCGCATTGACGATCGGCGACGGCACGCTCTGGTTCCGATGGTCGCAAGCTCCAGCGGGCGTGCAGGACGGAGCTGGACAACGGGTGTTCCGTCCGTGACCCAGGTCGCTCCCATGTGCGCTTGTCGCTTCACCGGCAGCTCACCGGCCGAGCGTCGATCGAGACGGGGGTCGAACGTCAGCTGAGTCGGTCGCGCACCGCCGCACCCCACTGGAACCCGCACTCGCGGCAGTCGAAGATGGGCGCCTCGTCGTGCGTGAGCGCGCCCGCGGCGTCGCCGGCCTCGACCTCGAAGTCGAGCGGTCCGTAGACGATCGCGCGCACCGCGAGGGAGTCGCAGCGCGGACACGGCTCATCGATCACCAGGTGGGGTGCTGAGTGCTGCATCTGCTTCGTCATGGCTGTCACGGTACGCCCGGCCTCCGACATCCGCCGCAGCGAGCACGCGCGTCACGAGACCCCGCACGCACCTCGTCCGACGACCACGCGTTCCGCCCTTCCCGCTGCCCGGCTCCCCGAATCCCTAGACTGAGCGCGTGCTGACCGCCGTGCTCATCTTCGCGATCCTTCCCGCGTTCGTCATCCTGGGACTCGGGTTGGTCGCGCGCACGGTCGCCGCCCAGCGCCTGAAGCCGCGCGTGGTGCAGTACACCCCCGAGCGCGACTCGACGGTGCTGCGCGACGCGTTGCTCGTCGATGCCGATCGGCGCGCGGCATCCGCTGCACTCATCGATCTCGCCGTGAAGCGCAGGGTGCGCCTGCTCGCCGGCGAGGGCAAGCGCGAGCCCATCGGCGTCGAGCTCGTGCCGGGCGCCGTGCTCACCGCCGAAGAGGCCGCGCTGCTCGAGGCGCTCTTCGGCCCCGAGCACACGAGCACGCGCGTGCGCCGCTTCTCCGCCGATCGCCGGGCCCTGGCCGGGCGGCTGAAGAGCCTGCTGCTGAACACCGAGCACGCCCTCGCGCGCGACGGACTGGTGGCCGAGCGCCGCGTCACGTGGCCCGGCGTCACCCTGACCGTCTTCGCCTACCTCGGCATGCTCGTCGAGGCGCTGTTCCTCGTCTTCACGATCGTGAGCGGCGAGTGGAGCGCGCTCATCGCGACCCTCGTCGCGGTCGCTGCGACGATCGCGACGATCTTCGTGACCCCGTCGTCGTGGCGCAGGTTCCTGCCGGCCGCCGACGCTCGCCGCGAGCACCTCGCGGGGCTCGAGCAGTACCTCGAGCTCGCCGAGGCCGACCGGCTGCGCATGCTGCAGTCGCCGAGCGGCGCAGAGCTGCGAACGACGGATGCCGCGGCGCCCGAGTCGTCCGACCCGGTCGCCCGCTTCCACCTGCACGAACGGCTGCTGCCCTACGCCGTGATCTTCGGTCTCGAACGCGAGTGGATCGCGAAGCTGAAGCTCGAGCACGCCGAGCTCGGCCAGACGAACCTCGACACCCTCGGCGACCTCGTCGACGTCACCGCCGAGATCGCCATCGCGATCGACGCGGCCGGCAGCGTCGTCGAACTGACCTCGGCCGTCGGCGACCTCGCCGACGGCGCGGGCAACGCCATCGGCGGCGTCTTCGAGCTGTTCAACCTGTAGCCGCCATGACCAGCGAAGAGCAGCCCATCACCGTCGACGTCGACGGCATCCCCGTCTCGGCCGTGTACGCCCGCCCGCCGGCCGCGACGACCACGATCGTCGTCGCCCATGGTGCGGGTACCGGCATGGAGCATCCGTTCATGTCGGGCTTCACCCGCGCGCTGAACGACGACGGCTTCGCGACCCTGCGCTTCAACTTCCCGTACCGCGAGGCCGGGCGGAAATTCCCCGACCGGCCGCCGGTCGCGATCGCGACCTGGCGGGCGGTGATGGATGCCGCCGCCGCACGCGCCGCCGACGCAGGCCGCCCCGACGAGCCGATCTGGGCATCGGGCAAGTCGTTCGGCGGGCGCATGGCGTCGATGGCCGTCGCCGAGGGCATGCCCGCTGCGGGCCTCGTGTTCCTCGGCTATCCGCTGCACGCGCCGGGCAAGCCCGAGAAGCCGCGAGACGAGCACCTGCCGGGCATCACCGTGCCGATGCTCTTCCTGCAGGGGCGCAACGACCCGTTCGCCAAGCCCAACGAGGAGCTCGACGAGGTCGTCGCCCGGGTCGGCTCGAACGCCGTGATCGAGTGGATCGACGAGGCGAACCACACCTTCGAGGTGAAGGGCGCCAAGCGCCCGGCCGCCGAGATCGGGACGGGGCTCGCCGCGCCCGTCGCGGCGTTCGTGCGCGGTCGCGTACCGGCGGTCGAGTAGCGAGGTCGTGGCCGGCGCGGATCAGAAGGCGCCCGAGGCCCACCAGACGATGATGAACAGGCCCATCGCGACGAAGGCCAGACCCACGATCAGGAAGACGATCGAGCTCGGGCCACGGGCTCCCGCGCGCGCCACGGTCGACTGACGCTCCGCCGTGATCGTCTCGGAGAGCCAGCGGCGCTTGACGATGAGCAGGGCGCCCGCGACGAGCGCGAGCACGGCCCAGGCGAGGGCGAAGGCCAGACCGAGTTCCACCATGCCAGCCTATCCGCGGTGCCCGAAACCGAGGAACGGAGTGTGCCAGACGGGACTGAACGCCCGCTCCGAACCGACGCGACATGCAGAAAAGCTTTGATCTGAGGGTGTGCGTTCTGCTAGGAAAGGGAAGTCCTCACACCCCCCTACCGAACGGACACCCCGAATGAACTCCCTCGATCTGCAGACCCAACCCGAAGCCCAGAGCGACTACGCAGCGGTCGGAGGTGCACCTGCGGTCACCGCCGTCGTCAACCGGTTCTACGAGCTGGTGCTCGGCGACGACCGACTGCTGAAGCACTTCGAGGGCATCGAGATGGTCCGGCTCAAGCGACACCAGGTCGCGCTCGTCTCCCAGGTCATGGGCGGGCCGGTCGCCTACGAGGGACGCGACCTCCGTGCGGCCCACGCGAACATGGGCATCACGGCGGAGGAGTTCGGCGCCGTCGCCGAACACCTGATCGCCGCACTGACCGAGGCCGGTGTTCCGTCCGAGATCGTCGACCGCACCGTGACCGCCGTCGCCGCGACCCAACCCGACATCGTCGAGGTCAGCGCGACGCAAGAGTGACCGCGTGGACACCGCTGCGCTGAAGCACACCTGGTCGCTGGCCGAGTCGCTCGGCGACGAGGTGCCGCTCTTCTTCTACTCGCATCTCTTCTACACGCACCCCGAGCTCCGGGCGATGTTCCCGGTCGCGATGGCAACCCAACGCGACCGGCTCGTCGGCGCGCTCGGGCGCATCGTGTCCAACGTCGATCAACTCGACGAGGTGACGGCGTTCATCGGGCAGCTCGGCCGTGACCACCGCAGGTTCGAGGTCATCGCCGAGCACTACGACGCGGTCGGCCTCTCCCTCCTCACCACGCTGCAGCACTTCCTCGGCGACCTCTGGACCCCAGAGCTCGCCGAGGACTGGGCCGGTGCGTACGGCGTCATCGCGACCGCGATGGTGCAGGCCGCCGAGGAGTCGGAACTGAGCAGTCCGGCCTCCTGGGCGGGTCACGTCACCGCGGTCGAGCGCCGCAGCATGGACGTCGCGATCGTGCACGTGCGACCCGAGCCCGACCTCCCGTTCGAGCCCGGGCAGTCGTTCGCCGTCGAGACTCCGTACGCCCCGCGCTTGTGGCGCTACTTCAGCGCCGCCAACGCGCCGCGGCAGGACGGCACGATCGAGTTCCACGTGCAGCTGGTGCCAGGCGGGCAGGTGTCGGGCGCCGTGGTGCGGCGACTGAAGGCCGGTGACGTCGTGCGGATGGGCTCAGCGGTCGGGCAGGAGCTGACACTCAGCGACGCCGACCGCGGTCGAGACCTCGTCATGGTCGCCGGCGGAACCGGCCTGGCCCCGCTCCGTGCGCATCTGGAACGCATCGACCTGCAGTGGCAGGCGACCGGAGACGCCCCGCGCGTGCACCTGTTCCACGGCGCTCGAGTTCCGTGGAACCTGTACGAGAACCGCCTGATGCAGAGCCTGACCGGTCGGCCATGGTTCAGCTATACGCCCGTCGTGTCCGACGACCCGAGCTACCCAGGTCGCAAGGGGTTCGTGAGCGACGCGGTCGTCGAGGCCGACGTCTCCCCCGGCGCCCTCGCGATGGTCTGCGGGTCGCCCTCCATGGTGCGCCACACCGCCTCCCGGTTGCGCGAGCTCGGTGTGCCGTCACCCGACATCCGTTTCGAACTGTTCGCCACGCTCGATGAGGACGGACTGCGTGACCCGCAGCCGTCACCGCTCGTGGAAGAACCGATGGGAAGTGCCCGATGACCACTTGGGACGACGAAGCCGAACTCCCGATCCCTCTACCGCCGATGTCCGAAGGCGGCCTCGTCGCCGCCGTCTCGCGTCTGCCCGAGTCGGGTACCGTGAAATTCGCCTCACGCCCGCTCGGCGGGTACGACCGCTCCGAAGTGGACGCGTACATGGCAGGCCTCGCACGCACGATCGGCGAGGTCCGGGCGGCACTCACCGAGGACCGCCGCGAACTCGCCGAGCACCAGCGCGAACTCGCCGAACTCCGTGCCGAGAACACGAAGCTCCGCAGCACCGGCTCCGAAGACCTCGAGCGCGAGGTCACGCTGGGTGCCGTCGGTCTGCTCTCCCAGGCCCAGGTGATCGCCGACAAGGCGGTCGCCGACGCCGAGGAGTACGCGCGCGATCTCGTGCTCACCGCCCGCACGCAGTATCGCGAGGCGCAGGAGCGCACCGCCGCGACCGCAGCTGCCGCGCCGACCGAGCCGGCGACGACGACGGCGAGCATCCCGCTGCCGTCGATGCCCGAGATCGAGTACGTGCGCACCTACGCGCAGGTCGCCCAGATCCAGTTGCGCTCGGTGCTCGACGCCCTCACCGAGCAGGTCGATCGCCTCGGCACGCTGCCGCTGCCCGACGCGGCCGAGGTCGCCGAGTCGGCGGTGCATGCGCTGCCCGACGACGAGTTCCCCGACGAGGAACCGGATTGGATCCCGGCGGTGCCGCCGCAGCCGACGATCCAGCGGCAGACGTACGTCAGTCCGTAATCCCGCCGGACGACCCGACGACCCCGATCCTCGCTCGCTCGCTCGCTGCACGAGCGATGCGAGGTTCGCGGGTCGTCGGGCCCTCACCCTGCGGAGTGCCGAGAGCTCGAACGCCCCGCACTCAGCTCGGGTCGGCCCAGCTCCAGATGTCGTCGCCGCGGAGCGTCGCATCGGCGCCACCGTCGATGTAGATCGTCTGCCCGGTCACGTGCGTGTTCTCCTCGCTCGTGAGCCATGCCAGCAGCTTGGCGATCACGACCGCGTCGGAGTGGCCGTTGAGCGGCATCGGCACGGCCGCGTCGACCATCGCCCGACCCTCTTCGGTCGCGAGGAGCGGAGCGGTCATCGGCGTGACCACGGTGCCGGGGGCGACGGCGTTCACGGGGATGCCGGCACCCGCATAGCGCGGCGCGATGGACTCGCGACGCACCCAGCGGCTGAGCGCGCGCTTCGACGACGGGTAGTTGAGGTAGCCGGTCTCGGGCCCCTGCTCGGCGAGTGCCGCGCCGAGGTCGAGCGCCTTTGCCTCGTCGCCCGCGAGCAGCGCCTCGACGAGCGCGGTTGAGTTCGGCTGCAGGCTCGCCATCGAGCTCACCACGGCGATGCGCGGGGCATCCGCCTTCGCGAGCGTCGGGGCGAGCGCGTCGAGGAACTCGGTGACGCCGAAGAAGTTCACGGCCACGGTCAGCGGGATCGGCGCCGAGATGCCGGCCGCCGCGATGATGGCGTCGACCTGCCCGCCCGATGCCTCGACGACGGCCGCCGCGGCATCCGTTCGGCCCTCGGGCTTCGAGAGGTCCGCGGTGATGTCGGCCCCCTTCAGGTCGACGCCGATGACGCGGTGGCCGCGCTCGGTGAGGAGCGCCGCGGCGGCCGCTCCGATGCCTGATCCTGCTCCGGTGATGACATACGTTCTGCTCATGTCATCGACGCTACGCCGGTCGGCGACGCTCCCGCTCGAAGAGCAGATCGAACTGATTGCCTGCTGTGAATCGTGGGCGCAGGGGTTTCGACAGGCTCAACCCGCAGAGGTTCTCGCGGTCGGGGTTTCGACAGGCTCAACCCGCAGAGGTACTCGCGGTCGGGGTTTCGACAGGCTCAACCCGCAGAGGTACTCGCGGTCGGGGTTTCGACAGGCTCAACCCGCAGAAGTACCCGCGGTCGGGGTTTCGACAGGCTCAACCCACAGAAGTACTCGCGGTCGGGGTTTCGACAGGCTCAACCCACAGAAGTACCCGCGGTCGGGGTTTCGACAGGCTCAACCCGCAGACGGGCTCAACCCACGGAAGCGACCGGGTTCAGGCCCCGACGTACTCGCGGAGGTGCGTGCCCGTGAGCGTCGCCTCGTCGGTGGCGGCGGCCTCGACGAGGGCACGCGGCGTGCCCTCGAACACGATGCGACCGCCGTCGCGCCCCGCGCCCGGACCGAGGTCGATGATCCAGTCGGCGTGCGCCATGACGGCCTGGTGGTGCTCGATGACGATGACCGAGTTGCCGTCGTCGACGAGCCGGTCGAGCAGCGCGAGCAGCCTGTCGACATCGGCGAGGTGCAGGCCGGTGGTCGGCTCGTCGAGCACGTAGACCGAGCCCGACTTCGCCATGCTGATCGCGAGCTTCAGTCGCTGGCGCTCGCCGCCCGAGAGGGTGTTGAGCGCCTGGCCGAGCCCGAGGTAGCCGAGCCCGACGTCGGAGAGGCGCTGCAGGATCGCACGAGCCGGCTTCTCGGTGAGGTACTCGAGCGCGGCGTCGACCGAGAGCGCGAGCACCTCGGCGATGTTCAGTCCGTTGAGGCGGTACTCGAGCACCTCGGCGGTGAACCGCTTGCCGCCGCACTCCTCGCACACGCTCGAGACCGTCGACATCGGCCCGAGCTCGACGAAGACGAGCCCGATGCCCTTGCAGTTCGGGCAGGCGCCCGCGGAGTTCGCGCTGAAGAGCGCGGGCTTCACGCCGTTCTCCTTCGCGAACGCCTTGCGGATCGTGTCGAGGAGGCCCGTGTAGGTCGCCGGGTTCGATCGGATCGAGCCGCGGATCGGCGACTGGTCGACGACGACCACCTGATCGTG
Organism: Agromyces cerinus subsp. cerinus; assembly: GCF_900142065.1. GTDB lineage: Bacteria > Actinomycetota > Actinomycetes > Actinomycetales > Microbacteriaceae > Agromyces > Agromyces cerinus. The sequence continues at coordinate 393,091 of NZ_FSRJ01000002.1, read as the reverse complement.
CTTCGGCACGTTGCCGTGGATGAGCGACGACTTGCCCGAACCGGCGACGCCGGTGACGACGGTGAGCACGCCGAGCGGGATGTCGACGTCGACGCCGGTGAGGTTGTGCTGGGTGGCGCCGCGGATCTCGAGCGCGCTCGAAGCAGTGCGCACCTCGTCGCGGAGCTTCGCCCGGTGGTCGAGGTGCCGGCCGGTGAGCGTGTCGGAGGCGCGCAGGCCAGGAAGGTCGCCTTCGAAGCAGATCTGGCCGCCGCGCGAACCCGCACCCGGGCCGAGGTCGACGATGTGGTCGGCGATCTCGATGACCTCGGGCTTGTGCTCGACGACGAGCACGGTGTTGCCCTTGTCGCGCAACTGCAGCAGCAGCCGGTTCATGCGCTGGATGTCGTGCGGGTGCAGACCCACCGTCGGCTCGTCGAACACGTACGTGACATCGGTGAGCGACGACCCGATGTGGCGGATCATCTTGACGCGCTGGGCCTCGCCGCCCGAGAGGGTGCCCGAGGCGCGGTCGAGGCTGAGGTAACCGAGGCCGATGTCGACGAAGGAGTCGACGTTCTGCCGCAGGTTGCCGATGAGCGGCCCAACGCTCGGGTCGTCGATGTCGGCGAGCCAGCCCGCGAGGTCGGAGATCTGCATCGACGAGGCATCCGCGATGTTGATGCCCTTGATCTTCGACGAGAGGGCCTCTCGGTTGAGTCGCGCGCCGCCGCACTCGGGGCAGGCCGTGAAGGTCACCGCGCGGTCGACGAACGCGCGGATGTGCGGCTGCATTGCATCGCGGTCTTTGGAGAGGAGGCTCTTCTGCAGCTTCGGCACGAGGCCCTCGTAGGTCATGTTGATGCTCTGCACCTTGACCTTCGTCGACTCCTTGTAGAGGAAGTCGTGCAGCTCGGCCTCGGTGTAGTCGCGGATCTTCTTGTCGGGGTCGAGGAAGCCCGACTCGGTGAAGATGCGCACCATCCAGCCGTCGGCCGTGTAGCCGGGGATCGTGATGGCGCCCTCGGCGAGCGACTTGTCGCGGTCGAAGAGCTCGTCGAGGTCGAGGTCGTTGACCTCGCCGGTGCCCTCGCACCGCGGGCACATGCCCGCCGGCACGTTGAAGCTGAAGTGGAAGCTCGGGCCGACGTAGGGCTGGCCGAGCCGGGAGAACAGGATTCGGAGCAGCGCATAGGCGTCGGTCGCGGTGCCGACGGTCGATCGGGAGTTCGCGCCCATGCGCTCCTGGTCGACGATGATCGCCGCGGAGACGTTGCGCAGGCTGTCGACCTCGGGCCGCGGCTGCGTGGTCATGAACGACTGGATGAACGTGGAGTACGTCTCGTTGATGAGCCGCTGCGACTCGGCCGCGATGGTGCCGAAGACGAGGCTCGACTTGCCGGAGCCCGAGACCCCCGTGAAGACGCTGAGCCGGCGCTTCGGAATGTCGAGCGAGATGCCCTTCAGGTTGTTCTCGTGCGCCCCGCGCACCTCGATGACGTCGTGCGCATCGGCGATGTGCCGGTCGGCGCCGCGCTCGTCGGCACGGCGCTCGCTGATGGTCTGATCGGTCGCGGTCATTCGGCTGCTCCCCTCGTCGCGGGCGCCCGCCCGCGACTCACGATTCTGACATGTGGCGGTGACATCCGGCAGGGCGGATGTCTCGCAGGTCGCAGCGGCCCGACGAGCGTACGCTGTGCGCATGCCCGAGACGCGCGGCCCCGCCAGAGGATGGGTGCTGCCCGCCGCGGCGGGCGTGGCATCCGTCGCCCTCGGGCTCGGCGTGGGCCAACTGGTCGCGGCCGTCGTGGCACCCGCTTCGAGTCCCGTCGTGGTCGTCGGCTCGTTGCTCATCGATCTCGCGCCACCTTGGGCGAAGGACACCGCGATCGCGCTCTTCGGCACCGCCGACAAGGCCGCCCTGCTCGTGGGCATCGGGCTCGTGCTGCTCGCCGTCGCCGGCGCGGCCGGGGTGCTCGAGGCACGGCGACCGCCGTGGGGCATGGTCGTGGTCGGCGCCGTCGGCGTCGTCGGCGCGGTCGCCGCAGCGAGCCGGGCGAACGCCTCGATGCTCGCGATCGTGCCCTCGGCGGTGGCGGCGATCACGGCGATGCTCGCACTGACCTTCCTGCTGCGAAAGCTCGCCCCAGCACCCGATGCCACCACCGACGCCACCACCGCACCTGATACGGCACCGACCACGGCATCCGTCGACCGTCGCCGCTTCCTCGGCTGGGCGGGCGGCGCGGTCGCGATCGGGGCGCTCGCCGCCCTCGGGGGCTACGCCCTGCAGGCCGGCGCCCGGGCGATCACCGCCGTACGGGACGCGATCCGGCTGCCGACGGCCGCGACCACGGCGTCGGTGCCCGCCGGCGCCGAGCTCGGCATCGACGGCCTCACTCCGGTCGTCACGCCGAACGCCGAGTTCTACCGCATCGACACCGCCCTCGCCGTTCCTGCGGTCGACCCCGCCGACTGGAGCCTGCGCATCCACGGCCTCGTCGATCGCGAGGTCACGCTGACCTGGGACGAACTCCTCGCCCTCCCCCTCGAAGAGAGCATCACGACCCTCGCGTGCGTCTCGAACGAGGTCGGCGGCACGCTCATCGGCAACGCCCTGTGGCTCGGATACCCGATCCGCGAGCTGCTCGCCCGCGCCGGCCCGTCGGCCGATGCCGACATGGTGCTCTCGCGCAGCATCGACGGGTTCACGGCGTCGACCCCGCTCGAAGTGCTGCAGGACGACCGGAACGCCATCCTCGCCGTCGGCATGAACGGCGAGCCGCTGCCCACCGAGCACGGGTTCCCGGTGCGGATGGTCGTGCCCGGGCTCTACGGCTACGTCTCGGCCACGAAGTGGGTGGTCGACCTCGAGGTGACGCGGTTCGACGCGGCATCCGCGTACTGGACCGATCGCGGCTGGAGCGAGCGCGGACCGATCAAGCTCTCCTCACGCATCGACGTGCCCCGGCAGGGTCAGTCGGTCTCCCCAGGTTCGGCGGTGCTCGCGGGCGTCGCCTGGCATCAACACGTCGGCGTCGCGGGCGTCGAGGTGCGGATCGACGACGGCGAGTGGCGCCCCGCCGAGCTCGCGACGGCGATCAACGACGACACCTGGGTGCAGTGGAAATACGACTGGCCGGATGCCGCGGCGGGCTCGCACTCCGTTCGGGTGCGCGCCCTCGGCGCCGACGGCGAGGTGCAGACCGCCAGTCGGCAGGGCGTCGTGCCCGACGGTGCCACGGGCCTCGACGAGGTCACGGTCGAGGTCCGCTGACCCGCACCGCACCCATCGACCGGACCGTCGAAACGTCGCAGATGGCGAGCCCACGGGCCTGAGGGTCGCCATCTGCGACGTCTCGATGCTCGGTCGCGGTGAGGCACCAGCCCGAAGGAATCGCTCGCGATATCTTGACCTACTGTGTGGGTCTATGTAGTGTGAGCCGCATGGTAGAGGGACGCCCCGAGCAGTCGGGCAAGCTCGAGCAGGATCTGCGCAAGGGCGTGCTCGTGCTCGCGGTGCTCTCGCAGTTGCGCGCGCCGCAGTACGGCTACTCGCTGCGCCAGGCGCTCGCCGAGCGCGGCATGCCGATCGAGGAGGGCACGCTCTATCCGCTGCTCCGCCGCCTCGAGGGGCAGGGGCTGCTCGCCTCCGAGTGGCGCATCGACGACGGGCCGCCCCGTCGCTACTACACGCTGAGCCCAGAAGGGGCCGAGAGCTACCGCGACCTGACCGCGGCATGGGGGTCGCTGACCTCGGTCGTCGGTCGACTGTTGAACGAGGAGAGCTGAGATGGATCCCGACGTCATCATCGAGAGCTACGTGAGCAACGTCGTCAGTCGACTCCCGCGCCGTCAGCGCGCCGATGTCGGCTTCGAACTCCGCTCGCTGCTGCGCGAGGAGCTCGCGGGGCGCGCCGAAGACGCCGGTCGGCCCGCCGACGAGGCCATGGCGATGGCGCTGCTCGGGGACTTCGGCCGCCCGCAGGAGGTCGCCGACCGCTATCGACCGGCGGGTTTCACGATCATCCGTCCCGCCGATGCACCGCAGTTCGCGTGGATCGCGCTCGGCGGCGTCGCACTGCAGTGGGCGATCACGCTCCCCGCCGCCTACCTCGACCCGAGCATCGCGATCTGGGCGGCCTCCGCCGGTGTCGCGGGCGCGTGGTGGGCTCCGCTGCCCGCCTGGTGGCTCACGTGGGGACTCGGCGCCTTCTGGTGGCCGGGCTTCCTGATCACGATCACGATCATCGCGAGCGCGATCCGCCACCGCCGGCGCGGTGAGCAGGAGTCGCCGGCAGGATCGGCCGCGCCCACGGAATGGGCCGCAGAGCCCGCCCCGGCCGCGACGTCGACTGCAGCGCGACGGATCCCCCCGCAGGTACTCGACCGTGACCGCGTCAACCGGCCGGGCCTCGTGCTCGCACTCGCGTTCTGGATGCTCGGCGCCACCGTGCTGATCGCGCTGCCCTGGCTCCCCCAGCTCGCGCCGGACCTGCCGCAGCCGCTGCTCGACGCCTTCGCGTTCGACCCCGAGTTCCTGCAGTGGCGGGCGCCGTGGGTGCTCGTGCTCTGGGCCGTGAGCTTCGCGGTCGTCTTCGCGGAGCTCGTGGCCGGGCGGTCCACCCGTACGACCCGACTCGTCTCCGTCGTAGGCGGTGCCGCCTGGCTGGTGCTGCTGACCTGGTGCCTCGCGGCCGGGCCGATCTTCACGGCACCCGCCACAGACGGCGTGGTGCGCCTCTGCCTCGTGGGCATCATGGTCATCACGGCGATCGACCTCATCGTCACGCTCCGGCGGGGGGTCATGCCGATGCGCGAGCCGGTCGTGGGCGGCTGAGAGCGGCGCACGAGCGGCCCGTGGCGTGCGGGCAGTCAGTCCGCCGCGGCATCCTCTGCAGGGAATTGCAGCGCCAGCGCCGCGCCGACCTCGTAGTGCCGCAACAGGAAGGCGCGCTCGTCGAGCTTCTTGCGCCGCATCCACGACGTGACCTCGTCGTTGGACTTGCTCGCGTTGCACGACCCGCAGGCCGGCACGACGTTGCCGAGCGTGTACCTGCCTCCGCGCGAGATGGGCTGCACGCAGTCGCGTTGCAGCGGCCGATCGCTCGCGCCGCAGTACGCGCACCCCTGCCACTCCGCCGTGAGCGCGGCCCACTGCTCGTCGCTGAGGTCGTGCGTGTGCAGCGCCATGCGACGCTTGCGCCGACGTGCGTAGACCGCCGTCCGGCTCCGACTGACCGCCATGGCGTCAGACTAACCCGGGCTGCGGCGAGCCTCGGCCCGCCGCGCCCGGTTCAGAGGCGCGGCGTGCGCGGCGGCGCGATGCGGCGCGGTGTCGCGGTCGGCAGCGCCTCGAACGCCGCGGCGAGCGCGAGCAGCGCCGAGTCGTCGTAGGCGCGTCCGGCGAAGGTGAGGCCCACCGGCATCCGGATGTCGCGCATGAGCCCCATCGGCACCGTGACGGTCGGGATGCCGAGGTGGCGCGGCACGATGTTGCCGTTCGCGACCCAGACGCCGTTGCGCCAGCCGAGATCGGCGGATGCCTCGTTCACGTCCATGTCGGCGGGGCCGACGTCGGCGACCGCGGGGAAGGCGACGGCGTCGAGGCCGAGGCCGTCCATCCACTGCTCGAGGTCGATGCGACGCGTCGCTTCAAGACCGCGGAGCCCGGCCTCGAGTTCGGGCATGTCGGCGAACGTCGCGCCGGGATTGGCGCGCGCCCATTCGGGGTACTCGGCGATGTCGTCCTCGAAGCCGTCGTACCGGTCGGGCAGTGCGCCCTCGGGCTGCGGGAAGATTCGATCGCCGTCGACGTCGGCGAGCGCATGCAACGAAGGGTCGCCGTTCGCGTCGAGGAAGTCGTTCCACGCCCAGGCCGAGAGGTCGACGATCTCGCGGCGCAGGTACTCGGGGCTGACGAGTCCGCGGGTGTCGATCGTCGGAGCACCGGGCCGGTCGCCCTCGTAGTTCGACACGACGGGGAAGTCGACGAGCACGACCTCGGCGCCGGCGGCCTCGAGATCGCGGCGGGCCGCCTCCCAGAGCTCGATCACCGAGGCGCGGGTTTCGATGCGCTGCCCGGTCGCGCCGCCGATGCCCGGCGTGCGGCCGGGCTCGGCGGTGCCGGCCTCGGGGTCGGCGTTCACGTACATGCGCGGCACGCCGATGCGGGTGCCCGCGAGCGATCGGGAGCCGGTCAGGTCCGCATACGCGACGGGCCGAACCGCGGATGCCGCGGGGATCTCGATCCACGGCTGCACCCGCCAGAAGTCGCCGCGCGGGTCGGCGTCGTCGGCGACGATGACGTCGAGCACCTCGAAGAGGTCGGCCATGGTGCGGGTGTGCGGCACGACGACGTCCATCGTGGGAACGAGCGGCCAGTTTCCCCGCACCGAGATCACGCCGCGCGAGGGCGTGTAGGCGCAGAGCCCGTTGTTCGAGGCGGGCGCGCGGCCCGACGACCAGGTCTCCTCGCCCAGCCCGAAGGCCGCGAACGACGCCGCGGTCGCAGTGCCGGATCCGTTCGAGGAGCCCGAGCCGAAGGCCGCGGTGAGGTACTCGGCGTTGTACGGGCTCTCGGCCCGACCGTAGACGCCGCGCTGCATGCCGCCGTTCGCCATGGGCGGCATGTTCGTGAGGCCGATGAGCACGGCCCCCGCGCCGCGCAGGCGCTCGATCGTGAAGGCGTCGCGCTGGGCGACGAGGTGCTCGAACGCGGGCGAGCCCGCCGCCGCGGTCAGGCCCTCGGCGAGGTAGCTGTCCTTCGCGGTGTACGGGATGCCGTCGAGCGGGCCGAGGGTCTCGCCACGCGCCCGGCGGGCATCGGATGCCTCGGCGTCGGCGCGAGCGCCGGGGTTCATCACGACGAGCGCGTTGAGCGCGGTGGGCGCGCTGTTCCCTGAGCCTGTCGAACTGTTCCCTGAGCCTGTCGAGCTGTTCCCTGAGCCTGTCGAAGGGCGATCGAACGCCGCGATGCGCGCGAGGTAGGCGTCGAGCAGCTCGACCGCCGTGACGCGACCCGACTCGAGCGCGGCACGGAGCTCGGCGATCGAGGCCTCGACGACGTCGAACCCGCTCATCGAGCGACCGCCGGCTGCTGCTGCGTGATGCAGTGGATGCCGCCGCCGCCGGTGAAGACCTGCCGCGCGTCGACCGTCACGGCGCGCCGGCCCGGGTAGGCCGCCTCGAGGATCTCGCGCGCCGCGGCATCCGCTTCGTCGTCGCCGAAGCCGCACGCGATGATGCCGCCGTTCACGACCAGGTGGTTGACGTAGCTGTAGTCGACGAAGCCCTCGTGATCGCGGATGACCGAGGGCGCCGGCAGTTCGGTGACCTCGAGGATGCGGCCCGCGGCATCCGTCGACTCCGCGAGCAGTGCGACGATCTCGCGGGTGACCTCGAAGTCGGGGTGCTCGGGGTCGCGCTGCGAGTGCACGAGCACCTGGCCCGGCGACGTGAGGGTCGCGACGATGTCGACGTGCCCGTTCGTGCCGAGCTCGTCGTAGTCGCGGGTGAGGCCGCGCGGCAGCCACACGGCCTTCGTCGCCCCGATGGTGCGTGCCATCTCGGCCTCGACACGTCGCTTGTCGGCGTAGGGGTTGCGGCGGGGGTCGAGCTGCACGGTCTCGGTGAGGAGCACGGTGCCCTCGCCGTCGACGTGGATGCCGCCGCCCTCGTTCACGAGTGCGCTCGAGACGAGCTCGGCGCCGACGCGATCGGCGATGAATCGGGCGTGCTCGCCCGACTTGTCCCAGCGCGCCCATTCCGGTGCGCCCCAGCCGTTGAAGGTCCAGTCGACCGCGCCGAGCACGCCCGGGCGCTCGTCGTCGACGACGAAGGTGGGGCCGTGGTCGCGCATCCAGAACTCGTCGACCGGGCATTCGACGATCTCGACCTCGGGGTCGAGCAGCCGTCGGGCGTTCTCGAGCTCGCTCGGGTCGACGAGGATCGAGACGGGTTCGAACGCGACGATCGCGTTGGCGACCGCGGCCCAGGCGGCGAAGGTGCGCTCGACGCCTCCGGGGGTCTCGTCGGCGACGTTGTCGGTGACCGGGAACGCCATCCAGGTGCGTTCGTGGGGTGCGGTCTCGGACGGCATGCGCCAGCTCATCGGTTCCTCCGTGCGTCGCGTCGGTGCGTCGGCCGTGCCGAGCGGCATCCGTCGTTCTTATATTGATCAAATGATCAACAACTGACCCGACGGTACATAGACTGGGCGCACCATGTCAAGCACGCCACGCAAGCGCGCCGAGCGCAAGAGCCCGGCAGAGCGCCGAATCGAGATCGCCGCCGCGGCACGGACGCTCGCCCTCGGCGAGGGCCTCGCGGCCGTGACGCTGCGCGCCGTCGCCGCCCGCGCGGGCGTGACGCCGGCCCTCGTCGCGCACTACCAGCCGAGCATGGACGCCCTCATCGCCGAGACGTTCGACGCGATCGTCGCCGTCGAGATCGAGGAGGTCGGCGCGCTCGTCGCCGAACAGTCGACCCCGCCGGAGCGGCTGTCCGCCCTCATCGGCACGTTGCTCGACGGCTCGCGCGAGGACGTCACGGTCGTCTGGGTCGAGGCCTGGGCGCTCGGCCGGCGCAACGAGTCGCTCGCCGCGAGCGTGCGGCACCGCATGGACGCCTGGCAGTCGGTCATCGTGGGCGTCATCGACGACGGCGTCGAGTCCGGCGACTTCGAGCCCGTCGACGCGGCCGCCGCCGCGTGGCAACTGCTCGGCATGATCGACGGCCTGAATGCGCAGGCGCTCGTGCGCTGGGACGGCGCCGGTCGGCGCGACGCGCTGACGACTCGGAGCGTCGAGGGCCTGCTGGGGCTGCGGCCGGGCGTTCTGCAGGTTGAGCCTGTCGAAACCTGAGCCTGTCGAAACCTGAGCCTGTCGAGACCTGAGCCTGTCGAACTCCGGTCTCGACACGCTCGACCCGCAGCATCGATGCACGCTCCTCGACCGCGAACGCTGATGTCGGCGGCCCCGGATAGCGTGGGACCACGACGACCCGAAGGAGCCCGATGTACCTGGTTGACGGTTCGGTCGTCACGAGCGCGAGCGACCTGAAGAAGGCCTCCGAGTGCGAGTTCGCGTTCCTCCGCGCGCTCGACGCGAAGCTCGGCCGCATCGAGAAGGTGCCCGACCCCGAAGACGCGATGCTCGAGCGCTCGGGCCGGCTCGGCGACCAGCACGAACTGCGGGTGCTCGACGACTACCGCGCCGCACTCGGCGACGGCGTCGTCGAGATCGAGCGCCCCGACGTGCGCGACCCCGCCGCGGTCGCCGCCGCCGTCGAGGCGACGCAGGCCGCGTTCGCGGCCGGCGCCCCCGTCGTCTTCCAGGCGACCTTCGCCGACGAGGGCTTCATCGGCTTCGCCGACTTCATCGTGCGCCAGCCCGACGGCCGCTACCTCGTGCAGGACTCGAAGCTCGCCCGCAGGGCGCGGGTCACCGCGCTGCTCCAGCTCGCCGCGTACGCCGAGCAGCTCGAGCGCACCGGCGTGCCGTGCGCCGACACCGTCGAGCTGCTGCTCGGCGACGGCACGACGAGCGTGCACCGTCTCGACGACATCGCCCCCGTCTACCGGCTTCGCCGCGAACGACTCGAGCAGATCGTCGCAGACCGGCTCGCCGAAGACGGCCCCGTCGAGTGGGGCGACCCGCGCTACGCCCTCGACGGGCGCTGCCCCACGTGCGACCTCGAGGTGCAGGCCCACCGCGACGTGCTGCTCGTGGCCGGCCTCCGGGTCACGCAGCGCGCCGCCCTGCACGACGCGGACATCACGACGATCGACGAGCTCGCGGCATCCTTCGGGCCGGTGCCCGGCGTGCTCGACGCGACGATCGAGAACCTGCGGGTGCAGGCGCGACTGCAGCTCGAGGCAGAGTCGGCAGAGCTGGAAGCGGATGCTTCAGGGCTGCGCTCCCCCGACGACCCGCCGCTGCCGCCGCCCGTCGTCGTGCGCGACGCCGCGTCGCTCGCCGCGATCCCCGAGCCTGACGCCGGCGACCTGTTCTTCGACTTCGAGGGCGACCCGCTCTACACCGAGGGCGCGGCCGACGACTGGGGTCTCGACTACCTCTTCGGCATGGTCGACAACGACGAGCAGTTCACGCCGCTCTGGGCGCACTCCTTCGCCGAAGAGCGGGTCGCGCTCGTGCAGTTCCTCGAGCTCGTGAAGCTCCGTCGGGCCGCCCATCCGCACCTGCACATCTACCACTACGCGAGCTACGAGCGCACGCACCTGCTCGCGATGGCCGCGCGACACGGCGTCGGCGAGGCCGCCGTCGACCAGCTGCTCGCCGACGGCGTCTTCGTCGATCTCTACCCGATCGTCAAGCGCGCGGTGCGGGTCGGCAGCCGCTCCTACTCGATCAAGAAGCTCGAGCCGCTCTACATGGGCACCGAGCTGCGCGAGGCCGACGTGAAGTCGGGCGGCGACTCCATTCTCGAGTACGTGCGTGCACGTGAGCTCGCGTCGACCGGTGAGACCGACCCGGTCACGGGGCTCTCCGGTGCGGCGGCCGCTCAGTTCGTGCTCGACGACCTCGCCGACTACAACCGCTACGACTGCGTCTCGACGCTTCGCCTGCGCGACTGGCTGCTCGGGCTCGCGCGCGACGCCGGGGTCGACCCCGTGCCCGAGTCGCTCATCGTCGAGGCGGCCAAGGCCGCGGGCAAGGTCTACGAGCCCACGCCCCTCGCCGTGCACCTGCAGTCGATCGCCGGCCCGCCCGACGACCCCGATCGAGACGCCGACCACACCGCGCTCGCCCTCGCGGCGGCCGCGATCGACTATCACGATCGCGAGGCGAAGAGCTTCTGGTGGTCGCACTACTTCCGCGTCGAGCAGCCCCTCGAGGCGTGGGAGGACCACCGCGACGTGCTCGTCGTCGACCCGGCACGGTCAGCGGTGGTGCAGCGCTGGTACCGCGAAGACCATCACCGCGTCGACCGACGGCATGTGCGTCTGCGCGGCCGCATCGCCCCTGGGTCGAAGTTCAGCGTCGGCGGCGAGCCGATCGCGCTCTACGAGCCGCCGGCGCCGTTCCCGAGCCATTCACTGCGGCCCGGGTCTCGGGCGTGGCACTCGGTGAAGGTGCTCGAGGTGTTCGACGACGGTGTGCTCATCGAGGAGACCGCGGTCGCCGGGGTCGCCTGGCACGAGCTGCCGTTCGCCCTCGCGCCCGGCACACCTCCGCAGGCCGGCCGCCAGCAGGGGGCGATCCTCGAGTGGGCGCAGCACCTCGAACGCGCCTTCCCGCGCTGGCCCGCGAACCCCTCCATCGATGTGCTGCGCCGCATCCCACCGCGCACACGCAGCGGCGCCGGACTCGTACCGCTCGGCGCCGACCACGACTACGTCGCCGCCGTTGCCGCATCGCTCCGCGACCTCGACGACTCGTACCTCGCGGTGCAGGGCCCGCCGGGCACCGGCAAGACCTATCTGGCCTCCCACGTGATCACCGAGCTCGTCGGCCGGCACGCGTGGAAGATCGGCGTCGTCGCCCAGTCGCACGCCGTGGTCGAGAACGTGCTCGACGCCGTCGTGCGGGCGGGTCTCGATCCCGAGCTCGTCGCGAAGGCCCCGAAAGACGCGAAGGAGCCCGGCGACCACGGGTACACCTTCATCCCGAAGAACGGCGTCGCCGAGTACACGGCGGCGCACGAGACCTCCGGATACGTCATCGGCGGCACCGCATGGGACTTCTCGAACGACAACCGGGTGCCGCGCGGCTCACTCGACCTGCTCGTCATCGACGAGGCGGGCCAGTACTCGCTCGCCTCGACCATCGCCTCCGCCGTCGGCGCCCGCAACCTGCTGCTGCTCGGCGACCCCCAGCAGCTGCCGCAGGTGAGTCAGGGCAACCACCCCGAACCCATCGACACCTCGGCGCTCGGCTGGATCACCGATGGCCACGACGTGCTGCCTCCCGAGTTCGGCTACTTCCTCGCCGAGAGCCGGCGCATGCACCCCGCCGTCGCCGAGCCCGTGTCACGGCTCTCCTACGAGGGCGAGCTGCACTCCCATCCGGTGGCCTCGAAGCGTTCGCTCGACGGTGTCGCCCCGGGTCTCACCGCCCTGCCGATCGAGCATTTCGGCAACACGACCTCCTCGCCCGAAGAGGCGCTCGCGGTCGTCGACCTGGCGCGCTCGCTGCTCGGGCGCGACTGGGTCGAAGCGGCTGCCGGGTCGGCGGCGGCTTCGGTCGGGTCGACGCAGGGCGCGGCATCCGCTCGCCCGCTGGGGCAACGCGACCTCATCGTCGTGACGCCCTACAACGCGCAGCTCACCGAGGTGCGCGCCGCGCTCGACGCGGCCGGCCTCACCGAGGTGCCGGTCGGCACGGTCGACAAGTTCCAGGGCCAGGAGGCGGCCGTCGCGATCGTGTCGCTCGCCGCATCCTCGGCGGCGGCCGCGCCGCGCGGCGTCGAGTTCCTGCTGCTGAAGAATCGACTGAACGTGGCGATCTCGCGGGCGAAATGGGCGGCGTACCTGCTCTACTCACCCGGGCTGCTCGACGCCCTGCCGTACACGCCCGATGGAGTCGCGCAGCTCAGCGCGTTCGTGAGGCTCGTCGGCGACCCGGTGCTCGCTCCCGTGCGCGGCTGACGGCGATCCGGTGCTCGCTCCGTGCGCGGCTGACGGCGGCTCGGAGCCGCAGCCCGGCGTGACGTGACGGCTCGGAGCCATGGCCGCGCGTCGCGGCGCTCCGGTGCGTTCCTCAGTCGCCGAAGGCGAGCCGGGTGCCGCCGACCCGGTCGGCCGTGAGCCGCACCACGACCCGTCCCTCGGCGACCGCCTCTGCGAAGAACGCGGCGGGGTCGGCCGGACGCAGCTCCGCAGCGAGCATGCCGAGCAGTTCCCGACCGACGTCGTCGCCCGGCTCCTGGGTCGGTGCCGACACCTCGGCCAGCCCCTCGAGCGTCGCGTACGACCACGGGTCGTCGCCCGAGACGTGCAGCGTCGCTCTGGGATCACGTCGGAGGTGGGTCGCCTTCAGCCGGGTGGCGGTGGTCGAGAAGCGCGCAGTCCGCTCCGACGGGTCCCACGCGTAGAGCATGGTGGCGAGGTGCGGCTGACCGTCGCGCTTGAGCGTGGCGAGCACGCCGAACCGCTGTGCAGCGAGCAGCTCCGATGCCTCGGTCTCGGTGAGGGGGACGGGTCCGGCGTTCGTCGTCATGGTGAGGTGAACCGGCATCGGCGCCCGAGCATTCCGTGTGCGTCAGGCATGCGTCATCGCGCGTCACCCGGTGAGCTTCGCCACGATGCCGTCGATGCGCCGCTGCCGGGTCTCGGCCGCCTTCGCGCCCTCGACCGCGGTGACGTGCGCCTGCTTCGCGCTCGGCGAGAGCGCGTCGAACGCCGCACGCGCGCCGGCCGTCTCGAGTGCGGCGGCGAGATCGTCGGGCACCTCGACCGTGCGCGGCGCCGTGTCGAGCTCGAGGTCGACGACGATCGGGTCGCCGCCGCCGATGCCGGTCGCCGCCCGCTTGTCGGAGCTGAACGAGATCATGAACCGCCCGCCCATCACCGCGACCGTGCTGCGGTACTCGTAGCCGTTCACGTTCACGACGACGGGCGGCTTCTTGCCGGCGCCGAGCGCCTCGATCACCTCGGGCGGCACCTCGATGCCCGTGTTGTTGCCGACCTGGGACATCGTCGTCTCGAATCGCATGCGCCCGAGTCTGCCACTGCCCTGCCGTCCCTGGGAATAACTGACAGGGTACCCACGTAGGTTATTGGTATGACTTCCCCTGCCACTGATCTGAACCCCGCCCGCGTCACGATGTACGGCGCCGAGTGGTGCAGCGACTGCCGCCGCTCGAAGCGACTGCTCGACGCGCGGGGTGTCGACTACGACTACGTCGACCTCGAGACCGTCGCCGACGGCGCCGACCGCGCCAAGGCGATCAGCGGCCGCACGCAGATCCCCGTGGTCGTCTTCCCCGACGGCACGCACTTCACCGAGCCGACCGACGCCGAGCTCTCGGCGAAGCTCGACGAGGCACTCGCCGCGTAAGCAGCGCATGAGCGAACGGGCGCCAGGCGTTCGGATCGCGTAACAAACGGGCTCGGTGCTCGCACCGGGCGTAGAACTGAGTCATGCCTCCGACCACCGACCCGCTCGCGGACCTCGGACACCGAATCAGCGACCCCGCGACGGCGGGCGGCCGATGACGCTCACGCGCATCCTGCCGACGCTGCGGCGTTCGATCCCCGACCCCATCTCGATGGACCGGTGGCCCGAGGCGACCATCGCCTCGACGACCGACCTCTCCGTGGGCGGCGTCTCGCTCCTACGGCTCGCCGAAGTGTGCGGCACGCCGGCGGTGCACCTCGGCCGGGCGGTCGAGCCGGGCACCGGCGGTCGTCTCGCGTCGGCCACACTGCACACGGGTGTCGTCGTGGTGCGGGTGCTCGAGGCATCCGCCCAGCGCGGCCTCGAGCGCGCGATCGTGATCGATGGCGATCTCACGGAGCTCGACCCGGCGTGGGCTGAGGCACGGCTCATCGGGCGCGCCTCGGTGGCACGCGCGGTGCCGACGACGCTGACGGCGCCGAGCGGATGCTCCGCACTCGCGCCGATCGCATTGCCCGGTGACCTCGGCGCCGGCGACCTGCTCGCGCTGCCCTACACGGCCGTCACCGACGACGCGGGCGTCGCCCGGCCCGCGAGCGGATGGCGATCGGTCGCGCAGACGAGCGACCTGGCCCGCGAGGAGTCCGCCTATCGCAGCGCCGGCACGACCTCCGCAGCGAAGAGCTCGAGCCCCGACCGGTCGTAGGCCGCCTCGGGGAAGTAGTGGATCGCGTAGCCGAGACCCAGCTCGCGGCGCTCGGCGAGCTTCGCGGCCACCTGCGACGGCGTTCCGACGGCGGCGTTCGGCGAGTGGTAGTTCTCCGCCATGAGCGTCGCGGCCTTCTCGGCGCCGAGGAACGGGGTCAGCCGCGCCTCGATGACCGCGAGGCGCCGCGCGACATCCGCTTCGTCGACGCCGACGACCGTGTTGAAGTTCGACGACCGGGTGATCGCCTCGAAGTCGGTGCCGAGGTTCTCGCAGTGCGCGCGCAGCACCTCGCTCCGGTGCGTGAACTCCTCGGGCGTGCCGGTGAAGTTCGTGTACGACGCGTACTTCGCCGCGATCTTCAGCGTCACCTTCTCACCGCCGCCGGCGATCCAGAACGGGATGCCGCCCGGCTGCACCGGCTGCGGCTGCACGATCGCACCGTCGACCTGGTAGTACGTGCCGTCGAGCGTCGCCGAACCGGTCGTCCACGCCTGGTGCATGATCTCGACGCCCTCGCGAAGGCGCCCGAGGCGCTCGGGGATCGAGGGGAAGCCGTAGCCGTAGGCGCGCCACTCCTGCTCGTACCAGCCGCCGCCGATGCCCATCTCGAGGCGTCCGCCCGAGACGTGGTCGACCGTCGCGGCGACCTTCGCGAGGTAGGCGGGGTTGCGATAGCTCATGCAGGTGCACATCTGGCCGATGCGAACGCGCGACGTCGAGGCGGCGAACGCGGCCATGAGGCTCCACGCCTCGTGGGTCGCCTCGGTCTGCGAGGGCACCGGAGTGGTGTGGAAGTGGTCGTAGACCCACATCGACTCCCACACCGAGTCGGGCGCATCGGCGTGCTCGGCGAGCGAGTGCATCGTCTGCCAGTGCTGGGCCGGGTCGATGCCGACGAGGTCGTAGCGCCAGCCCTGGGGAACGAACATTCCGAATCGCATGGCTTCCACCATAGGGTCGGCCGGGCCGTCGGCCGAGCCGTGGGCCGAGCTCGCCGATCTCCGTGGGGCCCCCGCCTTCGAACTCAGCGCCAGCACTGAGGCAGGCTCATGTTCCGCCCGCTACGTTCGGACGAATGAACGGACTGCAGCACTGCGAATACTCTGCCGCCGACTTCGAGGCGACCGTCATCGAAACCACCGACACCCGACTCATCCACGTCTCCGGCTACGGACTCTGCGCGAGCAACGGGTGGACCCTCCAACTCGTCGCCGCGAACCCGGGCGTCGTACCCCACCCCGAGAGCCTCTGGCTCGAGATCCGCGAGACCCCGCCGACGAGCGACGCACCCGCCCGAGTGCTCACCGAGACCAGCGTCGAAGCGATGATCGAAGACGCCCACGCGAAGCAGGTCGTCATCCGCTTCCGCTGGCGCGAGGGGTTCGTCCTCCCGCTCCACGAGCGGGTCGGCGCCCTGCGCTGACCGAGCGGATGCCGCGGGAGATCACCCGAGCGGAGCCCCCGGCTCGCGTGATCTCCCGACTCGAGCGGAGACCCCGCTCCCCCGGCTACGCCAGGGCGAACCTCAGCTCGGCCATCGCCGGTCCCGACCAGACCGTGCCGTCGAGGTCGTCGCTGCGCACGGTGACGACCTTGCCGCCCTTCGACATCACGAGCAGCGCGAGCTGCGGCAACAGGTCGCCGGCGTGCGTGCCGTCGCTCAGCTGCTCATCGGCGCCGTGCCCGCTCGCGAACTCGATCGCACCGGACTGCCGGTCGAGCGTGCCGTTGACCGAGGTCGTGAAGTCGAACCAGAAGACCTCGACCGCGCCATCCGCCGCCTCGCGCGCGATCGCGGCGAGGTCGCGTTCGACCCGGCCCGCCGTACCCTCGGTGAGCTGGCGCAGCGCGCCGTCGGCCTCGGCGACGTTCAGCCGCCCGAGCTGCACGCGCAACGCCTCGTCGATCTCGGCGGCGCCGAGGCGATCGGGCGCCCCGGGCACCGCCACGACGCGGCGTCCGTTGCGGATGCGGTCGATGAAGAGGCTGAGCAGGGGTTCGGCGGCGAAGACGAAGAGCGGCACGCGGTCGTCGGGGTCGCGCTGCATGAGCTCGTGCCGCGTGGCGTCGGCGACGCGCTTCGCGTAGAGCTCGAAGAAGGCCTTGCGGCGTTCGTCGCCGCTCACGCCGCGGTCGCCGTGCTTGCCGCCGCGCGGCTTGTCGTCGTTCTCGGGGTCGCGGTTGATGGCGTCGTCGAGGCTCTTGTCGTGCGACTCGTCGACGTCGAGGCGCGCAGCCCGATCGGTCGGAGTCGCATGCCACAGCGACCACTCGTTGGCCGACAGGGTGATCGCGAACGCCTCCTGGTCCTGACTCGGTGCCCGCAGCAGCTGACCGAGGGTGAAGTGCGAGCCGACGTGCACGGCGTCGTCGAGCCGGTTCGGCAGCACGAAGACCTCGCTGAACCCGGGAGCGACGAAGATCGCGATCGACCGGGCGAGTCCGGCCCAGATCTGCTGGTCGCCGATCACGGCGTCGCGCTCGCGGCGGAGCGCCTCGAGCTCGGCGTTCGCGGCGCCCGACGCCTTCACGCGTTCGATCGCCTCGTCGAACGAGCTCTTCACCGCCACTTCGGCGCGCTCGCGCTCGCTCACGACGGGCGAGGTCGACGCGTAGATCGTGATCGACGGATGATGCAGCCCTGCAAGCGCGGTGAAATCGGCTGCGGTGGGCAATGCGTAATGTACGGTCATCGTTCCTCCCCCAAGGTCGTGCGACGACGATGTCGCTCGCACCCCAGCCTATGAAGGCCGGGGCCCGAGCGACAGCCCCCAACTCACCCGATGGGGTGGTTCGATCACCCGATGGGGTGGTTCGAACGAATCACACCAATCGGATCGACGGCCCGCTTGACCGCACGCAACCGCTCGAGATCGTCGCCGAAGAACCGTTCGGCGGGGCGGGCGTGCTCGGCGAAGTTCAGGTAGTCGCTGCCCGCAGCCCACGGCTCGACGGCCGACAGCAGCCGGGCGAGCGACGCGGCGAGCGCCTCGCCGTTGTCGGGCAGAGCGATGCCGACGCCGAACAGCAGGAAGCCGGCATCGAACCCGGCGGTCACGCCCGGCTGCGGCGTGCCATGAACGGATGCCGCGGCGCGCGCGACGCCCGGATCCATCATGCCGCCGAGGTGGCGGATCTCGGCGGAGAGCAGCACCGACGAGGCATCCGGGCCCACCGCGTCGACGAAGGCGCGGATCGCGGCAGGGGTCAGTTCGGCGAGCAGCATGCCGTCGCCGAGGCCGGGGACGGGCTGGGGCGGATCCATGTGCAGCTGCAGCAGCTCGGCCGAGGACTGCGGGTGCACCGTGTCGACCTCGGGCGCGAGGGCGCGGAGCGGTGCGATCAGCTCGTCGACCCGGGCAGGGTCCTCCTGCATCGCGACCTCGACGACGACGAGCGAGCGTCCCGAGAGGAAGGGCGGCAGTTCCGGCATCGGCGGCAGGCGCAGCACGCGGGCGGTCGAGGTGACCGAGGTCGGAATGCCGTCGATCCACTCCGACCAGGCGGTGAACACCTCGGCCGTGCGCTCGATCGGCCAGAGCAGCATGCCGGCGCTCAGCGCGGGCACCTCGAAGAGTCCGAACTCGAGTGCGGTGACGACGCCGAGGTCGCCGCCGCCGCCGCGGAGCGCCCAGAACAGCTCGGCCTCGTGCTCGGCGTCGACCCGGCGCGCCCCGCCGTCGGCCGTGACGACCTCGATCGCGACGACGTGGTTGGCGGCGAGTCCGTGCGAGCGGGCGAGCCAGCTCACCCCGCCGCCGAGCGTGTAGCCGACGACGCCGACGTCGTGGGCGGTTCCGGCGAGCGCGGTGAGCCCGAGCGGCGCGACGGCGGCGACGACATCGCCCCACTGGGCACCTGCCTCGACGCGGGCGATGCGCGACTCCGCGTCGATCTCGACGCCCCGCATCTCGTGGGTGCGCAGCAGGATCACGCCGGCGAGCCCGTCGTTCGCCGCGAGCGGGCCGGCGTTGTGGCCGGTGGCCTGCGGCGCGACGGCGAGGCCGAACTCCGCCGCCGCACGCACGGTGTGCGCGACGTCGTCGGCGGTCGCGGCGACGACGATCGCGGCGGGGTTCTGGTCGACGGCGAGGTTCCAGGCCGAGCGGGCCTCGTCCCACCCGGGGTCGCCGGAGATCAGCACGCGACCGGCGATGCGGTCGTCGAGGAGTGCGAGTGCCTCGCGGAGCGAGAGCGTGGCGGAGTCGGTCGTTGCGGCCGACGGCACGGGGGTGTTCACGGATGCTTCCTTTCGGGATCGTCGCGGGCCCATGCGCGCCCCACGGGGCGGCGCTCCGACGGCCGCACTGGTCTCAGGCGGCGCTCGCAACGAGAACCCATCCAATTTCGGCGTGGTCTCCCCCGCGTCAGTGGTCGCCCTCCGATCGTGTCAGTGGCAGCACCCACCCTCCATGGACCCAGGTCGCCGGTCGCGCAGCTTCAGGGAGCGTCTGCTGGTCGAGCTCGTCGAGACCCGGTTTCGACGAGCTCAACCCGCAGCCACCGGAATACCGCGCACCGCGCCCCGGTTGCCGTGAGGGATGACTTCCTCACCCCGCCTCTCCGTGCTCGACCTCATCCCGGTGCGCACCGGCCAGACGAGCGCAGGTGCGCTCGCGGCATCCGTTCGCCTCGCGCAATTCGCCGATCGCCTCGGCTTCACCCGCTACTGGTTCGCCGAGCACCACAACATGCCGGCCGTCGCCTCGACGACGCCGCCGGTGCTGATCGCGGCGATCGCGGCGAAGACCGAGCGCATCAGGGTCGGCTCGGGCGGCGTCATGCTGCCGAACCACGCCCCGCTCGTCGTCGCCGAGCAGTTCGCGGCGCTCGAGGCGTTCGCCCCGGGCCGCATCGACCTGGGCATCGGCCGTGCCCCCGGCAGCGACCCCGTCATCACCCAGCTGCTGCGCATCTCGGGGCCGACGGCCGACGTCGACCGGTTCCCCGACCACATCGCCGACATCCTCTCGCTGCTCTCCCCCGACGGAGCCTCGCTGCGGCTCACGAGCGGCCGCGAGTACGCGATCACGGCGACTCCAGCGGCGACGGATGTCCCGACGCTCTGGCTGCTCGGATCGAGCGACTACTCGGCGAAGCTCGCCGCGTCGCTCGGCCTGCCGTACGTCTTCGCGAACCACTTCTCGGGCGAGGGCCTCGAGCGGGCGCTCGAGCTCTACCGCACCGAGTACCGGCCGAGCGAGGCGCACCCGGCACCCGAGACGTTCCTCACGGTGAACGCCTCGGTCGCCCCGATCGCCGAAGAGGCACGCGCCCGGGCACTGCCCCAGATGCACTCGATGGCGCGCCTGCGCACCAACCGCCCCATGCGCCCGCTCGAGACGGTCGAGGAGGCGCTCGCCGCCCCCGCCGACTCGGTCGGCGACGAGCTCATCGCGGCCATGGAGCAGCGCTGGATCATCGGTGACCCCGCGGCCGCGGCATCCGAACTGCGCACCCTTGCTGCGCGCCACGGCATCGACGAGATCATGCTCGCGCCCATCGGCGGCAGCTACGACGGCGAAGCCCTCGACGCGACCCCCGGTCGGGAGCAGACGCTCGAGCTGCTCGCGAACGAGCTGCTCGCGAACGACGCCTCCGCTGCGGGCTGACCGGCGCGCCGCGCCGCTCCCTCGCCATGGGTGACACGGCTCCGTTTTCGTTCGCGCGCCGGCCGACCGGGTGCAGCGCTTCGTCAACCGCGCGTTCTCCTGGCAGCCATCTGCCGCTCCTACCGTACGGGCGTCCCCCGACGACTGGAGCAGCGAACGACCATGTGCGACCAACACCCCACTGACTGCACGACCCCCCACGACGCCGACGCCGAGCTCGCGCGACTCGGCTTCTCGCGCCGCGACATGCTGCGCACCGCGGGCATCGTGCTCGCTGCCGGCGCGCTGACCGGTGCGCAGTCCTTCGGTGCGGGAGCGGCCCCCGCAAGCGCCCTGGGAGCGACGCGCGGCGGGTCGGACGACCCCGCGCTCACCTGGCTCGTCGGCGACCACCACGTGCACACGCAGTTCAGCCACGACGCGAAGTACCGCCTCATCCAGCAGCTCGACGCTGCCGAGCGCTACGGCGTCGACTGGCTCGCCTTCACCGAGCACGCGAACTTCTCACACGCGGAGCGGGGCGTGTTCTCGTCGCTCGAGCAGATCCAGCAGGAGCGCGACGCCCGCGAGCTGCTGATCTTCCAGGGCCTCGAGTGGTACATCCCCGCGGCCGAGCACGGCTCGGTGCTCATCGCACCCGGGCTCGACTCCGCCCGCGTGCTGCGCGCGTTCGAGCTGGCGTGGGACGGCAAGCTCAATCGCTGGGAGCGACCGGCGGATGCCGCCCAGCAGGCCGAGTGGGAGCGCCGCGCCGCCGAGGCGATCGCCTGGCTCGGCGCCCAGAAGCGCAGCGGCGTCATCGAGGACGCCGTCGTGCTCGCGAACCATCCCCTGCGACTCGGCATCGACTCTCCGCACGAGCTGCGGGCGTGGCGCGACGCCGATCCAGAGATCATGATCGGCATGGAGGGGGCGCCCGGCGCCCAGGGCTCGGCGATCAGCCAGAACACCCGCGCGGGCGACCAGCGCGGCGAGTACACCAACGCGCCGCGCGCCGACAGCTGGCCCGGGTTCCCGGCCGACGCCTACCGCCCGTACGGCGGCTTCGACTGGGCGACCGCGACGGTCGGCGGCCTGTGGGACGCGATGCTCGCCGAGGGCAAGCCGTTCTGGATCACGTCGAACTCCGACAACCACCTCACCGTCAAGGACACCTGGGTGACCGGCGCCTACCCGGCGGGCGAGCCGTACGCGAGCCTCCCGAACGAGTTCGATCGGTGGGCGGTGCTCGGCAAGCGGCCCGACCCCGTCGACACCGGTGTGCCGCAGGGCGGCAGCGACTTCTGGCCCGGGCAGTTCTCGCGGTTGCACACGGGCGTCACGACCCGGAGCTACACGGGGGTGCTGCAGGCGATGCGCCTCGGCCGGATGTGGGTCGACCACGGCCACCTGCTGAGCGGATTCGACGTGCGCGTGCGCGCGACGATGCCCGGCAAGGGTCGCGGCCGCGGCAACGGTGCCGGCGACGGTTGGGGCAATGCGGCCGGTGTCGGCGCGACGCTCGGCGGCCGGGTCGCGGCCCGTCGCGGGCAGGACGTCGAGGTGACGATCACCGTCACGACGACGCATTACGCGAACGCCGCGGGCATCGTGCCGCAGCTCGCGCACGTCGACCTCGTCGCGGGTCCGGTCACCGGGGCCGCAGCAGACCCCGATGTCGTGCGCGCCCCCGAGACCCGGGTCGTGCGACGGTTCGACACGACGACACGGCGCGGCACGTTCACGCTCACGCACGTGTTCGAGGAGGTCGACCGGCCGTTCTACGTGCGGTTCCGAGGCAGCGATGGCAAGCGCCAGGGCGCCGGGTACCACGGCGCCGCGGTCGACCCCGGCGGCCCGCTGCGCCACGGCGACGGCGAGGGCGACCCGTGGCAGGACACCTGGTTCTACGCGAACCCGGTGTTCGTCGACGTGCGCTGACCCACTGCGAGCGACAGCGGCGGTTCGGCGCCGCTGTCGCTCCCACGTCGCCCGGTTCCCCTCAGGCGAGCATCGGCTGGTCGCCGCCTCGACGCGACGACATGCCGCCGCCGCGCATGATCAGGTACACGATCGAGCCGACGAACGGCATCACGATGAGGAAGGCGACCCAGGCCGCCTTCGCCCAGCCGCTCAAGCTGTGGTCCCGGAAGATGTCGACGATCAGCACGACGAAGATGCACAGGCACGCGATTCCGACGTAGACCCAGAAGAACACGGTCAGGTAGTCCCAGAACGACATGGCCGCTCCCTTCCCGAGGTTTCGGCGGCGGTCGTGGACCGGGGGCCCGTGCCGCATTGCGGTCAGTCTCATGCTGGACGACCCGGTCGACCGATCGCATCACGTGATCTGGGTGATTCGGCGCGAGAGGGCCTTCGGTACGGTGACCGGGTCACGCGGCCTCGTCGTGCGACCTCGACGGCGGCATCGGGATGCCGCATCCGCACGACTTGGGGGAAGTCATGAAGCCAGATCGCCACGCCCGAACGATGCTGCCGATCCCCGACCGGCCGCCGCACGGGCTCACGACCTACGATGCGAAGGATCCGGACACCTCGTATCCGCCGATCGAGCCGCTGATGCCGCCCGACGGCGCACCGAACGTGCTCGTGATCCTCATCGACGACGTCGGCTTCGGCGCGTCGAGCGCGTTCGGCGGCCCGTGCGAGACGCCGAACTTCGAGAAGCTCGCCGCAGGCGGCCTGAAGTACAACCGCTTCCATACGACGGCGCTCTGCGCTCCGACGCGTCAGGCCATGTTGACCGGTCGCAACCATCACTCCGTCGGCATGGGCAGCATCACGGAGACCGCAACGTCGGCGCCCGGCAACAGCTCGCTCCGCCCGAACACCAAGGCGCCGCTCGCCATGACGCTGAAGCTCAACGGCTACTCCACCGCGCAGTTCGGCAAATGCCACGAGGTACCCGTCTGGCAGAGCTCGCCCATCGGACCGTTCGACGCCTGGCCCTCGGCCGGTGGCGGCTTCGAGACGTTCTACGGGTTCATCGGCGGTGAGAACAACCAGTGGGATCCGGCACTGTACAACGGCACCACGCCAGTGGAGCCGCCGAAGACGGCCGAGGAGGGCTACCACCTCACCGAAGACCTCGCCGACCACGCCATCGGCTGGATCCGCACGCAGAAGGCGCTCGCACCCGAGAGGCCCTTCTTCGTCTACTTCGCGCCCGGTGCCACACACGCGCCGCACCACGTGCCGAAGGAATGGCCCGAAAAGTACGCCGGGCGCTTCGCCGACGGTTGGGACGCCCAGCGCGAGACCACCTTCGCGCGCCAGAAGACACTCGGCGTGATCCCGGCCGACGCCGAGCTCACCCCCAGACACGCCGAGATCCCGGCGTGGGACGACATGCCCGACGACCTCAAGCCCGTGCTCGAACGACAGATGGAGGTCTACGCCGGATTCCTCGAGCACACCGACCACCACGTCGGCCGGGTGCTCGACGCGATCGAGGCGCTCGGGGTCATGGACGACACCCTCGTCTACGTGATCATCGGCGACAACGGGGCATCCGCCGAGGGCACCGTCAACGGCGCGTTCAACGAGATGGCGAACTTCAACGGCATGGCCGCCCTCGAGACACCCGAGTTCATGCGCTCGAAGATGGACGAGTTCGGGTCGCCGAGCTCGTACAACCACTACGCGGTCGGCTGGGCCTGGGCGATGGATGCGCCCTTCCAATGGACGAAACAGGTCGCCTCCCACTGGGGCGGCACCCGCAACGGCACGATCGTGCACTGGCCGAACGGCATTTCCGAGGAGGGCGGCCTGCGTTCGCAGTTCACGCACTGCATCGACGTCGCACCCACCATCCTCGAGGCGGCCGGGCTCCCCGAGCCGACCATGGTCAACGGCGTGCTGCAGTCGCCCATGGAGGGCACCTCGATGCTCTACTCCTTCAACGACGCGGATGCCGCGGAGCGCCACGACCTGCAGTACTTCGAGATGTTCGGCAACCGGGGCATCTACCACAAGGGATGGAGCGCGGTCACGAAACACCGCACGCCATGGGAGATGGTCGGCGGCACCGTCCCGGCCTTCGACGACGACGCGTGGGAGCTCTATGACGGCGCCGCGGGCGACTTCAGCCAGGCGCGCGACCTGTCCGCCGAGCACCCCGAGCGCCTCCACGAACTGCAGCGGCTGTGGCTCATCGAGGCGGTCAAGTACAACGTGCTTCCGATCGACGACCGCACCGGCGACCGACTGAACGCCGAGCTCGCCGGCCGGCCGACGCTCATCCGCGGGACGTCGCAGCAGTTCTTCCCGGGCATGGGGCGTCTCTCCGAGAACAGCGTCGTCAGCATCAAGAACAAGTCGTGGTCGGTGACCGCCGAGGTGGACGTGCCCGAGGGCGGCGCAAGCGGGGTGCTGATCGCCCAGGGCGGCCGATTCGGCGGATGGACGTTCTACCTGCACGAGGGGCGCCCGACCTTCTCCTACAACCTGCTCGCCATCTCCTCGTTCGTCACCCGCGCCGGCCACGCCGTTCCGCCCGGCACCCACCAGGTGCGCATGGAGTTCGCCTACGACGGCGGCGGACTCGCCAAGGGCGGGGATGTCACCCTGTACATCGACGGTGACGCAGTCGGCACCGGACGGGTCGAGGCCACCCAAGCCATGATCTTCTCCGCCGATGAGACAACCGACATCGGCTTCGAGTCCGGTACGACCGTCAGCCCCGACTACACGGCCGCCACCAGCCACTTCACCGGGCGCATCTCGTGGGTGCAGATAGATCTCGGCGACGACGACCACGACCACTTCATCGACCCCGATGAGCGCCTGCGGGTCGCCATGGCGCGGCAGTAGTCCCTCGGTTTCGACAGGCTCAACCCGCAGGATTCTGCTGGTCGAGCCTGTCGAGGGTGTCTGTCGGTCGAGCCTGTCGAGGGTGTCTGTCGGTCGAGCCTGTCGAGACCTCGGTTTCGACAGGCTCAACCTGCAGGATTCGAGCTCGGTTTCGACGAGCTCAACCCACAGGACTAGGCCGCGAGGCCGAGCCGGCGCAGGTCGTCGCCCGAGGCGCGGTACTCGTCGCCGTCGGCGATCGTGAGTTCGCGTGGCACGCGCGCGCCGTTCTGCACCTTGGCGTCGCAACCGATGCTCGCGTAGGGGCCGACGACGGCATTGCGTCCGACGACCGCACGGCGACCGATGTGGGCGTTGACGCCCACGACGGCGCGCTCGGCGACGATGGCGTCGCCCTCGACCCAGCCGCCCGGGCCGATCTGGGCGCCGCGCTGCACCTCGGCACCCGAGTCGACATAGGCCGTCGGGTCGACGAACGCGGTCGGGTCGACCTTGGCCGTCGTGGCCACGAGGCCCCGGCCGTTCACGTGCTTGCGGTAGCGACGCAGGATCCCGGCTTCGTCCTCGAACTCGACGTAACTGATGCCCACGTTCTCCTCCTTCCGGGGTGGTGACTCCACACCCGAACACTGGTACAACACCCCAGCTGACCGGGGAATTCCCGGCAGCGGCAACCCTCGAGCGCGCGCACCGGCGCGAACGCAGAATGGGAACATCCAGCGTGCATGGTTAGGCTTTCCTAAGCACTACGGATGCCGCGTCGCGGGCCGTCCGACCACTTCATCTCGCCCAGGCCCAGCCATGCCCCCAGCACCCCTGCTCGACCTCGACCACGTGAGCATCCGCCACGAGGGCGCGGACGTCGCAACCCCCGTCGACGTCTCGTTCCAGGTCGCCCGCGGCGAGGTCGTGCTGATCCTCGGCCCGAGCGGCTGCGGCAAGTCGACGCTGACGCTCGCGCTCGACGGCCTCGTGCCCCACGCCGTGCCCGCCGCCCTCGAGGGCACGGTGCGCGTTGCCGGCCTCGACACGAGCGAGCACCCCGTCGGCGTGCTGAGCGAGCACGTCGCGATGGTGTTCCAGGATCCCGACGCGCAGATCGTCACCGGCACCGTGCTCGACGAGGTGTGCTTCGCGCCCGAGAACCAGCTCGTCGAGGCATCCGAGGTGCTCGAACGCGCCGAGCGCGCACTGAAGCTCGTCGGCCTCTGGGACCGCCGCGCCGAGAACCCCGACACGCTCTCGGGCGGCGGGCGGCAGCGCCTCGCGATCGCGTGCGCGCTCGCGATGGCCGCACCGGTGCTCGTGCTCGACGAGCCGACGGCGAACCTCGACCCCGCCGGCATCGACGAGGTCTACGCGGTGCTCCGCGAGCTCGCAAGCGAACGCGACCACGCGGTCGTGCTGGTCGAGCACAACCTCGACGCGGCCGTCGACCTCGTCGACCGGGTCATCGTGCTCGACGCGAGCGGGCGCCTCGTGATCGACGGCCCCGCCCGCGAGGTCCTGCGCGAGCGCGCCGACGAACTCGTCGCCCTCGGGGTCTGGCTGCCGGTCTCGACGCTCGCGGCGATGCGGCTGCGCGACGCCGGCATCGTGCTCGACCCGCTCCCCTTGACGCCTGCAGAGCTGGCCGAGGCGCTCGACGCGCAGCCCTCGCTCCCGGCCCCGCTCAGCGAATCGTCGCCCGTGCGATCGACCGCGCTGTCACCCCGGCCGACGCTTTCGATCGGTCCGGCGACCGGGTCGACCGGTGCGATCGCCGTCATCGGCGAGACCGCGATCCGGGCCCGCGACCTCTCGGTGCGCCGCGGCGGGCGCCGCGGACCGATCGTCGTCGAGGGCGTCGACCTCGACGTGGCGGCCGGCGACTTCCTCGCGATCGTCGGCACGAACGGCGCGGGCAAGACCTCGCTGCTGCAAGCGCTCGCCGGCGTGATCCCCGCGCCTCGAGACACCGTCGACGTGCTCGGCGTCGACCCGGCACGGTGCGCCGCCCGCGAGCGCGCCCGGCGCATCGGCTTCGTCTTCCAGAACCCCGAGCACCAGTTCATCGCTCCGACGGTCGCGGAGGAACTCGCCCAGGGCCTGCACCTGCAGGGCGTCTCCGAGGCCGACGCCGTACCGCAGGTCGAGGCCATGCTGGCGCGCTTCGGCCTCGAGGCGCTGCGCGACCAGCACCCGTTCCTGCTCTCGGGCGGCCAGAAGCGGCGCCTCTCCGTCGGCACGGCGCTCATCGCCGGCGCACCCGTTCTCGCCCTCGACGAACCGACGTTCGGGCAGGACCGGGCGCGCGCTTCAGAGCTCCTCGACATGCTGCGCGGCCTCAACGACGACGGCACCACCGTGCTCGTCGTCACCCACGACCTGCAGCTCGTCGCCGACTACGCGAGCCACATCGCCGTGATGGACAGCGGTCGCCTCCTCGGTGTCGGCCCCACGGTCGAGGTGCTCGCGGGCCCGCTCGTCGAGCAGGCGGGGCTGCGCCACCCGCCGCTCGCCCGGGCCACGCGCGGTCTCGCGCGGCACGCCGACTGGCATTCGATCACGCGGATGTCGCAGCTGCCCGTCTCCTCGAAGGGCGCGTCGTGAGCGCGGCCGGCGAGGGCGGCGCCGTCACGCCCGAGGTGTCGGCGACGCCTGCCGACGGGAGCGGGGCGCACGCGGCATCCGCTGCGCTCGACCCCTTCGCCGAGCACCGCACGCAGCGCCCGTCACGCTTCCTCTACGCCCTGAACCCGCTCGCGAAGCTCGCCGCACCGGTGCCGGTCATGGTCATCGTGATGTTCAGTCGGGGCATCGCGCTGCCGCTCGCCTTCATCGTGTTCGCGGCGGCGGTGCTGCTCATCGGCGCCCGGCTGTCGGGGCGGGCGATCGCAGCGCTGCTCCTCGGCATCCCGATCGCCGCGCTCGTGCTCGGCGTCACCTTCGGCGTGTGGATCGACCCGTCGAGCGTGGCGGGCCACCCCGCGGCATCCGTCACCCTGATCTCGATCGGGGACTGGGACTTCACGCTCGCCGCCTACCTCGTGGGCTTCGCGACCGGCCTCCGCATCCTCGCGATCCTGCTGCTCTCGCTCATCGCGGGCGTCACGTCGACCGGCACCGAGTTCGTGCGGTCGATGGTGCAGAACCTGCGGGTGCCCTACCGCCTCGGCTACACCGCACTCGCGGCGCTGCGGTTCGTGCCGCGCTTCGGACACGAGCTCGAGATCATCCGGGCCGCCCACCGGGTGCGCGGCACGGATGTCGGGCGCGGGCCGGTCGCGGCCGTGCGACGTGCGGTCGGCTACATCGTGCCGCTGCTCGCCTCGGCGATCCGCCACGCCGAACGCGTCGCCCTCGCGATGGACGCCCGCGCCTTCGGTGCGCACCGCACCCGCACCGAGCGGCACTTCTCGCCGTGGCGAGTGCGCGACACGGTGTTCGTGGCGTGCTTCCTCGCGGTGAGCATCGTCATCGCCGTGCTGACCTGGGGTCGCTGAGCGCTCCGGCGAACGACGAAGGGCTGGACGGCCTGGCCGACAGACCACCGCCACAGTCCTTCAGTGCGCGAATTTACGTTACGTATACGTTTCACCCCTTCCCTTTCCCACGTCGAGAGCATTAGCCTGTGGCGCGGCGACTAAGCCGTCTCATCAACCACTGAAGGGATGTCGAGCGAGTTGATACGAAACGTAATCTTGAAACGAGGTGTCCCGATCGGGGCACTGGCCCTGCTGCTCGCCGTTCCAGCCACCGTCGCGACGAGCGCGGCCGCCGAAACACCGGCCTGCGGCTCAGTGCTCGGTACCGACAGCCTCCCGGCTGCGTTCGCCGCCGCATCGACGACCTTCGACGTGCCCGAGGATCTGCTGGCGGGCCTGTCGTATACGCAGTCCCGATGGGACGGACACGACGGCACCGTCAGCGCCGACGGCGGATACGGCATGTTCAACCTTCTCGACCACGCCCCGACCCTCGAGCGCGGCGGCACCGCGACGGACTCGGAGCGCGAGGGCGCGTCGCCCCTCGACCGCGCCGCGGAGCTGACCGGACTCGACGAATCGCTGATCATGGCCGACGACGCGGCCAACGTGTGCGGTGCGGCCGCCCTGCTCGCCGATTACGCCGGCCCCGAGGCTGACGCCGACGTCCCCGCCTCGTACGCGAGCGCGATCGACCGGTTCAGCGACTCCGACCGGTTCTCGGAGCGCGTCTTCGCGACGATCCGGGCCGGCGCCGAACGCAAGCTCGCCGACGGCACGTCGGTGGCGCTCGCGGCCGACCCGACCCTCGTCCAGACCGCGACCGCCGAGAACGATCCCGGCACCGACTGCCCCGCGGGCCTCGGGTGCGAGTGGATCGAGGCGCCCTACGCGAAGTCCGACCCCGCCGCCCCCGACGACACCGGCTCCTACGGCAACCACGACCTCGCCGACCGCACGGGCGAGGGCGGCCCGACGATCGACTACATCGTGATCCACGGCACCGAAGGCTCGTACTCGACCACCCTCAACCTCGTGCAGGACCCCGACTACCTGGCCTGGAACTACACGCTCCGCTCGTCCGACGGGCACGTGGCGCAGCACCTGGACCCGAAGGACGTCGGCTGGCACGCCGGCAACTGGTACGTGAACATGCACTCGATCGGTCTCGAGCACGAGAGCTACGCCGGCACATCCGGGTGGTTCACCGAGGCGATGTACCAGTCCTCCGCCGCCCTCGTGAAGCACCTCGCGGGCGAGTACGACATCCCGCTCGACCGCGCGCACATCATCGGACACGACCAGATCCCTGGCACGGTCAACGGCAACACCGCGTCGCAGCACTGGGACCCGGGCCCTTACTGGGACTGGGACCACTACTTCGAGCTCCTCGGTGCGCCGCTCGGCGGCGCCGCCACGACCGACGTGCAGGCCGGCGACCTCGTCTCGGTCGTCGCAGGTTCGGCCGACAACGTGCAGACCCTGACCGGGTGCAGCTACCGAGACGCCACGACCGGCGCCGCGACGACCGGCTGCGCGACGGACACCCGGGTCAACTACGTGGATGCGTACGCCGCTCCGAGCACGACCGCGCAAAAGGCGACGGACCCCAACCAGAAGACGAGCGGCTCGCAGCTCGTCTCGAACGTCGCGAGCCGGATCACCTCGGGCGCGCCGCTCGTGGTCGTCGCGACCGACGGTGAATGGGTGCAGGTCTCGTGGGCCGGTGCCGACGTCTGGGTGCGCAACCCGGCAGCCGCCCCGGTGCTGCGTCTGACGACGGCGGCGACGCTGGGCAACGCGGGTGCAGCGCCGGTGTCCGTCTACGGCCGCGCCTACCCCGAGGCCGAGGCCTACGCCGGCACCGACGTCGGCGTGCAGGGCATCTCTGCGCTCGAGGCCACGATCGCCCCAGGTCAGTCGTACGTGGTCGCCGACGACGAGGTCGCCGCCGACTACTACAACGCGCTCACCTTCGACGGGAGCATCCCGGGCGACCGCACCGACGTCGTCGGCACGACCGACTACGACCAGCTGTGGTTCGCGCACCGGTTCGTCTACGCGAAGGCGTCGGAGCTCGCCCTCCGCACGGCCGAGCAGAACCGGAACGCCGTCGAGGGCACCGGGGCGCCGACCGTCTCGGGCTCCGCTCGTGTGGGCTCGCGGATCGAGGCCA
This sequence comes from Agromyces cerinus subsp. cerinus, assembly GCF_900142065.1. Taxonomy (GTDB): domain Bacteria; phylum Actinomycetota; class Actinomycetes; order Actinomycetales; family Microbacteriaceae; genus Agromyces; species Agromyces cerinus. The sequence goes on along the minus strand of NZ_FSRJ01000002.1, from coordinate 362,255 downwards.
CGACCGGCACCTGGTCGCGCAGCAGCCTCACCGGCTTCGTCTACCAGTGGCTCGCCGACGGCACGCCGATCGACGGTGCCACGGAGTCCTCGTTGACGCTCACCCCGGCCCTCGTCGGCAGCGACCTCTCGGTGCGCGTCACCACGGCAGACCCCGTGTTCGCCGTCGTGGCGCAGGAGTCGACCGCCACCCGGGTCCAGCCGGGCACGATCGACGAGCTCCTGGCTCCGAAGGTCGCCGGCAGAGCGAGCGTCGGCCGTACCCTGACCGTCGACACCGGCGCCTGGTCGCCTGAGGGCGAGGTCGCCGTGCAGTGGCTCCGCGACGGCGAGCCGGTGCGCGGTGCGACGAAGACCGAATATCGGTTGAACGGCCACGACCTGCGTCACCACGTGTCGGTGCGCATCACGGTCACGGCCCCGGGCTACGCCTCGAAGACGGTCGTCACCGATGCCGTGCGCGTCACCGCGGGCACGGCGCCGCACGGGCACGGCGGACACGGCGGGCACACGCTCGGGTAGCCGAGCGCTCCGGCGAACGACGAAGGGCCGGACGGTCTCCCGTCCGGCCCTTCGTTGCGAGCTGATGCTACTGCGGGGCTTCGGTGCCCTCGATCTCCACGAGGAAGACGAGGGTCTGTCCGCCGAGCTGGTGCGCCGCGGCATCCGTGCCGTACGCGTACTCCGGCGGGATCGTGACGATGAGCTTGGTGCCGACCTTCTGGCCGACGAGGGCGGCGCCGAAGCCCTGGATGACGCCGTCGGTCGTGAACGTCGACGGCGTGCCTCGGGTGTAGCTCTGGTCGAAGATCTCACCGGTCGTCCAGCTGATGCCCTGGTACTGCACGGTGACGCTGTCGCCGGCCTTCACCGTGTCGCCGTCGCCCTCTTCGAGCACCTTCATCTGCAGTTCGGTCGAGGGCTCGGTGTCGGGCAGGGTGACCGTGGGCGGCTCACCCTCGGCGCCGAACTTCACCTCGGGCACGTTCTCGGTCCACTTGCCGGGCTTCAGCGGCTCCTGCACCTCGACGACGTCGATGACGATGACGACCGTCTCGCCGGCCGCGACGCCGATGCTCTCGTTGCCGGTTTCGCCGTAGAGCGTCGCCGCGGGAGCGACGGTCACGGTGCGCGAGCCGACGGGCACGCAGTCGATGCCCGCGAGGAACGACTCGAAGACCTGCTCGTCGCCGACCTTGATCGTGGTCGGCTGCGAGAAGAGCGTCTTGCCGGTCGTGCCCGAGAACGCCGTCACGACGACGTTCATCGGGTCACCCGACGCGGTCTCGTCACCGTCGCCCTCGATGGCGACCGTGCGCTCGAGCTCGTCGGCCTCGAGCGGCATGGTGAACGTGGCGGTCGGCGTTCCGGCGAACTCGCCCTCGACCTTCACGCCGTCGCTGAGCTCTCCGGCCGTGACGTCCATGCACTCCGCAGCCGCGTCGGGCGTCTTCGTCGCTTCGGGCTCCGAGCCGCTGGCACAGCCGACGAGGAGCAGGGCGGTCGCGGAGGCGAGCGCGAGGGGCGCGGCACGGCGCATGGCACGGTTCATGGGAGGACGACTCGTTTCGGTCAGGGTTGGAATCCCTCCAGTCTGCACCGTTCGGCTTTCGATTGGCTGAGTCCATGGTCACGGAATCTGCACGATCCGCGTCGCGCACCCTGCGCGACATAGCAGGGCGAGCCGCCGCAATCCGCGCGATCAGCGCTGATCAGGGCCACAATGGGCGGATGGGGGACAAGTTGGGGGAACCTGATCTCGCTGGAGGATTCGCGGCTGCGGCCGCGGCATCCATCGAGCTCGACGACGCGCTGTGGAATCCGATCTCGACCGCGGCGGTGGCGAGGGCGCATCCGCGGTTCGACGAGCTCGTGCTCGACGCCTGCTGCGGCGACGGCGCATCCGCACTGCCGACGGCCGAGCTCGTCGGACCCGGCGGTGTCGTCGACGCGGTCGACTTCGCCGAACCGCTCGTCGACGCGGCACGCGAGCGAGCGGGCGAGCGGATGCCGCAGCTCCGGCTGCACGTCGCCGACGTCACGACGTGGGAGCCCGCCGGCTACGACCTCGTGCAGTGCGTGCTCGGGGTCTTCCACTTCCCCGACCTCGACGCCGGCACGCGTCACCTGATCGAACGTGCACGGCCGGCCGGACGGGTCGCGATCACCGTGTGGGCGCGCGGCGCGTTCGATCCGCTGCCCGAGCTGCTCGCCGAGGCGCTGCCCGACGGCGGCGCATCGCTCGACGCCGCCGTGCCTCGTGCCGCGGGCCTCGAATCGATCGACACGGCGGGCAGCCTCGCGCAGTGGCTCACGGGGCTCGGCCTCGCGGGCGTGCGGGCGCACGCCGTGCAACGGCACCTCGATCTGACGCCCGAGCTGTTGTGGCCCCTCGTCGAGGGCACCGCGCTGCGATTCATGCTCGGCGGCCTCGGCGCCCCGGCGGTCGAGAAGGTGCGCAAGCGCTTCCTCGCGGCGGTCGAGGCGCGCGACGTGCCCTCCGTCGACGTGACGACGCTCATCGCGATCGGTCAGCGTCCGGCATAGGCGTGTCGATCTCGAACACGTCGAAATCGCGTGTTGACCTTGACCTAAGGTCACGGTGCAGGCTGACGATATGAACACGACGAAGGCAACGACAGCAACCGATTCCGACACGACCTGGACCGGCATGGTGCCGGTCGACGACACGGCCCTGGCGGTTACCGACACCGGTGGATCCGGCATCCCCGTGGTCTACCTGAACGGCTCGTACGCCTCGAAGCGGCACTGGCGGCGCGTCATCGCCGACCTCGGTCCGGGCCTGCGCCACATCACCTTCGACGAGCGGGCGCGCGGCGGGTCGAAGCAGTCCGCCGACTACTCGTTCGAGGCATGCGTGCGCGACATCGACGCCGTCCTCGAGGCGAGGGGTGTCGACCGGCCCCTGCTGGTGGGCTGGTCGTACGGAGCGCTGCTGGGCGTGCACTGGGCCAGCAGGAACCCGGATCGCGCGGTGGGCGTGGTGGGCGTCGACGGCCCCTACCCCGTCGGCTGGACCGACGAGGCCGGCCACGACGAGATCCGGAAGGTGTTCCGCCGGATGAAGCCGATGATGCCGTTGGTTCGCCCGATGGGTCTGGCGGCGCGGTTCTCCGCCGAGACGCATGCGGATCTCGCCATCGAGTCCCACCTGCTGCACGCTGCCGTCGGCCCGATCCTCGACGGCCTGACCGTCCCGGTGCGGTATGTCGTCGCTTCCGGCGAGGCCGTCGGCAGCCGTGACGACCTGCAGGAGCAGATGCGCAAGGCCCTCGACCCGCTGCTGGCCAGCAACCCGAATCTGAAGGTGAGCGCGAAGGTCTCCAGCAACCACGGGAGCATCCTTCGGAAGGACTCCCCCGCCGTCGCCGCAGCCGTGCGCGAGGTCGTCGCCCTCGAGCGGCAGGGTCGTTGACCGCATGATGGGCGGACTCGCGATCGGGCAGGCGGCGGCATACGCCGAGGTCACGGTGAAGACCGTGCGGCACTACCACCGGCTCGGGCTGGTGGACGAACCCCGACGAGACAGCTCCGGGTACCGGCGCTACGGATCGGAGGAGCTGCTGCGGCTGGTCCAGGTTCGGACTCTGGCGACCGCCGGTGTGCCGCTCGCCGAGATCGGTGCGCTGCTCGACGCCGACGCCGGGCAGTTCACGGCCGCCATCGCCGACGTCGAGCGACGGTTGAACGATCGGATCACGGATCTGATCGCCCGTCGCGACACGCTGCACCGGCTCGCCGACGGCGACCGGGCGTTGCTGCCCGATCGCGCGTGCGCGGTGCTCGACATGATGCGCGATCTCGGGTTCGATGCCGAGTACGTCGCCGGTCAACGCGAGGGCCTGGTGCTGGCCCGGGCGCTGCTGCCGGGCGGCTTCGACGGCTTCCTGACCCAGCTCGAACTGCGGCTCGACGACGCCGGCTACGTCGAACTGACGAAGCGCGGCTGGGAGGCGGAGGGATGGGACCAGAACGACCCGCGCATCGAGGAACTCGCGATCGCCACAGCCGACCTCTACCTCGCCAACCCGTCCCTGATGGGGGATCCCGACATCATGCGCGCTTGGATCGAAGCGTCGACCAAGTACGCGCTGATCAACAACCACGGCGAGGTTCAGGCGCCGATCTCGACGAAGCTGACCGCACTGACCGAGGCCAGGCTCCGGGCCGCGGGCGTGCCCGTGCCGCGCGAGTGAACCGCTATTCGACCGGCGAGACTCCCGTGGCGACCGGGCGGGTCTCGTCGTTCGACCACTGGCTCCATGAACCGGGGTAGAGCGCCGCGCCGATGCCGGCGATCGCGAGTGCGGCGACCTCGTGCGCCGCGGTGACACCCGATCCGCAGTACGCGGCGACCGGCACTCCCCCGGTGACGCCGACGCCCGCGAAGTGCTCGCGCAGCTCCTCTGCCGACTTGAATCGGCCGTCGGCGTCGAGGTTCTCGCCGCTCGGCGCCGACCGTGCGCCCGGGATGTGCCCGGCCCGCGGGTCGATCGGTTCGACCTCGCCGCGGTAGCGCGGCGCACCTCGGGCGTCGAGCAGCACGCCCGTGGCCGGGAACGCGGCGGCCTCGTCGATGTCGACCACCGGCATCCCGCCGAAGTGCGCGGTCGCGTCGCCGGGCTCGGGCACGACGTCGCCGGTGTCGAGCGGATGCCCCGCCTCCCGCCATGCGGCCAAGCCGCCGTCGAGCATGCGCACGTCGGCCACCCCGGCATGCCGGAGCAGCCACCACGCCCGTGCGGAGGACTGGTTGCCGAGGTCGTCCATCACGACGACGACGTCGCCGTCGCGCAGGCCCCAGCGTCGCATCGCGCTGGTGAAGGCCCCCTCGGTCGGCAGCGGGTGCCGCCCCTGTCCGGCCAGGTCGTGGTCGGCGAGCTCGGCGTCGAGGTCGACGTACACGGCACCGGGCACGTGGCCTGCACGGTACGCCTCGGTGCCGTCGGGCTCCGCGAGCGACCAGCGCACGTCGAGCACGACGGTGAGCTCCCCCGAGGAGAGACGGGCGGCGAGCTCTTCGGCGGTGATGAGGATCGGCATGACTCCATCCTGCCCCGCCCGCGGCACGCCGACCAACGGGCGAAATGCTCAGCGCTTACGACACGGATGCCGTTCCGCACAGGCGATCTGCCCGCAACATCCGTGCCTGCATTGCAGAACGACGTCTTGCGGATGCCTCCTTACGCACCGTATCTTCGAGGGTGTTGAAATAGTGACCGAATGGTCGGTCATGAATCCCTACTCAATGACGAGAACCCGTGAGGGCTCAAAGGAGAGTTCACCCATGCACCGTGCGCAGCGCCGTCTGCTCCTCCCCGCCGCGGTCGCGGCATCCATCGCACTCGCCCTGACCGGGTGCGGCGCCTCGAACTTCGGTGGCGACTCGGGCGATTCCGCCTCCGAAGAGGGCCCCATCAAGATCGGCGCCGTGCTCGACATCACGGGTGTCGGCGCGAACCTCGGCGTGCCCGAGCAGAACACGCTCAACATGCTCGCCGAACAGCTGAACGCCGAAGGCGGCATCGACGGCCGCGAGGTCGAGCTCATCATCAAGGACAACCAGTCCACCGAAGACGGCGCGGCCAAGGCCACGACCCAGCTCATCGAGAACGACGACGTCGACCTCATCATCGGCTCCTCGCGCACCGGCCCCTCGCTCGCGATGCGCCCGCTCGTCGAGGCCGCACAGGTGCCGACGATCTCGGTCGCCGCGAACGCCGCGATCGTCGACGGCTCCGAGTGGGTCTTCAAGACCGCGCAGAACGACCTCGTCGTGCTCGAGCGCATCCTCGATGACGCCGCTTCGAAGGGCTACACCAAGATCGCGCTCGTGCGCGACGCCACCGGCTTCGGCGAGGGCATCGCCGACATCATCACCGAACTCGGCGAGGAGCGCGGAATCACGCTCACCGCGACCGAGTCGTTCGAGCCCAGCGCGACCGACTTCACCGCGCAGATGACGAACATCCGCGCGGCCGACGCCGACGCAGTCATCATCTGGGGCATCACCCCGTCGGCCGGTCTCGCCCAGGCCGCCTACGTGCAGCTCGGCGTGAACAAGCCGGTCTACCAGTCGCACGGTGTCGCCAACGACGCGTTCTTCGAGGCCGCCGGCCCCGCAGCCGACGGCGTCATCGCCCCGATGGGTCGCCTGCTGGTCGCCGACGAGCTCAGCGACGACGACCCCCAGAAGCCGGTCATCGACCAGTTCATCGCCGACTACACCGAGGAGTTCGGCAGCGCGCCCTCGAGCTTCGCGGGTCACGCCTACGACGCCTGGCTCGTCGGCACGAAGGCCCTCGAGTCCGCAGGCACCGAGCCGCAGGCGCTCCGCGACGCGATCGAGTCGACGGCCGACCTCGTCGGCATCTCGGGCATCTTCACGATGACCCCCGAGAACCACTCGGGCCTCACCGCGGACGCGCTCATCATGGCGCTCGCCGAGGGCGGCCGCTGGACCCTCTACGAAGAGTGAGCGGCATCCGTTGATCGACTTCCTCCAGCTGACGGTGGCAGGGCTCTCACAGGGGTCCGTGTACGCCCTGCTCGCCGTCGGCCTCATCGCCACCTACACGGTGCGGCACGTCGTGAACATCGCCCAGGGCGACTACGCGACGCTGGCCGGCCTCGGCAGCATCTCGCTCGTCACGGCCGGCCTGCCGCTGCCCGTCGCCATCCTCATCGCGCTCATCTCGGTGACGCTCGCCTCGGTGCTCATCGAGCGACTCGTCATCGCGCGCGTGAAGAACCTGACGACGCTCGTCTCGATCATCCTGACCCTCGGCGTCTCGACGCTGCTGCAGGCGATCATGCTCCTCATCTGGGGTGCGGAGGCGAAGCGCCTGCCGGCCTTCCCCGGCAGTGACCTCACCCTCGGGGGCGTCAGCATCCGCTCGCAGGAACTCTGGATGCTCGGCGCCCTCGTGGTGGTCGGCGGCGGCGTGCTGCTCTTCTACGAGAAGACCCGCTGGGGCAAGGCGCTGCGCGCCAGCGCCGAGCAGCCGGTCGCGGCCCGCATCGTCGGCATCTCGCCGGCTGTGGCCTCCGTCATCGCCTTCGCGATCGCCGGATTCGTGGGCGCGACGGCTGGCGTGGTCAGTTCGCCGATCTACCTCTCGATCTGGTCGGGCGGCCTGCTGCTCGGCCTCAAGGGCTTCGTGGCGGCGGTGCTCGGCGGGCTCGTCTCGTTCCGGGCGGCGATCGTCGGCGCGCTGCTGCTCGGCATCATCGAGTCGTACGTCGCCGGCTACGTGGCATCCGGTTGGAAGGACGCGGTCGCGTTCTTCATCCTCATCATCGTGCTGATCATCCGACCGGCCGGCCTCGTGCTGCGCCCGAACGCCGTGAGGGTCTGAGATGTCCTACCTGAACAAGGCCGCCATGCGGTCGAAGACCGGCTTCTGGCCCAACAACCGCGGCACGATCCTCGGCGTCGCGGCGTTCGCGGTGGTCATCGCGATCATCCCGTTCACGGCGAGCTCGTCGATGATGAACATCGCCGTCTTCTCGATGATCTTCGCGCTGCCCGCGATCGGCCTGTCGCTGCTCATGGGCCTCGCCGGCCAGGTGAGCCTCGGCCAGGCGGCGTTCTTCGCGATCGGCGCGTACACGCACGCGATCCTGCTGCAGAAGTTCGAGATGCCCGGCCCCGTCGCCGCGGTCGGCGGGGTCGCCGCGGCGATGCTCGCGGCGCTCCTCATCGGCCTGCCGATGCTGCGCTTGCGCGGCCACTACCTCGCGCTCGCGACGCTCGGGCTCGGCTTCATCGTCATGATCGCCGTGCGCGAGTGGGAGTTCACCGGCCGCACGACGGGCATCTACGGCTACGGCCGGCCCGAGGTCTTCGGAATCCCGATCGACAACAACGGACTCTTCTTCTGGTTCGTCGCGCCGTTCGTGCTCATCGGCCTCGTGCTCGCGCTGAACCTCACCCGTTCGCGGGCGGGCCGGGCGCTCTCGGCGGTCAACGACTCCGAGCTCGCCGCCGAGTCGCTCGGCGTGAACACCTACGCCCTGCGCGTGAAGGTCTTCACCCTCTCGGCGGGCTTCGCGGGCCTCGGCGGCGTCTTCTACGCCTACCAGGTGCAGATCGTCTCACCGCAGGTCGCCGAGTTCCACGTCTCGGTCGAGCTGCTGCTGATGGTCGTGCTCGGCGGTCTCGGCTCGGTCTGGGGCGCCGTCGCCGGCGCGTTCATCGTGGAGCTCCTCTCCGAGGGCCTCCGCGACCTGATCCCCGCCATCATCCCGGGCGCGACGGGCGAGGTGCAGCTCATCGGCTACGGCCTGGTGCTGATCCTCGTGATCATCCTGCTGCCGGGCGGTCTCTACCAGGTCGTGAAATCGGCCTGGGCAGCCATCACGAGACGGCGAGCGGATGCCTCGGCGAAGCGCTCCCCCGTCATCGCCGCCGCCGACGACGACGGCTCGGGCGAGGTGCCCACCCGCGCGTTCGGCGGACTGCCGAGCGAGACCACGGCCGGCGACGGGCTCGACGAGGTCGCGGATGCCGCGGCATCCGATGCCCGGATTCCGACCGTCTCGACGCCGGTGGCCGCCGGCGAGCCGATCCTCGAGGTGTCGGGGCTCACGAAGCGCTATGGCGGCGTGGTCGCCGTCGACGACGTGACGCTCACGGTGCCCGCCGGGCAGATCATGGGCCTCATCGGCCCGAACGGCGCGGGCAAGACGACGTGCTTCAACATGATCACGGGCGCGATCGCGCCGACGTCGGGCACGGTGCGCTTCCTCGGCGAGGAGATCCAGGGCCGCAAGCCGCACGTCGGTGCCGAGGCCGGGCTCACCCGCACGTTCCAGAACCTGCAGGTGTTCTCGTCGACCGACGTCGTCGGCAACGTCTACATGGGTCGCTACCGCAAGGGCCGGGCCGGCATCCTCCGCGGCATGTTCGGGCTCCAGGGCCGCGAGCAGTACGCCCACGAGGAGATCGCCCGCGACATCCTCGACTCGATGCGCCTCGGAGACGTCGCTGGCCTCGCCGCCGGCGACCTGCCGTTCGGCCGTCAGCGCATGATGGAGGTGTGCCGCGCGCTCGCCGCCGAGCCCGCGCTGCTGCTGCTCGACGAGCCCATGGCCGGACTCTCGGGCAGCGAGCGCGAGCTGCTCGCGCAGCTGCTGCGGTCGCTGCGCGACGCCGGTCTCACGATCGTGCTCGTCGAGCACGACGTCGCACAGGTGATGGCGCTCGCCGACTCGGTCGCGGTGCTCGACGACGGCGTGCTCATCGCGCACGGCGACCCCGAGTCGGTGCGCAACGATCCGGCGGTCATCGTCGCCTACCTCGGCACCGATGCCGAAGAGGCCGAGGCCGAGCTCAAGGAACTGGAGGACCAGTCATGACCCTCGCCGTCGAAGGCCTCGACGCGGGCTACGGCAAGCTCGCGATCCTGCACGAGGTGAGCCTCTCGGTCGCACCCGGTGAGATCGTGACCGTCGTCGGCTCGAACGGCGCCGGCAAGACGACGCTCCTGCGTGCGCTCAACGGCCTGATCCGTCCGACCGCCGGCGCCGTGACGATCGACGGCGTCGACATCACGGGCAAGCCGACCGAGAAGATGGCGGCGCTCGGACTCACCCACGTGCCCGAGAACCGCCTGTGCTTCCCGACGCTGTCGGTGCGCGACAACCTCATGCTTGGCGCCTGGAGCCGCGGCGGCAAGGGCGACCTCGCGGCCGTGCTCGAGCTCTTCCCGCGGCTGCAACCACGGCTCGGTCAGGCGGCGGGCACGCTCTCGGGCGGAGAGCAGCAGATGGTCGCGATCGGCCGGGGCCTCATGGCCGCGCCGAAGGCGATCATGCTCGACGAACCGTCGATCGGGCTCGCGCCGAAGGTCGTCGCCGAGATCATGAAGGTGCTCACCGAGCTGCGCGGGCGCGGCATGGCGGTGCTGCTCGTCGAGCAGAACGTGCGCGCCTCGTTCGGCATCGCCGACCGTGCCGTGGTCATGCAGCGCGGCCGCGTCGTGCTCGAGGGCACGCCGGCGGAGCTCGTCGAGCTGCCCGAGGTGCGCAACGCCTACCTCGGCGGCGCGGCGGCGTGACGTCGGCTGAGCGGCACCGCGGCGGTTAGGCTTCCGGGTCATGGGCACACGGACCACGATCCGCATCACCGCGACCGGGATCATCGCCGCGGTCGCGCTCTCGCTGCTGACGGCGTGCTCCTGGGGTCCGGAGAGCGCGGCAGCCGGTGTCCAGCGCGCGCTGTTCGGACTCCCCGGTGTGAAGTTCGCGAGCGCGAGCGTGAACGGCAACGGCGTCACCTCGGATTTCGGATGGGATGCCAGGGTCACCATGGAGCCGAACGCGGAGGACGACCAGTACGTGGAGGTGGTGCGGGTCTGGAATGAGCATTCCGCAGGCGGACGCTCCGAGAACGAGACGACACTCATGGTCGAGGCGATCGGCGAGTACGACCGTGTGCCGAGGTTCGAGATCGGCACGGGCGTCGACGATCGCACCGCCGTCTTCGAAGCCGAGCGGTGGCGAGCGCTCGTCGACGACTTCGAGCGAGTCCACGTCGTGCTCGAGCACGACTGGCGGGCAGACGAGCCCGGGTTCCGGCGGACCGTGCGGGTCGACGGTTCGTACTCCCCCGAGCAGCAGGCCGCGCTCGTCGCCGCGTTCAACGACGAGTACGAGCGCCAGCCTGCTCATGCGGCATCCGAGACGTCGATCGAGCTCCGTCCCGGTGGGACCCTCCCCGGCGGGGCGACCTGGGTCGATCTCCCCATGCCGAACGAGCAGATCGAGCAGGTCGCCGCGTTCCAGGCGCCCTTCGATCGGGCCCGACCCCTGGGCGGATCCGTGTTCAAGTTCGAGTGGCTGACGCCCACGGAACCCTACGACGGCGAGGCGCCCGAACCGCAGGAGCTGACGGTGGCGATCCGTCTCACCGACCTCTCGCCCGACGAACTCGCACCCGGCGAGTGGGAGAGCCGGTTCCGCGAGACGGCGAGGTGGCCCATCATGCTCGACTTCGCAGACGCGGTGCCCGCTGACGCTGTCGGACTGAGTGTCGTGATCGGAGACGCTCGGATCAACGCCTCGGACTGCGCCCCCGACCCCGATGACCCGGTGAGCGCCGGGCTGTGGACCGACTGGCGGAAGCGCGTCGGCATGCCGCCCGATGGGCGCTGCGACACGCCCTGACCGGGCATCCGCCGTTCTGCATGTTCAGCCGAGCAGCGCGACGATCTCGTCGTAGTCCTTCGCTCGGGCGTGCTGAAGCGGGGTGACCCCGTCGCGGTCGGCGATCGAGCGGTCGGCCCCGCCTTCGAGCAGCACGCGCACCGTCTCCTGGTGACGCGGGCCGCCGTCGCCGAGGATGACGGCCTCGAGCAGCGACGTCCAGCCGAGGTTGTTCACGTGGTTCACGTCGATGTCGGTCTGCAGCACGCGCTGCAGGTACTCGACGTGGGCGCGCTCGCCCGCCGGGATGACCGAGATGCCGCCGTAGCGGTTGACGATCGTGAAGTCGGGGTTCGCGGGCAGCAGCACCTCGGCCATCGCGACGCTTCCGGTGACGCCGGTCACGAGCCACGGGGTGTCGTGGCGGTCGTCGAGCGCGTCGGGGTCGGCACCGGCGGCGACGAGCAGCTTCGCCGCCTCGACGTGATCGCCGGTGACGGCGAGCAGCAGCGCCGTGCGCCGTCGCTCGTCTCGGGCCTCGAGGTCGGCTCCCGCGCGGATCGCGAGGTCGACCGTCGCCGTGTCGCCGGCGGATGCCGCACTCAGCAGGGTTCCGTCGGGGTCGGGCAGCTGGGGTGCAGGGGTCTCGGTCATCTGGACATCCTCTCGTGATGGCGGGGTCGGGGGCAGGTCGGTCGCTCGCGACGGCGCGTCGGTCTGCGCGCTGCACCCCGCGACCAGCAGCGAACGCCACGGATCTCGGCACTCATCTCGGGCACCGACGACCTCGAGGTCGTCGGCGAGGCGCGCCACCTCGCGACGACGCCCCTGCGGAGTTTCGGAGCTTTATCGAGCTTTATCGAGATTGCATAAAGGTCTCGAGCTGCCAGCGGTGCACAGATGCCCTCATGCCGCTGAGCGCACGGTGGCAAGCAACGATGTCCCCTTCCCCGCCTCGATTCCGCTCTCGGCATACAACACGCCTCGGGCGCGGAACAGCCTGCCGATAAACTGAGCGAACGGTGCGAGCGCGAGGAGGGTGAATGATCTTCAGCCTCGCCCTGTTCGGTGCGCTCGCCCTCGTCACGCCGCTGCTCACGAAGTGGCTCGGGCGCCGCGTGTTCGCCGTCATCGCGTTGCTGCCCGCCGCGGTCTTCGTACTGCTGCTCACCTGGATGCCCGGCGTGCTCGCCGGCACCCCGGTCGTCGAGATCGTGCCGTGGATCCCGACCCTCGACATCGCGCTCAGCTTCCGTCTCGACGCCCTCGCGCTGCTCCTCGCCCTCATCGTCACGGGTGTCGGCGCCCTCGTGCTGCTGTACTGCATGCACTACTTCGCCGACGACGAGCCCGCACTCGGGCGATTCGCGGCCCTCCTGCTCGCCTTCGCCGGCGTCATGTTCGGCCTCGTCACCGCCGACGACGTGTTCATCCTGTTCACGTTCTGGGAGGCCACGAGCGTGCTCTCGTACCTCCTCATCGGCCACTACACGGGCCGCAAAGAGAGCCGCGGAGCCGCGCTGCAGGCGTTGACCGTCACGACCTTCGGCGGGCTCGCGATGCTCGTCGGCCTCGTCATCCTCGCGGTCGACGGCGGCACGACCTCGCTGTCCGAGCTCGTCGCGCACCCCGTCACCGGCGCGGCCGGCGAGTGGGCGATCGCGCTCGTGCTGCTCGGCGCGATCTCCAAGAGCGCCCTCGTGCCGTTCCACTTCTGGCTGCCGGCCGCGATGGCCGCACCCACGCCGGTGAGCGCCTACCTGCACGCCGCCGCCATGGTGAAGGCGGGCGTGTATCTCGTCGCGCGCCTCGCACCCGGGTACGCCGATCTCGACGTGTGGCATCCGATCGTCATCGGGCTCGGTGCGCTCACGATGCTCGTCGGCGGCTGGCGCGCGCTCCGCCAGTACGACCTGAAGCTCCTGCTCGCCTACGGCACCGTGAGCCAGCTCGGCTTCCTCGTCATGGTCACGGGCTTCGGCACCCGCGACGCCGCACTCGCGGGCGTCACCCTGCTGCTCGCGCACGCCCTGTTCAAGGCGACCCTCTTCCTCGTGGTCGGCATCGTCGACCACGCCGCGGGCACTCGCGACTGGCGCAAGCTCTCGGGCGTCGGCCGACGTATGCCCGTGATCGCGACGATCGGCATCGTCGCCGCGGCATCCATGGCGGGCGTGCCGCCGCTGCTCGGCTTCGTCGCGAAGGAGGCGGTGTTCTCCGCCTTCCTCGAGGCGGTCGCCGCTGGCGACGGATGGGCATGGGTCTCGCTCATCGCGGCCTTCGCCGGTTCGGTGCTGACGGTCGCATACTCGGTGCGCTTCGTCTGGGGCGCCTTCTACTCCAAGAAGGATGTCGCGGACTGCGCGCTGCACGCCCCGAGCCCGGCGATCGCGGTGGCGCCCGGCCTCCTCGCCGCCGCCAGCCTCGTCGCGGCGTTCGCGATCCCGTTCATCGAGCCGCTGCTCGCGGCGTACGCCGACGAACTGCCCGGCAGCCACGACTACCACCTGGCCCTCTGGCACGGCCTCGAGCCCGCCCTCGCGATCTCGGCCGTCGTCTTCGCCCTCGGTGCACTGCTCGTGTGGGGCCGCCAGCGGGTCGCCCGCCTGCAGGCCGCCGTGGCGCCCGTGCTCGACTCCGCCCGCGGCTACCTCGGCATCGTCTCGGTCGTCGACCGGGTCGCCGCGACCGTCACCACCACGATCCAGTCGCGCGGCCTTCCCGGCTACCTCGCGATCATCGTCGCGGTCTTCATCGGCGGTCTCGGCACGCTCTCCATCCTGAACACCTCGTGGCCGAGCGAGATCCGGCTGTGGGACTATCCCGCGCAACCGTTCCTGGCCTTCGTCATGGCAGTCGCCGCGATCGCAGCGGCCACGGTGCGCCAGCGCATGACGGCGGTGCTGCTCGTGAGCGTCACGGGCTACGGGCTCGTGCTGCTCTTCGGCATGTCGGGCGCCCCCGACCTCGCACTCACGCAGGCACTCGTCGAGACGATCGTGCTCGTCGTCTTCGTGCTCGTGCTGCGGCGCCTGCCCAAGCAGATCGCGCAGCGCAATCCGCCGGTGCACAAGCTCGCGCGCGGCATCATCGGCGCCCTCGCCGGCATCGTCATGGGCGTGCTCGGCCTCGTCGCCCTCGGCGCCCGCATCGAGCCGACCATCGCCGAGGGCCTGCCCGCCCTCGCGATCGAAGCGCACGGCAAGAACATCGTGAACGTCATGCTCGTCGACATCCGCGCGTGGGACACCCTCGGCGAGATCTCGGTGCTCGTCGCGGTCGCCACCGGTGTCGCGAGCCTCATCTTCGTCTCGGGCCGCACGGGCGGCGCGCCCCGCCTCGACCACGTCGAGGGACTCGTGAACCGTCGCGACCGACTGCGGCCGGTGCCCGAGCCCGCGTGGTCGATCCGCGCCCCGCGTACGAGCCTCGCCGACACCGCCGGCGAGACGGATGCCGCGGGCGAGGCCGCCGAGACCAGACAGACCTGGCTCCTGGCCGGCCGCACGATCTCGCCGCGCAACCGCTCGATCCTCATCGAGGTGCTCGTGCGCCTGCTCTTCCACCCCGCGATCATCGTGTCGGTGTTCCTCCTCTTCGTCGGGCACAACGCCCCGGGCGGCGGCTTCGCCGGCGGCCTGCTCGCGGGCCTCGCCCTCGTCGCGCGCTACCTCGCCGGTGGCCGGTACGAGCTCGGTGAGGCGGCGCCGGTCGACGCCGGCAGGCTGCTCGGCACGGGCCTGCTGCTCGCCGCGGGCACCGCCGCGGGTTCGCTGCTCTTCGGCGGCCCGGTCTTCGAGTCCGCCTGGTTCGAGACCGAGGTGCCCCTGCTCGGCACGATCTCGATCGGCACCTCGACGCTCTTCGACATCGGCGTCTACCTCGTGGTCGTCGGCCTCGTGCTCGACATCCTGCGTTCGCTCGGCGGCGAGGTCGACCGTCAAGAGGAGCGTCAGACCGCCGACGACGGCGACGGCGACTTCACGACCGGCGACGGCGAGGGCGCTGCCTACCGCGAAGGCGTCGAGCACGCCGACGGCGCCGAGTACAGCGGCGGCGCCCGCCTGCCGAACCCCGAGGAGGCCCGCCGATGACCGCCTCACTGACCCTCGTGGTGCTCATGGCCGTGCTCTTCGGCGCGGGCGTCTCGATCATGCTCGAGCGCAGCCTCACCCGCGTGCTCATCGGCTTCCTGCTCGTCGGCAACGCCGTCAACATCCTCATCTACCTCATGAGCGGGGCGCCGGGGCTCGCGCCCATCCTCGGCGAGGGCGTCGACCCCGACACGATCTCCGATCCCCTTCCGCAAGCCTTCGTGTTGACGGCGATCGTCATCAACCTCGGCATCACGGCGTTCATGCTCGCGCTGATCTACCGTTCGTGGTGGCTCGCGCAGCTCGGCGCGAAGGGCGACCTCGTCGACGACGAGGAGGACATGGTCGAAGACGCCGAGGAGGCGGCCGACCTCATCCGCAGCTCGGCGGCCGACGACCAGGCCATCCAAGACCTCATCGATGCCAGCGACGAGGAGCCCGACGAAGGCCTCGAGCTCGAGGCATCCGCTCGCGACCGAGACGATGAGGAGGGCAGGCCATGACCGCCGTGCTCGTGCCCCTCGTCGTGCTGCTGCCGCTGCTCGGCGCGGCCGGCGCCCTGATCCTCGGCCGCCACCGCCGCGCCCAGATGGCGGTGAGCCTCGGCGTGCTCGCCGCGGTCACCGTGATCGCCGCGGTGCTGCTCGTCTCGGTCGACGCGAACGGCCCGGCCGTCGTCTACGTCGGCGGGTGGGATGCCCCGTGGGGCATCACCCTCGTCGTCGACCGCCTCTCGGCGATCATGCTCGTCATCTCGGCGATCATGCTGCTCGTCGTGCTCGTGTACTCGGTCGGGCAGGGCATCGCCGACCAGCATCGCGAGACGCCGGTGTCGATCTTCCACCCCTCGTACCTGATCCTCTCGGCGGGCGTCTTCAACGCGTTCATCGCGGGCGACCTGTTCAACCTCTACGTCGGCTTCGAGATCCTGCTGTCGGCGAGCTACGTGCTGCTGACGCTCGGCGGCACCGGCGAGCGCATCCGCGCGGGTGTCACGTACATCATCGTGAGCCTCGTCTCGTCGCTGTTCTTCCTGAGCGCGATCGCCCTCGTCTACGGCGCGACCGGCACGGTGAACATCGCGCAGCTCTCGGTGCGCCTCGCCGAGCTGCCCGGCGAGGTGCAGCTCATGCTGCACCTGCTGCTGCTCATCGCGTTCGGCATCAAGGCGGCGGTCTTCCCGCTCTCGTTCTGGCTGCCCGACTCCTACCCGACGGCACCGGCGCCGGTCACCGCCGTGTTCGCCGGCTTGCTCACGAAGGTCGGCGTCTACGCGATCATCCGCACCGAGACGGTGATCTTCACCGAGAGCGACGTCACGGTGCTCCTCATGGTGATCGGCGGGCTCACCATGCTCATCGGCATCCTCGGCGCGCTCACCCAGGCCGACATCAAGCGATTGCTCTCGTTCACGCTCGTGAGCCACATCGGCTACATGATCTTCGGCATCGCGCTCGGCACCCAGCTCGGCTACACGGCGACGATCTACTACGTCGTGCACCACATCACGGTGCAGACGACGCTCTTCCTCACCACCGGTCTCATCGAACGGTTCGGCGGTGCGACCTCCATCAACCGGCTCGCTGGGCTCCTGAAGGCCTCGCCGCTGCTCGGCGTGCTGTTCTTCATCCCTGCCCTGAACCTCGGCGGCATCCCGCCGTTCTCGGGCTTCCTCGGCAAGACCGGGCTGTTCCTCGCGGGCGGTGAGGAGGCCGCGGCCGACCCCGCGAACGCCTGGCTCGTCTGGATCGTGATCGCCGCGGGCGCCATCACCTCACTCATCACGCTCTACGCGCTCACCCGCTTCTGGAACATGGCGTTCTGGCGCGGCCGACGCGAGCTCGAGGGCTACGAGTCGGTGCTGCTCGGTTCGGTGCTCGAGGCCCCAGAGGGCGCCACGGTCACCGCGACCCGCACCACGCCGGTGCTCATGGTCGTCGCGACGAGCGCGCTCGTCATGCTGACGGTCTGCCTCACGGTGTTCGCCGGCCCCCTCTTCGAGCTCACCGGGCGTGCCGCGGCCGATCTGCTCGATGCCGGCGCCTACGTCTCCACCGTCTTCCCTGGAGGCATCCGATGACGCATGCTGCGACGGATGTCTCGCGCTGGCGCTCGGTCTGGCGGCAATTGCCGCTGCTCGTCGCCCTCGTCTTCCTGTGGGTGTTCCTCTGGGATCAGGTGACCGTGCTCACCGTGGTGACCGGCATCCTGCTCGCGATCGGCGTGACCCGGGTGCTCTACCTGCCGCCCGTGCTGCTGAGCGGCCGGTTCAACCCGTGGCGGGGCCTGCTGCTGGGCCTGCGCATGATGTTCGACGTCACCGTCGCCTCGCTGCAGGTCGCAGTGCTCGCGATCGACCCGCGGTGGAAGCCGATGAACTCGATCATCGCCGTGCAGCTGCTGACCCGCTCCGATCTCGTGACCACCCTGACCGCCGAGGCGATCTCGGTCGTGCCGGGCACCGTCGTCGTCGACATCGACCGCGAGCGGGGCCTGCTCTACCTGCACGCCCTCGGCACACGCACCCGGGCCGACATCGATCGGGTGCGTCGCGATGTGCTCGGCACCGAGGAGCGCATCGTGCTCGCCATCGGCACTCACGCGCAGGCCGTCTCGGTGCGCGAGGCCCGTCGCGAACGCCGGGCGCTCCGCTCGCAGACGAAGGGAGCCGGCTCATGACCTTCATGCAGATCGTCAGCCTGCTGGCAGGCATCATGTTCGGCATCGGCGCGCTCGCCGCCGTCTACCGCATCATCCGCGGCCCCTCGATCCTCGATCGGGCCCTCGCGACCGACGTGCTGCTGGCCATCGCGATCTGCGCCCTCGGCGCCGAGATGGCGATCAACAAGCACACCGACACCCTCGTGGTCATGCTCGTGCTCGCGATGTTCGCGGTCGTCGGCTCGATCTCGATCGCGCGGTTCATGGCGAAGCAGGATGCCTCATGAGCGCCGCCGAGATCGCCGTCGGACTCCTCATCCTGGTGAGCGCGTTCCTCTCGATGGCCGCGGGCATCGGCATCGTGCGGTTCCCCGACGTGCTGACCCGACTGCACGCCGCGACGAAGCCGCAGGTGCTCGGGCTCGCGACCGTGCTCGTCGCGATCGTCGTGCAGGTGCCGACCTGGGGTGTGCTCACGACCGTGGTGCTCGTCATGACGTTCCAGCTGCTCACCCAGCCGATGACCGCGCACATGCTCGGCCGCTCGGCCTACCGCAGCGATCACGTGCGCCGCGATCTCCTCATCGAGGACGACCTCGATCGCGACATCGCCGAGCACGACCAGACGGGTCGCTGAGCCGAGCACGATCGCTGCGGGCTCCGCGGCCACTCGCGTGTCGGTCGGCGGGGCGGCGAGACGACGGGGCGGCGGGGCGGCGGGGCGGCGAGCACCGTGTGCCCACCGCCCCGCCGTCCGGGACCCGCTACCCCAGCGAGCGGATGCGGGCGTCTCCCCAGTCGGCGTGATCGCTGTTGTTGCTGCCGTCGGCGTCGGAGGCGCGGAGGGTCAGCTCTCGCACGCCGAGTACGTCGAGCTCGATCGCCTGCACCGGCGAGGTCGCGCGCATGACGCCGCTGTCGTAGACCACGACGCCGTCGGCGAGCACCTGGAACACGATCGAGGCCGGCGACTGCGCGGATGACGCGTCGTCGACGCCCACCATCGCCGAGAACGACGCATCGGTCGGGGCGAGGGCGAACACGATCTCGCTGTTCGCGTGGGCCCCGAGGCCCTTCGCGAAGCTCTGACCCTCGATGCGCAGCGTCCCGCCGCTGACCGAGCGATCTCGGCCGATCGTGCCCCACCCGGTCGTCGCGGAGATCCACTCGCGGTCGCTGAGGTACGAGACCACCTCATCGGGCGAGGTCACCTCGTCGACGGTGGTCGCCTGACCGGTTCCGAGTTCGTTCGCGGCGGCGACCCGATAGCGGTACGGCCCTCCCGAGGCATCCGTGTCGACGAACGAGGAGCCGGCGACGCCCGAGGCGAGCTCGACGAAGTCGTCCGACCCGGCCGGCGCCCGCCAGACGACGCTGCTCACGGCGTCCTCGGCGGGCTCCCACAGCACGACCACCTTGTCGCCCGAGCGGTACGCCTCGACGCCGGCCGGGGCCGCAGGCGCCGCGGTCGGCTTCGTGCGGAACGAGCGCGTCTCGCTCGCTGCGAGGCGCTGCCCGGTGGCGGAATTCACGGCGGTGACCGACCAGAAGTAGCGGAGACCCGGCTGGAGCTCCTGCTTCAGGCGCACGGAGGTGCCGCGGACGGTGCGGTCGGCGACGACCTCGGTCAGTGCGCGGTCGCGAGCCACCACCACCCGGTACTCGTCGGCGTTCCCCGAGCGCTGCCAATCGAGCTTGGGGGTGGTCGCGACGCGCACCGCCTCGTCGGCCGGTGCGGCGAGCCCGAACTCGGCGGGGTGGGTGAGGATGGTGTCGCCGTGCTGCTGCTCGCGGAGCGCTCCCTGCGCCCGGAACTCGACCGACGCGCCGACGGGGAGGTCGACGGTCAGCTCGCTGACCGCGCGGCCGTTGAGGTGTCGCAGCTCGGGCTTCGTCTTCTCGCCGTCCACGACGATCCACTTCCACCCGCCGTCGAATCGCACCGTGGTGGTCAGCGGCTGAGGTCCCTCCTCATGCGTCACGACCGTCGAGGTGCGTCCCTCGTGACGGACGCCGAAGCGGTGCTCGCCGACCGCGACGTGGTCGAGCTCGAGCCACGGCAGCGCCTCGGGCAGGTGCGACTCGACCGCGACCGCGTGCTCGGGCGCGTTCGGGTCGACGCCGGCAAGGCCTTCGACCGTCTGCGACACGAGCGTGAAGCTGGTCTCGGGGTAGTCGCCGTTCACGCCCTGCTGCGAGACCACGTGCGGCTCGTGCAGGTGGGAGACGATGTCCTGCATCCAGGCGTAGGCCTCGGCGTCACGCCCGTACTCGAACAGCGCATCCGGCACGTAGGTGAGCGCCTCGATGTTCTCGGGGCGGTCCTCGGCGAACATCCGGTCGAGATACGGCAGGAATTCGTAGCTGCGCTTGGCATCGGGGTCGATGAGCTTCTTGATCGCCTCGAACGCGCTCGGCTCGCGCCCGAATCCGAGCACGGGCTCGCCTTCGCCGTTGCGCGCTCGCACGTATTCGGCCTGCGCGTCGGTGACGCCCCACTCCTCGTTGAAGTAGCGCTGCAGCTCATCGGCCTTCGTCGTGAACTCGTCGGCGAGGGCCTGCTCGCCCTTGGCGCCTGCCATGGAGGCGAAGGCCCGGTAGGCGGCGTACTGCGAGGCGATGCCGTCGCCCGCCTCGATCGCCTCGACGCCGGGCCGTTCGTCATAGCTCGCTGCGCCGGCGAAGATGCCGCGGCCGGTGCCTTCGGCGACGCCGTTGGGGATGCGCGCATCGTGCAGGGCGACGAAGTCGGTCACCGCCTTCGAGTAGTACTGCCAGAGCACCGGGTCGTCGAGATAGTCGGCATCGCCGGTCCAGCGGTACTGCTCGGCGGCCTCCTCGACGAGCTCGAACACGGCGGGCACCTCGCGCACGAAGTTCTCGTCGCTCTTGTAGTCGATCGTGTACGGGCTGCCGTCGAAGTTGAGCGCCCAGAGCGGGTACCACTTCCGCGATGCGTTCGCGGTGGCCGCGAACGCGGTGAGCATGGACTTGTTCTCGGCTTCGAGGCCGAGCAGGTGGGCGCCGCTCGCCTGGTGCACGAAGTCGCGCGAATAGAACGCGGTGCGGTGGGCGTACCCTGCCCAGTAGGAGGGGATGTAGTCCACCCGGGTCGGGCCGGGGGTGTCGCCGTTCACGTTGATCGGACCGGACTTGCCCGTCTGCACGTGCTGCCGGGCGCGCCACTTCGACCAGTTGAACGCGTCGGTGAGTGCCTGGTCGGCGCTCTGGATGACGATGCCCTTCGGTTCACGCACGACGGTCACGGTCCACCGCGTCTCGGCTCCGTCGCGATCGCGCACGGTGAACTCGACCGGTTCGCGGTAGTCGCGCGGTGCACTCGGGTCGGGGAGCATCCTGGCGCCGTCGGCGAGCTCGACCGTGGCCGCGAGGCTCGTGAGATCGCGGTCGTACGGCACCTGGAGGGAGATGGTCCCGGCCTCCGCGTCGATCGACGTCGGGCCCTGCTGGCCGGCGATCGCGAACGCGTCGACCACGCGGATGTCGCGGGTCATGTTGACGTCGTCGATGTTCGTCCATTCTGTTCCGCCGGTGAAGAACACCTGCACGTCGGCGCCCGCGGGGAGGTCGACGCCGGGCAGGCTGTAGAGACGGTAGCCGGCCGCGCTCGGCAGATCGAGCGAGGCGATCACACCGTTCGCGTCACGCAGCCCGAAGACTCCGCCGGCCCCGCCGGTCGCCACCCACGCCTCGGCGCGGTACTCGCCGTCGGTCGGCACGGCGAGGTCCTGCGAGATCGAGTTCGCGTCCCCGTCGTCGAGATAGGCGAGCGCGGATCCGGAATGCGGGTTGTTCGTCGCGATGCCGGCACCGCCGGCGAACACCCAGGGCGCGGCGCCGAGTTCGAATCCGCCGTTGACGAGCAGTGACGCCTCGGCGGCGGCCGCGGGCGCCGAGCCGAAGGCGATGCCCGCCGCGATCACCGCGCCCGCGGTGATCGCGGCGACGGCGGAACGCACGCCTCCGCGCGCCGCACGATACTCGGTCCCGCTCCGTCGGGATGGACGATGTGGTCGTGCCGGCATGACTCTCCCTCGAGTGATGATCTGCTGATTTCCAACAATATTCTGCAAATTTGCCAAGTTACCGTCGGATGCTAGCAGAGGGCCCGTCCCGAGGGGAAGGTCTCCGAAGCGACCGACAGTGACACCGAACCGCGAACGCCCAAGCCCTCCGGCCGCCCGCCCGCACCGGTACGATCTGCGGATGAGCGAGAGCCGGCCCACGACGACCGCGAGATTCGACCCCGCCCCGCTCCTGGATCCGGTCGATCACTCCGCCGTGCGGGAGTACGAGGTCCGCAACGGCTTCCGGCCGGGCGGCGGCGGCGGCGTCCCGTGGTACGGCGTGCTCCTCGGGCTCGTCCTCGGCGGGTTCGCGGCACTCATCGTCGCCCTGCCGCTTCTCTTCGTCGTGATGCTCGTCGACGGCGTGCTCGAGGCCTCCACCGGCGTCGGGCTCCCCGGCGAAGTGGTCTTCCCGCTGGCCTTCGCCGGTGCCGCGACGATCATCGCGAGCTTCGCCTGGTACGCGGTGAAGTCATCCCGTCTCGAGGGCGAGGCCCGCTTCCGGGTCAGTCGATTCGCCGCCGCGAACGGGCTCGAGTTCGTGCCGCGCATCGCCGAGCCCGCGGCACCCGGCATGATCTTCGAGCACGGCAGCGATCGCGTCGCGAGCGAGATCGTGCGCCTGTCGCAGCCGCGGGCCGTCGAGATCGCGAACTACCGGTACGTGAAGCAGACGACGAAGACGCACGAGACGTTCCGCTGGTCGTACCTCGCGTTCACGCTCGATCGCGCGCTGCCGCACATCGTGCTCGACGCTCGGAGCAACGACTCGAAACTCCTCGGCTCGAATCTGCCGAACGCGCTCGCGACCGCGCAGCAGCTCTCCCTGGAGGGCGACTTCGACCGGCACTTCACGCTGCACTGCCCCGAAGGATACGAAGCCGACGCCCTCTACCTGTTCACACCCGACATCATGGCCCGGTTC
Organism: Agromyces cerinus subsp. cerinus; assembly: GCF_900142065.1. Taxonomy (GTDB): domain Bacteria; phylum Actinomycetota; class Actinomycetes; order Actinomycetales; family Microbacteriaceae; genus Agromyces; species Agromyces cerinus. The sequence goes on along the minus strand of NZ_FSRJ01000002.1, from coordinate 339,319 downwards.
ATCGACGCCGGCGCCGGTTTCGACGTCGAGATCGTCGACGACCGGCTCTATCTCTACTCGAGCGGATCTCGCGCGTTCTCGAGCGACGACCCGGCGATGTGGGAGTGGGTCTTCTCCACCGTCGACGCACTGAACGCGAAGCTCGAGCGGTGGGAACGCTGGCGCGACGAGCGGCTCGCCGAGCCGAGCTCGGCCGTCGCGCAGCCTCCCGGCCCGCTCCCCGCGATGCCCCGCGGCGTCGCTCCGCAGGGTCGACGGCTGAAGCAGCGCATCCCGCTGCTCGCGTTCCTGCCGGTCGTCGTCATGGCCGGGATCTGGTTCTGCATCCCGCTGCTCGATTCCCTCGGGTGAGGCAGCCGAGAACCCGCCCGCCGGACTCAGCTGCGCCCGCTGAAGACCGGCTTCCGCTTCTCCTGGAACGCGGCGAAGCCCTCGCGGTAGTCGGCGGTGTCGCAGAGCGCGGCCTGCGCGCGGTTCTCCTCGGACATCGACGCCCAGAGCCCGAGCCGGTCGTCGCGGAGCGCCGCGACGAGGCGCTTCGAGGCGACGAACGCCTGGGTGGCCCCGGATGCCGCGGCGCGGGCCGCGGCGCGGGTGGCATCCGTCACCTCGTCGGCGGGGAACACCTGCGAGAACAGGCCCGCCGCGACCGCCTCGGCGCCCGACATGAGCCGGCCGGTGACGATGAGGTCCATGGTGCGATGCGCGCCGAGTCGTTCGACGAAGAGGGTGTGCCCGCCCGAGTCGAGCGTCGCCCCGAGGCTCGCGAACGGCGAGCCGATCTTCGCGGTGTCGGCGACGTAGACGATGTCGGAGGCGATGAGCAGACCGAGGCCCACGCCGAGGCACGCGCCGTGCGCGACCGCGAACGTCGGCACGGCGATGCCGGCCATGCGCTGCAGGAGCGGCTCGACGAGTCCGCCGAGGTAGCCGAGCACGTCGTCCTCGCGGGGGTCGACGCCCGAGATGTCGCGGCCGGCGCAGAACGCGCGCCCCTCGCCGCGCAGCACGAGCGCACGGATGTCGCCGGTCTGCGCCATCCGCTCGGCCTCGGTGTAGGCGGCGGCGAGCTCGCCGATCGCCGCTTCGTCGAGCGCGTTGAGCTTCTCGGGGGCGTTCAGCACGACCTCGGCGACGCCGTCGGCCACGGTGAGTTCGATCATGATGCTCCGTTCCGCAGGTCTCCGTCGACCCGTTCGCAGGGTATCGGCGTCAGACGTCGTAGTCGACGACGACGCGGTCCGACTTGGGGTGCGACTGGCACGTGAGCACGTAGCCGCGTTCGAGCTCGTCGGGCTCGAGGGCGTAGTTCTCGGTCATCGCGACGCTGCCCTCGATCACGCGCGCACGGCAGGTGCCGCACACTCCCCCGGCGCAGGCGAACGGCACGTCGGCCCGCACGCGCAGCGCCGCGTTCAGGATCGACTCGTTGGCGCTCACCGGGCTGTCGACGGTCGACGACAGGCCGTCGAGCGTGAACTCGATCGCGACCGTCGGCTCGCCACGCTCGACCACCACGGGGCGGCCGTGTCGCGGCTCGACCCGGTCGGCGTCGGTCGTGAAGAGCTCGTAGCGCACGTGCTTGGCCGGCACGCCGCGCGCCTCGAGGGTGTCGCGCGCGAGCTGCACGAGCTCGAACGGCCCGCAGAGGAACCACTCGTCGACCGTCTCGGGCCGGATCAGCACATCGAGCATGCGATCGAGCTTCTCGCCGTCGATGCGCCCCGAGAGCAGAGGTGCGGTGCGCTGTTCGCGCGAGAGCACGTGGTGCAGGGCGAGGCGCGACGGGTAGCGGTCCTTCAGCTCGGCGAGCTCCTCGAGGAACATCACGTCGAGCGTCGAACGGTTCGTGTAGACGAGCTCGAACTCGGATGTCGCGGAGCGCGCCAGCACCGTGTGGGCGAGCGCCATGAGCGGGGTGATGCCCGACCCGGCGGCGATGCCGACGATGTGCTTGCCGTCGAGCGCGTCGAGGCTCGAGGTGAAGGTGCCCTGCGGGCTCATCACGTCGAGGGTGTCGCCCGCGACGAGCTCGGTGTTCGCCCACGTCGAGAACTGGCCGCCCAGGTCGCGCTTGATCGCGACCGAGACGCTGCCCCGCACGGGCGGACGGCAGATCGAGTAGCTGCGACGCAGCTCGTGCCCGTCGAAGTCCTTGCGGAGCGCCACGTACTGGCCGGGCAGGTACGTGTAGTCGTCGGCGAGCTCGTCGGGCACGGCGAAGGTGACCTCGACGGCATCGGCCGTCAGCGGGCGCACCTCGGCGACCTCGAGCGAGTGGAAGCGGGCGCGGTGCCGCTTCGCCGCTTCGTTCTTGGACAGGGATTCGCCGCCGACGGTGCTCTGCAGGAACGCCGAGGCGACCGCGGCATCGGGCGTCGCGGCATCGGGCGTCGGGGTCGCCGTCGACCCCAGGTTGCGGGCGGCCATCAGAGCACCTTGAAGTAGTCGAAGGGCTCGAGGCAGTCGCGGCACTCGTAGAGGGCCTTGCACGATGTCGAGCCGAAGCGGGCGAGTTCGCGGGTGTTGAGCGAGTCGCAGCGCGGGCACTTCACGGCGAGCTGCACGCGCACGGGGCCGGCCGGGCGTGCGGCCGCGTTGCCGCTCGGCGCCTGGATGCCGTACCTGCGCAGCTTCTCTTTGCCGGCGTCGCTCATCCAGTCGGTGGTCCACGCGGGGGCGAGCACGAGGTCGACGCGCACGTCGTCGTAGCCGGCGTGCGTGAGCGCGAGCAGCACGTCGTCGCGCATGGCGTCGAGCGCGGGGCATCCGCTGTACGTCGGGGTCAGCTGCACGCGCACGGCTCCGTCGTCGCCGATCTCGACCGACCGCAATACGCCGAGGTCTTCGATCGTGAGCACGGGGATCTCGGGGTCGGTCACGGTCGCTGCGACCGCCCACGCGCGCGCGGCGGCGGGGTCGCTCGGCACCGGCCGGGCGACCGAAGCGACGGATGCCTCGGCGCGCTGCGCCACCGCCGCGGTCACCACGATGCTCCGGGGTGCGCGCGGGCGAGCACCTGCATCTCGGCGAGCAGCGGTCCGATGTGCTCGGTGTGGCTGCCGGCTCGGCCTCCGCCCGAGGCGATGAACGCGGTGCGGCCGGTCGGGCGCTCGAGCACGGCTTCGGCGAAGACCTCGTCGATGACGGCGTCGAACGCCGGGCGCAGGGTCGACGGCAGCACGGCGACGCCCGTCGCGGCGAGCCGCTCGACGAGCGCGTCGTCGACGAACAGCTCGTCGACGTACGGCCAGGTGTCGGCGATCGCGAGGAGCATGCGGCGACGCGACTCCTCGGTGCCGCCCGCGAGGCGCAGCACCCACTGGGTCGCGTGGTCGCGGTGGTAGTCGACCTCCTTCACCGACTTCGCGGCGATCGCCGCGAGCGTCGGGTCGGTCGAGTCCACGAGCCGCGAGTACAGCTCGAACAGGTAGACGGATGCCGCGAGCTGTCGCGCGATCGTGTGGCCGAAGTCGCCGTTCGGCTGCTCGAAGAGCCAGGCGTTGCGGAACTCGGGCTCATCGCGCCAATAGGCGAGGTCGTCTTCGCTGCGGCCGCTCGCAGTGCCGGCGTAGTGCAGCAGCGAACGCGCGTGCCCGATGAGGTCGAGGGCGATGTTGCCGAGCGCGACGTCCTCCTCGAGCTCGGGCGCGCGGGCGATCCACATGCCGAGCTGCTGGGCGAGCACGAGGGCGTCGTCGCCGAGCCGCATCGCGTACTCCGCGGCATCCGCCGAGGCCACCGCGGTGCTGCCGTCGGCCGCGGTGCCCGCGAGCTCGTCGGCGAGCGCGAGGCGATCGACGGAGACGTCGCCGTGGACGTCTTCTGCAGGTTGAGCCGGTCGAAACCCTTCGACGGGCTCAGGGCGCATGCCGCTCACAGGTGCTTCACCCCTTCGCTCTTCGTGTAGTAGACGGCGTGACGGTAGTTCTTGCCGGCGGGGCTCTCGAAGAAGGCGCCCTTCGCGTCGGGGTCGCTCGTCGTGATCGCGTCGGCGGGCACGACCCAGATCGAGATGCCCTCGTTCCGGCGCGTGTAGAGGTCGCGCGCGTTGCGCACGGCCATGTCGGCGTCGGGCGCGTGCAGCGAGCCGACGTGCACGTGGCTCAGGCCGCGGTTGGCGCGCACGAAGACCTCCCAGAGCGGCCAGGCCTCGGTGCCGATCTCACCCGGTGTCGACATCACGCCACCGCCCCTGCTGCGGCGAGCGCGCGCTCGGACTGCTTGCGGGCGTACTCGTGCGCCGCCTCGCGCACCCACGCGCCGTCTTCGTGGGCCTCGCGGCGACGGCGCAGGCGCTCGGCGTTCGCCGGGCCGCGGCCCGCGAGCACCTCGTTGAACTCGGTCCAGTCGATCTCGCTCATGTCGTACTCCCCGGTCTCCTCGTTGAATCGCAGGTTCGGGTCGGGCAGCGTCACGCCCATGACCTCGGCCTGCGGCACGAGCATGCCGACGAAGCGCTGGCGCAGCTCGTCGTTCGAGAAGCGCTTGATGTTCCACGCCATCGACTGCGCCGAGTTCGGCGACTGGTCGTCGGGCGGGCCGAACATCATGAGCGAGGGCCAGTACCAGCGGTTCACCGCGTCCTGCGCCATCTCGCGCTGCGCCTCGGTGCCCTGCATGAGTTCGAGCAGGATCTCGAAGCCCTGCCGCTGGTGGAACGACTCCTCCTTGCAGATGCGCACCATCGCCCGGCCGTACGGGCCGTAGGAGGCGCGGCAGAGCGGCACCTGGTTGCAGATCGCGGCGCCGTCGACGAGCCATCCGATCGCACCCATGTCGGCCCAGGTCGGCGTCGTGTAGTTGAAGATCGAGGAGTAGCGGGCCTTGCCGGCGATGAGCTGCTCGGTCATCTCCTCTCGCGTGATGCCGAGGGTCTGCGCCGCGGAGTAGAGGTAGAGCCCGTGGCCCGCCTCGTCTTGCACCTTCGCCATGAGGATCGCCTTGCGCTTCAGGCTCGGCGCGCGCGTGATCCAGTTCGACTCGGGCTGCATGCCGATGATCTCGGAGTTGGCGTGCTGCGAGATCTGGCGGATGAGCGTCTTGCGGTACGCGTCGGGCATCCAATCGCGCGGCTCGATGCGGGAGTCGGCGGCGATGAGGTCGTTGAACCGGGCCTCCTCCACGGAGAGCTCCGGGTCGACCACGCTGAGGTCTGCTGGAGAGGTCATCGTCGACTCCTGTGTCTCTGGACTCGGCATTACTAACCGATCGTTCAGTTAGTATATGCTCAACTCGAGCGCCGCAGCAACGGCGCGCGAACGGATGAACTCGATGAGGAGCTTCACATGGCGGATGCCGCGACCACTTCCACCCGCGCGATGATGCAGCGCGACCAGGCCTCCGCAGCGCTCGGCATGGTCATCGAGCTCGACGAGCCGGGCCACGCGGTCGTCTCCATGCAGGTTCGCGACGACATGACCAACGGCTTCCACATCACCCACGGCGGGTTCGTCTTCACGCTCGCCGACACGGCGTTCGCGATCGCCTGCAACGAAGACGACACCATCACTGTCGCCGCCGGAGCAGACATCACCTTCCTGAAGTCGACGGTCGTCGGGCAGACCCTCACCGCCACCGCCGTCCGCCGCGCACGCAGCGGCCGCACCGGCCTCTACGACGTCACGGTCGTCGACGAACAGGGCGACGCCGTCGCCGAGTTCCGCGGCCGCTCGATCTCCACCAACCGCACCATCTGACCCCGCCACCAGGAGCCCCCGTGTCGACGACGACCACCTCCCCCTCCATCTCCGGCCTCGCCCCAGCGGCACTCGCAGACCTCGACCCCGAAGAGCGGATGACGCGCGCCGAGGTCGAGGCGCTCCAGCTCGAGCGCCTGCAGCAGACCGTGCAGCACGCCTACGACAACGTGCCCCTCTATACGAGGAAGTTCGACGAGGCGGGAGTGCACCCCCGCGACATCCGCTCGCTCGCCGACGTCGTGAAGCTGCCCTTCACGACCAAGGAGGACCTGCGCCAGACCTACCCGTTCGGCATGTTCGCCGTGCCGATGGAGCAGGTCGCGCGCATCCACGCCTCGAGCGGCACCACGGGCCGGCCGACCGTCGTGGGCTACACGAGGGGCGACCTCGACCGCTGGGCGACGCTCATCGCCCGCTCGCTGCGCGCCAGCGGCATCCGCCCGGGCATGAAAGTGCACAACGCGTACGGCTACGGGCTCTTCACCGGCGGCCTCGGCGCGCACGGCGGCATCGAGAAGCTCGGCGCGACCGTCATCCCGATGTCGGGCGGGCAGACCGCACGGCAGGTGCAGCTCATCCTCGACTTCGAGCCCGACGCGATCCTCTGCACGCCGAGCTACCTGCTGACGATCGCCGACTGCATGGTCGAGCAGGGCGTCGACCCCCGCTCGACCTCGCTGAAGGTCGCCGTGCTCGGAGCCGAGCCGTGGACGAACGAGATGCGCCACGAACTCGAGCAGCGACTCGGCATCGACGCGCTCGACATCTACGGCCTCAGCGAGGTCATGGGCCCCGGCGTCGGCAACGAGTGCCTCGAGACGAAGGACGGGCCGCACATCTGGGAGGACCACTTCCTGCCCGAGATCATCGACGGCGACACGGGCGCCCAGCTCGCCGACGGCGAGATGGGCGAGCTCGTCTTCACCTCGCTCACCAAAGAGGCGTTCCCGGTCATCCGCTACCGCACGCGCGACCTCACGCGACTGCTGCCCGGCACCGCCCGGCCCGGCATGCGCCGCATCGAGAAGATCACGGGTCGCAACGACGACATGATCATCCTGCGCGGCGTGAACCTCTTCCCGACGCAGATCGAGGAGATCGTGCTCGGCATCGAGCAGCTCACCCCGCACTTCATCCTCGAGCTGCGCCGCACGGGCACGATGGACGACATGACCGTGCGCATCGAGCGCCACCCCGACCTCTCGGTCGAGGTCTGCCAGGCCGCCACCGTCGTGCTCGCCAAGCGCATCAAGGAGGGCATCGGATCGACCGTCGCCGTGCAGCTCGAAGAGCCCGGCACCCTCCCCCGCAGCGAGGGCAAGTACAAGCGGGTCTACGACCTGCGCGGTTCTGCGGGTTGAGTCTGCCGAAACCAGCCGCCCGGGTCGGGTTTCGACCGGCTCAACCCGCAGAGACCGGCGCAGAGGGTGCGAAGATGATGGCGATGTCAGAGAACGGTTCACTTCGACGGGGGCGCCCCGGGTACGACCAGCAGGGGATCCTCGAGGTCGCCATCGCCGCGTTCAACCAGTACGGCTACGACGCGACCTCGATGGGCGTGCTCGCCGATCGGCTCGGCCTGTCGAAGTCGGCGATCTACCACCACTTCGCGTCGAAGGACGAGATCCTCGAGCGCGCGCTCGACGACGCCCTCAGCGCCCTCGAGGGCGTGCTGGGCGACACCGCAGCCACGCAGGGCCGTGCCGCCGATCGGCTCGAGGCGGTGCTCGCCGGCGCCGTGCACGTGCTCGTCGAGAAGCTGCCGTCGGTGACGCTCCTGCTGCGCGTGCGCGGCAACACCGAGGTCGAGCGGCGTGCGCTCGCCCGTCGGCGAGCGTTCGACCGGGCGGTCACCTCGCTCGTCGAGGAGGCGCAGACCGAGGGCAGCCTCCGCTCCGACATCGACCCCAGCGTCGTCGCACGCCTGGCGTTCGGCATGATCAACTCGATCGTCGAGTGGTACCGCCCCGGCGGCAAGGAGGACGCCGACCGGCTCGCCGGCGACGTGATCGCCATCGCCCTCGACGGGCTGCGCATGCCGACCTCGAACCGCGTCGACGAGCTGCTCGGCTGAGTCGAGTTCAGTCGACGCTGCGCATGCGATCGCTGCGGGCGAGGAACGTCGCCGCGACGATCGTCACGATGCACAGCACCGCCGGGCCGATCGTCTTGCCGATGTCGCCCTGCACCGCGCCGATGAACGAGTCGATGCCCTGCACGATGGTCATCGCCACCGCGATGATGAGCAGACCCGCGTCGGACCGGAACATGGGCGAGACGAGCGCCATCACGACGAGCGCGACGCTGCGCGAGGTCGCGTACAGCGCGTCGCTCGCCTCGAGTCCGCCGTCGATCACGGCGATCACGGAGTAGGTGACGCTCACCCCCGCGCTGATGACCGTGACCGCGTAACAGATCCAGAAGGCCGCACCACGGGCGGCGGTGCGCGTCGTTTCGCTCATGGGTTCAGGGTGGACGGCGAAGCGGCGTGCGTCAAGCATCATGCCGCGGGGCGCGGCATCCGGTTCGTCAGGTGCCGGCGGGATGCCGCGTGGCGCGGTGCTCGACCGACCGCCGCTGCCGGCCCTTCGGCCGTTGCAGCGGCTCGACCCTCGACTGCTACGGCAGCGGCGGCCGCTTTCCGCGCGGCGTTCGAGCACCACCCTGCGGCGCTCGAGTTCGTCGGCGATGCGCTCGTCGTTCGCTGCGAGGAGATGGGGGAACGTGATTTCCGAGATCAACATGTGTCTGCTCCTGTGTGTCTGAGTCGAGACTCCTCGCTAAGGCGGGGGCGGGACATCCGGAGATCGCCCTATTCCTCGCCGGGGCATCTGAGGTGGCTGGGAGCCGGCTGCTCAGCCGCTTGTCGGTCGCGTGCGCCAGAGTGGGGGGATGACCCTCGCAGCGCCGCCCGCCGACACCCGTTCCGCCGCGCTCGCCGCCCTCCGGGAGCTCGTGGGGCGTGACGACGCCGAGTTCCACGACGGGCAGTTCGAGGCGATCGAAGCCCTCGTCGAGGGCCGCCGCCGTGCGCTCGTCGTGCAGCGCACCGGGTGGGGCAAGTCGGCGGTGTACTTCGTCGCGACGCTGCTGCTGCGCCGGCAGGGCGCGGGGCCGACCGTGCTCGTCTCGCCGCTCCTCGCCCTCATGCGCGACCAGATCGCGGCCGCCGAACGTGCGGGCGTTCGGGCCGTGGCCATCAACTCGACGAACGCGCACGAGTGGAGCGATGTGCTCGCCCAGCTCGACCGCGATGAGGTCGACGTGCTGCTCGTCTCCCCCGAACGGCTCAACAACCCCGCGTTCCGCGAAGAGCAGCTGCCGGCACTCGTGCGGCGCATCGGCATGCTCGTCGTCGACGAGGCGCACTGCATCAGCGACTGGGGCCACGACTTCCGCCCCGACTACCGACGGCTCCGCGACCTCATCTCGCAGATGCCCGCCGAGGTACCGGTGCTCGCGACGACCGCGACGGCGAACAGCCGGGTGGTCGCCGATGTCGCGGAGCAGCTCGGCACGGGCGCGGCCGACGACGAAGCCGCCGCCCCCGAGGTGCTCACGATCCGCGGGCCGCTCGCCCGGGCATCTCTGCGACTCGGAGTGCTGCGCCTGCCCGATTCGCCGAGCCGCCTCGCGTGGCTCCTCAGCCACCTCGACGACCTGCCGGGTTCGGGCATCATCTACACGCTGACCGTCGCCGCCGCCAACGACACCGCGCGCCTGCTGCGCGAACGCGGGCACGAGGTGCGCGCCTACACGGGCCAGACCGACACCGACGAGCGCACCGAGTCCGAAGGCATGCTGAAGCGCAACGAGGTGAAGGCGCTCGTCGCCACGAGTGCGCTCGGCATGGGCTTCGACAAGCCCGATCTCGGATTCGTGCTGCACCTCGGGGCTCCGTCGTCGCCCGTCGCGTACTATCAGCAGGTCGGCCGTGCCGGCCGCGCGAGTGAGAGCGCCGACGTGCTCCTGCTCCCCGGCACCGAAGACGCCGCGATCTGGCACTACTTCGCGACCGCGTCGATGCCCGATCAGGAGCGGGCCGAGCGCGTCATCGGCGCCCTCTCCGACGTTCCCGTCTCCACCCCCGCCCTCGAGGCGATGGTCGACATCCGCCGCACCCCGCTCGAACTGCTGCTCAAGGTGCTCGACGTCGACGGCGCAGTGCGCCGGGTGCAGGGCGGCTGGGTCGCGACCGGCATGCCGTGGGTCTACGACGCCGAGCGCTACGAGCGCATCGCCGCCGAACGGCTCGCCGAGCAGCAGCACATGATCGAGTACGAGCAGACCGACGGATGCCGCATGGAGTTCCTCCAGCGATCGCTCGACGACGACACGGCGGCGCCGTGCGGGCGGTGCGACAACTGCGCGGGCGTCTGGTTCCCACGTGAGATCGCGGCATCCGCCACGGCAACCGCCGCCGAATCACTCGACCGCGTCGGCGTGCCGATCGAACCGCGTCGTGCATGGCCCACGGGAGCCGACCGTCTCGGCGTGCCCGTCAAGGGGCGCATCGCGCCCGCCGAGCAGGCGAGCGAAGGCCGGGCGCTCGCGCGGCTGACCGATCTCGGGTGGGGCGGCACGCTGCGCGAGCTGTTCGCCGCGGGTGCGCCCGACGCCGCCGTCTCGCCGCAGGTGCTCGCCGCGTGCGTGCGGGTGCTCGCCGACTGGGGCTGGGCCGAGCGCCCGGTCGCGGTCGTGGCGATGCCGTCGCGCTCGCGCCCGCTGCTCGTCGACTCGCTCGCCCGAGGCCTCGCCGGGGTCGGGCGACTCCCCTACCTCGGCGCCCTCGAGTTCCGGGGCGGCGGGCCGACCGGTCAGCCCGGCGGCAACAGCGCGTTCCGGCTCGCCGGACTCTGGGATCGCTTCTCCGCCGACAACCTCGACGTGCCGGCCGGCGGCGTGCTGCTCGTCGACGATCAGGCCGACAGCCGCTGGACCCTCACCATCGCCGCGCGCGAGCTGCGTCAGGCCGGTGCGACCGAGGTGCTGCCGTTCGTGCTCGCGCTGCGGGGCTGATCCGGCGCCGATGCCGGTGGATCAGCCGATCGATGACACGAGCTGTATCAGGAGCACCACTGCGGCGATCACGCTGACGACACCGACTCCGAGCACGACGAAGCGTCGCGCCCAGGCCGCGAGCACGATCGCGACGACACCGAGGATCACCGCGAACGGAAGCACGAGCATCGAGAGGAACAGCCCTGCCATGAGGACCCAGCCGAACGCCTCGAGATCGCCGGCCTCGATCGCATCGAGCAGTGCGAGTATGCCGACCCCGATCCAAGCGAGCGCGACCAGCACGACCGCGGCGATTGCGAGACCGATCGCCCATCCTCCTGCTGTTCGGGACGCGCGCGACGGGCGTTCGGGAGCGATCGTCATGTCGCGGAGTCTAGCGAGCGTGCTCTCACGGCCGTTCGGAACCGACTCCGGCGCTTCAACCCCGTCCCGAGGCGACCGGCTGCGAACGCACGGATGAGCCGCGAGCCCGTCGTCGGCCATGCGAGATCGGGAGTGCCGAGCGCTAGGCGGTCGCCGGCGCGAGCTCCTTCGCCACGAGCGTGAGCACGTCGTACGACGCCACGAGTTCGTCATCCTGGTTGCGCAGCACCGCGTCCCACCGCACCTCGCCGTACTCGTCGGTCTCGCGCGGCGTGATCTGCTTCGCCGTGAGCTCGACGCGGATCGAGTCGCCGGGCGACACCGGCGTCACGAAGCGCAGGTTCTCGAGCCCCGAGTTGGCGAGCACGGGCCCGGGCGCCGCGTCGACGAAGAGGCCGGCCGCCCACGACACGAGCAGGTAGCCGTGAGCGACCCGGCCCGGGAAGAAGGGGTTCGCCGAAGCCGCGGCCTCGTCCATGTGGGCGTAGAACGTGTCGCCCGTGAAATGCGCGAACGTCTCGATGTCCTCGAGCGTCACCGTGCGCGACGCGCTCACGACCTGGTCGCCGATCTTGAGCTCGGCGAGCGACTTGCGGAACGGGTGCACGCCGCCGGGCTGCGACGCCGCGCCCGCGTGCCACACGCCGGTGAGGGCGGTGAGCATCTCGGGCGAGCCCTGCACGGCGGTGCGCTGCATGTGGTGCAGCACGGCACGGATGCCGCCGAGTTCCTCGCCGCCGCCGGCGCGACCGGGTCCGCCGTGCACGAGGTTCGGCAGGGGCGAGCCGTGGCCGGTCGACGAGCGGGCGTCGTCGCGATCGAGGAAGAGCACGCGGCCGTTGTACGCGGCCATGCCCGTCGCGAGCGCCACGGCGACCTCGGGGTCGTGGGTCGCGACGCTCGTCACGAGCGATCCGCCGCCGCGGGCCACGAGGGCGGCGGCCTCGGCGATGGTGTCGTAGCCGAGGATCGACGAGACCGGGCCGAACGCCTCGACCTCGTGCAGCGCGGGGCTCGAGGCATCCGCGAACCACAGCAGCATGGGCGCGACGAAGGCACCGTCGGATGCCTCGCCGGTGGCGCCGTCGGCGAGGGTGACCGCCGGGGCATCCGTCGAACCGATGACGAGCTCGCCGCCACCTGCTTCGAGGCGCCCGACCTGGCGGAGCACCTCGTCGCGCTGCGCGATCGAGGCGAGCGGGCCCATCGTGACGCCCTCGGCGCGCGGGTCGCCGACGACGACGCGCTCGGCGATGCGGGCGCGCACGGCGTCGATGACCGCGTCGACGGATGCCGCGGGCACGATCGCCCGGCGAATGGCCGTGCACTTCTGGCCCGCCTTCGTCGTCATCTCGGCGACGAGCTGCTTCACGTAGGCGTCGAACTCGGGGGTTCCGGCCACCGCATCGGTGCCGAGCACGCTCGCGTTGATCGAGTCGGTCTCGCTCGTGAACCGCACGCCGCCGGTCTGCACCGAGTCGTGCGCACGCAGCTTCTCAGCGGTCGACGCCGAACCGGTGAAGGCGACGAGGTCGCCGAGGCGCAGGTGCTCGAAGAGCGTCGGCACGCCGCCCGAGACGAGCTGCAGCGAGCCCTCGGGCAGGAGGCCCGACTCGACGAGGATGCGCACGAACGCCTCGGCGAGGTAGCCGGTGGGCGTCGCGGGCTTCACGAGCGTGGGCACGCCGGCGAGGAAGGCGGGCGCGAACTTCTCGAGCGAACCCCACACCGGGAAGTTGAAGGCGTTGATCTGCACGGCGACGCCGGGCAGGCGCGTGTAGATGTGGCGGCCGAGGAACGAGCCGTCCTTCGAGAGCTGCTCGACCGCGCCGTCGACGTAGACCTTCGAGTTCGGCATCTCGCGACGCCCCTTCGAGGAGTACGTGAAGAGCACGCCGATGCCGCCGTCGATGTCGACCCAGGAGTCCTGCTTCGTGGCGCCGGTGCGTGCGGAGAGCTCGTACAGCTCGGCCTTGCGCTCGGTCAGCACGAGCGCCATCTGCTTGAGCAGCACGGCGCGCTGGTGGAAGGTGAGCTCGCCGAGTGAGGCCTGCCCGACGGTGCGGGCGTACTCCAGCGCCGCGCCGAGGTCGAGCCCCTCGGTCGAGACGCGGGTGACGACCTCGCCGGTCGAGGCGTCGCGCACCTCGGCGGCGTCAGCTGCGTCGTGAGCCTGTCGAAGGGCGGGCGTCCACCACTGGCCGTTCACGTAGCTCGGCAGGATCGTGTTCATGGGTGTTCCTTTCACGGGGCGTCCCAGAGGTAGAAGCCCTCGCCGGTCTTGCGGCCGAGCTTGCCCTCGGCGACCATGCGGCGCAGCAGCGCGGGCGGGGCGAAGCGCTCGCCGAGCGTCGAGGAGAGGTACTCGGCGATGCCGAGTCGCACGTCGAGGCCGACGATGTCGGTCAGGCGCAGCGGGCCGACGGGATGCTTGTAGCCGAGGGCCATCGCGGCGTCGATGTCCTCGGCGGAGGCGACGCCCTCTTCGAGCATGCGGATCGCCTCGAGCCCGAGCATGACGCCGAGTCGCGAGGAGGCGAACCCCGGGGCATCCGCGACGACGATCGGGGTCTTGCCGATCGCGCGCACCCAACTGCGGGCCTGCTCGACGAGCGGCCCCTCGGTCGCGTCGCCGCGCACGATCTCGACGAGCGTCGACGCGGGCACGGGGTTGAAGAAGTGCGTGCCGAGGAACCGCGACGGGCGCTCGAGCAGTGCCGCGAGCTGGTCGATCGAGATCGACGAGGTGTTCGACGCGAGTGCTGCGCCCGGCGCGAGCACGGCTTCGACGCGGGTGAGGGCGTCGATCTTCAGCTCGAGGTCTTCGGGCACCGCCTCGACGACGAGGTCGCAGCGGGCGAAGTCGGCGACGTCGGTCGAGGTGGCGAAGCGAGCGGCGATCGCCGCCTCGTCGTCGTCGGCGGTGCCGCGCGCGACGGATGCCGCGACGGAGTCGAGCACCCGGGTCGAGGCCGCCGTAGCGGCCGCGGCGTCGCGTTCGACCACGGTGACGCGCGAGCCGGCGAGCAGGAAGGCGTGCGCGATGCCGGCGCCCATGCGCCCGCCGCCGAGCACGCCGACGTCGGCCGGAGCCCCGGTGTCGGTCTCGTTCACTTCTGCTTCCTCTCGAGGAACTCGGTCATGCGGCGGAACTTCTCGGGGCTCTCGAAGAGCACGGCCTGCTCCTCGAGGTCGACGGCGGGGTGCGCGTCGCGCGGTGCGCGGAACACCCGCTTCGTCGCGATCGTCGCCGCACGGTCGTTGCGGGCGATGCGATCGGCGATCACGTGCGCGGCGGCGAGCAGCTCGTCGGCGGGGTGCAGTTCGCTGACGAGCCCGATCTCGAGCGCCTCGGCCGCGGTGACCGTGCGCCCCGTGAGCAGCAGCTCGATCGCACGGGCGTCGCCGACGATCTCCTTGAGGCGCCAGCTCGCGCCGGCGGCCGCGATGATGCCGAGGCCCGTCTCGGGGTTGCCGATCTTCAGCGCAGGCGTCGCGATGCGGATGTCGGCCGCGTACGCGAGCTCCGCGCCGCCGCCGAGCGCGTACCCGTCGAGGGCGGCGATCACGGGCATCGGCAGCAGCGCGAGGCGCACGAAGGCGTTCGCGTTGATGCCGGCGCGCGCGTCATCCGCTCGCCGTTCGCGAAGCTCGGCGATGTCGGCGCCCGAGGCGAAGACGCCGCCGGCGCCCGCGAGGATGAGGGTGCGCGGGATCGCCTCGAGCTCGGCGCACAGCAGGTGCAGCGCGTCGATCGTGGCCTGATCGATGGCGTTGCGCTTCTCAGGCCGGTTGAGCGTGGCGATCACCCGGTCGTCGCGGCGCTCGACGAGGAGCGGACTGCTGCTCGCTGAGCCTGTCGAAGCGCGGCTCCCTTCGCTCCCCAACGGCACGGCCGCCGTGGCCCCAGGCTCAGGGCGCACATCGTCCCCCATCAGACGCGCTCCACGATGAGCGCGCTGCCCTGTCCGACGCCGACGCACATGGTGGCGAGTCCGTAGCGCGACTGCTCGCGCTCCATGCGGCCGAGCAGCGTCACCACGAGTCGCGAGCCCGATGAGCCGAGCGGATGCCCCAGGGCGATCGCTCCCCCGTCGGCGTTCACGCGCTCGGGGTCGAGACCGAGGCGGCGCATCGACGCGATCGACTGGGTCGCGAAGGCCTCGTTGAGCTCCACCGAGCCGATGTCGTCGAGGTCGATGCCCGAGCGTTCGAGGGCCTTCTCGGTCGCGGGCACCGGGCCGAGGCCCATGATCTCGGGCGGCAGCCCGGCCGACGAGCCGACGACGACCCGGGCGCGCGGCGTGAGCCCGTAGCGCTCGACGGCCGCGGCGCTCGCGACGAGGATCGCCGAGGCGCCGTCGTTCAGGGCGCTCGAGTTGCCGGCGGTGACGACCGATCCGCCGTGCACCACCGGGCGCAGCCCGGCGAGCGCCTCGAGCGTGGTCTCGGGGCGGGGCCCCTCGTCGACGAGCACCTCGCCGCGGTGCGTCGGCACCCCGACGATCTCGGCCTCGAAGCGGCCCGCGGCGATCGCCGCCGCGGCGCGCTGCTGGGATCGGAGCGCGAAGGCGTCGGCCTCCTCGCGGGTGATGCCGTCGATGCGGGCGACCTCTTCGGCCGTCTCGGGCATCGAGAAGGTCGCCTTGTCGCGGGCGACGAGCTTGGGGTTCGGGAAGCGCCAGCCGATCGAGGTGTCGTAGGCCGCGCCGGGCTTGGCCCATGCACGATCGGGCTTGGCCTGCACCCACGGGGCACGGGTCATCGATTCGACGCCGCCGGCGATGATGAGGTCGGAGTCGCCCGCCCGGATCGCCTGCGCGGCCATCGTGATCGCCGACATGCCCGAGGCGCAGAGCCGGTTGACCGTGATGCCGGGCACCTCGTCGGGCAGGCCCGCGAGCAGCACCGACATGCGGGCGACGTTGCGGTTGTCCTCCCCGGCCTGGTTCGCGCCGCCGAGGATCACCTCGTCGATCGCGCCGAGCTCACCGGCCTGGTCGAGTCGGGTGCGACGCACGAGTTCGCCGACGACGAGCGCCGCGAGATCATCGGGCCGAACGCCGGCGAGGGCTCCGCCGTAGCGGCCGACGGGCGTTCGCACGCCGCCGACGAGATAGGCCTCCGCCATGGTCCACTCCTGACTGCACTGTCATCCGCGGCCGCAATTCCCGACCGAACGTTCAGGAAGTAAGTATGGCAAACGGATGCCCCGCCCGCCACTCGTCGCGCCACCGCGCCTCAGTCGGCGAGCACCGGCTCGGCGACTCAGCCGGCGAGTACGAGCTCGGCGTACCGCACCGTCGCGTCGGCGGCGGCGCCGATCGAGTACCCGGCGCCGTCGTGCGAGAAGACCAGGGTGCAGTACTTGGCGCCGTCAGTGCAGTCGGTCACCGCGACATCCCCGCTGACCATGCCGGCGAGCGGGACCGGCGCGAGCAGTGCGGCGCCGTCGGCTCGCGCCGCGAGTTCGGCGACGAGGGCAGCCGCTCCGGGACCGATCTCGAGGGTCGGCGCAGCGCCGGGGCCCCGACATCCGACGAACCCGGCGAGGTGGCGGGCCGCGTCGTCGAACCAGACCTGCTCGGGGAGCGTGGCGCCCGTCGTGCTCCACTCGGCCAGGGTGCCGTCGATGGTCTCGATCTCGGCAGCGGGCAGCACGGACTCGCAGTCGACCTGCTCAGTCGGGCTCGCAGTGCCGAGCCCCGTCGGGCCCGCGGCATCCACCGCCTCGACCGCGGATGCCGCGACGGCGACCACCCCGTCGAGCACCGCCCGAGCGTCCATTCCGGCGAACACCGACTGGTCGGCGTTCCACCCGTCGGGCGTCAGGTTCACCTGGATCCAGGTGTCGCCGACCGGCACCGAGACACGGCATCCGGGGTCGCCGCACGTCGCGAGACCGGGAGCGCCGCCGACATCCCGGTGGTCGGTGTCCTGCGCAGGCCCGTCGCCCATGAGGTACGGCTGCCACAGGGGGCCGCCGCCCGGCAGCACCTCGACCCGGAGGTACCGCCCGTCGGTCGCCCCGTACTCGTCGGGGTTCACCGCCGCCCCCGCCCGCCACGAGCAGTCGAGCCCGCCCGCAGCGGTGACGGCCATCTCTCCGAGACCGGCACGCGGCCACCAGGCTTCGACGAGTTCCGGCGTCGCGCCGTCGACACCGGTCAGCGCTGCAGCCACGAGGTCGGACGACGCGAGGTCATCGCAGGTCAACGCCCCGGCCGGCGCCGTCTCCACGGGCGTCGGCGCCGCGATCGGCGTCTCCGTCGGTGTCGGCGCGGACGCCACGCAGCCACTCAGGAGCAGGACGAGGGCAGCGGCGGCGACACCGCCGGTGATGAGACGCATGGCGCGAGCCTAGTGGCCTCTCGGGCTCTGCGATTCAGGGATGTCCCGGGTGACGACGAAGGCCCGCGTCCACCTGGACACGGGCCTTCGGTCGTTCAATTCGTGCGAGTTCAGCCGGCGAGTTCCTCATCGGCCGCGGCCGACTCGGTCTCGACGATCTCGATGGCCTCCTCGACCTCGATGATCTCGACGACGTCATCGATCTCGATGATCGCCTCAACGGCGTCGAGCGTCTCGACCGCGGCATCGGCCTCGACCGCGGCGGCGCCGCGCTCGAGTTCGCCGGCGAAGTCGTCGCCGAGACGCATGTCGACGAAGTCGACGTCGATCTCGGCCCGGTCGAGCAGCTCGACCATGCGGCGCTGGCGGTTGCGCGGGATGAGCGTGACGACCTGACCGGTCTTGCCCGCGCGGCCGGTACGGCCCGAGCGGTGGAGGTAGGTCTTGTACTCGTCGGGTGCGTCGGCCTGGATGACGAGGTCGATGTCGTCGACGTGGATGCCGCGTGCCGCGACATCCGTCGCCACCAGCACGTTGACCCGGCCGCTCGTGAGCTGCTGGAGGTTGCGCGTACGGCGCGACTGGTTCAGGTCGCCGTGCAGGGCGACGGCACGGATGCCGTAGTCCTCGAGGTGCTCGGTGAGGTCTTCGGCGAACGCGCGGGTGCGGGAGAAGACGAGCGTCTTGCCCTCGCGGTTCGCGAGCTCGGCGACGATGTCGCGCTTCTCGTGGTTGCCGATGACGAACACGCGGTGCTCGATCGTCGACGAGGCCTGGTCTTCACCGGCGACCTCGTGCACGGCCGGGTCGACGAGGAACTCGTCGACGAGCGCCGCGACGCCCTTGTCGAGGGTGGCCGAGAAGAGGAGCTTCTGGCCGCCGTTCGCGGTGTGACGGATGATGCGCTGCACCGGCTCGAGGAAGCCGAGGTCGCACATGTGGTCGGCCTCGTCGAGCACCGTGATGACGACCTCGGAGAGGTCGAGTCGACGCTGCTCGATGAGGTCTTCGATGCGGCCGGGGGTGCCGATCACGATGTCGACGCCGCGCTGGAGCGCACCGACCTGACGCTGCTGCGGCACGCCGCCGTAGATCTGCGTGGTGAAGAGGCCGACGCTCTGCGCGATGGGCTGCACCGTGCGGTCGATCTGCAGGGCGAGCTCGCGGGTCGGCGCGAGGATGAGCGCGCGGGGCTTGCGGCCCATCTGGCGCTTGCCGCCGGCCTTGCCGGACTCGGCCCAGAGCTTCATGAGGCGCTCGACGGTCGGGGCGCCGAAGGCGATGGTCTTGCCCGAGCCGGTCTTGCCGCGGCCGAGCACGTCGCGACCCTCGAGCACGACCGGGATGGTCGCGGCCTGGATCGGGAACGGCGACTCGGCGCCGAGCTGCTTGAGCGCGCTCACGACGTTGCCGCCGAGGCCGAGGTCGGCGAAGCTCACGCCGTCGGCATCGGTCGCCTGGATGGCCTGGGCCTCGAGGCGCTCGAGCACGACGTCGTCGTTCGGCGCGAAGCGGTTGCCCTGCTCCTTGGCCGGGTAGAAGCTCGAGTCGCGGCGGCCCGACTCCTTGAAGCCGGGGCGGTCGACGTCGCGGCGAGGGGCACGGTCGTCACGGTCGTAGGAACGGGCCGGACGGTCGGGGCGGTCGAACGAACGCGCCGGGCGGTCGTTCCGGTCGAACGAACGCGCCGGACGGTCGTTCCGGTCGAACGAACGCGCCGGACGGTCGTTCCGGTCGAACGAACGCGCCGGACGGTCGTTCCGGTCGAACGAACGGGGAGCACGGTCGTCACGGTCGAACGAACGTGCAGGGCGGTCGTTCCGGTCGTTCCGGTCGTTCCGGTCGAACGAACGCGCAGGGCGGTCGTTCCGGTCGTTCCGGTCGAACGAACGGGGGGCGCGGTCGTTGCGATCGTTCGAACGCGGCGCACGGTCATCCCGATCGAACGAACGCGCAGGGCGGTCGTTCCGGTCGTTCCGGTCGTTCCGGTCGAACGAACGCGCAGGGCGATCGTTCCGGTCGTTCCGGTCGAACGAACGGGGGGCGCGGTCGTTGCGATCGTTCGAACGCGGCGCACGGTCATCCCGATCGAACGAACGCGCAGGACGGTCGTTCCGGTCGTTGCGGTCGAACGAACGCGGCGCACTGTCGTTGCGGTCGAAGGAACGAGGTGCGCGGTCGTTGCGATCGTTCGAACGCGGCGCACGGTCATCACGGTCGTACGAACGCGCCGGGCGGTCGTTGCGATCGTTCGAACGCGGCGCACGGTCATCACGGTCGTACGAACGCGCCGGGCGGTCGTTGCGGTCGTACGAGCGGGGGCCCCGCTCGTCACGGCCGTCGCGCTCGGAGCGGTGCGGTGCGCGGCCCGTGGCGACGCGCTCGTCGCGCGACCAACGCTCCTTGCGAGGCTCGTCGGCCTCGGGGCGGTAGCCGCGGTGGCCTTCGCTGCGCGAACCGGGCTTGGACGATCCGGCGCGTGCCGGGCCGCCCTTCGAGCCGCCCTTCGCGTACGAGGGATCGAAGTTCTTGGCGGGCCTGCCGCCTTGGGGCTTCTTGTTCTTGGGCATGGTGACTTCCTGGGTTGTACTCATGTACATGGCAGCGCCACTGCAGGCGCAGCACACTGAGAACCCGGAGCATCGTCGACCGGGGCCGTTCACATACGGTGACTATCCGAGGCCTTTGCCTCGAAACCGGCCCTTTGGACTCACAAACCCATCCGCGCACAGCGCGGTGTCCAGAACCGACTCGGCCACGATACCGGAATCGTCTGGGAAAGTCCCGCACGGGGCATCCGCCCTGTGTCGGGACGGTCAGCCCTCGGGGGCCGGCGACACCTCCGGGGACGGTTCAGTGGCCTCCGTCGTGCCGGAGAGCTCCCACGCCCCGCCGGTGCACTCGTAGAACGTCAGGGTGTCGGTGTCGATGAAGACGTCGCCGTCGGCCGTGCAGGTCTCGGCGGCCGGAACACCCGTGCCCAGCACGACCTGCGTGCCGGGCGCACCCGTCTCGCCCGGAGCTCCCGTCTCCCCGGTCGCACCGGTCTCTCCGGTGGCACCGGTCTCTCCGGTCGCGCCCGGCGCTCCGGCGAGGTTTTCCGCCGCCGACACCCGGATGTTGCCGACGAGCTGCCAGTCGCCGTCCGTGAACAGGTAGACGTCGGCCGTGGTGATGTCGATGTAGACATCGCCGTCGTAGCCCTTGCCGGACTCGGGCGCCCCTGAGCCCGCGCGCACGGCGGACCCGGCCGGGAGGATCTCGGCGATCGCCTCCTCATAGGCGGCCTCGTCGATCTCGGCGGTCGTCGGCGACGGTGTCGCCGCAGCCTCGTTCGCATCGGCCGAACGGGCGAGCGTCGCCCCCAGGAACGACGCAACGAAGGAGAGGAGCACGACCGCGGCACCGACCCAGAGGAGCATCGCGCGGCTCACTCCCGCGGTCTTCGGAGGTGCCTCCGCCGCGACCGCCGACTGCGGCGAAGCGCCGGTCGGTTCCGATGAAGCGTCCTGCGGGTTCCGGTCATCGGTCATTGCGTGCGCCCCTCACGTCTCGCGCTCCGGTCGACCCGTGACGGCACGGTGCAGAGCCGCGTCGCGCCCAGCGTAGCGAGCGCGATCCGCGATCGATCGCGGCACGCGGGCGGGCGGGCCACTTCGAAATCGCTGCGAAACACCCGCGACGTAGGCTCACCGCATGCCGCAGCACCCCGTCCCCGTGACCGTCAGCATCGAAGCGCCCCGCCAGCCCGAGGTCGAGCGGCTGCTCGACGCCAGCACCGCCTTCGCGCAGAGCCTGTACCCGCCCGAGAGCAACTTCCTGCTCGACGTCGCGACCCTCGAGCGGCCCGAGGTCGCCTTCTACGTCGCGCGCGACGGCGAACGCGCCGTCGGCATCGCCGCGCTCGTCGCCGAAGCGGATGCCTCGCGCGGCGAGCTGAAGCGCATGTTCGTCGATCCGGCGGCGCGCGGGCACGGCGTCGCGGCGGCCCTGCTCGAGCGCATCGAGGCGGATGCCGCGGCACGCGGGCTCGTCGAGATCGTGCTCGAGACGGGCGATCTGCACGACGCGGCGCAGGCGCTCTACACGCGCCACGGCTATCGGGAGATCCCGCAGTTCGGCCAGTACGTCGGCGAGGCCCACTCGGTGTGCTTCGCGAAGCCGTTGGTCCCCACGGAGCAAGCGTTTCCACCTGCGGAGAACGTGAGGTAGCATCACTCCACCCCTGAACCCGGAGCCCGGTGTGACCTCGACCCGACGCACAGGCGGCTTCGGCACTCGCGCCCGGCGAGTGGCGTGGGCTGCCGCGGCGACTGCAGCCGCCATCGCGAGCGTGAGCGCGCTCTCGGGCTTCCACGTGCCACTGCGCGAGATCGATCCGAAGGGCGCCGCTGCAGCCAGCGAGGTCGTGACCGCCGAGCTCATCGGCATCCGCACCTTCACGGCGCCCGAGGGCATCACGGTGGAGGCCGACCTCGAATACGGCGCGCGCGAAGACGGCACACTGCTCACCCTCGATCTCTGCATGCCGGCCGGCGCCGAACTCGCCGACGAACTGCTGCCCGCGGTGGTCTCGATCCACGGCGGCAGCTGGGCGCGCGGCGACAAGGGCAACGCCGACTGGCGCAACGTCTGCCTCTGGTTCGCGAGCGAGGGCTTCGTCGCAGCATCCGTCAACTATCGGCTCGTGCCCGACGCCCGGTTCCCCGCCGCGATCGACGACGTCGCGCTCGCGGTCGAATGGCTCCGCGACCCCGCACAGGCCGAGCGCCTCGGCATCGACCCCGGTCGCATCGGCGCCTTCGGAGGATCGGCCGGCGGCAATCTCGCGGCCCTGCTCGGCACCACCGGCGAGGGTCCGCTCGACACCGGCTCCCGGGTCGCGGCGGTCGCCGAGCTCTCGGGCCCGGTCGGGCTCGGCGCTGCTGAGCTCGCTGCCGACGGGGCATCCGGCTGGTTGCGAGGCATCATCGGCGAGTACCTCGACTGCGAGCCCGGCGCGAGCGACGAGCAGTGCGCCCAGGCGATGGACGCATCGGCGGCGAGCTTCGCGGATTCGAGCGATCCCCCCTTCTTCATCGGCCATGCCGAGTCCGAGGTCGTGCCACTCGGACAGTCGGAGCGGTTCGCCGCCGCCCTCACCGCCGCGGGCGTGCCCGCCGAGCTCGCGATCGTGCCCGGCGCCGATCACTCGATCGGCATCCTCGATGCGCAGATGCGGGCCCGGATCGCCGCATTCCTGCACGCACACCTCGACTGAGGGCCGGAGGGCGCACCGGCGCCATGCCCGCTCCGCCGATCGCCGCTCGGCAACCCCCTGTGCCGATGCCTCGGGCACCCGTAGGCTCGGGGCGTCTGCACGGGAGGCATCATGGCCGAACACGATCCATCCGACCGCGAGTCATCCGGCTCGTCCGGCTCCTCCGGCTCGTCCGGCGAAGACTCGCCGATACAGCTGTCGCGCGCCGACTGGCGCATCATCGCCACCCGAACGGTGCACGAGTACCGCATCAACCAGGTGCACGACATCGCGGCGTCCCTCACGTTCTACGTGCTGCTCACGATCTTCCCGGCGCTCCTCGCCCTGCTCGCCCTGCTCGGCATCTTCGGCAGCGCCGAGGCCGTCGTGGCCGATGCGCTGCGGGTGCTCGAGGACCTCGGCGGAGCCGCCGCCGCCGAGGTCCTCCGCGAGCCGCTCGATCAATTGCTGAACGCCTCGCACGCCGGCCTCGCCTTCGCCACCGGCCTGATCGCCACCCTCTGGGCCGCTTCGGGATTCGTCGGCGCGTTCGGCCGTGGCATGAACCGCATCTACCGGGTCGAGGAGGGCCGACCGTTCTGGGAGATGCGACCGGCGATGCTCGCGGTGTCCGCGGTGCTGGTCGTGCTCGGCGCGGTCGCAGCGGCAGGGCTCGTGGTGACCGGTCCGGTGGCCGAGGCGGCAGCCCGCGTGCTCGGTCTCGATGAGGGGGTCGCCTTCTGGTGGGACCTGGCGAAGGTGCCGGTGCTCGCGGCGATCGGCGTGCTCGTCCTGGCGGTGCTCTACTGGGCCGCCCCGAATGTGCGACGCCGGCATCTGCGGTGGTTCAGCATCGGAGCGATCGCGGCCCTGCTCGCCTGGGTCGTGACGACGGCCCTCTTCGCGCTGTACGTCTTCGGGGTCGGCAGCTACGAGCGCGTCTACGGCGTGCTCGGCGGGGTCGTCGCCTTCCTGCTGTGGGTCTGGCTGTCGAACCTCGCGATGCTCTTCGGCGCGGTGCTCGACACCGAGGTCGAACGGGCTCGCCAGCTGCGCGCCGGCATCCCGGCGGAGGAGCGGGTCCGGCTTCCGCTCCGCGACGATCGGGTGATCGCCACGAATCGCGCACAACGCCTGCGTGATGAGCACGCTTCGGCGAGCATGCGCCCCGATGCGGTCGTCGACGGCGTCACCCCGCCGGCCGGGCTCCGGCCGCACGGCTGATCGGCACAGTACCCGCGTAGGGGCGCGAATCGTCCTCGGGAGGGATGCAGCGTCGCGCGACGCGTGATTGGCTGATGGCATCATGGCGCAGACCCATCATCCTGAGCAGAGCCCGGCGGATGCCGCGGCGCAGGTCCGACCCGCGCAGCAGGCCCGACCGGCACCGCGACCGCCTGCGCCGCCGCTCCCGCCCGTGCCCTCGATTCCGGCGGCGCCGGCCCGGCTCGCCCGCATCACGGCCGATGAGCGGCAGTTCCGGGCCTGGATGCTCGTGTCGACCTCGCTCCTCGCCGTCATCCTCTTCGCGGTGTCGGTGCCCCTCGCGGCCACCATCTACGACGTCAACCTCCTCGCCGCGTTCGCCACGAGCCTCGCCCTCGCCGGCGCCCTGCCGCTCGCGGTGCGCTGGCCCTGGGTCGCTGCGAGCGTCTCCGCGGCCGGGCTCCTCGCCTTCGCGTTGCTCACCATGAACTCCGACGGCTGGCCGTGGCCATGGCCGGTCACCTCGATCGTGAGCCAGGGCGTGCTGCTCATCGTGCTCGGCCTCATGTGGGAGTGGCGCCTCGGCCTCATCGCCTGGGGCATGGGGGTCGTGGTGACCCTGCCGTTCGCCTTCGTCGACTCGGGCGCGGCCGCCAGCATGATCACGGGTGCGGCCGTCACGGCACTCGCGTGCGCCATCTCCGTGCTGCTCGCGCAGCGCCGCGTGATCGGCGTCGAGCTCTTCCGCGAGCGCGCGCATTCGGCTTCGGAACAGCAGCGACGCGTGCTCGTCGAGGAGCGCAACCGCATCGCCCGCGAACTGCACGACGTCGTCGCGCACGGACTGTCGATCATCCACGTGCAGGCGACGAGCGCCCCCTACCGGGTCGAGGGGCTGAGCGACGACGCCAAGACCGAGTTCGCCGAGATCGCGGCATCCGCCCGCTCGGCGATGACCGAGATGCGGCAACTGCTCGGGGTGCTCCGCAGCGCCGACACGGCAGCGGAGACCGCGCCGCAGCCCGGGATCGCCCAGCTGCCCGAGCTCGCGGCATCCGTCGAACGCGCCGGCGTGCCGGTCACCCTCACCGTCGACTCCTCCCTGCCCGACGGCGGGCTCGCCGCGACGGCGGCGTACCGCATCGTGCAGGAGGCGCTCAGCAACGTCGTGCGGCACGCCCCCGGCGCACCGACCTTCGTCTCGGTCGAGGTGCTCGCCGACGACCTCGTCGTCTGCATCGACAACGAGACGGCGACGGATGACCCGGCGCCCGACGCCAAGGGCGGCGGACACGGTCTCGTGGGCATCGGCGAGCGCGCGGCACTGCTCGGCGGGCGCGCCGAGTTCGGGGAACGGCCGGGCGGCGGATACCGTGTTCTCGCGACCCTTCCGCTCGGGTCGGACGGAGGCTCGATGTGACGATCTCGGTGCTCATCGCCGACGACCAGGCGATGGTGCGAGCCGGTTTCGCGGCGGTGCTCGCCGCACAGGCCGGCATCGAGGTCGTCGGGCAGGCGGCCGACGGCGACGAGGCCGTGGCCATGGCCCGCGAACTGCGCCCCGATGTCGTCGTCATGGACGTGCGCATGCCGGGCCGCAACGGCCTCGAGGCGACCCGCGACCTGCAGACGCCCCCGCGGTCGAGCGACTACGTGCCGCGCGTGCTCATGCTGACGACGTTCGACATCGACGACTACGTCTACGAGGCGCTGCGGGCCGGGGCGAGCGGGTTCCTCCTGAAGGACGCCACGCCAGAAGAGCTCGTCGCCGCCGTGCGCATCGTCGCCGCCGGCGATGCGCTGCTGGCACCGAGCGTGACCCGCCGCCTCATCGAGGACTTCGCCAGGTCTGCCCCGCCGCCGCGCATCGACTCCACACGACTCTCCGAGCTCACCGAGCGCGAGCGCGAGGTGCTCACCCTCGTGGGCCGCGGGTTCTCGAACACCGAGATCGCCGCGGCGCTCTTCATCGCCGAGCAGACGGTCAAGACGCACGTCTCGAAGATCCTGTCGAAGCTCGGTCTCCGCGATCGCGTGCACGCCGTCGTACTGGCGTATGACACGGGGCTCGTCCAGCCCGGTTCCTGACCCGTACGCCCGTATGAGCCGAAACGGCTCCACAGGGTGATGAACACCTCGGCACCGCGTTCCTAGCCTGCCGTCATGACGGAGATCCCGTTCGGATGGAGGCGGTCATGACCGACGTACAGGCACCCTCGACCGGGCACGGCACCGAGGCATCCGCTCGCCGTTCGCCGGCGGTCGCGCGAGGTTCGGCGGTGGCGCGCGGTTCGGCGGTGGCGCGCGACTCGAGCGTCGACGCGATCCGGGTGGCGCTGCTCGTCGTCGTGTTCGCGTTGCACGCGATGATGGTCGGCGTCAGCATCGGGCCCGACGGTCCGGTGCTCGAGAACGCCCTCGAGGGGCAGTCCTGGTTCGCCGCGGTGAGCTGGGTCGTGCAGATCATGCCGCTGTTCTTCATCGCGGGCGGGTTCTCGAGCTACCTGCACTGGCGTTCGATGCGGGCACGCGGGGCGAGCAGCGCCGACTACGTGCGGGCACGACTCGAGCGTCTCGTGCGGCCCGCCATCGTGCTCGTCGCCGTGGTGGGCGCCGCCCTCGTCGCCCTCTCGCTCGCCGGGGTCCCGCCCGAGATGGTGGCGACGGCGGGCTTCCGCATCGGACAGCCGCTGTGGTTCCTCGGCGTGTACCTCGCGACCTCGGCGCTCGTGCCCCTCATGGTGCGCGCGCACGAACGAGCCCGACTGCTGACGCCGCTCGCCCTGTTCGGAGGCGTCGTCGCGGTCGACGCGCTTCGACTCGCGACGGGACTCGAGGGCCTCGGCTTCGTGAACCTCCTGCTCGTGTGGCTGCTCGTGCAGCAGCTCGGCTTCCACCTCGCGGACGGCACGCTCGACCGTCTCTCCCCCGCCGCGCTCTGGTCGGTCGCCGCCGGCGCGCTCGCCGTGCTCGCGGGGATCACCCTCGCCGGGCCGTACTCGGCCGACATGTACGAGAACCTCAATCCGCCGAACGTGTGCCTCGTGGTGCTCGGCGTCGCCCAGCTCGCGCTCTTCCAGCTGGCACGGCCGCACATCCGTGCCTGGGTCGAGCGAGCGGATGCCTCGCGGCTCGTCTCGGCCGTCGGCGAGCGCGCGATGACCGTCTACCTCTGGCACATGCCCGTGCTCGTGGGGCTCGCGGGAGTGCTGCTCGTGGCCGAACTCCGGTTCGGGCTCGCTCTGCCTGAGCCGATGAGCTCCGGCTGGTGGGCGAGCCGCCCGCTGTGGCTGGGTGCGGCGGCCGTCGTCGTCGCCCTCGTCACGCTCGTGTTCGCCCGATTCGAACGCGGGCGCCGGAGTGCCCGCCCCACGATGCGCCGCACCTCGACCACCGGTACGGCAGCGATCGATGCCGTCTGCGGAGTGGCCGCGGTCGCCGTGCTGCTCGTGACCGGGTTCGGCCCGGTTCAGGCCGTCATCTCACTCGCGCTGCTGACGGTCGCGTTGCGCGGCAGCGCGAACCTCGGCCCGATGCTCGCGAGAGCGACCACGGCGGTGCGGGTTCAGCGCAGGTCGCGGCGCAGTGGGACCGCGATGGCGAGCCAAGCGGCCAGGGCCGCGTAGCCGAGCA
Source organism: Agromyces cerinus subsp. cerinus (assembly GCF_900142065.1). Classification (GTDB taxonomy): domain Bacteria; phylum Actinomycetota; class Actinomycetes; order Actinomycetales; family Microbacteriaceae; genus Agromyces; species Agromyces cerinus. The sequence goes on along the minus strand of NZ_FSRJ01000002.1, from coordinate 311,803 downwards.
GCACGAGTGCTCCCACGAGCGGCGACGTGGTGGATGCCGCGGCGATCGGCAGCTGCTCGGCGATCGCGTCGCTGAGGAAGGTGAAGTCCGTCAGCGCCGCGGTCGCGCCGCCGGGAAGGAACGGATGGATGACGTTGACCCCCGGAACGATCATCAGGATGTGCTCGAGGAAGTAGAAGTACCCGAGCACGATGCCGATCGCGAGCAGCTGGTTGCGAGCGAGCGCGCCGATCGCGACGCCGAGCACCATGTAGACCGCTGCCGCGAAGGCGAGACGCGCGAGCAGGGCGGTGAGGGACGCGAGCGGCACGCCGAGTTCGACCCCCTGCACAGCCGCCCCCGTGATGACGGCGAGACCGGCGAAGAGCGAGGAGACCAGTCCGTACGCGACGCCGAGGGCTCCGTAGACGACGAGCTTCGCGACGAGCACCCGGCCGCGACGCGGCGCCGCCAGGAAGGTCGTTCCGATCGTGCGATGCCGGTACTCGCCGGTGACGGCGATCGTGCCGATCAGCGCCGGCACGAAGAGCAGGAGCCCGCTCATGCCGACGACGATGCCGACGCCCTCGGCGGTGTCGAGCCCGGGAAGCGGCGGGGTCGCGTTCTCGGGGCCGATGAGGGAGAGGAGCCCGGTCAGGCCGCCTCCGCAGAGCGCGGCGGTCACGAGCGACCAGAGCGGAAGCCTGGTGGCGAACAGCTTGGCGGTCTCTCCTCGGAGCAACCGGTTCATGCGCGGATCCCTTCGGTGCCGGTGGGAAGCGGCGAGGCCCCATCCGAGGTGAGTTCGAGGAACGCCGCTTCGAGGCTGGTTCCGTGTTCCGTGAACTCTGAGAGCGGCCCGGTCCACGTCGTGCGGCCGCGGTCGATCAGCACGAGATCGTCGATGCCGTACTGCAGTTCGGTGAGCACGTGGCTCGAGATCAGCACGGTGCCCCCGTCTGCCGCGAACTCGCGGAGGAACGTGCGCAGCCAGACGATGCCGGCGGGGTCGAGCCCGTTCGACGGCTCGTCGAGCACGAGCACCCCCGGGTCGCCGAGCAGTGCCGTCGCGAGCGAGAGCCGCTGCCGCATGCCCGTCGAGAAGCCGCCGACGCGGCGATCGAGGTAGTCGGTCATGCCCGTGAGCTCGGCCACCTGCTCCGCGCGCCCGACGGCGTGCCCACCCAGAGCGCAGTAGCTGCGGAGGTGCCCGCGAGCGGTCATGGCCGGGTGCGCTCCGGCGAGGTCGAGCACGGCCCCGACGGTGCCGGTGGGGTCGGGGAGTTCGGTGTACGGTCGGCCGCCGATGAGCGCGGTGCCCGCGTCGGGGCGCGCGAGTCCGAGCAGCATGCGGAGCGTCGTCGATTTGCCGGCGCCGTTCGGGCCGAGGAAGCCGGTGACGCGGCCGGGCGCCGCGACGAACGTCGCGTCCCGCACGGCCTCGACGTCGCCGATGCGCTTCGCGAGTCCTGAGACGTCGATCTGGGCGGTGATCATGGAGCGGATCCCTTCGGTGGCATACTCGAGCGAGAGCAATGAGAATGTTCTCACCGTGAGAATAATCATCCGGAGGACCGATGCGCAAGCCGTCGCCCATCGCCGACGTCGTCATGCACCCCGTTCGGCTGCGCATCATCCAGCAGGTGGGCACGCGCGAGATCACGACCGCGAGCCTGCGCAGCGCCCTGCCCGACGTCGCCCAGGCCACCCTCTACCGGCACATCGCCGCGCTCGTCGACGCCGACGTGCTCACCGTCGTCGAGGAGCGCCGCGTGCGCGGCGCGGTCGAGCGCACCTTCGCGCTCGGCGAGCGGATGGCGCACGTCGATCACGACGAACTGCTCGAGATGGGCTCGCGTGAACTGCAGCAGGCGTTCCTCACGTTCCTCGCCCATCTCGGCGAGAGCTTCGACCGGGCGAGCGCGGCCGACGATCCGCGGTTCCGCGACTTCCTCGGGTTCGGCGAGACGACGCTGCACGTGACGACCGACGATCTCGCCGTGATCCAGGCAGGGCTCGGCGAGCTCCTCGCGCCGTACCTGGCGGCCGGTGGCGACGGCCGGCGCACGGTCACCCTCGCGACGGCACTCATCCCGACCGACGGCGCCGCCCCTCGAGGCTGAGCCCGCCGAGGATCGGCCGCGCGCTCCGCGTCAGCCGACGATGACGACCCCGGCGAGCGCGACCCCCGCCACGACGAGCGTCGAGGCTCCCGCGAGCGCGAACGGCCGCACGCCGACGCGCCGGAACATGCTGAACCGCACGCCCGTGCCGAGGGCGAACATGGCCGCGGCGAGCAGCACCGTCTGCGCGACGCCCGCTCCCGCCACGACCGGGTCGGGCACCCAACCGAGCGAGCGCACCACGACCATCGCGATGAACCCCACGACGAACAGCGGGATGATCGGCGGTCGCCGGCCCGAGGTCTCGCCGGGCGTCGCGCTCGCCGCGAGCGAGCGGCGACGCTGCACGCTCACGACCGCGAGCACCGGCGCGAGCATCAGCACTCGGGCGAGCTTCACCACGACGGCCACCGCGAGCCCGGTGCCGCCGAGGGCTCCGCCCACCGCGACGACCTGGGCGACCTCGTGGATCGAGCCGCCCGCCCACATGCCGGCCTGCTGCGCGTCGAGGCCGAGGAGAGAAGCGGCGAGCGGGATGAGCGGGATCATGAGCGTGCCGAAGATGACGACGAGGGCGACCGCGGTCACGACCTCCTCCTCCTCGGCCTCGATCACGCCGTCGACCGCCGCGACCGCCGCGGCGCCGCAGATCGAGAAGCCGCACGCGATGAGCAGGCGCTGCGTCGCCGAGATGCCGAGCAGACGCCCGATGAGCAGTGTCGAGGTGATGCCGATCACGACGATCGCGACGACGACGACGATGACGCCGACTCCGAGGTCGAGGATGTCCCCGAGCACGAGTTGCAGGCCCAGCAGCACGACGCCGAGGCGAAGCAGCGGTTTCGCGGCGAACGAGAGCCCCGCCTCGAAGCGCGGCGAGAGCGGCACGGTGTTGCGCAGCAGCACGCCGAGCACGATCGCGATCAGCAGGGCGCTCATGCCGGGCACGAGCAGTGCCGCGGCCATCGATGCGGCGACCCCGGCGGCGGCCAGCCCGAGGCCTGGGGCGAGGCTGACGAGCCGGGAGCGGACCCTCGCCGCCCTGCGGAGCGGCTCCGGTGGGCGGGGCGGTGCGGGGGTCGGTGCAGTTCGGGTCATGCATCCACGATCGCGACCGGATGCCGCGGGCAGTAGCCGCCCGTTCAGCATCGAGGCATATCATGCTGATATGCCCACACGCTGGCCCGACCTCGCGGTGCTCGAATTGCTCGTCGCGATCGGCCGGCACGGCAGTCTCGGGCGTGCCGCACGTTCGGTCGACATGGCGCAGCCGAACGCGAGCCGGGCGATCGCCGGGCTCGAGCGCTCCCTCGGCCTCACGCTCATCGAGCGGCACGCCCGCGGGTCGCGGCTGACCGCCGACGGCGAGGCGATCGCGGAGCTCGCCGGGCGACTCCTCGTCGGCGCCGACGACCTGCTCGCCGCCGCGAGCGCCCGACGCGAGCACCACGAGGTCAGGCTCGACCTCGCTGCGAGCCTCACCGTTGCCGAGTACCTGCTGCCCGCCTGGGTCACCGGTCTCCGGAGCATCCATCCCGGCCTCGACGTGCGCATGCGGGTGGAGAACTCCACGCGGGTGTTCGAACTGCTCGAGGCGCACGAGATCGACCTCGGCTTCGTCGAGTCGCCGGCCGTGCGGCGCGGTCTGCACAGCCGCACGGTCGCGACCGACCGGCTCGTCGTCGTGGCGGCGCCGACGCATCCCTGGGCGCGCCGATCGCACCTCACGCTCGACGAACTCGCCGACACCCCGCTCGTGACCCGCGAGGCGGGCTCGGGCACCCGGTCGACCCTCGCCGACGCGCTCGACGGCAGGACGCCCGCGGAGCCCGCGATGGTCGTGGCCAGCAATGCGGCCGTGCTCATCGCCGCGGCATCCGGAGCGGGTCCCGCCGTGCTCAGCGACCTCGCCACCCGACCGTGGGTCGCCCGCGGCGAGCTCGTCGAGGTCGCCGTCGACGGGCTCGACCTCACGCGGCGCCTGCGAGCGGTCTGGCGTCGCGGCGACGTGCTCTCGGCCCCCGCCGCCGCGTTGCTCAGTGAGCTGTCGCGGGCCCGCGCAGGCGGAAACGCAGGCGGGCGCGCAGGCGGGAACATAGACTGATTCGCGGGGGAACGGCCGGCGACGCGGGAGGGTTCGCGTCCGGCACGGGGCATGCGACGCGATTGCGGCAGCATGCCCGGCGTCCGCTCCCCTTCGACCGACGAACGGCACTTGGGGGAATCTGTTGTCCACTTCGATCAACACGCACGACGGCGTCACCGTCTTCCTGACCTCGGCGACCGAAGCCGACGTGCACGCAGACGGCGCCGTCGTGGGCATCCAGGCGGTCGACGGCGACGCACTGCGCGACCGCGTCGTGGCGTTCGTGCAGGAGCGGGCGCAGCGCCTCGGGATCCCGGCGACCGCCGCCCTCATCGACGACTCCTCGCACTGGACCCTGACCGTCGAGCCCGACGGCCGCGTCACCGAGGCGCCGACGGGCCTCGTGACCGAGAGCTTCGAGCCACGGCCGGCCCCGACCGCGACCCCGACCCCGACCCCGACCGCGACGATCCCGACGATTCCCGCCGCTCCGGTCGCTGCACCCACGGCGGCCGCGGCGCCTGCGGCGACGGCAGCACCCAAGCCGCACCGCCCCACGGTCGAGGACCTGCTCTCGAGCCGGCCCCGCCAGCGCCCGTTGAAGGCGACCATGGGGTGGCAGGGCAGGGTGCGCCGCATGAGCGGCGGTCTCATCTCGCCGAAGCCGAGCGCGACCGAACAGACCCGCCACGACCAGACGAACCGAGTGCAGAAGCGACTCGACGGCCCGCGCACGATCGTGGTGCTGAACCCCAAGGGCGGGGCGCACAAGACCACGAGCACCCTGCTGCTCGCCGCGACGTTCGGCCGGCTCCGCGGCGGCTCGACGCTCGCGTGGGACAACAACGAGACCCGTGGCACGCTCGGCTGGCGCGCGCAGCACACCCCGCACCACCGCACCGCGGTCGACCTGCTGGGCGACCTCGAGCGGTTCGAGAACCCGAGCGTCGCGAGCCTCAGCCAGCTCGACGACTACGTGCGCACGCAGGTCGACGCCCGCTTCGACGTGCTCGCCTCCGATGAGGATGCCGCCGCGACATCCACGATCGACGAGGCCGCGTTCGACCGGCTGCACCGCACGCTCTCGCGCTACTACCGCCTGCTGATCATCGACACCGGCAACAACATGCGCGCCTCGAACTGGGTCGCGGCGGTGGCGGCCGCCGACCAGCTCGTGATCGTCTCGACGGTGCGCGAAGACACGGCGGCGAGCGCCGCGTGGCTGCTCGACGGCCTCGCCGAGAAGGGCTTCGGCGACAAGGTCGACCGGGCCGTCACGATCCTGACCTCGCCGTCGGAGAAGCCCGACCGCGAACTCGAGCAGCGCCTCGCCGACCACTTCGGCGCACTGACCGCCGCGGTCACGACGATCCCCTACGACCCCGCGCTCGTCGACGGCGGCACGATCGACTTCGACTCCCTGTCGGCCGAGACGCACGACGCGTGGCTCAACGCCGCCGCCGTGGTCGCCGACCAGCTCTGAACCCGGGCGCGGAGATGCTGGTCGACGAGCACGGCTTGCGGGAGCGCGAAGTGCCGCTGCACGAGATGGCGCCGGTCGACCGCGACGCCGCCTCCACGATGTGGAACGCCTACTGGCGCGCCCATCCCGACCAGGTCGGTCTCGACGACGTGCCCACCGTCGAGCGGTTCGGCGATCACGCCGAGCTCTCCGATGCGCTGCTCGAACTCGTCATCTCGGGCCGGAAGCGGGCGACGGCCACGCTCGTCAGGGAGTTCGCCGCCGACGGCGTGCCGCTCCCCCGCGTCGGGAGCCACTGGATCGCACTCGGCACGATCGCCGACGCCGACGAGGCCTTCGCGTTCGACGAGGCCGAGGACGACCGGACGCTCGAGGCCTGGCTCGTCAGCCACCGTCGCTACTGGGACCGGGTCTGCGCCGCCCTCGAGATCGACTGGTCCGACGATCTCGAGATCCTCTTCGAGCGGTTCACGGTGGCGTGGCCCGAGGCACGCGGAGCGATCGTCGACTGACGGGCCTGCGCCGCCGCGCAGCCCGCCGCCTCACTCCGGGCTAGGAGCCGTCTCGCAGGTCAGCGGGAACCGCGTCGGTGAACCGGATGCGGTCGAACCGCGCATCGCAGGCTGTTCCCAGCGGTGCCTGCGCGAGAAAGCCGACGACGGGAGCGATGCCCGAGTGCACTCGGAAGAGGCGGACGAAGTCCCAGCGGTCGCCATCCGTCGACGCGTGGAATGCGAATGCCGACCCGACCCTCGCCACCCTGAGGTGAATGGACGACTCCTCGACGATCGTCGAGTTGCAGTCGTCCGAGAAGCCGTTGGTCACCACGCTGACCACCATGGCCTGTCCGGCCGGTGAGTACTCGAAGCACAGCTTCGCCCAGTGGTCCTGGTCGCACCAAAGGCCGAGCGCGCCGGCGTCGAACGTGGAACGCCCGCCGACGACGCGAACGCGCGCGCTCAGGGCGAAGTCGCCCGAGGGCCGGAACCCGAGCATGCTCGCTCGATGCTGCCCGGGGCCGCCGAGCGGGTCGTTGCTCCAATCGACGCCCGCCGCCGCGTGCAGGGCGAGCTCGCCCCCGTCGTCGTCGAAGACCGCACCCGAAGTGCCGTTCGTCCACTCCAGGACCGGCAGACCAGCTACTCGCACGAATGCCCCTTCTCGTCGTCGATGACGACACTAGTCAGGTCGCCGGAGGAACCGGGCGAGCGAACGGCGGGTGACCGTGCGCGAAGCAACCTCGAAACATGGCCCGGCTACACTCGCATTCGGCCCGGACCAGCCCGCCACCAGCGAAACGGTCAATCATCCAGAGTTCCGCGCACACGATCCGCGGGATTCGAGAGCGCCCCGGGGTGGCCCATGCACAACGAACCGATCACCGTCTCGATCCGACGCGAGGTCGACCCCGAGCGCATCTCCGAGGCGACCGCGTGGGTGCAGACCGGCGTGAACCTCGCGGCCAAGTACCCGGGCTTCCTCGGCTCGGGCTGGGTGCGCGCCGGCGAGGCCTCGCAGGTCTGGCACATGCTCTACCGCTTCGCGAGCGAAGAGACCCTCGACGCCTGGGAGCGCTCGGCCGAGCGCACCTGGTGGCTCTCGATGGGCGAGGGCTTCGTGCGCTCGGAGCGCAGCAGGCGTCGCACCGGCATCGAGGGCTGGTTCGACGACCCGGCGACGGGTTCGGTGCCGGCGGCGGATGCCGCGGCATCCGCTTCGGCCGACGAACTGCCGCCCGCGCCGCCGCGGTGGAAGCAGGCGGTGACGATCTGGCTCGGCTTCTTCCCGGTGAACCTCGTGTTCACCCTGCTCGTCACCTCGTTCGTGCCCGGCTGGAACGAGCTCGAGGTGGTCTGGAAGGTGCTCGTCACGACCCTGCTGCTGACGCCGGTCATGACGTTCTGGGCGCTGCCCTTCGTGACGCGCCTGCTGCGTCGCTGGCTCGCTCCCGCCGCCCGCTGAGCGGCGGGCCGCGCTCGCTGCGGCGCTCGCGGTTACGCGGAGGCTTCGTCGGCCACGCGCCGGTGCTCGAGCACCCGGCGCACGACGAGCACGACGAGGGCGATGGCGATGGCGCCGTAGACGACCCAGTCGAGGTACTGCAGGTACTCCTCGAGCAGCGCGTGCTGGGTGCCGAGGGCGGCGCCGATGCCGATGAGCAGGCTGTTCCAGATGCCCGACCCGATCGCCGTGAAGAGCAGGAACCAGGCGAGCGGCATGCGGTCGGCACCCGCCGGCAGCGAGATCAGGCTGCGGACACCGGGGATCATGCGTCCGACGAGCACCGACCAGCGACCGTGCTTGTGGAACCAGGCGGCGCCGCGCTCGAGGTCGGTCAGGCTGACGAGCCGGGTCCAGGCGATCCAGCGGATGGCCCGCTCGAGGCCCACTGCGGCGCCGAGCCCGTAGAGCACGAGCCCGCCGATGACGGAGGCGAGCGTCGACCAGACGATGAGCCAGCCGAGGTGGAGGTCTCCCGCCTGGCTGAGGTAGCCCGCGAACGGCAGGATCACCTCACTCGGGATCGGCGGGATCAGCACCTCGAGGAAGACGAGAACGCCGACGCCGATGTCGCCGAGGGAGGTCAGCACGTCGGCGGCGAATCCGGTGAGGCCGGTGAAGCCGTGGTCGTCGGTCGTCAGCAAGGTCGTGTCTCGGCTCTCGGTTCGGGGTCGATGATCGGCGCGCGGCGGCACGCCCACGCTACCGGCGCAGGTTGCGCGAAAGCTGGGCGGCGCCCGTTCAGCGGGGCGTGCCGATGCGACGGGCGAGCACCGTCGCCGCCTCCTGCACCGCCGACACGTACCGGGCGACGTCCGCGTCGGGCGCGGCATCCGGGTACGTGACCGCCACGGCCGCCGCCGGCCAGCCGACGTGGTCGAGCACGACCGCCCCGACCGAGGCGAGACCGCCCGTGACCTCGCCGTCCTCACCGGCCCAGCCCTGCTCGCGCACGACGGCGAGCACGCGCTTCAGCCGGCCGTAGCTCCAGGCCTCGTCGCCGCCGTCGAGCGCGGGCCGACCGGCGAACGCGGCGCGATCCGGGTAGAGCGCCCGCAACTGCGCCGGCGGCAGCACGGCGAGCATCGCACGGCCCGTCGCGGTGAGGTGCGCGGGCAGCCGCACGCCGACGTCGGTGACGAGCGACGGGCGGCGCGGCGCGCGCTCCTCGACGAGGTACAGCACGTCGCGCCCGTGCAGCACTGCGAGGTGACCGCTCTCGCCGAGGCGGTCGACGAGGGCTGCGACGAGCGGCCGGCCGAGACGGGCGAGGGGCTGCTGGCGCGAGAAGCCGCTCGAGAGCTCGAAGGCGGCGATGCCGAGCCCGTACCGGCGTTCCTCCGGCAGGTGCACGACGAAGCCGCGCTCCTGCATCACCGCGAGCAGGTGGTAGATCGTCGACCGGGGAATGCCGAGCGCCGAGGCGATCGTGGCCGCGGGCACCGGTCCCCGCTGGGCTGCGAGGTGGGTGAGGATCGCGAGCGTCTGGTCGGCCGCCGGCACCTTCGAGCCCGCGCCCTCGAGCTTCGCCGCTCGGCCGAGCGGACGCGTGTCGTCGGTCTGCGGCGTGGATTCCGACAACTGGCGTCCTCTCGGCGACGGGCAACAGCGTAAGCCTACGCCTGCGTCTGGGATACCGGACGGCGACCATCCCATCACGCTTCCCGCGCGCGTGAGGGCGGTGTGGAATCGGAGGTATGAGCAGCAACGTCTCCGCACCCGCGCGCGCCGCGGCATCCGTCACCGTCGGCACCGGCCCCCTCGGCATCGACGACGTCGTCGCCGTCGCACGCCACGGGGCATCCGTCGTGCTCGACCCGGCAGCGCTCGACGGCGTCGCCGCGAGCCGTGCGATCGTCGAGGGCCTCGCCGCCGACCCCGAGCCGCACTACGGCATCTCGACGGGCTTCGGCGCGCTCGCGACCACGTTCATCGCCGAGGACCGCCGTGCACAGCTGCAGGCGAGCCTCGTGCGCTCGCACGCCGCCGGCTCCGGCGCCGAGGTCGAGCGCGAGGTCGTGCGCGCCCTCATGCTGCTGCGCCTCTCGACCCTCATGACCGGCCGCACGGGCGTGCGCCGCGAGACCGCGGAGACCTACGCGGCGATCCTCAACGCGGGCATCACCCCCGTCGTGCGCGAGTACGGCTCGCTCGGATGCTCCGGCGACCTCGCCCCCCTCGCGCACTGTGCGCTCGTGGCCATGGGCGAGGGCGAGGTTCGGGTCTCGACGAGCTCGACCGGCGAGGCCGGTGCGCCGACGGATGCCTCGAGCGCCCTTGCCGCGGCCGGCATCACGCCGCTCCACCTCGCCGAGAAGGAGGGCCTCGCCCTCATCAACGGCACCGACGGCATGCTCGGCATGCTCGCGCTCGCGATCGACGACCTGCGGATGCTGCTCACCACCGCCGACGTCGCCGCGGCGATGAGCGTCGAGGGCCTCATGGGCACCGACGCCGTCTTCGCCGCCGACCTGCACGCACTCCGCCCGCAGCGCGGCCAGGCGATCTCGGCCTCGAACCTGCGGCGTCTGCTCGCCGACTCCCCCATCGTCGCGAGCCACAAGGGCCCCGAGTGCACCCGCGTGCAGGACGCCTACTCGCTGCGCTGCGCCCCCCAGGTGCACGGCGCCGCCCGCGACACGCTCGCGCACGCGGCATCCGTCGCCGACGCCGAGCTCGCGAGCGCCGTCGACAACCCCGTGCTGACGCTCGACGGGCGCGTCGAGTCGAACGGCAACTTCCACGGCGCACCGGTCGCGTACGTGCTCGACTTCCTCGCGATCGCGGTGGCGGATGTCGCGTCGATGAGCGAGCGGCGCACCGACCGCTTCCTCGACCGGGCGCGCAACCAGGGCCTGCCGCCCTTCCTCGCGCACGAGGTCGGCGTCGACTCGGGCCTCATGATCGCGCAGTACACCGCGGCGGGCATCGTCTCGGAACTGAAGCGGCTCGCGGTGCCGGCATCCGTCGACTCGATCCCGTCGTCTGCCATGCAGGAGGACCACGTCTCGATGGGCTGGGCGGCTGCGCGCAAGCTCCGTCGCTCGATCGACGGCCTCTCGCGCGTGCTGGCGATCGAGGTCATGACCGCGGCTCGCGGACTCGCCCTGCGGGCGCCGCTCGTGCCGGGAACCGCCACCGGTGCGGTCGTCTCCCTCGTCGCCGAGACCGGTGCTGTGCCGGGGCCCGACCGCTTCCTCTCCCCCGAGATCGAGGCGATCTCGGGCATGGTTGCGCACGGCGATGTCGTCGTCGCGGCGATGTCGGCGGCCGGCCCGCTCGACTGAGCCGGTTCGCGGTGTGCCCCGAAGAGGGCGCGAGATCTCGGCGTGCAGGTGTTGTGCCGACCTGCCTGCGCTGAGAGACTGAGTGAGATGCCGGCCCCCGAAGCCGACGTCTGAACGGAACCCTATGTCGCTGATGCAACGATTGCCCGGCCAGAGCCGCCCGTTCCGCGTGCACCGCACTCGGCCCGACGGACTCGCGGTGGCCGCGGCAGCGGCCGTCATCGTGCTCGGCATCTCGGGGATCAGTTCGGCATCGGCCGAAGAGGTCGTCGCGACCGACGCGACGGTGGCGACCTCCGAGACCACCGACACGGGTGCGGCGACGACCGACACGGGGGCGGCGACATCCGATGAGACGGCCGAGGGCACCGAACCCGCGCCTTCGCCCGAACCCTCTCCCGAACCTTCGACCGAACCGACGCCGACTCCCGAGCCGACGCCGGAGCCGACTCCGACGCCCGAGCCCACGCCGACGCCGACACCGACGCCGACACCGACTCCGACCCCGACTCCCCAGCCGACGCCGACACCCACACCGACACCGACCCCGACACCCACACCGACTCCGACGACCAAGCCGACGCCGCCCGCCGCACCGGTCGCCACCCCGCGCGCTCCGCTGCTCATCGGCAGCGGACCGTACGCCCGCATCTCCACCGGCCGCGACCCGCAGCTCAGCTCGCTGCTCGGAGCACGGACCGCACTCGATCGGGCGACCGCAGCCCTGCGCACGGCCGAGGCCGAACTCGAGACGGCTCGATCCACCCAGGCCGCAGCACGCGCCCTGGCGACGCAACTGCAGGAGCAGGCCGAGGAGGCCCGCGCCGACGCCGACGCGGCCGGCGCTGCCGCATTCGCCGCCTCGCGCGGCGGCGACACCTCGCTCACGTCGATGGCTGCCGCGTTCGGCTCGGGCAAGGACCTGCTCGCCGGTCTCGGCGGCGTCGCACGCGTCGACCAGATCACCGGTGACGCCGAGAAGCTGCAGAAGATCGCCCAGAAGCGCTCCGATGAGGCCGACGTGGCCGAGCAGCGCGCCGCAGACGCCTGGGCCGCCGTCGACGCTGTGCCGGTCGATGCGGCCGAAGCCGCGGTCGCCGCCGCGGAGCGCGGCGTGAAGTCGGCCCGCTCGGATCTCTCCGGGCTGCGCTCCCGCGTCGCCGCCTCGAGCGTCTCGCTCATCGACTCCCTCCCCCGCGACGCCGGGCAGCTGAGCGACCAGGGCTGGGCCCCGCCGGTCTCCGGCGCTCAGACCGACGGATTCGGCCCCCGCCCGAACAAGCCGCTCGCAGGCGTGAACGAGTTCCACCGCGGCACGGATGTCGCATCGAGCTGCGGCTCACCGGTCTTCGCCGCCACCGGCGGCATCGTCGTCGAGGCGCGCGCGAGCGGCAGCTACGGCAACTGGATCCTGCTCGAGCACGGCGCCGGCGTCTCGACCGGGTACGCGCACCTCTCCGACGGTGGCATCCTCGTGAGCCCCGGCGACAAGGTCGCAGCCGGTCAGCTCATCGGCACCGTCGGCAGCACCGGCGCATCGACGGGCTGCCACCTGCACTTCGAGGTACGGCTCGACGGCACCGCCGTCGACGCTGTGCCCTTCATGGCGGCCCGCGGCATCCAGCTCGGCTGACTCGCCGGGCACGGAGAGTTCTCCCCGACCGGTCAGCGGCGCGCACCCGGCACCTCGTCTGGCATCCCAGACAGCACGCACGCGACATCCGTTGTCGGCGACCCCTCGGTGCGCGAGCATCGGAACATGACCGACGCACCCATCGCAGCACCCGCCGGCCCCCGCACCGTTCGCGCCGCACGAGGCACCGAGCTCACCGCGAAGAGCTGGCAGACCGAGGCGCCGTTGCGCATGCTCATGAACAACCTCGACCCCGAGGTCGCCGAGCGCCCCGACGACCTCATCGTCTACGGCGGCACGGGCAAGGCCGCCCGCAACTGGGAGTCGTTCGACGCGATCGTGCGCACCCTCGAGGGGCTCGAGGCCGACGAGACCCTGCTCGTGCAGTCGGGCAAGCCCGTCGGCGTGTTCCGCACCCACGAGTGGGCGCCGCGCGTGCTCATCGCCAACTCGAACCTCGTGGGCGACTGGGCGACGTGGCCCGAGTTCCGGAAGCTCGAGCAGCTCGGCCTCACCATGTACGGCCAGATGACCGCCGGCTCGTGGATCTACATCGGCACGCAGGGCATCCTGCAGGGCACCTACGAGACCTTCGGCGCGATCGCTCGCGCCCGATTCGACGGCACGCTCGCCGGCACGCTCACCCTTACCGGCGGCTGCGGCGGCATGGGCGGCGCACAGCCCCTCGCCGTCACGATGAACGAGGGCGTCGTGCTCATCGTCGACGTCGACGCGACGCGCCTGGCGCGCCGAGTCGAGCACGGCTACCTCGACGAGATGACCGACGACCTCGACGACGCGATCGCCCGTGTGCTCGCTGCGAAGGAGTCGCGCACGCCACTGAGCGTCGGGCTCGTCGGCAATGCCGCGACGGTCTTCCCCGAACTCCTCGCCCGCGGCGTCGCGATCGACATCGTGACCGACCAGACGAGCGCGCACGACCCGCTGTCGTACCTGCCCGAGGGCGTGAGCGTGGCCGAATGGCACGAGCTCGCGGCATCCGACCCCGAAGCCTTCACCGACCGCGCCCGTGCCTCGATGGCCAAGCAGGTGCAGGCGATGGTCGAGTTCCAGGACGCCGGCGCAGAGGTCTTCGACTACGGCAACTCGATCCGTCGCGAGGCCGAGCTCGGCGGCTACGAGCGCGCGTTCGCGTTCCCCGGGTTCGTGCCCGCCTACATCCGCCCGCTCTTCGCCGAGGGCAAGGGCCCGTTCCGCTGGGCGGCGCTCTCGGGCGACCCGGCCGACATCGCCGCGACCGACAAGGCGATCCTCGAGCTCTTCCCCGAAGACGAGCACCTGCGCCGCTGGATCACGCAGGCCGGCGAGAAGGTGCACTTCGAGGGCCTGCCCGCTCGCATCTGCTGGCTCGGCTACCAGGAGCGCCACCTCGCCGGGCTGAAGTTCAACGAGATGGTCGCCTCGGGCGAGCTCAGCGCGCCCGTCGCGATCGGCCGCGACCACCTCGACTCGGGCTCGGTCGCGAGCCCGTACCGCGAGACCGAGGCCATGGCCGACGGCTCCGACGCGATCGCCGACTGGCCGCTCCTGAACGCCCTGCTCAACACCGCATCGGGCGCGACCTGGGTCTCGATCCACCACGGCGGCGGCGTCGGCATCGGCCGCTCGATCCACGCCGGCCAGGTGATCGTCGCCGACGGCACGCCGCTCGCCGCCGAGAAGATCGCACGCGTGCTCGTGAACGACCCGGGCACCGGAGTGATGCGCCACGTCGACGCGGGCTACGACCGTGCCGTCGAGGTCGCTCGCGAACGCGGCCTGCGCGTGCCTATGCTCGAGGCATGAGCGACGGGGGCGCCGCGGGGCGCATGCTGCTGACCGGCATCGGCGAGCTCGTCACGAACGACCCGTCGCCCGATCGCGAGGCCGGCCCGCTCGGCATCGTGCGCGACGCCGCCGTGCTCGTCGAAGACGGCCGCATCGCGTGGGTCGGCAGTGCGACGCACGCCGACGAGCACCTCGACCACCGGGCCGAACGCGAGGACCGCCGCGAGGGCGACGAGCACCGTTCCATCTGGGACGCCGAGGTCGAGGTCGTCGACGCCGGCGGCCGCGCCGTGATCCCCGGCTTCGTCGACAGCCACTCGCACCTCGTCTTCGGCGGCGACCGCGCCGCGGAGTTCGCCGCACGCATGGCCGGGCAGCGGTACGAGGCCGGCGGCATCCGCTCGACCGTCGCGGCCACGCGCGCCGCGAGCGACGACGAGCTGCGGACACGGCTGGCCGGCTTCGTGGCCGAACTGCATGGCCAGGGCACCACGACGTTCGAGATCAAGTCGGGCTACGGCCTCTCGGTCGCCGACGAGGAGCGACTGGTGCGGCTCGCCCGCGAGGTCACCTCCGAGGTCACCTTCCTCGGCGCCCACGTCGTGCCGTTCGAGTTCCGCGAGGACCCGGCGTTCGGCGGCGACGCCGATCGTGCCGCCGAGGCCTACGTCGACCTCGTCGTCGGCGAGATGCTCGACGCCTGCGCGCCGCACTCGCGCTGGGTCGACGCGTTCTGCGAGCGCGGCGCGTTCACCGCCGAGCAGTCGCGGCGCGTGCTCGCGGCCGGCGCCGCCGCGGGGCTCGGCGTGCGGGTGCACGGCAACCAGCTCGGCGAGGGACCCGGCGTGCAGCTCGCGGTCGAGCTCGGCGCCGCCTCGGTCGACCACTGCACCTACCTGAGCGATGCGGATGTCGCGGCGCTCGCGTCATCCGACACGGTCGCGACGCTCCTGCCGGGCGTCGAGTTCTCGACCCGCCAGCCGTATCCCGATGCGCGCCGGCTCATCGACGCCGGGGTCGCGGTCGCCCTCGCGAGCGACTGCAACCCGGGCTCGAGCTTCACGAGCTCGCTGCCGTTCTGCATCGCCGTCGCCGTGCGCGACATGGGCATGACCCCGGCCGAGGCGCTCTGGGCGTCGACGGCGGGCGGCGCAGCGGCGCTCCGGCGAACGGACGTCGGCGCGATCCGCCCCGGCATGCGCGCCGACCTCGTCGAACTCTCGGCGCCGAGCCACGTGCACCTCGCCTACCGGCCGGGTGTCCCGCTCATCGGGCGCGTCTGGAAGGACGGCGCGGTCGTCGCAGGGGCGTGAGACCGAGGCATCCGCTCGCGGACGCTCAGCCGCGCGGAACTTCGATCGCGCTGATGCCGCTGAGCCCGATCCACGCGCGGTCGGCCGTCTCGACGAGGGTGGCGAGCACCTGGTCGCACTCGCTGCAGCGCACGACGGTGCCGGCGCCGCTGCGATAGACCATCGTTCGGGCGAGCTCGCCGACGGCACCGCAGCCGCTGCACCGCGCGATCGCGGTGGTCAGGTCGAAGCTGAAGAACTCGGCGAGCGGGCCGGCCAGGGCGTTGCCGTCGACGTGCTGCATCACGTGCCTCCGTATCGCTCGGTGCGGATCGATCGCGCGTCGTGTCCGAGTTCGACGAGCCAGTCGGCGACGCGCTCGACGAAGCCCGTCGACCCGCAGACGAAGACGCGCGGCCGCTCAGCGGCGGGGATCACGGCCGCCTCCAGCACCTCTCGCGTGATGCGCGCCGGCGGCGTCGGCCACCCTGCGGGCGAGCGGCGCGTGTAGACGAGGTCGAGCTGCAGTGCTGCGGATGCCTCGGCGAGGCGCCGCAGCTCGTCGGCGAAGTAGACGTCGTCGGGGCTGCGCACCGAGTAGAGCAGCCGGAACGACGTGAGGTCGTGTGCGGCGCCGTGCGCCTCGGCCATGGCGTAGAGCGGCACGACACCCGAGCCCCCGGCGATGAGCTGCACCGGGCGGGCCTCGCCGGCCGCGGCGGCGTCCGCGGCATCCGGCGCCCACACGAAGAACGCACCGAGCGGCCCGTGCACCTCGAGCATGTCCCCGGCCCGCACCTCGTCGACGAGGTAGGGCGAGACCTCGCCGTCGGGCAGCTTGTCGACGGCGATGGTCACGCGCGTGCCCGCGCCCGACGACGCGATGGAGTACGAACGGGTCGCGGTGTAGCCGTCGGGCGCGGTGAGGCGAACGTCGAGATGCTGGCCGGCGGCGTTGCCGGGCCATCCGTCGACCTCGAGTTCGATGCGCGAGGCGTTCGGCGTCTCGCGACGTGTCGAGGCCACGGTCGCGACATGCCAGCCGGAGCGCGGCACGGCGAGCAGCGCGGCGCTCGGCGCAGGCGCCGGTGCCGTCGTTCCGGTCGCGGCGTCGCTCACCAGTAGCGCTCCTCCGTCCACGGATCCCCGTGGAGGTGGTAGCCGTTCTGCTCCCAGAATCCGGGCTCGTCCTGCTCCATCATCACGAGGCCGCGAACCCATTTGGCGCTCTTCCAGAAGTAGAGATGCGGCACGAGCAGCCGTGCAGGCCCGCCGTGCTCGGGCTCGAGCGGCTCGCCGTCGAACTCGAACGCGACCCATGCCTTGCCGTCGAGCAGCTCGTCGAGCGGCACGTTCGTCGTGTAGCCGCCGTAGCTGTGCGCCATGACGTACTCCTGCTCGGTCTCGACCTGCTCGAAGAGCGTGTCGAGCGAGACGCCGCGCCAGCTCGTGCCGAGCTTCGACCAGTGCGTGACGCAGTGGATGTCGGTGTCGACGTCGTCGATCGCGAGGGAGGTGAACTCGTCCCAGTTCCAGCGGTGCACGCTCGACTCGGTGCGGATCGTGAACTCCCACTCGGCAGTGTCGACTTCGGGCGTGGGCCCCGCAGAGAGCACCGGGAAGTCCTGCACGAGGGTCTGACCGGGTGGCAGCCGTTCGTCGCGCTCACGACTGCACCCGCTGAACCCCCTGGTGATGAACGACATCTCGTTCTCCTCCCGTTGGCATCGACACTAGTGACGCCGGGGGCTGCTGTCACCGGTTCCGGTCGTGCGAACGGTCGGGTGCGTCGAACGTCACCCCGATCGGCGGTGCGGCGACGTTGCCCGTGCTCGTCGCGGCGCGCACGTCGGCCCACGATGCCGCCTCGAAGGTGAAGACGGCGACGGCCGCCGTCGACATCGCCTCCGCGGTCTTCGAGAACCGGGTCGCGAGTTCGGTCATCTCGGGGTTGTGACCGACGAGCATCGCGACCGCGAGTCGGTCGTCGAGCGAGCGGATGACGCGGAGCATCGTCTCGACGGACGCGGCGTAGAGGCGCTCGTCGGCGATGATGCGGCGGGCCGGGGTGCCGAGTTCACCGGCGACCAGCGCCGCCGTCGACCGTGCGCGCTCCGCGGTGCTCGTGATGATCACGTCGGGCTCGATGCCGCGCTCGAGGAGTCGTCTGCCCATGCGCGGCGCATCCTGCCGGCCGAGATCGTTCAGCGGGCGGTCGTGATCGACGAGACCTGGCGAGTCCCAGCTCGACTTCGCGTGGCGCATGAGCACGAGGGTCTTCACGGTGCGTCCTTCCGTCGGGTCGGTCTCGCGCATGCCCTGCTCAGTGCAGGGCGATGCCCGCGGCGACCTCCAGCATGCAGAATGCCGCCAGTCGTACGGTACGCCCGTCCGGCGCATCCGGGGTGGCATCGACGTCGGCGAGGTCGACGAACGCCGAGATGCCACCACCCGATCCCCGCAGTGATCGTCAGTCGTCACCGCACGCGCCACCGGCGGGCGTGCCGTCACCGATCGTGAGCAGGGGCCTCGAACAGCACCTCGACCGGCGCGGCAGCGCCGACCTCTGCCCAGTCCGCGACGTCGAAGCGGAACTCGGCGACGGCGCAGGTCGGCATCTCGGCGATCTCATCCGAGAGTCGGGAGGCGAGCTCGCCGATCTCGGGGTTGTGGCCGACCAGCATGACGGTGGCCGACTCATCGTCGAGGGCCCGGACGATGTCGAGCAAGCCCTCCGGGGAGGCGCCGTAGAGACGGTCGTCCTCCAGGATCCGGCCGGATCCGAGGTCGAGCGCCTGGGCGAGGATCTCCGCCGTCGAACGGGCGCGCACCGCCGTGCTCGTCACGATCATGTCGGGAACGACGCCACGCTCTCGCAGTCGCGCACCCACCCTCGGCGCATCGCGCCGACCGCGATGGTTCAAGGGGCGCTCGTGGTCGGGAAGCGTCTGGTCGCCCCAGCTCGACTTGGCGTGCCGCACCAGCAGGAGTGTCTTCATGGTTCCGTTCCCGTGTTCAGCGTGTGCGTCTCGATCGAGGCACGCTGTCAGCGTAGGGCGATTCCCGCAGCGACCTCCAGCACGCAGAGCGCAGCGAGCCGCACGGTTCGACCGTCGGGGGTATCTGCGGTGGCGTCGACCTCGGCGAGGTCGACCGACTCGACCCGGGCGTCGGCGCCTGCCGCCCGCGCCGCCTGCCGCAACTCGTATGCGGAGATGCCCCCCGGCACCGATGCGGGGCAGCCGGGAGCCACCGCTCGGTCGCACACGTCGACGTCGAGATCGACATGGATCGGGCCGCCGCCCGAGCCCGCGAGCTCGAGCGCCTCGGCGAACACGTCGGACATGGGGCGACGATGCAGCTCGTCGCGGTGCACGACGGTGATGCCGGCGTCGCGGGCGCGGTCGGCGTACTCGCGGGAGTTGACGAAGTCGGCGATGCCGATCTGCACGATGCGGCGGCCGTCGAGACCCGCTTCGAGCAGTCGGCGCACGGGCGAGCCGTTGCTGACGCCGTCGCGCAGGTCGTAGTGGGCGTCGAGCGTGATGAGCCCCGCCGTCTCGAGCCGCTCGCCCCAGACTCCGAGCGCGACGGGCGAGGTCAGCGAGTTGTCCCCGCCGAGCGCGACGACGGTGCCTGCTCGGGCCGATGCAGCGGCGACCGCAGCGCGAACCCGCGCTTCGCCTTCAGGCCCGTCGGGTTCGCGGACATCGCCCGCGTCGGCGAACACGAGGTCGTCGAGCGAACGCGCGTCGCCGCGGCGGCCGCGGTCGGCCATGATCGTCGGGCTGTAGCGGCGCAGCGCCGCGCGGATCGCCGCGGGCGTCGCGTGGGCACCGGTCGGCGAGAGCGAGGTGCTGTGGGCCGGCACCCCGAGCAGGGCGAGGTCGGCCCGCGCCCCGGCGCCGAGCGCGTCGAGCGACGGCCAGTCACCGGCCCGTGGCCAGAGTGGATCGTTCGGAAGTGCAGCGGTGCCCATGGTCAGACGCTAGCAATGGCGGATGCCGCGGGCCGAGGCATCCGCCGATACCCGTGTCTGCGATACCGGACGCTCGCGTCGCTACTCGATCGACGAGCCGCGGAGCGCGTCGAGCAGCTCGCGCTCGCGATCGGCGCTGAGCCCGGCGCCGCGCTCGCGACCCAGCCCCTGACTGCGTTCCCACTCGAGGATCTCCTGGAGCAACCGGTCGAGCGGGCGCAGGCGCAGGCCCGCAGCGAGCGCTGCGGCGTTCGAACGGTCGAGGAAGGCGCTCCACTCGGGGTCGATGATCCAGAGCGGCAGCGACTCGGGGCCCGACCACTCGGCGACGCCCTGCTCGGCGAGCCACTCCGGCGAGACGGCGACGACCTCGCCCTCGTGCCCGCCGATCGCACGCGAGCGGTCGAGCCAGTCGCCGAACGTGGTGCGCTCGCCGACGGCGTTGTACGCACCGGCGAGCCCTCGATCGATCCCGTCGAGCGTGAACGCCACGAGATCGTCGATGTGGATCGCCTGCACGGCGTCGTCGAGGATGTCGGGCACGAGCATCGGATCGTCGCTGCGAGCGGCGCGTGCCACCCAGTAGCCGCCGCGGCCCGACGGGTCACCGGGTCCGACGATGAGGCCGGGGCGGACCACGAGCAGCCGATCGCCGAGGGCGTCGCGATACGCCCCCTCGATGGCGGACTTCGCCTCGCCGTACGTCTCCGCGGTCGACTCGTCGCCCTCGAGCGGCGGCATGAGCTCGGCCGACTCGTCGGCACCGGGTTCGTTCTGGGACGCGTAGACGTTGCCCGAGGAGACGAAGGTCCAGTGCCGGGCGTGCGGCGCCAGGTCGTGGGCGGCGTGACGTGCGAAGCCGGGCTGCCTGGTGACGTCGATGACGGCGTCCCACTCTCGGTCGGCGACGGCGTCGTAGGCGCCGGGCTCCGCGCGATCGGCCGCCACGAAGGCAGAGCCTTCGGCCGCCTCGCCCGCCTCCCCTCTCGCGAGCGAGGTGACGGCGTGCCCGCGACGCAGCGCCTCCCGGGCGAGTTCACGGCCGAGCCACTGGGTACCGCCGAGGATCAGGATCTCCATGCCGCCATCACAGCACGATGCGGATGTCGCGCGCGCCCCTGTTCTCGATCCGCGAACCCCGCGACATCCGCTGCTACCGTCGAAACAGTTCGTTCCGGCCCGGGAATAGTTCGGGCGAACAGACGTTTCCACCTGATGACAGATACCCCCTCGGGGTATAGGCTCGACTCGAGCTTGACGACGGAGGAAGATCGATGAGCACGACTCACGGCGGACGACACGAACACGACGAGCATGCCGGGCACGCGGGGCACGACACGAGTGCGCAGGACGCCGGGCACCAGCACGCGCCGGCGGCGACTGCGCCCGACCCGCACGCGGGGCACGACATGAGCGCGCACGACCCGCACGCCGGCCACGACATGAGCGGTCACCAGGGCCACGACCTGAGCAGGCACACGGCGCAGGATCCGCACGCGGGGCACGACATGAGCGCGCACGACCCGCACGCCGGCCACGACATGAGCGGGCACGGCGGCCACGGCGACCACGTCGGCCAGTTCCGCCGCCTGTTCTGGATCATGCTCGTGATCGCCGTGCCGACCATCGCATTCAGCCCGATGTTCGCCTCGATCCTCGGCTACTCGCTGCCCGACAACCCCGTGATCCCCTGGATCTCCCCGGTGCTCGGCACGGTCATGTACTTCTGGGGCGGCAAGCCGTTCCTCACCGGCGCCTGGTCGGAGCTGAAGGCGCGCAAGCCCGGCATGATGCTGCTCATCGGCCTCGCCATCACGGTCGCGTACTTCGCGTCGCTCGGCGCGAGCCTCGGCCTGCTCAGCCACCACCTCGACTTCTGGTGGGAGCTCGCGCTCCTCATCGTGATCATGCTGCTCGGCCACTGGATCGAGATGCGCTCGATCATGCAGGCGTCGAGCGCCCTCGACGCGCTCGCGGCCCTGCTGCCCGACGAGGCCGAGCGGGTGGTCTCGACGGGCTCGGCCAACGGGGTTTCGACAGGCTCAACCAGCAGCCTCGCAATCGAGACCGTCTCCCCCTCGGAGCTCTCGGTCGGCGACATCGTCATCGTGCGCCCCGGCGGCCGCGTACCCGCCGACGGCGAGGTCATCGACGGCACCGCCGCGATGGACGAGTCGATGATCACGGGTGAATCGTCGACGGTCGCCCGCGGCCCCGGGGCGCACGTCGTCGCCGGCACGGTCGCGACCGACACCGCGATCCGCGTGCGGGTCGGCGCGGTCGGCGACGACACCGCCCTCGCGGGCATCCAGCGCCTCGTCGCGCAGGCGCAGGCCTCGACCTCGCGTGCGCAGCGCCTCGCCGACCGCGCCGCCGGCTGGCTCTTCTGGTTCGCGCTCGGCGCCGCGGTGATCACCGCGATCGCCTGGACGCTGCTCGGCGACCCCGACGACGCCGTGATCCGCACGATCACCGTGCTCGTGATCGCCTGCCCCCACGCCCTCGGCCTCGCCATCCCGCTCGTCGTCTCGATCGCGACCGAGCGTGCGGCGAAGGGCGGCGTGCTCGTCACCGACCGCCTCGCGCTCGAGACGATGCGCACGGTCGGCGCGGTGCTCTTCGACAAGACCGGCACCCTCACGAAGGGTGAGCCTGCCGTGACGGATGCCGCGGCCGCACCCGGTCACGACCTCGACGAGGTGCTCGTGCTCGCGGCATCCGCCGAGGGCGACTCGGAGCACCCGCTCGCGAAGGCGATCGTCGCCGATGCCGCCCACCGCGGTCTCACGACGCGCGCAGCGCAGGGCTTCGAGGCCTCGGCCGCGATCGGCGTCCGCGCGGCGGTCGACGGCCGGGCCGTGCAGGTCGGCGGCCCCGGCATGCTCGAGCGCGAGGGCCTCGCGCCGCTCGCGGCATCCGTCGCCTGGGCCGAAGCCGGCTCGACGGTGCTGCACGTGCTCGTCGGCGGCGAGGTGGCCGGCGCCATCGCGCTGGCCGACGAGATCCGGCCCGAGTCGAAGGAGGCGGTCGACGCGCTCCACGCGCTCGGCGTGCAGGTCGTGATGATCACGGGCGACGCCGAGCCGGTGGCCCGCACGGTCGCCGCGCAGCTCGGCATCGACCGCGTCTACGCGGGCGTGCGCCCCGAAGACAAGGCCGCGAAGGTGCAGGAGCTGCAGCACGAGGGGCTCTCGGTCGCGATGGTCGGCGACGGCGTCAACGACGCCCCGGCGCTCGCGCAGGCGAACGTCGGCATCGCGATCGGCGCGGGCACGGATGTCGCGATCGCCTCGGCCGGCGTGATCCTCGCGTCGAGCGACCCGCGTTCGGTGATCTCGGTCATCGAGCTGTCGCGGGCGAGCTACCGCAAGATGTCGCAGAACCTGTGGTGGGCGGCCGGGTACAACCTCGTCTCGGTGCCGCTCGCGGCGGGCATCCTCGCCCCGATCGGGTTCGTGCTGCCGATGTCGGTCGGTGCCATCCTGATGAGCCTCTCGACCGTCATCGTCGCGGCGAACGCGCAGCTGCTGCGCCGCCTCGACCTCCGGCCCGAGGCCTCGACCCGGGCAGTGCTCGAGCGGGCGAGCTGAGGCGCGTCTGCTGGTTGAGCCTGTCGAAACCCCTCCTCGGGGTGGGTTTCGACAGGCTCAACCCGCAGGGCGGTGCGGCCATGCCGCCCACGCGCGGCGCGGGCCGAACGGGCCGGAGCCGCCGCCCTCGCTCGACCCGCGCTCGGTGCGGAACGACTCCCAGCCGCCGGATGCCTCGGCGAAGCCGCCCGACACGACGGCGTCGACGTGCTCACGCGCCGACCTCACCAGATCGGCCACGTGCTCGTCGCACGCGTCGCATCCGCAGACCGGCAGCGTCAGCCTCGTGAACTCGCCGACTCCGACGACGACGCCGGGGAACGAGGTGAGGCCGATCGTGATCGGCGCCGCGTCGCTCCTGCGCGGCCGCAGCCTGATCCCCGTGACGACCTGGACGCCCTCCGTGAGCCACCCGTCGAGGGCCGGCTCGTCGTCGCGCTCGACATCGAACTCCGCTTCGAGATCATCGGCGAGCGCCAGCGCGAAAGCATGCAGCGGGCGGTAGCGCTCGGTGTCGCCGACCCGACTGTAGGCCTCCTGCGGCGGGCCGTCGGCGCCCCACCGGCCGGGCTCGACCGGCAGCTCGTCGACGCGCGACGCCGCGCCGCGCCGCGGCGGCTCGAAGGCACGGCCGGAGCCGGGGTCTCCGTCGATCAGCCATCCTCCCGATCCACGAGCCCCGTCATGATCGCGGTGTCGGGGTCCACACAGGCCTCCTCGAGGGCGGCGTCCCATTCGGGGTCGTACATCGCCCGGTCGTTCGACGGGAACCAGCCCTGCTCCGGCCACTTCGCCACGAACTCGTCACGCGGTGGAGCCGGTGCCACGTCGATGGCGTTCTCGGCCAGGCACGGGCCGTAGTACTCGGTGAGGTAGTCGTAGATCCAGCCGAGCTGCTCGGCGTTCGGCGGCGCTGACGTGCGCTTCTCCGGATGCGCGACCCGGCAGGAGTACAACGCGATCGCCTCCTCGACCGTCGTCGTCGACGTGCCGATCGAGACGACGGGGCCGTCGGGGTCGGGGCCGGTGCGGCCCTCGTCGATCGGCAGTCCGGCGGCCTCGAAGCAGGCCCGCGTCACGTCGACGCGATTCTCGTCGGTCACGTACGCCTCGAACGCGACCTCGGGCCGCACCGCATCGGGATAGGTCGCCAGCACGGTCTGCCAGCCGCGGTCGGCCTCCGCGAGACGCGCGGCCTCCACGTCGGCCTCCGTGAACGGGTCGCCCGCCGGCCAGGGTGCGAACTCGGGCATCGGGATGGTGACGACCTGCGCCGCGGCATCCGTCGGCTCGGGGGTCGCCGTCGCCTCGTCGGCCCCCGCGCTCGCACTCGTGCAACCGGTCATCGCCGCCAGCATGACCAGCGCTGCAACCGCCACGGATCCCTGACTTCTGCGCATGCGCGCACCTCCGCCGCGAACCTAACAGGGCGATGCGCGGCGGCGCCAGAGCCCGCACTGCGGGTTGAGCTTGTCGAAACCCGGCCCCGGGGGCGGTTTCGACAGGCTCAACCCGCAGAACCCGACAGGCTCAACCCGCAGAACCCGACAGGCTCAACCCGCAGAACCCGACAGGCTCAACCCGCAGAGCGCTCAGACGTACTCGAGCAGCTTCTCGATCATGATGATGCGCCGGGCAGCCTCGATGAGCGCGAGGTGCGAGAACGCCTGCGGGAAGTTGCCGAGGTGCTGCCCGGTCTCGGTGTCGAGCTCCTCGGCGAGCAGGCCGAGCGGCGAGACGACGTGCAGCAGCTTCTCCATGAGCGCGTGGGCGCGTGCGCCCTCGCCGATGATCGTCAGCGCCGACACGAGCCAGAACGAGCAGATGAGGAACGTGCCCTCGCGACCCGTCAACCCGTCGTCGGTCTCGTCGGTGCGGTAGCGGAGCGCGAACCCGTCTTCGGAGAGCTCGTCGGCGATCGCGAGCACGGTCGCGCGCAGTCGCTCATCGTCGGGCGGCAGGAACCCGTAGATCGCCGCGAGCAGAGCGGATGCGTCGAGCGCATCGGTGCCGTAGTGCTGGCGCAGCACGCCCCGCTCGCTCACTCCCTCGGCGAGGATGTCCGCCGCGATCTCGTCGGCGACCCCGCGCCAGCGCACCGCCGACTCGGCGTCGGCCACGACCGCGGCGAGCTTCGAGGCGCGGTCGAGCGCCACCCAGCACATGATCTTCGACGACACGTAGTGCTGCGGCGCCCCGCGCGCCTCCCAGATGCCCTGGTCGGGCTCGCGCCAGGCGGCCGTGGCGCACTCGGCCTGCGAGCGGATGAGCGGCCAGAGCGCGCGCGGCACCCGCTGGCTGCGGTGGGCGTGCATCAGGATCGCGTCGAGCACGGCGCCGTACAGGTCGTTCTGACGCTGCGCGAACGCGCCGTTGCCGGTGCGCACGGGCCGGGCGCCCTGGTAGCCCGTGAGGTGGTCGAGCGTCGTCTCGGTGAGGTCGCGTCGCCCGTCGATGCCGTACATGATCTGCAGCGAGCCGTCGTCGTTGGCCTCGAGCCCAGAGAGGAACTCGACGAACTCGTCGGCCTCCCAGTCGAGGTCGAGGTAGTGCAGCGCCTGCACGGTGAACGACGAGTCGCGGATCCAGTTGTAGCGGTAGTCCCAGTTGCGCTCCCCGCCCGGCGTCTCGGGGAGCGAGGTCGTGAGGGCGGCGACGGTCGCCCCCGTCGGCATGTAGGTGAGCCCCTTGATGGTCAGCGCCGAGCGCTCGAGGGCCTCGCGCCACGGGTGGTCGGGGATCGTCGCGTCGCCGAGCCAGTCGCGCCAGTACGTCGTCGTCGAGTCGAGCTCGGCCGCGGCCTCCTCGACCGTCGCGGGGCCGGCGAGGTCATCGGCCCACGAGAGCGAGCAGAAGGCCCGATCGCCGGCGTGCAGCGTATGGCGCGCGCGAACGTGACCGCCCTGCACGCCGAGCAGGAGGTCGGAGCGCAGGCGCAGCGACATCCCCCCGCCGCTCGCGGTCGCTTCGTGCTCGTCGTCGGCGTCCCACTCGGCGCCGACCCTCCCGTAGTCGAAGACCGGCTCGCAGAGCAGCTCCATCTCGACGTGCCCGTCGAGGCACGTCACGGTGCGCACGAGGCAGTGCGCGGCATCGTCGTCGGCGGGCGCCCGGGTATGCGGAGTGGTCGTGTCGGGCTCCGATCGCGAGACGATCGTGAGCGCGTCGCGCACCTCCGCCCAGCCGGTCGGTGTCTTCCACGTCGTCACGAGCACGTTGGTGCCCGGCTCGTACGCGCGAGCCGAGGGCGCATTGACGTCGAACGGGCCGAACCGGAAGTAGCCGGCCTGCCGGTCGAGGATCGTCGCGAACACGCTCGGGGCGTCGAACCGCGGCGGGCAGAGCCATCCGATCGTGCCGTCGGGCGCGACCAGGGCACCGGTGTGGCAGTCGGAGAGGAACGCGAAGGAGGCGATCGGCGGGAAGGGCGACCGGGCGACGGCGCCCCGCATCTGCGGAGCCCGCCCGCCGGTCACGATGCCTCCGGTGACGGTTTCCGGGCGGGCCGGGTCATGCCGTCGACATCGGTGTCTGTGCGTTCCATGGGGCCTCCGAGCACGGTGGGTCACGGGTGGGGGCCGCGCCGCCGTCGCCGCCGCGTCGTTCCCCCACCTCGACCGTAGCCCTTCGGGTCACCCTTCGAGCAGCGCCTGCATCCGTTCGATCTCCGCCGTCTGGGTCGCGACGATGGCCTCGGCCATCTCGATCGCGCCCTCGTGCGAGCCGCTCGCGAGCTGCTCCTCGGCCATCTCGACCGCACCCTCGTGGTGCTCGATCATCTGCTCGAGGAAGAGCTGCGATGCGGTGGCCGCATCGGCGGCTTCGAGCGCGGCGAGCTCGTCGCCCGTCAGCATGCCGCTCATCCCGTGGCCGCCGCCGGGCATCTCGCGCGGGGCATCCCACTCGTCGAGCCACGCCTCGAGCTGGGCGATCTCGGGGCCCTGCGCCGCCTCGATCTCCTCGGCGAGCGCGGCGACCTCGGGGTCGAGCCCCGCCTTCGCGAGCACGATGCCGCTCATCTCGAGCGCCTGCTCGTGGTGCGGGATCATCATCTGCGCGAACATGACGTCGGCCGCGGTGCCGGCGCCCGCGGGCGCCTCGGTCTCGGTCTCAGTCGTCGAGTGGCCGTCGTGGCCGCCGCCCGTGGCGCCGCCGGCGTTCGCGGCGCAGCCCGCGAGCGCGAACAGCCCGGCGACTCCGAGGGCGATGCCGGGCAGGGTGCGTGCGATGCCGCGGCGTCGCACGGTCGCACGAGCGCCGGCACGAGCCCCGGCGCTCATCGCTCCGCCACCCGGTATCCGGCCTCCTCGACGGCTGCGGCGATCGCAGCGTCGGAGATGGGAGCGCTGCTGCGCACCGTCACGCCGGAGACGCCGCCGTTGACGAGCTCGACCTCGACGGCGTCGACGCCGTCGATCGCCGTGAGCTCCTGGGTCACGTGGGCGACGCAGCTGCCGCAGGTCATGCCCGCGACGCCGAAGCTCGCCTCGACGAGCGAGGCGTCGACTGCGGTACCGGCGGGAGCCGAGGCATCCGTCGTCGTGTCGATCGCGCAGCAGGAGCACCCGCCGCCGTCGAGTTCGATCTCGGTCCTGCCTTCTGGTGCGAGCGTCATGGTTCGATCCTTTCGTCGGTCGCCACCACTATACCCCCCTAGGGTATTAAGGACGCAAGTCCCGACCACGTGACAGCATGAGTGGAAGAAATTCTCGGAGCGATGTCGATCCGGCCGTCGCCCGTTCGACGCCAGAGTGAGGCGGGCACTTCGGCCCCCTCCCACGAAGGAGAGAACGACCATGAAGTACATGCTGATCATGCGCTCGAACGACGCGGCGGTCGAGGACTACGAGAACCTCGACTTCACCGAGGTCATCGCCGCCATGGGCGCCTACAACGAGTCGCTCATCAAGGCGGGCGTGCTGCTCGGCGGCGAGGGGCTGACCGATGCGAAGGACGGCTTCGTCGTCGACTTCGACTCGACTCCCCCGGTCGTCACCGACGGCCCCTACGGCGAGACCAAGGAGCTCTTCAACGGCTTCTGGATCATCCAGGCCTCGAGCCCCGAAGAGGCGGCCGAGTGGGCCAAGCGCTGCCCCCTGGGTCCGGGC
This sequence comes from Agromyces cerinus subsp. cerinus, assembly GCF_900142065.1. Classification (GTDB taxonomy): domain Bacteria; phylum Actinomycetota; class Actinomycetes; order Actinomycetales; family Microbacteriaceae; genus Agromyces; species Agromyces cerinus. The sequence continues at coordinate 283,454 of NZ_FSRJ01000002.1, read as the reverse complement.
TCGAAGCTCGAGGTGCGCCGCGTCACCGAACTCGAGGACTTCCCTCAGGACAACGAGTGGATCCAGAAGGAGGCCGGCTGGCGTGCAGAGGCCGAGGGTCGCCTCGGCACCGCGAACTAGGTCGACACCATGACCGAGACGGATGCCCCGGGCACGGGCGAGCGGTCGGCTGACGCTGCAGCCGACGCCGCGGCCGACCGCGCCCGGCGCGCCGTCGCCGCCGTCTGGCGCATCGAGTCGCCCCGCATCGTGGCGACGCTCACGCGGTTCGTCGGCGACGTCGGCCAGGCGGAGGACCTCGCGCAGGAGGCGCTCGTCGAGGCCCTGCGGCAGTGGCCGGCCGAGGGCGTGCCGAACAACCCCGGCGCGTGGCTCACCGCGGTCGCGAAGCGCCGGGCGATCGACGGATGGCGCCGCCGCGAGCGGCTCGACGAACGCTACGCCGCGCTGGCCCGCGACCTCGAGCAGCAGGGCGCCGAGGCATCCGACACGTTCTGGGACCCCGACACCATCGACGACGACGTGCTGCGGCTCATCTTCGTCTCGTGCCACCCGGTGCTCTCGCGCGAGGCGCAGATCGCGCTCACGCTGCGCATCGTCGGCGGCCTCGGCTCGGAGGAGATCGCGCGCGCGTTCCTCGTGCCGACGGCGACCGTGCAGCAGCGCATCGTGCGGGCCAAGAAGACCCTCGCGGCGGCCAAGGTACCGTTCGAGGTGCCCGAGCCCAACGAGTACGCCGAGCGCCTCGGCTCGGTGCTCTCGGTGCTCTACCTGATCTTCAACGAGGGATACCTGCCCGCAGCGGGCGACCAATGGGTGCGACCGGATGTCTCGGCCGAGGCCCTCAGGCTCACCCGCATGGTCGCGGGCCTCATGCCCCGCGAGCCCGAGGCCCAGTCGCTCGTCGCCCTCATGGAGTTCACCGCCTCCCGCTTCGCGGCACGCACCGCCCGCGACGGCACGCCGGTCCCCCTCGACGAGCAGGACCGATCCCGCTGGGACCGCGCGCAGATCGGGCGCGGCCGGGCGGCGCTCGCACGCGCCGACGCCATCGGCCGCGGACGCGGGGCGTACGGGCTGCAGGCGGCGATCGCCGAGTGCCACGCGGTCGCGCCATCCGTCGACGACACCGACTGGGCGCGCATCGTGCTGCTCTACGAGGCGCTCGGGCGGCTCGCGCCGTCACCCGTGGTCGACCTGAACCGTGCGGTCGCGGTCGCGATGTCGACCGGGCCGGCGAGCGCGCTGCGCATCGTCGACGAACTCGTCGCGAACGGCAGGCTCGCGGGCTACGCCCCGCTGCCCGCTGTGCGCGGCGAACTGCTGCGCCGGCTCGGCCGCACCGACGAGGCGCGGCGCGAGCTCGAGACCGCCGCGCGGCTCACCGGCAACGAGCAGGAGCGGGCCTCGCTGCTCGCGAAGATCGCCGCGCTCGCGCCGCCGGCGCCGCCCGCGGGCTAGGCCTCGAGACCGGCCCGCGACCTCATCGCTCGGCCGCCGGCGTCAGACGCCGCCGGGCGCGTCCCCGTCGCCGTCGTCGTCGGCATCGGATGCCTCGGGCTCGACAGGCTCGGCAGGCGCAGCAGTCTCGGCCGGCCCAGCGGGCGCGGCAGGCGCAGCAGTCTCGGCCGGCCCAGCGGGTGCGGCGGGCGCGACAGGTCCAGCGGGCGCGGCAGGTGCCGCAGCGGCACCGGCGACGGCGAGCGCCGGCACCGGGGCATCCGTCTCGCCCGCAGCCTTCGCCGCCCGCTTCGCCCGGCGCCGCTCACGCCCGCCCTCGACGATGTTGTAGAGCACCGGCAGCACGACGAGTGTGAGCGCGGTCGACGACACGAGGCCGCCGATCACGACGAGCGCGAGCGGCTGCGAGATGAAGCCGCCGTGCCCGGTGATGCCGAGCGCCATCGGCAGCAGCGCGAAGATCGTCGCGAGCGCCGTCATGAGGATGGGGCGAAGACGACGGGAAGCGCCGTGCACGAGGGCGTCGCGCACGTTCATGCCGCGATCTCGATACTGGTTCACGAGGTCGACGAGCACGATCGCGTTCGTCACCACGATGCCCACGAGCATCAGCACGCCGACGAGCGACGCGACGCCGAGCGGCACGCCCGAGATGACCTGCAGCGCGATCGCACCGGTCGCCGCGAACGGCACCGACACGAGCAGCAGCAGCGGCTGCAGCAGCGAGCGGAACGTCGCGACCATCACGATGTAGACGATCAGGATCGCCGCGAGGAGCGCCAGGCCGAGCTGCGAGAACGACTCCTGCTGGTCGGCGCTGACGCCGCCGATCGACGCGGTCGTGCCGGCGGGCAGCTCGACCGAGTCGACCGCGGCGGCCACGGCCCCGCTCGCCGTGCCGAGGTCGTCTCCCGCAGGAGTCGCCGAGACGGTCGCGCTGCGGAGGCCCTGCACGGTCGTGACGGATGCCGGTCCGTCGACGTTCTCGACGGTCGCGAGCGTGTCGAGCCGCACGAGGCCGGCGGGCGTCGGCACCTCGAGGGCCGAGAGCTCCTCGACCGTCGCCGGGGCGTCGTCGGTCGTGAGGTAGATCGTGAGGGTCTTCTCGTCGATCACGACAGTGCCCGCGCGTTGCGGCTGCATCGCGGCGGAGACGAACCCGCCGAGGGCGACCTCCGAGTAGCCGGCGGCTGCGGCATCCGCTCGGTTCACCTCGACGGCGACGTACGGCTGGGACTCGGCCAGGTTGGAGGTGACCTGCGCGAGCGAGTCGATGCCGTCGAGTTCGTCGACGACGGCGTCGGTCGCCGCCTGCAGGTCCTCGGCGTTCGAGGCGGTGATGTCGACCTCGATGTCGCTCGAGGCGCCGAAGCCGCTCGAGGCGGCGAGGGTGACCTCGCCGACGTCGTCGAGCGAATCGAGGTCGTCGCGCACGCTCGCCTGCAGGGCGTCCTGATCGGCGTCCTCGTCGGTCGTGACCGAGTACGTGATCGTCGCGCCGCCGCCGCCGAACGCCGCGGTGAGGCCGCTGCCCGAACCGATCGAGGTCTGCACGGTCTCGACGCCCTCGGTGTCGCGGATCGCCTGCTCGACGGGCTGGGACGCCGCGTCCATGGCGTCGAGGCTCGTGCCGATCGGCAGCTCCTGCGTCACGCGGAAGGTGTTCTGCCCCGAGGAGCCGAGGAAGTTCGTCTTCATGAGGGGGATCATGGCGATGGTGCCGCCGAGCACGAGGCCGGCGACGACGAGCGTCACGACACCGTGCTTCAGGGTCCACTCGATGATCGGCAGGTAGCCGCGCTGGAGGCGCGAGGGGTGCTCGAGCTCGTCGGCCGGCGCGACGGGCTTCGGCTGCACGGCCGTCGCGGTCCGGGCGGCGGCGCCCGCGCCCGACTTCGCCGGGAGACCCGTCGACCCCGTCTCGTCTCGGAGCTCGGGGGCGAGCCAGACGTCGTCGACGAACGCGGCGGCCGCGATCTCGGCGTCGTCCTCGTGCTTGGCGAGCTTCGCGGGCTTCAGGAACCAGTACGCGAGCACCGGCACGATCGTGAGCGAGACGAGGAGCGAGGCGACCAGGGCGATCGTGACCGTCAAGGCGAACGGACGGAACAGCTCGCCCGTCACTCCCTCGACGAGCGCGAGCGGCAGGAACACCGCGACCGTGGTGATGGTCGAGGCGGTGATCGCGCCGGCGACCTCGCGCACGGCGTGCACGATCGTCGCGGCCTTGTCGACGCCCTCGATGAGGTGCCGCTTGATGTTCTCGATGACGACGATGGAGTCGTCGACGACGCGGCCGATGGCGATGGTGAGCGCACCGAGCGTCAGGATGTTCAGCGTGTAGTCGGCGGCCTGCAGCCCGATGAAGGTGATGAGCACCGACGTCGGGATCGAGATCGCGGTGACGAGTGTCGCACGCACCGACATCAGGAAGACGAGGATCACGATGACCGCGAACAGGAGCCCGAGCAGGCCCTCGGTCGCGAGCGACTCGATCGACTGCTCGATGTAGGGCGCCTGGTCGAAGACGACCGTGAAGGTCGCGCCCGGGTTCGTCGTGTCGAGCGAGGACTCGAGGTCGGGCAGCAGCGCCGTCACGGCGTTCGACACCTCGACGGTGTTCGCGGCCGGGAGCTTCGTGACCGAGATGGTGAGGGCGGGCTCGCCGTTCACGCGCGAGATGCTCGAGACGGGGTTGTCGGTCAGTTCGACGGATGCCACGTCGGCGATCGTGATCGCCGCAGGCGCGCTCGTCGTGGCGCCGGCACCCTCGGGCAGTTCGGTTCCGTCGGGCAGGGTCGCGCCGTCGGGCGGCGTGGCGGCGTCGGTCGGCGTCTCCTCCGAGGCATCCGGCACCTGTTCGGTGGCACCGAGCACGGGGAGCTCGGCGATCTCGTCGACGCTGCCGATGCGGGTGCCCGTCTGCACGGCGAACGTCGAGTCGCCCTCGGTGATCGTGCCTGCGGGCACCAGCAGGCCGTTCTGCTGCAGCGCGTCGCGGATGGCCTGCTGGGTGATGCCGTACGCCGCGAGCTTCGCGGGGTCGGGCGTGATGGTGACGCGCTGGCCGATCTCGCCGACGAGGCTCGCCTCGCGCACGCCGTCGACATCGGTGATCTCGGGCAGGGTCGTGCGCTCGAGCTCGTCGGAGAGGGCGCTGATGTCGTCGGCGCCGGTCACCGCGATCTGCAGCACGGGGAAGTCGTCGAGGCTGAGGGCGATGACCTGCGGGTCGACGTCGTCGGGCAGCTGGCCGGCGATGCGATTCACGGCCGAGAGCATCTTCTGCTCGGCGAAGGCGAGGTCGGTGCCGTAGGTGAAGCTCGCGGTGACGCGCGACAGGCCCGTCGAGCTCGTCGTCGAGGTCGACTCGAGACCCGTGATGCCCTGGATCGCGGTCTCGATCGGGGTCGAGACGTCGGTGTTGACGATGTCGGGCGACGCACCCGGGTAGCTCGTCACGATCGACAGCTGCGGGAACTCGATCGACGGCGCCAGCTCCTGCTTCAGGCTCGTCAACGAGATGCCGCCGAAGATCGCGACGACGACGGTGATGAGCGCGATGAGGGCACGGTTCTTCATGCTGAGCGCGGCGAGCAGGTGCATTGCTCGATTCTCGCAGGCGCGGTCGCCTCGGATATCACATGCCGGTGAAATTCACGCGACATCTGCGTTCGGCATTTGGCGACCCGGTCCCAACTGTCCCCCATCCGGGGGGTATCTTCGCGAGAAGGACCCCCCGTAGGGTGGCCAGCAGGGGAACGAAGAGGGGTGGCGATGAGCTCCGCGGATGCTGCACGGCAGGTGCCGTGGCTCCGCTACGTCCTGCTCGCGGCGTCGCTGACCGCCGTCTGGCTCGTCATCTCGCTCTTCTCCAGCGCCCCGGGCGCCTCGGCCGACGAACGCGACTCCGGCAGCGGCCTGCTCGGCACGGTCGGCTCGCTGCTCGGCGGCGTGACCGAGGTCACGGGAGCCGTCGGCGGCGTCGTGGACGACGTCGTCGAGACGGTCGTCGCCCCGGTCGACCAGATCGTCGAACCCGTCGTCGAGGTGCTGCCCGAACCCGTGGCCGAACCCGTCGAAGCGGTCGTGCCCGATGCAGTCGACACCGTCACCGAGACCGCGAACACCGTGATCGGCGGCGGCAACACGGCCGTCGGCACCATCGTCAACGGCGTCACCGGCACCGTTTCGGGCATCGCCGGAGGCGACACCGTCAGCGGCATCACGACCCCGGTCGCGGGACTCGTCGACGGCATCGTCGATGAACTGCCGATCGTCGGAGCACTGCTCCCGAACGGAACGGTCGGCGGGGTGCTCGGCCCCGTGGCCGGCCTCGTCGACGACACGCTCGGCACCGTCGTCGGTACCGCGCCGGCCCTGCCCACCGACGGCAGCGGCGTGCTCCCCCAGCTTCCGTCGATCCCGCTGCTTCCGGGCGGAACCGACGGCACCGACCCCGGCGAGCCCGTCGGTCCCGGGGGCCAGGTTCCCGGCGAACCGGCGCCGCCCGGCCGCACCGGCGCACCGCCCGGCACCGCAGCAGGCGGGCAGAACGCCGTGCTCTCGAGCACCTCCGGAAGCACGGGCACCACGAACCTCGCACCGGCCATCGACTCCGCGATCGGCGCCATTGCGCCGTCGGACGGCGGCTCGCCGGGTGGCGACGGCTCGCCCGCCCTCGGGGCACCGGCGCTCGGCCTCGGCGGTTCGGGCACGGGCGCCGCGGGCAGCGGCGGCGGCGCGGCATCCGGAACTTCAGACGCGGCGTACGCCGCCCTCGAACTCGACGCGCTCGCGTCGCTGGCACTCCACTCGGTCGACGACGCGCTGCCGTCGTCGCCGGTCTACGACACCGACTCCACCCCTGACTGACGGGGGCCGTTCCGCCTGCACGTGAGGCGGAAGACGGTCATCGCTCCCTGCCCTGGGAGCGAGCTCACCCATCAGTTCAGGAGGACTGGATCATGAAGAAACTGCTCTTGAGGGCGCTGTACGCGACCCTGTTCGCGGGGGGCCTCTCGCTCCTCGGCGCCGGAGTCGCCCATGCGTCGGAGACGACGGGCGACGACGGCATCCTGTCGGGAACCCAGGCGGGCATCTCGATCGACCTGCCGATCACGCTCGGCGGCAACGCGATCTCGCTCATCGGGGACTCGTCGTCGCAGGACGCGGCGACCGAGGTCACCGGCGGCGACGCGGCCGAACCGGCCGCCGTCACCTCGGGTGACGACGGGATCGGCTCCGGAAGCCAGGCGCTCATCGACGTGTCGGTGCCGGTGACGATCGGCGGAAACGCCATCTCCGTCATCGGCGACTCGTCGACGGAGGACCCGGCGACCGAGGTCGCTCCGGCACCCTCGCCCGCTGCGGACGAGGGCGCAACGGCGCCGGTTGCGGCCGAGACGAGCGGGGTCGACTCCCTGCTCGGCGGCACGCAGGCACTCGTCGACGTGTCGATCCCCATCACCCTCGGCGGCAACGCCATCTCGCTCATCGGCGACAGCAGCAGCGCCGATGCCGGGACGGCGGTCGAGTCGGGAACCGGCTCGGAGTCCGGCTCGGGCACGGACGCCGCAACCAGCGGCGACGACGGGGTCCTGGGCGGCACGCAGGCGATCATCGGCGCAGCGGTGCCGATCACCGTCGGCGGCAACGCCGTCTCGCTCATCGGCGACTCGACGAGCGAGGGCGCGGCCACGAGCGTCGGTTCGGGCTCCGGCTCGAACGGCGGATCAGCCGAGACCAGCGGCGACGGCTCGATCCTCGGCGGCACGCAGGTGCTGCCGAGCCTCGGGCTGCCGGTGACGGTCGGAGGCAATGCGATCTCGGGCGTCGGCGACAGCACGTCGACCGGCGCCGAGACGGTCGTGACGCCAGGAACCGGGGGCGGTTCGGCGACGACGGATGGGAACGGCGGGCTGCTCGGGGGAACACAGCTGCTGCCGAACCTGTCCCTGCCCGTGACGATCGGCGGCAATGCCGTCTCGGTGATCGGCGACAGCGAGACCGACGGGTCGACGACCATCGTCGACCCCGTCGACCCGGTGGACCCGGTGGACCCGGTCGACCCGACGGATCCCACCGACCCGACGGATCCGACCGACCCGACGGATCCGACCGACCCGACGACGCCCACCACTCCGGGTGACGGCGGCGGCTCGACGGTCGCCTCGGGAAGCGGTTCGGGCGGATCGGGCGACGGCGCGGACGCGTCGACGCTCGCATCCACGGGCGCCGACGTGTCGGGCCTCGGGCTCGCGGCACTCGCGATGCTCGCGGGCCTCGTGCTCGTCGGGTTCCGCCGGTTCGCGCTGAAGCGCTAGCAACGGGATGGGCCCGGCGCCGCCCTACCGGCGCCGGGCTCGCACCCCTGGCAGATCACTGCCCCACAGACTCCGTGCCGCAGACCCGTGCGGCACGGCAGGCCGCGGTGTGCCCGTGCCGCGACCGGTCGGGGCGGCCCGACGAGCGCACTCGTCGAGCCGCCCCGCACTCCGCTACGCCGCGCGGCGCCGAGCGATCAGCACGGATGCCGCACCCGCGAGCAGCACGAGCACGGCCACCACGATCGCGGCGGTCGGGTCGATGCCGGTGCTCGCGAGATCGGCACCGCTCTCGGAACCTTCGGCGCCGTCGACGCCACCGGGCGCAGCGGTCACGGTGATCGCCGCCGTCACCGTGGTGCCGTCGGCCAGCACGGCGACGATCGTGTGCGCACCGGGCGCCGTCGCGGCGGGGATGCGCGCCGTGAAGGCGAGCGCACCGTCGGCCGAGGCCGTCGCCTCGCCGAGCACGACGGGGTCGGAGTGCAGTTCGAGCCGCACCGCGGAGCCGGCCGCGAAGTCCGCACCGCGTACCTCGAGGGAGCCGCCCGCGACGACCGATCCGGCGCCGAGCACGAGGCTCGGCGCATCGGGTCCGCCGGGCTCTCCCGGTCCTCCGTCGCCGCCGGGGAAGACCTCGTCGGCGGCGCCGAGGCGCAGGAACACGGTCTCGCCCGTGGCATCCTTCAACCCGTCGTTGTCGGTGACGCCGTAGAGCGCGCCATCGGCGGCGACCGCGAAGCCCTCGAGCTTCTCCTGCGTCCAGCCGCCGCTCGCGCGGAGCGCCGGGAGCACGTCGATCGCCGTGGTCTTCTCGAGCACCGGCAGCGTGCCCGGCGCCGGCACGGTCGCCGGGATCTCGACGCGGCTCACGCGCTTGACCGCGGCGGCGGGGCCGTTGAGCTTGTCGCGCTCGATCACGGCGAGGGTGTCGTCGTCGATCGCGGTGATCTCGGAGAGCCCCATCCAGTCGCCGGCGACCGCGGTGGTCTCGAGCGGGTAGCCGAACCACGACCAGGCACCGGATGCCACGTCGTAGCGGCCGAGCCGGGCGAGGTTCGCACCGTCGACGGTCGCGGCATCGGCGCCCGTGACCGCGGGGTCGCTCCACAGCGGGCGCTGCAGCGCCACCCAGAGCTGCTCGTCGGCACCGCTGCCGGTGGAGGTCACGCCCTCGAGACCCCACTTCGCGAGGTGCGCCGTGACGTCGGCCGGCAGCGCGACGGTCTCGACGACGGCTCCGGAGGCATCCGTTCGCAGCACGCGGTTCTCGGCGCCGGTGGCTCCCTCGATCGCGAGCCAGAACCCGCCGTCGGCGCGTGCCTGCAGTCCCTCGATGTCGAGCGCCACGGGCACTCCGCCATCGGTCACGGGCAGGGCGGAGGTGATGCGCGCCGGAGTCTGCGTGACATCGACGGTGTAGACGGTGCTGGGCGAGACGGCGACATCGCTCGCGGCGTAGACGACGCCGGCATCGCTCGGGTGACCGCTCAGCGCACCGAGCGCCGCCCAGCCGATCGGCGCGCCGCCGACGACGTCGGAGACGATGCTCGGCTGCGCGGGCTGCGACGACGTCTCGGCGCCGAAGGCGTACAGGTTCACCGCGGCGCGCACGCCGGTCGACGCGTCGTCGGTCTCGCTCGAGACGACGAGCAGGTCGCTGCCCGGCACCGGCAGGATGCCCTCGGGCCCGTTGGTCGCGAACAGCAGCTGACGGAACTCCGGGGATGCCGCGTCGCTCACGTCGTAGACGGCGACGAAGTTCGATCGCTCGCTCGCGACGAACACGTACGGCACGCCGTCGAACTCGGCGACGGCGAGGCCCTCGGGCTCGCTGCCCTTCTTGGCGGCGCGGTCGTCGTTGTACAGGCCGTGCTGCACGGCGAGGTGCTCGAACGAGTTGCCGGCGTCCCACACGACGTCGCCGGTTCCCGCATCGAAGACGGTCCAGCCGCGGGTGCCGCCCTTCCAGTCGCCCTCGTTCGCGGTCGCCAGCCGGTCGTCGCCGATCCACGCGATCGAGTCGGGTTCGCGCGGGGTCTGCCCGATCGATCCGGTCAGGTCGATGCGCTTGTCCTTCTTCGTGTCGATGCCGGTGACGGAGACCGATCCGGCCGAGAAGGCCCGCACGACCTCGCGCGTCGGCAGGTCGACGATCACGATGCCGTTGTTCTCCTGCAGCGTCACCGCGAGCTGGTTCTTCGCGTTGATCGTGACGTACTCGGGTTCGGGGTCGGTCGGGGTGTCGAGACCTGCCGCGGCGATCACCGCGATCGGCGAGCCGTCCTCCTCGAGGAACGGCACCGCGTCGATCGACCAGGCGGCGGGGTCGGCGCCGAGCCCGAGCACTTGCACGAAGCCCCCGGGCAGCTGCGGCAGGTCGCCCTTCTTGCCGCCGGGCGGCGTGGCATCCTCGTCGCGCTGGTTCTCGATCGCGATCGCCGCGTAGGCGCCGTCCTTCGAGATGGCGATCGAGTCGGGCTGCCCGTCGAGGTCGATGCTGCGGACCACGCTGCGGTCGTCGGCCCGGATCACGTCGAGCCGGCCGGCGGGCTCGGTGAACGCGCCGCCCGTCTCGTCGATGACGACGAGGAGGTACTCGCCGTAGGCCGCGACCGAGGTCGGCTGGTCGTCGGCGTGGCCGAGCGATGCGAGTTCGATGGTGCCGTCGCCGACCGGGTTCGACGGATCCGTCACGTCGAGGAACCCGATGCGCTTGCCGAGCGCGTCGGTGTAGACCACGGTCGAGCCGTCGGGAGTGATCGCCGAGATCTCGGCGACGGTCTCCGCCGCGGGGTCGACGCCCTCGGGCAGGTTCTGGAACACGGGGTACGTCGCCGTGCGATGGAAGGCGGAGGCGCCGGGCACGGCCACGGCGGGCACCGCGACTGCGGACCCGGCGAGCGCGCCGCCCGCGATGACGGATGCCACGGCGAGCGCGGCGACGGACAGGGGGCGTACGGACATGTCGGGCACACTCCAGCGGGTCGAGGCAGGGGAACGCCGTCAGGCTCGCCCAGCCGGGCGACCGGCCGGTGGGAGCGAGGTGGACGGCGGGTGCCCGGCACGTGAACAACCGGATGCGAGCGCCCGGCGCGTCAGACACTCGACGCCCGGCGCGTCAGTCGCCCGCCCGCCCCGCGGCTCAGATCACCGAGGCGAGCAGGCTCTGGTCGGGCACCGGGGCCGCCCCCGAGAGCGAGTGCCAGGCGCGGGCGAGCGCCTGCACCGCGGCATCCGTCGTCTCGGCCGGATAGCAGATGGGCAGCCGCAGGAAGCGCTCGAACGCCCCGTCGATGCCGAACCGCGGCCCCGCGGCGATGATGAGCCCCTGCGAGCGCGCGGCGAGCGCGAGCTGCGAGCTCACCGCCGCGCCGAGGCCGACCCAGGTCACGATGCCGCCGTCGACGTGCGGCACCTGCCACTCGGGGAAGGCCTGCGCGAGCAGCCCCTCGAGCCGGTCGCGCCCGGCGCGAAGCTGTTCGCGGCGGAGGTCGAGGATGTCGTCCATGTGCGGCAGCGCACGCGTCACCAGGAGCTGCTCGATGATGGGCGTGCCGAGGTCGCCCGGCGACCGCACGGCGAGCAGTCGGCGGATGAGCGGCCGATCGGCGCGGATCCAGCCGACGCGCACGCCGCCCCAGACGGTCTTGCCGACCGAGCCCACCATGATCGCCGGACCGTAGGCGGCCATCGGCAGCAGCGACTCGGGTCGATCGATGTCGAGTTCGCCCGTCGTCTCGTCGGCGACGATGACCGTGCCCTGCCGCGCGGCCGCGTCGAGCACGCGCGCTCGCGTCTCGGCGCTCATGGAACGGCCGGTGGGGTTCTGGAAGTCGGGCATCAGGTAAGCGGCGACGGGGTTCGAGTGCCCGATCGCGCGCACGAGGGCCTCGGACTCGGCACGGCCGTGCTGGTCGGCACCATCACGCGGCGCCACTCCGACAGGCACGAGCCGGGCGCCCGCCGCACGGAGCGCCTCATAGGCGTGCGGATAGGTCGGCGCCTCGATGATCGCCCGGTCGCCGCGACCGATGAGCGCCCGCGAGAGCAGGGCGATCGCGTGCTGCGCGCCGATCGTGACCATGATCTGCTCGGGCGTCGTCGGCAGCCCGCGCGCCGTGTAGCGATCGGCGATCGCCGCGCGCAGTGCCGGCGTGCCGATCGGGTCGAACCCCGCGTCGCCGAGATGCTCGGGCAGGTCCTCCACGGCCTGCCGTGCGAGGTCGGGCAGCCACGGCAGGGCGGTCGGGGCCGCCTTCGAGAAGTCGATGTAGTCGGCGGCCGGAGCGGGGGGCAGCACGGTCGGTGCGCCGGGCAGTCGTGCGACGCTGCCCGAGCCTCGCACGCTCAGCACGAGACCCTGTTCGCGCAGGTGCCGATAGGCGGCGGTCACGGTGGTGCGGCTCAGTCCGAGTCGCTCGGCGAGGTCGCGTTCGGCGGGCAGCCGGGTGTCGACGGGGATGCGCCCGTCGAGCACGAGCAGGCGGATGCGTTCGGCGAGCGCGTGGTACGCGCTGCCGGCGCCGCTGCGCCAGTCGCCGAGCAGGTTGTCGAGCGCTCGTGCGCTCAGGGTGGACTCCGCCATTCGAGCCACTTTAGACGAATTGGCTCTTTGCGAACAGGCCAATCATGCAATTGGATTGCAGAATGCCCCGCTCCATCCGCTTCGCCACCGCCGATTCGACGCCCGTGCTCGTGCGCCGCTTCGTCCAGCTCTTCGTCGGCCTCCTCCTCTACGGCATCGGCATCGCACTCATCGTGCGCGGCGAACTCGGCGTCGCCCCGTGGGACGTGCTGACCCAGGGCATCGCGAAGCAGACCGGCCTGCAGTTCGGGCTCATCACCGTCATCATCAGCGGGTTCGTGCTGCTGCTCTGGATCCCGCTCCGACAACGGCTCGGCTTCGGCACCATCATGAACGCGCTGCTCGTCGGGCCGTCCGCCGATCTCGGCCTCTGGCTCATCCCGCCGGGCCTCGACCTCTGGGTGCGCGTGCTGCTGCTGCCGGCCGGCATCGTCGTGCTCGCCATCGCCACGGGCCTCTACATCGGCGCGCATTTCGGGCCCGGCCCGCGCGACGGACTCATGACGGGCCTGCACCGCGTCACGGGCTGGAAGATCTGGATCGTGCGCACCGGCATCGAACTCGTCGTGCTCGCCGCCGGATGGCTGCTCGGCGGCAACGTCGGCATCGGCACCGTCGCGTTCGCGCTGCTCGTCGGCCCGCTGTGCGGGATCACCATCCCGATGTTCGCGATCAAGCGCCCCGCCACCACCACACCGGCGACCGAGCCGGACGTCGAGCCGGCGGATGCCGCGGCGCCCGCGAGGTCCGACGCGCCTGCGTCCGTGCCCGCACCCGCGTCCCTGCCATCCGCCGAGCCCGCGGCCTGACCGCGCCGAGACGGCAGTCGCCCCCGAGGTCGGGACACCTCGGGGGCCACTGCACCTCCGCGCCGAAGGCGACGAAGCGCTCGAGCTAGAGCTCGCGCTCCGCGTATGCGATCATCGCGTCGCGCACGAACTCGGCGCCCTCCCGGCCGCCGTAGTTCGCGCCGAAGCGCTCATCGGCCACGTACATCTCGGCGAGGCCGAGGAAGTACTCCTTGCTCGGGCCCGCGCCGCCGCCGCCGGGCGTGCCAGGAATGCCGCGCAGCCAGTCGAACTGCCGTTGCGCGAGCGCCTGACCCTCGTCGCCCGCGGGGTCGATGCCCCGCTCGAACGCCGAGATCCAGTCACGGCCCAGCTGCGACATCCGCTGCTGCCAGGCCGCCTTCTCGTCGGCGCTCATCGAGCGCCACCACGCGTCGCTCTTCGCGTACGCGTCCGTGCCCCACCGTTCCTCGACCTCCTCCCTGTACCGGGTGTGGTCGAAGCCGTCGAACATGTTCTCCGCCATGAGTCGTTCACCTCCTTCCAATGCATCGATGGTGTGCTCGACCGACGCGATCTGCCGCGCCAGCCGTAGCTGCTCGCCGCGCAGCCACTCGAGGTGGCTGCGCAGGGCGTGCGGGGCGCTCGCCTCACGGTCGAGCACCTCGCCGATCGCGGGGAGTCCGAGCCCGAGCTCCCGCAGCAGCAGGATGCGCTGCAGGCGCACGAGCGCGGCGTCGTCGTAGTGGCGATACCCGTTCGAGCCGATGCGCGTCGGGGCGAGCAGCCCGATGTCGTCGTAGTGACGCAACGTGCGGCTCGTCGTGCCGGCGAGCTTCGCGATCTCCTGGATCGACCAGTCCACGGCGTGCTCCTCTCTCGTGATCGGGGCGCCTCGCCCCACAACGACCACGGTAGATCTTGACGCTGCGTCAATGTCAAGCACGCGAGGTATCCGCTCACCCCGTCATTCCGGCGGATATACGATCCGCCACCCCGCGCCGATCGAGCCGCTCTCGGCGCGCCGGATCGTATATCCGCCGGAATGGTCGACTTGCGTCGAGCGCAAACGCGATATATCGTGTTCACATCACACACGCGATATATCGCGTCACAGGCTTCGAGGGCAGCGGATGCCGCGGCATCCGCACCTCGCACGCAGAACGCAACCGCGACAGAAGGAGCACCGCATGTCCATCGAGAAGTGGGTCATCAACCCCGGAGAGACCCGGGTCATCGACCTCGAACTGGTTCGCAAGCTCAAGGTCAGCCTCATCGGCGGCAAGGTCGACGTGATCGCCCACGACGAGCCCGGCGCCCGCATCGAGGTCTCCAACGTCACCGGCAAAGACCTGAAGATCGAGATCGACGGCGACTCCCTCGAGATCGACCACCCGCAACTGCGGTGGGACAACTTCATCGACGTCTTCAAGGGCTGGGCCGGCAATGCGAAGGCCGAGGTGTCCATCCTCGCGCCGCGGCACGTCGTCATGAAGCTCGGCATGGTCTCGGGCGACGCGCTCGTCTCGGGCTTCACGACCGATGCGAAACTCAGCACGGTCTCGGGCGACCTCGTGCTCGACAACCACGAGGGCGACGTCGAGCTCTCGACCGTCTCCGGCGAGGTCTCGGCCGGCAACCACACCGGCCGCATCACCGCGCACTCGGTGTCGGGCGAGGTCGTCGCAACTGGAGACATCCGCTCGTTCAACGCCGACACGGTCTCGGGCAACATGATCCTCGACGCGTTCGGCACACCCGACCGCATCGACACCAACACCGTCGCGGGCGACCTCACGGTGCGCTTCGCCCCCGGGTCCGGCGCCCGCTACCGCATCAACACGGTCGGCGGCACGGTGCTCATCGACGACACGACCATCAGGGGCATGCTCGGCAAGGGCTTCGAGCGCGTCACCGGCGAGCTCTCGGGCAAGTGGCTCGACCTCGGCGCGAACAGCGTCTCGGGATCGATCTCGGTCATGCGCCGCGAGAAGGCGAGCACGACAGCGGATGCCGCGGGCACGAGCCACGGCGACACCGCAACCGGTTCGGGCTCGAGCGGCGACGAGGCATCCGCATGACCCCGCCCGTCTTCGCCCACGGCAGTCTGCGCCTCTATCTGCTCGCACTGCTCGACGAGCAGCCGCGACACGGATACGAGCTGATCCAGGCGCTCTCCGACCGTTTCGGCGGCACCTACAGCCCGAGCGCCGGCACGATCTACCCGCGACTCTCGAAGCTCGAGGAAGAAGGCCTCGTCTCGAAGTCCGCCGACGGCCGCAAGACCGTCTACGAGATCACGGATGCCGGCCGCGCCGAACTCGAATCTCGCCGCGACGAGCTCGACGGCATCGAGAACGAGGTCACCGACTCGGTGCGCCGTCTCGCCGACGGCGTGCGGGCCGAGGTCAACGACGCGATGCGCTCGCTTCGCGCCGAACTCGCGAGCGCTGCCCGCGAGGCCAAGCGCTCATCGACGAAGACCTCGGCATCCGCCGCGAGCACGGCCGGTGGCGCCGGCGAATCGACGTCGTGGGGCGGCGACGCCCGAGCCGAGACGAGCCGCGCGGTGCACGAGGCCGACCTCGTGCTGAGCGAGTTCCGCCAGCAGTTGCGCACCGACCTGCGCACGCGGGCGAGCCGCGGACGGGTCACGCCCGAGACCGTCACCCTGCTGCGGGCGCGCCTCGCACAGGTGCGTGCCGACGTGCTCGCCACGCTCGGCGACCACTAGTCGCGAACTCCCCCCTGAACCGGGCGGCGCCTCCCCCGGGGCGCCGCCCTTCTGCATCGCATCGCACCCCCCTGGCACCACTCACCCCTCGCCCCTCACCACTCACCCCTCACCACTCACCACTCACCACTCACCACTCACCCCGTCTCCTCGCGCCTCGAGATGACGCGTGTTGTCGGAATACGCCGAGCGGATCCGACAACACGCGTCATCTCGACGGGCCGTGGCGCTCAGTATGAGCAGCTCGCGGGGTGGCGCGAGCGCGGCGGCGGTGCCGGCGAGGCGGCGGCGGTGCCGGCGGGTGGCTGCGCGAGCGCGGCGGCGGTGTCGGCGGGCGGTGGTGTGATGAGGGCATGCCCGATATCGAGCTGCGTCCGTGGTCGAACGACGACCTCGCGCTGCTGCACCGCGCGAACACGCACGAGCTCATGGACCAGCTCGGCGGCCCCGAGAACGACGAGCAGGTGCTCGCTCGGCACGAGCGCTACCTCCGCCTGCAGCGCGAGGGCACGGCGCACCAGTTCCGCATCGTGGTCCCGGGGCATCCCGAGGGCGTCGGCATCGTCGGGTACTGGCAGCACGACTGGCACGGCGAGCCCGCCCTCGAGGCGGGCTGGTCGGTCGAGGCCGAGTACCGCGGCCAGAGCATCGCCCCCGCCGCGGTCATCGCGATGCTCGACGCCGCGCGAGCCGCCGGCGAGGTGCTGCCGGTGCATGCCTACCCGCGGGTCGACAACCCGCCGTCGAACGCCGTCTGCCGCAAGGCGGGCTTCCGCCTGCTCGGCGAGGAGGCGTTCGAGGTGAGACCCGGTCTCGTGCTGCACACGAACGACTGGGTCGTCGACCTCGCACCGCCTCCTCGCCCCTAGCGAGACGAGCGAGCAGGCTCACACGAGCGTGTCGCCGATGTAGCCTCCCTCGGCGCAGCCCGGCGGAATCGCGAACACCGCCGACCCGACCGGGGTCGTCCACTCGTTCAGCAGGTCGAGCTCGTCGAGCCGCCGCTGGATCGGCACGAACTGCCGGTCGACGTCGGCCTGGAACGAGGCGAACAGCAGCCCCGCATCCGAGACGGATGCCCCGGCCGGCGCCTCGTCGTAGTTGTACCCGCGCCGGAAGATGCGCTCCCCCGGCACGTCGCTCCGCGATCGCCGCAGGTGCGAGAAGTCGGGGATCACCGGGAAGCCCACCGGGCCCAGTGCCTCGAAGTCGGGCTCGTCGTGCTCGCGCTTCCCCGTGAGCGGGGCGCCCGAGGCGAGCTTCCGCCCGACGGATGCCTCGCGCCCGGGTCGATCGACCCGATCCCACCCGTCGAGGTCCATCGCGATGCGCCGCAGCACCATCGAGGTGCCGCCGGCCATCCACGCGGGCTCCCCTGCTGACCAGACGAGCTCGTCGAAGTCCGCCGTGCCCGGCTTCGGGTTGACCGTGCCGTCGAGCTGGCCGAAGAGGTTCCGCATCGTGCGACCGTCGGGCTCCGAGCCCGCCGCGCGGCGGAACCCGCGCTGCGTCCAACGGACGGTCGCGAAGCTGCGCGCATCCTTCAGCAGCATGCGTGCCGCGTGCGAGACCGTGACCGCGTCGT
Source organism: Agromyces cerinus subsp. cerinus (assembly GCF_900142065.1). GTDB lineage: Bacteria > Actinomycetota > Actinomycetes > Actinomycetales > Microbacteriaceae > Agromyces > Agromyces cerinus. Next base: position 265,972 of record NZ_FSRJ01000002.1, on the reverse strand, counting down.
CGGCGCCGATCTGCAGGAGCAGGTCGCCGTCGTTCCATCGCGGGTCGAGTCGGTCGATGCCGAACGGCGGCAGCGGACGCAACCAGCTCGGAGCCTCGGCACCGGCTCGGGCGACGAGCCCGGGGCCGAAGCCGAACGTCACGGTCAGCCGCGCCGGCACCTCGGCGAGCTCGGGCTCCGTGTCGGCGAGGGGCGCCCGCCCCTGCGTCACGCGAGCGACGTCGTCGCTCAGCACCCGCAGCATGCGACGCAGCGCCGCGGCATCGACCTCGGGCAGCAGGTCGAGCGCGATGAAGACCGCGTGCGACTGCGGCGGCGTCTCGATGCCGGCCTGGTGCACGCCGTGGAACGGCAAGATCGCCTCGCCGACGGCGGTCGCCGAGACGGCAGCGCCGGTCCCGTCGGCTGCAGACCCGCCGGCCGCGTCGACGCCCGCCCGGATCGCGGCCGACGCACCGAGCGCGACCGCAGCACCGGCTCCGGCCGCGGCGGCACCTCCGAACAGGAGATGCCGCCGCGAGAACCCGGAGCCGCCGGGTTCGCCGGTCATCAGTGCGCCTCGTGACCTTCGTCGTACTGTTCGTTCGCGCCCTGGTAGTCCTTCACCGGCGCGACCACGTCGAGCGTGGAGCCGTCGGAGAACGAGAGCGTGACGGTGACCTCGTCACCGGCCTGCAGCGGGCCGGTCAGGCCCATGAGCATGACGTGGTTCGCGCCGGGCTCGAGCATGAGGTGCCCGCCCGCGGCGATCTCGAAGCCGCCCTCCTTCTCGCGCATCGTCATGGCGCCGTCGGTCTCGACGGTCTCGTGCAGCTCGGCCGTCTCGGCTGCGTCGGTCTCGGCGCCCGAGAGCGTGATCGAGGCGGCTCCGCCGTTGTCGAGCATGCCGAAGAGCGCGGTCATGCCGTCGTCGCCGGCCTTCACCCAGGCATCGGTGACGGTGACGGATGCCGCGGCCTCGGCCTGGACCGACGCGGCGGGGGTCTCTGCGGGCTGGCCGCCGCCGGCGCACCCGGCGAGGGCGAGCACGGCCGCGAGCGCGGCGCCGAGGGCAGGGGTCATCGCAATGGAACGCATGTGTTCTGCTCCCCCGGGCTCAGGCGTCGTCGCCGGACGTGCCGGACGTGTCGCTGCCCGAGCCGTCGCCCGGACCCGCGCCGGGGCCCGCGCTCTTGCGCTTCGCGTTCACGATGACCGCGGCGATGAGCGCGAGGATGCCCAGTCCGCCGACGATGAAGCCGGCGACGGCCCATCCGTCGGGGCCGCTCTGCGCAGACTCGTCCGCCGATTCGTGGTCGCCCTCGGCGTGGTCGCCGTCAGCGGCATCCTCTTCGGTCGCCGCGTCGTCGTGGGCCGGCTCCTCGGTCCAGGTGCCGGTGGCGTCGGCGCCGACTCCGAAGTCGATCGTGCCCTCGATCGGGTGCCCGTCGCTCGAGACGGCGCGCCAGCGCACCTGGTAGTCGCCCTCGAGGTCTGCCGGAAGTGCGGCCGTGACGTGCGCGCCCGCGATCACGGGGTCGCCCACTTCGACGTCGCCGCCGTGGTGGTCGACCACGACGACCGCCGTGCCGACCTCGATGATGTCGTCCGAGAAGTCGAGCGCGACCTCGGTCGGGGCGACGTCGAAGACCTGGCCGGGCTCGGGGCTCGAGCCCACGAGCTCGTCGTGCGCGAAGGCGGGCGAGGCGCCGGCCAGGGTGATGCCTGCGGCGAAGGTGAGCGCCGTGGCGGCGAGCACGATGGCGCGGAGGTGAGTGGTGCGGTCGCCCGCGCCGGCGGTGGCTGCGGTCGTCTGGGTGTTCATTGCGATGGGAGTCTCTCTCCTCGGTCCGGGATCCGGCGGCGCAGGTGTGATGTGCACGGCCGCAGGGGCATCCGGAATCTCTGGTTTCCGCCGGTCGGCGGGATTACGCGGAGGCGAGGAGGAGCGGCGGGCCGCGCGAGCCCAGGGCGGTGAAGCGGAGTCGTGAACGCAGTCGCGGCACGCACGTCGCAAGGGCGCGGCGGACGACCGGAACGAGCAGCGCGAGTGGCGGCACCGGTGCGGTGAGCCGCAGCACGAACCGGCGCGCCGCCGCGGTGAGGGTTCGCCACGCGACCTGCTCGACGGCGAGCAGGTAGACGATGGTCGCGACCGCGGCGAGCGCGTGGCCGATGAGCATGGCGGTGTCGGCGTGCACATGGCCGACCGGTGCAGCAGCCCCGCCGTCGACGAACGCCACCGTCTGCTGGTGGTGGCCGCCGCCGTTGACGACGAACGATCCGCTCGACGCGCCCGCGCCGACGCCGAACAGCAGGTGGAACGCACCCTGGCTGACGATCACCGCGAGCGTCGTGCGCACCGCCGTCGTGCGGCGGCCGACGAGGGCGACGGATGCCCCGAGCGCCACGATGCCCGCGAGCACGAGCCCGACGCCGCCGGGCGCCTCGCCTGCGGCGACACCGTGCGAGAAAGCCGCGAGGAACAGGGCGACGAGCGCGGTGGCCGAGCCACGCGCGAGCTGCGCCGCACGGTTCACAACTGCCCCCGGAAATCGATGTATCGAAGAATCGCCACAACTCTACAATGCGCACTTGACACCGACCTCCGCGGGTGTAGTCTCAACCGCCGTGACGAATGAGGCGGACACACCACCGGCCGAGCTGAAGTCGCCGAAGCACTGGATCATCGGCGACCCACTCCCGACCGAGCATCTCGAGGGCCAGCTCCTTCCGAAGCGTTTCGCTCTGCCGATCTTCGCGAGCGACCCGCTCTCGTCGGTGGCGTACGCACCGCAGGAACTCCTGATGATCCTCATGGTCGGCGGGCTCGCCTTCCTGAGCTTCGCGCCGTGGGTCGCGCTCGCGGTCGTCGTGCTGCTCGTGACCGTCGTCGCGAGCTACCGGCAGCTCATCCGCGCCTACCCCTCGGGCGGCGGCGACTACGAGGTCGCGCACCGCAATCTCGGCGAGAAGGCGGGCCTCGTCGTCGCGTCGGCCCTGCTCGTCGACTACGTCATGACCGTCGTCGTGTCGGTCGCGTCGGGCGTCGACAACATCATCTCGGCGATCCCCGAACTGGACCCGTTCCGGGTCGAGCTCGCCATCGTGTTCGTCATCATCCTCGCGGCCATCAACCTGCGCGGGGTCTCGGAGTCGTCGAAGGCGTTCGCCGTGCCGACGTACCTCTTCATCGGCAGCGTCTTCGTGATGGTCGTCGTCGGCCTGACCCGCACCGTCATGGGCGATCCGCCGGTGGCGGAGTCGGCGGCCTTCGGCGTCGAGGCGGAGTCGCTGACGCAGGCGGGCATCATCCTGCTGCTGCTGCGCTCCTTCGCGAGCGGATGCTCCGCCCTCACGGGTGTCGAGGCGATCTCGAACGGCGTGCCGGCCTTCCGCCTCCCCAAGGTGAAGAACGCGCAGATGACGCTCGTGCTCATGGGCGGCATCGCGATCGTGCTCTTCGCGGGCCTCACCGCCGTCGCGCTCATCTCGCAGGTGCACTACGCCGAGAATCCATGCAGTCTGATCGGCTGGACGGAGTGCGCGACCGAGCCGCAACGCAGCCTCATCGCGCAGGTCGCCGCCGCCACCTTCGGCGACGCGACCATCGCCTTCTACGTGATCCAGGCCACCACGGCGCTCGTGCTGCTGCTCGCGGCGAACACCGCGTTCAACGGCTTCCCCCTGCTCGGCTCGGTGCTCGCCCGCGACGGCTACGCGCCGAAGTCGCTGTCGACCCGCGGCGACCGCCTGATCTACTCGAACGGCGTCGTGATCCTCGCGCTCGCGGCATCCCTGATCCTGCTGATCTTCCAGGCGAACCTGACCGTCTTGATCCAGCTCTACATCATCGGCGTCTTCGTCTCGTTCACGCTCGGCCAGACGGGCATGGTGCGGCACTGGCTGCGAGAGCTCTCACGCCTGCGGCATCCGGCCAAGGGCGCCCCGAAGCGCGCAGCGAAGGGCGCCGACGAGACCGCGCCGCTCACCCGCGGTGCGATCCTGCGCGCGCTCGTGATCAACGCGATCGGCGCCGCGATGACCGCGGTCGTGCTCATCGTGGTCACGGTCACGAAGTTCACCCATGGCGCGTGGATCGTGTTCCTGCTGATGCCGATCCTGTTCTTCCTGATGATGGGCGTGAACCGCTACTACCGCGACGTCGAGCGGGAGATCGAGGTCGACCCGACCACGACCTTCGGCGCCACCGGCGACCACGCGATCGTGCTCGTCGGCCGCATGCAGAAGCCCACCCTCAAGGCGCTCGACTACGCGATCGCTGCCCGCCATGACTCGCTCGAGGCCATTCACGTCTCCCTCGACGAGGAGCAGACGAAGCAGCTGAAGAAGGACTGGGTCAAGCAGAACATCCACGTGAAGCTGCGCATCCTGAACTCGCCCTACCGCGACCTCAGCTACCCGCTCATCACGTACATCAAGTCGCGTCGCGAGGAGCACGGCTCGGAGGTCGTGACCGTGTACATGCCGCAGTACATCGTGGGCCACTGGTGGGAGAACATCCTGCACAACCACAAGGCCCGGCGCATCCGCCAGAAGCTGCTGCTCGTGCACGGCGTCACGGTCGCGCTCGTGCCGTGGCTGCTCGACTCCTCCGACCTGCTCTACGGTCGTCGCTCGCGGCCGCTCCCCGGCCAGGACCGCCGCGGCGAGCCCGTGCGCCCCGTGCCGCGTCGCCCCCTCGCCGAGTCGAACCAGAAGCGCCCGCGTTAGGCCGCCGGCGTCCGGGCTGCGCGTAGGCTGCCGACATGGCCACTGAGTTCACGGATGCCTCGGTGCACGAGTTCATCGACCGGGTCGAGCACCCCGTGCGGCGCCGAGACGCCGAGACGCTGCTCGAGCTCTTCTCCCGCGTGACGGGTCAGCAGCCGCGCATGTGGGGACCGACGATCATCGGGTTCGGCGAGTACCACTACACCTACGACAGCGGTCGCGAGGGCGATGCCCCGGCCGCGGCGTTCTCGCCGCGCAAGGCCGCCACGACGGTCTACCTCGTCCCGGGACTCACCCGCGACCCCGAGCTGCTCGAACGGCTCGGCCCGCACACGACCGGCCTGACCTGCCTCTACCTCAAGGACCTCACGAAGGTCGACCTCGACGCGCTCACCGAACTCGTGCGCGAGTCGTACACGTCGGTCACCGAGGGGCCCGAGCAGCCCGACGCCGGCGAGGTCGGTTCGTGAGCAGGATGCGCCCCTCCTGAGCATGATGCAGGGCTCCGGCCGCCCGCGGGCGCGCAGCCTGAGCCCCGGTCAGCGGAGTGTCCCGCCGTCCGCCCAGACGTAGGGTTCGCGCGAGGCGACGCCTCCGACTGCAGCGCGGCCGGCGAGGCGCAGGGCACCGTCGAGCGGATCGCCGAGCGGCGCCACCGTCTCGACGTCGGGACGGAGCACCGCGACGGTCTCGGCGAATGTGCTCACGAGCAGGCCGCCGGCGCTGACGACGCCGCCGGTCAGGGCGAGCCTCGGCTCGAGCCCGGATGCGAGCGCGGCGAGACCGCTTCGAGCCGCCTCCGCGCCGGCTGCCGCGACGATCGTCGTCGCAGCTGCGTCGCCGTCGCTCGCGAGCGCGAACACGTCAGGGGCGAACCCGGCGAGCACTCCCGCGCGATCATCACGGGTGTACAACTGCGCCGGCCAGCCGAGCGGATCGCCGAAGCGGGCACGAGCGGCGGCGAGCAGCGCCGAGCCCGACGCGTCCACACCGTCGTGCGCACGGATCGCGGCCCGGAGCCCGCGGTTGCCGATCCACGCGCCGCTGCCGCGATCCCCCAGCAGGTGACCCCAGCCGTCGACGCGGCGCCAGATCTCGTGCCCGTCGGTGCCGAGCGCGACCGCGCCGGTGCCGAGGGCGACGATCGCACCCGATCCGCCGCCGAGCGCACCGAGGTGGGCCGTGACGGCGTCGATCGCGACCGCCGCGGGCGGGCGTCGATCGGACGGCGCCCGGCCGACCGCGAGTTCGGCCCCCATCGCCTGGAGGAGCGCCTCGGGCCGGGCGACGAGCGTGGCGAGCCCCGTCGCGCCGAGTGCCACGCCGTCGACCCCGGCGAACTCCTCGGGCCAGAGGTCGCGCGCCCGGCGCAGCAGGGCGATCGCCGTCTGGGGCACCGAGCTCCCGGCCGCGGTCACCCCGATGCGCTCGCCGGCGAATTCACGCCGCGGACCGGCCCCGGCGCGGATCGCGACCCGGCTGCCGGAACCGCCGATGTCGATGCCGAGCAGCAGGCTCACTTGCTCATGCCGGCCGTGAGTCCCGAGACGATCTGCTTCGTCGCGAGCAGGAAGAGCACGACGAGCGGGATCGTCGCGAGGGTGAGTCCGGCGAAGAGCGTCGCCCAGTCGGTCTGGTACTCGCCGAAGAACCGGGTGATCCCGACCGGCAGCGTGTAGGAGTCCTGATCGCGGATGAGGATGAGCGGGTAGAAGAAGTCGTTCCAGACCGGCACGAAGCGGAACACCACGACCGTCGCGATCGCGGGCTTCACGAGCGGCAGGTGCACCCGCCAGAAGGTCTGGAATGGGCCGGCGCCGTCGAGCCGTGCCGCTTCGTCGAGTTCGATCGGCAGCTGGCGGAAGAAGCTCGACAGCACGAAGGTCGAGAACGGGATTCCGAGTGCACCGTAGACGAGGATCAGGCCCCAGAGGTTCGAGATCATGCCGGCCGCGTCGAGCAGGAAGAACAGCGGCAGGATGGCGAGGTAGACCGGCAGCATGAGCCCCGACAGGAAGAGTCCCTCGAGCGCCGTGAACAGCTTCGACTTCGTCCGGGCGAAGGCGTAGGCCGCGAGCAGCGACACCACGGTCGACAACAGCACCGAGGCGACGGTGACGAAGATCGAGTTGAAGAAGTAGGTGTCGAACGAGGCCGTGATCCAGGCCTTCTGGTAGCTCGTGAAGTCGGGCGGCAGCGGCAGGCCGAGGGGCTTCGTCGCCATGTCCTGCGTGGTGCGCAACGAGTTCGAGACCATGAGCAGCAGCGGTGCGATCGAGATCGCGGCGTACAGCCAGAGGAAGACGCTCGAGGCCATGCCGCCGGCGGTCACCTTCGGGCGGCGGCGCGGTGCTCCGCCGTTCGGGCGACCGGTCTTGCGGCCGTCGCGGCCGTCGGATTGCGCGTCGGCGGTGCTGGGGGTGATCGTCGCGGTCATCAGAAGAGCTTCCGTTCGGCCCGGCGCAGGAGCATGGTGATCAGCATCGAGATGCCGAAGATGAAGATGAACAGCAGGGTGGCGATCGCCGAGCTCGTGCCTATCGCGTTCGAGGAGCCCGACTCGAAGGCGGTGCGGTAGAAGAGGAGGCTCAGCACGTCGGTGGCGCCGGCCGGATTGCCCTGGGAGCCGCCCAGCGCGTACGGGATCGGGAACGCCTCCATCGCGCCGATGAACGTGAGCACGCTCACCGTGCCGATCGCCGGCACGAGCATCGGCAGGGTGATCGAGCGGAAGCGCTGCCACGCACTCGCCCCATCGAGCGAAGCGGCCTCGTCGATCTCCTCGGGGATGCCGCCGAGGGCGGCGCCGTAGAGCAGCACCGGGAAGCCGATCCACTGCCAGGCCGTGACGAGCACGACGACCCAGATGGCCGTCTGCGGGTTGCCGAGCCAGGGCTGGGCGAGCTCGCCCAGCCCGATGCCGCGCAGGACGGCGTTCACCGGGCCGAAGAGCGGCGAGAGCATCAGGGACCACAGGTAGCCGATGACGAGCGGGGAGACGAGGTAGGGCAGCGTGTACATCGTCTGGAAGAAGCGCTTGAAGCGGCTGAGGCGATGCAGCAGGCTCGCGAGCCCGAGTCCGACCGTGTTCTGGAACACCATCGCGCCGAAGAACAGCAGGATGTTGTGCACGAACGCGTTCGGGATGTCCTCGCTGTATGGCAGTTTCGTGAACAGGGTGACGTAGTTCTCGATGCCGACGAAGTCGCCGCGCAGGATGCCGGTCCAGCCGAAGAACGAGTAGCTGAGTGCGGTGAACAGCGGATAGGCGATGAAGACGGCGAAGAGGATCAGCGCGGGGAGGACGAAGACCATGCCCGCCCGTCGGGACAGGGCGATGCCCGTGTTCCCGCGCCGGCGGGGCGCTGTGAGTGCAGGGGTGGCGGACATGGTCTTCGTTTCCTCGCTATGGGGTGGGGGTGGGCGTGCGGACTACTCGCCGGGGACGAACCACTGCGAGATGCCGGTCTGCAGCGCGGCCGCGGCTCCCGCGGCATCCGTCTCGCCCAGGAACATCTTCTGCACCTGCTGGCCGAGCACTGCGGTGCCGAGCGGCTCACCGTAGCGGAAGTCGACGAGCAGCAGGTACGGAGCCTGGCCGTCCTCGTAGTTGGACCACGCCTCCTGCATGGCGGCATCCTCGTACTCGACCCCGGGGATCGCCGAGAACTGGTTCAGCTCGTCGGCGACGAGCTGGCCGAACTCGGGGGTGGCGAGCCAATTGAGCAGCTCGACGGCCTCGTCCTGGTGGGTCGACTTCGAGTTGATGGCGAAGTTGCCGTCGGCGTAGGCCGGTGAGACCGGCGCGTCGAGCACGGCGTCGTCGGGCACGGGCACCTGATAGGAACCGAACTCGAGGTCGGGCGCCTGGTTGCGGAAGGTCGCGATCTCGAACGAGCCGCCCGGGAACTGCGCCGCCTGGCCCGAGGAGAACTGGATCTGGCTGTCGGTGTAGCTCACGCCGACGACGTCGGAGGTGAGGTACTTCTCCATCTCGGTGATGATGCCGAGCGAAGCGACGTAGTCCGGGTCGTTGAAGTCGGTCTCGCCCGAGAGCACCTGCTCCTCGAACTCCGAACCGCCGTAGCGGGCGCTGCCCACGATGTCGGCGAAGATCGGCAGGATCCAGTCGTCCTTGGCACCGAGCGCCATCGGCGTGATGCCGGCGGCGAGCAGCTTCTCCTGGACGTCGATGAACTCGTCCCACGTGGTCGGGACCTCGAGGCCCTGGTCCTCGAAGATCTGCTTGTTGTAGAACATCTGCAGGGTCTGGGTGGCCAGCGGCACGGCGTACGTCTTGCCGTCGGCCTTCCCCTTCGCACCGGCGATGACGCTGGGCGCGATGCCGTCAAGCCCCTCGACCTTGCCGTCGATCGGCTCGAGCTGACCGGCCTCGATGTTCGGCTGGAGCTGGCCGTAAGCGCGCACCATGGGCACGTCGGGGCCGTCGCTGCCCGCGAGGCCGGTGGTGAGGATCTGGTTGTACTCGGTGTTCTGGAACGCCTCGAACTCGACGGTGATGTTCGGGTGCTCCTCCTCGAAGACGTCGAAGATCTTGTTGTAGGCCTCGACGTCTTCGGTGCGCCACGACCAGACCTTCAAGGTGACCGCGTCACCGCTCGCCTGCTCGTCGCCACTGGAAGCGCTCGGCGCACAGGCGCTGAGCAGCAGGGCCGAGCCGGTCAGCAGCGCTGCGGCGGTGAGGATACGTCGCCTCATCATGTTTCTCTCCTTCATTGTGTGATGCAGAACGGGGACGGGGTCGAGCAGCTGGGCTAGGCGGATGCCGCGGCGAGCGCGCCGCGCACCGAGCCGTGATGACGGGAGAGGAGCGATCGGGCGTCGACGACGTCGATCGCGGCGATCGCGGCGACGATCGAGGTCTTCAGTTCGCCGTCGGCGGATGCGAGCAGCCCGACGGCGGCCCCGGCCTCGAGGCCGGTCGCCTCCTGCAGGATGCGGACGGTGCGCAGTCGCAGCTTGTCGTTGGTCGCGACCACCGAGACCATCAGGTTCGACCAGGTTCGGCCGACGGCCACCATGAGGGCCGTCGAGAAGCCGTTGAGCACGAGCTTCTCGGCGGTGGCCGCTTTGAGCCGGGTCGAGCCGGTGAGCACCTCGGCACCGGTCGCGAGCACGAGATCGATGTCGGCCAGTGGCGCGAGCGCAGCATCCGGGTTGCTCGAGACGAGGGCGGTGGTGGCGCCCGCCGCGCGCGCGGCGGCGAGAGCGCCGCCGACGTAGGGGGTGTTGCCGCTCGCGGCGAGGCCGATCGCGATGTCATCCGGTCCGATGCCGGCGGCGGCGGCGCGACCCTCGGCCTCGGAGTCCTCGGCGTCCTCGACGGCGTTCACGAGTGCCGCGGGCCCGCCGGCGATGTGGGCGACGACGCGACCCGGCTCGAGATTGAAGGTGGGGAGCAGCTCGGCGGCGTCGAGCACGCCGAGGCGGCCCGAAGTGCCCGCCCCGAAATAGTGCACCGCTCCGCCGCGGCGGAAACGCTCGGCGGCGAGATCGACGAGATCGGCGAGCTGCGGCAGGACCGCAGCGACGGCCTCCACCGCGACCCGGTCCTCAGCGTTCAGCAGTCGCAGCACCTCGAGGCTCGACTTCGAGTCGAGTTCCGCCGAGGCGTCGAGCCGGAGCTCGGTGGGCGGGAGGGGCTGCGCGCCGTCCTGGCGATCGAGCAGGAGGTCTTGGGTGCTCATCAGCGAGAGGTGATCCTTCACGTCAGCGGGCTGGGTCGGACCCAGTATGTACAAAAATGTCGCGCATGTGAAGTATCAGGGCTATTTTTTTCACATGCGTTCCGAGGGTGCTCCCATCGAAGAGATCGTCGACCGGGCGATCGGCTCCGCGCTCGGCTCCGCCGCCACGGTGCTCGTCGCCGTCGACGGCGAGGTCGTGCTCGAGCATCACGCCGGCACGACCCGGCTGTGGGATGCCCCGGGAGTCCCCGCGACCGTCGACGCCGCGCCGGCCACGGCGGCGACGCGCTTCGACCTCGCTTCGATCACCAAGCCGATCGTCGCCGCCGCACTCCTCGGCGAACTCCACGCGCAGGGTCTCGACACGACGCTGCCCGCGGCTGAACTGCTGCCCGAGTTCGGCGACCGCCGCGGGCGGACCACGACCCTGGCGCACCTGCTGGGACACACCGCCGGCCTCCCCGCCGAGTGGTTCGACCGCGATCCGGACCCGGATGCCCGGCGCTTCCGCGAGGGCGCACGGCCCGACACGGCCGCCGGGATCTCGCATCGCTACTCGTGCGTCGGCTACATCTGGGCGGGGCTCGCCACCGAGTCGCTCGCGGGCGCGCCACTGGACGACGTGGTGCACCGACAGGTGCTCGAGCCGCTCGGCATGCATTCGACGGGATTCCGTCCCGCCCCGGAACTGCGCGCCTCCATCGCCGCGACCGAGTTCCAACCCGGTCGCGGCCTCGTGCACGGCGAGGTGCACGACGAGACCGCCGCGGCACTCGGCGGGGTGAGCGGCAACGCCGGCCTCTTCGCGACCGGACGCGACCTGCTGCGCTTCGCCGAGGCGCTGCGCACCGGCGGTGAGATCGATGGCGCCAGAGTGCTTCCGGCCGCTGTCGCCGCCGCGCTCGCGACCCCCCTCCAGCTCCCTGACGACCCAGGCTACGGACAGGCGCTCGGGCCGCGGCTCAACGAGGACTGGATGCGGGGACTCGGCCCACGTGTCGCGGGGCACACGGGTTTCACCGGCACCGCCTTCGCCGCCGAGCCGGGCGGTCGACGCTCGGTCGTGCTGCTCGCGAACCGCGTGCATCCCGCACGATCGTCGAACGAGGTGCGCGAGGTGCGGGCTCGCGTCGTCTCCGCGGCATCGAGACGGTGAGCCGATCATGTCCGTCGACGTACGTTCTCCCGCCGTCGCTGCGACCGGGGCGCTCCGACCGCGCCCGATAGTATTCGACTCCAACCGGGTGCCTCCGCAACGAGCCTCGAATGAACTCCGTCCGATACGACGTCGGCCCGCCGACGTCGCGGCCGCACTGGGAGGCCCCCGATGACCGACGTATTCGTCGCCCTCCGACAGCGGATGCCATCGCTCTCGAAGTCCGAGTTCCACATCGCGGAACTCGTGCTGGACCGGCCCGCCGTCGTGGTGGAGTCGACCATCACCCGGCTCGCCGAGCTCGCCGGGACATCCCCCGCTTCAGTCGCCCGCTTCTGCCGAGCAGTGGGATATGCGGGCTACAAGGAGTTCCGCATCGCAATCGCGGGCGCGAACAGCCGTGAACAGGCCGCGCGCGAGCTGTTCCGTGTCGACGACGCGGAAATCGATGCCAACGACTCCGCGCTCGACGTGGTCACGAAAGTGGCCTACCAGGAGGCGCGCGCGATCGAGGAGACCGCGCGCAGCCTCGATCTCGCGGCGCTCGACGCCGTGGTCGCGGGGATCCGAACGGCGCCCCGCATCGACGTCTTCGGCGCGGGCTCGAGCGGACTCACCGCCCAAGACCTGCAACTGAAGCTGCACCGCATCGGCGTGCCGAGCTTCTGCTGGACGGACGCGCACCTCGCCCTGACCTCGTTCGCGCTGACCGGGCCCGGCAGCATCGCGATCGGGATCTCACATTCGGGCCAGACCCTCGAGACGCACCAGATGCTCACCCTCGCTCGCGGCCGCGGTGCCACGACGGTGGCGATCACGAACTACCCCGATTCCCCGCTCGCCGGGGTCGCCGATCAGCTGCTCGTGACGAGCGCGCGCGAGTCCCGGTACCGCACAGGTGCCATGTCGAGCCGCCTGGCGCAGATGGCGATCGTCGACTTCGTCGTCGTGCGCCTGCTGCAGGGCGAGATCGATCGAGCGGGCGAGCTGTTGCGGCTCACCTACGACGCGGTGCAGGCCCACAGACTCGACGGCTGACCTCGCCGATGCCCGGCGACGGCCGCTAGAGCATCGCCATGATCTGGCGCGCGATCATGCGGCCGGCTCGGCTCGCACCGATCGTGGAGGCCTGAGGCCCGTACCCGGCGAGGAAGATGCGGGGGTCGCTCCACGCCGCGCCCTGCCCGACCGTGATGCCGCCTGCCTTCTCGCGCAGCTTCAGCGGGGCGAGGTGACGCAGGTCGGGGCGGAACCCGGTGGCCCAGATGATGACGTCGGCCCGGGCCATGCCCGAGTTCTCGCCCTCCCAGACGACGCGGTCGCCCTCGATGCGGTCGAACATCGGACGCGCCACGAGCAGCCCCCGCTCGATGCCCGCGGCCATGCGACGGCTCTTCGGCACGCCGGTGCCGCTGACGATCGAGGGCAGTGCGCGACCCGAGCGGGCGGCTTCGTCTTGCATCGCGACGGCGGCGGATGCCCCTTCGAGGTCGAGCTCCTGCCGGTCGAGCCAGTCGATCGGGCGTCGCGAGACCCAGGTCAGCCCGGCGGCGACCTCTTCGAGTTCGAGCATGAAACCGATCGCCGAAGTGCCGCCGCCGACCACCACGACGTGCTTGTCGCGGAAGTCCTCGGCGTCGGTGAAGTCGGAGGTGTGCACGTGGCGCCCGGCGAACTCCGCCATGCCCGGGTAGTACGGCACGAACGGCGAACCCCAGGTGCCGGTCGCGTTCACGAGGAACTGGGTGCTGATCTCGTGCTGCGGGGCGGTGGGTTCCGCGGGCTCCTCGAAGGTCTTGCGGCGGCGCCCGAAGAGACCGCGAGCGGCCTTCTGCTCCTCGAGCGGCTGCGGGGTCAGGTCTTCGTAGCGCACCTGCAGGTCGACCCCGGCGTTCACGACCTGTCGCACGTTCATCGGGCGCCGCACGCGCAGGTCGAAGTGCTGCTCGAACCGGTCGTAGTAGTCGGCGACCACGGCCTTCGCGGGCAGGTTGCGGTCGGCGGTGTCGAAGCTCAGGCCGAGTTCGGACATGCCGGGCAGGTCGTTGACCTTGTGCGCGGTGCCGAGCCGGAGCGACGACCAGCGATGCTGCCACGCCCCGCCGGGACCGGGCGCACGGTCGAGCATGACGAAGTCCTGATCGGCCACGAGCTCGAACCGACGCAGATAGAAGGCGACCGACAGGCCGGCCTGTCCGGCGCCGATCACCACGACCTTCACGCGTTCGGGGCTCGTCATCACCTGACAATCTCAGCATGGCTTGCTGTGTGCTCGCAGCACGCGAGCCGAATGCCCACCATACGTCCTCGGGCATGCCTGTGCAGTACGCCGAACCGTGTCTGCGGCGGTGCTAAACTGGCGGTTGGACGAATTCATTTATCAGATGAGCGCCGGGTGAAGACCAAATCCCACCCGGCCAGATGCCGTAAGGGGGTCACGCATGGGGCGCGGCCGTCAGAAAGCCAAGCACACCAAAGTCGCTCGGGAGTTGAAGTACTTCAGCCCGAACACCGACTACAACGCGCTTGAGCGCGAGCTCACCAGCTCGCCGCATGACGAGTACAGCGAAGAGGCGTCGAAGTGGGCGGAGTATGCCGCCGACGATGACGACACCTATGTCGCGGAAGACGAACAGCGCGCGTAGGCGCACGTTCCTCTCCCAGCTCGCAACGACCTCGCACCACCGCGAGACACCCGGCCCTCGAGGCCCGGCGGAGCGGTGACCGATTTCGGATGCCGCGGCATCCGCTGCTCGGTGCGGCGAGTCGTTCCGCGGTGCACTCGACCTATTCGCGGTGCTCGACCCACGCGGCGGTCGTCTCGACGAACCGTTCGAGTTCGGCGAGCGACCCGCCCGGTGTGATCGCGCGCAGCACGATCTCGTCGGCCGCAGCGTCGTAGTCGGCGAGCCGTCGCGCGCCGTCGATCGTCGCGTCGGCCGGGCGGATTCCGAGGCGGGCGAAGTTCGCGGCGTACGTCGGCACCTCCTCGTAGCGCGCGATCTCGGCGTCGAGCGCGGCGCGGGCGGCGGCCTCGGCGATGGTGCGCACGTAGAGCACCGACCGCACCTGGCGGCCGTCTGCGGTCTCGTGCAGTTCGGCGGTCGTGGCGGTCGCCGTGCGCGGCGTCAGCCAGTTCAGCAGTGCGCCGTCGGCGCGCTCTGCGGCGAGCCGGCGCATGCGCGGCCCGAGGGCGCCCACGAAGATCTCGGCGTCGGTCGCCCCGCGGAGCACGGTGATGCCGTCGGCGACGAGCGCCAGCGGATGCTCGGCGCGACCCGAGCCGATGCCGAGCATCAACCGCTCGGCCGGGATCCCATCGAGGTCGAGCGTCGGGGCCGGCCGCCGATCGAGCGGGATCACTCCCGTCGCGAGCCGGAGACGGTCGGTCACGGCCGACGCGACGCGGAGTCCGGCGAGCGAGTCGCCGCCCGGCACGTCGTTCAGCCACAGCGCGTGGAACCCGAGCCGCTCGATGCGCGGCGCGAGCGCCGCCACGATCGAGGCATCCGTCGTTCCGATGAGCCCGATCGAGACCGGCGTGCGCACGACGAGTCCGATCAGCTCGCGTAGGAACCGACGAGTCGCACGGCGCCGCCGTCGACGCCCTTGGCGCCCTGCTCGAAGCCCGTGAGCTCGCGATCGCCGATGGTCACGGTGCCCGCCTGCCATGACGGCAGGCCGAGGGCGCCGAGCGCCGAGATGACGGATGCCGCGGCATCCGCTCGCACGACGGCGAAGAAGCCGATGCCGAGGTTCCAGGTGCCCTCGGTGGACTCGAGCGTGGTGCCGGCGAGCTCGTTCAGCACGCGGAACACCGGGGCGGGCGACCAGGTCGAGCGATCGAGCTCGACCCAGGAGCCGAGCGGCAGCACGCGGGCGAGGTTCGCGGCGATGCCGCCGCCCGTGACGTGCGAGAGCGAGTGCACGGCGTCGCCGTGCGGGCCGGCGAGCAGCTCGACGAGCTGGCCGCTGTACAGGCGCGTGGGCTCGAGCAGGGCCTCGCCCCACGTGGTGCCCAACTCCGCCGAGGCGTCGGTGTACCCGATGCCGGCGCTCGTCAGGATGTGGCGCACGAGCGAGAAGCCGTTGGAGTGCAGGCCGCTCGAGGAGATGGCGATGACGACGTCGCCCGACTCGACCTTGTCGGCGCCGAGCAGGCGGTCGGCCTCGACGATGCCGGTCGCGGCGCCCGCGACGTCGTAGTCGTCGACACCCATGAGGCCCGGGTGCTCGGCGGTCTCGCCGCCGACGAGGGCCGTGCCGGTCTCGGCGCAGGCACGGGCGATGCCCGTGACGATCGAGGCGATGCGCTCGGGCACGACCTTGCCGCACGCGATGTAGTCGGTCATGAAGAGCGGCTTCGCGCCGACCACGACGATGTCGTCGACGACCATGCCCACCAGGTCCTGCCCGATCGTGTCGTGCTTGTCGAGCGCCTGGGCGATCGCGATCTTCGTGCCGACGCCGTCGGTCGAGGTCGCGAGCAGGGGCCGCGTGTAGTCCTTGGCGAACGAGAGGTCGAAGAGCCCGGCGAATCCGCCGACGCCGCCGAGCACGTTCGGCCCGTGCGTGGCGGAGACCGACGCCTTCATGAGTTCGACGGCGAGGTCACCCGCCTGCGTGTCGACTCCGGCAGCGGCATAGGACGAGTTCGAGGTCACCCGTCCAGCGTACCCGCGCCACACACGGGTCCCGCGTGCCGATCCGTGCCGCAGGGCGAAACGCGGACTAAAATACAGCCATGCAGCCGGGGGGCACGCCATCGTGGGTGATCCGTGAGAACGCGAGTCGCCCGGTACTCCTCGCGCTCTACCTGCGCGAAGTGCTCGCCATCGCCTCCCCGCTCGAACTGCCGCGCCTGCGTGATGTCGGCGCCGTCGGCGACCGGCTCGAGATCGATCAGCACGACCAGCTCGAGCAGCAGTGGCGGGCCTGGTGGGCGATGACCGTCGAACCCGAGACGCATCCGTCGACCGTGCCACTCGAACTCGTCGACGCCTTCGAGACCGAGGTCGCGCTGCCGAGCTCGGGCGCCGAGGTGCTCGCCGCCGCGATCGTGCCGCACGCGGAGGCCGCACGGGCCTGGGCCGATTGGGCGCACGTGGGCTACCGCAACGCATCGGCCGCCCGACGCGGCGACTCGTACCGCGCCTACGCCGGCACGATCGCCGAACACGAACGCGAGGTCGGCCGCCGCGCCCACTCCTTCGAGCTCAACGTCGAGGTGGTGCCGCTCGCCGAGTCGGGCGTCTGGTGGATCGGCGACATGACCGTCGCGGTCACCGATTCGCTGCGGTCGGATGCCTCGGCGTTCGACGACGCCATGCACCCGATCATCGCCGAGCTCGCGTAGACACCCGTGCTTCTGCGGGTTGAGCCTGCCGAAACCCCCACTGCGGGTTGAGCCTGCCGAAACCCCCACTGCGGATTGAGCCCGCCGAAACCCCCACTGCGGTTGAGCCTGTCGAAACCCCCACTGCGGATTGAGCCCGTCGAAACCCAGTTGCCCGCACATGAGTTTCGACGGGCTCAACTCGCAGAGTGCGGCAGGCTCAACTCGCAGAAGGTGCCAGACTCGACGGCATGAGCATCTGGTTCGGCGAGCCCTCACTGGAGTGGGCGAACGCCCGTGACGACACGATGATCCGTGCGATCGGCATCGAGATCACCGAGACCACCGACCACTCCCTCAAGGGGCGGATGCCGGTCGACCACCGCACACGCCAGCCCGGCGGGGTGCTGCACGGCGGAGCATCCGTCGCCCTCGCCGAGACGCTCGCGAGCTGGGGCGCGACGCTCACTGTGGACTCGTCGAAGTTCTACTGCGTGGGCATGGAGATCAACGCGAACCACGTGCGACCGGTCGCCGACGGCTGGGTGTACGGGGAGGCGACGCCGCTCACTCGCGGCCGCACGACGCAGGTCTGGGACATCAGGATCACGGATGCCGCGGGCAAGCTCGTGTGCGTCTCGCGGTGCACCATGGCCGTGCTCGCGAAGCCCTCGGAGTACTGATTCCGCGCTCGCATCTGCTCAGCTGAGCAGCAGCCTGCGTTCAGCCGGCTCACCGGCGCGCGTATGCGAGGATTGAGGAGTCCTGCTCGGACACTTCCCCCACCTTCGAGGAGCCATCGCTCGCATGTGCGGCATCGTCGGAATCGTCTCCACTGAACCGGCCAACCAGCAGATCTACGACAGCCTGCTGCTGCTGCAGCACCGCGGCCAGGACTCCACCGGCATCGCGACGGCCGACGGCCCCATCTTCCACATGACGAAGGCGCGCGGGCAGGTGCGCGAGGCCTTCCGCACCCGCGACATGCGCTCGCTCATCGGCAACATGGGCCTGGGTCACGTGCGATACGCGACGAAGGGCGCCGCCGAGCGCGAAGAGGAGGCCCAGCCGTTCTACGTGAACGCGCCGTACGGCATCACCCTCGTGCACAACGGCAACCTCACGAACACGCGCGAGCTGTCGGAGGACCTCTTCCGCATCGACCGCCGTCACGTGAACTCGACGAGCGACACCGAGATGCTGCTGAACGTGCTCGCCACCGAGCTGCAGGGCCAGATCACGGGGCTCGACCTCGACCCCGACCAGGTCTTCACGGCCGTCGAGCAGGTGCACGAGCGCGTCGAGGGCTCCTACGCCGTCATCGCGCTGATCGCCGGCTACGGCCTCCTCGCGTTCCGCGACCCGTTCGGCATCCGCCCGCTCATCCTCGGCCGCCGCACCGCCGACAACGGCAGGGACGAGTGGATCGTGGCATCCGAGTCGCTCGTGCTCGAATCGGGCGGCTACGAGATCGTGCGCGACGTGCACCCGGGCGAGGCCATCTTCATCGGCCTCGACGGCCAGATGATCTCGCGCCAGTGCGCGAAGAACCCGGTACTCGTGCCGTGCTCGTTCGAGTACGTCTACCTCGCGCGCCCCGACTCGATCATGAACGGCATCTCGGTCTACGAGGCGCGCCTGCGCATGGGCGACCGGCTCGCGACGACGATCGAGACCCACATGGACAAGGGCGACATCGACGTCGTCATGCCCATCCCCGACTCCTCGCGGCCCGCCGCGATGCAGGTCGCGCAGAAGCTCGGCATCGAGTACCGCGAGGGCTTCTACAAGAACCGCTACGTCGGCCGCACGTTCATCATGCCCGGCCAGGCGGAGCGCAAGCGCTCGGTGCGGCAGAAGCTCAACGCCATGGGCACGGAGTTCAAGGGCAAGAACATCCTCATCGTCGACGACTCGATCGTGCGCGGCACGACCTCGAAGGAGATCGTCGAGATGGCCCGCGCGGCCGGCGCCAACAAGGTGACGTTCACCTCGGCGGCCCCGCCGGTGCGGTTCCCGCACGTGTACGGCATCAACATGCCGAGCCGACAGGAGCTCATCGCCTACGGCCGCAAGATCCCCGAGATCGCGTCGGAGCTCAGCGCCGACCACATGATCTACCAGGAGGTCGCCGACCTCCAGGCCGCGATCACCGAGGGCACCTCGATCGAGCAGCTCGACCTCTCGTGCTTCACGGGCGAGTACGTCACCGGCACCGTCACCGACGAGTACCTCGGTTGGGTGGAGCGCACGCAGCTCAGCTAGGACGCCAGCTCGAGAGGCGATAGCGAGTTCGGGTCAGGTCCGCTTGCGGCTCGCGATCTCGTCGGAGAGCTGCTGCACCTGGGCGGGGTCCGCATCCCGTGCAAGGGCGACGTAGTGGTCCATGACGGCCGGCCGGTAGCGCACGGGCATTGTCTGTCCTGGGGCGAGTCGGGTGAGCTCGGTGATCGTGAGGGTATCGTCTGCGATACCGCGGAACGAGATGCCGTCGGCGGTCTCCACGTCGAACATCAGGATCAGGCGGGGGTTGCTGTTGAGCTCCCGCCAGTCGACGAGGACGCCGAGCGCAAGCACCCCCGTACGCAGTTCCGCGTTGCGCTTGAATGCAGCACTGCTCATGAGCGGGTTCGGGGCAACTCCCGGGAAGTCGGGCCCGACACCGAGCGATTCCCGACTCAGGTCGGGCCTGAGCTGCTCCACCAGATCGCTGAGGCTGAGCTTCTGCTTCTTCTTCGAACCGAAACCGAACATCCAGATCCCTCCATCGCACCGGTGCCGGAATCTCGGCCCGGCGCTTCGCCTCACGGCGATTGTAGGGGGAGGCCATTCCCTTCCCGCCCGGGCGTCCCGTCGGTTTCGGGATCGTCCCCTCGATCGACGACCGCTGGGCATCCGAGAGCAACTGACAACGCGACACGGGACCAGAGTTCCGGCCAGAACGCGCGACCTTTGTCGACACGCTTCAGGCGCGCTCCCCGCGGCGGGGTGTCGCGGTTACTCGTCGACCGGGTGGATCGTCTCGTGCTCGGCGGTGACCGACTTCGCGCGGCGCGCGGTCGCGCGATCGATGACGAGCGCCACGAGGGCACCCAGCGCGAGACCGATGGCCGCGCATGCGAGCAGCAGGAACCCGAAGACCTGCCCCTTGTCGAAGTCGTCGTTGGCGGGGAAGCTCACCGTGAGGATGAGCGCCACCACGGCGCCGACGAGGGCACCCAGCGTCATGAACCGCGAGTAACGCGGGGCGCGACGCACCGTCACGATGTCTCGCTCGACCTCGGTCTCGAGCGGCACGGATGCTTCGGCGCCCTGCGGGGTGCTCTCGGGTTCGGGGGTGTTCACGGGGTCGGTCACCCCTCCATTGTCCCGCATTTCGCTGCGACGACGACGAGAGCGGCCCACCCCGGTCGGGGTGGGCCGCTCAGGCTCGGCCGGACTCAGCCCGCCGCGCGGCGGCTCCGGAGGATGAGGAACACCACGAGTGCGGCGATCGCGAGCATGACGACCGCCACGAGCAGCCAGATGATCCATGCTGCAGGCCCCTCGGAAGCCGTCGCCTCCACCTCGGAGTCGGCTGCCGCAGCGGGCTGCACCTCGGGCTTCGCGGCTTCGGCCTCGATGCCGCAGCCGGCCGGCAGCGTGATCGCGAACGAGACCGGGTCGAGCTCCTCACCGGCCGCGTAGGTGCCGAACGCGGCAGCACCTTCGGCGGTGAACTCGGCCGGCACGGCCGCGCCGACGAGCGAGTCGCCGGTGCGCTCGAGCGCGCCGTCGAGATCGAGCACGGCGAAGCGCACTCCGGTCGCGGTGACCGGTTCGCCCTCCTGGGTCGTGCCCGTCACGTCGAGCCGGAGGTAGGCCTCGTCACTGCCGACGAACTCGATCGACGGCTTCGCGACCGTCGTGTCGAGGGCGCCGTCGTGACCGGTGAACTCGATCGAACCGGGGAAGGCGATGAGGCCGCGCACGGTCTCGGCCTCGATCGAACCCGTGCCGCCGGTGAACCCGAACGCCCCGTCCTGCTCGCTCGCCCCGGTGACGATCCACTCGCCGTTCGCGATGCCGCTCTCGAGGTACTGCAGGAACGAGGCCTTGAAGCCCCAGTCGAGCATTGCCTCGGTCACGGTGCAGAGCCCCGCGGGCGCACTGACGGTGAAGCGGATGCCCTTCGCCGTCGACCCCTGGAACGTCAGCGTGTGGTCGCCCGCTGCGAGGCCTGCCGGGAGGCTTCCCGTCCACGTGACGACGCCGTTCGCATCGGCGACGAGGTCGCGTGCGATCACGGTCGGCGTCGAGTAGACGACCACCATGATGTCGGTCTCGTTCGGCTGGAAGCCGTCGACCGTGACCGTGACCTCCTTGCCCGCGGCGAAGGCGGCGAGGGTTGCGGGGTCGAGCGAGATGCCCGTCGTCGCCGGCGGAGTCGCCGGCACCGGCTTCGGAGCCGCGGTGGTCGCCGAGGTGGTGGCGACCGTGCCGGAGCTGCCCGACGGCGCGGCGCCCGGCGTGCCGATGACGACCGTCAGCGGGTCGAGCCGGGTACCGGCCGAGTAGTAGCCCTGGAAGGCGAGGGCTCCCGCGGGGGTCAGGGTGACCGGCGCGTTCGCGATGCGCGTCGCGCCGTTCACGAGCGACTTCGAACCCCGCGCGAGGTCGACCACCCCGAGGTCGACGCGCGAACCGTTGACCGAGACCTCGAGCATTCCGTTCGTGGTGCTCGTGGCGCGCAGGGTCGGGTTCGCGAACGTCAGGTCGAGCAGTCCCCCGTGGCCGGTGAACCGCACCGAGCCCGCGTAGGCGGCGGTGCCCGTGCCGGTCCTCTGGCTGTAGCTGCCGCCGGTCTGACCGAACTGGAAGAGCCCGTCCGACTGCGTCGCACCCGAGCCGACCGAGATCGAGCCCTTCGCGATGTCGCCGACGATGTACTCGCGGAACGCTCCGGCGACGCCCCAGGAGAGGGATCCGCTCGACGCGGTGCCGGGCCTGCCGGGTGCCGTCGGCTTGGTCGGGGTCGTCGGCTTGGTCGGGGTCGTCGGCTCGGTCGGTTCGGTCGGTTCGGTCGGCTTGCCGAAGCTGATCGGCGTGTACGTCTCGAACGCGGCGACCTTCGCGCCACTGCCGGCGTACGTGTAGACGCCGTAGTTGCCGTCGGCCAGGGCCTTCTCGAACTCGCGAACCGTCAGCTCGACCTCGAACGAGCCGTCGGCGCCGACCGCGACCGCACCCGCGGCAGCGCCGCCGATCGACGCGACATCCGCAGCGTCCACGACCCACTTCTGCGAGTCCACGACCCGCGTCGACGATGCGGCGCCCGCGCTCGGCTTCCAGGTCTCGGCGAACGAACCGAACACCACGTACGCGCCGGCGAACTTGCCCGCCAGCGGCGGACGCGCACCGTTCGTCGCGGGCGCGTTCGGCACGAACCCGGCGCCCTCGACCACGACCGTCTCGCCCGCGGCATCCAGCCCGCTCGTCTTCGACACCGTCACCGACGGCACCACCGGCTCGGGCTCGACGTGCGCGATCGTGATCGGCGCGAAGTCGTCGAGCGAGCGATCGGTGGCCGAGAGGCCGTGCGCCGCCGACGTCGCGACGACGTACTGCTTCGCCGGATCGAACGACCCGGCCGGCACCTTCAGCGTCGTCGTGAACGAACCATCGACGATCGACGCCGGCTGCACCCACGCGAGCTGCAACCAACCAGAGGCGACCAACGGGCCGCCACCACTCCAGATCGACGCATCGCCGAGCAGCACGTACGCACCGTACTTCGCACCCGCACCGACGTAGCCCGTGCCCGACACGGTGAACGTGTTCTCGACCGCGGGATCGACGTCGGCCGACGGGGTCACCGTCAGCACCGGATCGGCGACCGGCTCCGGCGGAGCCGGCTGCGCGATCGTGATCGGCGCGAAGTCGTCGAGCGAGCGATCGGTGGCCGAGAGGCCGTGCGCCGCCGACGTCGCGACGACGTACTGCTTCGCCGGATCGAACGACCCGGCCGGCACCTTCAGCGTCGTCGTGAACGAACCATCGACGATCGACGCCGGCTGCACCCACGCGAGCTGCAACCAACCAGAGGCGACCAACGGGCCGCCGCCACTCCAGATCGACGCATCGCCGAGCAGCACGTACGCACCGTACTTCGCACCCGCACCGACGTAGCCCGTGCCCGACACGGTGAACGTGTTCTCGACCGCGGGATCGACGTCGTCGGCGGGCGACACGGTGAGCGACGGCGCAGCGACCGCGGCCGGAGCGACCTCGTCGGCGAGCGCGGGCGCCGCCGTCAGGATCGAGCCGCCGAGAGCGAGCAGCGCCGCGAGCGCGCCGGCGACCCAGCGCCTCCCCGAGCGGGTGGATATCGGTGACGGTGTCTTCACGACGCGGTCCTCCAGGCATGGCGAAGCGACGGCGCGCACAGTGCGCCGGGAGCCTCGCGAGGGTGGGATGAGGGAAGGCCGAGTTAGGTAAGCCTCAGCTAACAATGACGCTAGAGTGAAGGCTGCCGCCCTGTCAACTTTAAGGTAAGGCTTACCTCACTTCATGGCTTCCCGTGTCTTTCCGCGCCCGTACTCGACCCGCGCGACCCGCTTCGCCTTCATCGCCGTGCTCGCCGCGACGGCAGTGCTCACCACCGGCTGCGTCGCCACCGCGAGCGGTTCGACCGCCGAGCCGCAGTGCGTCGCCAGCTCGACCCCGTTCGCCGAGCTCGCGGTCGACGGGTCGCCGCGCACGATCAAGGGTCCGTCGACGGCGTGCCTCGCCGACGCCGCGCTGCCGGCGATCGACTCCGATGAGCGTCCGCAGCTTCCGGTGACGATCACCGACGACGAGGGCACGAAGGTCACGGTGACGGATGCCTCGCGCATCCTGCCGATCGACGTCTCCGGCTCGCTCGCGGCCACGGTGTTCGGGCTGGGGCTCGGCGACCGCGTGGTCGGGCGCGACAGCTCGACCGGGTTCGCCGAGGCATCCGCTCTGCCCGTGGTGACGCAGGGCGGCCACAACCTGACCGCCGAGGCGATCCTCGCCCTCGACCCCACCGTCGTGATCACCGACACGACGCTCGGCCCGCTCGACGTGCTCGACCAGCTCCGCGACAGCGGCATCCCCGTGGTGATCACGACCTCCGAGCGCAGCCTCGACACGATCGACGACCTCATCGGCCAGGTCGCGTCCGCCCTCGGCGTGCCCGAGCGCGGCGAGCTGCTCTCGGCGCAGGTCGACGCCGACCTCGCCCGCGTCGTCGCCGAGATCGACGCGGCGATCCCGACGGATCCGGCCGTGCGACCGCGCATCGCGTTCCTCTACGTGCGCGGTTCGGCGAACGTGTACTACCTCTTCGGCGCCGAGTCGGGCGCGGACTCGCTCATCGAGTCGATCGGCGGGGTCGACATCGCGAGCGAGATCGGCTGGGAGGGCATGCGCCCCGTCACCGCCGAGGCCCTCGTCGCCGCGCAGCCCGACGTCGTGCTGCTCATGAGCGGCGGACTCGAGTCGGCCGGCGGCATCGACGGACTGCTCGAACGCCTGCCGGCGCTGGCCTCGACGCCCGCGGGCGTGCACCGCCGGTTCGTCGACATGGCCGACAGCGAGATCCTGAGCTTCGGGCCGCGCGCGCCGCAGGTCGTCGAGGCCCTCGCCCGGGCGGTGTGGGCGCCCGAGCAGTCGGGGTACCTCGATGACTGACACCCGCTCGAGTGCGCCGGCCGCCGGCACGGCTCCCGACCTGCCCAATGCAGCCGACGCTCCCACGGCGACCGACGCCGTGCTCCCGAGCCTTGCGAGCAACCCGGCCCGCGGCCTCGCCCCCCGCACGAGGAGCGCGCTGCTGTTCGGCGGCCTCGCCGTCGCGCTCGTCGTCGGCGTCGTCGTCTCGGCCGGTGCCGGCCAGCTGCCCGTACCGCCGCACGAGGTCTGGAACTCGCTCCTGCGCGGCCTCGGCCTGAGCGATGCGCCCGAGGCCCTGCCCAACACGGACTCGGCACTCTGGAACATCCGCTTCCCGCGCATCGCGATGGCGCTCCTCATCGGCGCGGCGCTCGCGATGGCGGGCACCGTCATGCAGGCGATCTTCGCCAACCCCCTCGCCGAACCCGGCGTGGTGGGCGTCTCCTCGGGCGCGGCGCTCGGCGCCGCCGCCGCCATCGTGCTCGGCTGGACGGCGTTCGGCGACTGGGTGACGGCCGTCGCCGCGTTCGTCGCCGGACTCGGCGCGACCCTCGTCGTCTACCTCGCGAGCCGCGCCGGCGGGCGCACCGAGGTCGTGACCCTCGTGCTCACGGGCATCGCGATCAACGCGTTCGCGGGCGGCGCCCTGGCGTTCCTCACGTTCATGGGCGATACCGGCTCCCGTGAGGAGATCGTGTTCTGGCAGCTCGGTTCGCTGAACGGCGCACGCTGGCCCGGGGTCGCGGTCATGCTGCCGCTCGTCGTCGTCGCGGGCGTCGCAGCCCTCCTCCTCGGCCGCACACTCGACCTCTTCTCGCTCGGCGAGCGCGGTGCCCGCCATCTCGGCGTGCGCGTCGAGACGGTGCGCATCGTCTCGATCGTCGTCGTCGCCGTGCTCGTGTGCTCGGCGGTCGCGTTCGCGGGCATCATCGCCTTCGTCGGCCTCATCGTGCCGCACCTCATGCGCATGGTGATCGGCCCGGCGCACCGGCCGCTGCTCGTCGCGAGCGCGCTCGGCGGCGCCCTGCTGCTCATCCTCGCCGATCTCGCCGCCCGCACCATGGTGCCGATGGCCGACCTGCCGATCGGCATGCTGACCTCGATCATCGGCGGACCGTTCTTCTTCTGGCTGCTGCGACGCACGCGCCGGCGGTCGGGAGGCTGGGGATGAGCCGCGCACGCACGGTCGCCCCGACACCGAAGACCGCCCCAACGGATGCCCCGGCGCCCCTCGCCCTCGCCGCAACGGGCCTCGCCGTCGAGATCGACGGCGTGCGCCTGCTCGACGCGGTCGACTTCTCGGCGACGCCCAGGCGCGTCCATGCGCTGATCGGCCCGAACGGCGCCGGCAAGTCGACGCTGCTCGCGGCGCTCGCGGGCGACCGCCCAGCGGCCGCGGGCACGGTGCACCTCGGCGACACCCCGGTCGCCAGCCGGTCGCCGAAGGCCCTCGCCCGACTCCGCGCGGTGCTGACCCAGGAGCACGCCGTCTCGTTCCCGTTCCCGGTGCGCGAGATCGTCGCGATGGGCCGGCACCCGTGGGCGGGCAGCGCCGCGGCCGACGATGACGACCACGAGATCGATGCGGCGATGGCCGCGACGGAGGTCGGGCATCTCGCCGCCCGCACGGTGCCATCGCTCTCGGGAGGCGAGCGCGCGCGCGTCGCCCTCGCACGCGTCATCGCGCAGCGCACGCCCGTGCTGCTCCTCGACGAGCCGACGGCCGCACTCGACCTGAAGCACCAGGAGGACGTGCTGCGACTCGCACGCGCGCACGCCGCGGCCGGCGCCACGGTCGTGGTCGTGCTGCACGACCTGAACCTGGCCGCCGCCTATGCCGATGACCTCACCCTGCTGCGGCTCGGCCGGGTCGTCGCGACAGGTGCGCCGGGGGCGGTCCTCACCGCCGAGCGCATCGAGGCGGTCTACGGCCAAGCGGTCGACGTCGTGCCGCACCCGCGCACGGGCGTTCCGCTCGTGCTGCCGGTGCGGTGAGCGAGGCGGGCACCCGAGGGCGCGCGGCGGCGGGTCAGCCGAGGATCGGCAGCACCGCGCTGAGGTCGGCGCGCTGACCCGAGGCGTGCACCCGCCCGGCGGCGCGCGCGTCGGCCCAGGAGAGACGACCGGTCGCGAGCGCGAGCCAGGTCGTGACATCGGTCTCGACGACGTTCGGCGGAGTGCCGCGCGTGTGCTTCGGGCCCTCGATGCACTGCACGGCGCCGAACGGGGGCACGCGCACCTCGACCGTGCCACCGGGCGCCTCCTCGGCGAGCACCTGCAGCGAGTAGCGCACCGCGAGTGCGAGGGTCGAACGGTCGACGGATGTCGCGGCATCCGCCCCCTCGGCCGTCACCGCCTGCACGACCGTCACGGCCGCCCTCCCGATGTCGTCGCCGATCCTCACGCGTGCCATGTCGGCCATTCTGCCACCGGCCGTCCGCCGCCGTCAGTGCCCGCGGTCAGCGGCCGCGGTCAGTCCTCGTCGCGTAGGCGCCCGCCCTTGGGCGCGATGCCCATGAAGGTCAGCACGAGGATCATCACGGCGCCCGCGAAGATCGCGATGTCGGCGACGTTTCCGATGAACCAGTTGCCGTAGCCGATGAAGTCGACGACGTGACCCCGGCCGAAGCCGGGCTCGCGGAAGAGGCGGTCGCCGAGATGGGTGATGGCGCCGCCGAGGATGAGGCCGAGGGCGATGGTCCAGCCGACGGACCCCACGCGCCAGGCGAACCACACGACTGCGATCGCGCCGGCTGCGGCGAGGATCGCGAAGATCCACGTGTACTCGGTGCCGATCGAGAACGCGGCGCCCGGGTTGTAGACGAGCACGAAGCGGATGAGGTCGCCGATCACCGGGATCGTGGTGCCGTCGCTCAACTCGGCCTCGGCCCACCACTTGCTGGCCTGGTCGATCAGCACGATGAACGCGGCGATGCCCAGCACCCACCAGAAGAGTCGGTGGCCGGATGCACCGCGCGCGGGTGCGTCGTCGGGGCCGGCCGGGGTCTGCGCGTCTTCGGCGCCGGTCGTGTCTGAGCTCACCCGCACCATTCTCGCAGCACCGGCCCGCGAGCGCGCCCGTCACCCCCATCCGCACGCGAGGTCACGAGGCGAGGCCGCGCGGCCCGAGGCGGTAGCCTGAACCGGTGAGAATCCTCGTCCTCGGCTCGGGCGCGCGCGAGCACGCCATCATCCTCGCGCTCCTCGATGAGGAGGCCGGCCACGAGATCATCGCGGCGCCGGGCAACGCGGGCATCGCGGCATCCCCCACATCCTCGGCTCGAGGCAGTGTCACGACCATCGCGCTCGACCCGACCGACCCGGTGCTCGTGACCGAGTACACGCTCGACAACGACATCGAGTTCGTCGTCATCGGCCCAGAGGCGCCCCTCGTCGCCGGCGTCGCCGACGCCCTGCGCACCCGCGGCATCGCCGTGTTCGGGCCGGGCAGGGCGGCCGCGGCCCTCGAGGGTTCGAAGACCTTCGCGAAGCGCATCATGCAGGACGCCGGCGTCCCGACCGGCCGCGCGAACCTCGCCGAGACCCTCGACGAGGTCGAGACCACGCTCGACGAGTTCGGCGCACCGTACGTCGTGAAGGCCGACGGCCTCGCCGCGGGCAAGGGCGTGCTCGTCACCGAGGACCGCGAGGCTGCGGTCGCGCATGCCGCCCACTACCTGCAGCAGGGACCCGTGCTGATCGAGGAGTTCCTCGACGGCCAGGAGGTCTCGCTCTTCCTGCTCTCCGACGGCACGCACGTGCTGCCGCTCTCGCCCGCGCAGGACTACAAGCGCCTGCTCGACGGCGACGCCGGCCCCAACACCGGCGGCATGGGCGCCTACTCGCCGCTGCCCTGGCTCGGCGACGCCGTCGACGGCCGAGGCGGCCGCTTCGGCAGCGAGCAGGCCTTCGTCGACGAGGTCATCGAGACGATCGCGCTGCCGACCGTGCGCAAGCTCGCTGAAGAGCAGACGCCGTTCATCGGCCTGCTCTACGCGGGCCTCATCCTCACCTCGCGCGGCATCCGCGTGATCGAGTTCAACGCCCGCTTCGGCGACCCCGAGACGCAGGTCGTGCTCCCCCGCCTCGAGACCCCGCTCTCGGGCCTGCTGCACGCGGCCGCGACCGGCGGGCTCGGTTCGCTGCCGCGCCCGGTCTTCCGAGCGGATGCCGCGGTCACGGTCGTGCTCGCGAGCGAGGGGTACCCCGAGGCGCCGCAGACCGGGCGTGCGATCGAGGGCATCGAGGCGGCGGCATCCGTGCCCGGTGTGCACCTCGCCCACGCCGCGACCGCGATCGGCGCTGCGACCGACGACGGGGCCGAAGCACTGCCGCTCATCGCGACCGGCGGCCGCGTGCTCAACGTCGTCGCGGTCGGCGACGGGTTCGCCGAAGCCCGCCGCCGTGCGTACGAGGCGCTCGGACACCTGCGACTCGAGGGCGGCCAGTACCGCACCGACATCGCGGCCCGCGTCACCGAATAGAGGGAACCATGAGCGAAACGCAGGAGCACGCCGGCTGGACCCACGTCTACTCGGGCAAGGTGCGCGATCTGTACGTGCCGACCAAGCTGCTCGTCGACGACGACTCCTGGACCGGCGACCCGCTGACCTTCTCGCCGGTCGTGCTCGTCGTCGCGACCGACCGGGTGAGTGCCTACGACCAGGTGCTCTCGCCCGCGATCCCGGGCAAGGGCGCGATGCTCACGAGCCTCACCCGCTGGTGGTTCGACCAGCTGCCCCAGGTGCCGAACCACCTGGCCCACCCGCTCGACGACCGCCTCGAGGTGCTCGGGCTGCCCGAGGTGCCGGCCGAGCTCGCCGAGCGCGGCACCCTCTGCCGAACGCTCGACATGTTCCCCGTCGAGTGCGTGGTGCGCGGCTACCTCACCGGTTCGGGCTTCAAGGAGTACCAGGCGACGGGTGCCATCGGCGGCCTCCCGCTGCCCGCGGGGCTCGCGAACGGCGACCGCCTGCCCGAACCGATCTACACGCCGGCGTGGAAGGCCCCGCTCGGCGAGCACGACGTCAACGTCTCCTACGATCGCACCGTCGAACTCGTCGGCGAGGTCGTCGCAGCCCAGCTGCGCGAGCTCTCGCTCGAGATCTTCGCGCTCGCCTCCGAGATCGCCGAGGCCCGCGGCGTCATCCTCGCCGACACGAAGTTCGAGTTCGGCGCCGACCGCGCGACCGGCATCGTCACGCTCGCCGATGAGGTGCTGACGAGCGACTCGAGCCGCTACTGGGATGCCGAGGCGTACGCCACGGCATCCACGCCCGAACTGCGCATGGCGAGCTTCGACAAGCAGATCGTGCGCGACTGGCTCGCCGCGAACTGGGACCAGGACGTCTCAGAGGAGCCGCCGACCCTCCCCCACGAGATCGTGGAGCAGACGGCGGCCCGCTACCGGGAGCTGCTCGGCCGACTGACCGGCGCCTGACCCCGGCGCCTGACCCCGGAGCCTGACCCCGGAGCCTGACCCCGGAGCCTGACCGCAGTGTCGCACCGGGTGGCGCCCAGTGCACGGGCTCCTGAGCTGATCCCGTCGACGGCCGTCACGTTCGCGGCAGGCCCGACGACCACGAGCTCCCGAAGGTGGTGAGGTCGAAACGCTGCGTACCCGGATCGACCTGGTGAAGTCGGTGACGGAGACCTCGACGTTGTCGATCCCCACCGTTCGATCACGTGCTCGCGCGATTCGGAGTACCTCGCTTGACCTTGACCCGAGGTCAAGGTGGAGGCTTCTCACGTCGGCAGGACGCCGACGGGAATCGAACGCTTCGAAGGAGCGAACCACCATGACCACCAGGACCACCACCCTCTCCAGCCAGACCGCCGACCACCTCCAACGGACGATCGACGCGCTCGTCGACACCGGCATCATCGGGCTGACGGTCCGCGTCGACGACGAGCAGGGCACGTGGGTCGGCAGCGCCGGCGCGGTCGAACTGGGCGGGGACATCAAGCCGCCCGTGGACGGGCACATCCGGATCGGCAGCAATACCAAGACCTTCACCGCGACCCTGGTGCTGCAACTCGTGGCCGAAGACAGGATCGCCTTGGACGACCCGGTCGCGGACCACCTGACCCAGTTCGGGCTCGACACGCGGATCACTGTGCGGATGCTGCTCCAGCACACCAGCGGCCTCTTCAACTTCACCGGCGAGGTCTACGACGACGGGTCGATCGCGCTCGGCATCCCGATGCCATACGGCCCCAACGGAACGGAGTGGCTGAACAACCGGTTCAAGACGTATCGGCCACAAGAGCTCGTCGAGCTCGCGCTGGCCAAGCCTCCTCGGTTCGAGCCCGGCTCGGGTTGGAGCTATTCCAACACCAACTACGTCCTCGCCCGCCTGCTCATCGAGCAGGTCACCGGCCGCACCGTCACCGAGGAGATGCAGCGGCTGATCCTGACTCCTCTCGGCATGTCGCACACCGTGGTCCCGGATGACGCGGAGATCGCCGAGCCGCACCCCCACGCCTACTACCGATACGACGAGGACGGCGAACCGCGCACGGTCGACATCACCCGCCAGAACCCCTCATGGATCTCCGCCGGTGGAGACATGATCTCGACGACCGAAGACCTTCACACGTTCATCGCCGCCCTCACTGGCGGCAAGCTCCTCCCAGACGAACTGCGCGAGGAGATGTTCACCCCGCGCGCGACGGGCATCCCGAATATGGACTATGGGCTGGGCGTGTTCGTGCTGACCACCGACGACGGCGCCACCGTCATCTCGCACAACGGCGCCTCGGTGGGCCACGCGGCGCTCATGTACGCCACTCCCGACGGGTCCAAGACCCTGACAGCTGCGTTGAACTGCGTGGACGATGCGAACCTCACCGTTGCCGCAGCGTTCCAGGGCGTCCAGCAGCGCCTCCTCAACGAGACGTTCGGGAGCGGCCCCGCGTGAGCCACGGGTAGACCGGCCGCGACTGGCGCGCCGCGAACTGGGACCAGGACGTCTCGGAGGAGCCGCCGACGCTCCCGGGAGCTGCTCGGCCGGCTGACCGGCGCCTGAGCGGATCCTGCTGATCGAGCCCGCTCCTGCTGATCGAGCCCGCTCCTGCTGATCGAGCCCGCTTCTGCTGATCGAGCCTGTCGAGATCCGTCACCGGGTTTCGACAGGCTCGACCCCGCAGCGGTTGAGCGCTAGGAGGCGATCGCCTTGGCGATCTTGTCGCCGCCCTCGCTGATCGCCTTCTCGAGGGCTTCGTAGTCCTCGCGATCGATCGCCTTGTCGACCTTCTTGGCGTACTTCGTCAGCACGGCGTCGATGCGGTCGAGGTACTTGTCGTCGAGCACTGCCACGATGGCCGACGATCCCTTCGGCAGGTACTCCTCGAGCTCGATGCCCACCTTCTTCTCGTCGTGCTTCTTCGCGATCGCTCCCGAGATGGCACCGACTCCCGCCCCGATGGCCGTCGCGGCGAGCAGCGGGGGCGCGAAGAGGCCGACGACGAGTCCGGCGGCACCGCCGATCCACGTGCCGGCGGCGACCTGGCCGGTGCCGTGCTCGTCGACGGCGACCCTGCCGTCGTCACCGCGACGCATCACGACCGAGGACACGACCTCGAGTTCGGATGATGCCTCGGCGTCTTTGAGCGAGCGGTACTCGTCGGTGGCGGTCGCACCGTCGTCGTAGGTCGCCACGTACAGCACCAGGTTGTCCATGCCCATGTCTTCGTCCCCTCAGGAGGGCTCCCCGTCGATTCCCCGGGAGCCGCGTAGCCTCCACGCTAGGGATCGCGGCCTCCGAGCGCCAGACCCGATTCCGGCAGCCACGGCCGGCGTCGACGCCCGAACGGTCGCCTCCACTCGGGAATGCCCGGCGCGATCACGGGGTTATCATTAGTTGTGATTACAACCAATGGAGCGCCGGAAGGCGCGGGCCTGCTCACCGCCGACACCGGAATGGGCGCGGTCACGCTGCGCGTCGGCGACCTCGACGCGATGATCCGCTACTACCGCGACGCCGTCACGCTCGAACTCCTGAGCCACGACGGCCCCGTCGCCGTGCTCGGCCGCGGCACCACGCAGATCGTGATCCTCGAGCACGCGCCCGAACTGCGCCACGCCTCTCCGCGCGACGCCGGGCTCTTCCACACCGCGATCCTCTTCGACACCCGGGAGGCGCTCGCGACCGCGATCTACTCGATCGCCTCGAAGCATCCGGGCACCTTCACCGGCAGCGCCGACCACCTCGTGAGCGAGGCCTTCTACTTCACCGACCCCGAAGGCAACGGCATCGAGCTCTACTTCGACCGCGACCGCTCGAAGTGGAGCTGGACGCACGGCACGATCGAGATGGCGACCCTGCACCTCGACCCCAACGAGTACCTGCGCCAACACCTCACCCAGGGCGGGGCGGATGCCGCGGCATCCGGTCTCGGCCTGGGCGACGCCGTCGTGGGTCACGTGCACCTCTCGGTCGGCGACGTCGCGAGCGCGCGCGAGTTCTACGTCGAACGACTCGGCTTCGAGACGACGGCCGAGATGGGCGACCAGGCGCTCTTCGTCTCCGCCGGCGGCTACCACCACCACATGGCGATGAACACGTGGAACAGCCGCGGCGCCGGCCGTCGCGGCCTCGCCCTCGGACTCGGCAAGGTCGAGATCGTCGTGCCCGGTGCCGACGACCTCGGCGAACTCGGCGAACGCATGGGGCACTATCGGGTCGCAACGCGCGACGACGGCCTCACCCTCGCATTCGACGACCCGTGGGCGAACCTCGTCGTGGTGCGCGCCGCCGACTGAGTCCGTGGGTCGAGCCGGTCGCGACCCGACCGCGACGCGGATCTCGACAGGCTCGATCGACTGAGCAGCACGAGGTCAGCCGTTCGGGGGCGTCGGCCCCTTCGCGTGCGACATGTCGTGGAACTCGTCGAAGGCCTGGCCCTCGCCGGGCAGCGGGGTGACGTCGGGCCGCGCGCGCAGCCCGTCGAGCATGACTGTGAGCTGGCGACGCCAGTACGGCAGGTACGCCTTGCCGTACTGGCCGAGCGAGCCGAGCATGTCGACCATCACGCTGAGGTCGACCGCGGTGACGTCTCGGCGCAGCGACCCCTCGGCCTGGGCGCGGGCGACCACCGCGTCCATCATCGGCACGAACTCGGTGGCGGGGCGGTGCTTCGGATCCAGTTCGGCGACGCGGCGCATCACCGCCGGGAGGTACGGCGAGTCGGCGAGCCATCCGCTGACCAGTTCGAGCCAGAGCTCGATCCCCAGCCAGCCCGTCTCCGCGCCGAGGAACTGCGGCGCGAAGTCGTGCAGGTCGGTGACCGCGGCATCGTAGAGCTCGCGCACGAGCGCGTCGCGGTTCGGAAAGTGGCGATACACGGTGCCGGCTCCGACTCCGGCGCGTGCCGCGAGCTCGTCGAGCGGCGCGTCGACGCCGCGCTCGGCGAAGAGCTGCTTCGCCTCGACGAGGAGTCGCTCGTGGTTGCGCCGCGCATCGCGGCGGGGCGACTGGGATGAGCTCACGCTTTCACTGTACGCGCGTCGATCGGCTATGATTCGGAGGGTCGCCTCCGTTTA
Organism: Agromyces cerinus subsp. cerinus; assembly: GCF_900142065.1. Classification (GTDB taxonomy): domain Bacteria; phylum Actinomycetota; class Actinomycetes; order Actinomycetales; family Microbacteriaceae; genus Agromyces; species Agromyces cerinus. Next base: position 231,839 of record NZ_FSRJ01000002.1, on the reverse strand, counting down.
CCCGAATGAACGGGGCGGCGACCTCTCTGGGGGGAGGGGTTGCGGCGCGGCGGGCACCTGCCGGTGCGTCCGGCAAGGGGGATGCCCGCCGTGTCGGCTCCCGCGCGTGGTTAGGCTGGTGCCGTGACTACTGAGCCAACCGAACCCGAGGGCGCGATCGACGGCGTCGAAGCCAACACCCGCACGATCGAGGCGTCCGTCGTCACCGATTTCAGCGATCGCATGAGCTACGGCGGCTACCTCGACCTGCCGACCCTGCTCTCCGCGCAGCGGCCGATCTCGCGGCCCGAGCACCACGACGAGCTGCTGTTCATCATCCAGCACCAGACCACCGAGCTGTGGCTGAAGCTCGTGCTGCACGAGCTCGAGACCGCGCGCGACCTGCTGCGCTCCGACGAGCTCGCCCCGGCGCTCAAGTGCATCGCGCGCGTCAAGCACATCCAGAAGACGCTCACCGAGCAGTGGTCGGTGCTCGCGACGCTCACGCCCACCGAGTACGCGCAGTTCCGCGGCGTGCTCGGCAACGCGAGCGGGTTCCAGTCGTACCAGTACCGCGCCGTGGAGTTCGTGCTCGGCAACAAGAACGCGAAGATGATGCAGGTCTTCGAGTCGGATGCCGCGGCCACCGCCACCCTCCGCCACGCCCTCGACTCGCCGAGCCTCTACGACGAGTTCCTCCGCCTGCTCGCCCGCGCCGGCTACCCGATCCCCGCAGCGATCCTCGAACGCGACGTCACCCAGGCGTGGACGTACGCACCCGAGCTCGTGCCGGTGTTCGCATCGATCTACGCCGACACGTCGGAGCACTGGGCCGCCTACGAGACGTGCGAGGAGCTCGTCGACCTGGAGGACAACTTCCAGCTCTGGCGCTTCCGGCACCTGAAGACGGTCGAGCGCATCATCGGCAACAAGACGGGCACCGGCGGGTCGAGCGGCGCGAGCTTCCTGCGCCGCGCGCTCGACCTCACCTTCTTCCCCGAGCTGTACGCCGTGCGCACGGAGATCCCGGGCTGACGATGCCGAGCCCTCTCGATCCCGGACCGCCCGAACTCGGGCCCCGCGCCCGGCGCGTGCGGCGTTCGATGAGCGCGGAGCGCCCCGGCGAGACCGGCACGATGCTGCCGCCGCTGATCGACCACCACGTGCACCTCATGATCATCGGGCCCGACGCCCTGTGCGACACCGCGCTCGCGGGCGTCGTCGACCTCGGCGGCCCGCTCGACACGATCGCGAGCCACGCCCGTCGCGACGGTCTGCCCAAGGTGGCCTTCGCCGGCAGCTTCCTCACCGCGCCGGGCGGGTACCCGGTGGGCCGAGCGTGGGCGTCGCCCGGCAGCGCCCGCGAGATCGTCGTCGAGGCGGGCGACGAGCGCGCCGCACTGCCCACCGCTGCCGAGACGGCGGTCGCCGAGCAGCTGGCGTTCGGGGCATCCGTCATCAAGGTCGCGCTGAACCGGGAGGCCGGCCCGGTGCTCGACGCCGCCACGCTCGCCGCCGTGGTGGCGAGCGCGCACGCAGCAGGAGTCCCGGTGGTCGCCCACGTCGAGGGCGAGGGGATGTCGCGACTCGCGATCGATGCCGGCGTCGACGCCTTCGCGCACACGCCGTTCACCGAGCGGCTCGACGACGATCTCGTTGCACGGGCCGTCGCCGCCGGGCAGTGCTGGATCTCGACGCTCTTCGTCGCCGGCTACGGCGAGCCGACGCCCGAGACCGCGATCGCGCTCGACAACCTCGGCCGTTTCCACGCCGCCGGCGGACGCGTGCTCTACGGCACCGACCTCGGCAACGGCGAGCAGCCGCTCGGCGTGAACCCCGCCGAACTCGCGCTGCTCGTGCGCGCGGGCCTCGGGGCATCCGCCGTGCTCGACGCCCTCACCGACCCGTGGCCCGGCGGCCCCGACGAGGCCGGCGACGGCGCCGTGGCGACCTTCGTACCCGGCGAGCCGCCCGCGACCCTCGACGAGTTCCCCGCCTGGCTGGCCTCGGCCCGCCTCTCCCCCGCCGAAGACCTGGAGCAGCTATGAGCCACGACCCGCATCTCGCGTTCGCCCGCCGCATGGATCGCGCCGACGGGCTCGCGCACTACCGCAAGCGCTTCGCGGGCGCAGAGACCGACGTCGTCTACTTCGACGGCAACTCCCTCGGCCGCCCGCCGGTGTCGGCGATCGAGCGCGTCGAGCGGTTCCTGCGCGAGGACTGGGGCGGCCGACTCATCCGCGGCTGGGACGAGGCCTGGCTGCAACTGCCCACCGAGATCGGCGACCGCATCGGCCGCGCCGTCATCGAGGCGAAGGCCGGGCAGACGATCATCGGCGACTCGACCACCGTGCTGCTGTACAAGCTCGCCCGCGCGGCCGTCGACGCACAGGTCGCCCGCGACCCCGCGCGGCGCGAGATCGTCGTCGACACCGACAACTTCCCGACCGACCGCTACGTGCTCGAGGGCATCGCCCGCGAACGGGACATGCGCCTGCGCTGGATCGAGGTCGACACCTCCGCCGGCGTCTCGCCCGAACAGCTCGCCGAGGTGGCCGGCCCCGAGACCGCGCTCGTCGTCATCTCGCACGTCGCCTACCGCTCGGCCTATCTGGCGGATGCCCCCGAGCTCACCCGCATCGCGCACGACGCGGGCGCCCTCATCCTCTGGGACCTCTGCCACTCGGCCGGCTCGGTGCCCGTGAAGGCCGATCTCTGGGGCTTCGACCTCGCCGTCGGCTGCACCTACAAGTACTTGAACGGCGGCCCGGGCTCCCCCGCGTTCGCCTACGTGCGCGACGACCTGCAGGCGGCGATCGCGCAGCCGATCCAGGGCTGGTGGGGCACGACCGACATGTTCGCGATGGGCCCCGAGTACGAGCCCGTGCCCGACATCCGCCGCTTCCTCTCCGGCACGGCGCCCATCGTCGGCATGCTCGCCATGGAGGAGACGCTCGCGATGATCGAGGAGGCCGGCATGCCGGCGCTGCGCGAGAAGTCGATCGCGCTCACCGAGTTCGCGATCACCCTCGCCGACGACTGGCTCGCCCCGCTCGGCGTGACCCTCGCCTCCCCGGCCGACCCCGAGGAGCGCGGCGGGCACGTCACCCTGCACCACGACGCGATGCGCGAGGTCACCGCACGGCTCTGGCAGCAGGACGTGATCCCCGACTACCGCGATCCGGGCGGGCTCCGCATCGGCCTCTCGCCGCTGTCGACGAGCTTCGAGGAGGTGTACCGCGGGCTCGCCGCCACGCGCGACACCCTGGTCACGGTGCTCACGGAGCGCGCCGGGCTGGCCTGACGTCTACCCGGCGCGCTCGGGCGTCGAGGCCGGCGTCGGGGCCTCCGTCACAGCCGCAGTGCCCGTCGCGGCATCCGTCCGCGCCGCAGCGCCCTGCTGCTCCCAGTCGACCGTGACCTTGGGCTTGGCGAAGAACAGCACCAGCACGGCGCCGATCGCGAACCCGATGACGGGCAGCCACAGCGACTGGGACATCGCATCGGTGAATCCGCCGGCGATCTGCGGCGGCAGCGCCTGGCCCGCCGTGGTCGACTGCTCGCCGCCGGCCTCGACGAACCCGGGGAGGTTCGCCTCGAGCCGGCCGTTCATGAGCGCCGTGATCGCCGCGGCACCGAACACCGAGCCGAACTGCCGGGTCATGTTGTAGACGCCCGAGCCGGCACCCGCCTGCTGCGGCGGCAGGTTGCGCGTCGCGGTCGATGCGAGCGGCGCCCAGATACCCGACATGCCGAGGCCGAGGAACGCGGCCGGGATGAGCAGTACCCAGAGGTCGACATCCGGCGTGATGAGCAGCGACATGGCGGCGAGGCCGGCGGCGGTGATGGTGAAGCCGGCGAACGCGATCCACTTCGGGTCGACGTGGTCGGTCAAGCGACCGATGAACGGCGCCATGACGCCCGAGACGACCGCCATCGGCACGAGCATGAGCGCGGCCTGCGTCGGTTCGAGGCCACGGGCGACCTGGTAGTAGAACGCGAGCGGCAGCGGCATGGCGACGATGGCGAAGCCGACGAAGGTGATCGCGGCGTTCGACAGGGCGAAGTTGCGGTCTGTGAAGAGGTCGAGCGGCAGCAGCGGCTCCTTGCGGTTGAAGCGCTGCCAGACCACGAAGGCGACGAGCACCACGAGGCCAGTGATGATCAGGCCCCAGACGGTGATCGGTCCGGTGATGGTGCCCCAGTCGTAGGTCGCGCCCTCCTGGATGCCGAAGATCACGAGGAACATGCCGACCGCGCTCAGCACCACGCCGAGCCAGTCGAACGAGTGCTGGTGCGTCTCGAGCTTGGGCACGAGCCGCACCGCGAGGATGAACGCGACGACGCCGACGGGCACGTTGACGATGAAGATCCACTCCCAGCCGAGCGAGTCGACCAGGAGACCGCCGAGGATCGGGCCGACGAGCGTCGCGACACCGGCGACGGCTCCCCAGAGGCCCATCGCCGCCCCGCGCTGCTGCGGCGGGAAGATGCGCGTGATGACCGCCATCGTCTGCGGGGTCATCAGCGCGGCGCCGAGCCCCTGCACGACGCGGGCGACGATGAGCATGGTGATGTCGTCGGACAGGCCGCACCAGAGCGAGGAGAGCGTGAAGACGGCGAGGCCGACGAGGTACACGTTCTTCGGGCCGAAGCGGTCGCCGAGGCGGCCCGTGATGAGCAGCGGCACGGCGTACGCCAGCAGGTAGGCGGACGTCACCCACAGCACCGCGGTGAGGTCGGTGCCGAGGTCGCGCATGATGGCGGGGTTCGCGATCGAGACGATGGTCGAGTCGACCAGGATCATGAAGAAGCCGATGACGAGCGCCCAGAGGGCGGGCCATGGCTTGCGTTCGGTCTGCATGTGTTCCTCCGGAACGGGTCAGGTCTGGGGTGTGGCGCTCGGGCGGCCGGACGGCCACTCGAGTTCGCCGGAGCGGAGTTCGTCGATGGTCGCTGCGAGCCAGTCGGCCTCGGCTGCGAGCATCGCCCTGCTGTAGTAGACGTTCAGCACGACGTGCTTCGGCTTGCCCTTGGCGGCGATGCGCACCATCGCCGTGTCGTACCAGGCGATGTCGTCGCGGATGGCGTCGAGGCGGGCGCCGAGCAGTTCGACGACCCGCTCGGCCGGCAGGTTGTGCGCCTCGCCGATGGCGAGCGGGAATTCGGGGAACTCGTTGACGCTCCGGCTGAGCATCTCCTCGAGACTCTCGTCGAACGCATCGCGCCCGGCATCCGTCACGGTGTAGACGGTGCGCTCGGGCCGGTTGCCCATGCGCTCGGTCGCGCTCTCGACGATCAGCCCGTCGCGAGCGAGGCGCTCGACCGCGCGGTAGAGCGAGCCTGCGCTCACCTTGACGACCCGGTCCTCCCTGCGCACCAGCATGAGCTGGTACATCTCGTACGGATGCATGGGCGCGTCGATCAGCATGCCGAGCGCCGAGAAGGCGAGCGGGTTGAGCTGCGGCATCCGCGCTCCCATCGGATTCAGTCGAGTTATTCCGCCCGGAATAATACGCGTGGAATGCGTCCGGCGCAACTTCCCCTCGACGACCCCGATAGCACCCCGACGGGGCCGTGGCAAGCCCGACGGCCGATCCGGGCCCTTCACGGTCCGCGAGCGTACGATGACTCGATCATCCGATGAGATGACCCGATCACCCGGCGAAGGGAGCCAATGATGGCCGACACGGATCGCACTCAGAATGACGTCACGGCCGCCGTGAAGAACACGGCGAACCAAGCGACCGAGACCGCGCGCGACTACGCAGATCACGTCGCCGACGCAGTGAGCGACGGTGCGGCAGACGCGACGCGAGCAGTGAAGACGGGCGCCGATCGGCTCGGGGACGCCACGGCCCGAGCAGCCGGGCAGGCATCCGACACCGTGGCCGACGTGCTGAACGATGCCCGCGACACCGCAGCCGACACCGTCGACGCCGTCGCCGCGCAGGCGAGCGCCGCCGTCGCAGGCGCGCGGGAGGTCGCCGACGACGGCGTCGCATACGTGAAGGCACGGTATCGGGAGAATCCGGCCCTCGTCATCGCCGTGGGTGCCGCGGTGGTCGTCGCCGTCGGCCTGCTCGTCAAGGCCGTCACCCGGCGCTGACGCACGGCACGCGGACAGGGCCGACGAGGACCGGACGGTCCGGTCGCGCGCGACGCGACCGGACCGCCGCGGTGCGCTCCCGCACACCGAGGGGCGACGGATGCTTCGACACCTCCGCGCCCCGGTAGAATCGACGCATCCACATTTTCGACACCGGACGGAGAACCGCGGTGCCCACCATCGTCGTCGACGTGATGCCCAAAGCCGAACTGCTCGACCCCCAGGGGAAGGCCGTCGCCGGCGCCCTCGCCCGCACCGGACGCACCGGGTTCAGCGGCGTGCGCATCGGCAAGCGATTCGAACTGACCGTCGACGGACCCGTCGACGACGCGCTGCGCGCCCAGGTGCAGGAGATCGCCGAGGAGATCCTCTCGAACGGCGTGATCGAAGACGTCGTCGGCATCCACTACGAGGTGACGAACGCCGAGCTCGCCGAAGAGGCGTCCGACGCGGCATCCGTCACCGCCGACGGCTTCGGCGCCCCCGCCGGCGAAACGCACTGAGCGGGCTCGCCATGCGCATCGGTGTCATCACCTTCCCCGGCTCGCTCGACGACCGCGACGCGCAGCGCGCGGTGCGCCTCGCCGGGGCCGAGCCCGTCGCCCTCTGGCACGGCTCTCACGACCTCGAGGGCGTCGACGCGCTCATCCTGCCCGGCGGCTTCAGCTACGGCGACTACCTGCGCTGCGGCGCGATCGCCTCGCTCAGCCCGATCATGACCGAGGTCGTCTCCGCGGCGAACTCCGGCATGCCGGTGCTCGGCATCTGCAACGGCTTCCAGATGCTGACCGAGGCCGGTCTCCTCGAGGGCGGGCTCATCCGCAACGACCACGGCTCGTTCATCTGCCGCGACCAGGTGCTCACCGTCGAGAACTCGTCGACCGACTGGACCGCTGACTTCGAGGCCGGCCAGCAGATCACCATCCCGCTGAAGAACGGCGAGGGCGGCTTCATCGCCGACGACGACACGCTCGACCGGCTCGAGGGCGAGGGCCGCGTGGTCTTCCGCTACGTCGACGTGAACCCCAACGGCTCGCTCCGCGACATCGCGGGCATCTCGAACGCCCGCGGCAACGTCGTCGGTCTCATGCCGCACCCCGAGCACGCGGTCGAGCCCGGCTTCGGCCCCGACACCGCCGCCGCGATGCGTTCAGGTGTCGACGGGCTCGGCTTTTTCACGAGCATCGTCAAGCGCGCACTCGTCGACGCGTAGGCCGCGAGCAGTCGCCTGGTGATCGAAAACGGTGGCCGGCCCCGGAACTCGGGACCGGCCACCGCCATGTCATCGTGCCTCTGAGAGAACGGCGCCTCAGAAGGACGCGGGGATGACGCCCGTGTCGGTCTGGTAGCCGGTGACCGGCGCGTGCGGGATCTCGTCCCAACGGGCCGGGTCCTCCTGCTGCACCTCACCGGTCGCCATGCCGACGAGCAGTTCCTGCAGCGCGAGCACGTTCTGCTTGATCGACTTGCCGCGCGCCTTCTGGCCGAGGCTGCCGTCGCTCGTGTTGCCGCTCGTCTCGAAGAAGATCGCCGGGTTGCTGTGCCCCTCGGGGTTCAGCCCGTCGTGGTTGAGCCCGAGCATCATCGCCGAGACCACGCCCCCCTTGATGTCGATCTCGATGCCGCGGCCGACGTCGTAACGGTCGATGTTGATGTACCCGTACTTCGAGAGCTCGTCGTAGACGTGCACCTGCATCTGGCGTGTGAGCACGTCGTAGGCACCGCCCTGGACACCGGGGAGCGTCGGTCCACCCGGAGCCAGCGAGACACCGAGCGACAGGGTGACCTCGTCGCCGTCGCCGCGCTCGGTCTTGAGGCCCTGGTGGTGGACATCGATGGCGAACGCCGGGTCGACCATCGTCCAGTACTCGTAGTAGGCCTCCGACTCGACGGCCTCGAATTTGCCAACGCCCCAGTCGCGGTTGAGATCGATCCGCTTCGCGGTGCCGTCCTGCAGCACGGTGTGGCGGATGTTCAGCTCCGAGCCGTCGGGGTTGTACATCGGGATGACGTGGAAGGTGTAGCTCTCGCGCAGCAGCTTCCACTCGGGCGAGCCGTTGGTCCCGAGCTCCTTCAGCACGGCGAGGAGCGACTCGGTGCCGTAGGGCTCGTTGCCGTGGATGCGGCCCTGCAGCCAGACCGCCTCGGGGCCGCTGCCCACGGTCGCGACGTAGAGGTCGCGACCCGTCTCGGAGGTGTTCACCGCAGTGCCCGCCTCGGCGAGCGTGAAGGCGTCGAGACCGAAGCGCGAGGTGTTCTCGAGCTGCTCGAGCTGGGCGACCAAGTCGGCGTAGTCGACGATGCTGGCGGTGTTGGTGTTGCCGTTCGGCGACGGGAAGTTCGCGTCGGCGAGGGCGGGAGAACCCGCGGCGAGCGGGGCGGCGAGCGCGAGCGCTGCCGTGGCGGCGAGCGTGATCGAGCGTCGGTTGCGTGAGTGGGACTTCGAGCCGTTGGTCATGTGCTTCTCCTCTTCGAGATAGGCATGGCGCGTATGCGACACGAATCCAAGGGAGTCGGTACGACCATTCCCCCCAGGACGTATGGGCAGCCTAGGGATCGCTGCTATAACGATTCAAGAGACGGGTGTCCGGATTGTTGAACGATCTGCACCCGTTCGTCCCTGCTTGGCACGGACCCCTTCGGGCATCACCCCGACCGAGTACGCTGCGCCCCGCGAGCGGACCCGGCCCCAGCGGCACCCGGACTCGGTGGTCCGCGGGGTCAGCGGTACGCGGGGTCCGCGGTACGCGCGGTCAGCGGTACTCGGGATTCGCCTCGAAGCCGGAGTGGTCGCCACCGTCCCACTCGGCGCGCAGGTTGCCGCCGACCGGAAAGCCGCCCGCGTCCTTCAGCAGCCGCGCGAGGTGCAGCAGGTTGTACGTCATGAACGTCGTGTTGCGATTGGTGAAGTCGTTCTCGGGCCCGCCGGAACCGGGGTCGAGGTAGCTCGGTCCGGGCCCCGCCTCGCCGATCCAGCCGGCATCGGCACCCGGCGGAATCGCGTAGCCGATGTGCTGCAGGCTGTAGAGCAGGTTCATCGCGCAGTGCTTGATGCCGTCTTCGTTGCCCGTGATGATCGCGCCGCCGACCTTGCCGTAGTAGACGTATTGGCCGCGATCGTTGAACTCTCCGCTCATCGAGTAGAGCCGCTCGACGAGCCGCTTGGTGATCGAGGAGTTGTCGCCGAGCCAGATCGGACCGCCGACGACGAGGATGTCGGCTGCTTCGACGAGCGGCCACACCTCATCGGGCCAGGCATCCGTCGCCCAGCCGTGCTCGCGCATGTCGGGGTAGACCCCGGTCGCGACCTCGAGGTCGACGAACCGCAGCTCGTCGACGTGCACGTCGCGCTCGCGCATGAGGGCGATGCTCGCGTCCATGAGGCCCTGGGTGTGGCTCGGTTCGGGACTTCGCTTCAGCGTGCAGTTGACGTAGAGCGCTCGCAGGTCTGAGAAATCCGGCAGCTCGGCCATGGCGCAGATGCTACTCGCGGGTCGGATCGACCGACAGGGCTGCGAGTGCCTCAGCCGCGTCGGTCGAGCAGTTCCTCCTGCGTGGGCCGCTGATCCGCGGCGCTCCGGCGCGGCCAGTACGACAGGGCGCGCTCGGCCATGGCGGTGATCGTGAGCGACGGATTCACGCCCGGGTTCGCCGGCATCGCGGCACCGTCGACGACGTGCAGCCCCGGGTGGCCCCACACGCGGTGGTACGGGTCGACGACGCCCCGCTCGGGAGTCCCTGAGACGACGGCGCCGCCGAGGAAGTGCGCGGTCAGGGGGATGCCGAACACCTCGGGCCACGAGCCGCGCGCCTCGACGGGCACACCGCCCGCCGCCTGCATGCGAGCGGCGATCGCCTGGGCCGCGAGGTGCGCACCAGGCAGGTGGCTCGGGTTCGGCTCGCCCTCGCCCTGGGCGCTCGTGAGCACCGTTCGCCCGAAGCGGCGTCGGAGCGAGAGGGTGAGCGAGTTGTCGGCCGTCTGCATGACGAGCGCGATGATGCCGCGTTCGCTCCAGCGCCGCAGCGAGGTCAGACGCAGGGTCGTGATCGGATGCCGCAGCGCCCCGCCGATCAACGCGCCGAGCCGTCCGAGGAGGGGGCGACCGCCGGGCACGAGGCCCGTCGCGAGCGCACCCATGAGATTCGACCCCGGGCCGTACCGCACGTTCTCGACGTGGGTGCGCTCATCGACGTGGAACGAGGTGGTGATGGCCACGCCGCTCGCGAGGCCGAGCTCCTCGGGCACCGAGACCGCGACCGCGCCGTCGAGCGCCTCGGAGTTCGTGCGGGTGAGGCGGCCGAGCGCGTCGGACAGGCCGGGCAGCGCGCCCGAGTCTTTCATGCGGTGCAGCAGCTGCTGCGTGCCCCAGGTGCCGGCGGCGAACACCACCTGCTCCGCGCTCACCGCGCGGCGATCGCGACCGAACCATGCGCCGCTCCGCACCGTCGTGACCGTGAAGCCGCCGCCGGGGCGCTCGCGCACCTCGACGACGGTGCGGAGCGGCTCGATCGTCGTGCCGAGTCGTTCGGCGAGCGCGAGGTAGTTCTTCGCGAGCGTGTTCTTCGCGCCGACCCGGCAGCCGACCATGCAGTTGCCGCACAGCGTGCACCCGGTGCGGTCGGGACCCTCGCCGCCGAAGAACGGGTCGGGCACCGTCTCGCCCGGGCGGCCGAACCAGACGCCGACGGGTGCCCGTCGGAACGTCGCTCCGACGCCGAGGTCGTTCGCGGCATCCTCCATGATCTGCTCGACCGGCCCGAAGTGCGGGTACTGGGGCACGACGCCGAGCATGCGCTTCGCCGTCGTGTAGTGCGGGGCGAGCTCGGCCTGCCAGTCGGCGAGGCCGCGCCATTGCCGGTCCTCGAAGAACGACGGGCCGGGTTCGTACAGCGTGTTCGCGTAGTTCAGCGATCCGCCGCCGACGCCGGCGCCGGCCAGCACCATGACGTGCGGCAGCTTGTGGATGCGCTGCACCCCGAAGCATCCGATCGCCGGCGCCCACAGATAGCGCCGCACATCCCACGAGGTCTTCGCGAAGTCGGCGTCTGCGAAGCGGCGACCCGCCTCGTAGACGTGCACGCGGTAGCCCTTCGAGGCGAGGCGCAGCGCCGCGACGGAGCCGCCGAAGCCCGAGCCGACGATGACGACGTCGTGGTCGAAGCCGGTCATGCCGCGACCTCCCCACCGGACTCGGTCTCGGCGCCGGCGCCGGCGCCGGCGCCGGCGCCGGCCTCGCCGTACCCGTCATGCTCATCGGCCGCGCCGACCGTAGCGGGCACGAGCATCGTGAGCGCACCGGGCACCACCCGGATGCGCGCCCGCCCGGCGCCCACCCGCTCGCCGTCGGCATAGACCACGAGGCCCGGCGCGTCGACCTCGACGTGCGTCGCCCGCACCGTCGTCACCTCGGGTCGTTCGCCATGCGTGCCGCGCAGCAGCAGCGGGAAGAGGCGCACGAGCTTCGCACGCCCGAGCGGTGCGACGTGCGTGACGTCGAGCAGGCCGTCGGCGGGGTCGGCGTCGGGGCACACCGGCATGCCGCCACCGTAGCTGCGCGTGGAGCCCACGGCGATGAGGGTGCCGGGCATGGACTGCATCGCACCGCCGTCGAACGCGACGGCGAACGGCATCGGGCGCAGCCGGGCGACCTCGATGAGGATCGCCAGGTAGTAGCGGACTCGCCCGCGCGGCCACTTCAGCCGATTGGTGCGCTCGCTGACGTGCGCGTCGAAGCCGAGCGCGGCGACGGTCAGGAAGCGCGCGATGCCCGCCGCCGACTCCACCTCGCCGACGTCGATCGGGCGGGGCGTGCCGTTCAGGGCGAGCTCGGCGGCGGCCGAAGCGGCGTCGGATGCCTCGAACGGCAGGCCGAGGGCGCGCGCGAGGTCGTTGCCCGTGCCCGCGGGCACGAGTGCGATCGGCACGCCGGAACCCACGACGGCGTCGAGCACCGACGAGAGGGTGCCGTCGCCGCCGACGACCACGAGCGCGCGCGGCGCGCCCGCGACGGCCTCGCGTGCGAGCCGCCGGGAGTCGTCGACCGAGTCGCCTGCGAACACGCGCACCTCGTCGGTGAGCGCCTCGAGGCGTTCGACGGCCCGGGCTGCCGCGGCGGCGCCGCGACCGCGACCCGAGCTGGGGTTCACGAGCACGGCGATGTGCCCGGTCATGTCAGTTGCTCCCGGGCTCGAGGAGCGCGCCGGGGTTCATCACACCGGCAGGGTCGAGCTCCGCCTTCACGGCGCGGAGGATCCGCAGCCCAACCGGACCGATCTCGCGTTCGAGCCACGGGGCGTGGTCGCGCCCGACGCCGTGGTGGTGGCTGATGGTGCCGCCACCCGACATGAGCGCGTCGTTCACCGAGGCCTTCACGGGCTCCCAGGCGGCGAGCTGGTCGCCCTTCACCCCCGCGAGGATCGTGAAGTAGAGCGCGGCACCGGTCGGGTAGATGTGCGACACGTGGCAGAGCACGAGCGACTTGGCACGCTGCTCGGCGAAGCCGTCGGTGATCGCGGCGGTGACCTCACGCTTCAGCCGCTCGAGGTTCGCCCAGGTGGTCGCGGTCTCGAGGGTCTCGCAGAAGACCCCGTGATCGAGCAGGGCGTCACGGAGGTACGGCGCGTTGAACCGCCCGTGCACCCACTCCTCGGCGGGCGCGGTGCCGGCCGAGACGCCGCCCGACTCGCGCAGCACCTGCGCCGTGCGGGCCTGCCGCTCGGCGGCGAGCTCGGCGTCGCCCTCGAAGATCGTGACCGCGCTCGCGCCCTTCGCGAGCGCCTTGCCGATGCGGCCGACCTGAGCGAGGGAGACGCCCGTCTCCGCCTCGTCCGAGAGGCGGATGACGGTCGGGCCGGTGCCGAGCTGTGCGACCCGGCGCAGGGCATCGGCGCCTGCCGCGAAGTCGGGGAAGGTCCAGGCCTCGGCCAGCCGCGCCTCCGGTGCACGGTGCACGCGCACCCGCACCTCGGTGATGACGCCGAACGCCCCCTCGGAGCCGAGGAAGAGCCGCAGGAGGTCGGGGCCGGCGGCCGATCCCGGCGCACGACCGAGCTCGAGCTCACCGGTCGGGGTCGCGACGCGCAGGCCCGTGACCATCGCGTCGAAGCGGCCGTTGCCGGCCGAGTTCTGGCCGGAGGAGCGCGCGGCGGCGAAGCCGCCGATGGTCGCGTAGCGGAAGCTCTGCGGGAAGTGCCCGAGCTCGAACCCGTGCTCGCCGAGCAGCCGCTCGGCCTCGGGCCCGGTGGTGCCGGCCCGCAGCGCCGCCTCGCCGCTCGTCTCGTCGAGGGAGACGAGCCCGGTGAGCCGGCGCAGTTCGAGGGCGATCACCGCGCGGTGCGTGCCGCGTTCGGGGTCGAGTCCGCCCACGACACTCGTGCCGCCGCCGAACGGCACGACGGCGATGCCGCGCTCGCCCGCCAGTCGCAGCACCTCGACGACCTGGGCGTGGTCGGCCGGCGAGACGACCGCGTCGGGGGCATCCTGTCGACGCGCGCGACGGCGGAGCAGGTCGGGCGTCGAGCGCCCACCGGAGTGACGGATGCGCACGTCGTCGTCGCTCGCGACGTGCGCGTCGCCGACGATCGCGGCGAGCGCGGCCCGGTCCGCGCCGTCGAGCGCCGACGGCGCGAGCTCGACCTCGTCGAGGGCGACAGCGGCATCGGGCTTCGGCGTGCGCCCGAGCATGACCGGCAGCAGCGCCCGCACTGCGAGCGGCAGCTCCTTCGCCTTCGCCGGGTCGCCCCAGCCGTTCCACCGCATCGGGGTGGATGTCTCGTCGCCGACGCTTGCGGCAGTGGGTGAGGTGTCTCCGTCGACCATGCGTTACAGTGTGACACATCATGGAAGATCGTCAAGCAGTCCTGCTCGACCGGCCCGTCTGGGACGAGGCCGAGACGCGCATGCTCGACGCCGCGGTGGAACTCATCGCCGCGCGCGGAGTCGGCGGGGTCACGGTCGCCGAGGTCGCGCGCAACGCCGGGGTCAGTCGGCCCACCGTGTACCGCCGCTGGGCCAGCGCCGACGAGATCGTGCGCGCGGCACTGCTCCGCGCCACGGTGTCGCTCATCGAGCAGTTCCCCGAACCCGCCCGTTCGCGGAGCGACCTCGTGCGCGACGTGATGCGCTTCTCCGAGCTGTTCCGCACCGACCCCCTCTACGGACGCCTGCTCGAGCGCGAGCCCGAGGTCTTCACCCGGTACACGTTGCAGCGCATCGGCCAGAGCCAGCGCGTCATCCTGCAGTGGCTCTCCACCGCGATCGAACTCGCCCAGCAGGGCGGCTCGGTGCGCGCCGGCGCGCCGGGCGATCTCGCGGTCATGCTCCTGCTCATCGCCCAGTCGGCGATCCTCTCTCACAACACCGTCTCCGCCCTCATCGACGAGCCGCATTGGAGCAGCGAACTTTGGCACGCACTCGACGGACATCTCCGCCCCTGAACCCGAAGGGCACCGGTGCGCGGGAGCAGCCGAGCCCTGCGGCGCACTCCCCTGCGCTGAACGCCGCCCGCCGAGCCCGGGACCTCGACGCACTCGCCGCGCGCAGCGAGCCGGTCGACCTGCTTGTTATCGGCGGTGGCGTCACGGGCGCCGGCGTGGCGCTCGACGCCGCGAGCCGCGGACTCTCGGTGGTGCTCGCCGAGGCGCACGACCTCGCGTTCGGCACCAGCCGCTGGAGCTCGAAGCTCGTGCACGGCGGGCTGCGCTACCTCGCGACCGGTGACGTCGCCGTCGCCCGCGAGAGCGCCGCGGAGCGGCACATCCTGATGACGCGCGTCGCGCCGCACCTCGTGCGGAGCCTCCCCCAGCTACTGCCGTTCGTGCCCTCCGTCTCGACGAAGCAGCGCGTGTTCGGCGGCCTCGGCATGGGCATGGGCGACGGGCTGCGCATGCTCGCGCGCACGCCCGGCGATGTGCTGGCGCACCCGCGCCGCATCGGCCGCGACGAGGCGCTGCGACTCGCCCCCGCCCTGCGCCGCGAGGGCCTGCGCGGCGGGGTGCTCTCGCACGACGGCCAACTCGTCGACGACGCCCGCCTCGTCGTGGCGCTCGCCCGCACCGCAGCCGCATACGGTGCGACGGTGCTCACCCGAGTTCGCATCTCGAACGCGGATGCCGACGGCGCGACGCTCGTCGACACGATCGGCGGCGGCTCGCTGCGCGTGCGCGCCCGGGTCGTCGTGAACGCCGCCGGAGTCTGGGCGGGTGAGCTCGACCCCGGCATCCGCATGCGCCCGAGTCGGGGCACCCACCTCGTGCTCGACGCCGCCGCGCTCGGCCACCCGACCGCCGCACTCACCGTGCCGCATCCGGGCTCGATCAGTCGCTTCGTCTTCGCGCTGCCGCAGCAGCTCGGTCGAGTCGTCGTCGGCCTCACCGACGAGGAGGCTCCGGGGCCGGTGCCCGACGTGCCGCAGCCGCAGGACGCCGAGATCGACTTCCTGCTGCGCACCGTGTCGGCGGCCCTCGAACGCCCCCTCGGCCGAGACGACGTGCTCGGCGCCTTCGCCGGGCTCCGCCCGCTCATCGACACGGGTGGCGACGGCTCGACCGCCGACATCTCCCGCCGGCACCACGTCGCCGTCTCGGAGGCGGGCCTGCTCAACGTGCTCGGCGGCAAGCTCACGACCTACCGGGCGATGGCCCGTGACGCGGTCGACCTCGCGTGCCGGCACGCCGGCCTCGCCGACCCCGGCTGCCGCACTGCGACACTCGCCCTGGTGGGAGCGCCCGGCTCGGCGGTTCCGGTGGCGACCGGCGCGACCGGCGCGACCACGCCGGCGGACTCGCCGGCCCACGCGACCACCCGCCCCGAGCTGCCTGCGTCCCTCGTCGCCCGCTTCGGCGCCGAGGCATCCGCTGTGCTCGACCTCGCCCGCTGCACCGACCCCGCCGAGCGCGTCGCACCCGACCTCGACGTCACGCGCGCCGAGATCGAGTTCGCGGTGCTCGCCGAAGGGGCGCTCGATGTCGACGACGTGCTCGACCGGCGCACCCGCATCGGCCTCGTCGCCTCCGACCGCGAGCGGGCGCACACGGCGGTCGCCGAGATCGTCGAGGAGGCGTTGGCCCAGCAGTCGAGATGACGCGACGTGCCGCTGCTCGCCCGCACCTCCCGACGAGTCGTGTCGTTTCGACGCCCATGCACCCCGGACGCGCAGAACGGGCGGCCCGATCGGGCCGCCCGTTCCGCGTCTCTCGACTACGGCAGGTCGAACGCCTGCACCTCGGCGAGTTGCAGCCGGTAGAACCCGATGCGCCCCTCCTCCGCGGTCGGACGTCCGAGCTCGGTGACGAGCACCCGCAGGTACTGCGCCTGCACGGCGTCGAAGCCGTAGGTCTGCGGCCTCGGGCCCGGGTCGGCCTGCCCGGACACCTCGTGCACCGTCGTCCACGTGGTGCCGTCATCGCTGACCTGTACCGCGAACGACTTCGGGAAGTGCGCCCCGTCGGTGCCGTCGGCGGCCTTGTCGTCGGCGGTCGCCGTCCTCGGGTAGAGCACGACCGTGTCGAACGACTTCGGCGCTCCGAGGTCGAAGGCCAGCCACTGGTCGACCCCCGTCTGCGACCGGTCGGGGCCATCTGAGGTGTACCCCTTCGCGCCGCCGGCGAGGCTCTCGCGCTTGCCGTCGACGAGGTTCGCCGTGCCCCAGCCCGGAGCGGCCTGCAGGCTCGTGCGCGCCGTGACGGCCGATCCGGCCAGCACGTTCTCGGCCGCGTCGAGGCCGCCGGCGAGCGGCAGGATCCACACGTCGGCGATCGACGGGTCGTACGCGCCGTCCACATCCTGGAACCGCAGTCGCACCGTGCCGTCGGCCGTGGCCTCCGAGTCGTCGACGACGAACTGGTAGGTCATCGTGCCGGCGCCGCCCTCGGTCCGGGTGTAGCGCTGCCCGAGCACCGTCTCGCCGTCGGCGGAGATGTCGTAGGTCTTCTGCCGCGCCGCGTCGAACGTCTCGACCGCGCGCACCACGAACGGTTCGCCGGCCGGAACCGCGACGTCGAACTCGAACCAGCCGCCCGGGTAGGAGGTGTGGGTGTACCGGCGGGTGAGCCCGGCCTCGGGCGACGTGCCCGAGTGCTCGGACGCGGTCAGCCCGTGCGCCTGCTCGGAGGCCGCGAGGCCGAGGTCGACGTGGTCGACGACGACGGCCGGCGTGCTCGAGAGCTCGACCGCGAGCGAGGCCGTGCCGCGCTCCTCGGCCGACGAGCCGACGGCCGCGGTGAGCACGGCGGCTCCCGCGGTCACCGTGTGGGGAACGGCGACCTCGACGGTCGAACGAGCGGATGCCTCAGCGCCCGCCTCGAACGGAACCTCGACCTCGCCCCAGCCCTCGGGCCCGGTCACCCGGACCGAACCGGAGCGCACGTCGGCCGTGCGGTTCACGAGCTCGACCGAGACCGCCACGACGTCACCGGGGTGAGCGGCCGCGGGCTCGACCGTGACGGCCCCCACCGTCACGGGCGCCGCGACCGTGAGCTGCGCCGCCAACGGCAGCGTCACCTCGGTGCCGTCGTAGCGGTAGCTGAGGGTGCCGTCGAGGCCGTAGCCTCCCGGTGCCGCATCGGCGGGGATCGCGATATCGAACGCGAACGTCGTCGACGAACCTGGCGTGTACTTCCTGGCGCCGTCGGCTCGCACCGCGGTGACCTTCCACCCGTCTGCCGACGTCAGTTCGGCCTCGACGTCGCTCAGCTTCTTCTTGCCGCTGACGTCGACGACGATCTCGGCGCGCGCCGCGTCTCCCGGGAAGCTCCCTTCGGCAGGCGTGGTCAGCGAGACCGACGCACCGGCGAGCGTCGCGCACGCGGCGGCCAGCTTCTCGGCTGCCGGAGCGAGGATCGCCCGGAGCGAGTCGGCGGTCTCGACCGCGAGCGTTCCGCGCCCGACCTCCCGATCGAGGTAGGCGGTGATCGCCTGCATCGAGCTCAGCGTCTTGTGCGCGGCGACCGCGGTGCGCACGTCGCGCTCCAGGCCCTTCTTGCCGTCGACGAAGGCGTCCCAGGCCTTGTCGGCCCGGTCGTCGAACGTGTCGGCCAGGTCGTCGAGGGCCTTCGCCTGCGACTTCGTCAGCGCGCCGTCCTTGTGCAGCGCCGCCACCTGGACCTCGGTCGCCGACGCCGCGTCACGGGTGTCGCCGAGGTGGCCGAGCGTCACGTTCTGCGCGAACGCGTACTCGCCGGAGCCCACCGCGAACACGGCGTCGCCGTCGGCGTACCGCACGAACTCGATGCCCTTCACGGATGCCGCGGGCTTGCCGCCCTCCGTGATCGCCCAGCGACTCGTCGTCGGGATGCGGATCTCGGCGGTCGTGTTCGCGGGAACGGTGACGTCGAGCTGCATCGCGCCCGAGGCATCCGTGCGCCACGACGATGCGACCTCGCCGTACGGCGTGTCGACCGAGGAGGCGACGTGGTCGATACCGGCGCCCGTCTCGGGTGCGATGAGCACCTTGCGGTAGCCGGGTTCGAGCGCGGAGATGCCCGCCATCGTGCGGTACATCCATTCGCCGACCGCACCGTAGGCGTAGTGGTTGAACGAGTTCATCTCGACGGGCCCGAAGGTGCCGTCGGGCATGATCGAGTTCCAGCGCTCCCAGATCGTGGTCGCGCCCTTGCCGATCTCGTAGCCCCACGAGGGGTAGTCGGTGTTCTGCAGCAGTGTGTAGGCGATGTCGGTGCGCCCGATCTCCGTGAGCGCCGGCAGCAGCCCGTCGACGCCGAGGAAGCCGGTCGACAGGTGGTTGTTCCGCCGCTCGAGCGTCTCGACGAACTGCGCAGCGACCTGGTCCTCGAGCCCTGCCGGGATCAGGTCGTTCGTGATCGTCAGGATGTAGGCCGTCTGCGAGTCGCCCCGCACCGTGCCGTCCGCGCTGACGAATGCCGCGCCGAATGCCGCCTTGATCGCCTCGTAGCGCTCCATGTAGAGCTGCGCGTCGTCGTCACGACCGAGCGCCGCCGCTATCTCGGCGAACTCGCGGGTGCCCTTCGCGACGAACGCGGTGTCGATGACCGTCGCCGGGGTGTCGTCGTCGAGGTTCAGCCAGTCGTTGTAGCCGCCGACGTTGCGGATGTGGTCGGTGGAGGTGGCGTCGAGGTAGTCGACGTACCGCTTCATCGAGTCGTAGCTGTCGACGAGGATCTGCGTGTCGCCGTAGGCCTGCCAGAGCGAGTAGGGCACGTGCACGCCGGCGTCGGCCCATCCGGCTCGACCGTAGCCGCCGTCGAACCTGCCGGGCACGACCGGGGCGACGCCGGGGAAGGCGCCGTCGGCGCTCTGGGTGTCGCGCAGGTCCTGGAGCCACTTGGTCAGGAAGAGCTGCGAGTCCATGTTGTAGTTCGCGGTGTTCGCGAACACGTTGATGTCGCCCGTCCAGCCCATGCGCTCGTCGCGGGCCGGGGTATCGGTCGGGATCGACAGGAAGTTGCCGCGCTGACCCCACACGATGTTGCTCTGCAGCTGGTTGACGAGCGGCGAGGAGGTCTCGAGCGCGCCGGTGGAGATGTTGTCGGTGCCGACCACGACGCCGGTGATGTCTTCGGCCGAGGGGGCCTCGTCGACCCCCGTGATCTCGACGTAGCGGAATCCGTGGAAGGTGAAGTTCGGCTCCCACGTCTCGGCGCCGTCTCCCGCGAAGGTGTAATAGTCGGTCGCCTTCGCTCCGCGGAAGTTGGCCGTGTAGAGGGTGCCGTCGGAGTTCAGCACCTCGGCGACGCGGATGCGGGCCGTCTGTCCGGCCTCGCCCTTCAGCGTCACCCGCGCGTGGCCGACCATGTTCTGGCCGAGGTCGTAGACGTGCACGCCGTCGGCCGGGCTCGCGAGTTCGGTGGCCTGCAGCTCCTGGGTGACGCGCACCGGCGGGTCGATCTGCGGCTCGAGCTTCGCGGTGGCGGAAGGCCGCACCACGACCTTCGACCACTCGCCGTCGTCATAGCCGGCCTCCGACCAGGCTCCCAGCGCTGCGGCGCGGCGGGCGTCGTACGTCTCGCCGTCGAGCAGGTCGGCCGAGGTCGTCGCGCCGTTCGTCGTGCGCCAGCCGTCGTCGGTGGCGACGAGCTCTTCCGAGCCGTCGGTGTACCGGATGCGGAGCTGGGCGATCAGGGAGGTGTCGCTGCCGTAGACCGAGTCGCCGAACATCGCGACGTTGCCGGCGTACCAGCCGTTGGCCACCTCGGCGCCGAACGCGTTGTCGCCGGCTTCGAGCTGTTCGGTGACGTCGTAGCTCTGGTACTGGATGCGGGTGTTGTAGTCGGTCCACCCGGGGGCCAGCTGCTGGTCGCCGACGGGCTCGCCGTTGAGCTGCAGCTCGTACACGCCGCGCGCTGCGGCGTAGATGCGCGCCGACTCGACCTGCTTCTCGACGTCGAACTCCGTGCGGAGCAACGGCACGTCGGCGCCGAAGGCGAACCACGGCTCGGTGTTGCCGGCCACGAGGAGCTTGCCGTCCTGCACCGTGCCCGAGGTGAAGGTGCGGTCGCCGGCAGGGAATGTCGTGTCGACCAGCACCTCGCCGGACTCGGACGTGACCTTCACCTCGGAGACGAGCCCGGTCTCGGCCCCGTTCGTGCGGAAGCCGACGAGCCCCGGCGCGGTGTTCGCCGTGACGGTGCGCGTGTCGAGCACCTCGCCGTCGACCTTCGTCACGACGGTCGTGCCGTCGACGGTGATGGAGTACTCGTGCTCGGCGGCGAAGTCGAAGCCGGCGGGGAAGGGCGTCGCCGGGAGCACCGCGAAGCCTCCGTTGGTCTTCACGTGCGGGCGAAGCGAGCGCTCGCTCTGGCTCAGCTGCCACATGTCCGCGTTGCCGCTGTCGCTGCCGCGGAAGTACACGCCGAGCGCGCCGGAGATCTTCGACGCCGTGAACGTCAGGGTGTAGTCGGTCCATTCCTCCGGGATCGACGCGTCGGCGCCGATCCACTCGGCACCCGCCCAGTCATCGGTCGAGGCGAGGGCGGTCTCGAAGGTCGCGGCGTCGCTCCACTCCGAGGCCTGACCGCGTGCATCCCACACGCGCACCTGCCAGGCGTACTCCGTCGCCCCCTCGAGGTCGGGGCCGCCGAACGGCACGTCGACCGAGGCATCCGATGCGACCTTGCCGCTGTCCCAGACGTCGGGACGCTCCAGATTGCGCTCGCTCGACGCGACACGCACCTGGTATGCGGATTGCATCGCGCCTCGACTGGTCGAGGTGAGCTGCCAGCTCAGCCTCGGGGCGGTGAGCGGGATCCCGATCGGGTCGGCGGCCGAGTTGGCCTCGAGCGCCCCGACGGCGACTCGATCGGTGTGACGTGACGCCGCGACGGCCGGAGCCGGTGGTGCGGTGAGCACTGTTGCGAAGACCGTACCGGCGATGAGCACACCGGCAGCGGCACTGCGGAAGTAGGGTCGCACGCGTTTCTCCTCTTTGATGAAACGATTCATTTTGCAGCGAACAGTCAGGAGCCTATCCAGCTCGTGAACGCCCGGTCAACCCCGAGTCGGCGAACCGGGGTCCGCCATCCGGCACGCCTGCCGCAACCCCGGGGACGAGAGCGTGCGGTTCGTCCGGGGCGCCCGCTCTCCCGGTATTCGCGCGCGCGATTCCGCGCGCGGGGCGCCGAGGAGACGCCGGATCAGCAGTCGAGATGACGCGAATCGTCGCTTCTCGCCCGCGCGTACCGACAGGTTGTGTCATCTCGACGAACTGCGAGCAGCGCAAATACGCGAGCACGCGAACCGGGCGGGCAGCGCGGGCCGCGCGAACACGCACGCACGCGAACCGGGCGGGCAGCGCGAGCAGCGCGAACACGAGGGCAGCGCAAAGCACGCGAACAGCGCGAACACGCGAACGGGCCCGGATGCCGCGCGGCATCCGGGCCCGTTCGGGCGTGAATCGACTACGCCCCGGCGCCGTCGGCGGCAGCCGTCGCGTGCGCAGCCCGCAGCGCGGCGCCGAGGTCGGCGTCGACGTTCGTCCAGTACTGGAAGAACCGCTCGCGGATCTCGTCGATCGTGATCGACGCCGCCTGGCCGGCGAGGGTCGCCTGCAGGCGCAGCTTCGCCTCGGGCGAGTAGACCTCGCGGTAGAGCGTGCCGGCCTGGCCGAAGTCGCTGTCGTCGGAGCGCAGCGTGTACGCGGCGCGCACGAGCTCGCCGTCGCTCTCCCAGCCGCCCTCGGCGGCCGCCTCAGCCGACGCCACCGGGCCGCCGAACGAGTTCGGTGCGTAGACCGGCGTGGTCGGCGCGTTGAACCCGTGGCGCTGGGCGCCGTCCTGCGAGTAGTTGGCGACGGATGCCGCGTGCGGCGCGTTCACCGGAATCTGGTTGTAGTTCGTGCCCACGCGGTAGCGCTGCGCGTCGGGGTAGCTGAACACGCGCGCCATCAGCATCTTGTCGGGGCTGATCGCGATGCCGGGAACGGTGTTCGCGGGCGAGAACGCAGCCTGCTCGATCTCGGCGAAGAAGTTCTGCGGGTTGCGGTCGAGGGTGAGCGTGCCGACCGGGATCAGCGGGTAGTCCGCGTGCGGCCACACCTTGGTGAGGTCGAACGGGTTGAACCGGTACGTCTTCGCGTCGTCGTAGGGCATGACCTGCACGTGCAGGTCCCACTTCGGGTGGTCGCCGGCCTCGATCGCCTCGTGCAGGTCGCGGCGGTAGTAGTCGGCGTCGGCACCGGCGATCGCCTCGGCGCTCTCCGCGTCGAGGTGCAGGTCGCCCTGCTGCGAGCGGAAGTGGTACTTCACCCAGAACCTGTCACCCTCGGCGTTGATCCACTGGTAGGTGTGCGAACCGAAGCCGTGCATCTCGCGCCACGACTTCGGCAGGCCGCGGTCGCCCATGAGGTACGTGACCTGGTGGGCCGACTCGGGCGAGAGGGTCCAGAAGTCCCACTGCATGTCGGCGTCGCGGAGGCCCGACCCCGGCAGGCGCTTCTGCGAGTGGATGAAGTCGGGGAACTTGATCGCGTCGCGGATGAAGAACACGGGCGTGTTGTTGCCGACGATGTCGTAGTTGCCCTCGGTCGTGTAGAACTTCAGCGAGAAGCCGCGCACGTCGCGCCAGGTGTCGGGCGAGCCCTGCTCACCGGCGACGCTCGAGAAGCGCAGCAGCGTCTCGACGGTCGAGCCGGGCTGGAACACCGCGGCACGCGTGTAGGCCGAGACATCCGCGGTCACTTCGAAGCTGCCGAACGCGCCGCCGCCCTTCGCGTGCACGATGCGCTCCGGGATGCGTTCGCGGTTGAACTGGGCGAGCTTCTCGACGAGGTAGCGGTCGTGCAGCACCGTCGCGCCGTCGGCGCCGATCGTGAGGGAGTGGGCGTCGCTGGCGACCGGGGTTCCGGTCTGCGTCGTCGTCGTGGTGGGTTCAGACATGGCGTCCTTCTCTCTTCGTTTCTTTCTCTGGGGTCGCCGGCCCTGGGGCCGACGGGGCGCAGGTAGGGAAGCGCCCGAGTTTCGGGGCGCGCCGGATCGACCCGGCGCGGGGTAGGGGTGTCGACTTCAGGTGCGAGGGTGTGCCGGTGCGACCGGCTTCGGCTCAGCTCAGCGCGCCGCTCGCACTGCACTCGGGGCAGAGGCCCCAGAAGGTGACCTCCGCGGTGGCGATGCGGAAGCCGTGGGTCTCGCTCGGCGTGAGGCATGCGGCCTCGCCGACGACGCAGCCGACATCCAAGACCTTGCCGCACCCCGTGCAGACGAGGTGGTGGTGGTTGTCGCCGACGCGGGTCTCGTAGAGCGCCGGCGAACCGGCCGGCTCGATCTTGCGGAGCAGCCCGGCCTCGGCGAGCGCGCCGAGCACGCCGTAGACGGCCTGGCGGGACGTCGTCGGCAGCGCCACGGCGACGCGGGTGTAGACGTCGTCGGCGTCGAGGTGCTCGCCCGCGTGGAACGTGCCGAAGACCGCGAGACGCGACTCGGTGACCTTGAGCCCCGCGGCGCGCAGGCGGGCAGCGGCCTGTTCGCGTTCGTCGGCGGCAATCGAGCTCATGCCTCGAACCTAACAGTTGTATTGATCTTATCAAAACAACCGAGCACGACTCGACTCTTCCCCCGACCGCGCGAATGCCGCATGATGGCTTGCACCCGCAGATCGAAGGAGATCTCAGCATGGCCAGGAGCACCTACCCCGACCTCACGGTTCCCGACACCTCGATCTACGAGTTCCTCTTCGGCGACCTCACCGACGCCGAGCTCGATCGGGTGGCGCTCATCGACGGCGCCAGCGGCGCCGAGACGAGCTACCGCCAGCTGGTCGGCCAGATCGGACTCCTCGCCGGCGCGCTCGCGGCCCGCGGCGTCGGCGTCGGCGACGTCGTCGCGCTGCTCTGCCCCAACGTGCCCGCATTCGCCACGGTCTTCCACGGCATCCTGCGCTCGGGCGCCACCGCGACCACGATCAACTCCCTCTACACGCCCGACGAGATCGCCAACCAGTTGACGGATGCCGGTGCCACCTGGTTCTTCACGGTGTCCCCGCTCCTCCCGGGCGCGAAGGCCGCGGCGGCACGCCTCGGCATCGCCGACGACCACCTCGTGGTGCTCGACGGAGCCGAGGGCCACCCGTCGCTGCGCGACCTGCTCGGCGAGGGGCATCCGGCACCCGAGGTCTCGTTCGACCCGGCGACGCATCTCGCCGTGCTCCCCTACTCGTCGGGCACCACCGGGCGCCCGAAGGGGGTCATGCTCACGCACGCGAACCTCGTCGCGAACATCGAGCAGGCGCGAGGCTCCATCGGCCTCGTGCCCGACGACCGCGTGCTCGCGGTGCTGCCGTTCTTCCACATCTACGGCATGACGGCCCTCTTGAACTACGCCCTCAAGCTCAGGGCCGCACTCGTGACGATGCCGAGGTTCGACCTCGTCGAGTTCCTCCGCATCATCAGCGAGCACCGGGCGACCTGGGTGTTCATCGCGCCGCCGATCGCGGTGGCGCTCGCGAAGCATCCGCTCGTCGACCAGTACGACCTGTCGAGCGTGCGGGTCGTCTTCTCGGGCGCGGCTCCGCTCGACGGCGCCCTCGCCGAGCTCGTCGCCTCCCGCATCGGCTGCACGGTCGCCCAGGGCTACGGCATGACCGAGACGAGCCCCGTCACGCACGTGATCCCGACCGACCGCGACGACCTCGACCGCTCGTCCATCGGCTTCCTGGTGCCGAACACCGAGGCGCGCCTCGTCGACGTCGAGACGGGCGTCGACGTCGAGACGCCGGCCGGCGGCGGCACGAGCGAGCCGGGCGAGCTCTTGATCCGCGGCCCGCAGGTGATGCAGGGCTACCTCGGCAACGCCGCGGCGACCGCCGAGATGCTCGACGACGACGGCTGGCTGCACACGGGCGACATCGCCACGGTGACCGCCGACGGCGTCTACCGCATCGTCGATCGCCTCAAGGAGCTCATCAAGTACAAGGGCTACCAGGTGGCGCCGGCCGTGCTCGAGGCCGTGCTGCTCGGACACCCGGCGATCGCCGACGCGGCCGTCATCGGCGTGCTCGACGCCGACGGCCAAGAGGTGCCGAAGGCCTTCGTCGTGGTGCAGCCCGGTGCCGAGCTCGACGCCGACGCGGTCATGGCGCACGTCACCGCGCACGTCGCACCGCACGAGAAGGTGCGCGTCGTCGAGTTCATCGAGGTGATCCCGAAGTCGAGCGCCGGCAAGATCCTGCGGAAAGACCTGCGGGCACGCGAGCAGGCGGCCACCGCCTGAGCCGTGAGCGAGCGGATGCCTCGTGCTGCGGTGGGCGCGCGGCATCCGCTCGCTCGCGCGCTCGCCCGACCACCGCGATGTCCCGAACAGCGGATGTCCCCGACGACCGCGATGATGGAGCGATGACCGCCACCCTCTCCTCCGAGCTCGACGCGACGCTGCGCGAGATCTTCGAGCGCCGCGACCGCGCGAACATGCAGCCGACCATCGACGAGTTCCTCGCCGTGCTCGCCGACCACCCCGGCGACCCCTACGTGCTCTACGAGGTCGGCGGCTCGTACGACACCGCCGGCGAGGAGGAGACGGCGCTCGGCTACTACGAGCGGGCGCTGGGCTCGGGCCTCGGGGGCGATCCGCTGCGCCGCTGCCTGCTGCAGTACGGCAGCACGCTCCGCATCCTCGGGCGCATGGACGACTCGCTCGCGGCGCTCGACCGGGCGCTCGCCGAGTACCCCGACTCCGAGTCCGTGCGCCTGTTCCACGCGCTCGGGCTGCACGCAGCGGGCCGCAGCGATGCCGCGGTCGGCGAGCTGCTCGCCTTCGCCGCCGACGCGGTGCGCACCCCCGACGTGCTGCGCTACGAGGCGGCGCTGCGCGGAAACGCCGGGTACCTGCTGGGGCTCGATGAGGCACGCACCACGGCCTGACCGCCGCGTCGCTCGCAGCCGGTCGACGTAGGCTGGATCGTGCAGCACAACGCAGCGCAGAGGAGGCCGAGTGACGACGACAGCAGCACCGCAGGCCACCGTCGGTCAGGTCATGGCCGACCTCGCCGCGCTCGAAGACCCCAAGGTGCGGGCGGTGAACGAGCGCCACGGCGACGACCACGGCGTGAACCTCGCGAAGCTGCGCGCCGTGGCCAAGCGGGTCGGCACGCAGCCCGAACTCGCCCGTGAACTCTGGGCGACGGGCGACACCCCGGCGCGCCTCGTTGCGCTGCTGATCAGCCGGCCGAAGCAGTACACCGCGGCCGAGCTCGACGCCATGCTCCGTGAGGCCCGCGTGCCCAAGGTGCACGACTGGCTCGTCAACTACATCGTCAAGAAGAACCCGCATGTCGAAGAGCTCCGCGTCGCGTGGTTCGACGACGCCGACCCCATCGTCGCGAGCGCCGGGTGGGCGCTCACGACCACCCGCGTGGCGAAGTCGCCCGAGGGGCTCGACCTGCCCGGGCTGCTCGACCTCATCGAGGCGCACATGAAGCAGGCGCCCGATCGCCTGCAGTGGGCCATGAACGAGACCCTCGCGAACATCGGCATCCACCACCCCGAGTACCGCGCCCGCGCGCTCGAGATCGGCGAGCGCCTCGAGGTGCTGAAGGACTACCCGACGCCGCCGAACTGCACCTCGCCGTTCGCGCCGATCTGGATCAACGAGATCGTCCGCCGGCAGACTCGCTGAATCGGGGGCACGGACGGGCGGCGGGAACTATCCCGCGTCGGTCGGCCGGAGAGCGGCGCGGGCGGCGCGGGCGGCGAGGACCGTGGGGACGTGTTCCTCGGCCCATTCCCTCACGGCGCGGAGCGGCACCAGCAGCGAGCGGCCGAGTTCAGTGAGCTCGTACTCGACGTGAGGGGGGTTCTCGTCGAATACGGTTCGGGATACCAGACCGTCTTCCTCCAGAGACCGGAGCGTTTCCGCGAGGACCTTCGGAGTGATCCCTTGGATTCGGGTCGCGAGCGCGGTGAATCGCATCGGCTCGTGTTCGAGCGCGTTGACGATGAACACCGTCCATCGTGCGCCGATGCGCCGCAGCACGATACGCGATGGGCAGCTCGCCGACATGATGTCGTACGTCATATGGAACCTCTCCGGTTACGTTGAAGTCACCAGTTACTTTTCCATAGCGTCGGGTGCATCACATCCGATCGGAGCAGAACATGACTGGAAGATTCGCCAACCACACCGTCCTCGTCATCGGCGGAACCCACCGATTGGGCGCTGCCATCGCGGCGGCCGCAGACGCGGAAGACGCCCACGTGACCGTTGCATCGCACGCGCCACGTGACGAGAGCACAGTGCGCATCGACCTGCGTGACGAGGCGTCCGTGGCTGCGGCCGCGCAGCGCATCGGCCCCATCGATCACCTGATCTCGACCGCCAGCATGACCTACAGTGCGCCGATCCGCGAGATGGAGCTCTCCCGGGTGCAGGAGGCGATCGCGGCGAAGATCACCGGCCCCCTCCTGCTGGCCAAGCACTTCCAGATCCGGCAGTCGCTCACCCTCTTCTCCGGTCAGGTCGCGTGGCGTCCCGGTTCCGGGACTTACGCCACTGGAATCACCAACGGCGCCATCGCGTTCGCAGCCCAGCACCTGGCCGCCGAGCTCGCTCCGGTGCGCGTGAACGCGATCTCTCCGGGGATCATCGATTCAGGTCTTTGGGATGCCCGCGGTGCGGAGAAGGCGGCGTTCCTCACGGCAGCCGCCTCCCGGACGCTCGTCGGCAGCACGGGAACCGTCCAGGACATCGTCGATGCCGTGCTGTGGATCATGTCGGCCCCGTTCTTCACCGGCGAGACCCTGCGGGTCGACGGCGGACGACGGTGATGCTCGCCGCGCGAGATGCGCCGGAGCGGGCCGCCTCAGCGCTCGGGGCCGCGTTCGGTCGGCTCGGGCAGCACCCAGCGCTTCGGCCGGTCGTGCTCGACCGGTTGCGCCCGACCGCGGATGTAGAACATCACGAGGGATGCCGCGATGAGCGCGGTGCCGAGCGGCAGCACGAGTGAGTTCAGCAGGTCGATCGCCAGGAGCCAGAGGACGAGCGCGGTCTGCCCGGGCTCGGTGTTGAGCCAGACGGTCGCGTAGAGCTCCGGATGCACGTACGTGGCCAGGACGGCACCGCCGACCGACAGGCCGATCCCCCACCACAACGTCCGCTTCGGCATGCTGTCCTGCATCGGACCTCCTCGTTCGGTGGCACACGCTACCAAGGAATGTCCACGACGACCACGACGGTTCCACAGGCGGATGCCGCGGCATCCGCTCGCCCGACCGGCGCTCAGTACTGCAGCAGCGAGAAGATCTCGTAGCGGTCGCCGAGCGCCTCGCGGCCGCCGAGTCCCTCGAGCTCGAGCGCGACCGAGATGCCGGCCACCTGCCAGCCGGCCCGTTCGACGAGACGCGCCGCGGCGGCGACCGTACCGCCGGTCGCGAGCACGTCGTCGACGATGAGCACGCGGGAGCCCGGCGGCAGTTCGCCCTCGTGCACCTCGAGCGCGGCGGTGCCGTACTCGAGCGCGTAGTCCTCGCGGAGCACCGCGCGCGGCAGCTTGCCGGCCTTGCGGATGGTGAGCACGCCCGCGCCGCAGATCGCCGAGGCGGCGCCCGCGATGAGGAACCCGCGCGCCTCGACCCCGCCGATGTCGTCGAACCGGCCGGCGAACGGCTCCGTCAGCGAGGCGCCGAGCGCGTGCAGTGCCGGCCCGCTCGCGAACACGGGGGTCAGGTCGCGGAACGTCACGCCGGGTTCGGGGAAATCGGGGATCGACGCGATGAGGCTCGAGACGAGCTCGCGTGCAGACTGCTCGGTCACCGCCCAAGGCTACCGCGCGCCTCGAGCACGACCGAGGCCGGCGAAGACCGCGCGGTCGGGTGATGCGCGAGTCGGTCGGACAGTTGCGGGCCAGTGCACGGGTTGGTCGAATGGAAGAATCGGGCCGAAGCGCCCGAAGCGGCGGTGGGGAGGCGCGAGCAGGGGAACGGAGCCGATCGTGGAAGTGAACGCACCCGAGTCGATGACACCTTGGCTGCACATCGAGGTCGATGCACCACCCCTGGTTCCGGTCTCGGAGGAACTGACGGTCGGTGAGGTCGCTTCGCTCGTCGGGATCAGCGTACGGACGCTGCACCACTGGGATTCCGTCGACCTGGTTCAGCCTCACGGCCGCACGGCCGGTGGGTACCGGGCCTACTCGGCGACCGATGTGGAGCGTATCCACCGGGTGCTGGTCTATCAGGAACTCGGATTCAGTCTGAGGAAGATCGCAGCACTGCTGGACGATCCCGCCGTCGATGAAGCCGCACAGCTCCGCCAGCAGCGGATCCTGATCGAGGAGCGCATTGGCAGACTGCGGCAGATGGCGGAAGCGGTCGATCAGGTCCTGGCTTCGCGGGCAGACGGGAAGACGCTCACCGCGCAGCAGCAAGCGGAGATCTTCGGTCGAGGATGGCGCGAAGACTGGGCGGAGGAAGCACGGCAGCGCTGGGGCGCCTCTGACGAGTGGGCGCAGTTCGAGCGGAATGCGGTGAAGCTCTCCGAAGCCGACCGCGAGCGGATACGGGACGACGGTGAGGCCCTGTACCTCGAGCTGGCCGACGCGAAGCGCTCCGGCGTGGTGCCGGGCAGTGACAGCGCCGACCGTCTCGCGGAGCAGCATCGGGCGATGGTCGGCCACCTCTTCGACTGCACCCATTCCATGCAGGTCTGCCTCGGACAGCACTACGTCGGCGACGAACGCTTCAAGGCCTATCTCGACGATGTGGAACCGGGACTCTCCGAATGGCTTGTGGAGGTCATCAACGCGAACGCTCGGCGCAATGGCGTCGACCCCGACCGCGCCGTATGGGAGTGATCTCGGCGCCCACCTTGACCCTCACGTCGCGTCAGGCCGCACGCTGGTGCGCATGGCGGCAGCGACGAGTACGAGAGCGACGACATTCGCACCGGCGACGGTGCAGCGGATCGACAGCGCACGCCACCCTGCAGCCCGGCGCATCGCCGATGTGCTGCGCAGCCGCTCCGAGAGACCGAAGGTCTTCGTGCTCGACGACCTCGAGAACATCGAGCAGGCGGTCGCGTGCGGAGTCGAGCTGGACGGTCTGTACGCCACCGAATCCTCAGTCGCGAACGGACCGCCCGCCCTCATCGGCGTCGATCCCGATGTGCCGGTGCACGTCATCGACGATGCGGTGGCGCGTAGCCTGTTCGGCGAGCAGAAGCACTCGCGCATCTTCGCACTCGCGCACTCACCCCGATCGCCGAGGCTCTCCGACCTGATCGAGACGACGGGCGACATCATCGTGCTCGACGGGGTACGACTCGTCGGCAACATCGGCGCGATCACCCGAACCGCCTGCGCGCTCGGCGCCGCAGGCATCGTCCTGCTCGAGAGCGGCCTCCGCACGACCCTCGACCGTCGCCTGATCCGTGCCAGCCGCGGGCTCGTGTTCGCAACACCCGTCATCCTCGCGAGTCGCGCGGAGTGCGCAGACTTCATCCAGCGGGAGCAGCTGTCCGTTGCCGCCCTCTCAGCGGATGCCGTCGACGCGTTGAGCTCGATCGGGGCCGTGACGAGACGCCTCGCGATCGTGCTGGGGGGCGAACGCGACGGAGTGTCGTCCGAGCTCGACGCCCTGACCGCCCACCGATATGCGATCCCCATGAGCCCGAACGTCGAATCCCTGAATGTCTCCGTCGCGGCAGGACTCGCCCTCTACGAACATCGGAGCCGGTAGCAACAGTTCGGCGAGGCGGGTCATGCGAATCAATCGTTCGTTCGATGCCCCCGCTCAGGGGCGGCTGCGAGGATGGAACCATCCCCCGAACTCTGGAGCCTTCCGTGTCACCGAAACGCCTCTATCGCGCCCTGGCCTTCGCCGAGGCCGTCACGTGGACGATCCTGATCGCCGCGATGATCCTGAAGTACGCCGCCGGCGTCGAGTGGGCGGTGCTGGTGGGCGGGTCGATCCACGGATTCGTGTTCCTGTCGTACGCGCTCACCGCGGTCATCGTCGGTGTCAACCAGCGCTGGAACCTCGGCCGCATCGCCTTCGCCGTGCTCACCGCGATCGTGCCCTACGCGACCATCCCGTTCGACCTGTGGCTCGTGCGCAAGGGTCACCTCGAGGGCGACTGGCGCCGCGAGAAGACCGACCACCCGGCCGACTCGAACTGGGTCAACGGGCTGCTGCGCTGGTTCCTCGCGCGCCCCGTGCTGCTCATCTCGCTCGCGGTCGTCGGCATCGTCGTCGTCTTCGCCGGCCTCCTCGTGATCGGCCCGCCCGGGGGCCGCGAAGCCTGAACCCGCCCAGGGAGCGCAGAATGGTGACATGCCCATCCTCAACAAGGACATGTCGGTCTGCATCTCGCTCGCGGGCCGGCCGTCGAACCTCGGCACCCGGTTCCACAACTTCCTCTACGACGAGCTCGGCCTGAACTTCGTCTACAAGGCGTTCACGACCGACGACATCGAGGGTGCGGTGCGCGGCATCCGAGCGCTCGGCATCCGCGGATGCTCCGTCTCGATGCCGTTCAAGGAGGCGGTCATCCCCCTCGTCGACGTCGTCGAGCCTTCGGCCGCGGCGATCGAATCGGTCAACACGATCGTGAACGACGGCGGCGTGCTCACCGCGTCGAACACCGACTACGAGGCGATCGCGCAGCTCATCGCCGAGAACGACCTCGACCCTACGCAGTCGGTGCTCGTGCGCGGGTCGGGCGGCATGGCGAAGGCCGTCGTCGCGGCGTTCCGCGGCGCGGGATTCGACGACGTCACCGTGCTCGCCCGCAACGCCTCGCTCGGCCCGGCGCTCGCCGGGCAGTACGGCTACGCGTGGACGGCCGCCGACCCCGAGCCCGGCGCCGACGTCATCGTGAACGTCACCCCGCTCGGCATGCAGGGCGCGGATGCCTCGGCGCTCTCGTTCTCCGAAGCGCACATCGCCGCGGCATCCGTCGTGTTCGACGTCGTCGCGTTCCCCGCGGAGACGCCGCTCGTGGCGGCCGGCCGCGCCGCCGGCAAGCTCGTCATCAGCGGCGCCGAGGTGCACGCGATGCAGGCGGCCGCGCAGTTCGAGCGCTACACGGGGGTCGCGCTCACGCGCGACCAGATCGAGCGCGCCGCCGCGTTCTCACGGGCGGAGTAGCCGCACGGTCAGTGGTGCACGCGGTTGACCAGCGCCGTCCACACGAGCGCGACCGTCGCGCACGCGAAGAGCGCGACGAGCACCCACGGCAGGGCCGCGAGGCCGATCACGCCGTAGAGCGCCGCGCCGAGCAACGCGCCGCCGCCGATGCCCGTGTTGAACGCGGTCGTGTAGAACGACGCCGCGGCATCGCGGATCCTCGCGGAAGCCGAGTGCAGCAGCCGCGTGTTGAGCATCGTCGGCAGCGCGCCGAACGCGGTCCCGAACAGCAGGAAGCTCGCGATGCCCACCACCGGCACCTGCGGGAACACGGCGAGGCCGACCGCGCCGAGGGCCGTGCCGACCATCGCGACCACGAGACCGATCGTCGGGCGCCGCCCGAGCACGGCACCCGCGAGCACCAGCCCGACCGCGCCGGCGATGCCGTAGGCGAGCAGCATCGGGCTGATCGCACTCGCCTGCAGGCCCATGACGTCGGTCAGGTACGGGGCGACGTAGGTGTAGAAGCTGTACATGCCGATCATCGCGGTCGCGGTGATGAGGCACACCACGATGACGGGTACGAAGGTCGGGTCCCTGCGCACACGCACCGGCGCAGCATCCGCTTCGCCCGCGTGATGCCGCACCGAGGGAAGGAACCGCCAGACGAGCACCGCACCCACGAGCGTGAGCACGCCCATCGCGGCGAACGCGAAGCGCCAGCCGAGCGCCTGCCCGAGCGCCGTGCTGAGCGGCACGCCGAGCACGAATGCGGCCGAGCCGCCGGCGACCGAGATCGAGACCGCGCGGGCGAGCTGCTCCTTCGGCACGAGGTGCCCGGCGTACGCGCCCACGACCGACCAGAACACGCCGTGCGCGGCTCCGCCGAGCACGCGAGTCGCGACCACCGTCGGATAGTTCGGCGCCAAGGCGGTGAGCACGCAGCTGATCGCCAGCACGACGAGCGCGATCACGATGAGGCGACGACGGCCGACCTTGCGGGTGAGGGCCGCGAGCGGCACCGTCAGCACGACCACTGTCGCGGCGAACACGGTGACGAGGAGGCCAACCAGCGGTTCGCCGACGCCGAGCTCGCGACTCATGTCGGGCAGCAGACCCGTCGGGAGCATCTCGATCGTGACGGAGAGGAAGACGGCCGAGGCGAGCACGATGAGGCCCAGCCACGGGAAGGGCGGCGTGACGGCGGGAGTGGAGGACGTGGAATCGACGGGAGTTGACGGCGTCATGGGATACCTGAACGAAGGGCGTTCCCCGCGGGCGCGGGGCGGGGCTCCGCGAGCGCTACGGCGGGTCGACTGCGCGCTGATGTGCGCGCCCAGGGCCATCGAGAATGCGACGACCGCCGAACAGTCTACCGGCTCGTCCGTCGAGCGCACAGGATGCCGCGTGGCGTCCGCCGCTTCAGCCCAGCAGTGTGCCCGTCGGCGACACGACCGGCTCGCCCGAACCCAGGCCCGTGCCGCGCAGTGCCAACTCGGCCGCGAGCCGGTCGACCGGCCCGACGCCGATGCCCAGCACGCCCAGCAGGTCGCGCAGCATCGCGGCGGATGCCACCGGCCCGTCCGCCGCAGGGCGCGCGGTCCGCACCACCGTCGTCAGCGCGCGGACCTCGAGGGCGCGCGCGCCCTGACTCCGCGCGATCGCGAGCGACTCGTCGAGCAGCGCATCGGCCGCTCGGGTGAACCCGAGCCGCCCCGACGGATGCTCGGCGGCGAGCGTGAGCAGCGCCTCCGCGCGGCAGCGCAGGAGCTCGGCGAGATACCACCGGTCGCCCGTCGAAGCGACCGCGGCGAGCGCGGCATCGATGATCACGACCGCCCGTTCGGTGTCGCCGCAGGCGGCCGCGCCCTCCGCCGCCAGGCCGAGGTGGTACGGCCGCCCGAACCCCATGCCGTCGGCGAGCAGGCGTTCGACCAGCTGCTGCACCTCGGCCGCCGCCTGCGCGGGATCGGGATCGTCGAGCCGTGCCCACGCGTCGAAGGCTCCTGCGATCGCCGACCAGCGCGGGTGCTCGTGCTCGGCCGCCCTGGCCAGCTCGCTCGCGTGATGCTGCACCCGGCGCCGCTCCCCGCGAAGCTGGTGCACCGCGATGACGGGCCAGAGGCTGCGGCAGACGATGCCCGCCGCGCCCGTCTCGTGCGCAAGACGGAGCCCGTCGTGCGCGAGGCGCTTGGCGTCCTCGGCCGATCCGACGAGCCAGCTCGCGATCGCCGCGCTGGATCGACCGAGCACCGCGGCCTCCGAGCGACGGTGCGGCCGTTCGTCGTCCGAGTCGGATGCCGCGGTGGAGACCCGATCGACAGATACCCGGCCGGCCTCGAGCGCGAGCGCCGGCGAGCCTTCGGCGAGCAGCGTCAGCGCACGGGCATCCGCGACCTGGAGCTCGAGCGCCGGATCCTCGACGCCGGTCGCCGCCTCCTCGACCGCGACGAGTCGAGCCGAGGCGGCGAAGAAGTCGCCCGCCATGAACGCGACGCTCCAGGACAGGTGGCGCGCCAGGATCACCTCGGGGCCGCGACCGACGGCGTCGGCGAGCACCTCGGCGGTGTCGACGGCGTCGGCGACCACCGGTGACGTGGGTCCGTGCTCCTCGAGCAGGGCCGCCACGAGGCAGAGCTGCAGTCCGAGCCGTGCGGAACCCGGCACGACCGCCCCTGCCGAGTCGGCGATGGCGATGCCGCGGCGCGCCAGGTCGAGCGCCGTGCCCGGGGCGAGCCGGCGGCGCGCGGCATCGGCGGCGCGCGCGTAGTGCATGACGGCGCGCGCGGGATCGCGCCCGAGCTCGAAGTGCTCGGCCGTGGCCCCGGCCCACGCGACCGGCATCGCCACCGCCTCGTGCGAGGCGCCGATCGCGCGGTGCACGGCCACCCGCCCCGCACCACCGAGCTGCTCGTGCACGACATCGCGCACGAGCCCGTGCACGAATCGGTAGCGCTCGCCGATGCTGCCGTCGGCCCAGGTCATCGGCTCGGCCTCCACGATGACGCCCGTGCGTTCGGCCAGGTCGGCGAGCGCTGGCGCGACCTCGGTCTCGTCGCCCGCCCCGCGGTGCGAAGCGGCCGCGAGTGCCGCACGACCGGCGGCGACCTCGACGACCGCGAAGTCGACGCCGCACGCGGCCGCGGCCTGGAGCAGGTCGAGATCGCCCGTCCGCAGACGCGAGAGCCGGTCGACGATCAGGCGGCGCACCCCGTCGGGGATGCCGAGCGCGGCGATCGGCTCGCTCGTCCGCAGCACGCCGTCGGTTTCGCGCAGCGCCCCCTCGCTGACGAGACGATCGGCGAGCAGCGTGACGAACAGCGCATTGCCCTCGGTGCGCTCGAGCACCTCCTCGGCGAGTGCGTCCGACGGGACGCCGGGTGAGAGACGGGCGGCGAGCACGCTCGTCACGGCGTCGAGGCCGAGCGGCGGGAGATCGAGGCGCTCGCACCGTCGCAGGGCGCCCAGGCCGCCGATGACGTCGCCGAGCGCATGCCCCGAGGCGCCCGTCGGCGTCGGGCGCGAGGTGGCGACCAGCAGGAGCCGTGCGCGGGTCGGCCGCTGCGCGAGGTGCGCGAACAGGTCGATCGTCGAGCGATCACCGGAATGGAGGTCTTCGATGACGATGACGACGGGTGCGATCGCCGACATCGCGTCGAGCACCTCGGCGGCCTCCCGCATGAGCCGGCCGGCCGGCCGGTCGGCGACGCGGCGCCGGAGCGCGTCGAGGGCCGACGACTCCACGATGCCCGACATCTGCAGCAGCCAGGTCGGCGCGACCTGCCACAGGAGTTCGCGGAACCGCGCGCCGCTCGGGCCGCGGCAGATCGCCGAGAACGCGTCGAGGAACGGCAGGTACGGCTCGCCGCCTCGCCCGTCGACACACCGTCCCTCGCCGATGGCGACCGGATCGTCCGCGGAGCGTCCGTCGATCGTGCGGATCGCCGTGAGGAAGTCGTGCACGAGGGTCGTCCGGCCGGCGCCGGCCTCTCCCGTGACGAACCCCACAGTGCGCGTGCCCGAGCGGGCGGAGTCCCACCACCGCGAGAGCTCGGCGAGCTCGAGCGCCCGGCCGGCCCCGGCGGGCTCGACCTCCGTCGGCTGCGGGGCGGTCGTGACGGGCGCGATGAACCGGTAGCCCCGCCGATGCACGGTCGCGATGCAGCGCGGCTCGTTCGGGTGCTCGCCGAGCGCGCGCCGCAGTTCCGCCACGCACACCGCGACCGACTCGTCGCTCGTCGTGCCGTCCCACACCTCGTCGATGAGCTCGGCCTTCGTGACGACCTCCCCGGCTCGCCGGAGGAGCAGCAGGAGCACCGCGGCGGTCTTCGGCCGCAGCCGCAGCCGCTGCTCGCCGCGGATCAGGCGGCCGCTCGGCGGTTCGAAGCGGTGCTCGGCGAAGTAGAACACCGCGGGCGTGACGAATGACGCGGGGTCGCCGAGCTGTCCGGTCATGCGCCATCCGTTCGTCCGCGCGGATTTCCGAAACCGTCTGCTTGAAGGGTAATTGAAGGTTTCCTTCAGGACACGGCACCAGTTGTGGGGTCGACTTGACGTGGCCCGGTGCGTCGCAGCACCCGCCGCCGACCCGAGTGATGACGGAGGACTGCCATGTCTGCAGGACGCACCGCGGTGAAGACGGTGGCGGTCGTCGCCGCACTGGCGTTGGTCGCGACGGGGGCGATCGCCGCGACCGGTGGATTCGGCGGCGGCGCGAAACCCGGTGAACCGCTCGCACGCGAGTCGATGCTCACGCCCGACGAACTCGGCGACGGCACCTTCGACGGGCTGCAGTACGCCGACCCGTCCGACGGGCTCGCGCTCGTCGAGGCTCCCGAGGCGTCCAGCGACGGCAGCGCGCAGCTGTCGTACCCGATCCTGGTCCCGCAGGGCCGCGGCATGACTCCGGAGCTCTCGATCGACTACACCTCGTCCACCGACTCGAGCTGGGCCGGCGCCGGCTGGGATCTCGGCCTCGACACCGTCGAGGTCGACACGAGCTTCGGCGTGCCCTACTTCGACCCGGCCAAGGAATCGGAGTCGTACTCGCTCGACGGATCAATGCTCGTGCCGAACGCGCTCGGCGACGCGTGGACGGACCGCATCGCCGATCGCCAGGACTTCACCCGGCAGGTCGAGACCGAGTACGAGCAGATCATCCGCCACGGCGACGGCCCGAAGAACTACTGGTGGGAGGTCCGCGACAAGATGGGCGGCATCCGCTGGTACGGCGCCGTGCCGGACGCCGGGGGCCCCATGGGCGGCCCGCTCGGCGTCACCCGCGGCTTCGTGGACCCCGGCCCGAACGTCGGCGCGCTCGATCCCGACTCGGTCGTCGTCGACGACGACGGCAACATCGTCAAGTGGCTGCTCTCCGCGAAGCGCGACGTCGGCGTCAACATGTTCCGCTACGAGTACGACACGCTGCGCTACCGCTTCGACGAGGGCTCCGGCGCCTGGGTGGCGGATGCCGCGTGCGTCGACGACGCCGACACCCTCTGCGCACGCCACACCTACCCGCGCAGCATCTTCTACACCGAGGCCGCCGAGGCCTCCGACGAGAACCACCCGGTCGAGGGCTACCACGAGGAGCCGCCGTACGAGATCCGCTTCATCCGGATGACCGAGCGCACGAACCCGTCGACGAACCAGCCGTACGGCCTGCGCATGGACACCGCGCTCGACGCGACCGGACGCTACCTCGACCTGCTCGCCGAGCAGCTCGCGAGCGTCGAGGTCTGGCACGGCGATCTCGAGGTCGATGGGGGTCGCGTCTACGACCGGCTCGCCACCCGGTACGACCTCGGCTACGCGACCGGGCCGTTCGGCAAGACCCTGTTGTCGACGGTGACCCAGGGCGCCGGCACCGCAGCAGCGGTCACCCACACCTTCGAGTACTTCAACGAGGTGCAGGACGCCCCGGATTCCTACGCGGGCTTCG
This sequence comes from Agromyces cerinus subsp. cerinus, assembly GCF_900142065.1. Classification (GTDB taxonomy): domain Bacteria; phylum Actinomycetota; class Actinomycetes; order Actinomycetales; family Microbacteriaceae; genus Agromyces; species Agromyces cerinus. The sequence continues at coordinate 193,288 of NZ_FSRJ01000002.1, read as the reverse complement.
CGACCGACCCGACGTGGGACACGGGCGACACGGGCGATGCCGACGACATCGGCGACCGCGCGTTCCTCGACGAGAACATCTCCGGCGGCGCACTCGGCGGCGCCGAGTCGAACTCCGCCGAGGGGCATGTCTATGTCGGCTTCAACCCCGCGGTGCCGCAGAAGGTCGGCTCCTTCGGCGCCTCGATCCAGATCGGCGGCGGCCAGACCGACGGCATCGAGGAGCTCATCGACCTCAACGGCGACGGATTGCCCGACAAGGTCTGGAAGCAGGACGGCCAGGCGACCGCGAGCGCGGTCTGGTACCGGCTCAACCTCGGCGGTCCCGATGGCGAGCAGAAGTTCAGCGAGCCGATTCCGCTCACCACCCTCAGCGGCAAGGGACTCTCGCGCGACCACGAGTTCCAGCTCCAGGTGGCACTCGAGGCCCACATCATCGTGACCGCCTCGTTCGGCGTGGGCGGGGCCGTGGCCTGGGGCGACGTGTACTTCACCGACGCGAACGCCGACGGACTGCCCGACCTCGTGCACGAGGGTGCGGTCTACTTCAACCGGCTGACGGACGGCGTCCCCACCTTCCTCGCCGGCAGCACCGGCACGCCAGTGCCCCTGGCCGACGGCGGAATGGCGCCCGAAGTGAACAGCGCCGAGCTCGACCTGCTCCAGCAGCGCCTGCAGGAGGCGTCTCCGCCGATCGACACCGTGCGACGCTGGGTCGCACCGTTCGACGGCACGGTCTCGGTCGAGGGCGCCGCCCTCCTCGACCCCGTCGCGAGCGCGACGACCGACGACGGCGTCCGCGTGGCCATCCAGCTCAACGAGGAGCAGGAGGTCGCCGAGACGCTCGCCGCGGCCGGCGACCACGCATTCGACACGCCGACCGTGCTCGACGTGCAGCGCGGCGACCGCGTCTACTTCCGCGTCGGGTCGCTCGACAACGGTGCGAACGACGAGGTCGCCTGGTCGCCGCAGGTCGTCTACACCGCGATCGACGGCGCCGCCGTCGTCGACGAGGGCTCGGTCGATCCGGTGCCCGATGACACCACCGAGATCCCGCTCGATGTGAACGGGCTCTCGCAGACCTCGTACAACGCCGCCGCCGACTTCACCCTGTCGGGCCGGCCGAACACCCGCGTCGTCATGCCCTACGACGGCACCGTGCGGTTCACCGCGACCGTGGTGAAGTCGAAGGCGACGAGCGACGATCTGGAAGTCGTGCTCGACCGCACCGACGCGGATCCCCTGGAGGTGATCGCCGTCGACATCCCCGATGCCACCGGAGTCCCCGAGGGCGGCGGCGCCGCCGTTCCCATCGTCGACGGCGTCATTCCGGAGGACTTCGTCGGCACCATCGAATTCCAGGCGGAGGTCACGGTGTCCGGTCCGGTCGCGGCCGACCCCGACGTCGCGGGCGACCAGCCCGAGACCGACTCCCTGCACACGCACCTCGAGGTCGACTCGACCATCGACCTGAGCGCGATCTCGTGGAATCCGGCGATCCACTACACCGACGCGACCGACACGAACGGCGACCCGATCGAAGTGCAGAAGACGATCGAGGGCGTGCTGACCGACACCAAGCGCGTCGAGCTCGCCCCCGAGATCGAGCAGTACCCGAACCGTTCGACCGCGCAGGTCTCCGAAGGCTGGGTGGCCGACGAGACCACCGAGTACGACGAGCTCCGGATCGAGCACGCCGCGCTCTCGTCGATCGCCGACGAGATGCCGAGTCGTGAGGTCGTGCTGACGATCAAGACCCGCGACGGGCTCGAGTGGAAGCGGTCGGTGACGCTCGCAGCCTCGGCCGAGGAGACCGTCGTCGACCTCACTGATCCGTTCACCGACGACGAGCCGATCGGGCTCGAAGACGGCGAGGAGTACTGGTTCGAGCTGAGCGCCCGCGAACCCGCGCTCTCCGACGCGCTCTCGCAGGGGTCGGTCACGGTCACGCTCGGCGAGGAGGGGGCGTCTCCCGATGACGTGACGCCCCCGGTCGCGCTCACGTGGACCGGCCGGCAGGGCATCTTCCCGCTCGCATACCGAGGCTGGGGCATCGCCGGCTACACGGCGAGTGGAGCCCTCGCCACTGCACCCATCGACGAGGACGCGTTCGTCATCGATGAAGACGCACAGCAGGCCGCGGAACCGGCCGGCGGCTTCGACGACCTGTGCACCGGCCCGGTCACCGAGTGCGAGGCCGAGGCCGACATCGACCCGTCGTACGCGTACCTGCCGCTGCAGAACCCCGACTCGCTCGGCGCCGAGGCCGATCCGATCGACGCACCGCAGTGGCGCGGCACCCGGGACAACCTGGCCGCGTCCGCCGATCGGGCGCGCTCGTCGCGGCTCTCATCCGACACCGCTTCGCTCGGCCTCGACGAAGGCGGGGCCGCCGACGGCGTCACCCGCATCTCGGTCACCGGCCCCTCGCTCTCGCTCGCCTTCGGATTCGGTCCGCTCGGCGGTTCGGTCGGCGTCGGTCCGAGCTGGAGCCTCGTCGACTACGAGGACCTGAACGGCGACGGCTACCCCGACGTGATCACGCCCGAGAAGGTGCAGTACACGAGCCAGCGCGGCATCCTCTACAAGTCCGTCGACGGGCCGAGCGAGCGCCGGGCCCTGGTCAATCAGGACCTCACCATCAACGCCTCGGGCGGCCTCGACGCGGGCCTCGTCGACATCGCGGCGAACAACAAGGGCAAGACCAACACCTCGCAGGGCAACGCCGCCTCGAAGGGCGGCAAGGCGGCCGACAGCGACCCGGGCCTCGGCGCCGGGTTCGGCCTGAGCATCGGCGGCGGCTTCGACCTCGGGTTCACGAACCCGAACGAGTCGGGCCCCGCGGGAGGGCCGTTGTCGGCCGACTACGGCCCGCCGGCCGAGGCATCCGACATCCCGGAGGGCGACGGCACCGCGCCGATGTCGCAGGAGCTCGCCGACGTCAACGGCGACGGGCTGCCCGACGTGGTCTACACGAACCCGAGCGGCGTCTTCGTGCGCTACAACCTCGGCTACGACTTCGCCGACGCGGCGCTGCCGCTCGCGACCGGCGGGTTCAACACCCAGGAGTCGATCGGCGGGCACGCCTCGGCCGGCTTCGCGACGCCGTGGGGCGAGTTCTCGGGCGGGCTCTCGTTCAACTGGAACTACGACATGACCCGGTTCGCGTGGATCGACGTGAACGGCGACGGCATTCCCGACCGACTGCACAAGGCCTCGGCAGGCGGGCAGCCGACGGTCGAGTTCGGCACCGGCTCGGGCCTCGCTCCCGCGGTCGACTTCGGCGACTTCGCGCGGGCGTCGGGGGTCGGCGTCGCCGATCTGGGCGCCTCGCCGCAGGTCTCGTACGACCGCTCGCAGGGCATCGGCGGCGGTGTCGACTTCACGGTCTACGCCGGCCCCCTGTGCCTCGTCGCGTGCTACCTGGTCGTCAACCCCGGCGCGTCGTACCAGAACTCGGTGAGCTTCTCCGAGGTCACGCTCGAGGACATCGACGGCGACGGCTTCGTCGACTCGCTGGCCTCGACCGACGACCACGAGGTGCAGGTGCAGCGGAACACCACCGGCCGCACCAACCTGCTGTCCGCCGTCAGGAACCCGCTCGGCGGCACCGTCGGGCTCGACTACGAGCGCTACGGCAACACGGTCGACCACCCCGACTCGACCTGGGCGCTCAGCCGCGTCGCGGTCGACGACGGCCGACCGGGCGACGGCGTGGATGTCTCGGTCTCGACCTTCGACTACGAGAACCCGCGGTTCGACCGGCTGTTCCGCCAGAGCCTCGGCTTCTCGAAGGTCACCGAGCGGGAGCTCGACCCGAGCAGCGTCGCCAAGCGCATCACCGAGACCGAGTACCTCAACGACAACGTGTTCGTCGCGGGCCTCCAGACCTCGATGACCGTGCGCGACGGCGCGAACGACACGGCGCTGCGCGCGGCGACGCTCGACTGGGGCATCCGCGACGTGCAGGGCGTGCCCGGCGGCTTCGACCCGCTCGCCGAGGCCGACCTCGTCGACGTCCAGACGGCGATCCCCGCGCTGAGCGGCACCGAATCCCTCACCTGGTCGTTCGCACCGCTCGTGACCGACAGCGAGGAGCGGTACTTCGCGGCCGACGGCACGACCGTCGGCAACGAGACGAGCGTGAGCTTCGTCTACGACGGCCTCGGCAACGTGCTGGAGCAGCTCGACGAGGGCGAACTCGAGACCGACGCCGACGACGTGCTCACGGTCACCGACTACTCCGACTGCCGGATCTCGGCCTCCGAGGTCGAGCTCGACGACAACGGCGACTACGACACGGGCGTCGGATGCTTCGGCGACACCCCGTACTACCCGATGCCGACCGACGAACAGGCGTCGCCGATCTTCTCGCCCGACGTCTGCCCGACGTGGGTGAGTGTGCCGGCCGTCATCACGATGTACGACTCCGACGGCGAGATCCTCCGGCAGCGCGACGGTCGCGACTCGGTCTGCGACAACCAGTCGGTGACGCTCCTCGAGGAGCGCATCAGCGCCGACGAGGTCGCCGTGACCGAATTGCAGTACGACTCGTGGGGCAGCTACAACCGCATCGTCTACCCCGAGGGCGAGGGCGGCGTGCGCTACGCGGTCGAGTACATCTACGACACGAACGTCGGCCACGCGAACATCGCCGAGGTCTCCGAGTACGACTTCGACAGCCAGGACGAGGTCGACGTGTTCCTCGACTACGAGCCGGACACCGACCCCGATCCGCTCCGCACCGGCATGACCTCGACCGCGACCTTCGACTGGAGCTCGGGCAAGGTGGCGAGCCGCACCGATGCGAACGACAACACGACGTCGTACACCTACGACGACCTGTCGCGTCTCGCCTCGATCAGCAACCCGCTGCAGGCCGGTGCCGTGACGTTCGAGTACCACCCGAGCGCCCCGGGCTACGGCTACGCGATCGCCCGGCACGCCGACGCGTTCAACGCCGACCCGATCGAGACCGTGCAGTTCGCCGACGGCATCGGGCGCATCACCCAGCAGAAGCGCGACGCGCGCACCGTGAACGCCCAGGGCGTCGCGCTCGAGGGCCGGGTCGTCAGCGGCGCGGTCGTCTACGACCTGTTCGGCCACGAGGCGGAGGTCTACCGACCCACCTTCGACACGGTCGCGCAGACCGTGTACGAGACGGCGACCTCGCCCGCCCCGACGAAGACGACGCACGAGTTCAACCTGCTCGACCAGGAGACCGTGCAGACCGAGCCCGGCGCACGCGTGACGGCGACGACGTACGGATTCGGCGACGCCGAGCTCAGCGGCCACGGAGTCGACGTGCAGCAGGCCGTGAGCACCGACCCCCGCGGCCGGGTGACGACGACCTCCACCGACATCCGCGGCAACGAACTGCGGATGGACGACCAACCGCTCGACCCGGCCACGCCGAACCCGCTCGACCTGCTGCCTCCCAAGACGGCGACCTACGAGTACAACCCGCTCGGCGAGCTGCTGCAGGTCGTCGACGTGGCGGGCAACGCGACCACCCACACCTACGACGGGGTCGGCAACAAGCTGACGACCGACACTCCTGACGGCGGCCTGGTGGAGACCTGGTTCGACGCCGAGGGCAAGGTGATCAAGGAGGTCTCGCCGACGCTGCGCGAGGAGGACGTCGAGACGACCTACCACTACGAGCTGCAGAATCTCGTGAAGGTCGACTACCCCGAGGACACCCCCGACGTGACGTACACGTACGGCGAAGTCGGAGCCGACGGCAACGGCGCGGGCAGGATCGTGCAGATCGACGACGCCGCCCGTGTGGTGACGCTCGAGTACGACGCGCTCGGCAACACGACGAACCAGCTCAGCGAGATCAAGCTGCACAACTGGAAGCCGGGCGACGAGAAGTTCCAGTGGACGACCGAATGGGTCTACGACGGGCTCAGCCGGATCTCGACGATGACCTATCCCGACGGCGAGGTGCTGACGTACGACTACGACGCCGGCGGCCTGACGAAGTCGGTCGTCGGCGACGAACCCGGCCTCGTCCGGGTGCCCCAGCTCGACGCCGACGGCAACCCGATGTTCGACGCGGACGGCAACCCGCTCTACGTCGACGAACCGACCACCTGGCACTACGACTACGTGACCGACCGCCGCTACGACGAGTTCCTCACGCCCGCGGCGATCGACTACGGCAACGGCGCGACCACCTCGTGGACGTACGAGCCGCTCACCCGCTGGCTCAGCAACGTGCGCACGGTCTCGGCGGATCGCCCGTTGAAGGGCAACCCCGTCGCGTACCGCGAGGTGCAGGACCAGTCGTACACGTACGACGCGGTCGGCAACCCGAAGACCTACTCGAACAACGTGCCGGCGACGGTGACCAACCTGTTCGGCAGTCCGGTCTCGATGACGTACACGTACGACCCGTACGACCGCCTCACGTTCACCTCCGGCTCGGCCGCGGTGTGGAAGAACACGCGCAGCTTCACGTTCGACCTCGACTTCGATGACGCCGGCAACGTCGAGAAGAAGGCGCAGGTCGACAAGCTCGGCAGCAAGGTGCAGGCCGCGACCTCGTACTCGTTCACCCGCACCTTCGACGCCGACGGTCCGCACCAGGTCAGCACCCAGGGCCAGGACACCTTCCACTACGACGCCGACGGCGAGCTCATCCAGATCGTCAACGGCACCGGCAAGAAGGCGAAGATCACTCGCGAGATCACCTGGAACTGGGCCGGCAAGATGGAACTCGTCGACGAATACGGGCAGACGACCGAGTACGCCTACGACGACGCCGGCCGCCGGGTCATCGAACGCGGCCCGAACGGCGAGCACGCGTTCATCAACCCGTGGGTCACGGTGCGCAACGGCACCGAGCTCACGAAGCAGATCTGGATCGACGACGAGCTGATCGCGCAGCAGCGCGACCCCGGCGACGACCCGTACGCGCCCGAGGGGCAGCGGTACTTCCTGCACAAGGACCTGCAGGGCAGCACCAACGTCGTCACCGACGCGGGCGGTCAGGCGTTCCAGCACCAGGAGTACTTCCCGACCGGCGAGGTGTGGATCGACGAGCACTCCACGGTGTACCGCACGGCGTACCAGTACGCCGGCGCCTACACCGACGAGCGGCGGAGCCTCATCGACTTCGGGGAGCGCTGGTACGACGCCAGGCGCGAACTGTTCCTGACGGTCGATCCCGCGTTGAGCGAGCCATTCAGCATCCTCGAGGCTCCAGAACTCCAGGCCTCCTATGCCTACGCGGGGTCCAACGCCATCAGGTACACCGATCCGAGCGGTGCCCTCTTCACGATCGCGAAGGCCAACGACATCGTTCGGGCGGCCTGGGACAAGAGCGACGCCGCCGGACAGATGTCGGGCTTCGGCGCCCTCGGACCGCTCGGCTCGTGGATCGACGCCGGCACGGCGAACCACCTGCCGACGTCGTTCGCCACGCTCGGCGCGGGCATGGACCGGGCCGCCGCGAAGAAGTGGCAGGACACCGCCGAGATGTTCGACCCGAACCCCCTCATCGACATCGATCTGGGCGAGGGCACGGTCAAGCTGGGCGCGCCATACGGCAAGCGGGCGAAGTTCGGCGGCACGGATGCCGCGGCCACGGCGAAACCGGTCGGCGCCGCCACCGGCAACGCGACGTCGGGCGGCACCCCGGCGGTGAACAGCAGCCAGAGCTCGAGCGCGGCGGGCACCTCGAGCGGCGCCGGCGGCATCGCGAAGGCGTCGGGCACTCCCAAGCCGCTGCCGGCGACGCCCACGAAGGCGAAGCAGGGCGCCCCGACGAAGAAGGCGCTGCCGACGCCGCCGACGAAGAACGGCACGCAACCCTCGGCGCCCAACACCAGCGGCACCTGAGCGGCACCGCCCGCGCGCACCGGGCGGACCCACCGGCCGTGCTCGACTGAGCACGGCCGGTACACTTGCAAGGGTCAGGCATTCGCCCCGCGGCATCCGCCCGCCGCCGTTCTCTGGAGCTCGCCACTCGTGACCACTGAAGCACCCGCCAACACCGCTGCTCCGACGACTCCGGTGCTCGACACCGTCGAGGTCGCGGCGACCACTCCCGAGAAGGAGCAGCCGTACGCCGCCCTGGGCCTGAAGCCCGACGAGTACGAGCGCATCCGCAACATCCTGGGCCGCCGCCCCACGAGCGCCGAGCTCGCGATGTACTCGGTCATGTGGAGCGAGCACTGCTCGTACAAGTCCTCCAAGATCTACCTTCGCCAGTTCGGCAAGAAGGTCACGCCCGAGATGAAGAAGAACCTCATGGTGGGCATGGGCGAGAACGCGGGCGTCATCGACGTCGGCGAGGGCTGGGCGGTCACGTTCAAGATCGAGAGCCACAACCACCCGAGCTACATCGAGCCGTTCCAGGGCGCCGCGACCGGCGTCGGCGGCATCGTGCGCGACATCATCTCGATGGGCGCCCGCCCGGTCGCCGTCATGGACGCGCTGCGCTTCGGCGCCATCGACCACCCCGACACGGCCCGCGTCGTGCACGGCGTCGTCTCGGGCATCAGCTTCTACGGCAACTGCCTCGGCCTGCCCAACATCGGCGGCGAGACCTGGTTCGACCCGGTGTACCAGGCGAACCCGCTCGTCAACGCCCTCGCGGTCGGCGTCATGCGCCACGAAGACCTGCACCTCGCCAACGCCAAGGGCGCCGGCAACAAGGTCGTGCTCTTCGGCGCCCGCACGGGCGGCGACGGCATCGGCGGCGCGTCGATCCTCGCCTCCGACAGCTTCGACGAGGGCGGCCCGACCAAGCGCCCCGCGGTGCAGGTCGGCGACCCCTTCGCCGAGAAGGTGCTCATCGAGTGCTGCCTCGAGCTCTTCGCCGGCGACCTCGTCGAGGGTATCCAAGACCTCGGCGCCGCCGGCATCTCGTGTGCGACCTCCGAGCTCGCGTCGAACGGCGACGGCGGCATGGCCATCGTGCTCGACGACGTGCTGCTGCGCGACCCCACGCTCACGCCCGAAGAGATCCTGATGAGCGAGAGCCAGGAGCGCATGATGGCGATCGTGCGCCCCGAGAAGCTCGACGGCTTCCTCGAGGTCGTCAAGAAGTGGGACGTCGAGACGAGCGTGCTCGGCGAGGTCACCGACACCGGCCGCCTCTCGATCATGTGGCACGGCCAGGAGATCGTGAACGTCGACCCGCGCACCGTCGCCGTCGACGGCCCGGTCTACGAGCGCCCCGTCGCCTACCCCACCTGGATCGACGCACTGCAAGCCGACACGGCCGCGAAGCTCGACCGCCCGGCCACGCCTGATGAGATCCGCGAGCAGTTCCTGAAGCTCGTCGGCTCGGCGAACCAGGCCGATGCCGCGTGGGTCACGAACCAGTACGACAAGTACGTGCTCGGCAACACGGCGCTCAGCTACCCCGACGACGCGGGCATGGTGCGCGTCGACGAGGAGTCGGGCCTCGGCGTCTCGGTCGCGACCGACGCCAACGGCCGCTACTCGCAGCTCGACCCGCGTCAGGGCGCGAAGCTCGCCCTCGCCGAGGCGTACCGCAACGTCGCCGTCTCGGGCGCGGTGCCCGCCGCCGTCTCCGACTGCCTGAACTTCGGCTCCCCCGAGAACCCCGAGGTCATGTGGCAGTTCTCCGAGACCGTCGAGGGCCTCAGCGACGGATGCCTCGAGCTCGGCATCCCCGTCACGGGTGGCAACGTCTCGTTCTACAACCAGACCGGCGACGTGCCGATCCACCCGACGCCCGTGATCGCCGTGCTCGGCGTGATCGACGACGTCGCCCGCCGCATCCCCTCGGGCTGGCAGGACGACGGACACAACATCTACCTCCTCGGCGACACCGCGCTCGAGCTCGACGGCTCCGCGTGGGCCGGCGTCGTGCACGGCCACCTCGGCGGTCGCCCGCCGGCGGTCGACCTCGCCGGTGAGAAGCGCCTCGCCGAGCTGCTGAACGCCGCGGCGATCGAGGGCCTCATCGACTCGGCGCACGACCTCTCCGACGGCGGTCTCGCGATCGCCCTCGCCGAGGCGGTCGGCCGCTTCGGCCTCGGCGCCCGCGTCGTGCTCGACGAGGTCGCCGGCGACGCCGGCATCGACCTCGCGACGGCGCTCTTCTCCGAGTCGACGGGCCGCGTCATCGTGACGGTGCCGCGCGAAGACGACGTGAAGTTCCGCGGCCTGTGCGACGGACGCGACTACCCGGTGCGCCGCATCGGCGTGACCGACGCCACGTCGGGCGCGCTCGAGGTGCAGGGTCTCTTCACGGTGTCAATCGACGAGCTGCGCGGCATCAACCGCGCACCGCTCGCCGACGCGTTCGGCCCGATCGTCGGGTACTGACCCGACCGGCTGAACCCGCTGGTCGAGTAGCGAAGCGTATCGAGACCCCGTGACCGACTCCGAGTCGTACACCGAGGCCTACGCGGCGTCGCACGGGCGCTTCGCCGTCATCCCGGCGGCGTACGTCGTGCTCCGGCGCGGCGACGAGGTGCTGCTGCAGCTGCGCCGCGGCACCGGCTACTTCGACGAGCACTGGGCGTGCGGCGCGGCCGGTCACGTGGAGCAGGGCGAGTCCCTGCTCGCCGCTGCCGTGCGCGAGACCAGCGAAGAGCTCGGCGTCGAGCTCGACGAGTCGGCGCTCACCGTGCTGACCGTCATGCACCGCACGGGCGGCGCACCGCACCGGGCGATCGAGGAGCGCATCGACGTCTTCTTCAGTGCGACCGAGTGGCGCGGCGAGCCGACGCTGATGGAGGACAAGGCGGCCGAGCTGGCCTGGTTCCCGCTCGACGCCCTGCCCGACCCGGTCGTGCCGCACGAGCTCGCGGTGCTCGAGGCACTGCGCGACGGCCGACTCTCCCCCATCACGGCGTACGGGTTCTGATCGTGGCATCCGAATCGTGGCCGCTCGCCCTCATCTGGGTGCCGGTCGCGGTGTTCGCGCTCGCGATCGTGATCGGCATCGTCGTGAGGTGGATCCGCGCGCCCCGCGGCATCCGCTCGCGCCTGCGGTACGCCCTCGGGCCGCTCATGAGCGCCGGCGAGAAGTACCAGGAACTGCACACCGGCCAGCGCGGGCTGCAGGACTCGATCATCGAGTCCATCCAGGAGCAGGAGTCGCAGGGTGCCGAGCGCGGCACGGGCGACGACGGGCCTCCCCCGACCACGACGAGCCCCGGAAGGTAGTGTGCCGCTCCGTGGCCCGCTCCGGCGCGAGCGCGAGCGGATGCTGCGCGCATGGCGGTAGCCTGTCGGCACTGGCCTGGCACGAGCACCGGCCTCCGACGGACGGAGCAAGACGGTGGACGGCATCTTCGGCTGGAATCTCCTCGCGATCATCGTCGGTGTCGGCTACCTCGCCCTCATCTTCTGGGTCGTGTCACGGATCCTCCGGTCCGACGAGCTGAACGAGCTCGAGCGCTGGGTGTGGGTGATCGCGGTGATCTGCTTCCCCCTCGTCGGCTCCATCGTGTGGTTCGCCGCCGGGCCGCACCCCTTCGGCATCCGCATCACCCGCGACCTCCGGTAGGCGACGGCCTCCGCAGTTCCTCGACGCGGACCTACATTCGACTCAGCTGGTCGGGGCTGAGCAATGCGGGCACCATGATCAGGCCGAACACCAACAGGATCGAACCGACGACGAGCCATTGGACGCCACGAGTTCGCACCTCTGCGCGCGTCTCGTTCGGAAATGCGGCGCTGTCGTCCGCGCGACCGGCCGTCGCAATGCGCACCGCGCCACGGGCCACCGCCACGAGCCCTGCCACCGTCAGCAGGATCGTCAGCACCCACTCGACCCAATCCTCGATCACGCGTCCACCCTGCTGCCTTCAGCTGGGGCTTCGCTGATCTCAGGCACGGGAAATCCCGCCCGGCTTCTGGCCGGCCTGCGGTGCTTCGTCGAGTTCGTCGCGGAGCCTCGCCTTGGCCACGGCGTAGCGCGATCGCGCCGTTGATGCTGGGATGTCGAGGACCACTGCGGCGTCGCTGATGCTGAGGCCTTCCCAGTGCACCAGGAGCACCAGCTCGCGCAGATCCGGACCAAGTGCCGCGACGGCTTCGCGAACGGCGAGGCTCTCAGCATGGTCCACCACTGCGGGGTGAGCCGCGGCGAGGTACCCACGCAGCGCCGTTGTGCCGGCGGTGCGCCGGCGACTGGCTTTGCGCGCGTTCAACAGCGTGTTGCGGGCGAAGGCGAACAACCACGGACGGAGTGCTTCATCGTCGGCCGGCATCTTCGCCCTGCGCCGCCACACTTGGAGCAGCGTCTCGCCGAGTGCGTCGGCAGCGTCAGCGGGTGTGTCGATGCGGCGTTCGAGGTACGCGAGCAGGTCGACGGCGTTCGCGCGAACGGCGCGCTCGAGCCGGGCACCCCGCTCACGATCAGTTCCCGTCATCTCGGCTGCCGTCATCGTCGCCGCAGAGCATGCCGCCTTCAACGACGATGTGCCCCGGGTCGAGGCCCGCAGCGCGGACGCCGTCTGCGATCAGTTCGGCGACGGTTCGACTGATGGTCTCGGCATCCGGGTCCGCTCGGGTGCCACGCTTCACCACTCCCAACGAGATCCTCCGCTCCATGTCGGCCGCAGCCCGAGCACGGTTCTCATCGCGTAACGCCGGATCGATCTCCAGGGTCTCGAGGTCGATCGCCGACAGCACCTCCCGCGCAACCACTACTGCCGGGTCCGTTTCCGGAACGCCCTCGGCATGCACCTTGAATGCCAGGGTGCACGACTCACCTGCTGGGTTCACCCGTTCGACAGCGCCGTCAGGGCTCGTGCCCCACGGCCAATGCAAGTCGGGAGCGGCCAACGCCACAGACGTCCCTCCGAGGAGCAATGCGAGTACCCCGGTACCCAGCATGAGCGCGCGCCGCTTGCGTCGCCGGCGCGGAATTCGCTCCTCCACAACCGTCTCGACAAGGTCGAAGAGCTCGTGGTCACGTCGCGCCACGGTCGGAGCCGTCGACGCGATCGCATCATCGATGGAGTCGATCACCTTCACCTCCCAGAAGTCGTCTCTCACCCAGTACATGTACCCGAACGTGCGAAACGTCCAGTCCGACGAGAATGAATCCGGTCCGACCAGTGAGCTCTCGCGCGAAGGCGGCCGACTACCGCTCCTACGGGGCAGCCGAGTCGACGCGCTCCGCGATCCGCAGTGCGGCCTGAGCGGGGGTGAGGTCTGTGGTGTCGATCACCTCCGCCTCGTCGTGCAGCCAGGTGCGGAACGCCTCGGCATAGGGATCGAGGTGCGCGAAACGGAACTCGGAGGGTCCGAGCACCGTGTCTCCCTCGATGCGTCGACGAAGGGTGCTCCGGTCGGCGTGGAGGACGAAGTGCCGCACCGGAATGGCGTAGTCCGCCAGTCCGTCGCTGATCTCCCGCCAGTACGGCTCCACGAGCACGGTCATCGGCATCACCAGCGTGCCGCCGGTGTAGTCGAGAATTCGCCGAGCGGTCTCGACCACGAGCGGTCGCCACGGCGGCCAGTGCTGGAAGTTGTCCGTCCGGGGCAGCCCCGGCCTGACGTCCATGAGCGTCTCGCCGACCTTCTCTGCGTCGAACACCCGTGAATCCGCGATCAGTTGCTGCACGAGTGCACTCGTCGTCGTCTTGCCCACCCCGTGGGTGCCGTTGAGCCATACGATCACACGACGAGACCCTAGCCGCCGAACTCGATCGACCGTGAACCTTCGATGGCGGGCCGCCTGGTCAGCACTGCCCACCTCCGCCTTCCGACATCCCATCAGCCGCGACCTCCGGCAGCCCCGCGCACCCCGGCCCAGAGTGCGGCCCACTGCGGCCCGGTGAGCCGGCTCGGCAGCACCTCGGCCGCCACCCCCACGGCGCCCAGCAGCTCGGCGACGCGTTCGGCCCGGACCGGCCGCGAGGTGCGGCGGAGGATCTGCGCGAGCCCGCGCCCCTTCCCCCGATAGACCTCGGCGACGAAGGCCTGGTACGCGGCGCGTTCGGCGGTCGGCACGAGCGGCTCGGAGCGCCGCTCGATCGTGAAGACGCCGCCGTCGACCGACGGTGCCGGCTTGAACGCCCGAGCCGGCACGCGCTCGTGCAGGCGGAACGTGAACCACGGGTCCCATTGAGCAGTCAGCAGGCTCGAACCGCCGACCCCGCAGCGCCGCCGCGCGGCCTCCCACTGGGTGAGCAGGATCGCGTCGGTCCAGCCTCCCCGAGCGAGGAGCGAGCGCATGATGGCGGTGGTCAGGTGGAACGGCACGTTGCCGACGATGGTGTGCTGTGCGGAGGGATACCGCCACGCGAGGGCGTCGGCTTCCACGATCGTCACGTGCGAGTGATCCTCGAACTCACGACGGAGGGAGTCGGCCCGGCGCCCGTCGATCTCGAGCGCGGTGAGCGGCCGGCCGAGCGCCGCGAGTTCGCGCGTGATCGCACCGCTGCCGGCGCCGAGTTCGATGATCGGGCCGCGCGTCGCGGCCGTGAGCGAGGCGAATCGTTCGACGACGCGGCGATCGACCAGGAAGTTCTGGCCGAGCTCGTGACGGCCGCCGGCCGACGGCCGGGTGAGCGCCGGGGCCGGATTCGATGCCCGGTGCGAACGAGCGGATCGACCGGAACGGGAAGCAGAAGACGAGAAGGGAAGGGAGGAAGGGATGTGTGTACGCAATGAGAACTCCGCTGGCGAGGATCGTCAGCCGGGCGCGCCGAAGCGGCACCGCGGCCAGGGTCATTGGCCGAGGCGGAGGGACGGGTGAAGGTTCGGTCGCTCCGCCTCAGGCGGTGCGGGGCCGAATGATCATTGCCGTGTAATTACAGGACACGATCGTCGACCCTAGCAAACGGAGGCCGACCGCGGAAGGCTCACGCACCGGACGGCGGGTTCGCGAGCAGCTCGACCCGGTCGGCGAGGTAGCGGTCGAGCGGGGTCAGCGCATCGGGCTGCGCCGGGCTCCAGCGCACGAACAGCTCGTCACCCGCGACGACGATCGGTCCGGATGCCCCGGCGCGCACGAGCTCGGCCGGGTCGACCGGCACGGCACCGAAGTTCACGGTCTCGCCCTCGGCGAAGCCGCCCTTCGCAGCGGCTGCCGCGTAGGCCCGCTGCTCGGCGATCGCCGCGGCGGGGGTGCTCCGCCGGACGGGGCGCTCGGCGCGCACGACGCGGCCCGTCGCGAAGAGGCGCCCGTCGGCGTCGACGAGCAGCACTCCGAGTCGCCACACCCGCCCGATCGGGGTCATCCGCGCCGCGCGCGGGACGCCGAGGGCGCGCCGCTCGGGCACGTACTCGGCGAGCGCCTCGTCGCGGGCGGTGTGTTCGCCGAGCTCGCGCGCGGCAGCGGAACCCGCGTCGGCGAGCGCCTGCAGCGCGGCCGGCACGGCAGGCACAGCCGACTCGGGCGGCACGGGCGCCGAGGCATCCGTCATCGCGATCGCTCGATCAGTTCGAGCAGGGCGAGCCCGTAGGCCTCGGCGACATCGGGATGCTCGAAGCGGCGCATCTCGCCGCCGAGCTCGATCTCGACCTCGAACGCGTCATCGAGACGTCGCAGCGCACGGAACGCCCCGCGCAGCAGCTCCCTCAGCTGGTCTTCGCGCGGCAGCCACACCGCGTCGCCGACCGAGACGGAGTCGAGCGCCCACTCGGTCGTGCCGTTGAAGCCGAGCACCGTGTCGGTCGGGAACTCCTGCGGCTCGATCGTCATCTCGCTGACCGTGAAGACGTCGGCCTCGACCTCGGACTCGACGGCGCCGGGCACGTGGAGCTGGAACCGGTCGCCCGACTCCGGGTCCCACGCGAGCCCGGCCTCCCGCAGTGCGAGCGCGAGCTCGCGACCGATCATGGGGCGCTCGCCGGCACCGCGACGCTGTAGTCGGCGTCGACGAGGATCGGCATGTGGTCGGACGAGCCGCGCGCGAGCGTCTCGACGCCGGCGATGTCGAGGCCGACCGACGTCGCGAGGTCGAAGTGCCCGCGGAAGAACTTGTAGCGGGTGTACGTGCGCTTGTCGCTGAGCGTCAGGTCGTAGCCCGAGTCACGCACCTTCTCGCCGAGATTCTCCTTGAAGATCGGGTAGTTGTAGTCGCCGACCATGAGCGTCGGCAGGCCCGGACCGAGGAACTGCAGTTCGCCGAGCGCCGACTTGATCTGGTGGCGCCGCAGGGAGTTCAGCGCCGTCAGCGGAGCCGCGTGGAACGAGGCGACGATGAGCTCGCGCTGCGCCTCGTTGTCGTAGAGACGCACGCCGATGAGGCGCTCGTGCGCGGGCTGCAGCAACCGGTCGTGCAACGACTTCTTGAGCGCGAACGCCTGGATGCGCACCGCCCGGAACCGCTCGGCGTCGTAGTACAGCGCGAGGCCGAGCCGGTTGCGCTGGGTCGCGTCGGCGAGCTGCAGGTCGTGGATGTGCGGCGGCAGGTCCTGCGTGTCGCACTCCTGCAGGCACAGGATGTCGGGCTCATGGCGCTCGACGAGCCCGACGAGTTCGCCGCTCGCCCGGTGCTTGCGAAGGTTGTAGCTGATGACGCGCATGATTCGATCAGCCTACGTCTCCCGGCTCCTCAGGTCTCCAGAATTCCGGATCAGATCGGCCGACGCCCCGGCGCCACCCCGACGCGCACGTGCAGGCCGGTCGCGGCCTCCTCGAGCGCGAGGTCGAGTTCGGCGAGCGGATGCGTCACTCCCACGAGTTCGTCGAACGGCAGCGACTGCCACGACCGCTCGAGGAACGCGACCGCCTGCTCGAGCTGGCCCGCTGTGTAGTTGTGCACGCCGGTCACGGTGGCGAGGCGGCGCACGACGGTCTCGGGGTCGAGGCTGACCTCCGAACCCGGCGAGACGCTGCCGACGAGCACGGCGACGCCGCCGACCCCGACGACGTCGAGCACGGTCCGCACGGCCGCTGCGGTGCCGGATGCCTCGATGGCGACGAGCACCTCGGGCAGCCCCCGCTCGGCGAAGCCGGCGAGCACGCTGTCGAGTCGTTCGGGCGACGTGCCCCGGGCCAGCGGGTCGGCCGTGACGGCGCCGAGCCGGCGGGCGAAGGCCCGCCGCGAGGCATCCGGATCGGCGACGACGACCTCGGCGCCCGCCTCGACGGCCATGGCAGCGACGGAGAGCCCGATCATGCCCGCCCCGGTGACGAGCACGAGGGCGCCGTCGAGATCGACCTTCGCCGCGGCGGCGTCGAGGGCGGCGACCGCCGTGGCCGTCGCGCACGAGGCCGGTGCGGCGATTGCCGCAGGCAGCGACTCGCTGACACGCACGGTCGCGGTGCCCGCGCGCAACTGCACGTGCGTGGCGAACCCGCCCGAGAGCTCCCAGCCGCGGTGCACGCGCTCGTGCCCGTATTTCGCGAGCACGCGGCACTTCTGCGTGAACCCCCTGCGGCAGCGGTCGCAGTCGCCGCAGCTGACCGTGACCGACCAGACGACGCGGTCGCCGAGCGCGAGCCGCGTGCCATCGGCGCGCACGGCACCGTCGCCGACGGCGACGACGCGGCCGACCTGCTCGTGTCCGAGCACGAGCGGCGCAGGGGCCGAGCGGTGGCCGCTCACGGTGTGCACGTCGGAACCGCAGACGGTCGCGAGCTCGACCTCGACGAGCGCCTCGCCTGGCGCGAGCCGCACCCCGGGCGCCGCGAGTGCCTCGTGCGGGCGCCCGGGTTCGTACCAGACCATGGCGACCGGCGACGGCTTGACGATCACATCGAGGTCGCCCACCCGCACCACGGTGTGCATCGACACGGCGCTACTCGCCGCGGAGGCCGAGCAGCGCGGGCAGCTCGACGATGGAATCGATGACGGCGTCGGCGCCTGCGGCCTCGAGGGCGTCGCGGTCGTGGGCGCCGCTCAGCACGCCCACGACGAACCCGGCACCGGCGTTGACGCCCGATGCGATGTCGCTGACGGTGTCGCCGACGACGACCATGGCGTCGACCGCGCTCGCGCCCGTGCGCAGCAGCGCCGTGAGCGGCATGTCGGGGTGCGGGCGGCCGCGGCCGGCGTCTGCCGGTGACAGCAGCGCGTCGGCGAGGTCGTGCCAGCCGAGCGAGTCGATGATCGCGTCACGGGTCGCGGGCGAGAACCCGGTCGTGAGCACGACGGATGCCCCGGCGCCCCGCAGTTCCCTGATGACGTCGGCCGCGCCGGCGATCTCGGCGACGCCCTCGCTCGCGACGAGTTCGGCGTAGGCGCCTTCGAAGGCCGCGTTCGCGTGCTGCGCGGCGTCCTCGTCGCCATCGGCGAGCACCCGGAACACCTCGATCTTCGACTGGCCCATGGTGTCGCGCACGTACTGCAGCGCGGCCTCGAAGTCATCGCCGGTCGCGATGCCGCTGCGCTCGGCGGCGAGGGCGAACGCCCGCTCGACGACCCCGTCGTCGGCGACGGTGGTGCCGGCCATGTCGAGCACGATCAGCTCGATGTCACCGGATTCCTCGTCGTCGTCGAAGTCGCCGTCGTCGTCGAGATCCTCGAGCTGCTCGTCGAGCTGCTCGGCCACGAGCGCGCGGGCGTCGACCTCGCCGGCCTCCGAGAGCTCGGCCAGCTCGTCGCGCTCGGCGAGTTCGTCGTCGGAGAGGACGGTGGGGGTGTTCGCGGTCATGATGCGCCTTTCTGCAGGGTGGTCGTGGGTGCCGAGGCGAAGCCCGGCTCGTCGGCGGTGGTCGTGACGTCGTCGGAGAAGGCGGCGACGACGTGCTCGGCGAGCCCGAGTCCGGTCGTCATGCCGATGCCGGTGGTCGCGCTTGCGAGGTGTACGCCGGGCTCGACCTCCTCGATGAGGAAGTCGTCGGGCCCGCTCGCATAGACGCCTTGCCAGCGCTCGACCACGCGCAGCGCGTCGACGCCGAACAGCACGCGGGTCTCGTCGAGCATCGACTCGAACGCGAACTCAGCCTGGAATGGCGCCACGGTCGCGCCCCGCGAGTGGGTGTCGCCCACGATGAGCGTGCCGTCGGGCAGTCGTGTGTACATCTGGTTCAGGTCGAGAGCGGCGAGGTCGGGCCGCTCGGAATGCAGCCGCTCGCGGAGCGCCGCAGCCGCCGGCGTCGCCGAGAAGGCGCCGTAGCGCACGAGCGACCACCCGGTGAGCAGTGGTGCGGCGAGCGGCATCCGCAGCTCGGCCGCGACCCGCATCATGTCGAGCGAGCACCGCACGATGCCGTGCCGCTCGGCGACCTCGGGGTAGAGCAGGTCGATGTCGTGGTTCACCGCGACGATGACGCGACCGACGTCGATCGGACCGCGGCTCGTCTCGACGCGTCCGGGGCGCACCGCGCCGACCGTGGTGCGGCGGCGGAACTCCACGCCCTCGCGCTCGAGGTGCGCGGCGAGCGCGGCGACGGCCTGGCGCGGGTTCGCCTGCAGGTCGCGCGGGAGGAAGGCGCCGCCGACGGCCGTGCCCGGGGCGAGCGGCATCCGCGCTTCGGCCTCGGCCGCCGTGAGCAGCTCGACCTCGACGCCGCGCGTGGCGGCGAGATCGCGGAGCACGGCGAACTCGTCGTCGCGGCGAGCGGCAACGAGGGTGCCCGATTCGCGCAGCCACACGCCGGCATCGAGGGCGAGACCGAGCCACAGCTCGCGAGAGGTGAGCGCGAAGTCGCGGGCGAGACCGGCCTGCGGGGTGAAGCACAGGTGGCCGAAGTTGCGCACGGATGCCCCGGAGGCCTCGCTGCCCCGCTCGATCACGACGACCCGCAGCCCGCGCCGGTGCGCGGCGAGGGCGGCGCCGAGGCCGACGATGCCCGAGCCGACGACGGCGACGTCGAAGCCCGCGTTCATCGGAACACCCGCCGCATCCACATCGCGATGCCCTCGACGATGAGCACGGTGACGAGGATCATCAGCACGATCGCGGTCACGACCGCGTAGTTCGAGCCCTGCCCGGCGTTCAGCAGGTAGTAGCCGATGCCGCCGCCGCCCACGATGCCGAGGATCGTCGCCGCACGGATGTTCGTGTCGAGCAGGTAGAAGCTGTGGCCGATGAGCGCCCGCGTGCCCTGCGGCAGCGTCGCCGAGGCGTACACCTGGCCGCGGTTCGCACCGGTGGCGCGCAGTGCACGCTCGGGTCCCGACTTCACCTCTTCGAACGAGTCGGCGATGAGCTTGCCGAGCAGGCCGATGCCGCCGAACGCGAGGGCGAGCGTGCCCGCCTGGCTGCCGAGGCCGGTGATGACGATGAGCACGATCGCGAGGATCACCTCGGGGATGCCGCGGATCACGACGAGCAGCAGTCGCATCGAGGTGCGGACCGTGCCGTTCGGAGCGACGTTGCGGGCGGCGAGCGAACCGACGAACACCGAGACGACGAAGGCGAGCAGGGTCGCGGCGAGCGCGATGCCGATCGTCTGCGCCATCGCCCCGAACATCGTGGCGGCGTCGTAGTTGCCGAAGCTCGGCGGCCAGAACTGCACGGCGATCGCGGGGATCTTCGCCCAGAACGTAACGAGGTCGCCCCACTGGATATTGCAGACGAGCACGCTGCCGATGACGACGGCGAGCGCGACCCAGCCCCAGATTGTGTTGCGGATCCGCACGGCGTCCCACGGGCGGCGGAGCGCCGCCTCGAGGTCGCCGCCGGACGCCGGTCGAGGCGCCGCGGGTACGGCGGTCGCCCGACCACGGGCCCTGGCGTTCTGCACGCCGCGCACGACCCGGTCGCCGAGACCGCGCCCCGACGGCGTGCCGCCGAGCATGGCCTGGCGCACGACGCTCGAGACGATCTCCATGACGACGCAGAGCGCGAACATCACGAGGGCGATGCCGAGGCCCTCGGAGTAGTTCAGCGACTTGAACGCGAACGACATCTCCATGCCGAGCCCGACGACGCCGACGTAGCCGAGCACGACCGAGCCGCGCAGGTTGATGTCGTTGCGGTGCAGCACGGTCGCGACCCACGACGGCAGCACCTGCGGCAGGATGCCGCTCGTGAACTCCTGCAGCTTCGAGCCGCCGGCGGCGCGGATCGCGAGGCGAGGTCCCTCGTCGATCTGCTCGATCGCGTCGGCGAAGAGCTTGGAGATCATGCCGACCGAGTGGATGCCGATCGCGAGGATGCCGGGGAGGGACCCGAGCGAGAACATGAGGACGAAGACCATCGCGAGCACGACGTCGGGGATCGCACGGGTCAGCACGGTGACGAAGCGTCCGAAGGCCTGCCAGCCCCTGCCCGGCGTCGTGTTCGATGCGGCGAGGTAGGCGACCGGCACCGAGATCACCGCGGCGAGCAGCGTGCCGCAGAGCACGAGGCCGATCGTGAGGGCGGTCAGGTAGAGGAGCTCCCCCGGCTCGGGGAAGGTGATGGTGCCGACGCGGGCGAAGAACCGCTCGGCGTTGCCCCAGCTCTCGATCATGCTCGGGATCGAGATGCCCGAGTCGGCGAGGGCGATGACGGATGCCACGACGATCGCGCCGAGCGTCAGGATCGCGGCGATGCGCTCCGGCGAGACGCGCCGGCGGGGCGCGCGTTCGGCGATCGTGGACGGAGACGAGGGCGGCGGGGCCGACGGGGCCGGCGGCGTCGCGGTGGCGAGGCTCATGAGCGCAGCGCGCCGTCGGCGAGGCGCGGCTCGGAGGCGGCGTCGGTCGCGGCATCCGCGAGCTCGACCTCGATCGCCTCGAGTTCGGTGGTCGACGTGGCGACCCGGCCGTAGATCTCCATGACCTCGGCCTTGGAGAGCCCCTCGGCGGGGGTGTCGAGCACGACCTCGCCGTGGCGGAGGCCGACGATGCGGTCGCCCCACGAGAGCGCGAGGTCGACCTGGTGCAGGCTGCAGACGACGGTGAGCCCCTCGTCCATCGCGATCTCGCGGATGAGCGACATGACCTGTTCGCTCGACTCGGGGTCGAGGGAGGCGACGGGCTCGTCGGCGAGGAGGATCTCGGGGTTCTGCATGAGGGCGCGCGCGATGGCGACGCGCTGCTGCTGGCCGCCCGAGAGGGTGTCGGCCCGCTGGTAGGCCCGGTCGAGCAGGCCCACCCGGTCGAGGTGGCCGAGCGCCGCGAGCTTCAGGCGCCGCGGGTAGCTCCAGAGCCCGATGCGCGGGCCTCGCAGCTCGGAGAGCGCACCGGTCAGCACGTTCTCGAGCACCGTGAGCGACGGCACGAGGTCGAACTGCTGGAAGACGAACCCCATGCGGCTGCGCAGGGCCCGGAGGCGCCGCCCCGAAAGGCGCGGCACCTCCTGGCCGAGCACCCGCACGGAACCGGAGGTCGGAGTCTCGAGCCCGTCGAGATGCCGCAGCAGCGTCGACTTGCCCGAGCCCGACAGCCCGAGGAGCACCACGATCTCCCCCCGCGCGACCGTGAGCGACGCCCCCTGCAGCGCCACGGTGCGGCCGAACTCCTTGGTGAGTCCGGTGACGTCGATGACGGCTGGATCCTCGTTGCCGACTGGCGTGCTCATCTGGTGCTCCGTGTTCCGTGTTCCGTGCGTTCTCGAGCGTGTTCAGTGCCGGGGCGTCAGCCCTGGCACTGCTCCGCGTTCGTCTTCTCGCAGATGTCGCGGATGGTGTCGTAGTACGCGTCGTCCACCGGCGAAGTGGCGAAGAACACGCTGCGGAACCCGTCGCTGTCGGCGCTGTCGACGCCGGCGGCGATGATCTCGTCGATCGTGACCTCGCTGAGGATGTCGGTCAGCTGCGTCTGCAGCTCTTCGGGCAGCGTGTTCGACATCACGATCGGTGCGCCGGGCACCATGGTCTCGGAGATGATCTCGACCTTGTCGCTCTTGGCGACCTCGCTGTCCTCGGCGAAGCCGGCCTCGCACTCGACGCCCTCACCGGTCTTGGTGACCGAGACGTCGTGCTTGCCCGCGAAGACCGGGGTGACGTCGGTCTCGGGGTCGATGCCCTCGTTCAGCAGGTTGTAGCTCGGGAACAGGTAGCCCGAGGTCGACGACGGGTCGACGAAGCAGACCTTCTTGCCCTTGAAGCCGGCGAGGTCGGTGATGGCGCTGCCCTTGGGCACGATCGCCTGCGAGAAGTAGCCGGGCTCCTGGCCCTCTTCGGTGATGATCGACGAGATCGGGGTAAGGGCGGCGCCGTTGTTCGTCGCGGTCACGTAGGTGAAGCCCGAGAAGGAGGCGACGTCGATCTTGCCGGCGACGGCGGCCTCGATGAGCGCGGCGTAGTCGGTGGACTCGTGGTACTCGACCGTCTTGCCGGTCTCCTGCGCGATGTAGTCCATGAGCGGCTGGTAGTTCGTCTCGGTGTCGACCGAGTCGGGCACCACGCCGAAGACGAGCGTGTTCTCGTCGACGGCGAACTTCGCGCCCGAGGCATCCGCTGCGGTGTCGTCGGCCGTGGAGGGCGACGAGCACGCGGCGAGGCCGAGGGTGAGCAGGGCGGCCGCGGCGACCGCGGGCCAGGCCTTGGAGTTGAGCTTCATCGGAAACCTTTCGTGACCGCTGCGCCCGGTGCAGGCGCATGCTGTGTGTTCCGTTGCCTCAACGTAGGCAGCCGCCGCCAACGAGCGACGGCGACGTGGTTACCGGAAGATGAACCACAGGCGGCGGCTCTGCGCGCCTGTACGTGCAAGTGCTCGGTTCGTCGCGCGATCTCGGCGTGATGTTCACCGGAATGCCCCGGTGGGACACGGAAGGCCCCCGCGAGGCGCCGGACGCTCGTCCGACGGACCGCGGGGGCCCTGGTGGGTGCCGTCGCGCCGTGTCAGCGCGCGGTGTAGCCCGAGACCACACTGCGCGTCACCGTCTCACCGTCGACCGCGGCCGTGACCTCGGCGACGGCCACGCCGGCCTCGATGGCCTGCTGCCGCGTCATGAACGGGTGGAAGACGGTCTTGCCCGGCTTCACGTCGTCGAACTCGTGGATGCCGTAGGCGGTGATCACCTTCGCGTCGACCGGCACTGCGCCGCGGTTCTCCACGGCGACCGTGAGCATGACCCGCTTGCCGGCCATGCGGGACTCCGTCGTGACCGCCACGTCCGGCTGCTGCGCGGCGAGGCGCCCCATCGGCAGGAACTCGGCGCCACCGCCCCACTGCAGGCCGTTCTGGGAGCTCAGGCCGGTCAGCCGGATGTAGCGGCCGCTCGTCTCGGCGAAGTCCACCTGCTTCCAGCCGGCGCCCGCCGCGAACGACCCGGTCGCCACCGGGTCGCCCCACTCGACGTTGTCGCTCGACACGTGGATCTCGTAGTCCTTGAGATTGCCGTTGGTGGCGGGCAGGGGGCGCGGCAGGTAGCGGTAGCCGTCGAGCACGTGCTCGGACCCGAGGTCGATCGTGATCCAGTGCGGGAACGTCGGTGCGGGCGCGGCCGACCACGCACCGTGCCACAGCGTCGCCGGGTCGCCGTCGATCGCGTTGACCGCGGCCTCGGCGGGTGCCTCCTCGCTGGAGACCCCGGCGATCGAGAGTCGCGAGCGCGGCACCGCTCCCTCGAGGATCGTCGTCAGCGAGGTGCGGCGGACGATCGAGCCCGGCCCGTCGGCCGTGGTGAAGCTCGCCTCGGCGGTCACCGTGTGCGCTCCTTCCGCGGTGCCGGCCGGGGGCACGACGACCCAATCGATGGCGCGCGTCGCACCGTCGGCGAGCTCTGCGAACCGGGACTCGGTCGCGGCGAGGGCGTGCCAGCCGTCGGGAACCGCGAGCGAGACGGATGCCTCGGTCATCGGCGTGCCCGACTGGTTGGTGACGGTCGTGGTGACCGTGGTCGCCTCACCGGGGATCACCTCGGTCGCCGTGGACGAGAGCTTCAGGCGTGCGGGCAGCGCCGCGGCATCCTCACCGCCGACGAACTCCACCGACTTCGTCTGCGAGCGGTTGCCGTACATGTCGACGGCGGTCACGTCGACCACGTAGTTCGTGCCCGGCGTCAGGCCGACCACCGGGGCGTCGACCTGACGGCCGTTGCGGATCGCGAGCGGGATGTCGAGCACGCTCGGTCGCGGCGCGATCTGGAAGTCGGACAGCACCTTCGCGCCGGCACGGATCGGGAGGGCGAGCGCGCCGGTCGCGGCATCCTTCACCCGCACGTCGTAGCCGTAGACGGACTCGTCATCCGTCGCGGCGGGAACCCGCAGGACGTCGCGCCCCTCGACCACGAGGTGCTCGGGGGTGCCGTCGAACGTCGGGGCGACGGTGTCGCGCTCGGCTGAGGTGTAGTCGAAGTTCTCGCGCACCTCAGCGGCGGTGCCGCCATCGAGGCGGACCGTCCAGGTGGGCCCGGCGAGCGTGCCGGCGCTCGTGAACGGGGAGTCGGACTGGTAGTCGCCCCACACGCCGTTCGTATACGTGCGGTCCTCGTCGGCGGCGAAGTTGATGCGATCGATCTCGGTGCGGTCGGCATAGACCTCGACGTGGAGCGCCTGGGCGGTCGGAATCGTCATCTCCTCCCACAGTGCGTCGCCGTATCGCTGGTACACGTCGTGCGGCGTCTCCGTGTACGACATCGATCCGTCGTTCACGGCCGTGAAGGAGTCCTGCCAGATCGACCGCTCGTCGTTCAGGTTCAGGTGCGAGTGACCTGAGAAGAAGACGACCTGCGGGTGCAGGGCGAGGTCGGCTCGCAGTGCCGGGTTCGACGACTGGGCGCCGTCGAACACGGTGCTCGTGGTCGGGCGGTGACCGACGACGAAGACCGGGCGGTTGAGGGCACCGGGCTCGGCGGCGAGCGCGGCGAGGCGGCCCTGCAGCCAGGTGCGCTGCGCGCCCGAGTAGCTCTCGGTGTCGACCACGAGGAACGTCTGGTCGCCGAAGGTCTTCTCGGAGTAGCCGCCGGAGGCGTTGGGGAACCAGTCGCCGTAGTACCGGGCCATGTCGGCGTTGCCGACGTCGTGATTGCCGTGCGTCATCAGGATCGACGTGTCCTCGAGGCCGAGGCGGGCGATGTTCTCGTCGAAGATCGTCTTGACGACCTGGTGGTCTGCCGCGGTGTTCCAGTTGTTGTCGTTGATCTGGTCGCCGTTGGAGACGATCAGGTCGGGGTCCGGGTCGATCGACGCGAGCGTGTCGAAATGGCTCGCCCAGATGCCGCGGTTGACCTCGCTGAGGCTCGACGTGTGCACGTCGCTCAT
Organism: Agromyces cerinus subsp. cerinus; assembly: GCF_900142065.1. Taxonomy (GTDB): domain Bacteria; phylum Actinomycetota; class Actinomycetes; order Actinomycetales; family Microbacteriaceae; genus Agromyces; species Agromyces cerinus. The sequence goes on along the minus strand of NZ_FSRJ01000002.1, from coordinate 167,308 downwards.
CACGAAGAACGACAGCAGCGGCTGCTCGTCGGTCTTGACGAGGTACCCCTCGATCTCCGCGGGCGACGCCTCCCCGTCGACGATGGCGATCGCCGCGAGGTTCGCGGTCTCGGTGATGGCGATCGGCTCGGTGTACTCCGGACTCGCCTCGGTCGGCGTCGATCCGTCGAGCGTGTAGCGGATCTCGGCTCCCTGCTCGGCAGTGAGTTCGACGGTGGTGGGGCCGGTGTACCGGCCGCCGGGCTGGCTGAACACCGGGGTCTCGGGCGGTCCATCGGCCTGTGCGGCGGCGGTGGGCACGGCCACCCCGGCCACGACCGCAAGCAGCGCGCATGCGCTGGCGATCCTCGTTCTCATCTCGACTCGCTTTCGTTCCGTGTGCGTTCTCCGCTCCGACGGGCGGAGCGGTCGTCGGCAAGTAGACCTGTGCCACGCACACGGCTCCGGGTGCGGGCGCGAAGATCCCGTGAACGGCTCGCGACGAGCGTCGTTCCCTGTCCGGACAACTGCAACGCGGCCGCGCGATCGGAGCGCGACGGCTGGGACTTCACCTGCAGTTCACCCGGCCGGGCGAGACTTCACCACATGCCAGAGACGAGGTTCCGTCACATCGCCGACCGGCTGGTCTCGGAGTACGCCGAACTGCCGCCGGGCACCAAGGTCGCCGGCGAGCACGAGATCGCCGAACGGTTCGGCGTCGGGCGTGCGGCGGCGCGAGCCGCGATGCAGGAGCTCCAGCGGCGCATGCTCGTGCGCCGGATCAAGGGCGGCGGCACCTACACGGCGAAGCGCATCGACTACATGATCTCGGCCGATCGGGCGCCGTCGTGGAGCCGCACCGTGCGCGATGCCGGCGCCGTGCCGCGCAGCGTCGTGCTGTCGTGCGACCCGCTCGACCTCCCGCACGACGTCGCGGTGCATCTCGGCCGGGCTCCGGACGAGGCCGGCTACCGGCTCAGGCGACGCTCCTTCACCGACGATCTGCCGGCCTCGTGGGGCGACGAGTGGGTGCCGGTCGACGTGCTGCCGCAGCTGCCGACGGCGATCCGACACGAGTCGTCGTTGCACGAGATCCTCCGGCAGATGGCGGGCGCCTCGCCCGAGCGGGCATCGTCGCGGGCGAGCATCGAGGTCGCCTCCGACGAGGTCGCCGAGGGCCTCGAATGCGCGACGGGCGACCCGGTCTGGCTCGTCGAGAGCGTCAACCGGGACGCCGCATCCGGGCGGCTGCTGTGCTTCACCCGCCGATGGATCCGCGCCGACGCGATGCGGGTCGTCTTCGAGCTCGGCGGGTCCGTCCCGTCGGCGGACGCACCCGGATGACCGCAACCACGACCGCCGCCCCGGTCACCAGAGCGGATGCCGCGGGCTGGCCCCTCGGCCGCCCGCCCGCCGACTACGTGCTGGGCCATGTGCGCGCGGTGCTGCCGGACCGGATCCTCGACGATGCCAGGATCGTCGTGCGCGCAGGGATCATCGAAGAGGTCGCCCCGCACCCGCCCGGCGGGGGCGCCGACCTCGACGGTGGAGACGCCATGTGCCTGCCCGGCCTCGTCGACGTGCACGGCGACGCGTTGGGCCGCGAACTGCGGCCTCGCCCCGGGGCATCGGTACCGGTCGGGTACGCGCTCGCCGCGGCGGAGGGCCGGCTGCGTGCTGCTGGAACGACGACCGCGTTCCAGGGCGTCGCGTTCCAGTCGCGCACCGCCGTCGGCCTGCCGATCGGGTCGCCGCCGGCCGAGGAGATCGCCGATGCCATCGAGGCGCTCGACGCGTCGGCGATGCGCATCCTGCACCGCGTCGACGTGCGCTGCGCGGCCGGCGTCGCGGCGCTCGAAGCGCGCGTCGCCGCGGCCGGCGACGCGGTGCTCGTCGTCTCGCACGAGGACCATACGCCCGGGCAGGGGCAGTACGCCGACCCGTCCACCATGCGGCGCTGGATGGTCGAGGGCGAGGGTATGACCCCCGACGAGGCCTCGGCGCACGTGGAGTGGTGGCGCGATTCACGCGACGAGCAGCGGGAGGTCGGCCGGCGCACGCTGGCACGGCTCGGTGGGCTCGCGCGCGCCGGACGCATCCGGCTGTTCGGTCACGACCCCGCCACTCGCGACGACGTCGACCAGCTCGTGGAGCGCGGCGGTGCGGTCGCGGAGTTCCCGACCACGTTCGACGCGGCGGCGCACGCGCGCCGGCGCGGCCTCCTGGTCGTCGCGGGCGCCCCGAACGCGATGCGCGGCGGATCGCACGCCGGCAACGTCTCGGCCGGCGAGCTGATCTCCGCGGGGCTCGTCGACGCACTCGCCTCGGACTACCTGCCCGACGCCCAGCTCGGTGCGGTCGTGCGGCTCGTTGCCGGCGGATCGTGCTCGCTGCCCGCGGCCGTCGGTCTCGTCACGAGCGGCCCAGCCGCCGCGGTCGGGCTGACCGATCGCGGTTCACTCGTGCCCGGGCTGCGCGCCGACCTCGTGCTCGCCGACCTCGACGGCACGTGGCCGCGCGTGCTCGCGACGCTGACCGCGTGAGTCGCGTCGGCGACAGCGGCAGCGGCAGCGGTCGCAGCGGCGCCCCACTCGTCCTCGTGTGACGATGCGTTGCGCCCGGTGACGCGGCTGCGAGCAGCCGACCTCCGCCGCCCCATATCGTTCGGGCATGACTCTCCTGGACGACACCGCCACGACCGCCTTCCCGCCCGCCGAACGCGCGGAGCGACTCGCCGCAGCCGGCGCTGCGTGGGCCGACCGCATCGAGCGCAACCCCGACGCCGCCCACCTCACGTACACCGTGACGGGCCGCGGCACCGGCGCCGTCGCGAGCGCGATCACCGCCGGCCGCCACCGCTTCGAGGTCGACGAACCCGCCGCCCTCGCCGGCGACGACGTCGCCGCGAGCCCGGTGGAGTACGCCCTCGGTGCGCTCATCTCCTGTCAGATCGTGGTCTACCGGCTGTACGCCGGCGCGCTCGGCATCCAGCTCGACGACATCGAGATCACGGCAGAGGGCGACCTCGACGCGCGCAAGCTGTTCGGCATCGACGAGTCCGTGCGTGCCGGTTTCAACCAGGTCCGTCTCACGGTGAAGCTCCACGGCCCCGAGAGCGACGAGCGCTACGAGACCCTCCGCGAGACCGTCGACGCGCACTGCCCGGTGCTCGACCTCTTCGCGAATCCGGTGCCGACGACCGTGGTGCTCGGCTGATCGCTCGCGAAGCGCCCTCGCGTCAGCGGCGGATGCGCCCCGGCCCCATCGCGGCGCCGAGGCCGACGACGATGATGCCCGAGAAGAGCCACCCGTAGCGGCCCGAGACGACGCCGATCACGGCGAGCACGATGCCGACGGCGACCACGACGCGCGAGAGGATGCGGCGCACCTTCGGCCGCGCGAAGAACCGCGGCTGCTCTGCCGGCTCGCTCATGCGCCCACGGTGAACGTCGTGCCCGTGGCGTCTTCGGCGAAGGCCCAGAAGCGGGCGCCGATCGCGGCATCCGTCGACGTGCGCGTCGGAGTGTGCAGGACGGGCTCGCCCTTCGTCGTCCACCGTGGTCCCCAGAACTGACCGCCCTCGACGCCGGTGGCGGTGAGCGCGTGCAGCGGCACCTCGGCGCCGCGATGCTTGCCCTGCGCCCACGCTGCCTGCAGCGCGTCGCGGAACCGCTTCGCGGTCGACGGCTCGTTGACCCCGGGCACGCGCGGCGTCCTGCCGCCCGTCGAGTAGCCCGGGTGGGCGACGATGCTCGAGATGGAAGCATCCACCGCCCGAAGCCGCCGGTCGAGCTCGAAGGCGAACACCTGCGTCGCGATCTTCGACTGCGCGTAGGCGCGCCACGAGTCGTAGCCGCGCTCGAGCTGCTGCAGATCGTCGATGCGGAACGTCGAGAGCCGGCTCGACAACGAGCCGAGCGTGACGATGCGCGCGCCCGGCGCGAGGTGCCCCAGCAGCTGCGCGAGCAGCGCGAAGTGGCCGAGCACGTTCGTCGCGAGCACGAGTTCGTTGCCGTCGGGCGACTCCAGCCGGGTGCTCGGCGTGTGCACCATGCCCGCGTTGGCCACCACGCCGTCGAACGGCGGGCGGTGCAGCAGGCGCGCGGTACCGGCGCGCACCGAGTCGAGCGAGGCGACGTCGATGACCAGCGGTTCGACGGATGCCTCGGGGCGCGCGCCGCGGATCGCGGCCATCGCCGCCTCGAGCCGCTCAGGGCTGCGCCCGACGAGCACGACGTGCGCGCCCGCGCCGGCGAGCCGAGCCGCCGTGAAGAATCCGATTCCGGCGTTCGCGCCGGTCACGAGGTAGCGCTTGCCCGCCTGCGACGGAACGGCCGCCGGGTACCAGCTCACAGCCCGGAGCTCACAGCTCGTCGGAGGTGCCCGAAGCCGCGCCGTTGGCGAGCTCTTCGTGGTGCTGGATCACTTCGGCGACGACGAAGTTGAACCACTTCTCGGCGAACGCCGGGTCGAGGTGCGCGTCGATCGCGAGGTTCCGGAGCCGGGCGATCTGACGTCGCTCACGGTCGGGGTCGCTCGGCGGCAGTCCGTGCGTGGCCTTCAGCCGGCCGACCTGCTGGGTGAACTTGAAGCGTTCGGCGAGCAGGTGGATGAGGGCCGCGTCGATGTTGTCGATGCTGGATCGGATGCCGAGCAGCTCGCTCATGGCAGCATCACGTTCGTCGAAGGACCCGTCACTCATGCTTCGAGCGTACCTGCAGCCCCGCCTGCGGGTTGAGCCCGTCGAAACCCCTGCGGGTTGAGCCTGTCGAACCCCCCTGCGGGTTGAGCCTGTCGAAACCCATCCCGGGTTTCGACAGGCTCAACCCGCACAGGCTCAACCCGCACAGGCCTCAGCCCGCACAGGTCTCAGCCCGCCGCCGCCCGCTCGAGCATGGGCTTCGTCGCGAGCAGCCCGAGCCACACGACCCCGATGCCGGCTGCGAGCACGCCGGCGATGACCGCGAGCGAGAGCGGCGCGACGATGATCGCCGCGCCCGTGAGCGGCAGCATCACGATCGCCGCGGTCACCGCCGACCCGATCGCGGTGATGCGCAGCGGCGACATGACCGCTCGGCGACGCGCCGAGTCCATGGTCGGCGTCGGCATGCCGAGCATGTCGAGCGAGCGGTAGAGCTCGCCGCGATCGAGGATGCCGGCGGCCTGGTTCACGCCGACCGAGGAGGCCACCATGAGGAACGAGCCGATGACCGTGATGAGGATCCCGGTGCGGATGTCGTCGAACAGCTGCATCGACTCCACGTCGCCTGCTTCGCCGAACGAGCCGAGCAGCGCGATGCCGGTGCCCGCGAACACGGCCATGAAGCTCGTCATCGCGACGCCCGAGACCTGACGCCAGGCCGCCTTCGGCGACTCGAGCACCGAACGGGCCGCGAGGAGCCGCGCCGGCGTCTTCGCCCGTCGCGCCTGCGACTGCGCGACGAGGCGGATGACCCACGGGCCGATGAGGTTCAGCACGGCGATGGTGCCCCCGAACGCGAGCCCGAGCATCGCGAAGATGACCAGCATCGAACCGGCCACCTGCAGCACGCTCATCATGAGGAACGCGATCGCGATGACCGCGACGCCGATGACGATGCGCAGCCAGTGCAGCTTCGGGGCGTCCTGTTTCGTGCGCACGCCGAGCGGCGAGATGACGACCTGGCGGAGGCCGAGCACGGCGCTCGCCGCAGCGAGCAGCACGACGCCTGCGAACACCGCGGCGAGCGCGGGCAGTCCGAGCAGCACGCCGTCGACACCGAGCGGCTCGCCCCGGAACGGGATGAGCGCGACGAGCGGCACGAGCAGGAAGTACAGCACCACGCCCGCAATGGCACCTGCCGCTGCGAGCACGACCGACTCGAGCACGGCGAGCGCCGACACGGTCGCGGGAGTGGCGCCGAGCAGCCGCAGGGTCGCGAGCCGGTCGTCGCGCCGCCGGGCCGAGAGACGGGCGGCGGCACCGCCGAGCGAGGCGAGCGGCACCACGAGCAGCACGAGGGCGATGACCGCGAGCGCCTGGTAGGTCACGCCGATGTCGTCGCTCCAGGTCCAGAACGACTGGGCGCCGCCGAGCACGACGAGGAGCAGCGCGGTGACGATCGCGAAGGCCGTGACGGGCAGGAGGCTCGCCGCGGCACCGGAGGTGCCGGGCCTGGCGAGCAGCCACGCGACGCGGGCGATCATGCGGCGACCCCGGGCACGCGCTCGCCCACGATGCGGCCGTCGCGCATGTCGACGATGCGGGAGCAGCGGCCCGCGACATCCGCGTCGTGCGTGACGACCACGAGGGTGCGTCCCTGACCGGTGGTCGAGTCGAGCAGTGCCTGCATGACCTCGGCGGAGGTGGCGGAGTCGAGCGCACCGGTCGGCTCGTCGGCGAAGACGACGGATGCCCCGGTGACCTGTGCCCGCGCGATCGCGACGCGCTGCGCCTGGCCGCCCGAGAGCTGGCCGATGCGGCGGTCCTCCATGCCGGCGAGACCGAGGGCCGCGAGCCATCCGCGGCCGTACTCCTCGGCGCGGGCACGCGGCATGCCGTTCAGCATGAGCGCGAGCGCGACGTTCTCGACCGCGGTGAGCTCGGGGATCAGCAGCCCCTGCTGGAAGACGAAGCCGTACGCCTCCCTGCGCAGCCGCGAGCGCTCGCGCTCGCTGAGCGACGTGACCTCGACGCGCCCTGCGCCCGACTGGAAGTCGACCGTGCCCGCGTCGGGACGGGTGATGCCCGCGAGGCAGTGCAGCAGGGTCGTCTTGCCCGAGCCGGAGGCGCCCATGATGGCGATCGCCTCCCCGGTGCGCACCTGGAGGTCGACGCCCGCGAGGGCGTGCGTCTGGCCGAACGACTTGCTGAGGCCGGATGCCTCGATCACGAAGGAACTCATACCCCCGAGCCTGCCGGGGCGGGCCGGGGCGGCGCGTCGGTCGCGGGCCGTATTCACGCACCGGCGCCGTCATCCTCGCGGATGACGGCGCGCTCGAGGCGAACGGGTGCGGCGCGGCATCCGACCCCCACCGGATGCCGCGCCGCGGCTGATGACCCGCTCGATCAGCGGGGCGTCGCCCGCCGGATGACGAAGTAGCCGACGATCGCGGAGACCACCGCGAGCCCCAGCACCACGCTGAAGACGCCGGCGATGCCGATCGTGCCGAACCAGGCGAACAGTGACGGCCACGAACCGGTCAGGGTGACCCCGGTGATCGCGGCGAGCAGCAGGGCGATCGCGGTGAACAGCAGGATCATCATGCCGCGCATGCGCCAGCGCATGTAGACGGTCGTGACGCTCGCACCGATGAAGAGCACGAGGAGCTGCAACGCGAAGCTCGTGTAGAAGTCGAGGAACCAGTTCTGGCCGTACCAGAGCGCGTCGAACATGTGCGCGCCGAGCCCCCAGCCGTCGGTGGCGATCTCGATCTGCACGAGCGTCGCGATCGCGGCCGCGTACATGATCGACACGAGCAGGAACATGACGCTCGTGCCCACCCAGAAGTCGCGACGCGTCGTGCCGAAGCCGAGCGCGAACGAGAAGGTGAATCCGATCGCCTGCACGCCCACCACGACGAGGTACCACTGGGGCGAGAGCACCGCCCAGCTGTAGCGCATGTTGTCGAGGTCTTCGGTGGTCACGTCGCCGCCGGAACCCGCCCGGATGATGAGCGTGATGATGAGCGAGATCGCCCACGCGGCGCCGATGATCATCCACGGGATACCGAAGAAGATCGACGGGTTGACGGCGTGCAGGCGCACGATGCGCCAGATCTCGTGGGCCCGTGAACGGGCCTCGGTGCGCACGACGGGTGCGGTCGCGACGGCGGTCATGCTGCGTTCTCCTGTTCGGTCGAACCGGCGAGGTCGGTGCCGGTCAAGTGGACGATGAGCTGCTGGAGCGAGACGGGCGCGAGCTCGAGGCCGAGCTCGGCCGCCTGGATGCGGTCGCGCTGGTCGAGACGGCCGTCGATCGTCACGGATGCCAGTCCGCCGAGGCCTTCCCGCCCGATGACGGGCCGGTCGGCGACGAACGCTTCGACGGTGTTCCGCGGGCCGGCGATGGTGGTCGCCGAGCCGCGCACCTCGTCGGCGTCGCGGTCGAGGAGGATCCGCCCCTGGTCGATGAGGATCACGTGTTCGAGCAGGTTCGCGACTTCGTCGATCAGGTGAGTCGAGAGCACGACGGTGCGGGGGTGCGCGACGTAGTCCTCGAGCAGGCGGTCGTAGAAGATGTGCCGGGCGACCGCGTCGAGTCCGAGGTAGGGCTCGTCGAAGAACGTCAGCGGCGCGCGGCTCGCGAGACCCACGATGACGCCGACGGCCGAGAGCTGACCGCGCGAGAGCTTCTTGATGCGGCGCTTCATCGGGAGGCGGAAGTCGCTGACGAGCTGCTCGGCGAACGCGGCATCCCAGTTCTCGAAGAACCACGGGGCCGATTTGAAGACGTGCGCCGGTGTGAAGTCCTCGGGGTAGCGCTGCGACTCGGCGATGAAGCACATGCGACGCAGCACGTCGGCGTGCTCGGCGGGCTCGCGGCCGAAGACCTCGAGACGCCCGGCGCTCGCGAAGAGCTGGCCCGTGAGCAGCTGCATGATCGTCGTCTTGCCCGCGCCGTTCCGCCCGAGCAGGCCGTAGATGCGATTCTCCTCGAGGGAGAAGTCGACCGCGTCGACGGCCGTGAACGAGCCGTAGCGCTTCGTGAGGCCGGTGGCGCGCACCACTGTGCCGGTCATGATTGGATCCTTTCCGCGCGGAGCATGCCCGCGAGTTCGTCGATGTCGATGCCGAGCTTCTCGGCCTCGATGATGAGTGGTCTGAGGAATTCGGCGGCGAAGCCCGCTCGCCGGCGTTCGACGAGCCGTTCACGGGCGCCGATCGTCACGAACATGCCGATGCCCCTTCGCTTCTCCACGATGCCGTCGTCGACAAGGCGGGTCACCCCTTTCAGTGCTGTGGCCGGGTTGACGCGCAGGAATGCGGCGAACTCGTTCGTCGAGGGGATCTGGCCGCCTTCTGGCAGCGACCCGTCGATGATGTCGTTCTCGATCTGTTCTGCGATCTGGATGAAGATCGGACGCGATTCGTCCATGCCCGCCCTTTGCTGCGTCGAACCTTGGTTGGTTCATTACTTGTGTAACTAACCAACCATGCTCGCGTGCGCCTGTCAACCCCTTCGCCGGATCACAGCGGAGGAGCGAGAGCGCCGGAGCGGGTCAGGCGCCAGTCAGGCGGCGGCGATGCCCCGGCGCGGAAGGCGCAGACGGCCCTGCGCGAGCAGGATGCCGAGGAGCACGAGCGCCGCGCCGATCGGCTCGTGCCACGAGAAGCGCTCGCCGAGCAGCAGCACCCCGAGTGCGACGCCGACCACCGGAGTGACGTAGGTGACCGTCGACGCGTTCGTGGGGCCCCAGGCGCGCAGCACGTTGATGTTCCAGATATAGGCGAGCCCGGTGCCGAGCACGCCGAGGGCGACCAGCGAGCCGACGATCGCGAGATCGAGTTCGACCGGCTGCCACGCGATCACCGGGGTCAGCACGAGCATGATCGCGCCCGCGATGCCGATGTTGAGGAACGCGAACGTCGCCGGGGCGATCGGCCGCGTGCTCAGGAATTTGCGCGTGTAGCCGAAGGTGAACCCGTAGCAGACGGCCGCGCCGAGGCAGGCGAGCTGACCGAGCAGGCTCCCGGTGAGCGCGGCGTACTGCCACGGCCCGATGATCACGACGACGCCCGCGATGCCGACGAGCACTCCTGCCCACTGCGCCGCGGCGAGCTTCTCGACGCGGAACGCGAGGGTGGCCATGAGCGCCGTCGTGATGGGGGTGACGGCGTTGTAGATCGAGGCGAGGCTCGACGAGACGTGGAGTTCGGCCCACGCGAAGAGCATGTGGGGCACGACGCATCCGCTGATCGCGATGACCGTGAAGTGCAGCCACACGATCGGCTGGCGCGGCAGCACCGGGCCGCGCTCCCCCGTGGGCGACGTGACCCGCGGGCGCATGACGAGCACGATGACCCCGAGTGTGAGCCCGCCGAGCACGAGCCGCGACCACGCGACCTGGGTGAAGCCCACACCCTCGAGGGCGACCTTCATGAAGAGGAAGCTGGCGCCCCAGACCACGCCCATGCCGAGGAACTGCAGCCACGTCGACAGCCGGTTCGGCTGCGACGGTGCGGATGCCGCGGCGACGGCGTTCGGTGCGGTGCTGGTGCTCACCGGTCGAGCGTACGCCCGGCCACTGACGGCCCGACACCGCTGCCGGGGTGCATGTCCGGAATCCGCCGAAGCTCGGCAGTCGAGGCATCCGCTGCATGGCGTTCGGCCTCGATTCCCCGGTGCATCGTCGCCCTCGCGACCATAGTCTGGAGACCATGACCAGCCATTTCGATGTCGTCGTCCTCGGCGCCGGTCCCGGCGGCTACGTCGCCGCGGTGCGCGCCGCCCAACTCGGTCTCAGCGTCGCGGTGATCGAGGAGAAGTACTGGGGTGGTGTGTGCCTCAACGTCGGGTGCATCCCATCGAAGGCGCTGCTGCGCAACGCCGAGCTCGCCCACATCTTCCACGACCAGGCCGCCACGTTCGGCATCTCGGGCGACGCGCACTTCGACTTCGGCGTCGCGTTCGACCGCAGCCGCCAGGTGTCGGAGAAGCACGTCAAGGGCGTGCACTTCCTCATGAAGAAGAACGGCATCACCGAGTTCGACGGGCGGGGCTCGTTCACCGGCCCGAACTCGATCGACGTCGCGAAGTCCGACGGCACGACCGAGCAGGTCACGTTCGCCAACGCGATCATCGCGACCGGTTCGCGCGTGCGCCTGCTGCCCGGCGTGCAGTTGTCGCAGAACGTCGTCACGTACGAGACGCAGATCCTCACGCGCGACCTGCCGCGCTCGATCGCGATCGTGGGCGCCGGGGCCATCGGCATGGAGTTCGCCTACGTGCTGCGCAACTACGGCGTCACGGTCACCGTCATCGAGTTCCTCGACCGGGCACTGCCCAACGAAGACGTCGAGGTCTCGAAGGAGATCACCCGCCAGTACCGCAACCTCGGCGTGCCGATCCTCACCTCGACGAAGGTCGAGTCGGTCGTCGACAACGGCGCATCCGTCACCGTCTCGTACACGGCCGCCGACGGGCAGCCGGGTTCACTCGACGTCGACCGCGCGCTCATCTCGGTGGGCTTCGCGCCGAACGTCGAGGGCTTCGGCCTCGAGGCGGCCGGCGTCGCCCTCACCGAGCGCGGCGCGATCGGCATCGACGAGCGCATGCGCACGAACGTGCCGCACATCTACGCCATCGGCGACGTCACCGCGAAGCTCATGCTCGCACACGTGGCCGAGGCTCAGGGCGTCGTGGCCGCCGAGACCATCGGCGACGCCGAGACCATGGAACTCGGCGACTACCGAATGATGCCGCGCGCCACGTTCTGCTCGCCGCAGGTCGCCTCGTTCGGGCTGACCGAGCAGCAGGCCCGTGATGAGGGCTATGACGTGGTCGTGTCGAAGTTCCCGTTCAGCGCCAACGGCAAGGCCAACGGCCTCGGCGAGCCCATCGGCTTCGTGAAGCTCGTCGCCGACGCGAAGCACCTCGAACTCCTCGGCGGGCACCTGATCGGGCCCGACGTCTCCGAACTGCTGCCCGAGCTCACCCTCGCGCAGAAGTGGGATCTCGGCGCGCTCGAGCTGGCTCGCAACGTGCACACCCACCCCACCCTGTCGGAGGCGCTGCAGGAGACCTTCCACGGCCTCGCGGGGCACATGATCAACATGTAGGAGTTCGCAGTGAGTGCCGTGATCAGTACAGCGAAGGCATGCCCGATGCCGCGAGGAAGGCTGTCGATGACGAGGGCTGTGTGAAGCACGAGTCGTTCTGATACAACTGTCAACACACTCGAAGCCGCGTTGAGAGGGTTTCCACACTCGGTCTTGCATCGGGTGAGTCCGTATCGCTCTGCCCTGGAGCCCCGAACGAAAGAAGCACGAGTGATGAGGTACGTCACGGCCTACCGCAAGGGCGCCATCGCCGTCGCGGCGGGCTTCCTGCTCGTCGGCCTCGCCGCGACCTCAGCGGCAGCCGAAGAGCTGCCCGAGACCCCCGCTGACTACGAACCGGTCATCGTGATCGATCGGACCGGCTTCGTCGCCGGCGCATGGGGTGACGGATTCGATGTCGCCGGTTCCGGCTTCATCCCGAACAGTTCCGGATACGTCGTGTACGGCAGGATCACGCCGGAAACGGTCAGCTCCCCGGCTGAGGTGTTCGAGACCGATGACAACGGGATGTTCCAGATCCATGTCGACCCGTCGGAGCCCGCGACGGCAGACAGCCCCGATCAGACCGCGTTCGTCGTGCGAGCACAGCAGCCCGGGCCCGGATTCTTCGTGAGGTCGGACTGGCTCACGCTGACCATCGCGGCGCCGGCGGAGACCGAAGCACCGACGGAACCCGCAGAGGTGCCGCCCGCAGAGGTGCCGCCCGCAGAGGCGGTCACCGCGCCGGCCTCCGAGACGGGGAATCAACTCGCCGAGACCGGCTTCGACGGAACGATCGGCATCGCTGCGCTCGCGCTCGTCGCATCGGGCGCCGCCGTGATGTTGCGGCGAAGGACCGCACCCGCACCGCGCTGAGCGGTCGAGGAGCGGCACTCCAGTTCACGTCCCGAGTGCGGCCATACGCGTCGCGACGAATGCGGCGTACGGCAGATCGAGCGTCGCCCGCAGCTCTCCACGCGCAGTGGCGATGCCGGAGACGTTCCACGGCCTCGCGGGGCGCGTGATCAGCAGGTGATCGGATGCCGCGGCGCCGCGGCACGGCGTTGCGCCGCGGCATCCGCTCGGTTCGACTGAGATCATCAGCGCATGTCGTCAGTGGCAGGCCTGCTCATTCCGGCGAACCGGCGCAACCCGGCGGTGGAGCTGCTCGACCAGCTCGACCTCGACCACGGCGACGTGCGCGCCAAGCGCACCGGCTTCGTGATCATGCTCCTGCTGTCGGCGGTCATCGCGATCGCGGGCATCATCGGGGACTCCACCGCCACCGTCATCGGGGCCATGATCATCGCCCCGCTCTCGACGCCGATCCTCGGGGTCGCCGCGGGCATCGTGACCGGGCGGGCTTCGCTCGTCGGCCGTTCGGTGCTCTGGCTCGTCGGCGGCATGGTGGCCGTCGTCGTGCTCGGCATGCTGCTCTCGTACACCCTGCCCGATCCCCAGCAGCTCACGACGAACCCGCAGGTCACGAGCCGCACCGCACCGACCCTCATGGACCTGCTCGCGGCATTCGCGACGGGCCTCGCCGGGGCGTTCGCGATGTGCCGGCGCGACCTCAGCAACATCCTGCCGGGCGTCGCGATCTCGATCTCGCTCGTGCCGCCGCTCGGCGTGGTCGGGGTCAGCCTCGGCCAGGGCCAGTTCGACGCGGCCTTCGGCGCCTCGATGCTGTTCCTCTCGAACGTCGTCGCGCTCATCATCGCCGGGTCGCTCGTCTTCACCCTCGCCGGCTACCCGCGCGACCCCGAGGCCGTCGTCGACGCGAACCGCCGTCGCGCGTACACGATCGTCGGCGTGCTCACCGCGGTGGTCGCGATCCCGCTCGTCGTGAACTCGCTCATCATCGCGTTCGTCGCCTCGTGGACCGTGACCCTGCACTCCGTCACGAACGACTGGCTCGACGGCACGAAGGGCGCCTCGATCACGGGCGTCAGCTGGAACGGGCTGCAGGCCACGGTCGGGGTCGAGAGCCCGGGCGGCGAACTGCCGCCGCTCGAGACGTACCAGGACGATCTCGCCGGCAAGCTGCCGTCGTACGTCTCGGTGAGCCTCGACGTGCAGTCGGGCAGCCAGGTCGAGGTGCGCTGAGCAGCACGTCGACGGCCGGCCGCGCGGCCGGGCCCACGAACGACAAGGGCGGATGCCGCAGCGTGCTGCTGCGGCATCCGCCTCTTCACTCGACGACACGGCACGGGCAGGCATTCCCGCCGCGTCGAAGTGGGTTCCCGGCGACGAGTGGGACTTCTCGCCGCCGGGAGGTGCTCAGTGCTGCGTCGCCTTCTCGGCTCCGACGCCGGTGAGCGAGCGCACCTCCATCTCGGACTGCTTCGCGGGGTCCTCCTTCTTCTTGTCGAGCACCGTGCCGAGCCAGCCCAGGAAGAAGGCCAGCGGGATCGAGACGATGCCGGGGTTCGAGAGCGGGAAGATCGCGAAGTCGATCGACTCGGACTTCAGCATCGAGGTCTCGGAGCCCGAGACGACCGGCGAGAAGATGATGAGGATGATCGCCGACGCGAGGCCGCCGTACATGCTCCAGAGGGCGCCCTGCGTGGTGAAGCGCTTCCAGAACAGCGAGTAGACGATCGTCGGCAGGTTCGCGGATGCCGCGACCGCGAACGCGAGCGCCACGAGGAACGCCACGTTCTGGCCGTTGGCCCCGATGCCGCCGATGATCGCCACGATGCCGATGATGACGACGGTGCGACGGGCCACCTTGACCTCGGCGCCCGGTGCCGGCTTGCCCTTCTTCACGACGCTCGCATAGATGTCGTGGGCGAAGGAGGCCGCCGCCGTGATCGTGAGGCCGGCGACCACCGCGAGGATCGTCGCGAACGCGATCGCCGAGATCAGGCCGAGGAGGAGCGGCCCGCCGAGTTCGAACGCGAGCAGCGGGGCCGCCGAGTTCGGGCCGCCGGGTGCTGCCGCGATGACGTCGGCGCCGACGAGGGCCGCCGCGCCGTAGCCGAGCACGAGCGTGAACACGTAGAAGATGCCGATGAGCCAGATCGCCCAGACGACCGACTTGCGGGCCTCCTTCGCGGTGGGCACCGTGTAGAAGCGCATGAGCACGTGCGGCAGGGCCGCGGTGCCGAGCACGAGTGCGAGGCCGAGCGAGAGGAAGTCGACCTTCGCGATCTCGGAGACCCCGTACTTCAGGCCCGGGTTCAGGATCTCGGGGTTGCCCGTCGCGGCGACCGCGTTGTCGAGCAGGGTCGAGAAGTTGAAGCCGTTGATCGCGAGCACCCAGACCGTCATCACGCCGGCGCCCGCGATGAGCAGGATCGCCTTGATGATCTGCACCCAGGTCGTGCCCTTCATGCCGCCGATGAGCACGTAGAGGATCATGAGCGCACCGACCACCGTGATGACGAGCGCCTGGCCGAGCTGGTCGCCCACGCCGAGCAGGAGCGAGACGAGACCGCCGGCTCCGGCCATCTGGGCGAGCAGGTAGAAGAAGCAGACGACGAGCGTCGTGGTGGCCGCTGCGATGCGCACCGGCTTCTGCTTCAACCGGAACGAGAGCACATCGGCCATCGTGAACTTGCCCGTGTTGCGCAGCAGCTCGGCGACGAGCAGCAGGGCCACGAGCCACGCCACGAGGAACCCGATCGAGTAGAGGAACCCGTCGTATCCCGTGATCGCGATGGCGCCGACGATGCCGAGGAACGACGCCGCCGAGAGGTAGTCGCCGGCGATGGCCGAGCCGTTCTGACCGCCCGTGAACGAGCGGCCGGCGGCGTAGTAGTCGGCGGCGGTCTTGTTGTTGCGGCTCGCGCGGAACACGATGATCATCGTGATCGCAACGAAGGCGCCGAAGATGGCGATGTTCAGCCAGGGCTCGCCGGGCGAGGCGCTCGCGGCTTCGAAGTGCAGCATCAGCGGGTCGCCTCCTCTGCCGTGAACGTCGCGCCGGTCTCGATCTCATCGCGGATCTCCTCGGCGATGGGGTCGAGCTCCTTGTTGGCGTAGCGCACGTACCAGGTGGTCACGGCGAAGGTCGTCACGACCTGGGCGAGGCCCAGCAGGATGGCGACGTTGACGCTGCCGAACACGGGCGTCGACATGAAGTCGTGCGCGTAGCCGGCCAGCAGCACGTAGGCGAAGTACCAGACGAGGCACGCGGCCAGCACGGGGAAGACGAACCTCCGGTGCCTCGAACGCAGTCGCTGGAACTCTTCGGATTGTTGCACCGCGCGGTAGTCGACGGGTGGGGCCGTCTCGGTCTCCGCGCTCAGGGCGTCGTTGCCCATGGCGAGTCTCCTTCAGGGGGTCGTGCCGGGCTCTGGGCCAGGCTGCTGCCGGTTGCAGTGGGGCAACTCTCGCGCGCCCGCATGCCGGCGTGGGGCGGTCGCCGTTCGTCGTCGCCGAACGGCGCTCACGGTGCGACGAACGGCGGGTGCGCGACGACGAGCGAGCGGCGGGGCACGAGCGGTTACGCTGTCGTGCATGCCCGAGTCGATGCTGCTCGCCGCCGCCCTCGGCGTGGTCGGCGGAGCGCTCGCGGTCGGGCTCGTGGTGTTCCTCCGGCGCATCGTGCTGAGCTCGAAGGAGCTCGGCACCGACGCCGAGCAGGCGACCTACCAGACCCTGCACCTCGCCTCGCAGGCGGCGAAGCATCTGCGCGGCGGCATCGACGAACTCGACGCGGCGCGCGCCGGCAAGCACCTCAGGGCGCTGCTCGGCTGCGACAGCCTCGCGATCGTCGACCGCTCGGGCACCATCGCGATCGACGGCGACGAGGCCGTGCGCCCGGTCGCCGAACGACTCGCCGCGGCGGCGATCGCGAGCGGCCGCCAGCAGGTGCAGCGCCGCATCCCGATCGGCGCCTGGGAGACGGATGCGGTCGTGGCCCCGATCCTCGGCAGCACCGGCCCGCTCGGCGCGATCGTCGCCTTCGCCTCCCCCGTGCGTGCCGGCCTCGTGCGCGCGACCGGCGAGGTCGCCGACTGGGTGGCCGCTCAGGTCGAGCTCGGCGAGCTCGACGCCTCGCGCGCGGCACTCGCTGAAGCCGAGGTGCGGGCGCTCCGTGCGCAGATCAGCCCGCACTTCATCTACAACTCGCTGAACGCGATCGCCTCGTTCATCAACACCGACCCCGCGCAGGCCCGCGAACTCGTGCTCGAGTTCGCCGACTTCACCCGCTACTCCTTCCGCCGCCACGGCGACTTCACGACCGTCGCCGAGGAGCTGCGCTCGATCGACAGCTACCTGCGGCTCGAGCGCGCGCGCTTCGGCGAGCGCCTGAAGGTCACCCTGCAGATCGCGCCCGAGGTGCTCTCGACCGTCGTGCCGTTCCTCTCGATCCAGCCGCTCGTCGAGAACGCAGTGCGGCACGGCCTCGAGTCGAAGGAGGGCGGCGGGCGCATCACGATCACGGCCGCCGACTCCGGCGCGTTCGCCGAGATCAGCGTGGAGGACGACGGCGTCGGCATCGATCCCGAGGTGCTCGCCGCGGTGCTCGCTGGCGGCCCGGCCGACGCCGAGCACGTGGGGCTCCGCAACGTCGACGCGCGCCTCCGCCAGGTCTACGGCGACGAACTCGGCCTCGTGGTCGAGACGAACGTCGGCGCCGGCACGCTCGTGCGCATGCGCGTGCCGAAGTCGGGGCCCAGGCGCCCCTCGTCGACCGGAACCCCCGATGGGAGACTTGAACCATGATCTCCGTGCTCATCGCCGATGACGAGCAGCCCGCGATCGACGAGCTCGCGTTCCTCCTCGGGCAGGACCCGCGCATCGGCGTGATCCACCAGGCCTCATCGGGGTCGGAGGCGATCCGCCTGCTCACGAGGGAGCCGGTCGACGCGGCGTTCCTCGACATCCACATGCCCGGCCTCACGGGCTTCGACCTCGCCCGGGCGCTCGCCCGCTTCGAGCACCGCCCGGTGCTCGTCTTCGTCACCGCCGACGAGGAGGGCGCGCTCGAGGCATTCGACCTCGCCGCGGTCGACTACCTGCTGAAGCCCGTGCGCACGGAGCGGCTGCACCGCTCGGTCGGCCGCATCGTCGAGGCGCTGAAGGCCGCGTCCGCGAGCCATGCGACGCACGGGGCATCCGCCGAACCCGAGATGATCGCCGTCACCCTCGGCGGCACGACCCGCATGATCCGGCGCGACGACGTGCGCTACGTGCAGGCGCAGGGCGACTACGCGCGGCTCCACACCGAGGAAGCGAGCTATCTCGTGCGGGTGCCGCTGAGCGACCTCGAGCGGCAGTGGGCCGACGCCGGCTTCGTGCGGGTGCACCGCTCGTACCTCGTGTCGCTCGCGCACCTCAGCCGCATCCGGCTGGGCTCCGACCACCCGAGCGTCACCGTCGGCCAGGCCGAGCTGCCCGTGAGCCGGCGGCTGCTGCCGGCGCTCCGCGAGCGCCTCGAGCAGACGAGCATCCGCCCGAGAACGTCGCCGTGACCGAGTCGTCGAGCGGGCGAGCGGATGCCGCGGGGCCGCCGCCCCGGGTTCGCGTCACCGCTCCGCGACCGGGCGGGGGCGGGGCATCCGCTCGCCCGCTGCCGCAGCACGGCGGCGCGCCGACGAGCGACATCGCCGGCGTCTACGCGCGCTCGCTCATCCGCTCGCAGCTGCGGCTCGCGATCGTCTTCGCCATCGGCTTCGCGGTGGCCACCGCGCTCTTCGTGCTCGCCATCGCGCTCGTGCCCGCGCTCGACTCGAGCTTCGTGTTCGGCGTGCCCGCCTCGTGGCTGCTGCTCGGCGTCGGGGTCTACCCGCTCGCGTTGACCGTCGCCGGCCTCTACGTTCGCGCCGCCTCGCGCAACGAGGCGCGCTACCGCTCGCTCACGGAGGCGGAGTGAACCCCGTCATCGGCTACGCCGCGATCGCCGCCGTCGCGCTCGCCTCGGCGCTCATCGGCTTCTACGGGCTGCGGGTCTCGCGCACGACGAGCGACTTCTACGTCGCCTCGCGCACCGTGCGGCCGTGGTGGAACGCCTCGGCGATCGGCGGCGAGTACCTCTCGGCGGCGTCGTTCCTCGGCATCGCAGGGCTCATCCTGCTGCAGGGTTCGGGCGGGCTGTGGTTCCCGATCGGGTACACGGCCGGATACCTCATGCTCCTGCTCTTCGTCGCGGCCCCGCTGCGCCGCTCGGGCGCGTACACGATCCCCGACTTCACCGAGGCGCGGCTCGAATCGACCTGGGCGCGGCGCGTGACGTCCACGCTCGTCATCGTCGTCGGCTGGTTCTACATCGTGCCGCAACTGCAGGGCGCGGCCCTCACGGTGCGCATCACGACGGGGCTGCCCTCGTGGGTGGGTTCGGTCGCGGTCGCGGTGCTCGTCGCGGTCATCGTCGCCGCGGGCGGCATGCGCTCGATCACCTTCGTGCAGGCCTTCCAGTTCTGGCTGAAGCTCACCGCGCTCGCGGTGCCGGTCGTGGCGCTGCTGCTCATCGTCGGCGGCGGCGAGCCGCCCGCGCAGCTCACGCCCGCCGAGGCGTTCCCTCCGGCAGCGGGCCCCGCCGACCTCGACGTCTACCGCACGGTCTCGCTCATGGTGGCGCTGCTCCTCGGCACGCTCGGGCTGCCGCACGTGCTCGTGCGCTTCTACACGAACCCCGACGGCGTGGCCGCGCGCCGCACGACCGTCATCGTGCTCGCCCTGCTCTCGGTGTTCTACCTCTTCCCGACCGCGTTCGGTCTGCTCGGGCGGGCCTTCGCACCCGACCTCGCGGCATCGGGAGAGGCCGACGCGCTCATCCTGCTGCTGCCCGGGCGGCTCGTGCCGGGCATCTGGGGCGAACTGCTGACCGCCCTCGTCATCGCAGGTGCGTTCGGCGCGTTCCTCTCGACGTCGTCGGGGCTCGTCGTCTCGCTCGCCGGCGTCATCAGCCAGGACCTGCTCGGCGGCAGCGTGCGGGGGTTCCGTATCGCGGCCGTGGTCTCGTCGCTCATCCCGCTCGTCGTGGCGCTCTCGACGGAGTCGACCGGTCTCGCCGGCAGCGTCGGGCTCGTCTTCGCGTTCACGGCGTCGACCCTGTGCCCGATGCTGATCCTCGGCATCTGGTGGCGCGGGCTCACCGCGCGCGGTGCGATCGCGGGCATGCTCACGGGGGCGTTGCTCTCGGGCGGGGCCATCCTCGGCGGCCCGCTGCTCGCCGCGGCGGTACCCGTGCTCCGCCCGTTCCTCGAGCAGCCGGCCGCCTGGACCGTGCCCCTCGCCGTGCTCGTGACGGTGCTCGTGTCGCGGGCCGACCACCGCGGCATCCCCCGCGGCGCCGACGCGTTCCTCACCCGGTTGCACGTTCCGGAACGGCGCGTGCACTGACCGGTTCGCGAGAGGCGGGCCAGTCCCCCTGTCTCTGTCCGAAGGGGTGCGCTGGTCGAACCGGGCGAATATGCTGGTCGCCATGCCTCGGGGGAATCGCATGTTCTTGGCCGGTCTGACCGGTCTCATCACCGCCGCCGTCCTGACGACGGTCGCGATCACACCGGCCTCGGCCGCGACGACCGCGAGCTGGGCGGCCTGGGCGCCGCTCACCGGAGCCGGCGGCGCGTTCCAGACCACGATGACCCTGGCCGGGCAGCCGGCGCTCGCCGCTTCGGTCACGAGCGACTCCCGTGCCGGTCAGGTCGGCGTCATCTCCGGGGCATCCGCTTGGCTCGCACAGGGCACTCCGGTCGGCGCGAAATACGGCTCGAGCCAGAACCAGCCGTACCTGAACCTCCGGCCGAAGGCCGACACGGCAGCGGGCGCCTCGACGACGACCTACTCGTTCCCGACGCCGACCCCGTCGTCGAACTGGACCTTCGTGCTCGGCGACATCGACGCCGACCAGGTGCGCATCGCCGCGGTGGGCGCCGACGGTGCGCCGCTCACGGCCGACGAGCTCGGGTTCCAGGGCGGCTTCAACTACTGCGCGCCGGGCGTCGCCGGCAAGCCCTCGTGCACGGGCGACGCGGCCGACGTACCGAGCTGGGACCCCGCGACGCTCACCCTCACGGGCAACGTCGCGGCCATGGACACGAACGGCGCGGCCGCATGGTTCGAGCCCTCGGTGCCGATCTCCTCGCTCACGTTCGTGTTCGCCCGGCGCTCGGGGCTGCCGGTCTACCAGACCTGGTTCGCCTCCCTTGCCCGTGACGTCACCGGCACCGTCACCGACTCGGGCACCGGCCCCGTCGACGGTGTCACCCTCAACCTCATCGACGGCAACGGCGCCGTCGTCGGCACGACGACCACCGCCGGCGGCGGCCTCTACGGCTTCCCGGGCTTCTTCGCCACCGACGGGTACACCGTCGAGGCCGTGCTGCCCGCGGGCAAGATCGCCGTCGACGCCTCCCGCAAGCCGGCCGACCTGTCGACCGCCGACGCCGTGGTCGACTTCACGATCCGCGACATCGTGCCGGTCGCGGTCTCGGGCAACGTCTCGGACTCCGAGGGCAACCCGATGGGCGGCGTCTCCGTGACCATCGGCGACGTCACGACGACGACCGACAGCGCCGGCAACTACCTCTTCGACACCGTGCCGGTGGGCGACTACACCGCGACGATCACGACGCCCGACGGCTACACCGTGACCACGAGCCCGCCGCCGTTCACCGTTCCCGACGGCGTGGAGACGCCGATCACGGGCGTCGACTTCGTCGTCACCGCGAACCCGTCGCTCTCGGGCACCGTGACCGCCGCGGGCGCCGGTGTTCCGGGCGTCACGGTCACCCTCACCGGCCCCGGCGACCCCGTCTCGACCGTCACGGGCGCCGATGGCACCTACCGCTTCCCGCTCCTGCCGGCCGGCGACTACACGGTCACGATGACCACGCCGGACGGCACCATCGCCGTCGGGCCCTCGACGCGTTCCGAATCCGTCGCGGAGACCGAGGTGACGGGCGTCGACTTCGCGCTCGCGAAGACCGGCAGCATCGAGGGCGCCGTCACCACCGACGACGGCACGCCCTTCCCCGGCGCGACCATCACGATCACCGGCCCCGACGGGCCGACGCCGATCTCGAGCGGCTCCGACGGGGCCTACGCGCTGGCTGCGCTGCCGCCCGGCGAGTACACCATGACCATGACCGTACCCCCCGGGTACACCGCGGTCGGACCCTCGACGCTCACGGTCACCATCACCGATGCCGGCGAGGCGTTCAGCGACCAGGACTTCGTGCTGCTCGCGGATGCGCCGACCCCGACCACTCCGCCGACCACTCCGCCGACGGGCGGCACCGCGCCCGCGGGCACCCTGCCGGCCACCGGCGTGGATCCCGCCGTCGGCACCGCCGCGTGGATCGCGCTCGGTGCCCTGATCACCGGAGCCTCGGCGATCGCGACGGCCCGCCTGCGCCGCCGTTCGATGCGCTGAGCCGAGCCCGAGCGCTCCCCCGAGCGCCGCGCAGCGCTGCCCGTGGGGCGCTCCTCCGAGAGCACCCCGGGTAGACTCGCCCGGTGCTCCTGCCCGTCGCCGTCTCCGTGCTCGTCGGCGCACTGGCGCAGCGCATCACGGGCATGGGCTTCGCGCTCATCGCCGCCCCCGCGCTCGTGATCCTGCTCGGCCCGTTCGACGGTGTCGTGCTCGTGAACCTCTGCGCCGTGCTCTCCTCCCTGCTCATCCTGCCGAGGGTGTGGAAGCTCGTCGACTGGCAGCGATTCGGATGGCTCGTGGTGCCGGCGCTCGTCGGCACCGTCGTCGGTGCGCTCGTCGCGGCACGCCTGCCCGGGCCGGTGCTCCAGCTCGGGGTCGGCGTGCTCGTCGTCGTGGCACTCACCGTGTCGCTGCTCGTGACCCGCACCGACCACGTCGCGACGGGTCGCACTCCGGCGATCGTCGCCGGTGCGGCATCCGGATTCATGAACGCGTCGGCCGGTGTCGGCGGCCCGGCGCTCAGCGTCTATGCGGTCGCGACGCGCTGGCCGCAGGCCGGCTTCGCCGCCACCGCCCAGCCCTACTTCGTCGTGATCGGCGTCGCCTCGCTCGTCGGCAAGCTCGGTGCGACCGGATGGGCGCTGCCCGAGCTCGAACCGGGCGCGTGGCCGCTCGTGATCGGGGCACTGCTCGTCGGCCTCGGCCTCGGCGAGCTCCTGCACCGCCGCGTCCCCCATCACGCGGCGCGCATCGCCGTGATCGTCATCGCGTACGCCGGCGGCGTGGCCGCGATGGTCGACGGCGCGATGGAGCTCTGGGGCTAGCTGCGCTCGCGCACCTCGACCGGACGGTCTGCGTGCTCGGCGAGTCGCGCCTCGAGGCCGGCCCGCACCTCTGGCCACTCGTCGATGATCACCGAGTACACCGCGCTGTCGCGCCAGCTGCCGTCGGCGCGGCGCTTGTGCCGCCGCAGCACCCCGTCGAGACTCGCTCCGAGCCTCTCGATCGCGGCGCGCGACCGGGTGTTGATCGCGTCGGCCTGGATCTTCACCCGACCGAACCCGCTGCGGAACGCGAGGTCGAGCAGCAGCAGCTTCACCTCGGGGTTCACCGCCGTGCCCCAGACACCGGGGTCGTACGCCGTCCAGCCGATGTGCGCCGACTCGTTCTCCAGGTCGAAGTCGGCGAGCTTCGTGGCACCGACCACGCGACCGTCGTCCGGGCCGCCGCGCAGGCGCACGGTCCACGGCATCGCCGACTCACCGGCCGAGTAGTACGAGCGCGCGAACGCGTCGTATGCGTCGGCGTCGGCGGGCAGCCCGTCGGGACCACCGCCGTAGCCGCCCGCGTAGACCTCGGGCCGGCAGAGCGCTCGGTGCAGTTCGGGGATGTCGGCGACATCGAACGGGCTGAGGCGGATGAATCGTCCGACGAGGTCGCTGTCGGCGGGGCGCGTTGCGGTCACCGTGACAGTTTCGCACCCGACGGTGACGAGAACATGACGCGCGGGCGACACATTCGTCACCCCGTGCCGCCGCCCTTCCCATCCGCCCGAGCCGCCCCTACGATGACGGGAGCAAGACCACGACGAACGAAAGGTGGGGGGCCATGGGTTCTCTGGACGACATCACGAAGAAGGCGCAAGACTTCATCGAGGAGAACAAGGACAAGATCGCCGAGGCGCTGGACAGCGAGCAGGCGGAAGACATCAGCGACAAGCTGCTCGACGGCGTCACCGAGGCCGCCAAGAAGGTTCTGCCCGAAGAGCACCACGACAAGGTCGATGGCGTTCGCGAGAACATCGACGGGGCCGTCGGCACCGAGAAGTAGTCGTCACGCGACGAAGGGGGCGGATGTCACGGACATCCGCCCCCTTCGTCGTCTCCGGAATCGGGACCTGCTCGCCATAGCCCGTTCCCTTGCGGTCGGTGGGGGTGATCGCCACGATGGCAGAGGGCGATCTACGCCCGTGAAGGGGGAACTTCATCAATGGATCACAAGCCGGCTACGGACACCATCCGGGCACAGCAGGCGGCGGCGCTCGCACAGCTGCCGTTCGACGACACGCGTGACTTCGAGAACGCGGATCGAGGATTCATCGCCGCACTCGAACCCGGCGTGGTGCGGGGCGACGCCGGCGAGGTCGTGTGGGACAACGACAGCTACGCCTTCCTCGCGGGAGAGGCGCCCGACACAGTGCATCCGAGCCTCTGGCGCCAATCGCAGCTCGTCGCGCGGCAGGGCCTCTACGAGGTCGTCGAGGGCGTCTACCAGCTTCGGGGCCTCGACCTCTCGAACATGACGATCGTCGAGGGCGACACGGGCATCATCGTGATCGACCCGCTGATCTCGACCGAGACCGCCGCCGCCGCCATCGCGCTGTACCGCGCGAACCGCGGCGACCGCAAGGTCGTCGCCGTCATCCACACCCACTCGCACGTCGACCACTTCGGCGGCATCTTCGGGGTGACGTCGCAGGCCGAGGTCGACGCCGGAACGGTGCAGATCATCGCCCCCGAGGGCTTCGTCGAGCACGCCGTCGCCGAGAACGTCTACGCCGGAACGGCGATGGCGAGGCGCGCCGGTTACATGTACGGCGCCGCGCTCGAGCGCGGGCCGCAGGGTGCAGTGGGCGCCGGCCTCGGCCAGACCACGTCGACCGGTGTCATCGGCATGATCGTGCCGACGCTCGAGATCACGACGACCGGCGAGACGCACACCGTCGACGGCGTCGAGATCGAGTTCCAGATGGCGCCGGGAACCGAAGCGCCGTCGGAGATGCACTTCTACTTCCCTCGCTACCGCGCACTCTGCATGGCCGAGAACGCGACGCACAACTTGCACAACCTGCTGACGCTCCGCGGTGCCGTCGTGCGCGACCCGCACGTGTGGTCGCAGTACGTCACCGAGGCGATCACGCGGTACGCCGACCGCACCGACGCCGTCTTCGCCTCGCACCACTGGCCGACCTGGGGCCGCGACGACATCGTCGAGTTCCTGTCGACGCAGCGAGACCTCTACGCGTACCTGCACGACCAGACCCTGCGCCTCGTGAACCGCGGCTACACGGCCGCGGAGGCGGCCGAGGACTTCGAACTGCCACCGGCCCTCGACCAGGCGTGGCACACGCGCGGCTACTACGGCTCGGTGAGCCACAACGTCAAGGCGATCGTGCAGCGTTACCTCGGCTGGTTCGACGGCAACCCGGCCCGGCTCTGGCCGCACCCCCCGGGCGCGATCGCCGCGCGCTACGTCGACGCGATCGGCGGCATCGACCGCGTGGTCGAGCTCGCGCAGGCCGCGTTCGACGCCGGCGACTTCCGGTGGGCGGCGACGCTGCTCGACCACGCCGTGTTCGTCGACGAGCACCACGAGACCGCTCGGGCGCTCTACGCCGACACGCTCGAGCAGCTGGCCTACGGCGCCGAGAACGGCACCTGGCGCAACTTCTTCCTCTCGGGAGCGACCGAGCTGCGCGTCGGCAACTTCGGCACGCCGACGAAGACCAGTGCCCCGTCGATGGTGGCTCAGCTCAGCCCCGAGCAGCTGCTCGATTCCATCGCGATCAAGGTCGACGGCCCCAAGGCCTGGGACCTCGACCTCGCGTTCGCGATCGTGCTGACCGACCTCGACCGCCGCTTCCGGGTCACGCTCCGCAACGGCGTGCTGATCTACCTCGAGAACGGCGCGGGCGACGTCGAACTGACCCTCAGCCTCACGAAGGGCCGCCTCCTGGCGCTCCTCGGCGGCGACTCCACCTCGGCGGGCGTCTCGACCGAGGGCGACGCCTCGGTGCTCGAGCGGCTGCTCGGGGTCATCGACCCGGGCGACGACGCGTTCGACATCGTCACGCCGTAGACACGCCAGACAGAGGGAAAGGGGCGGATGTCACGGACATCCGCCCCCTTCGTCGTCGGTGCCGAGCGAGCCCGCGCAGGCCGGCGGCACTCAGCCGAGCAGGTCGTGCAGCGTGACGATCTCGTCGCGGCCGGGGCCGACGCCGATGGCCGAGATGCGGGACCCGCTCATCGCCTCGAGCTCGCGCACGTAGGACTGCGCGTTCGCAGGCAGGTCGGAGAACTCACGAGCACCCGAGATGTCCTCGGTCCAGCCGGGGAACTCCTCGTAGATCGGCTTCGCGTGGTGGAAGTCGGACTGCGAGACCGGCACCTCGTCGAAGCGCTGACCGTCGACGTCGTACGCGACGGCGACGGGGATGCGCTCGATGCCGGTGAGCACGTCGAGCTTGGTGAGCACGAAGTCGGTGACGCCGTTGATGCGCGCCGAGTACCGGGCGATCGGCGCGTCGTACCAGCCGGTGCGGCGCTTGCGACCCGTCGTGGTGCCGAACTCATGACCCTGCTCGGTGAGGAAGTCGCCCCACTCGTCGAAGAGCTCGGTCGGGAACGGGCCGGCGCCGACGCGGGTCGTGTAGGCCTTGATCACGGCGATGACGCGGTCGATCTTGTTCGGCGCGATGCCCGAACCGGTGATCGCCCCGCCGCTCGTCGCATTCGACGAGGTCACGAAGGGGTAGGTGCCGTGGTCGACGTCGAGCATCGTCGCCTGGCCGCCCTCGAAGAGCACCGTCTCGTTGCGCTCGAGCGCCTGGTGCAGGAGCAGTGCGGTGTCGGTGACCATCGGGCGCAGGCGGTCGACGTAGGCCAGCATCTCGTCGACGATCTCGTCGACGGAGATCGCCCGACGGTTGTAGATCTTCACGAGCAGGTGGTTCTTCTGGTCGAGCGCGCCCTCGACCTTCTGCCGCAGGATGTTCTCGTCGAAGAGGTCCTGCATGCGGATGCCGACACGGTTGATCTTGTCGGCGTAGGCAGGGCCGATGCCCCGGCCGGTGGTGCCGATCTGGCGCTTGCCGAGGAAGCGCTCCGTCACCTTGTCGAGGGTGCGGTGATACTGCGTGATGAGGTGGGCGTTGGCCGAGATGCGCAGCTTCGAGACGTCGACGCCGCGCGCCTCGAGGCCCTCGAGCTCTTCGAAGAGCACCTCGACGTCGACTACGACGCCGTTGCCGATGACCGGCGTGACGCCGGGCGTCAGGATGCCCGACGGCAGCAGGTGCAGCGCGTACTTCTCGTCACCGATGACGACGGTGTGGCCGGCGTTGTTGCCGCCGTTGAACTTGACGACGTAGTCGAGGCGCGAGCCGAGCAGGTCGGTCGCCTTGCCCTTGCCCTCGTCGCCCCACTGTGCACCGATGAGTACGGCCGCGGGCATGTCAGTCCTCTCCTGCCGCGTCGGGCGCGGCGGGTTCGGCGACGGAGTCGCCGGCTTGCGTGGCGACGGATGTCGCGTGGTCGGTGGCCGCATCGACGGCGAGGTCGTGCGCGCTGACGATCGTGATCAGCTGGGTCGGAGTGAACTCCGACGCGATGCGGGCGGGAGCCTCGGGATCTGCCGCCGCGAGCTCGTCGGCCAGGCGGCCGGCACGCTCGGCGAGGCCGAGGCCCTCAGCGGCACGGCGCTGGGTGTCGAGGGCGCGCAGGTAGGCGCGGTTGGGTTCGTCGGACCACGAGACGGGGTCGCCCGACTGCCAGCCGCCGGCGGTGAGCTGCTCGCGGGCGAGGTCGGCGGCGACGGAGGCGAAGGCGAAGGACTCGATCGTCCGTCCCTCGGAATCGGCGAGGTCGGCGAGTTCGGTCCACGCGAGCGGCGACGACGGATGTCCCGTGACGACCGCCGCGACCGACGCCCGATCGCCGTCGGCGATCGCCTGGCGCACCTCTGGTTCATCGGCGAGCGAGGCCTCGGGCTCCGGTGCTGATTGGTCTGGAGTCACACTCCACCTTATCGCGGGGTCTCTCGCGGGCTGAGGAGGAGCGAAGCGGCAATCGAAACCCACGAGGGGCCGGACCATCCGGCCCGGCCCCTCGCGCGAATCCGCTCGGACTGCTACTGCACGACGTTGAGTGCGTTGATGTTGCCGGCTCCGTAGAAGCCGTTGCGCTCACCACCGGTGCAGACGGCCGGCCATCCCGGGCGCGGCTCGAAGACGCCATCCGGGCACGGCAGCGACTCGGAGGTGCGCTCGAGCAGCGACGCGAGTGCGCCCGGCTTCATGCCGGGGTGCGCCGACACCGCGAGCGCCGCGACGCCGGCCACGTGCGGGCCCGCCATCGAGGTGCCCTGCTTGTAGCCCCAGCCGCCACCCGGATAGACGGTCGAGAGCACGCCGTCGGAGGGGGTCGACGAGACGCCGCCGGTGCGGAAGCGGGTGTCTCCGCCGGGAGCCGTCACGTCGACGACGCCCAGGCCGTACGACGAGTAGTAGCTCTTCTGCTCGTTCGGGCCGACGGCCGAGACCGTCACGACACCCGGCGCCTCAGCAGGCAGGTCGCGGCACGCGCCCGTGATGGTGCGATCCTCGACCGGGTAGCTGCCGTCGTTCGGGCTCGAGGAGTCGATGAACTTGTGCTGCAGGTCGACGTTGCTGTTGCCCGCCGAGGCCACCGTGAGGGTGCCCTGCGCCGTGGAGTACGCGAGCGCACGCTGCACGGCCTGCCAGACCGGTCGCTGACGCGGGTCGTTCACGCAGTTGAACTCCCACGGGTCGATGAAGTAGCTGTTGTTGGTGACGGGCATGTCGTGGTCCGCCGCCCAGAGGTAGCCGCAGATCGCGGCCTCGGGGTAGATGAATCCCGCATCGTCGACGACCTTGACCGAGGCGACCTTCACGCCGGGCGCGACGCCCGCGATGCCGACGCCGTTGATCGCGGCCGCGATCGTGCCCGCGACATGCGTGCCGTGGTCGGAGGTGGTGGGGCTCCATGCCGCTTCACTCGTGTCGGCCACGCCGCCGATGCACGAGGCGCTCTGGTCCTTCGCGACCTGCGTCGCGAGGTCGGGGTGGGTCGCGTCGATGCCCGAGTCGAGCACGCCGACGACCACCGACGGGTCACCCGTCGTGATCTCGTGCGCCTTGTCGACGTCGATCTGGGTCATGTCCCACTGCAGGCCCCAGTACTGCTCGCCGGTCGGGTCGCCGGCGGCTTCGACCGCGGATGCGTCGAGGGCGACGGACTCCTCGTCGTCGACGAGCGTGGTGCCGAGCCCTTCGGTCGAGGCGACGGACTGGACGCCCGCTCCTGCGACGGCGGTGGTGAACGCCGTGTTCGTGGAACGCACCACGAGCACGCCGATCTGGTCGTAGGAGGCCACGACCGTGCCGCCGGCAGCGGCGACGCGCGCCGCCGCCTTCGCGACGCTCTTGCCCTGCGGCGCGAGCACGAGATAGCCGGCTTCGGGCCCTGTGGCCGCGGCAGGCGCCGCCACAGCAGGCGCCGCGGCGGCTCCGATGAGGCCGATCGCCAGGGCGGCGGCTGAGGCCACCCCGATCAGTCTGGATTTGTTCATCCCTGTCTCCGTTCGACACGAGTGGAGTCCGAGGGCCGGTTCGGCCCACGGCCCGGCCCGTCCAGAGGATGCGACGAGCGGCGGCAACGGTGATGCCGCACGGCCGGGTGGCGCGAGTCTATTGGCGAAGGAGCGGCAAGGCCAGACCCTCGCGGACGACAGACCGAAGCCGGAGGGCGCGACCGGCAAGTAGGCTGGTGGGCATGTCGAAAGTCCTCTCCAGCCTGCCCGTCGGCGAACGCGTCGGCATCGCCTTCTCCGGCGGCCTCGACACCTCGGTCGCGGTCGCATGGATGCGCGAGAAGGGC
The DNA here is from genome assembly GCF_900142065.1 of Agromyces cerinus subsp. cerinus. Classification (GTDB taxonomy): domain Bacteria; phylum Actinomycetota; class Actinomycetes; order Actinomycetales; family Microbacteriaceae; genus Agromyces; species Agromyces cerinus. Next base: position 137,580 of record NZ_FSRJ01000002.1, on the reverse strand, counting down.
GCAGTTCCCTGCACCTACACGGCCGACCTCGGCCAGCCCGACGAGCCCGACGTCGAGGCCGTTCCCGGCCGCGCCATCGAGTACGGCGCCGAGATCTCGCGCCTCGTCGACTGCCGGGCCGCGCTCGTCGAAGAGGGCCTCGTGGCTCTGCAGTGCGGCGCGTTCCACATCCGCTCCGGCGGCAAGGCCTACTTCAACACGACCCCCCTCGGCCGCGCGGTCACGGGCACGCTGCTCGTTCGCGCGATGCTCGACGACGGCGTCGACATCTGGGGCGACGGGTCGACCTACAAGGGCAACGACATCGAGCGGTTCTACCGCTACGGCCTCATGGCCAACCCGCGCCTGCGCATCTACAAGCCGTGGCTCGACGCCGACTTCGTCACCGAGCTCGGCGGCCGCGCCGAGATGAGCGAGTGGCTGCAGCAGCGCGATCTGCCGTACCGCGCCTCCGCCGAGAAGGCGTATTCGACCGACGCGAACATCTGGGGCGCGACGCACGAGGCGAAGGTGCTCGAAGAGCTCTCCGAGGGCATCACCACGGTCGAGCCGATCATGGGCGTGAAGTTCTGGGACGAGTCGGTCGAGATCGCCACCGAAGACGTCACCGTCACGTTCGAGCAGGGCCGCCCGGTCGCCCTCAACGGTGTGCGGTTCGACGACGCGGTCGCGCTCGTGCTCGAGGCGAACGCCATCGGCGGCCGTCACGGGCTCGGCATGAGCGACCAGATCGAGAACCGCATCATCGAGGCGAAGTCGCGGGGCATCTACGAGGCGCCGGGCATGGCCCTGCTGCACATCGCCTACGAGCGCCTCCTGAACGCGATCCACAACGAAGACACCATCGCGAACTACCACAACGAAGGCCGCCGTCTCGGGCGCCTCATGTACGAGGGCCGCTGGCTCGACCCGCAGTCGCTCATGCTCCGAGAGTCGATCGTGCGCTGGGTCGCCTCGGCCGTCACCGGCGAGGTGACGCTCCGCCTCCGCCGCGGCGACGACTACACGATCATGAACACGACGGGGCCGTCGCTCAGCTACCAGCCCGAGAAGCTCTCGATGGAGCGCGTCGGCGACCAGGCGTTCGGCCCCGAAGACCGCATCGGCCAGCTCACGATGCGCAACCTCGACATCGCCGACTCGCGAGCCCGCCTCGAGCAGTACGCACGCCTCAACCTGGTGGGCGGCGCGACGGCGGCCCTCGTCGGCGACCTCACGGTCGGCGACGCGGCGCAGATCCTCGCGGGTCCGGCCGAGTCCGACCTCGAAGCCGCGACGGATGCCGCGAACGAGGCCTCGGCGTTCGACCTCGGCACCGACTGATCGCCCAGCGCGACGACGAAGCGGCCGCCCTCACATCGAGGGTGGCCGCTTCATCGTCATGCCGATGAACTCGTCGATCGCAGCCTCGGCCGTGTCGACGGCATCCGTTCCACCCAGCTCACCGGTGATGACACGGGCCGAGAGCCCGTCCGCCAATGCGATGAGGCTGCGTGCGACGAAGTCGAGCCTGGTCGATGGCACGACGACCGAGAGGTGCCGCGCCAACTCGCGCTCCTGCCCCGCCTTGGCCTCTCGCAGCAGCGCGGCGAGTTCGTCGTCGCCGACGGATGCCGCGAGGTACCCGTGCCAGATGACCACGCCGTCACGGGCCGGCGCCGACGTCGGGATGGCGTGGGCGACGAGATGGCGGATCGCCTCCAGCGGTGACCGGTCGGCGGCACGATACGCGGTGGAGGAGCCTTCGATCATCGCCGCCGCGCTTGCGCGGACGAGGTCGCCCTTGGAGGGGTGGTAGTGCTGCACGAGGCCGACCGAGACTCCGGCAGCCTCTGCGACGGCGCGGAACGAGACACCGGCGATGCCCCGCTGCAGGATGGTGTGCCAGACGCCATGGATGATGTCGATGCGTCGGTCCATCCGGGGCTTCTTCCGTCTCGTTGCGCGTCTTGCTACTCTGGACAATACGATCGTATTGCAGATTGGAGGCGCCGTGCGACTCGGAACGTTCCGAACCGAACAGGGCAGGGCGCGGTTCATCGCCGCCTACGAAGCCGCGATGGCCGAACTCGAGATGCCCGACCGTGTCACCGACGTGTCGACCTCGTTCGGGTGCGTCCGCTCGTACACCTGGCACGGCGACGAGCCCACCGCGCCGCCGCTCGTGCTCCTGCCGGGCAAGACCGCCGGCGCGCCGATGTGGGCCGAGAACCTTCCCGGCTTCCGCAAGACCGGACGGACGATCATCGCGTTCGACGCGCTCGGCGACGCCGGCCTCTCGGTGCAACGCGTCCCGCTCCGCACCCCGGCGGACCAGGCGCTCTGGCTCGACGAGGCGATCACCGCACTCGGCCACGACCTGGTGCACACGGTCGGGCACTCGTTCGGCGGCGCGACCGCGGCGACCCACGCGGTGCGGCATCCTCAGCGGCTCGTGTCCCTCACACTGCTCGAACCGGTCTTCACGTTCGGGTGGCCGCCGCTGTCGCTGTTCGGCTGGGCGGCGCTGACAACCCTGCCGGTGCCGCAGCTTTGGCGCGAGCATGCACTGGCTTCGATCGGCGGAGTGTCGCCTGAAGAGGTCGATACAGCCGGGCCGACGGGCACGCTCATCTCCGTCGCATCCGAGACCTTCGTCAGCAGGCTCCCCACTCCGCGGCCCCTCACCACCGCCCAGATGGAGATTCTGCGCATGCCGGTGTATGTCGCGATCGCCGAGAGCCGCTCACTCGCCGGCGGCGCACCGGCGGCAACCCGCGCCGAAAGGCGACTGCCGAATGCCACCGTCGAGATCTGGCCCGACACGACGCATTCGCTGCCGATGCAGGCACGAGAACCGCTCTCCGTGCGCCTGCGCTCGTTCTGGAGCATGGCGGATGCCACAGCGCCCGTGTGAGGCGACGCGCAGAACCTCGAGGTCATCGCGTGCGTCGCGGAGTCGTGCACGTTCGCGAGATCACTCGGGCGAGCCGTCCCCCCGGGCGGCCCACCCGAGCTGTCGATCGCTTCCCCCTGCTGATCGACCGCCGAGCCGGGCAGGTGCTCAGCTCGGAGGACGTTCTCCGGTGCAGCCGTTCTCGGCGAAGTCGGGGTCGCCGCGACCCTCGAACCACGTCGGAGTGCCGTGGTCGTCGTACCAGAAGCCGGGATAGACGTCTTCCTCGTCCTGGTGCTTCGCATGCGCCTTGACGACGGCGATCTTGTCGGTCTCGATGTAGACGAACGGGTTCTTGGCGCTGTGCGTGGCGTGGCAGTACGGCACCCTGTGGTCGCCGTCGACCGGTGACGTCGCGTTGGCGGCGACGCCGGCCCCGAGCACGCTGAGCGCGATGAACGGCACTGCGGCCAGTCCCGCGGTCAGACGGCGTGAGATGGTGGACATCGGTGAGTCTCCCCTCGGTTCGGGTCGGTTGTCGCTGCCATGGGGAGCGACACACCCGGTGCTGATGCCGGAGCACCCGGCAGCGCGCACACCTGAAGGGTAGGCCGATGCTGCGCGGCGAGCGTACCCCAAACCGGGGGACACACCCCGCGGCCGGCCGGCCGGCCGAGACGTCCGGTCAGGCCGCCGTCTGCTGGTGCGCCGCCACCCGCCAGGAGCCGCCCTCGATGAGGTACGTCGTCGACATGCGGAGGTTCACGGTGTCGTCGCCCCGACGCGCGACCGCCCGGTAGACGAGGATGCCGGCACGATCGCCGAGCCGGATCACCGCCGGCTCGTGCAGGTGGTACTCGTCCCACGGCGGCGCGCTCCGCATCGCCGTGAGGATCTCATCACGCCCGAATGCAGCGCCGTCGACGATCATCAAGGCGTCGCGGGTCATCGCACGTTGGTAGTGCTCACCGCCCCGGCCCTCGACGATCGCCCGCCATCCGGCGTGCTCTTCATGCATGAGTCGAGCGGGCAGATCATCGGTGATCTCGGTCATGCCCCAACGTTAACGCCGAACGGATGCCGCGGGAAGAGGCCGGGCGAACGGGTCGAGAGAAGGGGTCGGTCAGAGCCAGCCCTTGCGCTTGAAGAGCCCGTACAGCACGCCCGCGAAGGCGAGCATGAGCGCGACCGCGAACGGGTATCCCCATGGTTTGTCGAGCTCGGGCATATGGGTGAAGTTCATGCCGTAGATGCCGGCCACGAGCGTCGGCGCGAAGATGATCGCCGCCCAGCTCGAGACCTTCTTGGCCTGCTCGCTCTGGGCGACCGCCGCCTCGGAGAGCACCTTCGTCTCCTCGTTCTGCCGCTGCGCCACGAGCGTCGAGTGCACCTGCAGGGCGTTCTGCAGCAGCTGGCGGAACGTGTCGCCGCGCTCGACGATGCGGATGACGTGGTCCTTCACGTCGCGCAGGTAGCGCTGCAGCTCGAGATCGATGGCGTACTTCTCGAAGCCCCGCTCGAGGGCGTCGAACATGCCGACGAGCGGCCGGGTGGCCCGCTGGAACTCCATGACCTCGCTCGCCAGGTCGTAGATGCGCCGGGTGACGACCGGGTCGCCCGAGAAGAGCTGCTCCTCGATCTCGTCGATGTCGTTCTCGAGACCCGAGTCGACCGGCGCGTACTCGTCGACGACCTCGTCGAGCACGGCGTAGAGCACGGCCTCGGGGCCCTTCGCGAGCAGCTCCGGGGAGGACTCGAGCCGATGGCGCACCCGCGCGAGGTTCGGCGACTCGGCATGGCGGATGGTGATCGCGAAGTCGGGGCCGATGAACACGTGCAGCTCACCGAACTCCACCTGCTCGACCTCGTCGAGGTAGCGGGCGGGGCGCAGCACCACGAAGAGGGTGTCGCCGTAGCGCTCGAGCTTGGCCCGCTGGTGGCCCTTCCGGGTGTCTTCGACGGCGAGCTCGTGCAGGCCGAACTCCGCGGCGAGCGCGTCGAGCTCGGCATCGGTGGGGCGGTAGAGCCCGATCCATGCGAAGCCGCCGTGCTCGGCGCGCAGCTCGAACGTCTCGTCGAGGGTCGCCGGAGTCGCGACGCGCGTGCCGTCGCGGTAGATCGCGTTGTCGATGACCGTCATCGGGGCCAGTCTGGCAGGCATCTGCTGGTTGAGCGCGCCGAAACCCGGTCGTGGGCGGGCTCCGGCCCGACGGGCTCAGGTTTCGGCAGGCTCAACCCGCAGCGGGCGGCACTGCGTGCGTGAGCACCCACGAGTGCATGGCGATCGCCGCCGCGGCGCTCGCGTTGAGCGAGCGGGTCGAGCCGTACTGCGTGATCTCGACGATCGCGTCGGCGGCTGCGGTCGCTTCGGGCGAGAGCCCCGGACCCTCCTGTCCGAACAGCAGCACGCAGCGCTCGGGCCATGCGAAGGCCTCGATCGGCACGGCACCCTCGACGTTGTCGACGGCGATCACGGGCACGGATGCCTCGTGCGCCCACTCGGCGAAGGCCGCGACATCCGGGTGGTAGACGACGTGCTGGTAGCGGTCGGTGACCATGGCGCCCCGCTTGTTCCAGCGGCGGCGGCCGATGATGTGCACGGTGTCGGCCGCGAACGCGTTCGCGCTCCGCACGATCGAACCGATGTTCATGTCGTGCTGCCAGTTCTCGATGGCCACGTGGAACCGGTGCCGGTGCTCGTCGAGATCGGCGACGATCGCGTCCATGCGCCAGTACCGGTACCGGTCGATCACATTGCGCGTGTCGCCGTGCTCGAGCAGCTCGGCGTCGAAGTGCGGGTCGTCGGGCCATTCGGCCTCACCGCCCGGCCACGGGCCGACGCCGTGGGTCAGGGCGGGTTCTGGCGTCGATTCGGCTTCCACCCTGCAAGGGTACGGCCCGGTGCGTGCGCACCGGGCCGCGTCATGCGGTGAGCAGCGGGTCTACTCCTCGAACGAGACGTTGCCGCGGCAGGCGTCGCCCGGGCTCGGGAAGTTCGCCTTGTCTCCGGCTCGCACGTACATGCCGTAGCTCTGCACGTGTCCGCCCGTGTAGTGGTCGTCGTCGAATCCCGGAGGATTCCCCTCGACCGTGTCGGGCAGGTCCCGTCCGGAGAACGCGCACGCCGACGAGGCGTGCGATGCTCCCTGTGCGTCACCGCCGTGGCCGTTGGTCTCACCGGCGTACGCGGTGCCCGCGCCGCCCAGAACGAGTCCCACCGCGACGATGCATCCGATTGTCACGCGCTTCATAGCACTCCACCTCCATTGGTGATTGCCTGATTCATCGGCGCATCCGCGGCTCGGGCGCGGCGCCGATGTCGCGACGCTACTCCTCCGGCGACGTCGCCGTCAGACCCTCGTCCGCGGGGTGCTCGCCAGATGCCTACATCATCCGATCCCCGCCGATCGAGGACATTCCCCTCCCCAGCGGACATGTACGGGGTAGAGGCCAGGATGGGCGTGAGGACGGTTCGAACTGATGGATGATCGATTGCTCGATGAACAGCTCGGCGCGAGCCGGCCGGTCGCTGCCGAGCGGACCCCCGTGGTCGTCGGGGCCATGGGCGCGATGAGCGCAGAGGCCCGCGCCTCACGAAAGCACCGGCGGCGCTGGTTCGGCACGGTCGGCGTGGTGGGCGTGCTCATGCTCGCGGGCGCGGGAACGAGCGCGGCGATGGCGTTGCCGGCGGTCAGGCAGTTCCTCGGCTGGGAAGTGGATCGCACCATCACGTACACGAGCGAGGTCGGCGGCGAGTGCACGGTGCTGCTCGGGCTGGACTACCACCAGTGGCGCAACGGCCTCATCAAGACGGAAGACGAGATGTACGCCGCGGCGATGGGCGCCGCCGACAGCCTCGACCTCTCACAGGCGGGGATCGACGAGATCGTCGGCGATGCACGCGCGGAGCTCGAGGTGGATGATCCGTTCTCGTTCCTCGTGCTCTCACCGGTCGACTTCGAGACGTATGCCGTCGAAGCGGCACTCCGCCGTGCCCTCGACGATGCTTTTGCGGCGGCGGGTATCGTGCAGGTCGAGATGCAGCTCAGGTCGACCTGCGAGCGCGGCGACGCATGAGTCGACGGCAAGGCCACGACGATGCGCTCGAGCGGATCATCGCGCAGAATCTCTCCGACCTGCTCGTCTTCGCCGAGCGTCGCGTGCCGCACCGCCCCGACGCGGCAGACGCGCTCGGCGACGCGCTCGAGATCGTCTGGCGGCGGAGCGCACGCGTGCCGTCCGATCCGACCGCAGCACGGATGTACCTCTTCGTCGTGCTCCGCAACGTGATCGCGAACGCGACGCGCTCGCGCCGACGGCGATCTGCGGCGCTCGAACGGCTCCGAACCGAGCTTTCCGTGCAGCGAACACCGGATCCCGATGTCCGCCTCGATGTCGCGGCGGCGATCGCCCGGCTCCCTCCCCCGCAGGCGGAGCTCGTTCGCCTGATCCACTGGGATGGGTTCAGCATCGCCGAGGCCGCGACGATGCTGAGCATCAACGCGTCAACGGCCAGGGGCAAGTACGCGAGAGCCCGCGAGACCCTGAAACAGGCGCTCGCGACCCCCGAACAGCAGCCACGGGCACCGCAGCAGATCAACACGGGACGGATGGCCTGACGGACGACTCACGACCATTCCGGGACTTTTCGGTACACCGAAATCTTGCTATGTTTTCGGTATGCCGAAAACGCTCGACGACGAGACGACCGCGAACGACCCCGTCCCCGAGCGCGACCCCGCCGGGCAACGCGGGCGCGCGGCATCCGTGCCCCGCGTGGCCTGGCTGATCGGCCCGGCCCTCGTCGCGGGCGTCGCCTACCTCGACCCCGGCAACGTCGCGAGCAACATGACCGCGGGGGCGCAGTACGGCTACCTGCTCGTATGGGTCGTCGTGCTCGGCAACGTCATGGCGTGGCTCATCCAGTACCTCTCGGCGAAGCTCGGCATCGTCACCGGCCGGAGCCTGCCCGAGGTGCTGGGCGGCACCATCCGCAACCGCTGGGGCCGTCGCGCCTACTGGCTGCAGGCAGAGCTCGTCGCGATGGCGACCGACCTCGCCGAGGTCATCGGCGGCGCCGTCGCGCTCAATCTGCTCTTCGGCGTGCCGCTCGTGTGGGGCGGGCTCATCACCGGCGCCGTCTCGATCGGGCTGCTCGTGCTGCAGTCGCGGCGCGGGCCGCGCACCTTCGAGTTCGTGATCATGGGGCTGCTCATCATCATCGCGATCGGCTTCACCGTCGGCGTGTTCGTGGCGCCGCCCGACCCGGCCGGGCTCCTCGGCGGACTCGTGCCGCGCTTCGCCGACGCGAACTCGGTGCTGCTCGCCGCGTCCATCCTCGGCGCCACGATCATGCCGCACGCGATCTACGCGCACTCCGCCCTCAGCCGCGACCGCTTCGTCACGCGCCGCGCCGCGCAGCTCACCACCTCGCCCGGCGGGGTCTCGACAGGCTCGACCAGCACAGGGGGCTCGACCAGCACAGGGTCGACCAGCACAGGCTCGACCAGCGCAGGGGGCTCGACCAGCACAGGGTCGACCAGCACAGGCAAGACGAGCTGGCACGGCTTCGGCATCAGCCGCCGTTCCGAGGCGCCCGAACTGCTGCCCGGCACGGCGACCGACGTGCCGACGGGACTGCTGCTGCGCGCCACCCGCTGGGACGTCTCGATCGCGATGGCGATCGCCGGCACGGTGAACCTGTGCATCCTGCTGCTCGCGGCCGTCAACCTCGCGGGCGTCGAGGGCACCGACAGTCTCGAGGGCGCCTACGCGGCACTCGGCGTCGCACTCGGCCCGGTCATCGCGACCCTCTTCGCCGTCGGCCTGCTCGCCTCCGGTCTCGCCTCGACCTCGGTCGGCGCATACGCCGGCGCAGAGATCATGCACGGGCTGCTGCACATCAGGGTGCCGCTGATCTTCCGGCGACTCGTGACCCTGATCCCGGCGCTCACGATCCTCTGGCTCGGGTTCGACCCGACCATCTCCCTCGTGCTCAGCCAGGTGGTGCTCTCGTTCGGCATCCCCTTCGCCCTCATCCCGCTCGTGGCACTCACCGCGAAGGCCGGCGTGCTCGGGCGGTGGAGGAACCACTGGGCGACGACGGCCGCGGGCATCGCGGCGTCCGTCTTCCTGATCACCCTCAACGGCGTGCTGCTCTGGCTGGTGTTCACCGGGGCCTGACCCCCGGGAGGCGATGAGCAGCCCGGGCAACGGGTGGGGCTCCCGATAGTCTGGGGCCGATGCCCAGCAGCAAGAATCCCGCGATCGAGGACTACCTGAAGACGGTGTACTCGCACACCGAATGGCAGCCCGACCCCATCACGCCGTCGGTGCTCGCCGGCAAGCTCGGCGTGGCCCCCTCGTCGGTCACCGAGATGGTGAAGAAGATGGCGGCGCAAGGGCTCGTCTCGCACGTGCCCTACGGCGCGGTGCGGCTGACCGAGACCGGCACGGTGCAGGCGCTCGCCGTCGTGCGCCGCCACCGTCTCATCGAGACGTGGCTCGTGCAGGAGATGGGCTACGGCTGGGACGAGGTGCACGACGAGGCCGAGATCCTCGAGCACGCCATCTCCGATCGCCTGCTCGAGGCGATCGACGCACGACTCGGGCGGCCGCTGCGCGATCCGCACGGCGACCCCATCCCCACCGCCGACGGCTCGATCGCCGCCGAGCCGTTCGTGCGCGCCGACGAGGCCGCCGCCGGGCATCGCGGACGCGTGATCCGCATCAGCGATCGCGACCCCGGCCTGCTTCGCGACCTCGAGACCGCGGGCGTGCACCCCGGGGTGGAGCTCGAGATCGAGGCCCACGACGACAAGGCACGCGTGCGCATCTCCGGCGAGAGCCACGAGCTGCCGAACGGCGCGGCCAGCGCGATCTGGCTGACCGCGTGACCGGCGAGCAGACGCCCGCAGCGCGTCCGTTCCTGGTCGACCTGCGCGGCGTGGTCGACCTCCTGAGCCGGCACATCTACTCGGGCCCGCACGTCTTCCTCCGCGAGCTGATCCAGAACGGGCGCGACGCCATCACGGCTCGCGCAGAGCACGAGGGCCGCCGGGATGCCTCGTGGGGCGTGCGCATCCACCCGCCGACGGCCGACGAGCCGACGCTCCGCTTCGAGGACGACGGCGTCGGCCTCACCGCCGACGAGGTCGGCGAACTGCTCGCCACCGTCGGCCGCAGCTCGAAGCGCGACCTGTTCGACCTGCCCCGCGCCGGATTCCTCGGACAGTTCGGCATCGGCCTGCTCAGCTGCTTCATGATCGCCGACCGCATCGTCGTGCGCTCCCGCTCGGCACGCGGCGGCGACCCCGTCGAGTGGGTCGGCAGCACCGACGGCACCTTCACGGTGCGGGTGCTCGAGGGCGCCGAGGCATCCGGAATCGCCGTCGGCACCACCGTCTCGCTCGTGCCGCGCGCCGACGAGGCGGAGCTCTGCTCGCCGACGAGTCTGCGCGAGCTCGCACGCCGGTATGCCGAGTACCTGCCGATCCCGATCCTCATCGGCACGGGCGACGGGAGCTTCGACGGCATCGGCCGACCGGCGGTGTTCGCCCTCACGGGCGAGGCGCGCGCCGAGGCTCGCGATCGCATCGCCGAGCTCGGGCGCGAGGTCGTGGGCGGGGCGCCGTTCGAGGTCATCGAGGTGCACTCCACCGCCACCGACACGCACGGCACGGCCTACGTGCTGCCGTTTCCGCCGACGCCCGGTGCCCGACAGGCGAACCGGGTCTATCTCGGCGGCATGCTCGTCGACCCGCGCGCCGACGAGCTGCTGCCCGACTGGGCCTTCTTCGCGCGAGCGGTCGTGGACTCGAACGGGCTGCGGCCGACCGCATCGCGCGAGCACCTCATCGAGGACGAATCGCTCGAGGCGACCCGGGCCGAGCTCGGTGCCGCGATCCGCGCCTGGGTGATGCGGCTCGCCGTCGAGCGCCCCGCGCGCCTCGCCGAGTTCGTCGGCATCCACCACTTGGGGCTGAAGTCCCTCTTGCTGCACGACGACGAGCTCGCGGGCTTCATCACGCGCTGGCTGACGGTGGAGACCTCGGTCGGGGTGATGACCATCGACGAGCTCGTGCGGAGCCATCCGCATGTGCGGTTCACCGAGACCGTCGACGAGTTCCGCCAGATCGCGGGCATCGTGCCGGTGTCGCGCGCCGTGGTCAACGGCGGCTACGTGCACGAGGCCGACATCCTGCGCCGCCTGCCGCTGCTCTTCGACGGCGTGACCGTCGAACGGGTGACGGTCTCGGGCGAGCTCGACTCCCTCGACCCGCCGCCGCTGGCCGATCGTGCGGCGGCGCTCGCGCTCGAGACCCGTGCCGGCGCGGTGCTCGCCGAGGTCGGCTGCGAGCCGAGCGTGCGCCGCTTCGCGCCGGATGACCTCGCGAGCCTCTACCTCGCCGACGCCGAGGTGCTGCGATCGATCACCCGAGGCGCCGCACGCGACCTGACCGGCCCGCTCTGGAGCGGCGTGCTCGGCAGGATCGACGACGGCCCATCGCGCCTCGCGAGCGGCGGCAGCGGCGAAGCCGCCCGCGCGAAGCTCTGCCTCAACTGGGACAACGCCCTCGTGCGCACGCTCGCCGGCGAGGTCGACGACGCCGTGTTCGACCGCACCATCCGGCTGCTGTACGTGCAGGCGCTGCTCGCCGGCCACCGACCACTCCGTGCGAGCGAACGGGCCATGCTGACCGGCGCGCTCACCGACCTCGTCGCGCTGAGCCTCGCCCGCTGACCCCGGCCCGCCCTGCCTTCGACCCAGACCTCCGACCCAGACCTCCGATCATCGACCGCCAAGGGAGAACCGTGTCCGAATCCATCCGCATCGACGAACTGCTCGAGCAGGTCGACCAGACGCCGTTCGGACCCGAGGAGCGTGCGCTGATCGACCAGGCGATCGCGATCGCAGTCGAGTCGGGCGACGAGTTCTCCGAGTACCGCGCGCGCATGCGTCTCGCATCGTCGGCCAACATGACCGGCGACACCGACACACTGCTCAGCTCCTTCGCCTGGTGCCTCGGCAAGCACGACGCCGACGCGGCCCGCTTCCCGGCGAAGCCCGACGACAGCGCCGGCGACCTGCTCTGGCAGTACAAGTGGATGGCGGGCACGCTGTCGGCGAGCCCCGCATTCCCCGCCGCCGACATCCGCGGCGTGCTCGACGACATGCAGTCGCGGTACGAACGCGCCGGCGTCGGCCAGAGCGGGGTCGCGATGGCGCGCTTCGGTGCGGCGTTCGCCAACGGATGGCTCGACGAGGCCGCCGAGGCCTACCGCGTGCTGACCACCACCGAGCGCGACGACTACAGCCACTGCGACGCCTGCGTGCGCAGCGAGAGCGCGGCCTACCTCGCTGCGACCGGACGCGATGACGAGGCCATCTCCCTCTACGAGGAGATCGTCGAGGGCGGGTTCAGCTGCGGCGAGGAGCCGGAGCACGCCCTCTCCGACGCGTTGCTGCCGTACCTCCGCGCCGGCCGTCTCGACCGTGCGAAGTCCTTCCACCTGCGCAGCTACCGCGACGCCCGCGGCAACGCCGACAACATCGGCATCATCGCGAACCACCTGGTGTTCTGTGCGATCACCGGCAACGAGGCGCGCGGCCTCGCCATGCTCGAACGCCACATCGCCTGGATCGCGCACGACCGGCTCAACCAGCGCGCGCAGTTCAGCGCACTCGCCGCGACCGGACTGCTGCTCGACACCATCGTCGATGCCGGCCACGGCGACACCGTCGTGCGCGGCGCCGACTCCGCTGAGCTCGAGCCGTTCTTCGGCTCGCACACGGGCCCCTGGACCGCCGCCGAGCTCAGCCCTGCCGCGTGGGCCGCGGCCGCCGCCATCGGCGACGGGTTCGACCGCCGCAACGGCAACCGCCACCTCGCCGACCGGCTGCAGGCCACGCGCGCGCTCCGCACCGAGCGCTACGACGTGGCGATCACCGGCGAGGCGTTCGCGGCTCCCGTGCCCGCCGCCGCCGCCGAACCCGTCGATGCCGGCGGCTGGGTCGACCGCGCCCGTGAGCTCGCCGCACTCGGCGAGATCGACCGGGCACTGGCCGCAGCCGAGCACGGGCTCACCGCGCTCGAGTCGGATGCCGCGGCATCCGTCACCGACGACCGCCGGGCCGAACTCATCGGCATCCGCCTCGCGGTGCTCGTCGCAGCGTCACGGCTCGAGGATGCCGAGCAGGAGCTGCCCGCCCGCATCGCCGCGTTGCGCGCCGCGGGCGACGAGGCAGTCGCCGATGCGCTCGCACGCCACGGCCTCCTGCTCGCCGGCTCGGCCACGGCGTCCGACCTGCCGGTGCTCGAACAGGAGCTCGGCGTCGCGCTGCAGTCGGGCGCCGACGACCTCTCGGCCCGGGTCGCCCTGCGGATCACCGCGGTGCGCGCCGAGGCGGGCGACCTCGAGGGCGCGGGCACCGCGGCCGACACCGCGATCGCCGTGCTCGACCGGGCGCCGGAGCCCGAACCGATGCTCGTCGGCGCGGCATTCCAGCTCGCGGCCTACCTCGCGGCCCAGGGCGAGGAGCCCGCGACCGCCCTCCCCCTCCTCGACCGTGCGATCGCCGCCGAACCGACGCGGGTCCGCCGCGCCGAGTCGCACCGGCTCCGCGCGCGACTGCTCGCCGGCAGCGGCGACCTCGAGGCCGCGCTGGCGGCATCGGAGGCGGCACTCGAACACGACCTCGCGATCGACGCGCGGATGCGCGTCGTCGAGGACTGCCAGCTCTCCGCCGCGATCCTCGACGACCTCGCGCGGCCCGACGATGCCGTCGCGAGGCTCCGCCTCGCGGTGCAGCACGCCAAGCTGGCGGAGTCGCCAGGGCTCGTCGGCGTGCGCTACGGCCTCGGCCGGCAGCTCCTGCGCGCCGGGCGCACCGGCGAGGCCGTCGAGCTGCTGCAGGACGTCTTCGAGGCCGAGGTTGCCGCGGGCGCACCGCCGGCCGCACGCGCCGAGACCCTGCACCTGCTCGGCACCGCGCTTCGCGGCGAGGAGGAGTTCGCTGCGGCATCCGGCGCCTGGCACACCGCCGCAGAGCTGTTCGAGGAGGCCGAGGCGTGGCCGGGCGCGGTCGCCGTGCTGGCCGACCTCGGCCGACTCTTCGCCGGACTCGGGTACGCCGAGGAGGCGATCGAGGTGCTCGAGCGCGCCGTCGCCGATGCTCGCCGCGACCCCGACACGGTCGCCTCGCTCGCCGATGCGCTGCACCTGCTCGGCCAGGTCAGCCTCGAGCACGGCGAACCGAACGGTCTCGACCGGCTCGACGAGGTCGCGGCGCTCGCCCGCGAGCACGGCGCCGACTGGTTGCTGGCCGACGTCGTCGACTCGCGGGCACGCGGCCTCGCCGCGCTCTCGCGCCCCGAGGAGGCCGTCGCGACCGCGCTGACCGCGGCCGAGCTGTTCGAAGCGGTGGGCGCGACCCGTCCGGCCGGCGGATCGATGCTGTTCGCCGGACGGGTGCTGCAGTCGGAGGGTCGTCACGACGAGGCACTCGTGCTCATCAGCCAGGCGATCGAGCGGTTCGACGGGCAGGCCGACGCCGTCGCGCTCGGCCGGATCGCCCTCGCCGACTCGCTCGAGGCGCTCGGTCGTCTCGCCGAGTCGGCCGAGGCCCGACGCCTCGCCGAAGAGGTCTGACCGATCCGGTCGATCGCCGCGGCGCGCCGAGACCGGTGCGCCGCGGCGATCACGGCCCCTGCCCCCGCCCCCGCGGATGGTGGCCGCGGCCCGCCAGCCCGTTCTCACGATCGGAAGGCGCGACTACGCGACATCCGCTCGACATCGTGCCGTGACCTGCGCGCCCTAGGCTGGAGGCATGTCACGACGTGAAGAAGTCGAGTGCTGGCTGACCGACATGGACGGCGTGCTCGTGCACGAGAACCACGCGCTGCCGGGCGCGTCCGAGCTGCTGCAGCAGTGGGAGGACGCCGGCACGCCCTACCTCGTGCTCACGAACAACTCGATCTTCACCGCGCGCGACCTCTCGGCGCGGCTCCGTTCCTCGGGCCTGAACGTGCCAGAAGACCGCATCTGGACGAGCGCCCTCGCGACGGCCGACTTCCTGAAGTCGCAGCTGCCGGGCGGCACCGCGTTCGTCATCGGCGAGGCCGGCATCCTCACGGCGCTGCACGACGCCGGGTTCGTGATGACCGAGACGGCGCCCGACTTCGTCGTCGTCGGTGAGACCCGCAACTACTCGTTCGAGGCGATCACGAAGGCGATCCGCCTGATCGGCAACGGCGCGCGGTTCATCGTGACCAACCCCGACGCGACCGGCCCCTCGGCCGACGGCCCGCTGCCGGCGACGGGCGCGATCGCCGCCCTCATCACGAAGGCCACGGGCAAGGAGCCCTATGTGGTCGGCAAGCCGAACCCGATGATGTTCCGCTCGGCGCTCAACAAGATCGGCGCGCACTCCGAGAACACCGCGATGATCGGCGACCGCATGGACACCGACATCGTCGCGGGCATCGAGGCGGGCCTGCACACGATCCTCGTGCTGACCGGCATCAGCGACCAGGCCGAGATCGAGAAGTATCCGTTCCGGCCCGACGAGATCCTCGGTGGCGTCGCCGACCTCGTCGAGAAGGCGCCGGTCGAGACCGAGCTGTAGGCTTCGGCGGGCGGCGGGCGGCGGGCGGCCGGCGGCATCCGACCGACCTCTCGGCCCTTGCCGCCGGGGCCGAACGGGGACACACTCGACGCATGGACGACGAAACCGATGAACGTCCTCCGACCCGGCACCTGTCGGAGGACGAATGCTGGCAGCGCATCGCCGATGCGCAGTACGGTCGCATCGCGGCGACCGCAGCGGGACAGATCGACATCTTCCCCATCAACCACGCGGTCGACGGCCGCACCATCGTGTTCCGCACATCTGCCGGCACGAAGCTGCTCGAGTTGACGATCCACGGCTCGGTGGCGTTCGAGGTCGACGGCGCGAGCGAGACTGACGCGTTCAGCGTCGTGGTCAAGGGCGTCGCCGCGGAGTTCGACCGTCAGGGCGAGGTCGCCGAAGCAGAACGGCTCGGCATCACCCCGTGGGCGCCCGAGCCGAAGGATCGCTGGGTGCGGATCACGCCGACCGAAGTGCACGGTCGCGCCTTCGAGCGCCCCCGGTCGGCGGGTTCCGCCGGCTGAGGACCGCGGGGAGAAGCCGCCCGGAATCGGCCGCGCTCGGATCGTCGGCGTCACCGTGTCGGTCGTCGCGACGCCACCTCATGAGCAGCGAGCCCGTGATCCCCGGCCTCAGTGCAGGCCCTGACCAGAACTCCCGGGCGAACCCCGAGGCAGAGCCCCGAACCGATCCGTAGCGTCGCACGGGTTGCGTCCGGCTCTCCACCGAGAGCGACCGGTTTCCCCTGCACAGCGAGCACCGCCCGGCGACCCCGGGCCCGTTGATCCCTACTCGACGATTGCGGCTCGAACCATGCAAACCTCCCGAACGACGCTCCGCCGTGCCCTGCTCGGCTTCGGCGTGCTCCTCATCGCCTCGACCTCGGTTCAGGTGTCCGCCGTCATCTCGCACGGCATGTTCGATCGACTGGGCCCGCTCGGCGTGAGCGGGCTGCGCTTCGCGATCGCGGCGATGCTGGCCGCCGCGATCATCCGACCGCGACTGGGCGGCCGGAACCGGGCCGAATGGCTCGCCCTCCTCGCCTACGGCACCTCGATCGCGGCGATGAACGTGTGCTTCCACGTCGCGCTCGAGTTCGTGCCGCTCGGAGTCGCGATCACCGTCGAGTTCCTCGGCCCCTTCCTCCTGGCCGCGCTCGGAGTGCGGCGCCCGCGCCTCGCGATCTTCCCGTTGCTCGGGCTCGGCGGTGTCGCCCTCATCGCCCGCCCGACGCCCGAGGTGAATCCGATCGGCCTCATCGCCGCCGGAGTGGCCGGCGTCTCGCTCGCCGCGTACACCCTGCTCGCCGAACGCATCGGGCGCACCACGCCCGCGGATCGTCCGCAGTCCCGCCCGCTGCACGATCTCACGATCGCCGTCGTCGTCGCGGCGGTGCTGACGGCACCGTTCGGCATCGCCGCGCTGCCGTCGGTCGAGACGGGCGACCTCGCGCCACTCGGCGTCGCCGCGGTGCTCGGCGTCCTGATCGCGTTCGGCTGCGACATGCTCGCCGTGCGGCTGACCTCGGCGCGCACGGTCGCGGTGCTGTTCTCCTTCGACCCGGCACTCGCCGCGATCATCGGCATGCTGCTGCTCGGTCAGCTGCTCGACCCGCTCACCATCGCGGGCATCGTGCTAGTCTGCGTGGCCGGGGGCGCCACGATCCATCTCGCGAGCGCCGCGCAACGACCGGCGGCCGACGGCTGACCGCCGGGCCGTCAGGCCCCGGATCGCCGGGCTGTGCGGCGGCTCAGCCGCCGAAGCCCGACCAGTAGCGGCCCTGCTCCTTGCCGCGTTCGACGTCGTTCATCGCGTCGGCGGCCTCGCGATTCGCGCCGCGGGTCTTCTCCGAGTGCCTCCTGAGCGAGAACACCCACTGCGTCACTCCCCAGAGCACGGCGATGACGACGATGCCCAGCCAGAAGGTCCAGTCCATGGGCGACCCCTCACTCGATAGGCGTCACTCTACGCCTGGCCGTCGCGTTCCGCGCGGGTGATTCGGGAACGGGCGGGGATCGCCCGGTCCGGCTAGGCGAGCCGGGCGACGGATGCCGCGACGCCCGCCCAGAACCGCTCGACGTCGAGTCCGACCGCGACCCACGCGTTTGGCTCGCGCGCGAGCATGTCGTCGAGGTCGACGCTCGTCGCGCCGGCCGTCTCGGTTCCGAGCAGTTCGACGTCGAGACGGGCGCGGCGCACCTCGACGCAGCACGGGTCGGCGAGCACCGCGACGGCGACGGGGTCGTGCAGCGGCCCGTCGGGCATGCCGAAGAGCTCGTCGTTCGTGCGGCAGAAGAAGTCGAAGAGCTCGGCCCCGAAGCCCGCGGTGGCGGTGCCGATCGCTGCGATCTGCTCGCGCACGGCCGGCGTCACGAGCGCCAGGTGCGTGACGTTCAGGCCGACCATCGTGAACCGCACACCGCTCCGCACCACGAGGTCGAGCGCCTCGGGGTCGACGAGGGCGTTGAACTCGGCGTAGGGCGTCGCGTTGCCGCGCTCGGTCGAGCCGCCCATCCAGACGATCTCGCGGATGCACCCGGCGAGCTCGGGACGGTCGCGCAGCAGGATCGCGATGTTGGTGATCGGCCCCGTCGCGATGACGGCGACGGGCTCGGCCGACGCAGTGAGCGCGTCGGCGATGAGCTCGGTCGCCGTGCGCGGGTCGAGCGGCACGGTCGGCTCGGGCAGTTCGGGCCCGCCGAGGCCGTTCTCGCCGTGAATCCACTCGGCGGTCTGCAACGGTCGCACGAGCGGGCCGGCCGCTCCCGCCGCGACCGGCACGTCGGTCACGCCCGCGACCGAGAGCGCGATGCGGGCGTTCCGGGTCGTGAATTCGAGCGGCACGTTGCCGCCGACCGTCGTGACGGCGACGACGTCGAGCGCCGGATGTCCCGCGGCGAGCCACAGGGCGAAGACGTCGTCGTGCCCGGGGTCGCAGTCGATGATCACGGGGATGGTCATGCGGGTCTCGTTCTCTCGTCGGGTCGGCTGGTGGTCGGAGGTAACCGGCTCAGGTGGTGGTACGGCGTGCGCGGCCGCTCAGTCGGCGATGCGGGCCGCGGCGAGCACGACGTCGCGGGCGGCGTAGGAGTCGACCGTGCCTCGCGTCTGCACGGCGAGGGCGCCGGCGGCGACCGCGATGCCGAGTGCCTCGGGCAGGGAGCGCCCCTCGGCGATGCACGCCGCGAGCGTACCGGTGAACCCGTCACCGGCCCCGGTGGTGTCGACCGCCGTCACGCGCGGCGCGGCAGCCGTCCACGAACCGGTCGCGTCGGCGGCGACGGCACCGGCCGCGCCGAGCGTCACGACCACCGAGCGGGCGATGACGCCGGCAGCGGATGCCGCGAGCACCCGCCACTCGTCGAGGGCCGCGCCGGCCGGGGCATCCGTGCCGATGCCGACCGCCCGTGCCTCGTGCTCGTTCAGCACGAGCGGATCGGCGGCGGCGAGCGTCGCCTCGGCGACCGCCGCCGGCGGCGCGAGGTTCAGCACGAAGCGGGTGCCGAGCGCCGTCGCGACCTCCGCGAGACGATCGATGGTCGTCGACGGGAGCTCGCCCTGCGTGAGTGCGACCGTCGCGGCGGCGACCCGATCGCGGGCGGCGTCGACGACGGCCGGGGTCAGGGCGAGGTTCGCACCGCCGGTGATGATCACGGTGTTCTCGCCCGAGTCGGCGACCGTGATCTGGGCGACGCCGGTCGGGGCATCCGGAACCCGCCGGAGCGCACCGGTCGGAAGCCCCAGCCGTTCGAGCGTTCCCCGCGCGAACGCGCCGCTCGCGTCGTCGCCGACGCACGCGATGAACTCGACCGGCACGCCGGCGACGTGGGCCGCGACCGCCTGGTTCGCCCCCTTGCCGCCGAGCGCCACCTGGAAGCCGTGCGCCCGGATCGTCTCGCCGGGCTCGGGGAACGAGGCGACGTAGCTCGTCGAGTCGACGTTCAGCGAACCGACGACGACGACCCTGCCACGCGGGTCGCCGTCGCCGTCAGCGGATGCCATGTCGTCAGGCCGTCGGTCCGGGGCCCATGATCGACGCGGTCAGCGGTTCGCCGCCCGCTCGATTGGCGAAGCAGTAGTAGGTGCGTTGACCCTCGGCCCACTGCTCCTCGGTCACGGGGAAGCTGCCCTGCACCTGCAGGTCGGGGATGCCGGCGACGAGCGCGGGGTCGAACACGCCGACGGCGCGGCACAGGCCGGGCATCTGCTCGGCGAGCGCGGCCTCACCCGGGAAGGGCGCCGCCTCGTCGCCCGGCAGCGTGCCGCGGTACACGAGCTGCGCGGCGTGCGGTGTCGCGCAGTCGACGACGGTGAACTCCTCGGCCCAGACCGACTCGAACGGCTCGATGCACTCGCCGCCGAAGAGGGTGTCCCATGCGTGCGCGCCGGCGGGCTGCGGGGCGGTCGGCGCGGCGACGGGCGTCTCGGAGGAGCTCGCCGACGGGCTGTCGCTCGCCGGCTCCGCTCCGCCCCCGCCGAGCTGGGTTCCGAAGAAGAAGAGCCCGGCGACCACGAGCAGTACGACGAGTCCGCCGGCGACCCAGATCAGGGTGCGCGTGGTGCGGTTGCCGCCCGACGGGGGCAGCGAGGCTCCACCGCCGGCGCCGCCGCGGCCGGAGCCGTCATCGCCGCCGCGGCCGGAGCCGTCGTGGCCGCCACCGCCGGCACCGCCGTTGCGCTGAGGACCGATGCCACCCCCGGAGCCCTGCGCCGGAGCCGCCGCGAAGCCGGATGTCACGGGCTGCCTGCTGCTGGGGGCGACGAACGGATCGTTCGCCGCCGCGCCTGCGGCGGCACCGCCGAAGAGCGCGCTCAGCTCGTCATCGTCGGATGCCTCGAACGGATCCTGCTGGCCAGCCGCCGACGTCGTGGCGAGCCGCAGGTCATCGCCGAAGGGCGCCGTGTCGCCTGGCGCGGCGTCGTCGGTGAACGACCACTCCGGATCTGCTGTCTCGAGGCCGGCTTCGTCGTCCCACGTGGGCTCTGCATCGTCGCCCGCGAACAGGTCGGTCGGAGCCGGGGAGTCGGCCGCGGTATCGCCGAGGAACGCGGTCGCGACCGAGACGGGGCTGTCCTTCGGGTCTTCGGCGTTCGGATCCGGCGTCAGATTCCAGAAGTAGCCGGTGTCGGCCATCTCGCGAGCGATCGACGACTCGTCGTCGACGCCGTCGACCGCGCGGTCGTCGTGACCGGGGGCGGGCTCCTCGTCGTCGCGAGGGCCGCCGAAGAATCGGCCCCGGATGCCGGAAGCCGACCGGTCGTCGGCGGCCGGCGCCGGTGCGTCGGGGATCGCCTCATCGTCGTCATCGTCGAAGCCCAGCCCGAGCGCGTCGAGACCTGTCGGCACGGCCGGCGCCGGGGTCGTGCCGCCCGGAGGCGGTGTCGGCTCCGCCGAGCGTGAATGCGATGCACCGCCGCCGAGCGAAGCGAGGAGATCGTCGACCGGTGCCGGTGGCTCTCGCGTCGGGTCGTCGTCGCCTCCGGTCGCCGAAGCGAACGCCGGGAACGGCGTGGTGTTGAATGCGCTCGCCTCTCGGGCCGGGACACCGACCACGGCGTCCTCCTGCGCTGCGGCCGTGCCGCGCACCTCGAGGAAGGGGAACCCGGTGTGGGCATCGGCCTGGGGCGCGACCGCGCGCTCCGTTCGCCCGTGCTGCTGCACCGGGGCTTCCGCTGCCGCCGGTGCCGGCGCAGTCGGCGCCGAAGCCGCTGCTGCTGCTGCTGCTGCTGCTGCTGCTGCTGGCTGTATCGGAATCGCCCGGGTCGCGGTGAGTGCGGCGAAGGGATCGGTGGTGTCGGCGGCGAATGCTGCGAACCGGTCGCGCTCGGGACGCGGCTGCTCCGCCTGCTGGAACGGCGCCTCGGGGGCGACCTCGGCAGCCGGAGCGGCCGGCGGCACGTGGGCGAACGGGGCCCCCGTCTGGACCGGAGCCACTGGAGACACCGGAGCCACGGGCGCGACCGGAGCCATCGGCCGAGCCTGCTCGAATGACGCTGCCTGGGGCTGGGTCGCGGGCGGGACCGGGGCGGCCGACGGCCGCTCGGGTTCCTGGAGCGCCGCCCACAGTTCGTCGTCGAACGGCGAGGCCGGTGCCGGTGCCGCCGTCGGCGTGACCGACGGCTGGGTGGCTGGGCCACGGGTGTCCCACCCGGCCGGCGCGGTCGACGGTGCGATCGGATGCACCGGCGCGACGGGTTCGGCCGTCGGAACGGGCGCGACAGGTGCGGCCGGCTGCACGGGGGTGAACGACTGACGTGCCACCGGCGGGGGCGCGAAGCCGGCGAAGGGCGACTCGGCCGGAACGGACGACTCGGCCGGAGCCTGCGGGGCCGCCGGAGCCTGCGGCTCGACGGGCAGCGCTGCCGAGGCTTCGGCACCCGCGCCGTCGCTCGTCGGGTCGGAAAGACTCCGGAACGCCGCCCGGATCGCGTCTTCGGAGGAGAGCTCCTCTGCCGAACCCCAGGTGAGTGCGAACGGCGCGGTCGGCGTCACCGGCCCCGGCGGCGTCGTCGGCATCGAGGGGGCGGCGGCCGGAGCCGCAGGTGCGACCGGCGCGGCGGGTGCCGCCGGCGGCCACGCGGCAGCCGGAGCCGCAGGCGCGGCAGGGGCGACCGGCGGCGCGGCAGGCGGCCACGCAGCAGCCGGAGCCACGGGCGCAGCAGGCGCGGCGGGCGGCCACGCAGCGGCCGGCGGTGCGGCCGCGGGCGGCTGCACCGGCGCCATGGGAGGGGTCGGGGGGACTGCAGGCGTGCCGACGGGCGGCTCGACCGCGGTCAGGTGCACCGGGGCGCCGGCCGGGGGCTGATGCGGCAGGCCGACCGCGAAGGGCGGGGTCCACGACGGCGTCGGCGAACCGGCCGCTTCGGTGAGGGGCGCTTGCTGCTGCGGCACCTCAGGGGCGCGCGGAGCCGGAGATCCGACGACGGGAAGCGCCCTCGTGGCGGCATCCGCTCTGGGAGCCGGTGCCTCGGAGAACCAGTCGAGCACCTCCTCGCGGCGCGGTGCGGGAGTGCGCGGTGCCGCGGGAGCGGCCTGCTGCACCGGCGGTGCAGGCTGGACGGGCGGCGCGACGGGCGGTGACGGGACGTCGCGACGCGGCGCATCGCCGCTCGCCAACTGGGCGAGCAGCCAATCGGCTCCGTCGCCCCCCAGACCCTGCCCGTCGCCGCTCATCAGGCCAGCCCCAGGTCTTCCAACCCGATGGCGTACAGGTAGGGCACGCCCTCGGCCTCGATGACCTCGCGGGCACCGGTCGCGCGGTCGACGACGACCGCGACGGCCACGACCTCGGCGCCGACCTTGCGGAGCGCCTCGATCGCCTTGATCGGCGAACCGCCGGTGGTCGAGGTGTCCTCGAGCACGATCACGCGCTTGCCGGCGAGGTCGGGACCCTCGACCTGCTTGCCGCGACCGTGGTCCTTCGGCTCCTTGCGCACGACGAAGGCGTCGTAGGCGAGGCCCTGCGCCGCGCCCTGGTGCAGGATCGCCGAGGCGATCGGGTCGGCGCCCATGGTCATGCCGCCGACGGCGACCACGTCGGGCACGTCTTTGATGAGGTCGATCATGACCTGCCCGATGAGCGGAGCCACGCGGTGGTCGAGGCTCACCTTGCGGAGGTCGACGTAATAGGTCGCCTTCTTGCCACTGGTGAGGGTGAAGTCCCCGTGGAACACGGCGTCCGCCGCGATGAAGTCGATCAACTGGGCGCGCACGGCGTCGATGGGCTGAGGCTCTCGGAGGGTCACCCGAATACTCTACGACCCGGTTGCCTGAGAGGAAGGGGCGGATTTCTCAGCGAGCTGCGGCGGCGGCGAGGCATCCGCTCGCTCCGCAGGCGTGGAACCGCGGCGGCGACCGCCCCAGAACGAGCGGGGCGTGCCCGGCAGGAGTCGGGCCCAGAACGGCGGCGTCTCCTCCTCGACGAGCGCCGCGGGCACGTCGATGTGGAAGTCGGCGATCTCCTCGGCACCCTGATGCACGACGCGATAGAGCGCGGTGCCGATGAGCACGCCCAACGCGATCGACATGATCGAGACGAGTGCGTCGGCGAAGTCGGCGTAGCCGCGAGTGGTGCCGATCGCCTCGGTGAGGCCGACGAGACCGGCGGCACCGGGCACCAGCAGCCAGAACGCGGGCAGGAAGGTGAGCTGCGACGGCGCGCCGTGCCGCAACGTCGCCACCCACAGCACGACGGGGGTCATGGCGAGCGCACCGATGAACCCGCTGACGGATGCGCCGATGAGCGCCCCGCCGACGACCTGGCCGCTGTACGCGACGAGCAGCACGAGCAGCACCCAGCCGAACGTGCGCGGTGGCGCGGAGAAGTGCAGGTAGTTGCCGATCGCGAAGAGCAGCACTCCGAACAGCGCGACCCACCAGGGGAAGACCTCGCCGGAGTCGAGGGCGACGTACGAGGAACTGGCGACCCCGACGAGCGTGCCCGCCGCGAGGATGCCGAACGCCAGCAGCGAGAGCTGCACGAGACCGAACACGAGCCGTGAGGCGCCGGCGAGCATCTGACCCGCCGCGAGTTCGACCACGGCGGTCGTCAGCACTCCGCCCGGCAGGAACGTCGCGAGCGGCGCGATGAGCAGCCTGATCGGGTCGCCCACCGCGAAGTACGGCGCGATGAGGAACACCGCGGTGGCGCACGCGAAGGCCGCGAACACCGGGAACACGATCTGCAGGGTCGGCGAGCGCACCAGCTTCGCGACGCCGATGAACGCGCCGAGCACGAAGGCGACGAGGGCGCCCTGCCATGTCGGCGCGAGCAGCAGTGCGAGCCCGGTGGTCAGCACGGCGTGCCCGAAGGTGCGCACGACCCAGCCGTGCGTCGGCTTCATCGCACCGATCTCGTTCAGTCGCGTGATGCCGTCGAGCGGGGTGATCTCGGCCCGACGGGCGACCTCGATCAGGCGATAGAGCGCCGCGATCTGGTCGAAGCGGAACGAGGCGTTCAGCGAGGATCGGATCGCGACCCTGCCCCCCTCGCCCGAGCCCGTCTCGATGAGGATCACGGTCGGCAGCACCACGACGTCGGTGTCGTCGCGGCCGTACGCGCTCGACACCTTGACGAGCGTGTCGCGGATCTTGTCGGTCGAATCCGCGGCAGCGTTCATGCCCTCCGCGAGTCCGAGCAGGAACCTGCGGAGCAGTGCCTGCTCGGACGCCTCCGCCATCAGACGATGACGAAGGAGAGTGCCACGCCCACGAGGATCGCGACGACGACGTAGACGAGGTTCGGCAGCTGGAAGGAGTGGTCGAAGACGAACTTGCCCATCTTGGTGGTGCCGGTCTGGTCGAATGCGACCGTGGCGACCTGGCTGCCGTTGGCGGGCAGCGTGTAGATGCCCATCGCCGCGGGCCAGAGCCCGACGAGCAGCGGTGCGGGCAGGCCGATCGTGATGCCGATCGGCACGATCGCGTTGGTCGCGCTCGACTGGCTCGTGGTGAGCATGGCGACGAGGAAGAGCGCGAGCGCGAAGAGCAGCGCCCCGAGGAACGCCGTCGACCCGGAGACGAGCGAGCCGAGCCCGTCGACGATGAGCGTGTTGTTCGCGGCGACGAAGGTGTTGGCGAGCCACGCGATGCCGAAGAGGGCGATCGCGCCGACCATGCCGGCCGGGAACGTCGACTGCTTCGGGACATCCGCCGCCTTGACCTTGCAGGTGACGAAGATGAGCGCCGCGATGACGCCCATGATGACCTCGATGATGACGGTGATGCTGACCCGCACGGGGTCGCCCGAGTCATCCGTGCCGATGATCGGGCGAAGGCCCGAGAAGAGGCCGAAGAGCACGATGACGCCGACGCCGGTGAGGAAGATCGAGGCCGAGAGCACGGCGCTGCGCGGGAGCTTCTTGTCGGCGTCGACCACGACGGCCGGCTTCACGAGGTGCTCGGCGAGGCGGCGCTGGAACTCGGGGTCGTCCTCGAGCTCCTTGCCGTGCTTGACCATGACGAGCGCCGCGATGCCGAGGCCCACGATCGAGGCCGGCCACATGATGAGCAGGAGCTTGCCGAGGTCGACGCCCTGCGGGGCGAGCAGCACGACCATCGACGCGGTCGCCGCCGAGACGGGCGAGCAGAGGATGCCCACCTGCGAGGCGACGGCCGAGACCGACAGCGCCCGCTCTGGCCGGATCTTCTGCTGGTACGAGACGTCGTAGATGACGGGCAGCAGGGGGTAGAAGATGTTGCCGGTGCCGGCGCCCACCGTGAAGAGGAACGACATCGCCGGTGCCAGGAATACGACCGACTTCGGTCGCTTCTTGATGACCTTCGACGCGATCGAGACCATCCAGTCGATGCCGCCGGCCGCTTGCATGACGGATGCCGCGGTGATGACGGTGATGACGATGAACACGGCGTCGACCGGGGCGGCGCCCGGCGCCTCGCCGAAGACGAAGACGAGCACGGCGACACCGACGAGACCCCAGACGCCGAGGCCGATCCCGCTCGTGCGGGTGCCCATGTAGATCGCGAGGACGACGACGATCAGTTCGGCGACGAGGATCCAGACGTTGTCGTTCACGAGGAGGGGCCCTTCACGATGGGGCCGGAACTCGCCAGCACCTGAGTCGGGAGCGGCGTCTCGACGATGCGCCCGTCGACCGCCTCGACTTTCAACGCGAGCGGGTCCTCGACGGGGCTGATCGCCGTGACGAACTCGGAGCCCTCGAAGTGCAGCGACTGCAGGTTGCCGACCGCATAGCCCGTCGCGAGCTCACCGCTGAGCAGCGAGGCGTGGAACAGCGGCTGGCGCTGGTCTTCGGCGTCGTAGTGCGGGCAGAAGCTGCCGTGCAGGAACCCGAGCCCCTCGGGCAGCACCTGCAGGGTGGGCCCGTAGCTGTCGGTCGTGCCGCCTTCGAACCAGCAGATGCCGCCGGCCGAGCCGCCGGTGAAGACCGTGTTCGAGTTCGGGTCCTCCCACATCTCGCGCATGATCTCGTCGAGGCCCTGGCGCTTCCAGACGTCGAGCATGTTCGCCGTGTTGCCGCCGCCGACGTGGATCACGTCGAAGCCCTTCACGAAGCCCGCGAGGTCGTCGACCGCGCGGTGGAACAGCGGCAGGTGGTGCGGGGCGCAGCGGTCGGAGTCGTACGTCGTGTAGAAGCTCACGACGTACGCGGCGTCGTCGCCGGTCGCCGTGCCGACGAAGAGCACGCGCGGGCGCTCCTTGCCGGTGAGCCTCAGGATGTATTCGTGCGTCGGATCGGCCCGTCGCTCCATCATCGCCTTGCCCGCGCCGGTCGCAACCACGTGCGCCATCGATCCCCCTTGCGTCGTACCCCCGGGCACACGCTCGAGGCCCTGGCCACACGCTAGCGGCAGATCGGCGGCGTCGTCGAGAGACACGGCGGCCGTGTCGCAGGCGTGTTCGCACCGTGTCGCGGGGCGTGTCCGTGCGCATCGGGATCCCCCCATTGCATCCCGATACGCACGAAGATCCGGCACGAAGAAGGGCCGCCCCGCGGGGTGTCCCTCCCCCGCGCGGCGGCCCTGCACTCCGGGGAACGGACCCCCGGAATTCGCGGCACCTAGACGGTGCGCGCGAACGTCTCTCGCGGCTGACGACGGTAGCCGTCACGAGCGGTGACGACGATCGAGCCGATGATGGCGGCGACGGAAACGACGGTGAGAAGCACGATGACGCTGAACATGGTGATTCCTTTCGAAAACGAGTGGGTGATCGAGCAGTCGATGCCCCATTGCACGTGTTCGACATCTCAATTGAATCGCGAATAATAGTGCAGCACAAGCTCACGATTCTACAAGAACGATGTAGCCTGGCTACATGGACGTGCGGCGATTGGACCTGCTTCGAGAACTCGCCGAACGCGGCAGCGTGACGGCGGTCGCCGAGGCCACCGGCCGCACACCGTCGGCGGTGTCGCAGCAGCTGAAGGTGCTCGAGCGCGAGGCCGGCATGCCCCTCACCGAGCGCAGCGGCCGCGGCGTCGTGCTGACGAGCGCCGGGCACGCCCTCGCCCGCAGCGCTGCCGACGTCGCCGTCGCCCTCGAACGCGCCACCGCCCTGTGGGACGAGTTCCGAAACCACCCGAGCGGCGAGGTCTCGCTCGTCACGTTCCCCACAGTCGGCGCGACCCTGCTGCCGGCGGTGCTCACCGACCTCGCCGAGGTCGCCGGCCTCGTCGTGCGAGCGACCGACCTCGACCCCGAGGCGGCCGAGTTCGCCGACCTCACCTCCGACTTCGACATCGTGCTCGCGCACACGATGCCGGGCGTGCTGCCCTGGGGCGGCCGCGGCCTGAAGGCCGTGCCGCTGTTGACCGAACCGCTCGACATCGGTCTTCCGGCCGACCACCGTCTCGCCGGACGGGCGCACCTGACGCCCGCCGATCTGGTCGACGAGACCTGGCTCGGGGTGCCGCCCGGGTTCCCCTTCGAGCGCATCCTGCACGCGATCGAGCAGCAGGCCGGGCAGCGGGCCACGGTCAGCCAGCGCTTCAGCGACATGCGCATCATCGAGGCCTTCATCGAGGCCGGTCTCGGCATCGCGTTCGTGCCACGGTTCACGAGCGGCGCCGTGCCCGATTCGATCGTGTTGAAGCCGCTGCGCGGCGTGGCATCCGCTCGGCAGATCGTGGCGCTCGTGCGTCCGGATGTCGCGGAGCGCCTCGCCGTGCGCACCGTGCTCGACGTGCTCGTGGCGCGCGCCGCGCGGCTCGAACATGCGCACGCCGCGGTCTGAGCGCTCTGCTCAGTGGATGCACTGAGCATCCGAGGGCGTCGCTGCTCTATCGTGTCGACATGAAGACACGGATGGTGGCCGTACTCGTCGCGCTCGCTGCGGTGACCGCGCTCGGCGCGTGCGCGTCCGCGCCCCCGACGCCCTCTCCCGTGCCGAGCGCGAGCACGTCGCCGACGCCCTCGCCGGCACCGGAACCGGTCGCGGCATCCGTCGCCATCACGGCCGAGACCATCAGCGTGCTCGATGCCGACGGAGGGGTGCTCGCGAGCTTCGACTACTTCCAGCCCACCACCGAGGTGGTCGCCGGCCTCACCGAATACCTCGGCGAGCCCGTCGACACCCCGAACCCCGGCAGCATCGAGTCGTCACCCGGCGTCGACCACGAGTGGGGCGGGCTCCGTCTCTACGACACCGACACTCCCGGCACACCGCCCGAGATCCCCAACCACTCGGTCTTCGTCACGGGCCCGACGGCCGGACCACTGCCGATCGGCACCGCTGCCGGGGTCGGCGCCCCCTCGGGCCTGCACGTGGGCGACCCCGGCACGAGCGTGACGGTCGGAATCGAGTCGGCCGGCGAGTACACGAATCCGACGACCGGGCGCACCGTCGTGCTCTCCCGAGTGGGGCTGATCGAGCTGCCGCCGCACCCCGCCGCCCCGACCGAACCGCGCAACTTCGCCGTGATCGTGCACAGCTACACCGACACCGGGCTCATCGAACAGTTGATCGCGCCGAGCGCGAACTTCGGCGTCTGACGAGCACCGGGTAGGCTTCCGCTCCATGAGCGATGACGCGATCCTGTTCGAGGTCGAGGGTGGGCTCGCCCGCCTCACCCTCAACCGCCCGAGCCGGCTGAACGCGGTCGACCCCGAGGCGATCGGGCGCTGGCAGGCCCTCGCCCATGAGATCGCCGAGCGCGACGACATCGGCGCGGTGCTCTTCGACGCCAACGGCCGCGCGTTCTGCGCGGGCGGCGACGTGCGGGCGATGTCCGAGCTCGCGGCCTCCGCCGTCTCGAGCGGCGGGGAGTCCGCCGCCGCGACGATCACGGCTCTCGCCGACGCGATCCACGACGGCCACCGCACGCTCCGCGAGAGCTCGAAGCCGATCGTGGCCGCCGTGCAGGGCCCGGTCGCCGGCGGAGGGCTCGGCTTCATGCTCGTCGCCGACCTCATCGTCGCCTCCGAGCACGCGACGTTCGCGAGCCGGTACGCGGATGTCGCGCTCACGCCCGACTGCGGCGTCAGCACCCTGCTGCCCGAGGCCGTCGGCACCCGACGCGCGCTCGAGCTCACGCTGACCTCGCGCACCCTCACCGCTGCCGAGGCACTCGACTGGGGACTCGTCGCCGAGGTCGTCGCGCCCGATGCGCTCGAGGCGCGAGCGCGGGAGATCGCGCAGAGCTGGATCGACGGGGCGACCGGTGCCTTCGGCCAGGCGAAGCGCCTGGTGCGCTCTGGGCTCACCCGCGACTTCCAGTCAGCGCTCGACGACGAGGCGCGCACGATCGGCGCCGCCTTCGAGACCCCGGAGGCGAGCGCCCGCATCGCGGCATTCGGTCGATCGAGCCGCCCGAGCTAGCCGGCGTTCGCCTGCGCCCGGAGCGCCCCGAGCGCCCGGAGCGCCTCGACGATCTGCTCGACGGTCGGCACGCCGGCGAGGCCCACCGGAGTCGGGGAGACCCGGCAGGCGAGCGAGTCGGTCGCGCCGTCGGACGGGCAGTCGTCGATGTGGAGGATCGCTCCGTGCACGGCCCCATTCTCCTCCTCCCTGCTGCGTCTCAGTGCCTGCCCTGATTCCCGACGGGGAGCGCCCGTCGGTAGGGTCGTGCCATGCGCCCGCTCCGCCTCAGTGCACTCCTCGGTCTCGGCATCGCGACGCTCGCCGGGGTCACCGCATGCACCGCGCCGCCGGCGGACCCCGCGCCACCGTCGGCGTCGAGCACGTCGACGCCCGTCCCGACGGCCGCGCCTGCAGCCGAGGTCGCCACGAGCATCGTCATCTCGCCGGAGTCGATCACCGTGGTGGGCGATGCCGACGCGGTACTCGCGACGTTCGACTACCACCAGCCGACCGGCGAAGTGGTCTCCGGACTCAGCGAATATCTCGGCGAGCCCACGGACTCCCGCGTCGAACCCGGCTCCGAGACGCCGCCCGCGACCCTCCACGAATGGGGCGGGCTGCAACTCCTCGACACCGACCAGGTCGAGGAGGCCCCGTACTGGCCGAACCATGTGGTCTACGTCACCGGTGCCGAAGCGGGCGGCCTGCCCGTGACGACATCCACGGGCATCTCGGTCGGCAACGCGCTCGACTCGATCGACATGGCGGGCGCCACGGCTCCCGTCGACTACACCGTGCAGGAGACCGGCCGCATGCAGCGCATGTTCCGGGTCGACCTCGTCGCGCTGCCGCCGGGCGAGGGCACCGGCGCCTCGCCCGACATCGGAGTCCTCGTCACCGGATACCTCGACGACGCCGTCGTCGACTACATCGAGTCGCCGAGTTCGAACTACGGTCACTGAGCGTCCGACCCGCGCCGCACCCCGCGCGCACTAGTCGTGCTGCGGGAACCCCAGGTTCAGGCCGCCGTGGCTCGGGTCGAGCCAGCGCGACGTGACCGCCTTCTCCTGCGTGAAGAAGTCGAAGCCGCGCGCGCCGTAGGCCTTGGCGTCGCCGAAGAGCGAATCTTTCCAGCCGCCGAACGAGTGGTACGCGACCGGCACCGGGATCGGCACGTTGATGCCGATCATGCCGACCGTCACCTCGCGCTGGAACCGCCGCGCGGCCCCGCCGTCGTTCGTGAAGATCGCCGTGCCGTTGCCGTAGCGCGAGGCGTTGATCACGTCGAGCCCCTCCTGGTACCCGTCGACGCGAACGATGCCGAGTACCGGGCCGAAGATCTCGTCGCGGTAGACGGATGAATCGAGCGGCACCTTGTCGACGAGGGTCGGGCCGAGCCAGAACCCGTCGTCGTCCCCGTCGATCGGAGTGTCGCGCCCGTCGACGACGACGGTCGCCCCGTCGGATGCCGCCACGTCGAGGTAGCCGACGACCTTGTCGCGGTGCTCGCGGGTGATGAGCGGCCCCATGTCGCAGCCGCGGGTGCCGTCGCCCGTGGTGAGCCGCGACATCCGCTCGCTGATCTTGGCGACCAGCTCATCGGCGACCGAGTCGACCGCGAGCACGACCGAGACGGCCATGCAGCGCTCCCCCGCCGAGCCGAAGCCGGCGTTGACGGCGGCGTCGGCCGCGAGGTCGAGGTCGGCGTCGGGCAGCACGAGCATGTGGTTCTT
This sequence comes from Agromyces cerinus subsp. cerinus, assembly GCF_900142065.1. Taxonomy (GTDB): domain Bacteria; phylum Actinomycetota; class Actinomycetes; order Actinomycetales; family Microbacteriaceae; genus Agromyces; species Agromyces cerinus. The sequence continues at coordinate 106,059 of NZ_FSRJ01000002.1, read as the reverse complement.
GGCGCCGCCGAGCGCCTGCACCCGCTTGCCGTTCGCAGTCGCGGTCGCGTAGATGTACTTCGCGATCGGCGTCGAGCCGACGAACGAGATCGAGCGCACGACGGGGTGCTCGAGCAGCGCGTCGACGGCGACCTTGTCGCCGTGCACGACGTTCAGCACGCCGTCGGGCAGGCCCGCCTCCTGCATGAGGCGGGCGAGCCAGATGGCGGCAGACGGGTCCTTCTCGGAGGGCTTCAGCACGACCGTGTTGCCCGTCGCGATCGCGAGCGGGAAGAACCACAGCGGCACCATCGCCGGGAAGTTGAACGGGCTGATGATGCCGACGACACCCACGGGCTGCTTCGTCGAATACACGTCGATGCCGGTCGACACGTTCTCGGAGTACTCGCCCTTCGTGTAGCCCGGCATCGCGCAGGCGAGCTCGACGACCTCGAGGCCGCGGGCGATCTCGCCGGCGGCGTCGGAGAGCACCTTGCCGTGCTCGCTCGTGAGGATCGCGGCGAGCTCGCCGCTGCGGGCGTTGAGCAGCTCGCGGAACGCGAACATCACCTGCTGGCGCTTGGCGATCGAGGTGTCGCGCCACCCCGGGAACGCGCGTGCGGCCGCCTGCACGGCGACGTCGACGTCCTCGGTCGAGGCGAAGCGCACGCGCTTCTGCTCGACGCCGCGCGCCGGGTTGTAGACGGGCCCGCTGCGGGCTCCGTCGCCGGCGACGGATGCCCCGTCGATCCAGTGCTCGATGCTCGCGAGTCCGCCGTCGAGCGGCTGGGTCTCGGCGAGCGACGCGGCCTGCGCGGCGCTCCGATCGTTCTGGTCTGTCTGGCTCATGGGTCAGCCCTCTCCTTCGAGTGCGGTGCGGAGTACGTCGTCGTAGATCACCATCGCGTCGGCGACCTCGTCGGCCGTGACGACGCACGGCGGCACGACGTGGATGCGGTTGTCCTGCACGAACGGCAGGAGCCCGCGCTCGACGAGCGCGGACTTGAGGCGGCCGATCGCGGCCGCAGGCAGCGGCTCGCGGGTCGCAGGATCGGCGACGAGCTCGATCGCCCAGAAGACGCCCTCGCCGCGCACCTCGCCGATGGCGGCATGGCGTTCGGCGAGCTCGGCGAGCGCCGGTCCGATGATCGTGGAGCCGATCTCGCGAGCGTGGTCGACGATGCCCTCCGACTCCATCGCGTCGAGCGCCGCGACGATCGAGGCCATCGCGAGCGGATGCCCCGAATAGGTGAGCCCGCCGGGGAACACCCGGTCGTCGAACGTCGCGGCGATGGGATCCGAGATGATCACGCCGCCGACCGGCACGTACCCCGAGTTCACGCCCTTGGCGAAGGTGATGAGGTCGGGCCGCACGTCGTAGCCGTCGAAGGCGAACCAGCGGCCGGTGCGGCCGAACCCCGCCATGACCTCGTCGAGGATCAGCAGGATGCCGTGCCGATCGCAGAGCTCCCGCACGCCGGAGAGGTACCCGGGCGGCGGCACGAGGATGCCGGCGGTGCCGGGGATCGTCTCGAGCAGGATCGCCGCGATCGACGACGGTCCTTCGGCTTCGATCACGCGGCGCAGGTGCTGCAGCGCCCGCTCGGACTCCTGCTCGGGCGTCGTCGCCCAGAACTCCGAGCGGTAGAGGTACGGGCCGAAGAAGTGCACGTGCCCACGCGCGAACTCGTTGGGGATGCGACGCCAGTCGCCGGTCGAGACGATCGCCGCACCCGTGTTGCCGTGGTACGACCGGTAGGTCGAGAGCACCTTGTCCCTGCCGGTGTGCAGGCGCGCCATGCGGATCGCGTTCTCATTGGCATCGGCGCCGCCGTTGGTGAAGAAGACCTTGCGGAATCCGGACGGCGCGCGCGCGACGATGCGCTTGGCGGCCTCGCCTCGCGCGAGGTTCACCGTCGACGGGGCGACCGTGGTGAGGAGTTCGGCCTGCTCCCTGATCGCCTGCACGACCGACGGGTGCTGGTGGCCGATGTTGACGTTCACGAGCTGGCTCGAGAAGTCGAGGTATTCGCGGCCGGCGTGGTCCCACACCCGACTGCCGCGACCGCTCGCGATCACGAGACCCGACGGGTTCGCCTGCGCGGACCAGGAGTGGAAGACGTGGTCTCGGTCGAGTTCGCGAGCGAGCTCGTCGAGGCCCTCGGTGAGGTTGTCGGTCATGGCACGGTGCCTTTCCTTCGCGTGCGACACGGGTCGCAGATGGTGCGGTGGCGGATGCCGCGCGGCCGGCCGGTTGCGCCGGCCCACGCGGCATCCGACCGATCAGTTGCCGCCCTCCTCGAGGGTGACGTCGATGGGTTCGAAGCCCTCGCCCGTGAGGTCGAGTCCCTCGCCCTCGAGCTCGTCGAGCGCCTTCTGGATCCAGTCGTTCGTGTACGCGGTCGACGGCGGCTCCTCGGTGATGAGGTGCGCCCCCGACTCGTTCACGGCCGCGAGGGCACCGGCGACGGTCTTGTCCCATGCGGCCTGGTCGATGATGCCGATGCCGTCGGGTGACGGCCAGATGAGCTTGTTCGTCTCGTTCACCATCCAGAGCTCGTGGCTCGGGCCCCAGCCGGAGCCCGCGGCGATCGTGATGTCCGACGCCTCCTGGGGGTTCTCGGCGGCGTAGACCCAGCCCTTGATGACGGCCTTCAGGAACTTGACCGTCGTGTCCTGGTAGTCGGTGTCGTCGGCGAGCCGTGCCGTGTCCGCCCAGATGGCGTCCTGGAGCATGGCGCCCTCGGTGTCCTCGTAGCTGATCACGTTGAAGTCCTCGGGCTGGTAGAGCTCGCCCGTGTCGGGGTTCACCGTCTCGAGCAGCTGCGCGTACTCGTTGTAGGTCATCGCCTGGGCCGCGTCGATGTCGCCCTGCAGGAAGGCGTTCATGTTGAAGTCCTGCGTGATGATCTGCACGGTCGTGGCGTCGAGTCCCTCGGCGGCCATGGCCGCGAAGATCTCCCACTCGTTGCCGAAGCCCCACGAGCCGATCTTCTTGCCCTCGAAGTCGGCGACGGAGTCGATGCCGGAATCGGCCATCGAGACCTGCAGCGTTCCCGACCTCTGGAAGATCTGGGCGATGTCGGTGAGATTGGCTCCCTGCTCGATCGAGCCGAGCACCTTGGGCACCCACGCGATCGCGTAGTCGACGTCGCCGTTCGCGAGCGCGTCCTGCGGAACGATGTCGCCGCCCGAGGGGATGATCTCGACGTCCAGGCCCTCCTCCTCGAAGAAGCCCTGGTCGACGGCCGCGAAGTAGCCGGCGAACTGGCCCTGCGGCAGCCACTGGAGCTGGAGCTTCACGGGGGTGAGGTCGCCGTCGCCGCCTCCGTCGGTCTCCCCGGTCCCGCCGCCGGATCCAGAACATGCGGTGAGTGCGAGCGCCGCCGCGAGGGCGAGCCCGCCGATCGTCGCGAAGCGACGTCTGCTGTGGTTCATGTCAGTCCTTTCGTGGTTCTCGGTGCGTGCGGTGGTGCGGTGGTGCTGGTTCCGCCGGGCGCGAGGCCGCGGGGGTCGGTGTCAGGGGCGTCGTCGCGCCTGGGGTGTGTGACGCTGCAACAGTCGCTCGAGCGCGAGCGTCGCCAGATAGAAGAGGAGCCCGAGGGCGATGGATGCCAGCACATACGCCCAGGCGCGGGCGTAGGCGCTCGATGCGGCAGAGGTGGAGATGAGCCCGCCGAGGCCGCCCCGCGGGCCGCCGAAGTACTCGGCGACGAGGGCGGAGATCACGGCCAGCGACGAGGCGATGCGGATGCCGGTGAGGATGAAGGGTCGCGCGGTCGGCAGGGTGAGCGTTCGCAGCACCTGGCCGGAGCTCGCCGCGTAGGCCTTCATCAGGTCGCGGTGCACGGGCGTCGTCTGCCGGAACCCCCGCAGCGTGTTGATGAAGACGGGCACGAACGACGCGATCGCGGCGATCGCCTGACGGCCGAACTGGCTGTCGGCGCCGAACATCGAGTTGAGCACGGGGGCGAGGGCGACGATCGGGATGACCGCGAGCGAGGCCACGACCGGTGCGCTCATCTGGTCGATCGGGCGCCACCGCGCCGCGACGGCGGCCAGCAGGATGCCGAGGATCGAGCCGACGACGAGGCCGACCAGCGCGTTGGTGCCCGTGATGAGCATCGCCTGCGCGATCGAAGGCCAGTAGGCGACGAACTCCTCGATGATCGAGGCCGGACTCGGCAGCAGGTAGTCGGAGACGCCCACCACGCTGACGAGGAACTGCCACGTGCCGAGCACGATGAGCCCCACCGCGATGGGCGCGATGATGCGCAGCGTCGTCTCGGTGCGCGGACCCATGCGCGCCGGCCGGGTCGTACGGGCCGTACGGGTCGTTGCGGCGGGCGCACTCATCAGCGCGTCTCCACTCCGCGCGGTCCGGTGCCGACGGGTGCGCCGCCGTGCAGCGCCTCGCGCACGGCGGTGACCATGTCGAAGAACGCGCGCTCCTCGCGGAGCTCATCGGTGCGGGCCGCGCGCTTCGCATCGGCGCCGAGGCGCATCGGCACGATCTCCCGGATGCGCCCGGGCCGCGGCGACATCACGACGACGCGATCGGAGAGGAACACGGCCTCGGGGATCGAGTGGGTCACGAACACGACGGCGGCGCCGGTCTCGGCCGAGATGCGCACGAGGTCGGACTGCATCTTCTCGCGCGTCATCTCGTCGAGGGCGCCGAACGGCTCGTCCATGAGCAGCAGCCGCGGCTGCTCGGCGAGCGAGCGGGCGATCGCCACGCGCTGCTGCATGCCGCCCGAGAGCTGGTCGGGGTAGCGGTCGGCGAAGTCGGCCAGCCCGACCATGTCGAGCAGCTCGGCGACGCGGTTCGCGCGGGCCCCGGATGCCACTCCGTGCAGCTCGAGCGGCAGTGCCACGTTCGCGGCGACCGTGCGCCATGGCAGGAGCCCGGCCGACTGGAACGCGATGCCGTACTCCTGGTCGAGGCGCGCCTGGCGCGTGGACTTGCCGAAGACCGTGAGCGTTCCGCTCGAGGGGTCGTCGAGGTCGGCGATGAGGCGCATGAGCGTGGACTTGCCGCATCCGCTCGGACCGATCAGCGAGACGAACTCGCCCGCGGCGACCGTGAGATCGATGGCGTCCAGCGCCTGCACCTGACCGCTTCGGGTCTCGAACCGCTTGTCGACGCCGCGCACCTCGACGGCGGTCGCGGCCGCGGGCGTCGGCACTGCTGCGGGTTGAGCCGGTCGAAACCCCTGGGGCTCGCTCATGCGGCCTCCTCCGTTCGTCGGTAGTTCTTGAGGATCACGCCGAGCAGGGCGATCGAGCCGGCGGCCACGAGCCCCAGCACGATCGCGCCGAAGATCGGCGCCCACGCCTTCGCCGGGTCGCCGGAGGCCTGCCCGGCGAACTGGATGAGGATGCGACCGATGCCGCCCTGCAGGCCCGTCGAGACCTCGGCGACGACCGCACCGATCACGGCGTTCGCCGCGCCGAGCCGGAGCGCCGGCAGCAGATAGGGCACGGATGCCGGGAAGCGCAGCTTCACGAGTGTCGACCAGTATCCCGCCGCGTAGGTCTGCATGAGCTCCTCGTGGATGCGGTCGGGCGACTGCAGTCCCTTGAGCGCGCCGATCGCGATCGGGAAGAACGCGAGGTAGCTCGCGATGAGCGCGACCGACATCCAGTCCTGCCACTCGAACGAGCCGATCTCGACGCGGGACCCCCAGCTCTTCACGACCGGCGCGAACGCGATGAGCGGCACGGTCTGGCTGATCACGATCCACGGCAGGAGGCCCCACTCGGCGAGGCGCCAGCGCTGCATCACGAGTGCGAGACCGATGCCCACGACGACGCCCACAAGCCATCCGGCCGCGGCGATGCCGAGCGTTGTGAGCGCAGCCAGCGCGACGACGCTCCAGAGCGGCAGCGCGTCGTCGGCACGGGTGACGGGTTCGGCGAGACGGGTGCCCATGTCCCAGATGTGAGGCATGGCGAGATCGGTCGTGCGCGGCAGGACTCGCAGCTCGCCGAGCACCACGCCGTCGGCGGGGCCGAGCAGCTTGTAGCTCTCCCAGATGAGCGCGATGACGAGGATGCCGGCGAGACCCCAGGCCCAGCGGCCGAGCTCGCGGCCCGCCCGCCCCGGGCGACGCGGCGCGCGGCGGCCCGGCGCCGGCGCCGCGGCATCCGTCGCCGTCGTCTCGCGCACGCCGGCCTTGATCATGCCTTCGCCGTGAGGTGCTCGGAGAGCGCCGGGATCACGGTCTCGCCGTAGACCCGCAACGTCTCCTCTTTGTTGTCGTGCTGGAGGTAGCCGGCGAACTGGTCGACGCCGAGCGCCTTCAGCTGCTCGAGCTTCTCGATGTGCTGCTCGGCCGTGCCGAGCACGCAGAACCGGTCGACGATCTCGTCGGGCACGAAGCTCGTGTGCACGTTGCCCGCGCGGCCGTGCTCGTTGTAGTCGTAGCCCTCGCGGGCCTTGATGTAGTCGGTGAGCGCGTCGGGCACCGCGCCGTGCGCGCCGTACTTCGCGACGATGTCGGCGATGTGGTTGCCGACCATTCCGCCGAACCAGCGGCACTGCTCGCGCATGTGCTCCCAGTCGTCGCCGATGTACATGGGCGCGGCGACGCAGAACTTGATCGACATCGGGTCTCGCCCCGCGGCCTCGGCCGCGTCGCGCACGTGCTGGATCATCCAGGCGGCGATGTCGACGTCGGCGAGCTGCAGGATGAATCCGTCGCCCACCTCCCCCGTCAGCTTCAGCGCCATCGGACCGTACGCGGCCACCCAGATGTCGAGCTCCGAGCCGTGGCTCCACGGGAACTGGAGCTGCGAGCCGTGGTACTCGACCGGCCGGGAGTTCGCGAGCTCTCGGATCACGTGGATCGCCTCGCGGAGCTCGGCGATCGTCGTGGGCTTGCCGTTGGTGACGCGCACCGCGGAGTCGCCGCGGCCGATGCCGCAGATCGTGCGGTTGCCGTACATCTCGTTCAGAGTCGCGAAGATCGACGCGGTCACCGTCCAGTCGCGCGTCGCCGGGTTGGTGACGAACGGCCCGACCTTGACCTTGCGGGTCTCGGCGAGGATCTGGCTGTAGATGACGTACGGCTCCTGCCAGAGCAGGTGCGAGTCGAAGGTCCACACGTGCGTGAACCCGTGGTTCTCGGCGAGCTTCGCGAGCTGGATGGTGCGCGATGCCGGGGGGTTGGTCTGCAGGACCGCTCCGAAGTCCATCCGTGCTCCCTTTCGTCTGCGGGTCGAGGAGGCCACTCGCGGCCGTCTCGCAACCGGGTGGCTAGATGAGGTACTGGCTCAGGCCGCGCCTGAGGAACCGGCCGTCGCCCTTGGCGCCGAGGTACTGGTCGCCGTCGACGATGACCTTGCCCCGCGAGAGCACGGTGTCGACGTGGCCGTCGATCTCGTACCCCTCCCATGCGGAGTAGTCCATGTTCATGTGGTGGGTCTTGTCGAGCCCGATCGAGGTGTGCCCGTTCGGGTCGTAGACGACGATGTCGGCGTCGGCGCCCGGCTGGATCACGCCCTTCGTGCCGTACAGGCCGAACATGCGGGCGGGCGTCGTGCTCGTGAGCTCGACCCACCGCTCGAGCGTGATCTCGCCGGTGACGACGCCCTGGTACATGAGGTCCATGCGGTGCTCGATCGAGCCGATGCCGTTCGGGATCTTGCGGAAGTCGCCGAGGCCGAGCTCCTTCTGGTCCTTCATGCAGAACGGGCAGTGGTCGGTCGAGACCATCTGCAGGTCGTTCGTGCGCAGCGCCTGCCACATCGAGTCCTGGTGGCCCTCCTCGCGGGAGCGGAGCGGCGTCGAGCAGACCCACTTCGCTCCCTCGAACGAGCCCCACTGCTCGCCCTTCGCGCCGAGCTGGTCTTCGAGACTCAGGTAGAGGTACTGCGGGCAGGTCTCGCCGTAGACGTTCTGGCCCTTGTCGCGCGCCCAGGCGAGCTGCTCGACCGCCTGCTTCGCCGACACGTGCACGATGTAGAGCGGGGCGCCCGTGAGCTTGGCGAGCATGATCGCGCGGTGGGTGGCCTCCTCCTCCATCTCCCAGGCGCGGGCGACACCGTGATAGAACGGCTCGGTCCTGCCCTGCTCCACGAGCTGGGCCGCGAGCACGTCGATCGCCGGGCCGTTCTCGGCGTGCATCATCGTGAGCATGCCCGTGTCGCGCGAGACCTGCATGGCCTTCAGGATCTGCGCGTCGTCGGAGTAGAAGACGCCCGGATAGGCCATGAACATCTTGAAGCTCGTGATGCCCTCGTCGGGCAGGCGGCGGAGGGTCGCGAGCGACGCCTCGTTCACGTCGCCCACGATCTGGTGGAAGCCGTAGTCGATCGCGCAGTTGCCGGCCGCCTTCTCGTGCCACGCCGCGAGCCCGTCTTCGATGCGCTGCCCGTAGGTCTGCACGGCGAAGTCGATGATCGAGGTCGTGCCGCCCCACGCGGCCGCGCGGGTTCCGGTCTCGAAGGTGTCGGATGCCTCGGTGCCGCCGAACGGCAGCTGCATGTGGGTGTGGGCGTCGATGCCGCCGGGGATGACGTACCGGCCGGTCGCGTCGATCACGCGGTCGACGGATGCCGCGACATCCGTACCCAGGAGGCTCGAGCCCGGCTCGAGCAGGGCGCGGATGGTCTCGCCGTCGACGAGCACGTCGGCAACGGCGCGGCCCGTGGCGCTCACGACGGTGCCGCCGGTGATGAGGGTGGTGGCCATTGGTACTCCTTCGTCTCTGCGGGTCGAGGAGGCGCTCCGGCGCCGTCTCGAAACCGGTGACCTACGGCTTGGGGATGGAGGTGTAGGAGTCGGGCCGGCGGTCGCGGTAGAACTGCCAGGCGTTGCGGACGCCCCGGATCATGTCCATGTCGAGGTCGCGCACGACGACCTCCTCGTCGGTCTCCGAGCCGTACCCGCCGACGATGTTGCCCTGAGGGTCGCAGAACTGGCTCTTGCCGTAGAAGTTCACCGCCAGGTCGCCGTACTCGTTGTCCTCGAGGCCGACGCGGTTGGCCGCTGCCACGAAGTAGCCGTTCGCGGCGGCCGCGGCCGGCTGCTCGATCTCCCAGAGGCGGTTCGAGAGGCCGGGCTTCGTCGCGTTCGGGTTGAAGACGATCTGCGCACCGTTCAGGCCCAGCTCGCGCCACCCCTCGGGGAAGTGCCGGTCGTAGCAGATGTAGACGCCGATGGGCCCGACGGCGGTGTTGAACACGGGGTAGCCGAGGTTGCCGGGGCGGAAGTAGAACTTCTCCCAGAACTTGTCGAGGTTCGGGATGTGGTGCTTGCGGTACGAGCCGAGGATCGTGCCGTCGGCGTCGACGACAACCGCGGTGTTGTAGTAGACGCCCGGCTGCTCCTCCTCGTAGATCGGCAGCACCATGACCATGCCGAGCTCCTTCGCGAGCGCGGCGAAGCGCTGCACGATCGGGCCGTCGGCCGGCTCGGCGTAGTCGTAGTACTTCACGTCTTCGGTGATGCCGAAGTACGGGCCGTAGAAGAGCTCCTGGAAGCAGATGACCTGGGCGCCCTGCGCCTTCGCATCACGGGCGAACTGCTCGTGCTTGTCGAGCATGGACTCCTTGTCGCCGGTCCAGGTCGTCTGCGTGATGGCCGCTCGGACGATCGTCATGTTGCCTCCTGAGTCGGTCGGCGTCGTTGCCGTGCACTCGATGGGCGTGGAACAGAGGTGCTCACCGGGTGGTGCTGTGACGCCGAGGCTGTGCTGCGGACTGCAAGTCCGGAGCTTCCGAACGGGTGCGCGACCCGTTCTGTTATTGTTCGGCGTGAACATTTCTCTTGTGTTTCACACTGTGACGTTGTGGTTACTTATCTTGTCCCTCACGTCGTGAGGAGGCAATGGTCGTGTCAGGTATTCATGTGAATGGATCTCGGATGACTGCGGTTCGACTGGAGGGCGCGGAGCTCATCGCGCTCGCGGAGTTCGGCGAGACGACCCCGCGCGGCATCGCCGGGGTGATCGCGCGGCTCGTGAACTCGGGCGAGCTCGCCGCCGGCACCCGGCTGCCGACCGTGCGCGAACTCGCCGGCGAGCTCGGCGTCAGCCCCGCCACCGTGAGCCAGGCCTGGCAGGCGCTCTCGCGAACCGGACTCATCGAGTCGCGCGGGCGGGCCGGCAGCTTCGTGCGTCCCCTCTCGCAGGGCTGGCTCGCGCCTCGCATGCGCGGCATGGCCGCCCCGAACGATCCCGTGCGCCTCGACCTCTCGCGAGGCACGCCCGACCCGCTGCTGCTGCCGGCGCTCGGCCCGGCGCTCTCGCGGGTCTCGGCGCGCGCCGAGACCGGCAGCTACCAGGCGGAGCCCGTGATCCCGGGGCTCGCGGCGGTGCTCGCCGACTCCTGGCCGTCGGAGACCGAGACGATCATGGTCGTCGACGGCGCCCTCGACGCGATCTCGCGCGCGCTCGACGAGGTCGTGCGGTACGGCGACCGGGTCGTCGTCGAGAGCCCCGGCTTCCCGCCGTTCCTCGACCTGCTCGACCTGCTCGGCGCCGAGGCGGTGCCCGTCGCCGTCGACGAAGCCGGCATGACGCCCGACGGGCTCGCCCGCGCGCTGCACCAGCAGCCCGTCGCGGTGCTGCTGCAGCCGCGGGCGCAGAATCCCACCGGGGCGTCGATGACGGTCGGCCGCGCCGAGGCGCTGGCGCGCGTCATCCGATCGGCCGAACGCGCGGGCGATGTGGTCGTGATCGAAGACGACCACTCGGGCATGATCTCGACCGCGGGCGACGTGACGCTCGGCACGTGGCTGCCCGAGCAGGTCGTGCACGTGCGCAGCTTCTCGAAGTCGCACGGCCCCGACCTGCGCATCGCCGCCGTCGGCGGGCCGCGCGACCTCGTCGACCGCATCGCCGCGCGGCGCATGCTCGGCCCCGGCTGGACCTCGCGGATGCTGCAGACGATCCTGCTCGACCTGCTCACCGACGGCACGTCGCTCGACGCCGTCGCCGAGGCGCGGCGGCAGTACTTCACCCGGCAGCGCGCACTCGGCGATGCACTCCGAGCTCGCGGCGTGCCGGTCGCCCCGGCCGACGGCGTCAACCTGTGGATGCCGGTGCTCAGCGAACGCTCGGCGCTCGTGCAGCTCGCGGCAGCCGGGGTGCGCGTCGCGGCGGGCACACCGTTCCTCGCCGCGTCGACGGCCGGCGGGAACGGCTCGGGCAACGGCCGCTCCCGATCCGGCGGCGACTACGTGCGGGTCACCGTCGGCATGGTGCGCGATGGCGTCGACGAGGTCGCCGATGCGCTCGCCACCGCCGCTCAGCACGTCGTGGCCGGCGGGTACTGACCGGGAGCCTCCCCGACACGAGATCCTCGGCGTGCCGGCGTGCGTGAGCCACCCGTCACCCCTTGGCGCTGCTCGGCACCTTCGCGTAGTGATCGGCGCTCATCGACAGCTCGGCCCGGCCCCCCGTGATCGAACGCAGGTCGAGCACGTAGCGGCCGAGTTCGGCCTCGGGCACGTTGGCCACGATGCGGGCGCGGCCGTCGCCGACGACCTCGGTGGCGCTGACCCGCCCGCGGCGGCCCGAGAGATCGGTGAGCACCGTGCCCTGCAGGTCGCTCGGCACCGTGACGGTCACGAGCGACACAGGCTCGAGCAGCACCGTGCCCGCCTCGGCGAGCGCCGCCTTCGCCCCGATCGAGGCCGCCGTGCGGAACGCCATGTCCGACGAGTCGACCGAGTGCGACTTGCCGTCGACCAGTTCGACGCGCACGTCGACGACCGGATGCCCCTGCGGCCCTCCTGCCGCGAGGGCGTCGCGCGCGCCCTTCTCGACGGCCGGGATGTAGGAGCGCGGCACGGCGCCGCCGACGACCGAGTCGACGAACTCGAACCCGCCGCCGAGCGGCAGCGGCGAGACCCGCAACTGCACGACGGCGAACTGGCCGTGCCCGCCCGACTGCTTCTTGAGCCGCCCCTCGACCTCCGCCCGGCCCGCGATGGTCTCGCGGTACGCGATCGGCGCCGGCGCGGTCGTGACGTGCACGCCGAAGACGCGCGCGAGCCGCTCGACGGCGACGTCGAGGTGCGTGTCGCCGAGGCCGCGGAGGATCGCGTGCCCGCCCGTGCGGTCGATCACGAGCGTCGGATCCTCGGCGACGATGCGACCGAGGGAGGTCATGAGCTTCTCGTCGTCGGACTGCGTGACCGGGGTGAGGCTCAGCGCGAACACCGGCTCGCGATGCGGCAGCGGCGCGGGCTCGGCGCTGCCGCTCCCGCGAGTCCAGAGCAGGGTGCCGGTCGGCGAACCGGTGAGCTTCGCCACCGCGCCGACCTCGCCGGCCCGCAGCGCATCGGCGGGCAGGTGCTCCGCCCCGCGCAGGCGGAAGAGCCCGTGCAGGCGCTCGTCGGCGCCGGTCGTGGCATTGACCAGCCGATCGCTCGGGTGCACGACGCCCGAAAGCACCTTGAACATCGACACCTGCCCGACGAACGGGTCGGCCACGGTGCGGAAGACGTGCAGCACCGTGTCGCCGTCGGGGTTCGGCGCCACGGCGACCTCGGTGCCGCCCATCACGATGCGGCTGTCGTGGTCGAGCGCCGACGGCGCAAGCGCGCACACGAGGTCGGCGACCCGGTCGACGCCGGCGCCGGTGAGCGCCGAGCACACGACCACCGGGATCGCCCGGCCCGCCGCGACCTCGCGTGCGAGCGTGCGTTCGAGGTCGGATGCCGCGGGCTCGCGCCCGTCGAGGTACGCCTCGAGCTGCTCGTCGTCGTGCGACACGATCTCCTCGGTGACCTCGACGTGCAGCCGGTGCTCCTCGGGTTCGACCGCAGCGGGCAGCGGTTCGTCGCGATGATGGCCCGAGCCGTCGTAGACGAGGGCCTGCTCGCTCAACACGTCGGCGAGTGCGGTGAAGTCGTGCTCCTCGCCGAGCGGGAGCTCGAGCGCCACGAGGCGGTCGCCGAACAGCTCGCGGAGCTCCCCCAGCACCCGGCGGAAGTCGGCCCGAGCCTTGTCCTCCTGCGTGATGACGACGATGAGCGGCGCCCCGGCCGCCTGTGCGGCGGCCGCCGCGAAGCGCGTGCCTGCGGTCACGCCGTCGACCGCGCTCACGGTCAGCAACGCGGCATCCGCCACCGCCAGCGCCGTGTCGAGGCCGCCGACGAAATCGGGATGCCCCGGTGCGTCGGCGAGCGTCATGGTGTGCTCGACGCCGTCGGGCGCGGCCCAGCCCAGATGGGCGAGCGAGAGCCCGAGGGTCATGCCTCTCGCGATCTCCTCGGGCTCGTGGTCGCCGGTCGTGGTGCCCTGCTCGACGCTGCCCGCCCTCGGGATCGCGCCGGCCCGCAGCAGCAGCGCTTCGAGCAGGCTCGTCTTGCCGGAGCCTGCGGCGCCCACGAGGGCGACGGTCCGGTGGGTGGGGGTCGATGCCGAGTTCATGTGGCCTCCCGCGCCGGTGCGGTGCTGTCCGTCCCATCGTGTACCCGGAGGGCGATGACCGCCAGCCCTCTGCGGCTCGGGCGTGCGGTCGGCGTACGATCAGCGTGCGGAGACGAACCGCACCCCGGCCCGGTCGAGTTCGCGCATCGCCGGCGAGGCCGCGTCGGCGTCGGTCACCACGCCCGCCACCTCGTCGAGCGACATCACCCGGTAGGTCGAGGCCGCGCCGATCTTCTCGGTGCTCGCGAGCACGTAGGTCTCGGCCGCCGATCGCGCGAGCGCGCGCTTCATCGCCGCCTCCTCCGAATCGCCGGTGGTGAGGCCCGCCTCGGCGTGCACGCCGGTGACGCCGAGGAAGAACAGGTCGGCACTCACCTCGCGCAAGGCCTCGACGGCGATCGCGCCGCACGTGACCATCGAGTGCCGGTAGACCCGGCCGCCGATGAGCTGCAGCTCGATGTGCTCGTGCTCGGCGAGCGCCACGGCGATGGTCGGGCTGTGCGTGATGACGGTCGCGTGCAGCGAACGCGGCAGTGCGCCGACCAGGGCGAGCGTGCTCGTGCCGCCGTCGAGCAGCACGGTCGCGCCCGGCTCGATGAGGGCGGCGGCGGCCACGGCGATGCGGTGCTTGCTCTCGGGCTCGATGCGGGTGCGCTCGTCGTACGGCGACGTGGCCGGCGACGCCGGCAGCGCTCCCCCGTACACGCGCTGGCAGAGGCCCGCCGCCGCGAGTTCGCGGAGGTCGCGGCGGATGGTGTCCTCGGAGATGCCCAGGTCGGCCGCGGCATCGGCGGCCACGATGCGGCCGTCGCGGTGCAGTCGTTCGAGCAGCAGTTCACGACGTTGCGCGGTCAGCATGCACGTTCCTCCTTGTTTCTACACATTCTTGCACGTTATGGTGACCGACATGTCGAAACCACTGCTCATCCTCATCGCCGGCCCCTACCGCTCGGGCACCGACGGCGACCCCGCCCGCATCGCCCGCAACCTCGAACGCCTCGAAGCGGCCTCCTGGCCGATCTACGAACGCGGCCACGTGCCGATGATCGGCGAATGGGTCGCGCTGCCGATCCTGCGCGTGGCCTCGACGGATGCGTCGGGCCCCGGCGCATCCGATGGAAGCATGCCGACCGGCGCGGGCCCCGTCGAGGGCGACGTCATGTACACGACCGCGCACCGCCTGCTGCAGCACTGCGACGCCGTGCTGCGCCTCGAGGGCGCCTCGCACGGCGCCGATCAGGACGTGCGCATCGCGGAGGCCAGGGGCATCCCGGTCTACCGCTCGATCGACGAGATCCCGGTGTTCGCGGCCGACGCCGCGGCGTGACGCCTCGCAGCTCCCACGAGTCGTGTGCGAGTCGGGATCGGGCTCGCACACGGCCGTAGGGTTGAACGGTGCAGATCACGGTGCTCGCGGGCGGAGTCGGAGGCTCGCGCTTCGTGCGCGGCGTGCGCGAGGAGTGCGCGCGGCGCTGGCCAGACGGCAACGGGGGCACCGAGGCATCCGTCACCGTGATCGTCAACACCGGCGACGACATCTGGCTCGCGGGCGTGCGCCTCATGCCCGACTTCGACTCGCTGCTCTACTCGCTCGCGGGCGTCAACGACACCGAGCGCGGCTGGGGCCGGGCGGGCGAGACCGAGCGCGTCGCCGCCGAGCTCCGCGAGTGGGGCGTCGGCTGGCCGTGGTTCACCCTCGGCGACCTCGACCTCGGCACCCACCTCGCGCGCACGGCCTGGCTCCGCGAGGGTGCGACGCCGTCGGAGGTGACGCACCGCCTTCAGCAGCGCTGGCCGCTCGGCGTGCACCTGATTCCCGCGACCGACACCGAGGTCGACACCGACGTGCTCGTCGCCGACCCCGACAAGCTCGACGGCGAGCGCGAGATGCACTTCCAGGAGTGGTGGACGCGCTACCGCGCCACCCTGCCCGCGATCGCGTTCCGACAGCGGAACATCGAGGCGGCACGCCCGGCGCCCGGCGTCGTCGAGGCGATCGCCGGAGCCGACGTCGTGCTCATCGCGCCCTCGAACCCGGTCGTCTCGATCGGCACGATCCTCTCGGTGGCCGGCATCCGCGAGGCGCTCGCCGAGACCTCGGCGCCCGTCGTCGGCGTCTCGCCGATCATCGGCGGCAAGGTCGTGCGCGGCATGGCCGACGCCTGCCTGCCCGTCATCGGCGTCGAGACGAGCGCCGAGGGGGTCGGCCGGCACTACGGCGCACGGTCGGCGGGCGGCCTGCTCGACGGCTGGCTCGTCGATGAAGCGGATGCCGCGGCGCTTGCGCCGCTCGCAGCGATCGGGCTCACCGCGGCATCCGTGCCCCTCTGGATGCGCGACCTCGACACCTCGGCCGATCTCGCCGGTGCGGCGCTCGACCTCGCGGTCTAGGATGGTGGCCGACCCGCTGGTCTGGATCTGATCGGCGTGTGCGGCCCGGCATTGGGCTGCGAGTCCCCGACCTTGTCGGTGCCCTACTCGCACGCCACCCGGAGGCCTGATGCCCATGTTCCGTCCCCTCTTCATCGCCGCGCCCGTCGCCGCCCTCCTGCTCCTCGCCGGATGCGCGAGCGGCAGTACGGCCGGCCCGGCCGAATCCGCTGGTGCCGACGACGCCGCGGCGTCGGGATTCCCGCTCACGATCGACAACTGCGGCACCGAGGTGACGTTCGAGTCGGCGCCCGAGCAGGTCGTCACGATCAAGTCGTCGACCCTCGAGCTGCTGCTCGCCCTCGGCCTCGAAGACCGCGTCATCGGCTCGGCGTTCAGCGACGGGCCGGTGCCCGAGGCATACGCCGACGCGGCGTCGGGCATCGAGGTGCTCTCCGACAAGGTGCCGTCGCAGGAGGCGACGCTCGCCGCGGAGCCCGACCTCGTCTTCGCCGGATGGGAGTCGAACCTCTCGTCCGAGGGCGCCGGCGACCGCGCGACGCTCGAGAAGCTCGGCGTTGCGACGTATGTCGCCCCCGCGGCGTGCAAGGGCGAGGGCTACATGCCGAACCCGCTCACCTTCGACGAGGTCTTCCGCGAGTTCGAGGAGGCTGGCGACATCTTCGGTGTTCCGGATGCCGCGGCCGAACTCGTCGCGAAGCAGCAGGCCGAGCTCGACGCGATCGAGCCGAACGCCGACGGCCTCACGGCCCTCTGGTACAGCTCGGGCGACGAGACGCCGTACGTCGGCGCCGGCATCGGCGCACCGCAGATGATCATGCAGGCCGCCGGCCTCGAGAACATCGCCGCCGATGTCGAGGACACGTGGACCGCCATGGGCTGGGAGGCGATCGTCGCCGCGAACCCCGACGTCATCGTGCTCGTCGACGCGCCGTGGAACACCGCCGAGCAGAAGATCGCGCACCTCGAGTCGAACGCCGCGACGGCGGCACTGCCCGCCGTGCAGGCGAAGCGGTACCTCGTCGTCGACTTCCCGGCCACCGAGGCGGGCGTGCGCAACGTCGGCGCGGTCGCGTCGCTCGTCGAGCAGCTCGGGACGCTCGGCTGATGACGCTCCGGCGGGTTGAGGAGCCTCTGCGGGTTGAGCCTGTCGAAACCTCCCCCGGGGGAGGTTTCGAGACGCTCGCTGCGCTCGCTCCTCAACCCGCGAAGCGGCGGCGCGCACGCACGGCGCTCTGGGCCGTCGCGCTCGGCGCGGCGCTCGTGGCATCCGTCGTCGCGGCCGTCACCATCGGTCCGGCCGGACTCGCTCCGAGCGACGTCGTCGCGAGCGTGCTGGCGCACCTCGGCATCGGCGAATCGACGCTCAGCCCGCTCCGCGACGGCATCGTCTGGGAGCTGCGGATGCCCCGGGTGCTCACGGCCGCCGCCGTCGGCGCCGGACTCGCGCTGTGCGGTGCGGTCATGCAGGCGCTCACGCGCAACCCGCTCGCCGACCCGTACCTGCTCGGCCTCTCGTCGGGCGCCTCCGTCGGCGCGGTGATCGTGATCGTGCTCGGCGTCGGCCTGCTGCTGCCGCTCGCGGCATTCGCCGGCGCACTCGCCGCCCTCGTTGCGACCATCGCCCTCGCGGGCGCGGCCGGTCGCGGCTCCGGCGGGCCAGGCGGCGGGCTCTCTCCCACCCGCACGGTGCTCGCCGGACTCGCCGTCTCGTCGATGTTCGGCGCCGTCACGAGCCTCGTCATCTTCTGGAGTGCCACCGGCGACAGCTACCGCGAGATCCTCAACTGGCTGCTCGGCTCGCTCGCCGGCACCGACTGGGTCTCGGTCGCGATCGCGGGCGGGGCGCTCGTCGCCATCGGCATCCCGCTCATCGCGAGCGCCCGCACGCTCGACGCCTTCGCGTTCGGTGATGCCGCGGCATCCGCGCTCGGGGTGCACGTCGGCCGCAGCCGGGTGCTGCTGCTCGGCGGCACCGCGCTGCTCACCGGAGCGCTCGTCGCCGTCAGCGGGTCCATCGGGTTCGTCGGCCTGATCCTCCCGCACGGTGTGCGCCTGCTCGTGGGCTCGCGCCACCGCGCGTTGCTGCCCCTGTCGGCACTTGCGGGCGCGCTGTTCCTGGTCTGGGCCGACACGGCCGCGCGCACGCTCTTCGACCCGCGGGAGCTGCCCGTCGGCATCATCACGGCCCTCATCGGCGGCCCGGTGTTCGCGGTGCTCCTCATGCGGAGGAGGGTCTCATGACCGACGGACTCGACCTCTCCCGCGTGCGCTTCTCGCGCACCGGCCGCCTCATCGTCGACGACGTCGACGTCACCGTGCCGGCGGGCGCACTCGGCGCACTGCTCGGCCCGAACGGCGCCGGCAAGTCGACCCTGCTGCACCTCATCGCGGGCATCGAGCGAGCGGATGCCGGTGCACTCGCGTTCGCCGGCAGCGACCTCGCCGCGCTGCGCCGACGCGACCGGGCACGCCGCATCGCCCTCGCCGAGCAGGAGACGCACGATGCCCCCGAACTGCGAGTCCACGAGGTCGTCGCGCTCGGTCGCACCCCGCACCTCGGCCCGTGGTCGGGCCTCGGCGAGCGCGATCACGCCGTCGTCGCCGAATCGCTCGCGGTGCTCGGCCTCGAACCGCTCGCGATGCGCGAGTACGCGACGCTCTCGGGCGGCGAGCGCCAGCGGGTGAACCTCGCCCGTGCACTCGCGCAGGAGCCCGAGCTGCTGCTGCTCGACGAGCCGACCAACCACCTCGACGTGCGCGCGCAGCTCACGAGCCTCGAGCTGCTCCGCACGCTCGCCGCCTCGGGGCGCACAGTGCTCGCTGCGCTGCACGATCTCGGACTCGCGGCCGCGTACGCCGATCACGTCATCGTGCTCGACGGCGGGCGGGTGGTGGCATCCGGCGTCCCGGCCGACGTGCTCGAACCGCGGCTCATCCGCGAGGTCTGGGGTGTCGAGGCCGAGGTGCTCGCTCATCCCTCGACGGGGCGGCCGCTCATCGCCTACTCCGGCGTGGCGGCGCCGCATGCAGTCGAGGGCGCGCTCGACGTCCGCAGATGACGCACCGCCCGCCGGACTCAGCGTCTACTGCGGCGCGTCGGCATCGACGTCTGCGCGGTCTCGGGTGTTCTGTGCGATCTCCTCGGTGGCGTCCGCGATCCGACGCAGTGCGCCGATGATGCTGATGCCGCCGAGGATGACCAGCACGCCGAATGCTGCGACCAAGAAGTCCATGCGGCGAGCTTAGAGCGCATACGGCACGGAATGCCCAGCCCGTCGACTCGCCGGCGCCCGACCGCGACAGGAGTACCGAAGTACCGAAGTACCGGCGGCATCCGACCCGACATCTCCTGGGGATCCATGAATCCTGCTCGCGCGCGTAGCCTGAGGGGATGACGCGAACGGCCTACGAGGCGCAGCCTCGCGAGGAACTGCTCGAGGGCATCGCCGAGGAGTTCCTGCACCATGCATCGCACGGTCGCCGGCTCATCGCGGTCGACGGGGGCGGCGCCGGCGTCGCCACGCGATTCGCCGACGACCTGGCCGGAGTGCTCGCCGAGCACGGGCAGCCGACGCTGCGGGTCTCGGTCGGCGACGTGGGTGCCGGCGCCGGCGAAGCCGTGCTGCGCGCCGACACGGTCGACCCGTTCCGCGCGGGCACCCTGCCCGGGGCATCCGACGACACCGTGCTCGTCGTCGACGGCCGGGGCCTCCTCGACGGCGGCGCGCGCGGCATCTGGCACTTCTCGCTGTGGCTGCTCGCGGGCGATGAGCTGCCGCACTCCGGGGCAGCCGTCATCGTCGACGTCACCGATCCCGACGCGCCGAAGCGCTTCTACTACGACTACTGCGCGCTGCCGCCGAGTGTGAACCGGGCGGGCCTGGGCTGAGCGAGCGGATGCCTCATGAGAGCACGTCCTTCGTGACGAACCGTGCCGCGGCGAGCAGCCCGAACACCACGATGTAGCCCGCCTGCAGCACGGCGTTGTCCGCGAAGGAGTCCCACACGGGCGGCTCGCGCAGCAGGTCGGCGAAGTCCAGCCAGTACCTCGTGAACAACCACGGATGCAACCACTCGAGCTGCGGCAGCGCGCCGAGGATCTGCGCGACCACGGCGACGATCGCGGTCGCCGCCATCGAACCGACCGGCACCGTCGTGAGCGTCGAGAGGAACAGGCCGATCGCCGAGAGGCCGAGGAGCGACACCGTGACGTACGCGGCGATCATGAGGAAGCGCAGCAGCCCCTCGCCGACGCTCACCTCCGTTCCCGAGAGCAGGGTCACCGGGCCGATCGGGAACAGCGCCCACCCGATGAGCGTGCCCACGACGACCACGGTCAGCGTCGCGGCGGCGCAGAAGGCCGCCGCCGCGAGGTACTTCACGACGAGCAGGCGGATGCGTCCGGCGGGCGCGATCAACAGGTAACGGAGGGTGCCGTGGCTCGCCTCGCCGGCGATCGAGTCGCCCGCGACGACACCGATCGTGAGCGGGAGGAAGAGCGGGATCGCGACGATGATCGCGGTGACGCCGACGAAGAGTCCGTTCTGGGTGATGCGGTCGAGGAAGGCCGGGCCGCGCCCCGACGGCGAATCACCGGCGATGCGGATGGCGACGGCGATGAGGATCGGGATGAGCGCGAGCGCGCCGAGCATCGCCCACGTGCGACGACGCCGGAAGAGCGTGCGCAGTTCGGAGGCGAGGAGGGAGAGGATGCCGCCGAGCTTCGACGGTCGCGCGGCTTGAGGCCCGGGTCCGTCCGCCGATCGAGTCGCCGACGACACCGCCGGTCGAGTGGCCGACGACGACGTCTCGAGACCCTCCGGCCCGCGCTCACCCTCACTGGACGACATCGAAGCCCTCCCCCGTGAGCTCGACGAACCGCTGCTCGAGACTCGCGCGCTCGACCTCGAACCCGCGCACCCGCACTCCGTCGGCGACCAACGCCGCGACGACGGCCTCGGGCGGGGTCGTCTCGAGCGTTGCGGTGACGACGACGTCAGCCGAGGCATCCGCTGGTCTCGAGACGCCGCCGTCGTCGGCGACTCGACCGGCGGAGATGGAGCCGTCGACGTGCATGCCGAGACCCTGCAGCACCCGTCGTGCCGCATCGGCGTCGGGCGTGCGCACGAGCGCCCGCGCCTCGCCGGCATCGCGGAACTCGTCGAGCGTGCCCTGAGCGACAAGTCGCCCGGCGCTCATGACCCCGACATGCGAGCACACCTGCTCGACCTCGGCGAGCAAGTGGCTCGAGACGAACACCGTCGTGCCGTCGCGGGCGAGCGAGCGGATGAGGCTGCGCACTTCGCGGGTGCCCTGTGGATCGAGCCCGTTCGTCGGCTCGTCGAGCACGAGCAGTTCGCGCGGCATCAGCAGCGCGTTCGCCAACCCGAGACGCTGCTTCATGCCGAGCGAGTAGGCGTGCACCTTCTTCTGCGCCACGTGCGCGAGGCCGACCTGCTCGAGGGCGTCTGCGACGCGCGCGGCACGGGTGCGGCTCGGCGCCCATCGGTCGGCGGCGTCGAATCGGGCGAGGTTCGCGGCGCCCGAGAGGTACGGCGAGAACGCCGGCCCCTCGACGAGCGCGCCCACGCGCGGCAGCACCGAGTCGACGTGGCGCGGCATGCCGGCCCCGAGCACGCGCGCCTCACCGGCGGTCGCGGCGACGAGACCGAGCAGCATGCGGATCGTCGTAGTCTTGCCGGAGCCGTTCGGACCGAGGAACCCGAACACGGCGCCGTGCGGCACTGCGAGGTCGAGGCCGTCGACGGCCAACTGCGAGCGGAAGCGCTTCGTGAGTCCATGCGTCTCGATCGCGAGGCCGGCCGAATCCGCCGACTCGGCTGAGACGCCGAGGCCACCGGGGTCGCCCACGCCGGCGCCCGTCAGCGCTCGCTCGCGGCGGCCGCCAGCCGGTCGGCGCTCACCGCGCCGGCGAACACCCGGCCGTCGTCGGTGAAGAGAACGTTCACGAGCGAGGTCGAGAGCAGTCGGCCCCCCGCGACGGGCTGCGTGATGGCATCGAGCATCGCGGATGCTTCGGCGCCCGCCCCGCCCGTCGGTGCGCCCTGAGCCGCGGCCGGCTCGAGTTCGACGACCGCCGACCATCCTTCGCCGTGCACGGTGACGGGCGGGGCCGGGTGGTCGGTCGCGGCGCCGGTCGCGCCTTCGGCCTGCCACTGCTCGAGCTCAGCGACGGTCGGCACGGGGATCACCTGCTCGGTGACATCGGTGCCCTCGGGCGGGGTGAATGCGAACACCGAGGCATCCGGTGCCGTGTAGCCGATGTCGGTGAATGCGACGCTGAACGCCGGTTCGCTCGCGCCGCGTGCGGTGACGGATGCCGCGAGCGGCACCCCGTTCTCGCCGTCGATCGCGATCGAAACCTCGCCGACGAGCGTGTCGGGGTCGCCCGGTTCGAGCACGAGTTCGTAGGCGTCGCGACCGGCCACCCGGGAGTCGGTGCCGACCGAGACGTCGGTCGAATCGCCGAGCCGTGCGAGCGCCTGGTCGAGCATGGCTTCGGGCGTGGGGAGGGCAGCGCCGAGCTCGGCCTCGAGCCGGGCCTTCGCGGCATCCGCTTCGCCCTGCATCGCGGTGGCGAGCGCATCGAGATCGGCATCGGGCGGCAGCACGACGTGCGTGGCCGCCTGCGCCGACGAGTCGTAGATCCACGCACCCGACGCCGACGCGTACACGTCGCGCTCGGCGAGGCGGTCGAGCACCTGCAGTCGAGCGTTCGACCCGTCGACGTAGACCTTGGCCGTGTGGTCGGTCGTGATGAGCGAGAGCAGGTCGTCGAGTCCTGCGCCCGCGGAACCGGCGCCGCCCGTGCTCGGCGCGGCGAGGTCGCCCTTCAGCGCCGACAGGTCGGGCAGGCCGAGCTCGGAGGTCTGCTCGATCGTGCCCGACAGCGTCGTGACGTCGCTCGCGGCGGCGAACTCCAGGAGCTGCTTGGGCGTGAGATCGGGCAGGTCCACTGCGGCGTTCGCCTGCATCGGCACGACCACGACGCCGACGGCGATCGCGATCGGCACGGCGACGGCCGGAATCCAGCGAACCGCCTTGCGCGACGGCCCGGCGCTCGGGACGCTCATGGTCTCAGGGTACGCCGCGCCGGGTCATCCGTCACCGGTCGGCGGGCAACGCTCAGAATCCGCGCCTGCGATGCGGCCGCCATTGCCACCGCCCCGCCGCAAGGTCTACGTTGAGGGCAGTCGTCACTGATGTACCCAATTCGGGGGGTTCTCATGGTCAACGTCACTCATCGCTCCGCCTTCCGCGGTCTGAGCCTCGTGCTCGGCGCCGCCCTTGCCATCACCGGCGTCGCGGTCGCCGCACCGGCATCGGCCGCGGGCCGCCCTGCACCGCCGGCACCATCGACGTCGAGCGGATACGGCGGCGCCGTGTCATCCGTCGACTCCGAGGCGAGCGCCGTCGGCCTCGAGGTGCTGCGCAAGGGCGGCAACGCCGTCGACGCCGCCGTGGCCACGGCTTCCGCGCTCGGCGTGACCGAGCCCTACAGCGCGGGCATCGGCGGCGGCGGGTACTTCGTGTACTTCGACGCGGCCAGCGGCGAGGTCACCACGATCGACGGGCGAGAGACCGCGCCGGCGACGATGCCGCTCGATGCGTTCATCGATCCGGCCACCGGCCAGCCCTACCCGTTCGCCGCCGCCGTGTCGTCGGGCCTGTCGGTCGGCGTGCCCGGCACGCTCGCGACCTGGGAGACCGCGCTCGACCGGTTCGGCACCGAGTCGCTGCACGACATGCTGAAGCCGTCGATCCTGCTCGCCACGCGCGGGTTCCGGGTCGACGAGACGTTCGCCCAGCAGACGGCCGCCAACCAGCCGCGATTCGCGGCGTTCCCCGCCACGGCCGAGCTGTTCCTGCCGAACGGCGCACCGCCGGTGGTCGGGTCGACCTTCAGGAACCCCGACCTTGCGAAGACGCTCCGACAGATCGCGGTGCACGGCACCGACGTCTTCTACGAGGGCGCCCTCGCAGACGAGATCGCCGCGATCGCGCAGGACCCGCAGACCGATCCCGCGGCGACGCTGCCGGCGTACCCGGGCTACCTGACGGCCGACGACCTCGCCGAGTACGAGGTGCTCGAGCAGGATCCCACGCACTTGGAGTACCGCGGTCTCGACGTCTACGGCATGGCGCCGTCGTCGTCGGGCGGCACGACGGTCGGCGAATCGCTGAACATCCTCGAGAACTACGACCTCGCGGGCGAGCCGACGCCGCAGGCCCTGCACCTCTACCTCGAGGCCACCGCCCACGCCTTCGCCGACCGCAACGCCTACGTCGGCGACCCGGCGTTCGTGGACGTGCCGACCGACACCCTGCTGAGCCAGGACTTCGCCGACGCGCGCGCCTGCGTGATCGATCCGGATGCCGCGTCGGTCAAGCCCGTGGCGCCGGCGCCGCTGGACGCGGCGGGCTGCGAGATCGCCGCCGCCGCCGACCCCGTCGACACCGAGAACATCTCGACCACGCATCTCTCGGTCGTCGACCAGTGGGGCAACGCGGTCTCGTACACGCTCACGATCGAGCAGACGGGCGGCTCGGGCATGACCGTGCCGGGGCGCGGATTCCTGCTGAACAACGAGCTCACCGACTTCAACTTCGTGCCGAACCCCGCCGACCCGAACACCGTCGAGCCCGGCAAGCGCCCGCGCTCGTCGATGTCGCCCACGATCGTGCTCGACGGCGGCGACGTGCGCTACGTGGTCGGCTCACCGGGCGGATCGACGATCATCACGACCGTCGCGCAGGTGCTCGTGAACCGCATCGACCTCGGCATGACGCTCTCCGAGGCGGTCGCGGCACCGCGGGCGTCGCAGCGCAACACCGCGAATGTCTCGGCCGAGCAGGCGTTCCTCGACGCCTACGCCGCCGAACTCGCGCCGTACGGCCACACGTTCGGGCCGCCTGCCGAGATCGGTGCGGTCGCGGCGATCGAGGTCGGCGACGACGGGCTCATGACGGCGGTCGCCGAACCCGTTCGGCGCGGCGGCGGCACTGGGCTGGTGGTCGACCCGGCGCCCTGAGCCCGGTCTCCTCGCCCGTGGGCGTCAGAGCGCGCGCAGGCGCGGCGCCAGGTCGCGCGCGAAGAGCTCCTGGAATCGTGCCTGGTCGTGCCCGGGCGCGTGGAAGACGAGGTGGTTGAAGCCCCAGTCGACGTACTGCTTGATGCCGGCGACGACCTCGTCGGGGTCGCTGCCGACGATCCAGCGCTTGGCGATCTGCTCGATCGGCAGCGCGTCGGCGGCCCGCTCCATCTCGACTGGGTCGGTGATGTCGTGCTTCTGCTCCGCCGAGAGCGACAGCGGCGACCAGAACCGCGTGTTCTCGAGCGCGGCCGTGGCGTCGGTGTCGTACGAGACCTTGATCTCGATCATGCGGTCGAGCGCGTCGTACGAGCGGCCGCCGGCCGCGACGCCCTCCTTGACCGCCGGGATGAGCTGCTCGGTGTAGAGCTCCATGCCCTTGCCCGAGGTGCAGATGAAGCCGTCGCCCGCACGCCCTGCGTACTTCGCGACGGTCGGACCGCCGGCGGCGATGTAGACGGGCACCGGGACATCCGGTCGGTCGTAGATCGACGCGTCGTGGGTCGAGTAGTACTCGCCCTCGAAGCTCACCTGCTCGTCGTCGGTCCAGAGCGCGCGCATGAGGCGCACCGACTCGCGGAGCCGCGCGAAGCGCTCGCGGAACTCGGGCCAGTCCTGCTCGCCCGCGCCGCGGAAGCCCGTGGCGATCTCGTTCAGCGCCTCGCCGGTGCCGAAGCCCGCGATGATGCGCCCCGGGTACAGGCAGCCGAGGCTCGCGAACGCCTGGGCGAGCACCGCCGGGTTGTAGCGGAACGTCGGCGTCATGACGCTCGTGCCGATCTTGATGGTCGAGGTGCGCTCACCGACGGCGGCCATCCAGGTGAGGGAGAACGGCGCGTGCCCGCCATCGTGCCGCCACGGCTGGAAGTGGTCGCTCGTGAACACCGACTCGAAGCCGTTGGCTTCGGCCGCGACCGCGATCTCCACGAGCTCGCGCGGGGCGAACTGCTCGGCTGAGGCCTTGTATCCGAGGGTGAGCGTCATGCTTCGATCCTCGCACGATCGGAGAAGCCCGGCGCCGAAACAGACGGAGCCGGCTCAGGGAAGCAGCGCGAACAACGACTACGGGGCGACGCTGCCGCCGCGCAACGGAATGCCCGCGGTCGCCCGGCGCGTCAGCGGCCCGACCCCGAGGGCGAGCGCGTCGGCGAGCGCGTCGATCGTGTCGACGTCGCGCCGGAGGCCCGCGGATGCCGCGAGCTCGACGAACCCGGCGGCGGCATGGCGTGCGGCCGAGTCGGCGCCGAACCGCGGTGCGAGCCCCACGCCCGCGGAGGCCGTCGCGAGGGTCGTGCCGGTGCCGTCGGCGTCGCGCACGAAGGCGAGCGGATGCCGCGACGCGGCCGCGAGCGCAGCGTCGAGTTCTTCGGGCGCGAGGGCCGGCAGGTCGCCGAGCAGCACGGCCACGGGTCGAAGCCCGGGCCCGTCGTCGCCCGCCCGGGCGTGGTCGATGCCGGACGCGATCGCGCGGGTCAGCCCCCGCAGCGCGTCGGCCGGTTCGGGCAGGAACTCGGCCGCGCCGGCGAGCGAGGGGTCATCGCCGACCACGATGACGCGGGCGACCGTGCGAGCGGCGAGTGCCGCGGCGATCGTGTCGAGGGCGAACGCCCGGGCGAGGGCCTCGCGCTCGGCCGGCGCCACAGCCGCGGCGAGCCGCGTCTTCGCACCGGCGGGCGCCTTCACGGGGATCACGACGGTCCAGACGGGGGTCGGGGCCGAGGCCCGCCCCGCGGCATCCGCTGCGCTCGTCATGCCCGGAGCCCGGGCAGCACGTCGCGACCGAAGACCTCGAGGAAGGCGGCCTGGTCGCGACCCGCGTTGTGCAGGTAGATGCGGTCGAAGCCGAGGTCGAGGTGGCGCTGGATGTCGGCGCGGTGCACGTCGGGGTCGGCCGAGACGACCATGCGGCCGGCGAAGTCCTCGGGGCGCACGGTGCGGGCGAGCTGCTCGAACTCGAAGGGCGAGCGGATGTCGCCGCGCGGGATGCGCAGCCCGCCGTTCGGCCACTCGGTGAGCGCGCCGCGCATCGCCTCCTCATCGGTGGGCGCCCACGAGAGGTGCAGCTGCAGCACCTTGGGCATGCGCGCGGCATCACGGCCGACCTCGCGCGCGCCCTCGCGGAACCGGGTGAGCAGGGCCGTGAGCTTCTCAGTGGGGGCACCCGTCGTGATCATGCCGTCGACGGTGCGCCCCGCGCGCTTGGCGGTCACGGGGCCCGACGCCGCGACGAGGATCTCGGGCGCGACGGCCGGCATCGTCCAGAGCCGGGTGGCCTCGAGCTTGAAGTGCTGGCCGGAGTGGCGCACGTCGCGGCCCGCGAGCGAGCCGGCGAAGAGCTTCCTGATCACGTCGACCGCCTCGAACATGCGGTTGATGCGGTCGGGCGCCTCGGGCCAGTACGGACCGACGACGTGCTCGTTGAGCGCCTCGCCCGAGCCGAGGCCGAGCCAGTGACGACCCGGATGCATCGACGCGAGCGTCGCGCTCGCCTGGGCGACGACGGCAGGATGCATCCGATACCCCGGCGTCGTCACGCCCGGACCGAAGTCGCCGCGAGTGCGTTCGCCGATCGCGCCGAGCACGCTCCACACGAATGAGGACTCCCCCTGCGCGGGAACCCACGGCTGGAAGTGGTCGCTCGCCATGACGCCGCGGAACCCGTGGGACTCGGCGAGCGCGCTGAGCGCGACGGCCTCTGCGGGCGGGAACCGCTCGAGCATGGCGGCATAGCCGATGTGTGCTGACACGTCTCCATCTTCGCGGGTCGGCGGCGCTTCGTGCGCCGGCGGGCCGTTCACTCCGCTTCGGCCAGCGACCCCTCGGACTGCGACTCGTCGAAGCCGTCGCGGTACCCCTCGTTGTACGCCTCGTCGGCGCCGACGCGGAAGAGGTCGCGCTCGGCCGGGCGCTGGATCGACCTCGCACCCGGCAGGTCGAGGTCGCCCACGAAGCGCCCGAGGCCGCGCACGACTGCGACGGGCACGCCCGACGACTTGCCCTTCACGAGCTCGGCGGCGCCGGCGATCTCGTCGGCCACGCACGGCATGGTCACCGAGAGCGGCTTGCCCGAGGCATCCGTCGACCCGCGCAGGTCGTCGAAGACGTGCATGCCGGCCGCACCGATCGCGAGATCGGTCTGACCCTCGCGCCAGGGCCGGCCGAGGGTGTCGGAGAGGATGACGCCGACGCGGGCGCCCGTGAGTGCACGGATGCCGGTGGCCAGCGCCCGCGCCGAGGCATCCGGATCGACCGGCAGCAGCAGCACCTCGCCGTCGGGCGCGTTCGACGCGTCGACGCCCGCCGCCGCGCCGATGATGCCCTGCCGGTTCTCGACGATGCGCGTCACGCCGCCCTCGTAGACGCGGCTCGCCACGACGCGCACCGTCTCGTCGGTGATCGCCTGTTCGCGATCGGCGGCCTGCACGACGCGCCCCTCGGCCTTCGAGACGATCTTCGAGGTGATGACGAGGATGTCGCCGTCGGCGAGATCGGTCGCGTCGACGATGAGCGCGGCCAGATCGGCGCCCTTCGTGATCTCGGGCAGACCCCCGATGCCTTCGATGCTGAACTTCACGGCCACCCCCCGCTCCATGGATACTGACTCGATCCTTGCAGCTTCCGTGGCGCCGCTGCCAGAATTCGGCCATGGCGCACGAATCCGAAGCCGCCGCCGACGACGTGGAACCCGCCCGCGCCGATCCTGCCGACGTCCACGGCGAGCACGCCGAGATCCGGCGGGAGACCTACGGCGAGCGTCTCGACCGCAAGTGGAACGATGTCCTGCAGGAGCTTCGCGCCGTGCAGGCCGGCACGCAGATCATCACGGGCTTCCTGCTCGCGGTTGCGTTCCAGCCGACGTTCGCCGAGCTCGAGCGCTACGAGCTCGCCCTCTACCTCGTGCTCGTCGTCCTCGCCGCGACGGCGACGATGCTGGGTCTCGCGCCCGTGATCCTGCACCGCGAGCTCACCGGACATCACCAGAAGGAACGGGTCGTGCGGATCGCCAACCGCATCCTGCTGACGCTGCTCGTCGTCGTCTCGTTCCTCACGGCGGGCGTCGCGAGCCTCATCTTCGACGTGGCCGTGAACCAGGTCGCGGGATTCATCGCGCTCGGAATCAGCCTCATCCTGCTGGCGGTGTTCTGGATCGTGGTGCCACGTGTCGGTCGTCCCTCGTTGCGGGAGCGGCTGCGCCCCTGACTCCCCCGGGCGCGGCATCGCGTCGGTGCCGCCGAATAGGCTGGGACCATGCGCATCGCCACCTGGAACGTCAACTCGATCCGCGCCCGCGTGGCGCGCACCGTCGATTGGATGGTGCGCGAAGACGTCGACGTGCTCGCGATGCAGGAGATCAAATGCAAGCCCGAGCAGTTCCCGATCGAGGCGTTCGAAGAGGCCGGCTACGAGGTCGCGATCCACGGGCTGAACCAGTGGAACGGCGTCGCGATCGCGAGCCGTTCTCCGATCGGCGAGGTCGAGACCTCCTTCCCCGGCATGCCGGGCTTCCTCAAGGGGCTCGAGGGCCCCGACCAGCCGCAGGAGGCACGCGCGATCGGCGCGACGGTGAACGGCGTGCGGGTGTGGAGCCTCTACGTGCCCAACGGCCGATCGCTCGACGACCCGCACTACACGTACAAGCTCGACTGGCTCGCGGCGCTCACGGAGTACACGCGCGCCGAGACATCCGCTCGGCCCGAAGTGCCGTTCGCGCTCATGGGCGACTTCAACATCGCACCGCTCGATGAAGACAACGGCGACCCGGCCGTCGTCGAGGGGCAGACGACCCATGTGTCGCCGGCCGAGCGGCAGGCGTTCTTCACGCTCGAGAACGCCGGCGTGACGGATGTCGTGCGCCCGCGCATCCCCGAGGGCTACACCTACTGGGACTACAAGCAGCTGAAGTTCCCGCGCAACGAGGGGCTGCGCATCGACTTCATCCTCGGGTCGGCGGCATTCGCCGAGGCCGTGACGGATGCCTCGATCCACCGCAACGAGCGCAAGGGCGACGCCCCGAGCGACCACGTGCCGGTGCTCGTCGACCTCGCGATCGGCGATGACGACGACGATCGCCCGATGATCTTCTAGCGGCACCGGCCTGCAGGTTCGCGACGCGAACGGCTCGAGCCGGGCCATCCGGTCGATACAGGGTTTCGTGAATACACGATCTGCTGTATCGTCGCCGACGTGACCGAGCACCTCGTGGCCGAGACGGCGACCCTGACCCACACCGCGGCGCTCGCGCGCCTCGGGCATGCGCTCTCCGACGAGACCCGCGCCCGCATCCTGCTCTCGCTCCGCGAGACGCCCGCCTACCCGTCGGACCTCGCCGAGTCGCTCGGCGTCTCCCGCCAGGTGATGTCGAACCAGCTCGCGTGCCTGCGCGGCTGCGGGCTCGTCGAGGCGGTGCCCGACGGTCGGCGCACCTCGTACCGGCTCGCCGGCGAGTACCTCGCACCGGCGTTCGGCGACCTGCTGCGGCTCGTGCTCGTCGTCGACCCGGCGTGCTGCTCGAGCGAGGGATGCACCTGCGCATGACCTCCGTACCGCTGACGCCCGGCCCGGGCACCCCGGGCACGCCGGGCCGGCGCGCCGACGCCGCCCTCTCCCCCGAGCGCCGCTCCGTGCTCGTGCGACGCATCCGGCTCATCGTCGCGGCGACCATCACGTACAACGTGATCGAGGCGATCGTCGCTCTCGCCGCCGGCTCGGTCGCCTCGTCGGCCGCCCTCATCGGCTTCGGCCTCGACTCGATCGTCGAGGTGCTCTCGGCCGCCGCCGTGGCCTGGCAGTTCGCCGCCCCCGACCCGCACCGGCGCGAGCGCGTCGCCCTGCGCCTCATCGCCGTCTCGTTCTTCGGCCTGGCGCTGTTCGTCTCGATCGACGCGGCACGCGCCCTGCTCGGGGCCTCGGAGCCCGAGCACTCCCCGGTCGGCATCGTGCTCGCCGCCGTGAGCCTCGCCGTCATGCCGCTGCTGTCGTGGTTCGAACGCCGCACCGGCCGCGAACTCGGCTCCGCCTCCGCCGTCGCCGACTCGAAGCAGACGCTGATCTGCGCCTACCTCTCGGCGGCGCTGCTCGCAGGCCTGTTGCTCAACAGCCTGCTGGGCTGGGCGTGGGCCGACTCGGTGGCCGCACTGGTCATCGCCGCATTCGCGGTGCGCGAGGGCATCGAGGCCTGGCGCGGCGACGCGTGCACGGTGCCGGTGTCGGTGCTCACGGGCGAGCGCGAGGCCGAGCACGACGGGCAGGACGACTGCTGCTGACCGGGCGGGTCGGCGCCGGTGGCGCCCGCACCCTGACGCGCCCGCGCCCCGACGCTCCCGTCAGCGCGGCGCTCGCACCGCGAGCTGCGCGCGGAGCTCCTCCTTCGCTCGCTGGTAGCGACCCCGCACGGTCGACGCCGGCATGCCGAGCAGCCGGCCGATCTCGACGAGCGACCAGCCGTCCCAGTGCACGAGGGTGACGATCTCGGCGAGGTCGGGATCGAGCCGCTCGAGCAGATCCCGCATCGCGACGACGTCCGCGGGGTCCTCGACCTGGCGGGCCGTCAGCACCTCGCGGAGGGCGCCGCCCAGTCGCTCGCGCCGCAACTCGCTTCGGGCGGCGTTGCGGAGCACGTTCCGCGCGACGCCGAACAGCCACATGCGGGCGGGCTCGACCTCCCGCGGGAGCTCCGACCTGCGGCGCCAGGCGATCAGCATCGTCTCCGCGAGCAGGTCGGCACCGTCGGCACCGACCCGGCGTTCGAAGTACGCGAGCAGGTCGGGGGAAGCTTCGGCCATGAGCGCCGCGTAGTCGCGTTCGTCGCGCGACCGGCTGCGGCCGATCACTCGTCGACCCCGGTGCACTTCTCCTGGCCCAACCAGCCGACGCCGACCATCGGCAGGCCTCGACCCTCGACGTACTCCGTCATCCGGTCCTGGATCGCGCTCTTGACGGCCATGTTGTACTCGACGTCGGCGTCGTAGTTCTCGGTGCCGTACCCGAATCGGGTCCTCGAGCCGTCGTCCTCCTCGATGAAGTTCTCGTCGACGGGCCGGCCCGAGACGATCGCGTTCTCGACATCGGCTTCGGTGAACAGGTCCCCGGCCCGCAGGTAGTCGCGCACCGCATCGGCCGACCGCGGATCCGCCTCCACGCCGTCGGGGCGATCCGGGTCCGGACTGTAGGTGACGTCGCCGAGGCGCAGCTCGCAGGCGCCGCCGCCCGGCAACGAGTAGGTGACGATCGCATCGGGCTCCTCGGCCCACGCCTGCCACTCGGTGGTCGTGCTCGTGCTCGTGCCCCAGAACTGCGACCAATCGACCATGGTCGCGGCGAACGCCGCACCCGCTCCCCCGACCAGCAGCACCGGTGCCAGCACGGCAGCCGCGAGAGCCGCCCGCCGCCGATGCGGTGGCCGGTCCGGCGCCATCGCCGACTCCGCCATCGCCGCCAGCCGGGAATGCACCTCGGGTGTCAGCCCGGTGCTGGGGCGAGCCGCCGCACCGAGCAACCGGTCGAGATCGGGATCCTCATCGAGCCCGCGCAGTCCATCGGTGTTCGTGGTGTTCATCGCCACGTCTCCATTCGTCGAATCATGCCCTACCCAGGTCATGTCCGGCATCGCGCGATTCGTCCGTCTCCCAGCCTGCGACGATACGCTCGAAGGCGTGACCAGCTCCCCCGACCGCCTCGCCGACGGCCCCTTCACGGGCGTGACGCTCGGCAGCCGATACCGCCTCGACGGGCTCATCGGCCGCGGCGGCATGGCGAGCGTCTATCGCGGCGAAGACCTGAGCCTCAGCCGCTCGGTCGCCGTGAAGGTGTTCGCCGAAGCCGCCGAGGGCATCGACGACGCGGCACGCCGCCGCTCCGAGACGGCGCTGCTCGCGAGCGTCGAGCATCGCGCGCTCGTGCGCCTCTACGACGCCGCGCACGACGCCGCGATCGACCGCGAATACCTCGTCATGGAGCTCGTCGACGGCCAGGACCTGCGCAAAACCCTGCAGCACGGCCCGGTCGGTGCAGCGGATGCCGCGGGGCTCGCCGCCGACCTCGCCGAAGCGCTGCACGTGATCCACGCGCGCGGCATCGTGCACCGCGACGTGAAGCCGGCGAACGTGCTGCTCGCCCCCTCGCACCTGCCCACGCGCAGCTGGGACGCGAAGCTCGCCGATTTCGGCATCGCCCGCCTCATCGACGATGCGCGCCTCACCCGCACCGGCGCCTACGTCGGCACCCCCGGCTACCTCAGCCCCGAGCAGGTGAGCGGCCGCGCGCCGGGCACCTCGTCCGACATCTACTCGCTCGGGCTCGTGCTGCTCGAGGCGCGCACCGGGCGGCTGGCCTTCCCCGGTCCGGCAGTCGAAGCGGCGGCGGCACGCCTCGTGGGCGACCCCGAGATCCCGGCAGGGCTCGGCCCCGAGTGGGTCGAGCTGCTCCGCGGCATGACCGCCCGCGAGGCATCCGATCGGCCGACGGCGCTCGACGTCGCGATCGCGGCCGGCCGGCTGCCGAGCGTGCCGGAGCCCGCATCGGCGGAGACGAACCGAGCGGATGCCGCCACGACCGTGCTGCACGAGGCATCCGATGCCCCGACCCTGGTGATGCCGGCCTCGCGCACCGCCGCGGCCGCGTCGACCGCGACGACGGCGACGACGGCCGTGCTCGGCGCCCCCGAGGAGGCCGACGGGGCCGTCGCGTCTCGAGCGGTGGCGTCCGCCTTCGAGCCGGCGCCGACCCGCTCGCGCCGCTGGGTGCGACCGGCGATCGCCGTCGGGCTGCTCGTCGTCATCGTCATCGGCATCGCCTTGCTCGTGCCGCCCGTGGTCGCGAGCCTCACCGGGCCGCAGCCCGTACCCACCGAGACGCTGCCGGCCCTGCCCGGCGAACTCGGCGTGCATCTCGAGCAGCTCGAAGAGGCGGTGACGCGATGACGCGCGTACGACTTCGCACCGTCGTCGGCGCCGGGCTCCTCGCCGGATCGCTCGTGTTCGGGCTGGCCGCCTGCGGCCAGACGCCCGATGCGGTCGGCGCCGGTCTCCACTCCTCGGTGGTGCAGGTCGCGAAACGGGCTGCCGACGGCGACTACCTCGGCGCGATCGCCGCCCTCGCCCTGCTCGACAACGATGTGACCGCGGCCGTCGACTCCGGCGTCATCGGGGAGGAGCAGGCCGCGGACATTCGCGAGGCGATCGCGCTCGTGCAGGCCGATCTCGAAGCCGCCGAGGTCGCCGATTCCGTCACGCCGACCCCCACGCCGACGCCGTCGGACGACGACGACAACGACAACCGCGGCCCGGGCAACAACAACGGCAACAAGGACAAGAAGGACAAGAAGCAGGAACAGGGCGACGACGACTGAGCGCCCGCCGTGACGGCGGGGCCGACCGCAGTGCGTAGCATCGGGGGATGCCAACGCTCACGGTTCCCGGTGCCGAACTCCGCTACGAGTCGGCGGGCCGCGCCTCCGCCCCTGCCCTGCTCCTGATCCCCGCCGGCATCGCGACGCTGCGCATGTGGGACGAACAGATCGACGCCCTGGCCGAAGACCACTTCGTCGCCCGCTACGACCCGCGGGGATTCGGAGGCTCGCGCCACGACGAGTCGGTGCCGTTCGCGAACCACGCCGACGCGATCGCGGTGCTCGACCACCTCGGCATCGCCGAGGCGACCGTGATCGGCGCGAGCCGCGGCGGGCGCATCGCGCTCGACACCGCCCTCGCCTCCCCCGGCCGCGTGCGCGGCGTCGTGACCGTCGGCTCGGAGCCGGGCGGATCCCCCGACCTGCCGCTCACCGACGAGGAGCAGCGACGGTTCGACGAGGTCGAGGCGATCGACCCGGCGGTCGATGCGGCACTGCTCATGCGCCTCGAAGCAGCAGTATGGGCGGTGGGGCCGCTCCGCTCCGAGGCCGAGCTCGACCCCGGGTTCGTGCGACGGGCGTACGAGCTGAACGCCCCGAACGCCGCCCACGCGACCGACGACGGCACCATGCTCCCGCTCGAACCGCCGGCGTACGAGCGGCTCGGCGACCTCCGCATGCCAGCGCTCGTGACGGTGGGCGAGTACGACGTCAGCCCGGTGCTCGCGGCGTACGACCACCTGCTCGAGCGCCTGCCGAACGCGACGGGTGTTCGCTTCGCCGACACGGCGCACCTGCCGAGCGTCGAGCGTCCCGAGGAGTTCGCGCGCGTGCTGCTCGACTGGCTGGGCGAGCACGGGTTCTGACCGATTCGGCGCCCGGGCTGCGGCGCGAGCGCTGGGGCGCCGTCGTCACCGTCGCCCGGTGAACCGCTCCATCGAGCGGTAGACCCCGAAGCCGTCGCCGACGACCCGGTCGAACACGCGCGTCGGCAGCAGGCCGCGCAGTGCCCGGGAGAGGCGAACGCTCTTCGGCAGCTCGAGCAGGGGCCGGCCCTCGAGCATCGCCCGCCACACGCGGTCGACGACGTACTCGGGGTCGAGCACCGGTGCGAGCGCCGGGCCGCGGACACCGGCGAACATACCGGTCGCGATGTAGCTCGGCGTGACCGTGGTCACCTTCACGTTGCCGTGGTCGGACTGCTCGAGTTCGAGGCGCAGCGAGTCGCTCCACCCGATGAGGGCCGCCTTCGACGCGGCGTACACCGCCATGCGCGGGTTCGCGAGCGTGCCGGCGGCGCTCGCGACGTTCACGATGCGGGCCGCCCGGTAGGCGTTCGAGATCATGCCGGGCAGGAACTCCCGCGCGATGTACATCGGCGCGAGCGCGTTCACCTGCATCGTCGTTCGGGTGTCGTCGCCGTTGTCGGTGTTCCAGAAGTAGCGGTTGCCGCGCACGATGCCGGCGTTGTTGATGAGCACGTCGGGGTTGCCGACCTCGCGCCGCACGCGCTGGGCGGTCTTCGCGATCGCGCCGAGGTCGCCGACATCGACGACGAACGACTGGATGCGCGTACGCCCGCGCGAGATCGCGCCGAGCTCGTCGACGGTGCGCGCGAGGGCGGCCGCGTCGCGGTCCCAGAGGGTGACGGATGCCGCGTGCTCGGCCACGGCCCGCTCGGCGTACATGCGACCCATGCCTCCGGCCGCGCCGGTGATCAGGACCCTCGCGCCGCGCACCGTTCTCGTCATCCCACCATTTTCGCCCACCACGGGGCATCCGCCCGCCGCGGTCAGTCGAGGCGCTTGGCCATGCGCATCGAGGTGGTCTCGTAGCCGAGCGATTCGTAGAGCCCGCGGGCTGCGGCGTTGAACGCGAAGACGTTGAGGCCGATCGAGTGCGCGCCCTGCGCCCTGGCGTGCTCTTCGGCGAGGCGCATCGCCTCGCGACCGAGACCGCGGCCACGGTGCTCGGGCTCGATGAGCACGTCCCAGATCCACCACGACCCCTCGTCGCCGCTCGTGTCGGGGCCGATCCAGAGGTAGCCGACCGCGACGCCGGAGTCGTCGACGACGTCGAAGACCTCGTGACCGGGCGTCGGTGCGCCGCCGGGGAACGACTCGGCCATCCCCTCCGCGGCATGCTGCTGCGCCCAGTGCTCCGAGCGGCCCGTCGCGATCAGGTCACGGGCGTACTCGGCGGCACTTCGGTCGATCCACTCGGGCAGGCGGGCGCGGTCGAGGGGTCGGAGCGAGGCGGTCATGGGCGAAGCCTGCCACACGATGTCGCCGCAACGGCGATCCGGCGCTTGCCACCCTCCCGCTGAATCCGCCGGCATGGCACCATGGGCGCATGACCGACGACGTTCGACTCCGACCGAAGACCGCTGCCGAGACCGCCGCCTGGCTGCCCGTCGCGATGGCGGCGTACGAACAGGCGAGACGGGATGCCGGCGAGAACGCCGAGCAGGCGGCGGTCGGCCGACGTGCGTCCGAGGACCAGTACTTCCCCGACGGGCGACTCGTCGACGGACACCTGCTCTTCACGGTCGAGGCCGACGGCGACGACGCCGGCTGGCTCTGGATCGGACCGATGAGCGACCCGGCCAACTGGTACATCTGGGACGTGGCGATCCATGAGTCGCACCGCCGTCGCGGACTGGGCAGCCGCGTCATGCAACTCGCCGAAGACGTCGCGCGCGAGCAGGGCGCGGTCAACCTGCGCCTGAACGTGTTCGGGTACAACACGCCCGCGATCCGCCTCTACGAGTCGCTCGGCTACGAGACGGCGGCGATCCACATGCAGAAGGTGCTCTGACGACCGAGCGGATGCCGCGGCATCCGCTCGCTCAGTGCGCGGTGTTCACCAGGGCTCGCCGGCGGCGGGCAGCAGAGTTCGCACCTTCTCGACGGCGTCGGGGAAGCAGGCGTCCAGCACCTCGGTGGCCGAGACCTCGTCGCCGTAGTCGCCGGTGAGCCGGAGGCCCACGATCGTGTTGATCAGCATGCCGGTGGCGATGAACTCGCGAGCCTGCTCGGGCGTGAACCCCGCCTCGTCACGCAGGAAACGCCAGATGCGGCTGAACCCCGCGCGGGCGACGCGGCCGATCTGGGGCTCGCCGCCGAGCGCCGTGGAGTTCGCGACGACCGGCAGCATGCCGCGCTCGACCAGGAGTTCGGTGTAGGCCGTGCCCATGCGGTCGCCGACCGCCTCCGGCGCCCCGGGTAGCGCTGCCCGGAACACGTCGATCATGCGGTCGTACGCGCGATCGATGACCTCGATGAAGAGCTTCTCCTTCGTGCCGAAGAGCCGCACGACGTAGGGCTGGCTGACTCCGGCGGCCCGGGCGACCTCGTCGGTCGTGGTGCCCACGTAGGTCTTCGCGCCGAAGACCGCGGTCGCGGCCTCGAGGATGAGCTCGCGGCGGTCGGCCGCCTTCATGCGCGGAGCCGTGGGAACCGATTCGACCGTCATGGTTGACATGTTATCAGTCGATTACTACAGTTCGAAGTAATCATCCGATAACAACAAGGAGCGCCGTCGTGTCCACCACTCTCGATGCCGCAGTTCGCCCTCCCACGCGCCCCTCCGGCGCCCGCCGATCACGACCGATCTGGCTCGTCCTCCTCGCCACGGCGCTGCCGATGTTCATGGCGACGCTCGACAACCTCGTCATGACCAACGCACTGCCCGTGCTGCACTCGGAGTTCGGGGCATCCGTCGAAGAGCTGCAGTGGTTCATGAACGCGTACACTCTGGCGTTCGCGAGCACGATCCTGATGGCGGTCGCCCTCGGCGACCGGTTCGGGCGACGCACCCTCTTCATCATCGGGATCGCGGTGTTCACGCTGAGCTCGGCGCTCGCGGCCCTCGCCACCGACCCCGGCCAGCTCATCGCCGCGCGCGCCGCCCAGGGCTTCGGCGCCGCCGCGATCATGCCGCTCTCGCTCACCCTGCTCGCCGGCGCCGTTCCGCTGGCACGTCGCCCGCTCGCCATCGGCATCTGGGGCGGCGTCGCGGGCCTCGGCGTCGCGACCGGGCCACTCGTCGGCGGCGCGGTCATCGAGGGGTGGGCCTGGCAGGCGATCTTCTGGATCAACGTGCCCGTCGGCGTCGTCTCGATCGCACTCGTGCTGCTCGCGCTGTCGAACAGCTTCGGCGCCCGGCTCCGCGCCGACATCGTCGGCCTCGCACTGTCGGGGCTCGGCCTCCTCGGCATCGTCTACGGCATCGTGCGCGGCAACGACGCGGGCTGGTCGAGCTTCGAGGTGCTCGGCAGCCTCATCGCCGGCGGCCTGCTCCTCGTCGGCTTCGTCGTCTGGGAGTCGCAGGCGCCCGCGCCGCTCCTGCCGCTCCGGCTCTTCCGCGATCGCAGCTTCACGGTCGCGAACCTCGCGGGGTTCGGCTTCAGCTTCGGCGCATTCGGGTCGATCTTCATCCTCATCCAGTTCCTGCAGGTCGTGCAGGGCGCGACGCCGCTCGAGGCGGCGGTGCAGACCTCGCCGTGGACGCTCGCCCCGATGGTCATCGCTCCGCTCGCCGGGGCGTTCGCCGGGCGCGTCGGCACGCGCATCTTCATCGTCGCCGGCCTCGCGGCGCTGTCGGCCGCGCTCTTCTGGCTGACCACGCTGCTCGAACCCGACACGCCGTACGTGTCGTACCTGGCACCGTTCATCCTCGCGGGCGTCGGCATGGGCCTCGTGTTCGCCCCGTCGTCGACGGCCGTGCTCGCGACGATGCAGCCCGACGACCACGCGAAGGCGAGCGGTACGAACTCGATGCTCCGAGAGGTGGGCGTCGCACTCGGCATCGCGGTCTCGACGGCGGTCTTCACCGGCGCCGGCGGTTCGCTCACGCCGACCGACTACAGCGTCGGGGCCGTGCCGGCCGTCGTGGTCGGGGCCTCCGTGCTGCTCGCGTCGGCACTCATCGCCCTGCTGCTGCCCGCCGGGCGGGCGACGCCGGCAGCGGCCGGCGCGACGATCCGCGAGGCCGAACTCGTTCCCTGACGGCCGTCAGACGACGAAGTCCCCACCGGCAGCGCCGCGTGGGGACTTCGTACGAGTGGTCTCGTCGACGACTCAGTAGGACGTCACCGAGGGGGTCGCCGCAACGAACGCGAAGGTCGCGATGAAGATGATGATGTAGAGCACGATCGATGCGAAGCCGATGATGACGGCAGCGAGCGCGAGGCCGCGGCCGCGCTCACCCGACTTCTTCACCTGGCTCAGGGCGATGAACCCGAGCACGATGGCGACGATGTTGGTGCCCAGGAGCGAGAGCACGAAGCCGACGATCGCGAGGACGTTCCACTTCTCGGCGGGCGCCGACGGTGCAGACACGGGGGCGGGAGCGGGAGTGGTCATGTGGGAGGTTTCCTTGCTCTAGGGATCGACGATCTGCCGAATCGCATCCTGACAGCGCCCGAGAGCCGGCGTCAATGGAGAGGAGTGCCCATGTCTCAGCACGCGACTCGGTGCGTCACAGCATGACGTTCCGATTCACCGCTGCGCGCAGAACACCGCACGATCCTCGGGGGCGAGATGTTGTGTGGCGTACGACAGCATCGTTCGAGGCATCCGCGCGCATGCGACGGGGCCTCGGCATCTGCCGGGGCCCCGTCGGGTCGTCGCGGGTCACCGGAGTCGGTCCGATGACGCGCCGTGCTCGAGCTCGTGCTGACGAAGGGACTCGACGTCGGCCCGAGCCTCCGACTGCTTCGCAGTGCGGATCCCCTCGACGCTCGACGGCGACGGGCCGGCGACCGAGCGGGCCTCGGTCTGCTTGGCGCTGCGGATCCCCTCGGCGGTCGCGAACGACTGCACGGAGGTCGCTCCGGCGTGGAGCTCAGCACGCATCTCGGCGGACTCCTGTCGGGCCGACTTCTGGAGCTCGTGCTGCGACTGCGGCACGTTCCCCGACTCGACGTCGGCGCGCACACCGGCGCATGCGGTGAGTACGACGAGGAGCGCCACTGCACCGATGGCCGCCGCCCCCGTCTTCGTGGTGTTCATGATCCTGTCCTTCCATTCGATTCAATAACTGAATAACCCTCACGATAGGAACGCGGTGTTGCCGCGACATCCGGACCCCCACTGGACCGCCCGTCGACATCGGCGCGCTCCGCGCACGTGCCCGCACCTGCACGACTCAGTGGCTGCACCCGCTCCGATGCCATCGCGCCTCGGCGAGGGCTCACGAGAGCTCTTGCGCGCGGCAGCGATCTCAGCCGCGAGATTCGGGGCTCACGCAAGAATCCCGCGCCGGGGCACAACCAATCGCAGACCTTCGGCTCGTAGCCTTGAAGGGCCCGGCGAATCGCGCCGCGCAGCATCCCATCACGTCACGCACCCTCATCGAGGATCGGAGGTTCACATGTCGAGCAACACCACGATCGACGCCATCATCGGCGAACCCGAGGTTCTCGAGGACGCGGTGACCGCCGCCGACCTCGCACTCGCCGAGGGCGTCGAGACGGATGCCGCGTGGCTCCGCCTCAAGGAGTCGGCGACCGCCCTCCAGGCGCTGCAGGTGAAGGACGGCTCGGTGCCCGAGGCATCCGACCCTTCGACGGGCTCAGGGAGCAGGGAACAGGCGTCGACGCTCGTCGACGCGATCGTCGAGTCGATCGAGGCGCTCGCGCCGCGGTTCCCGCACGAGGCCGAGTACCTCGCGGCATCCGTCGTCGACTTCCGCCGCTGGCAGGCCGAGGGCTTCGGCGTGCCCGACTTCCTCGACTCGCTCGTGGCGTTCCAGCCGCAGCGGCACCGCATCGACGGCATCCGCCACCTCGTCGTCTTCCCCATGTACACGCAGAACGGCTCGTCCGACCGTCACGTCGAGGCGCTCGTCGTCGAGACGATCTGGCCCGAGTTCATCGCGGAGCTCGAAGCCGGCGACTACGGCAACAAGCTCTTCGTGAGCCTGCGCCTCGTCGACTTCACGCCCGGCTACGACACGAACTCGGCGGTGCTGTTCCCCGAGACCGTCGCCATGCGCGAGATCCCGACGTTCACGTGGGGCGCGATCTTCCAGGACCGCGAAGCGGCGCGCTACCGCCGTGTCGTGCGCGCGGCATCCGACATCACGAAGCTCGAGCTGCCCGCCGACGCGGCGGCGCTGCTCGACGACCAGGAGCTCGCCGAGCGCACGTTCGTCATGTGGGACATCATCCACGACCGCACGCACATGCGCGGCGACCTGCCGTTCGACCCGTTCATGATCAAGCAGCGCATGCCGTTCTTCCTCTACTCGCTCGAGGAGCTGCGGTGCGACCTCACCGCGTTCCGCGAGTCGGTGAAGATCGAGCGCGCACTGAACGCGCGCCTCGCGGCCGGCGAGGAGCTCACCGACGTCGAGGAGCAGATGCGCTCGACCGGCAAGCTCGTGCAGTACGCGGTGATCTTCGACCGCATCTTCCGGTTCGCGATCACGGGCTCGCGCGTGCGCAACTACGACGGGCTCGGCGGCCAGCTGCTGTTCGCGTGGCTGCACCAGAAGCACGTGCTCGACTGGACCGACGTCTCGCTGAGCTTCGACTGGGACGCCGTGCCCGACGCGGTCGTCGAACTCGGCGACGCGATCGACGAGCTCTACTGGAAGTCGATCGACCGCCCGAAGACCGTGCACTGGCTCGCCGCCTACGAGCTCGTCACGAGCGTCGTGACGCCGAACCCGGCGTCGGTCTGGGCCGAGGGCCTGCCCCGCGAGGTGCTCGCCGGCCCACCCAAGGGCTACACCGACCTCGTGATGGACGACGAGTTCCCGCTGTCGATGTTCTACGAGGCCCTCGACAAGAAGATGAAGCCCGTCATCGAGTCGACGGTCGGCATCACGGCCGCCGACGCCTGACGCCCGCGCCCGCACCGAGGGTCAGGACGACGTACGCTGCTCAGGACCGGATCATGGATTCCGTCCTGAGCAGCGTCCGTTCGCCTGATCCCGAGAGCTCGAAGTGGAGCCGAACATGACCGACCAGCCCTCCGACACCCCCGGCCCCTCCGACGCCACCCGCCTCGCCGGCCGCACCGTGCTGATCGCGGGCGCGACGAGCGCCTCCGGCCGTGCGGTCGCCCGTGCACTGCTCGACGCCGGGGCCCGCGTGGTCGCCGTCGGCAGCGACGAGGGTCGTCTCGAGGCGCTCGAGGCCGAGCTGCCCGGCGTCATCGGCGAACGCGCCGACCTCACCGACGGCGACGACGTGCTCGAACTCGCGATGCGCGTGCACGCCCGAGTGGGCGACGTCGACGGGGTCGTGCACCTCGTCGGCGGCTGGCGCGGCGGCGGCGGCATCGCCGGCCAGACCGAAGAGGACTACCGCGTGCTCGACCGCTCGTTCACCGCGCTGCGCTACGTCAGCCGCGCGTTCTGGGACGACCTCGTCGGCTCCCCTGCCGGCCGCATCGCGATCGTGTCGTCGACGACCGTCGAACGCCCCACCGCCGGCGGCGCGAACTACACCGCCGTCAAGGCGGCGAGCGAGTCGTGGATGCGCTCGCTCGCGCAGGGCTTCGGCAAGGCGGGCGACACCGCCGCGGCCGTCACCTTCCGCGTGCAGGCGCTCGCGGGCCTCGAGGAGCGGCTCGCCGCCGACGTCGTCGAACTCTGGGCAGCGGATGCCGCCGAGCTGAACGGGCGCGTCGAGACGCTGTCGGCCTGAACCGGAGCCGGGCGCCCGACACCGACGGGCCGGGCGGGGTCGCCTCACGCGACGCGCGATACGCGACGTCAGTCGGTCGGTGCCGCTCCGGCGTCGGGCGTCGGCGCCTCCGGCGCCTCG
Source organism: Agromyces cerinus subsp. cerinus (assembly GCF_900142065.1). Lineage (GTDB taxonomy): Bacteria > Actinomycetota > Actinomycetes > Actinomycetales > Microbacteriaceae > Agromyces > Agromyces cerinus. Next base: position 63,060 of record NZ_FSRJ01000002.1, on the reverse strand, counting down.
GTCGCGGCAGGCGGAGGCGGCGGCGCTGCGGCCGGGGGCACGACCGGGTGAGCCTGGTCCTCGCGAACGGCCTCGCCGAGACATCCGTCGCTCTCGCCGCCGTCGCCCTCGAGCGCGAGTCGCCACGCGGCCTCGCCCTCGTCGGTGAGTCCTTCGGGCATCGCCGGCGCCGTCGACGTCGGGTCGCGAGGTTCGGTGGTCCACCATTCCCACTCGCGGTACTCGTGGCCCGCCTCGACCATGCACTCGCGCACCAGCTGCTGGAAGCCGAGCCATGCCTGCTGCTCTTCGGGCGTCGGCACGGGGTCGGCAACCGGCGGGTTCGTCGGGCCCGGCGTCGGGGACGGCGCAGGAGTCGGTCGTGGGGACGTCTTCGGCGGAGAGGTCGGACTCGGCAGCGGGGCGTCGTCGGTGTCGGCACCATCGGCCGGAACCTGCGATTCACCGCCCTGAGCCTCGCCCGCGTCGACGTCGAATCCGTCGGAACCCGTCGCGACGGGCTGCGGCGAGCGCGCGTCGTAGAGCACCGGCGCTCCCGTCGTGGCGGCGGCGACGCCGATGAAGATCGACCCGACGAAGAGGGCCGCGACGGCAGCACTGAAGACAACGGTCTTCCGCATCGGGCACCTCCCGCCGCGATTCGGGAACGGCCGGTCGACCGCTCGGGCGTGTCCGAGCCATGGTACACGCCCCCCGAACGGGGGGCGAACCCGGGAAATCGCCGATGAGCGCCTGATCTACCCGACCGGCGGCCCCGACTCCGTGATCTCCTCGGGTCGCTCGGGCGACTCGTCCGTCGCGACATCCGCCGGCGACCCCTGCCGGCGACTCAGCCACAGGAACGGCACGGCGAGCGCCTGGATGCCGCCGCTGACGAGCAGCGAGCCGGGGTAGCCCCACAGGTCGGCCGAGCGTCCGAGCACCGGCTGGATCACCGCGCCGCCCGTACTGCCGAGCAGCGAGTCGAAGGAGAGCACGGTGGCGCGCTGCTGCGACGGGATCATGTCGTTCAGGTATGCCTGCTGCACCGGCCCGGCGGCCGCGTCGACGAGCCCCCACACCGTGAGCAGCACGAGCGCGATCCAGAAGTTTCGGTTCACGCCGAGAGCGAGCAGCACGAGGCTCGAGACGACGAGGCTCAGGATGATCGTCGTCGTGCGCTTGCGGAATCGACGGCGCACCCACGGGGCCACGAGTCCGCCGATCACCTGCGAGCCCGACAGGATCGCCGCGGCGAGACCCGCGATCGAGTAGGCGCCGGTGTCGCCCCAGAGCTCGACGAGGTAGGGCTGCAGCGCGTAGAACACGTAGAAGCCGACGCCAGTCGTGAAGAACGAGGCGAACATGACGTAGCGCACCGGGCGCCGGCCGAGCCCGTACTTCACCGAGGCGTCGAAGACCTCCTTCGTCGCGCGGATCGGGTGCGCTCGCCCGGCCGGCGTGAACCCGAGGTCGTGCATCACGATCGCCGCGACGACGAACATGACGACGAGGATGCCCGCGCGGATGAGGAACGGCACCCCGAGATTCGTCGCCTGCGCGATCACTCCGCCCAGGATCGAGCCGATGAACATCGCCGCGCCCGCGAGTGCGAGACCGCGCCCGAAGACCCGTTCGAGCCCGCCCGTGTAGCCGGTCGCGGCGAGCGCGTCGACGAGCCACGCCTCGACGGCGCCCGAGAAGAACGTGAAGCCGAGGCCGAGCAGCACCGAGACGATCGCCCACATCCAGAACGGCGAGTGGGCCACCCAGAGCAGGTAGTAGAGCACGGTCGTCACGGCGAGCGTGACGGTGCCGAGCAGGTACGAGACGCGCCGACCGAGCGTGTCGGCGACGACGCCCGTCGGCACCTCGAAGATCACCATTCCCACCGAGAAGAAGGCGTTGGCGGCGAACGCCTCGAAGTTCGTGAGGCCGGCGTCGAGCAGGAAGAGCGTGTTGACGCCCCAGATGAACGAGGCGGCGAGCGTGTTGCCGATGAGCAGCGTGAAGTAGGCCGCCTGCACCCGGCGCGCCGCCGGGTTCGGTGCCTGCTCCTCACGCGTCGCGCGTTCGGCCATGCGACACATCTTGCTCGCTTCGCGCGCGCACCGCCACGGTCGGCGGTTCGGGCCCGCGGTGCGAGCGGATGCCGCGCTGCGAGCGGATGCCGCTCCGGCGCGCTGCTCGACGCGGCATCCGTCGCCCCGCTACGCTCGCGGCATGATCCGCTTCCTCATCCGCACGCTGATCTCACTCGTGACGGTCGCCCTCGGCCTGCTCGTCGCCTCGTGGATCCTGCCTGACTTCCACATCGAGTGGGGCGGGTTCCTGATCGCGATCGTCGTCTTCACGATCGCCCAGGCGGTGCTCGGCCCGTTCATCTTCAACGTCGCCCGACAGCACGCCTCCGCGATCCTCGGCGGCATCGGCCTCGTCTCGACGTTCGTGGCGCTGCTGATCGCCTCGCTCTTCCCGGGCGGCATCACGATCGACGGCTGGGTGACCTGGGTGCTCGCGACCCTCACGATCTGGATCATCACCGCGCTCGGCACCTGGCTCCTGCCCCTCATTTTCCTCAAGGAGAAGGTGAAGGGCGCCAAGGCCTGAGCCGCGGCATCCGCCTGGCTCAGGCCTCGTGACCGGTGCGGGCAGGCGTGCTCAGTGCATGTTGTCGTTGCCCGACTCGTGCACGGCGCGGCCCCAGCAGCCCGCGTCCTCCCAGCGGTAGGCCGCGCCGAGCCCGGCATCGCCGTCGAGGGCGAGCGACCACTCGGCCTTCTCGGACTCGCTGAGCCCAGCGGGCTGCGCCGGCAGAGCGAGCGGGGCCTCGGGGTCGGCGATGCCCGCCTGGGCACCGTACTCGGGGTTCCACCACTCCCAGTAGAGGTACTCCTGTCCGGCTTCGGTCATGCAGGCGCGGACGAGGTCTTGGAAGTCGAGCCATTCCTGCCGCTCGGTCGGCAGGGTCGGGTCGTCCTCGGGCACCGGGGCGCTGAGCGGCTCCCCCGCAGCCCGGGCTGCGGCCTCGGCCGCGGAACCCACATCGGCGCAGCCGCCGCCCGGGTTGTAGATGTCGGGCCCGTAGAGCGCCTGCGTCCAGAGGATCGAGCTCTCGTAGTCGAGCCCCTTCGGCTGCGCGTCGTTGCCGAGCCACCACTGCCAGTCGAGGTACTCGAAGCCGGCGTCGGTCATGCACTTGCGGATGACGGCCTGCTTTCCGAGCCATTCGGAGCGGGCTTCGGGCGTCACGTAGTCGGCGTTCAGCGGGTCGAGGTACGGGTTGTAGTCGGCGGCGTTCGTGTCGGTGCCCGACGCGGCCGCGAGCTGCGAGCTGTGGCCGGCCGCGGCCGGCGCGGCCGCCGAGGTCTGGTCGGGCTGCTGACGGGCGCTGTCGTCGATCTCGGAGGAGACGATCTCTGCCGTGGCCTGCGGCTGGCCGGCGGTGTACGCGGCCGCGCCGAGCGCGACGATGGATGCTCCGCCGAGCACTGCGCCCGTGATCGCGGCGATCGCGGCGATGCGTTGCACGTTCATGCGATGGTTCCTTCCGGGTCGATGACGGGCGAGCGGTGCACCCGCTCGGGTCGCGCGGCCCACAGGGCCTTGGCCGACGGCAGCCACCAGGCGGCCATCGAGACGAAGAAGAGCACCCCGGCTGCGGACAGCACGCGATTGATGAGGATCGCCTCGATGAGCGCCGAATTGTAGAACGCGCTCAGCGTGGTGCTCGTGGCGATGAGCGCGTACATGCCGAAGCGGAGCAGCACGTAGCTCGCGACGGCGAGCCAGAGCGCGCCGAGCCATCGGGCCTCGGGCACGAGCGTCAACGCCGAGCCGATGAGCGCGAGACCGAGGCCGACGAGACCCGCGGCGACGAGGTCCCATGCCCCGGCCCATGAGCCGTCGAGCATCCCCGCCCCGACGCGCACGACGATGAGCACGCCCCAGGCGAGCAGCATCGCCGTCGCGACGTGCGCGAGCGCGGGCAGCATGAGCGGGAAGGTGCCCTTCGGCGCCGTCAGCGAGAGGCCGCGCAGCCGGGCGACCCGCCACGCGAGGTCGGCGGGAACGCCGCGGATCGCACGGCCGACGATCGAACGGCCCGCACCCTGCGCTCCGCCCGCGGCCGCGCGCTCCTCGAAGACGTCGGACTCGAGCTCGGCGAGACGGTCGGCGGCGACGTCGTCGGGCAGGTCGCGCGTGTACCAACGTCCCCACGCGAGCACGGCGCGGTCGCTGCGATGCATGGCACGGTCGCTGCCGGGCACGTCACGGTCACCTCCTTGAGCGGATGCCGCGGGCTCGCGCTCCTCGATCACCACGCCGACGCGCTCGACGGTCATGCGAACGCCGCCTTGCCATGCACCGCGGCCACACGTCGGGCGTCGAGTTCGGTGCGGTAGGCGACTTCACCGGCACCCGTGACGCGATAGAGGCGGCGCCGCGGCCGCCCCTCGGCCTCCCCGATCGCGGCATCCTCCCAGACGGATTCGAGCAGGCCCCGTTCACTCAGACGGGCCAGCGCCTTGTAGAGCGTGCCGTGCGCGGTGAGCGCAGCGGCATCCGATCGTTCGGCGATGCGCTTCGCGAGCGCGAAGCCGTAGAACTCGCCGTCGTCCCCTTGAAGCTCCATGCCGGCGGCGAGGATGTCGACCTCGAGGTCGACGAGCCGTCCTTCGCGTCTGCGTGCCATGTGGAGAGAATAGGAAGATATCTTCCTCTTGGCAAGGGGACGCAGGATACTGAGCAGGATTCGGAATTCGGCGCAGCTCCTCTCCGGTGTGGCGATGAACGAGCACACGGCGGCGAGCCGCTCGCGCTCCGCGTCGGCCGGGCCACCTCCTGTGGAGAACTCCCGCCCGGCGGCCCTGTGGAGGAAGAGTCGTTCGAAACAGCCGATGAGCAGGTGTTTTCGTGATGACTGGAATGTCAGTGGGTGGTGGCAGTGTGGTCGACATGGCAGGCATTCCCGAGGCGCTCGAGCAGGTACGCTCGGCGCTTCATGCCGCGCTCGATCTCGACCCACCGCGGGGACTCGGTGATGACGAACTGCTCGTCGCGATGGGGGGCCCTCGAAGGCGTCGGGCGGTTGCTCGACGCGCACCGTGCCGCCTTCGCCGGTGAGGTCGCCGAACGCAGCCGGGTCGAACTCGGCGCCGGGCGCCTGTCGACGCGCAAGGGGTGCCGGTCTGCGGCCGAACTGATCGAACGGGTCACGCAGGTCTCGGGCGCCGAAGCGCGCCGCAGAGTCTCGGTCGGTACGGCGACCCTGGCCGATACCGGCCTGACCGGGCAGCCCGTGCCGGCGGCGCATCCGCACGTGGCCGCTGCACTCGTCGCAGGCTCGCTCGGCCTCGACGCGGCAGCGACGATCGTTCGGGAACTCGGTCGCACCCGCACCGTGGCCGACCCCACGCGACTCGATGTCGCCGAGCGTGAGCTCGTCGACCAGGCGACCGGAACGGGTGACGCGGCACCGGTGCGTGCCAGCGCCGACGAGCTCGCCGTGCAGGCCCGCGCGTGGGCGGTGTTCCTGGATCAAGACGGGCCAGAACCCGACGACGAACGCGCGATGCGCCGGCGTGGGTTCCGGGTCGGGCGCGCACGCGACGGACTCATCCAGATCTCGGGCGAGTTGCTGCCCGAGGTCGCGGCGAAGCTGAAGCGCCTCCTCGATGCGCACCTCTCGCCCCGCAGCGGCGGCGGATTCCTCACCGACACCGAACGCTCCGACCTCGCGGTGCAGGCCGAGACCCGCACCACCGAACAGCAACGGCACGACGTGCTCGCCGCGATCATCGACACCGCGGCGCGCTCCGGCGAACACCCGAGCATCGGCGGCGCAGCACCGACGGTGCTCGTCAGCGTTCGGGCAGTCGACCTCGAGACCGGCTCCGGTGCCGGGCACGCCGACGGCGTCGAACTGCCGATCTCACTCCGCGCGGTGCGGCACATGGTCTGCACCGGCGGCATCCAGACCGTGATCTCCGACGCCGCGGGCCGCATCATCCGCCTCGGTTCACCTGAACGCTGCTTCACCCCGCACCAACGACGGGCGATCACCCTTCGCGACGGCGGCTGCCTCATCCCCGGCTGCACCGTGCCCGCCGCGTGGTGCGAGATCCACCACGTCATCCCCGACGCGCGCGGCGGCCCCACTCACACCGACAACGGTGTGCTGTTGTGCTGGTTCCACCACCGCACGATCGACACCTCGGGATGGGCGATCCGCATGCGGCGCGGGGTGCCCGAGATCCGGCCACCCGTGTGGCTCGACCCGGGCGGCAGCTGGCGCAAGTCGACCACCTCACCCACCCGACTCGCCGATCGACTCGACGACGACCACGCTCCACCTGAACGCAAGACGGCGTGACAGGTCGAGGGCGGCTTCGAGATCACATCGGGCTCCGTCACGGTTCGCTGGAGGTGCGACGCTCAGGGTGTCGGCGAGCCGATGCATCCGCTGCGCTCAGAACCGCCGTGTGAACGGCGAGGGCTTCCGCATGCGCACGAGCAACACGATCGGAATGAGCACGTACGGCAGGTTGAACGCCAGGAACTTCACGGGGTTCGTCGTCTGCCACTCGGGCTCGCCGAAGAACTCGACGCCGAACACGATGATGCCCGTGATCGTCGAGATCATCGTCGCGTAGATGACGCTCGGCAACTGGATCCAGTTCCACCCGCGGATCAGTGAGAGCACCAACACGATGTAGAACGGCATGTAGACGAACGCCGAGAGCCCGGTGACGATGCGCATCCACACGGGCGGCTCCATGAAGAGCGGGTCGGTGTCGCTCGCGTACCAGTAATTCGAGTTCACGAAGAAGTTCGACGAGGGCGACGAGATGTCGACGCCGAGCGTCGGCAGCATGTCGCTGATCAGGCTCGTGATCGTGAAGAGCGAGAAGACGACGATGAAGAACCAGTCGAACGGACGTTCACGCAGCGGCAGGTTCGGCACGGGCCCCGGTTCGGCAGTCATGGATCGAGAGCGTAGCGGCGAGCGCGGCATCCACGCAGCGGCGACCGTGTGACATGATGATTTCATCAATCCATAAACCCAGGGAGATGCCGATGCTCTCGGACCCCAACCGCCCGCTGTACGAGGTGAAGGCCGGCCTCTTCAAGGGCCTCGCCCATCCGATCCGCATCCGCATCCTCGAGGTGCTCTCGACCGCGCCCGAGGCATCCGTCTCGGAGCTCATCGCGGCGACCTCGCTCGAGGCATCGCACTTGTCGCAGCACCTTGCGGTGCTCCGTCGCAATCGGCTCGTCGTGGCCGACCGACGCGGCAGCCTCGTCTACTACCGGCTGGCCTACCCCCAGGTCGCCGACCTGCTGCGCGTGGCTCGCGCGCTGCTCGGTGAGATCCTCGAGACCACCCAGCGCCAGCTCGTCGACCAGGGCGGGCTGCCCGAGATCCCGCCGGTGAGCGTGCCGGCATGAGTTCGACGCCGTCCGGCCTGCCCGCCACCGGGTCGACGACGGCCCCTGCGAGCCAGTGGCGACGGGCGGTGCGCCACCTGCGCAGCCTCGCGCCCGCGGCATCCGACTACCGCGACCTCCGTCGCACGTGGCGCGGCGACCTGGCCGCAGGTGTCACCGTGGGCATCGTCGCGTTGCCGCTCGCGCTCGCGTTCGGCGTGAGCTCCGGCGCCGGCGCCGAGAGCGGGCTCGTGACGGCGATCGTCGCCGGGTTCGTCGCCGCGGTGTTCGGCGGCTCGAACGTGCAGGTGTCCGGTCCGACCGGCGCCATGGTCGTCGTGCTCGGCTCCATCATCGCCGCGCACGGCACAGGTGTGCTCGCGGTGGTCTGCCTGTTCGCGGGCCTCATCGTGCTCGCCGCCGGCGTACTGCGCCTCGGCCGCGCGGTGACCTACATCCCGTGGCCGGTGATCGAGGGGTTCACGCTCGGCATCGCGGTGATCATCTTCCTGCAGCAGGTGCCCGCGGCGCTCGGCGTCGCCCCCGGACCCAGCCCGAACGCGGCGCTCGCCGCCGCCGAGGCGATCCCCACGGCCGCATGGCCGGAGCTCGGATGGAGCCTCGGCATCGTCGCCGTGGTGGCGGCGATCATGCTGGTGGCGCCGCGCATCCATCCCCGCTTCCCCGGCTCGATCGTCGCGATCGTCGCGGTCAGCGCGATCGCGGCCGGCTTCAGCCTGCCGGTCGACACGATCGGGCAGCTGCCGGTCGGCCTCCCGGCACCCACGCTGCCGAACGCCGACTGGGCGACGCTCGCCGGCCTCGCCGGTCCGGCGTTCGCGGTCGCGGCCCTCGCCGCGATCGAGTCGCTGCTCTCGGCGCGCGTCGCCGCCTCGATCTCCGACACCGGCCCGTACGACGCCGACCGCGAACTCGTCGGCCAGGGCCTCGCGTCCGTCGCGGCGGGCTTCTTCGGCGGGATGCCGGCGACCGGGGCGATCGCCCGCACCGCGGTGAACGTGCGCTCGGGCGGTCGCACCCGGCTGGCTGCGATCACCCACGCGGTGCTGCTGCTCCTCGTCGTCTCGTTCGGCGCGACGGTCGTCGCCGAGATCCCGTTGGCCGCACTCGCCGGCGTGCTGATGGTCACGGCGTTCCGCATGATCTCGATCGCGACGGTGCGCACCATCGTCGGGTCGACCCGGGCCGACGCGATCGTCTTCGGCGTCACCGCGATCATCACGGTGAGCTTCGACCTCATCTACGCCGTGCTCATCGGCATCGCCGCCGCGGCGTTCTTCGCCCTGCGCGCACTCGCCCGCTCGAGCGGTGTGCACCGCGAGGAGCTGCCGGGCCCGGCCGAGCCCGGCGACGAACGCATCGCCCTGTTCCGACTCGAAGGGGCGCTCTTCTTCGGCGCCGCCGAACGCATGCTCGAGCGCGTCGGCGACATCCGGGGCATCGAGGTCGTCATCATCCGGATGTCGCAGCTGCAGATCCTCGACGCCACCGGAGCACAGGTCATCACCGAGCTCATCACCGCACTCGAACGGCGGGGCGTGACCGTGCTCGTCAAGGGCATCCAGACGCAGCACCTGCGCCTCGCCGAGCGAGTGGGCGTGATCGCCTCGCTCCGGCACCAGAACCACCTCTTCGACGAGCTCGCCCCCGCGGTCGAGCACGCACGGAGCCACGTGCGTCGCGCTGAGACGTCTCGCGGCTGACCTCGACCGAACGAGTTTCGGGCGCATTGTCGATTCCCGGCCGACGAGCGCGTCGGTATGGTGACGGCACGAATCGGTGCCGCAGGAGAGAGGATGACGACATGTCCAAGTACCTGATCCTGATCTACCAGGACGATGACGCCGCCCAGTCGGAGGGCGAGACGGTCAACCCGGCCTACCGCGAGTTCATGGAGCGCCGTGCGGATTCACTGCTCGGCGGTGCGGCGCTCGAATCACCCGCCTCCGGCACCTCGATTCGGCACGACCACGACGGCAGGGTCGTCGTGACCGACGGCCTGTTCACGGAGTCGAAGGAGGTCATCGGCGGGTATTTCCTCGTCGAGGCCGCCGACCTCGACGAGGCGCTCGCGATCGCGTCGGAGGTGCCGGCCGGCGCGGGCGTCGAGGTGCGGCCGGTGCGGCTGGTGAGCTGATGGCGTCGGCCGCCAGTCCGACCCCCGCACCCGCCGATGTCGCCGCCGCGGTCGCGGAGGCGCATCGCCGGGAGTGGGCGTTCGTGCTGGCGGCCACCATCCGGGTGGCGGGCGACATCGACACGGCCGAGGAGGCCGTGCAGGACGCGTACGCCAGCGCGCTCGCCATCTGGGGCGCCCGCGGCATCCCATCGAATCCGGGCGCGTGGCTCACGACGACGGCACGCCGCCGGGCCCTGGACGTACGTCGGCGCGACGCCACGGCCCGCCGAGCGCTGCCGAAGCTCGTCGACCCCGAGCCGCCGCCGCTCGACGAGCTCGCCGACACGGGCGAGTCGATCCCCGACGACCGGCTCGCGCTCGTCTTCACCTGCTGCCATCCCGCCCTCGCGGCCGAGGCGCGCGTCGCGCTCACGCTCCGCCTCGTGTGCGGGCTGTCGACGGCGGATGTCGCGCGCGCGTTCCTGGTACCGGAGGCCACGATGGCCGCCCGCATCACGCGGGCGAAGCAGAAGATCACGACCGCCGGCATCCCGTATCGGGTGCCGTCTCCCGATGAACTCGGCCCGCGCCTCGAGAGCGTGCTGGCCGTCGTGCACCTCGTCTACACAACCGGCCACACCGCGCCGTTCGGCGTAGAGCTCATGCGCCGCGACCTCGCCGAACGCGGCCGGGAGCTCGCACGCCTGTTGCGGGTGCTGCTGCCGGACGATCCGGATGTCGCGGGCCTGCTCGCCCTCGTCGTGCTCACCGACGCCCGCCTCGACGCCCGACTTGATGACGACGGCGAAGTCCTGCTCATGGAGGAACAAGATCGTTCGCGCTGGAACCGGCGGGCGATCGCGGAAGGTGCGGCCCTGGTACGTGAGGCGTTACGGGCCCGACCCCCGGGCCGGTACGCCCTGATGGCCGCCATCGCGGCGGTGCACGACGAGAGCCCGTCATGGTCGGAGACGGACTGGGTCGAGATCCTGGGCCTGTACGACCTGCTGGTGGACGTCTGGGTGTCGCCGGTGGTGCGACTCAACCGGGCGATCGCGCTGGGCTTCGCCGAGGGCCCCGCCGAAGCGCTCGCCGAACTCGACGAGCTCGCCGCCGACCCACGACTCGCGCGCTACCCCTACCTCTCGGCAGCACGTGCCGATGCGCTGCGGCGTCTCGGTCGCAGCACCGAGGCGCGACTCGCGTACGAGGAGGCGCAGATCCTGACCGATAACGCGGCGGAGCTGGCATTCCTGCAACGACGGGTCGACTCCATCGACGACCCGCACTGACTTCTCCGTCGCATGGCGGATCCCGTGGCTCCGCCGCGTCGATAACGTGGACGGATGACCGAGAACACCGCTCCCCCCGTCGTCGAGGGCGTGGAGTGGGTACGCCCGCGACCGGGCCGTCACGCCATCCGCAACGACGTGATCCTCGCCCTCGTGCTCGCCGTCGGTACCGCCGCGACGGTGGTGCTCTACCGCTTCGCGGGTTGGGGCGAGGGCGACGGGGAGGGCGAAGCCGCCCCGTGGTGGGGGTCGGTGATCTGGATCGCGGCGATGACGCTGCCGCTCGCAGCACGCCGCCTGCAGCCCGAGATCGTGGCGCTCGTGGCATCCGTCACCTTCATCGTCGGCGGCGTCGTGCCCGTCGGCGATGCGCTCTTCAGCAACATCTGCCTGTTCGTGGCGATCTACACGGTCGGGGCGTGGGGCCGCAGCCGCCGTCGGGCGACGATCGTGCGCGGCATCATCGTCGCCGGCATGTTCGGGTGGCTCTTCTGGGGCCTCGTCTACTACTCCGCCGTGCAGGACTACCTGCCCGACTTCTCCCGCGAGGGAACCCTCTCGCCCTACCTCGCGTACGGGCTCATCAACGTGCTCACGAACCTGCTCTACTTCGGAGGCGCGTGGTACTTCGGCGACACGGCCTACCGCTCGGCGCGGTCGCGCGCCGAGCTCGAGCAGCGCACCGCCGAGCTCGCGTCGGAGCGCGAGCGCACCCGCGCCCAGGCCGTCGCCATCGAGCGGTTGCGCATCGCCCGCGAGCTGCACGACGTCGTCGCCCATCACGTCTCGGTGATCGGCGTGCAGGCGGGCGCCGCCCGACGCGTGCTCGCGAAGGATCCGGCCGCAGCTGCCACCGCGCTCTCGTCGATCGAGTCGAGCGCCCGCGACGCCGTCGACGAACTGCACGGCCTGCTCGGCACCCTGCGCGGCGACGCGGAGACCGGGCCGGGGGTCGCCGTGCTCGACGACGCCCTCGGCCTGGCCGGCGATGACCGCGAGCCCGCGACCACGAGCACCTCGACACGGGGCATCGCGCGCCTCGACGAGCTCGTGGCCGAGTGCGCGGCGAGCGGCCTGCCGACGACGCTCGCGATCGTCGGCGACCCGGTCCCGGTCTCCGCGGTCGTCGACCTCAGCGCCTATCGCATCGTGCAGGAGGCGCTCACGAACGTGCGGAAGCACGCGGGCGCCGCCGCGACCGCCGAGGTCAGGGTGCGCTGGGCCGATGGGTCGGTCGAGATCGAGGTGACCAACTCCGGCCCCGTGCTGCGACCGACGAGCGACTCGGCAGCGGATGCCTCGAGCCGCCGCCTCGGCCAGGTGGGCATGCGCGAGCGGGTCGCCGCGGCCGGCGGCCGACTCGAGCTCGGACCGCGGGCGCGCGGCGGCTACCTCGTGCGCGCCGAGTTCCCGCTGCGGCGGACCGAGGAGGTGCGCGCGTGAGCATCAGGGTGCTCGTGGTCGACGACCAGTCGCTCGTGCGCGGCGGATTCCGCACGATCCTCGACTCCGAAGACGGCATCGAGGTCGTCGGCGAGGCCGCGAACGGCGAGGAGGCGATCGACGCAGTCGCGGCGCTCTCGCCCGACGTCGTCTGCATGGACGTGCAGATGCCCGGCATGGACGGACTCGAGGCCACGCGGCGCATCACCGCCGACGAGGCATCCGCTGCCGCCGTGCTCGTGCTCACGACCTTCAATCGCGAGGACTACCTGTTCGCCGCGCTCGAGGCGGGCGCGAGCGGGTTCCTGCTGAAGAACTCGAGCCCCGAGCAGCTCATCGAGGCGGTGCAGGTCGTCGCGCGCGGCGACGCGCTGCTGTCGCCGGATGTCACGCGGCGCGTGATCGAGGCCGTGGCGAGCCGCGCCGGCCGCGCGAGTGCGGCGCCCGCCGACAGCGCGGAGTCCACCGGCAGTGAGCCGAAGCCGTCGCCCGAGCTCGACACCCTCACCGACCGCGAGCGCGAGGTGCTCGAGCAGCTCGCCGCCGGCCTCTCGAACGCCGAGATCGCCGAGCGGCTCTGGGTAGGCGAGGCGACAGTGAAGACCCACGTGTCGAAAGTGCTCATGAAGCTGGGCCTGCGCGACCGCGTGCACGCCGTCGTCTACGCCTACGAGCACGGGGTCGTACGCGCCCGGCGCTGACGGCCTGCTCCGTCAGGCGACGGACTGCGGCGAGCGCTGCGCTCCGCTCGCTCCCGGTTCGCCTGCGTCGTTCCCGAGCGCGACGACGGCGTTCGCGGCATCGACGTGCACGATGCGCGGCTCGAACGTGCGCGCGTGCGCGTCGTCGAACTGCGCGTAGCTGATGACGATGACGAGGTCGCCCTCGTGCACGAGATGCGCAGCCGCACCGTTGATGCCGAGCACGCCGGAGCCGCGTTCGCCCTCGATGACGTAGGTCTCGAGTCGGGCGCCGTTCGTCACGTCGACGATCGAGACCTGCTCGCCGGGGAGCAGGTCGGCCGCGTCCATGAGGTCGCGGTCGACCGTGACGGAGCCGACGTAGTGGAGGTCGGCGTGCGTGACGGTGGCGCGGTGGATCTTCGACTTCAGCATGGTCCGGAGCACGACTGCCAGCCTACGGATGCCGCGTCGACTCCCGGACACGGAAGTGTCATACTCACCGAATGTCCGAGCCTCTCGCACCGCCACTGACCGATGACGGCCTGGCAGAAGAAGGATGGTACCCAGACCCCGAGACGCCGGGGATTCTTCGTTGGTGGGACGGCGGATCGTGGTCTGAGACTGATTCCAAAGTCGACGGAGACGACGGCTACCCGGCCTGGCATCCGGAGTTCCACCGGCAGTTCATCAGATCGGCCCTCGAAACGGTCTTCGTCAAGGTCGCAGCGCGGACCTGGTGGAGGTGACCCTCAGCCGAGCTCGCGCAGCTGCGCAGTGCGCTCGCTCGGGGTGTCACCCGTGTTCACGGTGCCGCGCGGCTCGATGAGCATCGCCGAGACCTCGCCGTCGGCGCGCGGGCAGTGCTCGACGCCGCGCGGAACGACGTAGACGTCACCCGCGCCGAGCTCGACGTCTCCGTCGCGCAACTGGATCACGAGTCGGCCCGAGACCACCATGAAGAACTCGTCGGTATCGGGATGCGTGTGCCAGGTGAATTCGCCCTGCGCCTTGAAGACCTTCACCTCGTAGTCGTTCACGCTCGCGAGCCGGTGGGGTTGCCAGGGCTCGGTGAAGGAATCGAGGGCGGCCTGCAGGTTGCGCACATCGTGCTCGTTGCGAACATCGTCGGTCATCGCGTCATTCTCCTCGCAATTCCGGAGTGTCCCTTGACGCGGGCGCGTGGTCGACGTAATGTAAGCAAATCATTAATTAAGGAGTTGCTTACATGCAGCAGGGGCCCGACGAGCTCAGCCTCGTGTTCCAGGCGCTCGCCGATCCGACGCGACGCGAGATCCTCTCGCGCCTGCGCGGCGGACCGACGACCGTCGGAGAACTGGCAGAGCCCTTCGCGATGAGCCGGCCCGCGATCTCCCAGCACCTCAAGGTGCTCGAGCGCGCCGGGCTCATCGAGCGAACCGCGTCGGCCCAGTGGCGCACCTGCACCCTCCGCACCGAGCCGCTCGACGAGGCATCCGCCTGGGTCGAGCGCCATCGCGGCGAATGGAACGCGCGCTTCGACCAGCTCGACGAGCACCTCCGCACGAGGAAGGGAACGACCGATGCCTGAACAGACTGGCACCGCGACGAAGCAGTTCACCATCACGCGCGTCTTCGACGCGCCGCGCGATGTCATCTGGCACGCGTGGACAGACCCCGACGAGGCCGCGGCGTGGTGGCACCCCGCCGGCGTCGTCACGCCGCGCGAGTCCGTGGAGCTCGACGTGCGCCCCGGCGGGCGCTACCGCTACACGATGATCGCCCCCGACGGCTCGGAGTACCCGACGGCGGGCGTCTACCGCGAGGTCGTCGAACCCGAGCGGCTCGTCTTCACGTGGGGCATGCCGGGTGACGACGACGCCCCGCTCATCACGGTGACCCTGGTGGACCTCGGCGAACGCACCGAGATGACGTTCCACCTCGTCGGCATCGCCGGGGTGCCGGGCGACGAGAACGTCTACGACGGCTGGGCGAGCGCCTTCGACGTGCTCGACGCGCGACTCGAGACCCCGGTCGACGACGGAGGGCAGCGCTGATGGGCCGGCTCACCGTCGAGCAGATCGTCAGTGTCGACGGGTATGCGGCCGACCTCGACGGCGGCCTCGACTTCATCGGCGTCGCCCGGGGCGGCAATCCGAACGACCACGATCAGCTCGCCTTCCTCGCCGACGTCGATGCGATCCTGCTCGGCGCGAACACCTACCGGATGTTCGCCGAGTACTGGCCGGTCGCCGACCCCGAGGTCGAAGTCGTCGCCGAGCCGATCAACCGCCTGCCGAAGTTCGTGATGTCGAACACCCTCGAGGCGGCGCCGTGGGGCGATGGATCGATCGAGATCCTCCGCGGCGCCGCGACCGAGGCCACCGCCGACCTCAAGACCCGGCACGAGCACATCGTCGTCTGGGGCAGCCTCACCCTGGCCGACGCGCTCTTCCGGGCGGGGCTCGTCGACGTGCTGCGCCTGCGCGTCGTGCCGGTGCTGATCGGCGCCGGGCGCCCGTTCACCCCGGCGGACCTCGGTGATCGCCCGCTGGAACTCGACCACGTGGCCCCTCACCCGAGCGGCCACCTCGGCCTGACCTACCGGCTGAGCTGAGCGGCGCCCGACTCACACGGCGCGGGCTCAGCCCACACGTGCTCAGCCGACGCGCGTGACGCGCGAGGCGACGACCTCGGCCGCGAACGCCGTCGCGAGCCGGGCGCAGCGCGCCGCGGACTCCTCCTCGTGCACGAGGGCCGCATCGACGAGCTGCTGCTTGTCGATGCCGGCGGCGGCGAGCGCGGCGTCGTCCCACTTCTCGAGGTCGAGCGCTCCCGCCTCGGGGTGGAACTGCACCCCGCGCACGTGGCGGCCGAGCCGGAAGGCCTGGTTGACGCAGGCATCGCTCGAGGCGAGGAGCACTGCGTCATCGGGCAGGCGGGTGATCATGTCCTCATGGTTCTCGATCACGTGCGCGACCGGCGAGAGCGGCGACAGCACGGCGTCATCGAGCCCCTGCTCCGTGACGAAGACCGGCGTCGCGCCGCGCTCGGGGGTGCCGAAGGAGGCCCGCACCTCGCCGCCCGCGACATGGGCGAGGATCTGGGCGCCCAGGCAGACCCCGAGGGTCGGGATGTCCCCGGCGATCGCCTCGGCGGCGAGCTCCCGCTCCCGGGCGAGCCACGGGGCGCGATCGTCGTCGTCGGGCATGAGCCCGCCGCCGAGCATGATCAGGCCGTCGAACGAGCCGAGGTCGTCGGGCAGCCCCTCCTCGCCGACGACCACGACGAGATCGAGCCCCGACTCCTCGAGCCACGGCCGCATGCGCCGCAGGCTGCTCGGGCGGGAGTTCACGACCACGAGCACCTTCGGGCCGTCGTTCACTGTCTCCATCTCGGTTCTCGCTCTCACATCTCGACGGGTCGGCTGGCGCCGGCACCCGTGAATCCCAGGTAGTCGTCATCGGATGCCGCGACCACGCGCAGCACGTTCTCGGTGCCGAGCTTGCGCAGCTCGGCCTCCGTCCACCCGCGGCGGGCCAACTCGGCGAACAGCACCGGGTAGCCCGAGACGTCGCCGAGCCCGTCGGGCATGTCGTCGGTGCCGTCGTAGTCGCCGCCGAGGCCGACACCGTCGATGCCCGCGACGTTGCGCACGTGCTCCACATGGTCGGCCGCGTCGGCGACGGTGACGGGCGGCTTCGGTCCGGTCTCCCCCGCGTTGACCCAGTCGCGGCGGCCTGCCGTGAGGAACGACGGCACGAAGGTGACCATGTAGACGCCGCCGCCGTCGGCGACCCGGCGGATGATGCGGTCGGGCATGTTCCGCGGATGCGGGTTCAGGGCCGCGGCACTCGAATGGCTGACGAGCGTCGGCCGGGTCGAGGTGTCGAGCGCCGCATCGGCCGTCGCGACCGAGACGTGCGCGAGGTCGACGAGCATGCCGATGCGGTTCATCTCCGCCACGACCTCACGGCCGAACTCGGTGAGCCCGCCGTGCCGCGCCTCATCGGTCGCAGAGTCCGCCCAGTCGCTCGTCGACGTCCAGGTGAGCGTCATGTAGCGCGCACCGAGCCGGGCGTACTCGCGCAGCACCGCGAGCGAGCCGTCGATCTGGCCGCCGCCCTCGACGCCGATCATCGAGGCGATCCTGCCCGCGCCCATCGCGCGTCGCGCCGTCTCGGCGGTCGTCGCGAGCTCGAACGTCTCGGGGTAGCGGGCGGCCATGCGGTGCACGAAGTCGATCTGCTCGAGCGTCGCGCGCACGGCCGCGGCCCCCTCGATCGCCGAGTCGACCCACACCGACCAGAACTGTCCGGCGACGCCGCCGTGGCGCAGCTTCGGGATGTCGGTGTGGAGGAGGGTCGGCTCGGTGCCGTCGAGTCCCTCGACCGAGTAGCCGTTATCCGCGCGCGCCGTCCACGGCAGGTCGTTGTGGCCGTCGAAGACCGGGATCTCGAATCGCTCGTACTGCATGTCGCCGTCCTCAGTGGTCTCGGGAGATCAGGTGGGTCTGGAGCCGGGTCGTCAGCTCGGCGTCGAAGGCTCGCGGCACGCCGTCGAGCTCTGCGACCGCGACGGCCGAGCGGGTGCTCGAGAGCAGCCAGATGTCGTCGGCCGAAGCGAGCTGTTCGACGCGCACGGGCTCGCGGTGCGTCTCGTGGCCGAGCGCGGCGAGCATCTCGATCGCGCTCGCGAGCGTCGTTCCGGCGAGGATGCCGTCGTCACTCGGCGGGGAGACGAAGCGATCGCCGAACCGCAGCAGCACCGTCGAGGAGGGCCCTTCGAGCACGAAGCCGTCGATGCTCGTGAAGATGACGTCGGCGGCGCCGCGGCGTGCCGCCTCCCGCAGCACCGACTTGTTGACCGCGTACGACAGCGACTTCGCCCCCTGCAGCAGCCACGGCGAGGTGCGGGCGACGTCGTGCCGGTAGCCGCGGTCGAGCGTGACGACGGCGACGCCCTGCTCGCGGGGCACGGTGAAGTCGGCGGCATCGGCGAGGTAGACCCAGCCCACCGGTACGCCGGCTCCCTCGACGCCGCGCGTCATCACGAACTTGACGAAGCCGTCGGCGGAGCTGTCGTGCGCCGCGATCGCGGCGTGGATGGCGTCGCGCCACACGTCGAGCTTCGGCGCGGGCAGGTCGAGCAGCGCGGCGGAGCGGGCGAAGCGCTGCAGATGCTCCTCGATCGCCTGCGGACGGCCGCGGTGCACGCCGAGCGTCTCGAAGATGCCGTCGCCGCGGGTCGCGCTCAGGTCGCGCACGTCCAGCTGCGGCGCGTCGACGTCGGCACGGCGGAACGGGGTCTCCACGACCGGCCCGCCCTCTGCCGCGTCGTCGACCATGACGAGCACGGCTGCGGATGCCCCGGCCCGCGTGTCGTCCGGCGAGGCGCGCGCATCGGAATCGAAGCTGCGCTCGAGGTTCTGCTCGATCCAGGCCAGGTCGACCTCGAAGCCGATGCCGGGCCCGGTCGGCACGTTCACGACGCCGTCGCGCGCGGTCACGGCCGGCACGATCACGTCGCGTGCGTAGTACTTGTCGGACCCTGAGACATCCGAGGGGTAGCTGAAGTGCTCGAGGGAGGAGAGGGCGAGGTTCGCGGCTCGCCCGATGCCGAACTCGTGCATGCCGCCGCACCACACCGGGATGCCCGCCTCGACGGCGAGGTCGTGCGCCGCCTTGGCGACCGTCAGACCGCCCATGCGGGAGACCTTGATGTTGAGCACCCGGCCCGAGCCGAGCGCGATCATCGTTCGCAGGTCGTCGAGCCGCACGATGGACTCGTCGAGGCAGACGGGCGTCTCGATGCGCTCCTGCAGGCGCGCGTGGCCGACGAAGTCGCCGGGCGCGAACGGCTGCTCGATCATGCTGAGCGACTCGGCGTCGAATGCCGCCAGCCGCTGGATCGTGTCGTCGTCGCTCGGGTAGGCACCGTTCGCGTCGACGTGCATCAGCAGGTCGGGGAACGCGCGGCGCACCTCGCGCACGGGGTCGAGATCCCAGCCCGAGGCGATCTTCAGCTTCACCCGGGCGTAGCCGGCGTCGAGCTGCGCCGCGACCTGTGCGAGCAGTTCGTCGATGGTCGGTTCGATGCCGAGCGAAACTCCGGCGGCGACCTCGGTGCGGGTGCCGCCGAGCGCCTCGGCGAGCGGGATGCCGCGCGAGGTCGACCAGAGGTCCCACGCGGCGCCGGCGAAGCCCGCCTTCGTGAACTCGTATCCGCGGATCTTCGCCCAGAGGGCGTCGACCTCGCCCGGGTGCCCCCACTCGGCGTCGAGCACGAGCGGCACGAGGTAGCGGGTCGCGATCGACCAGGCCGTCTCGGTGTTCTCGGCCGTGAAGTACGGGTCGCTCGGCGAGGCGATCTCGCCCCATCCGGTGGCGCCGGTGTCGTCGGTGAATCGCACGAGGATGTGCTCGAGGCCGGTCTTGCGGTGCGAACTCGTCTGGAAGCCGTGCACGAGGGGCAGGCTCACCTGGAAGAGTTCGATGCGGGTGACCCTCATGGTGCGTCCTCGTCGTTCCGGTGGTCGAAGTACAGGTTCATCTCGTGGTTCAGCTCGTCGCGCGTGGCCAGCCGTCGACGGGCGCCCTTGGCGCTCGCGGTCGTGAGCGTGCTGAGCAGGTGGCAGACGGCGGCGACCGAGGTCGGCGAGTCGGCATACGATGCGGATCCGGTCTGCAGCACGATGAGCGAGGTCGCGAAGGGCGCGAGCGGCGCCGCCTCGCTGTCGGTGAACACGACGAGTTGACCGCCCGCCTCGCTGAAGAGCCGGCCGAGCGTGACCGTCTCGCGACGGTAGCGGCGCAGCGAGAAGAGCACGAGCACGTCGGTCGAGCGCACGTCGCTGAGCACGTCGAGCGGGTTCAGTGCGTGCCCGTCGATCAGGTAGACGTTCGGCACGGTTGCGGCGAGGTCGGCGTTCAGAAGCGCGGCGTAGGCCGCCGACTTGCCCTCGCCCGCGATGAACTTGCGACGCGAACCGAGGATGATCGCGGCCGCCTGCGGCACGGCCGCGCTCGCGCGGAGGTGCGCGAACGTGCTCTCGAGCGAGGCCGCCTCGGTCTCCATCACGCGGTCCTGGAGCCCCTCGGCCGAGAGGTTCTTGCGCATGCGCACACCGAACCGGGCCTCGGGCGAACTCAGCGTGCGGTTGAGTTCGTGCTCGAGCTGATCGTGCTCGAGCTGTTCGTCGCTGCGTGCCTGCATCGTCATCGGAGCCGCCCGCCTGCCGCCGGCACGGCGAGGTAGGCCGAGACATCCGCATCGACGCGCTGGCAGCTCACGAGCACGAAGCCCTGCTCGTGCAGGTGCTGCATGGTGTCGTGCAGCCGGGCCGTGCCCGCTTCGCCGGTCGGGACGACCACCCACCGGCCGGCGCCGTGCGCGATCGCCGCGCCGGGCTCCGCACCCGCGAGCGAGGCGGGCGGACGCTCGGCGCGAACCTCGGCGTAGGGGTCGGCGCCTGCCGCCAGCGGCCAGTCGACGAGCAGCCGGTCGGTGCCGGGTCGCCCGTAGTAGTCGCGCACGAAGGCGGCGCTGTGCGCGCCGAGGATGTCGAAGTTGAAGTGTGCGTTGCGCCCCAGTGCGGGGTCGAACGCCCAGCGCATCGTCGAGACCCCCGAGGCGAGCACGACCTCCCGCTGGCGCAGCTTGAGCAGGCGCCCGATGCCGCGGCCCTGGGCGTGCTGCTCGACGACCGCGGCCTGGGAGTAGTGGAAGACGCCCGACTCATCGGACCCGAGGAATCCGTAGGCGAAGCCGATGAGCTCGCCGTCGGCCCCACGCACGCCGACCGCCGACCCGCCGTTCCGCACGAGGGCGCTCAGCAGGTTGCTGTTCAGCGCGAGTTCCTCCGAGGAGTAGCCGAAGACGCGTCGGTACAGCGCACTCGCCTGCTGGAAGTCTTCGTACCTCGAGAGTTCATGGGTGGTCAGCGGCTCGCCCACCCCGCGGTCTCGCGCCTGTGCTTCAGTCACGCTGTTCATTATACGAATCATATAATTGACTCGTCCAGCGAAATCAGCGCGTTCTTCGCCCGGAATTCTTCGCCCATTGCTCGACGGTGTTGCTACCATATGCTTCATATCTTCGACAAGGAGCGACATGACGCCAGCAGAGGTCGGGGCAGCGGTGGATGCCGCGTGGCACACGGTGCTCGAGCGGCTCGAGCAGCTCGTCCGCATCGAGACCCCCTCGTTCGACGCGGCGGCGAGCGCGCGCATCGCCCGGTTGCTCACGGAGTGGTTCGAGCCGCTCGCGAGCGAGGTGCGGGCCGTCGTCACGGAGGCGGGCACGCACCTGGTCATCGACGTTCCCGGCACTGGTGATGCGGCGCCGCTCCTGCTGCTCGGCCACTCCGACACGGTGTGGGACCACGGATCGCTGACCGGCGACGTGCCGTGGTCGGTCGACGGCGATGTCGTGCGCGGCCCGGGCGTCTTCGACATGAAGAGCGGGCTCGTGATCATGCTCACGGCGCTCGAGATCCTGCGGAATCGCCCGAGGCGCACCGTGCGGATCCTCGTCAACTGCGACGAGGAGGTCGGCTCGCCCACCTCGCAGGAGCTCGTGCGCGCGGCGCTCGACGGCGTCGCCGGCGTCATCGGCTTCGAGTCGCCGCACCCCGACGGCGCATTCAAGGTCGGGCGCGCGGGCAGCACGCGGCTCCGGCTCGAGGTCGAGGGCAGGGCGGCGCACGCGGCGCTCGACCCCGACAACGGCGTCTCGGCCATCGACGAGCTCGTCGACCAGTTGCTCGTCGTGCGCGAGATCGTGGCCGAGGCCTCCGCGACCACGCCGGTGCTCTGCAACGTCGGCACCGTCTCGGGCGGCGCGAGGGCGAACGTGGTGCCCGACGCGGCCTCCGCCGAGATCGGGCTGCGCTTCGTCGACGGCGGATCGGAGCGCCACGTGCTCGACGCGCTCGCCCGGCTCGAACCGATCCGTTCGGGCGCGGTCGTGCGCGCGGTCGTGCTGACGAGCCGCCCGGCTTGGCAGGCGGGCGTCGGCGACGAGGCGCTGCTCGAGGAGGTCGGGCGCGCGGCATCCGCGCTGGAGCAGTCGGCGAGCGGCCGGCCCGCCGCCGGAGCCGGCGACACGAACCTGGTCGGCTCGCTCGGTGTCCCGACGATCGACGGATTCGGTCCCCGCGGCGGCGGCGCCCACGCGGTGACCGAGCACCTGCTGCTGTCGTCGCTGCGAGCGCGCATCGAGCTGCTCACGGCGGTGCTCGCCGGCTGAGCCCCGCTCACCAGTTGCGTTCCTCACCGGGCACGGCCGGCAGGCGCACGTCGGCGGGGCGCATCACGTAGACCACGCCGCCGCTGCCGCCGGCGCTTCGCAACCAGGCGCGTTCGAATGCCGCGCGCGGATAGCTCCGGCGAACGGCCGTGTTCTCGGGCGCCGCAGGGTCGTTCACGACGACGTCGCCATCGACCGTGAACCCGGCGATGACGAGCAGATGCCCCTCGGTGACGTACCCGGCCTCGGGGAGCTCGTCACGAGTGAACGCGACCGAGGCGATGAGCGGGATGCCCGCGGCGATGAACCGTTCGGCCTCGTCGAGCGAGCGCAACCGGGTGACGAACGACTCGAGCCCGTTCCGTGCGGCGAATGCGGCGTTGAACGCCCAGTTGCCCGTGCCGGCGTACCCGTGGTCGTAGCACCCGGCGGCGGCCCAGACGACCTGGGGGTCGCCGTTCGGCGCCTCGATGCCGGTCAGGGCGTCGTCCGAAGGCAGTCGGTCCCAGAAGCCGAGCACCATGGCGGTCGAGGTCGGAGAGCACCAGGCCTCCCCGCCCCCGCCGAGGTCCACGCGCGCTCCGCGGTGCAGCTGCTGCGAGAACCGCGGCACGTCGAGCGCCATGCCGCGGGCGCCGAGCCGGTCGGCGTGGTCGTCGTGGTCGGCGTGGTCGGCGTGGTCGTCGTTCCCATGCCCGTGCCCGTCGTGGAATGGCTGAGGCTCGGGCGTCGGGTCGTCGATCGCCGAGACCATCGCCCCCACCATCACGAGCGAGGCATCGACTTCAGCTTCGACCTCGTCACCGCGGGCGAAGGTCACGCGAAGCCGGTACGCGGTGAACGCCCGACCCTGGGCGGCGACGAAGGTGTCGGCGTGTACGGATGCATCCGCGTCACGCTGCCCGGAAACGGTCGTGCGCCGGATGCCCCCCGCTGCATCGTCGCGCTCCGTCCACCGGGCGAGCACGAACCAGGCGGTCCACGACCCGTCGGCGTTCCGGACGCTGAGCTCGAGTTCGATCCACGTGCCCGGCGGGGTGATCGCGTGCCACGACAGGATCGCCTCGGTCGCCGGGAACGGCACCTCGACGGCGGCGGAGGTCCACCGGTGCGGCGGCGGCGCCGAAGCGGCATGGCCCGCAGGCGCCGGCCTCAGGCGAGCCGCCTCGTCGACGACGGTGCCCTCGAACGTTCCCCGGGAGAACCCGGTCGCCCCGCGCACCTCACTGAACTGCACATGCCGTGCCATCCGATTCCCCGTCTCAGCCGTGCAGGAGATGGTCGCGGATGACGTCGCCGGCCTCGCGCATCGTCGCGAGCGCCTCGTCGCGGTGATCCGAGCCCCGCTCCCAGTTCGCGAGCACCGAGTACGCCACGCGGCGCTTCGGCGACATCGCCACGCCGATGTCGCCGCGCACGCGGCTCGTGGTGCCGGTCTTGTTCCACATCCAGATGTCGCGGTCGTAGAAGTAGTGCGCGAGCGGGTCGAGGCCCCAGGCCGCCGCCACCATCGAGCAGTCCATGCCGGCGCCGAGCCACCGGCGCAGGGTGTCGCACCCGGCCTCGGTCAGCACCTCGTTCTTCGCGACGCGCGCGACGAAGTCCGTGAGCTCTCGGGCACTGCCGGTCGAGAGGTTCGGAGGGAAGCCCGTCGGAATGGGCCAGCGCACGATGTCGTCGAGCGAGCTCCGGGTGTAGCCGAGGGCCGCGGTCGACGCGTGCACCGCATCGAGCCCGACCCGGCGGCACATCGTGTTCGTGGCCGCGTTGTCGCTCACCGCGCCGATGAGGGCGCAGAGGTCGTAGATGCTGAGCGTGTCCGCCTGCAGCAGGTACCAGAGTCCCGAGTTGTCCATCCACTCGCTCGGGCGGCGAGTCACCGGCTCGTCGAGACGCAGCTCGCCGCGCTGCTCGAGCTCGAGCACCGTGTGCAGCAGGAACACCTTGCCGATGCTCGCCGTGTCGAGGGCGAGGTCCTCGCCCTGCTCGAAGAGCACGTGGCCCGAGTCGAGGTCGACCGCCTTGGCCGACCAGGTGATGCCCGATCCCGTCGCGAACTCCATGCGCTCCCCCGTTCCGCCCCGCGTCATGCCCGCGCCCCCTTCATGCCCGCGCCTCGGTCTCGAGCACTCGGCCGGCCGCGAAGGCACCGAGCCCCAAGGTCGTCGGCTCGCCGCGCCCCTGCACGATGATGCGGTCGTTCGCCAGATCGGCCACCGTCGTCGTGAAGGTCCAGAGGCCGGTCGAGCGGTTCAGCACGCCGTCGGACCGGAGGGCCGCGAACACCGACTCCGCGTCGAGCACGGCGCCCTGCCGCCCGGCCTGCCGTTCGTCGAGCTGCCCGCTCAGTCGCTCACCGCGCGTGCGGCTCTCGACGAGCGACTCGTCGCCCGCCGCCGGCTGCAGGCCGGGCCCCGGCTCCCCGACGAACCGCAGGTGGTTCGTGTGCCAGAGGCAGGGGGCGTCGGCCGAGGCATCCGTCGTCACGACCATGCCCGCAGCGTTCTCGATCATGACGGCGCGACCGGTCTCGCGGTCGCCGATGTTGAACGAGAACCCGCCGGCGCACGGCACGGACCGGACGCGTTCGATCGCCTCGCGACCCGAGCGGCTCCGCTGTGCGTGCCGGGCGACGAAGTGGCGTCCGGCCCCGTTCTCATCGGGTTCGACGACGGGCAGGTGGTCGAGCCCCCACACCGTGCCCGCCTCGGTGGCGACGAAGGAGTTGGCGGGCAGGAAGCCCGGATACCAGACGACCGTCATGCTCGGGTCGCCCTCGATCACGAGGGTGACGAGGCAGACGTCGTCGGCCGAATCGCCTGCGCCGTCCTCGTTGTGGCCGACGACGAGGGCATCGGATGTCGCGAGTGACACGTCGCTGCACCCGGTGCCGTCCCGGCCGAGGTCGCCGCGGAGGTTGTAGACCCACAGGTCGAACGCGGGCACGCCCGCGCCCTCGGCGAGGAGGTCGAGCTCGCGCGACTCGACCGGGCAGAGCCGGCGCGTGGACGCCTCGATGCGCCGCATGCGCTCGCCCACGACCTCCTGCTCGACACGGGTCATGAGCGCCGACCACTGGGCGTCGGCGTGCGAGCGGATGTCGCGGATGCGCTCGGCGAAGTGCGCGCCGAGCTCGCGGAAGACCGTCTCGCGGTCGCCCGTGACGACGATCCAGGGCAGGCCCGACACCGGAGCGTTCTCGTGAACGGTCACCCGCGGATCACCGGGCCGTCGCGAGCACGCCCTCGCGCCCCACGATCTTCGGCGCCGCGGCGAGGAGCTTCTTGGTGTACTCGTGCTGGGGGTCGAGGAGCACCGTCTCGGTGGCACCCCGCTCGACGATCTCGCCGTGGTACATCACGGCGACCGTGTCGGCGATGTTCCATGCGAGTCCGAGGTCGTGCGTGATGACGAGCGCGGAGAGGCCGAGCTCGTCGCGCAGGCGGAGCATGAGTGCGAGGATCTCGCCTCGCGCCGAGGCGTCGAGCGAGGCGACCGGCTCGTCGGCGATGAGCATCTGCGGGTTCATCGCGAGGGCGCCCGCGATCACGACGCGCTGGCGCTGCCCGCCCGAGAGCTCGTGCGGGATGGCCTCGAAGAAGTGCTCGGGCGGCATCAGCTCGGCGTTCTCGAGGCTCGCGGCGACCTGGGCGCGTTCGTCGCCCGGGTAGCGCTGGATGCGGAGCCCCTCGGCGACCGACTCGTAGACGCTGAGCTTCGGGTTCAGGGCGGCCGACGGGTCCTGCAGGATGAGCTGGACCTGGCGACGGAACTCGCGGAGCCGCTTCGTCGAACGCCCGAGCGGCTTGCCGCGGAAGAGCACCTGCCCGCCCTGGTCGGGCGCCTCGAGACCGAGGAGCGTGCGGGCGAGCGTGGTCTTGCCCGAACCCGACTGCCCGACGAGCGCGACGATCTCGCCCTGGCGGCACGCGAGGTCGACCCCGCGCACCGCCCGAACGCTCTTGCCTCGCGAGCGGAACGTCACGCTGAGATTGCGCGCCTCCAGCAGCACCTCGCCGGTCGACCACGCGTCGCCCTCGACCGCCGTGCGCGCGGGCGCCGAGGCATCCGCTGCGTCGATCGCGTCGATCGAGCCGGTCCTGGCCGAGTCGGTGCGACGCGTGACCGGCTTCAGCCGCGAAGCCGGGTCGCCGATCGTCGGGAAGGCGTCGGCGAGCTGCTTCGTGTACGCCTCGCGCGGCTCGGTGCAGATCTGCTGCGACTCGCCGACCTCGACGAGCTCGCCGTTGCGCATGACGGCGATGCGCTCGCAGGCGGTGGCGAGCACCGAGAGGTCGTGGCTGATCATGAGGAGCGAGATGCCCCGTCGGGTCACGAGGTCCTTCACGACCTCGAGGATCTGGCCCTGGACGATGACGTCGAGCGCGGTCGTCGGTTCATCGGCGACGATGATGTCGGGCTCGCACGCGAGCGCCATCGCGATCATGATGCGCTGCTTCTGGCCGCCCGAGAGCTCGTGCGGGTACGACGCCGCCTTCGCGATCGGCAGGTCGACCTGGTCCATCAGCTCCGCGAGGCGCGCCTTGCGGGCCTCGGCGGTGCGCCAGCCGTCCTTCACGTGCAGCTCGAGCGCCTCGATGATCTGCTGACCGACGGTGCGCACGGGGTTCAGCGAGTGCATCGCCCCCTGGAAGACGATCGCGACCTCCGACCAGCGCAGGGCGCGCAGCTCGCCGAAGCTCAGGTCGGCGACGCTCCGGTCGCCGACGCGCACCTGGCCGTCGATCACGGCGTTGTCGGGAAGCAGGCGCAGTGCACTCATCGCGAGCGTCGACTTGCCGGAGCCCGACTCGCCGGCGATGCCGAGCGTGCCGCCGGCCGGCAGCGAGAGGCTCACGTTCCGCACGGCGGCGATGTCGCCGCGACCTCGCGCCGCGGCCGTGCGATAGGTGATGGAAACGTCGTCGAAAACGAGATCGGGCATGCTCAACGGCTCCTGAGGGTCGGGTTCACGATGGCTTCGAAGGTGCGCCCGACCAGGGTGAACGCGAGCACCACGAGCACGATCGCGAGACCGGGGATGACGACGTACCACCAGTAGCCGCTCGTCGCGGCCGAGACGTCCATCGAGTCCTTCAGGATCGTGCCCCACGACTGCTGCGTGGGATCGCCGAGACCGAGGAAGGCGAGCGTCGATTCGGCGATGATCGCCGAGCCGACGGTGAGCGTCGTGTTGGCGAGCACGAGCGGCAGCACGGCGGGGAAGAGGTGCTTGCCGATGATGTGCCAGTGCCCGGCGCCGAGCACCTGGGAGCGCTCGACGTACGGACGGGCCTCGACCGCGAGTGTCTGGGCTCTCACGAGTCTGGCGGTGGCCGCCCATGAGGTCACGCCGATCGCGATCACGATCGTGAGCACGCCGCGGCTCAGCACCGACGACAGCACGATGGCGAGCACGAGCGAGGGCAGCACGAGGAAGAAGTCGACGAATCGCATGATGACGCCGCCCGCGACCCCGGTGAAGTGGCCCGCGGCCATGCCCACGAGGGTGCCGATGATCATCGACATCGCCGTGGCGGCGACGCCGACGAGGAGCGAGGTGCGAGCGCCCCAGATCATGCGCACCCACAACTCGCGACCCTGGTGGTCGGTGCCCATCGGGTGCTCCCACGACGGCGGCGCGAAGCGCGGCTGATCGGTGAGCTGGGTGACGTCGAGCATCGAGCGGTCGGCGATGACCGGGGCGAGGATCGCGAGGAGGATCACGACGCCGAGGAAGATCAGCCCCGACATTCCCGAGGCGCTCGCGCGGAACTCGCGCCACAGCTTCGCGGCGGACGCCCGGCGCCGGCGGCTCGCGACCTGCCGGGTCGTCATCGGGGCGACGGGCCGCGCCTGTTCGGTGGTGCTCATGCGCGCCTCACTCTCGGGTCGAGCTGCCGATAGATGAGGTCGGCGATGAGATTCATGACGATGATGATCGTCGAGAAGACGACGAAGGTGCCCTGCAGCAGGGGCATGTCGGGGCCGCTGATGGCCTCGTAGGTGAGCTTGCCGAGACCGGGCCAGGAGAAGACCGTCTCGACCGTGACGGCGCCGGCCACGAGACCGCCGATGTGCATGAAGACGAGGGTGACCGTGGGCAGCAGCGCGTTCGGCACCGCGTGCCGGCGACGCACGAGGTCGTCGCGCAGGCCCTTCGCCCGCGCGGTCGTCAGGTAGTCGGACGACTTCTCCTCGAGGAGCGACGCGCGCATGACCATGAGGTACTGGGCGAAGACCACCGCGACCATCGTGACCACGGGGAGCACCATGTGGCGGGCGACGTCGACGACGTAGTCGAAGGTGCCCGGCTCGACGCCGGGGCTGACCATGCCGCCCGTCGGGAACCAGCGCAGTGTGCCGCCGAAGATCATGAGGAGGATCAGCGCGAGCCAGAACGTGGGCACCGACCACAGGGTGAGCGAGGTGCCGGTGGCGATCTTGTCGAAGAGCGAGCCGTTGCGCCAGGCAGCGCGCTGGCCGAGCCACAGCCCGAGTGCGATCGCGATGATCGCGGAGGTGCCGGTGAGCAGGAGGGTCGGGCCGAGGTACTGCCCGATCAGCTCGCTCACCGGGGTGCGGTACACGTAACTCTCGCCGAGGTTGCCGGTGAAGATGTTGACCAGGTAGTCGAGGAACTGCTGCGTGACGGGCTTGTCGAGGCCGTACTGCCTGCGGAGCTCCGCGATCTGCTCGGGGCTCATCGGGCGTTCCTGCGCGATGCGCCGCACCGGGTCGCCCGGCAGCACTCGGAACGCGAAGAAGCCGAGCAGCACGACCATGACGAGGCTGATGAGCGCCCCGCCGAGCTTGGTGCCGAAGTAGCCCAGGAACGAGGAACGCGTCGGCGATTCCTCGGCGAGCTTCTCGTCGTGCACCTCCGCGTTCACGGGGGTGATCGTGTCTGTCATTGCGCTCCGTCTCCTTCTTCCTGCGCCCGACGTCGGTCGCCCGGTCGGATGCCGCGGGGTGCGGCACCCGACCGGGCAGTGCGAGAACGCTACTCGCGGTCGCCCGCGGTCTTGCGCCGTCGCACGATCACGATCGCCACGACACCGGCGGCGACGACGAGCACGCCGAGGCCGATCCAGAGCGCGGCACCCGGGCCGGACTGCTCAGCGGCCGACGAAGCCTCGTCGACGACGGGCTCCACCGTGTAGTAGCCCCAGTAGCCGGCCTGGTTCGCGATGATGCCGTTGTCGGCGGGCTGCGTGGTGAAGCCCGTGAAGCGGTCGGAGCGGTACGCCTCGAGCGACTGGCCGTACCAGAGGGTGATCTGCGCGACGTCCTCGTAGTGCATGCGCAGCATGTCGTGCACGATCTCGGCGCGCTTGGCCTCGTCGAGCTCCGAGTGCTGCTCTGCGTAGAGGGCGTCGAACTCGGGGTTGCAGTAGCCGTCCTGGCTCGTGGCGCCGTTGCCCTCGGCGTCGGGACGCGAGGAGCACAGGTTGATGCCGAGCTGGTAGTCGGGGTCGGGGTTGACGCTCCACCCGGAGAAGTACAGGTCGTAGTCGCTGACCGCCGTGCGGTCCGAGATCGTGTCGCTGTCGGTGGTCTCGAGCTTCAGCTCGACGCCGATGTTCGCCATCCAGGGCACGAGGTACTCGGCGGTCGACATCTCGACGATGTCCTCCGCGTCGGCGAGCAGGCGGATCGAGAGTCGGTTCCCGTCCTTCTCGCGGATGCCGTCGGCGCCGGCGACCCAGCCGGCGTCATCGAGCTTGGCCATCGCGGCGTCGGGATCGAACGACACGATCGCCTCGTCGTCGTCGGGCAGGTGCCACTTCTCGAACGCGATCGGGATGAAGCTCGTGGCGGGAGCGCCGTAGCCGCCCAGCACGTTCTTCAGCAGCGACTCCTGGTCGATGCCGAGGCGGATCGCCTCGCGCACGGCGGGCTCCTTGAGGGCAGGGCTGCCGGTGCCGTAGGCGACGCCCTCGGGCGTCTCGGCTCCGGCGTTCACGCTGATCGAGGTGAAGCGACGGCCCGTGCCGGCGTGGGTCGTGATGCCCTCTTCGCCTTCGAGCGCCGTCATCTGGGTGTCGGTGAGCCCGGTCACGAGGTCGACCTCGCCGGCGCGCAGCGCCTGGATCTGGGCGTCGGAGTTCGTGTAGTAGATGTACTGGATGCCGTCGATCTTGGGGGCGCCCCGCCAGAAGTTGGGGTTCGCCTTGAGGATGATCGACTGGTTCGCCGAGTAGCTCTCGAGCGTGTACGGCCCGGAGC
Source organism: Agromyces cerinus subsp. cerinus (assembly GCF_900142065.1). Taxonomy (GTDB): domain Bacteria; phylum Actinomycetota; class Actinomycetes; order Actinomycetales; family Microbacteriaceae; genus Agromyces; species Agromyces cerinus. The sequence goes on along the minus strand of NZ_FSRJ01000002.1, from coordinate 32,638 downwards.
CCACGACGTCGGCGTCGTTGGCGAAGGTCGTCGGATCGTCGACTTCGGACCAGATGTGCTCGGGGAGCACGGGGATCTCGGTGCCGGGGTTCGGCGCCTGCGGCGTCTTGAGGTTGATGACGACGGTGAGGTCGTCGGGCGTCTCGATGCTCTCGAAGTTCGCCACGAGGTTGCCGTTGGCGGTGCCGAGCATCGGGTCGTTCATCATCGACTCGTAGGTGTACTTCACGTCGGCCGAGGTGATCGGCTCGTCGTCGGACCACTTCATGCCCTCGTGCAGGGTGAAGGTCCAGGTCATGCCGTCGGGGCTGGCCTCCCATTCCTCTGCGAGGCCCGCGGTCGGGGAACCGTCTTCGGCGTCGTTCTGCACGAGGCTCTCGTAGACGTACCGGATGATGTTCGTCGGCGTCAGGTAGATCGAGATGAACGGGTTGAAGGTGTCGACGAAGCCGGCCGTCGCGATGCGCAACGTCTTGGCGTCGGCGCTCTCCGTCGCCGAAGGGCTCGCTTCAGCGACGACCGGTGCCGCGAACGCGGTCGCGGCCGGGCCGATCGCGAGACACGCCGCGAGGGTGACCGCGGCGACGGTGGACAACCGGCGTCGCGCCTTCCCGTTTCTGGGGGCTGGTGTAGCACGCATACGTTTCATATTCCTTCGCTGATGAGTCGGACATGTGATGCAGAACTCGGATCTCTAGCAAGGGAACATGATGAGGAGATGAATAGTCAACAACGAAGATACGATTCGTATCGGAATTTACCGAACGGCAACAATCCGCGCGATCCCTGCTGGGTGCGGCGAAAATCCGAGATACCGGAGCTCTCGTCGGAAAATTGCCACTCGGATGGCATCACAATCAACCCGGAGCACATCTGCCGCATATCGCGGAGGGGGCCGCTCGATCCTCGGGTCGGTCGAGCCGGGCTCCATTGCTCCAGGCTGAACATCTGAACCCTATCTCATGCGCCGAACGAGACGAACCCCGCCGAAGCCCTCACCGGTTCCGCGCACTATCGTGGAGCGCATGAGCGAGCCGACCGCGACACCACGTCTCGACAACGACATCGACCAGCGCATCGTCTCGGCGCTCGCCGTCGACGGCCGCACGACGCTCGCCACACTCGCGACACTGACCGGCCTCTCGACCTCGGCCGTGCAGTCGCGCGTGCAGCGCCTCGAGCAGCGCGGCGTCATCACCGGCTATCGCGCAGTCATCGACCCGCACGCGGTCGGCCTGCCGGTGTCCGCCTTCCTCGAGATCTCCGTGCTCGACCCCGCGTCCGTCGGCGACCTCGGCGCCCGGCTCGGCGCCTACCCCGAGATCGAGTCCTGCTACGCGGTCTCGGGCGACGCCGGCCACCTCGCGGTCGCCCGGATGGCGACGACCGCCGATCTCGCCGACCTGCTCGTGCGCCTGCGCACCTCCCTCCCGGCACAGGTGCGCGCGACGATCGTGCTGCGCACCCTCTTCGAGGCCCGCCCGCTCACCGGCTCGGCCTGAGGGGGCCCACTCGCGGCGAGCGCCTCCCCCGCACGGGCGAGTCGCGAGCGGCGCGACGTCCGAGAACCCGCCGCACGACGGATGCCGCGAGCGCGCGCCATCCGTACCGTGGAGCCATGCTCGAACTCCACGACGTCACCAAGCGCTACGGCGAGCGCCTCGCCCTCGACCAGGTGAGCTTCACCGTCGGCGACGGCCGGCTCACCGGCTTCGTCGGCGGCAACGGCGCCGGCAAGACCACGACGATGCGCATCGTCCTCGGCGTGCTCGCCTCCGACGGCGGCACCGTCACGCTCGGCGGCGAGGCGCTGACGAGCGCCGACCGTCGCCGCTTCGGCTACATGCCCGAGGAGCGCGGGCTCTACCCGAAGATGCGCGTGCTCGAGCAGACGGTCTACCTGGCCCGCCTGCACGGCTGGAGCGCGGCCGCCGCACACCGCAACGCCCTCGAGCTGCTCGAGCGACTCGGCCTCGGCGAGCGCACGAACGACACGATCGAGTCGCTCTCGCTCGGCAACCAGCAGCGGGCCCAGATCGCGGCGGCGCTCGTGCACCGCCCCGAGGTGCTCGTGCTCGACGAGCCGTTCTCGGGCCTCGACCCGATGGCCGTCGAGACCGTGCAGGGCGTGCTGGCGGATGCCGCGGCATCCGGCGCCCCCGTGCTGTTCTCCTCGCACCAGCTCGACATCGTCGAGCGGCTCTGCGACGACCTCGTCATCATCGCGGGCGGCCGCATCGCCGCGGCCGGCAGTCGCGACTCCCTCCGCGCCGAGCACGGCTCCGATCGCTGGGAGCTCCTCACCTCGGGCGATCTCGGGTGGCTGCGCCAGCAGCCCGGCATCCGCGTCGCCGACTTCGACGGCGGCTGGGCCGTCTTCGAGTCCGAGTCGGATGCCGCACGGCGGGCCGCCCTCGCCGAAGCCGTCACCCGCGGCGACGTCATCAGCTTCACCCGCGAGCACACGACGCTCGCCCAGATCTTCACGGAGGTCGTGCAGTGACTCTCGATACCAGCGCAACGCGCACCAGCGGCCGAAGCGACGACCGCAGCACCCCCGGCTTCGTGGAGACCGTCAGGCTCATCTCGGGGCGCGAGATCACGATGCGCATGCGCAGCAAGGCGTTCCTCATCTCGACGGGCGTGCTCATGCTCGCCGTGCTCGCCTCGGTCGTGCTCGGCAGCGTCTTCGGCTCCCAGTCCGAGCTGCCGAAGGTGGCCGTGGTCGCCGGCGCGACCGACGTCGTCGAAGGCAACCCGGCGCTCGAGGCGGTGCCCGCCGCCGATCAGGATGCCGCGGAGCAGATGCTGCGCGACGGCGACGTCGAGGCGATCGTGGCCCCCGCGGCATCCGAACCGCTCGGCATCGTGGTGCTCGGGCTCGAGTCGACGCCGAACGAGGTCGTCGCCGCGCTCTCGGTGAGCCCGACGGTCGAGCTGCTCGATCCGGCCGCGGTCGACCCGATGCTCGCGTACTTCGTGGCGTTCGGCTTCGGCATCGTGTTCTTCATGTCGGCGCTCACCTTCGGCACGACGATCGCGCAGTCGGTCGTCGAGGAGAAGCAGACCCGTGTCGTCGAGATCCTGCTCTCGACCGTGTCGGCTCGTGCGCTCCTCACGGGCAAGGTGATCGGCAACAGCGTGCTCGCATTCGGGCAGATCCTCGCGATCGCGGTGCTCGCACTGCTCGGGCTCATGCTCACCGGCCAGCGGGTGCTGCTCGGCGGGCTCGGCCCGTCGGTCATCTGGTTCATCGTCTTCTTCGCGATCGGCTTCGTGATGCTCGCCGCCCTGTTCGCGGCGACGGCGGCGCTCGTCTCGCGGGCCGAGGACATCGGCACCGTCACGACGCCCGTGACGATGCTCGTGATGATCCCCTACTTCCTCGTGATCTTCTTCAACGACAACCCGACCGTGCTCGCCATCATGAGCTACGTGCCGTTCTCGGCACCCGTGGGCATGCCGATGCGGGTCTTCCTCGGCAGCGCCGAGTGGTGGGAGCCGTTCGTGTCGCTCGCGATCCTGCTCGCCACTGCGGCGCTCGCGGTCGTGATCGGCGAGCGCATCTACCGCAGCTCGCTGCTGAAGACCGGCGCGCGCGTGCCGTGGGGCGAGGCGCTGAAGAGCTGAGCACGGGGCTCTCCTCCTGCTCCACGCGCAGCACCACGAGGCGCGAACGGACGCGTGTTGTCGGAATCCAGCGCCCGATTCCGACAACACGCGTCGTCTCGAGCGCGCGACGCGGAGTCTCCGCAGCAATGCGAGGATGGTTCGGTGACTGAACAGCTCCACGACACCACCGTCCGCGGATTCGCCTCCGACAACTACTCGGGCGTGCACCCCGAGGTGCTCGCGGCGATCGCCGCCGCCAACGACGGCCACCAGGTCGCCTACGGCGAAGACGTGTACACCGAGCGCCTGCAGCAGGTCTTCGCGCGGCACTTCGGCGAGGGCGTCGAGGCGTTCCCCGTCTTCAACGGCACGGGGGCGAACGTCACGGGCCTGCAGTCGATGCTCCCCCGCTGGGGCGCCGTGATCTCGGCGAGCACCGCGCACATCAACTCCGACGAGGGCGGCGCACCCGAGCGGGTCGGCGGCATGAAGCTGCTCACGGTTCCCGCGCCCGACGGCAAGCTCACGATCGACCTCATCGACCGCGAGGCGTGGGGCTGGGGCGACGAGCACCGCGCGCAGCCGCTCGTCGTGTCGATCACGCAGACCACCGAGCTCGGCACCGCGTACACCGCCGACGAGGTGCGCGCGATCGCCGATCACGTGCACGAACGCGGCATGACCCTGCACATGGACGGCGCGCGCCTCTCGAACGCGGCGGCATCCCTCGACCTCCCGCTCCGCGCCTTCACGCGCGACGCCGGGGTCGACGTGCTGAGCGTCGGCGGCACCAAGAACGGCGCGCTCGGCGCCGAGGCGATCGTGGTGCTGAACCCCGAGGCATCCGTGGGTCTCAAGTACCTGCGCAAGCTGAACATGCAGCTCGCCTCGAAGATGCGCTTCACCTCGGCGCAGCTCATCGCGCTGTACGAGGGCGACCTCTGGATCGACAGCGCGCGCCACGCGAACGCGATGGCCCGGCGCCTCCGCGACGCGCTCGACGCGGGCATCGCGGCCGGTGAGCTGCCCGGCCTCGGGTTCTCGCAGCAGACGCAGTCCAACGGCGTCTTCGCGACGCTCCCGGCGGGCGTGGCCGACCGGCTCCGCGAGCGGTTCCGCTTCTACGACTGGGATGCCGCACGCGGCGAGGTGCGCTGGATGTGCTCGTTCGACACGAGCGAAGCCGACATCGACGCGTTCGTCGCCGGCATCCGCGAGGAGCTCGCAGCGGCGTAGCGCGTACCGGCCGGGTCCTGGGCTCGGCCGGACCCCCTCGCCGGGCCGTGGGCTCGGCCGGACCCCTTGCCGGGCCGTGGGCTCGGCCGGACCGCCCGGGCCGTCCGGGCCGTCCGGGCCGTCCGGCTCGCCGGACCCTACTCGGGCGCGAGCACCTCGGTGTCGCGGTTCAGCGAGCGCTTCTGGAAGTAGTCGCGCGAGCCCGGGAAGAGCGCCCACACGAACATGAGCACCACGCCGAGCAGCAGCGAGCCGACGCCGACGATGAAGGCGCCGCCGACCCCGGCGAGCTGCGAGTAGCCGTAGTCGGGGTCGAGCATGTCGATCGCCGACTGCACGAACGCCCACGCCATGAAGAGTCCGCCGAGCAGCGGGAAGACGAGACGGTAGAAGACGTTCCGTCGGCTGGCGAAGAGGGTGCGTCGGAAGTACCAGACGCACGCGAAGCTCGCGATGGCGTAGAAGAACGCGATGGCGAGGCCCATGGAGAGCAGCGAGTCGGCGAGCACGTCGGTCGAGACGAGGTTCATCCCCGCGTAGTAGACGATCGCGATGACGCCGACGAGGGTCGTCGAGAAGGTCGGCGTCTTCGATGCCTCGCTCACCTTCGCGAACCGCGCGGGCAGTGCCTGGTAGACGCCCATGGCGAAGGTGCCGCGGGCGGTCGGGAGGATCGTGGTCTGCGAGGAGGAGAGCGCCGAGATCGCGACGGCGATCACGAGGAACCAGCCCATCGGCCCCATCGCCATCGCGGCGAGACCCGAGAACACGTCGTCGGCGTGCGCCTCGTTCGCGAGGCCCGTGCCGGTGTCGCCGAGGCCGGCGTACATCATGGCGACGACGGTGATGCCGACGTACGTGACCAGCAGGATCACCGTGGTGAGCGTCGCTGCGCGACCCGGGGTGCGACGCGGGTCCTTCGTCTCCTCGGTCAGGGCGAGGCAGGTGTCCCAGCCCCAGTAGATGAAGAGCGCGAGCAGGATCGCCTGCACCATGCCGGTGCCGTCGGCGAGGAACGGGTTGAACCAGTCGAGCGACACCGGGGTCGCGTCGGGCGCGTTGCCGCTGAAGAAGCCGATGAGGCAGCCGACCACGAACGCGGCCATCGCGAGGTACTGGATCGCGAGCAGCACCTGCTGCATGCGCTCGCCGATCTCGACGCCGCGCAGCGACACCCAGGTCATGGCCGCGATGATGACGCAGCCGAAGCCGGTGACGAGGACGCGATCCTCGGCCAGGGAGCCGTCGCCGATGAGGCTGAGCAGGTACACCGAGGCGATCTCGGCGAGGTTCGCCATGACGAGCACGCCGGCCACGGCGATGCTCCAGCCCGCCATCCAGCCCGTGCGCGGGCCGAACGCCTTCGCCGCCCAGGTGAACACGGTGCCGCAGTCGGGCACGTCGTTGTTGAGCTCTCGGTAGGCGAAGGCCGTGAAGAGCATCGGCACGAAGGCCAGGATGAACGCGATCGGGGCCTGCGCACCCACGGCGATGATCACATAGCCGAGGGTCGCGGCGAGCGAGAACAGGGGGGCGGTCGACGCGATGCCGATGACGGTCGAGCCCCAGAGCCCGAGCTTGCCGATCGCGAGGCCCTTCGTGGGCGCTGGATCGATGGCGGGTGCTGTGCCGACCATTGGAGTGCTCATCAGGTACCTTCTCGCCCTCGAGGATGGAGACGCATGCGGGCGGGGCCGACAGGCGCGAGGTCCAAGTGTACACAGACCGACCAGACGGTCGGTCACCGGGTGCGCCGCCGCGACCGCCTCCGACCCGCCGTGCCGCTCAGGCCGCGGTGCCGCCGGACTGCATCGCCTCGAACGCGACGATCAGCTCCTCGACGTGCTCGGGGGTGAGCACGTCCTCGCCGACGGGCAGGTCCATGAGTGCGTTGTGATTCATGCCGTCGCCAGCGAACAGCACCATGCGCGCAAGACGCTCGTCGCCGGTCGCGGCGGCGAGCACGTCGAGCCACTCGCGGCGGCATTCGCGGAGCACCTCGAGCGCCGCCTCGTGACCGGTCTGCGCGATGCGGTACGCCGCCTCGATGAGGAGCTCGAGCTCGCTGTCGCGATCGAGCGACGACACGATGTAGTACCGCACCACACCCTCGGGCGCAGTGCGCATCTCGTCGGCATCTCGGCGGGCCTGCGCCCGCAGTTCGATGAACAGCGCGGCCTGCAGCGCGCTCACGGACGCGAAGTGGTGCAGCGCCCCCGACTTCGAGAGGCCGGCCCGGGCCGCAACGCCCTCGAGGGTCGCACCGCGGATGCCGCGCTCGACCATGAGATGCGTGTAGGCGGAGAGGACTCGGGCGGCCGGGCCCTCGAGGGTGATCATCCGCCCATCGTACGAGGGCGGCGACCTCGTCCGGATTCCGGCCCGGCGCGCCGGATCCGCACCCGAGGTCGTCATCGAGGGACTTTCTGGGAATGCCTCACAGGTCCATGCGTTGCAATGGAACGGGACGACGGCGCCCCGGCACCCGTCCCTCCAGAGAAAGCAGTCGCACGATGACGCTCGTCACCGACCTCACATCCCGCAAGGCCGACACCACCGCCCAGCTGATCGACCCGCTGGTCGACCGCTGGAGCCCCCGCGCCTTCGACCCGAACGCCGTCGTCGACGCCGAGACGCTGCGCACCATCCTCGAGGCCGCCCGCTGGGCGCCGTCGGCGAACAACTCGCAGCCGTGGCGCTTCATCGTCGCCCGCCGCGGAACCCCCGCGTTCACGACCGCGCACGACGCGATGCTGGGCTTCAACCAGGCCTGGGCCGACTCCGCCGCCGCGCTCGTGCTGAACATCGCCGAGACCGCCGACGCCGACGGCAAGCCCCGCCCGTGGGCCCGCTACGACCTCGGCCAGGCGGTCGCGCACCTCACGGTGCAGGCCCAGCACGAAGGCCTGCACACGCACCAGATGGGCGGCTTCGACGCCGCCGCGCTGCACGCCGCGTTCGACCTCGCCGACAACCTCGAGGTCGTCTCGATCACCACGATCGGCGTGCTCGGCGACGTCGACGCGCTGCCCGAGGCGCTCCGCGAGCGCGAGAGCGCCCCGCGCCTGCGCAAGCCCCTCTCGGAGCTCGTGCTCGTCGGCGAGTAGCGCCGAGCACGGTGAGTAGCGCCGAATCCTCGACCTGAGCGCCGCGAGTCGGAACACGACTCGCGGCGCTCTGCTCATGCGTCGACCGGATCACCCGTGGACGACCGGGCCGATCAGTGGGCCATCGGATCGATCAGGCGTCGACCGGATCGACGACCGAGATCGGGCGCGTCGGCGGCTCGCACGTGGCTCTTGACACCCCGCCTCCCCCCGGGTTAGCCTTCCCGCAACCATTCTGACAGCGTTGTCATCCAGACCGACATGACTCCTGTCGATCCACACGCGGCACCCCGAAGGCCGCTGAATCCAGGAGACACCATGGCCCGCTCCGGCCCCACCCCCGATCGCCACGCGACGACGCCCCGACGACGCCGCGCCGTCGGCCTCGCCCTGGCGGCGGCCCTCGCCGCACCGCTCGCCGCCCTCGCGCCCGCTGCCCTCGCACCCGCAGCCCAGGCATCCGCCGCTCCCGTCGTGAAGACCGCCTTCGGCGCCCCCGACGAGATCGCGGCCGACTACTACGCCGCCCTGCTGCGCCACACGCGCTGGGTGAACACGGTGTGGGACCCGGCGATCAACGCCTACCAGTTCAAGGACTTCAACTTCGCGGTCGTGCTCGGCAACGCCGTGATCGTCACGCACGGCGAATACGACGCCGAGATCACTGGCGTCTCGAAGGACCAGCTCACCCAGCGCACGATCGACACGATCCGCTACTACGCCGCCAAGAACCGCTTCGTCGACCCGAACGGCACCTGGGGCAAGAAGATGTTCTGGGACTCCACGTTCCAGTCCTACTTCCTCGACGCGGGACGCGTGCTGTGGGACCAGCTGGACGCCACGACGCAGAAGAACCTCGAGACGATCGCCGTAGGGCAGTCGGCCTACACGTCCGACCTCGACTACGGCAACGACCCGCTGTCGGGCTCGTGGACAGCCGACTGGCCCACCGGCAAGCACGAGGGCGACACCGCGCAGGAGGAGGCAGGCGTGTACACGCAGGCGCTCGCGCCCGGTCTCGCCTGGGCACCCGACAATGCCGATGCTGCTCGCTGGAACGAGCAGCTCGGCGACTGGGCGCGCAACGCCGCCGGCCAGCCCACCGCCGACCTCAACAACCCCGCCGTCGTCGCCGGGAAGCCGGTGTCGACGAACACGATGCAGACGATCTACGACACGTACCTCGTCGAGAACCATGGGTCGTTCGGCCCGCACTACCAGTCCGACATCTGGCGCTCGGGCGGGCGCAACGCGATCCAGTTCATCCTGAACGATCAGCCGATCCCCGAGTACCTGAAGCACCAGCCGAACTCGGCCGAGCTCTGGCGGTCGATCAAGATGACGATGTCGAATCAGGGCGAGCCGTTCATGCCGATGGTCAACGACCGCGAGTACCTCTACGGCCGCGACGTGATTCCGATGGCCTTCCTCGGTCAGGTGCTGCGCGACCCCGACGCCGTGCGCGCCGAGGCGAACATGGCCGCGTCGCTCGAGGCCTACCAGGCGTACGCGCCGGTCGACCGGCTCGCCAAGTTCTCGGGAGAGCCGAAGTACGAACCCGAGGCGCGCGCCGAGATCGCGATCTCGTATCTGCTGCACGTCGAGGCCGCCGAATCGGCGGAGGGGGTCGTTCAGGCCACACCGCAGGACGAGTTCTTCGCCCGTCTCGCCGGCGTGCGCGACTTCGGCGCCGGACCCGGCCTCTCGGTGCAGCAGTCCTCGAACGCGTGGGCGGCGGCATCCAGCAAGAAGGGCTTCCTGAAGTTCCCGTGGGTTCCTGGCCATGACTCGTGGCTGTTCGCGCTGTCGGGCTCCACGCCGTACCTGTACCCGAACTCCTCAGCGACGGTCGCCGCCCGGAACACGAGCACCTACACCGGGCCGCGCGACGGCTTCGAGGGCACGGCATCCGTCTTCCGCATCGGCGACGGCTACGCGGGCCAGGTGACGCTGCCGAGCGGCGCGGCGCTGTATGCCTCGACCGGCGCCGGCTGGCAGGACGGTACCGTCTCAGTGCGCAACCTCGACCTCGGCGGCTACAACGGCCTCGACGGGTCGCGCACCTACTACACGGCCGAGGGATCGGCCACCGCCACCCTGCCCGTCGTGACGCCGCCGAACCCGGCCGACGCGAACGCCGCCCGCATCGACGACCTGTCCTTCGACCCGGTGGCGGCGCGTTTCGTGCGCATCCAGGGGCAACAGGGCAACGCCCGGTACGGCTACTCGCTGTACTCAGTGCACGCCTATGGCACGGATGACGAGGCCACGACCGACCTGGCCGCCGGGCACCCCGCGACCGCATCGAGCGAGGACCCGGCCCGCCGGGCCTCGACGGTCACCGATGCCGACCCCGCCACTCGCTGGGCCGTCGCCGTCGCCGAGCGCACGCGTGCGGACTCGTGGATCCAGGTCGATCTGGGCGCAGAGAAGCCCGTCGGTTCGGTGCGTCTGGCCTGGGAGGCGAGCGCCGGCGAGCGCTATCTCGTGCAGACCTCGTCGGACGGCCAGACCTGGACCACCCAGGCCGCCTACACCGGCAGTGCCGACGCCAACGTCGCACGCCTCGACACGGTCGACCTGACGCCGGCAGGAGCGACCGCCCCGGCTCCGGTCGAAGCGAGGTTCGTGCGGATGCAGGGTGTGCAGGGCGACCCCGCCTACGGCTACTCCCTCTACTCGATGCGCGCGCTGACGGCGACCGGCGTCGACGCAGCGGCGGGCAAGCCTGCGACGGCATCGAGCTCGGACGCGGGTCGCGCCCCGTCGAGCGTGACCGACAGCGACCCCGCCTCCCGCTGGGCCGTGTCGCGTGCCGACCGCACCCGGGCCGACTCCTGGATCCAGGTCGACCTCGGCGCGCCCACCGCGATCACGCAGGTGCAGCTGGGCTGGGAGGCCTCGGCCGGTCGCGAGTACCGCATCCAGGTGTCCGCCGACGCTGAGACCTGGCAGGATGCCGCGAGCTTCCGCTACACCGGGGACCAGGTCACCACGACCGAGGGGTCGTGGCTCAATGTCGAGGGCACGGCCGGCTACGTCGTGCGCGGCGGGCAGGCCCCGATCACCGTGTCGAGCGAGAAGGAGGGGATCAACACCGTCCGCCTCGGCGGTGGAGACCGTCCGATGCTCGTCGAGATGGTGCCGGGCGATGCCGCAGCGACGGCCGCGCAGGATGCCGCGCCGCAGCCGAGCGCCGAGGGACTGCTCGTGAGCTCGCTCGACGGCTACCTCACCGCCTTCAACCTCACGGGCGCCGACGTCACGACCGACGTCACGGTTCCCTACGTGGGCGACACCGTGGCGCTGTACGCCGGCGATCAGGTGCTCGGACGGGATGCCTCGCAGCTCACCGTCACGGTGCCCGCGGGCGACGCCGTCGTGCTGGCTCCGCGCGCCACGGTTCCGACCGCGGCCGCGAAGGCGGCCGGCGTCTCGGTGTCGGTGCTCGACGGCCGCACGCTGCGTGTCGCGAGGCTCGACGGCGGGGATGCCCGCGGCGAGGCAGCCGGCATCGCCGCCGCGCCGACGCTCGATGTGACGAACGTCGAGACCGGCCGGACGCGGACGGTGCCCGTGGTGAAGCCGAAGGTCGCGGCCGCCACGTCGTTCCCGGGCGCGACGCCGTTCCCGGTGCCCGACCTGGCGCTGAGCACGCTCACGTTCCCGGCGTCCGTGCTGCCCGAGGGCATGAACTCGCCGCAGCGCGCCGTCGACAACGACACCCGCACCGCCTGGACCCCGGGGGCGAACGGCCGCATGGTCACCGACCTCGGTTCGGCGCAGCCGATCGGCACCGTCTCGACGCTGTGGAACGACGACAGCGCCCCGGCGGCGACCGTGTCGGTGAGCGACGACGGCATCACGTTCCGCGATATCGGGTCGATCAAGGCCGGCACGACGCGCGGCTCGGTGAAGGTCGACGCGACGGCCCGCTACGTGGCGCTGACCACCGAGTGGACCGAGGGCGACCCGAGTCTGATCGCGCTGCGAGTGCTCGTCCCGGGAGTCGACTGATCCGCTGAGCGCCGCGAGTCGGAACACGACTCGCGGCGCTCTGCTCAGGCGTCGACCGGGTCGACGACCGAGATCGGGCGCGTCGGCGGCTCGTGCCGCACCGACGGCATCGCGGCGATCACGCGCTGCAGACGCCACGCGGCGAAGACCGCGAGCACGCTGAGTGCGAGGTGCATGCCGAGGAACGCGTCGCCGAGACCGGCGCCGAGCAGCACCCCGGCGACGAGCGGGCCGGCCGCGGTGAACGCCGTCTGCAGCGCCGACATCGCACCGAGCGTGCTACCGACCATGCCCTTGCGTGCGAGCGAGGCGATGAGCGGGTTCAACACGGGGCTGTAGATCGTCTCGCCGACCGCGAAGATGCCGTAGGTCATGACGAACATCGCCGATGCGACACCAGGCGCGAGCTGGGCACTCGCGAGCACGAGCCACGCGACCACCCAGATGCCGCCGACCGCCATGAGCAGGGCGGGTGCGCTGACCTTCGCCGTGAGTCGTACGACCACGACCTGCAGGGCCACGATCACGATGCAGTTCACGGCCGCCGCGGTGCCGACCGCCACGGGGTCGACCTCGAGCACGGTGATGCCGAATGCGGGAATACCCGACTCGAACTGCGCGTAGAACCCGAGCGCCAGCGCGATCATGACGACCGAGGTCCAGCGGAGCGCGGGGTTCGCGAACACCAGGCCGAAGGCGCCGGGGCGTCGCTCATCGCTCAGGCCCGCGACCGCATCGGCGGCGAACTCCGAGCTGCGGCGAACACCACGACCGGCGAGTGCGATGATCGCCGACGACACCGCGAAGCCGGCGGCGGCCATGAGGAAGCCGATGTCGAGTCCGTCGTGCCGACCGAGGTCGATGATCTGCCCGGCCAGGAACGCGCCGGCGGCCATGCCGAGGGCCTCTCCGGTGAACTTGTACGCGAAGACCTTGCGTCGGTCGTCGGCCGACGACCACTCGAGCGCGAGCACCTGCTTGGCGGGAACCGCGGCGGCCAGGCCCAGGCCGAACACGAGCATGCCGCCGAGGAAGACGGCGGGGCTGTCGGCGAGGATGAGCGATGCCGCTCCGGCTGCGCCGAGCAGCTGCGCGACGACGGCGACGTGCACGGGGTTGTGCCGGTCTGCCAGCCGGCCCGCGATCGGCGCGGCGACGAGCGCGCCCACCGAGAAGAGCGATGACGCCGCGGCCGCGACGAGCGCGCCCCAGCCACGCGTGTCGGCCGCGTAGGCGTACTGGTACGGGAGCACGGCGCCCCACCCGAGCATGCCGATGCTCGATGCGAGAATGAGCAGCTTCGCGCGCATGGGCACGCCACCTTTCCGGAGTCGATGGTCTCGAACGAGACGGATGCCTCACCCGCGGGGCGATCGGAGGGGAGGCGATGATTCGAATACGAACTATTCGATATCGAAATATTAGCAACCGAACTTCGCGTGCGACAATTCCCGTATGGCCAAACGCACCCCGTCAGCGCAGGAACTGCACCGCCGCGCCGTCGCGACCTACGTCGCCGCAGGCGGCGAGGAGTCCGTGCAGCGGGTCATCACCGCCGTGCAGGGGCTCACGAAGAAGCTCGACCAGTGGTACGCCAGGCAGCTCACCGACCTCGACGTGAGCTCGGGCGAGTGGGCCGTCGTCACCTCGCTCGCGAAGGCCGGAGAGGCGCTCACCCCGAGCCAGCTCGCCGAGCTCACGAACGTCGCGCCGTCGTCGATGACGCATCGGCTCGACAAGCTCGCCGAGCGGGGCCTCGTCGAGCGCGCAGCCGATCCCGAAAACCGCACCCGCATCCTCGTGAGCCTCACCGAGCAGGGATGGGGACTGTTCAGTCAGGCCATCCGCGACTCCGACGTCGTCGAGTCCGACGTGCTGCAAGACCTCGGCGACACCGAACGCGCCGAGCTCGCGCGCCTGCTCGAAGTCGTCATCGCGCGCCTCGACGACATCGACGCGTGACCGCGCACGCGCGACGCTCGAACTGACCTGCGTCACGGCCGGCGCCGGCATCACCGACGACGTGTCAGCCGGCGCGCTGCTCGCGCAGGTGCGCACGCAACTGCGCCACGACGAACTCGTGATCGGCCAACTCGGGCAGCCCCGACACGCCGACGGCGCCGATGACCCCGACCTCGCGGATGCGAATCGGCACGACCCCGCCGTGCGCCGCGAACTCGCGCGGGTCGAGGCGGGCGTGCACGTCGAAGTCCTCGCCCTTCGCGCGGAACTCCTCGCCGACGAGCATCGAGGCCTGCCCGTAACGATCGACGACCCGGTGCTTGCGATCGAGCCAGGCATCGTTGTCGGCGGTCGCGCCCGGCAGTGCGGCATGGAACACCCGCTGCGAGCCGAACCAGATCGCGATCGCGACCGGATGCCCCGCCTCGGCGGCGGCAGCTCGCAGCTTCCCTCCGACCAGCCAGGCGTCGTCGAGGGTGAACCGGTCGAACTGCAGTTCGGATGCTTCGGCGACGAGCCGTTCGAGCAGCTCGCTCATGGCCGCAGCAGCACCTTCGTGGCGCGGCGCTCGTCCATCGCGGCGTACGCCTCCGCGGCCTCGGCGAGCGGCAGCTCCAGGTCGAACACGAGCCCGGGCTCGATCGCCCCCGACCGCACATCGGGCAGCAGCTCCTCAATGTAGCCGCGCACGGGCGCGACGCCGCCGTTGACGCCGACGTTGCGGTTGAAGAGCGGGCGCACCGGCAGCTCCGGCCCGCCGTTCGGCGCACCGACGTACCCGACCATGCCGCCGGGGCGGGTGGAACGGATCGCCTGGTCCATCGATTCCTTCGTGCCGACGCATTCGAGCACCCGGTCGGCGCCGATGCCCCCGGTGAGCTCCTGCACACGCGCGACGCCCTCGGCGCCGCGCTCCTCGACGATGTGGGTCGCGCCGAACCGACGGGCGAGCGCCTGCCGTTCGGGATGCCGCGACATCGCGATGATCGTCGTGGCGCCGAGTCGCTTCGACGCGATGATCGCGCAGAGGCCGACCGCACCGTCGCCCACGACGGCGACCGAGTCGCCCGCCGAGACGCCGGCAGAGACCGCGGCGTGGTGGCCGGTGCCCATGACGTCGGCGAGGCTCAGCAGACCCGGCACCTCGTCGTCGCCGACCGGTCCGGGCACGACCACGAGGGTGCCGTCGGCGAGCGGCACGCGCACCCGCTCGCCCTGACCGCCGTCGGCGAAGCCGCCGACGCGGTCGTCGGAGCCCCACCATCCGCCGTTCAGGCACGAGGTCGAGACGCCGTTGCGGCAGTTCGCGCACGTGTTGTCGCACACGTAGAAGGGTGCGATCACGAAGTCGCCGACGGCGACCACTGTGACCTCCTCGCCGATCGCCTCGACCACGCCGATGAACTCGTGCCCGATGCGATGCGGCTCGTGCGTGGGGGTCACGCCCCGGTACGGCCAGAGGTCGGAGCCGCAGACGCACGC
Organism: Agromyces cerinus subsp. cerinus; assembly: GCF_900142065.1. Taxonomy (GTDB): domain Bacteria; phylum Actinomycetota; class Actinomycetes; order Actinomycetales; family Microbacteriaceae; genus Agromyces; species Agromyces cerinus. Next base: position 17,222 of record NZ_FSRJ01000002.1, on the reverse strand, counting down.
GGCGACGACCTTCACGATGGCGTCGGCACCGGTGGAGAGCACTGGGTCGGCGACGGTTTCGACACGGATGTCGCGGGGCGCGTGGATGACGGTGGCGAGCATGCTCCGAGCCTACGCGCGCTGCCCCCGGCTGCGGCGGTCGAACCTGCCCGGACTCACACGTGCGGCACGAACTCCTGCCAGGCGAGCCGCTTGTCGCGCCGCGGGTCGAGTTCGATGCGGTCGGTCCGGTCGAAGACGAGGGTGCGCCTGACCACCTCGTCGTAGCGCGGCCAGTCGTCGAGCGGCGCACCGGATGCCGCGAACGCGACCCAGTGCGCCTGCATGCGCCGCCCGACCGCACGGAACATGCGACGCCCGCCGAGCATCGTGAGCCCCGCACCCGTCAGCGTGTCGAACTTCTCGAAGAGCGCGAAGAGCTCGAGACCGTGGGTCGCATCGAGACCGAGGAGCCGCGGCATCCGCGGCGCCGCATCGAATCGGTACATGTGCGTCGGTGCATACCGCGCATGCCGTTCCGCCACCTTCACCGACGGGAACCAGAACGTGAAGTCGCCGGCGAAGTCGGCCGCCGGCCGTCGCTCTGGCAGTCCCGGATACTGACGCTTGATGGCCTTGCGCGACTTCTTCCTCGTGTTCGCGAAGATCGCGCGGATGCGCGGCTTCGTCGTGGGCAGGATGCTGATGCGCCCCTCGAAGAGCGATCCCTCGCGATCGTTGGTGCCGATGATGAGCGGCACCCGGTGCGCGAGCCCGTCGCGGAACGCGTCGAGCGGACGGTGCGGCAGGAACTCGCCGTCGATGACGGGCGCGAGGCTGATCGTGCCGGGATCTTGGTCGGGGGTGCGGATCGTGAGGGCGGTGGTCGCCTCGGCGAGCTGCATGGCGTCTGCGGCGCACAGCATCGCCGCGGCATCCTCGACCGATTCGCTCTCGAGGTCGTCGTCGTCGACCACGCGGCTCAGCAGCTGCACGTACTCGCGGGCCCATCTCGCCGTCGTCTCGGGCAGGTAGACGGCGTTCGCCGGCGAGCTCTGCGCGATCGCGCGGGCGAAGAGGCCCTCGGCATCGGGCACGGTGAGCAGCGTGGTCACCGAGTTCGCCCCGGCCGACTCGCCGAAGAGGGTCACGCGGTCGGGGTCGCCGCCGAACGAGCGGATGTTGCGGCGCACCCATTCGAGGGCGGCGACCTGGTCGCGCAGCCCGAGGTTCGCCTCGATCGGGCGCTCGGGCGTCGAGTAGGTGCGGAAGTCGAGCCAGCCGAGCGCTCCGAGCCGGTAGTTCATGCTGACGTAGACGATGCCGTGCTCGCGCACGAGCCGTTCGCCTTGGCGGGGGTACTCCCCCGAGGAACCGACGCTGTAGGCGCCGCCGTGGATGAACACCATGACCGGTCGGCCGGACGACCCGACCGTCTCGGCCGACTCGTCGGGCGCGATCACGTTCACGCTCAGGCAGTCCTCGCTGCGCACGAGGCCCGGCGCCGCGCCGATGAACTGTCCCTTGCGCTTCTGCGGCGCCACGGGCCCGAACTCGACGGCATCGCGCACTCCGTCCCAGCCCGAAGCCGCCCGAGGGGCGCGGAAACGAGCGGCACCTCCCGTCGACGCCGCATACGGGATGCCCCGCCAGCAGCGCACGCCGTGCCGACGCACCCCGCGCACCGCGCCCGTCTCGGTCTCGACGACGAGTGCGCGATCGACCTGCACCCCTGTCCCCAGCAGCATGTCAGGGAGCCTACGCCCGTCTCATGAACGGACGGGGCACTGTCAGGCCGCTGCGGGCGGAGCCGTGGCTCTCGCCGACACCCTCGCCGGCGAGGGCACGAGCATGCGCAGCGCCCACCCGAAGAGCACGAAGATCACGCCGACCCCTGCCGCGAAGAGCGCGACGCCGAACGAGACGACCGAGGTGAAGAGCGAGGCCCGGAGGAACGACGCCTGCATCACGGTTTCGCGCACGGGGTCGTCCTGGTCGAGTTCGGCGTACGTCTTGCCGCCGCTCGCCTCGAGCGCGTGGGCGTTGATGACGCCCGCCTGGATGAAGGCGTCGACCGGGCCGTCGACGGTCTTGCCCGCGAAGTACGGGGAGTCGTCGGGGATCGTGATGTTCTCGGCGCGGAGCTGGTTCGAGACCCCGATCCAGGCGATGATCGCCACGACGATCAACAGGATGCCGCCGATCACGCCGGCCAATCCGATCAATCGGATGCCTCGTCGCTGGCCGTGCGTCAGCACGACCTCGCCGATGTCGTCTCCACTCACTGCAGACATGTCGCCTCCCCCGGGATCGAACTGCTGTCGCCACAGTAGCGCTGCGAGCGGCAGCGGCGGAAGAGCCTGCCCGGGCGAGTGGCGGAATGTCGGCCGTCTCGAACAGAATGCTGAAGTGATCAGCGCGAGGACGTTCTGGGGTGCCCTGCCCACCGAGGGCCGGTGGCTGCTCTCGACCGTCGCCATCCAGACGCTCGGCCGGGGGCTCACGCTGCCGTTCACGATCATCTACCTGCACGAGGTGCGCGGCTTCGATCTCGGGCTCTCGGGCGCGCTCATGAGCCTCATCGCCGTGGTCGGGCTCATCGTCACCGGCCCCGGCGGCACGCTCATCGACCGCTTCGGCGCGAAGGCGGTGCTGCTCGCGGGCCTCGTCTCGATGATCGCCGGCTGCACGCTGCTCGCGTTCGCGACGCATCCGGCCGTCGCCGCCGTCGCCCTCGTGCTCATCGGCGTGAACTTCGGCGTCTCCTGGCCCGGCTTCAACGCGCTCATCGCGGCAGTCGTCTCGGGCGACCTCAGGCAGCAGTACTTCGGCGTGAACTTCGCGCTCGTGAACCTCGGCATCGGCGTGGGCGGCATCATCGGCGGGTTCTACGTCGACGTCGACTCTCCCGAGACCTTCACCGTGATCTTCCTCATCGACGCCGCCAGCGCCCTGATCCCCATGGCGCTCCTGCTCGGCCCGCTCCGCCATGTGCGCACCCAGGCCGAGCCGACCGAGGAGTCGGTCGCCGCCGGTGGCTATCGCGAGATCCTCCGTCAGCCCGCGGTGCTGTGGCTCACGCTCCTCACGTTCATCGCCATGTTCATCGGCTACGGCCAGATGGAGGCCGGCTTCCCGGCATATGCGCGGCAGGTGGCCGAGGTCTCGACCCGCGTCATCGGGCTCTCGTTCGCGGTGAACACCGCGGTCATCGTGCTGCTGCAGTTCACCGTGCTCGCGAAGATCAGCGGCAAGCGGCGCACTCGGGTGATGTGGGTGATGGCCGGCGTCTGGGCGACCTCGTGGCTGATCCTCGGCGCGGCCGGGCTGCTGCCCGACACCCTCGCCGCGGCCATCGGCGTGCTCGCGTTCATGGGCGTCTTCGCGTTCGGCGAGACCCTCCTGCAGCCGACGGTGCCGGCGATCTACAACGACCTCGCCTCCGACCACAATCGCGGCCGCTACAACGCGATCAACTCGGCGGCGTTCCAGGGCGGCGCGATCGCGGGGCCCATCGCCGCGGGCCTGCTGCTCGACCACGACCTCGACGCGGTGTACATCGCCGTGATGGTCATCGGTTGTCTCGGCATCGGTGCGCTTGCGCTCGCCCTCGAGCGCCGCATCCCGGAGAGCGCGAACGGCGTGCGTGCGCCCGAGCCCGAGAGCGACGTCGCCGTCGAGTGACAGCAGAACGCGGCATCCGCTCGATGCGTCGAACGGATGCCGCGTGGTGTTCGCCTAGTCGGCCGAGGCGTCGGCCCGTGCCACCGTGAGCGAGTCGCCATCGTCGGCGAGCCCGACCACGACGGTGTCGCCGTCGCGCACCTCGCCCGTGAGCAGCGCCCGGGCGAGCCGGTCGTCGATCTCGTGCTGCATGAGCCGGCGCAGCGGCCGCGCGCCGTACAGCGGGTCGTATCCGCGCTCGGCGAGCCAGGCCCTGGCATCGGGGGTGACCCCGAGCTGGAGCCGCCGCTCGTGCAGCCGCGACGAGAGCCGGTCGATGTAGAGGTTGACGATCTCGCCGAGCTCCTCCTCGCTGAGCGCGGAGAACACGACGATGTCGTCGAGCCGGTTCACGAACTCGGGCTTGAACGCCTGCCGCACGGTCTGGAGCACGGCCTGCTCCTTCTCGTCCCAGCTGAGGCTCGGATCGACGAGGTACTGCGAGCCGAGGTTCGACGTGAGGATCAGGATGGTGTTCCTGAAGTCCACCGTGCGGCCCTGGCCGTCGGTGAGACGCCCGTCGTCGAGCACCTGCAGCAGCACGTCGAAGACCTCGGGGTGCGCCTTCTCGACCTCGTCGAAGAGGATCACCGAGTAGGGGCGACGACGCACGGCCTCCGTGAGCTGGCCGCCCTGGTCGTAGCCGACGTACCCGGGGGGCGCGCCCACGAGCCGGGAGACCGAGAACTTCTCGCCGTACTCCGACATGTCGATGCGCACCATGGCGTGCTCGTCGTCGAAGAGGAACTCCGCGAGCGCCTTCGCGAGCTCGGTCTTGCCGACGCCCGTCGGGCCGAGGAACAGGAAGGACCCGGTCGGCCGGTTGGGGTCGCTGATGCCGGCGCGCGAGCGGCGCACCGAGTCGGCGACCGCCGCGACGGCGCGCTTCTGGCCGATGAGTCGCTTGCCGAGCTCCTGCTCGAGGTGCAGCAGCTTCTCGGTCTCTCCCTGCAGCAGCCGACCGACGGGGATGCCCGTCCACGCGGCGATGACCTGGGCGATGTCCTCTTCAGTGACCTGCTCGTTGACCATGCGCGGCTCATCGGGGGCCTGCTCGGCCCGCTCGGCCTCCTCGAGGTCGCGCTGCAGCCGGGCGATCGTCTCGTACTCGAGCTTCGAGGCCTTCGCGTAGTCGGCCTCGCGCATGGCGCGGTCGCGCTGCGTGACGGCCTCGTCGAGCTGCTTCTTCAGCTCGCCGACGCGGTTCAGCGACATCCGCTCGCGCGCCCAGCGGGCTTCGAGGCCGGCGAGCTCGCGCTCCTGCTCGACGAGCGTCTCGCGCAGCTTCGCGAGCCGCTCCTTCGACGCGTCGTCCTTCTCCTTCTTGAGGGCGAGCTCCTCGAGCTTCATGCGATCGACCTGCCGCTTCAGCTGGTCGATCTCTACGGGGCTCGAGTCGATCTCCATCTTGAGGCGCGACATGGCCTCGTCGACGAGGTCGATCGCCTTGTCGGGCAGCTGGCGCGCCGAGATGTAGCGGTTCGACAGGGATGCCGCCGCCACGAGCGCGGCGTCGGAGATCGTGACCCCGTGGTGGGCCTCGTAGCGGCCCTTGAGTCCGCGGAGGATCGCGATCGTGTCTTCGACGCTCGGCTCGCCGACGTACACCTGCTGGAAGCGGCGTTCGAGCGCGGCATCCTTCTCGATGTATTCGCGGTACTCGTTGAGCGTGGTCGCGCCGATGAGCCGCAGCTCACCACGGGCGAGCATGGGCTTCAGCATGTTGGAGGCCGCGACGGATCCCTCGCCGCCGCCCGCACCCATGAGCAGGTGCAGTTCGTCGACGAAGGTGATGATCTCGCCCTCGGCGTCGTTGATCTCCTTGAGCACGGCCTTCAGCCGCTCCTCGAACTGGCCGCGGTACATCGCACCGGCGACGAGCGCCGAGATGTCGAGCGAGATGAGCTGCTTGCCCTTCAGCGACTCGGCGACGTCGCCCGCGACGATGCGCTGGGCGAGTCCTTCGACGACGGCGGTCTTGCCGACGCCGGGCTCGCCGATGAGCACGGGGTTGTTCTTCGTGCGTCGCGAGCACCTGGCTGACGCGGCGGATCTCGGAGTCGCGCCCGATCACGGGGTCGAGCTTGCCCGCCTTCGCGATTTCGGTGAGGTTGACGCCGTACTGTTCGAGCGCCGACTTCTGCTCCTCCTGCGTGCTCGGCGCACCCTGCATGTTGGCCACAGGCTCTCCCTTCGTTCAAAACTTGAGTGTACTTAACTCAACTTTGTCGAGAGGGCTGGTATTCCGGCTTCCGCGCCGAATCTCCCCCGAACCTCACGCTAGACGGATGCCCCGTGGCCCGCCAGCAATCGGCCGGAGTCCGCGAGACCCGCGGCCGTCAGCGCACGACCTCGACGGCGAGCACCGTGGTGCGCACGACTCCGGCGGGCGTGGGCGATTCGAACCGCACCGGCATGCCCGGAAGGGCCCGGGCGAACCAGAACGTCTCGACCGGGGCATCCGGAGCCTCGTCGTCGCGAGTGTCGAAGCGCAGGCACTCGACCCGGCCGATCGGCAGATCGAGCATCTCCTCGCGCCGGCTCGTGGTCGCCGCGGGGAATGCGGCGTGCCCCTGCAGCTCGCGCCACGTCACCCGGCCGCGTGCGACCTCCCCATCGACACCGCCGCCCGGCGCGACGCGCCAGCGTTCGAGAATCGCGCCGTCGTCGTCGCAGTCACTGAAGCGGTTGACGCGCTCGAACGCGCCGCCGTCTGGCTCCTCGACGAGGATGCGGATGGTCGTGCCCGAGCCGCTCGCGTTCCGAATCTCGTCGGCGGTGAACGGCGTGGGCAGCAGGTCCGGCCCGAGCAGGTGGGAGTCGATCGCGTCATCGGGGTCGCTCATGCACGACAGTCTGCGTCATCCGCCGTCATCTCGACAGTGTCGCGACGCATTCACTGCGTTCTCATACCGTGATCGGCGAAGCTCGAAGCCCGACCCCGAGGAGCCGCAGTGCAGAAGCGCACGAAGATCATCACCGCCTCGATCGTCGCCGGCGTGCTCGCGCTCGGTGCGACCGCCGCCATCGCAGGACCGATCGTCTACCGCGACCTCATCGTCGGCGAGGCCGAGTCGGCACCGTCGGTGACGGCGGCGCCGCCCGCGACGGCCGAGGCGGGCACCGAGGCATCCGATCTCACCGGCGAGTGGATCGTGGCGGGCGGTTCGTTCGCCGGCTACCGCGTCGACGAGATGCTGAACGGCACCGACGTGACGGTGACCGGGCGCACCTCCGACGTGACGGGCTCCTTCACCGTCGACGGGCTGAGCCTGACCGCCGCCTCGCTCGAGGTCGACGTCGCGTCGATCGCGACCGACTCGGGCAACCGCGACGAGTACTTCCGCTCGACCGCCCTGCGCACGGACGAATTCCCCACCGCGACCTTCGTGCTGACCGAGCCGATCACGGTCGACACCACGCCCGTGGTCGGCGGGGTGCAGACGGTGCAGGCGACCGGCGAGCTCACCCTCGCGGGCGTCACGCGTGCGGTCACCGTCGACCTCGACGCGGTCTGGAACGGCGGTGACGGCCAGGTCGCCGGCAGCATCCCGATCACCTTCGCCGACTTCGGCGTCGAGGCGCCGAACCTCGGCTTCGTCTCGGTCGAGCCCGACGGGGTCATCGAGTTCTCGCTGGTGCTCGCGCGGGGCTGAGGTCAGGTACGGCGTCGCTCGAAACGGGCGCGCGCTGCGGCATGCGCCTCGGTGAGCAGCCGGACGACCAGCTCCAGTGTCGCGGCACCCGGGTTCACCACGGCGAGCCAGCCGAGTTCGCCGTAGACCGGGTGGGGCATCACCACATCGACGGCCGCGAGGTCACGACTTCGGCTCAGGCGTCGCGGGTCCTCGCCCGCGAGTTCGACGAACGTCGCGCGGCCGACGTGGACGTTCACCCGCCACCGGCCGTCGCCGAGCTCGGAAGAGGTGTCGTCGGGATAGTCCTTGGTGACGATGGTGCCGTACGGCTGCACGTTCGTGGGCATCCGCCCATCGGGTGCGTAGTAGAAGAACGCGTCACCCCAGGCCAGCTCCGGGAGCCCGCTGTCGGGCCCGGGCTGCACCACGAGCACGCCGTCGAACGTCCGAACCTTCTCGATGATCTGCTGCATACTCATGGTTCAAGTGTCACCTTCAAGTGCTTCTGTGGGGTTCAGCCATGAACGAGCCGGAGAGCGCCACCGGTCCCGTGCTCCGGACCATCGATGTCGCCCGCGCATCGGGCTACTCGGTGCAGCAGGTCCGCGACCTGGAGCGATTCGGCGTCATCCCGCCTGCCGTTCGCTCCGCGAACGGCTACCGCTCGTACGGGCCGATCCATGTCGCGGCTCTCCGCGGCTACCGGGCACTCGCCGGCGCGGCCGGCCCGGTGAGCGCGCGAAGCACGATGGCGGCGTTTCGAACCGAGGGCGTCGCCGAACGCGTGGCGACGATCGATGCCGCTCACGCGACGCTCGCACGCGAACGGGCCGAGACGTTGCGAGCCGGGCAGGCGATCATGGCGATCAGCGGTGAACCGGAGGCGCTGGAGCGCGAACCGGATCGTGACGCGATGACGATCACTGAGCTCGCGGGCGCGCTCGGCGTGCGCACGTCGACGCTGCGGTTCTGGGAACAGGAGGGGCTCGTCCGGCCGGATCGAGTGACCTCGCATCGAACGCGTCGCTACGAGGTCCCAGCGATTCGTGCCGCCCGGATCGTGGTGGCGCTTCGCAACGCCGGCACCGGCATCCCGACCGTCCGTGAGCTCCTCGGGGCGCTCGAATCGTTCGAATCGTTCGAGGATGCCGACGAGGCGACTCGAATCCTGCGACGGCGCCTCGATCGAATCGCGACGCGATCGCTCGCCCTCCTCGACGCGGGCGCTGACCTCGCCGCGCTCATCAACGCGATCCCCGAGCCGAGGTGATGCGGCCGGAGACGGCACCGCGAGGCATCCATGCACAGGAATAGAGGCTGGCGCCCGATCGTTCCACCAGTCGTGCAACGCTTCGGAACGCTCTCATTCGGACACTACGGCCCCCTTGGCGGCGGCCGCGAACTCTCCGCCGCCGACTCCATGCTGCAGGCGATCGACCTCGCCCAGGGCATGGACGAGCTCGGCGTGAACGGCGCGTACTTCCGCGTGCACCACTTCGCCCGCCAGCAGGCGTCGCCGATGCCGCTGCTCGCGGCGATCGCGGCGCGCACCAGGCACATCGAGGTCGGCACCGGCGTCGTCGACATGCGCTACGAGAACCCGCTCCACCTCGCCGAGGAGGCGGCTGCCGTCGACCTCATCTCGGGCGGCCGGCTCGCACTCGGCGTCAGCCGGGGATCACCCGAGACGGTCGTGCGCGGCTACGAGGCATTCGGCTACACGGGCTCGCAGGACCCCCGCGGCGCGGACATCGCCCGCGAGCACTTCGACCGCTTCCTCGAGGCCGTCGAAGGCAAGGGCATAGCCGAAGCGGATGCCTCGTCGCCGTTCGGCGGCGGCAGCGGCCTGCAGCGCATCGAGCCGTACTCCCCCGGCCTGCGTTCGCGCATCTGGTGGGGCGCCGGCAACAGCGACTCGGCGGAGTGGGCCGGGCGTCGCGGCGTGAACCTCATGTCGTCGACGCTGCTCACCGAAGACCGCGGCCTGCCGTTCGACGAGCTGCAGGCGCAGCAGATCCAGACGTTCCGCGCGGCCTGGCGCGAGGCCGGCCACCCGGGCGAACCGCGCACCTCGGTGAGCCGTTCGATCTTCCCGATCACGACGGCCGAAGACGAGCTCTACTTCGGCGGCCGCCAGGACGGCGACGGGGTCGGCTACATCGACGGCATGCGCTCGACGTTCGGCAAGACCTACACGGGCACGCCCGACAAGCTCGTCGAGCAGTTGCTGCGCGACGCGGCGATCCGCGAGGCCGACACCCTCATGCTCACGATCCCGAGCCAGCTCGGCGTCGAGTTGAACCTGCGGATGATCGCGGCCTTCGCCGAGCACGTCGCGCCGAGCCTCGGCTGGGAGCCCGCGAACCGCTGAACGCGCCGCCGATGACGGCATCGTTCAGCCGAGCCTGCCGAAGTCCGTGGCGAACCAGCGGCCGATCGAGGCATCAGGGAAGTCCCGACGCCGATAGGTGCCCGGAACTCGCTCGACGTCGGAGATGCGGTCGAAGCGGAACGTGCGCCACTCCTCACGATCGAGATCGAAGCCGACGAGGTACCACCGACCAGCCCTGAGCACATGTCGGTACGGGTCGACGAGCCGGGCAGACGAGGCCGCGTTGCGGTCGAGGTAGGCGAACCGGATGCGTCCGCCCTCGGCCACCGCATCGGCGACGATGCCGACGTCCTGCGCCGCGACGGCATGATCCTCTTCGAGTACCTCGGTGGCGAGGTCGATCGCATCGGCTCGACGGCGAAGCCCGGGCGGCAGCACCTGCTCGAGCTTCGCGAGTGCGACTCGGGCACTCTCGTCCCCCTGCAGACGCGGGGCGATCAGCCGCAGCCCCGCGACGATCGCCCCGATCTCATCGGCGGTGAAGAGCAGCGGCGGGATCGTCGACCCAGGGCCCAGCCGGTACACGCTCCCCGGCCCCGGTCGGGCGACGATCGCGTACCCCAGTCCGCGGAGCCGATCGACGTCTCGCCGCACGGTTCGCGCACTGACCCCGAGCCGCTCGGCGAGCGCGGCCGCGCTCCAGTCGGCGCCCGTCTGGAGCACCGACAGCAGCGACAGGGCACGCGCGGTCGGATCGCTCTCCATTCCTCCATTGTGCGGGTAATGGCGGCCAGGATCTGTCCGCCTCCGTCGCTACGGTGGGTCGATCATCTCGACGAAAGGACTCAACTCATGCGAATCGCCGTCACCACCCCGACCGGCAGGGTCGGTCGCCACGTCGTCGCCATGCTCGTTCGCGCGGGCGTGCGACCTCTCGTGCTGGCCCGCGACCCCGAGCGGCTCGACCCTGAGATCCGGCCGCTGGTGGACGCGTTCGCGGTCGACCAGTTCGATGCCGAGGCGGTGAGCGCAGCGACATCCGATGTCGACGCGCTCTACTGGGTGGACCCGCCCGCGGCGAGCGCCGATCCGCTCGACGACTACCGTCGCGCCACCGCCAGCGTGGTGCGAGCCGTCGACGACAACGGCATCGCGCGCGTGGTCCTCCAGAGCAGTGTCGGTGCCGAGAAGCGTCACGGCGCAGGTGAGATCGACGGTCTCGCCGCCACCGAGGTCGCGCTCGACGGCACCGCGGCGTCGGTGACCCATCTGCGCTGCGGGTACTTCTTCAGCAACCTCGAACTCCAGCTCGACCAGGTGCGATCGGGCAGCCTGCAGGTCATCCTCCCCCTGGATCACCCGATGGCCTGGGTCGCTCCGCGCGACATCGCCGAGGTCGCGGTCGCCCGACTGCTCTCGACGGGGTGGAGCGGCCGGCACGTGCAGGCCGTGCACGGGCCGGAGGATCTCACCTGGCGACGGGTGGCCGAGATCCTGTCCGAGGCGACCGGCCGACCACTCCGCGTCGAACGGATCCCGGATGACGCAATGCGCGACGGGATGCGCGGCGACGGGATGCCCGGCACCCTCGTCGACGCGTTGATGGGCATGTCCACCGGCCTCCGCGACGGCTTCGTTCCCGAGCAGCCGCGATCCGCGCAGAGCACCACGCCGACGACGCTCGCCTCCTGGGCGTACGACGTGCTGCGGCCGCAGCTCTGACGCAGCCGGAAACCGGCCTTGAAGCGGCGACGAGGCCCCGGAGTCCGGTCGACGGAACCGAGCCGACGCCCTCGAGCGCGTCGGTCTCGGTGTTGCCGATGTTCGCGATCACCTCGGGATCGATCGGCGGTCACTCCGACTCGGATCGCTCACGGCATGGGCGGTGCCGGCATCGTGCCGGAGAGCGACCAGCCGTTCTCGTCCACGCTGAAATGCGCCGGATCGGAGGCGTCCGCCTCTGCGGCGGCGCGATCGGCATAGACCAACCTCACCAGTCCTCGGGCTTCCCACATCTGCTCCGGCAGGTATGCGTCTTCCCACATCACGAACCAGCCGCCCGCCGTGCGGCGCCGCAGCTCGGCGAGCCAGGCGGCGTACTGCGGGTCCGGCCGTACGGCCGAAGGAACCTCCTGAGCCGCTCGGGCGAGCCGGTCGGCGAGCGCGACGACGCCCCAGTCGGTGCGGCCATCCCGGAAGACGTCCTGACCCGAGGCGTTCGTGTACGCCAGGAGGATGTTCCGCTCGCCGGCCCAGCCGATCGAGTCGCCCGGCTCCGGCACCAGAACGCGACACCGCCAGTGCCCGGTGGCGTAGTAGTTCGCCGCCACCCGCACCCCCTGGAATCCGAGCTCGTGCAGCCGCGACACGGCAGCGATGATGGCGGCCTCGGGACGTACCGATGCGTCGAGCGACATCCTCGAAGCCTAGGCGACGCCCGCTCCGACAGAACCGCGCCTCCCTGATGGCTGTAGGGGAGCCCAGGGAGGCGCGGGTACGGTGCCGGAACCCCGCCGTCGGGCTTGAGGCGACGGCGAGGCCCGGGAACTGGTGGACGCGACCTAGCCGACGCCCTCGAGCGCGTCGGTCTCGGTGTTGCCGATGTTCGCGATCACCTCGGGGCGGCGCTTGGCGAGGTGCAGGTACCAGGCGAGCGCGGCGATCATCGTGATGAGGAACAGGTAGGGGATGACGTTGAGCGGCCACGCCGGCACCGGCCACACGTTCGCGAAGAACACGTAGACCATGGCGACGACGGCGACCGTGGCGCACACCCAGACCAGGCCGTTGCGCATCTTCTCGCGTCGCGTGTAGACGACGCACGCGATCGCGACGAGGGCGTAGGCGACCATGTAGCCGTAGGTGCCGTAGGTGTCGACCCACACGACGATGTCCATCGGGTGCACGCCGATCGCCAGCAGCACGACGTCGAGCACGATCGCGGCGGGTCCGGCGACGAGCAGCACGCGGTGCGGGGTGAGGTGGCGCTCGTGGGTACGACCGAATCGCTCGGCGACGACGCCCTCCTTGCCCATCACGTAGATGATGCGGCCGACGACGTTGAGCGGGGCCACGACGACGGCGAAGAACGAGGCGCCGACGCCGAAGGTGAGCACTGGGCCGAACCAGGCGGGCATGCCGATCTGCGCCGAGATCGCCTCGAGCGGGCTCGCGACCGTCGCGAGGTCGTCGCCGAGGATCGCGATCTGCGTGTACGCCGAGAAGACGTAGAGCACGCCGACGCCGAGGGCGCTCCACATGATCGCCCGCGGGATCGCCTTGTACGGGTTCTTCGCCTCGCGGCCGAGGGCATCGGCCGAGGAGAAGCCGACGAAGCCGAGGATGCCGAGCACCATGCCCGCGGCGACGCCCTGGAACGGCACACCCTCGAGCGAGAACTGCGCCGGGTCCCACGCGTTCGGGCCGGCCCACACGAGCGCGAGCACGAGCAGCACGAGGATGATCGCGACCGAGACGAGCTCGAGCACGAGCGAGACGCGCGCCGAGAGGCGGATGCCCCGGATCGTGAAGAGCGTCGCGAGTCCGCCGAGCACGATCGCGAGCGTGATCTGGGCGAACACGCCCTCGAACGGCACGCCGATGAGCAGCAGGAACTGGTTGATGTAGGAGACCGAGCCTCCGAGCGAGCCGGCGGCGATGCCCCAGCAGCCGATGAGCAGCGCGACGCCGGCGAGGTACGCCCCGAACGGGCCGAGGCCCTTGGCGACATAGGTGTAGAGCGAGCCCGCCGACGCGTGCTTCTTGGCGAAGACGGCGACGCAGTAGCCGACCGCGAGGATCACGATCGTGGCGAGCACGAACGAGAGCATCGTGCCGTTGCCCGCGCCGATGAAGATGCCGGCCGCGGTGAACGCGATGACCGCGCTCGGGGCGATGTTGGCGATCGCCTGGGCCGCGAGCTCGGGGCCGCTCATGACGCCGCGGCGGAGGCCGGCGTCGGTGGGGGCGTCGGCTCGGGCAGCCGGCGCTTCGGAAGTGGTGGTCATGGGGGAACTCTCCAGTGAGTCGGGTGCTGCAGCGGTCAGGGGATGAGGAGCGTGCGGAGCGCTTCGCCGGATTCGAGGTCTTCGAACGCCTCGGCGGCCTCGGCGAGCGGGCGGCGGGCCGAGATCAGCGGGTCGAGCTTCAGCTGGCCGTCCATGTAGCGGTCGACGAGCGCGGGGATGTCGATCGAGGGGCGCACGGAGCCGTAGTTCGAGCCGAGGATGCGCTGGTCGGCCTCGGCGAGCACGAGCGGCTCGAACGAGGCCTTGGCACCGGTCGGCGGCAGCCCGACGATCACGGCGGCGCCGCCGAGGCCCAGCATGCGGATCGCCTGCTCGGTCGTCGAGGTGCGCCCGATCGCGTCGAAGGCGTAGTCGACGCCGTCGGGGATGAGCGCGAAGAGGGCCTCGACCGCGTCGACCTGCGAGGCGTCGATCTGGTCGGTGGCCCCGAACTGCACCGCGAGCGCGGTCTTGTCGGCGCGCACGTCGACCGCGACGATGCGCTCGGCGCCCGCGAGACGGGCGCCCTGCACGACGTTCAGGCCGACCCCGCCGCAGCCGATGACGACGACGGTCGAGCCGGGCTCGACGGCGGCGGTGTTGAGCACCGCGCCCACGCCGGTCGCGACGGCGCAGCCGACGACCGCGACGACGTCGAGCGGGGCGTCGTCGCGCACCTTCACGGCGCCGGATGCCGGCACGACGACCTCTTCGGCGAACGACGAGACGCCGAGGTAGTGGTGCAGCGACTCCTCGCCCTGCGACAGGCGCGAGGTGCCGTCGAAGAGCACGCCCTTCGGCGCGACGACGGTGGCGACCTTCTGGCAGCGGGCCTCGTGGCCCGAGCGGCAATAGCGGCACTCGCCGCACGGCGGCACCCACGAGAGCACCACGTGGTCGCCGACGGCGAGCGACGTGACGCCCTCGCCGAGTTCGACGACCACGCCCGACCCCTCATGACCCATGACGAGCGGAGCCGGGGCGTCCCATTCCCCTCGCTTCACGTGCAGGTCGGAGTGGCAGACGCCCGCCGCCGCGATCTTGACGCGGACTTCGCCGGCCTTGGGGGCGGCGAGCTCGACATCGGCGACCTCGATCGGCGTCTCCGGTGCGCGGAAGACGATGGCTTTCATGATGCTCCCTTGGATCAGTGCTGGGGTACGCCCGATGCTAGGCAGGCTCGACGCCTCGAGTCACTGCGAAGAATGTCGAACGATGAGCGGATGCCGCGGCATTTCGTACACTCGATGGCATGGCTCGTGACGTGCTCTCCATCGCCCGCGTACTCGGCGGCGAGCTCATCGGCGACGGCATCGCGCCGGCGACACCGGTCGACGCCGCCCTTCGGCTCGAGGAGTTCAGCGTCGTCGGCCACCCCGGCTTCGCGACCCTCGTCGTCGCCGGTGCCGAACCCCTTGCGACCGCCCTCACCGCCGGCGGCCCGCGCGCCGACGCGCTGCGCGGCACCGTGCTCGTCAGCCACGGCGCGACCCGGGCGCTTCGACGGGCGGTCGAGTCGACGGGGGCCACGGCGATCGTCGGCGCCGAGGCATCCGATGCCGTGCTGCATCCGCTGCTCGTCGCCCTGCTCGCGACCGACCAGGCCGCAGAGGACCGGCTCGTGACCACGGGCACGAAGGTGCTCACCCAGGTCGCGCGACGCGGCGGCGTCGGCGCGGTGGTCGCCGAGCTCGCCCGCCGCATCGACGGCTGGGCGGTGCTGCTCGACCCGCACGGCCAGGTCATCTCGACCGCGGGCGCCGGCGGGCTGCACGTGCAGGACGCGGTCGCCGTCGCGTTCAGCAGGCCGGTGCGGGTGCGGCATCCGGGCCTGCAGGTGCACCCCGTCGGCACGGGCGAAGACCTCAGCGCCTACCTCGTCATCTCCTCGCGGGAGGCGTCGATGAGCCGCGGCCGCGACCTCGCCTCGCAGGCGGCCGCCCTGCTCGACCTCATCCTGCGCACGCACGACCGCACCACGACCGAACGGCTCGGACGCGAGGTGATGATCGACACCCTCCTCGACGGCGGCCCGGCCGCAGCCGCGCTGCTGCGCCGCTGGGGCGTGCACGAGAGCTCACTCACCGGGTTCGCGCTGACCGCCAGGTCGAAGTCGGTCGACCTCGAACGCCTCGTGACCCGCTGGCTCGACGAGCTCGGCAGCGTGCACCTCATCACCGAGGAGCCGGGGCATCTGCTCGGCTTCCTCCGTGACGACCGCGTCGACGACCTCGTGCGCCGCGTCGAAGACGTCACGGCCGACGCCCGTACTCCGCTCCGTCTCGGGCTCGGCTCCCCCGCGGCATCCGACGCACTCGCCCGCACCGCCGCCGAGGCGAGGCAGGCGCTCGACGTGGCCGTGACCGACGCCCTCACCGTGTCGCGGTACCGCGCGCTGCCCACGGTCGCCCTCGTGCTCGATCGGCTCGACCCCGGCGACAACGCCCGACTCGCCGAAGTGCTCGACCCGCTGCGCGGCGACGACGGCCTGCACGCCGAACTCACCCGCACGCTGCGCGTCTACCTCGCCGAGCACGGCTCGTGGGGCGTGGCCGCCGAGCAGCTCGGCGTGCACCGGCAGACCCTCACGAACCGCATCCACCGCGTCGAGGAGCTCACCGGCCTCTCGATGGGCAACCCCGACGATCGCACCGCCGCGTGGCTCGCGATCCGGGCGCTCGACCGCTGAGCCGGCCCGCGCCGGAGGTGCAGGGGCACCACCCTGTGGAATGCCCCGGTGCGGCGCCGGGTTATCGTCGACAGACAGCACATCGAGGAGGATCCATGCCATTGGAAGGCGAGTACGAGCCGGGCACGTCGGCCTGGGCGCGCAAGCAGGCCGAGGCGTTCGAGGCGTCGCACGGCGAGTCGTCGAACACCCTGAGGGGCATGCCGATCATCGTGCTCACCACGGTCGGCGCGAAGTCGGGCAAGCTCCGCAAGACCGCGCTCATGCGCGTCGAGCACGACGGGGAGTACGCGGCCGTAGCCTCGCTCGGCGGGGCCCCGAAGCATCCGGTCTGGTACTGGAACGTGAAGAAGCACCCGCACGTCGAACTGCAGGACGGCGGCGAGAAGCACGATTACGAGGCCCGCGAGCTCGAGGGCGAGGAGCGCGAGGTCTGGTGGGCGCGCGCCGTCGAGGCCTACCCGCCCTACGCCGATTACCAGGAGAAGACCGAGCGCCTGATCCCCGTGTTCAAGCTGACGCGCGTCGTGCTCTAACCCCCGGCGCGGCGACGCGCGGAACCGCCGCGTGCGCGAGGGCGTAGAACACCTCGTAGACCATAACGCAGGCCTGAAGATGGAAGAAGAACACCCACAAGGCCGCCCTTCGGGCGGCCCTGTGGTCTGAACGTGCGCACACACAGTGCGCGCTGACCAGCATGCGTCTTTGGTGTTAAACCAAAGAGAGCCGCCCAACCTTGGGCGGCTCTCTTCGAAATTATGTCCGGCGGTGTCCTACTCTCCCACAGGGTCCCCCCTGCAGTACCATCGGCGCTGCGAGTCTTAGCTTCCGGGTTCGGAATGTGTCCGGGCGTT
>NZ_FSRJ01000004.1 GCF_900142065.1 Agromyces cerinus subsp. cerinus | reverse complement strand
AACGCCCGGACACATTCCGAACCCGGAAGCTAAGACTCGCAGCGCCGATGGTACTGCAGGGGGGACCCTGTGGGAGAGTAGGACACCGCCGGACATAATTTCGAAGAGAGCCGCCCAGAAATGGGCGGCTCTCTTTGGTTTAACACGCACCACAGCACGCACGAGCCACACAGCACGCGTGCACGAACGAAAGGCCGCCCCTTGGGGCGGCCTTTCCTGTTTCCGGAAGAAGATGAAGCGCCTCGCTATCCTGAGGGTATGGGGAGCCGACTCGGCGATGCGATGAGCCCGTACCTGCGCGCTCACGCCTCGAACCCCGTCGACTGGTATCCGTGGGGAGAAGCGGCCTTCGAGGCGGCCAGGCAGCGGGATGTGCCGGTGCTGATCTCCATCGGCTACGCCACGTGCCACTGGTGCCACGTGATGGCGCGGGAGAGCTTCAGCGACCCCGCGGTCGCCGCGGTGATCAACGACGGGTTCGTCGCGATCAAGGTGGATCGTGAGGAGCATCCCGACGTCGACGCGAGCTATCTGGCCGCGGCCTCCGCCTTCACCCGGGAGCTGGGCTGGCCGCTCACCGTGTTCGCCTCCCCGGACGGGAACGCGTTCTACGCCGGCACGTACTTCCCGCCGCGCGAGATCAACGGGACGCCCTCGTTCAGCGCCGTGCTCGCCGCCGTCACCACCGCATGGCGTGAGCGCCGCGCAGAGCTCGACGCGACGGCGGCGGCGGTGGCCGAGGCGTTGGCGGCGGCATCCGCTGTCCGCACCGAAGGTGTGCAGCCCGGCCCCGCCGAACTCGCCGGCGCCATCGCAGCGCTCGCGGACGAGGAGGACCGGGTGCACGGCGGATTCGGCGGTGCGCCGAAATTCCCGGTCGCACCGGTACTGGCGTTCCTGACCGCTGCGGGTGGACCGGGGCGGGCGCTGGCCGAGCGGACGGTGCGGCTCATGGGCGCGTCTCCGCTGCACGACCCGATCGACGGCGGCTTCTTCCGCTACTCGACGCAGTCGGACTGGAGCGAGCCGCACTACGAGCGGATGCTCACCGACAACGCGCTGCTGCTTCGGGTCGCGACCGAGCTCGGGCGAGCGTGGCCGAACGACGAGCACACGGTGTCGATCGCCGACGGGGTGGCGAGATTCCTGATCGAACGGCTGCAGTTGCCGGGAGGCGGCTTCGCGAGCGCACAGGACTCCGAGAGCGTGATCGACGGCGAGCGGAGCGAAGGCGGGTACTACCGTCAGGATGCCGTGGGGCGCACGCGGCTCGCGCCGCCGCCGCTCGATGAGAAGGTGCTGACCGGCTGGAACGGGCTCGCGATCGGGGCACTGGCACGGCACGGCTTCGTGCGCCGTGATGCACGGTCGGTGGAGGCGGCGAGACGAAGCGCAGAGCTGCTGCTGGCCACGCACGTGCGGTCCGACGGCAGCCTGGTGCGGGCCTCGCTCGACGGGCAGGCCTCGACGGCCGTCGCCACGCTCGAGGACACGGGCATGTTTGCGGGCGGACTGCTCGAGCTCGCCGTGGTGACCGGTGAACCGGGTTACGCGGTGGCGGCGCGCACCCTCGTGGATGCGGCGCTGGCGGCCGCAAGCGGCGAGGAGGACGGGGCGGGACGGCTGCCGTTCGCGTCGCCCGGTGGGGGAGACCCGGTACTGCGGGCACGTGGACTCGAACTGCCCGATGACCCCGCAGAGGGTGCCGCACCGTCGGGGCTTACGGCGTGTGCGGATGCCGCGTGGCGGCTGTACCTGCTCGGAGCGGGGGATGCGTACCTCGCGTCGGCCGAGCGCGCGATGGCCTCGGTCGCCGGCATCGCACTCGAGCGCCCGCTCGCGTTCGGCGGTTCGCTCGAGCTCATGGCGAGGCTCACCGCCCCGGTCGTGCAGCTCGTGACGGTCGTGCACGAGGTCGCGGACACGGACGACGCCGCGGCATCCGGCGAGCCCGCGCTCCTCGCCGCCACCCGGGCTCACGAGGCATCCGTCGCCGTGATCGTCGACGAGCGGCAGGCGCGCGAGTTCGCCGAGGCGGGATTCTCGTTGTTCGAGGAGCGCACTGCACGGGGCGAGGTGCCGGTCGCCTACCGGTGCGAGGCGTTCGTCTGCGCGCTGCCGGTCGAGGACCCCTCGATGCTCGGGTCGCTCGGGCCGCATGAGTGAGGCCGGCGCGCAGGGTGCGCACGGGAACTCCGGGATCCGTACGATGAGAGCATGACGCATCCCGCGAACCACCGACCCGGCACGATCGCGATCGCGGCGGTGCTCGACGCCGTGCTCGTGGTCGTCTTCGTGCTGATCGGTCGACGCAGTCATGCGGAGGGGCTCGATCTCGCGGGCATCGCGGTCACTGCGTGGCCGTTCCTCGCCGCACTCGTCGTGGGCTGGCTCGCGGCGCGAGCATGGCGGCATCCGCTCGCCGTCTGGCCGACCGGTGTCATCGTGTGGGCGGTGACCGTGATCGGCGGCATGCTGCTGCGCGTCGTGAGCGGTCAGGGGACGCAGTTCGCGTTCATCGTCGTCGCGACGCTGACACTCGCCGCGTTCCTGCTCGGCTGGCGACTCGTCGCGCTGCTCGCGACCCGCCGCGGCCGGGCTCGCACCACCGACGCACCGCGAACCGAACCGGCATGAACCCGATCGAGTGGCTCTTCGACGCCCAGCTCGTGATCGGCGACCAGGTCATCCTCTGGCGCGAGATCGTCGGCAACGGGTTCGGACTCGCGAGCGCACTCGGCGGACTCCGGCGCAAGGTCTGGGCGTGGCCCGTCGGCATCGTCGGCAACGCGCTGCTCTTCACGGTCTTCATGGGCGCGCTCTTCGAGACGCCGAACCCCGTGAACCTGCTCGGGCAGGCCGGGCGTCAGCTCATGTTCATCGCCGTCTCGATCTACGGCTGGGTGCGTTGGTCGCAGCACCGGCACGTGAGCGACTCCGCGGTGGAGCCGAAGTGGGCCAGTGCACGCGCCCGCATCCTGCTCGGGGTCGCGCTCGTCGGCGGCACGCTCGTGCTGACCCCGATCTTCCGCGCCCTCGGCTCCTTCGAGCCGGTCTGGGCGGATGCGTGGATCTTCATGGGCTCACTGCTCGCCACCTGGGGCATGGCGAAGGGATGGACCGAGTTCTGGCTGATCTGGGTCGCCGTCGACATCGTGGGCGTGCCGCTGCTCATCAGCGCCGGCTACTACGCCTCGGCGCTGCTCTACGTCTTCTACGGACTCTTCACGATCTTCGGCTTCATCACCTGGATGCGCGTGCAGCGGGTCACCAACGCGACGGAATCCGGTCGAGCACCAACCACACCGCAGAGCTGAGCTCGGGGTGCTCGAGGGCGATCTCGCGCAACAGCTCGTACTCGAACTTCGCGACGTCGCCCTCGCGAGCGGCCGGGTGGTAGGCACGCGCCCGCACGGTGCGCCAGCGCTCGGAGTGGAGCCGGTCTTCACGCAGCGTCGCGACGACCTGTTCGTCGACCGACGGGAGGTCGGGCAGGAACACCCACGGGTCTTCGCCGAGCCGGCATCGGAGTTCGATGAGCGCGGAGAGCTCGTCACGTGCATCTTGACGCAGCCGCTCGAGTGTCGTCGACTCTGCCATGCGCGCCTCCCCTCGCTCGTCTTGATCGTAATCAACGCTAAACGCACCGTGTGACGGGCGGGTTACAGAGCGCAATCCGACGTGTCTTCCAGATGACGAATCGATGACGGTCGACACCGTGGTCGCGGCGGTCAGCTGATTGAATGGTGCGCGCTGCCGCGCTGCCACGCCGGCCGAACCTGGAGGAGCGCGAGTTGACGCAGTACCTGATCCTGCACGGCTACGAGAACCGGCGCCCCGAAGGGCACTGGGAGCACTGGCTCGCCTCCGAACTCGATGGGCGCGGGGCATCCGTTCGCTACCCGCAGCTGCCCGAGCCCGACGACCCGGAGCTCGACGACTGGATCACCGCGATCGAATCCCAACTGGTCGGAACCGAGCCCGCTTCGCTGACCGTCGTCTGTCACAGTCTCGCCTGCGCGGCCTGGCTCGTCTTCGCCGCCCGGCGGGCGGCGGCGGGGCGAACGGATGCCGCGGCGCATCGCCTGCTGCTCGTCGCCCCGGTCTCGGACCCGGTGCTCCAGAGCATCCCCCAGGTCGCAGGGTTCGTGCTCGGCGGCGATCCGGTGCATGCCGCCGCGGAGCACGTGATCGTGGTCGCGGGCGACGCCGATCCGTACTGCCCCGAAGGGGCGGCCCGGGTGTTCGCCGAGCCGCTCGGGGCCGAGCACGTCACCGTGCAGGGCGGCGGGCATCTCACGATCGACGACGGCTTCGGCCCGTTCCCGCTCGTGCTCGAGCTCGCGACCCGCTGATCGAACCGCAGTGGCGCGGGTGCGCTTGAATGGTCGGATGAGCACCGAGCCGAAACCGTCGCCCCTCACCATCGCCGATGAGGCTCGAGTCGACGAACTCCTGGGACTGCTCCGCGCCGACCTCGTCGCCGCGGACTTCACGGTCGCGGCACTCGAGGCGTTGTGGGGGGACGACGCCGCAGCGGCCCTGCATCGGGGAGAGCGCGTGCCGGCGCGGCGGGTGCTCGACGCCCGCAGGCGGGGGCACGGGGCATCCGCCGGTCTCGCGACGCTCGCCGAACTCTTCGTGCTCGGGGTTCCCGTGCCTCGCGGCGAGCTCGGCGAGGCGCTCGTCGGACTCGGAGTCGGCGGTGCCGTCGAGCTCGGGCTGGTGAGTGAGACCGGCGAGGACGGCGAGACCGGCGAGGACCGCGGCTCGGGCAGCGAGGCATCCGTTCGCGCTCGGCTCGATCTTCGGCCGTACGCCTTCACCGACGCGCACGGACGCGGCGAGTGGTGGATCCTCTCCGACCTCGGCGAGCTCACCCTCGGGCACGCCCTCGGCGAGCATCACGTGCTCGGCGTCGGGGGCGCGTCGATGACGCTCTCGGGCCTGATGCTGCCGACGCCCGCCCGGCGCGTGCTCGACCTCGGCACCGGCTGTGGGATCCAGGCCATGCACGCCTCCCGGTTCGCCGAGCGGATCGTCGCGACCGACATCTCCGAGCGGGCGCTCGAGATCGCACGGCTGAACCTCGTGCTGAACGGCATCGCCGGGGTCGAGCTCCGGCTCGGCAGCCTCTTCGAACCCGTCGCGGGGGAGCGGTTCGACCGCATCGTCTCGAACCCGCCGTTCGTCATCACTCCGCGCGTCGCGGGCGTGCCCGAGTACGACTACCGCGACGGCGGCATGGTGGGCGACGCGCTCGTCGAAGCGGTGATCCGCGGGACCCACGACCATCTCGAGCCAGGGGGCGTCGCCCAGTTGCTCGGCAACTGGGAGTACCGCGGCGACGGCGCATCCGGTGGCGCATCCGACGGGACCTCCGCGGGCGCCTCCGATGGTCTCGAACGCGTCGGCGACTGGGCCGCCGCGCTCGAGCACTGGGTGATCGAACGCGAGGTGCAGCACGTCACCGAGTACGCGGAGACGTGGATCCGCGACGGCGGCACGAGGCCCGGAACCGCCGAGTTCGACCGGCTCTACGACGCCTGGCTCGACGACTTCGCCGCTCGCGGGGTCGAGCAGGTGGGCTTCGGCTACGTGCTGCTGCGACGAACGGATGCCGCGGCATCCGATGACTCGACGGCGACGGCGACGGGTGCCGGCCGACTCGCTCGACTGGAGCGCCTGCACGGGCCGCTCGGCTCCAACGAGGCCGGGCTCGGCGCGCACCTGGCCGAATGCCTCGCCGAACACGACCGCCAGGCCGGGCTCGACGACGCCGCGCTCGCCGCGACACGGCTCACGACCGCCGGCGACGTCACCGAGGAGCGGCACTACTGGCCGGGCGACGACGATCCGACCGCGATGCTGCTGCGGCAGGGCAGCGGATTCGGACGCGCGATCAGTCTCGACACCGGGCTCGCCGCCCTCGTCGGGGCGAGCGACGGCGAGTTGTCGATCGGCGCGATCGTGTCGGCGCTCGCCCAGTTGCTCGAGGTCGACGAGCCGGCGCTCGCGGCCGAGCTGCTGCCGGCGGTTCGCACGCTCGTCGACGACGGCATGCTGCGTTTCACCGACTGAGGCGCGCGGGTGTCGACGGGAGGCGTCGACGCGGGTCTCGTCAGACGGTGCCGGCGGGCGGCCAGACGCCGATGATGAGCGCCATCACGACCACGGTCACGAACTCGTGCCCGATGTTCAGGATCGTGAGGCCCGGCGGCCGGCCTTCGAACACGTCGTGCGTGATGAAGCGCGCGGCGGTGAACCCCGCCCACAGCATGAGTCCCGTCGTGATCGCCATGAGCAGGTAGTTGCCGCCGAGCGCAGTCCACGCGACCTGGGTCGCGATCGCGAGCACCCAGGCGGAGATGAAGCTCACGACGAGCGTCGTGAGGATCGGGCCGACGGCTCCGCGCTCGCCGGAGTCATCGACCTTCGCGACCCGCATCCAATAGTTGCCGAACACCTTCGGCGTGTACCAGATCGATCCCACGAGCATCGTCGACAGCGTCGCGACGATCACGGCCCAGTAGTTCACGTCGACGAGCATCTCAGCTTCTCCTGCGAGTCACGGGCTCGGTCACTGCAAACTTCACGTCGACGAGCATCTCAGCTTCTCCTGCGAGTCACGGGCTCGGTCACTGCAAACTTCACGTCGATCAGCATCTCTGCCTCTCCTGTGACCCGCTCGGGCCCCTGTGGTCGGCAGTCTAGACCCGCGTACAGCCGCACCGCGGTATTCTCGTGGTCGCACATTCGAAAGCGAGCCCATGCCCGACAGTCCGCTCTCCGCCTCACCGTACGAGGTGCTCGGCGTCGCGTCCGACGCGGACGACGCGACGCTGCGGCTCGCCTACCGGCGGGCGCTCCGAAGCGCCCATCCCGACACGGGCGGCGATGTCGTGCGCTTCCACGCCGTGCAGTTGGCTTGGGAACTCGTCGGCACTCCCGATGCGAGGGCGCTCTTCGACCGCGGAGCCCGAGGCGGGGCACCCGCGCCGAACCGTGAGGCATGGGCTCCAGCGGCGCCGAGGCCGCGTCGCGACTCGCGGCCGCTCGCCCGCACCTACGGCCATCCCGGCGGTCTCTCGCGCGAGCGCTATCTCGGGCTGATCCGGGAGTGGGCCGGTCGCGGCGTGACGCTCGCCGACCCCTACGATCCCGCGCTCGTTCGGAGCGCGCCCCGCGACATCCGTCACGTGCTCGCCGACGCCCTCGCCGAGGAGGCGAGCGCCCGATCGCTCTCGACGCTCGGCATCGCCTACACGGTGTGGCACGACGTCGCGACGGATGCCGCGGGCCACGGCCTGCCGCCGAAGCTCGACCACCTCGTGCTCGGGCCCACCGGGCTCTTCGCGATCCAGTCGGAGGACTGGGGCGGACCCGTCGCCATGAAGCGCGGCGAGCTCGTCGGCGCGGCACTCGACGGCGAGCGACCGATGCGCGCGCTCGCCGCCCGGGCGAAGTCGATCGGGCGCGCCGCCAAGGTCAAGCCGACGGCGCTCGTCATCGTCGTGCCCGACGAGCACGCCGAGGAGTCGCTCGAACTCGGCGGCACGAATCGCGGCGCCGTGGTCGCGCTCGTGCGGCGCTCGCGCCTCGCGAGCGCGGTGCGCGAAGGCCTGCCCGGATCGGCGCACCTCGGCGGCACCGAGGTCATGGAAGTGCGCTCGCGCCTGCAGGCCGTCGTGCGATTCGCCTGACGTCCCGAGCGGCGAACTCGACCCCGAGGCGTCGGCGGTGTTGGATGGGGGGATGCCCGCATCACGCACCGACGCCTACATCGCCGACTTCGCCGAGTTCGTCCGCGCCTCCCCGTCGTCGTACCACGCGGCCGAAGAGGTCGCGCGCCGCCTCGAGGCGGCCGGCTTCGACCGACTCGACGAGCGCGACGATTGGCCCACGGGCGGCGGTCGCCGCGTGGTCGTGCGCGACGGCGCCGTCATCGCCTGGGTCGCTTCGGAGGGGGCCGACGGCACGACGCCGTTCCGCGTGCTCGGCGCCCACACCGATTCGCCGTCGTTCAAGCTGAAGCCGCGCCCGAGCTCGAACTCGGAGGGCCTGCTGCAGGCCGGCGTCGAGGTGTACGGCGGGCCGCTCCTGAACTCCTGGCTCGACCGCGAGCTCGAGCTCGCCGGCCGTATCGTCACCGACGACGGCGCTGCGCACCTCGTGCGCACGGCCCCGATGCTGCGCATCCCGCAGCTCGCGATCCACCTCGACCGCGAGGTCAACAAGGGGCTCACCCTCGACAAGCAGCGGCACATGCAGCCCATCTGGGGCACCGGCTCCGAGGGCGACATCCTGGGCGTGCTCGCGGCCTCCGCCGGTGTGGCGGCCGATCGGGTCGTCGGCCACGACGTGCTCGTCGCCGACACGCAGGCTCCCGCACGGTTCGGCCTCGATGACGCGCTGTTCGCCTCGGGCCGCATGGACAACCTGAGCTCCGTCTACGCCGGACTCGTCGCCCTGCTCGCAGCGCCGAGCGATGCCGCGCACGTCAGCGTGCTCGCCGCATTCGACCACGAGGAGCTCGGTTCCGAGTCGCGCTCGGGCGCGAGCGGTCCGTTCCTCGACGACGTGCTCGTGCGCATCGGCGCCGGCCTCGGGGCCGGCGACATCGAGCGCCGGCGTGCGTACGCGGCATCCTGGATCGTCTCCTCCGACGCGGGCCACGCCGTGCACCCGAACTACCCCGACCGGCACGACCCGGCGAATCGGCCGGTGCTGGGCGGCGGGCCGCTGCTGAAGCTGAACGCGAACCAGCGCTACGCGAGCGACGCCGAGGGCACGGGCTTCTGGGCATCGGTGTGCCGGCAGGCGGGCGTTGCGACGCAGCCGTTCGTCTCGAACAACTCGATCCCGTGCGGAACGACCATCGGTCCGCTCTCGGCGACCCGACTCGGCATCCGCACGGTCGACGTCGGCGTGCCGCTGCTCTCGATGCACTCGTCGCGCGAGCTCGCACACGTCGACGACCTCGTCGCCCTCGGCGCCGCGGTGACCGCCTTCTTCGCGGGCTGATCCCGCCGCGTGGCCGGCGCCCGCGTGGCGGGATGTCGCGCCACGACGGCGTGATCTACCCTGCCCTCGACGGCGGTCGGGTGGCAGGGTGAACAGCATGACCGAGACGATCACGGCCACGCCGCCGACAGCTTCACCCGAACTCTTCGCCCACGTCGCCACCCGTGACGCGGCGATCGCGCACTTCCGGGGCCGCCTCGGGTTCGAGGCCGACGTCTCTGACGTCGCGGCCGCGCTGGCGGTCACCGAGCCGGGTGCCGAACCCGGCTTCGTGCTCGTCGACACCCGAAGCGATGCCTCCTGGGCGCAGGGCCATGTGCCCGGCGCCGTGCACCTGCCCGGGCGGCGCATCGCGGCCGACGCGGCCGAGCTGATCCCGGCGGGTGCACCGGTCGTCGTCTACTGCTGGGGGCCGGGCTGCAACGGATCGACCCGCGCCGCACTCGAGTTCGCGCTGCTCGGCCACCCTGTCAAGGAGATGCTCGGCGGATTCGAGTACTGGGTGCGCGAGGGCTTCGCCTACGACACCGCCGATGGGCGGGCCCAGCTCGGGGCCGACCCGCTCACGAACGTCGCCGAGGCGGGACTCGGCGGAGGCGCCGTGGTCGACGGCGCCATCAGCTGCGCCTGCTGACGCGGGCGCGTCGAGCACGGGTGGGCGCCGGTCGGGACACCGGCGCCCACCCGGCAGTCATTCGACAGCCGAGGCCGACCGCTTCAGCGCAGCGGGCCGCGCCGGCTCTCGAGCCACATCGTGTGTTCGCGGAGGCCGTTGCGCACGGCCGCCTTGATGATCAGGTAGCCGATCCAGAGCATGAGCCCGAGCACGGCGAGGTAGATCAGCAGGCCGATGACGAGGCCGATGAGGCCTGCGCCCCAGAACAGTTCGGGGATATTCGGGTCGGGGGTTTCCATCTGCACAGCGTGCCAGACGGGGGCGAGCGGCGCGAGAGTCCCGATCGGGGGTCACCGGGCGCGGTGCGCCCGTTCGTCAGCACTCGATGACGTTGACCGCGAGACCGCCTTCGCTCGTCTCCTTGTACTTCGTCATCATGTCGATGCCCGTCTGCCGCATCGTCTCGATGACGGTGTCGAGGGAGACCACGTGCGTGCCGTCGCCGTGCAGCGCGAGCCGCGCGGCGGACACGGCCGTCGATGACGCGATCGCGTTCCGTTCGATGCACGGCACCTGCACGAGGCCGCCCACGGGGTCGCAGGTGAGACCCAGGTGGTGTTCCATCGCGATCTCCGCGGCGTTCTCGATCTGGCGGGGGGTGCCGCCGAGCACCGCGCACAGCGCACCGGCCGCCATCGCGCACGCCGAGCCGACCTCGGCCTGGCAGCCGCCCTCGGCGCCGGAGATCGACGCGTTCTTCTTGACGAGCGAGGCGATGGCCGCGGCGGTCAACAGGTATCGGCGGATGCCGGCGGCATCCGCCCCGGGCACGAACTTCAGGTAGTAGTGGCCGACGGCCGGAATGATGCCGGCCGCGCCGTTCGTCGGCGCGGTCACGACCCGGCCGCCCGCGGCGTTCTCCTCGTTGACCGCGAGCGCGAACGCGTGCAGCCACTCCGTCGAGGTGTCCCGGTGCTGAGCGGTGGCGTGCTGCTCGTCGCGGTCGTACTCCTCGAGGCGCGCTCGCACGAGCGACGCGCGTCGCTTCACGCGCAGGCCGCCCGGCAGGGTGCCGTCGGCGGCGAGCCCGTTCGACACGCATTCGGCCATCGCCGCCCAGATCGCGTCGAGGCCGTCGTCGATGCCCTGCTCGCCGTGGACGGCGACCTCGTTGTGGCGCGCGACATCGCACAGCGAGACGCCGTGCTCCTCGCAGAGCGCGAGCAGTTCGTCGGCGGTCGAGTAGGGCAGCGGATGCCGCAGCGCCTCGGCCTCTGAGGCGGTCTCGCCCTCGCGGCGGATGAACCCGCCGCCGACCGAGTAGTAGGTGTCTTCGGCGAGCGGCAGCGGATCGTCGCCCCAGGCCTGCAGCGTCATCGCGTTGGGATGGCCGGGCAAGCGGGTGCGGGGGACGAGGGCGACATCGCCGCGTGCCATCCGAATCGGGTGCGAGCCGGCGATGCGCACCTCGGTGCCGTCGTCGCCGAGCGCGGACCAGGCGCCGCGCACGTCGTCGGGGTCGCAGTCGTGCGGCTCGAGGCCGGCCAGCCCCGCGATGACCGCGTCGGGAGTGCCGTGACCGAGGCCGGTGGCGCCGAGCGAACCGTAGAGCGAACAGGTGATGCGGGTGACCCGGTCGAGCACGCCGTCGCCCGCGAGTCGCTCGGCGAAGGCCCGTGCGGCGCGCATCGGGCCGACGGTGTGGGAACTCGAGGGGCCGATCCCGATCGAGAAGAGATCGAGGGCTGAGACGAACGCTGTCACCCCTCAAGGCTACGCCGGGAGCCGCGCAGCGTTGTGGCACGAACTCGCAGAATCGTGCGCGTGCGACGAATGCCGCGCTCGTTCGCGGCGCGATCGGGGGTGTTCACGCATTCGGCCGATTCGAGCCGCCGGTGCGCCGCCCGTGGAGCCGTGTTCGGCTCGTAGGCTGGAAGGCGATGCAGACCGACAGCGCCCCGTTCACCATCCGTCCGATCAGCGACCCCGAAGCCGCCGCCGAACCCGTCCTCATCGCCGCCGCGTTCGCCGCGGGTCCGTACGGGCACCTGCCGGTGAGCGAAGAGCGACGCGTGCTCCAACGCGACGTGTCGGGGCGTGCGGCATCCGGTGCCGTCCTCGTCGCCGTCGCCGATGGCGCCGCAGACGGCGAGCGATTGCTCGGCACGGCGAGCGTGCTGCGCGCGGGCACGCCGTACTCGCGAGTCGCGATCGGCGACGAGGCCGAGGTGCGGCTCGTGGCCGTCGACCCTGCCGTCCAGGGCGCGGGGATGGGCGAGGCGCTGATGCGGGCGAGCATCGAGACCGCCCTCAGCTGGGGAGCCGATGCATTGCTGCTCGACACCGGTGAGCGCAACCTCCGTGCGCAGGCGCTCTACGCGCGGCTCGGATTCGAACGGCAGCCCGATCGCGACGAGCAGTTCGGCGACGTCCTGGCGTTCGCCTACCGCTTCGCCCTGCAGGACCGGGCCGACATCCGCGTGCGACTCATGCGCCCCGACGAGGTCGACGCGGTCACCGAACTCGTCGAATCGGCGTACGCGAGCGACTTCGAACTGAACGACGCGTATCGCGCCGACATCGTCGCGGTCGCCGAGCGCGCACGCGAGCACCAGGTCTGGGTGGCGACGGATGCCTCGAGCGGCACGCTCCTCGGCACCGCCTCGACCCCGGTGGCCGGTGCGGCGATCTCGCCGCTCGCGCGTGACGGCGAACTCGACTTCCGGTTCCTCGGCGTCGCAGCGGACGCCCGTCGCCGCGGTGTCGGCGAGGTGCTCGTGGCGCACGTGTTGCGGCTCGCGCGCATCCGCGGCCTCGAGCGGGTCGTGCTGAACACCGGGCCCGACATGCTCGCGGCGCAGCGGCTGTACGAGCGCCTCGGCTTCGGCCGACTGCACGAGCGCGAGTTCGTGTTCGAGCGACCCGACGGCACGAGCTTCCTCATGATCGCCTACGGGCGCGACGTCGAGGCATCCGCCGCCTGAATCGTCGCTTGCAGTCGATCGCAGCGACTGTCAGCGCCGTGTGAGCGTCGTGTGAGCGCGCCCGCGGAACATGGTCGTCATGACCACATTCACTTCACACGACACCACCGCCGGTCGCGGCTGGGCCGTCGAGGCCGAGGGCCTCGTGAAGACCTTCGGATCCAACCGCGCCGTCGACGGCGTCGACCTCCGCGTCGCGACGGGCACCGTCTACGGGGTGCTCGGCCCGAACGGCGCCGGCAAGACCACGACGATCTCCATGCTCGCGACCCTCCTGCGGCCCGACGGCGGCAGCGCCCGGATCTTCGGGCACGACGTGCAGCGCGAGAGCCAGGCCGTGCGCCAGCTCATCGGCGTCACGGGCCAGTACGCCTCGGTCGACGAGACGCTCTCGGCGAACGAGAACCTCATCCTCTTCTCCCGGTTGCTCGGGCTCGGCCACTCGGCCGCCAAGCGGAAGACCGCCGAACTCCTCGAGGAGTTCGGGCTCACCGAAGCGGCGAAGCGCCCGCTGAAGAACTTCTCGGGCGGCATGCGCCGTCGGCTCGACCTCGCTGCGAGTCTCATCGCGCAGCCGCCGCTCATCTTCCTCGACGAGCCGACGACCGGTCTCGATCCGCGCACCCGCGCGCAGATGTGGGAGACGATCCGTCGCCTCGTCGCGACCGGCTCGACCGTGCTGCTCACGACCCAGTACCTCGACGAGGCCGACCAGCTCGCCGACCGCATCGCGGTCATCGACAAGGGCCGCGTCGTCGCAGAGGGCACGGGCGACGAACTCAAGGCATCGGTCGGCGAATCGAGGCTCGAACTGCGCCTCGTGAACGAGAACGACCGCGATGACGCGCGGGTGGCCATCGAGCGGGTGCTGGGCGTCGCGCCCACGCTGTCGCCCGAGGCCGGCCGCATCACCGCCCCCATGCACGACCCCGACCTCGTCGCCGACCTGCTCATCACCCTCCGCGACGAGGGCATCCACCTGGCCGAGATGAGCGTGCAGAAGCCGACGCTCGACGAGGTGTTCCTCACCCTCACCGGCCATGGCGTCGAAGAGGACACCACCGAGGCGAGCTTCGAGAGCGACGCCGAGCTCGAAGGGAGCCTCGCATGACCACCATTGCACCCGACCAGGTCACCGGCGCGCCGAGCGCCATCGGCGCGACGACCATCACGCCCGGCGTCGAGCGCGAGGTGACGAACAGCGTGAGCCTGCGCGAGACCATCTCGCACACCTTCACCATGGCCCATCGGGGCCTCCTGAAGATCAAGCGCACGCCCGAGCAGCTCATCGACGTCACCCTGCAGCCGATCATCTTCACGCTGATGTTCACGTACATCTTCGGCGGAGCGATCGCGGGCGACGTGCAGAACTACCTGCCGATCATCATCCCCGGCATCCTCGTGCAGACCGTCATCTCGACGTCGGTCGTCACCGGCGTGCAGTTGCGGGAGGACATGGCCAAGGGCGTGTTCGACCGTTTCCGCTCCTTGCCGATCGCGCGCATCGCACCGCTCTCCGGTGCGTTGCTCGCCGACACGGTGCGCTACCTGATCGCCACGACCCTGACGTTCGTGATGGGCTACATCATGGGCCTCCGGCCCGAAGCAGGCGTCGGCGGCGTCATCGCGGCCGGCCTGCTCGTCATCGTGTGCGCCTGGAGCCTGTCGTGGATCTTCGCCTTCTTCGGCGTGATCGCCCGCAGCGCCTCGAGCGTGCAGGGCATCTCGATGCTCGTGCTGTTCCCGTTGACGTTCCTCTCGAACGCCTTCGTGCAGCCCGAGACGATGCCGGCGCCGCTCGAGTGGTTCGCGAACATCAACCCCGTCTCGCATCTCGTCACCGCGGTGCGCGACCTCGTCAACGGTGCGGGAATCGGCGCCGACTTCGGATGGTCGCTCGTCGGCGCGGCCGTCATCGTCGCGGTCTTCGCACCCCTCACCGTGCGGGCGTACATGCGCAAGGCATGACGCGAGCGCCGGCCGCGGTCGGCGCCGTCACACCCCCGGAACGGGCTCCGCGATCAGCGCGCGAGCCCGTTCCGTGCGTTCGGAGTTCGAGAGCATGGATGCCGCGGCGCGCGCGGCGGCGAGGGGCTCGGCGCCCGCATGGTCGACGATGACCGCGGCGATGTTCTCGAGGCGCAGTGCGGGCAGGTCCTGCCGCGAGTGCAGCACCTCGGCGAGCGCGAAGGACTCGACGGCCCGATCGGACAGCGACGGATGCCGCACCGCCCACGCGCTCCACCCGGCGGTGACCGTGCCGAGCACCGGGCGATCCGTGAAGACGTCGCCTCGACCACGCAACGCCGCGACCGTGCGCCGGCGCATGAGCTCGGCCCACTCGGCGACCCTCGCCTCGGGCCAGTCCGACTGCACGCCGCCCGAGACGAGCGCGGCGAGCGCGATCTGGTACCAGGGCGACGATCGCTGGCGCGGCTGCGTGAACTTCGAGAGCACCGCCGGCGCCCGCTCGAGGGCGAGCGCGGTGTCGCCTCGGAGCCGGGCGACCTCCACGAGTCCGAGCACGGCCGTCATCGCCTGGGGGATCCCGTCGCTCGTGACGCGGTCGTCCGCCGCCTGGACCACGAGTCGCTCCTCGGCCTCGTCGAGGCGTCCGGCCGAGATCAGGTGGCTCGTGACCATCCAGTCGATCTGGAGCAGGTCCTGGGTCGCCTCGAGTCGCACCATGCCCGCACGTGCCTCGGTCGCCCACTCGAGGGCCTCCTCGGAGGCTCCTCGCTGCCCGGCGAGCTCCGCGAGCATGAGCGCGGACATCGCGGATGCCCAAGCGTCGCCGACCTGCTCGGCGAGTCGATGCGTGCGCAGGGCGTACTCGGCGGCCAGCCCGGTCTCGCCCTCGTTCTCGGTGAACTGCGACTGCAGGATGTTCGCGAGCAGGGCGGTCTCGGGGTCGTCGGACTCGGTCATCGAGCTGATCAGACTGCCGGCCAGCTCGAGGTCGGGCATGGCGAGCAGGAACTGCGTGATCGCGTCGATCCACGGCGCTCGCGGGAATCCGAGCTTCGCGACGGCGCGCAGGCGGGCGAGTGCGCGCAGGCCGGCAGGCGTGGCCGCGGCGAAGTTCGTGCCTGCGATGAGGATGAGGCCGAGCATCGCCGCCTCGTTGTGCGCGGCATCCGGTCGCGTGCCCCGCGTCGCCTCGAGCACGGCGTCGCTGAGGCCCAGGATCTCGGAGTGGGCGCTCCTGACGGTCCAGAAGTAGCCGAGCGCGGCGAACACCGAGGCGACCGTCGGTGCGTCGCGCTGCTCGATGGCCGTGCGCAGCACCGCGACGAGGTTGTCCTGCTCGATCGCGATCGCGGCGAAGGTCGGCAACTGGGCCGGGCCGCGCACATGTCCGAGCGAACGCCGCGAGAAGTCCGAGGCCCAGCCGGCCATCGCCGCGGCGACCTCCGAGCGCTCATCGGCGTCGAGCCGCAGCTGCCCGAACTCGCGCACGGTCTCGAGCATGCGGTATCGCGGCAGGCCGAGCGCGTCGTCGGCGACGCCGAGCAGCGACTGGGTGATGAGCCCGTCGAGCACCCACGCCGCATCGGCGATGCCGAGCACGGTGTCGGCGGCCTCCGCGCCGAACCCGTCGACGAACCAGGCGAGCCGCGGCAACGCGGCCTGCTCTGCCGGGGTCAGCAGCGCCCAGCTCCACTCGATCACTGCGGCGAGGGTGCGCTGGCGTTCGGGCGCCGAACGGTCGCCGCCCGCGAGCAGCGTGAAGCGATCGGCGAGCCGCGCCTCGATCTGCTCGACGCTCATCGAACGCACGCGGGCCGCGGCGAGCTCGATGGCGAGCGGCAGCCCGTCGAGTCGGTCGCAGAGACGCTGCACGACCTCGAGGGGGAGGGATGCCGCGGGGCGGGCGGCTCTCGCACGTTCGAGGAACAGGCGAGCGGCCGGGCCTGGCTCGGCATCCGGTTCGCCTGCCGCGAGCGTCGCGAGCGGGTACACCTGCTCGGCGCCGATCGCGAGCGGGCTGCGACTCGTGGCCAGCACGCGAAGCGCGGGAACGGCTGCCAGGAGGTCGGCGGTCCACGTCGCTGCACCCTCGACGACCTGTTCGCAGTTGTCGAGCACGAGCAGTGTGGGCCGCTCGGCGAGCTGCTGCGTGATGCGTGCGCGCACGTCGGGTCGGATCGCCGTGTCGGCGATCCGCTGGCTGGAGCTCGCCTCGCGGACGCCGAGCGTCGAGGCCAGTGCGAGCGTCACGTCGTCGTCGGTGCGCACACTCGCCAGCTCCACCACGACGACCGTCGGGGCCGCGGAGCGGGCCGCGATCTCCTGCGCGAGCCGCGTCTTGCCGAGCCCCCCGGGGCCGAGGATCGTGACGAGGCGGTGAGCCGCGAGCGCCGCTTCGATGGCGTCGAGGTCGTCGTCGCGCCCGATGAGCTCGTTGGGTGCGGCGCGGACCCCGATGCGCAGGCGGGCGGGCGGCCGGCTCGTCGGCTCCTCGGCGCGCAGGAGCTCGGCGTTGAGCGCGACGAGCTCCGCCGAGGGCGAGGCACCGAGCTCGTCGGCGAGCGCCGTGCGGAAGGCTGCGAACCCGGCGAGGGCGTCGGCTCGACGACCGGATGCCGCGAGCTCCCGCAGGTGCGCGGCGACGAGCTGCTCGTTGAGGGGTGCCGCATCGAGCAGCAGCTGTAGGTCGGCGGCGGCGCCGTGGTGGTCGCCGTCGGCCGATCGGAGCGTGGCGCGTCGCTCGAGGAGGGCCGATCGCACCGCCGTCGATCGTTCTGCGAGCAGTTCTGCGATCGGTGCGCCGCCGAGGTCGGTGCCGGGCTCTCCACGCCAGAGTGCGAGTGCCCCGTCCAGTGCGGCGGCGTCGGCGGTGTCGCTGCCGGCCGCGGCAGCGAGCTGCGCCGCCGCGCTGAGATCGAGTCGGGCGGGCATGACGTCGAGGGCGTAACCGCCGGGCTGGAAGCGGACGAGCCCATCGGCCGCGACCGCGCGTAGGCGGCTCACGAGGGTCTGGAGCGCCGCCTTCGCGTTGCGCGGCGGGGCTTCGCCCCAGAGCTCGTCGATGATCGTCTCGACGCCGACCGTTCCGCCCGGCTCCCTCGGACCGACGGCGAGCACCGCGACGAGTGCCTTGGCGAGACTGCCCGGGGGTTCGACGAGCGTCCCATCGCGACCTTCGATGCGCACCGGGCCGAGCACGCAGACGCGTGGCCGTTCGGCGAAGGCGTTGAGCACGGCACGAGCCTAGCCGCCGCTCCCGGTCACGAGGGGTGCGCCGGGGCGGCGATGCGCGCCATCCACTGCTCGGGCTGGTCGAGCGGACGGAATCCGAACCGCTCGTAGAGGCCGTGCGCATCGGCGGTCGTGAGGCCGATGCGTCGGAGCCCGAGCGGTTCGAGGGTCGCCATGACCTGCTCGATGAGCGCCACGCCGATGCCTCGGCCGCGTGCCTCGCTGTCGACGAACACGTCGCACAGCCAGGCGAAGGTGACGCCGTCGGTGATGACCCGCGCGTAGGCGAGCTGCGTGCCGCTCGCACCGTCGTAGATGCCGTAGTTGCGGGAGGCTGCGACCGCGGCCTCGAGTGCCGCACGCGAGCGGCCCGTCGCCCAGTACGACTCGACGGCGAGCCAGGTGTGCACCCGATCGAGGTCGATTCGTGCGGGGTCGGCGGAGAACTCGAAGTCGGCGGCGTCCTGCATCCCTCGATGCAAGCGCAGCGGCGCGTGCGGGGCAACGGCCAATTCGCGGTCGGTGGCCCGCGCCGCTCTGCGAGACTGGTGCGATGTCGACGACTGCATCGCACCGACCGGACCGCACTCCGACGGGCCGGCGCGTGGTTCGCGTGCTGCTCGCGGTGCTCGTCGTGCTGGTCCTCGTCGTCGTCGGGTTCCTGGTGTGGGCGAAGACCGTGATGCAGGGCGAGCGGCCGGCCTCGCTCGAGGCGTGGACCGACGAGCGCGTGAGCATCGAGTCGTTCGACGATTCGATCGTCATGACGCCGGTCGATGATGCATCCGATCGCGGGCTCGTCTTCATTCCCGGCGCCAAGGTCGATCCGTACGCGTACATGGCCAAACTCGTCGACGCGGTGGCCGAGACCGGCACGACGGTGGTCATCACCAAGCCGATCCTGAACCTCGCGTTCTTCGACCAGCGGCCGCTCGAGACGTTCACCCGCCACGCGCCCGAGGTGTCCGAGTGGTACGTGGGCGGCCACTCGCTCGGCGGGGTGCGCGCGTGCATGATGGCAGCCGAGGAGGACGTCGCCGGCGTCGTGTTCTTCGGCTCGTACTGTGCGAACGACCTCACCGGATCCGGACTCGCCGTGCTCAGCATCTCCGGCAGCGACGACGGGCTCAGCACGCCCGACAAGATCGAGGGCGCGGCGCACCTGCTGCCCGCCGACGCGACCTTCGTCGAGATCGACGGCGCCAATCACGCGAGCTTCGGCGACTACGGCGTGCAGCCCGGCGATGGTGTCGCGACGGCGACCGACCGCGAGGTGCGCGACGAGATCACCCGCGCGCTCACGGAGTTCTGGGGCGAGTAGGGGAGGAGCGCCGATGCGGCTCGCGCGTCGCTCCAGCCGACGCGAACGTGCGATGCCGTTCCGTCGGCGCCTTTAAGCAACTGTGGTTGACAACTTCGCAAAAGCAACCTAGGTTGCTTACATGACCCCGCACCTCCCGGACCCCACCGGAGCCGAAGCCGACGACCTGGCCGCCGTCGTCGCCCTGCGCGAGCTCGCCGACCGACTCGAAGACGCGGCCGTCGAGCGTGCGATGCGCTCCGGATGGAGCTGGAGCCAGGTCGCCGAAGCGCTCGGCGTCACCCGGCAGGCCGTGCACAAGAAGCACCACCGTCGGCTCGAACTCGCCGGCATCGAACTGAGGAGGCGCAATGCCTGACCGCCTGGAAGACGACGCACTCGATCCGACGCTGAAGCAGGTCATCATCAACTCGATCGACGAGGCGATCGACCGCGGCGCGTCGAGCGTCGAGGCCGAGCACCTGCTGCTCGCGATCTCGGCCGGCCACGACGTCGCCGGCCGCACACTCGCCGAGTTCGGTCTCGACCACGACGGCGTGGACGCCGCGCTGCGTGGTGAACGCGAACGGTCGTTGCGTGCAGCCGGCATCGAGCCCGTCGCCGAGGAGCGACTCGTGGCAACGCGGAAGTCGCGACCGACCTGGGGGGCCACGGTGCGCGAAGCGCTGCGACGCGCCGACTTCAAGACCCACCGGAAACGTGGCCGCGCGGAGCGTGAACGACTCGCCGTCGCCGACGCGCTCGTCGGCATCCTGCGGGCCGACCTCGGCACCGTTCCCCGGGCGCTCGCCTACGCCGGCGTCGACCGCGCTGCGCTCATCGACGCGCTCGAGCGAGCCTGACGACGCCGAGCTGGCGACATGGAGGACGCGATGACGATGACCGATGCCCTCGCGATCGAGGTCGAACGACTCCGTTTGCGCTACGGCACCACCGACGTGCTGCACGATGTCTCGTTCCAGGTCCGCCGGGGCGAGGTGCTCGCCCTGCTCGGCCCGAACGGGGCGGGAAAGACGTCGACGATCGAGATCCTCGAAGGGTTCCGCATGCGATCCGCCGGACGTGTCGAGGTGCTGGGCGTCGATCCGGCGCGCGGCACCGAGCAGTGGCGTGCCCGCATGGGCATCGTGCTGCAGTCGTGGCGCGACCACCCCAAATGGCGCGTACGCGAGCTCCTCGCGTTCCAGGGCTCGCTCTACGCGCCCTACTCGACGGCACAGGTCCGCCGCCCGTGGGACATCGACGACCTCCTCGCCGCGGTCGGGCTCACGGCGCAGGCGCAGCAGCCCGTCAAGGTGCTCTCGGGCGGCCAGCGACGCAGGCTCGACGTCGCGATCGGTCTCGTGGGGCGCCCCGAACTGGTGTTCCTCGACGAACCCACGACCGGCCTCGACCCGAAGGCGCGACGCGACTTCCACGAGCTGGTCCGGCGCATCCGCGACGAGTTCGAGACCACGGTGCTCATCACGACGCACGACCTCGACGAGGCGGAGAAGCTCGCCGACCGAATCGTCATCCTCGCGGCCGGGCGCATCGTCGCCGACGGCACCTCCGAACAGCTGACGCGGCAGATCGCCGGGCATGACGAAGTGCGCTGGGTACAGGGAGGCGAACACCTCGTGCGACATGTTCCGGACTCGACCGCGTTCGCGCGTGAGCTGTTCGCCCGCGAGGGAGCCGAGATCCACGAACTGGAACTGCGTCGCGCCTCGCTCGAGGACGCCTACCTCTCGATCGTGAGAACGACCGAGTCCTCCGACGGCGATGCGGCCGACATCGAGGCGCAGACGAACGGGGCCGTGCGATGACGACGATCGCTCCCGCTCTCCGCGCCGGCGTCGGGCGCGGCGTCATCGAGCTCCGGCAGGCGTTCACCGGCATGGAACTCGTGGGCCAGCTGCTCTGGCCGGTGGCCACGCTGGTGGCGGTGTACTTCCTCCGCGACGTCGACATCGGGGGAACCGGCGCCACGCTCGGCACGATGATCCTGCCGGGTGCGCTCGGCATGTTCGTCGCCCTGGGCATGCTGCTCGTCGT
Source organism: Agromyces cerinus subsp. cerinus (assembly GCF_900142065.1). Lineage (GTDB taxonomy): Bacteria > Actinomycetota > Actinomycetes > Actinomycetales > Microbacteriaceae > Agromyces > Agromyces cerinus. The sequence goes on along the minus strand of NZ_FSRJ01000004.1, from coordinate 637,152 downwards.
GCAACAGCTCGCCGCCGACCGGGAGGACGGCACCCTCCTGCGCGCGAAGGCCACCCCGAACGGGATCCGCGCCTATCTCGTGGGCAAGCTCGTGCAGATCTCGGCGACGATACTCGCGTACCTCGCGATCGTCCTGATTCCCGGTGCATTCCTCGTCGAGGGCCTCGAGATCGCCGATCCGAACTCGTGGATCACCTTCACGTGGGTGCTGGTGCTCGGTCTCGTCGCGACCCAGGCGATCGGCGTGCTCCTCGGCTCCGTGATCGCGACGCCGCGCGGCGCCGGGTACCTCTCGATCCCGATCCTCGGGCTGATCGCGATCTCTGGCATCTTCGCCCCGATCACCGGCCTGCCCGAGTGGTTGCAGTGGATCGCGCAGGTGTTCCCGATCTACTGGCTCGGTCTCGGGATGCGCGCCGCGTTCCTGCCCGACGACGCAGTGGTCGTCGAGATCGGCGAATCGTGGCGGCAGTTCGAGACGGCGGCGGTGCTCGGCGCCTGGGCGATCGTCGGGCTCGTGCTCGCGCCCATGGTGCTGCGGCGCATGACCCGGCGGGAGTCGGGGTCGCGCGTCGCCGAGCGCCGCGAGCAGGCGATGCGGCGGGTGGGCTAGCACTCGACCCGCCTCCGCTCATCGAACGCGGTCGAGATTGTTGACCAATCCGGACGAGCACCGTAGGTTGCCACATAACATCCCGGAAATCACCGGAGTGGCCGGAACATCGGTGCGCACTTCGACACCGTTCGCCCAAGATACGAGCGTCCGACGTTCCCACTGCTCCCAATGGAAGAGCCCAGAACTCCCAATGGGGCAGCGTGTGTCCCGCGACGGAAGGACCTCATCGTGAAATCCAGAATTCTCGCCTTCGCGGGCTCGGTGGCCATCGCGGCACCGCTCGCACTCGGTGCGGCGACGACGGCCAGCGCGGTACCGAACGACAACCCTCCGGTCACACTGGTGGACGACGTCACCGCCCCGATCTACGACTACGCCGGCGCCATCCGGGAGACGGTGTGGGTCGCCGCCCCCGACCTCGACGGCGACGGCGTCGACGAGCGGATCGCCACCGACATCATCCGCCCACGCGAACTCGACGGCATCGCCCGGGTTCCGATCATCATGGACGCCAGCCCCTACTACCTGAGCTCCGGACGAGGGAACGAGGCGGAGCGCAAGGTCTACGACGCCGACGGCAACCTCGTGAAGTTCCCGCTCTACTACGACAATTACTTCGTGCCCCGCGGCTACGCCTATGTCGCCGTCGACATGGCCGGCACCGCCCGTTCGACCGGCTGCACGGACGAGGGCGGTCTCTCCGACATCGAGTCGGTCAAGGCCGTCGTGGAATGGCTGGACGGCACGGGAGTCGCCTACGACGCCAGCGGCGCGGTGGTCGATGCCGAGTGGAGCAACGGCAAGACCGGCATGATCGGCAAATCTTACGACGGGACCCTGGCCAACGGTGTCGCAGCCACCGGTGTCGACGGCCTGAAGACGATCGTGCCGATCAGCGCGATCAGCTCGTGGTACGACTACAACCGGTGGCAGGGGGCCGTGAAGTCCTTCAACTATCCGAGCAGCCTGTCACGGTCGGTGGCGTCGGGACGGACCATCGCAACGGACTGCTCGGCGCGGCTGAACTGGATGAACGCCAACGACGGCGACGAGACCGGCGCCTACACCGATTTCTGGGCTGAACGCGACTACCGCGCGGGCTCCCAGTACGACGTGTCGAAGGTGAAGGCGAGCGTGTTCATCGTGCACGGCCTCCAGGACACCAACGTCAAGACCATGAACGCCTCGAAGTGGTGGGAGGACCTCGGCGAGCAGGGTGTGGACCGCAAGATGTGGCTCACCCGCCTCGGGCATGTCGACCCGTTCGACTCCGAGCGTGCACTCTGGGTCGAGACCCTGCACCGTTGGTTCGACCACGAGCTCATGGACATCGACAACGGCATCGACCGCGAGCCTGCCGTGAGCGTCGAGACCGCGCCGAACCAATGGGAGCAATCGAAGACCTGGCCGATCTCGTCCGCTCGCACCCAGACGCTGAACCTGCACGCCGACGGCACGATGATGCTCGGCAAGCGGGACCGCTCCACGGCCAGCTATGTCAACTCCACGTCGCTGAGCGAGGCGAACGCGATCAGGATCGGTGTCAATGCCAACCGGCTGCAGTTCCTCACCGGCACGATCGAGCACGACGTCCGGATCTCGGGCACGTCGACCATCGACCTCGACGTCACGCACACCGCCCCGGTCGGGCAGGTGTCGGTCATGCTGGTGGACTACGGCGAGATGGATCGCATCAGCACCACCGGCGACGGTGCGCAGACGCTGAGCACGGAGTCCTGCTGGGGGCCGGTGACCGCAACCGACGACGCCTGCTATCTGGATGTCGCCAAGCGCATCTCGAGCACGCAACTGCAGGTGGTGGCCCGAGGATGGGCTCGCTTGGACGGAGCCGGCACCCACACGGTCACCGTCGAGCTGGCGGCCAACGACATCGTCGTGCCGGCAGGGCACCAGCTCGGCATCGTGATCAGTGGGAGCCGGAACGGGGTCGTGGCCGTGGACAACGCGGCGACCACCTACACGGTCGATCTGAGCGGTTCGAAGCTGAACCTGCCGATCTCGGGCCCGATGGCCGGCTTCGGCCCGGGGCACCTGACCGAGAAGGACACCGAGAACCTGATCCCGGGAACCCTGCCCAACCTCGACGAGACGGTGTGGCCGCGCAACTGACGCGTCACGCGCTCATCGACTGAGCCTGCTCAGCGGCACACGGCCATCGTCCGTGTGCCGCTGGGCCGGCCCGCGTGGGCACCTAGTGGTGTGCCGATCAGTTCAGCGGACGGTCTTGCGCGCCGTGATCTGGCCGGTGTCGAAGCCGAGCAGGTGCAGGCCGCCGTGGAAGCGGGCGTGCTCGACCTTGATGCAGCGGTCCATGACGACGGTCAGCCCCTGCTCCTCTCCGGAGTAGGCGGCCTCCTGGTTCCAGATGCCGAGCTGCACCCAGATGGTCTTCGCGCCGACGGCGACGACGTCGTCGATGACACTGGGGATGTCGCTGCCCCGGCGGAACACCACGACGATGTCGGGCACCTCGGGCAGGTCGGCGAGGCTCGCGTAGGCTGGCTGGCCGAGGATCTCCGTCTCCATGGGGTTCACGAAGTACAGCCGGTAGTCGCTCGACTGCTGCAGGTACGTGCCGACGAAGAAGCTCGATCGCTGCGGCTTCGGTGATGCGCCGACGATCGCGACCGACTTCGCCGCGTTCAGGATCTTCAGCCGCTGCTTCGCGTCGGGCCCGGTCCAGGTGCGCTGCGACTTCAGCAGCTTCGCGAGCGGCGAGCTCGCCGGCAGCTCGCACGAGAGGCCGTTGACGAGGCGCACGGTCTCGAGGTCGTCGCCGCCGAGGGCAGCGGATGCCGCGCCATCATTCTCGTTCAGCGCTGTCGTCTCGCTCAAGGTCGCCGTGCTCGTGGCTTCTGCGGTCATCGTGCTGCTCCCGTCGCGATCGTGAGGGCCTGGTCGAGGTCGTCGATGATGTCTTCCACATCTTCGATGCCGACCGACAGCCGCACAACCCCGGGCAGGACGCCTGCGTCGACGAGCTGCTGCTCGGTGAGCTGCGCGTGCGTGGTGGATGCGGGGTGGATGATGAGCGTCTTGGCATCGCCGATGTTGGCGAGGTGGCTCGCGAGGTTGACGTTCTCGATGAGCGCCTGACCGACGGCGCGGCCGCCCTTCACCTCGAAGCTGAACACCGAGCCCGGCCCCTTCGGCAGGTACTTGAGCGCGCGGTCGTGGTGGGGGTGGCCGGGCAGGCCTGCCCAGAGCACGCGCTCGATGCGCGGGTCGCTGTCGAGCCATTCGGCGACGGCGCGAGCGTTGTCGATGTGCGCCTGGATGCGGTACGGCAGCGTCTCGACGCCCTGCGCGAGCAGGAACGCCGAGTGCGGGGCGAGCGACGGACCGATGTCGCGGAGCTGTTCGGCGCGGAGCCGCGTGAGGAACGCGTACTCGCCGAAGTTGCCCGACCACTGGAGGCCGCCGTAGCTCGGCACCGGCTGGCCGAACAGCGGGAACTTCTCGGAGTGCCAGTCGAAGCGGCCCGACTCGACGACGACGCCGCCGAGCGTGGTGCCGTGCCCCCCGAGGAACTTCGTGGCGGAGTGCGTGACGATGTCGGCGCCCCACTCGATCGGGCGGTTCAGGTAGGGGGTCGCGATCGTCGAGTCCACGATGAACGGGATGCCGTGCGCGTGGGCGACGTCGGCGAGCGCCTCGAGGTCGGCGATCTCACCCGACGGGTTCGCGATGGTCTCGACGAACAGTGCCTTGGTCTTGTCGGTGATCGCGGCGGCGTAGTCGGCGGCGTCGGCGGACTGCACGAACGTCGTCTCGATGCCGAAGCGGCGGAGCGTGACATCCAGCTGGGTGATCGAGCCGCCGTAGAGGTTCGCCGAGGCGACGATGTGGTCGCCGGTGCCGGCGAGGCTCGCGAAGGTGATGTACTGCGCGCTGAGTCCGGAGGCGGTGGCGACGGCGCCGAGTCCGCCCTCGAGGCTCGCGACCCGCTCCTCGAAGCTCGCGACGGTCGGGTTCGCCAGGCGCGAGTAGATGTTGCCGTACTTCTGCAGGGCGAATCGCGCAGCGGCGTCGGCGGTGTCGTCGAAGACGAATGCGCTCGTCTGGTAGATCGGCAGCGCGCGGGCGCCCGTCACCTGGTCGGGGATGTTGCCCGCGTGGATGGCGCGGGTCTTGAAGCCGTATTCGCGGTCTGCCATGCGGCAACGCTACCTGCGGGCCGCCGCGGGTGCCGCTCGACGGCGTAACGCAGGGCAACGGATGCTTCGTGCCGGTGCAGGCGCGCCCGGCGCGATCCCTCGAGCGGCGCGAGTTCTCTATGCTCGACGGGTGATCGATTGGCTCTCCGCCCACTGGACCGAGGTGCTCGGCTTCGCGACGGGTGCGCTCTGCGTGGTGCTCGCCGGACTCCGCAACGTCTGGACCTATCCGCTCGGCATCGCCAACAACCTGGTCTTCATCGCGCTCTTCGGGGCGACCGGTCTCTATGCGGCCGCGGTGCTGCAGCTCGTCTACCTCGGGTTCGGCGTGCACGGGTGGGTGCACTGGGTTCGCGGTGTCGAACGCGACCGCGGCTACATCTCTCGCACGCCCGTTCGACAGTGGCCCTGGCTCATCGGCGCGGGGGTGGTCGGCACCGCCGCCGTCTGGTGGGTGCTCACCGCGTTCACCGATTCGCAGTTCGCGCTCGCCGATGCCGCGACGACGTCGGCGAGCCTCGTCGCCCAATACCTCCTGAACCGCAAGCGCATCGAGAACTGGCTCGTCTGGATCGCCGTCGACATCGCCTTCGCCGCGCTCGCCTTCGCGGCCGGCCTCTGGATCACGGCGACGCTCTACCTCCTGTTCATCGGGATCTGCGCGGTGAGCTGGCGCGCCTGGCGTAAGACCGAAGGCATCGCCGCCCTTCGCTCGGACTCCTCTGAACCCTCGGACTCCTCTGAACCTTCGGAGCCCGTCCGTGTCTGAACGATTCGGGCACGGCCTCGTGATCGGCAAGTTCTACCCGCTGCACGCCGGACACGCCCACCTCATCACCAGTGCCGTTCGGGCATGCGATCGCGTCACGGTCGAGGTGCTGGGCTCGAGTGTGGAGTCGATTCCGCTCGAGGCGCGCGCCGCGTGGGTGCGCGAGGAGCATCCGACCGTGCGCGTCGTCTCCGCGCTCGACGACGCCCCCGTCGACTTCGAGTCGGACGCCGCGTGGGACGCGCATACCGCGTTGATCGCCGCGCTGGCGGGCGCACCGGTCGATGCGGTGTTCACGAGCGACCGCTACGGCGCCGAGCTCGCCCGCCGTCTCGATGCCGAGTGGGTGCAGGTCGACGCCGGTCGACGACTGAACCCCGTGTCCGGCACAGCCGTTCGGGCGGATCCGGCCGCGCACTGGCACGAGCTCGCTCCGGCCGCGCGAGCCCACCTGGCCTCGCGCATCGTGGTGCTCGGCGCCGAGTCGACCGGAACGACGACGCTTGCCACCGCGCTCGCCGCGGAGCTCGACACCGCCTGGATTCCGGAGTACGGGCGCGAGTACTCCGAGATCCGAGAGGGCGGGCTCACCGCCCCGTGGCGCAGCGACGAGTTCGATCTCGTCGTCGACCGGCAGCTCGCGCTCGAAATGGAGGCGCTGCGCCGGGTTTCGGTGCCCGTGCTCGTCTGCGACACCGACGTGCTCGCGACGACGATCTGGCACGAACGCTACGTCGGGTACGCCGCGCCGCGCCTTGCCGCCCGGGCCGCGGCGCACCGGCCCGAGCTGTACGTGCTCACCGGTGACGAGATCCCGTTCGTGCAGGACGGAATGCGCGACGGCGAGCATCTGCGCCGCGACATGCAGGAGCGGTTCCGTACGGTGCTCGCGGCGCAGGACGCTCCGTGGCTCGAGGTGCGAGGCGACGTCGCGGCGCGGGTCGCCCAGGCGCTGCCCGCGATCGACGCGGCGGTGCGAGCCCGGCTCGGGTTCACAGCACCGCTCGAGGGTCAGCCGGTGCCCGAACAGGAGGCGCGCGTCGCGGCCGTTCGCGCCGGATAGGCTGGCGCGATGTCGGATCGTTGGCACAAGGTCTCCGCGTCACCCACCGCACCCGAGGCGAGTGGACCGCCGGCTCCGATGGTGGCCGAGGAGCTGTTCCGCGAGGCGGAACCGGCCGCGCCGCCCAACCTCGATGAGCGCCTGCGGCAGGCGTACTACTGGATCGTGAACCGGGCCGTCATCTCGCCCTACTACGACCTCGAGTTCTCCAGCGGGGCGCCGCTCGCGTTCGCGCTGGGCGACGCGGGCGCCGAGCTCACCCTGCCGTCCGAGGCGTCCTTCTCGTCGAACGTCCTCCTGCCGTTGCTCACACTGGCCGTGGGTGGAAAGTGCCTGCTCATCGGTGGCCCGGGCCGCGGCAAGACGACCGTCGCCGTCATCATGGGGGTGCTCGCCGGATCGAGCGCCGATGAGGTGCGCCGCGGCGTGCAGCAGGGGCAACCCCAGCTCAGCATCTCCGATCTCGTCGGCATTCCACTGCCGCGCGACCTGGTGAACGCCTCGCGCCTCTCGGAGATCGGCATCGCATGGCGCGACTGGCTCACCAGACCCGTGAAGATCGTCGACGAGTACAACCGCATCCCGACGAAGACGCAGTCGGCGCTCTTGACCATGGTCGCCGAGGGGTACGTCGAAAGTCACGACCAGATGCACCGCACGAACCCCGACGGCGGAGTCGAGAGCTGGTTCTTCACCGCGAACGACGACTCGGGAGGCGGCACGTTCCCCGTGATCCAGGCGCTTCGCGATCGCATGGACGTCACGGTTCCTGCGGCCGGTTTCAACAGTCGGTTCTTCGACGAGCTCGTGGCGAGAATCGAGGCCGGTGAGAAGCCCGAGGAGCACGTGCCCGTCGAGCTCGTCTTCACGCGCGATGAACAACGGCGGATGCGTGACGAGATCCGTGCGGTTCCGATGCCGCATGGGGTACGACGTCGCCTCGAGTTCTTCTTCAGCCACTTCGAGTTCGTGCAGCACGGCGGCCGCCGCTTCGAGTACCGCACGAAGGACACGGTGACGACGTCCGGCGGCCGCGTCGGAGAGGTCATCGACGCGAACTCGGGCGCCGACCTCGAGGTCGACCTCGGCGCGCAGACGATCAACGGCCTCTCGGTGCGTTCACTGCAGACGCTCATCGTCTACGCGAAGGCGATCGCGTGGTTCCGAGGTCGCGACGAGGTCGGGCTCGAGGATGTCGCGGCGGTGCTGCCGTTCGCGCTGCGTGGCAAGCTCCTACCGAACCTGCAGCACACGCGGTTCGACCACGGCGCCGAACGCGAGCTCGCGACCGACGTGCTGAGTTGGCTCGGCGACCTCTTCGCCGTCTCCTGCCGCGAGTTCGACGCACTCGGCCTCACCGCGAACGATCCCGTCGGGCAGCTGCTCGCCGAGCTCGCCGACGGGCTCGACGGGCTCTCCGCGGTCGACGCCTCGCGACGCATCACCGCGGTCGAGACGCAGATCCGACGGGTCGCGTCTGCCGGCAAGCTCTACGGTCGCGACTTCGACGACCTGACGGCGTTGAAGTACCTGCATCAGCGGTACACCGCCTACCTGCGCTGGGCGGAGCGGGCCGGATGATCCGGCGGCCAGGGCGGCTCGCGAACGGAGTCGGTGCCCCAGTGGCGACGGATGCCGCTCGGGCGCACGCCGTCGCGCTCGGCCAACAGGCCGGACTCGACCTCGGACTCGCCCGGGCCAACGTGGTGCGCGCCGGTGGCGACGCGGACCTCTTCGGAGCGGCGCTCGCCGTCGGGCTCGACGCATGGTCGGATGCGGGAGGCACCGGTGCTGCAGGTGCCGTCGTGGAATTGGCTGCGATCGCGGGCTGGCGCGCCGGCGTGCTCGCCCTCCGGGGCGACGCGCTGGCCCGCATCGGCGAACGTCGCTTCGACGCCTCCCTGCGGTCGGGCGTAGCCGCGGCGCTCGGATTCGAAACGGGTGCGGTGCTCGACGAGTTCCTCGATCGACAGCTCACCGACCGCTACTGGTGGCCCGGCCGGCATCGGGTGAGGGGGTACGTGGCGGCAGTCGGCGGGTTCGCCGGTTTCGGCGACGCGTGGATCGCGCCCGCCGACGAGTGGAGGGCGCTTCCCGGAGCGGGGGCCTTCGCATTGCACTCGGCCGAGGAATGGTGGCGCCTCGACGCCGACGTGTGGGGCACCCGGCTCGTGCGACTCCCGGCCGAGCCCGCACCTGACGGCGGCGACGCGGCATCCGCCGCCTCGGATGCCGCAGGTGCGAGCATCGTGCTGCGCGGCGATTCCCATCTCGCGTGGCTGCATGTGCGGGAGCCGGCGTGACGGCCCCCAGCGCCGAACGATCGCGACCCGACGAGTTTCCGAGCGCGCCGGTCGACGAGCGCGTGCGTGCGGCGTGGGAGTGGGCGCAGGAGCTCTGGGGAATCCGCATGCACGACCCCGAACTGCGCATCGGGGCCGGCGCGGTGGTCGGCTCGCACGCATGGTTCGGCTTTCCGCCGGCCGTCGGCATCGACCCGGTCGCGCTCGAGGAGATCGGCTTCACCGACGATCTCCGTTCGATCTTCGCGCACGAACTCGGGCATCACGTGCTCGCCCCGGGGACCCGCATCGACGCGTTGAAGATCCGCCATCAGCTCGCGCGGGCACTCGTCGCAACGGGTGCCCATGCGACGCGTGACGAGTGGCTCGACCGGCTCTCGAACCTCTGGACCGACCTGCTCGTGAACGCCAGGGTCGCGGCGCTCGAACGCGGAGCGGAGCCCGAGCGCGAGCCCGGCATCATCCGTACGAGACGCATCGGCTTCGCCGTGGCGTTCGACCACACCGACCGCCTGTGGTGGGTGGTCCGTCGCTGCTACGAACTGCTGTGGTCGTTGCCGGGCGGCACGTTCTGCCCGGCCGTGCCGCCTGCGGCACCCGAACCGCACGCGGCCGACGTCGTCGGCGGCATCTCGGAGCGGTCGCTGGCGGATGTGCCCGAAGAGTTCCGTGAGCAGGAACAGCGCTTGCGCGAAGCGCAGCAGGCTGCCGCTTCGGTCGCCGCCGAGCTCGCCGCGACGACGACGATGAATCCCGAGCTCGACGCCGTGATCGCCGCTCGCCTCGTCCGCACGTTCTCGACCGACCCGGTCGCCGGGGCATTGCCCTTCGGCATGATCGCAGCGCCCTACCTGCTCGAAGCGGTCGCCGAGGCCATGCGTGCGCAGTTTCGGGGCGACGAAGGGGCTGCGTTCCCGGCGGGCGCGCCCGGCGGCGCCGGCGAGTGCTCGGTCGACGACGCTCCGGCGACTGCGGCCGAGCTCGGCCGGATCCTCGGCGACCGCCGACTGCAGGCCGCGCCGAGGCATCCGCGGGAGGATGCGGCGGCCCGACAGGGCGGCGAGGCGCCCGGCGAGGGCGACGACGACGAGGCCGGATCCAACGGTGCAGGGCAGGCGTTCGGCATCGCCCAGACACTCGCGCTGTACGACGGGTCCGACGCGGCTGCCGTCGTCGCCGCGTGGTACCGAACGCAGGCTGCGCCCTGGGTGCGGCCCTACACCGAACGGCGCCCCGACCGGCCGGCAGCCGAACTCCCCGGTCCGATCGAACTGTGGCAGATGGGCGACGATCTCGCCGACATCGACTGGTCGGCGACGTTCCAGGCGGGCGCCGAGCCCATTCCCGGGGTCACCACGAAACGGCGCTCGTGGCTCGACGACGAACCCGAGCCGGCTGAGGCGGGCATCTCCCTCGATCTGTACCTCGACTCGTCGGGATCGATGCCGCGGCCGAGTCGAGGCTCGCCCGCGGTGCTCGCCGGAACGATCCTTGCGCTCTCGGTTCTGCGCGGCGGCGGACGGGTGCGTGTGACGAGCTTCTCCGGCCCCGGCCAGGTGGCCGGAACCGAGCGCTTCACCCGCGACCCTGCAGCAGTCGTGAACGGGCTCGCATTCTTCTTCGCCGGGGGCACCTCCTTTCCGCTCGACGTCTACGCCCGACGCTACGAACGACTGGCCCCGCCGGCTGACGACGAACGGCGCCACGTCGTGGTGCTGTCGGACGACGGTCTCGCCTCGATGTTCGGGGTCGGCAACCAGCCGTTCGCGCAGGTTGCGGCGGAGGTGCGCGCGAAGCTGACGACGGGAACCCTGATGCTGCTCGACCCGCGCCGCAGCGTCTCCGCGCTCGCCGCGACGGCGGGCTACGAGACGATCTTCCTCGACCGTATGGACGACGCACCGGCGGCGTGCGCCCGACTCGCGGAGGTGCTGCATGGCTGAGGTCGACGAACTGCTCGCGGCGTGGGCCGAGGTGAACGGCGGCGAAGACGCGGCGTGGCTGGCGGCGCGCCCCGGTCCGCGACTCGCGGCCGTCTCCGCGCGCATCGGGAGCGTGCCGCGCGCCTTCCTCGATGAACGCGTCTCGCTCGCGGCGCTCGCGGGTGACGTGCTGCCGGCGAGCCCCGCGTGCTTGCGCTTCGCCGATGTCGCCGCCGTCAGGCTCGGTGCGGCGATCGCCCTGTGGCTCCTCGCGAGCGAGGAGCTCGTCGACCGGTTCGAGCCACCGCTTGCGGGCTCTTCCGCCGATGGGGGCACCCGTGCGGTGGATGCGCTCGCTCTTCGTGTCGCACCGGTCGCCGACCCGCTCGACTGGCTCGCCGACGACGAGCGACGCGAGGAGGCCGCCCGTACGTTCCTGCTCTGGTGCGGATACCTGCCGGCGGGCGAGGACGTCGCGACGGCTCGCTCGCTCGCCGAGGTCCGCGACTCGTTGCAGCGCAACCGCGCGCTGGCCGACGCCTACGCCGAGCAGCAGCACCGCGCCGAGATCGCGCGGCGACTCTCCGACGCGCGCGCGAAGGAGGCCGCGGCGAGGTACTCCCGTGAGTGACGCGGCACGGACCGAACCGCCGGATCCCGATGCCTCCGTGTCGGCCACCGACCCGCTCGCGCTCGCCGAGTACGCGCCGGGCAGCGTGGCGGTGCTCACCGACGCCGAGCGCTGGCCGACCCTCACCGCCGAGGGTGCTGCGCGGCTCGAACGCCTCCGCACCCATCCGCACGCACCGCGCTGGGTGCACCGTACCGGCGATCGGCTGACCGCCGAGCAGATCGAGCGCACGAAGCATCCGCTGCCCGTCTCGGGGTGGCTCGACGAGCACCTGGCTGCGGCGCGGGGGCTCCTGCACTATCGCGGCCTCGCGCCGCTCGAGCGACTCGAGGACTTTCCGACCGTCTCACGTGACGATCTCGTGCGCGACATCGCCGCCTTCGTGCCGCTCGGATCCGACTTCGACCGCATGCTGCACGGCACGAGTTCCGGCTCGACGGGCGCCGCCCTCGTGATCCCCGACGACGTCGAGGAGGTCGCGCGCAGTTTCCACCTGCTGGTCGAACTCGTGCGTGCCGAGGGTATCCGCTGGCGCCCCGATGGGGAGCGCATGGCCCTTGCGCACGTCGTGCACCAGCGCGAGGCCTTCACCTATGCCTCGATCGTGAGCGGCTTCGGGCAACGCACGATGGCGCGGGTCAATCTGCACGAGGCGCAGTGGCCGACGGATGCCTCGCGCCGGGAGTTCTTCGCCGATGTCGACCCGCAAGTGGTGACGGGCGACCCGACGAGCCTCGCCGAACTGCTCGACCCGGAGCTTCGCAGCGCGGTGCGGCCGCTCGCGATCTTCTCGGGGGCGATGGCCCTCTCGGCGCCGCTGCGCGCGGAGCTCGAGTCGGCGTTCGCCTGCCCCGTCTTCGACGTGTACGGGCTGCACGAGACCCGGCCGATCGCCGTGCGCACCGATGACGGCCCGTTCCGCGTGCTCGATCGCCGCGTGCTCGTCGAGGTGCTCGACGCCGCCGGGTGTGCTGCGGCACCGGGAGAGATCGGCGAACTCGTCGTCACCGCGGGTGAGAACCAACTGCTCCCGCTCGTGCGCTACCGAACAGGAGACTTCGGCCGGCTGATACGACTCGACGGTGGTGCTCCCGGCATCGCCGAGCTCGAGGGCCGCGAGCACACCAGGTTCGTCGCTGCCGATGGTCGGCACGTCGCCTGCGTCGACCTGACCCAGCACCTGCAGGCGCACGGAGCGCGGGGCTGGACCGTCGAACAGGGCGCCGACGGTGCCGTGCGCGCCGTGATCGCGGGCGGCGACCGAGACGCCGTGCAGGCGGCACTCGAGGCCCTGCTGGGGCGGGCGGTGGCGACCGTGCGCGTCGCTCGCCTCGCCGACCTCGGCGAAGGAAAGCCCAGGCGGTTCCTCAGCGCCGCTTCGTGAATGCGGCCCGCCCGGACGCAGAAGGACGCGACCCGGGCGTCAGTCGGCGACCCTCCACGCGGTGACGACGACCTCGCCGCCGGTGATGTCGGTCTCGACGGGCAGCGCCTGTCGGAGTGCGCCGTGGTACGGCGCAACGTGCAGCCAGCCCGCCGGCTCGTCTTCCGCCGTCGGCATGGCGCGCCACCCGAGCACGGCCGTCACATTCGATCCCGGCGCGACTTCGAGCCGGACCGGGCCCTCGTCGGGTCGGTCGACCATCGCGTTGCCGTGCTCGATGCGCACCTCGAGTGCGGTCGTGTCGGGTTCGCTGAACGCCAGATCCGGGTAGCCCTCGAGCACGCACGTCGCCTGCGAGACGTTCGTGGCCGTGACGGTCATGGCGCGCGCGCCGGCTGCCGCATCGGGTCGGGACGCGGCGAACTCCAGCTGGTTGTCGGTGCACCACAGCGGGTCGACCTGCCAGTCGCCCGGGGCGACCTCGGGGACCGGAGGGCCGACGGTCGGTTCGGGCACGTCGTTGGGCTCCTCGACCTGCTCCTGCAGGTCGGTGTGCCATGCCGCTCGGGCGACGGGTTCGACGACCACGACCGCCGCGAGCGCGACGACGGCGATGCCGGCGCACACCACGGCGACGGTGCGCCGCGGTCGTCGGCTCGGGACATCGCCCCGGTCGAGGAGGAACGCCGTGAGCGCCGGTGCCCACCCCCAGACGAGGCCCCAGTACGCGGCCGCCTGGATCGGGTCGACCGCGAATTGCCCGAGCCCGAGTGGATCGATGACGGCGGCGATGCCGAGCGCGACGATCGGGAGGGAGACCACGGTAGCGCCGGCGACGACCGCGGCGAACCAGGCCGCCGCGAACCCTGCGACCCCGCGCACCGGCCGGGCGAGCACGCCGACCGCCGTGTACGTGGCGGCGAGGGCGACGACGATCGTGCCGATCGCCGCAGCGCCGAGCGGCCACGGCGCTTCGGCCGCGCGGCTCATCGTGTCGGGCGCGATGAAGCCGAGCATCACGCGGAGCTGACGGGAATCGGTCGTGAGCCGCACCCAGGCGAGGGCGTCGCTGGCGAGCCAGGCGAGCACCGCGACGAGGGCGGGGGAGACGAGGCGCACGAATCGCATCCTCGGAGCCTAGGGGGAACGCGGGCGGGGCGGCCGCGGCGCTACGGTGTTCGGATGATCCTCGAACACGCGCTGCTGCCCGTCGTCCCCGGCCGCGAGGCCGACTTCGAAGCGGCGTTCGCCGAGGCGAAGTCGATCATCGCCGCCATGCCGGGCTTCATCGACCTGCGTCTCTCGCGCTCGATCGAGACGCCCAACGAGTACCTGTTGCTCGTGCAGTGGGAGAGCGTCGAGGCGCACGCCGTCGGATTCCGCGGTTCGCCCGAGTACGGCCGCTGGCGCGAACTGCTGCACCGGTTCTACGAGCCGTTCCCGGTCGTCGAGCACTTCGCCGAGGTCGCGCGCGTCGAGTGATCCGAACGGATGACGCGCGCCGCGGCATCCGCTCGATCTGCTGCACAGGAGCTGCCCAGTGCGCGTTGCTACCATCGTGATCAGGCCGCCGACTGCGGCCCCGGACGAGGGATCAGTACCCGGAACGCGACAAGACTGGCCACAGGAGTGAACAAAATGGCCTGGGTCATCCTCATCGCGTCCGGCGTGCTCGAAGCCGTCTGGGCCACCGCGCTCGGCAAGTCCGAGGGCTTCACGAAGCTCTGGCCGTCGGTCGTCTTCTTCGGCGGCCTCGCCCTCTCGATGGGCGGTCTCGCCTGGGCGATGCGCGACATCCCCACCGGCACCGCCTACGCGGTCTGGGTCGGCATCGGCGTCTCGCTCACGGTCGTCTGGGCGATGGTCACCGGCGACGCGGCGGTGTCGTGGGTCAAGATCGCCCTGCTGGTCGGGCTCGTCGGCTGCGTCGTCGGCCTCAAGTTCGTCGACGGCGGCAGCCACTAGGCAGCTCGCCGTCATCCCGCTGAACGCGCGGCTCGAGTCTCGAGCCGCGCGTTCGTCGTAGGTCGGGCACCCGTCGGCATGTAAAAAATCATTGACACGGTGTCGTGTGCGCTTTACATTGGAGGTGTCAACAATCTTTGACATCGGAGCGTGATCCGGATGGAACGAGCGAGGGAGACCGTGATGTCGTACGAGGAGAAGGGCACGTGGGTCTACCTCGTGGTCGCCATCGTGGGCAGCACGGTGTACCTGTCGCTCGTGCTGCCGCAGCTGCTGGACGGCACCCCGGTCGAGCAGATCGACTACGTGCCGGCCATGCTCTGGGTGATCGGCGGCGCGATCGTCGCCTCGATCATCGGGCGCATCCTCGTCGAGATCCTCTCGCCGAGCGAGAGCACGCGCGGCGACATCCGCGACAAGGAGATCGACCGGCTGGGCGAGCGCGTCGGCAGCTCGTTCGTCGTGATCGGCGCCCTCGGCGCACTCGTGCTCGCGATGTTCGACGCCGACGGCTTCTGGATCGCGAACACCGTCTACCTCTGCTTCGTGCTCTCCGCCGTCGTCTCGAGCATCACGAAACTCGTCGCGTACCGCAGGGGAGTGCCGACGTGGTGAAGCCGACGAGGGTCACGAACGACATCCGCTCCCTGCGGTTCCGAGCCGGCGAGATGACCCAGGCCGAGCTCGCGAAGCGTCTCGGCGTGACCCGGCAGACCGTCATCGCGATCGAACAGGGGCGCTACTCGCCCTCGCTCGAGATGGCATTCCAGCTCGCGCGGATCTTCGGGGTGCCGCTCGACGACGTCTTCCAGTATCCCGATCACGACGCGGCAACGGACTCGGAGGAATCGGCATCATGAGAATCGCAGTCCACGAACGGTACGGCCCGCCCGAGGTGGTGCACCTGCAGGAGGCCGCAGACCCCACGATCGGTGCGAGCGAGGTGCTCGTGCGGGTCGAGGCGAGCACCGTCGGCCCCTCCGACAGCGCCGGGCGCAGCGGCACCCCGCGCTTCGCCCGGCTCTTCTTCGGTCTCACGAAGCCGAAGCACCCGGTGCTCGGCTCCGACTTCGCGGGTGTGGTCGAACGCATCGGCGACGACGTGAGCCGGTTCGCGCCGGGCGACCGGGTCTTCGGCACCCTGGCGCCGGCGATGGGTGCGCACGCCGAACTGGTCGTGATCGCCGAGGATGCGCCGATCGCGCACATCCCCGGGAAGCTCGACGCCGCCGGGGCTGTCGCGACGGTCGACGGGTTCCTCACCGCGCTGCCCTTCCTCCGCGACCTCGCGCAGGTGGCCCCCGGCCAGGTCGTGCTCGTCAACGGGGCATCCGGCACCGTGGGATCGGGCGCGGTGCAGCTCGCGAAGCACTTCGGTGCGACGGTCGTCGGCGTGTGCAGCGCCGCGAACGCACCGCTCGTCGCCTCGCTCGGGGCCGACCGCGTGATCGACTACACGCGCGAGGACTTCACCGAGGCCCGCGGGGCCTACGACGTGATCTTCGACGCGGTCGGCAAGCGCTCGTTCGGTGCCGCACGCCGCGCGCTCGCACCGCACGGCATCTACCTCACGACGGTGCCGTCGGCCGCCATCATGGTGCAGTGGCCGCTCACGCGCTGGTTCAGCGGCGGGCGTCGGGCGGCGATCGCCTTCACGGGGCTCCGCGACATCCGGATCAAGGCGGCGGAGCTCGCCCTGCTGGTCGAGCTCATCGAGGCACGGGAGTTCGTGCCGGTCGTCGATCGTGTCGTCGCCTTCGACGACATCGCCGACGCGCATCGCCGCGTCGACACCGGGCACAAGGCCGGCAGCGTCGTGGTCGCGGTGTCGCCGGCCGTGTCGCCGGGGTCATCGGCGTCCGCTCCCTCGACGAAGCCGGCCGCGGCATGAGGGCGATCGTGCAGCACCGCTACGGCGGCCCCGACGAACTCGCGCTCGCCGAGGTCGACGCGCCGGAGCCCGGCGCCGACGAGGTGCTCATCCGCGTCGAGGCG
Source organism: Agromyces cerinus subsp. cerinus (assembly GCF_900142065.1). GTDB lineage: Bacteria > Actinomycetota > Actinomycetes > Actinomycetales > Microbacteriaceae > Agromyces > Agromyces cerinus. The sequence continues at coordinate 620,326 of NZ_FSRJ01000004.1, read as the reverse complement.
GTCGCCGTCAGCATGGGCGACGTGCTGCTCATGCGCGGCGAGCCGCGTGCGGTGCGCCTCGCCTTCGGCCTCCGTCGACCGAAGCGGCCGATCATCGGCCGGGATGTCGCGGGCGAAGTCGTCGCGGTCGGCTCCGCCGTCACGCGGTTCGGGGTCGGCGACGCCGTCTTCGCGGAATCGGACCAGGGCGGCTTCGCCGAGTTCGTCGCGGTGCCCGAGCGGTTCGTCGCCGGCCGGCCGGCCTCGGTCGACGCGGTGCACGCCGCGGCCGTCGTCGTCTCGGGCACCACGGCGCTGCAGGGCCTGCGTCTTGCGGGCTTGGAGACCGGACAGCACGTGCTCGTCAACGGCGCCTCGGGCGGCGTCGGCGGATTCGCCGTGCAGCTCGCGAAGGCCATGGGCGCCGAGGTGACCGGGGTCGGCCGCGGTGCGAAGGCCGAACACGTGCGGGCGATCGGCGCCGACCACGTGATCGACTACACGGCCGAGGACTTCACCGCGAACGCCGGTCGCTACGACGTCGTCTTCGACCTCGTCGCCGACCACCCGCTCGGTCGCGTGCGCCGCTCGCTCACGCCACGGGGCACCCTCGTGCTGTCGTCGGGTCGAGGCGGCGCCGTGTTCGGGCCGATGGGGCGGATGGCCGCGGCATCCGTCACCTCGCCGTTCGTCTCGCAGCGACTCCGCCCGCTCGCGGCGGTGCGCAACGGCGACGATCTCGCCGAGCTGGCACGGCGCATCGACGCCGGCGAGCTGCGCCCCGTCGTCGACCGGATGTTCCCGCTCGAACAGGCGGCCGCCGCGGTCGACATGCTGGAGTCGGGCGAGGTGCGCGGCAAGGTCGTCATCGCGGTGCGCGCCGGTGCGGGAGATCAGCCGAGCAGCACCGCGCCGTAGGCGAGCCCAGCGACGAGCACCCACGACGTGAGGCCCACGACGAGCGCCCGCCATCCCGTGCTCGCGAGCTCGCCGAGGCGGATGGAGGCGCCGAGCGCGAAGAGCGCCACCGCGAGCAGCGCGGTCTGCACGATGTCGGCACCCGACAGCACCCACTCGGGCAGCGGCACGAAGGTGTTCAGCAGCACGGCGGCGAGGAAGCCGGCCACGAAAAGCGGCACGATCGCAGGGCGGGGTCCCTCGGCCTCGACCGACCGCCGCCGTTCGACGGCGACCGTGATCGCGACCATCGGGGCGAGCATGAGCACTCGGGTGAGCTTGACGACGATGGCGACCGCGAGCGCCGCGGTGCCGGCGATCTGCGCGGTCGCGACGACCTGGCCGACGTCGTGCACGCCCGCCCCGACCCAGTGTCCGAACTGCACGTTCGAGAGGCCGAGCGGATGCCACAGGGCCGGCAGCACCGCGATCGCGAGGGTGCCGCACAGCGTGACGAGGGCGACCGGCACGGCCTGCTCCTCGTCGCGGGCCCGCACGGCGGCGCCCATCGCACCGATCGCGGAGGCGCCGCAGATCGAGAAGCCGCTCGCGACGAGGAGCGGTTGGTGGCCGGGCAGCCCGAGCGCCCGGCCGAGGCCGATCGTGCCGACGAAGGTGAGGAGGACCACTGCGACCGTCGTCGCGATCGTGACCCAGCCGAGCGACGCGATGTCGACGAGGCTGAGCTTCAGTCCGAGCAGCACGATGCCGATGCGGAGCAGTCGACGGGCGGCGACCTTCATGCCGGGCGAGAGCGGGCCGGCGAGTGCGGGCCGAAGCGCGGGGATCTGCCCGACGACGATGCCGAGCGCGACCGCTGCGGTCAGGAGCGGCATCGCGGGGAAGGCGAGATGGCAGAGCCAGGCGACGAGGGCAGCGGATGCCGCGACGAGAAGACCGGGCAGCAGGCGACGCACCTCACAACGCTAGCCGACGCCGACGCCCGACGGCTGTTCGACGCCGGTCACCGGCGCCCGTGCGGTCGGCGCCCGCGGCGTGTCGTCGGGGGTCGGCGGTAACGTCGCCGCATGGAGCCGTTCACGGTCGACCTCGCCGACGACGTGCTCGTCGACCTTCGTCATCGCATCGCCCGCCGCCGGCTGCCCCGGCCGACGCCGGGAGCCCAGTGGTCGGCCGGCACCGATCCCGCCGAACTCGAACGCCTGCTCGCCTACTGGGGCGACGCGTTCGACTGGCGCTCGATCGAGCGTCGGCTGAACGCCGTGCCGCAGTTCACCGCCGACATCGGCGGCGGCCGCGTGCACTTCGCCTGGATCCGGGCGGAGCGCCGGCACCCCGCGCCGGTGCCGATCATCCTCAGCCACGGCTGGCCGTACACGTTCGCCGAGATGCTGCCGATCGTGCCGTACCTCGTCGACCCCGAGGGCCACGGCGGCGGGCCGGGCGACGCGTTCGACGTGGTCGTCCCGTCATTGCCGGGCTTCGGATTCTCAGAGGCGCCGGGCGAAGCGCGCTTCGTGGCGAACGAGATCGCCGAGCGGTGGCACGCGCTCATGCACGACGTGCTCGGTTACGAGCGCTATGCGAGCTACGGCGAAGACGTGGGCACCTGGATCAGCGACTGGACGGCGGCGCTGCACCCGGAGTCGGTGCTCGGCCTCTTCGCGACGCATGCCGCGTTCCCCTCGGCCGAGCGGCGCGACGATCCCACCGAGGAGGAGATCGGGTTCCGCGCCCGGCTCGATGCGAAGTGGCTCGGGGAGTCCGCCTACAGCGAGCTGCAGTCGACGAAGCCCGACACGCTCGCCGCGGCGCTGAACGATTCGCCGGCGGGCCTCGCCGCATGGCTGGTCGAGAAGTTCCGCACCTGGAGCGGCGGCGACGACGCGTACCGGGCGGCGTGGAGCGACGACGACGTGCTCACGACGATCACCCTCTACTGGGCGACGCGGAGCATCGGCACGTCGTTCCGCGCGTATTTCGACGACCGATTCGACACCGCGCCGATGCCGCTCGTCGAGGTGCCGGTGGGCGTGGCCGTGCAGTACGGCGAACGCGGGTTCCCGCAGAGCTGGGCCGCTCGCACCTACCGCGACATCCGCGCCTGGCAGCAACTGCCGAGCGGCGGGCACTTCACGGTCAAGCAATCACCCGAGCTCGTCGCCACGGCCATGCGGGAGTTCTTCCGACCGCTCCGCGAGTGAGACGAGTCAGCCCCAGCTCGGCAGCCAGAAGTGCAGTTGCCGGAACGTCGGCGGGAGGGGCATGCCCGACCAGATCGGGAAGAAGAACGCCGAGACGGCCAGCACGAACACGAGGAAGACGACGACGACGGCGATGCCGCGCTCGCGTCGCCAGCGCGGATCGTCACGGCCTCCGAGCACGAGCCCGATCACGAAGACGAGCGCGAGCAGCATGTACGGCTCGAACGCGATCGAATAGAACTGGAACACCGTGCGGTTCAGGTAGCCGAGCCACGGCAGGTAGCCCGCAGCGAGCCCCACCAGGATCAGTCCGACCTGCCATTCGCGATACCGCACGAGCCGGTAGACGAGGTAGAAGCACGCCGCAGCTGCGGCCCACCAGATGAGCGGGTTGCCGATCTCGATGATCGACGACCAGCACTCGTCGGCACCGCAGCCGGCAGCACCGTCGTCGCCCGAGGAGAAGTACATGTTCGTCGGGCGGATCATGAAGAGCCAGGTGAGCGGATTCGACTGCCACGGATGGGGGCTGTGCACACCGACGTGGTAGCCGTAGGCGGCCTCGTGATAGTGCCAGAGGCTCTGCAGGGCGAGCGGAACCCAGGAGAACGCCCCGGTCGCGGCGTTGCCCGCCTCTTCGGCCCAGTGCCGGTAGTAGCCGCCGTCGGTCACGAGCCAGCCCGTCCACGATGCGAGGTAGACGACTGCGGCGACGGGCACGAGGAGCAGGAACGTGACCGGCCCCTGCTTCAGGATCGATCCGGTCAGCCAGAACGGCACTCCGGCGCGACGGCGGGCGACGGCGTCGACGACGACGAGGTAGATGCCGAACGCGGCGAGGAACCAGAGGCCCGACCACTTCACCGCCGTCGCCGCGCCGAACGCGGCACCTGCGGCGATCACCCAGGGGCGGGCCCAGAGCGCCGGCCCGTAGTGCGGCTCGAGCCCCCAGTCGCGTGCGGCGTCGAGCCGCTCCTCCAACATGCGGGCCGATCGGTCGCGGTCGAGCAGCACGAACCAGAAGCCGAGCAGCGTGAAGAACATGACCCAGTTGTCGAGCAGGGCGACGCGCGACATCACGATCGCGTTGCCGTCGATCGCGAACAGCAGGCCGGCGATGACGGCGAGGATCGTCGAGGCGAAGAGGCGGCGGGCGATGACCGTGATCAGGAAGACCGCGATCGTGCCCGCGAGCGCGGTCGAAGCGCGCCACCAGAAGGCGTCGCCGGCGCCGAACGCTGCCATGCCGAGCGAGATCATCCACTTGCCGAGCGGAGGGTGCACGACGTACGTGGCGGCATCGTTGAAGACGTCGGTGTCGCCGGCCGCGAAGTCGGCGTCGGCGCCCTCGGGCCAGGTCGACTCGTAGCCGTTGTGGAGGAGCGTCCACGCGTCCTTCACGTAATAGGTCTCGTCGAAGACGATCGCCTGCGGGTGGCCGAGATTCCAGAACCGCAGCACGGCGGCGATGAGCGTGACGAGGATCGGGCCGCCCCAGTACCAGAGCGTTCGGCGGCGGGGCGTCGAGAGCACCCGGGCCCACCACTGGTCGAGCCGGGTGCCCCGGCGCTCCTCGACCGGATCCGGCTCCACTCCCATGCGCCCAACCCTAAACGAGTCCGACCGAGCGGCGGGTGTCATGCTTGAGACCATGATCATCCTCGCGGCGACGCCCATCGGCAATCTCGGCGACGCGTCGGCCCGACTTCGCGACGCCCTCGAGTCGGCGACCGTCATCGCGTCGGAGGACACCCGGGTGACGCAGCGACTGCTCGCCGGCCTCGGCATCGAGAATCGTCCGAAGCTCATCGCCCTGCACGAGCACAACGAGCGGCAGAAGGCGGCGGAGCTCGTCGAACTCGCCCGCGACACCGACCTGCTGGTGCTGAGCGACGCCGGCATGCCGACCGTGTCCGACCCCGGATTCCCGCTCGTCGCGGCGGCGGCGGACGCAGGTGTCGAGGTCACCGCACTGCCCGGGCCGTCGGCCGTGATCACCGCGCTCGCCGTCTCCGGGCTGCCGACCGACCGGTTCGCCTTCGAGGGCTTCCTGCCGCGCAAGGCGGGGGAGCGCAGCCGTCGCCTGGCAGAGCTCGCGGGCGACCGCCGCACGCTGCTGTTCTTCGAGGGGCCGTCACGGCTCGCCGCGAGCCTCGCCGCGCTCGCCGAGGCGTTCGGCGCCGACCGGCCGGCAGCCGTCTGCCGCGAACTCACGAAGATGTACGAGGAGGTGCGTCGCGGCCCGCTCGGCGAACTCGCGACGTGGGCCGAGGGCGGGGTGCGCGGCGAGATCGTGGTCGTGGTCGGCGGCGCCGCCGCACAGGAGGCGAACCCCGAGAACGCGCTCGCGCGAGTGCTCGAGCTCGCGGCATCCGGCACCCGGTTGAAGGATGCCGCGGCCCTCGTCGCCGCGGAGAGCGGGCTGAGCACGCGCGATCTCTACGAGGCGGCACTGCAGGCGCGCAAGCGAGGCTGACGCGGCGCGAACGCGAGGCTGACGCGGGTAGCGCGACCGACCGCCTACCGGCAGCGGGCGCACCGTGTCCAGCCCTGTCGGAATCCTGCCGGCAGGCGGAGAATGGCACTATCCGTAGAGCGGTGGAGGTGTGCGAGATGACTCACGATCCGACCCACGACCTGGCTCACGTCGTCCGGTTCTCCGAGCATGGCGGACCCGAGGTGCTCGAGGTCGTCGAAGAGCCGATGCCGGTGCCCGGAGCGGGCGAGGTGCTCGTCGCGGTGTTCGCGACCGGGCTGAACCCGGTCGAGAGCGCGATCCGGCGCGGCGACCACCCCGAGCGCTGGCCCGTGAGCTTCCCCTCGCTGCAGGGCCGGGACCTCGCGGGGGTCGTCGCCGCGGCCGGCCCCGGCGTCTCGTCGTTCTCGCACGGCGACGAGGTCATGGGGTTCGTCGATCGAGGCGCCCACGCGACCCATGTCGTCGTGCCCGAGGCGCAGTTGCTGACGAAGCCGCCCGAGCTCACCTGGGAGGTGGCGGGCTCGCTGTACGTCGCGGGCACGACCGCGTGGACGGCCGTCGAGGGGCTCGCGCTGACGCCCTCCGACACCGTCGTCATCACTGCGGCAGCGGGCGGGGTCGGATGCCTCGCCGCCCAGTTCGCCCGCATGCGGGGAGCCACCGTGATCGGCACGAGCATCGAGACGCGGTTCGACTTCCTGCGGCAGTTCGGGGTGCTGCCCGTCGAGTACGGGCCCGACCTCGCCGAGCGCGTGCGGCCGGTCGCTCCGGGACCGATCACCGGCTTCCTCGACTTCCTCGGCGGGGAGACCGATGCGGCGATCGCGCTCGGAGTGCCGCGATCGCGGATCCTCACCGTGCTCGACTGGGACGCCGTAGAGGATGAAGAGGCGGTCAAGCTCTACGCCGGCGACGTCGTGGCACTCGGTCGCGTCGCCGCCCTCGTGGCCGCGCGACGCGCACGGCTGCCGATCGCCGACGTCTTCCCGCTCGAATCCGTCGCCGACGCCTATCGGGCGCTCGACCGGCGCGAGGCGCCCGGCAAGATCGTGCTCGGCATGCGCATCGTCGACTACCCGGGGCAGAAGGTGCACGAGCCCGCGATCAAGGAGCAGGACGTGACGCTCGGCGTGGCGACCCCGCACCAGCACATGGAGGTGGAGGAGGCGGTTCCCCCCGCCATCCTCGACGGGAGCGTTCGCCGCCGGCGGCGTAACCGGGACTCCGGGACATCCGCTCGCCCGTAGGATTGGGGAATGGCCGACGGCTCCTCGTTCTATATCACCACGCCCATTTTCTACGTGAATGACGTGCCCCACATCGGGCACGCCTACACGGAGGTCGCTGCCGACGTGCTCGCGCGCTGGCACCGCCAGGCGGGCGACGACACCTGGATGCTCACCGGCACCGACGAGCACGGCCAGAAGATCCTGCGCACCGCGACCGCCAACGGCGTGACGCCCAAGGAGTGGGCCGACAAGCTCGTCGCCGAGGCGTGGGTCCCGCTGCTCGAGACGGTCGGCATCGCCAACGACGACTTCATCCGCACCACCGAGGAGCGGCACGAGCGGAACGTGCAGAAGTTCCTGCAGAAGCTCTACGACGACGGCCACATCTACACCGGCGAGTACGAGGGCTACTACTGCGTCGGCTGCGAGGAGTACAAGCAGCCGTCCGACCTCGTCGCAGGCACGGGGGAGTACGAGGGCCAGCAGGTCTGCGCGATCCACTCGAAGCCCGTCGAGCTGCTGCACGAGAAGAACTACTTCTTCCGCATGTCGGCGTTCGCCGACAAGCTGCTCGCGCTCTACGAGGAGCGCCCCGACTTCGTCCAGCCCGAGTCCGCCCGCAACGAGGCCGTCTCGTTCGTGAAGTCGGGCCTCGCCGACCTCTCGATCTCGCGGTCGACGTTCGACTGGGGCGTGAAGGTGCCGTGGGACGAGTCGCACGTGGTCTACGTGTGGTTCGACGCGCTGCTGAACTACATCACCGCGGTCGGCTACGGGCAGGACGACGAGGAGTTCGCACGTCGCTGGCCCGCCCAGCACGTGATCGGAAAAGACATCCTGCGCTTCCACGCCGTGATCTGGCCGGCCATGCTCATGGCCGCCGGGCTCGAGGTGCCGAAGGGTGTGTTCGGCCACGGCTGGCTGCTCGTCGGCGGCGAGAAGATGTCGAAGTCGAAGCTTACGGGCATCGCCCCCGAGCAGATCACCGAGACCTTCGGCTCCGACGCGTTCCGCTACTACTTCCTGCGCGCGATCGCGTTCGGTCAAGACGGCTCGTTCTCGTGGGAGGACCTCGCGGCGCGCTACCAGGCCGAGCTCGCGAACGGCTTCGGCAACCTCGCCTCGCGCGTCGTGGCCATGATCAACCGCTACTGCGAGGGCGCCGTGCCCACCGCGGGCACGCTGACGGCCGCCGACATCGAGATCGCGGCCATCGAGCGCCGGGCGACGGATGCCTCGTGGGAGGCCATCGACCGCCTCGCGATCCACGAGGCCATCGGCGCCGCGTGGGAGCTCGTCGACGCCCTCAACGGCTACCTCACGATCGAGGAGCCGTGGAGCCTCGCGAAGGACCCGGAACAGCGCGACCGGCTCGAGACGGTGCTCGCCACGGCGTACCACGGCCTCGGCACGCTCGCCGTGCTGCTCTCGCCGGTGCTGCCCGTCGCGACCGCCAAGCTCTGGACCGCGCTCGGCGCCCCCGGCACCGTGCAGGAGCAGCGCATCGACCGCGCCCACGAGTGGACGACGGGCACGCAGGTCACCCCGCTCGAGGGGCTCTTCCCGCGTGTCGAGGTCGCCGAATGACGATGCGGTTCGAAGCAGCGGCGGCGTGAGCGACCCCTCGCCCGCACACCTCCGCACCCGCTCCGACGGCGGTCGTGCCGCCGAGTACCCGCCGGCGCCCGAGCCGCTGCCCGTGGCCGTCTACGACAACCACACGCACCTCGAGATCGCCGACGGCGCGCTGCCGCTGGACGTGCACGAGCACCTCGAGCGGGCGGCATCCGTCGGCATCGCCGGGGCAGTGCAGGTCGGCACGGATGTCGCGACGTCGCGCTGGTCGGCCGAGGTGGCCGCGCTCGAGCCGCGGCTCCTCGCCGCGGTCGCGCTGCACCCGAACGAGGCGCCCGAGCTCGAGGCATCCGGAACGCTCGACGAAGCGCTCGCCGTGATCGACGAGCTCGCCGCCCGCCCGCGGGTGCGGGCGATCGGCGAGACCGGGCTCGACTTCTTCCGCACCGGCGAAGACGGGCGCGGCGCGCAGTTCCGCTCCTTCGAGGCCCACATCGACATCGCGAAGCGGCACGGCCTCGCCCTGCAGATCCACGATCGCGACGCGCACGACGACGTCGTCGCGACCCTGCGCAGGGTCGGGGCGCCCGAGCGCACGGTGTTCCACTGCTTCTCGGGCGGCGAGGAGCTCGCCCGACTCGCCGCCGACGAGGGCTGGTACCTCTCGTTCGCCGGCAACGTGACGTTCAAGAACGCCGAGAACCTCCGCGAGGCGCTGCGGGTCGCGCCGCGCGACCGCATCCTCGTCGAGACGGATGCCCCGTACCTCACGCCCGTGCCGCTCCGCGGCCGCCCGAACGCGCCGTACCTCGTGCCGCACACGGTGCGATTCATGGCCGAGGTGCTGGGGGTCGACCTCGCCGAGTTCTGCGAACAGCTCGCGGCGAACACCGTGGCGGTGTACGGCTCGTGGCAGGATGAGCCCGTGACGGGGGCGAAGGCGTGAACGCGCATCGGCATGCGGCAGAGGGCGCCGAGACGGCGCCGCGCCTCCTCGGGCCGGCGGAGATCCGCGATCTCGCCGAGCTCCTCGACGTCACGCCGACGAAGAAGCTCGGCCAGAACTTCGTGCACGACGCGAACACCGTACGCCGTATCGTGCAGACCGCGGGCGTGCAGTCGGGCGAGACGGTGCTCGAGATCGGGCCGGGCCTCGGCTCGCTGACCCTCGGACTGCTCGAGGCCGGGGCATCCGTCATCGCCGTCGAGATCGACAAGCGGCTCGCCGCCCAGTTGCCGCATACCGCCGGCATCATGCAGCCCGGCACCTCGCTCACGGTCGTGACCGAAGACGCCCTGCGGGTCACCGAACTGCCCGGCGAACCGGTGCGACTGGTCGCGAACCTGCCGTACAACATCTCGGTGCCGGTGCTGCTGCACCTGCTCGAGCACTTCGACTCGCTGCAGTCGGGCATCGTGATGGTGCAGGCCGAGGTCGGGTACCGGCTCGCCGCCGAACCCGGCTCGAAGGTCTACGGCGCCCCGAGCGTCAAGGCCGCCTGGTACGGCGACTGGCGCACCGCCGGACAGGTCTCGCGCATGGTCTTCTGGCCGGTGCCGAACGTCGACTCCGTGCTCGTCGGCTTCGAGCGAACGGATGCCCCCGGCACCGAGGCCGAGCGTGTCGCCACGTTCGCCCTGGTCGACGCCGCCTTCCAGCAGCGGCGCAAGATGCTGCGCCAGTCGCTCTCGACGGTGCTCGGCGGCGGTTCGGCTCAGGCGACCGCAGTGCTCGAGGCAGCAGGAGTGGACCCGCAGGAGCGCGGCGAGCAACTCACGGTCGCCGACTTCCTCCGCATCGCCCGCGCGGCCTGATCACGCGCTAGCGTGGGTGCCGTGGGGGAGCAGGACACGGGGAAGCAGGACACGCGCACGCACGGCACGGGGAGCCGGGGCGTCGGCGGCAACGCCGACGGCATCGGCGACGGCGCGGTGCTCGACGCAACGGGCCGGTCGCGTGACGAGTGGTTCGCGCTGCTCGACGAAGCCGGCGCCACGGGGTGGAAGCACCAGGCGATCGCGAGCTGGCTCGTGACCGAGCACGGGGTCGACTCGTGGTGGGCGCAGGGCGTCACCGTCGGGTACGAGCAGGCACGCGGCATCCGGTTGCCCGGCCAGCGGCAGGACGGCACCTTCGAGGTGAGCGTCACGCGCACGATCGCCGGCGACGTGGAGCCGGCGCTGCGCGCACTCGCGGCGGTGGTCACCGCACAGACCGGTGTCGAGCCGCTCGCACTGAACCTCGGGGCGAAGTACCCGACCGCTCGCTTCCCGCTCGACGGCGGCGAGTTCCTGCTCGCCTCGGCGTCGGCGCGTGGTGCAGGCAAGACCTCGATCGGTCTCGTGCGCGGGCGCATGGCGCACGGCGACGACCTCGCGGGTGCGAAGCAGACCCTGCGCAGCTGGCTGGGCGACGTGACCGTCGATGCGGTCGGTTAGCGTGGAACCATGACGATCGCGGCGACCGACGAGGCAGTGCACGTTCGGGCACCCGGCAAGATCAACCTCTTCATGCGGGTCGGCGGTGTGCAGCCCGACGGCTATCACGACGTCGCCACGGCGTACCAGGCCGTCTCGCTGTACGAAGACGTGCGCGCCTGGCCCGCCGACGAGTTCAGCGTGGCGTTCGGCGGCAGCATCGACACCTCCGGGCTTCCGACCGATCGCTCGAACCTCGCCATCAAGGCCGCGAAGCTGCTCGCGCGCACCGCGGGCGTGCCCGGCGGCGTGCACCTCGAGATCGACAAGCACGTGCCGATCGCGGGCGGCATGGGCGGCGGCTCCGCGGATGCCGCGGCGACGCTCGTCGCATGCGACGCCCTCTGGGGCACGGCCCTCGCGAAGGAGGAGCTGCACGCGCTCGCCGCCAAGCTCGGCGCCGACGTGCCCTTCGCGCTCTCGGGCGGCACGGCGATCGGCACGGGGCGCGGCGACCAGCTGAGCCCGGCGCTCGCGACCGGATCGTTCCACTGGGTGCTCGCGGTCGCCGAGTTCGGGCTGTCGACGCCCGCCGTCTACCAGGAACTCGACCGCCAGCGGGCGTCGCGACTCGGACTCGTCTCCGACGAGCCGCCGATCGTCGACGCCGCGGTGCTGCAGGCGCTTCGGGCCGGCGATGCCCATCGCCTCGCGGAATCGCTGCACAACGACCTCGAGGCGGCGGCACTCAGCCTCGCTCCGGGGCTCGGCGGCATCCTCGAGCTCGGCACCGCGCACGGCGCGCTCGCCGGCCTCGTCTCAGGGTCGGGCCCGACGGTCGCGTTCCTCGTCGGCGACACCGACTCCGCGCTCGAACTGCAGGTCGCCCTCTCGGCAGCGCGCCTGCACGCCGTGCACGTGCACGGGGCGGTGCACGGGGCGCGCATCATCTCGGGCTGAGCAACTGCAAGTAGGCTCGGGGGGACATGGCACATCTTCTGGGCGCCGAGCGCCTGCACCTCGAATTCCCGACGCGCGTCGTCTTCGACGAGGTGACCCTCGGCATCGACGAGGGCGACCGCATCGGCGTCGTCGGCCGCAACGGCGACGGCAAGTCCACGCTGCTGAAGCTCCTCGACGGCCGGCTCACGGCCGATGGCGGGCGAGTGACGCACCGACGCGGCATCCGCATCGGCACGCTCGACCAGTCCGATGTCGTCGATCCCGGCAAGACCGTCGCCGAGTTCGTCGTGGGCGGCATCGAAGAGCACGTCTGGGCGGGCGACGCGAAGGTGCGCGACGTCATCGCGGGCCTGCTCGGCGATGTGCCGTGGCACGGCCAGATCGCGAGCCTCTCGGGCGGACAGCGCCGCCGCGTCGGTCTCGCGGCCCTGCTCGTCGGCGACTGGGACGTCGTCTTCCTCGACGAGCCCACGAACCACCTCGACGTCGAGGGCATCGCCTGGCTCGCCGGGCATCTCAAGCGCCGCTGGCCCGCCGACTCCGGCGCGCTCGTCGTCGTGACCCACGACCGCTGGTTCCTCGACGAGGTCTGCACCGCCACGTGGGAGGTGCACGACGGCATCGTCGAGCCCTTCGAAGGCGGCTACGCGGCTTACGTGCTGCAGCGCGTCGAGCGCGACCGCTCCGCCGCGGCATCCGAGGCGAAGCGCCAGAACCTCATGCGCAAAGAACTGGCGTGGCTGCGCCGCGGCCCGCCCGCGCGCACCTCGAAGCCCAAGTTCCGCATCGACGCGGCGAACGAGCTCATCGCCAACGAGCCGCCGATCCGCAACAAGGTCGAGCTCGACCGGCTCGCGGTCTCGCGCCTCGGCAAGGACGTCGTGGACCTCATCGACGTGTCGGTGCAGTTCCCCATGACCGACCCCGTGACGGGCGAGCCGGCGACGCGCACGGTGCTGCACGACGTCGAATGGCGCATCGCGCCCGGCGAGCGCACCGGCATCCTCGGCGTCAACGGCGCCGGCAAGTCGACGCTGCTCGGGCTCGTGACGGGTGCCGTCGAACCGACGAGCGGCCGCGTCAAGCGCGGCAAGACGGTGCGCATCGCGACGCTCAGCCAGGAGCTGAACGAGCTGACCGAGTGGGCCGACTCGCGGGTCTCCGCGGTCGTCGCCGAGCAGCGATCGAGCTACCAGGTCGGCGACAAGGAGATGACGCCCGGGCAGCTGCTCGAGCGACTCGGCTTCACGACCGCGCAGCTGTCGACCCCCGTGAAGAACCTCTCGGGCGGTCAGAAGCGCCGCCTGCAGCTCCTGCTCATCCTGCTGCAGGAACCGAACGTGCTCATCCTCGACGAGCCGACGAACGACCTCGACACCGACATGCTCGCCGCCATCGAGGACCTGCTCGACTCGTGGCCCGGCACCCTGCTCGTCGTCTCGCACGACCGGTACCTCATCGAGCGCGTCACCGACCGCCAGTTCGCGATCCTCGACGGGCACCTGCGCGATCTCCCGCGCGGCGTCGAGCAGTACCTCGAACTGCGCAGGGCATCGGATGCCGCGGCCACTGCGGCACCGGGTGCGTCGACGACTCCGCAGCCCGCTGCAGCCGCGAAGTCGTCGACCGGGGGAGCTGCGGCCTCGCTCGCGGGCGCCGACCGACGCAATGCCGAGAAGGAGCTCGCCTCGATCGACCGCAAGCTCGAAAAGCTGTCGGTCCAGATCGCGGCGCTGCACGAGAAGCTCGCGGTGCACGACCAGGGCGACTACGTCGGCCTGACGGCGCTCGGCGACTCGCTGCGCGAGCTCGAGGCATCCGTCGCCGACCTCGAAACCCGCTGGCTCGAAGTATCCGAGTCGTTGGAGTCGTAATCTCGCAGATGCTGTGACGCACTGTGACCCTGGCGTCGAGCAGGCAAAGAATCTTCGCTTAGCGTTGGTGGTGCACCCGCGATCGCGGCATCGAAGCCCCCACCGTCAACCACGTGTGGCGGAGCCATGCCTGCTCCACGCCAACAGCACCCGATCGCGTGCTCCACAGCGAAAGGGAACCACCATGTCACGTCAGCACCTGTCCTCACGTCGGACCAAGCTCATCGCCGCACTCGCCGCAGTGCCGCTCGTCTTCGGCCTCGCCTCCTGCGCCGCTCCGGCCGCCGGCGAGGGCGACGCAGCGAACGAGGTCGTCAAGATCGGCGTCGTCGGCAAGGGCGATGCGCAGTGGGCCGCCTTCGAAGAGGCCGCAGCCGACGCGGGCATCGAGATCGAGCTCGTCGACTTCTCGGACTACGCCCAGCCGAACCCGGCGACGACCGAGGGCGAGCTCGACCTGAACCAGTTCCAGCACATCGTCTACCTCGCCGACTACAACGTGTCGGCCGGTGAAGACCTCGCGCCCATCGGCTCGACCGCGATCTACCCGCTCGGGCTCTACTCCACCAAGTACGACTCGGTGAAGGACATCCCCAAGGGCGAGACCGTCGCCGTGCCGAACGACGCCTCGAACCAGGCGCGGGCGCTGCTCGTGCTGCAGTCGGCCGGCCTCATCGAGCTGAAGAGCGGCGGCACGATCTTCTCCGACCTCGCCGACGTCGACGAGTCGGCGTCGAAGGTCAAGGTCACTGCGCTCGAGGCCTCGCTCACGCCCACGTCGCTGCCCGACGTGGCCGCGGCCGTCATCAACAACGACTACGTCGCCGACGCCGGCCTCAGCTTCGAGGACGCGATCGCCCAGGACGACCCCACCGACCCGAACGCGCTGCCCTACGTCAACATCTTCGCGACCCGCGCCGAAGACAAGGACAACGCGACCTACCTGAAGCTCGTCGAGATCTTCCAGACCGACCCCGAGGTGCAGGCCGGCCTCCTCGAGGCTTCAGGGGGCACCGGCGTCCCGGTGCAGACCTCCGTCGCCGATCTCGAGAAGTCGCTCGCCAAGGTCGAGACCGACACCGAGTCGTTCGAGGGCTGATCTCCCCGAGTTCCGACCGGAGCGATCCGGGTCAACTCATGCGATCGACCACCCGCTGACGGGCGGCGGGCACCGAGACCGGTGCCCGTCGCCCGGTTCGGCGTTGAAGGAGAACACCATGGCGCTCGTCGCCCTGCGCAACGTCACCAAGACGTACCCGGCACCCGAGAAGGGCGCCCCGCCCGTCGTCGCGATCGACGGCGTGACCCTCGAGGTCGAACCCGGTGACGTGTACGGCATCATCGGCTACTCGGGCGCCGGCAAATCCACGCTCGTGCGGCTCGTGAACGCGCTCGAACCCGCCACCTCCGGCTCGATCGAGGTCGACGGTCGCGAGATCACGACCATGCCCGAACGCGAGCTCCGCGGCATCCGGCTCGGCATCGGCATGATCTTCCAGCAGTTCAACCTCTTCAACTCGAAGACGGTCTGGGCCAACATCGCCTACCCGCTCACCGTCGCGGGCGCCTCGAAGAGCGAGATCGCGGCCCGCGTCGCCGAATTGCTCGAATTCGTCGGCCTCACCGACAAGGCGAAGAACTACCCCGACCAGCTCTCGGGCGGGCAGAAACAGCGTGTCGGCATCGCCCGTGCGCTCGCGACCTCGCCGCGGCTGCTGCTCGCCGACGAGGCGACGAGTGCGCTCGACCCCGAGACGACGCAGGAGGTGCTCGCGCTCCTGAAACGCGTGAACCGCGAGTTCGGGGTCACCATCATCGTCATCACCCACGAGATGGACGTCATCCAGTCGATCGCCACGAAGGTCGCGGTCATGGACGGCGGCCGCGTGATCGAGCACGGCGACGTGTTCGACGTGTTCTCGAATCCGCAGAACCCGTCGTCGCAGCGCTTCGTCGGGACCGTGGTCAAGGGCATTCCGTCACGGACGGAGCTCGCCGTGCTGCGGGAACGCCACGATGGCCGCATCGTGACGATCTCGTTCCGCGACGGCGACGCCTCGCAAGCCGCGGTCTTCGTCGCGCTCGCGACCGCCGGCGTCGAGTTCGAGCTCGTCTACGGCGGCATCAACGACATCCAGGGCCGGGCGTTCGGTCACCTCACGCTCGCGATCAGGGGCGCGGATGCCGCGGTCGACGCGGTGCTCGCCGAGATTTCCTCCCGCGTCGACGTGACGGAGGTGTCGTGATGGATCGCCTGTTCGAACTCGGCTCCGAGTTCTGGGTCGCCGCGGCCGAGACGCTCTACATGGTCGCGGCCACGCTCGTCATCGGCGGGTTCTTCGGGCTTCTGCTCGGCGTGGTGCTCTACTCCACGCGACCCGGAAGCCTGCTGTCCAACCGAGCGGTCTTCAACATCGTGAACGTGGTCATCAACTTCTTCCGGCCGATCCCGTTCATCATCTTCATCGCCGCGGTGCAGCCGTTCGCCCGCTACGTGATCGGCACCGGAATCGGCAACGACGCACTCATCTTCTCGCTGTCGATCGCCTCGTCGTTCGCGATCGCGCGGATCGTCGAGCAGAACCTCGTCACGGTCTCGCCCGGCGTCGTCGAGGCGGCGAAGGCGATGGGCGCCGGGCCGCTGCGCATCCTCCGCACCGTCGTGATCCCCGAGGCGCTCGGTCCGCTCATCCTCGGCTACACCTTCGTGCTCGTGGCGATCGTCGACATGACGGCGATGGCGGGCTTCATCGGCGGCGGCGGTCTGGGAAACTTCGCGCTCGTCTACGGGTATCGGCAGTACGAGCCGGCCATCACGTGGGCGGCGCTGCTGATCATCGTGATCTTCGTGCAGAGCCTGCAGTTCCTCGGGAACTGGCTCGCCCGCAAGGTCATGCGGCGCTAGTTGTACCCGCTCAGTCGAACCCGAGGCTGAGCTTGCGCAGCAGCCCGGCGAGCCGTTTCTGCTCCGCGGTCGGGAGGCTGCGGAGCAGCTCGGTCTCGGCGTCGACGAGACGCGTGATCGCCGCGTCGACCCGGGTGAGCCCTGCCGCGGTCATCTCGACGAGGATGCCGCGCCCGTCGTTCGGGTCGGTCTGCCGGTTCACGAGCCCACGCTCGACGAGCCGGTCGATGCGGTTCGTCATCGTGCCGCTCGAGACGAGCGTCTGCTGCAGGAGTTGCTTGGGGGAGAGTCGGTAGGGGGCGCCAGCGCGGCGGAGCGCGGAGAGCACATCGAACTCCGACGACTCGAGCTCCGACCGGGTGAACGCCTGCCGGCGCGCGCGGTCGAGGTGCTTCGAGAGCCGCGCCACGCGCGAGAGCACCTGCAGCGGCGAGAAATCGAGGTCGGGGCGCTCGCGTTCCCAGTCGTCGACGATCCGGTCGACCTCGTCAGCATCGGTCATTCCGTCATTATCCCGTGACCGGGGCGAGCGTCGTCGCAGATGTCGTCGGATGCCTCGACGCGCCGGCCGGCTCAGGAGCCGCGGCCGGGTCATGGCAGACTGGTTGTCGCGCGCGGGCGAGGCCGCGAGCGATCCGCCATAGTGTAACGGCAGCACGGCAGCCTTTGGAGCTGTTCGGTCCAGGTTCGAATCCTGGTGGCGGAGCCGGAACGGCCGCCCGATCGATCCCACAGACCGCACCGTTAGGAATACGCGCGAATGACTGACCAGAACCTCGCCATCATCGTCCTCGCCGCGGGCCAGGGCACGCGCATGAAGTCCGCGGTGCCCAAGCTGCTGCACCCGCTCGCCGGGGCCCCGATCGTCGCGCACGTGCTCGCCACCGCGCGGGCGCTCGACGCCGTGCACGTCGTCGCCGTCGTGCGCCACGAGCGCGACCTCGTCGCCACGGTGGTCGAACGCGAGCTGCCGGGCACGATCATCGTCGATCAAGACGAGATCCCGGGCACCGGCCGTGCGGTGGAGCAGGCGCTCGCCGCGCTCCCCGACGGTTTCGACGGCGAGGTGCTCGTGCTCAACGGCGACGTGCCGCTCCTGAACGCCGACACGCTGGCCGCCTTCCTCGAGCAGCACCGGGCGGATGCCGCCGAGGCATCCGTGCTCTCGGCCGTCTACGACGACCCCACCGGCTACGGCCGCGTCGTGCGCGACGCGGCGGGGCTCTTCGACCGCATCGTCGAGCAGAAGGACGCGAGCGACGACGAGCGCGCCATCGCCGAGATCAACGCGGGCATCTACGCGTTCGGTGCAGCGGCGCTCCGCGACCAGCTCGCGAACCTGACGACCGACAACGCGCAGGGCGAGAAGTATCTCACCGACGTGATCGGCCTGCTGCGTGCCGCCGGCTCCGAGGTCGAGGCCGTTCCCGTGTCCGAGCCGTGGCTCGTCGCGGGCATCAACGACCGTGCGCAGCTCTCCGAGACCGCAGCTCGCCTGAACGCGCTCATCGTGCGGGGCTGGCAGCTGAACGGCGTCACGATCGAAGACCCCGCGACGACCTGGATCGACCTCGCCGTGCGCATCGAGCCCGACGTCACGATCCGCCCCGGCACGCAGCTGAAGGGCGCGACCTTCATCGCCACCGGCGCGATCGTCGGCCCCGACACGACGCTCATCGATTGCGAGATCGGCGAGAACGCCGAGGTCAAGCGCACCGACGCCACCCTCGCGGTGGTCGGCGCCGGGGCGACGGTCGGACCGTTCTCGTTCCTCCGCCCGGGCACGGTGCTCGGCGCCGACGGCAAGATCGGCGCCTTCGTCGAGACGAAGAACGCGAACATCGGCGAAGGCAGCAAGGTGCCGCACCTCAGTTACATCGGCGACACCACGATCGGCGAGCACTCGAACGTCGGCGCAGGCTCGATCACGGCCAACTACGACGGCGTGAACAAGCACCGCACCGAGATCGGCTCGCATGTGCGCACCGGCTCGCACGGCGTCTTCGTCGCGCCCGTTAGGATTGGGGACGGCGTCTACACGGGCGCCGGCACGGTCGTCCGCAAGGAAGTCCCCGCCGGAGCACTCGCCGTGAATGTGGCGCCGCAACGCAATATCGAGGGATGGGTCCAGACGCATCGAGCCGGTTCCGCGGCTGCTGAGGCAGCTGCCGCCGCCGATGCCGCGGGCCCCGCTGCCGACTGACGCACCGGCTGAGGCGGGTGGAGAGGACACACCGAGACATGTCGGGAATCGAGACCACCGGTTCGAAACGCCTCGTACTCGTGTCGGGGCGGGCGCACCCGTCGCTGGCCAATGAGATCGCCGCCGAGCTCGGCGCCGATCTCGTGCCGACCGATGCGCGCACCTTCGCCAACGGCGAGATCTACGCCCGCTACGACGAGAGCGTGCGCGGCTCCGACGCATTCGTGATCCAGTCGCACACCTCGCCCATCAACGAGTGGCTCATGGAGCAGCTCATCATGATCGACGCGCTGAAGCGCGCGTCGGCCAAGCGCATCACGGTCGTGGCGCCGTTCTATCCCTACGCCAGGCAAGACAAGAAGGGCCGCGGCCGAGAGCCGATCTCGGCACGCCTCGTCGCCGACCTCTTCAAGGCCGCCGGTGCCGACCGCATCATGTCCATCGATCTGCACGCCGCGCAGATCCAGGGCTTCTTCGACGGCCCCGTCGACCACCTCTTCGCGATGCCCGTGCTGCTCGAGGAGTTCAAGAACTCCCTCGACCCGTCGACGCTCGCCGTCGTCTCGCCCGACATGGGCCGCGTGCGCGTCGCCGACATCTGGAGCGACAAGCTCGGCGCACCCCTCGCGATCATCCACAAGCGGCGCGACCCGCTCGTGCCGAACCAGGTCTCGGTGCACGAGATCGTCGGTGACGTGAGCGGCCGCGTCTGCCTCCTCGTCGACGACCTCATCGACACGGGGCGCACGATCGTGAAGGCCGCGGAGGCGCTGAAGGCCAACGGCGCCATCGGCGTCGTCGTCGCGGCGACGCACGCGGTCTTCTCCGACCCCGCGACCGAGATCCTGCAGTCCGACGTCATCGACCGCGTCGTGGTCACCGACACGCTGCCGATCCCCGAAGAGAAGCGCTGGGACCGCCTCACGGTGCTGCCCATCGCCCCGCTGCTCGCCCGGGCCATCCACGAGGTCTTCGAAGACGGCTCGGTCACGAGCATGTTCGACGGCGCGGCATAGGCCGGACGATGGCGATCACGACACCGCGCCCCTGGCTCTCGAGCTACGCCGCGGGGGTGCCGACCGACCTTCCGGCCGAGTCGGGCTCGCTCGCCGACCTGATCCGCGCGTCGGCCGAGACGTACCCCGACAACGTCGCGCTCGAGTTCTTCGGCCGCACCACGAGCTACGGCGAGCTCGGCGAGCAGATCGAGCGCGCGGCAGAGGGGCTGCGGCTCCTCGGCGTGCAGAAGGGCGACCCGGTCGCCCTCGTGCTGCCGAACTGCCCCCAGCACATCGTCGCGTTCTACGCGGTGCTGCGGCTGGGCGCGATCGTCGTCGAGCACAACCCGCTCTACACGCCGCGTGAACTCCGGCACCAGTTCGAAGACCACGGCGCTCGCGTCGTCATCGCCTGGAACAACGTCGTCGAGACCATCCAGGAGTTCCCGCCGGATGTCGCGGTGCAGACGATCATCTCGGTCGACGTGACCCGGGCCATGCCCTTCTCGATGCGTGCGATGCTGCGCCTGCCGATCGCGAAGGCCCGCGAGTCCCGCGCCGCCCTCACCGCAGCGGTGCGCGGCACGACACCGTGGGAGAAGATCGTCGGCGCCGAGCCGATCGAGGAGCGCATCATCGGCCCCGAGGTCTCCGACGTGGCCGTGATCCAGTACACGAGCGGCACGACCGGCAGCCCGAAGGGCGCCACGCTCACGCACGGCAACCTCGTCGCGAACGCCGCCCAGGCGCGCGCCTGGGTGCCCGAGATCGAACGCGGCACCTCGGTCGTCTACGCGGTGCTGCCGATGTTCCACGCGTACGGGCTCACGCTCTGCCTCACCTTCGCGATGAGCATGGGCGCCCGGCTCGTGCTGTTCCCGAAGTTCGATCCCGATCTCGTGCTGAAGGTCGTGAAGCGGCATCCGCCGACGTTCCTTCCCGCCGTGCCGCCCATCTACGACCGGCTCACCAAGGCCGCGGTCGCCGAGGGCGTCTCGCTCGACGGCATCCGCATCGCGATCTCGGGGGCCATGCCGCTCTCGGCCGCCGTCGTGGAGCCATGGGAGGCCCAGACCGGCGGGTACCTCGTCGAGGGCTACGGCCTCTCGGAGTGCTCGCCCGTGCTCATGGCGAACCCGGTCGCACCGAACCGCAAGGCCGGCACGGTCGGCCTGCCGCTGCCGTCGACCGAGGTGCGCGTCGTCGATCCCGAGTCACCCGACACCGACGTGGCGACGGGCGCCGAGGGCGAACTCATCGTGCGCGGCCCGCAGGTGTTCTCGGGCTACTGGAAGAAGCCCGAAGAGACCGAGGCGGTCTTCGTGCCCGCGACCGACGGCGGCGCCGACTGGTACCGCACCGGCGACATCGTCTCGATCGACGACGAGGGCTTCGTGAGCATCGTCGACCGCATCAAGGAGCTCATCATCACGGGCGGCTTCAACGTCGCACCGAGCGAGGTCGAGCAGGCGCTGCGCGCCCATGCCGACGTCGAGGAGGCCGCAGTCGTGGGCCTGCCCGACGAGCACTCGGGCGAGCAGGTCGTCGCGGTGGTCGTGCTGCGCGACGGCGCCACCCTCGACGAGGCGGCGCTGCGCGACTTCGTGCGCGACGGACTCACGCCCTACAAGGTGCCCAAGCGAATCGTGCAGGCCGACGAACTGCCGAAGTCGCTCATCGGCAAGGTGCTGCGCCGCGAGGTGCGCAACGGCCTGCTGAACGGCTGAGTCGGCACCGTGTCGTTCCTCTCAGCCGAGACCGCCCGCGCGCTCGCCGAACTCGTCGGCCTCGACGCGCTGCACGGGGACGCCGCTGACGACGAGACGGATGCCTCGCCGCTCGAGCGGCTCCGCGGCATCCGCTCGCTCGTCGCCGCGCTCGAGGCCGACCCGGCATCGCTTTCGGCGGTGCGCGAGGCGCTCGACGCCGGGCGCACCTGGGACGAGATCGCGGATGCCGCGGGCCTCAGCGCCTCGGCGGCGAAGTACCGCTGGGCGGGCGACGACGCCGAGATCGAGGCGCGGCACGAGGCGAGCCGCAAGCGCAAGCGCGAACGGCCGTCGAGCGTGCCGACCGAGCTGCCCGGCCGCTCGGTCTCCGAGGCCGCGGCGAAGCTCGGCGTGACGCCGCAGGCGATCTACCAGCGGGTCACGCGCGGCCTGCTCCGCGCCGAGACGGTCGAACTCGCCGACGGCCGGAAGTACAAGCGGGTCTTCCTGCCCGAGGAGTGAGCCGGGCGAGCGGCCGCAGCCCTCAGCCGACCGGTTCGAGGAACTCGAGCCGGTTGCCGTGGCAGTCCTCGCTGTAGAAGCGACGCATGCCAGGGAAGTCGTCGTCGAACCGCGCGGGGTACCCCGCGTTGCGCAGCCGGTCGGCCCAGTCGTCGAGATCGGTGACGAGGAGTCCGGGGTGCGCCTTCGTCGCCGGGCGGAAGTCGGGGTCGACGCCCAGGTGCAGTTCGATGCCGTGGCCGCGGAACCAGCACCCGCCTCGACCGGCGAGCACCGGGGGCTTCTCGAGCTCGGTGAACCCGAGCACGCCGGCGTAGAAGTCGCGCAGCTCGGCTTCGCGGCCCGGGGGACAGGCGAGTTGGACGTGGTGCAGCATTTCGCGCCTCCAAAGTCTCTTGATATCAAGATACCTTGCGTCGCGGGTCCGGCGCCATCGCGCACGCGTGCGACGGCCGATCGCCTCAGGCGTCGCGTTCGTCGGGGTCGATCGGGCGGGGTGCTCCGGGCAGCAGCCCCAGCTCGGCGATGAGGGTCTCCGTTCCGTTCTCGCCGACCGAGAAGCACTGCCAGCCCGGCCCGCCGCGGGCGAAGAGGTCGAACGAGACGCGGGCGCCCGCGGCATCCGAGTCGAACTGGGCCGTGTAGACCGCGCACGAGCGCTGCGCCGCCGACTGGGCGGTGCCGAATACCGAGAGCACGACGGGCAGGAGCATGGCGCAGAGCGCCACGAGCACCGTGATGCGGATGGCTCGCCGCCGACGTTCGCCGAAGACGGGGCCGTGGGAGTCGTCGTCGTCGGCACCCTGCAGTTCGGGATGCGGTTCGCTCATACTGCGCCCTCGACGAAGATCGAGGCGATGCCGCCGACGCTCGCGAGCAGGGTCGCGGCCGCGACGCCCACGAGCGCGCCGCGCGGCGGCGTGATGACAAGCCGCTGCCCGGCGAGCTGGCGGCGTCGCACCGTGCCGATCGCGACAGCGGCGCCGGATGCCGCGAACAGCACGACGCCGACGGCGACGAGCAGCGGCTGCCCCGCCACGAACCCCGCCCGCATCGAGAGCAGCGCGTTGACCGCGAGCGCGAGTGCCGTGCGACTCCACGCGAGCGCGGTGCGCTCGGGCTGGAGCCCGGGGTCACCGGTCGCGGGAACGCTGTACGCGGCCATGTCAGTCGTTCATCGTCATCAGGCCACGAGGAGCAGCACCACGAGCACGGCGCTCGTCAGGAGGCACACCGCAGCGAGTGCGGGCAGCACCCAGCTGAACGGGAGGGGACGGCCGTTCCGGATCGCGATCTCGTTGGCGCGCCAGCGCGTGTACGACACGACGCTGAGCACGGCAGCGACCACGCCGAGCCCTGTCGAGAGCAGCGTCACGACGAGTCGCGGATCGAGCTCCGTCGCGAACTGGTGCAGCAGCACGCCGCCCGCGAGGAGCGCGAGCGCCGTGCGGATCCACGCGAGGAAGGTGCGTTCGTTGGCGAGGGTGAACCGGTAGTCGGGTTCCTCGCCCTCGCCGCGCCATTTCGGGTCGCGCATGCTCACCCGCCTGTTCCGTGCTCGGTGTCGGTGCGCCGGGGCCTCAGTGCGAGGAGGGCGTGGTCTCGATCTCGGACCGGTCGCCCGACCAGAGCGTGTGGAAGACGCCCGGCCGGTCGACCCGCTTGTAGGTGTGCGCGCCGAAGAAGTCGCGCTGGCCCTGGATGAGGGCGGCCGGCAGGCGCTGTGCGCGCAGGCCGTCGTAGTAGGCGAGCGACGACGAGAACGCGGGCGTCGGGATGCCGGACTGCGCCGCGATCGCGACGACCCGGCGCCAGGCCTCCTGCGCACCCGCGACGGCATCGCGGAAGTACGGGGCGACGACGAGCGCGACGAGCGCGGGGTCGTCGGCGTAGGCGTCGGCGATGCGGTTCAGGAACCGGGCGCGGATGATGCATCCGGCGCGCCAGATCTTCGCGATGTCGCCCTTCTTGACGTCCCAGCCGTACTGCTCGGCGCCGGCGATGATCTCGTCGAAGCCCTGCGAGTAGGCGATGATCTTCGACGCGTAGAGCGCGAGGCGCACGTCTTCGATGAACGAGTCGGCGTCGCCGTCGGCGACCGTCCAGGCCTCGGCCGGGCCGGGCAGGTCGGATGCCGCTTCGCGCTGCGCGCGCTTCGAGGAGAGGCTGCGCGCGAAGACCGCCTCGGCGATGCCCGAGGTCGGCACGCCGAGGTCGAGGGCGTTCTGCACGGTCCATGCGCCGGTGCCCTTGGCGCCCGCCTCGTCGAGGATGACGTCGACGAGCGGCTCGCCGGTCGCCGCGTCCGTCTGGCGCAGCACCTCTGCCGTGATCTCGATGAGGTAGCTCTCGAGCTCGCCGGTGTTCCACTCGGCGAAGATGTCGGCGATCTCGGCGGGGGACTTGCCCGTGCCCTGGCGGATGAGGTCGTAGGCCTCGGCGATGAGCTGCATGTCGGCGTACTCGATGCCGTTGTGCACCATCTTGACGAAGTGGCCCGCACCGTCGGTGCCGACGTGGGTGACGCACGGCTCGCCCTCGGCGACCGCCGCGATCGAGGCGAGGATCGGGCCGAGCGTCTCGTAGGACTCGGCGGAGCCGCCGGGCATGATCGAGGGGCCGTTCAGCGCGCCCTCTTCGCCGCCCGAGATGCCGGTGCCGACGAAGTGGATGCCGGTGGGAGCGATCTCGCCTTCACGGCGGATCGTGTCGTGGAAGTTCGCGTTGCCGCCGTCGACGATGATGTCGCCCGGCTCGAAGCGGGCGACGAGCTCGGAGATGACCGCGTCGGTGCCCTTGCCCGCCTGCACCATGATGATCGCTGTGCGGGGCTTGGCGAGCGAGGCGACGAAGTCGTCGTAGCTCTCGGAGGCGACGAATCCGGCCTCGGGGTGTTCGGTCGTCAGCGTGCGGGTGCGCTCGGGGGAGCGGTTGAACACCGCGACGGTGTTGCCCTCACGGCTCGCGAGGTTGCGGGCGAGGTTGGACCCCATGACCGCGAGTCCGACGACGCCGATGTTTGCTGATGCTGATGCAGGCACGAACACTCTCCTCGTGAGTTTCTTGGGATCGACTCCAGCGTACTGTGAGCGAGGCTCACCGTTGCGCGGCGTTGCTGAGAGGTCTCGGGCGACGCGCGCCGGCGGGGCTGGTAGACTTCATGGTCGGTCATCTGCACCTCTGGTGCACTGGCCGTGAACTTCGGCGAGGGAGGCCCGGGTTCGTCCGCGTGAGCGGGCGCGACGGGTGTCCGTGATCGACGCGGTAGGAGCAGGCTCCACGGCTTTTCCTCACGCTTCTGCGCAGTCCGACTGCGCGCGTTCGAGTCGAAAACAACAGACCACGATCTGGGCCGCGAGCCCGCAAGGAGAGACATCATGGACGAAGACAACAAGGTCGTCGCAGACACCCGAGAGTCGTTCGGCAAGGGCGCTGCCCGCAAGCTGCGCGCCACCGGCAAGATCCCCGCCGTCGTCTACGGCCACGGCACCGAGCCGCGCCACATCGCGCTGCCCGCGCACCAGATCGGCCTGATCCTGCGCAAGGCCAACGCCGTGCTCGACCTGCAGATCGAGGGCAAGAGCCAGCTCGCCCTGGTCAAGGACGTGCAGAAGGACCCGGTGCACCAGGTCATCGAGCACCTCGACCTCATCGTCATCAAGAAGGGCGAGAAGGTCCAGGTCGAGGTTCCCGTGCACGTCGAGGGTGAGAGCGCCCCCGGCACGATCGCCGACGTCGACCAGCACACGCTGTCGCTCGAGGTCGAGGCGACGCACATCCCCGAGAACGTCGTCGTGAGCGTCGAGGGCCTCGAAGAGGGCACCCAGATCCTCGCCGGCGCCGTCGTGCTGCCCAAGGGTGCGACGCTGCTGACCGACCCCGAGGCGCTCGTCATCAACGTGCACACGCCGCAGAAGGTCGACCTCGGCGAGGAGGCCGCTGAGGCCGCAGCCGAGGGCGAAGCGACCGAGGAAGCGGCCGAAGCCGCTGCCGAAGAGGCTGCCGAGTAGCACTCGAACCACCGCGACGAGGCCCCGCCTCCCGCATCCGGGTACGCTCGGACTGCGGGGCGCGGGGCCTCGCCCGTTCCACACTCGCTCGGAGGCTCGATGGGAATCCTCGACCTGCTGCGCCCGCGCCGGAAGGACGACGACGCCATGCCCCAGAACACCTGGCTCGTGGTCGGCCTCGGCAACCCCGGGGCCCAATACGCCGGCAACCGGCACAATGTCGGCCAGATGGTCGCCGACGAGCTCGCTGCGCGCATCGGAGCGCCCTTCAAGAGCCACAAGACGCCGTCGCGCGTGGCCGAGGGATTCCTCCGCCCCGGCGGACCGAAGCTCGTGATCGCCAAGCCCAACAGCTACATGAACACCTCGGGCGGACCGGTCTCGGCCCTCCTGAAGTTCTACTCGCTGAGCCCCGAGCAGCTCATCGTCGTGCACGACGAGCTCGACCTGCCGTTCGACACCGTCCGGCTGAAGCAGGGCGGCGGGCACGGCGGGCACAACGGGCTCCGCGACATCCAGAAGGCGACGGATGCCGCGCCGTTCCTGCGCGTGCGCGTCGGCGTCGGCCGCCCGCCCGGACGTCAGGACCCGGCCGACTTCGTGCTCAAGGACTTCTCAGGCACCGAGCGCCAGACCCTGCCGAACCTGCTGTCGGATGCCGCCGACGCCGTCGAGGCGGTCGCGAGCGACGGCCTCGTGGCGGCGCAGCAGAAGTTCCACGCGCCGAACTGAGCGCGCGCCGAGGTTGCGCGCAGCGCGGCACGCTCGCACCGGGCCGGCGCCGGCCGTGCGATCAGATCAGCCGGCGGAGGAACTCCTCGGGCGAGAGCCCTTCGGCCTGAGCGCGCACGCGCAGCCGATCGATCTCCTCTGTGGAGAGCTCGAGCCTGACGCTGTGCCATGCCTCTGGCTCTTCGTCGAGGCTGAACAGGGCGTCGTCGAGTTCGGGCTCGATCTCGGGCCGGGCGAGTTCGAGCTCCGGTGCTCCGAGGTCGATCGGGTCGGGCAGGTCTTCGGACTCGATCGAGCCGGCGGGGCGCGAGTTCGGAGCCTTCGCGGCCGAGTCGTCGTCGCACTCGCTGCTCCAGCCCGGACCCGCAGGGATCTCGCGGCCGCGCTGGTAGGCCTCGGCGACCGCGCGGGCACGGGTATCGGCCGCTTCGTTGAGCGGGTGGCCGATGTGGCCCTTGACCCACTCGAAGCGGTATCGGCGGCCGGCGATCGCCTCGTCGATCTCCTGCAGCAGTTCGACGTTCATGACGGCCTTGCCGTCGGCCTTGCGCCAGCCCTTGCGCTTCCAGCCGGGCATCCACTTCGTCACCGAGTTGATCACGTACTGGCTGTCGCACTGCACGAGCAGCTCGTCATCGAGGTGCGCCGTGGCGCGGAAGAGCTCGAGCACCGCCTTCAGCTCGCCCTGGTTGTTGGTCGCGTGCTTCCAACCGCCGGCTGCCCAGCAGGAGTCGTCGACATACCAGGCCCAGCCTGCCGGGCCGGGGTTTCCGAGGGCCGATCCGTCGGCGGCGGCGGTGATCATTGCGGAGGCCTCCTGGCGTTTCGTCTGCGGCGCCCATCGTATCGGCCGGCACCGTCGCCCCGAGTCGGCCGATTCCGTATCGGCCGGCACCGACGCACTCCGCGTCCTTGATTCCCGCGGGAGAGGTGTCGCACGCGCCGCGTAGACTCGACGGGTGAACCTCCAGGGCTTTCTCACGGCGCTTTCGCGTGCCGAAACCATCGAAGCGGCACTCGCCGAAGCCCAGCGGAACGCAGACTTCTCGGCCCCCGCAGGCCTCGATGCCCCGCTGATCGCCGGCCTGCTGCAGCGGCGAGCCGATGCCGGCCTGCCGCCCGCGCTGCTCGCCATCACCGCGACGAGCCGTGAGGGCGAGTCGCTGCGCGCCTCGCTCGCGCCCTACCTGCCCGACGCCGAGCTCATCGAGTTCCCGGCATGGGAGACGCTGCCCCACGAGCGGCTGAGCCCCTCGGCCGAGACCGTCGGCCGCCGGCTCCATGCCCTGCGGCGCATGCACGATTGGGCCGAGGCCGGCTCGCGGCATCCGCTCGTCGTGGTCGCCTCGGTGCGCGCCGCGCTGCAGCCGCTCGCCGACAACCTCGCGTCGCTCGAACCCGTCGAGCTCGTCGCCGGCGGGCGCGGCTACAACCTCGCCGAGCTCGCGGTGCGACTCGTCGATCTCGCGTATGCACGCGTCGACATGGTCGCCCGCCGCGGCGAGTTCGCGGTGCGCGGCGGCATCCTCGACGTGTTCCCGCCCACGGCAGACCACCCGGTGCGCGTCGAGTTCTTCGGCGACGAGGTCGAGGAGCTGCGCGCGTTCTCGGTCGCCGACCAGAGGTCGCTGCCCGAGGTCGTCGAGCGCGTGTCGCTGCCGCCGAGCCGCGAGCTGCTGCTCACCGAGCCGGTGCGGCAGCGCGCCCGTGAGATGGTGCACGAGTTCCCGAGCCTCGCCGGGCTGCTCGAGAAGGTCTCCGAGGGCATCCCCGTCGAGGGCATGGAGTCGCTCGCACCCGCCCTGCTCGAACGACTCGTGCCGCTCGCGCACTACCTGCCTCTGGGCGCCGCCGTCGCGGTGCTCGAGCCCGAGCGCGTGGCCGGGCGCGCGGTCAACCTCGGCGAGACGAACCGCGAGTTCCTCGCCGCCGCCTGGAACGCCGCGACGGTCGGTGCCGCCGCGCCGATCGACCTCGCCGCCGGCGACTTCCTGACGGTGCGCCGGCTTCGGGATGCCGTGCTGTTCAGCGCTCCCGGTGAACCCGACCCGCAGCGCGTGTGGTGGAACTTCTCGGGCTTCGACATGGGCGACGCCGCCGAGGTCGTCGCGGCGGCCGGCGGGGAGGCCGAATCGCACCTGACCAGCTCCTCCGCAACGGTGCGCGTCGCGTCGAACGCGATGCCGAGCTTCCAGGGAAACGTCGCCGGCGCCGTCGATCACGCCGCGGAGCGCCTGCGCGACGGGTGGGCGCTCGTCGTGGCATCCGCCGGCCACGGTCTCGTCGAGCGCGCACGCGACGTGCTCGCGGAGGCGGGCCTCGCGGCCAGGCTCGTCGACGAGGTGCCGGCCGAGCTCGAGGCCGGGGTCGCCTACCTCGTGCAGGCCGACGCCGCGCACGGCTACGAGGTGCCCGAGGTCAAGCTTGGCCTCCTCGCGGAGTCCGAGTTCTACGGGCGAGCGGCAGGCTACGACGCGCGTCAGGGCAAGAAGCTCGCGAGCCGTCGCCGCAATGTCGTCGACCCGCTGCAGCTGAAGGCGGGCGACTTCGTCGTGCACCAGACGCACGGCATCGGCAAGTTCATCGAGATGGTGCAGCGCGAGGTCGCCACGGGCGCACGGCCGACCGGGCCGAGCCGCACCGCGGGCATCCAGCAGCAACCCACCGCGGTGCGCGAGTACCTCGTCATCGAGTACGCGCCTTCGAAGCGCGGGCATGCGGGCGACCGGCTCTTCGTGCCGACCGACCAGCTCGACCTGCTCTCGCGCTACGTCGGCGGCGAGGCGCCGTCGCTCTCGAAGATGGGCGGCAGCGACTGGGCGCAGGCCAAGGGCAAGGCCCGCAAGGCCGTGCGCGACATCGCCGTCTCGCTCGTGAAGCTCTACTCGGCGCGCATGGCGTCGAAGGGGCACGCGTTCGGGCCCGACACCCCGTGGCAGCACGAACTCGAAGAGGCGTTCCCGTTCACCGAGACGCCCGACCAGTTGCAGACGATCGACGAGGTCAAGGCCGACATGGAGCGGTCGATCCCCATGGACCGCCTGCTCGCCGGCGACGTCGGCTTCGGCAAGACCGAGGTCGCCGTGCGCGCCGCGTTCAAGGCGATCCAAGAGGGCAAGCAGGTCGCGATGCTCGTGCCGACGACACTCCTTGTGAAGCAGCACCTCGAGACGTTCAACGAGCGGTACGCGGGCTTCCCCGTGCACGTGCGCGCCCTCAGCCGGTTCCAGACCGACAAGGAGGCCCGCGACACGATCGCCGGGCTCGCCGACGGCACCGTCGACATGGTGATCGGCACGCACCGCATCCTCACCGAGAAGGTGACGTTCAAAGACGTCGGACTCGTCATCATCGACGAAGAGCAGCGATTCGGCGTCGAGCACAAGGACGCGCTGAAGAAGCTGAAGACCAACGTCGACATCCTCGCGATGAGCGCGACGCCCATTCCCCGCTCGCTCGAGATGGCCGTCACCGGCATCCGCGAGATGTCGACGCTCGCGACGCCGCCCGAAGACCGCCACCCGATCCTCACGTTCGTCGGGCCCTACTCCGACCAGCAGGTGGCCGCCGCCATCCGGCGCGAGATGCTCCGCGAGGGGCAGGTCTTCTTCGTGCACAACCGGGTCTCGTCGATCAACCGGGTCGCAGCGCAGCTCGCCGAGCTCGTGCCCGAGGCTCGCATCGCCGTCGCGCACGGCCAGCTGAACGAGCACGTGCTCGAGCAGATCGTCAACGACTTCTGGGAGCGCAAGTTCGACGTGCTCGTCTCGACGACCATCATCGAGACCGGCCTCGACATCACGAACGCGAACACGATCATCATCGACCGGGCCGACAAGTACGGGCTCAGCCAGCTGCACCAGCTGCGAGGCCGCGTGGGTCGAGGCCGCGAGCGCGCCTACGGCTACTTCCTCTACGACCCGGCGAAGCCGCTCTCCGAGACCGCGCACGACCGGCTCTCGACGATCGCGGCGAACAACGAGCTCGGCAGCGGCATGCAGGTCGCCCTGAAGGACCTCGAGATCCGCGGTGCGGGCAACCTGCTCGGCGCCGAGCAGGCCGGCCACATCGCCGGCGTCGGCTTCGACCTCTATCTGCGCATGATCGGCGAGGCGGTCTCCGCGTTCCGCGGTGACGTCGCGACCGGCCAGACCGAGCTGCGGCTCGAACTGCCCGTCGACGCGCACATCCCCGAGGACTACGTCGACTCCGAGCGGCTGCGCCTCGAGGCCTACCAGAAGCTCTCGGCCGCGAGCGGACCGGCCGCGAAGGAGGGCCAGATCGACCAGGTCGTCGACGAGCTCGTCGACCGCTACGGCGAGCCGCCCGAGCAGGTCAAGCACCTCGTGGCGATCTCGAGGCTCCGCCGCGAGGCGCAGCGCGCCGGGCTCTCCGACGTCATCGCGACCGGTTCGAAGCTGCGCATCGCGCCCGCGAACATCCCCGACTCGCGGCGCGTGCGGCTCGAGCGCATGTACCCGGGCGCCAAGCACTTCGCCCAGAACGACGTGATCCTCGTGCCGTTCCCCGTCACGAACGGCGAACTGCCGAGCGACGGCGACCTCATCGACTGGGTGTCACGGCTCATCACGGCGATCTTCCCGATCCCCGAGGCGCCGGCGACGGATGCCGCGGGCGCCGGCAGTGCCGCGATCGTCGACGGGGCAGCCGGCTAGACCTTCAGGTGACCCCACTCGGCGAGGAACTCCTCGACCGACATCGTTTCGAGGTCGGCGTTGATCGCACGCAGCAGGGCATCGGCCTCGTCGAGCGACCCGGCCCGCGTGCGGATCACCGGAGCATCGGTGCTCGTTCGCACGACCACGAGGTCGGCGATCGACGGCCCACCGAGCCCGGTGGCCTCGCCCGCGAGGAGCAGCACGGCGTGCCACGCCTTGCCGAGTCCCCGGCGCCGAGTCTCCCGCAGTTCGGCGCGAAGGAACCGGGCGGCGGGCGTGCTGTCGCTCATCCGTCCAGTCTGGTCCATCGGCCACTCGCCACAGGAGCGGTGACCTGCGCACGTTCGGAGCCGAGCCGGCGGGCGGGCCCGAAATCGCGCAGATCTCCGAAATCGCGCAGATCTCCGAAGCCGCGGTGCCCCTCAGCGCGAGAACGCGCCGCCGACGCCGGCGTGACCGCCGTGCCGCTTGTAGTGGCGCGAGCGCAGGCTCACGACGATCGCAGAGACGACGATCGCGACCCCCGAGCCGAGCAGCACGGCGAGCGTGCCCTCATCGGCGACCTCGGGCAGCCCGACGAACGCGAGTTCGTTCATGAGCAGCGACACGGTGAAGCCGATGCCGCCGAGCGCGCCGACGACGAACAGGTCGCCGAGGGTGAGCGGAATCCCGGCGCGGCGCCGCACCACGAGCGCGCCGAGGCCGCCCGCCACCATGATGCCGATGATCTTGCCGACCGGAAGTCCGATGAGGATGCCCCAGAACGCCGGGTCGAGTTCGCTCGGCTGCACCTGCGGCACGGCGACCATCGCAGCCGAGAACGCGAACAGCGGCAGGATCACCCCGTTCGACCACGGCTCGAGCGCGTGCACGGCCCGGCCGCCGGGCCGACGTGCCATGACGAGGCCGAGGGCGACGCCCGCGATCGTCGCGTGCACGCCCGACTGGTAGACGAAGTACCACGCGAGTGCGCCGAGCACGACCAGCACGAGCACGATCGGCCACTGCGGCTTGCGTGAGAGGATCCACGCCGAGCGGGGCTTCATCATGCGGCTGACCGCGCCGAACAGTGCGATCGCGATGCCGGCGAAGCCGATCGACGCGAGGTTCGCGTCGGCGGTGAAGAAGAAGGCGATGATCAGGATCGCGATGAGGTCGTCGAGCACGGCCAGGGCGAGCAGGAACACCCGCACGCGCGTCGGGATCCAGGTGCCGAACATGGCGAGCACCCCGAGGGCGAAGGCGATGTCGGTCGCCGTGGGGATGGGCCATCCGTCGACCGTGTCGGTGCCGGCCGTGAAGGCGAAGAAGATGAGGGCGGGCACGACGACCCCGCCGACCGCGGCGATCGCCGGCAGTAGGGCCTTCGACAGGCTGTTGAGCTCGCCGATGACGAGCTCGCGCTTCAGCTCGACCGCGACGATGAAGAAGAAGATCGCGAGCAGCCCGTCGCTGATCCAGTGGCCGGCCGACAGGTCGAGGCCGAGCCACGGCAGGTCGATGTGCGCGTTCTTGAGCTCGATGAGCGCCGGCCCGAACGAGAGGTTCGCGACCAGGAGGCCGAGCACGGCGGCGATGAGGAGGAGGGCGGCGGCCCAGCGCTCGGAGCGGAGGAAGTTCATATCGGACTCCAGGAAGTCACGTGCACGAGCTGCATGAGAAGCGCGCACGACAAGGCGGGACGATGACGACGGTCTCCCGTCGGCCGACCAGACTTCCCGGCACTCCTCAGGGCAGTCTACGTGCGGCCGACGGTCGGGGCCGATCGCCGCGCCTACGCTGGTGCAGTGCAACTCTCGCTCTGGGCGACGCTCCTCGCCGCCTGCTTCGTCATCAGCTTCACCCCGGGCGCGGGCGCGATCAACACGATGGGCAACTCCCTGAACGTGGGGTTCCGGCGCTCGATCTGGGGCATCCTCGGCCAGCAGGCCGCCCTCGTCGTGCACATCCTGATCGTCGCCGCCGGTCTCGGAGTGCTCGTCGCCGGGTCGCCCGTCGCCTTCGAGATCATCCGCTACGCGGGCGCCGCCTACCTCGTGTACCTCGGCATCCGGCAACTGCTCGCGAAGCCGCAGCAGCCGGCCGCCGCCGACGACGATCACGAGGACGAGACGGATGACGCGCGGCCGGCGCCGAACGCCGGCGCCGAGTCGCGCTGGTCGATGTTCCGAAGGGGTCTCTGGGTGAACCTCCTGAACCCCAAGGCCATCGTCTTCTTCCTCGCGTTCCTGCCGCAGTTCATCCGCCCGGAGCTGCCGCTCCTGCCGCAGTACCTGATCGTCGGCCTGACCGTCGTGGTCGTCGACGTGATCGTGATGTGGGGCTTCTTCGCGGTGGCTGCCCACAGCCTGCGGCGGTTCACCCGCTCGGTGCGCGGCCAGCGCGTGCTGAACGGTGTCTTCGGCACGCTGTTCATCGCCGTGGGCGTGCTGCTCGCCGTCGTGCACTGAGCGCCTTCGGGCAACGTGCATCGTCGACGCGCACGGGCGCGCGCGTGACGGCCTGCACCTAGGCTGCCGGTATGAGCGCAGCGCACCCCGGACTCGACGAACTCATCGACACGGTGGCCCTGCTCCGGGCCCCGGGCGGCTGCCCGTGGGACGCGGATCAGACCCACGAGAGCCTCGTGCAGTACCTCGTCGAGGAGAGCTGGGAGCTCATCGACGCGATCGAGTCGGGCAATCGCGAGGAGATGATCGAAGAGCTCGGCGACGTGCTCTACCAGGTGCTCTTCCACGCAGATCTCGCCGCCCACACCGACGGCGAGCGCTTCGACATCGACGACGTGGCCCGACACATGACCGCCAAGATGGTGTCGCGTCATCCGCATGTCTTCGGCGATCGCGAAGCCGAGACGGCTGCCGACGTCGTCGCCTTCTGGGACGAGCTGAAGGCCGACGAGAAGCCGCACCGCACGAGCGTGCTCGACGGCATCCCGCGGGGCATGCCGGCGCTCGCGCTCGCGCAGAAGGTGCTCGGCAAGGCCGAGAAGGTCGGCGTGACGGATGCCTCGGCGCAGGTCGCTCCCGCCACGGAGGACGAGCTCGGCCGTGTGCTGCTCGGGCTCGTGGCATCCGCTCGATCGCAGGGGCTCGATGCGGAGCGCGCACTGCGCACCGCCGTTCGCGGCCTCGAAGACGAGGTGCGCGCCGCCGAAGAGTCGCGCGCCGCTTCTCGCGCCGACTGACGCGCCGATGTGATGCCTCGCGGATGCCCCGGCGCGGGCGTAGCGTCTGACTCATGGGCATCGAGGACTGGCGGCTCGAGGAGTTCTTCGACCGGTACGCCGAGGCGCAGCGCGACTTCGACGCCGAGGCCACCGCACGGTTCTGGGGGCTGCCCGGCATGGTGATCTCCGACGACTTCGCCGGCGCGCTCGAGAGCCGGGCCGACATGGCGACCGGGCTCTCGTCGTCGTATCCGCTGCACCGGCGGCTCGGGTTCGCCTCGATCGTGCCCGAGCTGCGGGCAGTGAGCTCGCTCACCGACGTCATCTCCCTGGTGCGGGTGCGCTGGAGCCACCTCGATGCGGACGACGAGCTCATCGTGACGAGCGACGTCGAGTACCTCGTGCGCGACGACGCAGATGGACTCCGCATCTACGTCGCGGTCGGCATCGACGAGGCGGACGCGCTGCGACGGGCTGCGGCGGCCAAGGGGATCGAGCTCGACGCGGGCTGAGACGGCTGCACTCGGTCCGCCCGTGCCGCGCTCGTCGCGGGCGGGTCGCCCCCGTCGGCGGCGCGCAGCGAACGACGGCCGCGTGCTGGAAGAATGGTCGGCATGGCTGCCTCCGTCACCCCTCCGCGCGGCATGCGCGACTTCCTCCCGGCCGAGAAGGCCCGTCGCGAGCACGCCCTCGGCGTGATCCGCGGGGTGTATGCGGCGCACGGCTTCGACGAGATCGAGACGCCCGTGATGGAGGACTCGAGCCGCCTGCACGCGGGGCTCGGCGGTGACAACGAGAAGCTCGCCTTCGCCGTCATGAAGCGCGGCCTCACCGGCGACGACCTCGCGCGCGCCGCGGCATCCGGCGACGCCCTCTCGCTCGCCGACCTCGGCCTGCGCTACGACCTCACGGTGCCGCTCGCCCGGTTCTACGCGACGCACCGAGCCGCCCTGCCGCCCGTGTTCCGCTCGATCCAGATCGCGCCGGTGTGGCGCGCCGAGCGCCCGCAGAAGGGCCGTTACCGGCAGTTCGTGCAGTGCGACATCGACATCATCGGCGAGGCGGGCGCGCTCGCCGAGCTCGAACTGCTCACGGCGACGGTCGCGACGCTCGACGCGCTCGGCCTCTCGGGCTGCACGATCCGCCTGAACGACCGGCGCATCCTCGCGGGCATCCTCGGCTCGTGGGGCGTGCCCGACGAGCTCCGCGAACGCGCGCTCATCACGATCGACAAGCTCGACAAGATCGGCACCGGGGGAGTGGCGGCCGAGCTCGCCGAGCTCGGCATCGTCACGGGCGATGCGGATGTCGCGGCCGAGCTCGAGGCGCTCACGAACGCCGACTGGCACCTCGCGGATCGCCAGGCGTCGCCGACCGGGCAGAGTGTGCCCCCGCCCTCGTGGCTCGACGGCGAGGCATACGCCGACCTGCTCGCGCTGCGCGCGGCCCTGCCCGACGCGGCCATCGAGTTCGACCCGACCCTCGTGCGCGGAATGGGCTACTACACGGGCACGATCTTCGAGATCGCCCACCCCGACTACGGCTATTCGCTCGGCGGCGGCGGCCGCTACGACGGCATGATCGGGCGCTTCCTCGGCCAGGAGGTGCCCGCGTGCGGCTTCTCGATCGGCTTCGAGCGCATCGTCGACCTGCTCGCCGTGCGCGACGAGGAGCGCCCGCGCGCGGTCGTGCTCGTCTACGACGCGGATGTCCCGGCCGCTCGCCTGCTCGAGCTGAAGCGCGAGCTCGTGGCATCCGGTTCGCGCGTGCGTCTCGAGCGCCGCGTCAAGAACCTGCGGGCGCTGCTCGACCGCGTGACCGCCGACGGCTTCGACGCGTTCGCGCCGGTTGGCGCCGAGACGACGGATGCCGCGTCGCTCGCGTTCCGCGACCTCGGCTGACGCCGCCCCTGCACCGCACCGGAGATCTGCGCGCCTCGGGGTGCCCGCACCCGAGACGCTCCGTGATCGTGCAGATCTCCGATCGCGCGGTGCATCAGACGTGCCTCCGGACGGGCGGTGCACGCCGCAAGCACGAGACATCCTCGACCTCTAGACTGGCTGGCGGATCACGACGGAGTCGTCCGCTGCACACCCACCCATCACAGAGGAGTTCACTGTGGCAATCATCGAAGCTGTAGGCGCACGCGAGATTCTCGACTCGCGCGGCAACCCGACCGTCGAGGTCGAGGTGCTGCTCGACGACGGCTCGCTGGCCCGCGCCGCGGTGCCCTCGGGCGCATCGACCGGTGCCTTCGAGGCATACGAGCTGCGCGACGGCGACAACGACCGCTACCTCGGCAAGGGCGTGCAGAAGGCCGTCGACGCCGTGCTCGACGACCTCGGCCCGGCCATCGAAGACCTCGACGCCGCCGACCAGCGCCTCGTCGACGCCGCGCTCATCGAGGCCGACGGCACCGAGAACAAGAGCCGTCTCGGCGCCAACGCCATCCTCGGCGTGAGCCTCGCCGTCGCGAAGGCCGCCGCCGACTCGGCCGACCTGCCGCTCTTCCGCTACCTCGGCGGCCCGAACGCCCACGTGCTGCCCGTGCCGATGATGAACATCATCAACGGCGGTGCGCACGCCGACACCGGTGTCGACATCCAGGAGTTCATGGTGCTGCCGATCGGCGCGCCGAGCTACTCCGAGGGCCTCCGCTGGGGCGTCGAGACCTACCACGCCCTCAAGAGCCTGCTGAAGGCCAAGGGCCTCTCGACCGGTCTCGGCGACGAGGGCGGCTTCGCCCCCGACTTCGCCCACAACCGCGCGGCGCTCGACTTCATCTCCGAGGCGATCGAGAAGGCCGGCTTCAAGCTCGGCACCGACCTCGCGCTCGGCCTCGACGTCGCGGCGAGCGAGTTCTACGAGAACGGCGTCTACACGTTCGAGGGCAAGGAGCGCACGTCGGCCGAGATGAACGCGTACTACGCCGAGCTCGCCGCCGCGTACCCGCTCGTGTCGATCGAGGACCCGCTCGACGAGTCCGACTGGGACGGATGGGCCGCGCTCACGGCCGAGATCGGCACGAAGCTGCAGCTCGTCGGCGACGACCTGTTCGTCACCAACCCGAAGCGCCTCGCCGAGGGCATCGCGAAGCACACCGGCAACTCGATCCTCGTCAAGGTGAACCAGATCGGCACCCTGACCGAGACCCTCGACGCCGTCACGCTCGCGCAGCGCTCGGGCTACACCGCCGTCATGTCGCACCGCTCGGGCGAGACCGAGGACACGACGATCGCCGACCTCGCGGTCGCGACCGACTGCGGTCAGATCAAGACGGGCGCGCCCGCCCGCAGCGAGCGAGTCGCCAAGTACAATCAGCTTCTGAGGATCGAAGAGGAACTCGGTGAGGCCGCGGTGTACGCCGGCCGCACGGCGTTCCCCCGCTACACGGCCTAGACAGCATCACGCGTGACGGGGGCGGCCGAGTGGCCGCCCCCGTCGTCGCGTTTCCGGGTGCGATGACGAGGAGGGGCGATGCGCGACGACACCGGTCGTTCCGGCCGCACCCCGAGGCGCCCGACGGTGCCGACCCCGAAGCCGCCGGCGAAGCGCGGCTCGGCATCGGCCGGCACGGGTTCGACTTCGACCTCGAAGGCCTCGAGCGCGAAGTCGACGGCATCCGCGAAGTCGACGGCTTCCGCGAAGTCGACGGCTTCCGCGAAGTCGACGGCATCCGCCAAGTCGACGGCTTCGAAGCAGGCCGGTTCGGCGAAGCAGTCAGCCTCGGCGAAGCCGAAGAGCTCCGCGAAGTCCGCCGCAGGGCGGGCCCCGGCCGGGCAGGGCGCCGCATCCGGCGCAGGTTGGCTCAGCGGCATCCGATTCTCAGGTTTCTCCCTCATCATGATGGGAGTGCTCGTGCTCGCCGTCGTGGTGCTCGCGCCGACGATCACGGCGTTCGCACAGCAGCGGCAGCAGATCGCCGAGCTCCGCGCCGCCGTCTCCGCCCAGGAGGAGGAGGTGCAGCGCCTGCGCGATGAACGCGAGCGCTGGAACGACGACACGTTCATCGTGACCCAGGCGCGCGAGCGCCTGTACTACGTGATGCCGGGCGAGGTGAGCTACCTCGTCATCGACGACCGAACGGCAGCGGCGAAGGCGGATGCCACGACCGAGGTCTCAGCCGAAGTGACCGAATCGAAGGGTGACTGGATGACCACCCTGCTCGGCTCGGTGCTGACCGCCGGGCTCGCGCCCGACGCCGCGCCCCCCGCGGATCCCGCTCCGACCCCCACGACACCGCCCGCAGATCCCGCAGCCGAGGAGACCCGATGACCCGCCCGCCATTCGAACCGGTGAGCGAGCGCGACGTGCGCATCGTCTCGGCCCAGCTCGGTCGCCCGGCCCGTGACGTGGTGGGCATCGCGGCACGCTGCGTGTGCGGCGCGCCGACGGTCGTCGCCACGGCGCCGCGGCTCTCCGACGGCACGCCCTTCCCGACGTTCTACTACCTCTCGCACCCGGCGGCGACCGCCGCGATGTCGTTCCTCGAGGCCGCGCAGCTCATGGTGGAGTGCACCGAACTGTTGGCCGCCGACGCCGAGGTCGCCGAGGCGTACGGCCGCGCCCACCGCGACTACCTCGCCGACCGCGAGTCGATCGCCGTCGTGCCCGAGCTCGCCGGAATCTCCGCGGGCGGCATGCCCACGCGGGTGAAGTGCCTGCACGCCCTCGTGGCGCACACGCTCGCCGCGGGACCCGGGGCGAATCCGATGGGCGACATCGCGCTCGAACGCTCGACCTGGTCGCCCGACGTCTGCCGTTGCCCCGACTATGGCGTCGACGAGGCGCCCGCATCCGCAGCGGGCGACGCGCCGCACGGCGCTTCGGAAGGATCCCTCGGGTGAAGCCGTCGACGCGCCTGAACCGCTCCGAACGCCCCGCGCGTTCCGGGCGGCCCGGGCGCGCCCGCCGGCCGCTGGCACTCCTCGTGCGCGCCACCGCGACGCTCGCA
Organism: Agromyces cerinus subsp. cerinus; assembly: GCF_900142065.1. Taxonomy (GTDB): domain Bacteria; phylum Actinomycetota; class Actinomycetes; order Actinomycetales; family Microbacteriaceae; genus Agromyces; species Agromyces cerinus. Next base: position 580,806 of record NZ_FSRJ01000004.1, on the reverse strand, counting down.
GCGGCGACGATGCTCACCGTCACCGGAGCCGGCGCGGCCCACGCCGACCTCGTGCGCGACTACGAGTACTGGCTCGCCGACTACGGCTTCACGACCGCCTGGAACACCACCAAGGGCGAGGGCGTCACGGTCGCGGTCATCGACACGGGCGTGAACGGCAACGTCGCCGAACTCCGCGGCGCGGTCGTCGGCGGCACGGATGTCTCGGGCCTCGGCACACCCGACGGCCAGACGCCCGTCGGAGACGACGACACCCACGGCACGATGGTCGCCGGCCTCCTCGGCGGTCGCGGCACGGGGGAGGGCAGCGGCGTGATCGGCACCGCACCCGAGGCCGACCTGCTCACCGTCTCGGTCGCGTTCGGTCAGGACACCGGGGCGGCGAAGTCGAACGACGACCAGATCGCCGAAGCGGTGCGCTGGGCGGTCGACAACGGCGCCGACGTCATCAACATGTCGCTGACCCGCAACACCCCCGACTGGCCCGAGAGCTGGGACGACGCGTTCATGTACGCCTTCGACCACGACGTCGTCATCGTCGCGGCCGCGGGCAACCGGGGCAGCGGCACGAGCCAGGTCGGGGCGCCCGCGACGATTCCCGGCGTGCTCACCGTGGCCGGCGTCGACAAGGACAAGAACGCGAGCCTCGACGCGAGCTCCCAGGGCATCTCGATCGCCGTGGCCGCGCCGAGCGAAGACCTCGTCGGCGTGCTGCCCGACGGCAGCCACGTGCAGTGGGACGGCACGAGCGGGGCCGCGCCCATCGTGACCGGCCTCGTCGCGCTGATCCGCTCCGAGTACCCCGACCTCGATGCCGCGAACGTCATCAACCGGCTCATCGCGACCGCCGACCCCAACGGGCAGGCGGTTCCGAGCGCCCTGTACGGGTACGGCCTGATCGATCCGGTCGCCGCGCTCGATTCGGACGTGCCGAAGGTCGACGAGAATCCGCTCGGCAGCCTGTCGGAGTGGATCACCCTGCACCGACGGGCCGAGGTCCAGACCCCCGACGACAGCGAGGCCGATCAGCCGATCGTGCCCATGGCCGACCCGCCACTGCCACGCTCCGACGGCGCGATGACCCTGCTTCCGACGCAGTGGACGCTCGCCTACATCACGGTGCCGCTCTCACTCGTCGCAGGGTTTGGTACGCTAGCAGCGCTGTTGGGCATCGGCGCCACTCGGCATACCAGGCGGACTGTCCGCATTCGCGAGCAGTGATCGCACGCAAATCAGCCCGCACGTTCCAAAACTGAGGAGTCCATTCACCGTGCCCAAGATTCTCATCGTCGGCGGTGGCTATGCGGGGTTCTACACGGCGTGGAAGCTCGAGAAGTGGCTGCGTGCCGGCGAGGCCGAGGTGACGATCGTCGACCCGCTGCCGTACATGACGTACCAGCCGTTCCTGCCCGAGGTTGCGGCAGGGTCGATCGAGCCGCGCCACTCCGTGGTCGCGCAGCGTCGTCACCTGAAGAAGACCAACGTGGTGACCGCGAAGGTCACGCGCATCGATCACGCGGCGAAGACCGCGACGATCACGCCCGAGCTCGGTGAGCCGTGGCAGTTCGACTACGACGTCGTCATCGTCACGGGCGGCGCGGTCTCGCGCACCTTCCCGATCCCGGGCATCGCCGACAACGCGATCGGCCTCAAGTCGGTCGAAGAGGCCGTCGCGATCCGCGACCGCGTGCTCACGAACTTCGACAAGGCCTCGAACCTTCCTCCCGGTCCCGAGCGCGAGCGACTGCTCACGTTCGTCGTCGTCGGCGGCGGCTTCGCGGGCATCGAGGTGTTCGCCGAGCTCCGCTCCTTCGCGAGCTCGCTGCTCGAGTACTACCCGCAGCTCACCTTCGATGAGACGCACTTCCACCTCATCGAGGCCATGGGGCGCATCATGCCCGAGGTCTCCCTCGAGACGAGCCACTGGGTCATCAAGCACCTCGCCCAGCGCGGTGCCGAGATCCACCTCGACACGCAGCTCACGAGCGCGGTCGACGGCGTCATCGAGCTGTCGACGGGCGAGAGCTTCGAGACCGACCTCATCGTCTGGACCGCCGGCGTCATGGCGAACCCCGCCATCGTGCGGTCGAGCGACCTGCCCGTCGAAGAGCGCGGCCGCATCAAGACCCGTGCCGACCTCCGCGTCGGCGACGACGAGGACTTCGTGGCCGATGCCTGGGCCGCCGGCGACATCGCTGCCGTCCCCGACCTCACCGGCGGCGGCGTCGGCGGCTACTGCGTGCCGAACGCCCAGCACGCCGTGCGTCAGGGCAAGCTGCTCGCGAAGAACGTCGTCGCGGTCCTCCGCGGCGAGGAGCCGAAGCAGTACTTCCACAAGAACCTGGGTGCCGTCGCCGGTCTCGGCATCGGCTCGGGCGTCTTCCAGTCGGGCAAGATCGCGATCAAGGGCCTGCCGGCCTGGTTCGCGCACCGCGGCTACCACGGCCTGGCCATGCCCAGCTGGGAGCGAAAGTTCCGCGTCTTCTGGGGCTGGTGGAACAACTTCTGGCTCGGCCGCGACATCGTCTCGCTGAGCGCCGTGCAGCAGCCGCGCGCCCAGTTCGAGCTGTTCGCCGCGCGTCCGAAGCCGCCGGCGGTCGAGGCGCCGGTTCCGGCTGCCGAGCCCGCGGCGAAGGCCGACAAGCCGGTCAAGAAAGAGGCCGTCGCCGCCAAGTAGCGACGACTCCCTGACTATGCTGTGACGCGGCGCCGCCCTTCGGGCGGCGCCGCGCTCCCGTAGCCCAACCGGCAGAGGCAGGCGACTTAAACTCGCCTCAGTCTGGGTTCGAATCCCAGCGGGAGCACCGACGAGGTGCGCCCGTTCGACCGCGGCGTGCGCCGCCTGCCGCCCCGCGCCGCGGGCATCAGACGGCGGCGGTCAGCTCACTGCCTTGCGCACGAGTTCCGTGAGCTTCGCCTCGACTGCCGGCGTCCAGTTGCGCACGGCGAAGCCGATGGGCCACAGGTCGCCGTCGTCGAGGTTCGCCCGGTCCTCGAAGCCGATGGTCGCGTACCGGGTCTTGAACTTCGCGGCCGCCTGGATGAAGACGACGATCTTGCCCTCGGCGTTCGCGAAGCCGGGCATGCCGTAGTAGGTCTTGGGCACGAGGTCGGGCGCGACCGCGGTGACGACCTTGTAGAGCCCTTCGGCGAGCGACTTGTCCGCGGGCTCCATCTCGGCGATCGCCTCGAGCACCGCCTTGTCACCGGCCGCGCGGTTCTTGCCGGCCTTCTCCTGCTCGCGCAGCTCCTTGGCGCGCTGCTTGACGGCGTCGCGTTCTTCCTTGCTGAGCCCTCCGGACGTGTCCGTTGCCATCGTCATGCTCCCTTCAGGGGTTCTCATCGGTGCCGCCGCATCGGGCGGGTCGTCGATCTCAGGCTATGCGGATGCCGCGGCTCAGCGCTTCTCCAATCCTGATCGATCCGAGAATCCCCTCCCACCCATCGACGGCGAGTGCCTCCACCACTCGTCGCTGCTCGTGTCCTACGGTGGGCGGATGGGGGAGAACACCGCACAGGGCCCGCTCGTCGCCGTCTTCGTCGTCGGCACACGACCCGAGGCGATCAAGATGCTGCCGGTCATCCGCGCCTTCCGTGAGAGCAGCCGCTTCAGCGCGTTCGTCGTGTCGACGGGGCAGCACGCCGCGCTCGTCGCGGATGTGCTCGCCCTGGGTGGCATCGAACCCGACGTCACCTTCGAGACGGCGGCGGCGGGACGCAGCCTCAACCAGCTCTTCGCCGATGTGCTCGGCGGCATGAGCCGGGTCTTCGAGCAGTTCGGTCCGACCCGCGAGACGAACTACGGTGCACCGCCCGACGGGTTTCCGATCGCGTGCTTCGTGCACGGCGACACGTCCAGTGCGGCGGCAGCGGCGTTGGCGGCGTTCCACACCAGAGTGCCCGTCGTGCACGTCGAGGCGGGGCTGCGCACGGATGACACGCTCTCGCCGTTTCCCGAGGAGTTGAACCGCCAGCTCATCTCGCGCATCGCCGCGCTCCACCTCGCCCCGACCTTCCGGAACGAGCAGAACCTGATCCTCGAGGGGATCGACGAGGGGCGCATCTTCGTCAGCGGCAACACCGCGATCGACGCGCTGTTCTTCGCCGCGTCGCTCGACGTGCCCTACGGAGTGGCGGGGCTCGACGATCTCGAATACGACATCACGACGCGCGTCGTGGTGGTGACCGCGCACCGGCGGGAGAACTGGGGCGATCCGCTCGAGCGCATCGCGGGCGCGGTCGCGACACTCGCTGAAGCGTATCCCGACGTGCGATTCGTCGTGCCGCTGCATCCGAATCCAGCGGTGCAGGAGGTGCTGCGCCGCCACCTGGCGCCGCACGCGAATGCATCGCTGGTGGCGTCGATGGGCTACGCCGGGTTCTCCCGCCTGCTCGGTCGCGCCGCATTCGTCATCAGCGATTCGGGCGGCATCCAGGAGGAGGCACCGGCGCTCGGAAAGCCCGTGCTGGTGCTGCGGGAGACCACGGAGCGACAGGAGGGCGTCGAGGCCGGCACCGTCGAACTCGTGGGCTCCGACCCCGAGCTCATCGTCTCCAGCGCATCGCGCCTGCTCGACGACCCGAGGGCGTATGCGCGGCGCTCCGCACGCTCCAACCCGTACGGAGACGGGCACGCGGCCGAGCGGATCCGCGCCCTCACCGAGCACGTCGTGTTCGGCCGTCGGGCTCCGCAGCAGTTCGGCGCCGGCATCGACCGGATCGGGGTGCTGCGCGCGGCGGGATACCTCGAGGATCCGGCCGACGAGCTCGGCCAGGCATACCGAGACGGCATCGCCGACGGCCTCGGCGGTGTTGCGAGTGCTTGAGCCGATCGTCTGGAGCGAGCTGTTCGCCGGAGTGCCCGTCGCCTTCCAGGTGCTCTTCTGGATCGCGCTGACCCTGACGGTGATCTCCTTCGTCTCCATCGCCAGCCTCGCGGTCGCCGGGTTCCGTTACCGGCGGGGCCGTCGGCGCCCGATCCTCGAAGGTGCGCCGGGCGAAGACGACTTCCTCTGGGTCTTCGTGGTGCCGGCACTCGATGAAGAGGTGACGATCGCCGACAGTGTCGCGCGACTCCTCGACGCCGAAGCGCATCGCGCGGTCGTCCTGGTCGTCGACGACGGATCGACCGACCGTACGGGTGAGATCCTGCGCGGCATCGACGACCCTCGCCTCCGCGTGCTGACCCGAACTGCGCCGAACGCGCGACGCGGCAAGGCCGCGGCGCTCAACGAGGCGTACCGGCACATCCGCGACGAGCTGTTGACCGAGCCCGGCTTCAGCGGGATCGCCGACGATCGGGTGATCGTCGGCATCATCGACGCCGACGGCCGCCTCGAGCGGCATGCGCCCGCCCGGGTCGCCTGGCATTTCGCCGACCCGCGCACGGCCGGGGTGCAGGTGCTCGTGCGCATCTACAATGCGAACCGGTTCCTGACCTGGGCGCAGGACGTCGAGTTCTCGTCGTTCGGGCTCGTCTACCAGGCCGGTCGCGCGTCGTGGGGGACGGCCAACATGGGCGGCAACGGTCAGTTCAACCGGCTCTCGGCGCTCACGTCGATCGCGGTCGACGACGGGCCATGGCGCGACCGGCTCACGGAGGACCAGGACCTCGGAGTGCGGCTCCTGCAGGCCGGTTGGCGCGGAGGGCAGGAGAACGGCGCCGCCATCGACCAGCAGGGGGTTCCCGCGATTCGACGGCTCTACCGGCAGCGCGTGCGCTGGGCGCAGGGCGGCTGGCAGGCGCTCGGGCTGATCGGCGGGTCGGCGCGCCTCGAGCAGGGGCCGATCGCCAGGATCGACGCCGTGCACTACCTGCTCACGCCGGTGCTCATCTCGATCGCCGGGCTCGACTTCTTCGCAACGATCGTGCTCGCCGTCGTGCTTCAGGTACCGGTCGTCCCGGCATCGTTGACGATCTTCCTGCTGTTCCTCACGCTCGGCTTCGGTCCGGGCTTCATCACGCTCTCCCTGCGGGGTCGTGGCATCCGCGGCCTCCTGCTCGCCCTCGTCGAGACGGTGCCCTACGCCGTCTACACGTGGATCGTGTTCCCGGTCTTCCTCACTGCGCTCGCTCGGCACTGGACGGGCCGCACGAACTGGGCGAAGACCGCGCGCGAAGCGATCGGGCCCCGACTGCCGGACCCGGCCGACCCCCTCGCATCAGACGGCTCGGGACGGACGAACGTCGAGGGGCAGGCGCAGCCCAGGCCATGACCCGCGTCAGGTGAGTCGATCGAGGCGGCGGAGGATGAGTCCCTCGCGGAGCGCCCACGGCGACACCTCGAGCTCGTCGACGCCGAAGGCGCGCATCGTCTCCGAGAGCACGACGGCACCGGCCACGATCTGGAAGGTGCGGTCGGCGGTGATGCCGGGCAGGGCGGGCCTGGCGTCTGCGGGGATGCGCGCGAGCCGGGGCGTCCAGTCGTCGAGGCCGTCGCGGGTCAGGATGCTGCGCTCGGTGTCGCCGAATCCGTCTTCGATGCTGCCGGCCAGACGGGCGAGCGAGCGGATGGTCTTCGAGGAGCCGACCACGTGGTTCGGCGACGGCAGGGCCTTGAACGGTTCGACGGCCTCGGCGAGCACCTCGCGCGCGTGGGCGCGGAGCCGCGCGACCTGTTCGGGCGAGGGCGGGTCGTCGGGCAGGAACGAGATCGTCGAGCGCCCGGCGCCGAGGGGGAGCGACCGCGCGACATCCGGCACCTCGTCGATGCCCTGCGCGAGCTCCAGCGAACCGCCGCCGATGTCGAAGAGCAGCAGACGCCCGGCCGACCAGCCGTACCAGCGCCGCACGGCGAGGTAGGTGAGTCGCGACTCGTCGTCACCCGAGAGCACCTGCAGGCGCACGCCGGTCTCGCGCTCGACGAGATCGAGCACGGCCTCGCCGTTCGCCGCCTCGCGGATGGCCGAGGTCGCGAACGCGAGCAGCTCCTCGATGCCGGCCTCGCCAGCAGCGGATGCCGCTCCGCCGACCGCCGTGAGGATGGCGGCGACGCCCTCGGAGCTGATGGCGCCGTCGGGCTCGAGGTAGCGCATGAGGCGCAGCACGGACTTGTGCGAGGCTGTCGGTATGGGGCGTGCGCCAGGGTGCGCTTCGACGACCAGCAGGTGCACCGTGTTGGAACCGACGTCGAGGACTCCGAGGCGCATGCTGCGAGCGTAACGGTTTTCGTGCATACTGATGCGACTGGGACGATCGTCCCACTTCAGTCGTCGACGGTGTCGAAAGGAGTCGCATGGCCCGCATCCCCGCTTCAGAACGGCGTGCCGCGCTCGTACAGGCGGCACTCCGCGTGGTGTCCCAGCGCGGAATCGCGCAAGCAACGACCCGGGCGATCGTCGCCGAGGCCGGCATGTCGCTGGCGAGCTTCCACTACGCGTTCGACTCGCGCGACGAGCTCATCGACGAGCTCATCACGACGGTCGTCGCCCGCGAGCAGGAGGCGGTGCTGCCCGACGACCTGCAGGGGCACGACATCCGCGACATGCTCGAGGCGGGGCTGCTGCGCTACTTCGACCACCTCCGCGGCGATCCCGAGCACGAGCAGGCGATGCTCGAACTCACCCAGTACGCGCTGCGCTCGCCCGAACGGCATCCGCTCGCCATCGCCCAGTACGACCGGTACACCGAGCTCGGCGCGAGGTCGCTCTCGGCCGCGGCCGAACTCGCGGGCGTCTCCTGGACCACACCCGTCGAGCAGGTCGCACGGGTCCTCATCGCCTTCACCGACGGGCTCACCCTCACGTGGCTCGTCACCCGCGACGACGACGTCGCACGGTCGGTCGCGCACGCGGCCGCCGACGCCCTTTCGAGAATGGCCGAGCCCCGATGACGAGCCTCGATTCCGCGCCCAACGCGGCGCACCCCACCACCGCCGCGCTCGGCGAGCCGGTCCGCCGCGTCTCCGCCGGCTGGATCGCTTCGTTCGCGACGGTCTGGCTGGGCATCTGGATGGCGCAGCTCACCCCGGTGCAGCTGCTCCTGCCGGCGCAGATCGATGCGCAGCTCAAGCCCGACAACTGGGTCGACAGCGTCGTCGCGTTCGGCATCATCTCGGGCATCGCCGCCGTCGCGACGATCATCGCCTACCCGCTCACGGGTGCGCTCTCCGACCGCACGACGTCGCGCTTCGGCCGCCGCCGCCCGTGGATCGCGATCGGCGCCGTCGTCTTCGGTCTCTCGCTCGTCACGCTCGGGCAGCAGACCGAGATCTGGGCGATCGGGGCGACGTGGGTCGCGGCATCCGTCGGCTTCTGCATCATGACCGCCGCGCTCACCGCGACGATCTCCGACCAGGTGCCCGTCAACCAGCGCGGCTTCGTCTCCGGCTGGATGTCGGCGCCGCAGGCGGTCGGCATCATCGTCGGACTCGTGCTCGTGACCGAGCTCGTCACCGACGCCTCGCTCGGCTACATCCTGCTCGCGGTGATCCTCGTCGTGCTCGCCGTGCCGTTCCTCTTCCGGGCCGACCAGCCGCTCGCACCGACCGAGCGGGTGCGGGTCACGGCCAAGGGCATCCTCAGCGGGTTCTGGATCAGCCCGCGCAAGCACCCCGACTTCGGCTGGACCCTGCTGAGCCGCGTGCTCGTCTCGGTCGGCAACGCGCTCGGCACGAGCCTGCTGCTCTACTTCCTGATGTTCCAGCTGAAGGACGAGAACGCCGAGGACGACCTCATCGTGCTCACGCTCATCTACATGGTGTTCGTGATCCTCGCCTCGCTCATCCTCGGAAAGCTCTCCGACAAGCTCGGCCGCCGCAAGCTGTTCGTCTTCATCGCGTCTGGGCTCCAGGGCGTCGCGGCGCTCATGCTCGGTCTCTTCCCCGACCTCACCGTCGCGATGATCGGTGCGGGCCTCCTCGGCCTCGGCTACGGCTGCTTCCTCTCGGTCGACCAGGCGCTCGCGACGCAGGTGCTGCCCGACGCCGCCTCCCGCGGCAAGGACCTCGGCATCATGAACATCGCCTCGGCCGTGCCTCAGGCGATCGCCCCGATGATCGGCGCCGCTGCCGTGGTCGTGTCGGGCTCGTTCATGCTCGTCTTCCTGCTCGGCGCCGCGTTCTCGTTCGCCGGTGCGTTCGCCGTCGCGCGGGTTCGGAGCGTGCGCTGATGACGATCGACCTGCGCAAGACCGGCACGCCGGCATCGGATGCCTCCGACTGGCTGCACCCCGACAAGTACTGGCCGTCGCTGACCGCCGCCACCGCCCACCTCGACGCCCCCGTCGGAGCACTCCACCTCGGGGCGCTGCGGCACAACGCGCTCGACATGCTGCGCCGGGCGCACGGCACGCCGATCCGCGTGGCCTCGAAGTCGCTGCGCGTGCGCGGCATCGTCGAGGCGCTGCTCGCCATGCCGGGCTACCACGGCGTGCTCGCGTACACGCTCGCCGAGGCGCTCTGGCTCGCCGAGACCGTCGACGACGTCGTGGTCGGCTACCCGACCGCCGAACGCGCGGCCATCCGCCGGCTCGCGAGCGACCCCGAGCTCGCCAAGCGGGTGACGCTCATGGTCGACTCTCCGGCGCAGCTCGACCTCGTCGACGCGGTGCTGCCGCCGGGCAAGCGCGAGTCGATCCGCGTGTGCCTCGAGCTCGACGCCTCGTGGAACGCACCGCTCCTCGGTCACCTCGGTGTGCGCCGTTCGCCCGTGCACGCCCCCGAAGACGCCGCGGCGCTCGCCGCGTACATCGTGAAGCGCCCCGGCTTCGAGCTCGTCGGCATGATGGCCTACGAGGCGCAGATCGCCGGCGTCGTGAACCAGCCCGCCGGTCGCCCGGTCGACGGTGCCGTGAACCGCTGGATGCAGTCGCGCTCGATGCCCGAGCTGCGCGAGCGTCGCGGCCGTGCCGTGGCCGCCGTGCGCGAGATCGTGGAACTGGAGTTCGTCAACGGCGGCGGCACGGGTTCGCTCGAGGCGACCCATGCCGACACCTCGGTGACCGAGATCGCGGCCGGCTCCGGCATCTTCGGCGGTCACCTCTTCGACGGCTACCAGCACTTCACCCCGGCGCCCGCCGCAGCATGGGCCCTCGACATCGTGCGCCGCCCGAGCCGCGACCACGCGACGATCCTCGGCGGCGGCTGGGTCGCCTCCGGCCCGCCCTCCGCCGACCGACTGCCGAAGATCGTGTGGCCCGAAGGCCTCGTGATGGAACCGCGGGAGATGGCCGGCGAGGTGCAGACCCCCGTGAGCGGCCCGGCGGCACGTCGCATGAAGGTCGGCGACCGCGTGTGGCTGCGTCACACGAAGTCGGGCGAGCTGGCCGAGCACCTGAACGAGTTCGCCGTGGTCGATGCGGGCGAAGTCGTCGACACCATCCCGACGTATCGGGGAGAAGGGAAGGCGTTCCTGTGACCGTTGCGGGAGCCGTTTGGCAGGTGAGTACGGGTCGCGATTCGACTCGTGCACGAGATGAGGAGTCCCTGTGACCGCGACTGGAGCCACTTGGCGCAACTGGGGTCGCACGGAGTCGGTGCGGCCCCTTCGCGTGGAGCGTCCCGCCACGGCCGAGGCGGTGCAGCGGGCGGTCGCGTCGGCTGCGGCATCCGGCCTGCCCATCAAGCCCGTCGGCTCGGGCCACAGCTTCACCGGCATCGCCGTCGCGCCGGGCGTGCAGCTCGACATGACCGGCGTCTCGGGAGTCATCGACGCGGATGTCGCGACGGGCCGGGTCACCCTCGGCGCCGGCACCCGGCTGCACGAACTGCCCGAGCTGCTCGCTCCCTATGGGCTCGCGCTCGCGAACATGGGCGACATCGACCGGCAGACCATCTCGGGTGCGACCTCGACCGGCACGCACGGCACCGGCCTCGCCTTCGGCGGCCTCGCGACGCAGATCGTCGCCGCCCGCCTCGTGACCGGCACGGGCGAGCTCATCACCGTGAGCGAGACCGAGCGCCCCGAACTGCTGCCGGCCGTGCGCCTCGGCCTCGGTGCGCTCGGCGTGCTCGTCGACGTGACGCTGCAGCTCGTGCCGCGGTACGTGCTGCACGCGGTCGAGAAGCCCGAACCGCTCGGCGAGGTGCTCGACGGGTGGGAGGAGCGCGTGCGCGCCGCCGACCACTTCGAGTTCTACTGGTTCCCCCACACCGAGGCGGCCCTGACGAAGACGAACACCCGCCTGCCGGGCGACGCACCGCGGCGCCCGCTCGGGCGCCTCTCGCGCTGGGTCGACGACGAGCTGCTCGCGAACGGCGCCTACCGCGGCGTCTGCGCACTCGGCACGGTCGCCCCCGGAGTCGTTCCGGTCTTCGCGCGCCAGGTCGAGAAGCTCACGGGCGACCGCGACTTCGCCGATTTCTCGCCGAAGGTCTACATCACGAACCGCACGGTGCGGTTCCGCGAGATGGAGTACGCGGTGCCGCTCGAGGCGGTGCCCGCCGCCATGCGCGAGGTGCGCGAGCTCATCGAGCGGAAGGGCTGGCGCATCAGCTTCCCGATCGAGGTGCGCGCCGCGGCATCCGATGACAACTGGCTCTCGACCGCCCACGGCCGCGAGTCGGGCTACATCGCCGTGCACCGCTACTTCCGTGAAGACCCGACCGAGTACTTCGCCGCGGTCGAGGCGATCATGCGAGGGTACGGAGGGCGCCCGCACTGGGGCAAGATGCACTCGCGCGACGCCGAGTCGCTGCGCGAGGTGTACCCGCGCTTCGACGACTTCCTGCGCGTGCGCGACGAGCTCGACCCCGAGCGACGCTTCGCGAACCCGTACCTCGACCGGGTGCTCGGCACGTAGCCTGCTGAACCGACGAGGGGCGGATACCACGCGGCATCCGCCCCTCGTCCGTCGTGCCTCGCGCGCGTGCGTGTGTGTGTGCGTGAGCGCGTCAGGGCGTGCGGCGACGCAGCGTGATCGAACCGAGCACGATCGAGCCGACGATCCACGCGACGATGACCAGGATCTTCGCGGTGATCCACTCGGCGCTCTCCGAATCGGCGGCGACGGCCTGCAGGGCATCGATCGCGAAACTCAGCGGCAGCCACTCGCTGATCGCCTCGAGCGCGGGGGGCAACTGGTCGCGGGGGATGAAGATGCCGCCGAGCAGGATCTGCGGGAAGACGATGAGCGGCATGAACTGCACGACCTGGAACTCGGAGCGCGCGAAGGCGCTCGCGAGGAGGCCGAGCGCGGTGCCGAGCAGGGCGTCGGCGACCGCCACGGCGAAGAGCAGCCAGATCGAGCCCTCGATCTCGAGCCCGCAGACCCAGACGGCGAACGAGACGGCGATCGCCGTCTGGAACACGGCGAGCAGGCCGAACGCGAGGGCGTAGCCGAGGATGAAGTCGCCCTTGCCCATCGGCATCGACAGCAGCCGCTCGAGGGTGCCGCTGCGGCGCTCCCGCAGGGTCGAGATGCTCGTGACGAGGAACATCACGATGAACGGGAAGAGGGCGATCATCGCGGGGCCGATGTCGGTGAACAGGTCGGTGTCGACGAAGATCCAGGCGACGAGGCCGATGAGCAGGCTCGGCACCACGAGGAGCAGGGCGACGGTGCGGGGGTCGTGTCGGATCTGGCCGAGCACACGGCCGGCGGTCGCGAAGGTGCGGGTGAGGTTCATCGTTCCGCCTCCGACTCGGTCTCGGTGGAGGGACGCAGGTCGGGCTTGCCGCGCTCGATGAGGCGCAGGAAGGCCTGCTCGACATCGTCGGTGCCGGTGACCTGGAGGAGGCCCTGCACGGTGTCGTCGGCGAGCAGCGCGCCGTCGCGCAGGAGCAGCAGGCGGTCGCACCGCTTCGCCTCGTCCATGACGTGGCTCGAGATGAGGAGCGTCGCGCCGTCGTCGGCGAGGCTGCGGAACAACGCCCAGAGCTCCACGCGGAGCACCGGGTCGAGGCCGACCGTGGGCTCGTCGAGCACGAGCACCTCGGGATCGCCGAGGAGGGCCGCCGCGAGCGAGACCCGGCTGCGCTGGCCGCCCGAGAGCGAGCCGACGAGCCGGCCGGCGACCGAGCCGAGGTCGGTGCGCTCGATGACACGGTCGATATCGGATGCCGGTGCGCCGATGATGCGCCGGAAGTAGGCGAGGTTCTGCCGCACCGAGAGGTCGTCGTAGACGCTCGCCTGCTGGGTGACGTAGCCCATGCGCGTGCGGAGGGCCCGGCTGCCAGCCGGCAGGCCCAGCACCTCGATCGTGCCCGACTTCACGACCTGCACGCCCACGATCGCGCGCATCAGGGTGGTCTTGCCGCTCCCGCTCGGGCCGAGCAGGCCGATCAGGTGGCCGCGCGGCACGGCGAGCGAGAGCCGATCGAGCGCGGGGACGCCACCGCGGACGACCGTCAGGTCCTGCACGATGACCGCGGCGGAGGATGCCGATCCGGACGATGCGCCGGATGCGGACCCCGCGGCATCCGAGTTATTCATCATGTGCTGAATCATTCGCCGACCGCGCCGTGCTGTCAAGCGATTCCGGACTCCCGGTCAGGTGCCATTGCACGGCCGGTCCGACCCGTCTCACGAGCTCGTCGACGTCGACCGAGGCGACCGGCTCGAACTCGAGCACGTAGCGCACCATGATGACGCCCACGAGCTGGGAGGCCGCGAGCTCGGCACGGAGTTCGGCGTCGTCGGCGTCGCCCAGCGCGGTGGCGATGCGCTGCATGATCTCGTGGCGGAGGAACTCGCGGAGCATGCGGGCGACGGGTCCCTGGCCGATCGCCGACCGCAGTGCCGCCACCGCAGCCGGGCGAACGGCTCCGGAGTCCCACGCCGTCAGCACCGCGCGCACGAGACGGCCTCCGAGCTCGTCGATCGGGGCGGCGAGCGCCTCGCGGACGACCCGCTCGGGACGCAGCGGCACCTCGACGACCTCGGCGACGAGCGCCTGCTTGCCGTCGAAGTAGTGATGCACCAGCGCCGGGTCGACGTCGGCCCGACGGGCGATCGCCCGCATCGATGCCGCCTCGTACCCGTGCTCGGCGAATTCGGCGGTCGCGGCGGCGAGGATGCGCGCCCGAGTGTCGCCCGCGTTCGCTCCGCGGGGGCGGCCTCGCCGACGGCGTTCCGAGTGCTCCGTCACAGCCTGAGCCTATGCCCGGAGAACGCCCTCCGGATCCTCCGAGTCTCATGGGAAGCACAGCTCACGCGAAGGGTCGCTCGTTACACTGAAACCACACAGCAAACCACGCTCAGAGCGCTTAGGAGTCCGTGCCATGGAATGGCTCATCCCCCTCATCATCGTCGTCGCGCTCGTGGTGATCATCGGCATCTACCTCTGGGCGACGTACAACTCCCTCGTCACGCTGAACGTGCGTGTCGACGAGGCGTGGAGCGACATCACGGTGCAGCTGAAGCGCCGTGCCGACCTGATCCCGAACCTCATCGAGGCGGTCAAGGGCTACGCGGCACACGAGAAGTCGGTGTTCGAGTCCGTCACCCGGGCCCGCGCCGAGACGCTGACCGCTCAGGGCCCCGCAGAGGCCGGTGCCGCCGAGAACCACATGCAGCAGGCGCTGAAGTCGATCTTCGCGGTCGCCGAGGCCTACCCCCAGCTGCAGGCCAGCCAGAACTTCCTGCAGCTGCAGTCCGAGCTCGTCGACACCGAAGACAAGATCCAGGCCTCGCGCCGGTTCTACAACGGCGGCGTGCGCGAGCTCAACACGAAGATCAAGGTCTTCCCGAACACCCTGTTCGTGCGCAACCTCGGCTTCCACGAGCGCGACTTCTTCGAGGTCACGGAGCCGGCGGCGATCGCCGAACCTCCGCGCGTGCAGTTCTAAGGGCCGGCGTTGTACCGCGCGATCGCGAAGAACAAGCGCAACACCGTCTTCATCATCCTGTTCTTCCTCGCCATCATCGGCGGGTTGGGCTGGCTGGCGGCGGTCATCTACCAAGACGTCACGATCGTGGTGGTCACGCTCGTGATCGCGACGGCCTACGCGCTGTTCCAGTACTTCACCGCCGACCGTCAGGCGCTCTCGATGTCGGGCGCGGTCGAGCTGCACTCGAAGGCCGACCACCCGCGGCTCTGGCGCACCGTCGAGAACCTCTCGATCACCACCGGCACCCCGATGCCGCGTGTGTTCGTCGTCTCCGACCCTGCGCCGAACGCGTTCGCCACCGGCCGTGACCCCGAGCACGCCGTCGTCGCCGCGACCACGGGCCTCCTCGAGATCATGGACGACGCCGAGCTCGAGGGCGTCATGGCCCACGAGCTCGGGCACGTGCGCAACTACGACATCCGCCTCTCGATGGTCGTGTTCGGCCTCGTCGTGGCCGTCGGGTTCATCTCCGACATGCTCGTGCGCATGGCCTTCTTCGGCGGTCGAGGCAACAACAACGGCAACCCGATCGTCATGATCTTCGGTCTCGTCGCGATGCTCATCGCGCCCCTCGTGGCGAGCCTCGTGCAGCTCGCCGTCTCGCGTCAGCGCGAGTACCTGGCCGATGCCACCGGCGCGATGACGACTCGGCACCCCGACGCGCTCGCCCGCGCGCTCCTGAAGCTCGAGACCTATGGCCGGCCCATGCAGCGCCAGAACTCGTCGATGGCCCACCTCTGGATCGCCGACCCGCTGAAGCCCGGTCTCATGGACAAGCTCTTCGCCACCCACCCGCCGATCGCCGACCGCGTCAAGCGGCTCGAGGAGATGGGCGGCGCCTTCTAGGCGCTCAAGAGCTCACGAGACCGGCAGCTCAGCTGATCGGCTCAGGTGCCCAGCAGGCTCAGCCTGCTGCCCGGAGCTCGGCAGCGAGCGCGGGGGAGAGGTCGCCCCGCCCGGTGACGCTCACCTCGCCGAGCCCTTGCCAGGCCGCCGCGCGCTGCAGCACCGGCACGAGCCGTGCAGCAGTCTCGGCGGGCGCACCGGGCTCGCTCCACGCCGACTGCACCCGCAGCACTCCGGCCTGCCGGTCGCTCTTCAGATCGACGCGGCCGACCACCCGATCGTCGATGAGCACCGGCAGCGAGTAGTACCCGAACTTGCGCTCGGGCTCGGGCGTGTAGATCTCGATGCGGTAGTGGAAGTCGAAGAGCCGCTCGGTGCGCGGCCGGAACCACACCACGGGGTCGAACGGCGAGAGCACCGCGGCCGTCTCGATGCGTCGCGGCCGCTTGGCATCGCGGTGCAGCCAGGCCGGCGTCTGCCGCGCCCCGGTCTGCCACCCGGGGACCTCGACCGGCAACAGCACCCCGGACTCCTCGAGTTCGGTGATCGCCTGCCGCACGGGGGCGCGCTTCATGCGCCAGTAGTCGGCGAGGTCGGCTTCGGTCGCGATGCCCTGAGCGGATGCCGCCAGCTCCACGAGCTCGCGCACGGCGTCGGCCTCGGCCGGAGCGGTGCCGAGCAGCTCGCTCGGCAGTGCCTGCTCGGGCAGCGCGTAGACGCGCTCGAAGCGGCGCCGCTCGACGCACACGACGTCGCCGGTGCGGAACATCATCTCGAGCGTGCGCTTGACGTCGGACCAGCCCCACCACGGGCCGCGTCGTTCGTTGGCGTCGTGCTCGATCTCGCTCGCCCGCATGGGGCCGTTCGCGGCGAGCTCCGCCCTCAGCCACTCGGCCAGCGGGGCGTCTTCGGCGACCCACCCGCCCCAGTCGCTGCCGTTCGCCCGGAACGCCGCGCGGCGGAACTCGAAGAGCGGCCAGAGCTCGCGCGGGATGAACGCGGCCTGGTGCGCCCAGTACTCGACCATGCGCCCGCGGCGGCCCGTGGTGATGCGATCGAGCGCGGTGCGGTCGTAGGCGCCGACCCGACTGAACGCGGGCAGGTAGTGGCTGCGCTCGAATACGTTGACGGAGTCGATCTGCAGGAGCGCGAGCCGATCGATGACGCCGTTGACGGCGCGGGTGCCCGGCGCCTCGGGCAACGGGCGCGCGAAGCCCTGCGCGGCAAGTGCGATGCGGCGGGCGAGGGCGGGGCTGACGACGTCGACCATGATGCCTCGACGATAGCGGGAGCGACCGACACCGAGCGCGACGGGGGCGGCGAGCACGACGAGGCCGACGATGCGACGAGGGCGCGCGGCATCCGTCGCCCATGCCGTCCTGTTCATACGCCGCGCCTAGACTGGAGCGATGACGGACTCCACGGGGCGGAAACGGGGCCGAGTGTCGCGGGGTGCAGCAGAGGTGCAGCCGCCCGCGCAGCAGGCGGGCTCCGCGCCGCGCGACGTCGCCGACAGCATCCCGTTCGGGATGCGCCTGGCCGCCGGCTGGTCCTGGCGTCTGCTGCTCATCGGCGGCGTGCTCGCCGTGGTCGTCTTCCTGATCATCCAGCTGCGCCTCATCGTCATCCCGATACTCGTGGCGGTGCTCATCGGCGCGCTGCTCGTGCCGTTCTCGGGCTTCCTGCAGAACCACCGCTGGCCGAAGTGGCTCTCGGTGCTGACCGCGATGCTCTCCGCGCTCGTCGTGGTCGGAGGGCTCCTCACCCTCGGCATCTGGCAGATCGTGCGCGGTTCCGACGAGCTCGCCGCGCAGACGCTCGTCGCGTGGGACCGCTTCCGCGACTCGCTGCTCAACGGGCCGTTCCACATCACCGAGGCGCAACTGAACGACTGGGCCGACCAGCTCATCCAGTCGGTGCAGCAGGACACGGGAGTGCTCCTGAGCGGTGCGCTCTCGGTCACCACCACGTTCGGCCACTTCCTCGCAGGCATGCTGCTCGCCCTCTTCGCGACCCTCTTCATCCTCATCGACGGACGCGGCATCTGGAACTGGATCGTCGGCATCTTCCCGCGGCGCGGGCGCGCCGCCATCGACGGCGCCGGTCAGGCAGGCTGGGCGACGCTGCAGAACTTCGTGAAGGTGCAGATCCTCGTCGCGACGATCGACGCGATCGGCATCGGCCTCGGAGCCTTCTTCCTCGGGGTGCCGCTCGCCGTGCCGATCGCGATCCTCGTCTTCCTCGGCTCGTTCATCCCGATCGTCGGCGCCGTCATCACGGGCGCACTCGCCGTCTTCGTCGCCCTCGTCTACCTCGGCTTCTGGCAGGCCGTGATCATGCTGGGCATCGTGCTGCTCGTGCAGCAGGTCGAGGGCCACGTGCTGCAGCCGCTCATCATGGGCACCGCCGTCAAGGTGCATCCGCTCGGCGTCGTGGTCGCGGTCGCGACCGGTTCGCTGGTCGCCGGCATCCCCGGCGCGCTCTTCGCGGTGCCCGTCGCCGCGGTCGTGAACGTCATGATCCTCTCCGTCGCGAGCGGTGCGTGGAAGAACGACGCCGGTCCGCCACCGCCGGTCCGGTCGGCGCTCTGGCGCACGGTCCCGCAACGCCCCGGCTACAAACGAGGAGAATGAACGAGTTGTCGACCACGACCACGATCGCAGGACCCAGCCTCGCCGACTTCGAGCGTGCGCGGGGCGTCGTCTCCGCCGTCGCCCGGCAGACGCCCATGGAGTCGTCGCGGTTCCTCGCCGAGCTGCTCGGCGTGCCCGTGCACCTCAAGTGCGAGAACCTGCAGCGCACGGGCTCCTACAAGCTCCGGGGCGCCTATCACCGCATCGCCGCCCTGACCGAGTCGGAGCGTGCTCGCGGCGTCGTCGCGGCCTCGGCGGGCAATCACGCGCAAGGTGTGGCGTTCGCCGCTCGTGAGCTCGGCATCCACGCCACGATCTTCATGCCGGTCGGCGTCGCCCTCCCGAAGCTCGAGGCGACCAAGGCCTACGGCGCCGACGTCGTGCTCCGCGGCGACTCGGTCGGCGAGACCCTCGAGGCGGCGGCGGCATTCGCCGACGAGACCGGCGCGGTCATCATCCCGCCGTTCGACCACCCCGATGTGATCGCAGGCCAGGGAACGCTCGGACTCGAGATCCTCGAGCAGACCCCCGACGTCGCGACGATCGTGGTGCCCATCGGTGGCGGCGGGCTCGCCGCCGGCATCGCGAGCGCCGCGAAGCAGCGCGCCGCAGAGCTCGGGCGCACGATCCGCATCGTCGGCGTGCAGGCCGAGAACGCTGCGCCCTACATCGCCTCGCTCGCGGCGGGCACTCCGCAGCGCGTGCCGGTCGTGCCCACGATCGCCGACGGCATCGCGGTCTACCGCCCCGGCGAACTGAACTTCGAGATCATCCGCGAGGCGATCGACGAGATCGTGACGGTCTCCGAAGACGACATCGCACGGGCGCTCCTCGTGCTGCTCGAGCGTGCCAAGCTCGTCGTCGAGCCGGCGGGTGCGGTCTCGGTCGCGGCGATCATGACGGGTCAGATCGTCTCCGACGGTCCGGTCGTCGCGATGCTCTCGGGCGGCAACATCGATCCGCTGCTCATGCAGCGGGTCATCGCGCACGGCCTCGCGGCGTCCGATCGCTATCTCACGCTCCGCATCGGCATGCCCGACCGTCCCGGCCAGCTCGCTCGCATCGCCGAGCTGCTCGCCGAGGCGAATGCGAACGTCATCGAGGTGCTGCACACGCGGCACGGCTCGGGGTTGCAGATCTCCGAGGTCGAGCTCAAGCTCTCGATCGAGACCCGTGGCCCCGAGCACCGGGCCGAGGTCGTCGAGGTGCTGCGACGGGCCGGTTACGAACCGGTCGTCGACAACGACTGACGCCTACTGGCCGCCCCAGGTCTCGACGCTCGTGATCTCGACGGCGATCTCGCGACCGTTCGGCGCGGTGTAGCTGGTCTTCTCGCCGACCTTCAGGCCGAGGATCGCGGCACCGAGGGGGCTCTGCGTGCTCCACACGTCGAGCTCGGAGTCTCCGGCGATCTCGCGGCTGCCGATGAGGAACGTCTCTTCGTCGCCGGCGATGATCGCGGTGATGACGGTGCCGGCCTCGACGACGCCCGACGACTGCGGTGCGTCGGCGACCTCGGCGGTGCGGAGCAGCTCCTTCAGCTGACGGATGCGGGCCTCCATCTTGCCCTGCTCGTCTTTGGCCGCGTGGTAGCCGCCGTTCTCCTTGAGGTCGCCCTCCTCGCGCGCGGCCTCGATTCGCTTGGCGATGTCTTCGCGGCCGTGGGTGGAGAGGTGCTCGAGTTCCGCTGCCAGGCGGTCGTAGGCCTCCTGGGTGAGCCAGGTGGCGGTGACGTCCTGCGCCATGATGCACACTCCCGTGCCAGTGCAGCCTCGACCGCACTGACGTATATAGACGTGTCGCCCCGACGGATGTCGGAGCGAATGCCCCATGTTAGGTGAGCCAGCAGCCGTAAATCAAACCGGTGTTCGCCTCCTGGGCGACCCGCACCGTCTCGGTGAGGCTGCGAAGGTGCCGATCGGACGCCGGAACCTCGATGATCTTCCAGCCCACGACGGTGAAGTCCTCGTTGAAGGCCTGCACGGCGCACGCGGTCTCGTTGCCGGGCGGCACCGACAGGGTCCAGGTGACCTCGACGGCGCGGTTCTCGTTCATGAGCCGATGACCGGTGTCGGTGACCTCGATCTGCGGCTTCTGGCCGTCGAGGCCCGCCCAGACGACCCACGCCACGAGCACGATCGCGAACGCGATGGCGCCGCCGATGAGCAGCACTCGATCGCGGGTGCGGTGCGTGCGGGTGCGCCCGTATCGCTCGTCGAGCACGCCGTCCGTGGGCGCTGCGTTCGAGGGCGCTGTGTTCTGGGGCGCTGCGTTCTGGGGCGCGGTCACCGCAGGCTCCTTCGAGGTCGATCGTCTAGGCTGGAATTCAAGCCTAACGCGCCCGGCGCAGGCCGAAGCCCGCCCGTGCAGGCGTGAATCAGTGCAAGCGTGAAAGAGAGTCCGATGCTCGTCGTCTCAGCCCTGACCGTCCTGGCGGAAGACGAGGAGTTCGACCCCAACACGGTGACGCCCGGCGTCTGGGGCTTCGTCATCACGTTCCTCATCATGGTCGCGGTGCTGCTGCTGATTCTCGACATGGTGCGTCGCATCCGCCGCACGAACTACCGCATCGAGGTGCGCGAGCAGCTCGAGGCCGAGGCGCGCGATGCCGAGATCGCCGAGGCCGACGGCCAGGTGACGGATGCCTCGGGCACGCTGCCGCCCGCCGAGCCCGGTGCGACCGATGAGGGGCCCGATGAGGGGCCCGACGAGGCATCCGCTCGCTGACCGGGTCTCGAGACGCCGCGGCGCTCGCTCGCCGACCAGCGGCGACCGGCCTCAGCCCACGTGGTAGACCGGCGCGATCGCGATGAGCAGCGTCGCCGTCCAGTGGCACATGAACGCGAGCACCGTGCAGGTGTGGAAGATCTCGTGGAACCCGAAGACGCCGGGCCACGGGTTCGGCTTCTTGAGCCCGTAGACGATGGCGCCGCCCGTGTAGAGCAGGCCGCCGACGATCACGAGCACCATCATCGCGGCGTTCGCGGCGAGCAGGTCGCCGAGGTACATCACGGCCGCCCAGCCGAGCAGCAGGTAGAGCGCGACGTAGAGCCAGCGCGGCGCGCCGATCCAGAACACGCGGAAGCCGATGCCCGCGAGCGCTCCGGCCCAGACGACGCCGAGCAGCAGCCAGCCCTTGTCGGGCGGCAGGGCGAGCACCGCGAGCGGCGTGTAGGTGCCGGCGATCAGCAGGAAGATGTTGGCGTGGTCGACGCGCTTCAGCACGAGCTTCGTCTTCGGCTTCCAGTTGAAGCGGTGGTAGAGCGCCGAGTTGCCGAAGAGCAGCATCGAGGAGACCACGAAGACCGCCGAGGCCCACTTCGCCGGCGCGCCCTCGGCGAGCGCGATGAGCACGATGCCCGCCGCGATCGTGACCGGGAAGGTGCCGGCGTGGATCCAGCCGCGCCACGTGGGCTTGACCTCTTCGGGGTGCGCGAGCGAATCGTCGAGCAGCGGGATGTTCGGCAGATCGGGGCCGTGCGCATCGCGCGCGACGGCGGTGTCGCCCGGATCCTCCGCCGCGACAGGGCGGGTGAGTTCTTCGACGGCGTCGTGTGATGCGCGGCGGCGCTTCGAGGTCATGCTCACAGCGTAGGACCTCGCCGGTCACGGCCGCCTGTGAGTGGCGGATGCGACGGAGGGGTAGCGTAGTCCCGTGCAGACGAGCGATCAGCCCCTCGGTCGCGGCATCCTCTACCGCCTCTACCAGAACCGACTCCGGCGCGGGCTCGACCCCGAGGCCATGCCGCGACACGTCGCGATGATCATCGACGGCAACCGCCGCTGGGCGAAGCAGCTCGGCTACGACACCGCAGCTCACGGCCACCGTGCCGGGGCGGCGAAGATGCGCGAGTTCCTCGAGTGGTGCGACGACGCCGGCATCAAGACCGTCACGCTGTACCTGCTCTCGAGCGACAACCTCGGCAATCGCCCCTCCGCGGAGCTCGCCGACCTGATCGAGATCATCGCCGAGCTGGCCGAGGAGCTCTCGCACTACCGCGACTGGCGCGTGCAGCACGTCGGGTCGGATGCCGGCCTGCCCGAGCCGCTCGTCGCGGCGCTCGACGCGGCGGAGCACCGAACCGCCGACAAGCACGGCCTGCACGTCAACCTCGCGGTCGGCTACGGCGGCCGCAAGGAGATCACCGACGCGATGCGCTCGATCGTGGCCGAGCATCACGCCGAGGGGCGGAGCCTCGACGACCTCGCCGAGCGGCTGACGCCCGACCTGATCGGCCAGCACCTCTACACGGGTGGCCAGCCCGACCCCGATCTCGTCATCCGCACCTCGGGCGAGCAACGGCTCAGTGACTTCATGCTCTGGCAGTCGGCCCACAGCGAGTTCTACTTCGTCGAGGCGCTCGGCCCCGACCTCCGCAAGGTCGACTTCCTGCGCGCGCTCCGCGACTACACGAAGCGTCATCGCCGATTCGGCGGATGACTCGCGACACCCGCGTCTGCGAGACTATGCGCGCCGACCAACTCCGCCTCGATGAAGGGGGCACCACCACGTGACCATCGACGATTTCACCGCCGGATTCACCCAGGAACCCGGGTACCTCGACTACGGCCGGGTCGGGCCGCTCTCGACCGCCGCCGCCGAGGAGTCGCTCGTCTTCACCCAGGTGCTGCAGCGCGCCCGCCACGGCAGCCTCGACGAGATCCGCGAGCAAGACGGTCGCGTGCGCGCGGCGGCGTCGGCGGTCACCGGTTTCCCGGCCGACCAGATCGTCTTCCAGCCCAACACGACGACGGGCATCATGCACGCGATGTTCGGCCTCACCGGCGGGGTGCTGCTCTCGGCAGAGGAGTTCCCGAGCCTGCCCATCGCCGCGGTGCGCGCTCAGGAGGCGCTGCACACCGTGCAGCCCGTGTGGCTCGAGACCGACCACGGCAAGGTGACCCCTGGCCAGATCCGCGAGCAGCTCGAGTCGAACGTGGCCGCCGTCGCGGTGAGCCTCGTCGATTCGCGCTCGGGGTACCTCTGCGACATCGAGGGCATCCGGCAGGTCATCGGCGATCGACTGCTCATCGTCGACGCCATCCAGGGCTTCGGCGTCGTCGACGCGCCGTGGGAGGTCGCCGACGTGGTGCTGACCGGTGGGCAGAAGTGGTGCCGCGCCGGCTGGGGCACCGGGTTCATGGCGTTGTCGCCGCGCGCGCTCGACCAGCTGACCCCGGTGTTCTCGGGCTTCACCGGCACTGAAGAGGACGAGCCCTGGGGCGAGGTGCCGCCTCCGGCGCCCGATGCCCGCGCCTACCGGGTGTCGAACCCCGACCCGCTGGCCGAGGCGCGGTTCGCGGCGAGCCTCGAGGAGATCGCCGACGTCGGCGTCGCCGCGATCAACACCGCGATGACCGAGCGGGTCAGCCAGGCCATCGAGCTCGCCGACGAGTTCGCGATCGCCGTGGTCTCGTCGCGCGACGAGCGCGAGCGCGCCGGCATCGTCGTGCTCGAACCGCCGACCGAGCAGGTGACCCTGCTCACCGCGTCGCTGCACAACCACGGCGTCACGGCCACCATGCGGCAGGGGCGCATCCGGCTCTCGGTGCACGCCGCGACCTCCGGCGAGACGCTCGAGATGCTGCGCGCGGCGTTCGTGTCGTACGGCACCGCGGCGAGCTACTGACGCTGTTGCGGGTCGAGTCCGTCGAAGCTGACACTTCTGCGGGTCGAGCCTGTCGAAGCTGTTTCCACGAACGCGGGGTTTCGACAAGCTCAACCCGCGGAATGTGAACGCGAGGTGACCTGCCGCGTGTCGCTTCCGGAGTTCCGGCGAGACGGACGTAGGTTCACCTCAACAGGTAAATCGCCTGTTCGAGTCGGCTCGTGAACCGCTCGTGGGAGGTTCGCCGCCGGCGCGGAATGCCGAGCTGAAGCTCGGGGCGGGAGCTGGCGTGTCACTCTCTACCTCCAAGTCGACCGATCTCGCGGCGGGTGCCGCTGCAGCACAGCAGGAGCGCACGTACGTGCTCGACACCTCGGTGCTGCTCTCCGATCCGAAGGCCCTGTTCCGCTTCGACGAGCACGCCGTGGTGCTGCCCGTCGTCGTGATCACCGAGCTCGAGGCGAAGCGGAACGACCCCGAGATCGGTTACTTCGCCCGTCAGGCGCTGCGCATCCTCGATGAGTTGCGCGTCGAGCACGAGCGGCTCGACTTCCCGATCACCGTCGGCGACGGCGGATCGCTCCGCGTCGAACTGAACCACAGCGACCAGAGCGTGCTGCCGTCGGGGCTTCGGCTCTCGGACAACGACTCGCGGATCCTCGCGTGCGCGCTGAACCTCTCCAACGACGGCCTCGCCGTCACCGTCGTCTCGAAGGACCTGCCGCTGCGCGTGAAGGCCGCGTCCATCGGTCTCGACGCCGCGGAGTACCGGCACGAGCTCGCGGTCGACTCGGGATGGAACGGCATGGCTGAGCTCGACCTCGGCTCCAACGACATGGCCAAGCTCTACGAGCACGAGCACCTGACGATGCCCGCCGACCTCGAGCAGCCGATCAACACCGGCCTCGTCATCCACTCCGACCGGGGTTCGGCGCTCGGCCGGGTCGTGGGGGAGCGCGAGGTGCGGCTCGTGCGCGGCGACCGCGAGGTCTTCGGGCTGCACGGGCGCTCGGCGGAGCAGCGGCTCGCGATCGACCTGCTGCTCGATCCCGAGATCGGCATCCTCTCGCTCGGCGGTCGGGCCGGCACCGGCAAGTCGGCGCTCGCCCTGTGCGCGGGCCTCGAGGCGGTGCTCGAGCGCCAGCAGCACAAGAAGATCATGGTGTTCCGTCCGCTCTACGCGGTCGGCGGCCAGGAGCTCGGATACCTGCCGGGCGATCAGGGCGAGAAGATGAACCCCTGGGGCCAGGCGGTGTTCGACACGCTCGGCTCGGTCGTCTCCGACAACGTGCTCGAGGAGGTCATCGACCGCGGCATCCTCGAGGTGCTGCCGCTCACGCACATCCGCGGGCGCTCGCTGCACGACGCGTTCGTGATCGTCGACGAGGCGCAGTCGCTCGAGCGCAACGTGCTGCTCACGGTGCTCTCCCGCATCGGCCAGAACTCGCGGGTCGTGCTCACGCACGACGTCGCCCAGCGCGACAACCTGCGGGTCGGCCGCCACGACGGCGTCGCGAGCGTGATCGAGACGCTGAAGGGGCATCCGCTCTTCGCTCACATCACGCTCACGCGCAGCGAGCGCTCGGCGATCGCGGCGCTCGTCGCCGAGATGCTCGACGGGCACGAACTGGCCTGAGCACCGAACGAGTGGCACGTGGGGCCCCGAGAGATCGGGGCCCCACGTCGCGCCGAGCGTCGTCTCAGCCGCGTCGCGTCAGCCGTAGAGCTTCGCGTCGTACGTCGGGCCGTAGTACGCGTCGAGCGCCTCGACGGACTCGTTCGGCCGTTCGAGCGCCTGCGCGATCACGGCGCGGCGGGGCGCCGCCGCGGGATCCCAGGTCTCGGGCTTCCACGTCTGCGATCGCAGGAACGCCTTCGAGCAGTGGGAGAAGATCTCGTCGATCGCGACCTCGAGCACGAGCAGGGGCTCGTGCCCCCGCACCTGCATGCGATCGGCGTAGGGCGCATCGCGCAGCAGCCTGCCACGGCCGTTGATACGCAGCGTGTCTCCGCGGCCCGGGATGACGAAGAGCAGGCCGACGTGCGGGTTCTCGAGCACGTTGTGGAAGCCGTCGGCACGGCGGTTGCCCGGTCGCTCGGGGATCGCGATGGTCGTGTCGTCGAGCACGATCGCGAAACCGGCGGGGTCGCCCTTGGGGGAGACGTCGGCGTTTCCGGCGGCATCCGCCGTCGAGACGAAGCAGAGCGGGGATGCCGCGAGCCACTGCCGATCGATCGCGTGCAGGCGATCGCGCGACTTGTCGCGGGCGGCGGGCAGCGGCGAGCCGATGATCGCCTCGAGCTCGGCGGTGGTCGTGACGGGGGTGCCTCCATGATCCATGGCTCCACGCTACGCCGTCGCCCGACCTCGATCGTCACGACGAATCTCCCAGGTTCCGGACATTGCCTCGGCTATCTCTATATAGCTAGAGTTCGAGCATGGAACCGCTCAGTCGCATCACGGATGCCACGGTCGACGTGCTGCAGGCCCTGCTCGATTCGCCCGGCCCGGTCTGGGGACTCGCCCTGGTCAAGGCCTCGGGCCGCCCGGCCGGCAGCGTCTACCCGATCCTCGAACGACTCGAGCGTGCGGGCTGGCTCGAGAGCGAATGGGAGCAGGATGCCTCGCGGCCCGGGCCGCGCCGCAGGTACTACACGTTGAGCGAGGGCGGCGCGGCCGCGGCCCGGCAGGCGATCGCGGTGCGAGCGACACGCAGCTCGACCGCGGCTGCCGCCGCGACGGCGACGACGGCACCCGCCGTCGCGGGCGGACTCGCATGAGCGGGCGGATCGCCCGCGGCGCGCTCGCCGTCGCCGTGCGGCTGCTGCCCGACGCCCGGCGCGAGCGCTACCGCGAGGAGTGGGCGGCCGACCTGCGGGACGCCCCGGCCGCGGGCGTGTCGACCGCGCAACTCGTCGCCGGCGCGTTCGGCGTCGTGCTGCGGGCTCCGCGCTCGCCGGAGGCGTTCGGGGTGACGCAGGGCGCGCTCGCCGGCCGCCGGCTGCGCTGGGCGGCCGCATGGTCGATGGCCGCGGTGATGCTCGCGCTCGGGAGCTTCTTCACGACGCCGTTCCTCGACGGCGGTGCGTTCGGCGACCTGCGCTCGGGCGTGTTCGTCGTCGTCGCGCTCATCGGGGGCGTCGGGCTGGTCTGGCTCGCCGCTGCGATGCACGGGCTGCTCGCGTCACGCGCTCCCGGCTTGCGCTGGGCGGTCAGCCTGGGGGTCGCGGTGCTCGCTGTGCCGGTGCTCGCGGTGCTGAGCGTCGCGCTCGTGCCGGCGATGATGCTCGGCGGCATGCTCCTGGGCGTGGCGATCGCCATCTTCGCCGCGGCGCTCCCCGCCGAGACCGATCCCGAACTCCGCCGCACCCGGCCGGGGCTGCCTGCGCGCCTCGGCACTCGTGCGACGGCGTTCGTCGGCGCGGTCGTCGTGCTCGGCGGCGCCGCGTTCGCCGTCGTGCACATCCTCGTCTGGAACCCCCAGTCGAAGGTGCCGGCACTCTCCCTGCCCGAGATCTACGCGCAGATGGCGGATCGCGGAGAGCCCGCGGGCCCGTCCGTGGCATACGCTCTCGTCTGGGCCGCGACGTGGGTGCCGCTCGGCCTGTTGTTCCTCGCGACGGCCGTCTTCGGCAACCGCGGCATCCTCCGACGCCTCGACGCCCGCCGCATCGCCCGCGCGAGCCTCGTCGCCGTCGTCGGCATCGGGTTCACGCAGTGGGTCGCCGGGTTCTCGATGGGCATGTCGATCGCCGACACCTTCGCAGTGAGCGGCGGCGACAGCGCGGTCAGCGGGCTGCTGCTGACCGCTGCGGCGACTGTCGCCGGTGTCATCGTGGCGCTGCGCGTGCTGCCGCCGGCATCCGTCGCCCGCTCCGCCCGCGCGATCGCCTGAAGCGCGGCCGCCTGAGAGGATCGGATCATGCGGTCGAAACGTGCGGTGCTCTTCGACGTCGACGGCACGCTGATCGACGCGATGGCGGGCCAGCGGCGCATCTGGCACGAGTGGGCCGAGCGATTCGAACTCGACCCGGCGGTCGTCTACGAGACGGCGTTGCGCACCCGGCCGCTCGAGACCGTGGCCGAAGTGCTGCCGGGGCGCGACCCGGCTCCGCTCGTCGCCGCGTTCGATCGGCTCGAAGACGTGGAGGCCGAGCACGGAGCGGTGCGTGGAATCGATGGAGCCGCGCTGCTCCTCTCGTCGCTCGAACCGAACACCTGGGCCCTCGTGACCTCGAACGCCGAGCGGCGCGTGACGGCACGGTTCCGTCGACTCGGATTGCCGTTGCCCGAGGTCATCGTCGACAACCGGGCGACCGACGCGGGCACGCCGTCGCCCGACCCCTACCTGCTCGCGGCTCTCCGGCTCGGCGCCCACCCCCGCGACTGCCTCGTGATCGAGGACGCTCCCGCGGGTGTCGCCGCTGGGCTCGCCGCGGGCATGGCGACCTGGAGCGTGAACGGCGAGGTGCCGGTCACCGGCGCCCACCGTCATTTCCGCAGGCTCGCAGACGCGTCGGCCGACATCATCGGCTTCCTCGCGGGCCACGACGTGCACGCGACATCCGCCTGATGTAGCAGGCTGCAGACGACGAAGCGCCCCGCCGGATCGGCGGGGCGCTTCGTGGTTCGCCGAGGCTCAGGCCTGTGGCGGTCGCGTCATCGAGAGCAGGTCGAGCGCGGTGTCGAGCTGCTCGATGGTGAGGTCGCCGCGCTCGACGTAGCCGAGGTCGATCACGGCTTCGCGCACCGTGATGCCCTTGGCCACCGAGTGCTTCGCGATCTTCGCGGCGGCCTCGTAGCCGATGAGCTTGTTGAGCGGGGTCACGATCGAGGGCGACATGCCCGCGAGGGCGGTCGCACGCTCGACGTCGGCCTCGAGGCCGTCGATCGTCTTGTCGGCGAGCACGCGCACCGAGTTGGCGAGCAGGCGGATCGACTCGAGGAGGGCGGTGCCCATGACCGGGATCTGCACGTTGAGCTCGAAGGCACCGGATGCCCCGGCCCACGCGATCGTCGCGTCGTTGCCGATGACCCGTGCGCAGACCATGAGCACGGCCTCGGGAACGACGGGGTTCACCTTGCCCGGCATGATCGAGGAGCCCGGCTGCAGGTCGGGGATGCGGAGCTCGCCGAGGCCCGTGTTCGGGCCGGAACCCATCCAGCGGAGGTCGTTCGAGATCTTCGTGAGGCTCACGGCGATCGTGCGCAGCGCGCCCGATGCGTCGACGAGGCCGTCGCGGTTGGCCTGCGCCTCGAAGTGGTCGGCGGCCTCGGTGACCGGCAGTTCGGTCTCGGACTGCAGCAGCGAGATGACGAGCTGCGGGAACCCGGCCGGCGTGTTGATGCCGGTGCCGACGGCCGTGCCGCCGAGGGGGACCTCTGCGACGCGGGGGAGCGCCGTGCGCACGCGCTCGATGCCGAGGCGGATCTGGCGGGCGTAGCCGCCGAACTCCTGGCCGAGGGTGACGGGGGTCGCGTCCATGAGGTGGGTGCGGCCGGCCTTGACGACGCCGGCCCACTCGACGGCCTTCGCCTCGAGGGCGACGGCGAGGTGGTCGAGCGCGGGGATGAGCTCGTCGATGAGCGCCGCGGTCACGGCGATGTGCACCGAGGTCGGGAAGACGTCGTTCGACGACTGCGAGGCGTTCACGTGGTCGTTGGGGTGCACCGCGCTGCCGAGCTTGCTCGTCGCGATGGTGGCGAGCACCTCGTTCATGTTCATGTTCGAGGACGTGCCCGAGCCGGTCTGGTAGACGTCGACCGGGAAGTGCTCGGTGTAGCTGTGGACGCCCGCGATGACCTCGTCGGCGGCGTCTTCGATCGCCTTCGCGATGGCCGGGTCGAGCACGCCGAGCTGGGCGTTCGCCTGCGCGGCGGCCTTCTTGATGCGCGCGAGCGCCTGGATCTGCTGGGGCTCGAGGCCCGCTCCGGAGATCGGGAAGTTCTCGACGGCGCGCTGCGTCTGCGCCCGGTAGAGCGCCGATGCGGGGACCCGCACCTCGCCCATCGTGTCGTGCTCGATGCGATAGTCGGCGGCGTTGTCCACCACGGTGTGTTCCCTTCGATGTGCGGTGCCGGATGTCCCGGCTGATGCCGCTCGTTCAGTCGGCTCGAGCCGAAGCTCGAGCCCGTCAGACCGAGCCGACGACGATGTCGGTCTCGACACGACCCTCGAAGAGTCGGTAGTTCGCTCCGACGATAGCCAGCGTACCCGCTGCGATCGCGTCGCTGATCATCTCGGACGCGGCCACGAGCTCGGTCACGGTGTTGCGCAGGTGCTCGCGACCGACGAAGCCGGTGTCGACGTGAGCGGGGTCCACCGGCGCGTCGGCGGCTCCTCCCGCGACCTTGCGCACGGCGGGCACGATCTTCTCGACGAGGCCGGCGATGTGCACCGGCAGCGGGGTCGCGTCTTCGGCCTCGGAGTCGATGGCGGCACGCACGGCGCCGCACTCGTCGTGCGCCAGCACGATGACGAGGGGCACGTGCAGCAAACCCACCGCGTACTCGAGCGATCCGAGCGACGACGGGGTCACGACCTGGCCGGCGTTGCGCACCACGAAGGCGTCACCGAGCCCCACGTCGAAGATGATCTCGGCCGCGAGGCGCGAGTCGCTGCATCCGAAGATCGCGACGAGCGGGCGCTGGGCGTGCGCGAGCGACGCCCGCCGATCGACGTCTTGGCGGGGATGGAGCGGCTTGCCCTCGACGAAGCGGGCGTTGCCGCTGCGGAGTTCGCGCCACGTCTCAGCCGGAGTCTGCGGACGATCTTTCGGCTGCGTGGTCACGTGGTGCCCTTTCAGTCCTGTGCCTCGATCGTCGGCGTGAGCGCCGACGCGAGCGTCTCGAATTCCTCGGGTGTCGCGGTGCCGAGCAGCACGAAGGTGCTGCCGCCCGCCTCGGTGGTGAGGCCGTAGCGGGCGTTGCCGACGTCTTCGGGCGACTCGCGGTTGTCGTACACCGTCCACTCGACGCCGTCGATGGTGGTGGTGCCCACGGCGAGCGTGCGGGCGAGGAGCCCGGCCACCCACGTGGGGTTCGCGTCGAGGCCCTGGTAGAGCCCGATGAACTCGTCGCCCGGGGTCAGGTAGCCCACGTACCACGCGGTCACCTCGTCGGCCTGGCTGACGCGGAGCTCGGCGGCGTTGGCACGCCAGCCCTCGGGCAGCTCGGGCACCGCGAGCGGGTCGTCGCTCGTGGTCTGCGCCTGCTCGGCGAGGGATGCCACGTCGACGTCGCGCTCGATGGGCGTGTCGCTGCGCGGCACGAGCAGCACGATGACGAGCATGACCGCGAGGCTCGCGCCGAGTGCGAGCAGGAGGTTGCGCAGCGTCTGGCGCTGGCGGTGCTTCAGGGAGTTCTCGGCCTTGCGGGCCGCCGTCTCCTCGGGGGTCTCGGGCCGGCCGAGCTCGGCGACGACCCTGGGCGCGCGCTCCGCCATCAGCGGTCGCCGCTGTCGTCGGAGGTTGCGCGAGACGAGCCGGCACGGGCCGCCTCGAGGCGAGCCTTCGCGCCGATCAGCCATTCCTCGCAGCGTGCCGCGAGGGCTTCGCCGCGCTCCCAGAGCGCGAGCGACTGCTCGAGCGTCGCCGAACCCTGCTCGAGCTCGCCGACGACCTGCACGAGTTCGTCGCGCGCCTGCTCGTAGCTCAGCTCGGAGACTTCGGTGGGGGAGGGCATGGCGTCCATTCTATTCGGCGTGGTCGTGAGCTTTATTCAGCGAGGTCGTGGGGCGCAGCGGCGAGGTCGTGCACCGACGGAACGGCACCGCGGGACACGGCGGCGAACGCGCCCTCGGCGAGCGTGACGGTGATCTCGGCGCCGTCGGGCGCCGCTGCCGGGCCGCGCACCACGTGGCCGTCGTCGCCCTGCACGATCGCGTAGCCGCGGTCGAGCGTGGCCTGCGGCGAGAGCGCACGCAGGTGCCCGCGCAGCTCGGCCACGCGGTGGGTCTGTCGATCGATGGTGCGTTCGACGAGCTCGGCGCCGCGCGCCACCCATCGGGTCAGGTCCTCGGCACGACGATCGACGATCCACGAGGTCTCGGCGAGCGCCGGCCGCGACCGCAGGTGGCCGATGCGGTCGATCTCGCGGGAGAGGATCGCCTGCAGTCGCATGCCGAGTCGGGCGCGGGCCTGCTCCACCCGCACGAGCTCCTCGTTGACGTCGGGCACGACGCGCTTCGCGGCATCCGTCGGAGTCGACGCCCGAAGGTCGGCGACCTCGTCGAGCAGCGGCCGGTCGGCCTCGTGCCCGATGGCCGAGACGATGGGAGTGGATGCCGCGGCGGCCGCGCGCACGACGCGCTCGTCGCTGAAGCCCAGGAGATTCTGGAAGTCGCCGCCGCCGCGGGCGATGACGATGACCTCGACCTCGGGGTCGGCGTCGAGTCGTTCGATCGCCGCCACGACCTCGGAGACCGTGCGATCGCCCTGCACGGCGGCGTGCACGACGCGGAACTCCACGGCGGGCCAGCGCAGCTTGGCGTTGCGCAGCACGTCTTTCTCGGCGTCGCTGTCTTTGCCGGTGATGAGGCCGACGACGCCCGGCAGGAACGGCAGACGCCGCTTGCGGTCGGCATCGAACAGCCCCTCGGCCGCGAGTTGGGTGCGCAGGCGCTCGAGGCGCTCGAGCAGGTCGCCGAGGCCGACGTGCTTCAACTCGAAGACCTGCATCGACAGCGAGCCGCCCTTGACCCACCAGTTGGGCTTGACGAGCGCGATGACCCGGTCGCCCTGCTTGAACTGCTCGTCGAAGCGCGCGCGCACCGACGACCAGACCTGGAACGAGAGCGTCGCCTCGGCGTCGAGGTCCTTCAGCTTGCCGTAGACGTTGCCGCCCGAGACGCCCCACTGGGTGATCTCGCCCTCGACCCATACCGTGCCGAGCCGATCGATGTACGCCTTGAGCTTGCCCGAGAGGAGCGCGACCGGCCACGGAGTTTCGCGTGTCGCCGGTGCATCCGTCATGTGGGGCCTCCCAGCCGTCTGCCCGCGTCAGCCGCGTAGGATGGGCACCGTGACGAGCACTACGGAAACCCCGCGAATCGGCCTTGGCATGCCCCGAGTTCCGGGCGTGCGCGGCCGGCTCAAGGATAACCCCGTCCCCGGACAGAAGCGGGTGCTCCTCGCGGCTCCCCGCGGTTACTGCGCCGGCGTCGACCGCGCTGTGATCGCGGTCGAGAAGGCCCTCGAGCACTACGGCGCCCCGGTCTACGTGCGCAAGCAGATCGTGCACAACATCCACGTCGTCACCGAGCTCGAGGCGCAGGGCGCGATCTTCGTCGAAGAGGTCGACGAGGTGCCCGAGGGCGCCCACATCGTCTTCAGCGCGCACGGCGTCTCGCCGGCCGTCGTGAACGCCGCCGCCGACCGCGGCCTGCACGCGATCGACGCGACCTGCCCGCTCGTGACCAAGGTGCACCGCGAGGCCGTGCGCTTCGCGCGCGACGACTTCGAGATCCTGCTCATCGGCCACGAGGGCCACGAAGAGGTCGAGGGCACGGCGGGCGAGGCGCCCGACCACGTGACCATCGTCAACAGCCCCGACGACGTCGACAACATCGAGGTGCAGGACCCCGACAAGGTCGTCTGGCTCTCGCAGACCACGCTCTCGGTCGACGAGACCATGGAGACCGTGCGGCGCCTGCGCGAGCGGTTCCCGAACCTTCAAGACCCGCCCTCCGACGACATCTGCTACGCCACCCAGAACCGCCAGGTCGCGATCAAGAAGGTCGCGCAGGACGCCGACCTCGTGATCGTCGTGGGCTCGGCCAACAGCTCCAACAGCGTGCGCCTCGTCGAGGTCGCGCTCGAGTACGGCGCCAAGGCCGCCTACCGCGTCGACTACGCGAGCGAGGTCAAGCAGGAGTGGCTCGACGGCGTCGAGACGGTCGGCGTGACGAGCGGGGCGTCCGTGCCCGAAGAGCTCGTGAAGGAGCTGCTCGACGCGCTCTCCGACGCCGGCTACGGCTCGGTCTCCGAGGTCAAGACGGCCGAAGAAGACCTCATGTTCTCGCTGCCGAAGGAGCTGCGCAAAGACCTCCAGGGCAACCGCGACGAGCGTGCGCTCGGCGGTCGGGGTCGCGCCAACGCCGTCTAGGAGACGACCGCCTCGCGCCCCGCGACGAGGCCGCTCTGCGCGCGCGATTCGGCGATGAGGAGCACTGCGACCACTGCGAGCACCGCGAGGAGTTGGGCCAGTCCCGAGACGCCGATGCCGATCGGGGCGGTGGCGACGGCCAGCACGCCGCCGGCCATGCGCCATCCGATCGCGCCGAGCCGAAGGGTCGAGCGGTAGGCGGCATCCGCCAGCAGGTAGAGCCCCACACCGCAGCCCACGAGCAGTGCCGGCACGGTCGGCGTCGGCGCTGCGGCATCGACGAGGACTTCGTGGAGGCCCGCGGCGACCAGCACGAGGCCGAAGATCATCGCGAGGTGTTCGACGTAGAAGGCGACGAGCGCGAGGCGCGTACGAGATCGCGCCGGAGCGGATGCGATCGCCTCCTCGGCGCGAGTGTCGTCGCCGGCGAAGTAGCACCACCAGAGGGCCGCGACGACTCCGACGGCGAGCACCGTGCCGACGATCAGCGAGGCGTCGAGCGGATGGCTCGCCGCGGCCACGCCGACCGAGACGATCGACTCGCCGAACGCGATGATCATGAGCAGGCCGTGTCGTTC
The DNA here is from genome assembly GCF_900142065.1 of Agromyces cerinus subsp. cerinus. Taxonomy (GTDB): domain Bacteria; phylum Actinomycetota; class Actinomycetes; order Actinomycetales; family Microbacteriaceae; genus Agromyces; species Agromyces cerinus. The sequence continues at coordinate 546,266 of NZ_FSRJ01000004.1, read as the reverse complement.
GACCATGTGCGAGGCCCCTGGGTCGAAGCCGCCCCGCGCGCTCAGGATCGCCGAGGCCAGGAAGGCGAGCAGCGGCAGGAGGAAGAAGACCCAGTCGATCGGACCCTCGAAGAACCCCGAGGCGAGGAGGAGGACGCCGACGAGGATGTTCGAGGGCCCGACGACGAGGATGCGCCGGGCCGCCCCGCGGCCTCCGCGGGCGATGAAGAGGGCGGCGTGGATGAACGCGACCACGATGTAGGCCGCGCCGAACACGATGCCGGTCGCGCCGAAGGCGTCGGGGATCGCGAGCGACATCACGAGGAACGCCGCCATCGCGGCGATGAGGGCGAGCCGCACGAACGGAGTGTCCGCGCTGGTCTGGTTCGTGAGCCACGCGTAGGCGTCGTACATCCACCAGACGAGCGCGAGAATGACCGCGGCCTGCCCGATGCCGCTCCAATCGGGGTCGTGCACGACGATCGCGGCGACTTGGCTGATCGTGTAGACGAAGACGAGGTCGAACAGCAGTTCGATGGTCGAGACTCGCGAGGCGATGGGCGACACCCGGTCGCCGAGGAGCGATGACGGCACGAGGCCACGGTAGCGCAGCCGTCTCCTTCGCGTTCGCACAGCGCGTTCGCGCGGGGCGAACGCGGATCGTGCGGAGTGAGCGCTCACTCCGCGTAACATCGCTCACATGACATCGAGTACCGAGCGTGCGGTGCGCGCGAAGCCGATGCCGGTCGAGGAGCGTCGAGCGGCGATCGCGCAGGCGACGCTGCCGCTGCTCGTCGCCCACGGCCGCGACGTCACGACCCGGCAGATCGCCGATGCCTCCGGTGTCGCCGAGGGCACGCTGTTCCGCGTGTTCGACGACAAGGAGGCCATCATCGACGCGGCGGTCGAGCACTTCCTCGACCCCGAGCCGTTCCGCGCCGCCCTCCGCAGCATCGATCCGTCGTTGCCGCTCGAGCTGAAGATCGAGCTCGTGCTCGCCCGCTTCCTCGACCGGTTCAGCGGCATCTTCGGCGTCTTCGCCGCGCTGGGCAACCGCCCTCGGCCGCCGGCGCAGAACCTCGAGATCATCACCGGCATCTTCGACGAGCTGCTCGCCCCCGACCTCGAGGCGCTGCGCGTGCCGCCCGCCCAGGTCTTCAAGTTCGTGCGGCTCGTCGCGTTCTCGTCGGCGATGCCGCAGTTCGGCCCGACCATCGGGCTCGACACCGACGAACTCGCGCACCTCATCGTCCACGGCATCGCGACGCCCGCCGGCCCGCCTCCGCGCGCGGCATCCGATGCAGTACTCGAACCGACTCTCCAGACCACCCCGACCAGCCCGATGGGAACCACTCCATGCTGATGAAACTGCTGCGCCGGCACCTCCGGCCGTACTGGGCGCTGCTCCTCGGCGTCATCGTGTTCCAGCTCGCGCAGTCGATCGCCTCGCTGTACCTGCCGACGCTGAACGCCGACATCATCGACGACGGCGTCGCGAAGGGCGACACCGGCTTCATCATCTCGACCGGCGGCGTGATGCTCGCCATCACGCTCGCCCAGGTCGCGTGCGCCATCGCAGCCGTGTACTTCGGCGCGAAGGCGGCGATGGCCTTCGGCCGCGACCTGCGGGTCGCCGTGTTCCGCAAGGTCGCCGACTTCTCGGAGCAGGAGGTGTCGCGCTTCGGCGCCCCGAGCCTCATCACGCGTTCGACGAACGACGTGCAGCAGGTGCAGATGCTCGTGCTCATGTCGTGCACGATCCTCGTCTCGGCGCCGATCCTCGCGATCGGCGGCGTCTACATGGCGCTCCGCGAAGACCTCGCCCTCTCGTGGATCATGGTCGTCGCGGTGCCCGTGCTGCTCGTCTCGGTCGGGCTCATCATCAGCCGCATGGTGCCGCTCTTCCAGTCGATGCAGAAGCGCATCGACAGCGTCAACCGGGTGCTCAGGGAGCAGCTCACCGGCATCCGGGTCATCCGGGCCTTCGTGCGCGAGGGCGTCGAGAGCGAGCGCTTCGACGAGGCCAACGACGCGCTCACCGACACCGCGCTGAAGGCGGGGCGCCTCTTCGCGCTCGTCTTCCCGGTCGTCATGCTCGTGCTGAACGTCTCGAGCATTGCGGTGCTCTGGTTCGGCGCGTACCGCGTCGAAGACGGCTCGATGCAGATCGGCTCGCTCACCGCGTTCCTCAGCTACCTCATCCAGATCCTCATGGCCGTCATGATGGCGACGATGATCGCCTTCCTGCTGCCCCGTGCCGCGGTCTCCGCCGGCCGCATCGGCGAGGTGCTCGAGACCGCGTCGAGCGTCGTCGACCCCGAGCAGCCCGTCTTCGCGCTCACCGCCCCCGGCAGGGTGGAGTTCCGCGGCGTCGACTTCGCCTACCCGGGGGCCGAAGAGCCCGTGCTGCACGACCTGAACTTCGTCGCCGAACCGGGCCAGGTCACGGCGATCATCGGCGCTACAGGCTCGGGCAAGACGACCATCGTGAACCTCGTGGCCCGCCTCTTCGACACCACGGGCGGCTCCGTGCTCGTCGGCGGCGTCGACGTGCGCGAACTCGACCCCGAGGTGCTCGGCGCACAGCTCGCCCTGGTGCCCCAGAAGCCCTACCTCTTCGCCGGCACCGTCGGCTCGACGCTGCGCTACGGCGACCCCGACGCGAGCGACGCCGAGCTCTGGAGCGTGCTCGAGACCGCTCAGGCGCAGGACTTCGTCGCCGCGATGCCCGGCCAGCTCGAGGCTCCCGTCGCGCAGGGCGGCACGAACGTCTCGGGCGGCCAGCGACAACGACTGTCCATCGCGAGAGCCCTCGCGAAACGACCGCCGATCTACCTGTTCGACGACTCGTTCTCGGCTCTCGACACGGCGACCGACGCCCGCCTCCGCGCGGCGCTGTCGCGCACGGTGTCGGACGCCACCATGATCGTCGTCGCCCAGCGCGTCGCCACGATCGTCGGCGCCGACAAGATCCTCGTCGTCGAAGACGGCCGGATCACGGCGCAGGGCACCCATGAGGAACTGCTCGCGAGCTCCGAGGCGTACGCCGAGATCGTCGAGAGCCAGCTGAGCGTGGAGGAGGCGGCATGAGCGCGTCGCAGGAACAGCCGCAGGAATCCGCCGAACCGCAGGAGGCCCCGACAGCTCCGGCTCGTCCGGTCGGCCCGCCCCGCCGCGGCCCGATGGGCGGGGGCCCGATGGGCGGCGTCGGCATGCCCGCCGAGAAGTCGATGAACTTCTGGCCGTCGGCCAAGCGACTGCTCCGCCGGCTCAAGCCCGAGCGAGCGCTCGTCGCGGCCGTCGTGCTGCTCGGCGTCGTGAGCGTCGTCTTCTCGGTGCTCGGCCCGAAGATCCTCGGTGAGGCGACGAACATCATCTTCGAGGGCTTCCTCTCGTCGCAGATGCCCGCGGGTGCGACGCAGCAGCAGGTCGTCGACGGGTTGCGTGCCTCCGGCGACACCCAGCAGGCCGACATGGTGTCGTCGATGAACCTCGTGCCCGGGGAGGGCATCGACTTCAGCGCGCTCGCGACCGTGCTGCTCTGGGTGCTCGCCCTCTACGTGCTCGCCTCGCTCTTCGGGTGGGCGCAGGGCTACGTGCTGAATGGCGTGACGCAGCGCACCGTCTACCGGCTGCGCCAGGAGGTCGAGGAGAAGCTCCACCGCCTGCCGCTGTCGTACTTCGACAAGATGCAGCGCGGCGAGCTCCTCTCGCGGGTCACGAACGACATCGACAACGTCTCGCAGTCGCTGCAGCAGACGATGAGCCAGTTGCTCACGTCGCTCCTCACCGTCGTCGGCGTGCTCGTGATGATGTTCATCATCTCGCCGCTGCTCGCAGCCATCGCGCTCGTCACGATCCCGCTCACGATCCTCATCACGACGATCATCGCCAAGCGCTCGCAGAAGCTCTTCGTCGCGCAGTGGACCCACACCGGCACCCTCAACGCGCAGATCGAGGAGGCCTACTCGGGCCACGCCCTCGTGCGCGTCTTCGGCCGCCGCCGCGAGGTCGAGCGCGGGTTCGACGACAAGAACGACCAGCTCTACGAGGCGAGCTTCGGCGCGCAGTTCGTGAGCGGCATCATCATGCCCGCCATGATGTTCGTCGGCAACCTCGTCTACGTCGCGATCGCCGTCGTCGGCGGCCTCATGGTCGCAGCGGGCAGCATCAGCCTCGGCGACGTGCAGGCGTTCATCCAGTACTCGCGGCAGTTCACCCAGCCGCTCAGCCAGCTCGGCTCGATGGCGAACCTCCTGCAGTCGGGCGTCGCGAGCGCCGAGCGGGTGTTCGAGCTGCTCGACGCCGACGAGCAGGTGCCCGACCCGGTCGAGCCCGAGGCCGCCGCGGATGCGGACGGCGCGGAGGGCGCGGCATCCGGTCGTCTCGTCTTCGACGACGTCTCGTTCAGCTACGACCCCGAGAAGCCGCTCATCGACGAACTCTCGCTCACCGCGGAACCCGGGCAGTCGATCGCGATCGTCGGCCCGACCGGTGCCGGCAAGACGACCCTCGTGAACCTCATCATGCGCTTCTACGAGCTCGACTCCGGGCGCATCACCCTCGACGGCGTCGACATCACACGGATGACGCGCGACGAGCTGCGCGGCCGCATGGGCATGGTGCTGCAGGACACGTGGCTGTTCACGGGCACGATCCGCGAGAACATCGCCTACGGGCGACCGGATGCCTCGGAGGACGAGATCCTCGAGGCGGCCCGGGCGACGTACGTCGACCGCTTCGTGCGCACGCTGCCCGACGGCTACGACACGGTGCTCGACGACGAGGCGTCGAACCTCTCGGCCGGTGAGAAGCAGCTCATCACGATCGCCCGTGCATTCCTCGCGCAGCCGGCCGTGCTGATCCTCGACGAGGCGACGAGCTCGGTCGACACCCGCACCGAGCTGCTGCTGCAGCACGCCATGAACGCGCTGCGGAAAGACCGCACGAGCTTCGTGATCGCGCACCGGCTCTCGACGATCCGCGACGCCGACCTCATCCTCGTGATGGAGGACGGGCACATCGTCGAGCAGGGCGACCACGCCGAGCTGCTCGCCCAGGGCGGCGCGTACACGCGGCTCTACGAGGCGCAGTTCGCGGCGCCGGCCGATGCGGAGACGCTCGCCGACCCCGAGGACGTCGGGGGCCCCGGCACGGCAACCGGCGGCATGGAGGCGGTGCCGGAGGGCGCCGCGAGCTGAGCTGCCGGCACGCCGTCGAAACGTCGAAGTCCGCCCTCCCGATGCGCTCGGAGGGCGGACTTCGACGGTTCGATGTGCGGTGCTGCTTGCCTACGGCTGGGCGGGCGTCAGCGACGGCATGAAGGCGGGGTCGCTCGCGAACACGAGCATGCCGACGACCACCACCACGATGAAGGCCGCGACGCCCGCGACGAACGGGACCCACCACGCCAGTCGGCCGGCCCGCATGCGGGCACGCGACCAGAGCAGCGCGACGACCCACAGTGCGAGTTGCAGCGCGATGCCCACGAAGATGAACGCGGGAACCGCCGGACCCGCAACGAAGTCGGCCGGGGGCTCGACGCCGAGTACCGACGCCGAGAGCTTCGCCGATTCGAGTGCGGTGGTCGGCAACTGGAAGAGCGCCAGGCTGTTGTAGAGCGCGCCGAACACGCCGAAGACGAGCAGCGTGATCGTCCACATGCGATCGATCGGGTGCGCGCCGGCGGCGGCATGCGAGGGAGCCGCCGGGGCAGCGGGAGCAACGGCGGCGGCGGCCTCGGCGTTCGCCGCCTCAGCGGCCGCTGCGCGCTCATCGACCGGCGGCGTCCACGTCCATCCCTCGGGGGCGTACTCGCCGTACTGCGGACGAGGCCGCTCGTCGCGCCGCGGCGACGGCGCGGCGGGCGGGGTCGCCCCTCCGTTCGTCGTTGCGGCGTCGCCCGACTGGTCGGGCGTTCGAGCGGCCTCGTGCTGCGACATCCGTGCCTTACGCGCTGATCGACTGCGCGGCGGAGCCGAGCTGACGGGTCGACTCGCCGACGCGAACCGCCATGGCGGTCTCGGCGACCTTGCCCCAGGCGCGCGGGTCGTACTGCTTCTTGTTGCCGACCGAGCCGTCGACCTTCAGCACGCCGTCGTAGTTCTGGAACATGTAGCCGGCGACGGCGCGCGTGTAGGCGTACTGCGTGTCGGTGTCGATGTTCATCTTCACGACGCCGTTCGCGACGGCCTCGGCGATCTCGGCGTCGGTCGAGCCCGAGCCGCCGTGGAAGACGAGGTCGAGCGGCTTCGCGGCCGTGCCGTACTTGGCCTGCAGGCCGTCCTGGATCTCCTTCAGGAGCGCCGGGCGCAGCTTCACGTTGCCGGGAGCGTAGACGCCGTGCACGTTGCCGAAGGTGAGGGCGGCCATGTAGCGGCCCTGCTCGCCGAAGCCGAGCGCCTCGACGGTCGCGATCGCGTCGTCGAGCGTGGTGTACAGCGCGTCGTTCGAGCCCTCGTGCTGCACGCCGTCCTCTTCGCCGCCGACGACGCCGATCTCGACCTCGAGGATGGCGTTGATCGCCTTCATGCGGGGGAGGATCTCCTTGGCGATCTCGAGGTTCTCGGTGAGCGGCACGGCCGAGCCGTCCCACATGTGGGACTGGAAGATCGGGTTGCGGCCGGCCTTGACCTCGGCCTCGGAGGCCTCGATGAGCGGGAAGACGAAGTCGGCGAGGGCCGGCTTCGGGCAGTGGTCGGTGTGCAGCGCCACCGTGATCGGGTAGTTCTTGGCGACCTCGTGGGCGAAGCGCGCGAAGGCGAGTGCACCGGTGGCACGGGCCTTGACGGTGTGGCCGGCGAAGTAGTCGGCGCCGCCGGTGGTGACCTGGATGATGCCGTCGGAGCCTGCCTCGGTCAGGCCCTGCAGCACCGCGTTGAGCGTCTGCGAGGAGGAGACGTTGAAGGCCGGGAACGCGAAGCCCTTGGCCTTCGCGGTGTCCAGCATCTCGGCGTACTGCTCGGGGGTGGCGATGGGCATGGTGCTCCTTCGGACGACAACGGGGTTGGCGTCGAGTCTACCGACTTGCCGAGGGGTGCTCAGGTGTCGGATGCCGCGGCGCCCGCAGCACGGCAGGATGGACGCGTGCCGACCGACCCGCTCCGCCTCGCCGAACTCGGCCTCGTCGACGGCTTCCGCCGCGCGACTGCCCTCGCCGCCCTCGCCGCATCGCCCCTCGTCGGCTCGGGCGACGGCCACGGCGTCGACGCGCTGGCCGTGCGTGCGCTGCGCTCGGCGCTCGGCGAACTCGACGTCGACGGGGTCGTCGTGGTCGGCGAGGGCGAGAAGGACGAGGCGCCGATGCTGTACGTCGGCGAGCGGTTCGGCCGCGGCGTCGCGCCCGTCATCGACCTCGCCGTCGATCCGGTCGACGGCACCCGTCTCGCTGCGGCAGGGGCGCCCGGCGCGATGGCCGTGCTCGCGGTCGCGCCGCGCGGCGCCCTCGCAGCGCTCGGCACGGCCCATTACCTCGAGAAGCACGTCACGTGGCTTCCGGATGCTCCGGCCGGCGCCCCCGTCGGCGAACTCGTCGCCCGCATCGCCGCAGCGCGGGGCGTCGCGGCCTCGGAGGTGCGGGTCGCCGTGCAGGAGCGGCCGAGGAACGAGGGCTTCGTCGCCGAGGCGCGAGCGGCAGGGGCATCCGTCGAGCTCTTCGTGCATGGCGACGTCGAACGGAGCCTCCGCGCGGCGGGCGGCGAAGCGGGCCTCGATCTCGTCTCGGGTATCGGCGGCGCTCCCGAGGGGGTGCTGACGGCGGCGGGCGTTCGAGCGCTCGGCGGCTCGATGTGGGCCGGACTCGCGCCGCAGTCGGCCGAGGAGCGACGGCGCGTGCTCGCCGACGGCCTCGACCTCGATCGCGTCTGGTCGCTCGGTGAGCTCTGCGGTGCGCCCGCGTGGGTCTTCCTCAGCGCGGTGACCGAGTGTGCACCGGGCGGCGAGGTGATGCCCGGCGTGCGAACCAGACCGGGCGGCGCCGCCATGGTGAGCGCCTGGCACGCCGGTCCGGGCGTCGACGCCGTGGTCGGCGAACTGCGACTGCCCTGAACGCCGGCTTAAGAATGCACATTCTTTCATCGCCGTCGACCGGAAAACAGGCGAGATCGGCGGGCGTGCTGCATAGGCTGGATTCATCGTTCCATGGCCGCCCGACTGGCCGGCCGCACTAGCGTCCGGGAGGACCCTCGATGGTGAGCACCGACACGGCAAGCCTGTTCTTGCACCCCGACCGCAACATCGCACTCGAACTCGTGCGTGCCACCGAGGCTGCGGCGATCCGTTCGTACCCGTGGATCGGCAAGGGCGACAAGCTCGGAGCCGACGGCGCCGCGGTCGACGCGATGCGCGCGTTCCTCGGCACGGTGGACTTCGAGGGCGTGGTCGTCATCGGTGAGGGCGAGAAGGACGCCGCGCCCATGCTCTTCAACGGCGAGCGCGTCGGCACCGGCCGCGGCCCCGCGTGCGACATCGCGGTCGACCCGATCGACGGCACCTCGCTCACGGCCGCGGGCCGTCACAACGCGCTCTCGGTCATCGCCGTCTCCGACCGCGGCACCATGCTCGACGCCTCCTCCGTCTTCTACATGGACAAGATCGTCACGGATGCCTCGGGCATCGGCGTCGTCGACATCCGGAAGCCGATCGGCGAGAACCTGCGCGCGCTCGCCGCGGCGAAGGGCAAGGACGTCAGCGAGCTCCGCGTCGCCGTGCTGAACCGCGATCGCCACGAGCAGCTCATCGCCGACATCCGCGAGGCCGGTGCGGGCACCCGTCTGATGAGCGACGGCGACGTCGCCGGCGGCATCAACGCGGCCCGCTACGAGTCGCGCATCGACATGTGCGTCGGCATCGGCGGCAGCCCCGAGGGCATCACCACCGCGTGCGCGATCAAGGCGCTCGGCGGGTTCATGCAGGGCGTGCTCGCGCCGAAGGACGACGCCGAGCGCGCGCGCGGCGAGGCCGCCGGCCTCGACTGCGACCGGGTCTACGAGCTCGAGGACCTCGTGCGCGGCGACAACACGTTCTTCGTCGCCACGGGCGTGACCGACGGCGAACTGCTCGACGGCGTGCGCAAGAAGGGGCCGATCGTGCGCACGGAGTCGATCGTGCTGCGCGGCAAGTCGGGCACGATCCGACGCATCGTCGCCGACCACCTCGTCGAGAAGTGGCTCGTCGACGACGTGCTGTGACGCTCGCGCGCGGTCGACCGTGTCGGCGGGCGTTGCCATGATGGACGAGTGACCACCGCCGCTCGACTTCCGCGCGCCCTCCGACCGTTCGGCTCGGGCCAGTACCGGCTGCTCACGACGGCGCTCGCGGCGTCGCTCCTGAGTGCCGGGGCGTGGATCGTCTCGGCCGTCTGGCAGGTCGTCGAGCTCGGCGGCACGCCCGTCGACCTCTCGTTCGTGGCGGTGGGGTCGAGTCTGGGGCTCGTGCTCGCGGTGCTGTTCGGCGGCGTCGCCGCCGACCGGATCCCGCAGCGGCGCATCCTCCTCGCCGTCGAGGTCGTGCGCGGCGCCGCGTTCTCGGTGGCCGCGGTGCTCGCGGCCACCGGGCTGATCGAGGTGTGGCACCTCGCGGTGCTCTCGTTCGTGCTCGGCCTGGCCGACGGCTTCTTCTACCCGGCCTACTCGGCCTGGCTGCCCGCCATCCTGCCGGAGGGGCAATTGCTCGCCGCCAACGGCATCGAGGGCGTGCTGCGGCCGTCGGTGATGAACGCCGCCGGCCCGGCCCTCGCGAGCGGCCTCATCGCGCTGCAGGGGCCGTGGCTCGCGTTCGCGGTGGTCGCAGGCCTCCAGGTCGTCGCGGCGGCGGTGCTCGGCGTGATGCGCACGACAGCGGTGAGGCGAGTGCTCGACGGGCCGCCGGTGCATCCGGTGCGCCAGACGTTCATCGACCTGCGCGACGGCTTCTCGTACCTGATGCGCACGAAGTGGTTGCTCGCGACGCTCATCTTCTCGATCCTGCTCGTCTTCGTGATCATGGGCCCGATCGAGGTGCTGCTGCCCTTCGCCGTCAAAGACCAGACGGGCGGCGGCGCCGGAGCATTCGCGCTCGCGCTCGCCGCGTTCGGCGTCGGCGGTGCGATCGGTTCGCTCGCCGTCGCCTCCATGCGGTTGCCGCGGCGATATCTGACGCTCATGATCCTGGCGTGGGGCTTCGGATGCCTCCCACTCGCGGTCATCGGATTCACCTCATGGCTCTGGGTGATGGTCGTGGCGCTCTTCATCTGCGGTGTGCTGTTCTCCGGGGCGAGCGTCGTCTGGGGCACGCTGCTGCAACGGCGGGTGCCGCCCGCGATGCTCGGTCGGGTGTCGAGTCTCGACTTCTTCGTCTCGCTCGCGCTCATGCCGATCTCGATGGCCGTCGCGGGCCCGGTGGGGGAGTGGATCGGCATCGCGCCGGCGTTCCTCATCGCGGGCCTCGTGTCGCCGCTGCTCGCGATCGGCACCCTCGCATTCGCGCGCCTCGGGCAGGATGAGCTGGCGCATCCGCTCGATGCGATGGTCGACGCCGAACCGGTGACCGGTGCGGGAGCTGCCGCGGGGTTCGAACCTCCCGTCGACGAGGAGCCTGATCGCGAGTTCGGCGCGCGTACCGACCCCGAACCCGAGCCCGGCTAGTCCCGATGCGGGGTCGACGTCGACCGAGTGGCGTGCGAGTCTGGAACCGAGGTGCGCTCGCGCACAGGCGGCGCACCCATCGGTGAGAGGGGATCACGATGGTCACGGTTCGAGACGCGTTCCCGGGGTTCAGCGTCGATGACGTCGAGGCGGCCCGCGAGTTCTACGGCACGAGGCTCGGGCTGCCAGTGGGCGATGAACCCGGCGCCGGGGCGCTGCGCGTCACGCTGCCATCGGGTCAGGGCGTCTTCATCTATCCGAAGCCGAACCACGAGCCGGCGAGCTTCACGATCCTGAACCTCGTGGTCGACGACATCGACCGCGCCGTCGACGAGCTGAACGCGGCAGGCGTGGTCACGAAGATCTACACCGCCCCCGACGACTTCGGCACCGACGAGCGCGGTATCGCGCGCGGCTCCCAGACCGGTCAGGGACCCGACATCGCCTGGTTCACCGACCCGGCGGGCAACGTGCTGAGCGTGCTCACCGCCTGACCGCGCACCGCCTGACGGCGCGCCGCCTGACGGCGCACTGCCTGCGCGGGCTCAGCGGGCGACCGTGCGGTCGGTGACCGTGTGCTGCAGGGCGCCGCGGAGCACGGTGCCGATCGCCGTCATGCGCCCGAGCACGGCGTCGCGAAGGTCGACCTCGTCGCTCCAGTTCGCAAGCACCGCCCAGGCGAGTCCGCCGTCGCCGCCGTCGACGTCGCACACGCCGATGTCGATGCGGGCGGTGCTGATGGTGCCGGTCTTGTTGCGCAGGACGAAGCCGTTGTCGGGTTCGGTGTGTGCGAGGGGGTCGACGCCGAACGGAGCCGCGACCATCGACTGGTCGGTGTTGAGGGCGAGCCATCCGAGCACCTGGGCCGAGACCGCCGGCGAGACGATGCGCCCTCGGGCGAGGTCGGCCATCAGCCGCACGAGTTCGGCGGCGTTTCCGCGCGAGAGCGTCGGCGGATGCTGCGGGCCGCGGTCTTCGCGCACCCGGTCGAGCAACGCCGATGCGGTGAAGCCGAGCGATCGGCCGGTGTCGCCGATGCGGTCGATGCCGAGGCGCCGCACGAGCACGTTGGTGGCGAGGTTGTCGCTCACCGCGCCGATCAGGGCGCAGGCATCGCGAATGCTCAGGGCATCGAGGCCGAGCACGTGCCAGAGGCCGGAATCGGCGACGAGATCTTCGGGCAGCCGCTGCACCTGCTCGTCGAGGTAGAGTTCGCCGGTCTCCGCCTGGCGCGCCGCCTCGATGAGGAGGAACACCTTGCCCACGCTCGCGGTCTTGAGCACGCGATCGGCGTCGTGCGACCACAGCACCTCGCCAGTGGCGGCGTCGGCGACCGCAGCCGACCATTCGACCGTGCTCAGGTCCGTTGCGCCGGCGGTGATCGCCTCGTCGAGACCCTGCACGTTCCACTGCTCCGCCATCGGGCTCCTCACGTCGTTGCGGCATGCTGGTGAAACGATACCCAACCACCTGTTACGCACCGTATCATCGAGCAACGTCTTCGTATAGCGCGCTCCGAGAACGCCGCGTTGCTCGTGAGGAACCGGGCGCGGTGGCGCCGAAAGCCGCAACTGAGACCGTGTCATGTGAAACGTAAGATGCCATTCGTACAGGGAGGAATCCGCTTGACCGCCATTGAACTCGGCCCGCTCATCCCCGGTGCCCGCGTCGCCATCGTCGCCCCGAGCGGGCCGCCGCCGTCGGAACTCCTCGCCCGATCGCTCGAGCTCCTGGTCGAGTGGAGACTCGAACCCGTCGTGTTTCCGAGTGCGACGGCGACGCATCCGCGCGCCCGGTACCTCGCCGGGCCGGATGCGCAGCGTGCGGCAGACCTCCAGGCCGCCTGGTGCGATGAGACCATCGACGCCGTGTTCTGCGCTCGCGGCGGGTACGGCTCCGTGCGGATGATCGACCTGCTCGACCAGGATGCACTCGCGGCAGCGACGCCGAAGCCGCTGTACGGCAGCTCGGACGTGACGGGAGTCCACGAGTACTGGCTCGAGCGACTCGGGCTGGCGACCTGGTTCACGCCGATGACGGCGACCGCCGCGCTGCTCGACGACGCAGAAGCCATCGAGAGCCTGCGGCGTGCCGTCTTCGAGCCCGTCGGGGGTCGGCGCTTCGCCGCGCCGACCGCCGAGACGCTCGTTGCTGGCGAGGTGACCGGCCGGATCATCGGCGGCAACCTCAGCCTGCTCGCCATGACCCTCGGGGCCCACGGTCGGCCGGTCGGGGATCACACCGGATGCATCGCGCTCCTCGAAGACGTCGAGGAGGAGCCGTACCGCCTCGACGGCCTGCTGACCTCGCTGCTCAGGGCGGGCTGGTTCGACGGCGTCGCCGGCATCGCGCTCGGGAGCTGGCAGGGCTGCGGCGACCTCACCGAGGTGCGCGCGCTCGCCGAAGAGCTGCTCACCCCGCTCGGGGTTCCGCTCGTGTGGGAGCTCGGCTTCGGCCATGGGCCGCACGCTTCGAGCATTCCCCTCGGGGTGCGCGGGACGCTGGTGGCAGGCTCCGAGCCCGAACTCGTGATCGAGGCGTGATCCGCTGACGGCATGAATGTCCCCAGTCCGGGGCTTCGCAGGGGTGTCGCTATTGGTGGTGCACCCCTCGACCGGGCACGATTGCATCGGAAAGGGTGACATGGCGCCAGATGATCTCGGGAGTCCGCACGAACGATACGACGCACGGGTGCAGCGGCGCTCTGCGCTGCTGCTGAAGCGTCGCATCGTCGAGCAGGAGCGCGAGCACTTCCTCGCAGCACTCGACTGGGCTCACGACGAAGGCGCCTTCGAGCGCATCGCCGCGGCGATCGTGGCCTCGCGTCGCCGGTTCATCCTCGGCGCGGCGAAGTCGTTCACCTACGCCTCGCTGCTCGCGATGGACCTGAGCGCGGGGCTCGCGAACGTGTCCCTCATCGACGGCACGATCGTGCGGCCGCTCGATGTGCTGAGCGACGTGCGCTCGACCGATGTGCTCGTCGCGATCTCGCTCTCGCGCTATCGCAAGTACACCGTCGACATCGCTCGTCGGTTCGCCGAGGCGGGCGGTACGGTGATCGTCATCACCGACTCCGCCGATGCGCCGCTCGTCGACGTGGCGCAGGAGTTGCTCATCGTCGACACCGAGAGCGCATCGTTCGCCAATTCGCCGACGTCGGTCGCGCTCGTCATCCACCTGCTCGTCACGTTGACGACCGCCAGCGCGAAGGGCGCCGGGCGTCGGCTGCAGGAACGCGACCGCCTGAGCGAGAGCCTCGACCTGTACTACGACTGAGGCGGCCACGACCTCGCGGCCGTGTCAGTCGGCGTCGCTCGTCGCCTCGAGCTGGCGACGCAATTCGGGGTCGAGGTCGGCGCTGGTGGTCGAGACGAGTTCGTACGCCGTGAGCTCGCGCGGTGCCTCTTCGATGCCCGTGAGCGGCGCGAGCACCTTCGACTCGTCGAGCGCACCGAGCTTGCGGGCGGTCGGCAGCACCTGACGCTCGAGGGAGCCGACGAACGCGTTGTAGTCCTTCACGCTGCGCTCGATGGTGCGGCCGAGCTTTTCGATGTGGCTCGCCGTGGTCGAGAGGCGGGAGTAGAGCTCGCGGCTGAGGTCGAACAGGGTCTTCGCCTCGTTCGTGAGTACGTCTTGCTGCCACGAGAAGGCGACGGTCTTGAGCACCGACCACAGCGTCACGGGGGAGGCGAGTGCGACCCGTTTCGAGAACGCGAACTCCATGATCGTGGGGTCGGCCTCCATGGCCGCCGACACGAGCGACTCGCTCGGGATGAACGCGATGACGAGCTCGGGGGAGGCGTCGAGGCCGTTCCAGTAGCCCTTCGTGCCGAGTGCCGTGACGTGCGCGCGCACTGCGGCGACGTGCTGCTTCATGAACTCGGCGCGTCGTGCGCCTTCCGCCCCGGTCGCGGTGGCCGGGATCTGGCTGGCCTCGAGGTACGCGTTGAACGGCACCTTCGCGTCGACGGCGATCGACTTGCCGCCGGGCAGTCGCACGACCATGTCGGGCCGGCCGTGACCGGAGTCGCTCGTGATGCTCGACTGCACGTCGAAGTCGACCCGCTCGATGAGGCCCGCAGCCTCGACGACGCTGCGCAGCTGGGTCTCGCCCCAGACTCCGCGGGTGCTGTTGGAACGCAGCGCCGACGCCAGCGACTCCGCCGTCGACCGCAGCCGCTCTTCGGACTCGGCGGCGGACTTCAGCTGCTGGGTCAGCTCACCGTGCTGGAGCGTGCGCTGGCTCTCGAGCTGCGTGACCTTCGACTGCATCTCGGTGAGCGACTGCTTCACCGGGGCGAGCGCCTGGAGGACCTTGCTCTCGGCGGCGTCGCGCGCCTCGCGCGCCTGCACCTCGGCGCGCTGCCGCTCGACGAGTTCGCGGTACTGCTGCTGCGCCGAGAGGATCTGCTCGCGGAGCGCCTCGGCGGTGGCCTGCGTCGAGGCGAGCTCCTCTCGGAGCACCGCCTTCGCGGCCTCTTCGCCGACGCGCACCTCGGCGAGCCGGGCCTGCATGCGGGCCTCGACGAGTGCCGGGTCTTCGGCGACGGGCGACTCGGCCGCGGCCTGCGACGCACGGCGTTGCAGCACGAGCGCGGCAACGAGGGCGCCGAGCGCGATGCCGACGATGAGGCCGATGACGAGGGCGAGGATGTCCATGTCCACAGTGTCGCAGGGGCCGCAGACATCGGCCGGCTGCGGGCCCGGCGGGCCGCTACTGCAGCGCCATCGGGCCGTGCGCTGCACGGTCGTCGCGCGTGGCGACCGGCCCGATCGCACCGACCTTCACGCGTGTGATGTGCGCGAGCCGGTCGAGGTCGTCGACCTCGTGACGGGCAGCGGAGTGCACGATGATCGCGGCGCACGCCTCGGCGTCGGCGAGCGCGTCGTGGTGCGAGAAGCCCTCGAAGCCCGCGGCCATCGCCGCGACCGGCAACCGGTACGACTCGAGGTGGTACGTGCGCCTGGCGACCTGCAGGCTGCAGAGGTAGCGGAAGTCGGGGACCTCGAGGCCGAGCGCCGTCGAGGTCTTGGCGATGACGCCCATGTCGAAGCCCGCGTTGTGGGCGACGAGCATGTCGTCGCCGGCGAACTCGCGGAGCGCCGGCAGATGCACCGACCAGTCGTCGGCGTTCGCCACCATCTCGGGCGTGATGCCGTGGATGCGCACGTTCCACTCCGAGAACTCGTTGTGCGGGAACGGCGGGCGGATGTACCGGTGCTCGCGCTCGACGACCCGGCCGTCTCTGACCTTCACGAGCCCGACCGAGCAGGCGGAGGCGCCAGAGGAGTTGGCGGTTTCGAAGTCGATCGCGGTGAAGTCCACTGGCACACAGGCATCGTCGCACGCCGCGCCGACACCGCCCGCCGCCCGCGCCGCGAACCGCGAGGTTGACGGATGCCCCGGGCTGGGCGTGGAATGGCGGTGGCCCGGTCTCCGCCGATGCGCCGCGAGGGCACCTGCGCCGTGAGAGCCGGTGCGACGTGAGAAGAGGATCGCGATGAACGAACGACCCGAGGTGGCCGAGCCCCGCGAGCACGGACTCGTCGCCGACCCCTCCGACCCCGCGACGCAGGTCAGTGCGCGTTCGTTCGGCGCCGCGGCATCCGTCTACCATCATGCCCGGCCCGGCTACCCGGCCGAGGCGATCGCCTGGCTCATCGGCGACGCGACCCGAGTGCTCGACCTCGGCGCCGGCACCGGCAAGCTCACCGAGGCGCTCGTCGCCCTCGACCGCGAGGTGATCGCGGTCGACCCCGTCGAAGAGATGCTCGAGGAACTCGAGGTCGCGGTGCCCGGAGTGCCGCGCCTCCTCGGCACCGCTGAAGACATCCCGATCGAGGATGACGCGGTCGACGCGGTCGTGGCGGGGCAGGCATGGCATTGGTTCCAGCCCGAGCGGGCGATCCCCGAGATCGCGCGCGTGCTGCGCCCGGGCGGCGTGCTCGGTCTCGTCTGGAACAGCAGGGACACCCGGGTCGACTGGCTCCGAGAGGCCGGGGAGATCATGCATGAGCGGCACGATGCGAGCGCCACGTTCGAGAGCTATGTCAACGTCGGTCCGCCGTTCGGCGAGATCGTCGAGCACACCGTCGAGTGGGGCGCGCGGATGTCTCGTGAGGGGTTCCTCGACCTGGTGCGCTCGCGCAGCTACTTCATCACCGCGTCGACCGAGGAGCAGCAGGCGACGATCGCAGCGCTCGAGACGCTGCTCACGACGCATCCCGACCTCGCCGGCGCAGAGGAGATCGTGGTGCCGTACGTGACGCGCTGCTTCCGCACGACGCTGCGCTGACGGAGCGTGGGCGCAACGAGCGCCGTGCCGCAGCGTGACCGGTCCGCGCCGCCGGCGCACGGCGGACCCGTATCCTGACCTGATGCATCGCGGACGGGCGTACCTGGCACTCACGCTCGCCAGCCTCTTCTGGGCGGGCAACTACGTCTTCGGCGAGATGGTCACCGCCGAGATCAGCCCGGTCTCGCTCACCTTCTGGCGCTGGGCCTTCGCAGCGATCCCGCTGCTCGTGTTTGCGTGGGCAATCGAACGGCCCGACTGGCGAGGCGTCGTCCGCGAATGGCCGTGGCACCTGCTGCTCTCGGTGCTCGGGCTCACCGGGTACACGCTCTTCCTCTACAGCGCGCTGGGTCTCACCGGCGCGGTCACCGCATCGGTGATCTCGGCGATCAACCCGGCGACGATCGCCCTCGCTGCGGCGATCTTCCTGCATGAGCGCCTGCGCGGTGTGCAGGTCGTCGGGCTCGTCGTCGCATTCCTGGGTGTCACCGTCGTGCTCACGGGCGGCGACCTGCTCGCCGTGCTGCGACAGGGATTCCGGATCGGCGATCTGCTGGTCGTGGGCGCCGTCATCGTCTGGAGCGCCTACGTGATCGTGTCGCGGCGACTCGCCACGCCGCCGATCACGGCGACTGCCGTGCAAGCCGTGATCGCGGTCGTGACGATGCTGCCGCTCGTCGCGGTCGTCGGCATCGCGCTGCCCACCTCCGCCGCGGGCATCGCTGGCCTGGCCTACATCGTGATCTTCCCGTCGATGCTCGGCTACGCCTTCTGGAATCTCGGCGCCGCCGCGGTCGGCCCGGCCCGCGCGGGCATCTTCCTGAACCTGCTGCCCGTGTTCACCGTGCTCATCGCGCTCGTGCTCGGGCAGTCCCTCGAGCCCGTCGCGATGGCCGGCGGGGCGCTCGTGCTGCTCGGCGTGTACCTGACGCTCAGGGTCGGGCGATCCAAGCGAGCGGATGCCTCGGCCGACGTGACCGCACCGTGAACGCGCGCGGTATTCGCACCCGGAGGGTGCCCGGACCGCCTCGGAGGTGCGTGCCGGTACGATAGACCCCCGTGGCTCTCACTATCGGCATCGTCGGCCTGCCCAACGTCGGCAAGTCCACCCTCTTCAACGCCCTCACCAAGAACCAGGTGCTCGCGGCGAACTACCCGTTCGCGACGATCGAGCCCAACGTGGGCGTGGTGAACCTGCCCGATCCGCGGCTCGAGACGCTCGCCGGCATCTTCGGCTCCGAGCGCATCCTGCCCGCCGCGGTGTCGTTCGTCGACATCGCCGGCATCGTGCGCGGCGCCTCCGAGGGCGAGGGGCTCGGCAACAAGTTCCTCGCGAACATCCGCGAGGCCGACGCGATCGCGCAGGTCGTGCGCGGCTTCGAAGACGCCGATGTCGTGCACGTCGAGGGCACGGTCGACCCCAAGTCCGACATGGAGACGATCAACACCGAGCTGATCCTCGCCGACCTCGAGACCCTCGAGCGCGCCATCCCGCGTTTCGAGAAGGAGATCAAGGGCAAGAAGCTCGACCCCTCGGTGCTCGAAGCAGCGAAGGCCGCTCAAGACGTGCTGCAGCGGGGCACGCCGCTCTCCGCGGCATCCGTCGACCTCGCGCCCGTGAAGGAGCTCGGCCTGCTGACCGCCAAGCCCTTCATCTACGTCTTCAACGTCGACGAGACCGTGCTGACCGACGACGCGAAGACGGCAGAGCTCGCTGCGCTCGTCGCGCCCGCAGAGGCCGTGTTCCTCGACGCGAAGATCGAGTCCGAGCTCATCGACCTCGACCCCGCGGATGCCGCGGAACTGCTCGCCTCGACCGGCCAGGAGGAGTCCGGCCTCGACCAGCTCGCCCGCATCGGCTTCGACACGCTCGGGTTGCAGACCTACCTCACGGCCGGTCCCAAGGAGTCGCGCGCGTGGACGATCCACAAGGGCGACAAGGCGCCGCAGGCTGCCGGCGTGATCCACACCGACTTCGAGCGCGGCTTCATCAAGGCCGAGGTCATCTCGTTCGCCGATCTCGTCGAGACCGGTTCGGTCGCCGAGGCACGCGCGAAGGGCAAGGCCCGCATGGAGGGCAAGGACTACGTCATGCAGGACGGCGACGTCGTGGAGTTCCGCTTCAACGTATGAGCGAGTCGCTGCCGATCTGCCCTGAGTGCTCGAGCGAGCACACCTCTGAGATGGGCGCCCTGCTCGTGTGCCCCATGTGCGCGCACGAGTGGGCCGCCGACGAGGCAGCAGCGGATGCCGCGGAGTCCGGCCCGCGCGTCATCACCGACGCGGTGGGCAACGTGCTCGCCGACGGTGACACCGTCACCGTGATCAAGGACCTGAAGGTCAAGGGCTCCTCGACCGTCATCAAGGTGGGCACGAAGGTGCGGGGCATCCGGCTCATCGACGGGGTCGGCGATCACGACATCGACTGCAAGGTCGACGGCGTCGGCCCGACCCAGCTGAAGTCGAGCGTCGTCAAGAAGGCCTGATCAGCGGAACGATCGTGACGTGGTGGAATTCTGCTCTCGGTCGTAGTTGAGACCTTACGCACGGCGAGTCGTCGGCTTGGTATGGAATGTGGCGCATCGCCGCTACTCCTCCGGCACCGTGCCCACCTGCTTCGCCGGCACTCCGACGACCACTGCTCGCGCCGGCACGTCCTTGGTGACGACGGCCCCCGCGCCCACGACGGCGCCATCGCCGATCGTCACGCCCGGCAGCACCGTCACGTTGGCCCCGAACCACACGCCCCGGCCGATCGCGACGCGAGCCGGGTGCATGTCGGCCCGTCGGCTCGGCGACATGTCGTGGTTCAACGTCGTGATGACGGCGTTGTGGCCGATCAGGGATCCATCGCCGATGTCGATACCACCCTGGTCCTGGAATCGGCAGCCGCTGTTGACAAAGACATCCTCACCGAAGCGGATGTTCTTGCCGAAGTCAGCGCTGAACGGCGGGAAGAGTCGGAAGGATTCGGGGACCGTGTGCCCGGTCAGCTCACTCATGAGAGCCCGCACCTCGTCGGGAGAGTGGTAGCGCCCGTTGAGCTCGGCCGTGATGCGCAGCGACTCCTGGCTCGTGGCGTGCATGGCCGCGTGATGCGGCGAACCTCCGGGGATCGTCTCCCCGGCGTTCAACGCCGTCAGAAGCGCATCGAGTCCGTCAATTTCAGCCATGTACCGACGGTATCGCGCCGATGGCGGCACTTGAACTGTCGCTGACTGTCCCCGTCACCGAACTCGTGGCTGGATCGCGGCGTCAGGCGCGCGTGGGCGAGATCGTCGATGGTGCGGAGACGACCGTGGTCGCCGTGCGCACCGCGACGGCGGAGTTGGAATGGCCGATGCTGCGGCGGTTCGACGGACTTCCGGTGCGCGCGCTGGCAGCGCCGGAATCGACCGCTGCGCCTACGGTTGAGCGTGAAGATGCGCGATGCCTGCGGCGTATGCAGGGCCGGGAACTCGGTGGAGTTCCGCTTCAACGTATGAGCGAGTCGCTGCCGATCTGCCCTGAGTGCTCGAGCGAGCACACCTCTGAGATGGGCGCCCTGCTCGTGTGCCCCATGTGCGCGCACGAGTGGGCCGCCGACGAGGCAGCAGCGGATGCCGTGGAGTCCGGCCCGCGCGTCATCACCGACGCGGTGGGCAACGTGCTCGCCGACGGTGACACCGTCACCGTGATCAAGGACCTGAAGGTCAAGGGCTCCTCGACCGTCATCAAGGTGGGCACGAAGGTGCGGGGCATCCGGCTCATCGACGGGGTCGGCGATCACGACATCGACTGCAAGGTCGACGGCGTCGGCCCGACCCAGCTGAAGTCGAGCGTCGTCAAGAAGGCCTGACCGGTCGGTAGCCTGGCCGCTAGATTGACTGCATGACCAGACCCGGAGCGTCCTTCGAGAGCCCGAGGTACGTGCCGAATGGACTGCTCGGTCGACTCCTCGGCCGTCGACTGAACGCGGTCGTGTTCTCGATGGACTACGTCATGCTCTGGTTCGACGGTGACGTGGGTGGTGGCGATGTGGCAGGCGGCAACGTGGTGCTCAATTGCGACGTGTACCCGGTGGCGGAGCACCGAGGACAGGTTTACGCCGAAGCTGATCTGGGCTACGGAGACGCGCTGCGCGCACTCATCCCGCAAGAGGTCTCGAGCACGGTCGAACAAACGGGCGCCGGTATCGTCATTTCGTTTCAGACAGGCCGAATCACGATCCGTCCGGCGTTCGACGAGTGGGTGGGACCCGAAATCGCGACGCTGAGCGGGTTTGCGGACGGGGCGTGGATGGTCTGGCGGCCCGGCGAGGAGCCGTTCGAAGATCTGGCCGGTGCGTGACGATCGCAGGAATGGTCTCCCCGAAAGTTGCAGTCGTTCTGCAGGAAGGCGTTTCGTTGTTGGAACTCGATACCCCCGCGGCTGTCCGGAGCGCGTTCGCGCTAGCTGGCTACCACGGCCCGCTCGAGGTCCTCATTCCTGGCGACGATGACGAGAGACTGTTCGTCGTGCCGACCGAAGATCTCGCCGGCATCGGCGAACAGTCGCAGCAACTGGAGCAGGTCCTCACGGAACTCCTGCATCTGAAGGTCGCCATCGTTCCGGCACACGTGGCGCACGATCTGGTGCCGTTCACAGCACCGAGTTACGCGAGCAGTGGGCCGGGGGAAGCCGTGTTGTCCGGTGGCCAGATCGCCGCCGTTCGCGCCGCTTTCCGACTTGCCGGATTCAATGGCGAGTTGCGGACCTTGCCCATCGAGTCCGACGACGAGCGGATCTTCGTGATCGATTCGAACGACCTGCGCTCGATGGGCGATGCATACTCGCTCGAGCAGGTCGTTTCGGTCCTCTTGAACCGCAGGGTTCTCGTTACCGACGATTTGGGCGCTGCAAGCGTGGTGTTCGAATGATGCAAACTCGACGCGCCGGTCCCGCGCCGAGAGTTACGATCGTGGCACTATGCGCACGCGGAAACTCCGAACCATCGCCCGGCGGTGGTGGCGCTCCGACGGCGGTGATCGGGACTGGGATCGAGTCCAGTTCATCCTCGAACAGCGTCACGACCTCGTGCCAGGGCTGATCAACGCGCTTGCCTTCACGGCGCCGGAAGGTGAACTCAGCCAACTGGGGCCATCGATCATCGAACAGTTGGAGCTCCTTCGAGTTCACAGCCTGAGGCGCTCGCGTCCGCCGAGGACGATGCAGTTGTTGCGGGAAGCCCGGCTCACGCAGGAGCAGCAGGACGAGATTCTGAGCGGCGCGTACCCCGAATACCTCGAACGGATGAACGCACAGTGAATCCGATACACCCTGCGCCGCGCTCGTCAGACACAACGAGATCCTCATCCGAGAACGTGATCCCGAGGCGCAGCTTCGTGAAGCCATACCCAGTCCTCAGCCGAGCTCCTGCGCGAGTCCGATGAGAATGCCCTCGGGTCCACGCACGTAGCAGAGCCGGTACGCATCTTCGTAGCGCACCACCTCAGTGCTGACGAGTTCAGTGCCGTGCTCACGCAAGCGGGAGAGCGTCTCGTCGAGGTCGTCGACGGCGAACATCACGCGCAGGTAGCCCAGCGCGTTCACCGGGGCGTTCCGATGATCGGCGACGACGGATGGCTCGATGAAGCGCGAGAGCTCGATTCGGCTGTGGCCGTCGGGCGTGCGCATCATCGCGATCTCGACCCGCTGGTTCCCCAGCCCGGTGACGCGTCCGGCCCACTCGCCTTCGACGATGGTCTGCCCTTCGAGCTCGAGTCCGAGTTCGCGGAAGAACTCGATCGCGGCAGTGAGATCCTCGACGACGATGCCGACGTTGTCCATCTTCACGGTCATGGCGCCACCCTACCGAGACGAACGCACGCCGGCGTGTTGCATCTGGCGCTCCGGTCGGCGCCTCCTGCGAGGATGGCCTCGTGATCCTGCCGACTCCGATCCTCTACACCGAGCGCCTGCGACTCCGGCCGTTCACCGACGACGACGCCGATGCCCTCTTCGAGTTGCAGAGCGACGCTGAAGTGCTTCGCTATTGGGACTCTCCGCCGTGGGCCGACCGGGCCTCGGTCGCACGCTTCATGGACGGATGCCGACGGATGGAGGAGGAGAGCAGCGGTGCGCGCGTCGCGATCGAACGCAGCGCCGACCAGTCCTTCGTCGGCTGGTGCACCTTCAACAGCTGGAACCCCGACTTCCGCAGCGCCTCCCTGGGCTACTGCCTCAACAGGGCGGCGTGGGGTCACGGCTACGCGACGGAGGCCGCGCACGCCGTGCTGCGGTGGGCCTTCGACACGATCGATCTGAATCGGGTCCAGTCCGAAACCGATACCCGCAACCTGGCTTCGGCCCGAGTGCTCGAGAAACTCGGGTTCGTGCGCGAGGGGACGCTGCGCGAGGACTGCATCGTCAATGGCGATGTGTCCGACTCCTGGGTGTACGGACTGCTGAGGCGTGACTGGACGCACTGAACGCGTCATCACCGCGTTCTTGGCGTGGGACGGCGCAGTTCGCCGCTGTCAGCGACCCTGACGCTTCTTGTACGGCTTGGGCTTGCCCTTCACGATGGGCGCACGGCCCTTGCCCTTCGAGGCCTTCGCCTTGCCGCCGGCCTTCACCACCGGCTTCGCTTCTGGAGCGGGGGCTGCGGCGATCTCGGCCCGGGCCTCGTCGAGGAAGAGGACTCCGACCTTGGTCAGCTGGGTCTCGCCCTGCCGGGTGAAGAGCGGCTGCCCGATCTCGGCCTCGAGCTTGTCGATCGACGAGTAGAGCGAAGCGAGCGGGATGCCGAGGGCGTCTGCGGCACGCGGGAAGTGCAGCTCCTCGGCGACTGCGACGAAGCGTCGAAGCAGGGTGATGTTCACGGGGAGCCTTTCGTCGGCCCACGCGAATCGCGGGTCGCCTTCAGGGTACGTGAGTCGGTGCTCGACGCGCGGCCTTCGGCTATCGCGCTGCGAAACCGGTGCCGGTGAGGATGCTGACGAACATGGTGAGCCACACGATGAGGAACAGCACGGTGAACGCCGAAGCGACGTAGCCGACGATCATGCCCGTGAGCGCAAGGCCGCGCCCTTGCTCGTTCGTGCGTTTGATCTGCGCGAGCGAGACGTAGCCGAGAATGATGCCCGCGATCGGAACCATGAATCCGGCGATCAGCGCCACGATCGACAGCGTATTGGTTCGGGGCAGCATCGACCCCGCCTCAGGCTCGGGAGCGGGAAGAGTTGCGGCGTCGGTCATGCTCGCGATGCTATCTGCCCACATCGACGCGAAGAGTCGGTCCGGATTGGACTGGAGCACATCGCCGCCGGGATACTCGTTGCGAGCTCCGCGCCGCGTGGAGTGCTCTGCTGAGAGAAACGAGTCGCCCCTGATGATCACCGTGCACCTGCGCTACGAGATCGATGCCGACAAGATCGCCGAGTTCCGCGAGTACGGGGAGCGATGGATCCGTCTCGTCAACAGGCTCGGCGGCGTTCACCACGGCTACTTCCTCCCCAGCGAGGGCGACAGCGACGAGGCGTTCGCGCTGTTCACGTTCCCGTCGCTCGCTGATTACGAGCAGTACCGGCTGGCGGCCGCTGACGATCCCGAATGCATCGAGGCGTACGAGTTCGCGGTCGAGACGAAATGCATCCGCCGCTACGAGCGACGCTTCCTCTCGCCGGTCTTCGACTGAGGCACCGATCCGTCCGAAGGTCGCGTGACATCGTGGTGGGCTGCCAACCCGTGAGCGGATCAAGCGACGTGCTGTGCCGAGGCCCCTCGCCCGGCGAGCACCCGGCTGATCGCCTCGGGAGCGGCGGTGAACCGCCCTGTCGTACCCTCGCCGTCGACGTAGTGCACTCGGATGCCCCGGCCGACCCTCACGAGCTTCGTGACCTCGTAGTTGCTGCCGGAGACGCTGACGAGCGTGTCGCCCACGGCGAGGTGCCGGGTCTCTCGCAGTTCGATCGTCGTCATAGTGAGAGTGTCTCAGCACCCACCGGCATCCGCTCGCGCTCTGGTCGGTATCGATTCGATCTCGGCGCGTGACGCTCTCCACAGCCTGCGGTCGAGGGTATGAGTGCCCTCTGGGCAGTTCGCGAGTTGACCCGGAGCGACCCGTGACTATGCGGTTCCCTCGTTGCAGGTGATGTCGGCGAGCCACGAGGAGGCGTAGTCGTCGTCGCCGTACACGACCGGTGTCGGCTCGCCCGCGACGACGTCGAAGTAGCGCAGGGTCTGGATGTAGTCGGCGTCCTCCTGCTCGAGTGTCTCGGCGAAGGCGACCGAGACGATCATGATGCTGCAGTCGCTCTCGGGGATGACGGCGGCCATCCAGCATCCCTGCTCGTACTCGGCGGAGCACTGGTCGGCGTAACGCCAGTCGTCGTAGTACTCGATCGCGGCCGGGAAGGTGAAGCCGGTCTCCGCTACGGAGAACCGCTCGACGGTCTCCGAGCTCGTGCCGGAATCGAACTGCGGCTCTGCGATTTCCGCCACGCGCTGGCCGAGCGCCGTGACGCCGAAGGCGAGCGCGACGATCAGCCCGATGACGATCACCGATCCGCCCGCGACGATCCCGACGATCCAGCCTGTCGACAGGCCGCGGCGAGGAGCGGGCGGCGCCGTGTTCGCGGCGCCGAACGCGGCGCTCTCGGCCAGCAGGGTCGCTCGGGCCTGCTGCAGGGTCGTCGCCCATGATTCGGCCGCGTGCCGGCTCTCGGCATCGGGATACCGTGACGGATGCCGTGCCCAGGCTTCGGCGCGATACGCCGCTTCGATGCGCTCCGGCGCGAGCGCGCGCGCCGGTTCGAGGTTCAGTGCGGCACGGGCGGCGATGGATTCCACGTCGAGATCATATGGTGCGGCGGGCGCGATCGAAGCCCCGATCTTTGAAGGGACCGGGCGAGGAGCCCGGTCTCTCGCAGCTCGATCATGGTGAGTGTCTCAGCATTCACCGGTATCCGCGCGCGACCGTAGGTGCCGTCGGTCCCCTTGTCAACCCGTTGTCGACCTCATATCCCGCTGCATATCGTGGAGTAGCCGACGCGCCGAACAGGGTGCGCCGGCGGTATCGATTCCCGAGGAGGACGCCATGAGCGCCAAGGACGACATCGGCAACAGCGCTGAACGAATGACCGGAAAGGTCAAGGAGGGCATCGGCAAGATGACCGACAACGAGCGACTCGAAGCCGAGGGCAAGGCCGACCAGGTCAAGGCGGATGCCAAGAAGGCCGCCGACAAGGTCAAGGACGCCTTCGACGACGCTGCGAAGTAGCCCAGACCTTCATCCGCCCCATGACTGAACCGGAGGACATGACATGAGCATCGGCCTCGGCATTCTGCTTGTGGCGATCGGCGCGGTACTCACCTTCGCGCTGAACGTCACCGTCGACTGGATCGACCTCGATCTCGTCGGGTACATCCTGATGATCGCGGGGGCGGTCGTCATCATTCTCGGTCTCATCTTCATGATGCGACGTCGTCGGAGCATCTCCACGACGAGCACGACCACCGATCCGGTGGCGGGCCAGCGCGTCACACGGACCGAAGACCAGGCCGCACCTCCCGAGGTGTGAGGCCTGTTGGGGGAGCGGATGCCGCGCCGGGGGGCGCGGCATCCGCGCGCCGGGGGCTGCGCTGCCGGCTTCCGCGCCGGCCACCGATCAGATGGTCGCCGGCCACCGATCAGATGGTCGAGGAACCACCCGGGGCGAGGAGCCCCGAGAACGCCGTCCAGGCGATCTGCAGATCGGCGTCGACCGAGTGCGGACGGCGGAACCACGGCACGTACGACGAGATGTCGGTGAGATCCCACCGGAGCCGGTAGAAGTCCAGCTCGGTGGCGGGAACCGCTCGACCCGTCAGCCGTCGATACCGCTCGACGACCGCGTCGTCGAGCATGCAGAGATCACGCGCCGCGGGAGCGACCAGCGCGGTGTCCCAATCGACGAGCTTCGGCCCGTCGCTCGTCTCCACGAGGTTGCCCGCCTTCGGCTCGCCGTGCGTCACCACCCATGGCTCGCCGGCACGAATGATCGCGGCGGCGGACGCGTCGTAACGCTCGAGGGCCGCGCGGACACTGAGCTCGACCGCGGCGAGAGCCCGACGGGCCGGCTCGGAGTACGGTCCGCCCGACCACGGCGCATCGAGCTCGGCCATGGCCCGGTCGATCGCATGGCGATCCTGCAGCACGAGATCGTCGCGAACGGCGGGCGGATGTCCCGTCGCGCTGTGCATCGCCACGAGCAGGTCGAGGGCTGTCGCCGCGGACACCGCCTCGGTGCCGACCTCGAGCCACGGGAAGACGGTCGCAGCCCAGCGCTCGCCGACGGTCGTGGGCACCGCTCCGGAGGCTGGCGGGAGCGGTGCGACCACGAACTCGAGGCCGTGCCGGTCGCGCAACCATCCTGCGGTCTCGAGTGCACGAGCGAGGCGGGCGAGCCGCACCTCGCGCGTGCCGGCCTCGCCGGCGCCGAGGTCGTCGACGGTCACGAATCGGCGGGCGCCCGAGGCATCCGTCGCTCGCCAATGGTGGCTGCCGAACCCGAGCGGGACATGGTCGAGGTCCACTGCCTCGAAGCCCCATTCGTCGCCGAGCACCCGTGCGAGTGCACGGGGATCGAGGTCGTCGGGAGGGGTGCGCATCAGCTCGACGATAACGCGCACTGCTGCACCGCGCTCGGTACTGAGGGGCTTTCTCCGCAGCGGCACGGTGTGCGATGCTGACCGCATGCCAGAGTCGCCCGAGGTGGAGGCGCTCGTCGAGGATCTCAGCTCGCGATTGGCGGGCCGCGAGATCACCGACGTCGACGTCGTGGAGTTCCGTGCGGCCAAGACCCGTGGCAGGCCGCCGTCGTCGCTGCGCGGCGAACGCGTGCACGGTGCTGTCCGGCACGGCAAGCACGTCGACCTCGCGGTCGGCGACGCACAGCACCTCGTGATCTCGCTCGGCCGGCACGGCTGGGCCCGGTACGCGAACGGCGAGACGGATGCATCCGTCGCCGACGCTCCGCCCACACTCGTCGTGCTCGCCTTCGACGACGGCACCGTCGTCGAATTGACGGATGCCGGCGACTGGGTGTCCCTCGGCTGCTACGTCGTCGACGACCCGAAGGAGGTGCCGGCGGTCGCGAAGCTCGGAGCCGACCCTGCCGACGCCGGGTTCACGCGCGCCGACTTCGACCGCGTCGTCGTCGGGCGACGCAAGCAGGCGAAGGCCGTGCTGCAGGAGCAGGAGTCGCTCGCGGGCATCGGCAACGCCTATTCCGACGAGATCCTGCATCTCGCGAAGATCTCGCCGGTGGCGCACGCGGCCGCGCTGACCGAGGCCGAGGTCGATCGCCTCTTCGACGCGACCGTCGGCACCATCCGGGGCGCGATCGAGCGCCAGCGCGGCGTGCCGATCGACCAGCTCAAGGCCGCGAAGGTCGCGTCGATGCGGGTGCACGGCCGGGCGGGCGAGACGTGCCCCGTCTGCGGTGACACCGTGCTCGACTTCTCGTTCGCGAGCACCACCGCGCAGTACTGCCCGACCTGTCAGACAGGCGGCGAGCGCCTGCCGCTGCGCGCCGCGGAATAGTTCGCGTGCGGCCGTGCAAGACTCGCGGCTGACGCGACATATACCCGGTGTGAGGATCGCCAGCACCGCAGCACGCGCCGACGCAGCCGAGGAGGTGGCGATGCCCGAGCCCGCAGAAACGGCCGCGACGAGTGCGGACACGGCATGGTTCACCGACGTCGTCCGCGAGCATTCGACCGCCCTCGTCCGCTACTTCGCCCGTCGCGGCCCGCGCCAGGACGCGGAGGACCTCGCCGCAGACGTCTTCGCGACCGCCTGGCGTCGCCGCGACGACGTGCCGCGCGATGCGGTGCTGCCGTGGCTCTACCGCACCGCGGGATTCACGCTCGCGAACGGGCGGCGCAAGCACATCGACCTGCCTGTCGAAGCGGTGCCCGAGACCGGGAGCGCGCGCATCGAGCACGACCCCGAGCTCAGCGCGCTCTTCGACGCGGAGCTCCGCGGCGCGCTCGAGAGCGTCGGCGAACGCGACCGGCGCATCCTGCTCCTGCACGCGTGGGAGGGGCTCGACGGCAATGAGCTCGCGGAGGTGCTCGGCATCTCGCGTTCCGGAGCGGATGCCGCGCTCTCACGCGCCCGCAAGCGCCTGCGTGAGGCCTGGGGCGAGCGGATGTCGTTCTAGCCCGGTTTCGGCTGCGGCTGCAAGGTCGCGCGCCCTCGGGACATATCCCCAAGTGAACCGCACGCACGAAGGGTGTTCGACATGAACGACGACAACGATCTCGACCCGGTCGCACGACTGCGCGGCGCCGACCCCGCAGCGGGCGTCGAGCCCCGACCCGGATTCGCCGATGAGGTCATCGCGCGGGCGACGGCGGAGACGGCCGATGGCGGGATCGCGGCGACCGCTGCCGCGCCAGGCGAACCGGCGGAGATCGTCGATCTCGAGTCCGAGCGCGACCGGCGTCGCCCGCGCTGGCTCGTGGTTGCGGCGGTCGCCGCCTCGGTCGCGATCGTCGGCGGTGCCGGGTTCGGCATCGGCACGATGACGGCTGGATCGACCGAACTCGCCGCCGCTCCGATCTCACTGCAGATGGGCGACGCGCAAGGCGGTTCGGCAGACGGAGCACCGCAGCAGGAGTCCGCAGCCTTCGACGCCGCCGGCCGCAAGATGGCCGGGTCGAGCGCCAACGACATGATGATGCCCTACGGCTACGGTCGGAACACGTTCAGCGCCACCGGACTCTCGACCGCCGGCGGCACGGCCGCCGCGTACGCCTACGACGCGCGAGCCGCATCGAACACCGAGACCGTCGCCGCGCTCGCCGCCGCGCTCGGAATCGAGGGCACCCCCGAGCTGAAGGACGGGAGTTGGACCGTCGGCCCGCAGGACGGTTCGGGTCCGGCGCTCTACGTGGGGCTCGACGGCACGCTCGGCTTCTCGTACTCCGATCCTCGGAACAACCCCTGGGCCTGCGAGCCGATGATGGTCGAGCCGGCCGCGCCCGACGGTGCGGTCATCCCCGAGATGCCGACGTGCGAGCCGCCCGTCGCCGATCTTCCGAGCGAGGCCGCCGCGATCGACGCGCTCCGGTCGCTCATCACGGCGGCCGGGCGTGACGCCGACGCATTCGAGTACACCTCGGAGACGTGGGAGGGCGCGGTGACGCGGACGGCGCAGGCCTGGCCGGTCGTCGACGGCCAGCGCATCGACCAGGCCTGGTCGCTCGAGCTCACGAAGGCGGGAATCGTCAGCGCGTCCGGCGCCCTCGCCGACCTCGTGACGATCGGCGACTACGACGTCGTCAGTGAGCAGGAGGGCTTCGAGCGGCTCTCCGACATGCGGTTCGGTGCGCAGGTGACCGCGATGCGGTTCGACGCGGCCGACGCGCCCGTCGACTCCCCGGTCGAGGAATGGGTGCCTCCGACCGAGCCGCCCGCCACCCCCGCAGAGGGAAGCTCCGTCTCGTGGCCGGTGAACGACGTGCAGATCGTCAGCGCCCGACTCGGGCTCTCGAGCCAGTGGCAGCCCGACGGCAGCGTGCTCGTCGTTCCGGCGTACGAGTTCACCGACGCCGACGGCGGCACGTGGTCGGTCATCGCCGTCACCGAGTCGAAGCTGGACTTCGCGACGGAGTGACGTGAGTCCCCGGCGGCTCAGCCGGGTGAACCGAGCGGGCCCGTGCCCGTGCCGTCGGGCACCGTCGTGACGTCGACGAGCTCCTCGCGCCCGCTGCCGCCCGAGACGTCGAGGGTGAGCACGGGGCCGATGCCGGTGGCGTAGAACTTCAGCTCCGCGGCATCCGGTTCGAGCGCGTTCGTGTCGCGGGTGAGCAGGGCGCCGTCGAACATGCCGTACGGCACCTCGACGAGCTCCTCGACGCTCAGCACCGCGCCGTTGTCCTCGGCGATGCCGGCGGAGTACTCCTGCCGGTACTCCATGCCGGGTGCCGGGTCGGCAGGCAGCGCGATGCCCGGCAGGGCGCCGTCGACGCCGGCCTCGAAGGAGCCCTCGCGCGAGACGATCTCGCCGTTCTCGAACTCCGCGGTGTCCTCGCCGAGGTACCAGATTGCGCCCGAGGCATCCTGGGCGTACCAGTCGAAGGTGTCCTCCACGATCTCGCCGCCGCGGGAGACGGTGTCGCGCACGACCCGCGCCTCGACGCCGTTCGCGATGAGCTTCGTCTCGCTCGTCACGGTGACGTCGACGGTGAGTTCGCCGCCGTCGGGGTCGAGCTCGACGTACGACCATCGGGTGCCCGGCTCCATCGGCCAGTACGGGTTGTCGATCTCGATCGTGAAGTCGTCGGGGTCGAGCGAGACGGGGTCGTCGCTCTGCGGAAGGCCGGCACCGGTGGATTCCGGCGGTGCACCTGCCACGCACGACGTCAGGGTGAGTGCGCCGAGAGCGACGACGACCGGGATGACGGCTCTGCAGCTTCGGATGCCGGACATGACCTGCCTCGATTCGAGCGGACGCGATGCCGTTCACTCCTCCACGATGCACCCGTACGGGACGCGCCGCATCACCCGTTTCCCGGGAATCGGGTGCAGCTGTCGGCGGCGGGGTGCAGGATGTCGGTGTGCCGGAGCTTCCCGAAGTGCAGGCGCTCGCCGCGTTCCTCGACGAGCGGGCGGAGGGGCACGCCTTCGCCTCGCTGCGGGTCGCGGCGATCTCGGCTCTCAAGACCTTCGACCCTCCGCTGTCGGCGCTCGAGGGCCGGCGCATCGAGCGGGCGAGGCGCCACGGCAAGTTCGTCGACCTCGACACGGGCGACCTCCACCTCGTCTTCCACCTCGCGCGTGCCGGCTGGCTGCGCTGGTACGACGAGGTGCCGGCGACGCCGGTCAAGCCCGGCCGTTCGCCGCTCGCCCTGCGTGCGCGGCTCGACGACGGTTCGGGGTTCGACCTGACCGAGGCCGGCACGAAGAAGTCGCTCGCCGTGTACGTGGTGCGCGATCCGGCCGAGGTGCCGGGCATCGCGCGGCTCGGCCCCGACCCGACGGCACCCGACTTCACCCTCGCCGACTTCGCTGCCGTGCTCGACGGGCGCCGCACGCAGATCAAGGGCGTGCTGCGCGACCAGTCGGTGTTCGCGGGCATCGGCAACGCCTACTCCGACGAGATCCTGCACGCCGCGAAGATGTCGCCGTACGCGCTCGCCGCGAAGCTCGCGCCCGAGCAGGTCGAGACCCTCTTCATCGCGATGCGCGAGACCCTCGCAGAAGCGGTGGCCGCGGCATCCGGTCGCCCGCCCGCCGAGCTCAAGGACGCCAAGCGGCGCACCCTGAAGGTGCACGGGCGTACGGGCCAGACCTGCGAGGTGTGCGGCGACACGATCCGGCAGGTCATCTTCGCCGACTCGACCTTCCAGTACTGCCCGGGCTGCCAGACCGGGGGCAAGCCGCTCGCGGATCGCGTGCTCTCCCGACTCGTGAAGTAGTGGTCTCGCCTGCTAAGCAGGAGGGTATGACGACGCCAGACGTGCAGTGGCCGCGCTCAGCCGGGCCGTTGGTCCTCCGCGAGCCCTCGAACACCGATCTCGACAAGGTCCTCGAGTGGCGCAACAGCCCCGAGGTCACCCGATGGCTGCTGCGTACCGAGGTCGAGCCCGAGGCGTTCCGCAAGGTCTGGCTCGACGACGACGACCCGTACGATCATTCCGTCGTCGCCGTCCTCGGCGACGAGGTGATCGGCACCGGCGCGCTCTGGATCACCGACGCCATGGGGCAGTCGCACGTCGATGACGGCCCATGGCGCCGATCCGAGGCGGGCATCGGGTATGTGCTCGATCCGGCCCACGCCGGAAACGGCCATGCAACGGAGATCGCGCGCGTGCTGATCGACCTCGCCTTCGGCGAACTCGGCGTGCACCGGGTCACGGCCGGCTGCTTCGCCGACAACATCGCCTCGTGGCGTGTGATGGAGAAGCTCGGCATGCGGCGCGAAGGGCACGGCGTGCGCGACGCCTGGCATGCCGAGCTCGGGTGGGTCGACGGCTACACCTACGCGATGCTCGCTGAGGAGTGGCAGGCGGCACGGGGAGCGCAGTGACTTCTCTCGCCCACCCCGCAGCGCGGAGTTCCGC
Organism: Agromyces cerinus subsp. cerinus; assembly: GCF_900142065.1. Lineage (GTDB taxonomy): Bacteria > Actinomycetota > Actinomycetes > Actinomycetales > Microbacteriaceae > Agromyces > Agromyces cerinus. The sequence goes on along the minus strand of NZ_FSRJ01000004.1, from coordinate 513,295 downwards.
GAGCAATCCTCGCGACGTTGCAGCCTGCCGCCCTGTACCCCCAGTATGGGGGCCATGATCAACGCCGACGAGTTGCTGCGCGCCTACGACGACCAGCTCCGCACCGATGCCGAGACGCCGAGCGCGATCGGGGTCGAACGGCTCGGACCATTGCGCCTGGTCACGTTCGCCGGAGGACGCGGGTTCGTGACCTATCGCGACCTCGGCGGTGCAACCGCGACCGAGATCGCGGGCCTCGTCGTCGGTGCGCTCGCCCACTTCACCGCCGATCCCGAGATCACGCGGGTGGAATGGAAGACCCGCGGTCACGACGCCGCGCCCGGCCTGCACGGCACCCTCCTCGCCAACGACTTCGAGGCCGACGACGTCGAATCGATCATGATCGGCGAGGCGAGCGCGCTCGTCGCCGAGGTGCCGCTTCCCGAGGGCGTGACGGTGCGACGCGTCACAGAGGAATCCGAGGTCCGCGCCATGTGCCGCATGCAGGGCGAGGTGTTCGGCGACGTGTTCTCCGATGCGACGGCCGACGCGGTGCTCGCCCGCCTCGCCCGTGGCGACGGCATGGAACTCTGGGTCGCCGAGGCCGACGGCAGCATCGTCAGCGCGGGCCGGCTCGAACCGGTGCCGAACACCGAGTTCGCGGGCATCTGGGGCGGTGCCACCCGCGAGGACTGGCGCGGTCGCGGTGTCTACCGGGCGTTGACCGCGGCACGCGCGAGGTCGGCGATCGCCATGGGCAAGCGGCTCATCAACTCCGACTCCACGGAGTTCTCGCGGCCGATCCTCGAGCGGTCCGGACTCGTCAGGGTCTCGACGACGACGCCGTACCGCTGGCGGCGCTGAACTCACAGCGCACGCTGACTAGGGTTGACCGGTGACTGCAACACTCGTGGCCCAGGGCCTCGCCGGAGGCTACGCCCACCGCACACTCTTCGACGGCCTCGACCTCACGGTCGCCCCCGGCGATGTCGTGGGCATCGTCGGCGTCAACGGCGCGGGCAAGTCGACCCTGCTCCGCATCCTCGCGGGCGAGCTCGAACCGCAGGCCGGCACCGTGCACCTCTCGCCGGCCGACGCCTTCGTCGGGTGGCTGCCGCAGGAGCACGAGCGCGTCGAGGGCGAGACCATCGCGGCCTACGTCGCGCGGCGCACGGGTGCGGCCGAGGCATCCGCTCGTCTCGATGCCGCAGCACTGGCACTGGGGTCGACGGATGCCCCGGCGCCCGGCGCGCCCGACCCCGCCGACGAGTACTCCGTGGCCCTCGAGCGCTGGCTCGCCTCCGGCGCCGCCGACCTCGACGAGCGGCTGCCCGCCGTGCTGGCCGAGCTCGGGCTCAGTCTCGGGGGCACCGATGCCCATCTGTCGGCCGACTCGCTGATGACCTCGCTCTCGGGCGGTCAGGCCGCCCGGGTCGGGCTCGCGGCGCTGCTCTGCTCCCGCTTCGACCTCGTGCTGCTCGACGAGCCCACGAACGACCTCGACCTCGACGGGCTCGAGCGGCTCGAGGCCTTCGTCCGCGGCATCCGCGGCGGCGTCGTGCTCGTCAGCCACGACCGCGAGTTCCTCGCCCGCTCGGTCACCCGTGTACTCGAGCTCGACCTCGCCCAGCACTCGAACCGCATCTACGGCGGCGGCTACGACGCCTACCTCGAAGAGCGCGCGACCGCCCGACGCCAGCAGCGCGACGACTACGAGGAGTTCGCGGCGAAGAAGGCCGACCTCGTCTCACGGGCACGAACCCAGCGCGAGTGGTCGAGCCAGGGTGTGCGCAACGCGATGAAGAAGTCGCCCGACAACGACAAGATCCGGCGCAAGGCCGCGACCGAGTCGAGCGAGAAGCAGGCGCAGAAGGTGCGCCAGATGGAGAGCCGCATCGCGCGGCTCGACGAGGTCGAGGAGCCGCGCAAGGAGTGGCAGCTCGAGTTCACGATCGGCCAGGCGCCGCGCTCGAGTTCGGTCGTCTCGACGCTCAACGAGGCCGTGGTGCGGCAGGGCGAATTCACGCTCGGCCCGGTCTCGCTGCAGGTCGACGCGGGCGAGCGCATCGGCATCACCGGCCCGAACGGCGCCGGCAAGTCGACCCTGCTCGCACTGCTGCTCGGTCGGCGTGCGGCCGACGCGGGCACGGCGAGCCTCGGGACATCCGTCGCCATCGGGGAGATCGACCAGGCCCGCACCCAGCTGACCGGGGAGGCGCCGCTCGCCGACGCGTTCGAGGCACTCGTTCCCGAGTACTCGGCGGGCGAGGTGCGCACCCTGCTCGCGAAGTTCGGGCTGAAGGCCGACCACGTGCTGCGCCCGGTCGACGCCCTCTCGCCGGGCGAGCGCACCCGCGCCGGGCTCGCGCTGCTGCAGGCGCGCGGCGTCAACGTGCTCGTGCTCGACGAACCGACGAACCACCTCGACCTCGCCGCGATCGAGCAGCTCGAGGAGGCGCTCGACTCCTACGAGGGCACGCTGCTGCTCGTCACGCACGACCGCCGCATGCTCGAGCACGTGCGCCTCGACCGCCGCTGGCATGTGGAGGCAGGGCAGGTCGCCGACCGTTGAATGTCGGACGCCGCTGCGAGACTCGGGAACGATGATGGACGAGACCCAGACGCTGCAGACGGCTCAGCCGACGATGGTGCAGACCCTGCAGACCGAACGATTGCTGCTGCGCCCGCTCTCCCTCGACGATGTCGACGCGTACCACGCCGTGTACGGCGATGCCCGCACCTGGGAGCACCTGCCGAGCGGCCGTCACACGAGCCGTGACGAGTCGGAGCGGGCGATTCGGGCCTCGATCGACAGCCGTCGGGTCTACGGCTTCGCGCACTGCGCCGTGCTGCTCCGCGAGCCGCTCGGCGAACTGCCTGCGGGCGTCTTCCTCGGGTCGGCCGGGGCCAAGATGCTCGACTTCGAGGCGTGGAACCTCGGCTACCGCTTCGCACCTCAAGCCTGGGGCCATGGATTCGCGACCGAGGCCGCGGCCATCGCGCTCGCCACCGCGCAGGCGACTCGGCCCGACACCCCGGTCACGGCCCGGGTGCTCGGCAACAACGCCGGTTCGATCCGCGTGCTCGAACGCATCGGCCTCGAGTTGCAGTGGCACGGTCGTTCAGCGCGCCTCGGCGGCACCGAAGACGACCACCCGTCGACGCCCGGGGGCACGACGCATCTCGAACGGGTGATCTTCGCCGACCGCGTGCTCGACGACGAGACCCTCGACGCGGTCATCGCACTGGGCTAGACGTCCGGCCCGCGTCAGGTCGTCGGGGTCGCCCCATGTCGGCCGGTGCCGCCGGTCTCGACGTCCGCCCCGGCCGTGGTGTCGGTGTCGGTGTCGGGATCGAGCGTGTCGGCCTTCCGCAGCCGGTCGTCGGCTTCGGAGCGCAGTTCGGCCGCGTCGGAGCTGTGGTCGGTGCTCTCACGGGCGAGGCGATCGGAATCGAGCCGGGCCTGGGCGGCGGCTGCTTGGGCCTGCTTCGCGTCCGCCTCTGCCCGGGCGGCATCCGCTTCGCGCTGACGCGCTGCGGCCTCCGTCTCGGCTGCGCTCTGCCTGAGGTCGGCGGCTCGCCGCCGATCGGCCTCGATGCGGGCCTCCCGTCGCTGCCTTCCTGTCGCCATGACGATGATGACGACGACGATCGCGATGACGACGACGATGCCGATGATGATCCAGACGATGGTGCTCGTGTCCATGGTGATCCGCCTCCTCCGGTCGGGTCGCACCAGCCAACCGCGCTGGGGTCGCATCGGCAACGCCTTGCGGAATCGGGCGTCGTGCGAGATGATCACGCCCCCGAAGGCGTCCCGCCGCGCTCGACGGCCGGAAGTTCGGCCGGTCCTGGTTCCAGCAGGCCGTCGACGATGCGCTCGAGCACTCGGAGCCCGTCGGGTGAGAGCACCGACTCGAGGTGGCCCTGCACCGACGCCACGCGCGGCCCGCGAAGGGCGTGCACCACGCCCGTCGCGGCATCCGCTGCCACCTCGAGGTCGAGGTGCGGCGTGATCGAGCGGTCGGCGGCCATCGCGCCGAAGGTGTTGTAGAAGCCGATCGCCGCCGGCTCCCCGAAGAGGTCGACGTCGAGCTGCACGCCCTGTCGCGGCGCCGGCAGCGGCGCGATCGGCAGCCCGGCGAGCATCGCCAGCACCTGATGGCTGAGGCACACGGCGAGCATCGGCGCACCGCTCGCGAGGCGCCGGGTCATGAGCTCGCGCAGGCGGGCGACGCGAGCGTCGGCCTCGTCGCGCGGGTCGCCGGGCCCGGGGCCGAACACGACCAGGTCAGCGGATGCCTCGGGCGCCGCGTCGTTCCACGGCACGACCCGGGCGTCGACGCCGAGGTGCCGCAACTGGTGGGCGAGCATCGTCGTGAAGTCGTCGCCCGCGTCGATGACGAGCGCGGACGCCCCTCGGGAACGGTGTGCGGCCTGCGGGGTGCTCCAGAACGGTGCGAGGTGGTCGTTGCGCGAATCGAGGAGGGTGGCGATGCGATCGTTCTCGCGATCGCGATCGCTGCCGTTGCTGCCCGGGGAGGGCGGGGCGACCGCCGCCGTGCCCGCGCCGGGGATCGCTCCGAGCGCGGTCAGCACCCCCGCGGCCTTCGCATGCGTCTCCGCCACCTCGCCGTCGGGGTTCGAATGCCGTACGAGCGTCGCCCCCACCGGCACGCGCACCCCGCCGACGGCGTCGACGTACGCCGTGCGGATGAGGATCGGCGCGTCGAGGTCGTAGCCGTCGGCGGTCGGCGTGAAGCGCGCCAGCACGCCGGCGTAGTAGCCGCGAGCGGTCGACTCGTGGCGCGCGATCACCGTGCAGGCGTTGCCCATCGGCGAGCCGGTCACGGTCGGCGCGAACATCGTGAGCCGCAGCACGTCGCGGGGGTCGCGGTCGCTGCGCCCCTCGAGCAGGTACTCGGTGTGCGTGAGCCGCGACATCCGCTTCAGGAACGGCCCTCGGATGCGCCCGCCGTCGGGGCAGACCGCGCTCATCATCTTGAGCTCCTCGTCGACGACCATCACGAGTTCTTCGCGCTCCTTCACGTCATCGAGGAACGCGACCAGCTCGTCATCTGCGGGCGGCCCGGCGAGGTGACGGAACGTGCCGCTGATCGGATTCATCGACACCAGCCCGTCGATCGACGACACGTGCCGCTCGGGCGTCGCGCCGACGACCGAGAGGCCGGGCGTGTGCACCGCGAACGTCCAGTACGCGCCGACCTCGTGCTCGAGCAGCGCGCGCAGCCAGCCGAGCACGGCGTGCGCGGCGGATGCCTCGATGCGCCCAGTGAACTCGCGGCGGATCACGAAGTTCGCACCTTCGCCCCGCCCGATCTCCTCGTCGATCACGCGGCGCACGCGTGCGGCGTACTCGGCATCGCTCACGTCGACGGCGAGGTCGTCGACGGCGATCGGATGCTCCGGCAGGAGGCCGATCGCCTCGTCGAGGTCGATCGTCTCACGATCGCGCACGATGAGGCAGCGCAGCGGAGCGCCGTCGTCGTGGGCGATGAAGCCGCGCTCGCGCACCTGGCGGAACGGCACGAGTGCGAGCACTTCGGCGCCGTCGAGGGGGATGTCGGCGAGGAGTTCGACGTCGACGACGTCGCCGACGAGCACGTCGAGCGTCGGCTCGTGCTCCCGGCGCACGACGGCGAAGGGCGCGGGGACGGCGGTGGCGAGCAGGGCGGCGAGGAGTCGCGTCATGGGGTTCTCCGGTCGGGCCCTCGGGCGCCGCCCTCCGCATACGCGAAAACGACCGCCCTCGGGCGGTCGTCAGTACGTCGAAACGAATGGCCGCCTAGGAGGCGGGCCACCAGTTCTGGTTCGACGAGGTCATGTCGAGGACTCTAGCATCGGTGCCTCTCGACAGCAGCGCCGATACGCTTCGAATGATGACGACAGAGACTGAGATCGTGACCCGCCTGCGGGCTGCCGGATGCGTGTTCGCCGAAGACGAGGCGGCCCTGCTGCTCGAGACGGGCGCCGACGTCGACGACCTCGAGGCGCTCGTCGAGCGCCGGGTCGCCGGGGAACCTCTCGAGCAGGTGCTCGGCTGGGCCGAGTTCGCGGGCCTGCGCATCCGGGTGCTGCCCGGTGTCTTCGTGCCGCGACGCCGCACCGAGTTCCTCGCCGCCGAGGCGGCGCGCCTCGCGAAGCGCGCGGGTGGAGCACACCCTGCGGTCGTCGTCGACCTCTGCTGCGGCGCCGGTGCCATCGGTGCGGCGATCGCGGATGCCGCGGGGCCGTTGCACCTCGTCGCCGCCGACCTGGATCCCGTCGCCGTGCAGGCGGCGCGCCTGAACCTCGAACCGATCGGCGGTCTCGTCTGCGAGGGAGACCTCTACGACGCGCTGCCCGCAGATCTGCGGGGGCGTATCGACGTGCTCGCCGTCAACGCCCCCTACGTGCCGAGTGACGCGATCGCCATGATGCCGCCCGAGGCGCGCGACCACGAAGCCCGCATGGCACTCGACGGCGGGGGAGACGGGCTCGACGTGCATCGCCGCGTCGCGGCATCCGCTCGATCGTGGCTCGCGCCCGGCGGAGCGCTGTTGATCGAGACGAGCGAGCGCCAGGCGTCCATCGCCGCGGCGTTCTTCGAAGCGAGCGGGCTCGACGCCCGGATCCTGCACGACGACGAGGCCGATGCGACCGTCGTCGTCGGGGTGCGCGGCGCCGATCGCTCCTAGGTCGGCTCGCGGTCTCCGCCGCAGGTCGATCGAGATCGACCCGCAGCTCAGCCCCCCGCTCGCGCCGCCGCGAGCAGCTCCGCGACCTGAGCGTCGGTCGTCTGCGCGAAGTCGAGGTAGTGCATGCCGACCGCCATGAAGCCACGCGGCACCGACAGGCAGACGATCTCGTCGACGGCGGGGTCGGCCGCGAGCGAGCCGAGCGAGTCGGACGCGCCGACGGGAATCGCGAGCACCACTCGTGCGGCCCCGCGAGCCTTCGCGACGACCGCCGCGACGCGAGCGGTGGCACCCGTCGCGACACCGTCGTCGACGATCACCGCGGTGCGCCCTTCGAGCGGCACCGGCGGCGCACCGCCGCGGAAGCGCGCGACCCGCGCCTCGAGCTCGGCCCGCTCGACGCGCTCGATGTCGCGGAGCTCCCCGGGCGAGACGAACGCCGAGTCGACGATGTCGTCGTTCAGCACCCGGGCCCCCTGCTCGCCGATCGCGCCCATCGCGACTTCGGGCTGCCCGGGAACCCCGAGCTTGCGCACCACGAGCACGTCGAGCGGCGCGCCGAGTGCCATCGCGACCGGTGCGGCGACGGGCACCCCGCCGCGCGGGAGGCCGAGCACCACGGGCTCGCCCAGGTCGACGCCCTCGAGCGCCGCAGCGAGCCGCCGCCCGGCGTCGGCCCGATTCGTGAAGTGCTCCATGTCGCGCGCCCATCGAGCCGATCGCCGGCCCGTCGATCGCGACCGTTCGGCTCCATTCAATGCTCCCACCGCAGGCCCGCCCGGCCAAGGGATCGGCGCGGACCGATGCCGGGTCTCCAGCCGGTGCCTTCCCCGGAACTCCGGGCGGAATTCGAGTGAAGTTCGCGTCTTGCACCTCGTCGCTTACACTGAACCAAATCCCTCCCCATCTGGGGAACCCGAACTGAGGATTCGACGAGGCCCCCACTCGTCGGCTTGGAGTGTCCGTGGGACGTCACAGTGAAGCGGCAACGGCGAAGAAGCCGGGCCGCAAGCTCATCCTGTCCATCATCGGTGCAGTCGTCGTCGTCGGAGTCGTGTCATCAGGCGTCTTCGTCTGGGTCGGCGGCTACCTGAACCCCCTGTTCGCGTCGGCCGACTCCGGTTGCGCCGAGACCGAGCACCTCGCGATCGTCGCCGACACGTCGATCGCGCCCGCCCTCACCGACATCGCCGAGAAGTTCGATGCGAAGTCCGAGCTCTGCGTGTCGACCGAGATCACCGCACAGGACTCGGCCGACACCGCTGCGGTGGTCGCCTCCGGCGGTGCCGAGGCCGACGCCTGGATCCCCGAGGCGAGCGTGTGGGTCGACCGCATGAACGCGACCGCGTCCTCGCTCGGCCAGTCGCCGCCCGAGATCGACGTTCGCGAGTCCATCGCCTCGTCGCCGGTCGTGTTCGCCGGCGCCACCACCAAGGCGACCGAACTGGCGGCCGAACCGGTGAGCTGGGCCCGTGTGCTCGGCGGCACGCTGCCGACGATCCTGCCCGACCCCGAGGCATCCGCTGCCAGTCTCGCGGGACTGCTCGCGCTCCGCGGTCATTCCTCACCCGACGACCCGCGGCAGTTCGCCGGCGCCATGATCGAGCTCGGCAAGACGATCCCCGCCTCGACGAGTGCCGCGTTCGGCTCCGTCACCGCCTCGCACGAGCCGGCCGTCGTCGTCACGAGCGAGGCGCAGGTCGCCGCCTACAACCTCGACGGCCCGGCCGAGGCCCTCGTCGCCGCATACCCCGTCGACGGAACCGTCTCGCTCGACTACCCGTTGGTGTTCCTGTCGGCGCCGGATGCCGCGGCCGACGCCGATTCGGAGGCCGCTGCAGAGACCGATGCGGATGCCGCGTCCGAGACGACGGGCGCCTCGACGCACGCCGAGCTGCTCGACGCCTTCGAAGCCGCAGTCCGAAAGGGCGCCAAGATCCTGGCTGCCAACGGCTTCCGAGCGCCCGACGGCACCGGCAAGCTCGATGTCGCCGGGGTCGGGGCCGAGGCTCCCGCGGCGACGGCGGCGCTCGACGGTGCCACGCAGCTCGAGATCCTGCGCGCGTGGTCGGTGCTGACGCTCCGCTCGCGCATGCTCGCCGTGATCGACGTGTCGGGCTCGATGGAGGAGCCCGCCGAGAACGGCCTGCGCCGCATCGACATCTTCCAGCAGGCCGCCGTCGGCGCGATGCAGAAGTTCTCGGGCGAGGTCGAACTCGGCGTGTGGGTCTTCTCCACCGCCCGCAACGGCGAACTCGACTACGAGGACCTCTCGCCGATCGCGCCGCTCGCCGACGTCGCGCACACGCAGGAGATCGCCGGGATCATCCAGTCGCTGCCGGCCAGGCTCGGCGGGGCCACGGGGCTCTACGACACCACCCTCGCGGCGGTGAAGCGCGTGCGTGAGACGTACGACCCCGACAAGGTCAACTCGGTGCTGCTGTTCACCGACGGCAAGAACGAGGACGAGAACGGCATCGATCTCGCGACGCTGCTCGCCGAGCTCGCGAAGATCGACGACCCGACGAAGCCGGTGCCCGTCATCATGATCGGATTCGGCCCCGACACCGACCTCGCCGCGATGCAGCAGATCGCCCAGGCGACGAAGGGCGCCGCGTACTCGGCCTCGAAACCCGAAGACCTCGGCACGGTGCTCGTCGACGCCCTCTCGCAGCGCAGCTGCCGCCCGAACTGCGGCTGACCCGGCGCAGCTGCCGCCCGAACTGCGGCTGACCGGCAGCGAACGACGAAGGGGGCCCGGCATGTGCCGGGCCCCCTTCGTTATGCGGTCGCAGCCGCGCGTCAGTGCGCCGTCGGCGCGCCCTCCATCATGTCGGCGGGCTTGCGCACGAAGAAGGCCCCGACGATCGCGAGCACCGAGAGGATCGCGCCCACCATGAACGCCGAGCGGATGCCCGACGCCGCGGCGGCCTCGGCCGTCGCGCCCGCCGTCGTCGCGGTCAGCGACTGCGTCGCCATGATCGTCACGAAGAGCGCCGTTCCGGCCGCACCGGCCACCTGCTGCACGGTGCCGACGATCGCCGAGCCGTGCGAGTAGAACTTCGGGTCGACCGAGCCGAGCGCCGAGGTGAACAGCGGCGTGAACATGAACGCCAGGCCCGCAGAGAGCACGACGTGGGCGACGAGCAGCAGCCACGGCGAGGTGGTGTCGGTCACGAGCGTGAGCGACCACAGCACCCCGCTCACGACGAACGCACCCGGCACGAGCAGCGGGGTCGGGCCGAGCCGATCGAAGAGGCGGCCGACGGTCGGGCCGAGGAGGCCCATCGTGAGGCCGCCGGGCAGCAGCAGCAGGCCGGTCGTGATCGGCTCGAGGTGCAGCACGTTCTGCAGGTAGATCGGCAGCAGGATGATCGTGCCGAACAGCGCCGCCATCATGATCGTCATGAGACCGATCGAGATCGAGAAGTTGCGCGACAGGAAGGTGCGCAGGTCGAGCAGCGCACGGTCCTGCTTCTGCAGGATCAGCTGACGCCAGATGAACGCGCCGATCGAGATCGCACCGATGCTGAACGAGATCCACATGGGTGCGGCGCCGAGGCTGCTGCCGGCGGTCTCCGCGCCGATCTGGCTGAGACCGTAGACGAGCCCGCCGAAGCCGAAGGCAGAGAGCACCACCGAGAACACGTCGATGGGGATCTTGCGGGGTTCGCTGACGTTCTCGACCCGTCGGATGCCGATGACGAGCATCGCGAGCGCGATCGGCAGCACGAGCCAGAACATGAACCGCCACGAGAGCGAGTTCAGGATGAGGCCGGAGATGGTCGGGCCGATCGCGGGGGCGACCGACATCACGATCGCGACGCGGCCCATGAGCCGGCCGCGATCGCTCGGAGCGACCAGGGTCATGAGCGTGGTCATGAGCAGCGGCATCATGATGGCCGTGCCGCTCGCCTGCACCACCCGGCCGACGAGGAGCACCTCGAAGCCCGGAGCCATGGCCGCGATGAGCGTGCCCGTCGAGAAGAGGCTCATCGCCGCGATGAAGATCGGGCGGGTCGCGAAACGCTGCAGCAGGTAGCCGGTGATCGGGATGACGACGGCCATGGTCAGCATGAACGCGGTGGTCAGCCACTGCGCCTGGGAGATCGAGATGCCGAGGTCGACGACGAGGTGCGGGATCGCCACGCCCATGATCGTCTCGTTGAGGATGACGACGAAGGAGGCGGCGAGGAGGAGCCAGATCACCCGGTTGTTGCGGGCGCCGTGCAGCGCCTCGACATCGGAGTGCTCGTGCATGGTGGTGTCGCCCGCAGGGGCGACGACGGGGTCACGGAGTTCGGGAACGGCGCGTTCGGTCAAGGAAGATGCGTCCAATCGATGTCGGCGCAGAACTGCGCCGGGGAATTGCGTCGAATACGTTGGTCAACCCGCGTCGGGTGACTCGCTATTCCCCGATTCCGACATCGATCGGAACGTATGGAACCGAGCGCTCTGGAAGCGCTTCGGCCTGCTGGGAACCTCGGTCGTCGCGGGGCGGCTTACGGAGCCGGTGCCGGGCCGTCGGTGGGAGTGGGACGGGGGAGCCAGCCCTCGAGGAGCTGCTCTTCGGGAGCGAGCTCGTTCTCGATGCGCCGCTCGTTCGCCGTGTCAGCTGCAGGTGTCGATTCGCTCATGTCGCCACGATACCGCGTACGGCCGACACGGCACGAACGACGGATGCCGCGGCATCCGTGAGCTCTTCGGCAGTCGTCTCGGCGCCGAGGGTGAACCGCACCGCCGTCTGCGCGAGTTCGGCGGGCAGCCCGATCGCCGTGAGCACGTGCGAGGGCTCGTCGCTGCCGGCCGCGCACGCCGAGCCGCTCGAGCAGATGACGCCGTCGCGCTCGAGCTCGAGCAGCACGGCCTCGCCGCTCGTGCCGGGGAAGACGAAGGAGACGGTGCCCGGCAGGCGGTGTTCGGCGTCGCCGGTCGGAGTCGCCCCGGGCACGGTCGCAGCGATCGTCGCCGCGAACTCGGCGCCGAGCGCGGCGACACGCGCCGCGGCATCCGTTCGCTCGGTGTCGGCCAGCCGCAGTGCCGTGGCGAACGCGACCGCGCCCGCGACGTTCTCGGTGCCCGACCTGCGGCCGCGTTCCTGCCCGCCGCCGTGCAGCACCGGTTCGAGCGGCAGGCGTCCGCGCACGACGAGGGCGCCGGTTCCCTTCGGTGCGCCCACCTTGTGACCGGCGAGCGAGAGGGCGTCGACGCCGAGGGCGTCGAGGGAGAGGGGGAGCCAGCCCGCGGCCTGCACGGCATCGGTGTGCATGAGCGCCCCGGCGGCGTGCGCGACGGCGGCGAGCTCGGCGATCGGCTGCACGGTGCCGATCTCGTTGTTCGCGAGCTGCACCGACACGAGCGCGGTGTCGGGTCGCATGACTCGGGCCAGTGCGTCGGGGGTGACGAGGCCGCCCGCGTCGACCGCGACCTCGGAGACCTCGAAGCCGTGCATCCGGGCGAGATACGCGGCGGATTCGAGCACCGCCTCGTGTTCGATCGGCGAGACCACGAGGTGCCGCCCCCGGGGATTCGCGAGGGCGAGGCCCTTCAGCGCCAGGTTGTCGGCCTCGGTGCCGCCGCTCGTGAAGACGACGTCGCCGGGTCGGCAGCCGATGACCGCGGCGACGGTGGCGCGCGCGGCGGCGAGCGCGCGTGCGGCCTCGTCGCCGAGCCCGTGGTGACTCGACGGGTTGCCGAAGGAGCCGGAGAGGAAGGGCCACATCGCCTCGAGCGCCTCGCGGCGCACGGGCGTCGTCGCCGCGTGATCGAGGAAGATCACGTCGCGACCGCCACGTCGAGTCCGAGGTCGAGCGAGCGCACCGAGTGGGTGAGCGCCCCGACCGAGATCACGTCGACGCCGGTGGCCGCGATCTCGTGCACCGTCTCGAGCGTGACCCCGCCGGATGCCTCCACGATCGCCCGCCCCGCGATGAGCGCGACGCCCGCCCGCAGCCCGTCGGGCGTGAAGTTGTCGAGCATGACGGTGTCGGCGCCGCCGGCGAGCACCGCCTCGACCTGGTCGAGCCGGTCGACCTCGACCTCGAGGTGGGCGGTGTGCGGCATCCGCTCGCGCGCCGCCCGCAGCGCGGTCGCGAGGTCGTGCCCGCCCGCGGTCAGCACCGCGAGGTGGTTGTCCTTCGCCATCACCGCATCGGAGAGCGAGCGGCGGTGATTGCGGCCGCCGCCGTCGCGCACGGACTGGCGTTCGAGGCTGCGCAGGCCCGGCGTGGTCTTGCGGGTGTCGACGATGCGCGCGCCGGTGCCCGCCGTCTCGGCGACGTAGCGGGCGGTGAGCGTCGCGATGCCCGACATGCGCTGCACGAGGTTCAGGCCCACGCGCTCGGCGCGGAGGATCCCGCGTGCCGGACCGCTGACCCGGGCGAGCACCGCACCGGCCTCGAACGGCTCGCCGTCGCCGGCGAGCTGCTCGACGACCACTGCCGGATCGACGAGGCGGAACGCCGCGGCGAACACCTCGATGCCGCTCAGCACGCCGGCCTCGCGCGCCATGAGCACGGCGGTCGCGGTGGCGGTGGCGGGGATCAGCACCTCGGAGGTCAGGTCGCCCCACGGGGCGTCCTCGTCGAGCGCTGCACCCACGATGCGGTCGATCTCGCGTGCGTCGGTCATCAGGCGGCCTCTCGTTCGAACACGTCGATGCAGCGCACAGTGTGAGTGTCGGTCATCAGGCGGCCTCTCGTTCGAGTTCGATGGGGAGTACGAGGTCGAGGGCCGGGTCGTCGGTGCGGAAGTGCGCGCCGCAGCTGGCGCGCCGAGCACGGGCCGCCGCCACGGTGAGCCTGGCGAGGTCGAGCAGGTTGCGATCCTCGGCGCTGCGGTGGTCGCCGGGCTCCGGCGCGCTCCACGCGTCGAGCCGAGCGGATGCCTCGGCGAGCCCGGCCTCGTCGCGTTCGAGCCCGACGTGGCTCCACATGAGCGCCTGCAGCTCGTCGCGATCGACGGGCGCGCCGTGCACGAATTCGGAAGGCCGGCCGGGCGCGCCGGCCACGAATTCGGAGGGCCGGCCGGGCACGCCGGCCGTCGCCGACTCATCGCCGTCGGCTCCGGCGGGTCGAGCCGACGATTCCGAAGCCGTGATCGCCCGCACCGCACGGTCGGCGAACACCGCAGCCTCGAGCAGCGAGTTCGAGGCCAGCCGGTTCGCCCCGTGCACGCCCGTGCGGGCGACCTCGCCGACGGCGAAGAGGCCGGGCAGGCTCGTACGCCCGTCGAGGTCCGTCGCGACGCCGCCCATGGCGTAGTGCGCGGCGGGCGTCACGGGCACCGGCTCGCGGGCCCAGTCGAAGCCCGCCGCGCGCACGACGGCGTCGAGGCCGGGGAAGCGTCGGGCGAGCTCCGCCCCGCCGAGCGAGGTGGCGTCGAGGAGCACGGGAGCGCCGCCCTGCTCGAGCGAGCGCCGCCAGACCGCACGGGCGACGACGTCACGGGGCGCGAGTTCGCCGCGAGCATCGACGTCGAGCAGGAATCGCCGGCCGCTCGCGTCGCGGAGCACCGCGCCCTCGCCCCGCACGGCCTCCGAGATGAGCGGCGTGCCGGGTGCGGCGAGCGCGGTCGGGTGGAACTGGGTGAACTCGAGGTCGGCGACCCGTGCACCGGCCCGCCAGGCTGCGGCCACGCCGTCGCCCGTCGCGACCGCCGGGTTCGTCGTATGCCGGAAGAGGCATCCGCTGCCGCCGGTGGCCAGAACGACCGCGTCGGCGCGGCGCTCGACGACGGCTCCGGATGCCCCGAGCAGCTGCGCCCCGACCACGCGACCACCCTCGACGAGGAGGTCGACGAGCATCGTCTGCTCGTCGATCGCCACGGCACGGCGTCGCACGGTGGCGACGAGGGCGTGTTCGATCGCCGCGCCGGTGGCATCGCCGCCGGCGTGCAGGATGCGCGCCCGCGAGTGGGCGGCCTCGAGGCCGCGCTCGAGGCCCGACTCTCCTCGGTCGAACGCGACCCCGAACCGGATCAGGTCGCGCACCCGGTCGGGGCCCTCGTCGACGAGCACGCGCACGGCGGCGGGGTCGGCGAGCCCTGCGCCCGCGTCGATCGTGTCGGCGAAGTGGCGCTCGGCCGAGTCATCGGGGAAGAGCGCCGCGGCGATGCCGCCCTGCGCGTAGCGCGTGTTTCCCTCGGCGAGCTCGGCCTTCGTGACGAGCTCGACGGTGTGCCCGGCGTCGGTGGCCTTCACCGCGGCCCAGAGCCCGGCGATGCCGCCGCCGATGACGAGCACGCGGGCCATGTCAGGCCCCCGTGACGGCGACGGGCGGCTTGGCCGCGAGCATCCGCTCGAGCGCGACCCGCGCGGGCTCTGCCACCTCGTCGGCCACCGTGATGCGGTTGACGACCCGGCCGGCGACGAGCTCCTCGAGCACCCAGGCGAGGTAGCCGGGGTGGATGCGGTACATCGTCGAGCACGGGCACACGACCGGGTCGAGGCAGAAGATCGTGTGCTGCGGGTACTCGGCCGCGAGGCGCTGCACGAGGTTGATCTCGGTGCCGATCGCGAACGTCGAACCGGCCGGCGCCGCCTGGATCGCCTTCACGATGAAGTCGGTCGAGCCGGCGGCGTCGGCCGCGTCGACGACCGGCATCGGGCACTCGGGGTGCACGATGACCTGCACGCCGGGGTGGTCGATGCGCGCTTGCGCGATCTGGTCGACCGTGAACCGGCGGTGCACCGAGCAGAAGCCGTGCCAGAGGATGACGCGCGCGTCGCCCAGGTCGCCCGCCGAGTTTCCGCCGAGCGCCTTGCGCGGGTTCCACATCGGCATCTGCTCGAGCGGCACGCCCATGGCCTTCGCGGTGTTGCGGCCGAGGTGCTGGTCGGGGAAGAAGAGCACCCGCTGCCCGCGCTCGAACGCCCACTCGAGCACGGTCTTCGCGTTCGAGGAGGTGCAGACGATGCCGCCGTGCCGCCCGACGAAGCCCTTGAGCGCCGCCGACGAGTTCATGTAGGTGACCGGGATCACGGGCACCCGGCCGTCGGCATCGGTCGCCGTGAGGTCGCCGTACACCGACTCGAGCTGCTCCCAGCACTCCTCGACCGAGCTCTCATCGGCCATGTCGGCCATCGAGCAGCCCGCGGCGAGGTTCGGCAGGATCACGGCCTGCTCGGGGGTCGAGAGCAGGTCGGCGGTCTCGGCCATGAAGTGCACGCCGCAGAAGACGATCGCCTCGGCATCGGGCCGGGTGAGCGCGGCGTTCGCGAGCTGGAACGAGTCGCCCACGAAGTCGGCGTGCTCGATGACCTCGTCGCGCTGGTAGAAGTGGCCGAGCACGACGGCGCGATCGCCGAGCGTCGCCTTCGCGGCGCGGATGCGCGTGTGCAGCTCGTCGGCCGAGGCCGTGCGGTACGACTCGGGCAGTGCGCCCTGGCGGGGCGAGCCCGTGGGGATGACGTCGCCCATCGACGAGCCCGGTCCGTAGGCCACGGGGCCCGCGTCGAACTCCCACGGCCCCTTCGCGAGCTCGGGCGAGCACGACTCGCCGGCGGCGGCTCCGGTCGTGATGAGCCGGATGGTGCGGTCGACGGATGCCGCGGCGCGGGTGTCGTCGGTACGAGGATCGTCGATGGAGATGGTCATGATGCCGGTCGCTCCTTCAGCGCTTCGGTTCGCGCGGTCGGTTCGGTGGTCGCCGCGAGGGCGGTGGAGTCGTAGCGGTAGAGCTTCGGGGGCCGGTTCCGTGCGCCGGCCAGGCGCTCGCCGGTCTCGCGCAGTCGGCCGGAGGCGAGCATCGTGCGGCGGAAGTTCGCGGGGTCGAGCGGGCGCTGCAGCACGGCTTCGACGACCTCGCGGAGCTCGGCGAGGGTGAAGGTCTCGCCGAGGAACGCATGCGCGATCCAGGCGTACTCGACCTTGGTGCGCAGGCGCCAGAGCGCGTACTCGATGATGCGATTGTGGTCGAACGCGAGCCCGGGCAGGGTGTCTGCCGGCACCCAGCGCACGTTCGGCCCCGCCGTGGCTCGTGCCGCCTCGTCGCTCTGCACGAGTGCCCAGTAGACGACCGAGACGACGCGGGCTCCGGGGGAGCGGTCGACCTCGCCGAAGGTGTAGAGCTGCTCGAGGTAGGTGGGAGCGAGGCCGGTCGTGAGCCGCAGGGTGCGGGCGGCCGCGGCCTCGAGTTCCTCGGCGGGCGGCAGCCAGCCGCCGGGCAGGGCCCAGAGTCCGAGTTGGGGCTCACGCGTTCGGCGCACGAGCGGGGTCCAGAGCACCGGGCGACCGGTGCGATCGGGGCGCAGGGCGAAGATCACGGTGGAGACGGCGAGACGGGTCGACACCTCGCCGAGCGGCTTCGTCTGCTGCGGCATCCGGCGCCTCCGATCTTCTGGTCATGTTGACTCGAACTCGAACGATCGACAGCTTACAGTCGGAATGACCAGAACACGAACCCTAGCGGCCACGAACGAATGGGCAGTCCAGCGTCGTTCGCCCACCTCATGGGCTGCGCCACTGCCCAGGTGATCATCTGGTGCGCCAGCCTCGGGATTCCAGACGGGCGGCGATCCGCCGTGTCAGTGCCACCGACGCGCCATCGCCGCCCTGCTCCGGCAGGTCGGCTGCGGTGACCCGCACGAAGGACCACCCGACATCCTGCAGCCGTTCGTATCGCCGGATGTCTGCTCTGAACTGGCGAGGATCGCGGTGATGATCGCCCTCGTACTCGATGCCGACGCGATGCCGCGGGTACGCGAGGTCGATCATCGGCTCCCAGCCGCCCAATCGTGGGTCTCGCACGACATGGTTGATCTCCGGCTCGGGCAGGCCGGCCCGCACGATGACCAGACGCAGACGCGTTTCCCGACGGGAGAGCGGGCCGTAGCGGATCAACGGCAGCGCGATGCGCAGTCGAGCGACACCGGAGCTGCCGCGATGTCGCTCTGCAGCCGCCACGAGGTCGGTCACCCGCACCATCGGCGCGCGGCCGCCGACGGGATCACGGCCGGTGACCATGAAGTCTCCGGCCGCCACGAGGTCGTCCACGCCGAGGCGCGCTCCGAGTTGGCACCACGTGGTCGCGGCATCCGTCATTCGAAGCCGACCTGCGGCGAGCACGGTCGTACGTGTCGGCTCGAGCACGTGGCCGACGACACCGCGTACGCGGGGTCGCGGCGCACCTTCGAACACCGAGACGTCGAGTCGTGGGTCGCGCTCGACGGCAGTCGGGAGCGGCACGCCGTTGAGCAGGGCGGCGGTCGCGTGGCTGAAGAACTGGCGGTCGGGCATGCGGGCGGCGTAGGCGAGGGCGAGATGCCTGATGGACCGGTCGGTGCCGACCACCATCCGGCTGCCGCGGAACGGCGTGGACAGGTCGCCGGCGGCGAGCCTTCCTCGGGTGAGCCCGAGGCGGCGAGCGTCTTCGAGGCCGAATACGCCGCCGTCGGCGAGTTCCGGTGGGAGTTGGGCCGGTCGACGCATGCTCCAAGCCTGCAGCCGGAGGGTTGTGCGTGGTCGGATTCATCCACAGGCGCCGCAGCGGGGAACCGCCGGCCACACCTGCGCCGATTCAGTCGGCCGTTCGGCGTCGATCTGACCACCTGTTCGCACACGGCGGCGCTCGAGCCTGCGGCATCCGGCGGCCTCGCTGCTAGGATCGGAGCACAATCTCATACCGGGCCATCGACGCGTCGCGGGAGAGCCGGTCAGCGCCGATGAACAGCGCCAGACCGGCACCGAAGGAGCAAGCCTCCCCGCCAATCTCTCAGGTCACTACACCGCGATGACGAGGCCGCTCTGAAAAGTGGATTCCGCGATGGCTCGCGGCCTCCCGCCCACGGTGAAAGCGCGACCCCGCGTGAAACTCTCAGGCTCATGACAGAGGGGGAGTTCCCACACGGTGCCGCTTCCGCGACCGTGACAACGCCGGCGCACGTCGGCACGTCTGGAGAACTCTCGTGACCAACGAACCCGGTACCACCAGCCTCGAGTCGTCGAGCACCGAACGGCTGAGCCCGCTCGACGCCGTGCACCGCGCAGCGGGCGCGAGCTTCACCGACTTCGCGGGCTGGCAGATGCCCGTGCGCTACTCCAGCGACCTCGCCGAGCACCACGCCGTGCGCACGGCGGCCGGCCTCTTCGACCTCTCGCACATGGGCGAGATCGTGCTCATCGGCCCCCAGGCCGCCGCCGCGCTCGACCACGCGCTCGCCGGCAAGCTCTCGGCCATCGAGATCGGGCAGGCGAAGTACTCGCTGCTGCTCGCCGAAGACGGCGGCATCATCGACGACCTCGTCGTCTACCGCACCGGCGACGACCGCTACATGGTCGTCGCGAACGCCTCGAACGCCCGCGTCGTCGCCGACGAACTCCGCACCCGCGCGGCCGGCTTCGACACGATCGTCTCCGACGAGAGCGACGACGTCGCACTCATCGCGCTGCAGGGCCCCGATGCCCGAGCGGTGCTGCTCGAGACGCCGGGCTTCGGCGTCGACGGGCCCGGCAACGACGAGGAGGATTTCGACGCGAAGCTCGAAGCCCTCAAGTACTACCGTGCATTCCCGGCGACCTTCGAGGGCGAACCGGTGCTCGTCGCACGCACCGGATACACCGGCGAAGACGGGTTCGAGCTCTACCTCGCACCCGAGCGGGCGGCACGCCTGTGGGAGGCGCTCGCCGAGACCGGCGGCCCCCGCGTGACGCCCTGCGGGCTCGCGAGCCGCGACACGCTCCGCCTCGAAGCGGGCATGCCGCTCTACGGCCACGAGCTGAGCCGCGACATCCTGCCCGTGCAGGCCGGCCTCGGCCGCGTGGTGGCACTCGCCAAGCCCGACGCCTTCGTCGGTCGCGCCGCCATCGAGCAGGGCCCCGCAGCGGATGCCCCGGTGCTCGTCGGCCTCGCAGCCGAGGGCCGACGCGCGGCCCGCGCCGACTACGAGATCTACGACGGCGACGGCGCCGACGCGACCCGCATCGGCATCGTCACGAGCGGTGCGCTCTCGCCGACGCTCGGCCACCCGATCGCCATGGCGCTCGTGGCGCCCGCCGCCGCCGAGCCCGGCCGCGAGCTCTTCGTCGACGTCCGTGGCACGCGCGTCGCGGCATCCGTCGTCGCCCTGCCGTTCTACAAGCGCACCGCCACCGCCTGACCTCGAGTCGCCCGACCCTGCAGGGAATCGGGCGACTCGGCAGCCAACCCATCGCAAGGAGCACCCCATGACCGACCAGACCGCACTGCACTACACCGAAGAACACGAGTGGATCGCCATCGACGGTGACGTCGCCACGATCGGCATCACCGACTACGCCGCCGAGAAGCTCGGCGACGTCGTCTTCGTCGAGCTGCCCGCGGCCGGCACGACCGTGACCGAGGGCACCGTCGTCGGCGAGATCGAGTCGACGAAATCGGTCGGCGAGCTGTTCGCCCCCGTCAGCGGCGAGGTCGTCGAGGCCAACCAGACCGTCGTCGACTCGCCCGAGCTCGTCAACAGCGACCCGTTCGGCGAGGGCTGGCTCATCAAGGTGAACGCCTCGAGCCTGCCGAAGTTCCTCACCCACGCCGAGTACCGCGCACTGGTCGGAGAGTAAGCACCCGCATGAGCACCCCCACCTCCTCCGCATTCGACCTCGACGCCTTCGGGCGCCGCCACATCGGCACCAGTCCGAGCGACCACGGGCTCATGCTCGCCGAGCTCGGCTACGACTCCCTCGACGCCCTCATGGCCGCCGCGGTGCCCACGTCGATCCGCATGGGGGAGGTGCTGAACTCGGCGATCCCCGCCGCCGCCACCGAGCGGGAGGCGCTCGCAGAGCTCGCGGCGCTCGCCGAGCAGAACACCGTGCGCACCTCGATGATCGGCCTCGGCTACTTCGGCACGGTCACGCCGTCGGTCATCCAGCGCAACGTGCTCGAGAACCCGAGCTGGTACACCGCCTACACGCCGTACCAGCCCGAGATCTCGCAGGGCCGGCTCGAGGCGCTCATCAACTTCCAGACGATGGTCACCGACCTCACGGGCCTCGACACCGCCAACGCGTCGATGCTCGACGAGGGCACCGCGGTCGTCGAGGGCATGCTGCTCGCGCGCCGCGCCTCGAAGTCGACCTCGAACCGCTTCGTCGTCGACGCCGACGTGCTGCCGCAGACCCTCGCGCTCCTCGAGTCGCGTTCCGAGGCGGTCGGCATCGAGCTCGTCGTCGCCTCGCTCGACGAGCAGACGGATGTCGCCGCCTTCGGCGAGCACTTCGGTCTCTTCGTGCAGTACCCGGGTGCATCGGGTCGCGTGTGGAACCCGGCATCCGTGATCGCCGCCTCGAAGGCGCAGGGCGCCCTCGCTGTCGTGGCCGCCGACCTGTTGGCCCTCGCGCTCATCACGAGCCCGGGCGAGCTCGGCGCCGACGTCGCCGTCGGCACCTCGCAGCGCTTCGGCGTGCCGATGGGCTTCGGCGGACCGCACGCCGGCTACATGGCCGTGCGCACTGGCCTCGAGCGCCAGCTGCCCGGCCGCCTCGTCGGCGTCTCGAAGGACGCCGTGGGCGCGCCCGCGTACCGCCTCACCCTGCAGGCCCGCGAGCAGCACATCCGCCGTGAGAAGGCGACGTCGAACATCTGCACCGCGCAGGTGCTGCTCGCCGTCATGGCGTCGATGTACGCGGTCTACCACGGGCCCCGCGGCATCCGTCACATCGCCGTCTCGACGGCCGCGAAGGCGACCGCGCTCGCCGGGGTGCTGACCGGCTACGGCCTCACCCTCGCGCACGACGCGTACTTCGACACGATCCGGGTGCACGTGCCCGGACTCGCCGGCAACATCGTCGAGCGCGCCCGCGCCCTCGGCGTGAACGTGTGGGAGGCCGATGAGGCCACCGTGCACGTCGCCGTCGACGAGACGACGACCGAGGCCGAGCTCTCGCTCGTCGCGCAGGCGTTCGGGCTGCCCGAGCGCACCGAGGTCGTCGTCGAGACGGCGACCCTGCCCGCCGTCGCGAGCGGCGAGCTCCGTCGCACGAGCGGCTACCTCGAGCACCCGGTCTTCAACACGCACCACTCCGAGACGCAGATGATGCGCTACCTGAAGACCCTCGCCGACCGCGACTACGCGCTCGACCGCGGAATGATCCCGCTCGGCTCGTGCACCATGAAGCTCAACGCCGCGACCGAGATGCAGTCGGTCACCTGGCCCGAGTTCGCGAACCTGCACCCGTTCGCGCCCGAGGCCGACGTCGTCGGCACCCTCGGCCTCATCGAGCAGCTCGAGACCTGGCTCGCCGAGGTCACCGGATACGACACGGTGTCGCTGCAGCCGAACGCGGGCAGCCAGGGCGAGCTCGCCGGCCTCCTCGCGATCCGCGGGTACCACCACGCCAACGGCGAGACCGAGCGCACGGTGTGCCTCATCCCGTCGAGCGCGCACGGCACCAACGCGGCATCCGCGGTGCTCGCGGGCATGCGCGTCGTGGTCGTCGCGACCGACGAGCTCGGCAACGTCGACCTCGACGACCTGCGCGCGAAGATCGCCGAGCACGCCGCGAACCTCGCGGCCCTCATGATCACCTACCCGTCGACGCACGGCGTCTACGAGCACGAGGTGAAGACCATCACGCAGGCCGTGCACGACGCCGGCGGCCAGGTGTACGTCGACGGTGCGAACCTCAACGCCCTGCTCGGCTTCGCCCGCTTCGGCGACTTCGGCGGCGACGTGTCGCACCTGAACCTGCACAAGACGTTCTGCATCCCGCACGGCGGCGGCGGCCCCGGCGTCGGCCCGGTCGCGGCCAAGGCGCACCTCGCGCCCTACCTGCCCGGCCACCCGATGGCCCAGCGCGCCGACCACTCGGGGGGCGTCACGCACGACGGCGGCCCCGTCTCGGCGGCGCCGTACGGCAGCCCGTCGATCTTGCCGATCTCGTGGGCCTACGTGCGCATGATGGGCTCCGAGGGCCTGAAGCAGGCGACCGCCTCGGCGGTGCTCGCCGCGAACTTCGTGGCCTCGCGCCTGCGCGAGCACTACCCCGTGCTCTACACCGGCGACAACGGCCTCGTCGCGCACGAGTGCATCCTCGACCTGCGCCCGCTCACGGCGGCGACGGGCGTGACGGTCGACGACGTGGCCAAGCGCCTCGTCGACTACGGCTTCCACGCGCCGACGATGTCGTTCCCCGTCGCGGGCACGCTCATGATCGAGCCGACCGAGTCGGAGGACCTGGCCGAGCTCGAGCGCTTCGTCGAGGCGATGGTCGCGATCAAGGCCGAGGCCGACGCCGTCGCCGCGGGCGAGTGGCCCGCCGACGACAACCCGCTCGTGAACGCACCGCACACCGCGGAGTCGGTCATCGCGGGGGAGTGGACCCACGCCTACACCCGCGAGCAGGCCGTGTACCCGGTGCACTCGCTGGTGCGCGGCAAGTACTGGGTGCCGGTGCGCCGCATCGACCAGGCGTTCGGCGACCGCAACCTCGTGTGCGCCTGCCCGCCGGTCGAGGCGTTCGCGTAGCGAGCGCCTCGAGAAGATGCGGCGGCGGCTCTTCCGCCGTTTGCAGTCACGGCGTTCGCGTAGCGATCGCCCCGAGATCGGTCAGCTCAGGAGCCCGCCCCAGACGGCGCGGGCTCCTGAGTCTCCGATCAGCACGAGCAGCACGGCCGTGCCCACGCCGACGACGACGGATGCCGCCGCGAGGCCGATGCGCGCCGCTCGTGCTGCGCCGGGCGAGTCCCGGCGCATCCGCTCGTCGCCGAAGCGGAACCACGCCCACTGGGCCGCCGCGACGATGAAGAGCGCGATGGCCCAGGGCAGCAGCATCTCGCCGAACTGCTGATGCCGCGCGACGGCGGGGACCGGGCCGATGACGGCGGCGAGCGACTGCCCGGCTGCGACCGTGATGGGCACGAGCACGAGCACGCCGAGCGCTCCGAGCGCGGTCACGATGCCGAGGCGCCTTCGGGCAGCCGGCCAGAACGTGCCGAGCAGCAGGGCGAGTACCGTGAGTGGCGTGAGCACGACCACCGCGTGCACGATGAGCGGGTGCAGGGGCAGGCCTGCGACCTGGAGGAGATCCTCCGAGGCGAGCGGTGCGAGATCAGTGGCATCCATGACGAGAACACGTCGCTCACGCCGCTCCGGTTCACCGTCGCCGCGAATGAACCATTCGGCGCCCGCTCTCGTTCTCAGGGCAGAGGACAGGAGGTGATGGATGCCGCTCGATGACGACAGCCGTCTGGTCGCGCTCTACGACGCGCACGGGCCGTCGGTGTGGCGGTACGTGGTGCACCTCACCGGCGATGCCGCCGGCGCCGACGACATCGTGCAGGAGACGCTGCTCCGGGCGTGGCGAAGCCCTCGCATCATGGCGCAGGAGCCCGCGTCGACGAGGTCGTGGATGATCACGGTCGCCCGCAACCTCGTGATCGACGAGGCGCGCAGTGCGCGTCGTCGTCACGAGATCGGCGTCGCCGAGACGCCCGAGCGCGCGGCGGGCGACGCGACCGACGCCCTGTTCGAGAGCCTGCTGGTCGAGGAGGCACTGGTGACCTTGAGCCTCGAGCATCGGGCGGTGATCGTGCATGCGTACTACGGCGGATGCAGCGTGGCCGAGGTCGCACGGCGGCTCGGCATCCCGGAGGGTACG
Organism: Agromyces cerinus subsp. cerinus; assembly: GCF_900142065.1. GTDB lineage: Bacteria > Actinomycetota > Actinomycetes > Actinomycetales > Microbacteriaceae > Agromyces > Agromyces cerinus. Next base: position 489,045 of record NZ_FSRJ01000004.1, on the reverse strand, counting down.
GTGAAGTCCCGACTGCACTACGGGCTTCGGGCGCTGCGCCTCGCACTGCAGGAGAAAGGGGTGACGCGATGAACGCGGATCACGCGCGCTTCGCGGATTGGGACTCCGCCTACGTGCTCGGGGCGCTCTCGCCGGTCGAGCGCGGCGAGTACGAGCAGCACCTCGAGTCGTGCGAGCTGTGCCGGCGATCCGTCGCCGAGCTCGCCCCGATGCCGGGCCTCCTCGCGCGGCTCTCCCCCGAGCGCGCCGAGGCGCTCATGCGCGAACCCGACGACGGCTCCGCTCCGGCACCGGCGCCCCGCGACGACCTCCTCGACGCGGTGCGACTGGAGGATCGCCGCCGACGTCGCCGTCGCGCTCGCACGTGGTGGGTCGCCTCCGCGGCCGCGGCCGCGGCCGCCGCCGTCCTCGTCATCGTCGCGATCGCGGTGCCCCTCGCCCTCACCCGGCCGTCCGTTCTCTCGGAATCGGTCGCCTTCGAGGCCGTCGCCGAGGTGCCGCTCTCGGCCACCGCGACGCTCACCCAGGTCGCGTGGGGAACGAGGATCGAGCTCGACTGCCGCTACGCCGAGGCCGAGGCATCCGATGCCCCGGCCGGCGGCTGGCCGTACGCGCTCGTCGTCGTCGGTCGCGATGGCGAGCGCACGGATGTCTCGAGCTGGCGGGCGAGTCCAGGGGCCGCGGCCCGGCTCTCGGCCGGCGCCGCGCTCGACCTCGACGAGATCGCGTCGCTCGAGATCCGCGCGATCGGCAGCGGCGACGTGCTCATGCGGAGCGAGTTCGACTGATCGGCGCTGCGGGTACCGGGTCCGGTTGAACCATCCGTGGCTGCGTCTCGTGCTTCTGGAGAGGTCGCAACCGCGGCCCTGAGCATGAGAGAAGGACGACGCATGAAGCTGCGCATCGCAACAGGACTGGCCGTCATGGGACTCATCGTGGCACTCGCGGGCTGCTCGGCCCCCGCCGCGGAGGAGCCCACCGACGGTGCGGGCACCTCGGCGGAGACCGAGTCGCCCGACATGGACTACGGATCGTCCGGCGCACCGCTCACCACCGCCGACTCCGATCTCGGAGAGATCGTGGTCGACGGCGAGGGCATGACGGTCTACATGTTCGACAAGGACACGCAGGGAGCGGACGCGAGCAGTTGCGAGGGCGAGTGCGCGACCAACTGGCCCGCGGTGACGACCGAGTCGGATGCCCCCGAGGTCGAGGGCGTGACCGGTGAGGTCGGCACCATCACGGGGGTCGACGGCTCGACGCAGGTGACGCTGAACGGCTGGCCGCTCTACTACTTCGCGGGCGACAGCGCTGCGGGCGACGTCAACGGCCAAGGCGTGAACGGGGTCTGGTGGGTGCTGAGCCCCGCTGGGGAGAGGATCGCCGGCTGACCAGTGCCGGGCTACGCGGGGCGCGGCGCCGCATGGCGGCCGCGTTCCGTGTATTCGCGACGGGTCGGAGACGGAGCGGCGACGATGGCGGTGCGCCGGGCGGTGACCCGCTCGTGCGCCTCGCGGATCTCCGATTCCGTCGCGCGGAAGCGGCGGTCTGTGGCGCGGGCGGAGTGGTGACCTGCGGCGAAGGCGGCGGCGAGTGACATGGTTCCGTTCCGATTCCTGCGGGCGATGCCCGGCGTGCACCCTCGCTTCGAGGGGTGTCTCCATGTTCGCGAGCGCCGCGAATCGAGGGATCAGGGCGACCCCGAGCAGCGCCCCCGGGAGTACACTGAGGTTCTCTCGAAATTACCCGCGGGTTCTGTCGGAGGGCCCGGGTTCTCTCGAAGCAGAGGGGGCATGATGTCCGTCGATCTCATCACGGTGCTCACGACCGTCGGGTTCGTGGGGCTGCTCGTCGGCACCTCGGTGCTCGCGGGTCGCGGCCTCGGGCTCGAACAGCGAGCCGGCCTCCTCCAGAGACGCGACCCGGCCACGGCCGAGGCCCTGCGCCGAGCCCAGTCGATCACCGACTTCGCGAGCGGCAGCGTCTTCGGCGACGAGGGCTTCTACTCGCCCGTCTGCACGCCGTCGCGGCGCAGCGGCCTCGACCTGGCACGTGTGCGCGGCACGGACTCCGACCTGAGGGTCGAGGCCGCCGAGGAGGCGTTGCCGCCGATGCCGACGACGGTCGTCGCGCTCGGCCGCAGCGAGCACGTGCCGAGGACGACCCGCACGCGGCATCCGCTTCGCACGGATCAGCCCGCGCGAACGGATCAGCCGGCAGAGACGGCGAAGAGCCCCGGCCACCAGCCGACCGCGAGCGGATAGCCGACGAACGACACCACGTCGAGGATCCAGTGCGCGATGACGAGCGGCATCGTGCGGCCCCAGCGCTGGTAGCACCAGCCGAAGACGACGCCCATCGCGACGTTGCCGAAGAACGGCCCGATGCCCTGGTAGAGGTGGTAGGTGCCGCGCAGCACGGCGCTCGAGAGGATCGTCGCCCACGGGCCGACGCCGAGCTCCCTGAATCGCGTGAAGAGGTAGCCGACGACGATGACCTCCTCGGTCAGCGCCGCTTCGAGAGCCCGGAATACGAGGATCGGCACGGTCCACCACAGCCAGTCGGCGGGTGAGGCCTCGACCGCGACGGTCAGGCCGAGTGCGCGGCCGGCCGCGTAGAGCGCGAGCCCGGGCACGCCGATCGCGAGCACCAGCAGCACGCCGGCTGCCGCGTCGCGACCCGGTCTCGTCAGGTCGAGGCCGATGCGACGGAACGGGTTCGTCCCGGGCGCCCAGAGCAGGTACAGCACGAGCGCGACGGCGAAGAGCCCGAAGAAGACGTCGAGGAACTGGTACGTGAAATCGAGCCATTCACGGGGCGCGCGAGAGGGGTTCAGCGCGACCGACTGCTCGCCGAGCGGCGTCTCCGCGGTGAGCTTCGCGATGATCGAGACGATCGAGTAGACAGCGGATGCCCCGAGCGAGAGTCCGAGCACGATGACGACCTCGAGCCGCAGCCGCCGTGCAGAAGACATGCGGCAATCATCGCATGAGCGGCCCAGACGCAACATTCGTGCGGATTCGCGACGAAATCCGGCGGCGCGTGTGTCGCTAGGTTGCGCATGGGTAACGGTTTGCCCTTCTGGTTTGCTTACCGGAGGTGAGGTTCATAGTCTCGATCTACCAGCGCTCCAGCGCGGCCACGAGCCGTGTTGTCGTCGCATATCTCACAGGAGGAACATTGAAGATCAAGAGAATCGGCGTTGCAGCCATTGCTCTTGCTGCCGCCGGCGCATTGACGCTGTCAGGCTGCACGAGCGGCGGCGCTGACCCGTCGGCCCCTGCTGGCGATGCCACCGCGGTCATCACGACCAACGGCTCCGAGCCCCAGAACCCGCTGATCCCCACCAACACCAACGAGGTCGGTGGCGGCAAGATCCTCGACGCGATCTTCGCGGGCCTGGTCTACTACGACGCCAAGGGCGCTGCGCACAACGATGTCGCCGAGTCCATCGAGACCGACGACGCGCAGACCTACACGATCAAGCTCAAGGCCGACCAGAAGTTCACGAACGGCGAGCCCGTCACCGCGAACTCGTTCGTCGACGCGTGGAACTACGGCGCAGACACTGCCAACGAGCAGCTCTCGCAGTACTTCTTCGAGTCCATCAAGGGCTTCAGCTACGAAGAGTCGGTTCCCGAGCTTCCGGGCCTCACGGTCGTCGATGACACCACGTTCACCGTCGAGCTGAACCAGCCCGAGTCGGACTTCCCGCTGCGTCTCGGCTACTCGGCCTTCTACCCGCTGCCCGAGTCGGCGTTCGAAGACCTCGCCACGTTCGGTGAGAACCCGGTCGGCAACGGCACGTACATGCTCGACGGCGAAGGCGCCTGGAAGCACAACGAGAAGATCGACCTCGTCGTGAACCCCGACTACGATGGCCCCCGCCAGGCGGCCAACGGTGGTCTCGACATCATCTTCTACGCCTCGCAGGACGCCGCGTACGCCGACCTCCAGGGCGGCAACCTCGACGTGCTCGACGCGATCCCCGACTCGGCTCTGGCCACCTTCCAGGACGAGTTCGGCGACCGTTCGGTCACGCAGGCGGCTGCGATCTTCCAGTCGTTCACGATCCCCGCGCGTCTGCCGCACTTCTCGGGTGAAGAGGGCAACCTCCGCCGCCAGGCGATCTCGATGGCGATCAACCGCGACGAGATCACCGACGTGATCTTCGCCGGCACCCGCACCCCGGCGCACGACTTCACGTCGCCGGTCATCGACGGCTACTCGGAAGACATCCCCGGCTCCGAGGTGCTCGACTACAACCCCGAAGAGGCGAAGAAGCTGTGGGCTCAGGCCGACGCCATCGCTCCTTGGGACGGCACCTTCAAGATCGCCTACAACGCTGACGGTGGCCACCAGGCCTGGGTCGACGCTGTGGCGAACGGCCTGAAGAACGACCTGGGCATCGACGCCGCCGGCGACCCGTACCCCACGTTCGCTGAGGCGCGCACGAAGATCACCGACCGCACCATCCAGACGGCCTTCCGTTCGGGCTGGCAGGCGGACTACCCGGCGCTCTTCAACTTCCTCGGCCCGCTCTACGGAACCGGTGCCGGCTCGAACGATGGCGACTACTCGAACCCCGAGGTCGACACGCTCCTGAAGGAGGGTCTCGCCGAGACCGACATCGCCGCCGCGAACGAGAAGTTCCAGGCTGCACAGGAGATCCTGTTCCAGGACCTCCCCGCCGTCCCGCTGTGGTACTCCACGGTGAACGGCGCTTGGAGCGAGGTCGTGAACGACGTCGAGTTCGGCTGGAACTCGGTGCCGCTGTACTACCAGGTCACCAAGAGCGAGTAGTTCTCGATCAAGGACGACTCGGGGTTATACTCTGAGGCGCCCGTGGGGCGGCAGCCGAGCAGGCTGCCGCCCCACTCCCACGTATCCACGGTGTTCACCTGATCGGCGTAGCATCGTGGAGTCGAACTCGCAAACGGTGAGGTTTCTTTCAACATGTCCACATTCGCAGAACGCAGGGCCTGATCCATGGCCGGCTATATCCTGCGCCGACTGCTGCAGGCGATCCCTGTCCTGCTCGGCACCACATTCCTGATCTATTTCATGGTCTTCGCCATGCCCGGCGATCCGATCGTCGCGCTGTTCGGCGACAAGACTCCGCCCCCGCAGGTCATCGAAGCCCTTCGTGAGCGGTACAACCTTGACAAGCCGTTCATCGTCCAATACCTGATCTTCCTCGGCAACATCTTCACGGGAGACCTCGGTGTCTCGTTCTCGGGTCAGCCGGTCTCAGAGATCCTGATGGACACGTTCCCGGTCACGCTCCGCCTCGCGGCGATGGCCGTGTTCTTCGAAATGGTCGCCGGCATCTCGATCGGCCTCGTCTCGGGTCTCCGCAAGGGCGGCATCTTCGACGCGAGCTCGCTCGTCGTGAGCCTCATCCTGATCTCGCTGCCGATCTTCGTGCTCGCGTTCGTGATGCAGTGGTTCTTCGGCATCTATCTGGGGTGGTTCAGAACCACGGTCGGGCCAGGAGCTCCAACGCAAGACTTGATATTGCCGGCCATCGTGCTGGCCACCATCAGCTTCGCCCAGATCGTTCGACTGACACGGGCGTCGGTCATCGACACCGACGGACAGGACTTCGTTCGCACTGCTGCGAGCAAGGGCCTCTCCCGTGGGCGTATCGTCCCCGTGCACATCCTGCGCAACTCCCTCATCCCCGTCGTCACCTACCTCGCCGTCGACTTCGGCACGCTCATGGTCGGCGCGACGGTGACCGAGGGCATCTTCAACGTGCCCGGCGTCGGCCGCACGCTCTACCAGGCGATCATCCGAGGTGAGGGACCGACCGTCGTCTCCTTCGTGACGATCATGGTGCTGATCTACCTCGTGGTGAACCTGCTGGTCGATCTCCTGTACGCCGTTCTCGACCCGAGGATCCGTTATGCCAAGTAACACCAGACCAGACCAGCAGCACTACGTCGCTCCGCTGGAAGAGACGCCGCTCGTCGCCATCGACTCGGTCAAGGCCGAGGGCAAGCCCTCGAACCTGTGGACCGACGCATGGAACGACGTGCGCAAGCGCCCGATGTTCTGGATCTCCTCCGTGCTGATCCTCCTCGTCGTGGTCGTCGCGCTGTTCCCCGGCCTGTTCACTCAGACGCCGCCGAACAACGACTGCCTCCTTGCGAACAGCAACGCGGGTCCGACCGAGGGCCACCCGCTCGGGTTCACGAAGCAGGGCTGCGACATCTACTCGCGCATCATCCACGGAACGTCCACCTCGCTGGCCGTCGGCCTCATCGTGACGTTCCTGGTGGCAGTGCTCGGCATCATCTTCGGTGCGTTCGCGGGCTTCTACGGCGGATGGCTCGACTCGGTGCTCTCGCGCCTGGGCGACATCTTCTTCTCGATCCCCTACATCCTCGCCGCCGTCGTCATCATGTCGGTGCTCTCGGCCTACCGGAACGTGTGGGTGATCTCGCTCGCGATCGGATTGTTCGCGTGGCCAGCGACAGCCCGTGTGCTGCGAGCCGAGATCCTGCGGGTGAAGAACGCCGACTTCGTCATGGCGTCGACGGCGCTCGGCGTCTCGCGATTCCGCATCCTGCTGCGTCACGTGCTGCCGAACTCGATCGCACCGGTGCTCGTCATCACGACCATCTCGCTCGCCGGCGCGATCGTCGCCGAGGCGACCCTGTCGTTCCTCGGCGTCGGCCTGCCGACCGACATCATGTCGTGGGGCAACGACATCAGCCAGGCCCAGACCTCGCTGCGCACCGCGCCCCAGACGCTGATCCTGCCCTCGATCGCACTGTCGATCACCGTGCTGAGCTTCATCATGCTCGGCGAGGTCGTGCGCGACGCGCTCGACCCGAAGGCGAGGGCGCAGCGATGAGCGAGACTTCGAACGGATCGAACGTGCAAACAGAACGCGCCGCCGGCGCCGAACGGCCGCTCCTCGAGATCAAGGATCTCCAGGTCGGCTTCAACACCCAAGACGGTCTCGTCAAGGCCGTCGACGGGGTCAACATCACCCTCTATCGCGGGCAGAGCCTCGCGATCGTGGGGGAGTCGGGCTCCGGCAAGTCGACGACCGCGCACGCGATCATCAACCTGCTCCCGGGCACCGGCCACGTCTCGGGCGGTCAGATCCTCCTCGACGGCCAGGACCTCACCAAGGCGTCGAAGAAGGACATGGAGGTCGTTCGCGGCCGCAAGATCGGCTTCGTCCCGCAGGACCCGATGTCGAACCTCAACCCCGTGTGGTCGATCGGCTTCCAGGTCGAGGAGGCCATCAAGGCCAACGGCATCGCCACCGGCCGCAAAGAGGTCAAGGCGCGCGCCGTCCAGGTGCTGAAGCAGGCAGGCCTCGGCGACGCCGATCGTCGTATGCGTCAGTTCCCGCACCAGTTCTCGGGCGGCATGCGCCAGCGCGTGCTGATCGGCATGGGACTCGCGGCCAACCCGCAGCTGCTCATCGCCGACGAGCCGACCTCGGCGCTCGACGTCACGGTGCAGCGCGTCATCCTCGACCACCTCGAGTCGCTCACCCGTGAACTCGGCACGACCCTGCTGTTCATCACGCACGACCTCGGCCTCGCCGCCGAGCGCGCCGAGCAGCTCGTGGTCATGTACAAGGGCCGCGTCGTGGAGTCGGGGCCGTCGGTCGAGATCCTGCAGAACCCGCAGCACCCGTACACGCAGCGACTCGTCGCCGCGGCGCCGAGCCTCGCCTCGCGCCGCATCCAGGCGACGGGTTCGATCTCGGCGGCCGAGTCGTCGATGGCCGATGACGCAGCACACGCGGCAGGCGACGCGATCGACCTGATCGCGACCGCCGAGGCGCGTGCCGAGGCACTCGCGGCAGCGCCCGAAGCCGCACCGGCGATCGTGGTCGAAGACCTCACGAAGGTCTTCAAGATCCGCGGTTCCGGCGACTTCACGGCGGTCGACAAGGTCTCGTTCCAGATCCCCAAGGGCACCACCATGGCGCTCGTGGGCGAATCCGGATCGGGCAAGTCGACGGTCGCGAAGATGCTGCTGAAGCTCGAAGACGCGACGAGCGGCAAGATCGTCGTCGGCGGCAAGGACCTGGCGAGCGTGACCGGCAAGGAGCTCTTCAACCTCCGCAGCCGCATGCAGCCGGTGTTCCAGGACCCGTACGGTTCGCTGAACCCGCTGCGCAACATCGGCAACACCATCGCGGAGCCGTTGTTCACACACAAGGTCGGCAACAACGCCTCGCGTCGTGAGCGGGTCTACGAGCTGCTCGACCAGGTCTCGCTGCCGCGCACGCTCATCAGCCGCTACCCGAACGAACTCTCGGGCGGCCAGCGCCAGCGCATCGCGATCGCGCGTGCACTCGCACTGAAGCCCGAGATCGTGGTGCTCGACGAGGCCGTGTCCGCGCTCGACGTGCTCGTGCAGGCGCAGATCCTGCGCCTGCTCGCCGACCTGCAGGCCGAGCTCGGACTGACGTACCTCTTCATCACGCACGACCTCGCGGTCGTGCGCGTCATCGCCGACCACGTCTGCGTGATGCAGAAGGGCCGCATCGTCGAGGCGGCGACCACCGACTCGGTGTTCGACAGCCCGCAGGAGCAGTACACGAAGGATCTCCTCGCGGCGATCCCCGGTGCCAGCATCGAGCTCGGAGCCTAGGCGCCGAGCGGCAGACGCGCCACGTGAGCGCCCGGCCTCCGATCACTCGGAGGCCGGGCGCTTCCGCGTTCTCAGCTTCGTGGGCGCGCGACAGGGTACGCTAGAGGGGCGCACGCCGTCACTGCGGCATCCTGCGCTCCCCACAGACCTTCATCTCAGCGCTTCCACGCTGTCTCCGTGCGCTGATCTCTTGCTCGGGGGCGACGGGGGGCCGGCACCCTCGAGGACCAAACATGGCCAACGCCACCCGGAACGATCTGCGAAACGTCGCGATCGTCGCACACGTCGACCACGGCAAGACCACGCTCGTCGACGCGATGCTCAACCAGACGCACTCCTTCGACGCGCACGCGCACGTCGAAGAGCGCGCGATGGACTCGAACGAGCTCGAGCGCGAAAAGGGCATCACGATCCTCGCCAAGAACACGGCGATCACCTACCAGGGCGCGCACGCCACCGACGGCCCGATCACGATCAACGTGATCGACACCCCCGGTCACGCCGACTTCGGCGGCGAGGTCGAGCGCGGTCTGTCGATGGTCGACGGCGTCGTCCTCCTCGTCGACTCGAGCGAGGGCCCGCTGCCGCAGACCCGCTTCGTGCTGCGCAAGGCGCTCGAGGCCCGCATGCCGGTGATCCTCCTCGTCAACAAGACCGACCGTCCCGACGCGCGCATCGACGAGGTCGTCGCCGAGAGCCAGGACCTGCTGCTCGGCCTCGCCTCCGACCTCGCCGACGACGTGCCCGACCTCGACCTCGACGCGATCCTCGACGTGCCGGTCGTCTACGCCTCGGGCCGCAACGGTGCCGCGAGCCACAACAAGCCCGGCAACGGCGAGCTCCCCGACAACGAAGACCTCGAGCCGCTCTTCGAGGCGATCCTGCAGCACATCCCGGCGCCGACCTACGACGACGCGCACCCCCTGCAGGCGCACGTCACGAACCTCGACGCGTCGCCGTTCCTCGGTCGTCTCGCCCTGCTCCGCGTCTTCCACGGCACCATCAAGAAGGGCCAGACTGTCGCCTGGGTCAAGCACGACGGCACCGTCCAGAACGTGCGCGTGACCGAGCTCTTCCTCACGAAGGCGCTCGACCGCTACCCGGCCGAGAGCGCCGGCCCCGGCGACATCGCCGTGGTCGCGGGCTTCGAGGACATCATGATCGGCGACACGCTCGCCGACCCCGAAGACGTGCGTCCGCTCCCGATCATCGCGGTCGACGAGCCCGCGATCTCGATGACGATCGGCACGAACACCTCGCCCCTCGTCGGCAAGGTCAAGGGCCACAAGCTCACCGCCCGCATGGTGAAGGACCGCCTCGACCGCGAACTCGTCGGCAACGTGTCGCTGAAGGTCGTCGACATCGGCCGCCCCGACGCGTGGGAGGTCCAGGGCCGCGGCGAGCTCGCACTCGCGATCCTCGTCGAGCAGATGCGTCGTGAGGGCTACGAGCTCACCGTCGGCAAGCCGCAGGTGGTCACCAAGCAGGTCGACGGCAAGGTGCACGAGCCCTACGAGCACCTCACGATCGATGCTCCCGAGGAGTACCTCGGCGCGATCACGCAGCTCCTCGCGTCGCGCAAGGGCCGCATGGACAACATGTCGAACCACGGCACGGGCTGGGTGCGCATGGAGTTCATCGTGCCGAGCCGCGGACTCATCGGCTTCCGCACCGAGTTCATGACCACCACGCGCGGCACCGGCATCGCGAACGCGATCTCGCACGGCTACGACGCGTGGGCCGGCCAGATCGTCACCCGCAACAACGGTTCGATCGTCGCCGACCGCTCGGGCGTCGTGACGCCGTTCGCGATCATCGCCCTGCAGGAGCGCATGACGTTCTTCGTGAACCCGACCGAAGAGGTCTACGAGGGCATGGTCATCGGCGAGAACTCGCGCAACGACGACATGGACGTGAACATCACCAAGGAGAAGAAGCTGACGAACATGCGTCAGTCGACCTCCGACACGTTCGAGTCGATGACGCCCTCGCGCCAGCTCTCGCTCGAGGAGTGCCTCGAGTTCGCCCGTGAAGACGAGTGCGTCGAGGTCACGCCGGCCGCTGTGCGCATCCGCAAGGTCGAGCTCGACGCGACGGCTCGTGCCCGCACGACGTCGCGCCTGAAGAAGCAGAACTAGCAGGCACTGACGCAGACGAGCGGATGCCCCGGGGTCGATCGACCCCGGGGCATCCGCTTTTTCGTGTCGCGACAAGGGGAGACCGCTCTCACGTTTCGCGGGGAATATGCATGCGCATCAGAGGTTCTTCCCAGAGTCAGTGCGTACCGTAGCTGAGGTTGTCTCGCACCTGACTCAGAAAATACGTAACGCACCCTATATATGACTCCCCCCAAGCACGGCCGCCGCGCGGCCAACACCAGCCCTGCCCGCCCGACCCCCGAACTTCGCCCCGGCACCGCTCGTAACGGCACCGCGTCGCTCCGGCCGGCGTTCTCCATCATCGCGATGTCGTTCGCCGCGGCCATGATGGTCGCCACGAGCGTTCCCGCGCTCGCGGTCACCGCGACCGACTCCGAGGCCCGCGCCTCGGTCTACGCGCCGGTCGAGGACACGATCGACTACGCGCCGCAGACCGTCGAGGTCGGCAGCGATGGCGTGATGTCACAGCTCGCGGCGGAGCAGTACGACGTGGAGGCCGCACCGCCGCCCATCACCTCGCAGGTCGCGAGCGTCGGCAACGTGCAGCTCATCGACACGAACGCGATCGTCTGGCCCGTGCAGAACCCGACGAAGCGCAGCGACGGCTTCGGTCCGCGGTCGGCACCCTGCAGCGGCTGCTCGAGCTCGCACGACGGCGTCGACTTCAACCCGGGCAACGGCACCCCCGTCGTGTCGATCGCCGACGGCGTGGTCGTGCTCGCCACCGAGAACGGCGGCGGCCTCGGCGTCAACGTCGAGGTGCAGCACAACATCGGCGGCGAACTCATCACGAGCTCGTACGCCCACATGCAGTACGGCTCGATCGCCGTCTCGGTCGGGCAGCAGGTCACCGCAGGCCAGCAGCTCGGACTCGTCGGCACGACCGGTCAGTCGACCGGCCCGCACCTGCACCTCGAGATGTTCGGTGCCGACGGCGTGCGGTTCGACGGCTTCGCCTGGCTGTCGGCGCGCGTGGGCTGATCGGGATCGGCGCCGATGCGCCGACTCGATCCGCGGCGGCTCAGACGCCGGTGAAGACCGGGTCGCGCTTCTCGATGAAGGCGGCGACGCCCTCGCGCATGTCATTCGTGCGGAACGCATCGCCGAACCCCGCGATCTCGAGCTCGGTCGCCGACTCCGTGCGGCGACCCGCGGAGTCGACGAGCACGCGCTTGGCGAGGGCCACCGCGGGTGCGGCGTTCGCGCCCACTTCGGCGAGCGTGGCCCTGGCCCCGGCGAAGAGCGACTCCCGGTCGGGGAACGACCGCACGACGAGGCCGATCGCGACGGCCTCGGCGGCGTCGATGCGCCGGCCCGTGTAGATGAGCTCCTTCGCCCTGGCGAGTCCGACTGCACGGGGCAGGCGCACGGTGCCCCCGAAGCCCGGGATGAGCCCCAGGTGCACCTCGGGCTGACCGAAGCTCGAGGCATCCGTCGCGTAGATGAAGTCGCAGGCGAGGGCGAGCTCGAGGCCGCCGCCGAGCGCGAAGCCGTCGACGCACGCGATCACCGGGGCGGAGAGGCCCTCGATCGCCGCGGCCACACGATGGCCGAGGCGCGACGCCTCCTCGCCCTGCTCGGGCGTCCGACCCGCCATCGACCGGATGTCGGCTCCTGCCACGAAGGCGCGACCGCCTGCGCCGGTGAGCAGCACGCCGCGCACGGCGCTGCCTTCGGCGGCGAGGGCCTCGACGGCGCCGAGCAGGGCCGAGAGCACATCGGGGGAGAGGGCGTTCAGCGCCTTCGGCCGGTCGATCGTGACGATCGCGAGGCTACCGTCGCGCTCGACTCGTACATCGGGCGCGTTCTCGTGGGTGCTGGGCTCGGCCATCTTCGGTCCTCTCCGCACGGCCCGTTCCGTGTCTCGCCCCACGCTACGCCATCGGCTCCACAGGGTCGGGCGATAGAATTCCGAGCGGGGGCGATCGGATGCCGCGTGGCGCCTGCCCGCCCCGTCTCCCAGACCGCTGCACGCGAGGAGCCCGCCATGCGACAGTCCATCACCCACCGCCGTGCGGGCACTGCGGTGGTGATCGCCGCGGTGACCGCGACCCTGCTCACCGGGTGCTTCCCGAATCCCGGCGAGCTCGTCAACAAGGGCGTCGAAGACGCCATCGAAGACGCCACGGGCGGCGACGTCAGCCTCAGCGGCGAACTTCCCGCCGACTTCCCGGCGTCCGTCGAGCTCATCGACGGTGACATCACGTTCGCCGCGGGCGCCGGCGGTGCCGAAGGCTGGATCGTGATGGTCTCGTCGAGCGCGGCCGACCCCGTCGCCGATGCGGCCGCGAAACTCGAGGCTGCGGGGTTCACCGAGGACACCGCACTGAGCGGTGACACGGGCAGTGCCGTCGTGTACTCCGACGGGGAGCACATCGTGCTTCTCGCAGGCGACGGCGAGGCCGTCACGTACACCGTCACGCAGCAGCCGAAATGACGAGCCGGAGCAGCCGAATCGGCACGATCGTCGTCGCCTTCCTGGTCGGGCTCGCCTACGGCACCCTCGGCACGGTCGGACATCGCGCGACGCTGCAGCTCGGCGAGGTCTCGATCCCGTGGGGTCTCGTCGCCGCACTCGTCGGCGTCGCGGCGCTGCTGCTCGGCATGCGCCTGGTCGCGGGCGGGCGAGCGGCTGCGGCCGCGGCCGGCGCCGGCATCATCGTGGCGGTCGCGGTGCTGACCCTGCCGGGGCCTGGCGGTTCGGTGCTGATCGTGGGAGACCTCACCGGCACCATCTGGTCGGTCGCGCCCGCCCTGATCGCGGTGTTCGTCGTCGCGTGGCCGAAGCTGCCGTCACGGCAGCCGCGCGACGCCTAGACTGGAACTCCCAGCCTTTCGAAGGGACAGCGAACACCGTGACCTATGTCATCGCCCTTCCGTGCGTCGACGTCAAAGACCGCGCCTGCATCGACGAATGCCCCGTCGACTGCATCTACGAGGGTGAGCGCTCGCTCTACATCCACCCCGACGAATGCGTCGACTGCGGTGCGTGCGAGCCGGTCTGCCCCGTCGAGGCGATCTACTACGAAGACGACCTGCCCGACGTCTGGGCCGACTACTACAAGGCGAACGTCGAGTTCTTCGACGACATCGGCTCGCCCGGCGGCGCAGCCAAGATCGGCGTCATCCCGAAGGACCACCCCGTGATCGCGGTGCTCCCTCCTCAGGCGCACTGAGCATGGCTCGCGGCGAACTGCCCGACTACCCGTGGGACCTCATGGCGCCGTTCCGTGAGCGCGCCGCCGCGCATCCCGAGGGCGTCGTCGACCTGTCGATCGGCTCGCCGGTCGACCCGACACCGGCGCTCGTTCGCGAGGCGCTCGCGAACGCGACCGATGCCCACGCCTACCCGCAGACCACCGGCACCGACGAGTTGCGCGGTGCCATCATCGACTGGTTCGCCCGCCGCCGAGGCGTGACCGGGCTCACCGAGGCCAATGTGCTGCCGACGGTCGGATCCAAGGAACTGGTCGCGCTCCTGCCGTTCCTGCTGGGGCTCGGCGAAGGCGACGTCGTCGTGCACCCCCGCGCCGCCTACCCGAGCTACGAGATGGGCGCCGTGCTCGTCGGCGCCACGTCGATGGCCTCCGACGACCCCGCCGAGTGGCCGGCCGCGACGAAGCTCGTGTGGCTGAACAGCCCCGGCAACCCCGACGGGCGCGTGCTCACGATCGACGAGCTGCGGGCCGCGCGCGAGCGCGCCCTCGAACTCGACGCGATCATCGTCGGCGACGAGTGCTATGCCGAGCTCGGCTGGGACGGCGAGTGGGCGGATGCTCCGATCCCGAGCCTGCTCGACCCGCGCGTTGTCGGTGACAGCCGTCGCAACACGATCGTCGCCTACTCGCTCTCGAAGCAGTCGAACATGGCGGGCTACCGCACCGCTTTCATCGCGGGCTGCCGCACCGTCATCGGGCGCATCACGACCGTGCGCAAGCACGCGGGACTCATGCTCCCGCAGCCGCTGCAGGCCGCGATGATCGCCGCGCTGCGCGACGACGAGCACGTCGCCGAGCAGAAGGCGCGCTACCGCGCGCGTCGCGAGCTGCTAAAGCCCGCACTCGAGGCGGCGGGATTCCGTGTCGACCGCAGCGAGGCCGGGCTCTATCTCTGGGCGACCGAGGGGCGCGACGGTTGGGATTCGATCGGCAGACTCGCCGATCTCGGCATCGTCGCGGGCCCGGGCCATTTCTACGGCGTGCACCACCCCGAACACGTGCGGTTGTCGTTGACGGCGACCGACGAGCGCATCGCGGCCGCGGCCGAGCGACTCCGGGCCGCCGCCGCGGCGTGACATCCGCTGTTTCGCGTGGGGGATCGCCCTGCCAACTGTGACTCTCACCAACGGATAGGATGATCTGTTGGCGGGTGCGACAGTGTGTTCGGAGCCCGTCTAGGCTGTATTCGGGTCGAGACCGTTCGTGCGGTCGAGACCGGAAAGCAGGTGACCGCGCAAGTGACGATCACAGGAGGCGCCGTGAGCGACGTCCGGAACAATGCGGCCGGGGAGACCCCCCAGACCGCGACCCTGAAGTTCGGCAGCACCACCGCCGAACTGCCCGTCCACCGTGCGGTGCAGGGCAACTCGAGCATCGACGTGTCGACGCTGACCCGTCAGACCGGGCTCACCGCGCTCGACTACGGGTTCGTCAACACCGCGTCGACGCGGTCGGCGATCACGTACATCGACGGCGAACAGGGAATCCTGCGGTACCGCGGGTACCCGATCGAAGAGGTCGCAGCGAACTCGACGTTCCTCGAGGTCGCGTGGCTGCTCATCTACGGTGAGCTGCCGACCGCCGATCAGCTGGGCGAGTTCGACGAGAAGATCCGTCACCACACGCTGCTGCACGAAGACCTGAAGCGCTTCTTCTCGTCGCTGCCGCACACGGCGCACCCCATGTCGGTGCTC
This sequence comes from Agromyces cerinus subsp. cerinus, assembly GCF_900142065.1. Lineage (GTDB taxonomy): Bacteria > Actinomycetota > Actinomycetes > Actinomycetales > Microbacteriaceae > Agromyces > Agromyces cerinus. The sequence goes on along the minus strand of NZ_FSRJ01000004.1, from coordinate 473,346 downwards.
TCGAGCGCGGTGTCGGCCCTCTCGACGTACTACGAGGACTCGACCGACCCGAACGACCCCGAGCAGGTCGAACTCACCATGGTGCGACTGCTCGCGAAGCTGCCGGTCATTGCGGCGTACGCGCACAAGAAGTCGATCGGGCAGGCCTTCCTGTACCCCGACAACTCGTTGTCGTTCGTCGACAACTTCCTGAAGCTCAACTTCGGCAACATGGCCGAGCCGTTCCAGGTCGACCCGGTGCTCTCCACTGCACTCGACCGGCTGCTCATCCTGCACGAGGACCACGAGCAGAACGCATCGACCTCGACCGTGCGGCTCGTCGGTTCGACCGGTGCGAACCTCTACGCGTCGATCTCCGCGGGTATCCAGGCGCTCTCGGGCCCGCTCCACGGCGGCGCCAACGAAGCCGTGCTGCAGATGCTCGGCCGCATCCGCGACTCCGGTGAAGGCGTCGAGAAGTTCGTCGAGCGCGTGAAGAACAAGGAAGACGGCGTGAAGCTCATGGGCTTCGGGCACCGGGTCTACAAGAACTACGACCCGCGGGCGACCATCGTCAAGCAGTCGGCCGACGAGGTCCTCGCCGGGCTCGGCGTCGCCGACCCGCTGCTCGACATCGCCAAGGAGCTCGAGCAGTTCGCCCTGCAGGACGACTACTTCAAGGAGCGTCGTCTCTACCCGAACGTCGACTTCTACACCGGCGTCATCTACAAGGCCATGGGCTTCCCGACGCGCATGTTCACCGTGCTCTTCGCGATCGGTCGCCTGCCCGGCTGGATGGCCCATTGGCGCGAGATGAACCTCGACCCGCAGACGAAGATCGGGCGCCCGCAGCAGCTCTACATCGGCGAGTCCGAGCGGCACTACCCCTCGGTCTAGCCGCAACACGACCACGACGCCGGTCGCACCTTCGGGTGCGGCCGGCGTTTCGTGTCGGGGGCCGGGTCAGCCGGCGGGCGTCAGCGTCAGGGTGTCACGGGCGTCGGCCTCGACGGCCTCGCGGGTGAACGCCCAGTCGCGGAGCTCACCGTGCTGCCAGAGCGGCGCCTGGTCGGCGTAGTTCGCGTGGAACGCGTGACCCGACGCACCGGTGAGGTTGATCCAGCGCGACGCGTCGCGGTCGGCCAGGTCGACCACCATGCGCATCGACGGCACCCAGTCGACGCCGTACCCGACGCTCGCGTCCCAGCCGATCGCGTTAACGATCGCCGAACCGCCGCCGAGCTCGTAGGGGCCGCGGTTGAAGAGCCACTCGATCGGGGCGATGCCCGACTCGCCGAAGCTCTGGTTCGTGAGCGTCAGGGTGTGCAGGCGGCCCCAGCGCCATGCGTCGGGGTTCGACCCCAAGCGACTCGTCGACTCGGCCCAGGCGGCGCCGAGGGCATGCGCGATCATCGCGTCGCGGCCGGAGACGCCGAGCTCCTCGTTCGTCCACCATGTCGACTCGGGCTCGCCGAGCAGGGTGCCGACCACGTTGAACCACCGGTCGCCGCCCTGCGGCTGGGTCGAGTCGGGGAGCCCGCCGAACATGTCGTCGAGCAGGGTGCGCCAGAACACGGCGAAGTACGCGGCCTGCGCGCTGTCGACCTCGGCGTCGCCGTTCCACTCGCGGAGGAGGTCGGCTCCGCGTCCGGCATCGCCGATGAGGTCGAGCGACGCGATGACCGGCAGGAGGGCATCGGCGTTCGCGTCACCGGTGTCGAGCTGGATCTCGGCGAGCGAGTCGACCGTGAACTGCTCACCGGCGTCGATGCGTTCGCGGATCAGGCGGTCGATGCCGGCGGCGCGATAGCCGTAGTCCCAGTCCTTCGTGAGCATCGGTCCATCGGGTCCGGCGGCGGCGTTGTTGGCGGTGACGATGTAGCCGGCCGCCGGGTTCAGCACCGAGGGCAGCCGGTCGAAGGGGATCGTGCTCGACCAGCCGTTCTCGCTCGTCCAACCGGGCATGGGCACGGTGCCGTCGCCGGTCTTGCGCACCGGGATGCGCCCCGGCGCCTGGTAGCCGATGTTGCCCGCGGTGTCGGCGTAGATGAGGTTCTGAGCTGGGACGTCGAAGAGCGCGGCGGCGGCGCGGAAGCCCTCCCAGTCCTGCGCCCGGTCGAGGGCGAAGATCGCCCCGGCGGTCGTGCCGGGCGTCAGTGCGGTCCACTGCAGCGACACCGCGTACTCGCCCTCGGGCTGGCCGGAGGCTGCGGGGTACTCGGCTGCGACGCCCGCGAAGTCGTCGCGGATGTCGGTCACGATCGGACCGCGAGCCGTCGAGCGCACGGTGATCGTGACCGGATCGCCGCCGGCGACCTCGATCGTCTCCTCGCGGAGGGTCAGGGGCACGAGCGTGCCGTCGAGCTCGTAGGCGTCGCCGTCGATGCGCTCGAGGTACAGGTCGGCCACGTCGGGACCGAGGTTGGTGAAGCCCCATGCGACCGCGGCGTTCTGCCCGATGACGATGCCGGGCAGGCCCGAGAACGAGTACCCGGCGACGTCGAAGCCGCAGGTCTCGGTGATCTCGGCGCAGTGCAGGCCCATCTGGGTCCAGATGGACGGCATCGCCGGGCCGAGGTGCGGGTCGTTCGCCAGCAGCGGCAGACCCGACTCGGTCAGCGCGCCGCCCACGACCCAGGAGTTCGAGCCGATGTCGCCGCCCTCGGGACCGAGCAGCTCGGGCACTCCGTCGATCGCCGCGCGCAGCGTGGCGAGGGCGGCGACGTAGTCGGAGGCGGGCGCGGATGCCGCGGCGCCATCCGTCTGGATCGTGTCGGCTTCACCCGGGAGCGGGGTCGTCGACAGCGCCGCGGTGGCCGCTGCGGGCTGCCCGTCGACGATCGTGGGCATGGTGTCCCAGGGGAAGTCGGGGTGGAGGCGCGCGACCTCTTCGGGGGGAAGCACGGTCGAGAGCATCGCGCGGTCGATCTCGTCGCCGAGGTTCGAGCGCAGGTCCCAGGCCATCGCCTTCAGCCACGCGATGGAGTCGACGCCCGACCAGGGCTCGGGGGAGTAGCCGGGGTTCTGCAGCCCGAGCACGGCGTACTCGAGCGAGAGGTCGGCGCCGCCGCGTTCGTCGAGATAGGCGTTCACGCCCTCGGCGTAGGCGTCGTAGTACGCCTTCGAGACCTCGCCGAGTGCGTCGTACTCCTGCTGGGCGATGCCCCGCCAGTCGAGCGTGCGGATGAAGGTGTCGGTGCCGACCTGGGACTCGCCGAACATCTCGGCGAGCCGGCCGGCGGTGACGTGCCGACGGAAGTCCATCTCCCAGAAGCGGTCCTGCGCATGCACGTACCCCTGCGCGAAGAACAGGTCGTGGTCGGTCTCGGCGTAGAGCTGCGGAATGCCGGCGTCGTCGCGGATGACCGTGACTTCGGCGCCGAGCCCCGGAACGTCGATCGCGCCGTTCGTCGTCGGGAAGGAACGCTGCACGGTCCACCAGCCGAGTCCGGCCGCGACGACGGCCAGCGCGAGCACGGTGATGAGCAGGCCGATGACGAATCTCATCGCTCGATGCCGGCCGGTTCGCGGTGCGTCGGTACCCACGCCACTCCTTCGTGCTGCGCAAGACGTGGGGCCGCCCCGTGGCGGCCCGAGTCACCAACTGTAGCCGAGAGTCCTCGGGTTGCAACGGGTCGTTGCAGGGCTGTGATGTGGGGCGAACCGCGTGGCTCGAGCCGCGCGGTTCCGCGGGCTACGCGTGCAGTGCGGCGTTCAGCTGCACGCCCTCGCCCGAACGGGGGAGCGCCTCGACCTGGCCGTTCAGCGAGTTGCGTCGGAAGAGCAGGTTGGGCACGCCCGAGAGCACGACGGCCTTGACGGTGTTCGGCCGTTCGCCCGGCCCGCCGTGCAGCACGACCTTGGTGCCCGCGGTGACGTAGAGGCCGGCCTCGACGACGCTGTCGTCGCCGATCGAGATGCCGATGCCCGAGTTCGCGCCGAGGAGTGCACGCTCGCCGATGACGACGCGCTGCGTGCCACCGCCCGAGAGGGTGCCCATGATGGATGCCCCGCCGCCGATGTCGGAGCCGTCGCCGACGACGACGCCCTGCGAGATGCGGCCCTCGACCATGGAGGCGCCGAGCGTGCCGGCGTTGAAGTTCACGAAGCCCTCGTGCATGACGGTCGTGCCCGGTGCGAGGTGCGCGCCGAGGCGCACTCGTGCGGCGTCGGCGATGCGCACGCGCTCGGGGGTGACGTAGTCGAGCAGGCGCGGGAACTTGTCGACGCTGACGGCGTGGATGCCGGCGCGCTGCAGGGCGGGGCGCAAGCGGTCGAAGTCGGTCGGATGCACCGGCCCCGCGTTGGTCCACACCACGGCGGGCAGGTGGGCGAAGATGCCGTCGAGATTCACGGTGTTCGGCGCCGCGAGCAGGTGGGAGAGCACGTGCAGGCGCAGGTACGCATCGCTCGTGCTCGCGGGCGCTGCATCGAGGTCGATCGTCAGTTCGATGGCGTCGACGCGCACGTTGCGGCGGGCGTCGTCGCCCGCGAGTGCCGCGTGTTCGGCGACGAGCGGTGATGCCTCGGAGCCGAGCGCGGGCGCCGGGAACCAGGCGTCGAGCACGGTGCCGTCGCCGGCGATCGTCGTGAGACCGGTGGCGGAGGCCGTGCGGGCAGTGCTGATGGCGTCGTCGATCGCGGGCATGCTCCAAGGGTATCGAAGGGGGCTGCGCGTGTGACGCGGGGCGTCCGGACGGCTTCCCGATCGAGAGCAGGAACGAGGGGTTGGACACGCCGAGCGGTGGATGCTATCTTCACCGTATGACAGCGCTGTCTTTCCAGGATCCGGCCGAGGCGAACATCGGCACGTCGATCCGCGCCCCCCGTCCACGACTCGTCGCCCTGACCGTCGCGCTCGCGCTGGTGTCGTCGGCCGTCCTGCCGCTGGCGGGGCCTGCGAACGCGGCACACGCCGCGACCGACCCGACCGACTACACCCAGTACGTCAACCCATTCATCGGCACTGAGGGCGATCACGGCCAGGACGGCCCAGGAGCCTTCGCACCGTACGGGCTGGCGACCGTCACCCCGACGACGACGCCCGGCAACCACGTCGGCTACGAGTACACGGCGAGCACGCTCCGCGGCTTCACGAACATCGCCCTCGACGGAGTCGGTGGCGGAGGCGGTGCGGGCGACGTGCTCGTCGTACCCACCTACGGGAGCTACACGTCCCGGCCGTCGACCAGCAGCTACGACAAGACGATCCGGACGAGCGACGACGTCAAGGACGAATCGGCCACGGCGGGCTACTACCGGGTCGGCCTCGACGAGTCGGGCAAGGGCATCGACGCCCAGGTGACCGCCGCCACTCGTACGGGCGTTCACGACTACGCCTTCGACGCCGGTGGCCACGCGGCCCTCGTGGTCGACCTCAAGCACACCGGCAACGGCCGCAAGGCGACCGACCTCGTGATCGGGACGAGCGCGGGCGGCAACACGACGATCTCCGGTTCCTTCACCGGGTTCTTCTACAACTCGTCGTACAAGCTGTTCTACTACGCGGAGACCACGGCGCCGACGTCCTCGGTCCAGACGTGGGGGGCCGGAGGGCTCAGCTCCACTGCGACGAAGCAGGACGGCACGGACATCGGGGCGGTGCTCAACTTCGATGCGGCTGCCGGCGAGCACCTGGGTCTCAGGTTCACGCTGTCGCCCGTGAGCGCAGCGCAGGCGGAACGCGACGCGGCCGTCGAGGTCGGCGGCAAGACGTTCGACGAGGTCCGCGCCGCGACGAAGGACGAGTGGAACGATCGCCTCGGCAAGGTCGAGGTCGACGCCACTGCGGCGAACGACCCCACCGGCGACCTGAAGGCCCAGTTCTACACGCACCTCTACCGCCTCGGCGGCACCCCGATGAACGCGACATCGACCGATGGCACGTACCGGGGCGCCGACGGCGTCATCTACGAGGCGACGGGATACACGCACTATGACTCGTGGTCGTTGTGGGACGACTTCCACAAGTACGCCGCCGTCGCATCGGTCTTCCCCGACGTCTATCGCGACGTCGTCCAGTCGCTCGTCGATCTCTACGCGAGCGTCGCGGAGAGCGGCAAGGGGTCGGTCGGCAGCCTGGTGCAGTCCGTGCCGACGGTGCGATGGGAGCGTGCCCCGGTCGTCGTGGCCGATGCGATCTCGAAGGGCGTCCAGCTGCAGGGCCTCGAACAGGCCTACCCGGCGCTCGTCGCACAGACCGGAAGCTCGGCGAGCCTGACGAACCTCAACTCCGTCAGCGGCGGTCTCCTCGGATACTCCTACGACGCGTACGGCCTCTCGGTCATCGCCGACGCGATCGGCGAGACGGCCGACGCCGAGCACTATCGGGTCGAGGGCGCACGCTGGGCGAAGGCGTTCGACAAGAACGCCCTGAAGAAGGACGCCAACGCGACTGCGGCGACCGGCGTCGCCGAGGGCGTCGACGAAGTCGGTCTCATGATGCCGCGCTCGAGCAACGACGAATCGGCGGACTTCACGGTGAAGAACCCGGAGAGTTGGAGCAGCGGTCTCTACCAGGGCACGTTCTGGCAGTACAACTGGTACGACGCCCAGGACCTCGGCGGCATGGTCGATCTCATGGGCGGCAAGGAGGACGCAGCGAAAGCGGTGAACTACTTCTTCGGCAACCAGGCGCCCGACGACTGCTCGCGCAATCTCCACCTGTTCGCCAATGAGATCTCGGTGCACGCCCCGTTCCTCTTCAACTACGTCGGGGAGCCCGCGAACACTCAGGACTGGACGTACCGAGCGGTCACCGAACCGGTCTGCGTTCGGTACACCGCCGACGGCAGCGGCACGACGCCGTCGAAGCGCATGGTGTTCCAGAACGATCCCAAGGGCCTGCTCCAGACGATGGACAACGACGCAGGCACGATGTCGGGGTACTTCGTGTCGAGCGCGATCGGGCTGTACCCCGTGATGGCGGGAGGCGACTCCTTCCAGATCACGACGCCGATCTTCGACCGCACGACGATCAACTACCCCGGGGGCAAGGAGTTCGTCGTCGAGGCGCCCGGCGTCAGCACGACGAACCACTTCATCCAGAGCGCAACGCTCAACGGCCAGCCGTTGGACCGCACCTGGCTCACCGCCGCGGAGATGAACGCGGGAGGCGTTCTGCACTTCACGATGGGCTCGAGCCCGTCTTCATGGGGAGCCGACGGTATCGAAGCGGACTCGCTCGACGACCACGTCAGCAGTGCGCTGTACCACCCGACCGAAGCCGTCTCCACGACGTCGCAGGTCTTCGAGGAGTCCGGCGCGAACGACGGCTCGATCGATGACGCGATCTCCGTGAAGGTGAGCGGGGCGACGTTCGCCGGTGAGATCGGTTCGGACCTGTCTTCCCAGGTCGACGTCACCGGTGTGCCCAAGGGTCTGACCCTCGTGGCGACGAAGTCTGGTGAGAACTCGGTCGAACTGACCTTGGCGGGCACGGCCGCGCGGCATCTCGTCGATGATTCGACCGACGCCCTCGCGGTCACCTTCGAGCCGGCTGCCTTCTCGGGCACGGTGCCCAGCGCCGACGAGCGTGCACTCGCGCTCAAGATCCGCTACTCCGGACACCGTCTCACGCCGAGCACCACCGAGCTCACGGCCGACGCGAAGGGCGACGTGCGGAGCACGATCGACCTCACCCTCAGCGGTGGCGCGACGTTCGCCGGCAAGAACCGGCCTGCGCTCTCGAACGGAGAGGTCACCTTTCCCGGTCTCGACAAGGGCGTCACCGCCGCCGTCCGGCGGATGAGCGACACCACCGCCCAGGTCACGTTCAAGGGGAAGCTGGAGAACCCCGCGAGCACGAACTTCACACTGCTGCTCGCCGACTCGGCACTCGAGGGCGCGACGGCAGCCCAGGTGACCGGTGCCGGAACGACGGCGCTCGTCCCGTTCACGTTGTCGCCGTCCTCCGGCACACGCGCCGAGCTGCAGACGCTGTTCGACGACGCGCGCCTCGTGACGGCCGACGGGTACTCCGCGGCGACGTTCGCGAAACTCGAGGCGGCGGTTGCGAAGGCGGCGTCGGCGCTGGCCGACGAGAACTCGTCGGAGCGCACGCTGTCCACGACGGCTGCTCTGCTGCGGGTCGCGGCCGATGGCCTCGCGATCGCCGGCGACAGCTACCGCGTGCTGCAGGCCGAGAGCTACGACCAGTGGTCCGGTGGTTCGCTCAAGACCGAGAGCGGCGGCAGCGGGACCACGGTGGGCGGGATCTCGCCCGGGGCGTGGCTCGCGTTCCGCGGGCTCGACTTCTCCGCGTCTCCGCTCAAGTCGCTCGTCGTCGAGTACTCCCACAATCCGGGCACGGCATCGGCGAGCTCCGCTGTCGAGGTCCGCACCGGCTCGGCCACCGGTCCGCTGGTGACCAGGATCCCGTTGCCCACCACGAACGGCTGGGCGAACTACACGAAGCTCGCACGCGAGCTCACGGCGGACGAGATCGCGAAACTCGCCGGCGTCAACGACGTGTACTTCGTGTTCACCGGCGCACTCGCCTCGGGACAGAGCTGGGTCGCGAACGTCGACTCGCTCCGGTTCACGTCGGCGGCGGATGCCGCGGCTACGTCGAAGACGGTGCAGTTCGAGTCGATCCGCGCGGGCTACGGCATGCTGAACGCCGCCGGTTCGGGGCTCACCGAGGGGACGGACTTCTCGGGCGCCGACCTCAAGACCGAGGCCGGATCTGTGGGCGGCCAGCTCGCCGGCACGAAGAACGGCGCGTGGATCCGGTACGGCGGTGTCGAGCTGGGCGATCGCAGCGCGATCACGCTCAACGTGCGTTACGACGCGCCGGCGACCAAGGTGGCCGACGGGCGGATCGACATCTACCTGGACGAGATGTCCGGCGACCCGTTCGTCACCGTCCCGCTCACGGCCACCGGCTCGAGCTGGGGCACCTACAGCACGGCGACGGTCACGCTCCCGTCCGCGATCACCGGCACGAGAGCCGTCTACTTCGCGCTCGAGAGCACGCCGACGGCGACCCAGCCCTACGTCGGCAACCTCGACTGGTTCTCGTTCGAGTACGACGTCGACAAGACGGCCCTGCAGACTGCGATCACGAAGTACTCGACGCTCTCCGCCGATGCCGGCCTGTACCTCGTGACCGACTTCGCGGTCTTCGTGCGAGCGTTCGACGCGGCGCAGAGCGTCGACGCCGACCCCGCCGCGACCACGGGCGGAGTCGCGGAGGCGTTGCGCGTGCTGAACGTCGCAGCCGGTCATCTGCAGTGGAAGGTGATCAAGCAGGTCGCCGACTGGAATGCGAAGGCCGAGGCCGTCGAGGCGGACGACGTCACGGCGGTGTCCTACCGCAAGCTCCAGAATGCGATCGCCGCGGCCGACGCGCTCGACGCGACGAGTACCCACGACGAGTACGTGGCGGCGCTGGCGCGTCTCATCTGGGCGTACGAACGCCTGGTCGAAGCGAAATGACCGTTCGGCGGGTCGGCGCTCGCGCCGACCCGCCGAACGGCCCAGGTACTGGAACCGGTCGCGCTGTCGATCGGTTCCATCGTGCTGCTGCACGGCAGCTCGCCGGTTCACCGGCGACCAGATTGAAATTGAAAGGGCACCGTGACACGGAACCTGATACCGACGATCGAACTCGGCGGGACCCACGTGGCAGTGGCCGTCATCGACACCGGCGCCCGATCGATCGTCGACGGCACGTATCGGACCCGGCCGCTGGATTCGGGCGGCGACGCCGACGAGATCCTCGAGGACATCGCCGCTGCGGCTCGCACACTCGGATCCGACCACGGTCGGCGATGGGCGGTTGCGGTTCCCGGTCCGTTCGACCTCGCAGAGGGCATCGCGCGGTACTCCGATGTCGGGAAGTTCGACGCGCTCCACGGGATCGACCTCCGGGCGCGACTCGCCGATGCCCTCGAGGCGAATGCGATCTCGTTCACGTTCGTCAACGACGCGGATGCATTCGCCCTGGGGGAGCACGCGGCAGGCGCGGCACGCGGCCTGTCGAGGTTCTGCTGCGTCACACTCGGCACGGGCGTCGGCTCCGGGTGGGTGGTTGCAGGCGAGCGCACCGATGGCGCCGCGCCGGGCGGCGAACTGCACCTGCTCGAGTTCGAAGGGCAACGCATCGAGGCGCGGATGTCGCGCCGGGCGATCCGGGCCGCCTACGCACGGCAGATGCGACTCACCGCCGAGGTGCCCGACGTGCGGGAGATCGCCGAGCTCGCACGCAGCGGCGACCCGATCGCGCTCGAGGTGCTCGAGGACGCATTCTCGTACCTCGGCCGAGCGCTCGCCGACCCGCTGGGCCGGTTCGATGCAGAGGCGCTCGTCATCGGCGGGACCATCGCCCGCTCATGGGACCTGCTCGAAGCGCCGCTCTCCGCCGGACTCGGACGACCCGGCCTCCCGGTCATCCGGGCCGAGCTCTCCCATGAAGCACCGATGATCGGTGCCGCATACGCCGCTCAAGCGGCCCTAGCGGGTTCCCGGATCTCGTGATGCCGGATCGCGTCCGGCCGTCGACCGGCGGGGCGTGAGATGCATCGGGAGCACGATGTGCTCGGCAGGACGAGTGCGATCGGTCAGTCGTGAGATGGCCAGACGGGCGGCGTGGCGCCCGACGTCTTCGACATCTCCCGCCACGGTGGTGATCCCCATGACGCGCGCCCATTCGGGTTCGTCGATGCCGATGACGGCAGGGGCATCGTTCATGCTCGTCGCCGACAGTTCCTCGAGGACACCGAGGAGGATCCGGTTGTTGCCCGCCACGATGGCTGTCGGCGGCGTCGGGAGCGCCAGGAGTTCGCGGGTTCGTGCGCGAGATGACGCGACGTCGTGCGCATCATCCCGCAGAAGATCGCGCCATGACGATGACGGGGCTCCGTCGAGGACTGCGGCCATGCCCTCGAGCCGCGCTCGATAGGTGGGAAGCCAGGCGTAGTCGCCGACGAACGCGATACGGGTGTGGCCGGTGTCGAGGAGGTGCCGGGCGGCGAGACGACCGCCCATGCGATTGTCGAACACGACGGAGTCGGCATCGAGATGGACCGGGGGGCGATCGACGAACACGACCGGAACACCGCGCGCCTGCACCTGCGCGTAGTGGGCATGATCCGACATGGCCGACACCACCACGAGCGCTTTGGCCTGACGGCTCGCGAGGTCATCGACGATGCGCCGCTCCTGATCCTCGGACTCACCTGAGGTGGCGACGGTCAAGTGCATCCCCTGCTGCCGGATCTCGTTCTCCATGCTCTGCGCGAGCACGGAGTAGAACGGGTTGGTGAAGTCACCGCCGACGAGCCCGATCGACTCGGCGAGCTGCCCGCTCGCCAGCATGCTCGCCGCGGCATTTCGCTGATAACCCAGCGCCGTTGCCGCGGCAAGCACCTTCGAGAGCGTGTCCTGGCTCACGTACTGCTCTCCGCCGAGGGCCCGTGACGCCGTCTTGAGGCTCACTCCAGCGCGATCGGCCACCTGGGCGAGGGTGACCCTCTGCGCGTGTTCGCGTGCGTCCTGCATGGCCCTCCTCGATGTGCTGCGGAGCAACGACACGATATCCCCTGATGCCGTCCTCCTGGCTGTGCCCCGCGGTGGGCGCCGCGTTTCTCGGTGTATCCGTTCGTGTGCATCACCGCGGCACCATCGGGAGCCGGGCGAATAGACTCGGGGAATGCCCGCCGCATCACCGCTCACGCTCGACCTGACCGCCGATTCCGTCGCCATCACGCAGGCGATCTGCGATGTGCCGAGCGTGTCGGGCGACGAGTCGCTGCTCGCCGACCTGATCGAGCAGGCGCTCGCCGGGGCGTCCCACCTCGAGGTGATTCGCGACGGAGACACGATCGTCGCGCGCACGAACCTCGGACGCGAGCGCCGGGTCGTGATCGCCGGCCACATCGACACCGTGCCGATCAACGAGAACCTGCCGACCCGGTTCGAGACCGAAGACGGCGTCGAGTACCTCTGGGGGCGTGGCACGGTCGACATGAAGGCGGGCGTCGCGGTGCAGCTGAAGCTCGCCCTCGAGCTCACCGATCCCATCGTCGACCTGACGTGGATGTGGTACGACAACGAGGAGGTCGCCTCCTCGCTCAACGGCCTCGGGCGACTCTCGCGCAACCGCCCCGACCTCTTCGCCGGTGACTTCGCCATCCTCGGCGAACCGTCGAACGGGCAGGTCGAGGGCGGCTGCAACGGCACCCTCCGTGCCGAGGTGTGGACGACCGGGCTGCGGGCGCACTCTGCGCGCAGCTGGGTCGGCGAGAACGCCATCCACAAGCTCGCACCTGCGCTCGCGAAACTCGCCGAGTACCAGGCCGAGACCGTCGAGGTCGACGGCCTCGCCTACCGCGAGGGCCTGAACGCCGTGCTCGTCTCGGGCGGCATCGCGGGCAACGTGATCCCCGACGAGGCGGTGCTCACCGTCAACTACCGCTTCGCGCCGAGCCGCAGCGTCGCCGAGGCATCCGCCTTCGTCACCGAGTTCTTCGACGGCTTCGAGGTCGCGATCGTCGACAGCGCCGAAGGCGCGAGGCCCGGACTCGACGACCCGCTCGCACAGCAGTTCGTGCGCGCCGTCGGCGCCGAGGCGCGCCCCAAGTACGGCTGGACGGATGTCGCGCGCTTCAGCGCCCTCGGCATCCCGGCCGTGAACTTCGGCCCCGGGGACCCGCTCAAGGCGCACGCCGATGACGAACGGGTCGACGTGCCCCAGATCGTGCACACCGAGGTCGCGCTCCGTGCCTGGCTGACCGGCGCCACCGCCTGAGCGGCCCCGCTCGAACGAGGACCCCATGACCACGCCGTCGGCCGCTCTGCGCGAACCCGACCCGTTCCGCGCCACACGCTGGTCGCCGCGGGTGCGCTGGCGGGCCGCACCGTGGTGGGCGAAGGTCGTCGCGATCTTCCTCGGCGCACGGGCGATCACCACGGCGATGGTGCTCGTGCTGGCGAGCCTGCAGGGCTCGAACCCGTGGACCCAGGCTCGCCCGGGCTACTTCGAGTATGCGAACCTCTGGGACGCCCGGTGGTACCAGATCATCTGGCTCGGCGGGTATCCGCGTGAGCTGCCGCTGACCGAGACGGGCCAGGTCGCCGAGAACGCATGGGCGTTCCTGCCGGTCTACCCGACGCTCGTCGGCATCGTGACGTGGTTCGGGCTGCCGTGGAACGCCGCAGCCGTCATCGTGTCGCTCGCTGCCGGTCTCGGAGCCGCGCTCGTCACCTACCGACTCATGTCGCGATTCCTGGAGCCGGACCGGGTGCTCTTCGCCGTCGTGCTCTTCTGCGTCGCGCCGGTCTCGCCGATCATGCAGTTCGGCTACGCCGAGTCGCTCGGCCTGCTGTGGCTCGCGCTCGCGCTGCTCCTGCTCGTCGATCGACGATACGGATGGCTCATGCCCGTGCTCGCCGTGTGGGCGTTCACGCGACCCGGGGCGCTCGCCTTCGCGCTCACGCTCGGCCTGCACTGGCTGTGGCGCTGGTACACGCGGCGGCGCGACCCGTTCCCGATGCGGGAGCGGGTGCTCGCGGCATCCGTCGCCGTGTTCGCGGGAGTCGTGGGTCTCGCGTGGCCGGGCGTGGTCTGGGCGGCGACGGGGGAGCTGCACGGGTACACGGCGACCGAGCTTGCTTGGCGCTCCGCGTACATCGGCTACCAGGAGCTCGTGCCGTTCACGGCGTGGTTCCAGTCGGCCGACTGGTGGCTCGGCCAGCCGATCGGGGCGATCGTCGTGATCGCGCTCATCGTCGGATTCGGGGTGACGCTGTTCCTGCCGGCCGTGCGACGACTCGGCGTCGACCTGCGGCTGTGGCTCGCGAGCTACGCCCTGTACCTGCTCGCGGTGTTCTTTCCGCAGTCGAGCACGTTCCGTCTGCTCGCGCCGATGTTCCCGCTCGTCGGGGCGATGGCTCAGCCGCGGGCGCGCTGGTACCGCTGGGGGATGGTCGCGCTCTCCATCCTGCTGCAGCTCGGGTGGCTGCTCATCGCATGGGGGATCGACGGGCGCGACTGGACGCCTCCCTGATGGGAGGGCGATTCGGGCTATCGGAGAATGCCCTCCGTCTGTGGGAAGTCGTCAATCGGCTTGTCCACAGGCTCGCGGCGATTTCCCAGCACCGCCTGTGTTAGCAGATAATGGAATCTCAGCCACGAAAGGGGAGCTCAATGGCGGCCATGAAGCCACGCACCGGAGACGGGCCAATGGAGGCTGTGAAGGAGGGTCGACTCATCATCGTTCGAGTTCCACTCGAGGGTGGCGGTCGCCTCGTCGTCTCGGTGAACGATGCTGAGGCCAAGGAGCTGTACGACGTCCTCGGCGGCGTCGTGAATCCCGCCTGAGTCACATCACTCGAATCGAGCCCCGAGATCTCTCGGGGCTCGAGTCGTTTCCGGGGCCGTTGTTGGGGTCGAGTCCGCAGGTTGAGCTCGTCGAAGCCGGCCCGGGTGGGTTTCGGCAGGCTCAACCCGCAGGTCGGCAGGCTCAACCCGCGGGTCGGCAGGCTCAGCCCGCAGGTTCGGCAGGCTAGACGCCGAGCTTGACGATCTGCAGCAGGCCGTCGCCGGCGGGCGAGATCGCCGTGGCCACAGCCGACGAGGTCGACAGCTCTGAGACCAGGGTGCGGTACGCGCTCGCCGATTCATCGCGTCGTGCGGGGTCGGCGACCCGGCCCTTCCAGAGCGCACGCGCGACGAGCACGATGCCGCCGGGCTTGGCCAGGCGCAGGCCGTGCTCGGCGTACTCGATGACCGACGGTGCATCGGCGTCGATGAAGACGATGTCGTACGAACTCTCGTTCATGCGCGGCAGCACCTCGCTCGCGCGTCCGGCGATGAGTCGCACACGGGCGGCGGCGATGCCGGCGTCGGCGAAATGCTGGCGGGCGTGCTGCTGGTACTCGTTCTCGGTGTCGATCGAGGTGAGCAGCGCGCGGCGGGCGGCCTGCAGCATCCAGAGACCCGAGACGCCGACTCCGGTGCCGATCTCGATGATCGACTGTGCGCGGGATGCGGCGGCGAGCACGGCGAGCTGTGCGCCCACCGCGGGCGAGACCGGCTCGACGCCGAGCTCGAGCGATTGCTGACGGGCCTTGGCGATCGACTCGGTCACGGCGACCGAGTCGTCGACGTACTTCCAGTTCAGGTCGTGTTCGGACACGTGGCGGCTCCCGGATGCATCTCTCAGCTCCTAAGCCTAGGGTGCGGACCGTGTGTCGTTCGTACGCCTCGCCGCCGACTATCCTGTAGGGATGTTCGGTGGACTGACGTTCGACAAGCTCCTCATCGTGGGTGTCATCGCGGTCTTCCTGCTGGGACCGGAGCGACTGCCGCACTACGCCGCGCAGCTCGGGAGGCTCGTGCGTTCGCTGCGCGACATGGCCAACGGCGCCAAGGACCGCATGCGCGACGAGATGGGCCCCGACTTCGACGACGTCGACTGGAAGAAGCTCGACCCGCGGCAGTACGACCCGCGACGCATCATCCGCGAGGCGCTCACCGACATCGACCCCTTCGCCGAGGAGGATGCACCGGCGCCAGTGGTGGCGCGCGCCTCCGTCAACGAGAACTCGGCGTACCTGCAGCGCAAGCGCAAGCGCGAGGGACTCGGCGCCGACGAACCCGCGCCGTTCGACTCCGAAGCGACCTGATCGGCGCGCGCCGGCGCGGGTCAGCGCAGGCGCAGCACCTTCAACGCCTGTGCGAGCAGCACGAGGAGCGGCGCCTTCTGCTCGTACTCCGCCGCGGTGCGCGGCAACTGCAGGAGTCCGGTCACCGATGAGATCGTGACGGGCTCGACGAATCGCAGGAGTCCGGCCTCGCCGTTCCGGCGGCCGAGGCCCGACTGCTTGACGCCGCCCATCGGCGCCGCCACCGAGCCGAACGAGCCGCGGTACCCCTCGTTGATGTTGACGCTGCCGGCCTCGAGCGCGTCGGCGACGCGTCGGGCACGCGCAGCCGATGTGGTGAAGACGGCGGCGTTCAGGCCGTATTCACTCGAGTTGGCCGCGAGCACCGCCTCTTCGTCGCTGCCGACGAGGTAGAGCGAGGCGATCGCCCCGAACGTCTCCTCGGCGTACACGAGCATGTCGGGCGTGACCCCGGTGAGGATGGTCGGCTCGAAGAACCACGGTCCGATGTCGGGGCGGTGCTTGCCGCCGACGAGCACGACGGCGCCCTTCGCGACGGCGTCATCGAGGTGCGCCTGCACCCGTGCGAGCTGTGCGGCGCTCGCGAGCGAGCCGAAGTCCGCACTGAAGTCGAGGCCGGAGCCGAGCTTGGCCGCACGCAGGCGCTCGACGAGGGCGAGCTGGAAGGGACCGGCGACCTTCTGGTGCACGTAGATGCGCTCGATAGAGACGCAGAGCTGCCCCATCGCCGAGAAGGCGGCGTGCGCAGTGTTCGCTGCGGCCGTGGCGGGGTCGACGTCGTCGAGCACGAGCAGCGCGTTCTTGCCGCCGAGTTCGAGTGACGAGCCGATGAGCCGGCGTCCCGCCTTCTCGCCGATCTTGCGCCCGGTCGCGGTGGAACCCGTGAAGCACACGTAGTCCGCGACATCCGTCAAGGCTTCGCCGACCTCGGCCGCAGGGCCGGCGACGACGGCCCAGAGCGCCGCGGGCACGCCCGCGTCGATGAAGGCGCGGCGCAGCGCAAGGATCGACAGGGCGCCCTGGTCGTCGGCCTTCTGCACGACGCCGCAGCCGGCGGCGAGGGCGGGCACCACGTCCATCGCGGCGAGGCTGAGTGCGAAGTTCCACGGCGTGATGACGCCGACGACGCCCTTCGGGCGGAACTGCACCCGGCTCGTCGCGACGGTGGGCAGGCCGGAACGCACTGGCCGACCGTGCAGCACCTTGCGGGCGGCGAGGGCGTTGTAGCGGGTGACGGAGACCGCTTCGAAGATCTCCTCGAAGGCCTGGCCGCGCGTCTTGCCGCTCTCGAGCTGGATGAGGTCGAGCAGCATGTCGCGCCGTTCGAGGATGAGGTCGTGCGCCCGGAGCAGCACGCGCCGGCGCTCGGCGAAGCCCGCACGGGCCCAGGCGAGCTGGGCGAGCTTCGCGCGGGCGAACGCGTCGTGCACGTCGTCGGCGCTCGATCGCGGCAGCTCGTGCATCGTCTCGCCCGTCGACGGGGTCGGAACGGAGATGGTCTCGGAGCCTGAGGCGACGACATCGTCGGCAAGGCTCGCGTACAGGTCGGGGGAGGCCGTGGGGGCGCGCATGCGCACAGTCTAGGACAGTCGACCCAGTTCTAGGTCAGTTGACCCAGTTCGCTGTCGGACGGGCGTCCACGGGTGAGTACACTGCCTCCATGACCGCATCGGTGCGAACCCTGTCCCGCGGTGTCGTGACCCGCTATGCGATCGGATCCATCGGCACCGGCGGCTTCGCCACGCTGCCCGGCCTCGTGCTCGTGTACTACCTGACCGACACCCTCGGCGTGACCGCGCTCGTCGCGGGCCTCGTCGTCACCGCCGCGAAGGTGTGGGACGTCGTGATCGACCCCTGGATCGGCGAACGCAGCGACCGCGCGCTCGCGCGCACCGGCACTCGCCGCACCTGGATGATCGTCGGCGCCGCCGCGCTGCCCGTCGGATTCATCGTCACCTTCGCCGTGCCTGCGGGGCTCGACCCCGGGGCATCCGGCATCTGGGTGTTCCTGGCCTTCCTGGCCACGGCGACGGCCTTCAGCCTCTTCCAGGTGCCCTACATCGCACTGCCGGCAGAGCTCACGGCCGACTACGACGCGCGCACGCGCCTGCTCACCTGGCGTGTCGTGGTGCTCACGATCGCGATCCTCCTCTTCGGCGCCGGCGGCCCCGAGGTGCGCGCTGCGTTCGCCGACGAGCACACGGGCTACCTCGTGATGGCGATCGTCGCGGGTGTCGTGATCGGTGCTGGCATGCTCGTCGCCACCACGACGGCCGCGAGAGGCATCGCGTCGACGGAGGCCGCGCCGCGCCGCGACATCCGCGCCGGCTACGCCGAGGGCTTCGCGGCGCTCAAGCGCAGCGCGGCGTTCCGCGCGCTGCTCGCCGCCTTCGTACTGCAGGGCCTGGCGACCGGCCTCATGCTCGCAGGCGCGCAGTTCGTCGCGACCTGGGTGCTCCGCGACGAGCGCGCGGTGACGTTCCTCTTCGTCGCGCTCATCGGACCGGCCGTGCTCTTCGCGCCGGTCTGGCAGGCCGTCGCCCGCCGCGTCGGCAAGGAGCGCGGGTTCGCGCTCGCGAGCACCCTCTTCGGCATCGCCGCCCTCAGCCTCGTCGGCATGATCTGGGCGCCGGGCGCGTGGGTGTACGTGCCCGTCGCACTCGCGGGCGCCGGCTACGCGGGCATGCAGTCGCTGCCGATGGCCATGCTGCCCGACGTGATCTCGCACGACGCACGCACGCACGGCATCGGCCGCGCCGGCAGCTTCGGCGGCGTCTGGACCGCGGGTGAGACGGCGGGAATGGCGCTCGGCGCCACGGTGCTCACGATCGTGCTCGCCCTCACCGGCTACGTGGAGTCGATCGGTTCCGAGACGGTGACCCAGTCGCCGGCCGCGGTCGCCGGCATCGCGATCAGCTTCAGCGCGATCCCCGCACTGCTCGTGGCAGCGAGCCTCGTGGCGCTGCGCAAGTACCCCCTCCGACGCAGTGACATCGAGGCCGATGCCGCCGCCACGACCGCAGAGACGGTGGCATGATGACCGACTTCCGCCGCGAGGCATCCGCGATCCTCGCCGAACTCGAGGCGATGCGCGCCCTCGACGCCCCGACCCACGGCGGCCGGGTGCTCTCGTACGTCTACGACTCGGGACTCGTCGAGCTCGACGAGCTGGCCGCCGGTGCCGCGCGCCTCGTGCAGCCCGTGAACGGACTCGACCCGACGACGTTCACCTCGGTCGCGGCGATGGAGGCCGGCGTCGTCGGCTTCGCGAGGCGCGTGCTCGGCGGCGCCGGCGACGACGAGATCGTCGGCTCGGTCACCTCGGGCGGCACCGAGAGCTGCCTGCTCGCGGTGAAGTCCGCGCGCGACCTGTGGCGGTCGCTGCGCGCCGGCACGCCGCGCGTGCCGCGCATCGTGGCTCCGGTGACCGTGCACGCCGCGTTCCACAAGGCCGCCGAGTACTTCGGGCTCGAGCTCGATCTCGTGCCCGTCGACCCGGGCACTGGCGTCGTGTCGGTCGCGGCGATCGAGGAACGCCTCGGCGACGACGTCGCCCTCGTCGTGGTGAGCGCGCCGTCGTACCCGTTCGCAGCGCTCGACCCGATCGCGGATGTCGCGGCGATCACCGGCCCGCGCGGCATCGCGCTGCACGTCGACGCCTGCATCGGCGGCTTCGCGCTCGCCTTCTGGCCCGACGAGCTGCCGGCGTGGAACCTGTCGGTTCCGGGCGTCACGAGTCTCTCGGCCGACCTGCACAAGTACGGCTACGCGCCGAAGGGCGTCTCGGTGCTGCTCACCCGTGGTCGCGATCGCCAGCGGTTCCAGTACTTCGCGACGACCGCCTGGCCCGGTTACCCCGTCGTGAACCCGACGCTGACCGGGTCGAAGCCCGCCGGGCCGCTCGCCGCGGCGTGGGCGATCATCGAGGCACTCGGCGAAGACGGGTTCACCGAGCTCACTGCGCAGACGGCGCGAGCCACCGAGGCGCTCCGCGAGGTCGTCGACGGCATCGAGGGGCTGAAGGTCGTCGGCGTGCCGACCGGCCCGCTCTTCGCGGTCGCCACCGACGAATCGGTCGCGGTCGATCGCCGAGTCGACCCCCACCACTGGGCGGATGCCGCGCGCGCGGCCGGCTGGCACCTGCAGCTGCAGCCCGGGCTCACCCAGGCCGACGGCACCCGCCTGCCCCACACGACCCACCTCACGGTGACCCCGGTGACCGAGGCCGTGGTCGGCCAGCTGTCGACGGCGCTCGTCGCCGCCGCCGATGCCGTGCGCGGCGTGCCGCCCGTCGACGGGCAGCTGCTCGTCGCCGGGCTCGCCGAGACGCTGCCCGGTGGCCTCGAGGGGCTCGCCGCGGCATCCGCCGGCCTCGACTCAGCGGGCGCTGCAGGCCTGCTGCGCGCGTTCGGACTGCTCGGCGGTGCTGCGTCCGATGACGAGGCCGCGGGCGCCGACGGTGCGCTTCCCGACCGGCTCGCCCCGGTGCTCGCGCTCGTCGGAGCGCTGCCGCCGCAGCTCACCGAGCGGTTGCTCGTCGAGCTGCTCGCGCGGGTCGTGGAGCCGTCGTCGACGCCCGATCGCGGCTGACGTCAGAGATCGAGGATGTACGCCCGCTCGCCGGTCAGCGGGCGGAGCCGGTCGTCGATCGGGAACGGCACCTCGTACTCGATCGCGGGCGCATCGATGGCCCCGAAGTCGTCCTTCTTCAGTCTGAGCACCGCTGATGAGACCTCGGTGATGCGCACGCGAAGCCAGGTGCCGTCGTCGAGTCGCAGCTCGTACAGATCGGCGAGGTAGCCGATACCCGTCGCCTCGAGCGTCTCTTCGGCGCTCAGCCAGTCGAGCGAGTCGGTCAGCGGGCGACCGAGCAGATCGATGACGACGAAGCCCTCGCCTTCGGGGCGCATCCATCCGAGCAGTTCACCGTCGCCGCGACGATGCTCGATCCAGTCGGCAGGTACCGTCATGCCTCGAGGCTACAGAAGGCGACCGTCGATGAGGGTCGTGCGTCGTGGCCGCCGCTGCGACGCGGCGAATCAGCTCGTGCGGATCCGGCCGGTGGGGTCGACCGTGATGACGACGGTCTGCACCTTGCGGTTGAGCGCACGGTAGACCACGTAGATCAGCCAGAGGCCGCCGGTCAGCAGCACGAGGATCAGGTTCCAGAACCAGCCGATGCGCTTGTTCTTCGAGACCACGGCCTGGCCGGCCGCGACGGACTGCACGGTCCAGCCGCGCTGCGCGTACTTCGCCACCTCGGCGTTGAGCAGTTGGGCGCGCGACTCGTCGGAGAGCGCTGCGGGAGCCGGATTCGGTGTGGTCATGCCCGGATTCTACCGAGCATCGCCGTGAGCACGCCCTACTCGAGCGCGCATCGCTCCCCGTAGTACGCGTAGAGCTCGGCCTTCAGCGTGTCGCCCGACGATCGGTCGAGCCGGCCCTCGCGCCCATCGCTCGTGCGGATCTCGAACGGCAGGATCGTGCCGCGCTTGTCGTCGGCGATCGCGTGGGCGTCGCAGCGGGCCGGGCGCACCGGCAGCACGATCGTGACGGGGGCACCGTCTGCGGACACCTCGGTGCCGAGCGGCCAGTCGACGCCCCCCTCGGCGTTCAACAGGGTCGTGCCGTACACGCGGTCGATCACGAACGATCCGTCAGCGTCACCGGCAGCGGATGCCGCGGGCACGACCTCGACGTCGATGAACGCACGCTGCTCGGTGCCGCTTCCGGTCGTGCGCAGATGCTCAGGCATCTCGATCGCGGCGACCCGCTCGACCGCCTCGGCCAGGCAGTCGGAGTTCGCGACGCGTGCCAGCGTGCCGTGCGGGTCGTCGGCCGTGATCTCGCCGGAGGCCGCTCCCGCCTCAGTCTCGACGTCGAGCAGGATCGTCACCTCGGGGTCGGGCGGCGTCGAGCCGTCGCCGCATTCGCTCGCCGACAACGGCAGGCGGATCTGCAGCGCATCGCCCGGCGCGACCTCGAACGGTTCTGAGCGCACCATGCCCGGCGCGAGGGTCGGCGAGTCGACCTCGAGCCGTTCAACCGTCACCGGGGCGTCGCCGTCGTTCTCGATGCGGACCACGAGCCGGTGGGCCTCGATGTCGAGTCGGCCCTGCTGCACGCGGGCGGAGAGGCCCTCGGGCAGCTCGGCGGCAGGAATCCGGGCCAGCGGAGCGCATGCGGTGAGCCCGAGTGCCGTCGCGGCGACCGTGAAGAGCGCGGCGAGGGGCATCGCGTGCCGGCGGGTCAGGCGGGCGCGCGACATCCGCTCACCGGACCGTGACGTCGAGTCGTCGGCCTGCCAGCGATCGGGGCACGGCGGCGAGCTGCGCGGCGACCTGCTCGATCGCGCGTGCAGCGGGGTCATCGGGCTCGGCGAGCACGACCGGCATGCCGTCGTCGCCGCCGCGGCGGAGCGCCACGCTGAGCGGCACGCTCGCGAGCAGCGGCACGGGTGCCGGCTGACCCGCCGAGAGGCGTTCGGCGACGATCGCGCCGCCACCGGCGCCGAACAGGTCGAAGATCTCGCCGCCGGGCTGCGCGAAGCCGGCCATGTTCTCGACGACGCCCACGATCTTCTGCCCGGTCTGACGCGCCACGACACCCGAGCGCTCGGCCACGTCGGCTGCCGCGGGCTGCGGGGTGGTCACGACGACGACCTCGGCGTTCGGCAGCAGTTGCCCCAGCGAGATCGCCACGTCGCCCGTGCCGGGCGGCAGATCGACGAGGAGCACGTCGAGGTCGCCGAAGTACACGTCGGTGAGGAACTGCGACAGCGTGCGGTGCAGCATCGGCCCGCGCCAGGCGACGGCGACGGATGACGCGCGCCCGCCCTCCTCGGAGGGTTCGACGAACATGCCGATCGAGATGACCTTCACGCCGTGCGCGACGGGCGGCAGGATCATCTCGTCGACCCGGGTGGGCCGGGCGGCGAGCCCCGACTCGTCGACGAGGCCGAGCAGGCCCGGGATTGAGAATCCGTGCACGTCGGCGTCGACGAGCCCGACCGAGAGACCGCGAGCGGCGAGCGCCACGGCGAGGTTCGCGGTGATCGTCGACTTGCCGACGCCGCCCTTGCCGCTCGTGACCGCGATCACGCGGGTGAGGCTGCCGGGACCGAAGGGGTTGCCGCGGGCCGCCTTGCCGCCGCGCAGGCGCTCGGTGAGCGCGGCGCGCTGCTCGGGTGTCATGACCGAGAGCACCACCTCGGCGTTGCCGTCGCCGACGACCGTCTCGGCCGCCTGCCGCACGTCGCGTTCGATGCGGTCGGAGGCGGGGCATCCGACGATCGTGAGCCGGATGCCGACCTCGACAGTTCCGTCGCCCCGCACGACGACCCGGTCGACCATGTCGAGTTCGGTGACGGGCTTGCGGATCTCGGGGTCGATGACGCCGGTGAGCGCCGCGCGAACGGCGGTCTCGAGCGTGGCTGGGTCAGCGGCCGGCATGCTCGGCGTCCTCCTCGTCGCGTCGGTCGAGCTCTTCGATGATCGCCCGGAGCTCGGAACGGATGAACTCGCGCGATGCGAGGTCCTTCATGGCCAGTCGCAGGGCCACGACCTCGCGGGCGAGGTACTCGGTGTCGGCGAGATTGCGCTCGGCGCGTTGGCGATCCTGCTCGATCTGCACGCGGTCGCGGTCGTCTTGGCGGTTCTGCGCGAGCAGGATAAGGGGCGCGGCGTAGGAGGCCTGCAAGGAGAGCACGAGCGTGAGCGCCGTGAAGCCGATCGCGATCGAGTCGAAGCGCCATTCCTCGGGGGCGAAGGTGTTCCAGACCATCCAGCCGATCGCGAACACCGACAGTCCGAGCAGGAAGCCGGGAGTGCCCATGCCGCGGGCCACCCACTCGGTGAAGCGGCCGAAGCGGTCGCTGTCGCCCGAGCCGCGGAAGGACGGGGCGCGGCGCGTGCCCTTCGGGGTGTCGAATCGCCGCTCGTCGGCGTCAGCGCGTGCCATCTCCTGCCCTCCTTCCGTTCGCGATGGGGATACTCCCCGTCGTCAGCTGGGCTCGCGCGGCTGCGCGGCGCCCCACCTCGGCGTCTTCGGGATGACTTCGCCAGTCATCGGGCAGGAGGTAGTCGAGCACGTCGTCAATCGTCACCACCCCGACGAGTCGATGCTTCTCATCGACGACCGGCACCGACACGAGGTCGTAGCTCGCGAGGATGCGGCTCACCTCGGCGGCCGAGGTGTCGGCGCGCACGGGCTCGAGACCCTGGTCGATGAGCGTGCCGAGACGCTCGTGCGGGGGATAGCGGAGCATCCGCTGGAAGTGCACGATGCCGAGGAATCGCCCGGTGGGCGGCTCGTACGGCGGCAGCGTCACGCAGACCGCGGCGCCGAGGGCGGGCGGCAGGTCGTGACGGCGGATGAGCGCGAGGCCCTCGGCGACGGTCGCGTCGGCCGAGACGATGATCGGCTCGGGGGTCATGAGGCCACCGGCGGTGTCGGGCCCGTAGGAGAGCAGGAAGCGCACGTCGTCGGCCTCTTCGGGCTCCATGAGCTCGAGCAGGTGCTCACCGCGCTCTTCGGGGAGCTGCGCGATGAGGTCGGCCGCGTCGTCGGGCTGCATGTGGTCGAGCACGTCGGCGGCGCGGTCGTCGCCGAGGCCGGCGAGGATCACGACCTGGTCGGACTCGGGCATCTCTTCGAGCACGTCGGCGAGGCGGTCGTCGGAGAGCTCCTCGGCGACCTCCTGGCGTCGCTGCGCGGGCAGGTCGAGGAGCGTGTTCGCGAGGTCGGCCGGCTTCAGCTCGGAGTACGACGCGATGAGGTGCTCGGCCGACTGCGCCTCACCGGGAGGGTTGACCTCGCGCACCTCGCGCCAGGTGACGTAGGCGGACTGCCCCTTCGAGAACGGCGAGGCGCCCTTGGGCCGGCGCACGAAGAGCTGGTCCACCTGCCACTCGCCGGGCTCGAGCTCTTCGATCGCAACGTCTTCGATCGCAGCCTCGCCCGAGCCGTCGGTGAAGGCGACCTTGCGGCCGAGCATCTCGGCGATCACCCGCACCTCGCCGCCGCGCTGCTCGAAGCGTCGCAGGTTGATGAGCCCGGTCGTGATGATCTGACCGCCGCCGATCGAGGTGACCCGGCCGATCGAGACGAACACCCGGCGCTTGCCCGGAATCTCGACGATCAGGCCGACGACGCGCGGAGGGTCGTTCTTGCGGTACACGACGAGGACGTCGCGCACCTTGCCGACCCGATCACCGGCGGGGTCGAAGACGGCGCACCCGGCGAGTCGGGCGACGAAGACTCTCGAGGCGCTCACGGTTCCAACTTAGTCCCGATGCCTCCTGCCCGGCCCCGCTTCCCGGCCCTCGACGTGCGCGTCGTGGGAGAATGGCGGGGTGAGCACTCAATCGCCGTTCGGCGGCCGTGTCGGCCGTGCCTACCCGATCCTGCCCAAGGGGGAGACGGTGGCGAGCTTCGAGACCTACGCCGAGGCGCAGTCTGCCGTCGATGCGCTCGCCAAGGCCGAGTTCCCCGTGAAGGAGCTCGCGATCGTCGGCACCGACCTCACGAGCGTCGAGCGCATCACGGGCAAACTCACGTGGGGTCGCGCCGCCGGCGCCGGCGCCCTCTCGGGTGCCTGGTTCGGAACGTTCCTCGGTCTGCTCTTCTTCATCTTCGCTCCGACCGGAGCCTCGGTCGGCATCCTCATCTCGGCCGTGCTCATCGGTGCCGGATTCGGCATGATCTTCAGCGTCGTCTCGTATTCGCTGAACCGTCGCCGCCGAGACTTCACCTCGGTCGGGCAGGTGCTCGCGACTCGGTACGCGATCGTCGCCGAGAGCGCGCACGTCGATCGCGCCCGCAGCGTGCTCGGCGTCGATGCGCCGGCGCCGGAGCAACCCGCGGCGAACCTCCCCGTCGAGAACGGCGGGCGACCGCTGAGCTACGGCGAGGCGACGGATGCCGCGAAGCGCGCCGCGGCCGAAGCGGCGCGCGCCTCGCAGACTCCCGCTCGCCCGCGCTACGGGGAGCTCGCGCCGGCGGCCGACACCGGCGACGCGGCATCCGCTGCCCCGCAGGCTGACACCGACGGGCCCGAGGCATCGACCGCCGCAGAGCCGCCCGCGCCGGAGCGCTGAGCCGCACCGCAGCGATCCTCCGAGATCGAGGCGACTTCCCAGAGTCGCGATATATCGTGACCGAATGGTGACGCAGGACGAGCTCGCGATCGAGATCGCCGAGGGTGAACGACCCGATCGGCCGATCATGCGGATGCTCCGTGCCATCCGTCGCCGCATCGAGCGCAGGCCCGGCCTGCGACGCGCCTACCGCGTGGCCGTCGCCGTGCTCGGCAGCCTGATCGCGACCGTCGGTCTGCTGCTCGTGCCGTTGCCCGGGCCGGGGTGGCTCATCGTCTTCCTCGGCCTCGCCATTCTCGGCACCGAGTTCGCGTGGGCGAAGCGGGTCGCCGCGTTCGCCAAGCGCCAGCTCGCCCGCTTCTGGGCGTGGTGGCAGGCTCGCCGGGCCGTTCGCCCGGTCGCCGGCGACTGACGACTACCAGGCGTCGATCGCCGCTGCCGACCACCGCTGGCACAACTGCGGATATACGATCTGGCGCGCCGTGGTCGGCGCCCAGTGCCCGGGGTGTCGGATCGTATATCCGCAGTTACGCGGGCCGGGACGTACGCCCCGGTCGCGCATCGCGGGGAACGAGAGCTACCGAGCCTCGCCGCGCACCCACGCCTCGACTTCATCGGCCGTGCGGGGGATGCCCGCCGAGAGGTTCTCGGCGCCGTCCGCGGTGACGAGGATGTCGTCTTCGATGCGCACGCCGATGCCGCGGAACTCCGCGGGCACCGTGAGGTCGTCGGCCTGGAAGTAGAGGCCCGGCTCGATCGTGAAGACCATGCCTGCTTCGACGACGCCGTCCATGTACATCTCGCGTCGCGCCTGCGCGCAGTCGTGCACGTCGAGGCCGAGGTGGTGGCTCGTGCCGTGCACCATGTACCGGCGGTGGAACTGGTTCTCGGGCTCGAGCGACTCCTCGGCCGAGACCGGCAGGAAGCCCCACTCGGCGGTCTTGCGGGCGATGACCTGCATCGCGGCCGCGTGCACCTCGCGGAAGACGATGCCGGGCTTGACGATCGCGAACGCGGCGTCGGCCGCCTCGCGCACGGCTTCGTAGATCTTGCGCTGCACCTCGGAGAACGTGCCGTTCACCGGGAAGGTGCGGGTGATGTCGGCGGTGTAGTAGCTGTCCATCTCGACGCCGGCGTCGAGCAGCACGAGGTCGCCGGGCACGACGGGGCCGTCGTTGCGGGTCCAGTGCAGGATCGTGGCGTGCGGGCCGGCGGCGGCGATCGAGTCGTAGCCGACGTCGTTGCCGTCGAGACGGGCGCGGGTCGCGAAGACGCCTTCGATGACGCGTTCGCCGCGCACCTCGGCCGTGATGCGGGGCAGTTCGCCGATGACCTCGGTGAAGCCGCGCTGCGTCGCGTCGATCGCGGCGCGCATCTGGGCGATCTCGAACCCGTCTTTCACGAGGCGCAGCTCGGAGAGCACGCGGGCGACCTCGGCGTCGGGCTCGTGCGAGCCGCCGACCTCGAGCGAGAACGGGGCGTCGGAGGCGTTCGTCGACAGCGCCTGCTCGGCGGCGAAGCGGATGCGGGCGTGGTCGACGCGCTCGGTGACGGATGCGTCGGCCTCGCGCAGCACGAGGGTCGCTGTGTCGACGGCGTCGATGACCCGGTCGAACTCCTCGAGCCCGCGGGTGGCGATGTCGAGGTCGGCGGCGACGTGCGCCAGTGAGGGGCGCGGGCCGATCCAGAACTCGCCGATGGCGGGGTTGGCGTAGAACTCCTCGGAGTCGCGGCCGGCGCGCTCGCGGAAGTAGACGGTCGCCTCGTGGCCGTCGGTCGTCGGTTCGAAGACGAGCACGGCGCCGGGCTCGGAGTCGGAGCCCCAGCCGGTCAGGTGCGCGAACGCCGAGTGCGCGCGGAACGGGTAGTCGGTGTCGTTGGCGCGCTGCTTCACGTCGCCCGCGGGAACGATGAGTCGCTGGCCGGTGAAGGCTGCCGAGACCTTCGCACGGCGTGCAGCGGCGAACGACGCCTGCTCGCGCGCCTGCGGCAACGTCTCGTCGCGCTCGGCCCAGCCGCTGCCGATGAAGTTCTTGAAGCCCTCCGAGCCGGGCGTGGTCGAGCGGTTCGCGTCGCGGACCGTCTCCTCGCTCGCGGTCGTGGCCGGAGCCGCCGTCTCGGTCGTGGAGGTGTCACTGGTGTTGGCCATGCCGACCATTCTCCCACTTCACGCTGCCGTGTTCCCTGAGCCTGTCGAAGGGCGCGCTTCGACAGGCTCAGCGAGCAGAGGCGGTCTCAGCGAGCGACGAGCGTCGACACGATCGGCCGGTGGTCGCTGCCGGCATCGTCGTAGCCCTCGAGCACTTCGAACGCCTCGACGCGCCAGTTCGGGGTCGCCATGACGTGGTCGATCGGGCTGCCGAAGAACGGCGGGACGTCGGTCGGCCAGGTGCCGAGTCCTGCGGAACCGGCCTGCGCCGCGGCATCCGTGCACTGGCCCATGTCGCCGTCGTCGATGCCGTGACCGGCGAAGTGATCGACCGTCGCATTGAAGTCGCCGGCCATGATCACGTCGTCGCCGGCGCACTGCTCGGCCAGCCAGTCGAGGTCGCTTCGCCAGTTGCGCAGCTCCCAGCGGATGGGCGCGACGGCGTGCACGGCGACGATGCGAGGGCCGTCGCCATCGGAGGGGTCGGCGACGACGCTCGGCACCGTGTTCGTGTTGCCGGGCGGGCCGGGCACCTCGGGCGTGATCACGTCGTAGTCGCCGAGGTCGGGGCTGATCAGGATCGTCGTCGACCGGGCCTTCGCGATGTCGTCGTAGGCGGCGGTGTGCACCCACATCGGGCTGCCGCCCTCGCGCATCGCGATCGCGACCTCTTCGCCGAGCGGCTCCGTGGTCTCGGGCAGCACCACGATATCGGCGCCCCGCTCGAGCGCGAGGTCGGCGATCGTCGACGCCTCGGGCACCTCGCCGAGGGTGTTCCACGAGAGCACCGTCACGGAGTCGGGGCCGGGCTCGGCGGTGGAAGCTCCGAACCCGCGGGCCGTGAGCACGGCGACGTTGCCCGCGGCGAAGAGCGCGAACACGGCGGCCATTGCGAACGCGAAGATGCGGATGGGCCGCACGAGGGCGAGGAGCAGGAAGACGATCAGCGCGAGCACGCCGCCGGCCGCTGCCGCGCCGCGCAGGGCGACGACGTGCGCGGCCACCCACTGGTTCTGCAGGCCGAAGGCCTGCGGCCACACGAGCACGAGCGCAACGGCGGCGGTGCCGAGCACGAAGACCCAGCCGAGGATGCGGGGGAGCATTCCACCAACCCTAGGCGAGCGAGTCGGACGGATGCCGGTCGAGTCGCTGCCGATCGGCTGGGAGTCGCCGGTGAGGTGGCCGACGTGCCGTATCAGTTCCGCATGCGAAGCGCAGCGTGTGTCGGCTGTCGCCGATAGCCTGAGAGTCGGCGTCGGGATTCCGAACGCGAGCGCCATTGCGCGATCGTCGAAGACCGAGAAGGAGCGACTGGATGACCGATCCGATCCAGAGTCAGATCGAGCTGTACCAGTCCGCAGATGGCACGGTCACACTCGGCGTGCGCACCGACGCCGAGAGCGTGTGGCTCTCTGCCGACCAGATCTCCGAGCTCTTCGGCCGTGACAAGTCGACGATCTCCCGCCACCTCCGAAACCTCTTTGCCGACGGAGAACTCGAACGTGAGGCAGTTGTTGCAGAATTTGCAACAACTGCGAGCGATGGCAAGACATATCTCGTCGTCCACTACGATCTCGATGTCGTGATCTCGGTTGGGTATCGGGTCAAGTCAGCCGAGGGCGTCCGCTTTCGACAGTGGGCCACACAGGTGCTCCGCCGGTACGTACTCGAGGGTGTTGCACTGAACGAGCAGCGGCTCACGCAGATCGGTCGAATCGTGCGTGTGCTCGCGCGCTCGACCGATGAGCTCGTGTCAGGCGTCGCGGATGTGCTCTCGGGTTATCTGCCGGGATTGCAGGCGCTCCGAGACTACGACGACGGCACGATCGTTCCGCCAGCCGGCGATGCGCCGACCTGGACGTTGAGCTATGCCGACGCTCGGGCGGTCATCGACCACGTGCGCGCGGAGTTTCCCGATGACCATCTCTTCGGCCGCGAGCGTGGCGACGCGCTGCGTGGCATCGTCGCCACCGTGTACCAGGGATTCGCCGGCCGAGACCTGTACCCAACGGTTCAGGACAAGGCGGCGAACCTGCTCTACCTCGTCGTGAAAGACCACCCCCTCGCCGACGGCAACAAGCGCAGCGCGGCCGCGCTTTTCGTGCACTTCCTTGCACACAACGGGGTGCTCGCCGACGACCTCGGGCGATCGCGCATCACGAACAACGCTCTCGCCGCAATCACGCTCATGGTCGCGATGAGCGATCCGAAGGAGAAGGACCTCATGATCGCGCTGCTCATGCGGATGCTTGCGGGGGACGGTTCGTGAATCGCGTCCACGACCAGGCTGCGACGGGCGAAGCCGACCTGCACACGCACTCGACGGTCTCCGACGGAACGGAGGCTCCCGCCGAGCTCATGCGGCAGGCGGCGCGCGCCGGCCTCTGGGGCGTCGCGCTGACCGACCACGACACGACGAGCGGATGGGCCGAGGCCGCTGCCGCTGTGCCGGAGACCGGCGTCGCCCTCATTCCCGGCATGGAGCTCTCGACCCGCGAGGGCTACACGAGCGTGCACATGCTGGCCTACCTGATCGACCCGCTCGACGAGGCGCTCATCGCCGAGACGGCGCACATCCGCGAATCGCGGTTCACCCGCGCCGAGGCGATCGTGCGCAGCATCGGACGCGACTACCCCCTCACCTGGGACGACGTGCTCGCCCAGACGGTCGAGGGCACGACCATCGGTCGCCCGCACATCGCCGACGCGCTCGTCGCCCGTGGCCACGCCGCCACGCGCTCGGCCGCGTTCGACGGCATTCTGCACCCGCGCGCGGGCTACGCGCGACCGCACTACGCACCCGACCCGCTCACCGGAGTGCGACTCATTCGCGAAGCCGGCGGCGTGCCCGTGCTCGCGCACCCAGGCACGCGCGGCGCCGAGCGGGTCATCCCGCCCGAGCGCCTCGAGCAGCTCGTGGAGGCGGGCCTCTTCGGGCTCGAGATCGACCACCCCGAGAACCGCGCCGACGCGAAGCCGCGGTTGCGCGCGCTCGCCTCGCGCTTCGGGCTGCGCATCACGGGCTCGAGCGACTACCACGGCACCGGCAAGCCGAACCGGCTCGGCGAGTGCCGCACCGCGCCCGACGTCGTCGAGGCGATCGTCGCCGAGGGGCGCGGGTCGGCGCCGGTGCTGCCGTAGCCGGCCTCGGGCGCCGACCAGCGGTAGCGAGGGCCACGATGACGCTTTGCGGGGCCTCTGCCCGAGATGCTTGCGCGGGATGCCTCGTGCATCCGGTCTGATCAATCAATAGTGTTGGCCGCACGCCGGAACGACGATGAATGTGCCCGGCTGGCATCGAAGGAGATCAGCCGTAGATGAGCACCATCGTTCCCGATTCGCCGCTGGTCTGCGGCGACCTCACAGTCTTCCGCTGGGTCAAGCGGAGGACGGAGGTCCTGCAGTTCACGTGGACACCGGGGCGAGAGGCAGACCCTCGACTCGATGGCTTCGTCGGTCTCGAGCACTTCGAGGACCAGCCGAAGCGCGGCCCAGCGGTGTTGTACGACCGCCCGATGGAGTCGTCGTACACGACCTCCATCGAGCAGTTCAACCGGAACCGGGCTTCGGGCCTAGTGCGGCTGGGCTCGCCGACGAACGAAGCTTCCCACGACAACTCATGGTTCCGGCGGCCGCAGCTCGCGCAGGCCGAGCTGGAGGAGATGCTGGACCGGTTGCGAGCTGAACCGCCGGGCGGCACGTTCTTCGACGAGTACTGGACAAGGGCGCAGCTCGAGAAGCGGCAGTGGTACTCGGTGCACGGCATGACGAGAGCGAATGGTGGCCTCCGCGAGGTGATCGTGCTCTGCAGCTGCGCCGACGACCCGCCCTCCGTCGCAGCTCGGGTGGCGCTCGCACAGGTCTACTCCGAACTCGGGTTCGACTTCGCAGCAGTGGAAGTGCAGCGCACGTATGACGTCGGTCCGGCCGTCAGCGGCATTGGGGCCCTCCGAATCGAGCGAAAGCTGCCCACTGTCGTCTGACGCGGCTGCCGATCAGGTGGGGACGGGGCCCTCGACGGGTTGAGGTGAGGGGATCGGGGTGAGCGTGCGCATCAGGATCGACTTCAGAAGGCCGAGTTCGTGCGGGCTGACCGCGTGGAACAATTCCGCGGACACGCGCTTGGTGTGCTGCTGCGCAGTCCGGAGGGCATCTTCTCCGTCAGTCGTGAGGGCCAGGAGCGTCACCCTGCGGTCGAGCGTCGAGGGCGTTCGCGTGACGTAGCCGAGCCGGTCGAGGTCGTCGATCACTCGCACCATGCCGGTCTTGTCGGTGTTGAGTCGTGCGACGAGGTCCCGTTGGGTCTCCACGCCGTCCCGGATCAGGAACATCACCGTGACGTGCCGACTGGCCAGGTTCATGGGACGCAGCGCGTCGTTCAGCCGTTGGGTCGCCAGTGTGTAGACCTGGTGGAGCAGCAGCCCCACTTCGATCGAGGCCTGCCCGCTGTCATCGCTCATGGCTCGATTTTCTCAAATTCGATCCAGTTGCAATTGATCCATTTGGATCTATTAGATAGGCTCCGATCATGTCCTCACTCAATGACTCGGCTCGCGAATCGCGCCGGTGGCCGATGCGGTTCCTCCGGATCTCGCTGACCGTGACCGCGCTCCTCATGTTCGGCCAGGCGGTGCTCGCCGGCCTGTTCATGGGCGGGGAGTCGTCGGCATTCGGGTGGCATCGCGAGATGGCCACCGTGGCGGGGATCTCGTTGATGGTCAGCATCGTCGCCGCGATCCTCGCGCGCCGCCTCGGCGGGGCGCCGCGCTGGCCGATCTGGGCGACGATCGCGCTGCTTGCGCTCATGTCGCTGCTCGCGTTCGCCGGGTTCCGTTCGCTGACCGCCCTGCACGTTCCGCTCGCGGTGATCACGATCCTCCTCGCTGCCGCGCTCGCCGTGTGGGCGTGGCGGTATCGGCCGGCCGCCGCTGCGAAGACCAACGCGCCCGAGTCTGACGACAGAGCACGAACCGAAGCGCCGTCCCTGACGCACGCGCTCTGAACCTTCCGTACCGAAACGCACAGCGCCCGCCCGGCCGAAGCCGTGCGGGCGCTGAAACGTCGGAGCCGGGTTACACCTGGGGCGTGGTGCCGCCGGTGCGCGGGCCACGGCGACGGCGACGGCGCGGGGGAGCGGCGTTGCCGTCGTGGTGCTCGTGGCCCTTGCCGTCGTGGGTGCCCGTGCCGGGCTCCTTGACGGCCACGGCCTCAGCGGGAGCGGTGTGAGCAGTGGATGCTGCGGCACCCTCGGTCGGTGCGGACTCGGGGGCGACGCCCGCGGTCTCGCCGGCCGGCTTGCCGCCGCGCGTGCGGTTGCGGCTGCGGGTGCGGGGGGCGCGCTCAGCGCCGGCATCCGTTCGCTCCGAACCGCCCTCGGAACGACCGCCGGAGCGGCCTTCGCTGCGACCGCCCGAGCGGCCCTCGCTGCGACCGGCCGTGGCCGAGCGCGTCGGCGCGGCGACCGCGGACGACGGCTTCAAGCGGCCCTTGGTGCCGGCGGGGATGTCGAGGTCGGTGAAGAGGTGCGGGCTCGACGAGTACGTCTCGGTCGGCTCGGGCTGGCCGAACTCGAGGGCGCGGTTGATGAGCGCCCACTTGTGCAGGTCGTCCCAGTCGACGAACGTTACGGCGATGCCGGTCTTGCCGGCGCGGCCCGTGCGGCCCACGCGGTGCAGGTACGCCTTGTCGTCGTCGGGGATGGTGTGGTTGATGACGTGCGTCACGTCGTCGACGTCGATGCCGCGCGCCGCGACATCCGTGGCGATGAGCACGTCCTTCTTGCCGGCCTTGAAGGCCGCCATCGCGCGCTCGCGCTGGTCCTGGTTCAGGTCGCCGTGAACGGCGGCGGCGTTGAAGCCGCGGTCGTTGAGCTCTTCGACGAGCTTGGCCGCTGCACGCTTCGTGCGCGTGAAGATGACGGTCTTGCCACGACCCTCTGCCTGGAGGATGCGCGAGATGACCTCGTCTTTGTCGAGCGAGTGCGCCCGGTAGACGAGGTGCTTGATGTTCGCCTGCGTGAGGCCCTCGTCGGGGTCGGTCGCACGGATGTGGATGGGGCGCACCATGAAGCGGCGCGCGAGCGCCACGATCGGGCCCGGCATGGTGGCCGAGAAGAGCATCGTGTGGCGGGTCGCGGGCGTCTGCGCCATGAGCTTCTCGATGTCGGCGAGGAAGCCGAGGTCGAGCATCTTGTCGGCCTCGTCGAGCACCATCTCCTGCACGTTCTTCAGCGAGAGGAGGCGCTGCGAGGCGAGGTCGAGGAGGCGCCCGGGGGTGCCGACGACGATCTGCGCGCCGGCCTTGAGCTGCTCGATCTGACCTTCGTAGGCCTTGCCGCCGTAGATCGACACGATCTTGGTGGGGCGATTGGATGTCGCGAGCTCGAGGTCTTCGGTGACCTGCACGCAGAGCTCACGGGTCGGCACGACGACGAGCGCCTTGACGCCGCCCTCGGGGTCGTCGCCGAGGCGCTGGATGATCGGCAGGCCGAATCCGAAGGTCTTGCCGGTGCCGGTCTTGGCCTGGCCGATGATGTCCTGGCCCGAGAGGGCGAGGGGGATGGTCTGTTCCTGGATGGGGAAGGCATCGATGATGCCCTTCCCGGCGAGGGCGTCGACGATGTCGGACGCGATGCCGAGGTCGGTGAAAGTGGTCAAAAGTCTGCCTGTTCGTGTTGCTCGAGGTGGCGGTCGGATGCGCGCCCCGTTCTCAACTCCAGGCGCACGGCTGCGGTTCCATCGCCCGCATGCACCCTCTACCCTATCCGAGACTGCCTGAACGCCTCGGTAAGCTGTCTGCTGTGGTCCTCTGGTCGAATCGGCGCCTTCCGCGCCCCGAGCTGCCTCGGCTGCGCCCGCGGGCCACGCCGACCGACCTCACGAAGGTCGATTTCACCGAGCTCGTGCCCGAGCCCGTCCCGTTCCTCGGCCAGGCCGCGTACATCCAGCTCGAGTTCTTCGAGTCGCTCGCGCGTTCCGTCGCGACGGCGCCGACGCTCTCGGCGAAAGAGGGGCTCAGCCGCGCCGCAGGCGGTGCGCTGCGCCAGCACCACGCACTGATCGCCGAGCTGCGCCGGCTCGACGTCGAGCCCGTCGTGGTGATGGCGCCGTTCGCGCCGGCCGCGGAGCGATTCCGTCAGGCGAGTGCCGGGGCCGACTGGTACGAGCTGCTGCTCGGCATTCACGTCACCGCTGGCATGCTCGACGACTACTTCTCCCGGCTCGCCGAGGGCCTGCCCGGCGAACTCGCGACGCGGGTGCGTGCGATCCTCGCCGAAGACGAGGCATCGGCCGGTGTGCTGCACGACGAACTGTTCGCCGCCATCGCCGCCGAGCCGGGGCTCGCCGACCGACTCGCCCTCTGGGGTCGTAGCCTCGTCGGCGACACGCTGCTGATCGCCCGCTCGGCACTGCGCGCGTCGGACTCCAACGATCGCGGCGCCGACGTCGAGCCGGTGTTCACCGAACTCATCGCCGCGCACACTCGTCGCATGGACGCGCTCGGCCTCACAGCCTGAGCGTGCACCGACTCACCTTCTGAGGCACGCCGAACCACGGCCGGAGCGCGTTCGGCCTCACGTCCGGAGCGCGCTCGTTCTCACGGCCGAACCGCGGGCGGCTCGGTTCGCGTCAGGCGCTCGCGGCGCCCGCGCCCGGGCGGGAGAGGCGCTCGAAGAGCACGGCATCCGCTCGCTCACGGCGCGGCGAGATGAGGTACAGCACCGCGGCCGGCACGAGTGCCGAGGCGACGAGTGCGGCGACCCAGATCCATCCGCCGTCCCAAGGCCAGCCGAGCCAGGTCAGTGCGACCCACACGACGGCGGCGACGCCGGCGCCGATCGCCGAGCCCACGGCAACGCCGCGGAGGTGCCGGAGCGGCACCACGAACTGCGTTGCGAGGCCCAGGATGGCGCCGCCGACGACGATGAAGATGAGCTCCATGTCAGGCGACGAATCCGACGCGACGCGACTCCTCTGAACCGATCTCGACGTAGGCGAGCGCGGCCGAGGGCACGACGTAGCGGGTGCCCTTGTCGTCGGTGAGCGTCAGCAGCGGCGACTGGCCGGCCAGTGCCGCGGCGACCGCCTGCTCGACCTCCGCAGCTGACTGCGAAGTCTCGAAACCGAGTTCACGGGGGGAGTTCTGAATGCCGATGCGAACGTCCACGGTACGCCTTTCTGCTCTTGCGCCAACCCTACGACACCGGCTCGCGGGGCCGGTGCAGGTTCACTGTCGGCGGAACCCGTTAGCGTTGCCGACATGCAGGTCACCGCGACATCCGAAGCCCCCGTCTCGAGGCTCGCGGAAGACGCGCATGTGGCCGTGTTCGGGGCCCCCGGCAGCGGCAAGACGACGTTCGCGATCGAACTCGTCGCCGACCGCATCGAGCGTTTGGGGCACGCCACCGACGAGGTGCTCGTGCTCTCTGCGACCCGTGTCGCGGCGACCGCGCTGCGCGACCGGCTCGCGGTGCGGCTCGGCGTCACCACACGGGGGCCGCTCGCGCGCACGGCGAACTCGCTCGCCTTCCAGCTGGTGCGTGCGTTCACGGGCACCCCGGTGACCCTGCTCACGGGCGCCGAGCACGACCAGATCATCGGCGAACTGCTCGAGGGCGGCATCCGCGACGGGTTCGGGCCGGCGTGGCCGGACCCGCTGACGCCCGAGGTGCGGGTGCTCAGGGGGTTCCGCTCAGAGCTGCGCGACCTGCTCATGCGGGCCGTCGAGCACGGTGTCGACGCGCCCACGCTCGCCGCGCTCGGCGAGCGGAGCGGCCGGCCCGAGTGGGTCGCCGCCGCCGCGTTCCTCGAGGAGTACGACGAGGTGAAGGCGCAGCTGCGCCCCAACCAGTACGACTCGTCAGAACTGGGCGCCTTCGCCGCCGCCATCGTGCGCCGCAGCACGACGGATGCCTCGGCCGAAGCGGCCCTCGGCCTGCTCGCACGGGTGCGGCTCATCGTCGTCGACGACGCCCAGGAGGCGACCGAGTCGACCGCTGCGCTGCTCGGGGCGTTCGCCGCCCGCGGCGTCGCGGTGATCGCGCTCGGCGACCCCGACGTCGCCTCCAACGGATTCCGCGGCGGCCGTGCCGAGCTGCTCGGCTCGCTCGGCTCGGTGCTCGGCACCGGCGCCGTGCAGCGCATCGAGTTGCCCGTCGTGCACCGGGGGCGGCCCGAACTGCGGTCGATCGTGCAGTCCGTCAGCGGCCACATCGGCACAGCCCTCGGCGGCACGCACCGCTCGGCGGTGCGCGAGACGCCGGCCGGTGCCGAGATCGACCCGCTCTCGGCGGTGCTCGGCATCGAGGCGCCCTCACACGCGGCCGAGTGCCAGGCCGTCGCCGCAGTGCTGCGCGAGCGCCACCTGCTCGACGGCGTGCCGTGGGCGTCGATGGCCGTCGTGCTGCGGTCGGGCGGCGACGTGCCCGCCTTCGAGCGGGGGCTCGCGCTCGCCGATGTGCCGACCGCCGGCAATGCCGCCCGCACCGCGCTGCGCGACGCTCCGGCGGCCGCGGCACTGCTCGCAGCCGCCTCGCTCGTGCTCGACCGTGAACCGCTGACCCCCGAGCTCGCGGTGACCGTGCTCACGGGGCCGATCGGCCGGCTCGACAGTGTGGGCCTGCGCCGGCTGCGGCTCGCCCTGCGGCACGAGGAGCTCGCGAACGAGGGCTCGCGCACGGCCGACGAACTGCTCGTCGAGGCGCTCGGGGCTCCCGGCGGATTCGAGACCATCGACGCGGCGCCCGCGCGGCGCGCGGCACGGCTCGCGAAGCTGTTCGCGACCGCTCGCGGCGTCGCCCAGCGCGGCGGCACGATCGAAGAGGTGCTCTGGTCGATCTGGGAGGGCAGCGGGCTCGCCACGGAGTGGTCCGCGCAGGCCGCCGGCACGGGCGTGCTGGCCGAGGAGGCGAACCGCGCACTCGATGCCGCCGTGGCCCTCTTCGCGGCCGCGCAGCGCTTCGTCGAGCGCGAGCCCGATGCACCGCCCGTGCGATTCGTCGACGAGGTGCTCGCGAGCGAGCTGCCCGAAGACTCGCTCGCGCCGCAGCGCTCGGCCGAGACCGTCGTCGTGACCACGCCGCCCGCCGTCATCGGCCGCGAGTTCGAGGTCGTCGTGATCGCGGGCCTGCAAGACGGCGTCTGGCCGAATCTCCGCCCCCGCGGCACCCTGCTGCACTCCGCGCTCCTGCCTCGCGTCGTCGCAGCTGCCCGCGCCGGCGCACCGCTGCCGGCGCCCGAGACCGTCGCCGAGGCACGGGCGTCGGTGCGCGGCGACGAGCTGCGGCTCTTCGTGCTCGCCGCCTCGCGAGCGAGTCGGCAGCTCGTGCTGAGCTGCACGGCCAACGACGACGAGCAGCCGTCGATGCTCATGGGCTACGCGAGCGAGCGCATCAAGGCGGCCCGCCGTCGCCCGCTGCACCTACGCGGACTCGTCGGCGCGCTTCGCGAAGAGGCGACGAGCTCGGGCGGCGGCGAGGCACCGGCCGCCCTCGCCCTGCTCGCCGAGCAGGGCGTGCCCGGCGCCCACCCCGACGAGTGGTACGGGCTGGCCGAGCCGTCGACCACGGCACCCCTGGTCGACCTCGACGGCGACCCCGAGGCGCTCGTGTCGGTCTCGCCGTCGCAGATCGATCGCGCTGAAGAGTCGCCGCTCGGCTGGTTCATCGACCACGTCGCCTCGCCGCCATCGGGCCTCGCCGCCTCGATCGGCACCATCGTGCATGCCGTCGTCGAAGAGGCCGGCGCCCGCGACGACGGAGACACGAGCATCGAGACCCTCTGGGCCGCCGTCGAAGAACGCTGGCGCGAACTGCGGTTCGAAGCGGGATGGGTGGCCGAGCGCGAGCGCCGCGGCGCGCGGCGCATGGCCGAAGGGGCATCCGACTACCTCGCGAACTTCGTCGACGACGGCAAGGTGCTGCTCGGTGCCGAGGGCCGCTTCACGCTCGTCATCGGCCGGGTGCGCATCTCGGGCACGATCGACCGGGTCGAGGCCTCGGCCGACGGCACCACGGTGATCGTCGACCTGAAGACCGGTCGCACCCCGCCGTCGGCCGCCGAGACGGCCGCGCACCCGCAGCTCGCCGCCTACCAGCTGGCAGCACGTGCGGGCGAGGTGCCGAACAACGGCACGCTCGGCGGTGCGAAGCTCGTCTACCTC
Source organism: Agromyces cerinus subsp. cerinus (assembly GCF_900142065.1). Classification (GTDB taxonomy): domain Bacteria; phylum Actinomycetota; class Actinomycetes; order Actinomycetales; family Microbacteriaceae; genus Agromyces; species Agromyces cerinus. The sequence goes on along the minus strand of NZ_FSRJ01000004.1, from coordinate 434,331 downwards.
GCCAAGCCCACCCGCGGCAACGCCTTCACCGAACGCGCGCAGCAGCCGTTCGACGACGAGGCCGAGGGGGAGTTCCGCGAACGGCTCGACTCCGTCGCGCGCACGATGTCGGGCAGCGAGTTCGAGGGGCCGGCGGAGCTCGGCTATCGATCGAGATTCGGCGGCTGGCAGTACCGTGTGCACCTCGTGCCGGCGGTCTCGGCATGAGCGCCGCAGAGGGCGGCGTGACCACCGGAATCGCCGCCGCCGACATCGCCGCGCGGCTCGGCCTGCACGCGCCGACCGCCGAGCAGCGCGCCGTGATCGAGGCCGACCCGCACGGCCAGAGCATCGTCGTCGCCGGGGCCGGCAGCGGCAAGACCGAGACGATGGCAAACCGCGTGGTCTGGCTGCTCGCGAACGGACACGTCGCCGTTCCCGAGGTGCTCGGGCTCACCTTCACCCGAAAGGCCGCTGGCGAGCTCGCCGAGCGCATCCGCGAGCGCATCGCCCAACTCGTCTCGCTCGGCATCGCCGAGGTCTCGCTCGACCCGCTCGAGTCCGCCTCGGTCGGCACGTACAACGCCTTCGCGAGCGCCATCTACCGCGAGCACGCGATGCTCATCGGACGCGAACCCGACGCTGCGGTGCTCGGCGAGGCATCCGCCTGGCAGCTCGCCCGCTCGGTTGTCGCGGCGTCGGCCGATCCGAGGCTCGTCGAACTTGACGCCTCGCTCGACAAGGTCACCGGCGCCGTGCTCTCGCTCAGCCGCGCACTCGCCGAGAACGTCGCCGACAGCCGCGACGTGCGCGCCATGACCCGCGACTTCCTCGCGATGGAGGGGCTGCCGATCGAGGCGCCGCGCAAGCGCACCGATTTCGCGTCGTTCGTCGACGCCCTCGGCATCGTCGGGGCGCTGCCGCCGCTGCTCGAACTCGCCGATGCGTACGCCGAGGCGAAGCAGCAGCAGGGCTTCGTCGAGTTCTCCGACCAGGTGGCACTCGCGCTCGCGATCTGCGAACGCCACCCCGAGGTCGTCGCGGCGCATCGCGAGCGCTATCGCACCGTGCTGCTCGACGAGTATCAAGACACGAGCGTCGTGCAGACGCGTCTGCTCTCCGCCCTGTTCGGCGAGCAGTCGGTCATGGCGGTCGGCGACCCCGACCAGTCGATCTACGGATGGCGCGGCGCGAGTGCCGCGAACCTCGCGCGCTTCGGTCGCGACTTCGCTCCCGGTGGCGCCGCGGCGGTCTACGACCTGTCGACGAGTTGGCGCAACCCGAAGATCGTGCTCGAGGGTGCGAACGCGCTGATCCTGCCGCTCGATGCCGGCATCCCCAAGGCTCCGCTCGGAGCCTCGCCGTTCGCGCAGTCGGGCCGGCTCGAGGCGGCATGGGCCGAGACCATCGAACACGAGGCCGACCTCGTCGCGACCTGGTTCGCCGAACGGCTCGGGCGGGCCGGCCGGGGCGCTCCGGGCGAGCCTGCACCCCGCAGCGGCGCCCTGCTCTGCCGAACGTTCGCGAACGTCGGCATCTTCACCGCGGCGCTGCGCGCCCGTGGCGTGCCGGTGCACGTGCTCGGCATGGCCGGGCTCCTCGACCAGCCGGTCATCGCCGACCTCGTGTGCGTGCTGCGGGTGCTGAACGACCCCACCGCGGGCTCCGAACTCGTACGGGTGCTCGGCGGTGCGCGCTGGCGCATCGGCCCGGCCGACCTCGCCGCCCTGCACTCCCTCGCGAAGTGGCTCGCCGACCGCGACCTGTCGACGCGGCGCCTCGGCGACGAGGTGCGCGCCGGACTCCGCGCCTCGATCGCGCCCGATGAGTCGCCCTCGATCGTCGACGCCCTCGACTTCCTGCTCGCAGCCCCCGACTCGCACTCGGCGATCGCCGCATTCAGCGAGGTCGGCCTCGCGCGCATGCGGCGGGCCGGCGCACAACTGCAGTCGCTTCGGCGCCGTGCCGGGCTCGGCCTCGTCGACTTCGTCAGCCTCGTGCAGCAGGAGCTGCTGCTCGACATCGAGGTCGTCGCGAACCCGTCGCAGCCGCTCGGGGCGCCGAGCCTCGAGGCGTTCGACGAACTGCTCGCGGGCTTCGCCGAGGTATCCGAGCACGCCACGCTCGGCGCATTCCTCGGCTGGCTCACCGAGGCCGAGCAGCGCGACCGGCTCGCGCCGCGCCAAGACGAGCCCGAGCCGGGTGCGGTGCAGGTGCTTTCGATCCACGGCTCGAAGGGCCTCGAGTGGGACGTCGTGGCGATCCCGCGCATGGTCGACGAAGAACTGCCCTCGAAGCCGCGCTCCTCGAAGGGCTGGCTCTCGTTCGGCGAGCTGCCCAACGAGTTCAAGGGCGATGCCGACGAACTGCCCGAACTGCAGTGGCGCGGCGTGCAGAGCCAAGCCGACTTCGACCGTGCGGTCGGCGACTTCGCCGAAGAGAACAAGCAGCGTCACGCCGAAGAGGAGCGACGCCTCGCCTACGTGGCGCTCACCCGCACACGCAGCGACCTGCTGCTGACGGGGTCGTGGTGGGCGAGCCAGAAGGCGCCGCGCAAGCCGAGCCCGTTCCTGCGCGAGCTGGTGACCGCTGGAGTGATCGAGGCCGGTGTGCTGCCCGGCGCTCCCGAGCACGACGAGAACCCGCGTGCCGGTTCGACCGAACGCGTGCGCTGGCCGCTCGACCCGCTCGGCATCCGTCGACCCGCCGTCACCGCAGCAGCAGAGGCCGTGCGCGCCGCGGCCGCACGCCCGAGCGGGGTGGGCATCGGGCCGGTGCTCGCCGACCGCATCCGGCTGCTGCTCGAAGAACGCCGACGGCGCGCCGAGGGGCCGGGCACCGCCGAGGTGCCCGTTCGCGTGCCTGCCTCGCGGTTCAAGGACTACGTCGACGACCCCGCCGCGGTCGCGGCGCAACTGCGTCGGCCGATGCCGCAGCGGCCGTACCGGGCGACCCGCATCGGCACGCTGTTCCACCAGTGGGTCGAGCAGCGGTCGACGGGCGAACTCGAGGCCGCCGCCATCGACGCGCTCGACGGTCTCGAGGTGTACGCCGAGCTCGACATCCCGGTGGACGAGCGGGTCGCCGACCCCACCGCCGAGCGGCTCCGTGAGCTCCAGGCCACCTTCGAAGCCTCGGAATGGGGCGGTCGCAAGCCCTCAGCCGTCGAGATCGAACTGCACCTGCCCATCGGCGACAACGTCTTCGTGTGCAAGCTCGACGCCGTGTTCGACATCGAGCCGTCGAGCGAACTCGGGCGACGCGGCATCCGTCACCAGGTCGTCGACTGGAAGACCGGCAAGGCGCCGCGCGACGCCCGCGACCTTGAACTGAAGCAGACGCAGCTCGCGCTCTACCGTCTCGCCTACGCGAACTGGGCGGGCATCGAGCCCAACGCGATCGACGCCGTCTTCTACTTCGTCGAAGACGATCAGGTCATCAGACCCGACGCCATCTACGACGAGGCGGCGTTGCGGCGGGCCTGGGCGTCGGTCGCGGCATCCGCGCCGGCGGCGGCGTCGTCGCTCTGAGCGGCGTCGCCCCAGTCCGAGAGGTCGAGCGGAATGGGCGCGGTCGCGTCGAACGGCGCGGTGTCGCGTTCTCCGGCCTCACGGCGCTCGAGGTCGGAGAAGTCGTAGCTATCGGTGAGCAGGCTCGCCCCGGCCTCGCGCGGCAGGTTCTCGCGCGGAGTCTCGTCGAGCATGCGCTCGACGTCGCCCACCGTGAGGATCGGCCCGGTCTCGGGGGAGAGCGGCTCGCTCGAGTGATCGTGCACGCTCTCGACGAGACCGTCGAGCAGGCCGACGGCGTCGGCGATGATCTCCTCGTCGCGGGCTTCGACCCCGTGCAGCAGCCATTTCGCGAGCTCGAGCTCGCCGTAGAGCAGGGCGCGCTGCGGCAGGTGCCCGTCGGCCTCGCCGGCGCGGGCACCGAAGTAGGCATCGAGTGCGCGCTCGGCGGCGGCGCCACGAGAGGTGAGCAGCCAGTGCAGGTCGCGGGCGGGGTCGCCCTGCGCGAGCGACGCCCAGCCGATCAGGCCGGTCACGGCATCGCCGTCGACGAGCAGCGAATCGGCCGCCAGTGCTCCGTTCACGACCGTCGGACGGAACCGCCAGAGTGAGGCGTCGTCGGTCGCCTCCTCCCAGCGCCGCAGCAGTGCGGCGGGCAGGTGGCCGGTGTCGGCGGCGCGGCCGATGAGCTCGACGACGGCCTCGTGCGACTCGTCGGCGGTCTGGCGGGAGAGGCCGGCGTCGGCGATGAATCCGCTCGGCAGTGCGTGCACCGCCGCGAGGGCGAGGCCGACCGAGGTCGCGATGCCGTCGTGCTCGGTGAGTTCGTCGGCGGATCGCACGGCGCCGGGAACGAAGGTCGTGACGACGGCGCGGGTGCCGTCGATGGGTGCCTGGCCGACGAACTCGGGGATCTCGAACGGCAGTCGGGAGCGGATGCCGGGGGTGAGCGCACGGAGCGCCACGAGGTCGGCGGACTGCTCGGATTCGGCGGACTGCGAGCGGGGCACCCGCAGCACGAGCATGCGGTCGTCGGTCGTGCGCAGCAGCACTGCGTCGAATGCGCCGTGGCTCTTGCGGGTGTGCGCGCGCACGGCTCGCACCTCGAGTCCGGGCACCGCCGCCGTGGCCAACGCGGCTAGAGTGAGAGGAGGTCTGGCCATGGCATTCAGCTTAAGCAGGCATCCTGCGGCGGCGGGCGACCGCCACGCCTTCCGGCCGACTCCGACTCAGACCCGGGCATCGAGGAGTGGCACGTGATCGAAGCGACATCGCCGGTGTTCGCGCGTTCGACGATCGACCGGGATGCCGTGTCGCGCGCCGATCCCGAGCTCGAGTCGTCGCTCGACGCCGACCCCGAGACCCGCGTCGTCGCGGTGCATCGCGGGCAGGCGCTCCTCGAGGAACGTGTCGACGGCTCGGCCCCGGCATTGCAGTTGACGCACCCGCACGAGCTGCCCGAGCCGATGCTGCGCTGCTACCTCGGCCGTGAGGGAGGCTCCCGCTTCGAGCTGCGGGTCTTCGACGCGGATGCCGCGGCGGTCGTCGAGCCCGAAGCGGCACGATGGCAGGGGCTCCGCGAGGCGGCGGCCGTGCTCGGCGATCGCGACGCGGGCCTCCTCGTCGAGGCGATCGCGATCGCCAACTGGCACGAGCGCCACGGTCATTGCCCGAGTTGCGGCGCCGAGACGGTGCCCGTGCAGGCGGGGTGGGCGCGGCGATGCACCGTCGACGACAGCCTGCACTTCCCGCGCACCGACCCCGCCGTCATCGTGCTCGTCACCGACGACGACGACCGGGTGCTGCTCGGCTCGAACGCGGTCTGGGCGCAGCACCGGTACTCGCTGCTCGCGGGCTTCGTCGAGCCGGGCGAGCCGTTCGAAGCCGCAGTGGTGCGCGAGATCGAAGAGGAGGCGGGCATCCTCGTCGACCGTGTCGAGTACGTCGCCTCGCAGCCGTGGCCGTTCCCGGCGAGCCTCATGGTGGGGTTCACGGCCCGCATCGCTCCTGGGGTCGAGCCGGCATCGGCGGCGCCCGACGGCGAGGAGATCCTCTCGCTGCGCTGGTTCTCCCGCGACGAGATCGTGGCGGCGCACGGTGAGGTCGGCCTGCCGGGCGGCATCTCGATCGCGCGCTGGCTGCTCGAACGCTGGTTCGGCGGACCCCTCGACGCCGAGGGGACGGGGTTGGCATGGTCGACCTCGTGACCGCGCCATCCGACCCGCTGCTCGACGCGCTCGACGACGAGCAGCGCGTGGCGGCCGAGGCCCTGCTCGGGCCGGTGTGCGTGCTCGCGGGCGCCGGCACCGGCAAGACCCGGGCGATCACCCACCGCATCGCCTACGGGGTGGCGTCGGGCACCTACGACCCGGCGCGGGTGATGGCGCTCACGTTCACCTCGCGAGCCGCGGCCGAGCTGCGGGCGCGGCTGCGGGTGCTCGGCGCCGGCGCCGTGCAGGCGCGCACGTTCCACGCCGCGGCCCTCGCGCAGCTCAACCACTTCTGGCCGATCGTCGTCGGCGGCGGCGCGCCCCGCGTGCTCGAGTTCAAGGGACGACTGCTCGGCCAGGCCGCCGAACGCGCCCGAGTGCGGGTCGACACGGCGACGCTGCGCGACGTCGCGGCCGAGATCGAGTGGCGCAAGGTGTCGGGGTCCGGGCCCGAGACCTACGCGACACGACTGGCGACGCGCGGCGCGCCGGGCAACCTCACCGCCGAGCAGTTCCTCGCCGTCGTCGACGCCTACGAGTCGCTGAAGGACGAGCGGCGCATGCTCGACTTCGAAGACGTGCTGCTCGCCATGGCGGGCATGATCGAGTCCGAGGCATCCGTCGCCATGCACGTGCGCGAGAGCTACCGCCACTTCATCGTCGACGAGTACCAGGACGTCTCGCCCGCGCAGCAGCAGTTGCTCGACCTCTGGCTCGGAGGCCGCCGCGATCTCTGCGTCGTGGGCGACGCCAGCCAGACCATCTACTCGTTCGCGGGCGCGAGCGCCGACTACCTGCTCGACTTCGAGCGCCGCTACGAGGGCGCCACGGTCGTGCGCCTCGAACGCAACTACCGTTCCACGAGTGAGATCGTCGACACGGCGAACCGACTCATGCGGGGTCGCGCGGGCGCGCTGCGCCTCGAGGCGGTCACCGCGAACGACGAGACGGATGCCGCGGCGCCGGCGCCGGCGAGCAGCAGGCCGTCGTCGGCCGCCCCGAAGTCGCAGGGCGCCCCGAAGCCGAACGCCGAGCCCACCATCACGGAGTACGCCGACGACCTCGCCGAGGCACGCGGCGTCGCGACCCGCATCCGCGCGAGCATCGACGCCGGCACCGCACCCGAGTCCATCGCGGTGCTGATGCGCGTGAACTCGCAGACGGCGATCCTCGAGCGCGCGCTCGACGAGGTCGGGGTGGCCTCGCGCGTGCGCGGCGCCTCGCGCTTCTTCGATCAGCCCGAGGTGCGCGAGGCGGTGCACGCGCTGCGCGCCGCCGCACTCACGGTCGCCGGCGAACCGCTGTTCAAGTCGGTCAGCGACGTGCTGCGCGCGCTCGGCTGGAGCGCTCAGGCGCCCGATGGCCCCGGCGCCGTGCGCGCCCGATGGGAGTCGCTGAACGCGATCGCCCGGCTCGTCGACGACGCGCCGCCCGGCACGACGTTCCGCGGGTTCGCCGACGAGCTCCGCGCGCGCGCCGAAGCGCAGCATGAGCCGACGGTCGCCGCGGTGACGCTCGCGACCCTGCACTCGGCCAAGGGCCTCGAATGGGACCAGGTGCACATCGTCGGCCTCACCGAGGGCATGCTGCCCATCGCCTATGCGAAGAGCTTCGACGCGATCGACGAGGAGCGGCGGCTGCTCTACGTCGGCATCACGCGGGCACGGCGGCGCCTCGAGCTGAGCTGGCCGCGTCAGGGCGGCGGCTATCGAGGTGAACGGGAGCCGTCGCGGTTCCTGCAGGAACTCGGCACCCGCACTCGGGGTGCCGCCGGTGCAGCGTCGTCGGCACGGTCGCGCCCGGGCGCCCGAGCCTGACCGAGGCGTCCCGCAGGGGATTGCGTGCGCTCGTGAGTCGGTCGTCGACGAGCGACGCCGCGAGCGCTGCGGCGTCGTGCACCGTCCTCGGCGTGCAACTCGCGGCCGGGCGACCGGCGAGCTGTGCGGCGATCACGGGCCATGCGGGGTCGTCGTCGCGGCGCGCCAGCTCGAGGCAGCGCAGACACGGCCCGTCTCCCGGCTCGACGAGCGGACCCACGCGGGTGCCCTCGTCGTCGAACACGATCGCGAGATGCGGCACGTCGGCGCGCAGCCACGGCAGGTGGCGCCCGGGGGAGACCACCCAGGTCGCTGCGACGACCGCGAGCGCCGTGTGCTCCACCTCGGCATCGGCGGCGGGCACCAGGTCGTAGCCGAGCAGTGCGAGGTGTTCGGCGAGACAGTCGCCGATCTCGCGCGGTGCGTCGAGGGCGACGCATCGAGACGATCGAACGGATGCCGCGGCATCCGTCGCCGGTTCGAAGGCCGGTGCGAGCAGCTCGAGGAGTGCCTGCACGGCCTCGGCGGTGCCGCCGAGCGCGGTGCCGATGGTCTCGAGGGTCGATGGCGAGGCGCCGTGCCGGAGCGCCGAGACCAGTCCGGTCTCGAACTCGCCGGGCTCGGGCAGCACGACGCGGGGGCTCGCGCCGAACTGCAGCTCGGTGGGGGAGCGCCACACGATGGGGAGGACCGGGTCGATGCGCGGTGACATGCCGAGAGCATGCCGGACTCATGGCCGGCGCCGCGGAATTCCTCCACAGGTCGACCATGCACCGGCGACACGTCGCCGAGGAGCGAGGCGGGGGGCTGCCGGTGGTCGCCGGAACGGCGGGTCAGCTCGTGGGTTCTTCGCCGTCTTCGCCGGGCGCCGCGGGGGTCTCACCGCGGAGCAACTGCTCGAGCGCCTGGTCGAACTCGTCGTCGGCCTCGTCGGTCTCGGTGCCGGTGAGGCGCGCGATGAGGGCCGTCGGGTCGTCGAGGTCTTCGGCGGTCGGCAGCAGGTCGGGGTGCGACCAGAGCGCGTCGCGCGCCTCGACGCCGACCGCATCGGTGACCGCTCGCCACATGGCGGTGGCCTCGCGGAGACGACGGGGGCGGAGTTCGAGGCCGACGAGCGTCGCGAAGGCGGACTCGGCCGGGCCTCCGGAGGCGCGGCGGCGACGGATGGTCTCGGCCATCGCGACGGACTTCGGCAGTCGCGCCGTGGCGTCGGCGGTCGCCGCGTCGACCCAGCCCTCGACCAGCGCGAGCATCGTCTCGAGGCGGGCGAGCGCCGCCTCCTGCGACTCGCTCTTGGCGCGGATGAGTGCGCCGTTGACGACGGCGTTGCGCAGTTCTTCGGTGTTCGACGGGTCGAAGCCCTCGGCGAGCTCTTCGAGGCGCTCGGTGTCGATGTCGATGCCCCGTGCGAACGCCGTGATCGCCGTGATGAGGTGCAGGCGCAACCAGCGCGCGTGCCGGAAGAGGCGCGCGTGGGCGAGTTCGCGCACGGCGAGGTAGAGCTCGATCTGGTCGATGGGGATGTCGAGGTCGTTGCCGAACTCCGCCACGTTCTGCGGCAGGATAGCGGCTCGGCCGTCGTCGAGGAGGGGGATGCCGACGTCGCCGCCCGAGACGACCTCGGTGGCGAGCTGGCCGACGACCTGGCCCAGCTGCATCGCGAAGAGCGCTCCGCCGATGCCGCGCATCATGCGGCTCGCGCCCTCGATCATCGAGCGCATCTCTTCGGGAGCCTGTTCGCTCATCACCCGCGTGAGGGCGTCGGAGATGGAGAGTGCGACGGGCTCTGCCAGTTGAGACCAGATGGCCATCGTGGCGGCGACCCATGCACGCCGTGTCAAGAGCTCGGGGGTGGTCGGCAGGGCGCCGAAGTCGACGGCCTCGTCGAGCCACAGCGAGGCGACCTGGAATGCCTGGTCGAACCGTGCGCGCTCGTCGTCGGCGATCTGTCGCTGACCGGTCGCGGCACGCTCTTCGCCCTGCTTGACCGCGACACTCCAATCGATGCCGTCGTCGGCCTTGTTCATCGCCTGCTGCAGCTGCGAGAACAGCGCGGCGAGGCTGGTCGGGTCGTTGGGCAGCCCGGCTGCACCTGCGAGGCTCGACGGATCGATGCCTCCGGTGCCGGAGAGCATGTCCCGGAGCATCTCGCGGAACTCGTCTTCGGGGCTCCGGTCGTCGGGCTCGTCTTGCCGATCGGCCACTTTCGCCACCTCCCAGTCGCGTCTGGTTCAACCGTAACGCGGGGGCACGGCGGAGTGTCTGGGAAATGGCCTAGGCTGGGCGTTCCGGGTGTCCGCCCTTCGCGAACAGGGCCGGCACGCGCGTTCCAACACCCGCCCGGAAGGATGTCGGTTGAGCATCTTCGACGACGAGCCCCCATTGTCGGAGGACTCCCGCTGGAAGTCCGATCCGAGCACAGGGCGGCGTCCCCTGCGGGAGCGCATCGGATGGGTCGCGCTCACCGTCGCGATCGTCATCGCCGTGCTCTTCGCCTTCCTGCCCTCGCCGTACGTGATCGAGCAGCCCGGGCCGGTGTACGACACCCTCGGCGTCGCGGAGAACGCGGAGGCCGAAGAGGTGCCGCTCATCGAGATCCCCGATGAGACCACCTACCCCACCGACGGCGAGCTCAACCTGCTCACGGTCTCGGTCGTCGGGCGTCCGGGGCAGACGCCGAGCTGGCTCGAGGTGCTCGCCGCCTGGTTCGACCGCACCCGCTCGGTCATCCCGGTCGAGGCGATCTTCCCGCCCGGAATCAGCAGCGAAGACCGCGACGCCCAGAATCAGGCCGCGATGGTCGATTCGCAGCAGGACGCCATCGCGGCGGCGCTCGTCGAGCTCGGCTATGACTTCCCCCGCGAGGTGACGGTCGCGGGTCTCCTCGACGACTCGCCCGCCGACGGGATCCTCGAAGAGGGCGACGTCATCGTCGCCTTCGCAGGCACCGAGGTGCACTCGATCAACGAGCTGCAGACGGCGGTGCAGGAGCACGGCGCGGATGAACCGGCGCAGATCGAGATCATCCGCGACGGCGCTCCGCTCACCGTCGAGGCGACCCCCACCGTGCGCGACGGCAGGGCGGTACTCGGCATCGGCGTACGCATGGTCTACGAGTTCCCGATCGACGTCGAGCTGCAGCTCGACGATGTCGGCGGCCCGAGCGCCGGCATGATGTTCGCGCTCGGCATCGTCGACAAGCTCACTCCCGGGGCCATGACGGGCGGCGAGATCATCGCGGGAACGGGCACGATCGACTCGGCGGGCCGTGTCGGACCGATCGGCGGCATCCGTCAGAAGCTCTGGGGCGCCGAGGGCGCCGGGGCCGACTGGTTCCTCGCACCCGAGTCGAACTGCGACGAGGTGGCCGGCAACGTGCCCGATGGCGTCACGGTCTTCGCGGTGGAGACTCTCGACCAGGCTCGCGCGATCGTCGAAGACGTCGCCGACGGCGAGGTGACGGGGTCCTACCCCTCCTGCCCTGCGTGAACAGGCGATTCAAAGGAACTCGACCCTAGGATGGAATCCCGATCCCATCCCGACCGAACACGAGGCCGAGAGTGTCAGCACAGCCGCAAGAACCGAGGATCCAGCGCAGGCGCGCTCCGATCGCGATCACGATCGGCGTCGTCGCCGTGCTCGTCATCGCGTTCTTCGCCTTTGCCGGTATCTACGCCGACGTGCTCTGGTACGACCAGCTCGGTTTCCTCTCGGTGCTCACCACCGAGTGGATCGCTCGCATCGTGCTCTTCCTCATCGGCTTCGCAGCCATGGCGGTTCCCGTCTGGGGATCCATCCAGATCGCCTACCGATCGCGGCCCGTCTACGCGAAGCTGAACTCGCAGCTCGACCGGTACCAAGAGGTCTTCGAGCCGCTGCGGCGCCTCGCGATGTACGGCATCCCGATCGTGCTCGGCATCTTCGCCGGCGTCTCGGCATCGACGCGCTGGGAGGGCACGCTCGCGTGGCTGAACCGCACGCCGTTCGGCACGACCGACCCGCAGTTCGGATTCGACGTCGGCTTCTACGTGTTCGAGCTGCCGTTCTACCGCTCCATCGTGGGCTTCGCCTCGGCGGTCGTGCTGCTGTCGTTGCTGCTCGTGATCGCCACGAACTACCTCTACGGAGCCCTTCGGGTGAGCGGCCGCGAGGTCGTCATCTCGAAGTCGGCCCGCATCCAGATCGCCGTCACCGCGGGCATCTACCTGCTCCTGCAGGCCGTCAGCATCTGGCTCGACCAGTACGCGACCGTGACCGAGACCAGCACGCTCATCACGGGCGCCTCCTACACCGACGTCAACGCGACGATTCCGGGCCGGGGCATCCTCGCCGCCATCGCGGCCGTCGTCGCCGTGCTCTTCTTCATCACGGCGATCATCGGCCGTTGGCGCCTGCCGCTCGTCGGTACGGCGCTGCTCGTCGTGTCGAGCCTCCTCATCGGTTCGCTCTACCCCTGGGTCATCCAGCGCTTCCAGGTCGACCCGAGCGCCCGTTCGCTCGAAGAGCCGTACATCCAGCGCAACATCGATCTCACCCGTGACGCCTACGGCATCGCCGATGTCGAGGAGATCCCGTTCGAGGCGAAGACCGACGCCGAGCAGGGCGCGCTGCGCGCCGATGCCGCGACGACCGCGAGCATCCGCCTCATGGACCCGCTCGTGATCGGCCCCGCCTTCCAGCAGCTCGAGCAGTTCCGGCAGTACTACCAGTTCCCGTCGGCCCTCGACGTCGACCGGTACCAGATCGACGGCGCCTCCCAAGACACCGTCGTCGCCGTGCGCGACGTGAACCTCTCCGGCCTCGGCGACGCCGAGACCTGGTTCAACTCGCACCTCGTCTACACGCACGGCTACGGGCTCGTCGCTGCAGCGGGCAACCAGCGCTCGGTCGACGGCCAGCCGGTGTTCCTCCAGTCGGGCATCCCGTCGTCGGGCGTGCTCGGCGACTTCCAGCCCCGCGTGTACTTCGGCGAGTCCTCGCCCGCGTACTCGATCGTGGGTGCGCCGAAGGATGCGAAGCCGATCGAGCTCGACTACCCGTCGGGCTCCGAGGGCGCCGACCAGACCCAGACGACGTTCGACGGTGACGGTGGCCCGAAGCTCGACAACGCCTTCACGAAGCTGGTCTACGCGCTGAAGTTCCAGTCCGAGCAGATCTTCCTCTCCGACCAGGTCACGACCGACTCGCAGATCCTCTACGACCGCGACCCGGTCGAGCGCGTGCAGAAGGTCGCTCCGTACCTCCGGCTCGACACCGACACCTACCCGTCGGTCGTCGACGGCAAGATCGTCTGGATCGTCGACGGGTACACGCTCTCCGACCAGTACCCGTACTCCAACAAGGTCAGCATGAGCGAGGCGATCGCCGACAGCGAGACCCAGGCCCCGACGCTCGCCTTCGACGACGTCAACTACATCCGCAACTCGGTGAAGGCGACCGTCGACGCGTACGACGGCACGGTCACGCTCTACGCGTGGGACGAAGAGGACCCGATTCTCAAGACCTGGCAGAAGATCTTCCCGACGACGATCGAGCCGATGAGCAAGATGTCGGGCGACCTGATGAGTCACGTGCGCTACCCCTCCGACCTGTTCAAGGTGCAGCGCGAGGTGCTCGGCCGCTACCACGTCACCGACGCGATCCCGTTCTACTCGCGTGAAGACGCGTGGACGACGCCCAAGGATCCGACCGCCGACGCCGGCAGCACGCTGCTGCAGCCGCCGTACTACCTGACGATGCAGATGCCCGGTCAGGACGATCCGCGGTACTCGCTCTACTCGACGTTCATCCCCGAAGCGCGCGGCGAGCAGAGCCGCAACGTGCTGCGCGGCTACCTCGCGGTCGATGCCGATGCGGGCGCGACCGATGGGGAGCGCGCCGACGGCTACGGCAAGCTCAGGCTGCTGACGCTGCCCGAAGACGACAACGTGCCGGGCCCGGGTCAGGTGCAGGCGAAGTTCAACTCCGACCCGACGGTGTCGGCGTCGTTGAACCTGCTGAAGCAGGGACAGTCCGACGTCATCAACGGCAACCTGCTCACGGTGCCGGTCGGAGGCGGTCTGCTGTACGTGCAGCCCGTCTACGTGAAGTCGACCGGTGGCACGAGCTACCCGCTGCTGCAGAAGGTGCTCGTCGCATTCGGCGACCAGATCGCCTTCCAGGACACCCTCGACCTCGCGCTCGACGTGCTGTTCGGCGGCGACTCGGGTGCCGATGCGGGCGACAACGAGGTTGATCCGGGGGCGACTCCGCCACCGACCGAGGAGGGCGGCGAGACGCCGGCGACCCCCGAGGCGCCCAGCGACGAGGTGCAGGCCCTGCTGAACCAGGCGTCGCAGGCGATCAAGAACAAGCAGGCCGCACTCGCTGCCGGCGACTGGGCCGCGTACGGCGCTGCCGACGCGCAGCTCGCCGAGATCATCGCGAAGCTGCTCGAAGCCACGAAGGAGCAGTGACGTGGGCGTCGACCTGCGCGAAGGCGAGTGGCTCGACGACAATCTCGCCAACTGGGACGAGCGCGTCGCCGTGCACGTCGCGTCGGAGATGTACGACCGAACGCGGCTGCGCGAGGGCGGCGATGTGCTCGACCCGATCGTGCGCGAGACGCTCGCACGGCTCTACCCCGACGGGCTCGAAGGCGTGCGGGTGCTGCACCTCCAGTGCCACTTCGGCTCCGACACCCTGTCGCTCGCGAACCTCGGCGCCACGGTCGTCGGCATCGACTTCTCGCCGCAGGCGGTCGCCGAGGCGCGTCGTATGGCCGACGAGCTCGGCCTCGCGCATCGCGCCCGGTTCATCGAGGCGAATGTCTACGACGCCCGCCACATGCTGCCCGAGCCCGAGTCGTTCGACCTCGTCTTCACCTCGTGGGGCACGATCGGCTGGCTTCCGGATGTCGCGGAGTGGGCGCGCATCGTGTCGTGGTTCGTGAAGCCGGGCGGCCGCTTCGTCTTCGCCGACGGGCACCCCGCCGCGTTCGTGTTCGACGGCGACGGCGGACCCGGTGGTCTGCCCGCGTTCGCGTACCCGTACTCGAACGAGTCGCCCGATGTCATCGACGACCCGAGCGACTACGCCGACGCCGAAGTGGCGCTCGCCAATGCCCGCACGTGGGAGTGGATGCATCCGCTCGGCGAGGTCTTCGCGGCGCTGCGCGATGCCGGCCTCGACATCGAGACGTTCACCGAGCACTACCGGGTGCCGTGGCGCATCTTCCCGGCGACGGTCGAACTCGGCGACGGCATGTTCGGCTGGCCCGCCGAGCAGTGGCTGCCGCTCTCGTACGAGCTCGTCGCGGTGCCGCGCACCACGCCGGTCGAGTAGCGCGACGCGCGTATCGAGGCCACGGCCCCGATCGTCGCGGATGCCTCGGAGCGAGACCGCTCCGAGGCATCCGCTGTTCTCGGGGAATCAGTCGAGCGGGCCCTCGTCGGCCGAGCGCAGTGCCTCGCCGAGTGCGCTGCCGAGCTCGTTGCGGTAGTCGCCCGAGAGGTCCCACCACATCGCACCGCCGTAGCCCTGGCCGGCGAGCCATTCGGCCTTCGCAGTGACGGACTTCGGGTCGTCGAGGCTCCACCACTGGCCGCTCTCCGCGTCGAAGCGCCACGAGGCGCCGAGCGCGGGGTCGAAGTAGCCCTCGCCGATGTCGCGGATCTCGTAGTACGGCTTCGTGCCGATCGAGGTGACGGCGGGGTCGGGCGTCCAGCCGGCGCGGTCGCCGACCGTCACGCCGGTCCAGCCCTGCCCGTAGGCCGCGAGGCCGACGTTCAACTGGTCGGGGCGTGCGCCGCCTGCGGTGTAGAGCGCGATGGCGTTGTCGATCGCGAGGCCCCAGTTGTTGGCGCCGTCGGGGTGCAGGTTGCCCTGGTGGCCGGTGTTGCCGGTCCATCCGCCGGCGTAGTCGTAGCCCTGCACGTTCAGCCAGTCGATCGAGGCGAAGAGCCGAGCCGTGTTCCATCCGCCCGCGTTCGTGTTCCAGCCGCCGGCGGGGCCGAATGCGGTGAGCAGGTAGTCCTCGCCGGTCTCGGAGCCGTAGGCGTCGAGCTGCGCGCGGAACTCCTCCATGAGGGCGAGGAAGTTCTCCTTGTCTTCGGGCGTGGCGTTCGCCGTCTCGCCGCCGTTGACGGGCCACTCCCAGTCGATGTCGATGCCGTCGAAGACGCCGGCTGCGGCGCCGGGCCCGCCGAGGCTGCCGACCTTCGGCAGGTCGCCCCTGAGGTAGACGTCGATGCACGACGAGACGAGCGCGGCGCGGCTCTCGGGGGTGGATGCCGCTGCGGAGAAGTTGTCCGACCAGGTCCAGCCGCCGAGCGAGATGAGCACCTTCGTGTCGGGGCTGACCTCCTTGAGCTTCTTCAGCTGGTTGAAGTTGCCGGCGAGCCGCTGGTGCTTGTTCGCCTTGTCCTTCCTGCCGTCGACGGAGTCGGCCGCCGAGACGAGACGCAGGTAGTCGTTCTGCGCGTCGCCCTCGCCCGGGACATCCGTGATCTCGCACTTCAGGTTCGCGGTGACGTTGCCGAAGGCGTAGTTGATGTGGGTGACGTCTTCGATCGCTCCTGTGCGCAGCAGGTCCTCGATCTGGTAGTCGCGGGTGACCGGGGTGTCCGACATGAGGTACCCGACGGAGCGGTATCCGTTGATGTCGGTGGGGCCGGCCGAGTCGGCGTGGCCGTGGTGGCCGTTGCCGTGGCCGTTGCCGTGCGCAAGTGCGGGGGAGGCCGCGGAGGCGGCGATGAGTGCGGTGGCGGCGGCCGCGATGGCCGCTCCTCGGAGCAGATGGCGTTGTGGCATTGGATCCTCATCGATCGTCGTCGGAGCCGTGCTGGGTGAACGGTTGCGGCGACCGTAGCAAGGCCGCATCACGTTTGGAAAGAGTCCTAACAAAGAATGTGGGATCGACTGCGCGGTTCCTCGGGATCATTGCGGATTCCTCCAGCGAATCACGCGAGTCGTGCGGTCGCTGCACGCGTGGCGAGCGCTGCGAGGCGGATGCCGCGGGGCATCCGTCGCCCGCGACCGCCCCGATTCGACGGCACCAGATACTCGTGATAGTGTTTCTTCTTGTGCCGCGGGGTGGAGCAGTTCGGTAGCTCGCTGGGCTCATAACCCAGAGGTCGTAGGTTCAAATCCTGCCCCCGCAACCAAGGTGTTCATCAGAACGCACGATGAAATCCCGGTCTCGAACGAGGCCGGGATTTTTGCGTTGAGGCCGGGATCTCTGCGTTGATTCATGGCGCTTCGTGACGGGCCCGATCTCGCCTGCGTGACCGGATGTTGCGGTCGGCGGCGATCCGTGACGAAGTGACTGGCGATGCCGCCTCGCAGGCATGACAGTGGCGACATGACGACACTCGACGCACCCACCACCACCGCCGCCCTCGACCGCGCCGCCTTCGCACGCGAGTGGGAGGACTGGCACCGCGACCACGAGGCCCGCCGGGCCGACCCGCACGGCTTCCTCGCCGTGACCGCGATCCACTGGCTCGACGAGACGCCCACCCGCTACGCCGGCATCCCGGGCACCTGGTCGACGGATGCCGCGGGGCCGGTCGTCGAGCTCGCCGACGGCGAGTCGCTCGAGGCCGCCGACGGCACGAGCCTCTCGGGTCGCCACGCCTTCGGCCCGATCGTCGAGCGCGGCGGTGTCGTGGTGCGAGCCGGTGACGTCGCCGTCGAGGTGGCGCGCCGCGGTGGCCGCGACATCGTGCGACCTCGCGACCCCTCGAACCCCTATCTGGCGCGCTTCACGGGCACGCCCACCTACCTGCCGAACCCGCGCTGGCTCGCTCGCGGGCGGTTCGTCCCGGCTGCGGCAACGCGCGAGGTCACGGTCGGCTCGGCTGCAGAGGGCCTGCAGCACGTCTACGAGGTGCCCGGCGAGGTGGAGTTCGAGCTGCGTGGAGAGAGCTTCCGGCTCGTCGCGTTCAACGGCCACGCGCCCGGCTCGCTCACCGTGCTGTTCACGGACGCCACGAGCGGGCTCACCACCTACGCGGCGAATCGCTCCCTCGAGATCGACGCGCCCGACGCCGATGGCGTCGTGCTGCTGGACTTCAACCGCGCCGTGAACCTGCCCTGCGCCTACACCGACCACGCCACGTGCCCGCTGCCGCCCGCCGGCAACCGGCTCCCGGTCGGCATCGAGGCCGGCGAGAAGACGCCGATCGAGCGCAACGTCGCCTGACCGTTCGAAGAGAGAGACTCCCATGCGCTTCCAGATCCTCGACATCGTCCCCTACGTGCAGAACCCGGTCACCGGCCGGCTCGTGAGCCCGGCGGAGCGGCTCGACCAGACCGTCGAGTTCGCCCGTCGGGCTGAACGCCTCGGTTTCGACGCATTCGCCGTAGGGGAGCGGCATGCCGGTCGCTTCCTCTCGTCGTCGCCCACCGTGCTGCTCGGCGCGATCGCGGCCGTGACCTCGACGATCCGCCTGCAGACGGGGGTGACCGTGCTGTCCGTGCTCGATCCCGTGCGGGTCGCCGAGGACTACGCGACCATCGACCAGCTCTCGCGCGGGCGCCTCGACCTCACGATCGGCAAGGGCAACGAGGCGGCGCAGTTCCCGCTGTTCGGGCTCGAGATCGACGACCAGTGGGAGCTGCTGGCCGACCGGTACGCGCTGCTGCGCCGACTCTGGCGTGAGACCGAGGTCGACTGGGAGGCGACGCCGTACACGCGTGCCCAGCGCGGCACCACGACGCTGCCGCGGCCGTACGCCGGGGCGCCGCGAGTGTGGCACGGGTCGGCGACCACACTCGCGTCAGCCGCGCTGGCCGCGCGCTGGGGCGACCCGCTGTTCAGTGCGAACGCGATCCAGCCGCTGCACAACTACGCGGTGCTCGTGCAGCACTACCGCGACGAGGTCGCCCGGCGCGGCCACGACCCGCGGTTCGCCTACGTGGGCGCCGGCGCCGGTGCGCTGTTCATCGCCGACACGACGCAGCAGGCGCGCGAGCTGTACGGCCCGGTCTACGAGGCGCTCATCGCGGCGACGAACGTGCCGGGCAACAACTCGCCGTTCCGCGACATCGACCATGCGATCGCCGAGGGGCCCGCGCTCGTCGGCAGCCCGCAGCAGGTCATCGACAAGATCGGCCGCTTCCACGGCGCGCTCGGGCACGACCTGCAGTCGATCAGCCTGCCCACGACGCTGCCCGTCGAGCAGCAGGTCGAGCTCGTCGAGCGGTTCGCGGCCGAGGTCGCGCCCGTCGCGCGGCGCGAGTTCCCGAGCACGCTCTGGGGGCAGGGCGATCCGTATGCGCTGCGGCCGGCGGTCAGCGGCGGTGTCGAGGCGGATGCCGCGGCCATCGTGGATGCCGCATCGGCGCCCGTGGGCCGACTCGCCGAGTCGCAGGGCGCGGCCCGGTGACCGGCGCGTCAGGCGTCGCCCGTAGGATCGTGGATCGATGAGTGACACCCAGCCGCCACAGGTCCGCCTCGCGCGCCCGCACGAGCATGACGAGGTTGCCGCGCTGTCGCTACGTGCGTACGAGCTCGAGTACGAGATCTCCGAGGAGTACCGCGCGTCGATCCTCGCGGTCGGCGAACGGGCCGCCGAGCACGAGGTGTGGGTCGCCGTGGATGCCGCGACCGGAACGCTGCTCGGCTCGGTCGCCACGCCTCGTCCGGGCCGCACGATCTCCCCGCTGGCGCAGCCCGGCGAGCTCGACTTCCGGCTGCTCGCCGTCGATCCGTCGGCCCGCGGGCGCGGTGTCGGCGCGCTCCTCACCCGCCACGTGATCGAGCTCGCCCGCCGGCGCGGACTCGACCGGGTGGTCATGAACAGCGGCCCGCAGATGGTGGGGGCGCACGCGCTCTACGAGAAGCTCGGGTTCACCCGCCTGCTCGACCGCGAGCGCGAGATCGTCGACGGTGGCCGCACGTTCCGGCTGCTCGCGTTCACCATCGACGTGGATGCCGCAGCGGAGGGCGGGCGCGACGAGCTCGGGATCGCCTCGTGACGGCCGTCGACACCGAGGTCGTGGTGATCGGCGGGGGAGCGATGGGCTCCTCGGCCGCGTGGAACCTCGCTCGTCGCGGCCGCGAGGTCACGCTGCTCGAGCGCTTCGCGCCGGGCCACCGCAACGGCGCCTCGCACGGCGCATCCCGGAACTTCAACCTCGCCTATGCGGAGTCCACGCACGTCGCCATGCTGCTCGAGTCGCAGCTCGAGTGGCGCGAGCTCGAGGCCGAGACGGGTATCGCGATCCTCGACCAGGTGGGGCTCGTCGACCACGGGCACAACCCCGGTCACGACGACGTGCGCGCCGCGCTCGCCGCGGTCGGCATCCCGAGCGAGGTCCTGCCACCCGACGAGGCGGGGCGACGCTGGCCGGGCATCCGCTTCACGACGAGGGCGCTGCACCTGCCGACGGCGGGTCGCCTGAATGCGGATGCCGCGGTGCGGGCGTTCCAGTCGGCGGCGACCGCCCGCGGCGCCGACGTGCGCCATGAGAGCCCTGCCCGCGGCATCCGCGTGCTCGACGACGACCGCGTGCAGGTCGAGACCGACCGGGGCACGATCACGGCCCGCCGCGCGGTGGTCGCCGTCGGCGGCTGGACCTCGAAGCTGCTCGGCGGTCTCGTCGACCTGCCGCGCCTCGTCGTCACGCAGGAGCAGCCCGCGCATTTCGCGGTCCGGGGCGATTCGATCACCTGGCCGGGGTTCAACCACCATCCGGGTGCCGACGACGACTGGTGGTACTCGGGCACCTACGGCATGCTCACTCCCGGCGAGGGCGTCAAGGCCGGATGGCACGGCGTCGGCCCGGTCGTCGACCCCGACCTGCGCGACTACGAGGCCGAGCCCGTGCAGTTCGCCGCGCTGCGTCGCTACGCCCGTGAGTGGCTGCCCGGCGTCGACGCCGACACGGCGACCCCGATCAGTTGCACGTACACGACCACGCCCGATTCGGTCTTCGTGCTCGACTCGACCGGGCCGATCACGGTCGGTGCGGGATTCTCGGGGCACGGCTTCAAGTTCACGCCCGCGGTCGGCCGGATCCTCGCCGACCTCGCCGACGGGCACCCCGCTCCGGGCGTCTTCCGCCTGGGGCGATTCGCCGCCACCTGATCGGCGGCCGGGCGTAGGAGTTCGACACATGTCGGCGACGGAATTCGTCATGTGTCGATCTGCGTAGGCCGAGATTCCGGTGTTCCTGCGCCGGGGTGACGTGGAGTGACGATATCGGTCGCTCCATGAATCACCCCGTTGCCGGGCCCTCTGCCGCTCCGTAGCTTCGATACGACCCGCTCCATCACGGCGGCGGAATGTATCGACGAGCAGAACGGAGCGAGCGATGACCACCCAGTTGAGCGTGCGGCACGTGAGCGCGGACGACACGTTGGCGAAGCCGTTGCTCGCTGACCTCGAGCGCGAGTACGACGGCCGCTACGGCGAATTCTTCGGCGAACGTGCGAGCACGGAGCTGAGCCGGTATCCGGCGTCGGACTTCGCGCCACCCCACGGCGCATTCCTCGTCATCCTCGAGGACGGCGAGCCGGTCGCGGGCGGTGCGTTCAAGCGATTCGACGATCGCACCGCCGAGCTCAAGCGCGTGTGGACGCACCCCGACCATCGCGGCCGCGGCCTCGGTCGACGGGTCGTCGCCGAACTCGAGGCCGTCGCACGGTACCGCGGCTACACCGCCGTGACGCTCACGACCGGGCCACGCCAGCCCGAGGCCGTCGCGCTCTACCTGGCGAGCGGGTACACGCCTCGCTTCGACACGTCGCTCCCGGCTGAGCAGATCGGCATCCACGCGTTCGACAAGTCGCTCGTCACCGAAGGAGCCCGCGCATGAGTCGCATCGTCGCCCCCCGATCCGAGACCACGGCGCATGCCGCAGGAGCGGCGACGCCCGCGACCGATGCGGACGCCACGACCGACGACACGACGTCGGCGAGCTCCGCCACGGCGGATGCCGTAGCGAAGTCCGGTCCGGCGGGTGGCCGACTGGACGCCGGCCTCCGCGTCGTGCCCGTCAAGCACTGGGGTCGCTGGGTGCTCTCGGCGATCGTCGCGTTCGTCATCCTCCAGTTCCTGTGGTCGCTCGCGACGAACCCGCAGTGGCAATGGGACGTGTTCGCCGAGTACTTCTTCGCACCGTCGGTGATCAACGGCCTGTGGCTGACACTGGGTCTCACGGTCGTCGCGGGCGTGGCGGGCTTCGTGCTCGGCGCGGTGCTCGCCGTGTTCCGGTTGTCGAAGTCGCCTCTGCTGGGCGCGGCGGCCTGGTGGTACATCTGGTTCTTCCGGTCCGTGCCGCTCGTCGTGCAGATCCTCGTCTGGTACAACCTCGGATACCTCTACCCGACGCTCGGCCTCGGCACGCCGTTCACCACGGACTTCTGGATCGTCGAGTTCCCGACCACGACGCTCATCAGCGCCTTCGCCGCGGCGGCGATCGGCCTCTCGCTGCACCAAGCCGCCTACTCGGCCGAGATCATCCGGGCGGGCATCCTCTCGGTCGACCAGGGACAGCTCGAGGCCGCCGGCGCGCTCGGTCTGCCCCGCAGCATCCGCTTCTTCCGCATCACGCTGCCGCAGGCCGCCCGCGCCATCGTGCCGAACGCGTTCAACGAGATCATCGGGCTCGTGAAGGGCACCTCGGTCGTGTTCATCGTGGCCTTGCCCGAGCTGTTCTACACGGTGCAGGTCATCTACAACCGCAACCAGCGGGTCATCCCGCTGCTGCTCGTGGCGGTCGTCTGGTACGCGCTCATCACCACGGTGCTCTCGATCGCCCAGTACTACGTGGAGCGACGCTACGCCCGAGGCTCGGTGCGCGAGCTGCCGCCGACGCCCGTCCAGCGGGCCCGCCGCTGGGGCGCGGAGCAATGGAACCGGCTCGGCGACGCGCACACTGCCGCCGCTCCGCCGCCGCCCGCACAACCCGAACCCGTCGTGACGGCCGCTGCTGCGGCATCCGACCAGTACCGCACCGGAGGTGCCGCATGACCAGCACGACGCTCACGCCATCGTTCGACGAGCAGTACGTCGCGACGCGCAAGGTCGCCACCGTCGGCCGCGTCGAGATCTCGGACGTCACCAAGTCCTACGGCGCGAACACCGTGCTCCGCGACGTGTCCCTCACCATCGAGCCCGGCCAGGTCGTGGCGCTGATCGGCCCGTCGGGTTCGGGCAAGTCGACCCTGCTGCGCGCGATCAACCACCTCGAGACCGTCGACCGCGGATCGATCACCGTCGACGGGCGGTACATCGGGTACGAGCGCAAGGGCGACACGCTCCACGAGTTGCGCGAGGCCGAGATCCTGCGTCGACGGACCCAGGTCGGGCTCGTCTTCCAGAACTTCAACCTGTTCCCGCACCTCACCGCGATCGAGAACATCATCGAGGCGCCGGTCGCGCACAAGCGGCTCACGAGGGACGACGCTCGTGCGCTGGCCGAGGGCCTCCTCGCACGGGTGGGGCTCGCCGACAAGGCCGACCACTACCCGCGGCAGCTGTCGGGCGGCCAGCAGCAGCGCGTCGCGATCGCGCGGGCGCTCGCGCTCTCGCCGAAGGTGCTGCTCTTCGACGAGCCGACGTCGGCGCTCGATCCGGAGCTCGTCGGCGAGGTGCTCGACGTCATCCGCGGCCTCGCCCGCGACGGCACGACGCTCGTGATCGTCACGCACGAGATCGGGTTCGCCCGTGAGGTCGCCGATCGCATCGTGTTCCTCGATCACGGCGAGATCGTCGAGCAGGGCACGCCCGGCCAGGTGCTGCGGAACGCCCGGCACCGTCGTACCCGCGACTTCCTCGCGAAGGTGCTCTAGACCAGAGCGCCCGGCGAGAAGAACCCGGTGCGGCATTGCACTGCCGCACCGGGCGAATCCGAGAAACCGACCCGGCTATCGGACGGAACCAACACTAGGAGAGTCCTCTCATGGCAATCAACAAGAAGCAGGCGGGGGTGATCGTCGCGGGCGTCGCGGCCATCGCCATCATCGGCGGCGGCGTCGTCTGGGCGGTCAGCGCCGGCAACTCCGCCGCGGCCGAGAACGCGGCATCCGGCAGCACCGAGGAGCAGGTGCAGGCGGCGGCGCAGTTCGACCTCACGTCGCAGAACGCCGAAGACCGGCCCACGATCGAGCCGGTGCAGGCCGCCGTCGACGCGCTCGAGGAGAGCGGGTTCACGCCCATCGAGGCCGGCAAGCTCACCGTGGCGATCTCGCCGTTCGCGGCGCCGCTCGGCGTGCTCGCCTCCGACGACGACGCCACGATCATCGGCACCGAGGCGGACCTCGGCTCGCTCGTCGCCGACGGCCTCGGCCTCGAGTACAACCCGGTCGCCGTGAACTGGGCCGACTGGCCCCTCGGCATCCAGTCGGGCAAGTACGACCTCATCGCATCGAACGTCACGGTCACCGAGGAGCGCAAGGAGCTCTACGACTTCGCGAGCTACCGCCAGGACCTGCTCGGCTTCTACGTGCAGGCCGACAGCGACATCGACGCGATCGAGGGCGCCGACGACATCTCGGGCCTGAAGATCGTCGTCGGTTCGGGCACCAACCAGGAGAAGATCCTGCTCGCGTGGAACGCCGAACTCGAGGAGGCCGGCGACGCGCCGGCCGAGCTCGTGTACTACGACGACCAGGCGGCATCCGACCTCGCGCTCTCGTCGGGACGCGTCGATGCCACGTTCGGCCCGAACGCGACCGCTGCGTACCGCGCCGCGACGACCGGTGAGACGAAGCTCGTCGGCACGTTGAACGGCGGATGGCCCGAGACCGCGCCGATCGCGGCGGGAACGCTGAAGGGCAACGGGCTCAT
The DNA here is from genome assembly GCF_900142065.1 of Agromyces cerinus subsp. cerinus. Classification (GTDB taxonomy): domain Bacteria; phylum Actinomycetota; class Actinomycetes; order Actinomycetales; family Microbacteriaceae; genus Agromyces; species Agromyces cerinus. The sequence continues at coordinate 410,038 of NZ_FSRJ01000004.1, read as the reverse complement.
CGAACCGGTGCAGCTCGTTCTGCAGTCGATCATCGACGACGGCACGTACCAGGAGGTCCTCGACCGCTGGGCGCTGACCACGGAGGCCGTCGAGGAGTCCGAGATCAACCCGCCCGGGCTGCCGAAGTCCGAGTAGCACCCGGAGAACGACGGATGCCGCGTGGCCGATGCGCCACGCGGCATCCGTCGTTCTCGCGCTTCGGAGCGGCGATCGCGACCGCGATCGCAATCGATAGGGTTCGGGCATGAACTCCCCAGTGACGGTTCGCCCCGCACGCGTCGAGGACGCCGCGGAGATGGCGCGCGTGCTCGTGCGCTCGTGGCAGGAGACGTATCGCGGCCTGATGCGCGACGAGGTCCTCGATGACCCGGGCTTCCCGGACGCGCGGGAACGGTTCTGGACCGCCGCCATCAGCGACGAGCGCTACCGCGAGAGCCGCGCCGCGGTGGCGGAGCGCGACGGCGAGATCATCGGGGTCGCGCTCGCGGGACCGCCGGAGCAGCCGGAGCCGGGCTGGGCGACGCATCTCTACGTGCTCTACGTCGTGGCGGCCGAGCACGGGTCGGGCGCTGGCGCCGCCCTGCTCGATGCCGTCATCGACCCGCACGACGCGGCGGCGCTGTGGGTCGCCGACCCGAATCCACGGGCGCAGGCGTTCTATCGCAAGCACGGCTTCCGCCCGGACGGCGCCGTGCAGGTGGATGACGGGGTGCGCGAGATCCGCATGGTGCGAGCGGCCGCGGAACGCGAACGGGACCGTGAATGACGGATGCCGCGCGGCCGGTCGGGCCGCGCGGCATCCGTTTGTACGACGGTTCCCCGTTCAGGCGCCGGTGAGGGCCGCCCGCTCGGTGGCGGCGTCGACGTCAGCGGAATCGCCGGAGTCAGCGAGGTCCGTCGCATCAGCCGGGTCGGCCGGCCCAGCCCCCGACCAGGCTTCGGCGAGCAGCCGGTAGGACTCGACCCGCCGCGCGTGGTCGTGCGTGATCGTCGTGACGAGCAGCTCGTCGGCGCCGGTGACGCGCTGCAGCGTCTCGAGCAGTCCGACGACGGTCTCGGGGGAGCCGACGAAGCGGGTGTCGAGGCGGTCCTGCACGGCGGCGAGCTCGAAGGATGCGAGCGCGGAGTCGGGCAGGGCGTCCTCGGGGCGCGGGTACGGCACGGCGCCCTGGCCCTCACGGATCGAGAGGACCCACTCGGTGTAGCCCGCCGCGAGACGGCGCGCCTCGGCGTCGGTCTCGGCGACGACCACGTCGACCGACACGATCGTGTGGGGTCGGTCGAGCTCGGCCGACGGCTGGAAGTGCGCGCGGTACTCGGCCAGCGACTCGATCACCCCGCTCGGCGCGACGTGGTAGTTGGCGCCGTAGTGCAGGCCGAGGCGCCCGGCGATGCGGGCGCTCTCGCCGGCGGTCGAGCCGTGGATCCAGATCTGCACGCCGCTGCCCTCGGCCGGCTGCACGGTGATGGGGATGCCGTCGCCCTCGTAGCCTCCGCCGAAGAACGCCAGCAGGTCGTCGACCGTGTCGGAGAACCGGGCGGCGTCGCCGGGCTCGCGCCCGAGCAGCCGTCCCTGCAGCGCGAAGCGCGCGCGGTCGACGTGGAACGGGCGCGCCGGGGGCACGACGAGACCGTCGACGATGCGGTTGGGCAGCGCGCCGGATGCCGCGGCCACGGGCTCAGCCGTCGGCGCGGCCGGTGGTGACGCCGCCTCGCCCGCCGCAGCCGGCGGCGGGAACCCCGAACGACCGAGCCCGAGGTCGACCCGGTCGGGCCAGAGCGACGCGACCGTGCCGAACGACTCCGCCACCTGGAGCGGCTCGTAGTTGCCGAGGATCGTCGCGGCGGTGCCGACGCGGATCCGCTCGGTCGCACCGGCGATGATACCGAGCAGGGTGTGCGGCGCCGATCCGGCGACGCCGGGGTTCAGGTGGTGCTCGGCCAGCCAGTACCGCGCGTACCCGAACGCCTCGGTGCGCCGCGCGAGGTCGATCGAGTTGCGCAGCGCCTCGCCCGCAGTGTCTCCGTCGGCGATGGGCACGAGGTCGAGCACCGAGAGCGGCACGCGCACGGCGCCGCGGCTCGTCGCCACGGCATCCGTCGACTCAACCGACACGACGCACCTCCTCGGCGACCTCGGTCGGCTCGGGCAGCCCGAGCGTGCGGCGCAGGGTCGCGCCCTCCTCGTACTCGGATCTGTAGACGCCGCGCTCCTGCAGTTCCGGGATGACCCGTTCGACGAACTCGTCGAGGCCGTGCGGCGAGGTGGTGCCGACGATGACGAAGCCGTCGGTCGCGCGCTCCTGCACGTAGCGGTCGATCTCCGCCGCGACCCCGCTGGGCGTGCCGATGAACGACTGCCGTCCTGCGACCGTGATGACGAGCTCGCGGATGCTGAGGCCCTCGGCCTCCGACTGTGCGCGCCAGGCCTGTGCGACCTTCACGGCGTTGGGGAAGCGGGGTGCCCAGCCCTTCGTGATCGACGCCTCGGGGTCGGGATCGAACTCGGGCAGCGGCCCGTCGGGATCGCGGTCGGAGAGATCGACGCCCCACACCTGCTCGAGCACCGTGATCGCCGTCTTCGGTCCGACCTGGGCGAGCGCGTCGGCGCGGGCCCGCTCGGCGGCCTCGTCGTCGGTATCGCCGAGCGCGAAGGTGACGGCGGGCAGGATCTTCAGCGAATCCTCGGTTCGGCCGCGACCGGCGAGCCGGCCCTTCACATCGCGGTAGAACTGCTGCGCCTCGTCGAACACGCTGTGCCGCGAGAAGATCACCTCGGCGTGCTCGGCGGCGAAGTCCCGCCCGTCGGCGGAGTCGCCCGCCTGCACGATCACCGGGTACCCCTGCGGGCTGCGCGGCACGTTGAACCGCCCATCGACGTCGAACTGCGGGCCGCGATGGCTGAACGGGGTGACCGCCTCCTCGGCGAGGAAGCGCCCGCTCGCGCGGTCGGCCACCACGGCGTCGGGCGACCAGCTGTCCCACAGCTCCTTGGCGAGGCTCACGAACTCCGAGGCGCGCGTGTAGCGGTCGCCGTGGTCGAGGAAGCCGCCACGGCGGAAGTTCGCCCCGTGGAACGCATCCGAGCTCGTGACGACGTTCCAGCCGGCGCGCCCGTTCGAGAGGTGGTCGAGCGTCGCGAGCTGTCGGGCGAGCTCGTACGGCTCGTTGAACGTGGCGCTGAGCGTGCCGACGAGGCCGATGTGGCGCGTGACCGCTGCCAGTGCAGCGAGCACTGCAAGGGTGTTCGGCCGGCCGACGACGTCGAGATCGTGGATGAGCCCCTTGTGCTCGCGGAGCCGCAGCCCCTCGGCGAGGAACAGGTAGTCGAACCGGCCCCGCTCGGCCGTGCGGGCGAAGTGCTCGAAGGCGGCGAAGTCGATCTGGCTGCGCTGCAGCGGGTCGTTCCACACGGTCGTGTTGTTGACGCCCGGAAAATGGGCGGCCAGGTGCACCTGGCGAGGTGTCGTCGTCATGCTGCGGTCTCCTCAACGGTGTAACGGTTCGCGGGGCGCTCGAAGCCGAGGCGTTCGCGCAGGGTGGTGCCCGGGGCATCCGCTCGATCGAATGCGGGGAGCACCCATTCGGCGACCTGCTCGAGGTCGCGCGTGAGGCGGGCGGGGCGCAGGCGCACGCCGTCGTAACCGAGGTCGGTCCAGGCGTCGATGCGCTCGACGAGCGCCTCTGGCGTGCCGGCGAAGATGAGGGCATCGGATGTCGCGGGCGCGCCGTGCTCGGCATCGAGGCGTTCGAGCGCTGCGGTGGCGAGCGACGGCGTCGCCTCGAGGAGGACCACGATGTCGGCGAGTACCGAGAGGGGGCGGCCTTCGCGGCCGACCCGGGACTCCGCCGCGCGCACCTCGCCGAGGATCGAGCTCGCCTGGCCGTCGTCGTGCGGCGTGACGAAGACGAGGTCGGCGCTCGTCGCGGCGAGCTCGTACGGAATCGTCTGGTGCGCGAGCGCGGTCACGAGCGGCTGGCCCTGCGGCGATCGCGGCGTGATCGAGGGGCCCTTCACCGAGAACTGCGCGCCCTCGAAGTCGGCGTAGTGCAGCTTGTCGCGATCGACGAACCGCGCGGTCGCGGCATCCCGGATGATGGCATCGTCCTCCCAGCCGTCCCAGAGGCGCCGCACGACCTCGACGACGTCGCGGGCCTCGTCGAACAGTTCACGGAGGAGGGCGGAGTCGCCCCGGCGCACGGCCTCGAGGTCGAGGGGCGCGAACGTCCGGCGGCCGAAGTGACGGGCCTCGTGTGCGGCCCCCGAGACCTGCACCCGCCATCCCGCACGACCTCGGCTCGCGAAGTCGAGCGTCTGCAGCCCGGTCGCGACGTGGAACGGTTCGGTGTGCGTGGTCGTGACCGTGGGCACGAGCCCGATGCGGCTCGTCGTCGGCGCGATGAGGGAGGCGATGAGCAGGGCGTCGAGGCGGCCGCGCACCTCGTCGGTGCGGTCGTCGGTGGTGCCGAAGGCCGAGGACTGCAGGCCGAGCGCGTCCTCGATGGTGAGGAGGTCGACGCCCGCTCGTTCGGCGGTGCGTGCCAGGTCGATCCAGTAGTCGGGACTGAAGAGTTCCGCGGGTCGCGCCGAGGGGTCGCGCCACGCGGCGGGATGCCAGCCGGCGCCGTCGAGGGCGACTGCGATGGTCGTTCGTCGTGTCATGGCGGCAACTCTCCGCCCGGTGCCCGATCACTGCAACGGCCCTCGTCACGGGACGCCGTCGACCGCAACATCCCTTCACGCAGGATGCCGCGGGGCGGATCGCGGGCGTCATCCGCCGTCGCATTCGCAACATCGCTTCACGGCGCGTCACGCGACGCGATGCGGGTTGCCGCCCGGCCGGCGCGTCGGCACAGTGGTGGCGCCCGCCCCGCGACAGGAGACTGAACGACATGACTTCGAACCGAGTCCCCGCCGCCGGCTCGCTCCTCGAGGAGGAGGCCCTGCGGTTCATCCGCGACCTCATCCGCATCGAGAGCGTCAACACCGGCAATCCCGACACGATCGGTGATGGTGAGACCCGGGCCGCCCGGTACGTGCAGGCGGCCCTCGAGGAGGTCGGGTACGAGACGACCCTGCTCGAATCGCGGCCGGGTCGAGGGAGCGTCGTCGCCCGCCTCACGGGACGCGATCCGTCGCGCGGGGCGCTCGTCGTGCACGCCCATCTCGACGTCGTCCCCGTCGAGGGGCAGGACTGGACGCATCCGCCCTTCGGCGCCGAGATCGAAGACGGCGTGCTCTACGGCCGCGGCGCCGTCGACATGAAGAACTTCGCCGGCGTCATCCTCGCGGTCGCGCGGGCCTTCACGCGCGACGACGAGGTGCCCGAGCGCGACCTGATCTTCGCGTTCTTCGCCGATGAGGAGGCCGGGGGAGTGTGGGGCGCCAAGTGGCTCGTCGAGCACCACCCCGAGCTGTTCGAGGGTGCGACCGAGGCGCTCAGCGAGGTCGGCGGATTCTCGGTGCCGCTCGCGCCCGGGCGCCGCGCCTACCTCATCGCGACCGCCGAGAAGGGGGTTGCGTGGGCACAGCTGCGCGCACGCGGCCGCCCTGGCCACGGCTCGCGGCCGACGGCGGACAACGCCGTGGTGCGCCTCGCCCGCGCAGTCGCCGCGGTCGGCGAGCACCGGTTCCCGGTGACGCGCACCCCCGCCCTCGATGCGTTCCTCGAGCGGTTCGGAGCGGCGCGCGGCGTCGAGTTCACGGATGCCGCGCTCGAGGCGCAGCTCGACGAGCTCGGGTTCGTCGGCGGCATCGTCGGCGCGACCCTGCGCGACACGGCGTCGCCGACCGTGCTCGAGGCCGGATCGAAGACCAATGTCATCCCGGCCACAGCGACCGCCGCGCTCGACCTCCGGATCCTGCCCGGGCACGAGGACACGTTCCGCGCCGACCTGCAGCGCCTCGTCGGCAGCGACGTGGAGCTCGAGATCGGACGCTGGATCCCGCCCATTGCAGCGCCACTCGATTCCCCGCTCCTCGGGGTGGCCCAGCGTGCGATCGCCGCCGAGGACGAGGACGGCGTCGTCGTGCCCTACCTGCTGCCAGCGAGCACCGACAACAAGCACCTCGCCGGCCTGGGCATCGCCGGCTACGGCTTCGTGCCGCTGCGGGTGCCCGACGAGTTCGACGTGTTCGCGCAGTTCCACACGGCCGACGAGCACGTGCCGGTCGACGCCCTGTACTTCTCCGCGCGCGTCACGCGGCGACTTCTCCGCGACGCGTGACGGCGGTCGGCGCGGTCACGCGGCGACATCCGCGGGGCATCCGATCGCGTTCGACGGCGCATTCGTGACATCCGGATACGCCGCGTGAAGGCCTGTTTCGCCCGCTTACCCTGCGCGTCCGGTGCGATTCCGGCGTCGACCGAAGCGGGTTAGCGTCCATCCATGCCGAACATCTCCATCGTCGCCGTCTCCGGAAGCCTCCATTCGCCGTCGAAGACCACCGTGCTCGTCTGCGAGATCCTCGAGGGCTTCGCCACCGCCCTGCGCTCCGGCGCGGGCAACGACCTCGAGGTCGAGACGCACCTCATCGAGCTCTCCGACATCGGTCGCGAGTTCTCGGGTGCGCTGAGCCGCGACGACCTCAGCCCGATCGCCGAGGAGGCGCTGCGCCGCATCGAGTCGGCCACGCTCCTGATCGTCGCCAGCCCCGTGTACCGGGCCTCGTTCACGGGCCTGTTCAAGCACGTGTTCGACTTCGTCGGACAGTACGCGCTCATCGACAAGCCGGTGCTGCTCGCGGCAACCGGAGGCAGCGACCGGCATGCGCTCATCATCGAGCACCAGTTCCGGCCGCTGTTCTCCTTCTTCCAGGCGATCACCCTGCCGATCGGCGTGTACGCGAGCGACACCGACTTCGTCGACTACCGCATCGACTCGCAGGCGCTGCGCGACCGCATCGACCAGGCCATCGGCCGCGGCCTCCCGGTCGTGCGGAGCACGGTGCTGCCGGTGTCGGAGTACGTCGCGGCCTGGTAACAGCGAGCGAATTCACCACCGTTCCTCACGTGGGATTCCGCATTCGGCCGGAGCGGATGCTTCGACTGGTCGAGCGCGCTCGAACCGTGCCGTAAACTGATCAGACCAACGCAAAGAGTTGATCGAGGAGACTCGTGATGACTCGGGACGATGGATGACTGCCGCAAGGCGGTCGGTGCCGCGGGGTGGAGCAGTTCGGTAGCTCGCTGGGCTCATAACCCAGAGGTCGTAGGTTCAAATCCTGCCCCCGCAACCAAGGTGTTCATCAGAACGCACGAAGAAATCCCGGTCTCGAGTGAGGCCGGGATTTCTGCGTCAACGGGCGCGGCAGGCGTCCTCCGGAACCGCTCCTCGTCATCAAGCGATCGCGAACCAGGTGGCCGATGCCGGATGGCTTCGGGCGTTCTCCCCGTACTCGTGGGCGTACCACGAGGTGCGTTCCAGCCTCATGCGCGATCCAGTTGAAGATGCCGCCACGCCAGCAGGGTCAGTACCGCGAAGAGCAGCGGGAAGAACGACGACAGTGCAAGCGCGGCACCATCGACCGACGCCGGGTCCATGGCCCACAGAGCCGGGGCGGCCGGCGGATACCATGCGCCGGCACCAGAGATCACGAGGACCTGCGCGCTCGCGACGAGGGCGATCGTTGCGGCGATCCCTCCGAGCAGGCCGCGGCTGAGGGTCGCCACCCAGGCGGCGGGCACCGCCATCAACGCCGTCAGCACGATCAGCACGAAGACCCGGCCGAGCGATGCGAAGGATTCGGCCCCAGGCGAGCCGAGTCCCGCTGCGAGCCCGCCCAGGATGATCGCGGCGGTCGACAGTGCGGAGACGGCGATCGCCCAAGCGAAGAACACGACCAGTTTCGCTGCGGCGATCATCGCGCGGCCGACCGGCAGAGCGAAGAGGCCTGTGATCGTCCCTTCGGCGAACTCCCGCCCGAACGACCAGCTCAGCACCACCCCGCACGCGATGAAGCCGCCTGCCCCGACAACCTGGGTTGCGGAAGAGAGGTAACCCGCCCAGCCGCCCTCGGCGACCAGCGGGCCGAGCTTCGTGACGAGTTCCGCTGAGCCATTCGTGACGGCGATCGTCACCGACATGCAGATCGCGGTGACGCCGGCGACGAACAGCAGCGCGGTGACGACCGGCACCCGAGCAGCCCGGAGCTTTCGGCCTTCGACGGTGACGGCGATTGCGAACCGATGACGTGCGTTCATGCCGACTGCTCTCCGTCCTCGGATCGCGATTCGTCATCGCGCAGCACACTCTGGAAGAAGGCGCGCTCGAGGTCGTCGTCCTGCGGGTCGAGGTGGCCGATGAGACGTCCCGCGTTCATGACGGTGATCGTGTCGGCGATGCGCGCGACCTCATCGAGATGGTGACTGGAGATCAGCACCGCCGCCCCCTGCCCGGCGAGGCGAGCCACTGCTTCACGAAGCAGAATCGTTCCGGCGGGGTCGAGCGCGTTGGTCGGCTCGTCGAGCACCACGAAATCGGGCTCATGCTGCAGAGCGGCAGCGATCCCGAGCCGCTGCCGGTTGCCGAGCGACAACGATCGAGTGCGTCGATTCACGTACTCGGTCAGCCGGAAGGCCTCAACCGCCTTGTCGATCACCATCGACCGCTCGGCTGACGGAACCCCACGAAGCTGGGCCGCGACACTCAGATTCGCGCGGACCGTGAGTTCGCCGTACGCAAGCGGTGTCTCGACCAGCTGCCCCAGCCTCGACCATGTCCGCGAGTCCGCTCGGCGCACGTCGACGCCGCCGATCAGCGCTGCTCCGCTGTCGGGTCGGAGCATGCCGAGGAGCAGCTTCATCAGTGTCGACTTCCCTGCGCCATTGAGTCCGACGAGCGCATGGATCTCACCCGGACGAACGACGAGCGAGGCCTCCCGCACACCAGCGCCGCCGCGATACGACCGGCTCACCCGGTCGAGGACCATCCCGTCACTCATCGTTCGCACCTCCGACGATCTCGAGCGCCGCGACGAGGCTCTCATGGAGACGGCCATCAGATGATGTGGCCCATTCGAGCAGTCCCGCAGCCACCCCGGCCATGACCGCGCCAGCAGCCACCCGTGCTTCGAACGCGTTCGAACCGTCGGCGACGAGCTGTTGCACGACCGCGGCCACCGTTCGCTCCATGTTCGCCGACATGCCCGCCCGAAGCTCCGGCGTCGTGGCCACGATGGCGATCCGCCGTCGGACCTGTGCCTCCGCGGGCTCCGGCAACTCAGCCCATGCTTGTCGCATCCCTGCCGTGATGCGCTGCACGAGGCGGCCGTCACGACGGCCGGCGATCGCGTGGACGATGGCGGGGTCGTACGGGTCGTCGAAGAGCACGCCCTGCTTCGTGCCGAAATGCCGGAAGAACGTCATTTCCGAGACCCCGGCAGCAGCGGCGATGCTCGCAGTCGTCGTGCGATCGAAGCCATCGCGTTCGAAGAGGCCAATCGCAACCTCGGTGAGAAGGTGACGAGTGGCTTCCGCGCGCGAGCGATCGGTTCTGTTCACGTTCTAGATGTTAGTCACTAACATCTAGATTTGTCGATCCGTGAGAACGAAGGTTGTCGCATTCGGAAGCGGGGCATGTTCTCCTCGAGGCGCCGGCGGTCGCGATTGTGGAACCGACCCGGCGCATCCGGACATTCCTACTCAGGGAAGAGGAATGCAGTAGGGGGTGATGAGCATGACGGCAGGCAAGAAGCTCATGCGGTCCGGCGGTGCGGCGACGATGCTCGGCCTGGTCGGCATGGTGACGGGAGCTGCGATGCTCGCGTACTCATCGGTGTTCGGTTCGGGTCAGCAGAGCAACGTCGCGCTGCTGATCGCGGCGGTCGGTGCTGCAGCCGCGATCGCGGGCGTGAGCCTCGTCTGCATGGGGCTGGTGCTGCGGCCGAGGAGGGACGCCCGGCGCACCACTCGACGCGACCGCCGCTACGTGCCGCCGGTGCACCGGGCGACGTACACGCGTCCGGCGCGGCGGGCGAGCCCGGTCATCACCGGCGAGCAGCAGGTGATCACGGGCTGAGCTCGCGGCGAGCGCAGCCTGAACCCGCCCCTCGCGGCAGGATCGTCGAAGTCCTACGCTGGTGGCGGCTTCGGCCGCGCAGCAGCACGGCCACGACCACCGTTGAGAGGACGACACATGAGTGACAGCACCTCCACCCTCGCCGACTGGGAACGCGTCGAGATCGATCGAGCGAACGCGTCGGACCGCACGCCGGTCGTGTTCGTGCACGGGCTCTGGCTGCTCTCGAGCAGCTGGGCGCCGTGGCGGGAGTTCTTCGAGGACAACGGATTCGTGACCCTCGCCTCCGGCTGGCCCGACGACCCGGCCACCGTCGCAGAGGCCCGTGAGCACCCCGAGGCCTTCGCGAAGAAGATGGTCCAGCAGGTCACCGACCACTATCTGGAGGCGATCACTGCACTCGACCGGAGTCCCGTCGTGATCGGTCACTCCTTCGGCGGACTCATCGCGCAGAAGATCGCCGGCGAAGGCGCGGCGGCAGTGACGGTGTCGATCGACAACGCGCCGTTCAAGGGCGTGCTGCCCCTGCCCGCCTCGTCGTTGAAGTCCGCGGCCCCGGTGCTCGCGAACCCCGCCAACGCCGGTCGCGGCATCGCCCTGACGTGGGAGCAGTTCCAGTACGGCTGGGTCAACGCGCTGAGCGAGGAGGAGGGGCGCCGGCTCTTCGAGGAGCATCACGTCGCGGCGGCGGGCCTTCCGCTGTTCCAGGCGGCATTCGCGAACTTCAATCCCTTCGGCGGTGACACCGAAGTCGACTCGAAGAACCCCGCCCGAGGGCCGCTGCTGATCATCGGCGGGGAGAAGGACCACACGGTGCCGCCGGCGATCACCAATGCCAGCTACAAGATCCAGGCGAAGCACAACAGCGGCATCACCGAGGAGATCATCATCCCCGATCGGGGACACTCGCTGACGATCGACTCGGGATGGCGCGACGTCGCCGACGAGGCCCTCGCCTTCGTCCAGCGCTTCGTCGACTAGGAGCCACGCTCGCGGGGTGATCGACATGTGTCACGACGGGCCGACGGTTGGGGCTGGGGGACTGGGTACGGTGGGCGAATGACAGCCGATGGCCGTGAGCTGGTGATGATCGAGGGCGGATCGTTCCGAATGGGCTCTGATGACTTCTACCCCGACGAGCGCCCAGTTCACGAGCGTCGGGTCGATCCGTTCTGGATCCAGCGGCACGAGGTCACGAATGAGATGTTCGCCGAGTTCGTGGATGCGTCGGGCTACGTCACGGTGGCGGAGCGCGAATTGGACTCCAGTGCGTTTCCGGGCGCGGATCCGGCCGATCTGGTTCCGGGTTCGATGGTGTTCACGCCGACTCGCGGCCCGGTCGACCTCGGCGATTGGCGGGGGTGGTGGCGCTGGCAGCCCGGCGCCTACTGGCGGAGCCCCTTCGGCCCGGGGTCGTCCATCGACGGGCGCATGCAGCATCCGGTCGTGCACGTCGCGTTCGAGGATGCGGTGTCGTTCGCCGGCTGGGCGGGGCTTCGGCTGCCTACCGAGGCGGAGCACGAGTTCGCCTCGCGCGGCGGGATCGACGGTGCGCGGTTCTCCTGGGGCGAGGAGCCGTATCCCGGCGGTGTCGCGCAGGCGAACTCCTGGTTGGGCCGCTTCCCGTACGACAACCAGGGGGTGGGCGGAACGGCTGAGGTCGGCACGTACCCCGCGAACGGTTTCGGGCTGTACGACATGGTCGGCAACGTCTGGGAGTGGACGAGCGACTTCTACACGCCTCGCCATCTGCGGTTGTCGGAGAGTCCGGTCGACGCCGGGAAGCGGGAGAACCTGCTGGCTCGCGCGAGTGCGGACGAGGCCTTTCCCGCGACTGCGCGCCGGGTGCTCAAGGGAGGATCGTTCCTGTGCTCGCCGGAGTACTGCCTGCGATTCCGGCCGGCCGCGCGGTCGCCGCAATCGGAGGAGACCGGGATGTCGCACATCGGCTTCCGCTGCGCGAAGGACGCCTAGCTTCCGCCGGGCTCGTCGCAGGTGATGCCGGCGTGCGCGGAGCATGCCATGCCCCCGGACGGGGGTGACCTCCTCGAGCGGGCTCTGCTAGCGTCCGAACAGAAGCGGTATTCACGTGGGGGAGACGCGAAGATGGCCGAGAAGCCGAACATCATCCTGTTCATGTCCGACGACGTCGGGTGGGGTGATCTGGGATGCTACGGCGGCGGTGAGAACCGAGGTGCGCCGACGCCGAACCTCGATCGTCTCGCGGCCGAGGGGCTGCAGTTCATGTCGTTCTACGGCCAGCCCAGCTGCACTCCAGGGCGCGCAGCGGCGTTGACCGGCCGGCTCCCGATTCGCAGCGGGATGACGACGGTCGCATTCCCCGGTCAGGGGGGCGGTCTGCCCGCCGGGGAGTGGACGCTCGCGAGCGTCCTCAAGAAGGCCGACTACGACACCTGTCAGATCGGGAAGTGGCACGTCGGCGAGGCCGACTACGCCATGCCGACCGCGCACGGATTCGATGAGATGTACAACACGACGCTGTACCACCTGAATGCGTACACGTACACCGACAAGGCCTACAACCCCGACTTCCCGTTCGACGACGAGGCCACGATGAAGATGTGGGGCAACGTCACGGGGGCCCTCGAGGGCAAGGTCGGTGAACAGCCGCACGAGGTCGAGAAGATCGACTCCTCCAACATCCCGTTCATCGACGAGAAGTCCACGAACTTCGCGCTCGAGTATCTCGAGGACCACGCGACCGGGGATGCTCCGTTCTTCCTGTACCTGAACACCGCGAAGCTGCATCAGCCGAACCTGCCGCACCCGGACTTCGAGGGCGCGTCGCTCGGCAAGTCGAAGTATCTCGACTCCCTCGTCGAGCTCGACCATCGGGTGGGCCAGGTCGTCGACAAGGTGCGCGAGCTGGGCATCGCGGAGAACACGCTCATCGTCTGGACGACCGACAACGGCGCGTGGCAGGACGTCTACCCCGACTGCGGGTACACCCCGTACCGCGGCACGAAAGGCACCGACTACGAGGGCGGGAGCCGCGTGCCGGCCATCGCCTGGTGGCCCGGAACGATCGAGGCCGGACGACGCAACTCCGAGATCGTCGGGTCGTTGGACCTCATGGCCACGTTCGCGAGCCTCGCCGGCCTGGAGCTGCCGGCCGAGGACCGGGAGGGCGAGCCCACCATCTTCGACAGCTACGACCAATCCGCCCTCCTGCGAGGCGACGGGCCGTCCACTCGGGACCACTGGCTGTACATGACCGAGACGGAGATGATCCCCGGAGCCATCCGTCTCGGCAAGTGGAAAGCGATCTGGAACGTCCGCGACGGATGGCGCGGTCCGGCTTCGTACACGGCGATCGTGCCGGAGCTGTTCGACCTGTGGCAGGACCCGCAAGAACGCTACGACATCTTCATGACCAGCTTCGCGGAGAAGACGTGGCAGGCGCCGCAGATGGCCGCCCGTCTGCTCAGCGTGCTGCCCACCTACAAGCAGTACCCCAATCGCCCCATCCAGTCTGCGGGAATCAGCTACGCCCTGTTCGAGGTCGGCGACGCGCAGGTGCAGGAGCAGATCGCGAAGATGCTCCACGGACTCTCGTCCGCCGGGTGATCTCGCACCTGCCGGGGCTCAGCTGCGCGCGCTGGTCGATTCGCGCACGACGAGCTCGGGCTGGAACAGCACGCGCTCCTGCACGGATTCGCCGTTGGCCTCTTTCAGCATGAGATCGACGGCGGTGTAGCCGATGAGCTCGGCCGGCTGCCTGATCGAGGAGAGCGGCACGACAGCGGCCGAGGCGAAGTCGATGTCGTCGTAGCCGATGAGTGCGATCTCTCCGGGAACGTCGATTCCGCCCTGCATCATGAGCGCCTGGAGCACGCCCATCGCGAGCAGGTCGTTGGCGGCGAAGACCGCGTCGGGGCGATCGGATGCCGCGCGCTCGCGGACGCCCTCGCCGGCCGCCCTGCCCGCGAGCACCGAGAGCGATTCCGTCGCGACGACCTCGAGGGCGGCATCGTCGGTCTCGGCGACGGCGCGTCGTGCGCCCTCGAGTCGGTCGGCGACCTGCCGGATGCTCGCCGGCCCGCCGATGAAGGCGATGCGGCGGCGGCCGGTGTCGAGCAGGTGTCGCACGGCGAGGTATCCGCCGACGACGTCGTCGACGGCGACGGAGGAGAAGCTCTGGTCGGGCACCTCCCGGTCGACGAGCACGACGGTGGTGCCGCGGTCGCGCAGGCGCTGCAATCGGGGGAGGTCGTCGGCGAGCGGGGAGATGAGCACGCCGGCGACGCGCTGCTCCTCGAAGAGGTCGAGGTAGGCGCGCTCGCGATCGGTGTTCTCGTCGCTGTTGCCGAGCAGGATCGTCATGCCCTCTTCGGCGGCGCGATCCTCCGCGCCGCGGGCGACGTCGGTGAAGAAGGGGTTGCGCACGTCGAGCACGACGAGGCCGATGGATCGGCTGTGCCCGGCGCGCAGCTGTCGGGCCGCGTCGTTGCGCACGAAGCCGAGCTCCTCGATGGCGGCGGTGACGCGTGCCACGGTCGACGGCGCGACCTTCTCGGGGCGGTTCAGCACGTTCGAGACGGTTCCAACCGAAACGGATGCCGCGGCGGCGACATCCCGGACACTCACCGTCATCGTCCCGCCCTTCCCGCGGTGTTCCGCGACTCTGAACTGAAACGTACCACTCGCGCTTTCCGCGACTTGACATCGCATCGCCGTCGCCGTAAATTGCTCATGTTCGTACGCATTAAAACGATTCAACCACGTGGGGTCCAGCCCCGCAGTTTAGGTCCAGATCAATGACGATTCCCCCCGGCGCCGCCGACCCCGCTCCGGCGCTCGAACTGCGCGACATCCGTAAATCGTTCGGATCCGTCGTTGCCCTCCGCTCCGGCACCATCGAGGTGGACGCCGGCTCGATCCACGCCCTCGTCGGCGAGAACGGCGCCGGCAAGTCGACCCTCGTGAAGATCGTCGCAGGCCTCTACCGACGCGACGCCGGCGTGTTCCGCCTCGAGGGCGCGGAGGTCGACTTCACCTCGACGGCCGACTCGAAGGCCGCGGGCATCGCCGTCATCTACCAGGAGCCGACCCTCTTCCCCGACCTCTCGGTCACCGAGAACGTCTTCATGGGCCGCCAGCCGGTCGGCCGGTTCGGCCGCATCGACCGCAAGGCCATGCGCGCCGAGGTCGACGGCCTGTTCCAGCGCCTCGGCGTGCGGATCGACCCCGATCGCCCGGCCGACGGCCTCTCCATCGCCGACCAGCAGGTCATCGAGATCGCCAAGGCCATCTCGCTCGACGCGAAGGTGCTCATCATGGACGAGCCGACCGCCGCCCTCTCGGGCGTCGAGGTCGACCGTCTCTTCCAGATCGCGCGGAGCCTCCGCGACGAGGGCCGCGCCATCGTCTTCATCTCCCACCGCTTCGACGAGGTGTTCGACCTCTGCGACACCGTCACCGTCATGCGCGACGGCGCCTACATCTCGACGAGTCGCATCGCCGACACGAACGTCGACGAGATCGTGCGCCAGATGGTCGGCCGCGACGTCACCGAGCTCTTCCCGAAGCAGGAGACCACGATCGGCGACCCCCTGCTCGAGGTCGAGGGGCTCACGAGCGCCGGCATCTTCCACGACATCACGCTGACCGTGCGCTCCGGCGAGATCGTCGGCCTCGCCGGCCTCGTCGGCGCCGGCCGCAGCGAGGTCGCCCGTGCGATCTTCGGCGTCGATCACTATCAGAGCGGCACCGTGCGGCTGAACGGCAAGCCCGTGCCCGCGAAGAGTCCGACCGCCGCGATGCGCCTCGGTCTCGCCCTCGTTCCCGAGGACCGCCGCAAGCAGGGCCTCGTGCTCGACTCGAGCGTCTCGCGCAACACCACGCTCGCGATCCGCGAGCAGCTCGCGAAGTTCGGCATCATCACCTCGGGCTTCGAGAACCGCGCCGCCCGCGTCTGGGCGAGCCGGCTCGAAGTGAAGACGAACGCGCTCAGCACCGTCGCGGGAACCCTCTCGGGCGGCAACCAGCAGAAGGTCGTGCTCGGCAAGTGGCTCGCGACCGAGCCCACCGTGCTCATCATCGACGAGCCGACCCGCGGCATCGACGTCGGCACGAAGGCCGAAGTGCACCGACTGCTCTCCGAGCTCGCCGGACAGGGCATGGGCATCCTCATGATCTCGTCCGAGCTGCCCGAGGTGCTCGGCATGGCCGATCGCGTGCTCGTGATGCGCGAAGGACGCATCACCGCCGAGATCGACCGCGCCGACGCGACATCCGAGAACGTCATGTTCGCCGCGACCCACGCCGAGGAGCAGCACTCGTGAGCACCGCGACCACCACCCCCACCTCCAACGTGACGAAACGCCTCGGTGCGATCGGCAAGGCCCGAGAGTTCGGCATCCTCCTCGCGCTCGTGATCGTCATCATCGCGGCCACGGCGGCGAACCCGAACTTCCTGTTCAGCGCAGACGGATGGCGCGACCTGCTGCTGACCCCGTCGATCCTCGTGCTCGTGGCCGTCGGCCAGGCGATCGTGCTGATCACGCGCAACGTCGACCTCTCGGTCGGCTCGGTGCTCGGCCTGACCGCGTACCTCACCGGGCGCCTGTTCATCGACTTCCCGGGGATCCCGATCATCGCGGTCTTCGTCATCGCGGTTGCGTTCGGCGGCGTGCTCGGCCTCATCAACGGCGCACTCGTGGCGTTCGCGAAGGTGCCCGCCATGGTCATCACGCTCGGCACGCTCTACGCGTACCGCGGCATCAACGTGCTCTGGACCGGCAGCGACCGCATCAACGCCTCCGACCTGCCGAAGAGCTTCCTCGCGCTCGGCACCGAGCAGTTCCTGACGATTCCGATCCTGACGATCATCGCGCTCGTCGTGCTCATCATCGCCGGGTGGTACATGAAGAACACCCGCGGCGGCCGCGAGTTCTACGCGATCGGCTCCGACCCGGCGGCGGCCGAACTGTACGGCCTTCGCGTCACCCGGCGCCTGCTCACCGCCTTCCTGCTCTCGGGCGCCCTCGCCGGCCTCGGCGGCGTGCTCTACGCGGCCCGCTACGGCACGATCAACTCGCAGGCCGGCTCGGGCTGGGAGCTCGACGCGGTGGGTGCGGCCGTGATCGGCGGCGTCGCGATCGTCGGCGGCGTCGGCTCGGTCTGGGGTGCCGCGATCGGCGCGGTGCTCCTGCTCACGATCAACCGGGCGCTCCCGATCCTCGGCATTCCCGACTTCTGGCAGCGCGCCGTCGTCGGCGTGCTCATCATCGGCGCCATCGTGCTCGACCGCGTGCTCGCGGTCCGACAGAAACGCAAGCTCATCGAGGCAAGGGACGACAGCTGATGTCGAGCATCACCCAGACCACGCCCGCCCCCGCATCGGTGCGGCAGTACCGCGACTACGACCAGCCGTTGTGGAAGCGCCTCCTGCTCACCCGCGAGATGGCCATCATCGCCCTCCTCATCGTCGTCGTGATCATCGCGTCGATGACGATCCGCGGATTCGGCCAGCCGATCACGCTGACCTACCTGATCCTCGACGTCACACCGATCCTGCTCATCGCGCTGCCGATGACGCTCATCATGATCACCGGCGAGATCGACCTCTCGGTCGCGAGCGTCGTCGGGCTCTCGAGCGTCGTCACCGGCGTGCTCACCCATGGCGGCATGCCGTTCGAGATCGCGGCGCTCATCGCGCTCCTCGTCGGCGGCATCGGCGGCGCGATCAACGGGTTCCTCGTGACGGTCGTCGGCCTGCCCTCGCTCGCCGTCACGATCGGCACGCTGGCATTGTTCCGCGGCCTCGCCGTGGGCCTCCTCGGCACGACCGCGGTCACCGACTTCCCCGAGTTCTGGACCGACCTCGCCAAGGCGAAGCTCGGTACGACCGGCGTCCCGCTCGTGATCATCCCGTTCCTCGTACTGCTCGTGATCTTCGCGGTGCTGCTGCACTTCACCCCGTTCGGACGCGGCATCTACGCGATCGGCCTCTCGAAGGAGACGGCGGCGTTCTCGGGCGTCGACGTGGGGCGCACGAAGTTCATCCTGTTCGTGCTCGCGGGCCTCGTCTCGGCGCTCGCCGGCATCTACTACACGCTCCGCTTCGGCAGCGCCCGCGGCGACAACGCGACCGGCATGGAGCTGCAGGTCATCGCAGCCGTCGTGCTCGGCGGGGTCAGCGTGTTCGGCGGCCGCGGGGCGCTGCACGGCGTCATCGCCGGCGTGCTGCTCATCGGAGTGCTGGCGAGCGCATTGCGCCTGGCCAACGTCACCTCCGACGTCATCAACATCATCACCGGGGTGCTGCTCGTGATCTCGGTGGTGTCCTCCAGCTTCCTGGCCTGGCTGCGCACACGGCGCCGGGCTCCAGGAGGGAAACCGCGCGTCGAGGTCTCCACAGCAGGGTAACCAGACCGCACCACCGTCGATGCGACCAGGTCATCGACGTCATCCAATGAAGGGACGAACAACGATGTTGTTTCAGAAGAAGACCCGGGCAGCAGCCCTCGCCGCGCTCGCGGTGAGTGTGGCGCTCGTCGCGACCGGCTGCGCCGCCGGTGACTCCGGCTCCGGCGGCGGGGAGGGCGACGGCGGCAACCTGTCGATCACCTTCCTGCCGAAGAACCTCGGCAACCCGTACTTCGACACGTCGAACGCCGGTGGCGAGGAGGCCATCGAGGAGTTCGACGGCACCTTCGCCGAGGTCGGCCCCGCCGAGGCCACGCCCGACGGCCAGGTCAGCTACATCAACACGCTCACCCAGCAGGGCGTCGGCGCGATCGCGATCTCCGCGAACGACCCGAAGGCGATCTGCGACGCCCTCAACGAGGCGCGCGACGCCGGCGTCAAGGTGGTCACGTTCGACTCCGACACCAACACCGACTGCCGCGACGTGTTCGTGAACCAGGCGGACGCGGAGGGCATCGCCAAGGTGCAGGTCGACCTCATCGCCGAGCAGATCGGCGACGCCGGCGAGATCGCCATCCTGTCGGCCTCGGCGAACGCGACGAACCAGAACGCCTGGATCGAACTGATGAAGGAGCAGCTCGCGGCCGACCACCCCGGCATCGAGCTCGTCGAGGTCGTCTACGGCGACGACGACGACCAGACCTCGTTCGACAAGACCGCGGCGCTGCTGCAGACCCACCCCAACCTCAAGGGAATCGTCTCGCCGACCACCGTCGGCATCGCGGCTGCCGCGCGCTACCTCCAGACCTCGGAGTACCAGGGCAAGGTCGCACTGACCGGCCTCGGCACGCCGAACCAGATGCGCGAGTACGTCGAAGACGGCACCGTCACGGCGTTCGCCCTGTGGAACCCGGCCGACCTCGGCTACCTCGCCGCCTACGCGTCGAAGGCGCTTATCGAGGGCGACATCACGGGCGCCGAGGGCGACACCTTCGACGCGGGCAAGCTCGGCGAGTACACCGTCGGCGCCGACGGCGTCGTGCTCCTCGGCGACCCCTTCGTGTTCGACGCCGAGAACATCGGCGAGTTCGACTTCTAGTCGATCACGGGCCCTGCCCGGCGTCCCGCCGGGCAGGGCCACCCCGGAACAGCAGCACCATTCGCACACCAGGAGGGGAGCAGGCCATGGGCGAGGCGCACCGCACGCAGCGAGTCTGCTTCCAGCTGCAGGTCGACCCTGCACGCCTCGACGAGTACCGCGCCCGCCACGAGGCCGTCTGGCCCGAGATGCTGCGCGCGATCGAGGCATCCGGTCGGCGCAACTACTCGCTCTTCCTCCGACCCGACGGACTGCTCATCGGCTACTACGAGACCGACGACGACGACGCGTCGCAGGCAGCGCTCGAACTCGACCCGCGCACGTCCGCGTGGGAGGCCGACATGGCCGAGTTCTTCCTCGCGCTGGGCGGTCGACCCGACCAGTCCGCCCCACGACTTCCCGAGGTGTTCCACCTCGAAGACCAACTCGCCGCGCTCGACTCCGAGCACTCCGCGACGCACGACTGAACACGCACCAGAAACCGGAAAGAGCCATCGTGAGCATCCTCCCAACCGACGTCCTCGGCCAGCTCGAGCAGCAGGCCATCGAGCTGCCCTCGTGGGCATTCGGCAACTCCGGCACCCGCTTCAAGGTCTTCGCGACGCCGGGCACCCCCCGCGACCCCTTCGAGAAGATCGCGGATGCCGCGCAGGTGCACCGGTTCACCGCGCTCGCCCCGACGGTCGCCCTGCACATCCCGTGGGACAAGGTCGACGACTACTCGGCGCTCCGCGCGCACGCCGAGGAGCACGGCGTCGAACTCGGCACCGTCAACTCGAACACCTTCCAGGACGACGACTACAAGTTCGGCGCCCTCACCCACGAAGACGCCGCCGTGCGCCGCAAGGCGATCGACCACCACCTCGAGTGCATCGACATCATGCACGCGACCGGTTCGCGCGACCTGAAGATCTGGCTCGCCGAGGGCTCGAACTACCCGGGTCAGGCCGACCTGCGCGGTCGCCAGGACCGGCTGCACGAGTCGCTGCAGGAGATCTACGCACGCCTCGGCGACGAACAGCGCCTCGTGCTCGAGTACAAGTTCTTCGAGCCGGCGTTCTACCACACCGACGTCCCCGACTGGGGCACGAGCTACGCCCAGGTCGCCGCGCTCGGCGACAAGGCGATGGTCTGCCTCGACACCGGCCACCACGCGCCCGGCACGAACATCGAGTTCATCGTCATGCAGCTGCTGCGGCTCGGCAAGCTCGGCTCCTTCGACTTCAACTCGCGCTTCTACGCCGACGACGACCTCATCGTGGGCGCGGCCGACCCGTACCAGCTGTTCCGCATCCTCGTCGAGGTCATCCGCGGCGGCGGCCTGAACAACCCCGACGTCGCGTTCATGCTCGACCAGTGCCACAACGTCGAGGACAAGGTGCCCGGCCAGATCCGCTCAGTGCTGAACGTGCAGGAGATGACGGCGCGAGCGCTCATCGTCGACATCGATGCGCTGCGCGCAGCGCAGGTCTCGGGCGACGTGCTCGAGGCCAACCGCATCTTCATGGATGCCTTCTACACCGACGTGCGCCCGGCCCTCGGCGAGTGGCGCGAGTCGCGGGGCCTGCCCGCCGACCCCATGGCGGCGTTCGCGGCATCCGGCTACCTGCAGCAGATCGCCGCCGACCGCGTCGGCGGCGTGCAGGCCAGCTGGGGCGCCTGACCCTTCCCGACCCACCATCTCCTCTCCGCTCCCCGAAGGACCCTCCTCATGACGAACCAGGCTGCAGCCGACCTCATCGCACGGTCGAACCGCCTCGGCGCCGACCCGAAGAACACGAACTACGCCGGTGGCAACACCTCGGCCAAGGGCACCGAGACCGACCCGGTCACGGGCGAGCCCGTCGAGCTGATGTGGGTCAAGGGCTCCGGCGGCGATCTCGGCACCCTCACCGAGCAGGGCCTCGCGGTGCTGCGCCTCGATCGCCTGCGCGCCCTGGTCGGCGTCTACCCGGGCGTCGACCGCGAAGACGAGATGGTCGCCGCGTTCGACTACACGCTGCACGGCAAGGGCGGTGCGGCGCCGTCGATCGACACGGCCATGCACGGCCTCGTCGACGCGGCGCACGTCGACCACCTGCACCCGGACTCCGGCATCGCGATCGCCACCGCGGCCGATGGCGAGGAACTGACGGCGAAGATCTTCGGCGACAAGGTCGTCTGGGTGCCGTGGCGCCGCCCCGGCTTCCAGCTCGGGCTCGATATCGCCGCCATCAGGGCGGCGAACCCCGCCGCGATCGGCTGCATCCTCGGCGGTCACGGCATCACCGCGTGGGGCGACACCTCGGAGGAGGCCGAGTCGAACTCGCTCTGGATCATCGACACCGCCGCCGCCTACATCGCCGAGCACGGCACGTCCGACCCGTTCGGCGCCGAGCTCGAGGGCTTCGGCCCGCTCGAGGCATCCGAACGACGGGCCAAGGCGGCCGCCCTCGCGGCGACCGTCCGGGGCATCGCGAGCCACGACAAGCCCATGGTCGGCCACTTCACGGACGCCCCCGAGGTGCTCGACTTCCTCGCCCGCGCCGAGCACCCCCGCCTCGCGTCCCTCGGCACGAGCTGCCCCGACCACTTCCTGCGCACGAAGGTCAAGCCGATGGTGCTCGACCTGCCGGCCGACGCCTCGATCGAGGACTCGATCGCGCGACTGCAGCAGTTGCACGAGGCCTACCGCGCCGACTACCAGGCGTACTACGACGCCCACGCGGATGCCTCGAGCCCCGCGATCCGCGGCGCCGACCCGCTCATCGTGCTGGTGCCGGGCGTCGGCATGTTCAGCTACGGCGCGAACAAGCAGACTGCTCGTGTCGCGGGCGAGTTCTACGTCAACGCGATCAACGTGATGCGCGGCGCCGAGGCGCTCTCGACCTACGCGCCCATCAGCGACGCCGAGAAGTTCGCGATCGAGTACTGGGCGCTCGAGGAGGCCAAGCTCCAGCGCATGCCGAAGCCGAAGCCCCACGCGGGACGCATCGCGCTCGTGACGGGCGCAGCGTCCGGCATCGGCAAGGCCATCGCCACCCGCCTCGCGGCCGAGGGCGCGTGCGTCGTCATCGCCGACCTCGACCTCGAGAAGGCCCGAGCCGCCGCCGCCGAGCTCGGCAGCGCGGATGTCGCGATCGGCGTCGCCGCGAACGTGACGGATGCCGCGGCGGTGCAGGCCGCGATCGATGAGGCGGTGCTCGCCTTCGGCGGCCTCGACCTCGTCGTGAACAACGCCGGCCTCTCGCTGTCGAAGCCGCTCCTCGAGACCACCGAGGCCGACTGGGACCTGCAGCACGACGTCATGGCCAAGGGCTCCTTCCTCGTCTCGAAGGCCGCAGCTCGAGTGCTCATCGACCAGGGACTCGGCGGCGACATCGTCTACATCTCCTCGAAGAACTCGGTCTTCGCCGGGCCGAACAACATCGCCTACTCGGCGACGAAGGCCGACCAGGCCCACCAGGTGCGCCTGCTCGCGGTCGAGCTCGGCGAGTACGGCATCAAGGTCAACGGCATCAACCCCGACGGCGTCGTGCGCGGCTCCGGCATCTTCGCGAGCGGCTGGGGCGCGAACCGTGCGAAGACCTACGGCATCGAAGAGGACAAGCTCGGCGAGTTCTACGCCCAGCGCACGATCCTGAAGCGCGAGGTGCTCCCCGAGCACGTCGCGAACGCGGTCATCGTGCTGACGGGGCCCGAGCTCAGCCACACCACCGGCCTCCACATCCCCGTCGACGCGGGCGTCGCGGCAGCCTTCCTGCGATGAGCGGCGCGAGCGCGGGCACCGTCGCGGCCGTCGACCTGGGGGCGACGAGTGGGCGCGTCATCCTCGGCCACGTCGACGGCCGGGCCGGCACGCTCGCGCTCGACCACGTCACGCGATTCGCGAACGGCCCGGTGCGCCTCGCCTCGGGACTGCACTGGGACCTCACGGGTCTCTACCGCGACCTGACCGCGGGCCTCGCCGAGGCGTTCCGGCGAGACCCGTCGGCGGCCTCGATCGGCGTCGACTCCTGGGCGGTCGACTACGCCCTGCTCCAGGGCGACCGCATGCTCGGCGAACCGTTCCACTACCGCGACGAGCGCAGCGGCCGGGGCGTCGAGGCGGTGCACGGCGCCCTGCCGTTCGACGAGCTCTACCGCCGCAACGGCCTGCAGTTCCTGCCGTTCAACACCCTGTACCAGCTCGCCGCCGAGCGCGAGAGCGGATGCCTCGGCAGCGCCTCCTCGCTCCTCCTCGTGCCCGACCTCATCGGGTTCCAGCTCACCGGTGCGCGCCTGGCCGAACGCACGAACGCCTCGACCACCGGCCTCGTCGCCGTCGCATCGGGGGAGTGGGACGACGAGCTCATCGAGCGGCTCGGGCTCCCGGCATCCGTGTTCGCACCGCTCGTGAGCCCGGGGGAGTCGTTCGGTCCGCTCCGCACCGCCGTCGCGGCCGAACTCGGCGCCCCGTCGGGCATCGAGGTCATCGCCGTCGGCTCGCACGACACCGCATCGGCGGTCGTCGCGGTACCCATGCGTGCCGAATCGGCCGCGTACATCTCCTGCGGCACGTGGGGCCTCGTCGGCGTCGAGCTCGAACGGCCCGTGACGACGGATGCCGCGCGCGAGGCGAACTTCACGAACGAGGGCGGCGTCGACGGCCGCGTGCGGTTCCTGCACAACGTCATGGGGCTCTGGCTGCTGTCGGAGTCGGTGCGGTGGTGGGAGCGCGACGGCGAGCGCATCGACCTCTCCGAACTGCTGGCGGCCGCGGCATCCGTCACCGGGTCCGTCGCCGTCTTCGACGCGGACGACCCGCGCTTCCTCGCGCCCGGCGACCTGCCGGGACGGATCGCCGAATGGTGCGCCGAGCACGGCGTCGCGGCACCGCGCAGTCGTGCCGAGTTCGCGCGTTCGATCATCGAGAGCCTCGCCGAGGCGTTCGCGGGCGCCGTGCGCACCGCATCGGTGCTCTCGGGCGTCGACGTCGAGACCATCCACGTGGTCGGCGGCGGTGCGCTCAACGAGCTGCTCTGTCAGCGCACCGCCGACCGCGCGGGCCTGCCGGTGCTGGCCGGGCCCGTCGAGGCGACCGCGATCGGCAACGTGCTCGTGCAGGCGCGCGCCCAGGGGTTCGCGAGCGGCGACCTCGAAGCGCTGCGGGCGCTCGTGGCACGGGCCTTCGCCCCGCGACGCCACGAGCCGGCGGCGTCCCGGACAGGCGACGCATCGCTCGGGCCGGTGCGCCGTACGTGAGGCTCGCGCTTTCACCTGCCACTGGTGCGCGCCCCGACTCTCGTGTTTGACTGACGCGACGGCGTTCCATCCTGCTCGAGCGAACTGGCGGTAGCGACATGTCGGAATCGGCAACCCATCTCGACGACGGCCCGATCGTGGTGGGCATCGAGCCTGGCCTCCCATCGCGGATCATCGAGACCGCCGAACGCACCGCCGGTTCGATGGGCTGCGAGGTGATCTTCGCCTACGTTGAGCTCAACAGCGCCCTCGTCGAACTCGAGTACACGGAACCGCGCACGCGCGATTCGCTCGATCCCGCGATCGACGAGGAGATGTCCGCTGTCGCGTCGACGATCAAGGGCATGCTCGGCTCGGCCCTCGCCGAGAGTCGCGTGCAGTGGTCCTTCCGCGTGCTCGCGGGGGATCCGGCGAGTGCGTTGTCCCGACTGGCGGCGGACGTGCACTCGCGCATGCTCGTCGTCGGCACGAGGCGGCACGGGGGCCTCCACCGCGTCGAGGAGTTCTTCACCGGCTCGCTGGCGAAGGCGCTCGCAATGGGGCAGGACCGGCCGGTGCTGCTCGTTCCGCTGAATCGAGAGACACCGCCCGCCGAGTGACCCGCGGTCAGACCGAGGGCGGGCTCGGATCGGCGACGACTCAGCGAGCGGTCTCGATCGGCGCGTGCCTGGCGCCGTACCAGTGGGGCTGCTCGGTCAGGCCGTGCTCGATCCATACGTGCTTGCTCTCGGTGTAGGCGTCGAGGCCCTCCTCGCCGAGCTCGCGCCCGAGTCCCGCCTCGCGGAAGCCGCCGAACGGGGCTGCGTAGTTGTCGGGCAGCGGATTGTTGATCCAGACGGTGCCGACCTTCAGCGCCCACGCGGCCTTCATCGCCAGACCGAGGTCGCCGACGAGCACGTTGCAGCTCAGCCCGAAGCGGTTGTCGTTGGCGAACGCGATGCCCTCGTCGAAGGTGCTGATGGGAGTGACCGGGGCCACGGGGCCGAAGATCTCGCCGAGATCGTTGACGGCCTCGTGACTGAGCCCGCGGATGAGCGTCGGCTCGAAGAACGCACCGGGGCCGTCGATCGACGTGCCGCCGAGGAGGATCTCGCCGCCGGCCTCGCGGGCGCGCCGGCAGTAGTCGGCCACGCGCTGACGGTGGGCTTCGCCGACCAGCGGGCCGACGTCGGTTCGGGGGTCGAGGGGATCTCCGATGACGAGCTGGGCCATGCGCGCTGCGAAGCGCTCCGTGAACTCGTCGATGATCGTGTCTCGCACGAAGAAGCGCTCGGCGGCCGTGCACACCTGGCCGTTGTTGGCGAACTTCGCGAACAGGGCGGCTTCCACGGCGAGGTCGAGGTCGACGTCGTCCCAGACGATCATGGCGTCGTGGCCCGACATCTCGACGGAACAGCGCCTGGCATCCTGTGCGCAGAGCGCCATGATCTTCTTGCCGACGGCGGAGCTGCCGGTGAACGCGATCTTGTCGACGCCGCGGTGGCGCACGAGCGCTTCGCCGACGTCGCCGCCGCCCTGCACGATCTGGTGCACGCCGACCGGCAGATCGAGCGACTCGAGCAGGAGTGGCAGGGACAGCATCGTCTCGGGCGACGGCTTGCTGATGACCGTGTTCCCTGCTGCGAGCGCCGGCGC
This sequence comes from Agromyces cerinus subsp. cerinus, assembly GCF_900142065.1. Lineage (GTDB taxonomy): Bacteria > Actinomycetota > Actinomycetes > Actinomycetales > Microbacteriaceae > Agromyces > Agromyces cerinus. The sequence continues at coordinate 383,669 of NZ_FSRJ01000004.1, read as the reverse complement.
GGCCTTCCACGACCAGAGCAGGAGCGGGTAGTTCCAGGGGAGGATCGCGCCCACGACGCCGATCGGTTCCTTGATCACGATGCTCGTCGCGTTGCGGCTCATCTGCGGAGCGAGACGTCCACCGCGCGTGCGGACGAGTGCGGCGTAGTAGTCGAACACGTCCGCCGCGGCCATGACCTCGAACTCGGCCTCGGGCAGCGGCTTGCCGCTCTCGAGCGTGAGGAGCCGCGCGACGTCACCTGCGACGCTGCGGATCCTGGCCGCGCACTCCTGCAGGATGGTCGAGCGTTCGAACGGGGTCTGCTCCGACCACTGCTCGAACGCCGTCCTCGCCGTCGCGACCACAGCGTCGACCTCATCGATCGACGCGGTCGGCACCTCGGCGAGCAGACGACCGTCGATGGGGCTGAGGGCGCGTGCGGTGGCAGAGGTCTCGGATGTCGGGAATGCGGTCATCGTGTTGCCTCCGGCAGTGCGGACGAAGACGACGGAGCGTCTGCGGGATCGTCAGTCGAGGTCGAGCCGACTGGCCAACGCTAGTCACGTCGGCCCGGTCGACGAGTGGGGGTGGCACGGCTCGGCGAGGTGGGACCCCTCATCGAAGCTCGGCCGCGGCATCGCCCACGACGCTGATCGCCTCGCTGCGATTGGACACCTGCAGCTTCCGGTAGATCGACGTGAGGTGGTTCTGCACCGTCTTCGCGGAGATCTCGAACCGTGCCGCGATCTCCCGGTTGGTCAGACCGCTGCGGAGCGCCTCGAGCGTCTCCGCTTCGCGCTGCGTGAGGAGTTCGCCCGGGTGGTCCACGACGTCGCGAGGGATCGACACGGTCACGCTCGACGACGCGGGACCGCGTTCCGCGGTGAACGCTGCGTCGAGATCGTCGATGATCGTGCCCGCCTCGGCACTCGGATGATAGGGATCCTTCAGCGGCCCGTCGGTCGTGCCGTAGTCGAGGCCGATCTGGATCCGGTCGGGCGACGAGTCGAGCCGGATGACGACGTGGTCCTCGGCGATGGCGGCGATCTCCTCGGCGAGACGAACGAGCAGCAGGTACAGCCGGGAGGCCAGGGAGGTCGAGAGTCCTGCCGGCCACCGCCGCACCTCGAGCGAGCAGTTCAGTACATGTTCCTGAGCGATGCGGTCGATCACGCTCGTGTTCACCAGTTCGAGGAAGTCGAACTCGGTCGACCGGAGCTGTTCCGACTCCTGCGCCAGCCCGGTCAGGCGGGCGGCGATCGATCCGGCGGAGCCGGAGCCTGCGTCCGTCGCCGACAGTTCGGCCGTGATGGTTCGCAGTTCCGCGGCGAGTTGCTCCCGCTGGCGGCGCCCTGCAGCGGAGAACTGCGAGACGAGGGTTCTGAAGTGGTGCACTCGTTCCTGCTGGAGCGCGGTCACCTGCTGCACGAGCCGGCCGCTCTCGATGTACGGGGTGATCAGCGAGGCGACCATCTCGAGCAGATCGAGGTCTTCGAGCTCGAACGGATCAGGCGTCCGTCGGTACATCTCGAGGATTCCGACCCGTGCGGATCCGTGGAAGAGCGGGACGCAGGCGTAGGCCCGAAGCCCTTCGGCGAGCACCATCTCGCGACCCGCGCGGACGACGGGCTGGAGGTCGGGAACGGAGATCGGCTCGCGAAGCGCGTACACCTGCCCGCCCAGACCCTGCCGGAACGGCCACGGACCGACCTCGTCGGTGAACCGCTCGGACAGGCCGAAGGTCGAGTACACCTCGATCCTCTGACGCAGCTGATCGGCGAGTGCCACCGACCAGGCGTCGGCGCCGATGAACTGGGCGAGCTGCGCGACGGAGAAGCCGACGGCCGATCGGGTGTCGTCGCTCGCGCGAAGATGATGGGTCACCTGTCGCAGCAGGCCGTAGCGCTCGCTCGTGCGAATCTCGGCGTCGCTTCGGGATGCCGCGGCGGCCGCGCCCATCGGATCGCCGCCCGTCGCGACGTCATACGCGAGCCCCAGCGCGTGCAGGCGCTCGGCCCCGTCGATCTCCGCGGCGAGTCGTCTGGCCCGTTCGACGTCTGCGGCACTGAACAGCCGGTACCCGCTCGGCGTCCGCGACGGGGTCAGCAGCCCTGAGGCATCCCATGCCCGAAGTCGCCAGATCGGGACGCCGCTCTCACGCGCTGCCACACCGATGGTGACGAATCGAGGGTTCACGACTTCGAATCGTAGGGTATTCGCAGGGTTCCGTGAGGGTTGCGTGAGGGATCGTTACCGATTGTCGATCAGGTGGGCACGTGCTCGCCGACCGACGACGGGATGCCGGGCGTCATGCGACGCCCGGCATCCCGCGAACTCGTGTCCGCGTCGCTACGCGGACTGCAGCGCCTTCGCCTTGAGTGCGTCGAACTCGGCCTGCGTGATGGCCCCGCTGTCGAGGAGTTGCTTGCCCTTCTCGATCTCCGCCGCTGCCGACGAAGCGGAGGAGCCCGCGACGGTCCGGATGTAGTCGGCACTCGCCGCCTGCGACTCCGCCACCCTGGCTGCGTTGCGTTCGGCCATGCCGCGTCCGCGTGCGATCAGGTAGATGAACGCCGCGAGGAACGGAACGAACACCAGGAACAGCACCCAGAGCGCCTTCGCCCATCCGTTCAGGGAGTGATCCCTGAAGATGTCGACGATCACGGTGATGAAGACCCAGATGCACGCGATGACCACGTAGAACCAGAAGAGCCAGACGATGAAGTCCCAGAAGCTGTTCATATCGACGCCTTTCGTATCGTTGCGGGGTTCACCGCACCTGCCGCGAGACTAAGGCTCGGTGATCTCGGGCGCATCATGCGATTCGGATGAAGCCTCGGGTCGCCTGAGATGCATCCGAGAAGTGGCTGAATACGCAGTTAGGGTAGGCTTACCTGATTCCCTGTCTGCTCCTCTGGAGGCATCCGCCGTGCTCACGACCATGCCTGCTCATCATTCGATGCTGCTCGGCGGCGCCCGCGACGACGTCGCGCTCGTCACCGAATCGGGCGCGTTGAGCTACGGGGAACTCGCCGAGCGGGTCATCGAGCGGCGCCGCGAACTCGGAGCAACACGTCGGCTCGTCATGCTCCAGGCTTCCAACGACCTCGAGCCGCTCGTCACCTATCTGGCCGCCCTCGAAGACCGGCATCCGATCCTGCTCGTGGCGCCCGGCGAAGACGAAGCGTCGATTCGGCACCGGGCGCACCTCGCCGAGCGGTTCGACCCCGACGTCATCGCCGCGGGAGCGGGCAACGGACCGATCCTGCACGAGGTGCGGGTCGGCAGCGCCCATCGGTTCTCTCCGGACCTGGCGCTGCTCGTCAGCACCTCGGGGTCCACCGGATCTCCCAAGCTGGTTCGGCTGTCGCACGAGAACCTCGTGAGCAATGCGCGCGCGATCGCGGACTACCTGCGACTCGGTCCTGCGGACCGGGCCGCGACGACGCTGCCCATGCACTACTGCTACGGATTGTCCGTCATCAACAGCCACCTCATCTCGGGCGCCGGCATCATGCTCACCGGCCGCTCGGTGACGGATGCCGCGTTCTGGGAGGAGGCGAGCGCCCACCGCATCACCTCGTTCGCGGGAGTGCCGTACACGTTCGAACTCCTCGAAGCGGGAGGATTCGCCGAGCGGCTGCCCACCAGCATCCGATACCTCACGCAGGCCGGGGGCCGTCTCGCACCTGAGGCGATCCGCCGCTTCGCCCGACTCGGCGACCGCCGCGGATTCGAGTTCTTCGTCATGTACGGCCAGACCGAGGCGACGGCCCGCATGGCGTACGTGCCGGCGGAGCTCGCCGAGCAGGCGGCGGGTGCCATCGGCCGGCCGATCCCCGGCGGCCGGTTGCGCATCGACGCCGAGCCCGGAGCCGAGATCGGCGAGCTGGTCTACGAGGGGCCGAACGTGATGCTCGGCTATGCCGAGAGCCCAGCGGACTTCGCACTCGGACGTACGGTGCACGAGTTGCGTACCGGCGACCTCGCGAAGCAGCGTCCCGACGGACTCTTCGAGGTGGTCGGCCGGATGAACCGGTTCGTGAAGGTGTTCGGTCTGCGGGTCGATCTCGACGCGGTGCAACGGCTGCTCGAGGAGGACGGCATCGTGGCGCGCACCTCGAGCGCGGGCGAGCGGCTGCTCGTCTTCGTGCGCGAGGAACGGCGAGTCGATGAGGCCCGTTCCCGTGCCGCCGCCCTGCTCGGCATCCCGGCCCATGCAGTGCGCGCGTACGCGATCAGCGAGTTCCCGTGCACCTCGAGCGGCAAGCCGGACTTCCGAGCGCTCGTCAGCTACGCCGCCCTGCTCGATGAGCGCATCGACGACCCGGCCGCGACGACCGCGGCCGCGTCGGTCGCCGAGAGCATCCGCGATGTCTTCGTCGAGCTCCTGGGCAGGGCCGACGCGACCGTCGACGACAGTTTCGCCGGGCTCGGCGGCGATTCCCTGAGCTACGTGGAGGTCTCGCTCCGGCTCGAGGACCTGCTCGGACGTCTGCCGCGCGAGTGGCCCTCACTCCCGGGGACTCGCCTCGCTGCGGCGGTCGAGACCTCGGACCGTCCCGCTCCGCCGGTCGACTCGAGCGTGGCATCGGCGGGCGCCGCGGCATCCGACCGACAGCGAACGGCTGCACGCCGGAAGCCGATGCTTCCCCGAATGGAGACGCCGGCGGTGCTCCGCGCAATCGCGATCGTGCTGATCGTGGCCACGCACGCCGACCTGATCGGCATGAAGGGCGGAGCTCACCTGCTGCTCGCCGTCGCCGGATACAACCTCGCGCGCTTCCAGCTCGCCGACGTGCCGGGTGCGGCTCGCGTGCGACGGCTGCTCCGCAGCGCCGCCCAGATCGCGATTCCCGCGGTCATCTGGATCGGCGCGGTCGCGGTGATCAGCGGCAAGTACACCTGGCCGACCGCCTTGCTGGTGAACAACGTCGTTCCCGGCGACGGCGCATGGAACGAGCAATGGCAGTTCTGGTTCCTCGAAGCGGCGGTCTGGTCGATGCTCGGCCTCGCGCTGCTGTTCGCGATCCGTCCCATCGACCGACTTGAGCGCCGGCATCCCTGGGCGTTCGCCGTGGTGCTGCTGGCTGCGACGCTCGCGTTGCGATTCGCGGCGACGGGGATCGAGGCGCAGCGCGTCGACCGGTACACGGCGGTCATCGTGCTCTGGTGCCTGGTGCTCGGATGGGTCATCGCCCGCGCCGACACGATGTGGAGACGTGCGATCGCCTCGGCCGCCGTCGTGGTGGCCACCTTCGGATTCTTCGGCGAGCCGGCGCGCGAGGCCGTCGTCGTGGTCGGTCTGCTCCTGCTGATCTGGGCGCCGCAGCTGCGGTTGCCGCGACCACTCGTGCCCGTGATCAGGCTGCTCGCGGGGGCATCCCTGTTCATCTACCTCACGCACTGGGTGGTGTACCCGGCGTGGGAGGCGAGCGCTCCGCTGATCGGCACCGTGCTCTCGCTGCTCGTCGGCATCGGGGCCTGGTTCGCCTACCGGGCGATCGGGAGCTCCGTCGCGCCGCTGCTCGGCCGGGCTCGCGATCGGGTGCGCGGCGCTCGCAGCGCCGGCGCTGCTCGCAGCCCGCGGAGCACTCGCGCTCAGGGCGCGAGCGCCGACCGCACCGGATCCGAAGCCGCGGTCTCCGGGTAGAGCACCACGCCGCCGTCGACGTGCACCGACACCGTGCGGCCGACCGGGAATCGGTGGGCCTCGTAGAGCGGCACGCGGTGGGTGAGCGAGAATCCGGCTGCGCTCCCGAACCGGAGCTCCAGCTCGACGGCGCTGCCGCTCTGCCGCGCCGACTCGACCGTGGCAGCGGTGCCCCCTGCGTTGTCGCCGACTGACAGCTGCGACGGCCGCAGCATCGCTCGCACGGACCGGGCCCCGGCGCTGAGGTCGTGGCGCACCGGCAGGTCGCCGAATGCGCACACCGCCCGGGCATCGGCGTTCGCGTGGGCCGGCACGAACAGCGCGGCACCGAGGAACTCGGCGATCTCCGCGCTCGCCGGAGCGTCGAACACCTCGGCCGGTCTGCCGGCCTGCACGAGTCGGCCCTCGGCGATGACGGCGAGCTGGTCGCCGAACGAGAGCGCCTCCTCCTGGTCGTGGGTGACCAGGATCGTCGTCACACCGCTCTGTGACAGGGCGCGGGTCATCGCTGCCCGGGTGTGGGCGCGCAGGCCCGTGTCGAGGGCCGAGAACGGTTCGTCGAGCAGAATCACCTTCGGGTCCGGTGCGAGCGCACGGGCGAGGGCGACGCGCTGTTGCTGACCGCCCGACAACTGGTGCGGGTACCGGTCGAGGAAGTCCGCGTCCAGCGAGGTCAGCTCCATCACCTCGCGGATCCGGCCCTCTCGGGCGGCGGAGCGGGGGATTCCGAACCCGATGTTGCCTCGCACCGAGAGATGGGGGAAGAGCGCCCCGTCCTGCGCGACGTAGCCGATGCCGCGGCGGTGCGCACTGATCGTCGTCGTCGCGCTGGCGAGGAGACGATCGTCGAGACGGACTTCACCGGCCCCCGGTTGCTCGAACCCGGCGATGATGCGGAGCAGCGTGCTCTTGCCGCTGCCTGAGGCGCCGACGATCGCGAGCCTCGTGCCTCGCTCGACGTCGAAGCTCACCCGATCGAGCACCGGCTGGCTGCCGAACGACTTCGACACACCGGTCAACTGCAGACTCAACGGCTCCTCCGAGCTTTGACTTGGGCGAACATCAGGGCGACGGCCGGAACAGACAGCAGAACGAGGGTCAGGGCGTACGGCGCTGCGGCGGCATAGTCGATGGCCGACGCCGCCGCCCAGAATCCGGTCGCAACGGTCCGCGTACCCGTGGGCGCGAGCAGGAGGGTGGCAGTGAGCTCGTTCGCGGCCCCGAGCGCGACGAGTGCTGCGCCGGCCGCGAGCGACGGGAGCAGCAGCGGGGCGGTCACCCGGAGTTTCGCCATGAACGGGGAGACCCCGAGCGAGCGTGCGGCCTCCTCGAAGCCCTCGGGGATCTGCGCGACGCCCGCGCGCACGGAGACCAACGCCCGTGGCAGGAAGATGAGCACGTACGCGGCGATCACCGTCGCCACCGTCTGGTACATCGCGGGCACCACGCGCAGGGTGAACGTCACGAGCGCGAGCGCCACGATGATGGCCGGAAGGCTGCTGGCGACGTAGTACGCCCCCTCGAGGGTGCGGGCCGTTCGGCCCGGATAGCGTGCGGCGATCCATGCGATCGGCAGGGCGACGACGAGTGCGGCGACGGCACCGCCGACGGACAGCACCACGGTCTGCCACGTCGCGTTGAGCAGCGGTTGCCAGTCGGCGGCGTCGGTGGCGAACAGCCAGCGACCGACATTCGCCAGCGGCACCGCGACCGCCGCCGTGGCGAGCACGAGGAGCGCGCCGACCACGAACGGCGCGGCCCGGCCGAGCTCGACCCTGGGGGCGGGCAGCTGCGTTCCGCTGCCGACCCGCGAGTAGCGCAGTCGTCCACGTGCCGCCGCCTCGATCACGAGCACCACGAAGCAGAGCATCGCCAGCACGACGCCGAGTGCCGCGGCATTCGGGCCGGCGAAGCCCGCCTGGTAGGCGACGACGATGGCGGTGGTGAACGTCTCGAAGCGAAGGAACGCGAAGGCGCCGTACTCGGCCAGCAGATGCAGCGCGACGACGAGCCCGCCGCCGAGCATCGCGAGCCGCAGCTGGGGCAGGATCACGCGCAGGAACACCTGCCACCCGTTCATGCCGAGCGAACGCGCCGACTCCTCGAGCGCCGGGTCGAGACCCCGGAGGCTCGCGAGCGCCGGCAGGTAGACCAGCGGGTAGTACGCGAGCGTGGCCACGAGCAGCCCTCCGCCGAGGCCGTTGATCGACGGGATGGCGCTGGCCCATCCGTAGCTGGCGACGAACGCGGGGATGGTCAGCGGCATGACGAGGAGCACCGCGAACAGGCGTCGCGCCGGAAGGGTCGTGCGCTCGACGAGCCAGGCGCCGCCGACGCCGAGCACGACGGCGCACGGAACGCCGAGCACGACGAGGAGCACCGTGTTCGTGAGCAGCTCGCCGACGCGCGGGCGGAACACCAGGTCGGCGAGCTGCTGCCAGCCCATGGCGAACGCGGCCTGGATGACGTAGCCGACCGGGATCAGGGCGGCCGCGGCGAAGAGCACCGCGAACACGACGAGGCCGACAGGAGGTCGCTTGCGGTCTGCGACTCCCGCCGGCATCGGCGTCCTGGTCAGTGTCAGAGCAGACCGGCTTCGGTCATGAGTGCGACCACGTCGGGGCCGTTCAGCGTCGACGGGTCGATGGCGGGGGCGTTCAGCGAGTCGAGGGCGGGCAGCGGTGAGCGTGCCGGGACGCCGGTGCTGACGGGGTACTCGAAGCTGTAGCCCTCGCCGAGGATCGTCTGGCCAGCGGGGCCCGCGAGCCAGGCGAGGAACTCCTGCGCCTCGTCGGCATGAGCGCTGGACTTCAGCACGCCACCGCCGGAGATGCTCACGAACGCGCCGGGATCCTCGTTGCCGAAGTAGTGCAGCTTCGTGTTGCCGCTGTTCTCCGCGGTGCCGTCCTGATCGCGGTACCAGTAGTAGTGGTAGATCACGCCGACCGGCACCTCGCCCGCGTTCACGGCCTTCATCGTCGCGATGTTGTTGTTGTAGACCGTCGCGTTCGAGTGCATGCCCTCGAGCCACGAACTCGTGGCCTCCTCGCCCTGGGTGGCGAGCATCGCCGACACGATCGCCTGGAAGTCGGCGCCGCTCGGCGCCGCACCCCAACGCCCCTTCCACTCCGGGTTCTGGAGATCCATGAGCGAGGACGGCAGCTCGGCCTCGCTGATCAGGGACGGGTTGTACACCAGCACGGTGGAGCGGGCGGCGATGCCGGTCCAAGCGCCCGATGACGGGCGGTACTGGGCGGGCACGAGGTCGAGCGTCGCCGAGTCGACCGGAGCGAACAGGCCGGCATCCTCGACCAGCGACATCGCCGGGGAGTTCTCGGTCAGGAACACGTCCGCAGGCGACGCCGCACCTTCGGTCACGATCTGGTTCGAGAGCTCGCTGTCGCCGCCGTTGCGCAGGGAGACCTCGATGCCGGTCTCCTCGGTGAATGCCGCGGTCCATTCCTCGGTCAGCTGTTCGTGCTGGGCGTTGTAGATCACGAGCGCGTCGGCGGATGCCGAGGCATCCGGATTCTCGCCGGTTGCGGCGCACCCGGCGAGGACCAGCGAGGCCGCTGCGACGGGGGCGATGGCGGCACGGAACAGTCGGTTTCGCATGGAAGGGGATCCTTTTCGAGGGGGAGGTAAGGCTATCCTAATCGGCTCGCGCGAAGACGGCACGACGTCGCTGGTCGCCCCATCGTCGCCTTCGGGCCTACGGCTCAGAGCCGCTGGGGAGCGTCGCGGCATCCGCCTTGGATTCGCGGCCTCGTTGCACGGCGGCGGTCAGGAGTCGGATGCCGGCGCCGAGCACGATCAGGTTCAGGATCATCTGGAACATGACGAGGAGGCGTGCCGTCTCGCTCGCAGGACTGATGTCGCCGAAGCCGACCGTGGCGAACACGGTCACGGTGAAGTACAGCGTGTCGACGCGAGTCGGGTTCTCGGCCGTGAACGCGGTCGGGTCGGACTGCGACATCACGAAGTAGCTGGCCGCGAACAGCAGGAGGTACAGGGGAGCGGTCACGGCGAGCGCCTCGATGCCGCGGAGTCCCGGCTGCGCCGACCGCACGATGGCACGGGTCTGCCAGGTCGTCACCCCCACCATGACGACGAGCGCGATGAGCAGCGTCGCCCACAGCGGCAGCACCCCGACGCGGTCGAGCGGCAGGAGGAAGTACAGCGCCACGATCGCGACGGTCATGACCAGGGCGCGAAGCAACCCGCGGACGATGTAGCGTCGACGCTCCGTCCGCGACAGCTCTCGATCGAGCGGGTCGCCCATGCTCGTCTACACCGGTTCGATCTCGCTCGGCCGCCAGCTCTTGTCGAAGAACGACTGGAGCGGGTTGGAGAAGCGGAGCACGAACTCGAGCGGCCCGAGCCGGCTCTCGGCACGGCCGAGCGTCGAGATCGACGCGAGCGCCACCGGTGACGCGTCGGGCTCTGTGCTGGTCATGAGTCCCCTCAATCGCCCGAGTGCGGCATCCGACGTGCGGAGCGCGGCATCCGTCGTCGTCGGACGGAACTCCGGACAGTACACGGGAGGCGCAACCCCGCTGCATCACGCAGATCGAATGATTCGGACTGCTGCTGCGCTCGGTAGCGTCGTCGCGCACCGGAAAGGGACCGGCGTCGCCGACCGGCGGATGGCAGTCATCGATCCGGCCGGCGATGCGACCGAGATCGGAGAGCATCATGCGGTGGAACCGGAAGCGACAGGCGGAGACTTCGTCCAGCAGCGAAGCCGATGTGGCGACGGCTTTCGACGAGCCCGAAAACCCCCATCGCAACGCCTACATCCTGATCGGCCTCGGCGGTGCTGCGGTGGCCACGTTCGGTTTGGCCGCCATCGCGGGCATCTTCGGGCCGGTGTTCTTCGCGCTCGTGCTGACGATCTGCGTGCATCCGCTGCGCATCGCGCTCGAGAAGCGCGGCGTGCCCCGCGGACTCGCGACCGGATCGGTGATCACGGCCGTCACCCTGCTGCTGGTCGCGTTCGGGTGGGCGGTGGCCGTCGCGTTCACGCAGTTCGTCGACCTGATTCCGCAGTTCAAGGACCAGATCGTCGCTGCCGTCCATGACTTCGCGGCCTGGCTGTCGACGATCGGCATCAACGCCGACGAGATCCACGACGTCGCCTCGAGCTTCGACCCGTCGACACTGGTCGACTTCCTGGGCGGTGTCATCGGCGGCCTCACCGGCTCGATCACGCTGCTCGTCATCGTGTTCACCATGCTGCTGCTGATGGCCATGGATGCGGGCCTCCTGCCGACGGTGCTGAAGCAGTTGTTCCCGGTGCGGCCCCTCACCGTCGGCTCGCTCGTCGCCTACGGCACGAACGTACGCCGCTACATGGTGGTCACGACGGTGCTCGGGCTGGCGCAGGGCCTCGTGAACTGGATCGCCCTGCTCATCCTGCAGGTCCCGGGCGCATTCATCTGGGGCCTGCTCGCCTTCGTCTGCTCGTTCATTCCGAACATCGGCTACTTCATCGCGATCATCCCGCCGATCATCTTCGGCGGGCTGGTCGGCGGATGGCCGACCGTCATTGCCGTGATCATCGTCTACGGCGTCATCAACGGCGTCATCCAGTCGGTGATCCAGCCACGCGTCGTCGGCAAGGCCGTGAACCTGAGCCAGACGATCACGTTCTTCTCGGTGCTGTTCTGGGCTGTCGTGATCGGGCCGATCGGCGCGATCCTCGCGATCCCGCTGACGCTCCTCGTGCGACTGATGCTCGTCGACACCAATCCCGCGATGGCGTGGATCCGCCCGGTGCTCGGCGAGTTCGACGAGACGAAGGTGATCATGGCCCAGTTCGACGCCGAGGCCAAGGCCGAGCGGAAGGCACGCAAGGCCGAGAAGGCGGGCGGCGTGCCGAGTGGCACTCCGCCCGCCTCCACGGCGTGATCATGCCGAGTCGCCGTCAGGACTCGTCGTCGTCCTCGTCCTCTTCCAGGAGTGCGATCTCGAGGTCGTCGAGCGCGATCTCCGCGGCCAGCGCCTTGACGATGTTCGCGGTGGCCGCAGCAACCTTGGCCGTGCCGACGATCGGCGCGATCGCGGTGAGGACGCCGCGAAGCTTCTCGGCGTCGAGGCCGACGTCACCGCCGACGTCGAGGTTCAGCGCGTAGGAGACCGGCGCGGCGTCGACGGCCACGAGTGCGGCGATGCGTACGAGCATCAAGGTCTGGAGGTCGAGCGTCGAGGCCTCGAGCGAGTCCGCGGTCATCCGCGTGAGCAGGTCGAGCACCGGGGCGTCGTCGTCGTTCATCTCATCGGACATGATGGGTCCTTCCCAAAGGATTCGTGGCGGAGCGCAGCGGCGCCCCATGCGCCATTCGAGTCGCCGAGGTCGTGCGTCGCATCATCGAGATCGAATGAAACCCCGGGAGCATATGCCCGCTCTGCTTCGCCTCATCGTGTGGGAGTCGTGGGCACCCGGCCGCGTCGTAAGGTGAACGCATGTCAGGTGGAGGCGGTGACCGGCGGTCGGTGGCCCGCAAGGTCTTCGCGATCGCCGACGCCTTCCACGGCCGCGAGCAGCTCTCGCTGAGCGAGATCGCCGGCCGCGCGAACCTGCCGCTCTCGACGGCGCATCGGCTCGTGGGCGAGTGGGTCGAGTGGGGCGGCCTCGAGCGCGGCGACGACGGCGACTACCGGATCGGGGTGCGGGTCTGGCGCCTCGGCGTCCGGCAGCCGACCGCCCTGCGGCTGCGCCGGGTCGCGATGCCGTACCTCGAGGACCTGCTCGAGTCGACGCACGAGCACGTGCACCTCGCGATCCGCGACGGGCTCGGCGCCACCTACCTCGAGCGGCTCTCCGGCCCGGCGGCGGTGGCGGCGATCTCGGATGTCGGTTCGCGCCTGCCGCTGCACGCCACGGGCGTCGGTCTCGTGCTCCTCTCGTACGCGCCGTCCGAGGTGTTCGACGAACTGCTCGCCTCGGAGCCGCGCGCATACCAGCCCCGCACGATCACCGACGAGCGGGGACTGCGCCGGCGCATGGCCGAGATCCGCTCCACCGGCATCGCGACCACGGTCGAAGAGCTCACGCCCGGCGCGTTCTCGATCGCCGCACCCGTGCGCGACGCCACGGGTGAGGTGCTCGCCGCCGTGTCGATCGTCGCGCACGTCGAGCGGCTGGCCGAGCCGCAGATCTCGCTCGGCGTGCGCATGGCCGCGCGGGGCATCTCGTCGGCGCTGGGGTATCGGGCGCACCACGACTGAGTCCTTCCGCTCAGTGGAAGGCGCCTCCGGGGGTGAGGTCGTCCGCGCCAAGCTCGTCACGATCATCCCGACGACGTGAGAGGCGCCCACGTGCCAGCATCCACCGCAGTGGCCATCATCGGCGCAGGGCCTGCGGGCCTCATGCTCGGCCACCTCCTCGCCCAGGCGGGCGTCCCCTTCGTGATCCTCGAGGCGCAGACGCGCGAGCACGTGCTCGGACGCATCCGCGCAGGCGTGCTCGAACAGGGCTCGGTCGATCTCCTCGCCCGGCACGGCCTCGACGCCGACCTCCGCGAGCGCGGCCTCACCCACCACGGCATCTACCTGCAGTACGAGGGCCAGCGCCACCACATCGACTTCCTCGACCTCGTCGGTCGCACCGTCACCGTCTACGGGCAGCAGGCGCTCGTCGCCCACCTGCTCGCCGAGCACGACCGCATCGGGTCGACGATCGTCTTCGAGGCGAAGGAGGTGCAGCCGGCCGGCGTCACCGGCCCGCATCCCACGGTCAGCTACACGCTCGAGGGCGTCAGCCACGAGATCGAGTGCGACCTCGTCGTCGGCGCCGACGGATACCACGGCATCTGCCGTCGCAGCATTCCGGCCGGCGAGATCGAGGTCTTCGAACGCAGCTACCCGTTCGGCTGGCTCGGCATCCTCGCCGACGTGCCGCCGTCGACCGACGACCTGATCTACGCCCTGCATCCCGAGGGCTTCGGCATGCACTCGATGCGCTCGCTCGAGGTCTCGCGGCTCTACGTGCAGGTCGGGCCCGACGAGTCGATCGACGACTGGAGCGACGCGCGCATCTGGGATGCGCTGCACGAGCGGCTCGGCCTCGAGGGCTGGCAGCTGCAGGAGGGCCCGATCACCGAGAAGTCGGTGACGCCGATGCGCAGCTTCGTGACCTCGACCCTGCAGCACGGTCGCATGTTCCTCGCGGGCGACGCCGGGCACATCGTGCCGCCGACCGGTGCGAAGGGGCTGAACTCCGCGCTCGCCGATGTGGCGATGCTCGGACAGGCGATCCTCGACCACCGCGTCGGCGACGACACCGGCCTCGCCCGGTACAGCGACCGCGCCCTCGCCCGCCAGTGGAAGGTGCAGCACTTCTCGCAGTGGATGACCGAGATGCTGCACGTGCACCACGAGGTTCCGGATGCCTCGGCGCGCGCCTTCCGCTACCGCAGCCAGGTGGGCCAGCTCGACCACCTCACGGGTTCCCTCGCCGCCCGCCGGAGTCTCGCCGAGCAGTACGCCGGCCTTCCCTTCACGGAGTGACCATGCCACGACCAGCACCCCAGCCCGGCGAGAGCCAGCAGGTCATCGACGCCGAGATCGCGGCGCACCATCGCGCCGCACACGCCGCCGCGGCATCCGGCGCCCCGGTGCCCGCCCACCCGCCGCGCGACTTCGCGCCGTACCGCTCCACGCGGCTGCGGCATCCGACCCACGAGCTCGTGCGCGCCGACCCCGAGGAGATCGAGCTCGTCTCACCCGCGTTCGGGCACACGGATGTCGCGGCCGAGGAGGCCGACCTGACGATCCAGCACGCCGGCGAGCCGCTCGGCGAGCGCATCATCCTCACCGGGCGGGTGCTTGACGGCGATGGCAGGCCGGTGCGGAACCAGCTCGTCGAGATCTGGCAGGCCAACGCCTCGGGCCGGTACGTGCACAAGCGCGACCAGCACCCGGCGCCGCTCGACCCGAACTTCACCGGCGTCGGGCGCATGATCACGGGCGACGACGGCTCGTACCGGCTGACGACGATCAAGCCGGGCGCCTACCCGTGGAAGAACCACCGCAACGCCTGGCGCCCCGCGCACATCCACTTCTCGTTCTTCGGGTCGGCGTTCACGCAGCGCCTCATCACGCAGATGTACTTCCCGGGCGACCCGCTCTTCGCGCTCGACCCGATCTACCAGTCGATCAGCGACCAGCGCGCGCGGGACCGGCTCGTCGCGACGTACGATCACGACGTGAGCGAGCCCGAGTGGGCGCTCGGCTACCGCTGGGACGTGGTGCTCACCGGGCCGAAGTCGACCTGGATGGAACCGGAGGACGCGGACCATGCCTGAGCCACTGCCGATGCCCGACGAAGCGCTGCTCCAGACGCCTGCGCAGACCGTCGGCCCGTTCTTCGGCTACGCGCTGCCCTACTCCGGTGGGCCGACGGTGCGTGCGCCGTGGCAGCCCGACGCCATTCGCCTGCACGGCACGGTCTTCGACGGCGGCGGCGACCCGATCCCCGACGCGATCGTCGAGATCTGGGGCGCGGATGCCGCCGGCCGCCCCTCCACGGAGCGCGGCGTGCTCGACCGCGACCAGCACGGGTTCTCGGGCTTCGGGCGCGCGGCCGTCGACCGCGACGGACTCTACGCATTCACGACGATCAAGCCGGGTGCGACCCGCGCGGGCCTCGCGCCGTACCTGCTCGTGACCGTCTTCGCGCGCGGCGTGCTGCACCACCTCTTCACGCGGGCCTACTTCGACGACGAGGCCGCGGCGAACGGCGCCGATCCGCTGCTCTCGAGCGTCGATCCGGCGCGGCGGCACACCCTCGTCGCCGTGTCGGACGCGCCGGCCTCGTACCGATTCGACATCCGGCTGCAGGGCGAGGGCGAGACCGTGTTCCTCGATTTCGGGCTCGAAGGCCGACACGAGGGGATGCAGCGATGACCGACTGGGGACTCATCGATCCGGGCGCGGCCGACAGCGCCGGCACCGACGACGACGCGGTGCTCGCCGCCATGGTCGAGGTCGAGCGCGGGCTGCTCCGAGCATGGGGGAGCGTGCTCGGAGAGCCGCTCGATGCGGCGGCCGCCGCGCTCGATGCCGCCTCCCTCGACCGGGCTGCGCTGCAGCGCGGCGTCGCCCGCGACGGCGTGCCCGTCGTCGCCCTCGTGCCGGCGCTCCAGGCGCAGCTCTCGGCGGCGGGGTTCGTCACGGCGCCGCTCCACCTCGGCGCGACGAGCCAGGACATCGTCGACTCGACGCTCATGCTCGTCGCGCGCGACGCGCTGCACGCGGCCCGTCGCTTCCTCGTCGAGGACGGCCGCCGACTCTCGGAGCTCGCGCAGCTCGAGCGGCACAGCCCGCGGATCGCACGCTCCCTCGCACGACAGGCCGAGGCGAGCACCCTCGGTGTGCTGGCCGCCGGCTGGCTCGACGGCGTGGCCTCGGCCGTCGCCGCGATCGATGCGGTCGCCTTCCCCGTGCAGTTCGGCGGCGCCGTCGGAACAGGCACGGCAGCGGATGCCGCGGCCCCTCGTCCGGACGGCTCCGACGCGGTGCGCGCCGAACTCGCGTCCCTGCTCGGACTCGCCGATCCCGACCGCTCCTGGCACACCGAGCGCACGCCGGTGCTGGCCGTCGCCTCGGCCGCCGCCGCCGTGGTCTCCGTGCTCGGCCGCATCGCGGGCGACGCGACCTTCCTCTCCCGCGAGGAGATCGGCGAGGTCCGTCTCGCGGGCGGCGGCGGTTCATCGGCGATGGCGCACAAGCGCAACCCCGTCGACGCCGTCGCGATCACCGCGGCCGCCACCGAGGCGCCGGGCCTCGTCCAGGTGATCGCCGCCGCCGCGATGGCCGGCGACGAGCGCTCCGCCGGCCGCTGGCACGCCGAGTGGGCGTCGCAGCGCCGACTCGTGCGGCTCGCGCGTTCCGCCGCCTCCTCGTCTGCCCGCCTCCTCGCCGGTCTCGAGTTCGACCGCGAGCGCGCCGCCGAGCTGCTCGAGCACGCCGGCGCGGCCGGCGAGCGCCCGTCGCGCGACGTGCTCGTCGCGGCATCCGATCGCATCGTCGACCGTGCCGTCGCCCGCTTCGCCCGACTCGCCGACCAGGAGCCGCACGCATGACCGCACCCAGACTGCTCGGGGCGTTCGCACCGGGTACCGCGCCCGCCGCGTCGAACCCGCTCCTCGTGCTGCTGCCCTCGCTCGGCACGACGACGGCCCTGTGGGACGGCGCGACCGATGCGCTCCGCGCCGACGCGCGCACCGCGGGGCTCCGCGTGCTGCGCATCGACCTGCCGGGCCACGGCGCGAGCCCTGCCGCGTCCGAGCCGTTCACGATCGCCGAGCTCGCCGACGCCGTGCTGGCCGTCGTCGACGAGGCGGGCGGCGGCGCCTTCCACGTCGCGGGCGTCTCGCTCGGCGGCGCCGTCGCGCTCGAACTCGCGCTCGCTCACCCCGACCGGGTGCTGAGCCTCGTCATGAGCTGCAGCGGCGCGCGCATCGGCGCTGCCGACGGCTGGCGCGATCGCGCCGCCGCGGTGCGATCGAGCGGCACCGCCTCCCTCGTCACCGGCAGCGCGTCGCGCTGGTTCGCGCCCGGATTCCTCGATCGGGATGCGACAGGCGCCGGCGCACGGGCGCTCGCCGCACTCGTCGACGTCGACGACGAGTCGTATGCGCGCTGCACCGAGGCCCTCGCGGGCTTCGACCGCACGGGCGACCTCGCCGCGCTCGCCGTGCCCGTGCTCGCCGTCAGCGGCGAGCACGACGCGGTCACCGCCCCGGCGTCGATGCAGGTGCTCGCAGGCGCCATCCCCGGTGCCCGGCACGTGTCGCTCGCCGACGCGTCGCACCTCGCCGTGCTCGAGCAACCTCAGCGGGCCGCGGAGCTCATCGCCGACCACGTCGCCGTCGCGGAGCGCGCTGCCGCGGCATCCGTCGTCCACGATCGCGGCATGCGCGTTCGCCGCAGCGTGCTCGGCGACGCGCACGTCGATCGGGCCATCGCGGCCACGACTCCCGAGACCGCCGTGTTCCAGGAGTTCCTCACCCGCTACGCGTGGGGCGAGGTGTGGGAGCGGCCCGCGCTCTCCCGGCGCGAACGCTCGATCGCGACGCTCGCGAGTCTCACGACCGGCGGCCACCACGGCGAGATCGCGATGCATGTGCGCGCGGCGCTCCGCAACGGACTCACCCGCGACGAGATCGCCGAGGTGCTGCTGCACACCGCCCTGTACGCGGGGCTCCCGGCGTCGAACGAGGCGTTCGCGATCGCGCGCGAGGTGTTCGCCGAGGCGGATGCCCCTGACGGCGACGCAGCATCCGGCAGCGATGCCTCCGAAGCGGATGCCTCCGAAGCGTCCGATCCGAACGACTGACCCGAAGGATCCATCGCATGGACAAGAGCTACGAGAGCGCCGCCGCCGCGGTCGCCGACATCCCGGAGGGCGCCTCGCTCGCGGTCGGCGGCTTCGGGCTGTCGGGCGTGCCGATCACGATCATCCGGGCGCTGCTGGCGAGCGGTGTCGGCGGACTCGAGGTCGTCTCGAACAACTGCGGTGTCGACGGCTGGGGCCTCGGCGAGCTGCTCTCCGCCGGCCGCATCCGCCGCGTCGTCGCGAGCTACATCGGCGAGAACAAGGAGTTCGGCCGTCAGTACCTGGCCGGCGAGATCGAGGTCGAGCTCACCCCGCAGGGCACGCTCGCCGAGCGCCTCCGCGCCGGCGGCGTCGGCATCCCCGCGTTCTACACGGCGACGGGTGCGGGCACCGCGGTCTCCGACGGCGGCATGCCGCTGCGCTACGCGCCCGACGGCTCGGTCGCGATCACGAGCGACCCCAAGGAGCTGCGGCCGTTCGACGTCTTCGGTGCGCCGCGGGAGTACGTGCTCGAGCGTGCCATCCGCACCGACTACGGCCTCGTGCGCGCCGCCGTGGGCGACCGGCACGGCAACCTCCGCTTCGAGAAGGCGGCCCGCAACTTCAACCCGCTCGCGGCAATGGCCGGTCGCATCACGATCGCCGAGGTCGACGAGCTCGTCGAGCCGGGCGTGCTCGGCCCCGACGACATCCACCTGCCGGGCATCCACGTCGACCGTGTGGTCGCCCTCACGCCCGAGCAGTCCTCCGACCTGCCCATCGAGAAGGTGACCGTGCGGCGCGCGGCCGCCGGCACGGAACGCTGATGCCGCTCACCCGCGACGAGATGGCCGCCCGCGCCGCCCGCGAGCTCGAGGACGGCACCTATGTGAACCTCGGCATCGGCCTGCCGACGCTGATTCCGAACTACCTGCCCGAGGGCGTCGAGGTCGTGCTGCACTCCGAGAACGGCGTGCTCGGCGTCGGGCCGTACCCGTGGGAGGGGGAGGCGGATCCGAAGCTGATCAACGCGGGCAAGGAGACCGTGACGGTGCTGCCCGGCGCCTCGTACTTCGACTCGGCGGCGAGCTTCGGCATGATCCGCGGCGGTCGCATCACGACCGCGGTGCTCGGGGCGATGCAGGTCTCGGCGCACGGCGACATCGCCAACTGGGCGGTGCCCGGCAAGATGGTCAAGGGCATGGGCGGCGCCATGGACCTCGTGAACGGCGCCGAACGCGTGATCGTCGTCATGGAGCACGTCGCGAAGGACGGCTCGCCGAAGATCGTCGAGCTCTGCACCCTGCCCCTGACCGGCAAGGCCTGCGTCGACCGGATCGTGACCGACCTCGCGGTCTTCGACGTCACGGGTGACGGGCTCGTGCTCGTCGAACTCGCCCCCGGTGTCACGATCGATCAGGTGACGGATGCCACGGGCGCCGCGTTCGCCGTCGGCGACGCCGTCGCGGCGGGGGCCTGATGACCGAGCTGCGCGAGGTCGTCGTCTGCTCGCCGCTGCGCACCCCCGTCGGACGCATGGGCGGCGCGCTCGCCACCGTGCCGGCCCTCGAGCTCGCGACGACGGTGCTGACCGCGCTGCTCGAGCGCACCGGCATCGACCCCGCGGCGATCGACGGGGTCATCGCCGCGCAGGGGTACCCCACGATGGAGGCGCCGGCCATCGGCCGCGTCGCCGCCCTCGACGCAGGGTTCGGCGTCGAGACGACCGGCTATCAACTCGACCGGCGCTGCGGCTCGGGCCTGCAGGCGGTGCTGAACGCCGCCATGGAGGTGCAGACCGGGGTCGCCGACGCCGTGATCGCACTCGGGGTCGAGTCGATGTCGAACGCCCCGCTCTACACGGTCGAGGGCCGCCGAGGCGTCTCGGGTGCCGGGCTGCTGCTTCGCGACGCCCTGTCGCGCGGCCGCGAGACGGTCGGCGGCCGGCGGTTCCCGACCCCCGAGGGCAACGTCGGCGCTGCCGAGCTGCTGCGCGCCGAGTACGGCATCTCGCGCGAGGCGCAGGACGTGCTCGCGCTCCGCTCCCACCAGCGGGCCGTCGCCGCACAGGAGTCCGGCGCGTTCGACGCCGAACTCGTGCCGGTCGAGGTGCCGGGCCGTCGGGGTTCGGTGCTGATCGATCGCGACGAGCACCCGCGCGCCGACACCTCGCTCGCCGCACTCGGCGGTCTTCGGACCATCCTCGGCCGGAGCGTCGCCGAGGCGACGGTCACCGCGGGCAACTCGAGCGGGCAGAACGACGCCGCCGCCGCGTGCATCGTCACCACGCCGCAGCGCGCCGCGGAGCTCGGGCTCGTGCCGATGCTGCGGCTCGTCTCGTGGGCCGTCGCCGGCAACGACCCGCTGCGCTTCGGCGTCGCGCCCGTGCCCGCGGCGAACCTCGCGCTCGAGCGCGCCGGCATCCGCTTCGACGATCTCGACCTGATCGAACTCAACGAGGCGTTCGCCGTGCAGGTGCTGGCGTGCCTCGCCGACTGGGGCGTCGACGCCGAGGACCCGCGGGTGAACCCTCGGGGCAGCGGCATCTCGATCGGTCACCCGATCGGCGCCACCGGCATCCGCATGCTCGCGACGCTCGCGCACGCACTGCCGGCACTCGACGGCTCGCTCGCCCTCGAGACCATGTGCATCGGCGGCGGCCAGGCGCTCGCTGCGGTGTTCGAGCGGGCCTGATGCCGAGCGGGGTCAGGCGCTCGTGAGGATCACGAGCCGCTGCGTCGCCCGGGTCATCGCGACGTAGCGGTCGACCGCCCCCTCGATGCCGGTGCCGAAGGACTCGGGGTCGACGAGCACGACGAGGTCGAACTCGAGTCCCTTCGCGAGCTCGGGGGTCAGCGTCCTGACGCGCGGCGGAACCCGGGACGCCCCGCCGCTGCCGCCGAGGCCGGTTGCCGCGCCGTCGCGTGCGATCACGCACGCGGTGCCCTCGGCGTGCTCGACGAGCCAGGCCTCGAGGATCCCGTCGAGCTCGGCCACCGAACCGCGGGCGACCGGGATGCCGCTGCTGCGCACCGACGTCGGCACGTTGGCGTCGGGAATCGCCGCCCTGATGACCGGCTCCGCCTCGGCCATGACCTCCTCGGGCGTGCGGTAGTTGATCGTGAGGTCGGCGAGGGCGACGTGGTCGAGCCCGACGCGAGCGAGGCGCTCCTCCCATGACTCGGTGAACCCGTGCCTGGCCTGGGCGCGGTCGCCGACGATCGTGAGGCTGCGTGACGGGCACCGGGAGAGCACCATCCGCCACTCGGCATCCGTCAACTCCTGGGCCTCGTCGACGACGATGTGGGCGAAGGGACCGGCGAGCTCGTCGGCATCGCGGGTCGGCAGTTCGGCCTCGTCGATCAGCGAGAACTGCACGTCCTGCCCGCGGAGCATCGACATGACCCCCTCGCCGTCGTCGTGCACCTGCGATTCGATCAGGTCGTCGATGACCCGCGACATTTCCTCGCGCTGGGCGGCCGCGGCGGCCTCGCGCCGGCGTCGGACGCGTGATGCCTCGGGGTCGCCGATGCGCTGCCGGGCCGCGTCGAGGTACGGGAGGTCGGCGACGGTCCAGGCTCGAGGCTCGGGCCGCTGCAGCACCTCCGCCTCGTCGCTCGAGAGCCACGGTGCGCAGCGCCGCAGGTACGCGGGCACCGACCACAGGTCGGCGATGACGCCGGCCGGGTCGAGCACCGGCCATGCGCGGTTGAAGGTCGTGCGCAGTTCGCGGCTGTCGGCGAGCGCGGCGCGGAGCTCGTCGGGCTCCACGTCGTCGTCGTGCCGGTCGCTCAGGATGCTCAGCAGCTCCTCCCAGACCTGCAGGCGCCCCTCGTTGTGCGGGGTGCCCGGCTCGGGGGCGTCGAACGCCTCCGCCCAGTCGTCGGCATCGACCAGCACATCAGCCCACGGCGTCTCGACCGTCATGCTCGAGCGAGGCGGTCGCTCGTAGTATCCGACCGCGTGCTCGACGGCCTGCACGAGCTCGGCCGACGACTTCGCTCGGGCGACCTCGGGGTCCGGCTCGACCGCGGCGGACGCCCCCTCGGGCACGAGGTCGCGGAGCGTGCACGTCTCGACGCCCTCCTCACCGAGGCCGGGCAGGATGTCGGCGACGTAGTCGAGGTACGGCTGGTGCGGTCCGATGAACAGCACGCCGCCGCGGCGGTGCCCGAGTCGCGAATCGGAGTACAGCAGGTAGGCGGTGCGGTGCAGCGCGACGACGGTCTTCCCGGTGCCCGGTCCTCCGTCGACGACGAGGGCGCCGCGGGAGCCCGCGCGAATGATCGCGTCCTGATCGGCCTGGATGGTGCCGAGCACGTCCTGCATCCGTGCAGAGCGTGAGCCGCCGAGGCTCGCGATGAACGCGGACTGATCGTCGAGCGCCGCGTGCCCGACGAGCGCGTCGGCGGTGAACACCTCGTCCCAGTAATCGGTGATGCGGCCGCGGGTCCAGCGGTACCTGCGGCGGCTCGTCAGACCCATCGGGTCGCCGTGCGTCGCACCGAAGAACGGCTCGGCGGCGGGGGAGCGCCAATCGATGAGCAGTCGGCGGCCGTCGGGTGCAGTGAGACCGAGTCGACCGATGTACACGGGCTCACCCCCGTCGGCGTCGACGATCCGACCGAGGCACAGGTCGAGGCCGAAGCGGCGGAGGGTGCGCAGGCGCCCGGAGAGGCGGTGGATCTCGAGGTCGCGGTCGAGCGCCGCCTGGCCGCTCCCGCCGGGCGATCTCAGTTCGACCGCGAGTCGGTCGGAGACCTCGGCGATGGAATGCCGGAGGGCGTCCGCGATGGCGGCGAAGTGCTCCTCGTCTCCGGCGATGAGGGCCGGATCGGCTTTGGCGGCGAGGGTGTCGGGCAGGTCGAATGCGTGCGAAGTCAGTGCAGCTCCTCTGTGTCGCGAGCGGATGCCTCCGGCTCGGCCGATCAGTATGCGCCGTCGAGGGGGCCTTGCCGCAAGCCCCCCTCCCCGCGATATCCTGAGAGTGGAGAGCACGAGTGCTCTCCTTTTTCGTGCCGCGAATCATCCGTTCGCGAGCGCGGATCATTCACCTCCCGTGCGAATCATCTGTTGTAGGTGATGCGGCCGGAGCCATGGCGCGGTTGCCTGTCAGACGGACGCAGGTCTCGGCGAGCGGAGGAGATGACGAGATGGACTACACCGATCGGCTTCGACGGCTCTCGATCAACGACGACCGTCTCGCCGAGGATCTCGATGAGGTCGTCGACGGTCCCGGTCGACTGGACCCGAAGTCGTTGGCCCTCGCACGCATCGCCGCGCTCGTCTCGATCGGCGGAGCGGAGCCGTCGTTCGGCGCGCAGGTCGATGCGGCCATCAGCGCCGGCAGCACGGCGGCGCAGATCGTGGACGTGCTGGTCGGGGTCATCCCCGTCGTCGGGCTCCCGCGCGTCGTCGCCGCCGCGCCGAAGGTCGCCCTCGCCCTCGGCCACGACGTCGACGTCGACGCCTTCGGCGACCAACCCTCCCGGTGAGCGGGCGGGTCAGAGTCCGGAGCCGAGCAGCCCGAGCTGCGTTGCACGGTCGACCGCCTCGCTCCGGGCGGAGACGCCGAGCTTTCGATAGATCGACCCGAGTTCGGAGCTCACGGTGTTGCGCGAGACGAAGAGCCGCTCTCCGATCTCCCGAACCGTGAGATGGGTCTGCAGATAGGGCAGCAGGCGGAGCTCCGCAGGCGTGAGGGGAGGGCCGCCCTGCTCGCCCTGCTGCTCGCTCGCGGCGACGAAGCGGCGGAAGTCGTCGACCTGGTCGACGAGCGCGCCGAGATCGGGCCGGATGAGCAGGATGTCGTCGATCTCCCGCAGCAGGTGATGAGCGGTCGAGTGATCGGCGATCGCCCAGTGGACCTTGGCGAGCTGCAGGCGCGCCCGCACGGCGAGGTACGGGATCGCATCGGTGCAGGCCGGGCGGGCGCGCATCGCACGGGTGAGTTCTCGGCGCACGGCGACGAGATCACCGCGGTGGAGTGCGAGTCGTGCGGACTGCGTGAATGCGAGCACCGCGGTCGCATAGTCGTCCATGTGCTGTTCGTCGACCGCGTCGAGTGCCGTCGTGAGGTGCGCGGTGGCATCGTCCCACCGGCCGTCATCCATCGACAGCAGGGCGAGCTCGGCCGTCGAGAGGATCAGGCCCTCGGCGTTGCCCGTCGCCGACGCGATGGCGGCGCTCTCGCCGAGTGCCGTTGCCGCACCCTCGGTGTCGCCGATGAGCAGGCGCGCTTCGCCCAGCAGCAGGAGCGCCTGATCGCGCCACGGGCTCCAGCCCGGTTCGGCCGCGCACGCGAACTCGGCGTCGGTCAGGGCCTGTGCGGGGCCGGCAGGACACATCACCGAGCGGAGCATCGCGCGAGCGGACTCGAACGAGGCGGACCCGTCGTCTGGCCGCCCCTCGTAGGTGACGCGCTCGAGCACGGACGCCCATCGCGCCGCCTCCGTGGCCTGCCCCGAGAGCGCCATGACCCACCCCGCGAGCACGGCCAGGGGCGGGTAGCCCTCGATCGCCGGGTCGCCGATCGCCGTCATCCAGCGCTGCACGGTCGCGAACTGTCCGGCCTGATAGCTCGGCAGCGCCGTCGCGGCGATCAGGCGAACGGTGCGTGCACGTTCGTCGGGCTGATCGAGCAGGAGTTCGATCGCCATCGCGGGCGAGCCCTGCTGCTCGAACCAGCTCGCCGCGCGACTCTGCAGCGCGGGCAGCGCCTCGGGCTCGAGCCGGCGGAGTTCGCCGAGCAGGAACTCGCGGTAGAGCGCGTGGTAGCGGTACCAGCCCCTGCTGCGGTCGAGCGGCACGATGAAGACGTTGGACGCGTCGAGTTCCTGCAGCATCGACTGGGCGTCGTGCGTCTCGAGGACGGCGTCGCAGAGGGGCGCCGAAATGGCATCGAGCACCGCCGTGCGACGCAGGAACCGCTGCTGGTGCTCCGGAAGGGTGACGAGCGACTCCCGGTAGAGGTAGTCGGCGACGTAGCGGTCGTCGCCCGAGACCGTCTTGGGCGCCTCGCCGACCTCCTCTGCGATCGCCGCCGCGAGCACGACGCCGACCGGCCACCCTTCGGTGCGTTCGACGAGTTCGGCCGCGTCCTCGGGTGAGAGCGGCACCTGCGTGCCGGCGAAGATCGCTCGGGCGCCGGCCTCGTCGAGCGCCAGATCGTTCGCCGTGATGGCGAAGGCATCGCCGTCCGCGCGAGCTCGCGGCAGGTGCTGCTGCTCGCCGCGGCTGGCCGCGACGAGTTGGGATCCGGCGGGGATCCCCGCGAAGACCACGCTCAACACGTCGTGACAGGCGGGATCGCGCAGTTCCTGCAGATCGTCGAGCATCAGCACGAACGGGTGCGGCGCGTGACGCAGCGCGGTGGCGAGCAGCGGCGCTCCGCGGCCGAGCAGTGCGGCGGCGTGGCCCGTGACCCGTTGCGGCAGCCGGGCGGCGCCGGGCTCGATGCGGGCGAAGGCTTCGGCGAGGAGCGTCAGCAGCGCTGCCGGGTCGTCGTCGTACCGATCGAGCGACACCCATGCCACCGGGCGGCTGTCACGGCGCGCCCACTCGGCGAGCAGGCTCGACTTCCCGTATCCGGCGGGGGCGGTGACGCCGACGAATCGACGCCCGCTCGAGCGAGCCGCCTCGATCTGCGCGGCGCGGCTGACGTAGCCCCGGGCCGGTGGCTCCGGGGCTGACAGCTTGGCGTCGAGCAGCTGTTGTTCGAGCTCGACTTCCGGCGTCTCCGCCGACAGGGCATCACCGCGCACGGTCGAAGCATATTGATCGGCGGTGCCGGCAACAACGCCCCGATCCGGGTGTCGGGATACTGCTGGAGGCGGTCGCGCACCGGGAACGGCCGCGGAACCGCGGAAACCGTCAATCATGCGATCTGAATGATGCCCTGCGAGCCGATCAGCGCCACGCTGACGAGTGTTCAACCGAATCGCCGGCCGACGCACTCGTCGACGGCGCCGAGCAGGAGGGCAAACGATCATGAGCACTGTTCCACAGCAGACCGGGTGGATCGGATGGATCGGCTTCGCGGCCATCATCCTCATCCTCAACGGTGCGTTCAGCGCCCTTCAGGCGTTCATCGCACTGCTCGGCTCCAACACCTACTACGCGGCCACTGAAGAGGGGCTCTTCCTCTTCGACATCACGGGCTGGGGATGGTGGAACCTCATCATCGGGCTGCTGCTCGTGCTCACTGGTGTCGCGCTCCTCTCGGGTGCGACCTGGGCGCGGGTCGTCGCGATCATCGTCGTCTCCCTGAGCGCACTCGGACAGCTGCTCCTCATTCCGGCGCAGCCGTGGTGGTCGGTCATCGTCATCGGCATCGACATCCTCGTGATCTACGCGATCACCGCCCACGGCCGGGAGCTCGCGCAGGCGAACGGATAGTCGCCGCCGAACTCGAGACTGCCGCAGGCACTGGGACCGGGGGGTCCAGTGCCTGCGGCCATGTCGTGCCGCGATCACCGACCGGTCGCGACCGCCTCGATGGAATCGGTCGGCGTTGCTGCGGCGTGCGCCGCGTCATCCGTGCGCTTCGGCCGGATCAGCACGATCGCCAGCACGCAACCGATGAGCATCGCGATGCCCGCGGCGACGAAGGCCGCCGAGTAGCCGCTCACGAACGCCTCGAGCTGACTCGCCCCACCGGTGACGACGACACCGTCGGCAGCCGCCGCGTACGCCGTCGTGAAGATCGACAGGCCGAGCGAGCCGCCGATCTGCATCGCCGCGTTGACGGTCGCGCTCGCTGCTCCGGCGTCATGCGCGGCGACCCCGGCGAGTGCGAGGTTCTGCATGGGCACGAAGAGCATCGACATGCCGATGCCGAGCAGCACGAGCGCGGGCAGCACCTGCACGAGATAGTCGCCTCCCACGGTGATGAGGCTCAGGAGGAACAGGCCGGATGCCGCGAACAGCGGGCCCGCGATCATGAGGGGGCGAGCGCCGAACCGCGACAGGAACCGGGTCGCGAGCGGAGCGACGAGCGCGATCACGATCGTCAGCGGCAGGCTCGCGAGACCGGCCTGCAACGGCGAGAAGTCGAGCACGATCTGCAGGTGGAACGTCAGGTAGACGGTGGCGCCGATCATGACGCTGCCGGCGATCGCCTGCAGCAGGAATGCGCCGCCGCGCACCCGGTCGAGCACGATGCGGAGCGGCAGCAGCGGTTGTGCGACACGCGACTCGATCCAGACGAAGGCGACGAGCAGTGCGATGCCGACCGTGATGAAACCGATGGTGCCGAGCGAGACCCAGCTCTCCTCGGCGAGCGTGAACCCGAAGACGAGGGAGGCGAGGCCGAGGGCGACGGTGACGACGCCGAGCCAGTCGTAGCGGTTGTCGCCCTCCGCCCTGCTCTCGCTGACGAGCACCGCTCCGGCGACGATGCCCACGATCACGACGGGCACGTTGACGAGCAGGCACCACCGCCAGTCGACGAACTCCGTGAGCAGGCCGCCGAGCACGAGTCCCACTCCGGCACCGGCTCCGGCGACCGAACCGAACACTGCGAACGCGGTGTTGCGTTCCCTGCCGCCGGGGAACGTCATGGTCAGCAGCGCGAGTGCCGCCGGCGCCATCATGGCGGCGAACACGCCCTGCAGGCCGCGGGCCAGGATCAGCTCGCTGCCGCTCTGGGCGATGCCGCCGATGACGGATGCCACGCCGAAGCCCGCCATGCCGACGAGGTACGTGCGCTTGCGGCCCCAGTAGTCGGCGATGCGGCCGCCGAGCAGGAGCAGCGCCCCGAACGAGAGCGCGTAGGCGGTGACGACCCACTGGCGCTCGGAATCGCTGAGCCCGAGGGCGATCTGGGCCTGCGGGAGCGCGATGTTCACGATCGTGCCGTCGAGCACGACGACGAGCTGCGTCAGCGCGAGGATCACGAGGACCCACCAGCGCCGAGAGGAGGGATTGGACATGGGCGTAGCCGAACCTTTCGGAGAGAACGCGTGAGTTCCGGGGTTTCCAGCCCGGATCGTTGCGCGCTCATCAGCGGCTCGACCACGCCAACCTCGGGGTTGGCCAGATGTCGAGGATATCAGCGGGGTCGTCTCCGAAGGCCCGACCGACTGCCTCACAGCGCCATAGGCTGTGGGCATGCAGAGGGAGACCGAGGGCTTCGGCATCGCCGTCGCGCAGTTCGTGCCGAACGACGACGCGGCACGCAATCGTGCCGAGATCGAGCGGCTCGCCGCGCTCGCCGTGGCGCGCGGCGCGGGCCTCGTGGTCTTCCCCGAGTACTCGAGCCACTTCACGCCTCAACCCGATGAGGGGTGGCTCGCGGCGGCCGAATCGCTCGGGGGAGCGTTCACGACGCATCTCGCCGCGGTCGCCGATCGACTCGGCGTGCACCTCGTCGCCGGCATGATCGAACGGCTCGACCGCGAAGCGGACGCCGTCGACGACCGACGAGTGGCGAACACCGTTGTCGCGGTCGCGCCCGGCGAGGGCATCGTCGCCACTTATCGCAAGCTGCACCTCTACGACGCGTTCGGGCAGCAGGAGTCGGCCTGGGTCGCGCCCGGGGCGATCGAGGAGCCCGAGACCTTCGAGGCCGGGGGCATCCGCTTCGGCCTGCAGACCTGCTACGACGCGAGATTCCCCGAGGTCACGCGCCGCATCGTCGACGCCGGCGCCGATGTCGTGTGCATGCCGGCCGAGTGGGTGCGCGGCCCGCTGAAGGAGTCGCACTGGCGGGTGCTCACGACCGCACGGGCGCTCGAGAACACGATCTACGTCGCGGCGGCCGACCACGCGCCGCCGATCAGCGCGGGCAACAGCATGATCGTCGATCCGATGGGCGTCGAGCTCGTCACGATCGGCGAGACGACCGATGTCGCGGTCGCCTGGATCTCGAAGGAGCGCATCGACGCGGTGCGCAGGGTGAATCCCGCGCTTTCGCTGCGGCGCTTCACCGTCACCCCGCGCTGAGCCGGGCGAGCCGGGCGGAGGCCTCCTCGAGCACTTCGTGCCGCTTGCAGAACGCGAAGCGCACGAGGCTCGCGTAGTCGCCCTGGCGATCGGGGTGCACGAACGCCGTGACCGGCACGCCGACGACGCCCGCGAGCCCGGGCAGGGCGCGGCAGAGCTCGGCGCCGTCGGCGAACCCGAGCGGCGCGGCATCCGCGATGACGAAGTACCCCGCCCGGGGCAGCGAGAGCGCGAAGCCGGCGGTCTCGAGGCCCGCGGCGAGCAGGTCGCGCTTGGCCGCGAGGGTTGCCGCGGCATCCGTGAAGAAGGCGTCGGGCAGGCCGAGCCCCGTTGCGATCGCGGGCTGGAACGGGGCGCCGTTGACGTAGGTCAGGTACTGCTTCACCGCGAGCACGGCGGTCACGAGCGGTGCGGGCGCGGTGATCCAGCCCACCTTCCACCCGGTGGTCGAGAAGGTCTTGCCGCCCGACGAGATCGAGATCGTGCGCTCACGGGCGCCCGGCAGGGTCGCGATGGGGGTGTGCGCCGCCCCGAACACGAGGTGCTCGTAGACCTCGTCGGTGACGATCAGCGCGTCGTGCCGATCGGCGAGCTCGACGATCAGTGCGAGCGTCTCGGTGTCGAGCACCGCTCCCGTCGGGTTGTGCGGCGAGTTGACGAGGATCACGCGCGTGCGGTCGGTCACCGCCGCGCGCAGCTCGTCGTGATCGGGCCGCCAACCGGCGCTGGAACCGGCGCCCGGCTCGCCCGCCCGCGGTTCACGGGTCCAGTGCAGCGGCACCGTGCGATGCACACCGCCGGCGCGGGCGATGATCGCGGCGTAGGCGTCGTAGTACGGCTCGAACGTCACGACCTCGTCGCCGGTGTCGACGAAGGCGAGCAGGGTGGCCGCGAGGGCCTCCGTCGCGCCCGCCGTCACGAGCACCTCGGATGCCGCGTCGAGCTCGATGCCGTACCACCGGCGCTGATGGGCGGCGATGGCCTCGCGCAGCACCGGCATGCCGGGGCCCGGCGGGTACTGGTTCACGCCGTCGGCGATCGCCTGCCGAGCGGCCTCGAGCACCTCGGCCGGGCCGTCTTCGTCGGGGAAGCCCTGGCCGAGGTTGATCGCACCCGTGCGCATGGCCAGCGCGCTCATCTCTGCGAAGATCGTCGGCGCGATCGAGCCGTCGGCGGCGAGGAGGCCGGCGCCGGCCGCGGTGCGCTGCCAGGGCGCGAGGCCCGCAGCGGGGGAGAAGTCGCTCACGCTCTCACCGTACGCGAGGGTGGTGCCGGTACGCTGGCGCAGGCAGCGGAGCTCCCGGCGCGGCATTCGGAGAAATCCCGGCGTGGGGATAGCAGAGTCATAGACTCCGCCGATCGGGCACACAGCTTGCTTGGGGATGCTGGCATCGCTTGGAAGGAGCACACCATGACCGACACCACGAACGGAGCCGCGGGGGAGCCCCGCGAGGACGACGTCACGCCGACGCCCGCGGCAGCCGAGAACGCTGCGCCCGTCACCCCTGAGACTTCCGCCGCAGCGAACGAGACCGCGGCGCTGAGCGAGGCCCCCACCCCCGACGTCGCGCCGACGGATGTCGCGGCACCCGCCGCGCCCGAGACCCCGGCACCCGCTGCCCCGGCAGCCGCGCCGGCGACCGCGCCCGCTGCCCCGGCAGCCGCGCCGGCGACCGCGCCCGCTGCCCCGGCAGCCGCGCCCGCGGCACCCGCCGCACCTGCGGCACCGGCGGCACCGGCGGCACCCGCCGCTCCGGTCGCGCCCGCCGCGACCGGTACCGTCTACGAGCCCGGCCAGGAGCCGCAGCCGTACAGCGCCCCCCAGTACACGAAGCAGCCCGCCCAGCCCGTGGCCGCCGCACCCGCGCAGCCCGGCCAGGTGCCGCCCGCATTCGGCGGACCCGCAGCACCCCAGCCCCAGACGCAGCCGACCGTGCCGCTCACCGGCCTCCCGGCCGAGGGCGCCGCACCGGCGGCGCCCAAGCAGCGCCGCGTCGGACTCGGCGTCGCCGCCGCGATCGTCGCCGCCGCCCTCATCGGCGGCGCGTCGGGAGCGGGCATCACCGCCCTGCTCACGAACGACAACGGCACGCCCTCGAGCGATGCCGCGAACTCCGCGCAGAACATCGTGGTCAACGACACCGACTCGGTGAACCAGATCACCGCCGTGGCCGCCAAGGCGAGCCCGAGCGTGGTCACCATCTCGGTCTCGGGCGGCCAGGCCGGCGGCACCGGCTCGGGCATCATCCTCTCCGAGGACGGCTACGTGCTGACGAACACCCACGTCGTGACGCTCGACGGCGCGACCGGCGACCCGACCATCCAGGTCAAGACGAACGACGGCCACCTCTACACGGCCGAGCTCGTGGGCACCGACCCGCTCTCCGACCTCGCGGTCATCAAGCTGGTCGACGCCTCCGACCTCACGCCCCTCGAGTTCGCCGACTCCGACAAGCTCAACGTCGGTGACACCGCGATCGCGATCGGTGCGCCGCTCGGCCTCTCGGGCACCGTCACCAACGGCATCGTCAGCGCGCTCAACCGCTCGATCGACGTGGCCTCGTCGGCTGCGCCGACCACGCCCGACGACGCGCAGGGCGACAGCGGCGACCAGGGCGAGGAGCCCGCCCCCGGCGACGAGGGCAGCCCGTTCGACTTCTTCTTCGACCTGCCCGACCCCGAGGGCGGCGAGACCCCGCAGCAGCCGAGCGCTTCGACGGGTCAGGTGTCGCTCCCGGTCATCCAGACGGATGCCGCGATCAACCCGGGCAACTCCGGTGGGGCGCTCGTCGACTCCGACGGCAAGCTCATCGGCGTGAACGTCGCGATCCTCTCGACCGGCGGCTCGGCCGAGGGCGAGACCGCCGGCAACATCGGCGTCGGCTTCGCCGTGCCGTCGAACCTGGCCAAGCGCATCGCCGACGAGATCATCGAGAGCGGCTCGGCCACGCACGGGCTCCTCGGCGCCACCGTGACCTCGGCCGAGGCCGACGGCTCGAGCGACACCGTCGGCGCGCTGATCGCCGAGACGCCCGATGGCGGCGCGGCCGCCGCCGCAGGCCTGCAGAAGGGCGATGTCGTCACCGAGTTCAACGGGGTGCCGATCACCGACCAGACCGACCTCACCGCTCAGGTCCGGGCGCTGCCCGGTGGCGCGAAGGCCGAGCTGACCTTCACGCGCGACGGCGAGTCGCAGACGGTCACCGTGACCCTCGGCACCTTCGAGGGCTGATCGACCACGACCGACCGGCGGGTCCGGGTCCCAACGGACCCGGGCCCGCCTTCGTGCGCCAGCGGTCGCTCGAAGGCGCTGCTGCTAGGCTCGATCGACCCGAGCGACGAGTGAGGAACATGCCCGAGAACCACCCTGAAGCGATGCCCGCATCGCTCCTCGGCGTCTCCTACGTCATGCCGGTGCTCAACGATGCCTCCCACGTCCGCGCCGCGGTCGAGTCGATCCTCGCGCAGGACTACACCGGTCCCGTCGAGGTGCTCATCGCGCTCGGCCCGTCGATCGACGGCACGAACGAGCTGGTCGCCGATCTGGCGGCACGCGACGACCGAGTGCGCGTGCTCGAGAACGAGATCGGCTCGACGCCGGCCGGGCTCAACATCGGCATCCGCGCGGCGCGGTACCCCGTCGTCGTGCGGGTCGACTCGCACTCGATGCTGCCGCCCGACTACGCGCGCATCGCCGTCGACGAGCTCGAACGCACCGGAGCCGACAACGTCGGCGGCGTGATGGACGCCCGCGGCGAGACCCCGTTCGAGCAGGCCGTCGCCCTCGCCTACACGACGAAGGTCGGCCTCGGCGGCTCCGCGTTCCACGTCGGCGGCTCTGCGGGCCCGGCCGACACCGTCTACCTCGGGGTGTTCCGGCGCGACGCGCTCCTGCGCGTCGGACTCTTCGACGAGACCATCAAGCGCGGCCAGGACTGGGAGCTGAACCGGCGCCTTCGCGAGACCGGCGGCGTCGTGTGGTTCACCCCGCGGCTCGCAGTGACCTACCGGCCGCGGTCGACCTTCGACCGGCTCGCACGGCAGATGTTCTCCACCGGACTCTGGCGCGGCGAACTCGCACGTCGATTCCCGTCGGCGAACGGCATCCGCTACTTCGTGCCGCCCGCGATGGTGCTCGGCGTCGCGCTCGGCCTGATCTTCGGCATCGCCGGCCTCGTGCAGGCCGCGCTCGGAGCGACGCCCTGGCTGCTCCTCGGCTTCATCGTCCCGGTCGTGTACGTGCTCTTCGTGCTCGCGGCGACGCTCGTGTACGCGAGCGGGCGCGGCGTACGCACCGCGGCGCGGTTTCTCGTAGTGTTGCCGTGCATACACGTCTCGTGGGGAGTGGGCTTCGTGCTCGGATACCTGTCGCTGACGAGCAACATCGCCAGGCACACGGGAAGGTGACACGGATGTCGCAGACCGGTCCGGTCACCACGAGACCCACCAGCATCGCTCAGCTCCGCGAGGTGACGCAGCCGCCCGAAGTGCGCGGTCGCCGCAACGCCGAGCACTGGACGGCGTCGCTGTACCTGCGCAAGCTCTCGCCGTACCTCACGTGGATGCTGCTGAAGACCCCGATCTCCGCGAACGGCGTGACCGGTCTCATGATCCTCGTGGGCTGGTCGACCGCCGCGGCCCTCCTGATCCCCGGCATCTGGGGCGCGCTGCTCGCGGTCGTGCTCGGCCAGTTGCAGATGCTCGTCGACTGCTGCGACGGCGAGGTCGCTCGATGGCGTCGCACCTCCTCGCCTGCGGGCGTGTTCCTCGACAAGGTCGGGCACTACACGACCGAGGCGCTCATCCCGATCGCGCTCGGCATCCGTGCGGCCGCCTACCCGCTCGAGTTCCCGGCCGACTTCCTCTGGACGACGATCGCCGCGCTCCTCGCGCTCGTGATCGTGCTCAACAAGGCGCTCAACGACATGGTGCACGTCGCCCGTGCGAACGCCGGGCTCGCGAAGCTCGCCGACACCCACGGCGAGACCGCGCCGCGCGGCGGACTCGTGGCCAAGCTCCGCAAGGCCGCCCGATTCCTGCCGTTCCACCGCCTGTACCACTCGGTCGAGCTCACGCTCATCGCGTTCGCCGCAGCGGTGGTCGGGCTGTTCGCCGGGCAGCCGATGACCGACCGGGTCGTGCTCGCCGTGCTGCTGCCGCTCGCCCTGCTCTCCGTGATCGGGCACTTCGTCGCGATCATGTCCTCCCGTCGTGTCCGGTCCTGACTCTCTGCCGGTCGAGCCCGACTCTCTGCGGGTTGAGCCTGTCGAAACCGACGAGCAGGTCCCGACACGCGCGACCAGCAGTGTGCGGGTCGGCGTGGTCGTGCTCACCATGGGCAAGCGGCCCGACGACCTCGCTCGCGGCATCCGCAGCATCCTCGACCAGCGGGGCGTCGTCACCGACGTGGTGTGCGTCGGCAACGGCTGGGATCCGGCGACCGCGGAGCCGGCGCTCCCCGCGGGTGTGAAGACCCTGCACCTGCCCGAGAACCTCGGCATTCCGGCCGGACGCAACCGCGGGGTGCCGCTCGTGACGGGCGAGGCGCTCTTCTTCCTCGACGACGACGCGTTCCTGCCGAGCGACACGTTCCTGGCCGACGGATGCCGCACGCTCGCCGAGCGGCCCGAGATCGGCCTGATCCAGCCTCGGGTCGTCGATCCGACGGGCCGGGTCTCCCCGCGCCGATGGATCCCGCGCATCCGCAAGGGCGACCCGGCGCACTCGAGCAACGTCTTCTCGTGCTGGGAGGGCGCCGTGCTGATGCCGCGTGTCGTGTTCGATGCGACCGGCGGCTGGGCCGACCCGTTCTTCTACGCGCACGAGGGCATCGAGCTGGCGTGGCGGGTCTGGGACACCGGGCACGTCGCCTGGTACGCCGGGGACCTCGAGGCCGGGCATCCGGTCATCGACCCCGCCCGGCACGCGTACTACTACCGGCTGAACGCCAGGAACCGGGTCTGGCTCGCACGCCGCAACCTTCCCGCCGTGCTCGTGCCGTTCTACGTCGGCTCCTGGACCGCGATCCAGGTGCTGCGCTGGGCGCGGCAGCCGACGGCACTGAAGGCGTGGTTCGGCGGATGGCGCGCCGGATGGCGCGAGCATCCGGGGGAGCGGCGGCCGATGCGCTGGCGCACGATCTGGCGCATGACCCTCGCCGGGCGCCCACCCGTGGTCTGACGCGGTAACGATCGGCTCTCAGTGCCGCCGCGGCGCCGGCAACGGGGCATCCGCTCAGCTCGACCTCGCTACCCTTGGAAAGTGGGATTGAGGAAAGACGCGAGACGCGCCGTCAAGCTGGCCAAGGACATCATGTGGTCCAGACGGGCGCAGCGCTCGCTCGGCGTGAAGCTCGCCGAACAGGAACCGCTGCCGCCGCACCGCTTTCGAGTCGGCGTGTACTTCGCCGACGGCAAGGTCAACCTCTACCAGCTGCGTCAGTGGTACGCCCCGCTCGCAGAACTGGCCGAACGGCACCCCGTGCTGATCCTGAGCCGCGCCTCCGGTGCGGCCCTGACGCTGCTCGACGAGTCGCCGGTGCCCGTCGCGTACGTGCGCCGCGTCGCCGACCTCGAGCGGGTGATCGCCGAGCAGGACCTGCACGTCGTCTTCTACGTCAACCAGAACGCCAAGAACTTCCAGATGATGCGGTACGGCCGCCGCTGGCACGTGTTCATCAACCACGGCGAGTCCGACAAGATGTACATGACGACGAACCAGTTCAAGGCCTACGACTACTCGCTGATCGCGGGCGACGCTGCCCGGGCGCGGCTCGAGAAGGTGCTCTGGGACTACGACTTCGAGAAGCGCGCCATCCCGATCGGTCGCCCGCAGGCCGATCACTACCTCGACGGCGCGGCCATGCCGTACACGCCAGACGACCGCGAGGTCGTGCTCTACGCGCCCACCTGGGAGGGCGATCGCGGCGCGGCCGCATACGGGTCCATCGCGACGCACGGCGTCCCCCTCGTGCAGGGTCTGCTCGCCACCGGTCGGCACCGGGTCATCTACCGGCCGCATCCGAGATCGGGTGTCGTCGATCACGAGTACGGCGCCGCGAATCGCGCGATCATCGCGGCGATCGAGGCGGCGAACGCTGCCGATCCGACCGCACAGCACATCTACGACGACGGCGCGAAGCTCGGCTGGCAGCTCGCAGCTGCCGATGTCGCGGTCGTCGACATCTCCGCGATGGTCTACGACCGACTGGCGGCGGGCAAGCCGCTCCTGATCACCCGACCGGCGAACCCCGAGGCGCAGATCGACACCTCGGGGTACCTGCAGGCGTGCGAATGGCTCGACGTGACCGATTCCGCGGCGATGGTCGCGCGTGTCGACGACGTCGCGCACGACGAGGCGGCGCTCGAGCGGCTCGGCGTATGGGTTGAACGCTATTTCGGCGACCCGACGCCGGGCGTCACCACGGCGCGGTTCCACGCGGCGGTCGACCACCTCATGGCCGAGTGGGAGCGGTTCGCCGCCCTGCACGCCGCAGACGGCGACATCGACGAGCGCGACGTGCGCGCCGGCGAGCAGGACGACGAGGAGCTCGAGGCCTAGCCGCCCCGCCGGGCGATGGGCGATGGGGGATGGCACCCCATGCGGGGTCAGCGCCGCGAATCGCCGTCCTCGACGTGATGCCGTCGCAGCATCTGGTCACCCGCGTCGACGTAGCCCTCGAAGAGGCCGACGACGGCCCGCAGGCGTTCGCGAGCACGTGCGCCATCGGTCAGCGCCGCTCCGGAGTGCAGCGTGCGGATGAAGGTTCGCGTGCGTTCGTGACTCGCGGCGAGCAGCTGCTCGAAACCGCCGACGGCCTCCACGCGGAGGCGGCGGCTGCCGGGCTGGGGAATCGTTCGCGCGAGTCCCCACGACACGAGCTCTCGGACCGCGGTGCTGACGCCGCCGCTGCTGAGGTTCAGCTCCGCCCCGATGGTGTCGAGGGTCTCCGGTTCGGTCCTGAGCAGCAGGAACCCGTACACCCGCCCGGTGGCTCGGGAGAGGTGCCACGACGCGATGGCGTCGCCGACCGACTCGATGAACTCGGCACGCTCGTCGCGCTCAGGCATGGGGCACCGATGCGAGCAGCTCGTGGAGGGCCGTCGTCGTGGCTTCGGGCGCATCGAGGGTCACCACGTGGCCGGCGCCCGCGACCACTCGTTCGCGGATGCCCTCCGCCCCTGCCCACGCGGGCATCGCCGTCGCGATGTTGCCGGTGCGATCCAGCTCGCCGCGGATGAGGCCGAGGGGGATGGGAACCCGGTAGCCGGCATCGGGTTCGACGAACGACACCGTCGCGCGCCACACATCGAGGAACGCGCGCTTCGGCATTCGCGCGAACACCGCCTCCGTCAGCGCGATCGCGCGGGGGGTGACCGCCGAAGCGCGAGCGAGCATGCCGGGCAGCCGCGACGCGGGAATGAGCGACAACGCAGGAGCGGCGAGATGGAGCGCGGCCCGTTCGCCGCGGGAGAGCGGTCCGGTGTTCCAGGTCGAGTCGATCGCGATGAGCGCCCCGGCCCGGGCCGGATCTCGGCGCACGAGCGCCTGCGCGACGTTGCCGCCGAGCGAGTGCCCCACGAGGGCGGGACGGTCGAGGGCGAGATGGTCGAGGAGCGCCGCGAGGTCGTCGAGGGCGGCCGGGCCGGTGAAGTGCCTTCCGGGTTCGAGGTGCGAGACACCGTGGCCGCGCTGGTCGAAGACGACGATCGAATGGCCGGTCTCATGGAGGGCGAGCGCCTGCGCAGCGAACATGGAGTGATCCATGCCCGCGCCATGGACGAGCACCACCGTTCGCCGGTGACCGTCGAGCACCGTGAAGCGGAGCGTCGCACCCGGACGGTCGAGCGTGCGATCCAGATTCAGCATTTTCTGAATATATCGAACTACAGAGTGTCGGGCGACTCTCCCGCGTCATCGGCGGTCTCCTTGGCCGCGCCGTCATCAGAGCGCCGAGTGATCGCGCCTCGTGCGGCTCGCCCTGCAGCGTGCCCGGCCGACTGGATGCCGCGGCCTGCGGAGAGCACCACGCCACCGACGGCGGTGCCGGCGCGCGACAGCCGCGACGCGGCCGAGCTCAGCATGGAGTCGCCCTCGCGCGGCTCGAGGTCGAGCGGCAGCGTCGCGGGCGGCTGTCCGAACGCGAGGCGCGACTGCTTCAGCACCCGGCGGCCGAGCACGCTGTTGCCGATGCCGCCGATCGCGGCGCCGATGCCGAACGGGATCGCCTTGCCGATGATGCCGGCGCCGCCGCGCACGGCGAACTGCTTGATGAAGACGTTGCGGAGCTTGTCGACGACGGGCCCCATGACCGCCTTCGGCATGGTGTTCGTGATGAGTTCGCCCCAGTAGACGTTCCGTGCGGCACCAGAGCCCGAGGCCTGTCCGGCGAACTGTCGCACGAGGTCGACACCTTCGTTGCCGAGCATGAGGGTCATCACGAGGGCGCGCGCACGGTCGGGGTTGTCGACGGCGATGCCGTGCACCTCGGCGACCGATTGGGCGAACAGGGCGGTCGCCTCGAGGAAGCCCGCCGTCTCGACGCCCGACAGTGCGAGCGTCACGCCCGTGCCGATTCCGGGGATGACCGCGGTCGCCCCGACGGCCGCGCCGCCGGTCGTGACGGCGGCGAGGTAGCGGCGCTCGAGGATGCGCACGATCTGCTCGGGGCTCGCACCGGGTGAACGGCGACGGATGCTGCGGAGATGGGCGACCACGATCGGCCGCTGGATCGCCAGCACGCGGTCGATGCCGCGCTCCATGCCGTGGGCGCGACCCTCGTCGGCGGCGAAGCCCGAGTATGCGGTGCTCCCGGCGCGGTCGGATCCGGGGTCGCCCTCTCGCGGCGCTCCCGAGCCCATCGAGGTGATGGTGTGCACACGGTCTGCCATGGTGGGTCGATCATACGAGATCGACCCGTGCGAATGCGCTACGCGCCGTGCTCGGCGTTGTAGCGGGCGAGCACGGCGTCGATCGGGCCGTCGAGCACGAGCGACCCCTTGTCGAGGTAGAGCCCGCGTGTGCAGAACCGGCGGAGGTCCCGCTCGTTGTGCGAGACGAAGAACAGCGTGCGGCCACCGGCGAGCAACTCGTCGATGCGCCGGTAGCACTTCTCGCGGAACGCCTTGTCGCCCACGGCGAGCACCTCGTCGACGAGCATGATCGGCTCCTCGAGCTGCGAGATCACCGCGAAGGCGATGCGCACCTTCATGCCGCTCGAGAGGTGCTTGTAGGGCGTGTCGAGGAAGTCGCCGATGTCGGCGAACTCGATGATCTCGTCGAACTTCGCATCGATCTGCGCGTTCGTCATGCCGTGCAGGCCGGCGGTCAGGTAGACGTTGTCGCGAACGGTGAGGTCGTCGACGAAGCCGCCGGTGATCTCGATGAGCGGGGCGACGCCGCCCGTGATCTCGACCGTGCCCTCGTCGGCGATCATGACGCCCGCGACGAGTTTCAGCAGCGTCGACTTGCCCTGGCCGTTGCGGCCGACCACGCCGATCGCCTCGCCGGGGCGCACCTCGATCGACACGTCTCGCAGCGCCCAGAACTCGCCGGGACGCGTGCGGCGACGGCGACCGGCCAGCAGGTCCTTGAACGAGCGGCGACCGCGGCGATTACGGCGGAAGCGGATGCCGAGCCCGGTGGTGCGAATGGCGAAGGGTGCCGAGGAGACGGCGGTCGTGGCATCGGTCATCAGATCTCCTTCAGCACCTGGCGCTCGGAGGAGCGGAACACCCACAGTCCGACCGCGAGGATCGCGAGCGACATGAGGGCGGAGATCGCGACGTTGAACCAGTCGAGCTCCTCGGGGAAGAATCCGGCGCGGTAGATGCCGAAGATGCCCGACAGCGGATTGAACGCCGCCCAGAAGTGCAATTGCGAGGGCAGGTCGGTGACGCCGTAGATGATGGGGGAGGCGTAGAACAGGAAGCGCAGCGCGAGCTTGACCGCCCGTTCGAGGTCGCGGAAGAAGACGACGAGCGGTGCGACGATCAGGGCGACGCCGGCCGTGAGGATCGCCTGGAGCACGATGGCGAGCGGGAAGAGCGCGAGCTCCCAGTGCACGGGCGCCTGGAAGAGCACG
Source organism: Agromyces cerinus subsp. cerinus (assembly GCF_900142065.1). Lineage (GTDB taxonomy): Bacteria > Actinomycetota > Actinomycetes > Actinomycetales > Microbacteriaceae > Agromyces > Agromyces cerinus. Next base: position 343,687 of record NZ_FSRJ01000004.1, on the reverse strand, counting down.
ACGAACAGCGCGAGCACGGGCAGTGCGAGCAGGAACTCGATGCCCTTCGACAGCACGATGCGGTTGACCCAGATCGTGCGCGGGATCATCGTCGAGCGCACGAGCTTCGCGTCCTTCAGGAACGCGCGCGTCGAGTCCGACACCGATCCGTTGAACCACATCCACGGGAGCAGCGCCGACAGGAGGAAGACGATGTAGGGATCGGTGCCGACCGGGCGCTCGAAGACCTGGGTGAAGACGAACCAGTAGATGCCCGCCATCACGAGCGGGTCGAGCACCGACCACACGTAGCCGAGAGCAGAGGTCGAGTAGCGCACCTTCAGGTCGCGCGTCGTCAGGAGCCAGAGCGAATGACGGTATCTGGCCCACGGCGTCCGCTGCAGCGGATGGGCATCACCGTATGCTCTCGACACCGTGCTCATCACGCTCTCATCGTAGATGGCGCACCGGGGTAGATTTGTACTCGACGGGTGGCAAGTGCCGAGCCCAGTCGGAAGGAGCCTCGTGCACCGCACCAGCACCCGCGTGATCCTCAGCTGCGCCGCGATCGGCGTGGGCGGCGGCCTGTTCGCAGCCGGGGCGGGCTACGCCGCCGGACTCATCGCCGGCATCGCCCCGATGCTGTACGGCATCACGATCGGTTCGCACTTCCTGCCGAGCGCCGTGGCGCTCGCGCTGCTGAAGCGCCCGGGCGTCGGCATCCTCACCGGATTCATCGCCGGCCTCGTCGGTGCGGCGTTCGCCCCGCACTGGATCCTGCGCTTCCTCGGCACCGGACTCCTGGTCGGCGCACTGCTCGAGCTGCCCTTCTTCATCACGCGATACAAGAACTGGTCGCCGTGGCTGTACTACGTCGCCGCAGGGGCATCCGGTCTGATCCTCGCCGCGGGCACCTTCATCGCCCTCGGACCCGAGCACTACGCGCCGTGGTTCTGGGTCCTCTACCTCGCGATGTTCGCGCTCAGCCCCATCGCGTTCACCTGGCTCGGCCGGGTGATCGCCGCGTCGCTGGCGCGTGCGGGCGTGGCGCGCACCCTCACGACGGGGCGCTGAACCCGAGACGCCGGCCCGGGTCGGCGCGGCCCGAGCGGCCGGAGACGAAGAAGAGCGGATGCCTGAGGCATCCGCTCTTCTGTTCAGCGCCGTGCTGCTGTGGTGCAGGTCACACGAAGTGGTTGGCGCGCTCCAGGTCTTCGGCGAAGTCGATCTCGACCGCGTAGAGGTCGGAGATGTCCATCGGTTCGACGAGGATGCCGTTCTGCTCGATCGCGAGCTCGAGGCCGCGCTCGAAGTAGTCCTGGTCGCCCACGCGCTGCAGCTGCGCGAGGAACGTCGCCTTGTCGCGGCTCGAGATGTAGTTGATGCCGACGGCCTCGCCGAGTCCGCCCCTGACGGTCTTGGAGAGCTCCTTGATGTAGCCCTCGGCGCTCGTCGTGTACTTCACCTCTTCGTCGGACACCTTCGAGGTGTTGACCGTGACGAAGGACTGGTCGCGCGCGATGTAGGGCAGCGCGCGGTCGAGGATGCTCGGGTCGAAGACGACGTCGCCGTTCATCCACAGCACGCCGCCGGGCTGCGACGCCGAGAGGGCGCGCATGAGGCTCTTCGAGGTGTTCGTCTGGTCGTACTCCTCGTTGTAGACGAACGACGCCTGCGGGAACGCCTCGATGATGTGCTCGAGCTTGTAGCCGACGACGATCGTCACGTTGGCGTTGCCGCCGAACGCGTGCTCGATGTTGTCGAACTGCTGGCGCATGATGGTGCGGCCGTCGCTGAGCTCGGTGAGGGGCTTGGGGAGGGATCGCCCGAGCCGGCTCCCCATGCCGGCCGCGAGAATCACGATCTGGGTCACTGCATCTCCTTCGGTGGGTCGGATGCCCCCGAGCGCCCGCCCTCGTCGCCGAGGGTTCGCCCGGATTTCACCCGGAAGTTCACATATGGACACGCCGTTATGCCGTGAATCAGGATAACGGGGGTGCCCGCTGCCCACCATCCGGGGGGCAAGGTCGTAGTGGGATCGTGATACGACGCTCAGCCGATACCCAGTCTCCTCTTGCATTCGCCGCGCGACAAGCCTTCCAACGGCGGCGCTGGTTGATAGGTTGTCTGGGTGACTTCCGTTTCGCGCTCCGAACACGACGACGAAACTGCCGAAGGCACCGGCGCGGGGGCGACCGAAGCGACGCAGTCCCAGCCGGCGCGTTCGGCGGCGACGACGAAGCGCCCAGCGCGCTCGACCGCCCCGAAGACGACGTCTGGGGCGACGAAGTCGACCGCCGCGAAGACGACGGCTGCCAAGACGACGGCCGCGAAGACGACGGCCGCGAAGACGACGGCCGCGAAGACGACGGCGGCGAAGACCACGGCCGCGAAGACGACGGCCGCGAAGACCACGGCGGCGAAGACGGCCGCTGCGAAGACGACGGCGGCGAAGACGGCGGCTGCGAAGAAGCAGGCGGCGGACTCCGCCGAGTCCGAAACGGCCTCGCCGACCGAGAGCGGGTCGGCCTCCAAGCGGACGGCGGCATCGCGCACAGCCTCGGCCAAGGCCGCCGCGACCCGCGGTGAGGCGGCGAAGACCACGAGGACGCCGCGCGCATCCGCGGCCGACACCACGTCGGGCGGCGCGAGCCGTCGCAGCGAGGCGGTCGCCACGGCGGCGTCGCGGCGACGCCAGCAGGTCGCTGCGGCGCTCACCACCGAGACCACCGCGGCCGAGCGGCCCACCCGCAAGTCTCCCGACACCGCCGCCGCGACGGTGTCCGAGCCGCCCATGGTGCCCGAGACCCCCGCGATCCGCTCCGAGATCGACGAGGAGACCGTCGAACGCGCGCCGAGACGCCCCGCCGCCGCAGCCGCGGCAGTCACGATGGCGGCCGCCGGTGCCGCCGAGGCATCCGTCGTCGCTGAGAAGCCAGCCGTCGCTGAGACGCCGGCCGTCGCTGAGAAGCCGGCCGTCGCTGAGAAGCCGGTCGCGGACGAGGCGCCGGTCGTCCCTGAAGCGCCGGTCGTCGCCGAGGCGCCGGTCGAGGCCCCGCCGGTCGTCGCCGAGACGCCGGTCGAGGCCCCGCCGGTCGTCGCCGAGGCGAGCGGAACCACGGCATCCGGCAGCGCGGCCCAGGCCGTTGCCGTGATCCAGCCCGTCAAGAAGTCCGCTGCCCGCAAGAAGCGTTCGCTGCGCCCAGCGCGCACGGCACCGCCGGCCTCCGCGCCGAAGGTGCTCGCGATCGAGGGACTCGTGAAGAAGTTCGGCGAGAACACCGCCGTCGACGGCATCAGCCTCGACGTGCGCGCCGGCTCGTTCTTCGGCATCGTCGGTCCGAACGGCGCAGGCAAGACGACGACGCTCTCGATGGTCACCGGTCTCCTCCGCCCCGATGCGGGCACCGTTCGCATCCACGACATCGACGCCTGGGCGCAACCGCAGGCGGCCAAGCGCGCCACCGGCGTGCTGCCCGACCGGTTGCGGCTCTTCGACCGGTTGACCGGCGCGCAGCTGCTCTACTACTCGGGCGAGCTCCGCGGCCTCGACAGTCGCACGGTGCGCGAGCGCAGCGCCGATCTGATCGCGGCGTTCGGCCTCGACGACGCCGTCGACCGCCTCGTCGCCGACTACTCCGCGGGCATGACGAAGAAGATCGCGCTCGCGTGCGCCATGATCCACTCGCCGCGGCTCCTCGTGCTCGACGAGCCGTTCGAGTCCGTCGACCCCGTCTCCGCCGCGAACCTCACCGAGATCCTCGAGCGCTACGTCGCGGGCGGCGGCACGGTCGTGCTCTCGAGCCACGGCATGGACCTCATCGAGCGCGTCTGCGACTCGGCGGCGATCGTCGTGGCCGGGCGCGTGCTCGCAGCGGGCACGCTCGACGAGGTGCGTGCCGGCCAGACCCTCGAAGACCGATTCGTCGAGCTCGCCGGCGGACGCAAGGCTGCGGAAGGCATGGAATGGTTGCACAGTTTCTCCGACTGAAACTGCGACTGCTCGGCAACATCTTCCGGCGCAGCACCTGGCAGGTCGTCGGCATCGTCATCGGGCTGATCTACGGGCTGGGACTTGCCGCACTGCTGTTCGCGGGGCTCGTGGGGCTGCGCTTCAGCGATGACGTCGAGATCATCCGCAGCGCATTCGTCGTCGCAGGGTCGCTCACCGTGCTCGGATTCATCGTCGTTCCGCTGATCTTCGGCGTCGACGACACGATGGACCCGCGGCGCTTCGCGCTCTTCGGACTGCCCGACCGCTCGCTCGCGATCGGGCTCGCCGTCGCCGCCGTCGTCGGCGTGCCCGCCCTCGTGCTCGCGCTCGTGCTGCTCGGCACCGTCGTCACGTGGTCGCGCGGCGTCGGCGAGACCCTGCTGGCGATCATCGCCGCGGCGATCGCCTTCGCAACCTGCCTGCTGCTCGCCCGAGTCTCGACCGGCTTCGCCTCGCTGCTGCTCGCCACCCGGCGGGCGCGCGAGCTCAGCGGCGTGCTCGGCCTGCTCCTGATCGTCATGGCGTCGCCGATCATCGTCGTGCTCGTCTCGGTCGACTGGGAGAACTCGGGCGTCTCGGTCATGGAGTCGATCGCCGCCGTGCTCTCGTGGACCCCGTTCGGCGCGGTCTTCGCCGTGCCCGGCGACGCCGCCGCCGGTCAGTGGGGCGCCGCGATCGTGAAGCTGCTCATCGCCGGCGCGACGCTCGTGCTCATCTGGTTCGGCTGGCAGGCCCTCGTGGCCAAGATGCTCGTGACACCTGGCCGCGAGGCGTCCGCCAAGAGCTACCGCGGACTCGGCTGGTTCGACCGGCTGCCGCAGGGCGCCGCCGGTGCCGTCGCCGCGCGCAGCTTCACCTACTGGTTCCGCGACGCCCGCTACTGGGTCTCGCTCATCATGGTGCCGATCGTGCCGGTCATCGTCATGGTGCCCCTCAGCCTCGCCGGCGTGCCGACCGAGTACCTCTGGCTCATCCCGGTGCCCCTCATGTGCCTGTTCCTCGGCTGGAGCCTGCACAACGACACCGCCTACGACTCGACGGCCATCTGGCTGCACGTGGTCTCCGGGGTGCGCGGGATCTCCGACCGCATCGGCCGCCTCGTGCCCGTGCTGATCGCGGGCGTGCTCGTCATCGGCCTCGGCAGCGCGGTCACGGTCTTCGTGCTGAACGACTGGCGGCTGCTGCCATCCCTGCTCGGCGTGAGCACGGCGCTCCTCCTCGGAGGCCTCGGCGTCGGGTCGATCACGTCGGCACGGTTCCCCTACCCGGCGGTCAAGCCCGGCGACAGCCCGTTCCAGCAGCCGCAGGCCACCGGAACGATCACGGCGCTCGTGCAGTCGATCACGATGCTCGGTTCGCTGCTCGTCGCACTGCCCGCGGTGACGTTCGCGGCGCTCGGCATCTTCGAAGACCCGGCGTGGCACGCGGCATCCCTCGCCTCGGGGGTCGCCCTCGGCCTCGCCGTGCTCGCGATCGGCGTGATGGCGGGCGGCCGGGTGTTCGACCGCCGCGGGCCCGAGATCCTCGGTGCCGCGATCCGCGCGTAGAATCGATCGCATGATCTCCTCCGTGCGCGCGAGCATCGCCGACCCCGGTTCCCCAGGCGGCGGTACCGACGTTCTCGACCGCGAGCTCGAGAAGCTCCTGAACGAAGAGGCCATCGAGCCCGGCGACCACGAGCGCTTCTCGCACTACGTGCAGAAAGACAAGATCCTGCAGTCGGCCCTCACCGGCAAGCCCGTGAAGGCGCTGTGCGGCAAGAAGTGGACCCCGGGGCGCGACCCCGAGAAGTTCCCCGTCTGCCCGACCTGCAAGGCGATCTACGAGAAGATGAAGGCGGAGTAGCCGCCCTCAGCGGTACGTCGTCGAGATCACCGGTTCGCCGCGGCCCAGCCGGAACGCCTCCACCGGCAGTTCCTGCATGACCGTGGAGCGGTGGGCTCGTGCTGCCTCGGTGCCGGCCGCGCCGAGGAACGCCGGGTCGGCTTCGCCGTCGGTCATCAGCTGCACCATGAGCGGGCGCAACTGGCTGTCGGCCTCGTACTCGGCCTCGCCGTCGGGGCCGTCTCCGACGAAGACGAGCTCTTCGCGGGCGGTACGGGTCGAATCGAGGCGCCGTGCGGCGTTCTTGCGGCCGCCGACGCTCGCCTTCTGCGTCGACGCCTTCGCGACCGACACCCAGTCGCCGGCGTCGTCACGGCGTGCGACGAGCTTGAACACCATGCCGGCGGCCGGGAAGCCCGAGCCGGTCACGACGGCGGTGCCGACGCCGTAGGCGTCGACCGGCGCGCCAGAGAGGCCGGCGATCGTGAACTCGTCGAGGTCGCTCGTGACGGTGATGCGGGTGTCGACGGCGCCGAGGGTGTCGAGCTGCTCGCGCACGGCGGCGACGACGGTCGGCAGGTCGCCCGAGTCGATGCGAACGGCGCCGAGCTCGGGGCCGGCGACCTTCACGGCGAGCTCGACGCCCTTCGTGATGTCGTAGGTGTCGACGAGCAGTGTCGTCTTCGGGCCGAACGCCTCGACCTGGGCGCGGAATGCCGCTTCCTCGGTGTCGTGGAGCAGCGTGAAGGCGTGCGCGGCCGTGCCCATGGTGGGGATGCCCCAGGTGCGCCCGGCCTCGAGGTTCGAGGTGGCGTCGAAGCCGGCGATGTACGCCGCACGCGCCGCGGCGACGGCCGCACGCTCGCTCGTGCGCCGGGAGCCCATCTCGGCGATCGGGCGACCGAGGGCGACCGACACCATGCGGGCGGCGGCGCTCGCGACCGAGGAGTCGTAGTTGAGGGTCGAGAGCACCACGGTCTCGAGCATCACGGCCTCGGCGAACGTCGCCTGGATCGTGAGCAGCGGCGAGCCCGGGAAGTACGCCTCGCCCTCGCGATAGCCCCAGATGTCGCCCGTGAACCGGTAGTCGGCGAGCCAGTCGAGGGTGGCGGGCCGCACGACCTCGTGCTCGCGCAGCCACTCGAGCTCCGCCTCGTCGAAGCGGAACCGCTGGATCAGCTCGAGCAGGCGGCCGGTGCCCGCGACGATGCCGTACCGTCGCCCATCGGGCAGGCGTCTCGCGAAGGCCTCGAACAGGCTCTCGCGATGGGCGGTGCCGTCGAGCAACGCGGCATCGACCATCGTCAGTTCGTATCGGTCGGTGAAGAGCGCTGCGGAGCCGGTCACCCGCACAGCCTATCGAGGAGGGCGCGTTCAGCGGGGAGCGCTACGCTTGCATGTCGTGACGGATGCACCGATCGGGATCTTCGACTCCGGGGTCGGCGGGCTCACCGTCGCCCGGGCCGTGAAAGACCAGCTGCCCAACGAATCGATCCTCTACATCGGCGACCTCGAGCACTCGCCCTACGGGCCGAAGAAGATCGCCGACGTGCGCGGCTACGCCCTCGCCGTGCTCGACGACCTCGTGGCGCAGGGCGTCAAGATGCTCGTGATCGCCTGCAACACGGCCTCCGCCGCGATGCTGCGCGACGCCCGCGAGCGCTACGACGTGCCGGTCGTCGAAGTGATCCAGCCGGCGGTGCGCCGCGCCGTCGCGGCCACGAAGACCGGTCGGGTGGGCGTCATCGGCACTGCGGGCACGATCGGCTCGCGGGCCTACGACGACGCGTTCGCCGCGGCGCCGCACCTCGAGCTCTTCTCCCGTGCCTGCCCGAGGTTCGTCGAGTTCGTCGAGGCGGGCGTGACGACCGGCGACGAGCTGCTCGCGATCACCGAGGAGTACCTCGCGCCGCTGAAGCGGGCCCGCATCGACACCCTCGTGCTCGGCTGCACGCACTACCCGTTCCTGAAGGGCGCGATCTCCTACGTCATGGGCGAGGAGGTCTCGCTCGTCTCGAGCGACGTCGAGACGGCGAACGACGTCTACCGAGTGCTCGTCGGCACCGGCACCGAGCGCCGCGCCGCGACCCCGCCGAGCTACCGCTACGAGGCCACCGGCCACTCCACGAGCGCGTTCCTCGACCTCGCCCACCGCCTCATCGGCCCCGAGATCCCGAGCGTCGAGCTCGTGGAGACCGGTGCCGTCACGATCCCAGACCACGTACGGCTTCGACAGGAGAACGCATGACCGAGGCATCCGAGCCCACCACCATCATCCGCGCAGACGGACGCACCGCCGACCAGTTGCGCGAGGTGACCATCGAGCGCGGCTGGAGCGAGCACGCAGAGGGCAGTGCCCTCATCTCGTTCGGCAAGACCAAGGTGCTCTGCACGGCGTCGTTCACGAACGGCGTGCCCCGCTGGATGAACGGCAAGGGCAAGGGGTGGGTCACGGCCGAGTACTCGATGCTGCCCCGCGCCACGAACACCCGCAACGACCGCGAGGCCGTCAAGGGCCGCATCGGCGGCCGCACCCACGAGATCAGCCGCCTCATCGGCCGGAGCCTGCGCGCCGTCGTCGACATGAAGGGTCTCGGAGAGAACACCATCCAGATCGACTGCGACGTGCTGCAGGCCGACGGCGGCACCCGCACGGCCGCGATCACGGGCGCGTTCGTGGCGCTCGCAGATGCGATCGAGTGGGCCCGCGACAAGAAGTTCGTCGGGCAGCGCGCCCAGCCGCTCATCGACACCGTCTCGGCCGTGTCGGTCGGCATCATCGACGGCACGCCGATGCTCGACCTCGCGTACGTCGAAGACGTGCGCGCAGAGACCGACATGAACGTCGTGGCCACCGGCCGCGGCCTGTTCGTCGAGGTGCAGGGCACCGCCGAGGGCGCGCCCTTCGACCGCCGCGAGCTCGACTCGCTGCTCGACCTCGCCCTCGCGGGCACGAGTGAGCTCACTCGCATCCAGCAGCGCGTGCTCGCCGAGGCCGTCGCCGCAGCGGGGGAGTGACGCCGATGAGCCTCGAGGTCGTGCTCGCCACGCACAATCAGCACAAGGTCGACGAGTTCCAGAAGATCCTGGGCGAGCGGATGCCGGGGCTCACGGTGCTCGCCTACGACGGGCCCGAGCCGGTCGAGGACGGCACCTCGTTCGAGGCCAACGCCTTCATCAAGGCGCGTGCCGCGGCAGCGCACACCGGGCGCATCGCCCTCGCCGACGACTCGGGCATCGCGGTCGACGTCATGGGAGGCTCGCCCGGCATCTTCTCGGCTCGCTGGGCGGGGCCGGGCCGCGGTGCGCAGGCCAACCTCGACCTGCTGCTCGCCCAGCTCAGCGACATCCGCGACCCGAATCGCACCGGCCACTTCCACTGCACCATCGCGCTCGTCGTGCCCGAGGCGGCCGGCGGGCCGCACGAGTACGCGGCCGTCGGGCTCTGGCCCGGGCGCATCGCGCTCGAGGAGTCGGGGGCGCACGGATTCGGATACGACCCGATCTTCGTGCCCGAGGGCTTCGAGGTCGCCGCGGCGGCGCTCGCGCCCGAGGTGAAGAACACGCACAGCCATCGGGCCCGTGCCTTCGCAGCACTCATCCCCGAACTCGAGCGGATCATCGCGGCTCGGTGAGCCGCGGGGTCGCCGAGCCGCAGGAGCACCCGGTCCCGGTCGCCGGACCACGTCGCGCCGGGATTCCGGTGCGATCGGGGTCGCCGGGACTCGGGGTCGCCGGGACTCGGGGTCGCCGGGTCAGCGGCGTGCGGGCGGGGCCGTCAGCCGTGCGAAGCGGTGAGCGGAGATCGGCGGCCGGGTCGACCGGCCGCCGAGTCGCTAGGAGGCGCGGCGGGCGCGGGCGGCGCGGCGCTTGAGGGCGCGGCGCTCGTCTTCGCTGAGGCCACCCCACACGCCGGAGTCCTGGCCGGTCTCGAGGGCGTACTGCAGGCAGATCTCGGTGACGGTGCAGCGACCGCACACGGTCTTCGCCTTCTCGATCTGGTCGACGGCGGGGCCGGTGTTGCCGACCGGGAAGAAGAGTTCCGGGTCTGCGGTGAGGCAGGCGGCCTTGTCGCGCCAATCCATATGGGGATGCTCCTTGCGGGGTGTACTTCGATTGCAGACGCGCACGATTGCGCTTGCCGAAACCGGCTGCTGCAGGGGGAAAGCCGAATCTCGGGAAGTAGGATCAGTGACTGATCGGCTCACGTCCCTGTGAGCATCAATTCGGCCTCATAAATGGTCGCATAGCGGAGAGATCGAATCAATAGCTGTGTATGGGATAACCCTGTGAATCGGCGCGATGACGCCCCCCTCGAGGCGCGAGACGACTCGCCCGAGCGGCCCGAAACCCCCGAATCGGGTGTGCGCGGCGCGCTCGTCGTCGTGAGCGTACTGCTCCTGCTCGAAGCGGCGGCGATGGTCGCCCTGGTGATCTGGCTCGTGATCGACCTGTTCTCGCTCGAACCGTCGTCGTACGCCACGGCGATCGCACTGCTCGTGCTCGTCGCGATCGGCGCGATCTGGGTCGTGACGGTCGCCATCGGGTCGCTCCGGCAGGCGCCGTGGTCGCGCGCAGCGGCCATCGTCTGGCAGATCCTGCAGGTGTCGGTCGCGGTCGGCGCCTTCCAGGGCCTGTTCGCCCGGCCCGACGTGGGGTGGGCACTCCTCGTGCCCGCGATCACCGTCATCGGCCTGCTGCTGTGGACGCCGGTGCGTCTGGCCTACACTCGCCCCGAGGATCACGCCGCGGCGTGACCCCCGCGGCGCGCGGCGTGGTCTGCGGGTCGGAGTTCGCGCCGAGGGCGGCTCAGCCGTCGAGACCGAGGTCGCGTCGCAGACGGGCCACGTGGCCCGTCGCCTTGACGTTGTAGAACGCGCGCTCGATGCTGCCGTCTTCGCCGATCACGAAGGTGGACCTGATGGACCCGACGACGATCTTGCCGTAGAGCGCCTTCTCGCCCCAGACGCCGTACGCCTGCTGCACGGCGAGGTCGGCGTCGGAGAGCAGCGTGTACGTCAACCGGTCGCGCGCGGCGAACACGGCGAGCTTGGCCACGTCGTCCTTCGAGACGCCGAGCACGCGGATGCCCGCGCTCGCGAACGAGTTCAGGTTGTCGCGGAAGTCGCAGGCCTCGGTCGTGCAGCCGGGGGTCATCGCCTCGGGGTAGAAGTAGAGCACCACCTTCGAGCCCCGGAGGGCCGAGAGGGTGACCGGTTCGCCGTTCTGGTCGAGCAGGGTGAAATCTGGAGCGAGGTCGCCGGGGGCGAGTCGTGCATCGGTCATACCTCCATGGTAGGCACGTCGACGGAGGTCCCGGGTCCGCGGGACGTCCGCGGCGGGGGACCGCCGGCTCATGGCGGCGTCAGACCGGGCCGCCGCCCGCGAAGGTCGTCAGCAGGCGCTGCAGGGATTCGAGGCGGGCCGCACCGGTCTCGCCGAGCTCTCCGGCCTCGACGGCCTCGACGATGGCGCAGTCGGGGGCGTCGGGCAGGTGCGTGCACCCGCGGGGGCAGCGTTCGGCGAGGCGATCGAGATCGGTGAAGGACCGCAGGATGTTCTCGCGGTCGACGTGGCCGAGGCCGAACGAGCGCACGCCGGGCGTGTCGATGACCCAGCCGGTGCCCGTCGCGGCGCCGGGCACGTCGGCGCCGGGCAGGTCGGCGGCGTCGAAGCGCAGCCATACCGTCGACGAGGAGGTGTGGCGGCCACGACCGGTGACGACGTTGACGTGGCCGGTGGCGCGCTTGGCGCTCGGCACGAGGGCGTTCACGAGCGTGGACTTGCCGACGCCCGAGTGGCCGACGAACACGGTGCGGTGGCCGACGAGCACGCGGGCGATCTCGTCGAGCGGCATCTCGTGCTCGCCGCTCAGGAAGACCGTCAGGTCGAGTCCTGCGAAGTTGCGGAGGAACTCGGCGGGATCGGCGAGATCCGTCTTGGTGATCACGAGGAGCGGGCGGATGCCGGCGTCGAACGCCGCGACGAGATAGCGATCGAGCAGGCGGATGCGCGGTTCGGGGTTCGCCGCGGCGACGACGATGAGCATCTGGTCGGCATTGGCGACGATGACGCGCTCGACCTCGTCGGTGTCGTCGGCACTGCGTCGCAGCAGGGTCGTGCGCTCGCCGACCCGCACGATGCGCGAGAGGGTGCCGGGATCGCCGGTCGTGTCGCCGACGAGGTCGACGTGATCGCCCGTCACGACCGACTTGCGGCGGAGTTCGCTCGCTCGAGCGGCCGTGATCACGCGCTCGTCGGGGCCGTTCTCGTCGAGCAGCACGCTGTAGCGACCCCGGTCGACGCCGATCACCATGCCGGTGACCGCATCGGCGTGCTCGGGGCGCTGCTTGGTGCGGGGCCGGCTGCCGCGGCGACTCGGCCGTACCCGCACGGCGGACTCGTCGAACTCGGGCTCGTCGTCCTCGTCGTCGGTGCTCCACCAGGTCATGCGGTGCTCCTGCAGGTCATGCCAGCATCTGCTCCCAGAGCGCGGTGAACTGGGGGAGGGTCTTGCCGGTCGACGCGATGTCGTCGACGACGACGCCGGGCACGGCGAGACCGATGATGGCCCCGCTCGTGGCCATGCGGTGATCGGCGTAGGCGCGCCATGGCCCGCCGTGGAGCGGTGCCGGATCGATGCGCAGGCCGTCGTCGAGCTCGGTGACCGCGCCCCCGAGACCGTTGATCTCGGCCGTGAGTGCGGCGAGACGGTCGGTCTCGTGGTGTCGGATGTGGCCGATGCCCGTGATCGTCGACGGTTCGTCGGCGAGGGCGGCGAGTGCGACGAGGTTGGGCGCGAGTTCGCCGGCTTCGGAGAGATCGAGGTCGACACCGCGGATGCCTCGGCGTCCGCCCTCGCCCCGTTCGGGTGCGTGCACCGTGAGCCGGTCGCCTTCGACCACGACGCGGGCGCCGAACTGCGGCAGGAGCTGCGCGAGCTGCGCGCCGACCTGCGTCGTCTCGGCGGGCCACCCCGTGATGGTGACGGAGCCGCCGGCGACGAGCGCCGCGACGAGGAACGGCGCGGCGTTGGACAGGTCGGGCTCGATGTCGACGTCGATCGCGCGGATGGGGCCGGGTGCGACCGTCCAACGACCGGGCTCGGGGCTCGTCACCTCGACGCCGCGGGCGCGAAGGGTCTCGATCGTCATCTCGATGTGCGGCAGGCTCGGCAGCCGCTCGCCCGAGTGACGAAGGTCGAGCCCGCGCTCGAATCGCGGGGCCGACAGCAGCAGTGCCGATACGAACTGGCTCGATGCCGATGCGTCGATCTCGAGCGCGCCGCCGCCGACCGCGCCGGTGCCGTGCACGGTGAACGGCAGCGTGCCGCGCCGGTCGTCGGCGAGGTCGACGCCGAGGGCGCGGAGACCGTCGATCACCCCGGACATCGGGCGCTTGCGCGCGTGTTCGTCGCCGTCGAACATCGTGGGGCCGAGCGCGAGCGCGGCGACCGGCGGCAGGAACCGCATGACCGTGCCGGCGAGCCCGCAGTCGATCGTCGTCGAGCCGAGCAGCTCCTCGGCAGGGGTGACTCGGAGGTCGTCGCCGAACCCGCCGTGACCCGGCACCCGCTCGAACCCGGTGCCGAGGGAGCGCAGGCCCTCGATCATGAGCTCGCTGTCGCGCGACCAGAGCGGGGCGCGCAGCGTCGACGGTCCGTCGGCGAGCGCCGCCAGCACGAGCTCCCGGTTCGTGAGCGATTTCGAGCCGGGCAGACCCATGGTCGCGGAGAGCGGGGTCACGGCGACCGGCGCGCGCCAGCCTTCATCCGTCTCGGTCTCTCTGGCGTCGCCGTACGGATCGAACTCAGGCTCGGAATACTTCGAAATCAGCATCGGTTATCAACAGTAGCGTCCGGAAACGCGGAAGGAGTCGGTGTTGCGCATGTCGATGGGAGTGCTCGAACGCCCAGTGGCCGTCGGGGTCGACGATCTAGGATGGCCGGTGATGACTGCCGATCAGATCGACGCGACGCCGAACGACCCCGTGGCCGCCGACTCCGAGGCCGAGGCCTCCGAAGTCGAGGAGGCGGCGCGGCCGCTGAGCGAGCTCTTCGAAGAACAGGCGCTGCCGTTCATCGACCAGCTCTACGCCGCCGCGCTCCGGATGACGAAGAATCCGGCCGATGCGCAAGACCTCGTGCAGGAGACGTTCGTCAAGGCGTTCGCCGCGTTCGGGCAGTTCACGCAGGGCACCAACCTCAAGGCGTGGCTGTACCGCATTCTCACGAACACATTCATCAACAGCTACCGCAAGAAGCAGCGAGAGCCCTATCAGGGCACGATCGACGACCTCGAGGACTGGCAGCTCGGCGGTGCCGAGTCGACCACGGCGAGGGCGAGCCGCTCGGCCGAGGCCGAGGCGATCGATCACCTGCCCGACAGCGCCGTGAAGGACGCGCTGCAGGCCCTGCCCGAGGACTTCCGTCTCGCCGTGTACTTCGCCGACGTCGAAGGCTTCTCCTACCAGGAGATCGCCGACATGATGAACACCCCCATCGGGACCGTGATGAGCCGCCTGCACCGTGGCAGGCGCCTGCTCCGCGAGTCCCTCGCCGACTACGCCCGCGAACAGGGATTCGCCGCGGGCGAGAAGGCGGCCAAACCCACCAGGAGCAAGAAATGACCGACTGCGGCTGCGACAAGGCCAGGGCCGAACTCGAGGAGTACCTGCACAACGAGCTGCGTGCTGCGGATGCATCCGACATCCGCGAGCACGTCGCGAACTGCGCCGACTGCCAGGCGGAGCTGCGCGTGGGCGTGGCGATCACCGAGGTCGTGCAGCGTGCATGCCGCGAGAGCGCGCCCGAGCAGCTTCGGGTGCAGGTGCTCACCCAGATCCGGCTGTACCAGTCGACGCACACCGTCGCCTGATCGGAACGCTCCGCGTCCATCACTCAATCGTTCGTTCGATGCGGGCGATGAGGCTCGAGCCGTAGCGTCGACGATGTGATCGACGACTCCGACCGAATGCCGAAACGGCGCGTGCCCACGTGGCTGCGCGTCACCATTCCCGCCGCCCTGATCCTGATCTGGTTCGCACTGTTCGGTGCCGGAGGTGCCGCGTTCGGTTCGCTGAGCGACGTGTCGACGAACGATCAGGCCCAGTTCCTGCCCGCGTCGGCCGAGGCCACCGAGGTGACCGAGCTGCAGGAGGGCTTCCGCGACTCCGACGACATCCCGGCGATCGTCGTGATCTCCGGCGACGAGGAGCTCGACGAGGACCAGCTCGCGGCGATCGACGACCTCAGGGACGAACTGCTCGCGGTCGACGGTGTGAACGCCGAAGGGGCGTCGCCCGTGCTGCCGTCGGACGACGGCGTCGCCGTGCAGATGATCCTGCCGATCGAGAAGGTGGAGGGCGGCGAGAAGCCGGCCGAGATCGTCGCGGAGGTGCGCGCCGTGCTGACGGAGCACCCCGTCGACGGCACGACGGCCGCCGTCACCGGACCCGCGGGCTTCACCGCCGACCTCTCGGCAGCGTTCAAGGGGATCGACGGACTCCTGCTCGCCGTCGCACTCGCCGCGGTCTTCCTCATCCTCATCGTGGTGTACCGCTCGCCCCTGCTCCCGTTCATCGTGCTCTTCACGAGCCTCACGGCGCTCTGCGCCTCGGTGTTCACGGTCGTGGCGCTCGCACGCGCCGACATCCTCCTGCTCTCGGGGCAGACGCAGGGCATCCTGTTCATCCTCGTGATCGGTGCGGCCACCGACTACGCGCTGCTCTACATCTCGCGCTATCGCGAGACACTCGCACACCACGAGCGCAAGTGGGACGCCACCTGGGCGGCACTGAAGGGCTCGTGGGAGCCGATCGTGGCCTCAGGCGGCACTGTCATCGTCGGGCTCCTCATCCTGCTCGTGAGCGAGTTGACCTCGAACAAGGTGCTCGGCCCGGTCGCGGCGATCGGCATCGTCTTCGCCGTGCTCGCCGCGCTGACCCTCCTGCCCGCGCTGCTCCTCTGGGCGGGACGCGCCGCCTTCTGGCCGCGGAAGGTCGCCCACCTCGGCGACGCGGGCGAGCCGCACGCCCGTCACGCCGCAGGCGTCATCGACGCGTCGGCGCCCGATGAGGCGGACCTGCCCGATCGAGGCATCTGGGCGGGCGTCGGTCGACTCGTCTCGAAGCGTCCGCGCACCGTCTGGATCGTGTCGGTGCTTGCGCTCGGTGGCATGTCGCTCGGGCTCGCGCAGCTCGACGCCGACGGCGTCGCCTCGAGCGAGTTCGTGCTGGGCGAGTCGCAGGCGCGCGACGGCCAGGCGATGCTCGGCGAGCATTTCCCGGCGGGATCGGGCACCCCTGCGGTCGTCATCGGCCCGGAGGACGAGCTGCAGCAGATCGCGGATGTCGCGCTCGACACGGCGGGCGTCGACTCGGTCGCCGTGGTGAGCGCGGAGTCGCCCGCAGGGACGGCCCCGGTGACGGGCGACGGCATCCAGGCATTCGGCCCGCCCGGCACGCCCGCGCCCGCCCCGACCGTCGTCGACGGCGAGGTGCAGCTGCAGGTCACGCTCACGGATCCGTCGGACTCGCTCGAGGCCGAGGCGACCGTCGAGCAGCTCCGCTCCAACCTCGACGAGGTCGGCACCGACGTGCTCGTCGGCGGCCAGACCGCGGTCGCACTCGACACGAACGCGGCGGCGATCGCCGACCGCACCCTCGTGATCCCGCTCGTGCTCGCCGCGATCCTCGTGATCCTGATGCTCCTGCTCCGATCCATCGTGGCGCCGCTCATCCTGATCGGCAGCGTGGTGCTCTCGTTCGCCGCGGCGCTCGGCGTCTCCGCTCTGGTCTTCGAGCACGTGTTCCACTTCCCCGGGGCGGACCCGTCCGTGCCGCTCTTCGGGTTCGTGTTCCTCGTGGCCCTCGGCGTCGACTACAACATCTTCCTGATGACCCGGGTGCGCGAGGAGTCGCTTCGGTTCGGCACGCGCTCCGGCATCATCCGGGGTGTGCGGCTCACCGGCGGCGTGATCACCTCCGCAGGGCTCGTGCTCGCCGCGACGTTCGCGGCGCTCGGCGTGCTGCCGATCCTGTTCCTCGCGCAGATCTCGTTCATCGTCGCCTTCGGGGTGCTGCTCGACACGTTCCTCGTGCGCACGCTCCTGGTGCCGGCGCTCGCGTACGACATCGGGCGCGCCATCTGGTGGCCGAGCCGGCTCGGGCGCGGCAAGGCCTGAGCAGGCGGAAACGACGAAGCGAGCGGATGCCCCGGGGCATCCGCTCGCTTCGTTCGTTCGTCTCGTGTCGTTGCCGCGCTAGAGCGTGGTCGCGGTTCGCACCAGCTCGGCCTGCTCGGCGGCGTGCCGCTTCGCGGAACCGGTGGCGGGCGACGCCGCAGCCGTTCGCGCGACGACGCGCACCGCGCGGTCGCCGAGCTTGTTCGTCTCGATGATGAAGTAGGGCCAGGCGCCCTGGTTCTCGGGCTCGTCTTGAGCCCACATCAGCTCGGCGTTCGGGTACGAATCGGCGACGGCCTTGAGCTCGCCGGCGGGCAGCGGGTAGAGCTGCTCGAGGCGCACGACCGCGACCTCGGTGTTCTGCTGCTTCTCGAGCTCGGTGATCAGGTCGTAGTAGATCTTGCCCGAGACGAACACGACGCGCTTGACGGCGGCCTTGTCGGCGATGCGGGCGTCGTCGATGACCGGTTCGAATCGGCCGCTCGTGAAGTCGGCGACCTCGCTCGTGGCGCCGCGGAGGCGAAGCATCGCCTTCGGGGTGAACACGATCAGGGGGCGGCGCGGGCGCGCGTACGCCTGGCGGCGCAGCAGGTGGAAGTACGACGCGGGCGTCGAAGGACGCGCGACGGTCATGTTGTTCTCGGCGCAGAGCTGCAGGTACCGCTCGATGCGGGCGCTCGAGTGGTCGGGGCCCTGACCCTCGTAGCCGTGCGGGAGCAGGAGCACGACGCTCGAGCGCTGGCCCCACTTCTGCTCGGCCGAGGAGATGAACTCGTCGATGATGGTCTGCGCGCCGTTCGCGAAGTCGCCGAACTGCGCCTCCCACATGACGAGGGCGTCGGCACGCTCGACGGAGTATCCGTACTCGAAGCCCATCGCCGCGTACTCGGAGAGCAGCGAGTCGTAGATCCAGAAGCGAGCCTGGTTCTCGGACAGATTCTGCAGCGGCAGCCACTCCTGGCCGTTCACCCGGTCGTGCAGCACGGCGTGGCGCTGCACGAACGTGCCGCGGCGGGCGTCCTGGCCTGCGAAGCGCACCGGGGTGCCCTCGAGGAGGAGCGAGCCGAGGGCCAGCAGTTCGCCGAAGCCCCAGTCGACCTTGCCGTTGCGGCTCATGTCGAGGCGCTTCGTCAGGAGCTGCTGGATCTTCGGGTGCACCGTGAAGCCCGACGGCTTGTTGTTGAACGCGTCGCCGATGGCGTGCACGACCTCGGTCGAGACGCCCGTGGTCTCGAGCTCGCCTGCGACGGGTTCCTCGGGCTTGGCCGACTCGGTCGCCCCGATGATCGGGATGGCCCCGGTCTGCGCGGCGTGCGTCTCGGCGAATGCGCGCTCCAGGCGGTCCTGGAAGTCGCGGTGCGCCTCCTCGTACTCCACCTCGGTGATGTCGCCGCGGCCGACGAGGGCCTCGGTGTAGAGCTTGCGCACCGAGCGCTTCGCCTCGATGAGGTTGTACATGAGGGGCTGGGTCATCGAGGGGTCGTCGCCCTCGTTGTGGCCGCGCCGACGGAAGCAGACGAGGTCGATGACGACGTCGCGCTTGAACTCCTGGCGGTAGCGGAAGGCGAGCTCGGCCACGCGCACGACGGCTTCGGGGTCGTCGCCGTTCACGTGGAAGATCGGCGCCTGGATGGTCTTCGCGACATCCGTCGAGTAGATCGAGGAGCGGGCGTCGCCCGGCACCGTCGTGAAGCCGACCTGGTTGTTGATGTTGACGTGGATCGTGCCGCCCGTGCGGTAGCCGCGGAGCTGCGACATCTGCATGGTCTCGAGCACGACGCCCTGACCGGCCATCGCCGCGTCGCCGTGCACGAGGATCGGCAGCGTCGAGAACGTGCCGATCGGCTTCCTGTCTTGCTTGGCGCGCACGATGCCCTCGAGCACGCCGTCGACCGCCTCGAGGTGCGAGGGGTTCGCCGCGAGCGAGACGGGGATCTGGTGCCCGTCGTCGGCGGTGAAGGTGCCCTGGGTGCCGAGGTGGTACTTGACGTCGCCGGAGCCCGAGAAGCCCTTCGACTGCTGGGTGCCCTCGAACTCGCGGAACACCTGGCCGTACGTCTTGCCGGCGATGTTCGTGAGCACGTTCAGGCGGCCGCGGTGCGCCATGCCGATGGCGACCTCGTCGAGGCCCTCCTTCGCGGCGCCCTGCAGGATCTCGTCGAGCAGCGGGATGACGGACTCGCCGCCCTCGAGGCTGAAGCGCTTCTGGCCGACGTACTTCGTCTGCAGGAAGGTCTCGAACGCCTCGGCCTCGTTGAGCTTGCCGAGGATGCGCATCTGCTCGTCGTGCGTCGGCTTCTCGTAGCTGCGCTCGACCTCGTTCTGGATCCACTTGCGCTGCACGGGGTCCTGGATGTGCATGTACTCGATGCCGATGGTGCGGCAGTACGAGTCGCGGAGCACGCCGAGGATGTCGCGGAGCTGCGCGGTGCGCTTGTCGCCGAAGCCGCCGGTGACGAACTCGCGGTCGAGGTCCCAGAAGGTCAGGCCGTGGCTCGCGATGTCGAGGTCGGGGTGGGAGCGCTGCACGTACTCGAGCGGGTCGATGTCGGCCATCAGGTGGCCGCGCACGCGGAAGGCGTTGATGAGCTCCTGCACGCGGGCGGTCTTGTCGATCGCGCTCGCGATGTCGACCGAGATGTCGGGCGCCCAGCGGATCGGCTCGTAGGGGAGGCGGAGCGCGGCGAAGAGGTTCTCGTAGAAGCCGCGCTGGCCGAGGAGGAGCTCGTGCACCTTCTTCAGGAACTCGCCCGAGCCCGCGCCCTGGATGACCCGGTGATCGTACGTCGAGGTCAGCGTGATCGTCTTGCCGATCGCGAGGTGCGCGAGCGTCTTCTCGGACGCGCCCTGGAATTCGGCGGGGTACTCGAGGGCGCCGGCGCCGATGATGCAGCCCTGGCCCTTCATGAGGCGGGGCACCGAGTGCACGGTGCCGATGCCGCCCGGGTTGGTGAGCGAGACCGTGGCGCCGGCGAAATCGTCGGCCTTGAGCTTGTTCTGGCGGGCACGCTGCACGAGGTCTTCGTAGGCCGCGAGGTACTCGTTGAACGTCATCGTCTCGGCGCGCTTGATCGCGGGCACGAGCAGCGCACGGGTGCCGTCGGGCTTCGGGATGTCGATCGCGATGCCGAGGCCGATGTGCGCGGGCTTGACGAGGCTCGGCTTGCCGTCGAGCTCGGCGTAGAAGACGTTCTGGCTCGGGAACTCCTTGAGCGCCTGGATGAGCGCCCAGCCGATGAGGTGGGTGAACGAGATCTTGCCGCCGCGGGAGCGCCGCAGGTGGTTGTTGATCACGATGCGGTTGTCGATCATGAGCTTCGCCGGGATCGTGCGGACGCTCGTCGCGGTCGGCACGGTGAGCGAGGCGTCCATGTTCGCCGCGAGCGACTTCGGCATGCCCTTGAGGGTGACGACCTCGTCTTCCTTCGGGGCGTCGGCGACGATGGGCTGCGGGCTCGTGACGGGCACGTCGGCCGGTACGGGCTGCGTGCGCGGAGCGACCGACGTCGTGCGCGCGGCAGGCGTCTGCCCGATGACGGGTACGGGTGCCGTGGACGGCTCCGCGGCCGGTGCGGGGGCCGTGGTCGCCGTGGGGGCCGCCGGCGCCGCCGGGGCCGCGTCAGGCACCGGCGCCGAAGCCGGTGCGGCGGTATCCGCCGCAGGTGCGGGGGTCGATGGGTCTGCGCCCTCGGTCTTCACCTGGCGGTAGTGCTCGAGCACCGGCCACCAGGTCTTGTCGACCGATTGGGGATCGACGAGGAACTTCTCGTACATCTCGTCGACGAGCCATTCGTTGGCTCCGTATTCGCCCGACGTCGTCTCGTCGGATCCCGACCCGGTCAATTGGCTCGACACAGCCTCTCGCCCACTCTCTCCATTGATGCTGGAATTACCTGCTTCGCGGTCTCGCCATACGCGCGGGCATGACGAATCACCGTCTCCCAGCCTAATCCCCTGAATGGGGCTGCGAGCACGGCGCGGCGGTAGCGTGGCGGCATGGAGTTCTACCGGACGACACCCAGCCACGACCTCACCTACTCGGACGTGTTCCTCGTACCGAGTCGTTCCGCCGTCACGAGCCGTCTCGACGTCTCGCTCGCACCCGATGACGGGTCGGGCGCCTCCATCCCGCTCGTCTCGGCGAACATGAACTCGATCACGGGCCCGCGACTGGCCGCGACCCTCGCCCGCCGCGGCGGGCTCGGGGTGCTGCCGCAAGACCTCCACCTGCAGGATCTCGACGACGCGATCCGCACGGTCAAGGCGCAGTCCCCTCGATTCGACACCCCGCACGACTTCAGTCCGGATGCCACGACCGCCGACGCACTCGAGGTGCTGCCGCCGATCGCGGGCCACGGCATCGTGCTGCACGACTCCAGTGGCGAGTACGTCGGATGCATCCCCGCCGATCGTCTTGCGACGGCACTGCCCGACGCGCGCCTCGGCGACCTCGTGCACGGCGGCATCGCCTCCCTCGACGCCGACGACGTGTCCACGCCGCGCCGCGCATTCGACCTGATGGTCGAGGCCGACCTCGAGTTCGCCCCGGTCGTCGAGCACGGGCGCGTCATCGGCACGCTCAGCCGCCGCAGTGCGCTGCGCGGCACGATCTACGAGCCGAACGTCGACGCCGACGGGCGGCTCCGCGTCGCCTCGGCGATCGGCATCAACGGGGACGTCGCGGCGAAGGCGACCGCGCTCGCGGCAGCGGGGGTCGACATGCTCGTCATCGACACCGCTCACGGACATCAGGAGGGCATGCTCCGGGCCGTGTCGATCGTGCGCGACCTCGGCCTCGACATTCCGATCGTCGCCGGCAACATCGTGACCGCCGACGCGGTCGCCGACCTCGTCGACGCCGGTGCCGACGTGCTGAAGGTGGGGGTCGGGCCCGGCGCCATGTGCACGACCCGCATGATGACGGCGGTCGGTCGCCCGCAGTTCTCCGCAGTGCTCGAGACGGCCGAGGCCGCTCGCGAGCTCGGTGCATCCGTCTGGGCGGACGGCGGCGTGCGCTACCCGCGCGACGTCGCGCTCGCGCTCGCCGCTGGAGCGGCTTCGGTCATGATCGGGTCGTGGTTCGCGGGCACGATCGAGGCGCCGGGACTGCTGCGGCACGATGCATCCGGTCGCCTCTACAAGGAGAGCTGGGGCATGGCCTCGACGAAGGCCGTGCGCGAGCGATTCGATCGCCTCTCGCCCTACGAGCTCGCGCGCAAGGAGCTGTTCGCCGAGGGCATCTCCTCGTCGGCGATCTCGCTCGATCCGCTGCGGCCCTCGATCGAGGACCTGCTCGACATGATCACCTCGGGGGTGCGCAGCTCCTTCACCTACGCAGGTGCGCGCACGCTCGAGGAGTTCCGCGACCGGGCGCTCGTCGGCATCCAGTCGGCCGCAGGCTACGAGGAGGGCAAGGCGCTGCCCGTCAGCTGGTGAACTTCGTCGTGCGCGGGGCTGTGGATGGCGACGGTGTGCGCACCACCGGTGCGAATACGCTGCGGTGCCATGACGCACGCGTTCGAGATCGTGGCTCAGCCGATTCGTCGGCGCATCATCGAGGTGCTGGCAGTGGGCGATCACACGGCCGGTGAGCTCTGCGACGTCGTGACTGTCGAAGCCGGGGTCTCGCGGACCGCGGTCTCACACCATCTGGCGGCGCTGCGAGACCGAGGCGTGGTCTGGTCGGAAGTCGACCCCGCCGAGCCGAGGGCCAGACGGTACTTCCTCGATCCCGAGTTCCTGATGCAGCTCGACGACGCCGTCTGCGAGCTCTTCGAGCTCTGGGATCACCGCTACGGCACTGCTCAGCGCCGGGCACCGCTGGTCGACCCGCCGCGGACGCGGGCGCGCCTCCACCGCTGGGAAGACGCGGCCATACGCCGTCGCGTGCGGTCGATGGGGGAATGGGGCGGCGACGGCGCGGGGGAGCCCTCGCATTGAGCTGCTGAGTCGCCGCGCTGCTGAGCTGCTGCGTCGTCGAGCTGCGGACGGAACCACGTCGCTCGAAGCGGCATCCGACATCTGCGATCGCCGTTCCGTGCCTGCCATCCCTCGCTTTGCTTCGCCTTGCTTCCCTTCGCCTCGCCTTGCTTCCCTTCGCTTCGCCTCGCTCGTGTCACTCGTCGTGTGAGTGCCGCCTCACGAGAGGCAACGCTCACACGACGATTCGGGAAGTTGTTCGGTGCGAGGGAATGCTCGGCCAGAGCGCGCCCCCACAATCATGTGCGGTGCGGTGCGGTGCGGTGCGGTGCGGTGCGGTGCGGTGCGGTGCGGTGCGGTGCTGTGCGGTGCGGTGCGGTGCTGTGCGGTGGAGGGCGGTTTGTGCGCTGTGCGGTGGGGTTGCCTGAGGGTGTGTGACGCTCCGGTTACAGCTGGGGGATCGCGCAGTGCGCGCCGATATACTGAGGCGACAATGGACGATCCTCCCTCTGCCACTGCCCCCGGTCATAGACCCCCGCCCGTGACTGCTCGCGGAGGTGGCGATGTCTGAGTGGATCCTCCTCGGCATCGGACTCCTCCTCACGATCGGCACGGGCTTGTTCGTCGCCAGTGAGTTCGCGCTCGTCAATCTCGATCGAGCCGATCTCGAGGCTCGGCGCGCGAGAGGTGAGACGAAGCTCGCGCTCACCATCTCGGCGCTGAAGATCACCTCGACGCACCTGTCGAGCGCCCAGCTCGGAATCACGCTGACCACGCTGCTCACCGGATACACGATGGAGCCGGCGATCTCGTCGCTCCTTGCAGGGCCGCTGACCGCGATGGGGCTTTCCGAGGCATTCGTTCGCCCCATCGGCACGATCACCGCGATCGTCGTCGCCACGCTGCTGTCGATGGTGCTCGGCGAACTCGTGCCGAAGAACTTCGCGCTCGCCCTCCCGCTCGCGACGGCGAAGTTCGTGATGCCGTTCCAGACGGCCTTCACCTGGGTGTTCCGGCCCGCGATCACGGTGCTCAACGGCAGCGCCAACGGGCTGCTCCGCGCCGTCGGCATCGAGCCGAAGGAAGAGCTCTCCGGCGCCCGCTCGGCCGAGGAGCTCTCGTCGCTCGTGCGACGCTCGGCGAGTGCCGGAATGCTCGAGCAGGACACCGCGACCCTGCTCGGCCGCACCCTGCGCTTCGCCGATCACGACGCGTCGGACGTCATGACCCCGCGCCCGAGGGTCGCGTCGGTGCAGCGCCAGGAGCCGGCCGAGGCCGTGCTCGAACTCGCACGCACGACCGGGTACTCGAGGTTTCCCGTGTACGACGAGAACCTCGATGACATCGTCGGCCTCGTGCACGTCAAGCAGGCCGTCGCGGTGCCGCGCGAGAAGCGCTCGGAGGTGCCGGCGTCGGCGCTGCAGTCCGACGCGCTCCGCGTGCCCGAGACGATGAAGCTCGACACGCTCCTCGAAGAGCTCCGCGGTCGCGGGTACCAGATGGCCGTCGTCGTCGACGAGTACGGCGGCACGGCGGGGGTCGCCACGCTCGAAGACCTCGTCGAGGAGCTCGTCGGCGAGGTCTCCGACGAGCACGACCGCACGCGGGCCGGCATCGTGCGGCGCGGCGACGACGTGAGCTTCCCCGGAATACTGCGACCCGACGAACTGCTCGAGCGCACGGGCATCCGCGTGCCGGAGAACGGAGACTACGAGACCGTGGCCGGATTCGTCATGGCCGAGCTCGGACGACTGCCCGCGGTCGGCGACGAGGTGCTCATCGACGAGGGCACGCTCGTCGTGCAACGACTCGACGGGCGTCGCATCGACCGCGTGCGGTTCGTGCCGAACCCGATGCCCGAAGCCGACGACCTCGACGGAGGAGAACGATGAGCGACTGGGCCGGCATCGCCTGGCTGATCGTGCTGCTCATCGCCAACGCCTTCTTCGTCGGCGCGGAGTTCGCGGTCATCTCGGCGCGGCGATCGCAGATCGAACCGCTCGCCGAGCAGGGCAAGCGCAGCGCCAAGACCGCGCTCTGGGCGATGGAGCACGCCACGCTCATGCTCGCGATGAGCCAGCTCGGCATCACCATCTGCTCGCTGCTGATCCTGAACGTGTCGGAGCCCGCGATCCACCACCTGCTCGAGGTGCCGCTGCACCTCACCGGCTGGTCGGCGGAGGTCGTCTCGACGATCGCGTTCATCGTCACGCTCGTGCTCGTGTCGTACCTGCACGTCGTGTTCGGCGAGATGGTGCCGAAGAACCTGTCGTTCTCGGTGCCCGATCGCGCCGTGCTCATCCTGGCGCCCCCGCTCGTCTTCCTCGCCCGCATCTTCAAGCCGATCATCGTCGCGCTGAACGCCACGGCCAACGGCGTGCTCCGACTGTTCGGCGTCGAGCCGAAGAGCGAGGCCAACTCGACGTTCACGCTCGAAGAGGTGCAGACGATCGTGCACCAGTCGCGACGCGAGGGCGTGCTCGACGACGCGAGCGGCCGACTGACCGCCGCCTTCGAGTTCACGACCAAGCGGGTGCAGGATGTGGCGGTGCCGCTCGACGCGCTCGTCAGCCTGCCGCCCGCGGCGACGCCGGCCGACGTCGAGCGCGCAGTGGCCCGTCGCGGATTCTCGCGGTACCCGATCATCGACGAGTCGGGCGAACCCGACGGCTACGTGCACCTGAAGGACGTGATCGATCTCGACGACGACGAGTTCGACGATCCGATCCCGGCCAAGCGCGTGCGCCGTCTCGTCTCGATCTACGCGGGCACCGACCTCGAGGACGCGCTGGCGACGATGCGCCGCCTCGGCACGCACGTGGCCCGCGCCTTCGACGAGGACGGCACGACGACCGGCGTCATCTTCCTCGAGGACATCATCGAGGAGCTCGTCGGAGAGGTGCAGGACGCCACGCGACGCGGCTGAGCCGCGGTCTGGCGGCGCCGCCGTCCACGGGCGCCGTGCGGCCGTTGCACGCCCGGACGGGGGACTGCCCGACCCCTGTCGGCGCGCGTAGACTCCGCACGAGTCACGAAAGTGAGGTTGCGTCATGTTCGAGTCTGCGCGCGCCTATTCGATCCTTCCCGCCTCCGACCTCGAGCGGGCCGTCCGGTACTGGAAGGACACCTTCGACCTCGACCCGGTCATGACCGACGAGACCGGAGTGCTCTTCGAGGTCGGCGGCGCCCGAGTGCTCGTCTACGAGACGCAGTTCGCCGGAACCGCCCAGAACACCGCGTTCGGCATCGACACCGATGACCTCGACGCGGCGATGACGGAGCTCCGGTCGCGCGGCGTCGCGTTCGCCGACTACGACATGCCCGGGCTGAAGACCGTCGACGGCATCGCCGACCTCGACGGCGAGCGATCGGCGTGGTTCACCGACAGCGAGGGCAACATCATCGCCATCGGGCAGCGCACCTGAACCGGCTGCCGACGCGCACGCCGACCCGGCAGCGGGTCAGGCGAGGGCTCGAAGCCAGGCCTCGAGCGCGGAGGCATCCGTGAAGACGTGACCGTCGCCGCCGACGGCCTTCGCGCCCTCGACGTTCTCGGCCTTGTTGTCGATGAAGACGAAGTCGGATGCCGCGATGCCGAGTTCGTCGATGACGTGCTCGTAGATCGCGGCGTCGGGCTTGACGAGGCCCAGTTCCCCGCTCACGAAGACGCGCTCGAAGAGCGGCGCGAAGGAGCCGTGCCGCAGCCAGCCCGAGAAGTCCGCTCCCGCGTTCGAGAGGAGGGCGAGGCGCGTGCCGCCCGCGGCGAGGGCATGCAGCACGCCGAGCGTGCCGGGATCGACCGAGAGCCACCCGCGGTGATCGAGCGCCCAGAGTTCGTGCAGGTCGATCACGTTCCAGTCGGCGCCGAGGTCGGCCGCGACGGCCTGCCAGTACTCGGCGATCGAGGTCGTGCCGCGGTCGAGGCCGAGGCGGTGCGCCCAGTACGAGGCCCAGAACGGTTCGGGGTTCGCCGTCGCGCCGGCCCGTTCGACGAGGGCGGCACGATCGGCATCGGTCGGCTCGCGGGAGATGACCTCGCCGTAGTCGAAGACGACGACGCTCGGGGCGAGGCTGATCGGTGCGGGAAGTGTCGGAGTCATCTCCCTCAACCTATCGTTGGAGCATGGATGCGTCTTGGCAGGAATGGACCGCGGCCGATGCGGCGAGATGGATCGTCGCGCCGGTGGCCGATGACGACAAGTACTCGCGCGGCGTGCTCGGCATCGTGGCGGGCTCGCCGGAGTATCCGGGCGCGGCGGTGCTGGCCGTCGAGGCGGCGCACCGTGCCGGCCTCGGCATGGTGCGGTACACGGGCCCGCGTGCCGTGCGCACCGCGGTGCTCGCCCGCCGCCCCGAGACCGTCACCGCCCCCGGCCGCGTGCAGGCGTGGCTGATCGGCTCCGGCATCGACATGGGACGCCGCTCGTTCATGCTGCTCGGCGACCTGCAGGGGTCGCTCGCGTCCGGGCTGCCGGTCGTGCTCGACGCCGGCGCGCTCGACCTCGTCGGCACGCACACGGCGCCGACGGTGATCACGCCGCACGCGAGGGAGCTCGCGGCACTGCTCGCCTCGCGCGAGATCGACACGAGCATCGCGCAGGTGCGCGCGGCTCCGGCGGAGTGGGCGCTCAGGGCGGCGAAGGAGCTCGGTGTCGTCGTGCTGCTGAAGGGCGCGGTGACCCACGTCTGCGACCCCGATGGCGATCGCTCCACGATCACGGCGCCGACGCACTGGCTGGCCTCCGCCGGCACGGGCGACGTGCTCGGCGGCATCCTCGGCGCGCTCGTCGCCACGCACCACGAGCGGCTCGCGACCGATGCCGGAGTGCTGACCGCGCTCGCGGCGACGGCAGCATGGGTGCACGGCGAGGCGGCGAGTCGCGCGACGGCCGCGGTCGACGGCGGGCCGATCACGGCGCTCGACATCGCCGAGGCGATCCCGCCGGTCATCGGCGCGCTGCTCGCGCACTGACGGAAGCGTCGGCGGAACCCGGCCTCAGTCGGCGAGGAACCTCGCGAGGAACTCCCGGGTGCGCTCTTCACGCGGCGCCTCGAAGAACTGACGAGCGGGGGCGTCCTCGATGATCCGGCCGGCGTCGAGGAATACCACGCGATCGGCGACCTCGCGCGCGAACGCCATCTCATGGGTGGCCATCACGATCGTCGTGCCGCCGTCGGCGAGCGAGCGCACGAGGGCGAGCACCTCTCCGACGAGCTCGGGGTCGAGGGCGCTCGTCACCTCGTCGAGCAGGAGCAGTTCGGGCCCGGTCGCGATCGCGCGCACGATCGCGGCGCGCTGCTGCTGGCCGCCCGACAGCCGGTCGGGGAACGCGCGGGCGAAGTCGGCGAGCCCGATCGAGGCGAGCAGCTCGAGGCCCTGGCGCTCGGCTTCCGCGCGGGGCACCCGGTGCACGAGCCGCGACGCGAGTGTCACGTTGTCGAGCACGCTGAGGTGCGGGAAGAGGTTGTAGTGCTGGAAGACCACGCCGATGCGGGCCCGGACGTCGTCGGCGTCGACGCGCGGATCGCTGACGTCCTGCCCGCGCAGGAGGATCTCGCCGTCGTCGATGCGCTCGATGAGGTTGATCGTGCGGAGCAGCGTCGACTTGCCGGATCCGCTCGCCCCGACCAGGGCGACGACCTCGTGGGCCGCGACGTCGAGGTCGATGCCGTCGAGCACGACGTGCTCGCCGAACGCCCGGCGGACGCCACGGAGCCGGAGCACCGGCTCGGCGACCGACGCGGATCTCGTGCTCATACGATGCTCCCGACCTGTTCGCGTGCCCGCGTGCGTGCCGACACCCAGTCGGTGAGCCGGATCATCGGCCAGGCGAGCAGCACGAAGAGGAGGCCCGCCACGACGTAGGGCGTGAAGTTGAAGTAGTGCGCCGTCTCGATCTGCGCCGCCCGAACGGCGTCGACGGCCCCGAGCACCGAGATCAGCCCCACATCCTTCTGCATGGCGACGAAGTCGTTCATGAGCGCCGGGGTCACCTTGCGGAACGCCTGCGGCAGCACGATGCGCCGCATGGTCTGCCCGTGGCTGAGGCCCAGCGATCGGGCGGCGAGACGCTGCGAGGGATGCACTGCCTCGATGCCGGCGCGGAACACCTCGGAGACGTACGCCGAGTAGGTGAGGATGAGGGCGATCGTGCCCCAGAAGGCGACGGGCATCCGGGGGAAGAAGTCGAGCCCCGGCACGCCGTAGCCGATCAGGTAGAGCACGATGATGAGCGGCACGCCGCGGAAGAGGTCGGTGTAGCCGGCTGCGAGCGCTCGCAGCGGGAAGAACACTGGGCCGCGCAGCGTGCGGAGCGTCGCCAGCACCAGGGCGAACACGACCACGCCGATGCTCGCGGCGACGAGCACCTGGATGTTCAGCCACAGGCCCTCGAGGATGCGGGGGAGCGAGGCGAGCGCGACCGTCGGGTCGAAGAAGGTCTGCTGCACCTGGGCCCACCCCGGCGAGCCGATGAGCGCCCATGCGAGGAGGCCCGCGAGCACGATCGTCGAGAGGGCGCTCACGAGCACCGAGCGACCGGTCTGGCGTTTCCGGAAGGCGCGCCGCTCGAGCTCGATGGCGCTCGGCCGCCACGCGGTCGCCGAATCGCGGGCGTCGGTCGTCTCGGTCACGAGCTCACGCTACCGGCGGCCAGGGGATGCCGCGGCATCCGCGGCACGGGCACCGGCGTCGCTGGGAGCATCGGTCCTACTCGAGAACGGGCGCGCCGCCCTCGCCGCCCAGCCATTCGGCCGCGAGCGCGTCGAGCGTGCCGCGTTCGCGAAGCGCGTCGACGGCCGCGGTGACCTCGGCCGTGAGCGGCGAGTCCTTGGCGAGCACGAGCCCGAACTCGTCGCCGCCCCCGGAGGTCACGGGCAGCTGGCCGACGATCTTGCCGCCGTCGAGCTCGACGCCGGTGAGGTAGAACGCGGTCGGCAGGTCGACGACGATCGCGTCGACCGTGCCGTTCTGCAGGGCGAGCTTCGCGTCGTCGTTGGTGTTGAAGACCTGGGCGCCCGCGGTCGGGGCGATGACCTCTTCGACGGCGTCGAGGCTGGTCGTGCCGGTCTGGGCGCCCACGAGGAGGTCCTTCAGGTCGGCGATCGAGGTGGCGGAGGCCGCCGGCGAGGAGTCGACCGTGATGACGACCTGCGTGGTCTCGTAGTACGGCGACGAGAAGTCGACGTTCTGCTTGCGCTCGTCGGAGATCGAGAACTGCTGGAGGTTGAAGTCGAAGTCCTTCGGCCCGGGCGCGATGGCCTGTTCGAAGGTGGAGCGCACCCAGACGACGTCGTCGGCCGCGAAGCCGAGCTCGTCGGCCACCGCGTATGCGACGGCGGCCTCGAATCCCTCGCCCGACTCGGGGGCGTCGTCGAGCACCCACGGGTAGTACGCTGGCTCGCCCGTTGCGATCGTGACCTTGCCCTCGGTCACGTAGTCGCCGCCGCCCGAGGTGTCGCCGGCACCGGCGGCGCACCCTGCGAGTGCGAGGGTCGCGGATGCCGCGATGAGGATCGCGGAGCGGGAGCGTCGGGTCATGGTGGCCTCCATACGGGTGTTCGTCCAAGCATCGCGGATGCCGCCGACTGTGGATGAGCACGTGGCGGATTGTGACGCTCGGCTAGGCTCTTGGCCATGACGGACGGGGATGGGCGCGAGGCATCCGGTCATCGCATCCGCCGGTTCCTCGGCACCCGGGCTGCCCTCTGGACGGGCTTCGCCCTCGTGCACGCTGCGCTCATCTGGCTGAACCTGACGGCTCCCGGCTACCCGCTCGGCGACGTGACGGCCGTGTACCGGCTGTGGGCCGAGAACGCCGCGCACGGCTGGCTCCGCATGGGCATCGACGCGCCGTGGGTGTACCCCATCCTCGCCTTCGCACCGATGGCCGCCGCGCTCGCCCTCGGTTCTGCCTGGTACGCGCAGACCTGGCTCGCCATCGTGACCGTGCTGAACGCCATCGCGTTCAGCGTGCTCATCGGCCGTGCGAGACTCTCCCGCCCCCGCCGGATCGCCGCCTGGTGGTGGCTCGGCTTCCTCGCGCTGCTCGGCCCCATCGCCTTCGGCCGCATCGATGCCATCACCGTGCCGTTCGCGATCACCGGCCTGTTGTGGGCAGCCGGTCGTCCGCGCGTCGCCGCCGCGCTGCTCACGATCGGCGCGTGGATCAAGGTCTGGCCGGCGGCCCTCGTCGCCGCGCTCGTGATCGCCGCGCGCCGGCGATTCGAGGTGCTCACCGTCGCGCTCTCGCTCAGCGTCGGCATCCTCGCCGTGAGCCTCCTCGCCGGTTCCGGTGCGAACGCCGTCGGCTTCATCGCCGAGCAGGCCGGGCGGGGGCTGCAGATCGAGGCGCCGCTCGCGGTCGGCTGGCTCTGGCAGATCGTCGCGGGCTCGAAGTCGGTGCGGATCGTCTACGACCGCCAGATCCTCACCTTCCAGATCGAGGGGCCCGGTGCGGATGCCGCGGCGGCACTGACCACTCCGCTCATGGCGATCGGGGTGCTCGTCGTCGTGCTCATCGGCATCCGCGCCGTGCGCGGTGGAGCCGCATTCGGCCGCCTGCTGCCGCCGCTCGCGCTGTCGTTCGTCGTCGTGCTCATGCTCGCGAACAAGGTCGGTTCGCCGCAGTTCGTCACGTGGCTCGCGGCCCCGGTGATCCTCGGACTCGTCTTCCGACCCGCGCGGTTCGCGGTGCCCTCGCTCGTCGCCGCGTCGATCGCGCTCATCACGCACATCATCTACCCCTACTGGTACGGGTGGCTCCTGATCGCCGATCCGGCCTTCGTCTTCCTGCTGACGGCGAAGTCGCTGCTGCTCGTGGTGCTGCTCGTCTGGGGCATCCGCTCGATGTGGCGGCTCGGGTCGCCGCGAGCAGCGCGGTCGTCCGCGGCCGATGCCGTGCGTCGCGTACCCGACCTCGAAGAGAACTGAAGGAGTCGAACATGCTGGTGGCATTCTCAGTGGCCCCGAGCGGAGCCGAAGGGCCCGAGGGGTCCGTTCACGACGCGGTGGCCGCAGCGGTGCGGATCGTGCGGGAGTCGGGCCTCCCGAACCGGACGACGTCGATGTTCACGGAGCTGGAAGGCGAGTGGGACGAGGTCTTCGACGTGATCCGGCGTGCCACGGAGGCCGTCGGCGCGTACGGCCCGCGGGTCTCGCTCGTGCTGAAGGCCGACATCCGCCCTGGGCGGTCCGGCGAGCTCGACGCGAAGATCGACCGTCTCGAGACGGCCCTGGAAGATCTCGACTGACGATCACGGCACGGCCGCTCCCGGCGGCTCCGGCACGGCTATCGAATCGATTCGATTCCTGTGGGAGAATCGACGGGTGACCCTCCCCATCGACGGGCCGACGACGCTGTCGCCGGCCCGCATCCGTTTCGCGCTCCTCGCGCTCGCCCTCGGCGGCTTCGGCATCGGCTCGACCGAGTTCGTCGCGATGGGCCTGCTGCCGAACATCGCCCTCGACCTGCTGCCCGAGCTCTCGGCGCAGTCGACCGCCGCGGCGAACGCGAACGCCGGATGGATGATCTCGGCCTACGCCCTCGGCGTCGTCGTCGGCGCGCCGACGATCGCGGCCGCGGCCGCGCGCTGGCCCCGGAAGCGGCTGCTGCTCGCACTCCTCACCGCCTTCACGCTCGGCACGATCGCCTCGGCCGTGCTGCCGAGCTTCGAACTCGTGCTCGTCGCCCGCTTCGTCTCCGCCCTGCCGCATGGCGCCTACTTCGGCATCGCCTCGCTCGTCGCCGCGAGCCTGATGGGCCCGGGCAAGCGGGCGCGCGGAGTCGCACTCGTGCTTTCGGGCCTCACCATCGCGAACGTCATCGGCGTGCCCTCGATCACCTGGCTCGGCCAGCTCGCCGGATGGCGCATCGCCTACCTCGCCGTGGCGGTCATCTTCGCCCTCACCTTCGTCGCGGTGCTCGTCGCAGTGCCGTGGCAGGCGGGCGACCCGGGCGCGACGATGAAGCGAGAGCTGAAGGCGTTCACCCGGGCCCAGGTGTGGTTCGCCCTCGGCATCGGCGCGGTGGGCTTCGGCGGACTCTTCGCGGTCTACAGCTACGTCGCCCCGCTCGCCACCGAGGTGACGGGGCTGCCGGAGGAGCTCGTGCCCGTCGTGCTCATCGCCATCGGCGTCGGCATGACCGTCGGCAACCTCGTGGGCGGCCGACTCGCCGACTGGAGCGTGCGCCGCTCGATGTACCTGTTCTTCGCGGTGCTTGCGGGCGCGCTCGTGCTGCTCGGGTTCACCGCGTCGAGCCCGATCGGACTGTTCGCCGGCGTGCTGCTCGTCGGCGCGGCGGCTGCTGCGCTCTCACCGACCATCCAGGCCCGACTCATGGACGTCGCGCGCGACAGCCAGTCGATCGCCGCCGCACTGAACCACTCGGCGCTGAACGTCGGCAACGCCCTCGGCGCGCTGCTCGGCGGTATCGCGATCGCCGGCGGACTCGGCTACGTCGCCCCGATCTGGATCGGGCTCCTGCTCACCATCGCGGGGACCCTGCTCGCCGTCGTCTCGTTCGCACTCGATCGCTCGCGCGTGCGCCGCGGGGTCGCGGTGCCGTATGCGACGGGCGCGATGCGCGCCGTCGAGTCGTGACCCTGCGGTCGTGACCCTGCGGTCGTGACCCTGCGGTCGTGACCCTGCGGTCGTGACCCTGCGGTCGTGACCCTGCTCAGTCGGACTGCAGCAGGATCCCGTCGAGGATCGCGCGCTTGCGGAGCGCGACCTTGGTGCCGACGTCGTACCCTGCGGCGCGGTACTTCTCGCGGATGCGCTTGAGGTAGCTCTTCGCCGTCTCCTCCGAGATGCCGAGCTGGAACGCCACCGCCTTGACCGGCTGACCGGCGCCGTAGAGCGCCATCACGCGGCGCTCCTGCGCCGAGAGCTTCGGCGACGTGCCCTCCGCGGTGAGTGCGAGCTCGAGCTCGGGCGTGAGGTACGACTCGCCGACCCGTGCAGCACGGATCGCCTCGATGATGGTCTCGACGGGCTCCGACTTCACGAGGTAGCCGAGCGCCCCGGAACCGAGGGCCTCGCGAACGACGGTCGGCTCGGAATACGTGCTCATCAGCATCGTCTGCACGCCGGCCGACTTCAGCATCGACAGCTTCAACGAGATGGGGATGTTGTCGCGCAGGTCGAGATCGAGGAGCACGACGTCGACCGGGAACTCGGGGTGGGCGAGGAGCTCGGACCACGACGGCACCGCAGCGAGGAGCTCGATGTCGGGGGCTGCGGTACGGATCCACTCGGAGAGCGCGCCCAAGAGCATGCGGTGATCGTCGACGATCGCCAGACGGATCGGTGGAGCGGTCTCAGCCATCAGCTTCCCCTTTGACGGGCCGCCCCACGGGCGACCGTTACGCCTGCCGAGGCGTTCGGGTCGACTCGGCAGTCGATGTCGATCCGGAATGAATCGGTCCCCGTAACGACATCGTGTGTACCGACTGTACCGAGTGCATCCCAAGTTGCGGGGTCGACGCGACGCTGAACGACGCCGGAGACGTCGATCGAGAGCTGCACATCGGGTGTTCGCGGGTCGGATGCATCGTCGGGTTCGCGACACGTGACGTGCGCGGCGAGCTCGGCGGTGCCCTTCGAATGCTCGCCCACGAGGAACCACAGTGCGAGCAGGAGTCCGTCGCGCTGATCGGAGGAAAGCACGCCGGCGAGTCCGCCCGGGTCGTCGACCGTGACCCGATTGCTGAGATACGCCGACTCGGTCACCGCGTGCCGGAGCCAGGTGTCGTTGCGACCTTCGATGAGTCGCACGCGGAGCCGGGCGGCGAGGTCGCCCGCGCGCTCGGCCGCCTCGGCGGGGAGGGGGATCGCGATGCGCCCGGAACCGACGTCGTCGAGGAGCGACTCCGCGTCGAAGTCGAGCTGGGCGAGCTCCTCGGAGGCACGCATGCCGACCGCGGTGCGGGGAGTCGCAACCGTGCTCTGCACGAGCGACAGGTCGAGCTCGCGTCGGATGAGCCGCCGGAACCCGCCGATCGCGATCACGGCGACGACCATCGGCAGCACCGTGGTCCCGGCGACGGCGAGCCCCGTCACCGTGTAATGGCCGGCCGTCGTGATCTGCAGGAGCGCCGAGCCCGCGATGACCGCGCCGATCAAGCTCGCCACGAGCATCGGGATGCGGATGCCCCGGATCGCGGCAACCGGCATCAGCACGGCCCCTGCGGCTGCCGCCGCGGTCGGCGTGACGCCGAGGTGGAGCAGCCCCATCGACGCGGTGACGTCGAGCCAGACCGGAGCGATGAGCGCGACGAGCAGCACGACGTAGAGCACATCGGGCAGGGGGGCGTTGCGCGAGACGAGGCGGGAGACTACGCCGATGCCGACGACACCGGCGAGGGCGAGCCAGGCCGCCCAGGGCCCTGGGCCGGGCGGGAACAGCGGTGTCAGGGTCACCGCGTGCGCGAGGTGCCCGAGGATGATGAAGGCCGACGCGATCGTGATGCCGGTGGCCAGACGGCGGCCGCCGTGGCTCTCGCGCACGTCGCCCGCGGCGCGTGCCGATCGGCTCGGCCGCCGGAACTGGCGTCCGAGTGTGGTCGTCGGGATCTGCGCGTCGCTCATGGCTTCGGCACCTCGAGCATCACGGTCGTGCCCGAGCCGGGGGAGGAGAAGATGCGCGCGCGCCCGCCGACCATGCTGAGCCGGCCGACGACCGACTCCGAGTATCCGAGTCGAGCGCCGTCGACCGCGGCCGGCTCGAAGCCGGAACCGGCGTCGGTGACCATCGCACGGACCGTGCGTTCGTCGTCGCTGACGGTGACATCCGCCGCACTGACGCCGGAATGCCGGCGCACGTTCTCGAGGCACTCGCCGAGCGCGCCGAGGAGCGCGTCGAGCGTGTCGCGGGGCAACGCGAGCCGGCCGGCACCGTGCCAGTTCACATCGAGGCCCATGCGGGCGAACCGCTGGCGCACCGACTCGAAGGTCACGCCCAGGCTGTCGTCGTCGGACTCGGGGGAGAAGACCGCGGTCGAGCCCCGGTCGATCGGTGCGCCGAGCCGCAGTTGCTTGAGCAGTCGCGCGTCGTCACCGGCCTGCTGTCGAAGCGCGCCGGCGCCGACGCCGACGCCCGAATGGGCGAGCAGGCTCAGCGTCGCGAGCACGGTGTCGTGCAGCACCCGGGCGTCCTGGCGCTGTTGCGACTCGAGCTCGCTCGCGAGGCGCTCGGCCTCGTGGGCCCGGCCCACCTCGTGGATGCGGGCGGCTGCTGCGGCGATCGATCGGTCGAGCCAGATGCCGATCGTGGCGTTGGCCGCCCAGCCCATGAGGGCGCCGATGGCCACGACCTCCATCGAGTGGCCCGTGATCGCGACGACTCCGACGGCGATGAGCACGGCCGCGACGAGGCCGAGCACGAGGTACGGGCCGTCGGGTCGCACGATCAACGGGATGGCGACCGAAGCGGCGGTCACCGCCGCGGTGACCGTCATCGCGGCGGCGGCGGCCGGATCGATCACCGGCGCAGCGCCGAGCAGACTGATGAGCCCGATCGCGCAGGCGACGACGCCCAGGGCGGGCGCGATCGCGCCGCGTGCGGTGTGCAGCATGATGAAGACGACGGCACCGGCGCTGAGCACGGCCGCGAACAGGAGTTCGAGGCCGGTCGACACCCCGGGCACGAGCAGGCACAGGAACGACCCGGCCGCGCCGCTCAGCCCGGAGACCCTCGCGAGCGTGCGGAGCAGTCGGTCGCGCTCCTTGTGGATGCGCTTCATGACACCCCCTCGACCGTGTCGGCGGCATCGGATGCACACGCCGTCAATTCGAAGGGTAGCGGAGTCGGGCCGGGTGCGGGGAGGCCCGGCGCCCGCAGCTCCTCAGGCGGCGAGGGGGTCGCTCAGGGGCGAACGAGTCGCTCAGGCGGCGAGCAGTCGGTCGATGGCGGCCGCGATGGCGTCGTCCTCGATGAGGAACGCATCGTGGCCGTACTCGGACGAGACGACGACCGGTGCGGGCCCGTGGACGCTCCCGGGCAGTCCGGCGGCGATCTCAGCCTGACCGGCGAGGGGGAAGTAGCGGTCGCTGTCGATGCCGAGCACGAGGCTGCGCGCCTCGACCGCTGCGAGCGCCGCCGACACGCCGCCGCGACCGCGCCCGATGTCGTGCGAGTTCATCGCCTGCGTGAGCACGATGTAGCTGT
Source organism: Agromyces cerinus subsp. cerinus (assembly GCF_900142065.1). Classification (GTDB taxonomy): domain Bacteria; phylum Actinomycetota; class Actinomycetes; order Actinomycetales; family Microbacteriaceae; genus Agromyces; species Agromyces cerinus. Next base: position 306,617 of record NZ_FSRJ01000004.1, on the reverse strand, counting down.
TGGCGTCGAAGCGCCGCGTGAACTTGTTGCCGTGGAAATCGAGGTAGGACTCGACGGCGAACCGCCCGTCGCCGCCGAGCGGATCGAGATCCGATTGCCAACTCCGGTCGAACCGCTGGTTGAGCTCGCTCGCGGTGCGGTAGTTGAGCATCGCCATGCGCCGTGCGAGCGCGAGCCCTCGGGTGGGCCCGTCGCCGTCGGGCGCATCGTAGAACTCGCCGCCGCGGAAGGCCGGATCGGTGCGGATCGCCTCGATCTGCACCGAGTTCAGGGCGATCTGGTCGGCCGAGGTCGCGGCCGGCGCCGCGAGCACCGCGATGCGCTCGACGGCGTCGGGCGCCATGATCGCCCACTCGAGCACGTGCATGGCGCCCATCGAGCCGCCGACGACCGCGGCGAAGCGCTCGATGCCGAGTTCGCGGGCGAACGCGATCTGCGCGCGCACCTGGTCGCGGATCGTGAGGAAGGGGAACCGGATGCCCCATTCGGCACGGTCGGGCGCGAGGGACGCGGGCCCGGTGGAGCCCTGGCACCCGCCGAGCACGTTCGGCGCGACGACGAACCAGCGGTCGGTGTCGATCGCGAGGCCAGGGCCGACGATGCCGGGCCACCAGCCGGCGCTCGGGTGCGCGCGGCCGGCCGGTCCGACCACATGACTGTCGCCGGTCAGCGCGTGCAGCACGAGGATCGCGTTGTCGCGGGCGGGGGAGAGCGTGCCCCACTGTTCGTAGGCGATGCGGACGGAGGGCAGTACACGGCCGGACTCGAGGGCCACCTCGCCGATGCTCACGAACCGGCGGTCGCCCAGGGCGTCGCCCTCGCGCCAGGCGCCGGTGGCGGGGGCGCGGCCGGCCAGCGACGCCGCGCGCGCCTCGGTCACGATGCTCGCGGGCACCGCATCGGCGGTCGTCTGCCAGTCCATGCTTCGATTCTCGCCGAGGTCGATGCGCCGCCGCTCATTGTTACGCCGCGGTCGCCGTGCGCGGCCGGAACGCGAGCAGCCGTGGAGACGGCGGATGCCGCGGGCCCGTGCAGGCCCGCGGCATCCGCCGTTCGTGGTGGCGCGTCAGACGCGAGCGGCCTCCGTGGCGGCGCGCGCAGCGGCGAAGCCCGCCTCGAGGTCGGCCTTCAGGTCGTCGATGTTCTCGATGCCGACCGACAGGCGCACGAGGCCCGGCGTGACGCCGGTCGTGAGCTGCTGCTCGGGGGTCAGCTGCGAGTGCGTCGTGGACGCGGGGTGGATGACGAGCGATCGCACATCGCCGATGTTGGCGAGGTGGCTGAACAGCGACAGGTTGTCGACGAGCGCGCGGCCGGCGCCGACCCCGCCCTTCAGCTCGAACGAGAGCACCGCACCGACGCCCTTGGGGGCGTACGTGTTCGCTGCCGCATACCAGGGGCTCGACGGCAGGCCCGAGTAGTTGACGCTCGCGACGTCGGGGTGGTTGTCGAGCCACTCCGCGATCTCCTGGGCGTTCTGCACGTGGCGCTCGATGCGGAGGGAGAGCGTCTCGATGCCCTGGATGAGCAGCCATGCGCTGTTCGGCGAGATCGCGGCGCCGAGGTCGCGCAGCAACTGCACGCGGGCCTTGATGATGTATGCCAGGCCGTCGCCGACCGCCGCCGTGTAGCTCGCGCCGTGGTACGACGGGTCGGGCTCGGTCAGGCCGGGGAACTTCTCGACGTTCTTCGACCACTCGAACTTCCCGCCGTCGACGATGACGCCGCCGATGGTCGTGCCGTGGCCGCCGAGGAACTTCGTGGCCGAGTGGATGATGATGTCGGCGCCGTGCTCGAACGGACGGATCAGGTACGGCGTCGCGATCGTGTTGTCGACGATGAGCGGCACGCCCGACTCGTGCGCGACGTCCGACACGAGGCCGATGTCGAGCACGTTGATCTTCGGGTTGCCGATCGTCTCGGCGAAGAAGAGCTTCGTGTTCGGACGCACGGCGCGGCGCCACTCGTCGGCGTCGTCCTGGTTCTCGACGAAGGTCGCCTCGATGCCGAGCTTGGCGAGCGTGTACTTGAAGAGGTTGTACGTGCCGCCGTAGATCGACGACGACGAGACGATGTGGTCGCCCGCCTGGGCGATGTTCAGCACCGCGAAGGTGGCCGCCGACTGGCCCGAGGCGACGAGCAGCGCGCCCGTGCCGCCCTCGAGGGCCGCGACGCGCTCTTCGACGACCGCCTGCGTCGGGTTCTGGATGCGCGTGTAGATGTTGCCGAACTCGGCGAGCGCGAAGAGGTTCTGCGCGTGCTCGGCGCTGTTGAACACGTACGACGTGGTCTGGTAGATCGGCGTGGCGCGGGCGTTGGTCACGGGGTCGGGAGCGGCCCCCGAGTGCACCTGCTTGGTCTCGAAGCGCCAGTCGGCGGTCTCGGTCATGGACGTCTCCTCAGGGAACGGCTCGGGCGGGTCCGCCGCGGCTTTCGAGCCACGTTAGGCGCGTCGGCAACGACGGGCAACGGATGCCGCAACACGGCGTCACGCTCGAGGCATCCGCTCGGTGCGGGGCACGACGGCGCCGGTTCGGCGGCGACGCGGCCGCTGCGGTCAGCGCAGCTCGCCGTCGGGCGGCAGCACGATCGTGCCGGTCGCCGTCGACGGCTCGGGGCGGAACATCCACCGGGCCCTGGGCTCGACGAGCGGCCGGAACACCCGGCGCACGGGTTTCAGCGAGAGCACGATCGAGATCGCGATGCAGAAGAGCATCATCGAGGGCAGCACCCAGAACGGCTGGTCTCCGGCGAGCACCTCCGTCTCGCGGAACGGGAAGAGCACGAAGGTGTGCAGCAGGTAGATGTACATCGTCGCGGTGCCGAACGGGGTGAACCAGGTCGCACCGCGCGGCATCAGTACGAGGAACGCGACCGAGAGGAGCATCGCGAACAGCAGCAGCCCCAGCCGGATGGCGCCGGACCACGGCTCGTCGTAGCCGATGGCCTGGTACGACTCGTCGTAGAGCATGAACCGGCGCAGCTTCAGGTCGCGCCACGTCTCGATCGCGAGCGGCATGAGCACGAGCGTCGCGCCGAACAGCGCGATCGCGCCGGCCCGCCAGCGCCAGGCCACCGCCGAGCGGAGCTCGAGCCAGCGGCCCGTCAGCTGCCACTGGCGCAGCTTCCAGCCGAACACGAAGAACGGGAGCATGCCGAACGTGCGGGAGAGGGCGAAGGTCGAGTCGATCGACTCGGTGTACCCGGCGCCGATCGAGATCGCGATCGCGATGAGCAGCGGGTAGCGCAGCAGCACGAGGTACGGCAGCACGATGCGCCACACCGCGAGGGCGATGAGGAACCAGAGGGTCCACGACGCCGTGGCGAAGTCGAGTGCGAACTCGCCCCCGAGCAGCCACTTGATGATCGTCCAGATCGTCTCGAAGATGAGGAAGGGGAAGACGATGTCGGTGAGCACCTGACGGAGCGCCCTCGCGTTCGGCGGGCCGGACTTCGCGAAGTACCCGCTGACCGTGACGAAGACCGCCACGTGGAACGAGTAGATGAACAGGTAGACGCTGTAGGCCGAGTTCGACTCGCCGATCAGCGGCAGGATGCCGTGGCCGATGACCACGAGCGTGATCGCGATCCACCGGGCGTTGTCCCACATGGGGACACGTCTGCGCTTGGTCGGGGGTGCCGGCTGTCGCGAATGCATCAGTCCATTCAACCGCACGAGCGGCGCCCGGCAGGGCAGAATGGGCGCATGAGCGAGCTGCGAGTGGTCGTGACCGGTGCGAGTTCCGGCATCGGCGAGGCGACCGTGCGTGCGTTCCGCGCGGCCGGTTGGGACGTCGTCGGGGTCGCGCGCCGAGAGGAGCGCCTGCGGGCGCTCGCCGCGGAGACCGGGGCATCCGTCGTCGTCGCCGACCTGACGAAGCAGGCCGACGTCGACCGGCTGCGCGACCACCTCGCCGAGACCGGACCGGTGCACGCGCTCGTCAACAACGCCGGCGGGGCGAAGGGGCTCGACTCGGTCGAGGACTCCGACGTCGACGACTGGGCGTGGATGTTCGAGGTGAACGTGCTCGCGCTGAAGCGCGTCACGAGCGCCCTGCTGCCGCTGCTGCGCCGCGGCGCCGTCGAGCGCGGCGTCGCCGACATCGTGAACGTCACCTCGATCGCCGGGCACACGGCCTACGTCGGCGGGGGAGGCTACAACGCCGCGAAGTTCGCCGCGCACGCGCTGACCGAGGTGCTTCGCCTCGAGCTCAACGGCGAACCGTTGCGGGTCATCGAAGTGGCTCCCGGCATGGTGAAGACCGACGAGTTCGCGCTCGTGCGCTTCGGCGGCGACCGCGCCAGGGCCGAGGCCGTCTACGACGACGTGCCCGAACCGCTCCTGGCCGAGGACATCGCATCGGTGATCACCGACGCGGTGCTGAAGCCCAGGCACGTCGACCTCGACCTCATCGTCGTCAAGCCCGTCGCGCAGGCCGCGCCGTACCGGTTCACGAAGGGCGAGCTCGCGGTTCGGCCCGAGGTCGTCCGGTGACCCTCCGAGGCGCATCGGAGGGCGACGCGGCCACAGCGCGCCGCACCCGCTATGTCGACGTGACCGCGCGCACCCTCGCACTGCTCGGCGTGGCGTTCGTGACGGCCTACACGGTGTACGTGCTCTGGCAGGCGCGACCGGACTGGGTGACGACGACCATCTTCACCATCCTCCTCCTCACCTGGGTGATCTTCGTCATCGACGTCGTCATCCGAATCGCGCTCACGCCGCACGGCCGGCGCTGGCACTACGCCTGGCATCATCCGCTCGAGGTGCTGTCGGCCATCCTGCCGGTGTTCCGCGCGCTGCGCGTCGTCGGCCTCCTGCAGGACCTGCCGGTCCTGAAGCGCCACACGCCGAGCGCGGTGCGGGCGCAGTTCATCATCCTCGCCCTCGCGTACGCCTGCGCATGGGTGTTCTTCCTCGCGCTCGCCACGCTCGACGCGGAACGCCACGCCGAGGGCGCGAACATCACGACCTTCGGCGACGCCATCTGGTGGGCGATCGTCACGATCACCACCGTGGGGTACGGCGACCAGTACCCGGTCACGCCGATCGGCCGCTTCTACGCGGTGCTGCTCATGGCGGGCGGCATCGCGATCGTGGGAACGGCCTCGGCCACGATCATCTCGGTCCTGAACGAGCGGGTCGCCGGACTCAGGCACGACGGGCACGGGCTCGCGGCGCCCACGCTCGGCACCGGCGAAGAGCCCGATCCGACCGAGACGCACGCCCTGCCGCCCGAGTCGGCGGAGAGCCCCGACGTCGAGCGCCCTGCCGGGACCGGCGGGTAGCCTGTAGGGATGACTTTCGACGCCAACGACGCAGCCCTCGGATCCGACGGCATACAGCGCGAGATCCTCACCTGGGACGAGTTCGGCGAGGCGGCGCGCACCCTCGCGGGCGACGTGCTCCGCTCGGGCTTCCGGCCCGACGTCGTGATCGCGATCGCCCGCGGCGGACTGCTGCTGGCCGGCGCGATCTCCTACGCCCTCGGCACCAAGGCCTGCGGCTCGATCAACGTCGAGTTCTACTCGGGCATCGACGAGCGCCTGCCCGAGCCCGTGCTGCACCCGCCGATGCTCGACGCGCCGGCGCTCGGCGGCAAGCGCGTGCTGCTCGTCGACGACGTCTCCGACTCAGGCCGCACGCTCGCCAAGGTGCTCGCACTGCTCACCGACGAGGGCGCCGAGGTGCGCACCGCGACGCTGTACACGAAGTCCCACACGGTGCTCGCGCCCGACTTCGACTACCGCCGCACCGACGACTGGATCATCTTCCCGTGGTCGGCGCTGCCGCCCGTCGAGGTCGTGGAGGGCGCCGCGTGAGCATCCACCTCATCGGCGGCGGGGCGACCACCACTGCGGATGCCGCGCTGTACGCGCCGTTCGTCGCCGAGGCGGCCGCACGGGCGAGCGCGGCAGGCCGCACCCGGCCGCGCATCGCCGTGATCTCACTGCACCCCGAGGCGCAGGAGAAGGCGGCGGCGCTCGCCGAACTGCTGGCCGCGGCCGGCGAGGGCATCGAGGCGCACGCGACCGCGGGTCGGTCCGGCGAGCCGGTCGCGCTCAGCGCGATCGCCGACGTCGACGGCATCGCCGTGGGCGGCGGCGTCGTCGAAGAGGTGCGCGCCGGACTCGAACCGCTGTTCGGCGAACTGCGTCGGCAGGTCGCCGTCGGCGTGCCCTACCTCGGCGTCTCGGCCGGAGCGATGGTCGCGGCGGAGGGCTCGCTCGGCGGCGGCACGCGCATCGGCGGCGTGCCCGTCGCGCCGGAGGATCCGGATGAGCCGTGGCTCGAACTCGAGATCGAGTCCGGGATCGGCCTCGTCGACGTCGCCATCGAGGTGCACGTCGCCCAGCGCGGCATGCTCTCCCGGCTGGTCGCCGCCGTCGAGTCCGGGCTCATCGCGGGCGGGCTCGGCATCGACGAGCGCACGGCGCTGATCGTGGGCGACGGCCGCCTCGGCTCAGAGGGCGAAGGCAGTGTCTGGCGGGTACTGCCGACCGAGGGCGGCGTGCTGGTCTCCACGATCGGCATCTGAGTGGCCTCGGGGCGGTTGCCCGAGGAGTTCGCGCCCGGGCTCCTCGACCCCGGCTGGGCCGAGGCGCTCGCCCCGGTCGCACCGACGATCGCCGAGCTCGGCGGGTTCCTCCGAGCCGAGACCGCGGCGGGGCGCGGGTACCTCCCGGCGGGCGAGCACGTGCTGCGCGCCTTCCGTGCCCCGCTCGCCGACGTGCGGGTGCTGATCGTCGGTCAGGACCCGTACCCCACGCCGGGGCATCCGATCGGCCTCTCGTTCGCGGTCGACGCGCAGGTGCGCCCGCTGCCGCGGAGCCTCGCGAACATCTCGCGCGAACTCGTCGACGACCTCGGCGTCGCGCCGCTCGTGCACGGCGACCTCACGCACTGGAGCGCGAACGGGGTCATGCTGCTGAACCGTGTGCTGACGGTCGAGCCGGGAGCGCCCGGCTCGCACCGCAGCAAGGGCTGGGAGCGGGTCACCGACCATGCGATCCGCTCGCTCGTCGCGCGCGATCGCCCGCTCGTCGCCATCCTCTGGGGACGCGACGCGCAGCGTCTCGCGCCATTGCTCGGGTCGACGCCGCTGATCGAGTCCGCGCATCCGAGTCCGCTCTCGGCATCGCGCGGCTTCTTCGGCTCGAAGCCCTTCAGTCGGGCGAACGCGCTGCTGGCGGCGCAGGGGGCCGACCCCATCGACTGGCGCCTGCCGGGTGCCGGCCATCCGGCCGCCTCGTAACCCGGCCGCAACACGCCGCCGGTATTCTGACCGCATGCTCGAAGAGGAATACCAGGAGCGCCGCGTGCTGCCGCCCCACCTTCGCAAGCCCGCGCCCGTCGAGGCGCCGTTCGAATACACGCTCCGCGACGCCCGTGCCGCCGACCTGCCCGCGGTGCGCGAGATCTACAACTACTACGTCGCCAACTCCACGGTCACCTTCGACGAGGACGCGATGACCCTGCAGGAGTGGAAGGCGAAGTTCGCCTCCCTCGAGAAGCTCGGCATGCCCTTCATCGTGGCCGAGTCGCCGAGTGGTCAGCTGCTCGGCTACGCCCTCGTGGCTCCGTGGAAGCCGAAGCGCGCCTACCGGTTCACGGTCGAGAACTCGATCTACCTCGGCCCCGCGGCATCCGGCAAGGGACTCGGTCGCGTGATGCTCGCCGAACTCATCGAACGCTCGAAGGCGGCGGGCCTCAAGGAGATGATCGCCGTCATCGCCGACCAGGGCGCCGAGGCCTCGATCGCTTTGCACGAGAAGTTCGGATTCGAGGAGATCGGCCGCATGGGCCGCGTGGGATTCAAGTTCGACCGATGGCTCGGCACGGTGCTGCTGCAGCGGTCGCTGAAGTAGTCGAGCGGATGCCGCGGCGCGCGTCGTGGCACGAGTCCGGGCCGCCGGCGGGAGACCGGGGCGGACGAGGTCGATCTCGATCCGCTGCAGGCACCGCACTCGGCCGTAGGCTCGGAGCATGACGTCCCTGCACGATCACACCGCCCTCGAACTCCACCAGATGCTGCAGCGGGGCGACGTCTCGCCGGTCGAACTGACGGAGCACTACCTCGCCCGCGTCGAACGGCTGAACCCCGAGGTCGGCGCCTTCGCGACCGTCACGCCCGAGGCCGCGCTCGAGCGGGCGCGTCACGTGACCGCCGAGGTGCCGAAGACCGCGCCGCTCTGGGGGCTGCCCCTCGCTGACAAGGACCTGCACCTGCGGGCCGGCGTGCCCGCCCGCTTCGGCTCCCGGGTCTTCACCGATTTCGTGCCGGATGCCTCCGACGAGCTCGTGCAGGCGGTCGACACGGCCGGGGCGATCAGCCTGGGCAAATCGCAGACGCCCGAGTTCGGATTGCCCTCGTACACCGAGGGCGTCGGAACGATCCCGACGAGGAACCCGTGGGACCTCGCGCTCGGCGCAGGCGGTTCCAGCGGGGGAGCGGCGGCGGCCGTGGCATCCGGAATGCTGCCCTTCGCGCCGGGCTCCGACGGCGGCGGGTCGGTCCGCATCCCGGCCGCCTCGTGCGGGCTCGTGGGCGTCAAGCCCAGCCGCGGCCGAGTGCCTGCGGGCTCCGGGCTCACGAGCCTCGCCGGGCTCGGCGTCGCCGGGCCGCTCGCCCGCACGGTCGCCGACGCCGCGCTGCTCCTCGACGGGTTGATCGCCCCGTCGGGGTATCCGGCGGCGCATCGCTTCGCGCTGCGTGCGGCCGGCGACGACGGGCCGTTCCTCGGCGCGGCGATCCGGGGCGAGGGCCGGTTCCAGCTCGGGGTCATGACCGATTCGCCGTGGGACGACGCCTACGACATCGTGATCGAACCCGAGGCTCGCGCGGCGCTCGATGTCGCCATCGAAGCCTTCGAGCGCCTCGGCCACGGCATGGAGGCGATGGCACCCGCGCCGGAGCCCGGCTACTCCGAGGCGTTCCGCACGATCTGGCAGGCGGGCGCCGCGACGATCCCCGTCGACGGCGAACCGGAGGCGCTGCTCGAGCCGCTGACGCGGTGGCTGCTCGCCCGCGGCAGGGCGCTGCCGGCTCGTCAGCTGGCCGAGGCGCTCGCATGGCTCACCGGCTTCGAGGAGCGCGTCATCCGCCGGTTCGCCTCGTACGACGCCGTGCTGACGCCGGCGCTGGCCATGACGCCGCGACCGGTCGGCTGGTACGACCCCGATGACGGCGAGCGCAACTTCGCCCAGCAGGTGCAGTTCACGCCGTTCACGTCGTTCGTGAACGTCTCGGGGCTGCCGGCGATCACCGTGCCCGTGTCGGAGACCGCGGGCGGCGTGCCGATGGGCGTGCAGCTCATCGGGCGACCGGGCGGCGAGGCGACGCTCTTCGCCATCGCCGCGCAGCTCGAGCGGCGGGTGGGGCGGAGCCGGCTGCATCCGGAACTCTGGTGACCCGGGCGCGCCGACGGCGGCTGACGGGCCTTCGCGGCGATCTCTGACGCCCGGTTCGACGCCCGGTTCGACGCCCAGCTTGACGAAGTTAGGTAAGCCTCACCTATAGTTGAAGCCATGCTCGGTCTCGACCTCACCCTCTCCTACGACGGCGCCCCCGTGGTGCACGGCGCGGAGATCCACCTCGAACCGGGCAAGGTCACCGCGCTCGTCGGCCCCAACGGCAGCGGCAAGTCGACGCTGCTGCGCTCGCTGGCCCGCCTGCATCGGCCCGACGCCGGTCGCGTGCTGCTCGCCGCCGACGAGGGTCGCACGATCAGCGAGGGCGCGCACGGCACCGAGCCCGCCGACCTCCTCGAGCACGGCGTCGACGCCGCCTCGCTGAACGGCCGCGAGTTCGCCCGGCGCGTCACCCTGCTCGCCCAGAGCCGGCCGACGCCCGGCGGCATCACCGTGCGCGAGCTCGTCGAGTTCGGCCGGCACCCGCACCGCGGCCGGTGGATCGCCGGCGACGCCGACGGCGCCGCGATCGTCATGCGCGCCATGGAGCTCACGGGAGTCGCCGACTTCGCCGACCAGCCCGTCGACCGGCTCTCGGGCGGCCAGCTGCAGCGCGTGTGGCTCGCGTCGTGCCTCGCGCAGGACACGAGCGTGCTGCTCCTCGACGAACCGACCACCTACCTCGACCTGCGCTACCAGGTCGAACTCCTCGACCTGATCCGCGAGCTCGCCGACGAGCACGGGGTCACCATCGGCGTCGTGCTGCACGACCTCGACCAGGCCGCCGCCGTCGCCGACCGGGTGGTGCTCCTCGAATCCGGCCGCGTCCGCGCCGTCGGCACCCCCACCGAGGTGCTCGTCTCGGACGTGCTGAGCTCGGCCTACGGCATCCGCGTCGACGTCGTCACCGACGACCGCGGCTGCATCACGACGTGCCCCATCGGCCGCTACAACACGCGGCAACGCGTCGAACGCCTCGTCGTCGCCTAGCGCGGCGCGACCAACCCACCCCCCTCGCGTGGGACACCCATGCCTGCGCACCGATCGAAGGACACCATGAGAAGAGCTGCCGTCACCCGGCCGACCATCGCCCTGACCGCCCTCGCCGCGGCATCCGTGCTGCTGCTGACCGGCTGCGGCACGACCGAGGAGGCCGGTGCGGCCAGCGGTGACGCCGCGATCGTCATCACCGACGACCGCGGCGAGTCGATCGAGCTCGCCGCCCCCGCGGAGAAGATCGTCGCCCTCGAGTGGAACACCGCCGAGAACCTCGTCGCACTCGGCGTCATGCCGGTCGGCGTCGCCGACGTGGAGGGCTACAGCGCCTGGGTGACGTCCGAGACCCTCGACGACGGCGTCACGGATGTCGGAGGCCGCGGCGAGCCCTCGGTCGACGCCATCGCCGGCCTCGCGCCCGACCTCGTGCTCACCACCACCGACCTCTCGGAGTCGGTCATCGCACAGATCGAGGAGTTCGCCCCCGTGCTCGTCGTGCGCGGCGCCGACGCCTCGAACCCCATCGGCCAGATGGAGTCGAACCTCGAGCGCATCGCGACCGCGACCGGTCACGAGGCCGAGGGCGAGGAACTGCTCGCCGGCTTCGACGAGAAGGTCGCCGAGGGCAAGGCCGCGCTCGAGGCCGCAGGGCTGGCCGGCGCCCCGTTCATGATGAGCGACTCCTGGGCCACGGGCGGCCAGGTCTCGATCCGCCCGTTCGCCGAGGGCGCGCTGCTGACCGCCGTGACCGAGGAGCTCGGCCTCGAGAACGCCTGGACGGGCAAGGGCGACGCCGACTACGGCCTCGGCTCGACCGACGTCGAGGGCCTCACGGCCGTCGGCGACGTGGAGTTCCTCTACATCGCGAACGGCGAGAGCGACGCGTACCAGAACGAGCTCGCGGGCAACGCGGTGTGGACGTCACTGCCGTTCGTGCAGAGCGGCAATGTGCACCGTCTGCCCGACGGCATCTGGATGTTCGGCGGCCCCTCGTCGATGAACGACTACGTCGATGCCGTCGTCGCGTCCCTTGCCGGCTGAACAGGCTGAAGCGCTGATTCCCGCTCGAGGCGGGGCCACCCGGCCCCGCCTCGGTGCGGTGCTCCTCATCGCGCTCGGGCTCGTCGTCGCGACCCTGCTCGCCGCGGTGCACGTGACGCAGGGCTCGGCGGATGTCGGTCTGCCCGAGCTGCTCGGACTGCTCGCCGGGGCGTCCGACGACCAGTCGGCCGCAGTGCTCCTCGCCTCGCGGATGCCGCGGCTCGCCGCCGGCGTGCTCATCGGCATCGCGCTCGGCGTCGCGGGGCTCGTGATGCAGAGCATCTCGCGGAACGTGCTCGCCTCGCCCGACACCCTCGCGGTCAACGCGGGCTCGTATCTCGCCGTCGTCGTGGTCGCGGCCTTCGGCATCGCGCTGCCCGTCGCGGGCGGCGGCATGGTCGCCTTCGTCGGCGGCCTCGCGGCGGCCGGTCTCGTGCTCGCCCTCTCCGCAGGCGGTGCTCGCGGCGGTGGCACCGTGCGGCTCGTGCTCGCCGGATCGGCCATCGCACTCGCGCTCTCCGCGCTGACCACGATGCTGCTCCTGCTCTTCCCCGAGCGCACCGAGGGCCTCTACTCCTGGGGCAACGGCACGCTCGCGCAGACGGGCATGACCCCCATGCTCCAGCTCGGGCCCGTCGTGCTGCTCGCGGTCGCAGCCCTCCTCCTCTTCGCCCGCCGGTTCGACCTCATCGCGCTCGGCGACGACACCGCGACGGTGCTCGGCGTTCCGGTGCGCCGCACTCGCCTCCTCGGGCTCCTCCTCGCCGTGCTGCTGTCGGCGGCCGCCGTCACCGTCGCCGGCCCCATCGGCTTCGTCGGTCTCGCTGCGCCCGCGATCGTGCGCCTCATCGCCGTGCGGGTGCCCGGCATGCAGCGGCACGTCCTCCTCATCCCCGCCTCGGCGGTCATGGGCGTCATCGTCGTGCTCGGCGCCGACGTGCTGCTGCGGCTCGCGTTCGGCGGGCAGGCGGCCGTCGAGGTGCCCACCGGCGTCGTCACCACGATCTTCGGCGCGGTGTTCCTCATCGCCCTCGCGCTCCGGGCCCGCGCCTCCTCCGAGAGCGGCACCGGGTTCGTCATCGGCGCCGGGCTCTCGCCTCGCGGCCGTGGGCTCGTGATCGCGGCATCCGCTGTGCTGCTCGTCGTGCTCGCCTTCGTGTCGCTGCTGCTCGGCGACGCCAAGATGCTCGGCGGCGACGTGCTCAACTGGATGACCGGGCAGGCCGGGCCGCTCGTCGAATTCGTGATGAACACCCGTGCGCCGCGCGTCGCCGCGGCGATCCTCGCCGGCGCGGCGCTCGCGCTCGCCGGCACCGTCGTGCAGTCGGTCTCCCGCAACCCGCTCGCGGAGCCCGCGATCCTCGGCGTCACCGGCGGCGCCGGGGTCGGCGCGGTGCTCGTGATCACCTTCTGGCCGCTCGCGACGTTCCTCGGCGTGACCGTCGGCGGTCTCGCCGGGGCCGCGCTCGCGGCGCTCATCGTCTTCGGGCTCGCGATGCGGGGCAGCCTCGCCTCGACGCGGCTCATCCTGATCGGGCTCGGCGTCTCGGCCGCTGCAGGGGCCATCACGTCGATGCTCATCATCGCGACCGACCCCTACAACGCGGCCAAGGCGCTCACGTGGATGTCGGGCTCCACCTACGGGCGCACGTTCCCCCAACTGATCCCGCTCGCGATCGTGATCCTCATCGCCGTGCCGCTGCTCGCCTCGGCCCGCCGCGAACTCGACCTGCTCGCGTTCGACGACGACACCCCTCGGGTGCTCGGGGTGCGGCTCGGCTCGGCGCGCCTCGGCCTGCTCGCCGTCAGCGTCGCGCTGACGGCCACCGCGGTCTCGGCGGTGGGCGTGATCGGATTCGTCGGCCTCGTCGCCCCGCACGCCGCACGGGCCCTCGTGGGTTCGCGCCACGCCCTCGTGCTGCCGCTCGCGGCGCTCCTCGGCGCGCTGCTCGTGTGCGTCGCCGACACCCTCGGCCGAACCGTCATCGCACCGGCCCAACTCCCTGCCGGCCTCCTCACCGCGGTCGTCGGCGCCCCCTACTTCGTCTGGCTGCTCTGGCGTTCGCGCCGCAGCGCCTGACCACGATCCTCGACCCCTTCCGACAGGAGAAATTCGCATGGCCAAGCCCGGATACCGAGTCTTCGACACGCAGGTCGCCCTGATCCAGCGGATGTCGCCGCACTTCGTGCGCGTGACGCTGCGCTCCGACGACCTGAAGGAGCTCGGCTGGGACGGCCCCGACCAGCGCATCAAGGTCGTGCTCCCGCTGGCCGCGAGCGGGTACGACTACGTGCCGTTCGAGGGGGACTGGTACTCGGCCTGGCGTGCCCTGCCCGACGATCGCCGCAACCCGATCCGCACCTACACGATCCGCGAGGCGCGGCCCGGGGCGGGGGAGCTCGACGTCGACTTCGTCGCCCACGGCGACAGCGGACCGGCGTCGCGGTGGATCGCGTCGGCCCGGCCCGGCGATCGCCTGCTCGTCATCGCGCCCGACGCGACGAGCGAGGAGGAGTCGGGCGGATGGGAATGGCGCCCGGGCGCAGCACGCACGCTGCTCATCGCGGGCGACGAGACCGCAGTGCCCGCCGTCGGAGCGATCCTCGAGCAGTTGCCCGTGGACGCCCGGGGCGCGGTGTTCCTCGAGGTGCCCGAGGCCGGCGACGCGCTCGAGCTCCGCGCCCCGGCCGGGGTCTCGGTGCGCTGGCTGCCCCGCGGCGACGCATCGCAGGTCCACGACGGCCGGCCCGAGCCCGAGCCCGCGCCCGAGTACGGCACGCGCCTCGTCGAGGCGGTCACGGCTTGGGCCGACGCGTGGGTCGCCGCCGACCCCGCCGCGGCCGCCGTGCCCGCTGCCGCCCCGGCGACCGCGCGCGAACTGCCCTCTCTCGATGACGACGAGCTCGTCTGGGAGGCGCCGGCGGCCGCCGACGACGGCGGCCTCTACGCCTGGCTCGCGGGGGAGGCGTCGGCGATCACGACGCTGCGACGCCATCTCGTGAAGGGGATCGGCGTCGATCGGCGCCGAGTGGCCTTCATGGGGTACTGGAAGCTCGGCCGCGCCGAGGGGTAGGCAGGTACCCGCCGGCCTCGAGTCCCGCCTCGATCTCGAAGCGGTTCTTCAGCGGGTTGCGCCCGGCGACGAGGTAGAGCAACGGGAACAGCATGCCGTACTTCAGCCACTGCTCCTTGTGCACCGCCTCATGACCGAGCACGCGCTCGCTGACGTTGCGGTTCGTGAGGTAGCACCCGCCCACGCAGGAGCCCCCTCGGCCGAAGGTCCACTTCGGCATGCCGGTGAAGACGAAGAGTCCGTGGCGGCGTTCGATCGGGCCCGTGCTCCAGAGGAAGCCCCAGGTGAACCCGACGGCGGTCGCCCACCAGTAGCCGACGCGGCTGACGGGGGAGTCGGTCAGGCGGATGCGGAGCGTCCGGTCGTTCCCTCGCTCGGGCAGATCGTCGCTCATGCCGCGGCTCACGCTGCCGCTCACGCTGCGGCCTCGGCGTCGTCGCTGCGTGCGCCGGAGTCGTCGGCGTCGGATGCCTCGGAATCAGCGGGCGCCGAGGCATCCGCTGCCGTCCGTCTGCCGAGCGCCTCGAGCAGTCGCAACCAGACCTCGCTCATGGTCGGGAACGCGGGCACCGCATGCCAGAGCCGGTCGATCGGGACTTCGCCGACGATCGCGATGGTCGCCGACTGCAGGAGTTCGGCGACATCCTGCCCGACGAAGGTCGCTCCGACGACCGTGCCCCGCTCGGTGTCGACGACGAGCCGCGCCTGCCCCTCGTAGCCGTCGGCGAGGATGCCGGCGCCGCTCACCGAGGAGAACGACACGTCGGCGACGCGAACCTCGCGCCCGTCGCGCTCGGCCTCTGCGGCGGTCAGGCCGACCGAGACGGCCTCGGGCTCGGCGAACACGACCTGCGGCACGGCCGAGTGGTCGGCCGTCGCGACGTGCGCGCCCCACGGCGAGGTCTGTTCGGGCGTGCCGAGCGCGCGCGCAGCGACGAGGTCGCCGACGGCTCGCGCCTGGTACTTGCCCTGGTGCGTGAGCAGGGCGCGGTGATTGAGGTCTCCTGCGGCGTAGAGCCATGGTTGCGAGTCGTTGCCGGCGGCTCCCGTCGCGAGCATCGTGTCGTCGACGGAGACCCAGCCGCCCGGCTCGAGGCCGACCGTCTCGAGTCCGAGTCGTTCGGAGCGGGGCCGGCGTCCGGTGGCGATGAGCACCTCGTCGGCCGTCACCGTCTCGCCGCCGGCGAGCGTGACGACGACTTCACCGGACGCGGTGCGCTCGACGCGCTCGACGGCCGCATCGAGGCGAACGGATGCCCCGAGCTCCCGAAGGCCCTTCGCGACGGCTTCGCCGGCGAACGGCTCCATGGTGCTGAGCAGGCCGCTGCGGGCGAGCACCGTGACCTCGGTGCCGAATCCCGCGAAGGCGGTCGCCATCTCGACGCCGGTGACGCCGCCGCCGATGACGACGAGCCTCGCCGGCGGCTCGGTGACGCTCGTGGCCTCGCGACTGGTCCAGGGTGCGGCCTCGGCGAGGCCGTCAATGCGCGGAACGACCGGATCGGTGCCGGTCGCGACGATCACCGCATGACGCGCACGGTACGCGACCTCCCCGCCGCCCGTGCGTTCGACGACCACGCGTCGCACGCCGTCGAGGCGGCCGTGCCCGCGTTCGAGGCCGATGCCGATGCTCTCGAGCCAGTCGGCCCCGCCCTGGTCGCTCCAATCGGAGACCCAGTAGTCGCGCCGGGCGAGCACGGCAGGCACGTCGAGGCGGCCGGTGACGGCCTGCTTCGCTCCGTCGACGCGCTGCGCGGCGCGGAGTGCGGCCGCGCTCCGCAGCAGCGTCTTCGACGGGATGCATGCCCAGTAGGAGCATTCGCCTCCCACGAGTTCGCGTTCGACCAGCACGACCTCGAGTCCGGCGGCGCGTGCCCGATCGGCGGCGTTCTCTCCGACCGGCCCGCCGCCGATGACGATGACGTCGACTTCGCGTTCCATCCCGTTCCCCTCCGGTGCGCCGGCACGTGCCGACGGCCCGATCCCCAGCCTAGGCAGAAGTGGGCGCGTGGAGGCGGTCAGCGGGGCGTGGCGCCGCCGGAGGTGAGCGCGCCGATCAGGCGCAGGATGGTCGGCAGGTCGTCGTCGGCCGACTGCGGCGACGCCGGTGCGAAGCAGGCGATCGCGGCGCCGGCGAGCGGGAAGCGGGCGGCGACGGCGCGTACGAGCGCGACGAGCTCGGCGACGCCGATGCCGAACGGCATGGGATACGAGAGGCCGGCGAGCTCCGCCGGGTCGAGCACGTCGAGGTCGATGTGGATGAAGACCTGCGACGCGCCCGTCGCCTCGAGGGCGGCGATCACGAGCGACGGGTCCGAGAGGTCTTCGACGGTGAGCGTCGCCACATCGTGCGCGTCGATGAATCGGCGTTCCTCGTCGTCGATTGCGCGGATGCCGCCGAGCACGAGTCGTTCGGGTGCGACGCGGGTCTCGGGGTCGAGGGCGAGCCCCTCAGCCCCTTCGCCCGTGACCGCGCGCAGCGTCATGCCGCCGAACCCGCCCGACGGCGAGGTCTCGGGGGTGTTCAGATCGGGGTGCGCATCGAGCCAGAGCACCGCGAGGTCGCCGCCCGTGCGCGCCGAGGCATGGGCGACCGAGGCGAGCGAGGCACCGCAGTCGCCGCCGATCGTGAGCGCCCATTCGGGCACGTGCGAGAGCGCTGCGGCCGTGCGCTCGCGCACACGCACGAGCGTGCTGTACCGCTGCACCCCGGTGCCGAGCGACTCGCCGGCCTCGATCGGCACCTCGACCACGACGGTCGAGGAGCTCGGGAGGTCGCCGAGGATGGCGTCGGCGCCGTCGGCAAGGCTCATGGCGCGGGAGGAGACGGATCCCTGCCAGAGCGGGACCACCACGAACGTTGCGGGCATGTTCTCAAGTATCGCGCGTTCCACTGCGGGTCGAGCCTGTCGAGACCCCGTGAGGTTTCGACAGGATCGACCCGCAGAACGACCGGTCGATCAGCCGCCGATGGCGCCCTGGCTCGAACCGCCGGCCTTCAGCGCGGCGAGTCGGGCGTCGACCTCGGTGAGCTCGCCGAGGTCGTCGAGCTCGTTGAACTGCGCGTCGAGGCTCGAGGCCGCGAGTTCGGCCTGGCCGCGCACGACCGCCTCCTCGCGACGGATCTTGTCCTCGAAGCGGCCGATGTCGCTCGTCGGGTCGAGGATGTCGATCGACTTGACGGCGTCCTGCACCTGCCGCTGCGCCTCGGCGGTCTTCGCCCGCGCGACGAGCTCGGAGCGCTTGTTCTGGAGCTGGACGAGCTTCTCCTTCATGCCGTTCAGCCCCGACTTCAGCTTGTCGACGACCTCGGTCTGCGCGGCGATCTGCGGCTCGGCCGACCTGGCCTCGTTCTCGGAGGAGATCTGGCGGCTGAGAGCCACCTTCGCGAGGTTGTCGAACTTGTCGGCGCCGGATGCGTCGCCCGCGGCACGGAGCTCGTCGCCCTTGCGGCTGGCCGCGACGGCCTTCTCGCCCCACTCGCGCGCGGCTTCGATGTCTTCGCGGTGGTCGTCTTCGAGGAGGCGCAGGTTGCCGATCGTCTCGGCGATGGCGGCCTCGGCGTCGGCGATGGAGTTCGTGAAGTCGCGCACCATCTGGTCGAGCATCAGCTGCGGGTCTTCCGCCTGGTCGATGAGGCCGTTGATGTTGGCTCGCAGGAGCTGCGAGATCCGTCCGAAGATGGACTGCTTTGCCATGGTCGTTCCTTTCGTGGTGATCAGGGTTCGGTCGTGCCGGTTCGTGGTCGGTCGGAGGTCAGCCGGCGGCCCCGCGGTGCATCGGGAGGCTCAGAATCGGCCTCCGCTCCCGCGCCGGGAGCGCGTCGCCGAGCCGCCGAAGCTGCCGGCGGAGCGGCCGCTGCTGCGCCCGCCGCCGAAGCCTCCCGAGGAACGACCGCCGCCGTAGCCGCCGCCCCCGCCGCCGAGGACCGAGTTGATGAGGATGCCGCCGAGCACGGCGCCGAGGACGTCGCCTCCGCCGCCCGAAGCGCCTCCGGCGGTGCCGCCGTAGCCGCCCATGCCGCCGAAGCCCCCGACGTCGCGCTGGGCGAGCGACATCGCCTCGGCTGCGAGGCGTTCGGCCCGCTGTGCGGAGGCGAGCGCGGCACCGGGGTCGGTCGTCGCAGCGCCCTGGGCCTCCACGAGCAGGCGACCCGCCTCGGCCAGGCGGGTGCGGGCCTCGGCGCCGATCGCGCCGCGGCGTGCGACGAGGTAGTCCTCGGCGGCCCGCACCTGCGACTGTGCGGTCGTGAGCGATCGGGAGAGCTGGGCCTGCACGCGGGCGGCCTGCTCGGCGGCATCCCGCACGCTCTGGATCGCGGCGTCGATCTCGGCGTCGACCTGCTCGAGCTTCGCCTGCAGCGCGATCGGGTCGCGCCCGGGAGCGGCGATCGCCGCCCGCAGCGCCGCCGACTCCGAGGCCACTCGGTCGGCGAGCGCCGCAGCCTCGGCGTTCTGCAGGCCGCGGGCGGTCGCGACGTCGCGGTCGAGTTCGTCGACGCCGGCGGCGACGGCGGCATCCGCCGCCGTCAGGTCGGCGGCCAGCCGCTCGACGGCAGCCGTCAGCAGCGTGGTCTGGTCGACGGCCTCCTCGGCCGCGCGGATGCCGACCGCGGCCTGGGCGGCGTCGCCGGCCGCGACATCCGTGCTCGCGGCGGCCAGCGCCTCGCGGGCGAAGCCGATGCGCGACCGCGCCTGCGCCAGGTTGTCGGCGACGGGCGCGGTGGCGGATGCCGCGTACTGCGCGCCGAGCGCGGCGAGGCGCTGCTCGGCCGGCGCGATGGTCGCCTCGGCCGCGGTCGCCTCCTCCTGCACGCGGGAGAGCTGGGCGGGGGCGTCGCGCTCGAGCGCCCGCAGCTCGTCGAACTGCTCCGCCTGCTCGTCGAGCATGGCGTCGGCCTCGCCCGTGAGCCGGATGATGCCGCCGTACCATTCGCGGCGCTGCTCGTCGGTGTCAGGAGTGGCGTCGTCGAGCTGCTGCTGCAGGCCGAACGCCTGGGCGACCTTCGCCTTCGCGGCGTCGAGGGCGGCGCGGAACGACTCGGTCGACGCCTCCCCGTAGGAGGCGACGGCGAAGCCGAGCTCCTCTTCGCTCGTCTTCACCGCGTCGTCGATCTGCACGAGTGCGCTGCCCGCTTGTCGGCGCAGCTCCTCGATCGAGGGGAGCGGAACCTGGCCGGCGCCGCCCTCGCCGCCACCCGTCGCACGCTTCTTCTTGCGTCGCGCGAGCACGATCGCGATGATCACGACGATGACCGCGGCGATCACGATGAACCAGACGAAGCCCCAGCCGCTACCGTTGCCGCCGCCCGCCGATCCGTCGGCGATGGCGTTCGCGCCTGCGATCGCCGCGCCCGCCCAGTCCTCGTCGCGGAGGTTCGGCTCGATGACCTCGAGGCTGATGCGGTCGAGCTCGTCGGGGGAGATCGAGGCGTCGCTCGCGGCGGAGAGGTAGTAGGCGCGGCCGTCGACGGCCACGGCGAGCAGGTAGTCCTCGCTGCCCAGGTTGTTGGCGATGGCCGTCTCGTCGGCCCACTCGGCCGCCGAAGCGGGATTCGTGAACTCGTCGACGTACGCCACGAAGAGCTGGCGTCCACTGCGGTCGGCAGCGGCATCGAGCGCGGCGACGACGTCGTCGGTCTCGCCGCCGAGCACACCGGCGGTGTCGACGACGGGGGAGGACGTGAACGAGACGGGGTCTTCAGCCCAGGCGAGCCCGGTCGCGCCGGTTCCGACCACCACCCCAGCGACGATCGCGAGAGTCGCGGACCAATTGCGTACTGCGCGCATGCACCAGTGCCTTTCCCCCGTCCGGACGGACGAACCCGAGTCTATGGCGAGCCGCTGCGCCTCGTCCATGCTCGGCCTGCGTGTCAGTTCAGTCGTGGCGAGCCGCGGCATCCCGTTCTTCGGCGCGCTCGAGGAGGCCCGCCACGAGATCGGCGAAGAACCCGTCGCCGCCTGCCGCGCGATCGAAGAGGCGTCCGCCCGAGGCCGGGGTGCCGGCGGCGTCGTCGCGAGCGATCGCCAACGATCGGCGCGCGAGGTGCGCGGCGGCATCGGCCTGTTCCCGCGCATCGCCGGGCGCGAGCTCGGGCCGCGCCGCCGCCGAGAGGAGGTCGCGCGCCTCGGCGAGCAGTGCCGCCGCCTCGTCGCGGCGGATCCGGGCGGCGGCGTCGACCGGGTCGGCCGAAAGGGCGTGCTCGGCCGTGCCGACGAGCATCCGGGCGGCGGCGAGTGCGCTCGATCGCTCCGCGAGCACGCGTTGCGACAGCGCTCCGGCACTCGCGCCTGCGCGGATCTCGGCGTCGATCGCGGCATCCGCTCGCACGACCCTGCGGCCGAGCGAGACGGGGTCGCGGCCGGCTGCCGCGAGTGCTTCGCGGAGCGCCTCGGCCTCGACGGCGAAGTCGTCGGCGACGGTACGCAGCCGGGTGCTGTCCATTGCGCGGGCGACCTCGATGTCGCGCTCGAGGGCGGCGATGGCGTCGGCGACGGCGAGGTCGCTCGCCGCGAGGGCGGCGAGGTGCGCCTCGGCGGCGGCGAGCCGATCGGCCGCCGTGCGGAGTTCGGCTCGGGCCGAGGTGAGCTGCACTGCCGCAGCAGTGCCGGTCGCCGCCTCGGCGGGAGCCGAGAGCTTCGCGCGGACCTCGGCGAGGGCGGTGCGGGCGTCGTCGGCGGCCGTCACTGCGGGGTCGAGCGCTTCGGCGGCGTAGCGACCGGCCGCGTCGGCGAGTCGGGCGGTCGAGCCGGCCGCATCGCGTTCGACTGCCGCGAGCTCGCCGACGAGCGCGTCGTGTTCCTCCACGGCGCGGGCGCCCAGCGCGCGCAACTGCTCGAGCGAACGCCGGTCGCGGTCGAGGGCGGCGTCGACGGCGTCGGTCAGCCGGAGGATCCGCTCGTAGGCGGCGCGCCGTTCGGAGTCGGGGGCGGTCGTGAGGCCGGCCTCGCGTTGCAGCGCGAACGCCTCGGCGAGCTGTTCCCGCGCCTTCTCGTGCGCCGAACGGAGCACGGCGGCGACCTCGTCGCCGTCGAGCGCGCCCGCGTAGTCCACCTCGGCGGCGGCCGCGGTGACACGGTCGTCGGATGCCACGAGGGCGAGCCCCGCTCGCCGCTCGAGCTCCTCGATCCCGACGGTCGGCGGCGACTGGCTCGCTCGCCCGGCGGCGGGCGCGAGCTCGCGGCGCTTCGCCCGGGCATCGAGGACCCGGACCACGATCATGCCGACGACCAGGCCGCCGACGATGAGGAAGGGCAGGAGCCGATCGAAGCTCCACGGGTTCATCCAGCCGAGGGGGGATGCCAGGGGATGCAGGGCTCCGGTGCTGACGTGCATGGGCGAGGCCTCTCCTCGTCGGGCGGGTGCGACCAGCCGAGTCTACGGGCGTGGCCGTCACCGAGTCGTCGTACGAGAAAAGCCCCGGCCGGTAGGGCCGAGGCTTCTCGAATCGTGTGCCGGATCATCGGCGCGAAGCGCCGACACCACCACATGCAACGTGCCCCCGGAGGGATTCGAACCCCCGACCTACGGTACCGGAAACCGGCGCTCTATCCCCTGAGCTACGGAGGCGCACAGCTAGAGACATTACCACTTCGCGCGGTCGCTCCCGACCCGTCGGGCGGCGGTGTGGCGGCTCAGGAGAGGCTGAGACGTGCGACCGTGCCGAGCAGGTCGTCGCGCACCTTCGCCGTCAGGAACGCGCGTGCGCCGTGCAGCACGGGGTCGTGGTCGATGCGCGTCGCGACGACCTCTGGGTACCACCTGCTGATGCTGCGGATGCCGCGCTCCACCGCCTCGGCGAGGGGCTGGCCGCCGACGATCGCCGTGGGGCCGGCGAGCACGAGCCGGCCGGGGTCGAGGGTTGCGAGCAGCGGCAGCGAGATGTGCGCGACGCGCGCTCCGATCTCCTCGACGATCGCCGCACGCTCGGGGCTCGCGGCGATCGCGTCGAGCGCCGAGCGATGATCGGTGTCGTCGAGTCCGTGGGCGGCCGCGATGCGGCGCACGGCCACGGCGCCCGCGAGGTCCTGGCTCGTGACGGCGTGCTCGTCGAGTGCCTGGGCGGCGGCGGACAGCGGGAGGAAGCCGATCTCGCCGGCGCCGCCGAAGCTGCCGCGATGCAGGTCGCCGGCCACGTCGAACGACGCGCCGACGCCGTTGCCGAGCCAGAGCAGCGCGAACACGTCGCGGCCCTCGCCCGCGCCCGACTGGCGTTCGGCGATCGCGGCGAGGTTCACGTCGTTCTCGACGAAGACGGCGACTCCGAGCTCGGCCTCGAGGGTGCGTCGCAAACCGCTGACGGGCCACCCGGGGAGAGTCTCGCTGAAGAGCGTGCCCTCCTCGCCCGGGTCGACGTAGCCGGCCGTGCCGATGCAGACGGTGTGCACGACCGAGGGGTCGGTGCCCGCGGCGGCGCTCGCGTCGCGGATCGCGGCGGCGACCTCGCGCACGGCGTTCCGGTCGGCGGGATCGCGGGAGAGCGGGGTGCGCACGATCGGCCGCTCCCCGCCGGCCGCGTCGACGACCGAGGCGCGGAGCTCGTCGGCTTCGATCACGATCGCGACGCCGAGCGGGCGATCGGTGCGGGCGGCGTAGAGCGTCGCGCTGCGACCCGGGTTGCCGGCGACCTGGCCGCGCTCCTCGATCACGCCCGCGGCGATCAGCCGGGTCATCATCATCGAGGCGGTGGGTTTGGACACTCCGACGAGTTCGCAGATGCGGTTGCGAGTGAGCGGTCCGTGGTCGAGCAGCGCCGAGAGCCCGACGCGATCATTGACCGCCCCGAGCCACGAGGGCGTTCCCTGTGCTGATCTCATCGTGGCTGCGCGTGTCAGGCGGCGGGCAGGTTGCCGAGCACGTCGGCGACGAGCTTGCCGGCGTCGCCGGGTTCGAAGAGCGCCGCGGAACGGATCACGATCCAGTACGGGCCGCTGAAGATCTGCGCCTCTCCGCTGCCGTCGGCCTGGGTGAAGTACCCCTCGAGCTCGGGCGGCGTGCCGTAGGTGGGCACCGGTGTGGAGTTCATGGCGGCGTCGCTCTGGTGGGCGAGCAGCGCGGCCTCGGTGGGAGTCGCGACGCCGATCTCGATGACCTCGCCGCTCGTCTGGTTGAGCCAGCCGCACGCGGTTCCGGCCTCGTCGACGATGGCGACGACCTGCTCGCCCGACGGTGCGAAGTCGGGGGCGGCGCCGAAGTTCGGGTTGAACGCGTAGACCTGGTCGGGCGTGAGCAGCGCGTCGCACTCGATCGCGAACGGCACGAGGGGCTCCGCAGTCTCGCTCGGCTCCGTCGTCGCGGTGGGCGACTCGCTCGCCTGCGGCGGGGCGGTCGTCTTCTCAGGATCGGGCGCTGCGCCGGTGCATCCGCTCAGCGCCATCACGGATGCCGCGACCACGAGTGCGACGGCGGCGGGACGGGTGCGGGACAGACGGGACGAGCGCAGCATGTGACGAACCTTATCAATGGCGGCGGGTAGGATTTGCGGGTGACTCCCGCCGATCTTTCGCTCGCCCTGTACGCCCTCGTCCTCGCCATCGTCGAGCGACGTCGCGCTGCGGGCGACGAGGTCGCGTTCGAGCTCTCGGCGAACGACGTCGCACTCGAGCGCCCGAAGAACCGCGAGCACGGCGACTGGGCCTCGAACATCGCGATGCGCGTCGCGAAGCCGCTCGGCGTGAACCCGCGCGAACTCGCGACCGAACTCGCGACCGGCCTCGCCGGCGTCGACGGCGTCGCGAGCGCCGAGGTGGCCGGTCCCGGCTTCATCAACATCCGGCTCGATGCCGCGGCCGCCGGTGCGCTCGCGAAGACCATCGTCGAGGCGGGGCCCGCCTACGGCACGAGCGACGCCCTCGCGGGCAGTGTCATCAACCTCGAGTTCGTCTCGGCGAACCCCACCGGTCCGCTGCACATCGGCCACACCCGCTGGGCCGCGCTCGGCGACTCGATCGGCCGGGTGCTGCGCGCCGCCGGCGCCGAGGTGGCCAACGAGTACTACATCAACGACGCCGGCAACCAGATGGAGAACTTCGGCGCCTCCGTGCTCGCCGCGGCGAAGGGCGAGCCGACCCCCGAGGGCGGCTACCCCGGCGCCTACATCGGCGAACTCGCCCGTCAGGTGCTCGAGCGCGAGCCGAAGCTCCTCGAGCTCGACGATGCCGTGGCGCTGCACACCGCGACCGAGATCGCCTACGAGCTCCAGCTCGCCGAGATCCGCGCCTCGCTCGCCCGGTTCAACGTGCACTTCGACGTGTGGACGAGCGAACGCCGCCTGCACGCGAAGGGCGACGACGGCCTCTCCGACATCGACACCGCCGTCGAGCGGCTGCGCGCCCAGGGGCACGTCTTCGACCTCGACGACGCCGTGTGGGTGCGCACGACCGACTTCGGCGACGACAAAGACCGCGTGATCCGCCGCGGCAACGGCGTCTACACCTACTTCGCGGCCGATGCCGCCTACTACCTCGACAAGGGCGACCGCGGGTTCGGCCACAAGATCTACCTGCTCGGCGCCGACCACCACGGCTACGTGCACCGTCTGAAGGCGCTCGCCGGCGCCGCGGGCGACGACCCCGAGCGCGACGTCGAGGTGCTCATCGGACAGCTCGTCTCGATCAACGGCGCGAAGCTCTCCAAGCGGGCCGGCAACATCATCGAGCTCGACGACCTGCAGGCCTGGCTCGGCACCGACGCGCTGCGCTACACGCTCGGCCGGTACCCGGCCGACTCGCCGCTGACGATCGACCCCGAGATCCTGCAGCGCCGCACGAACGACAACCCTGTCTTCTACGTGCAGTACGCGCACGCCCGCACCTGCGCGGTCGACCGCAACGCGGCATCCGTCGGGCTCGATCGCTCGTCGTTCGCGCCCGAGCTGCTGACCCACGAGACGGAGTCGGCACTGCTCGGTGCCCTCCAGGAGTTCCCGCGCGTCGTCGCCCAGTCCGCCGAGCTCCGCGAACCGCACCGCGTGGCCCGCTACATCGAAGAGCTCGCCGGGCTCTACCATCGCTGGTACGACAACTGCCGGGTGCTCCCGCTCGGCGAGGAGCCCATCGGCGAACTGCACCGCACGAGGCTCTGGTTGAACGACGCGACGGGTCAGGTCATCCGCAACGGCCTCGAACTCCTCGGCGTCTCGGCACCCGAACGCATGTGACCCACCACCCCGACCCGGAGGCACCGATGGCGAAGCACGGCGACGAGCACGACCCGGGCGAGGCCCCCGAGGCGACAGGGCCGGTCGAACCGGTCGAGAACGGCGAGACCGCCGACGCGCAGCCGACGGCGGTCGTCGAGACCGGTGACGACGGGTCGGGCGCCACCCTGGTCATCGAGACGGATGCCTCGGACGAGCAGCCGACCGAGGTGATCGAGCCGTATCCGGCTCCTGGTGCGTCTGCAGGCGCTGCCGGTGCTGCTGGTGCCGCCGCTGCCGCGGCTCCGGCCGCTGCCGACGCCGAGGCCGCCGAGCCCCGCGAGCGCCGGCGTCTCAGTCGTGCCGCTCGCATCTGGATCGTCGTCGGCGTGGTGCTCGCGGTACTCGTCGCGCTCGTCGTCGTAGCCGACATCGTCGCGCGCGGCATCGCCGAGCAGCGGGTCGCCGAGGAGATCGAGGCGAACCTGCCCGACGGCGTCGAGGGCGACGTCACCGTGAGCATCGGCGGGTTCTCGGTGATCGGGCAGTACCTCTCGGGCACGATGCAGCACGTCGAACTCGATGCGCCCGACCTGACCGTCGAGGGCGCACCCATCGCCGTCTCCGTCGTCGCCGAGGGCATGCCGGTCGATCTCGAGGCGCCCGTCGACCAGCTGACGGCGACGATCACCGCCGACGCCGACTCGATCAACCAGCTCATCACCGTCGCGGGCGTCGAGACCGGGCTCACCCTCGGCGACGGCACCGTCGGCTACGAGGGGCGCATCGAGATCTTCGGCCTGCCGATCACGTATCAGGTGACGGCCACCCCGGTCGCAGCGGGGGACTCGGTGCTGCTCGAACCCGAAGGCGTCGAGGTGGGCGCGGTCGGCGCGTCGATCGACGTGTCGGGCGTCATCGAGCGTCTCCTCGGCGGCGACCCGCTCGAGATCTGCATCGCCGACCGGCTGCCCGAGGGCGTGCAGCTCGAGTCGATCGCAGTGACGTCCGGTGCCGCCGCGGTCCGCCTCCAGGCCGACGGTCTCGTGCTCGACTCCGCGAGCCTCGAGCAGAAGGGCAGCTGCGGGTAGTCGACCCGCGCCGCTCCGTCCGGGAACCGCTCGCGGCTCCGCCGGGAGCACTCGCTCGACGGGCTCGATTCGGCTCGGCATGCACGCCTCGGTAGACTCGCCGTACGCCGACCCACAAGGTCGACGCGCACAGCAGGCTTCAGGAACCGATCCGGGTTCGCTCGCCGCGAGCGATCCAAGCAATCGTCTTTCGTCCGTGAGGTTCCCCCGTGGCATCCACCGCATCCCTTCCCGGATGGCTCAGCGCGCCCGACGACGCCAATGCGCTCGCGCCGCTCGTCTGGCCGTCGACCGCCGCCCGCGATGAGGCCGGCCGGCTCGTGATCGCCGGCCGCGACGCGGCGTCGCTCGCCGCCGAGTTCGGCACTCCGCTCTACGTCGTCGACGAGGCCGAGGCGCGCGCCCGTGCCGCGCGCACCAAGCGGGCGTTCCACGACGCCGCGGCATCCATCGGCACGACTGTGACGGTCTATTACGCCGGCAAGGCCTTCCTCTCGGGGGCGATCGTGCGCTGGGTGACCGACGAGGGACTCGCGGTCGACGTGTGCACCGGCGGCGAGCTCGCCGTCGCGCTGGCGGCGGGCGCCGATCCGGCCCGCATCGGATTCCACGGCAACAACAAGTCGCTCGCCGAGATCGAGCGCGGCATCGCCGTGGGCGTCGGCGTGATCGTCATCGACAGCGAGATCGAGATCGAGCGGGTCGCGGATGCCGCGGCGCGCGCCGGCCGGGTGCAGCCCGTGCGGCTCCGCGTCAACAGCGGTGTGCACGCCTCGACCCACGAGTTCCTCGCGA
This sequence comes from Agromyces cerinus subsp. cerinus, assembly GCF_900142065.1. Classification (GTDB taxonomy): domain Bacteria; phylum Actinomycetota; class Actinomycetes; order Actinomycetales; family Microbacteriaceae; genus Agromyces; species Agromyces cerinus. Next base: position 279,071 of record NZ_FSRJ01000004.1, on the reverse strand, counting down.
CCGCGCACGAGGACCAGAAGTTCGGCGTGCCGCTCGACCGCGCCGTCGAGCTCGGCGCCCGCATCCGCTCGCACGCCTCGCTCGAGTTCCTCGGCCTGCACTGCCACATCGGTTCGCAGATCTTCGACGCTGCGGGCTTCGCCGAGTCGGCCGAGCGACTGCTCGGCGTGCATGCGGAGCTCTCGCAGGCGGCCCCGGTTCCCGAGCTGAACCTGGGCGGCGGCTTCGGCATCGCCTACACCGCCGCCGACGAGCCCGCCCCGATCGAGGAGATCGCGCAGGGCATCGTCGCCGCCGTCGCGAACGGATGCCGCGAGCACGACGTGCCCGTGCCGAAGCTCGCCTTCGAGCCCGGCCGCTCGATCATCGGCCCCGCGGGTGTCACGCTCTACACTGTCGGCACCATCAAGCCCGTGCCGATCGACGGCGGGGTTCGCCACTACGTCTCCGTCGACGGCGGCATGAGCGACAACGCGCGCACCGCGCTCTACGGGGCCGAGTACTCCGCCCGCATCGCCTCCCGCGTCTCCGACGCGGCGCCCGCCCTCGTGCGGGTCGCAGGCAAGCACTGCGAGTCGGGCGACATCGTCGTCGACGCCGAGTACCTGCCGGGCGACGTCGCAGCGGGCGACCTGCTCGCCGTGCCGGCCACCGGCGCCTACTGCTGGTCGCTCGCCTCGAACTACAACCACGTGCCCCGGCCGCCGGTCGTCGCCGTCCGCGACGGCGTGGCCCGCGTCATCGTGCACGGCGAGACCGAGGCGCAGCTGCTCGCCCGGGACGCCGGGCTCGAGGCATCCGCCGGGTACGACCGCGCCATCGAAGGGAACCCTGCATGATCGAGTACCGCTCCATCCGAGTGGGCCTGCTCGGAGCGGGCTCCGTCGGCTCCCAGGTGGCACGCCTCCTGCTCGAGCACTCCGACGAGCTCGCCCAGCGCATCGGCGCCCGCATCGAGCTCGTCGGCATCGCCGTGCGCGACGTCGACGCCAAGCGCGACGCCGAGCTGCCGCGCGAGCTCCTGACGACCGACGCCGACGCGCTCATCCTCGGCTCCGACATCGTCATCGAGCTCATGGGCGGCATCGAGCCGGCCCGCACGCTCGTGCTGCAGGCGATCGCGTCGGGCGCCGACGTCGTCACGGGAAACAAGGCGCTGCTCGCCAGCCACGGTCCCGAGCTCTTCGCCGCAGCCGAGCAGGTGGGCGCCCAGCTCTCCTACGAGGCCGCCGTGGCCGGGGCCATCCCGATCATCCGGCCGCTCCGCGACAGCCTCGCGGGCGATCGCATCGACCGCATCCTCGGCATCGTGAACGGCACGACGAACTTCATCCTCGACCGCATGGACCAGACGGGCGCCTCCCTCGAGGACGCCCTCGCGACGGCGACGGAACTCGGCTACGCCGAGGCCGACCCGACCGCCGACATCGGCGGCTACGACGCCGCGCAGAAGGCCGCGATCCTCGCGAGCCTCGCGTTCCACACGAGCGTTCCCGTCGAGGCCGTGCACCGTGAGGGCATCACGGGCGTCTCGGCCGAGCAGGTCGACTCCGCACGCCGCGCCGGCTACGTCGTCAAGCTCCTCGCCATCTGCGAGCGGTTGACCGACGCCGAGACCGGCGAAGAGGGCGTCTCGGCGCGGGTCTACCCGGCGCTCGTGCCCCGTAGCCACCCCCTGGCCGCCGTGCACGGCGCGAACAACGCCGTGTTCGTCGAGGCATCCGCTGCCGGGCCCCTCATGTTCTACGGCGCAGGTGCCGGGGGAGTGCAGACCGCCTCCGCCGTGCTCGGCGACCTCGTGGCGATCGCCCGCCGGCACGTCATCGGCGGCCCGGGCACGGCCGAGTCGACGCACGCGGCGCTGCCCGTGCTCGAGATCGGCCGCATCACCACGCGCTACGCCATCACCCTCGAGGTGGCCGACGAACCCGGTGTGCTCGAGCAGATCGCCCGCACCTTCGCCGACCACGGCGTCTCCGTCGAGCAGTTGCAGCAGACCGTCAGCGAGGGCTCCGAGCGGGCTACGCTGGTGATCGGGACGCACGAGGCGAAGGAGTCCGCGCTCGCCGAGACCGTCGCCGCCCTCGCTCAGAGCCCCGTCGTCGCATCCGTCGCGTCCGTCCTCCGAGTCGAAGGAGCAGTGTGAACACCCCCATCACCCCCAAGGCCAACTCGCGTCAATGGCGCGGAGTCATCCGCGAGTACGCCGACCGGCTCGACGTCACCGACGCGACTCCGATCGTCACCCTCGGTGAAGGCGGCACGCCGCTCCTGCCGGCGCCGGCGCTCTCGGCCCGCACCGGCGCCGACGTCTGGGTGAAGTTCGAGGGCATGAACCCCACGGGCTCCTTCAAGGACCGCGGCATGACCATGGCCGTCACGAAGGCAGTCGAGCACGGCGCCAAGGTCGTCATCTGCGCGTCGACCGGCAACACCTCCGCATCGGCGGCGGCCTACGCCACGCACGCCGGCATCAAGGCCGCGGTGCTCGTGCCCGAGGGCAAGATCGCGATGGGCAAGCTCAGCCAGGCCATCGCCCACAACGCGGAGCTGCTGCAGGTGCAGGGCAACTTCGACGACTGCCTCGACATCGCCCGCGACCTCGCGGCGAACTACCCCGTGCACCTCGTGAACTCGGTCAACAACGACCGCATCGAGGGGCAGAAGACGGCGGCGTTCGAGGTCGTCGAGGCGCTCGGCGACGCGCCCGACTTCCACTTCATCCCCGTCGGCAACGCCGGCAACTACACCGCGTACACGCGCGGCTACCGTGAAGACATCGCTGCAGGCAACGCCACGCGGATGCCGCGGATGTTCGGCTTCCAGGCCTCGGGCTCCGCACCGATCGTGCGCGGCGAGCCGGTGAAGGACCCCGACACCATCGCGAGCGCCATCCGCATCGGCAACCCGGCATCGTGGGAGCTCGCGCTGCAGGCGCGCGACGAGACCGACGGCTACTTCGGCGCGATCGACGACGACAAGATCCTCGAGGCGCAGCGCATCCTCTCCGCAGAGGTCGGCATCTTCGTCGAGCCCGCGTCGGCCATCTCGGTCGCCGGTCTCCTCGAGCGCTCCGCCGCCGGGGTCATACCCGCCGGTGCGCGCGTCGTGCTCACGGTCACGGGCCACGGACTGAAGGACCCGCAGTGGGCGCTCCGCACCGCCGACGGTTCCGACGTGCAGCCGACGATCGTTCCGGTCGACACGGCGCAGATCGCCTCGGTGCTCGGACTCAGCTCATGACCGCCGCGGTCGTCGCCTCCGGCGACGTCGCGACGTCGCTGACCGGCCGCCGCGTCATCGTCAAGGTGCCGGCGACCTCGGCCAACCTGGGCCCCGGGTTCGACACGCTCGGGCTCGCGTTGGCCAGGTACGACGAGCTCGAGGTCTCGGTTCCGGATGCCTCGACGGCACCGGACGCCCCGGGGCTCGAGATCGAGGTGCACGGCGTCGGCGAGGGCGAGGTGCCGCTCGACGAGTCGCACCTCGTGGTGCGGGCGATCGCCCACACCTTCGCCCGTGCGGGCGTGCCGATGCCGGCCCTCAAGCTCGTCGCGCACAACGTCATTCCGCACGGCCGCGGCCTCGGCTCGTCGGGCGCCGCGATCGTCGCCGGCGTCGTGGCGGCCAAGGGGCTGCTCGAGGGCATCGTCGACTTCAGCGCCGACGAGCTGCTCGACCTCGCCACCGAGCTCGAGGGTCACCCCGACAACGTCGCCCCCGCCCTCTTCGGCGGGCTCACGATCGCCTGGGTGACTCCCGAGGGTCCCCGCCACAAGAAGCTGATGGTGCACCGCGGCGTCTCGCCCCTCGTGCTCGTGCCCGAGCACGAGATGTCGACGGCGCTCGCGCGCTCGCTGCAGCCCGAGTCGGTGCCGCACGAGGACGCCGTGTTCAACGTCTCGCGCTCGGCACTGCTCGTGGCCGCGCTCATCCAGAGCCCCGAGCTGCTGTTCCAGGCCACCGAAGACAAGCTGCACCAGCACTACCGTGCCGCAGCGATGCCCGAGACCGACCGACTCATCCGAGTGCTCCGCGAGGCGGGGCATCCGGCGGTCGTCTCCGGTGCCGGGCCGTCGATCCTCGTGCTCGCGAGCGACCCGAGCGAACGCGCTGCGGCCATCGCCCTCGTCGAGGCCACCGCCGACACCGCCTGGCAGGCCCTGCCGCTCGCCGTGGACTTCAAGGGCGCGACGGTTCAGAGCGCGTAGCGGTCTGAAGCCGTCGCGAAAGGCGGCAGCCCCAGTTCGCGCGGCGCCCCAGCGCCGCGCAGCGTCTGCGGAAGACTCGCAAAGGTGACGCCGCCCCTCGCGGGAGACCGGAGAGCGCAAGGCGGCAGCCCCAGCTTCCGCGGCGCCCCAGCGCCGCGCAGCGTCCCCGGGAGACCCGGAAGGGTGACGCCGCCTCTCGCGGAAGACCGGAGAGCGAAAGGCGGCAGCCGCACGGCGAACATCGCCCGCGCGGCATCCTCTCCACAGGCGCGTCGCGTGGCGGGACGAACGGCTCGGGGATGTTAGACTGACCACGCACCCGGCAGGTGACGCACTGTTCGCGTCCCAGCTCGCTCGTGCAATTCCCGGCAATCTATTGCTTTCGCTCTCGCGCGTGTCTGCGCCATTGTGCGCACCGGCATCGTTCGTGCCAGCGATCAGCTCTCCTGAATCCGCAACTCTTGCGACAGGGGAAAGGAACATACCCAGTGACCAACGGAACCGACCACGCCGACCGCGTGGCCAACACCGCCCGCCTGTCCGCCATGAAGGTCGCCGAGCTCCAGGAGCTCGCCGCATCCCTCGGCCTCGCGGGCGGTTCGAAGCGCCGAAAAGGAGAACTCGTGGAGTTGATCTCCGAGCACCAGGCCTCGGCGGCCGACGGCGGCGCCTCCGCATCGGCTGAGCCGCTCGAGGCCCCTGTGGCCGAGCAGGCCGCTCCCGTCGAACTCGACGTGCCCGCTGCGGCCGAGGCTCCCGCCGAGACCGCGGCCGCCGACGTGGCGACCGAGGCTCCGGCCGAAGCGCCCGTCGCCACCGCGCCGACGCGTCAGCGCCGCCAGCCGCGTCGTGCCACGAGCGCGACCACCTCGGCCGTGCAGCACGTCAACGCCGGCGGCGCCGGTGTCGGCCTCGTGCCCGAGGCCGCCCCCGCGACCGAGACCGACGACGCCCGCGAGGCGGCACGTGCCGCGGTGCGCGAAGAGCTCGCCGCAGCGACCGGTGAGGGCGCACGCGGCTCCAAGCCCGCCGAGGGCGAGGGCGACGCCGCAGCATCCGAAGAGCCTCGCCAGGGCCGCAGCCGCAACCGCGGTCGTCGCGGTGGCGAGCGCGGCGACCGCGCCGAGCGCGGCGACGACGCCCAGAAGACCGAGCAGAAGCAGGGCGAGCGCCAGGGCGGTCGTCAGAACGACCGCCAGAACGGCGAGCAGGCCCGCAAGGGCGACGAGCAGGGCGGCCGTTCCGGCGAGCCCCGCCAGGGCGGCGACGCCGACAAGTCCAAGCAGCAGGGCGAGGGCCGTGGCCGCGACGGTCAGGCCCGCGACGGTCAGGCCCGTGACGGTCAGGCCCGTGACGGTCAGGCGCGTGACGGTCAGGCCCGTGACGGTCAGACCCGTGACGGCCAGGCCCGTGACGGTCAGGCCCAGCTCGACGGCGAAGGCGGCCGTCGCAACCGCTACCGCGACCGCAAGCGCCGCGGCCAGGGCATGGGCGACGAGCTCGAGCCCGAGATCCTCGACGACGACGTGCTGATCCCCATCGCGGGCATCCTCGACGTGCTCGACAACTACGCCTTCGTGCGCACGACCGGGTACCTCCCGGGCCCGAGCGACGTCTACGTCTCGCTCGGCCAGGTGAAGAAGTACAACCTGCGCAAGGGCGACGCGGTCGTCGGCGCCATCAAGCAGCCGCGCGACAATGACTCGAACAGCCGTCAGAAGTACAACGCGCTCGTCAAGGTCGACTCGATCAACGGTCAGACGACCGACGAGGCCGCGGCTCGCGTCGAGTTCCAGAGCCTCACTCCGCTCTACCCGCAGGAGCGCCTGCGCCTCGAGACCGAGCCCACCAAGCTCACGCAGCGCATCATCGACCTCGTGGCGCCGATCGGCAAGGGCCAGCGCGGCCTCATCGTCGCGCCCCCGAAGGCCGGCAAGACGATCGTGCTGCAGCAGATCGCCAACGCGATCTCGATCAACAACCCCGAGGTCCACCTCATGGTCGTGCTCGTCGACGAGCGCCCCGAAGAGGTCACCGACATGCAGCGCACGGTGAAGGGCGAGGTCATCGCCTCGACCTTCGACCGTCCGGCCGAAGACCACACGACGGTCGCCGAGCTCGCCATCGAGCGCGCGAAGCGCCTCGTCGAGCTCGGTCACGACGTCGTCGTGCTGCTCGACTCGATCACGCGCCTCGGCCGCGCCTACAACCTTGCGGCACCGGCATCCGGTCGCATCCTCTCCGGTGGCGTCGACGCTTCGGCGCTGTACCCGCCGAAGCGCTTCTTCGGCGCTGCCCACAACATCGAGAACGGCGGCTCGCTGACCATCCTCGCCACGGCGCTCGTCGAGACCGGGTCGAAGATGGACGAGGTGATCTTCGAGGAGTTCAAGGGCACCGGCAACTCCGAGCTGCGCCTCTCGCGTCAGCTCGCCGACAAGCGCATCTTCCCGGCGGTCGACGTCAACGCGTCGTCCACGCGCCGCGAAGAGATGCTGCTCTCGCCCGACGAGGTCAAGATCACCTGGAAGCTGCGCCGCGCCCTCGCCGGGCTCGAGCAGCAGCAGGCGCTCGAAGCCGTGCTCGGTCGCCTGAAGGAGACGCAGTCGAACGTCGAGTTCCTCATGCTCATGCAGAAGTCGATGCCGGTCGCCACCGGTCACGGCAACTCGCACGGGCACGAGACCGACCACCGCTGAGGCATCCGTGTTCGAGTCCGTCCAGAGCCTGCTCGCCGAGCACGCGAAGCTGCAAGAGGAGCTCGCCGACCCGGCGCTCCACGCCGACGCCGCGCGTGCGAAGAAGGTCAACCGGCGCTACGCCGAGCTGAGCCGGATCGTCTCCGCGCACTCGGCGTGGCTCGAAGCGCAGGACGACCTCGCCGCCGCGCGTGAACTCGCGAAGGAGGACGAGGCGTTCGCCGACGAAGTGCCCGCGCTCGAAGAGGGGCTCGCGACGGCTCAGGAGCGGCTGCGCCGACTCCTGATCCCGCGCGACCCCGACGACGGCCGCGACGTGATCATGGAGATCAAGGGCGGCGAGGGCGGCGCCGAGAGCGCCCTCTTCGCCGGCGACCTGCTCCGCATGTACATGCAGTACGCGCAGTCGAAGGGCTGGAAGATCGAGCTCCTCGATCAGAACGAGTCCGACCTCGGCGGCTACAAGGACGTGCAGGTCGCGATCAAGTCGAACGCGACCGACCCGTCGCAGGGCGTCTGGGCGCACCTGAAATACGAGGGCGGGGTGCACCGCGTGCAGCGCGTGCCCGTCACCGAGACGCAGGGGCGCATCCACACCTCGACGACGGGCGTGCTCGTCTTCCCCGAGGTCGATGAGCCCGAAGAGGTCGACATCAACCAGAACGACCTGAAGATCGATGTCTATCGTTCATCGGGTCCTGGCGGCCAGTCGGTCAACACGACCGACTCGGCGGTGCGCATCACCCACCTGCCCACGGGCATCGTGGTGTCGATGCAGAACGAGAAGTCGCAGCTGCAGAACCGCGAGGCCGCGATGCGCGTGCTCCGCGCCCGCATCCTCGCGCGTCAGCAGGAGGAGATCGCGGCGGCGGCGTCCGACGCCCGCAAGTCGCAGATCCGCTCGATGGACCGTTCGGAGCGCATCCGCACGTACAACTTCCCCGAGAACCGCATCGCCGATCACCGCACCGGGTACAAGGCCTACAACCTCGACCAGGTCATGAACGGCGCGCTCGAACCGATCATCGAGTCGGCCATCCAGGCCGACGAGGAGGCGCGACTGGCCCACCTCGGCGACCAGTAGCCGCAGACGCGACGAACGGATGCCCCGGACACCTCGAGTGTCCGGGGCATCCGTTCGTTCCGGCGTGCTGCTTCGTCGCCGAGCGCTCAGATGTGCCAGTCGTGGATGCCGCGGGCGGCGTCGGCCGTCTCGTGCGTGAGCGGTTTGAACGACGCGGGGATGCCGACCACGAGCGAGTGCGCCGGGGCGTCCTTCGTGACCACCGCGTTCGCGCCGATCGCGCTCCACGCGCCGATCGTGATGTCGCCGAGCACCTTCGCGCCCGCACCGACGGTGACGCCGTCGTCGAGGGTCGGATGCCGCTTCGCCCCGCGTTCGGCGCCGCGGGCGGCCTTCCCGCCGAGGGTGACCCCGTGGTAGAGCATCACGTCGTCGCCGATCACGGCCGTCTCGCCGACGACGACGCCCATGCCGTGGTCGATGAAGAACCGGCGGCCGATGGTGGCGCCGGGGTGGATCTCGACGCCGGTGAGGAACCGCACGAGCTGGGAGAGGACGCGGGCGGGCAGGCGCAGCCCGGCGCGCCAGAGCACGTGCGCGAGGCGGTAGCCCCAGATCGCGTGCAGGCCAGAGTACGCGAGGAACACCTCGAGGTTGCCGCGGGATGCGGGGTCGTGCGCGCGCGCCGTCGCGATGTCCTCGCGGAGTGCTCGGAAGAAGGTCACGTCGATAGTCAATCAGTCCGTACGTCGATCGGATGCACCGAGCGCCCGGACAACACGTCGATGCTGTCCGGGCGCTCGGTGCGGCTCAGTCGCGCAGGTCTTCGTAGAGCACCGTCGAGACGTAGCGCTCACCGAAGTCGGGCACGACGACGACGATCGTCTTGCCGTCGTTCTCGGGGCGCTTCGCGACCTCGAGGGCGGCCCAGACGGCCGCACCCGACGAGATGCCGCCGAGGATGGCCTCGTCGGTCGCGAGGGCGCGCGCGGTCGCGATGGCGTCGCTCGTGGCGACGTCGATGACCTCGTCGTAGACCTCGCGGTCGAGCACGTCGGGCACGAAGTTGGCGCCGAGTCCCTGGATCTTGTGCGGGCCGGGCGTGCCCTGCGTGAGGATGGGGGAGTCGGCGGGCTCGACGGCGACGACCGTGAGGCCCGGCTTCTGCTCCTTGAGGTAGCGGCCGGCGCCCGTGATCGTGCCGCCCGTGCCGATGCCCGAGACGAGGATGTCGACGCCGCCGTCGGTGTCGGCCCAGATCTCGGGGCCGGTCGTCGCGTAGTGGATCGCCGGGTTCGCCTCGTTCTCGAACTGGCGGGCGAGGATCGCGCCGGGCGTGGCCTCGACGATCTCGTTGGCCTTCGCGACGGCGCCCTTCATGCCCTCGGAGCCGGGCGTGAGCACGATCTCGGCGCCGTACGCGCGCAGCAGCACGCGGCGCTCGATGCTCATCGTCTCGGGCATGGTGAGGATCACCCGGTAGCCGCGAGCCGCGCCGACGAGGGCGAGTGCGATGCCGGTGTTGCCGCTCGTGCCCTCGACGATGGTGCCGCCGGGAACGAGGGCGCCCGACTTCTCGGCCGCGTCGATGATGGCGACGCCGATGCGGTCCTTCACGCTCGCGGCGGGGTTGTAGAACTCGAGCTTGGCGAGCACGGTGGCTCCGGCGCCCTCGGTGAGGCGGTTCAGGCGCACGAGCGGCGTGCGACCGACGACCTCGGTGATGTTCTCGTAGATCTGAGCCATGGGCGTGCCTCTCGGTTCGGGTGGTGAAGACGGCCTCAGCCTAGGCTTCGGCTCGCATGGAGGCGAGTGCGTTACATTCCATTGCGTGGATACGACGACCTCAGACGCCCGAGCGCGATCACTGCGCGAGCTCCGAGACGAGACGGTGTCGACGCTCGCCTCCGCGGGCGTCCCCGATCCCGAGGTCGATGCCGAGCTCCTGATCGGTCACGTCCTCGGCCTCTCCCGCGGGGCGGTGCAGGCGCGCATGGTCGTCGGCGCCGAGGTCGGCGAGGCGGATGCCGCTGCGCTCGCGCAGCTCGTCGCGCGCCGGGCCGGTCGCGAGCCGCTGCAGCACATCACCGGGCGTGCGGCGTTCCGCCACCTCGAACTGCAGGTGGGCCCCGGAGTCTTCGTGCCCAGGCCCGAGACCGAGCAGGTCGCCCAGCTCGCCATCGACGCGCTCGCGTCGGCGGCGGAGCCCGAGCCGATCGGCGTCGACCTCGGTACGGGCAGCGGCGCCATCGCGCTCGCACTCGCGACGGAGGTGCCGCACGCGAGGGTGTGGGCGGTCGAGAAGTCGCCCGAGGCGTTCGTGTGGACGCGGCGCAACGTCGCCGAGGTGGCCGCCCCGAATCTCGAGCTCGTCTTCGGAGACCTCGCCGACGCCCTGCCCGAACTCGACGGCCGGGTCGCGGTCGTGGTGTCGAACCCGCCCTACGTGCCGCTCCGCGAGATGCCGCGCGACCCCGAGGTGCGTCTCCATGACCCCGAGCCGGCGCTCTACGGCGGCGCCGACGGGCTCGACGTGGTTCGGGTGCTCTCCCGGCGCGCGCTCGCGCTGCTGCGTCCGGGTGGCGCGCTCGTGATCGAGCACGGCGAGGAGCAGTCGGCGGCGATCGCCGAGATCCTCTCGGCCGACGGTTGGCGGGCGATCGCCCACCATCGCGACCTCACCACGCGTGATCGGGCGACCACGGCCGTGCGCTGAGCATGGGGCGGGGAGTGCCTGAGCGCTACTCCTTCTTCGCCCGCTCCGCCTTCTCACGCGCGATCTTCTCGCGCTCGAGGGCGTGCTTGATCGCCTCGCGTTCGCGCTTCTGCGCCTCGCGCAGCGCCTTCTCGGCCTCGCGACGGGCCTTCGCCGCCTCGCGCACCTGCTTGTCGCGGGGCAGCTCGAGCGTCGGCGGCAGCGGCTCGGCGGCGGCGGTGGCTGCACCCGACTCGACCCGGCCCACGTGGTACTCGATGCCGTCGAGGATGCGCTCGAGGCCGAACGAGAAGTCGTCGTCGCTGTCGTCGGGGTCGGTGCCGGGTTCCGCCACATAGCCGCCGGCGGCGAGGAGCGGGCTCAGGTACGGGAAGCGTTCGGGGGTCACCAGCTCGGCGAGCGCCTCGAAGTAGTTCGCGCCCGTGACATCCGCCGGGTCGGCCGCCGCTGCAGCGGCCGTGCCGATGTCGCGCTCCTGCGCGCCGGTCGCACGGGCGTAGCTCGTGAGCAGCAGCAGGGTCGACATCTTCTCGCCGTCACTGAGGGGGAGCGAGCGCACCTCGCGCAGGAACCAGTCGACGATCAGCAGGCTGTTGGGCGTGATCGGCGCGCCCGAGATCGGGATGTCGACGAGCCAGGCGTGCTCGCGGTAGGCGGCGCGCATCGCGAGCACCCAGGCCGTGATGCCGGCGCGCCAGCCGCGTTCGACGGTCTCGTCGGGAACGGGCGGCGTGACGGCGCCCTCCTGCATGAGCAGGATCAGGTCGTCCTTGCTCGTGACGTAGCGGTAGAGCGACATCGTCGTGAAGCCGAGCGAGGCGGCGACCCGGCTCATCGACACCGCCCCGATGCCCTCGGCGTCGGCGATCTCGATGGCCGCGTCGACGATGCGCTCGATCGAGAGTTCCCGCTTGGGCCCGCGTTGCGGGTTCGCCGCGACGCCCCACGCGAGGGCCACCCCGCGAGGGAGTTCGGGATCGCGTCGCTCGGGGCTCACACGCTCAGGGCTCACTGGGGGGTCCGTTCTCGAGAAGGTGTTGACGACAGTCTAGAACTGTGTATTACTTAAACAACAGTGCATCACATAAACAGTTTGCGCCATACGCAGACGAGAGAACAGGAGAGATCCATGTCAGTCGCGATCGACACGCACGGGCTTCGCAAGCGCTTCGGTTCGACCGAAGTGCTCGCCGGCCTCGATCTCAGCGTGCCCGCGGGGTCGGTGTTCGCCCTGCTCGGCCCGAACGGCGCCGGCAAGACGACCACCATCAACATCCTGACGACGCTCGTGAAACCCGATGCCGGTGTGGCGCGGGTCGCGGGCTTCGACGTCGCCGCATCGCCGGAGGAGGTGAAGCAGCGCATCGCGCTCACCGGCCAGTCGGCCGCCGTCGACGAGGTGCTCACCGGCACCGAGAACCTCGTCATGATGGGACGGCTCTCGGGCCTCGGCCGGCAGGCGGCGCGGGACCGCGCCGCAGAACTGCTCGAACGGTTCGACCTGACGGATGCCGCGCGCCGACGTCTCGGCACCTACTCCGGCGGCATGCGCCGCCGCCTCGACCTCGCCCTCAGCCTCGTCGTCGACGTGCCGATCCTGTTCCTCGACGAGCCGACCACCGGGCTCGACACGCGGAGCCGCCAGGAGCTCTGGAACGTGATCCGCTCGCTCGCCGAGGCCGGCACGACGGTCTTCCTCACGACGCAGTACCTCGAGGAGGCCGACCGGCTCGCCGACCGCATCGCCGTGCTCGACCGCGGGCGCATCGCCGCCGAGGGCACCGCCGACGAGCTGAAGGCCCGCATCGGCGGCGACGTCGTCGAACTCCGCGGCGCCGACGGCGAAGTGCTGCTCGAACTGCCGACCGACGGCAGCGTGCACGGACTGCGCGCCGCCATCGAGCTGCTCGACCACTCTCCGGCCGCGGCGGTCGAGGGGGCGCAGGTGTCCATCCGTCGCCCGAGCCTCGACGACGTGTTCCTCGCGATCACCGCAGGCGCCGAGGCATCCGCCCCCGAACTCATCGAATCGAAGTGACCACCATGACGACCATCACGACCCTGCCGACCGCTTCCGCCCCGGTCCGGGCCGAGCTCGGCCCCTTCACTGCCGAGTCGACGTTCATCGCCCGCAGCTTCCGCCACTCGGTGCGCGACATCGACGCCATGCTCATGGCGGTGCTGCTGCCGACGATGCTCATGCTGATGTTCACCTTCATCTTCGGCAACGCGATCGACCCGTCGGGCGGTTACGTCGACTACGTCGTGCCCGGCATCATCCTGCTGTGCGCGGGATTCGGCGCCTCGTCGACGGCCATCTCGGTCTCCCGCGACATGACGACGGGCATCATCGACCGGTTCCGCACCATGCCGCTGCGAAGCGGCGCCGTGACCACCGGCCATGTCGTGGCGAGCCTCGCCAGAAACCTCGTGGCGACGGGCGTCGTCATCGCGGTGGCGCTCCTCGTCGGATTCCGGCCGAGCGCGACCCCGCTCGAATGGCTCGCCGTGTTCGGCCTCGTGGCGCTCTACATCCTCGCGATCACCTACCTGTTCGCGGCGATCGGCCTCGCGGCGTCCAGCCCCGAGGCGGCGAGCGGCTACGGCTTCATCCTGCTGTTCCTGCCGTACCTCTCGAGCGCGTTCGTCCCGGTCGAGACGATGCCCGGGTGGCTGCAGTGGATCGCCGAGAACCAGCCGATCACGCCGGTCATCGAGACGATCCGCGGCCTGCTCATGGGCACGCCGATCGGCGACTCGGCCTGGTGGGCGATCGGCTGGTGCGTCGGCATCGTCGTGGTCTCCGTCGTCTGGGGCGGCTGGCTGTTCCGTCGCCGGGCGGGCCGCCGCTGAGGCGGTCGGGCGGCAGCGGATGCCGCGGCGCACGCCTGCGCCGCGGCATCCCTTCGACGGGCTCAGCACGGCGCCGCTGCTCATCGCGGTTCCGCCCCGGGGCGCTGGTCTAGAATCGGCAGGTCATGACTGCCATCTACGACTGTTCGGTCGACTCAGAGCTCCTCACCGGCATGCGCCTCGCACGAAGCGCCATCGGGCGCGGGGAGCTCGTCGTCATCCCCACGGACACGGTCTACGGCGTCGCCGCCGACGCGTTCGCGCCGAAGGCCGTCTCCCGGCTCCTCGACGCGAAGGGGCGCGACCGCACCTCGCCGCCGCCCGTGCTGATCCCCGGCATCCCGACGCTCGACGCCCTCGCGAGCGAGGTGCCGCCCGCGGTGCGCGAGCTCGTGGGCGAGTTCTGGCCCGGCGGGCTGACCGTGATCCTCCACGCCCAGCCGTCGCTGCAGTGGGATCTCGGCGAGACGCGCGGCACCGTCGCGCTCCGCATGCCGGCGAACCCCATCGCCCTCGAACTCCTCGCCGAGACGGGCCCGCTCGCGGTGTCGTCGGCGAACCTCTCGGGCGAGCCGTCCGCCACCACGGCGGCGGATGCCGCCGACATGCTCGGCGACTCGGTGAGCGTCTACCTCGACGGCGGATCGGCCGGCGGGTCGTACGAGGCCATCGGCGAACGCGAGGGCGACACCTCGTCGACGATCGTCGACGCGACCGGCCTCGCCCGCGAAGGCGGACGGCTCCGCATCGTGCGCGCCGGAGTGATCTCGCGCGAGCGCATCGCCGCGGTCGTGGGGGAGGACCTCCTCGAGCCCGAGCGTGCCGCCGAGGGCGAGCCCGCGGCCGATGAGGCCGACCAGCCGGCCGAGGCTGACGCACCCGTCGAGGCCGAGGCCGCGGCCGCCGCGGCCGCCACGGCCGAACCGGCCGCCGTGTCGGCCGCCGAGTCCGCGACGTCCGCCGACGACGGGGACGCTGCCGCCTCATGACCCTCTTCCTGGCCATCGCCCTGCTGACGGCGCTCGTCACCTTCGGCGGATCGATCATCGTCTGGAAGCTGAGCCTCAAGTACAAGCTCTACCCGAAGATCCGCGAGCGCGACGTGCACACGCGGCCGACGCCGCGTCTCGGCGGCGTCGCGATGTTCGTCGGCATCCTCATCGCCTTCGGCGCGGCGGCGTTCGTCTCCACGCTCGGCTCCTCGCGGTTCTCGAACATCGCGATCGTCTTCCAGAACCCGGGCCAGATCCTCGCGATCCTGGGCGCCGCGCTCCTCATCGTGATCGTCGGCGTCGCCGACGACATCTGGGACCTCGACTGGACGACGAAGCTCGCCGCCCAGTTCCTCGCCGCGGGCCTCATCACCTGGCAGGGCGTCTCGATCGTGTCGCTGCCGATCGGCGGCATCACGGTCGGCTCGTCGTGGATGTTCGCGATCATCACCGTCTTCGTCATCGTGCTCGTGATGAACGCCGTGAACTTCATCGACGGGCTCGACGGGCTCGTCGCCGGCGTCGCCCTCATCGCGAACGGCGTGTTCTTCCTCTACTCGTACCTGCTCGTGCAGCAGACGTCGCCGACGAACTACTTCAACCTCGCCTCGCTCGTGGCCATCATCCTGGTCGGCGCATGCGCCGGGTTCCTGCCGCTCAACTGGCACCCCGCGAAGCTGTTCATGGGCGACGCGGGCGCCCTGCTCATCGGGCTCCTCATGGCCACCTCCGCCGTCGCGGTCACCGGTCAACTGAACCCCACGGGAGTCGGGCTGAACCAGTTCGTGGCGGCGTTCATCCCGATCCTGCTGCCGTTCGCGGTGCTCGTGATCCCGCTGCTCGACTTCGGGCTCGCGGTCATCCGCCGCCTCCGCGCCGGCAAGTCGCCGTTCTCGGCCGACCGCAAGCACCTGCACCACCGACTGCTCGACATGGGCCACTCGCACCTCCACGCGGTGCTGATCCTCTACGGCTGGACCGCGGTCGCCTCGATCGGATGCCTCCTCACCTACGTCTTCCCGGTCTACTTCAAGATCTCGTCGCTCTGGGCGCTCCTCGCGCTGTTCATCGGCTTCGTCATCTGCGCCGTGATCACGCTCGCCCCCCTCGGTCGCCGCAAGCGACTCACGGTCGCCGCCGAGGCGGTGGCCGTCGACGAGATCCCCGAAGCGGAGATCGCGGGGCTCGACGAGCTCGCGGGCGCCGAGGCATCCGTCGCGCTCGACGGCTCGCGCAGCCCGGCGTCCGCTCAGGACGGCTCGGTAGAATCCAGCGACCCCGAACCTGGAGCACGATGAACGACGCACGACCCGAAGCCGACCGCACGCCGACCTCGAACCCAGTCCTGAGGAGGGCGCTCGTCTGGGGCGGCATCCTCGCCGGGGTGATCCTCGTCGTCGGCGCGATCCTCGGCTACGTGCTCGCCGGCGTGCCGGGCCTTCTGGGCGCGCTCATCGGCACGCTCATGGCCGTCGTCTTCATGGGCATCACCGCCGCGAGCATCCTCGCCGCCAATCGCTTCGCCTCGAGCGACCTCTTCGTCGGGGCGTTCTTCGGCATCGTGCTCGGCGGCTGGATCCTGAAGTTCATCGTCTTCATCGTGCTCGTCGTGGTGCTGCGCGACGCCGAGTGGCTGAACACGACGGCGCTCTTCCTCAGCCTCGTGGCAGGGGTGCTCGCGTCGCTCGCCGTCGACGTCATCGTCGTCGCGAAGTCGCGCCTGCCGTACGTCAGCGACGTCGAACTGCCGAAGGCGCCCACGGAAGAGTGAGGCCGTCTCGGCGATTCGTCGGCAGCCCGAAGTATTGCTAGAGTAATGGGGATCCCCCCACGGTTCTGCCCTGCTCGCGCACGGGCTGCCGAGGTCCATGTTCGTCGCCGCGAGAGCCGAGCTCCACGCCCCGAAACAGGAGAAAGCGCTGCTAGCTAACGCTCTGAACCTGCTGGTTCCGATGTCAACCGACGATGGTGGCTTCCACGGGCCGTCGATCAATGAGTTCTTCCCCGGGCCGCTGCTCTTCGAAGACACCCCCTTCGAGATCAACCGCATCATGCTGGTCCGCTACGTCGCGGTCATCGCCCTGCTGCTCGTGTTCTGGCTCGGCACCCGTCGCATGAGCGTCGTGCCCGGTCGGTTCCAGAGCCTCGTCGAGATGGGTCTCGACATGGTGCGCGTGAACATCGCCGACGACCTGCTCGGCAAGAAGGACGGCAAGCGGTTCCTGCCGATCCTCACGACCATGTTCTTCATGATCCTGTTCATGAACCTGACAGGTGTCATCCCGTTCCTGAACATCGCCGGCACCTCCGTCATCGGCGTGCCGCTCGTGCTCGCGATCGTCGCGTACGTCACCTTCATCTACGCGGGTGTCAAGAAGAGCCCCAAGAACTTCTTCAAGAACTCGCTCTTCCCCTCGGGTGTGCCGTGGCCGGTGTACATCATCGTCACGCCGATCGAGTTCATCTCGACGTTCATCATCCGCCCGATCACCCTCACGCTCCGACTCATGATGAACATGATCGTCGGCCACCTCCTGCTGGTGCTCTTCTTCGCGGCGACGCAGTTCTTCGTCGTGACGATGAGCGGATGGTGGACCCTGCTCGGTGTCGGAACGCTGGCCTTCGGCCTCGCGTTCACGCTGTTCGAGGTCCTCGTCGCCGTCCTGCAGGCGTACGTCTTCGCACTTCTCACCGCGGTCTACATCCAGCTCGCGGTCGCAGAAGAGCACTGAGCCCGGGCATCCGCCCAGAACATTCCCTAGGAAAGGAAACCCAACGTGGACGCAACCACCGTTCTCGCTGAGATCAACGGCAACATCGCGACGGTCGGCTACGGCCTCGCCGCCATCGGCCCGGCCATCGGCGTCGGCATCGTCGTCGGCAAGACGATCGAGGGCGTCGCCCGCCAGCCCGAGCTGGCCGGCCGCCTCCAGGTGCTGATGTGGATCGGTATCGCCTTCACCGAGGCGCTCGCCTTCATCGGCATCGCCACCTACTTCATCTTCGTCTGATCCACCCGCCCCAACTGAGGAGGCCAACGTGCTTCAAGCAGTACTGAGCGCTGCAACCGAGGGTGGCGAGACCCACAGCCCGGTGATTCCGGAGTGGTACGACATCATCTGGTCGTCGGTCTGCTTCGTCATCATCCTCATCTTCTTCTGGAAGTACGTGCTTCCGCGCGTGCAGAAGCTGCTCGATGAGCGGGGCGAGGCGATCGAGGGCAACATCGCGAAGGCCGACGAGGCGCAGCGCAAGGCAGAGGCGGCTCTCGAGGAGTACACCGCCCAGCTCGCCGACGCGCGCACCGAAGCCGGTCGCATCCGCGAGACGGCTCGCGACGACGGCAAGAAGATCGTCGCCGAGGCGAAGGATGCCGCGACCGTCGAGGCCGCTCGCGTCACCGCGAGCGCGCAGGCGCAGATCGAGGCGGAGCGCCAGACGGCACTCGTCACGCTCCGCTCCGAGGTGGGCACGCTCGCCATCGACCTCGCTTCCGGGGTCATCGGCGAGTCGCTCACCGACGACGCCAAGGCGACCGCGGTCGTCGACCGCTTCCTCGCCGAACTGGAGGCCTCCGAGGCCGCCGCCGGAGGGAAGAAGTAGTCCATGGGTAGCGCTACGAGAGAGGCCCTGGCCGGCTCGAAGGCCGCGCTCGCGGAGCTCGGCCGTGCCGACCTTCCGGTCGCCGAGGCCCTCCTCGCCGCCGGCCGGGTCATCGGCGAGTCCGCGCACCTGCGCACGGCTCTCATCGACACCGAGGCCGACGTCGCGCAGAAGCGCGCGCTCGTCGAGGCCGTGTTCGGCTCCCGCATCCCGGCCGAGGCCGCCTCGCTCCTCGTGAGCGCGGCTTCGCGCCGGTGGTCGTCGGGCGACGACTTCCTGGCCGGCATCGAAGAGATCGGCATCCGCGTCGCCGCGGACTCCGCTCCCGACGACGTCGACCTCGACGCCGAACTGCTCGCCTTCGAGCGTGCCGTCGCGAACGACGCCGAACTCGAGCTCGCGCTCGGGTCGAAGCTCGGCGAGACCGCGGCCAAGACGCAGATCGTCGACCGGCTCCTGACCGGCAAGGCATCGCCGCAGACCGTCGTGATCGTGCGGCACCTCGTGCAGCAGCCTCGCGGCCGTCGCATCGGCGAGCTGCTCCGCCACGGGGCATCCGTCGTGGCCGACCAGCGCGGATTCGACATCGCGACGGTCACGAGTGCCGTTCCGCTCACCGCCGCCCAGCTGGGCCGGCTCGAGCAGGGCCTCGCCGTCCAGGCGGGCCGCCGTGTCCGCTTCGACACCATCGTCGATCCCGCCGTGCTCGGCGGGATCCGCGTGCAGATCGGCGACGACGTCATCGACGGCAGCGTCGCCTCGCGCCTCAGTTCGCTGCGGCAGAAGCTTGCCGGCTGACGCCGGTTGAAACGACCGGCGCTCGCGCCGTGACACACCAGTAGCTGTACAACCGGTACAGAAAAAGGGAAAAGACAATGGCAGAACTCACCATCAGCCCCGACGAGATCCGTTCGGCTCTCTCGGAGTTCGTCTCGTCGTACGAGCCGGGACAGGCGGAGAAGACCGAGGTCGGGTACGTCACCGACGCCGGCGACGGCATCGCGCACGTCGAAGGTCTTCCCTCGGTCATGGCGAACGAGCTGATCCGCTTCGCGGACGGCACGCTCGGTCTCGCGCAGAACCTCGACGAAGACGAGATCGGCGTCGTCGTGCTCGGCGAGTTCACCGGCATCGAAGAGGGCATGGAGGTGACCCGCACCGGCGAGGTCCTCTCCGTCCCCGTCGGCGAGGGCTACCTCGGTCGTGTCGTCGACCCGCTCGGCCACCCGATCGACGGCCTCGGCGAGATCACCGGCATCGAGGGCCGTCGCGCCCTCGAGCTGCAGGCGCCCGGCGTCATGCAGCGCAAGTCGGTGCACGAGCCGCTGCAGACCGGCATCAAGGCCATCGACGCGATGATCCCCGTCGGCCGCGGCCAGCGTCAGCTCATCATCGGCGACCGCCAGACCGGCAAGACGGCCATCGCGATCGACACGATCATCAACCAGAAGGCCAACTGGGAGACGGGCGACCCGTCGAAGCAGGTTCGCTGCATCTACGTCGCCGTCGGCCAGAAGGGCTCGACCATCGCCTCGGTGAAGGGCGCCCTCGAAGACGCCGGAGCCATGGAGTACACGACCATCGTCGCGGCTCCCGCCTCCGACCCGGCCGGCTTCAAGTACCTCGCTCCGTACACCGGCTCGGCCATCGGCCAGCACTGGATGTACGACTCCAAGCACGTCCTCATCATCTTCGACGACCTGTCGAAGCAGGCCGAGGCCTACCGCGCCGTGTCGCTCCTCCTGCGTCGCCCGCCGGGACGCGAGGCGTACCCCGGTGACGTCTTCTACCTGCACTCGCGTCTGCTCGAGCGTTGCGCGAAGCTCTCCGACGAGCTCGGCGCCGGATCGATGACGGGCCTCCCGATCATCGAGACCAAGGCGAACGACGTCTCGGCGTACATCCCGACCAACGTGATCTCGATCACCGACGGCCAGATCTTCCTCCAGTCCGACCTGTTCAACTCGAACCAGCGTCCGGCTGTCGACGTGGGCATCTCGGTCTCGCGAGTCGGCGGTGACGCACAGGTCAAGTCGATCAAGAAGGTCTCCGGCACGCTGAAGCTCGAGCTCGCGCAGTACCGCTCGCTCGAGGCGTTCGCGATGTTCGCATCCGACCTCGACGCCGCCAGCCGTCGTCAGCTCGCTCGAGGCGCACGCCTCACCGAGCTGCTGAAGCAGCCGCAGTACTCGCCGATGTCGGTCGAGAAGCAGGTCGTCTCGATCTGGGCCGGCACCAACGGCAAGCTCGACGAGGTTCCCGTTGAAGACATCCTCCGTTTCGAGAGCGAGCTGCACGACTACCTCGCCCGCAACACCGAGGTGCTCAACTCGCTCCGCGAGACCAACGTGCTCTCCGACGAGACCGCGGCCGAACTCGCTGCGGCGGTCGACACGTTCAAGCTCGAGTTCCAGACCGGCGAGGGCAAGCCGCTCGCCTCGGTCGGTTCCGAGCAGTTCGAGGCGATCGCTGAAGAAGAGGTCGTCCAGGAGAAGATCGTCAAGGGTCGCCGCTAGTCATTCCGAGGTTCCCTGAGGCTCTCGACGGGAACTGACCTCACGGGGTCGAGTCGAGAGCCTCAGTACCAGGAAGACAGGACACAGGAGAAACATGGGAGCGCAGCTTCGGGTCTACCGGCAGAAGATCAAATCTGCCCAGACGACCAAGAAGATCACGCGGGCGATGGAGCTCATCTCCGCCTCGCGGATCCAGAAGGCTCAGGCGCGCGTTGCGGCGTCGGAGCCGTACTCGACCGCCATCACTCGAGCAGTCTCGGCAGTCGCGAGCTACTCGAACGTGGCTCACGTGCTGACGACCGAGCCGGAGCGCATCGATCGCGCCGCGATCGTGATCTTCACGTCGGACCGCGGTCTGGCCGGTGCCTTCAACTCGCAGGTGCTGCGTGAAGCCGAGGAGCTCACCGAGCTCCTGAAGAGCCAGGGCAAGTCGGTCGAGTACTTCCTCGTCGGTCGCAAGTCCGTCGGCTACTTCAACTTCCGGCACCGCGCCTTCGAGCGCAGCTGGATCGGTGGCACCGACAACCCCGACTTCGACACGGCGAAGGAGATCGCCGACGCGGTGCTCGAGGCGTTCCTCCGGGACGCGAGCGACGGCGGCGTCGACGAGATCCACATCGTCTACAACCGCTTCGTGAGCCGCATCACGCAGGTTCCGGTGGTCACCCGCCTGCTCCCGCTCGAGGTCGTCGAGAGCGACGAGGCCCCTCCGGCCTCCTCGACGAAGCACGAGGTCTTCCCGCTCTACGAGTTCGAGCCCGATGCCGAGACCGTCCTCGACGGCCTGCTGCCGGTCTACATCGAGAGCCGCATCTACAACGCGATGCTGCAGTCGTCGGCGGCCAAGCACGCCGCGACGCAGAAGGCGATGAAGTCGGCCAGCGACAACGCCGACAAGCTCATCACCGACTACACGCGTCTGGCGAACAATGCGCGCCAGTCCGAGATCACCCAGCAGATTTCCGAGATCGTGGGCGGCGCTGACGCGCTGTCGTCCGCCAAGTAGCCCCTTACGAAGAGAGAGAACACATGACTGACACCGCTACCGCCCCGGCCGCGGCCGCGCCTGTGGCCGGCGCCGTCGGCCGCGTCGCCCGGGTCACCGGCCCCGTCGTCGACATCGAGTTCCCGCACGACTCGATCCCCCCGATCTACAACGCGCTGAAGACCGAGATCACGATCGACGGCGTCACCACCGTGCTGACCCTCGAGGTCGCACAGCACCTCGGTGACGACCTGGTTCGCGCGATCGCCCTGAACCCGACCGATGGACTCGTCCGCGGCCAGGAGGTCACCGACACGGGTGCCTCGATCTCGGTGCCCGTCGGCGACGTCACCAAGGGCAAGGTCTTCAACGTCATCGGCGAGGTGCTGAACGCAGCGCCCGGCGAGCAGATCGAGATCACCGAGCGCTGGCCGATCCACCGCAAGGCTCCGGCCTTCGACCAGCTCGAGTCGAAGACCTCGATGTTCGAGACCGGCATCAAGGTCATCGACCTCCTCACGCCGTACGTGCAGGGTGGAAAGATCGGCCTCTTCGGTGGTGCCGGTGTCGGCAAGACCGTCCTCATCCAGGAGATGATCCAGCGCGTTGCGCAGGACCACGGTGGTGTGTCGGTGTTCGCCGGTGTCGGCGAGCGCACCCGTGAGGGCAACGACCTCATCCACGAGATGGAGGAGGCGGGCGTCTTCGACAAGACCGCGCTCGTCTTCGGCCAGATGGACGAGCCGCCGGGAACGCGTCTTCGCGTGGCCCTGTCGGCCCTGACCATGGCGGAGTACTTCCGCGATGTGCAGAAGCAGGACGTGCTGCTCTTCATCGACAACATCTTCCGCTTCACGCAGGCCGGCTCCGAGGTCTCGACGCTGCTCGGCCGCATGCCGTCGGCCGTGGGCTACCAGCCGAACCTCGCCGACGAGATGGGCGTTCTGCAGGAGCGCATCACCTCGACGCGTGGACACTCGATCACCTCGCTGCAGGCGATCTACGTCCCCGCCGACGACTACACCGACCCGGCCCCGGCCACGACGTTCGCGCACCTCGACGCGACGACCGAGCTCTCCCGCGCCATCGCGTCGAAGGGTCTCTACCCGGCCGTCGACCCGCTGACCTCGACCTCGCGCATCCTCGACCCCCGTTACCTGGGCGAGGACCACTACCGCGTTGCCACGACGGTCAAGCAGATCCTCCAGAAGAACAAGGAACTGCAGGAGATCATCGCGATCCTCGGTGTCGACGAGCTCTCCGAGGAAGACAAGATCACGGTGTCGCGTGCGCGCCGTATCGAGCAGTTCCTCTCGCAGAACACCTACATGGCGAAGAAGTTCACCGGTGTCGAGGGTTCGACGGTTCCGCTCAAGGACACGATCGAGTCGTTCGACGCGATCGCCAAGGGCGAGTTCGACCACGTGGCCGAGCAGGCCTTCTTCAACGTCGGTGGCATCTCCGACGTCGAAGAGAAGTGGGCGCAGATCCAGAAGGAGAACGGCTGAGCATGGCCAGCCTCAACGTGAGTGTCGTCTCGGCCGACCAGCAGGTTTGGTCGGGCGAGGCGACCATGGTGGTGGCACGCACCGTCGAAGGCGAGATCGGCATTCTGCCGGGTCACGAGCCGATGCTCGCGATCCTCGCCGGCGGCGAGGTGCGGGTCACCCTGCCCGGCGGTGAGAAGATCACCGCCAACGCCGAAGATGGATTCCTGTCGGTGCAGGCGAACGCGGTGCAGGTCGTCGCGTCCCGCGCCGAACTCGTCTGAGGAGTAACGGATGCAGGGGGAGCAGCCGATCGAACGCCAGTTCGGTGACCTGAGTGTCACCCAGCTCATCGTCATGGCCGGGTTGCCGGGTGCGGGTAAGTCGACGATCGGAGAGATCGTCGGCGCCCGCCTCGGCGCCACGGTCGTGTCGGTCGATCCGATCGAGTCCGCCATCCTGCGGGCCGGCATCGACGCCGACCAGCCGACGGGCCTCGCGGCATACCTCGTGGCCGAGGAGATCGCCGAGAAGGAGCTCGACTCGGGCCGTACGGTGATCGTCGACGCGGTCAACGCCGGCGAGGCGGCTCGCCTGCAGTGGCGCGACCTCGCGGAGCGAGCCGACGTGCGGCTCCGGGTGATCGAGGTCGTGTGCTCCGATGAGGAGTTGCACCGATCCCGGCTCGAGAAGCGCGAGCGAGGCCTCCCGCACCTCGAGGAGACCACCTGGCGCGCGGTCGAGCAGAGCCTCGAGGGCTACGCAGCCTGGACCGGCCCGTCTTCGGCGCTGCCACGGGTGACGATCGACAGCGTCGGGTCGCTCGGATCGAACGTCGACGCGGCGCTCGCCTTCATCGGTTCGTAGTGCGGCTGCTGCTTCCGCCGTCCGAGACCAAGCGCGACGGCGGCGTCGATGTCGCGCTCGACCTCCGCGCACTCTCGTTCGGTTCCCTCACCCCGGTTCGGGCTGAGACGACCGCGGCCGTGGTCGCGCTCGCGCACGACCCCGCCGACATGATGCGGGCGCTGAAGCTCGGACCTCGGCAGGCGCACGAGGTCGAGCGGAATCGGCACCTGCTCGATTCACCCACCATGCCCGCGCTCGACCGGTACACGGGTGTGCTCTTCGATGCCCTCGATGCCCCGACGCTCGATGCCGGTGCTCGCGCCTATGCCGCCGACCACGTGGTCGTGCACTCCGCGCTGTTCGGCCTGCTCGGGGCGATGGACGCGATTCCGGCCTACCGGCTCTCGCACGATTCGCGCCTGCCGGGCGTGCGGATGAAGGCGCTGTGGCGAGCACCGAACACGGCGGCCCTCGAGGCGGCCGGCGGTCTGCTGCTCGACCTCCGTTCCGAGGCGTACGTCGAACTCGGCCCGGTTCCTGTGCACGCCGACGCGGCGTTCGTGCGCGTCGTCTCCGTCGACGGTTCCGGTCGGAAGCGCGCGCTGAACCACTTCAACAAGCGTGCGAAGGGGCTCTTCACCCGCGCCGTGCTGACTGCGCAGCCGCAGGTCGAGTCGATCGAGGAGCTCATCGACTGGGCGCACGAGGCCGGTTTCTCTCTCTCGCTCAGCCCTGAGCCGATCGGTGCGGGAGTTCGCGAACTCGAACTCGTCGCCTGACCGAGGCTGCGGCCGCGGTCGGCGAGGCGATCATGCCGCGGCGGCACGCGCCGATCGGTGGCACCCTGCGAGGTGATCGTCGACCATGCCCGCCGCCTGCATGAGCGCGTACATCGTGGTCGGCCCGACGAAGCGGAATCCGCGACGGCGCAGCTCCTTGCTCATGGCCACGGACTCGGGCGTGGTCGCCGGCACGTCGGCGAATGTGGCCGGTGCCGTGGCACGGGGTGGCGGCGCGAAGCTCCAGAGCAGCTCGTCGATGGGCACATCGAGCGCGAGCGTGGCACGGGCGTTCTGGATCGTCGCCTCGATCTTGCCGCGGTGACGGATGATGCGCTCGTCGCCGAGCAGGCGTGAGACATCGGCGTCGGTCATCGCGGCGACACGCTCGGCGTCGAATCCGTGGAAGACCTCGCGGAACGCCGGACGACGCCGAAGGATCGTGATCCACGACAGACCCGCCTGGAACCCCTCGAGGCAGACCTTCTCGAAGAGCCGGATCGGATCGTGCTGGGGCGTGCCCCACTCCTCGTCGTGGTATCGGCGGTACTCGGGGTCGGTGGCGCCCCACCCGCATCGGGCGAGTCCGTCGTCGCCGACGATGATCTCGGGCCGGGGAATGACGCTCACGCGGCGAAGCCGATCTGCTCGTGGCCGAGCAGCCAGAGCTTCGTGGGAACGCCTTCGCCGCCGGAGTACCCGGTGATGCGGCCGTCGCTCGCGAGCACGCGGTGGCAGCCCACGATGATCGGCACGGGGTTCGCGCCGACCGCGCCGCCGATGGCCCGGGCGGAACCCGGCTTGCCGACCGCAGCGGCGAGGGCGCCGTAGGAGGTGGCCTCGCCCCAATGCAGGCGCTCGAGCTCGGCCCAGACGGCCTGCTGGAAGGCGGTGCCGGTCAGTCGCACCGGAACGTCGAAGTCGAGGCGCTGCCCCGCGAAGTACTCGTCGAGCTGTTCGCGAGCCGCGCGGAGCACATCGTTGGGATGTTCGGGAGCGTCGTCGTGGGGGAGCACGCCGCCGCTCTCGATGGAGAGGCTCGTGACGGCATCGTCGTCGGCGACGAGTTCGAGTCGTCCGATCGGGCTGTCGAGGCGGATGAGGTACACGTTCGTCATGATTCGAGCGTAACCGCGGCGTCCGACACCGGCTCGCGGGAATCGGACATCGCGCAGCACGAGCCCGATCGTCGCGCTGTGGAGGAGGAGTCGTCGCGACTCCTCCTCCACATCGGCGATCTCGTCTCGATCGGGTACGGACCCGAGGCGGGCGCCGACGGAGCTGCAGCAGCGGTCGATGCTCGGCGCATGACGACCATCATCCGCGCCGAAGCGGCGCACGACTTCCTCGCCCTCGTTCCGTCGCTGGCCGGATTCCAGCCGCAGCGCTCGCTCGTGTGCGTGGCGTTCAGCGGCAACCGCACGGCCGGCGTGCTGCGGCACGACCTCCCACGACGGGCGCGCGATCGTGCACCGCTCGTGGCCATGATCGTCGGCACGCTGTGCCGGATGCACGGCGTCGACGCGGTCGTGCCGATCGTGTACACCGACGCCGGCTTCGGTGCGGGCCGGGGGATGCCGGAGCGCCCGCTGCTCGGAATGCTCACCGCACGTGCCGAGGAGGCCGGATTCCTCGTGCGCGATGCGCTGTGCCGGGCGTCCGACGGATGGGGGTCGCTGCGCGATCCGGCGACGCCGGCCACGGGGCATCCGCTCGCCCTCGTCGACGAGAGCCCGGTGCTGCGTCTCGCCGCCGACGCGGGGGAGGTGGTGGCCTCGTCGCCGGCCGCGAGCGCGGACCTGCCGGAGCCCGAGCCCGAGGTCGCCGCTCGACTCGCCGAATCGCTCGCCCGGCTCACCGGCGTCGGGCGTGACGACGCGCTGCGGCGGCTGGCCGAGAACGCCGACCCGGTCGCGCTCGTCGAGACGCTGCTCGTGCGCGACGCCGCGCATCCGCCGCTCCGCCTCGCCTGGTTCCTGCATCTCGCGTCCGTTCCCGCCATGCGCGACGCCATGATGCTGCAGATCGGGTTCGGCGCGCTCATCGGCGAGGCGGCGCACGATGACGCGGTCGCCACGGCCGAGCGCGCGGCCGACCTCGACGAGACGATCGAGACCCTCGTCGTGCGGGAGTCCGCGACCGGAACGATCGGCGAGGTGAGCGAGATGCTCGCGCGGCTCATGGTCGGTCAGTCGCAACTGCGCCCCGACGCGTGTCGGGTCGAGCGGGCGCTCGCACTGCTGCGTCGGCTGATCGCGAACGCGCCGTCAGCGCATCGCGTCGGCCCGCTCTGCATCGCCGCGTGGCTCGCGTGGTCGCTCGGTCGGGGCTCGGCGGCCGGGGCGTACCTCGATCGCGCCCTGGAGATCGATCCCGATCATTCGATGGCGGGTCTGCTCAACGCACTCGTCGGCAGCGGCACGCTGCCCGAGTGGGCGTTCAATGGCCGGTGAGCCCGCCGACGGCGCGGGCGAGCAACGACGTCCGGCCGGTGAGCCGCTCCTCTGCGTCGGAGAATCGCATGCCGAGCACGCCGAGGTTCGCACCGAGGTACCGCAGTGGCTCCGGCTCCCACAGCGGTGATCGGTGATTCACCCAGGGGAGGTCGGTCAGGCTGCTCTGCACGCCGCGCACGAGGTCGGCCATGGTCCGGCCGGCGAGATTCGTGGTCGAGAGGCCGTCGCCGACGTAGGCGCCCGCGAAGCCCACGCCGGTCTTGGGGTTGTAGCTCGCGGTCGCGTTCCAGTCGCGAGCGACGCCGAGCGGGCCGCCCCATCGATGGGTGATGCGGGCGCCGCTGATCGCGGGGAAGAGTTCGGAGAGGGCGGCGCGCAGCCGTCCGAAGACGGCCTCCACCTGTTCGAACGCGGGATCCAGGGCGCTGCCCCAGTGATAGCTCGCGCCTCGACCGCCGAAGGCGAACCGGTTGTCGGCGGTGCGCTGTCCGTAGACGAGCAGATGGCGGAAGTCGCTGAACGTCGTGCCGTGCGCGAGGCCGATCTCGTCCCAGACATCGTCGGGCAGTGGTTCGGTGGCGATCATGAGCGAGTAGAGGGGCAGGATGCGACGGCGCACGCGCGGAAGGCTCGCGCCATAGCCCTCGGTCGCGACGATCACGTGTCGTGCCGAGACCATGCCCTCCGAATCGCTGCCGTCGAGCGAGCGGAACCGCACCCGACCAGCCGACCAGTCGACGACCTCGGTCTGCTCGAACACCGAGACGCCGAGCTCCTCGACGACACGAGCGAGGCCGCGCACGAGCTTGGCCGGGTGCACCCGTGCGCACGACGGATCGAAGACCGCGTCGGGCGCGCGGCCGTCGAGACCGGTCGCAGCGAACCTTGCCCCGACGGTGCTCTCGTCCCAGTACTCGAGCGCGTCGACTCCGAACCGGCGTGCGTCGTCGACCTCGGCGACGGCGAGTTCGCGCTGCGAATCGCTCCGCGCGAAGGTGACGGAGCCGCCCTTCACGAAGTCGCAGTCGATGCCCTCGCGTGCGGTGACTCGGCCGACCTCGTCGACCGTGTCGAGCATCGCACGGCGCATCGCGACCGCCTGCTCGTAGCCGTGCTCGCGTTCGATCGACGCGGCCGACTGGGGGAACAGCGCCGAGCACCAGCCGCCGTTCCTGCCGGAGGCCCCGAACCCCGAGAATTCGCGCTCGAGTACGGCGATGCGCAGGGTCGGATCCGCCCGCATCAGGGCGTAGGCGGTCCAGAGCGCCGTGAGTCCGCCGCCGATCAGGCAGACGTCGAACCGGGCGCTCGAGGTGAGGGCCGCGCGCGGGCGGAGGTCGTCGAGCCCGCGCACGACCAGGTCGTCGAGCCAGTAGCCCGCCCGATGGGAGGAATCCGGTGAGGCATCCGTCACCGTCGGGCGAGCCCCCGCCATCAGAGCCGGTTGGAGGCTTCGGTCAGCACTCCGCGCAGCTTCTGCTCGATCTCGGCGAACTCGGCCGGGCCGATCGTGAGCGGCGGCGCCAGCTGGATCACGGGGTCGCCGCGGTCGTCGGCGCGGCAGTAGAGGCCCGCGTCGAAGAGCGCCTTCGAGAGGAAGCCGCGGAGCAGGCGCTCGGACTCGTCGTCGTCGAAGGTCTCGCGCGTCTCCTTGTCCTTCACGAGCTCGATGCCGAAGAAGTAGCCGTCGCCGCGCACGTCGCCGACGATCGGCAGGTCGAGCAGCTTCTCGAGCTCGGCGCGGAACAGCGGCGAGTTCTCCAGAACGCGTTCGTTCAGCTTCTCCTCCTCGAAGATGTCGAGGTTCTCGAGTGCCACCGCGGCCGACACCGGGTGTCCGCCGAACGTGTAGCCGTGGTAGAACGACGTGTTGCCCTCGGCGAACGGGGCGTAGATCTTCTCGGAGACGATCGTCGCGCCGATGGGGGAGTAGCCCGAGGTCATGGCCTTCGCGCAGGTGATCATGTCGGGCACGTAGCCGTAGGCGTCGCACGCGAACATGTGGCCGAGGCGGCCGAAGGCGCAGATGACCTCGTCGGAGACCAGGAGCACGTCGTACTGGTCGCAGATCTCGCGCACCCGCTTGAAGTAGCCGGGGGGCGGCGGGAAGCATCCGCCCGAGTTCTGCACCGGTTCGAGGAAGACGGCGGCGACCGTCTCGGGGCCCTCGAAGAGGATCATCTCCTCGATGCGGTTCGCAGCCCAGGTGCCGAAGGCCTCGAGGTCGTCGGCGGGCGCGCCCATCTCGGCGGCGCGGTAGAAGTTCGTGTTCGGCACGCGGAACCCGCCGGGGGTCACCGGCTCGAACATCTCCTTCATGCCGGGGATGCCGGTGATCGCGAGGGCGCCCTGAGGGGTGCCGTGGTAGGCGACCGAGCGGGAGATCACCTTGTGCTTCGTCGGACGGCCCTGAAGCTTCCAGTAGTACTTGGCGAGCTTGAAGGCCGTCTCGACGGCTTCACCGCCGCCCGTCGAGAAGAAGACCCGGTTCAGGTCGGCGGGCGCGTAGCCCGCCAGGCGGTCGGCGAGCTCGATCGCCGACGGGTGGGCGTACGACCAGATCGGGAAGAAGGCGAGCTGCTCGGCCTGCTTGGCGGCGACCTCGGCGAGGCGCGCTCGCCCGTGGCCCGCGTTCACGACGAAGAGGCCGGCCAGGCCGTCGAAGTACTCGCGGCCCTGGACGTCGTAGATGTGGTGGCCCTGACCGCGGGTGATGATCGGCACCCCCGACGTCTCCATGGTGGACTGCCGGGAGAAGTGCATCCAGAGATGGTCCTTCGCCTTCTGCTGCAGCACGTCGTTGTCGTAGACCGTGTCGGTCATTGCCATCCCTTTCTCGATGAGCACCCGCCGACTCAGCGGGTGCCCCAGTTGTAGAACTGCTTCTGGAGCTTCAGGTAGACGAACGTCTCGGTCGACTGCACGCCCTCGATCACGCGGATGCGCGTGTTCAGGAGTTCGAGCAGCTCGTCGTCGTTCTCGCAGACGACCTCGGCCATCACATCGAAGCTGCCGGCCGTGAGCACGACGTAGTCGATCTCGGGGATCTCGGCGAGTCGAGTGGCGAGCACGCGGGTGTCGCCCGCCGTGCGGATGCCGATCATCGCCTGCGTGGTGAAGCCGAGCTGCATCGGGTCGGTCACGGCCACGATCTGCATCACGCCCGACTCGGTGAGCCGCTGCACGCGCTGGCGCACGGCCGCCTCCGACAGGCCGACGGCCTTGCCGACATCGGCGTACGAACGTCGCCCATCGGCCTGCAGCTGCTCGATGATCGCCTTCGAGACCTCGTCAAGCTGCACGGGTCGGGACGGCGAAGAACGCCCGTTGTTCGTCATGCCACGATTGTGACAGTGACGGATGGTCCGTGCAAGCGATTCCGTTGAATTTCGGCGCGAATTCGACTGAATCCACAGCAATCCGCCGGTTTCGGCTGCGGATCGCGGCGGGCCTCGATGCGGCCCGGTCCCATCGCCGGCCGGATTCCGGCGCCCTCGGACCATGAGACGAGACCACGTGGCACCCCTCGTGCGCTGGCTCGCACGGTGAAAGAATGTCCGCATGGTCTCAGGCGCTGTCTCGAGTTCGGCGTCGGCCGGTGCGCCCGCGTGGGATGTCATCGTGGGCGATCGGTTCATCGCCGCGGTCGCGGCCCCCGCTCCCCAGGGGGTGCTGGACGCGCTCTCCGACGCGGCGAGCGACGACCGGCTCGCGCTCGAAGCGCTCGTGGGGCTCCTGCCGTCGGGCCGTGTCGACCCCGTGGCGTCGTTCGGCCTCGTCTGGTGGGCGGAGGGCGCGACGACGAGCGTGACCGCCGTCGTGCGCGGCGACGCGGTCGTGGACCTCGCCTCACCGGGCGGCAGCCGCAGGTTCGACGCACGCGGCATCCGTCCGTGGCACCTCGCCGACTTCGACGACGTGGTGGCGCTGCGCATCACCGACGCCGCGACGCCGCTCGGCCGCGAGCCGACCGCGGGTGAGCCCGTGGTGCCTCGGCGAGCGAGCCTGCGCGCCTCCTCGGTCGAGTGGACGGCGGCCGGAAGACCGGCGGATGTCCCTGTTCCCACGCCCTGGCTCGATGCCGACACGTTGCTCGCGCCGCGCCAGCACGAGGCGGGTCTCGGGGCGCCCGTCGCCGACACGGTCATCACCCCGCGCCAGGCGGCGCGGGTCTCGGGGGCCACCGCCTCCTCGCCGACGGGGCCGGGAGCGGCGACCGAGGAGTCTCCGAGCGGCTCGCCGGCGACTCCAGCGGACGTCGCCGGAGAACCGGCACAGAACGGCCCGCGCTTCCGCATCGGAGCAGGGCAGCCCGTGACGATCACCGCGCCCGTGCTCATCGGTCGGAAGCCGTTGCCTCCGCGCATCGCGGGCAGCGACATGCAGCCCGAACTCCTCACGGTCGAATCGCCGGCGGCGATCGTCTCGGGCACCCACCTCGAGCTGCGGCTCATCGGCACACGACTCGTCGCGACCGACCTGCACTCGACGAACGGCACCGTGCTCCGCACGATGTCCGGCACCCGCCGGCTCCGTGCCGGGGAGTCGGTCGTGGTGCTGCCCGGCACCCGCCTCGATCTCGGAGACGATACGATCATCGAGATCCTCCTCGCCCAGGGTTCCCCCGGCGCATGACCCGAACAGACAGCAGGCTTCACAGGTGACCCAGATCGGCAATGGCAACGCCCGCCATCGGATCACGCTGCCCGACGGCACCGAGGTCACCCTCGCCTGGGCGGCGGTCACCGACACCGGCCTGCGCCGCGAGGTCAACGAAGACAGCTTCGTCGCACAGGCGCCGATCTTCGCCGTGGCAGACGGCATGGGCGGCCACGCCGCGGGCGATTTCGCGAGCGCCGCGGTCGTCACCCGGCTCGCCGAGCACGGCGGCAAGACGCTCGTCGGCACTCCCGAGATCGACCATGCGCTCCGCCTCGCGGTGCAGGACATGGGCCGCGGCGCCGGCGTGACCGACGAGGGCAGCGGCACGACGGTCACGGGTGCCGCGATCGGGGCGATCGCCGACGAGCCGGCCTGGATCGTGTTCAACATCGGCGACTCGCGCGTCTACCGGCTGGTGGGCGGCGTGCTCGAGCAGCTGACGGTCGATCACTCGATCGTGCAGGAGCTCGTCGACGCCGGGCAGATCACTCGCGAAGAGGCCGACACCCACCCGCACTCGAACGTGATCACGCGTGCCGTCGGCTTCCACGAGGCGCCGATCCCCGACTATCGTGCGATCGCCGTCGAGCCCGGCATGCGGCTGCTCATCTGCTCCGACGGGCTCACGAAGGAGCTCACGACGTATGGAATCCGTCACTTCCTCGTCGCCAATGCGAAGGCCGAGAAGGCCGCGCACCAACTGCTCGAGGCGGCGCTCGGCAACGGAGGACGCGACAACGTCACGGCGATCGTGGTCGACGTCCTGAAGGTCGTGCGTCCCGAAGGCGCGCGGTCGTCCGGCGAGGTCGAGCCGGCGCACGGCTGACGCGGGTCCGAGGTCGGCTCCTCTCGCTGTGTGCAGAGCACCACGAGGCATCCGTCGCCCGCGGATACAATGATGGGCACCGGGCGCCGCCGGCCACCGGGCATCGCGGCACCGGCCCAGAGCAGGCAGGAGGATCGTGTCCCGACGACTGCCGTCCACGCCTCCGAACCTGCCGGGTTTCGCGTTCATCCGCGTACTCGGATCGGGTGGATTCGCCGATGTCTTCCTCTACGAGCAGAACATGCCGCGCCGCCTCGTCGCGGTGAAGGTGCTGCTCGCCGAGGTCGTCAACGACGACCTGCGGCAGATGTTCCAGGCCGAGGCGAACCTCATGGCCCAGCTCTCCTCGCACCCGTCGATCCTCACGGTCTACCAGGCCAGCGTCGCGGCCGACGGCCGGCCGTACCTGGTGATGGAGTACTGCTCGGCCTCGCTCGGCCAGCGCTACCGCGCCGTGCAGCTGCCGCTGGCCGAGGTGCTCGCCGTCGGCGTGCGCATCGCGAGCGCGGTCGAGACCGCGCACCGGCAGGGCGTGCTGCACCGGGACATCAAGCCCTCGAACATCCTCACCACCGCGTACGGCCACCCCGTGCTCTCCGACTTCGGCATCGCGGCGACGCTCGGCGAGGCCGAGTCCTCCGACGCGGTCGGCCTGTCGATCCCGTGGTCGGCGCCCGAGGTGCTGCACGACGAGGTCTCGGGCAGCGTCGCGAGCGAGGTCTGGTCGCTCGGCGCCACCGTGTACTCGCTGCTCGCCGGTCGCAGTCCGTTCGAGACGCCGGGCGGCGACAACGGATCCGGCGCGCTCATGGGCAGGATCGACAAGGCGAAGTACACCCCGACGGGGCGCCTCGACGTGCCGAAGAGCCTCGAACAGGTGCTCGCGCGTTCGATGTCGCGCAGGCCGTCGAGCCGGCAGTCGAGTGCACTCGAGTTCATCCGCGACCTGCAGTCGGTCGAGGAGGAGCTCGGGCTCTTCCAGACGCCGCTCGAGGTCGCGATGGACGACTGGGCGCTCGCGACCGCCGTCGACGTCGACGAGCAGACCCGCATCAGCGGCGCCCACGGCATCGGCGACGGCGCACCACGTCGGCGGCGCGCGCGCAGCGGTGCATTCGGCTCCACCCGGTCGCAGGCCGACTCCCGCCCTCACGACCCCGGCACGAGCCGCATCCGAACGACCGCGCCGACCTCTGCCCGACTCGCCTGGGGCATCTCCCTCGTCTCGGTGCTCCTGATCGCCCTGGTGGGCGCCGGTGCGTACTTCGTGATCCAGGGCACCAGGTCGATTCCCGTCGTGACCGACGTGCAGGGCGTGGACGCGGATGCGACCGTGACCTTCTCCTGGAACGACCCGGGGCTCCAGAGCTCCGATGCGTACGTCGTGACCGTCGACGGCGAGGCCCTGCCGCTGCAGCGAGAGGCACGGGTGACGGTGCCGGCCGAAGACGGCGACCGCGTGTGCGCGAGCGTCAAGGTCGTGCGCGATGGGAAGTCGGGTGCCTCGAGCGCTGAGCGCTGCGTCGAGGTGTCGGTCGATCTCGAGGGTGCATGATGCCGCGACTTCCCGACCTGACCCGTCTGCCCAAGCCGCGATCCGCGGCCATCACCGCCGCGGCGACCACCGCCGTGGTGGCGCTCGTCGCAGGCGTCGCGATCGCATCCGGCGGGTACGCCGCCCAACGAGTCGACCTCGGCGACGCCGCCGTATGGGTCAGCAGCAACGAGCACCAGGCGATCGGCCGTGCGAACACCGCGCTGCTCGAACTGAACTCGGTCGTCGAGACGGGTTCGACCGGCACGGAGATCGTGCAGCAGGGGGCCACCGTGCTGGCGCTCGATCGCGCGCGGGCGACCGTGCGGGTCATCGACGCGACGACCTCGAGCCTCACCGAGACCGTCGCGGTCCCTCCCGACGATGCGACGCTCGACCTCGCCGGTCCGCGGGTCGTCGTGACCTCGGACGGTGACATCTGGACGACGCCCGTCGACCGGTTCGCGCAGTTCGACGCCGATTCCGAGCCGATGCTCGCACTCGGCAAGGGAACGGTGACGTCGGTCGATCCCGATGGAACGCTCTTCGCCTACACGCCGTCGACCGGCGACGTCGCGCGGGTCGATGTGGCGGATGCCGAGACCGTGCGCACCCGCTGGCAGGCGAAGCCGGCCGGCAAGGACGCCGAGGTGCAGATCACCTCGGTCGCCGACCGCTGGGCGGTGTTCGACGCGAGCACCCTGACGCTCCACCTCGAGCGGGGTCCGGTCGATCTCTCCTCGTTCATCGCAGCCAACGACGCCCCGGTGCTCCAGCGTCCGTCGAGCGACGGCGACGACGTCGCGATCGCCACGCGCCGAGGTCTCGTCACCGTCGGGTTCGACGGCGACGAGCCGCGCACCCGGGTCGACGATCGCTCCGGGCTGCCGGCCGCGCCGTTCCTGCACGACGGATGCCTCTACGCGGCGTGGGCCGAGGGAACCGCGTGGCGGTCCTGCGCGGCTGGTGGCGACCCGGACCCCGTCGAACTGCCCTCGGCGACCGCCATCGGCGACTACACCTACCTCGCCAACGGCGCCACGCTCGTGCTCAATGAACGGCGCAGCGGCAAGACCTGGGCCGCCGGCGTCGGGTTCGGCCTCATCGACAACTGGAAAGACCTCCTCGACATCGAGCACGACGAGGAGAC
The DNA here is from genome assembly GCF_900142065.1 of Agromyces cerinus subsp. cerinus. Lineage (GTDB taxonomy): Bacteria > Actinomycetota > Actinomycetes > Actinomycetales > Microbacteriaceae > Agromyces > Agromyces cerinus. The sequence goes on along the minus strand of NZ_FSRJ01000004.1, from coordinate 243,729 downwards.
GATCGAGCAGAACGACCCCGAGACGCCGCCGACGATCGAGAAGAGCCAGGTGCCCCCCGTCGCGGCCGCCGACGAGTTCGGTGCGCGCCCGGGGCGTACGACCCAACTGCCGGTGCTGCTGAACGACTACGACGCCAACGGCGACGCCATGGTCGTCGATGCCGTCGACGGCGAATTGCCGGCAGGAGTCACTGTCGACCGGATCGCCGACAACCAGCAGTTGCAGCTCGTGCTCGACGACGAGGCATCCGGTGTCATCACCTTCGGCTACACGGTCGACGACGGCTTCGGCGGCACCGCGCATGCCGCGGTGAGCGTGACCGTGCGCGACGCCGACGAGAACTCGCCGCCCGAACAGCGACGGCCGTCCAAGACCCTCGTGCAGGCGGGGGGCCGCGTCAACACGGCAGTGCTCGGCGACTGGGTCGACCCCGACGGCGACCCGTTCTTCCTCAGGCGAGCCACGGCCGCCGCACCGGACGCGCTGTCGTCGACGGCCGACGGTGTCGTCGTGTTCGACGAGAAGGGCGGTGCCGGAGCGGACCGGATCGTCACGCTCGAGGTGTCCGACGGGCGTGACACCGCCGTCGGCGCGCTCGGCATCGGCGTTCGCGCACCCGGCAGCGTGCAGCTCGTCGCCGACCCGTTCGTGGTGCTCGCGACGGCGGGGCAGGAGGTGCGCATCGACCCGCTGCGGCATGTGCGCGGCGGCTCGGGCCAGGTGCAGTTGACCGCCGTCCCCGCCAAGCCCGACGCGCAGCTGACACCCGACTTCGACGGCGGGACCTTCCGATTCTCGAGTTCCGATGTGCGGACGCACTCGCTCGAGTACACCGTGACCGACGGCATCTGGACGACGACGGGTCGTGTCCGGGTCGACGTCTCCGCTCCGCCCGAGCGCGACACCACGCCCATCACGGTTCCGCACACGGTGTTCATCAGGGGAGGACAGCCCGTCGACGTCGACGTGCTCGCCACGGACATCGACCCGACCGGCGGCGTGCTGATCCTGACCGGGCTCGGCGAGCCGACGGCGGAGGCGGGCGAGGGCGTGCAGGTCGAGGTCGTCGACCACCGCATCCTTCGTGTCACCCTCACCGGCCCGCTGGCGACCGGATCGAGCGTCTTCGGCTACCGGGTCAGCAACGGCCTCGCCGAGGCCGTCGGCGAGGTGACCGTCGTCGAGGTGCCGCAACTGGAGTCCCCGCAATCGCCCGTCGCCGTGCCCGACAAGATCTCGGCGCGCACCGGCGACGTGGTCGACATCGCGGTGCTCGCCAACGACGAGCACCCCGACGCGTTGCCGATCACGCTCGAGCCGACGCTCGAGCGTGCACCGAAGGCGGGACTGCTCTTCGCCGCCGGAGACCGGCTCCGCTACTTCGCTCCCGAGGAGCCGGGGGAGTACGAGGCCGTCTACCGGGTAGCCGGACCCGACGGTCAATGGGCCACGGCGACCGTGCAGATGTCGGTGCGCGAGGCCGACCCCGATACCAACACCCCGCCCGTCCCGGCGACCGTCACCGCCAGAGTGCTCTCGGGAGAGACGGTACGGATCCCCGTGCCGCTCGGCGGATCCGACCCCGAGGGCGACAGCGTGCAACTGCTCGGCCAGGGCGGCACCCCCGAGCTCGGCAACGTCACCGCCCACGGGGCGGACTGGCTCGAGTACGAGGCGGGGGAGTACTCCGCCGGCACCGACACGTTCGAGTACGAGGTCGTCGACGCGCTCGGCGAACGCGCCGTGGGCACCGTCAGGGTCGGCATCGCACCGCGCCTCGACGGAGCCCGCCTGCCGACCGCCGTCAACGACATCGTGGAGGTGCGGCCGGGTCGCACCGTCGCCGTTCGCGTCCTCGAGAACGACTCCGACCCCGACGGCGGTGCGCTGACCCTGAAGGACGTGACCGTGATCGAGGGCGATGCTGTCGCCGAGATCGTCGACGATCGGATCGAGGTCGAGCTCCCTCCGGGCGAAGACGACTACGGGTTCTCCTACGAGATCGAGAACGAGCAGCTCGGCACCGCGTCGACCTTCCTCAAGATCATGGCGCGCGAGGATGCCCCGCTGGCACGCCCCGAGGCATCCGACACCGTCCTGACCTTGAGCGACATCCTCGATGAGGACGTCGTGGACGTCCCGGTGCTGCGCAACGTCTTCCTCGCCGACGCCGATGTCGACGATCTCGTCGTCGGACTCGTCGACGGCTACGGCCGAGGGGCCGAAGTGCGCCGCGACGGGAGCATCCGGGTGCAGGTCGAAGACCGGCGGCGCGTCATCCCGTTCTCGGTGACCCACCCCGAAGACCCCTCGATCGTCTCGTACGCGTTCATCTGGGTGCCCGGCCGAGACGATGCGCTGCCGCAGCTTCGAGCCGACGCACCCGAGGTCGACGTCGTGAGCGGCGACGAGGTGACGCTCGATCTCGACGACTTCGTCATCGCCGCATCCGGCCGCCCGGTGAAGATCACGGATGCCGCGACGGTGCGCGCCTCGCACAGCGACGGCGCCGACCTCGTGGTCGATCAGGACACCCTGCGATATCGCAGCGAAGAGGGCTACTTCGGTCCGGCGTCGCTCTCGTTCACCGTCACCGACGGGGAGTCGGCCGCCGACCCGTCGGCGCGGACCGGCACCATCGTGATTCCGATCGACGTGCTGCCGACCGAGAACCAGCCCCCGGTGTTCACGGGCGGAGTCATCGACTTCGAGCCCGGGGAGTCGAAGGAGATCGACCTCCTGAAGCTCACGAAATCGTATCCGGCCGCTCAAGGCGAACTCGTCTACCGACTGCTGCCGCCGCCGACGGAGGGGTTCCGCTTCTCCCTCGACGGTTCCGACCTCACGATCGAGGCGGAGGCATCGACGTCCAAGGCGCCGCGGACGGTCGCGATCGGCGTCGCGGACGACTCGGGCGACGGCAAGCCCGGGCGCATCGAGCTGCGCGTGGTGCCGTCGACGAAACCGATCGCGAGGCCCGCTCCCGACACCGTGATCGCGCAACGCGGACGGACGACGACGATCGACGTGCTCGCCAACGACGGGCCGACCAACCCGTTCCCCGACGTGCCGCTCCGGGTCGTCGATGTTCGCGGCCTCGACGCGGACAGCCTCCCGAGCGGCGTGTCGATCGAGCCGAGCGAAGACCGGTCGCGGCTCGAGGTGACGGTCGCGCCGGGAGCGGCGCCGGTGAACTCGACGGTGCAGTACGAGGTGGCCGATGCGACCGGCGACGCGGCGCGCAACGCCTGGGGCCTCGTCACGATCTCGGTGCAGGACCGACCCGACCCCGTCACGGGCGCTCGGGTCACGGGCTTCGGAGATCGCAGCCTCGACGTCGTGTTCGGGGCGGGCGCCTTCAACAACTCGCCGATCACCGGCTACGAGATCCAGTTGGTCGACGCGGGCACGGGCGAGGTGACGAGCTCGTCGGGGTGCGCCGCGACGACCTGCACGGTCACGACGCCCGGCAACGGGCAGGCCGAGGCCGTGCACGTGCGGATCCGGGCGAGGAACGGGATCGGCCTGTCCGACCCGGTCGACGCGCCGGGCCCGATCTGGTCGGACGTCGTCCCCCCGCCGCCCACCGGGGTGCGCGCGCTCCCGCGCGACGGGTACCTCCGCCTCGAGTGGGACCGGGTGCCCGAGGGATCCGGAAGCGCCATCGGAACGTACGTGGTCACGGTCGCCGGAGTCTCGACCGAGGTCTCCGCGGCGGCGGTGTGCACGGCGACGGTCTGTTCCACGGACTCGCAGCGGCTCGAGAACGGAAGCCAGGTGCCGATCACGATCAGTGCCAGGAACCAGGCCTTCCCGGCGCTCGCGGTCTGGACCCAGGCCGGGGCCAGCGGCACGCCGTTCGGGCCGCCCATCGCCGGCGGGATCTCCGTCAGCGGCGACGCAGCGGCCGGCACCGTCACGGTCGCCTGGGACCCGTTCGCCGGCAACGGAGATGCGATCGGCGGATACTTCGTGCAACGCCTCGTCGACGGGGCCTCCGGGGTGCCCGCCGGGGCGCAGGCGTGCTCGGTGACCAGCCCCGCCCCCGGAAACGTCGTCGCGCCGTCGGGCGGCGGCACCGTCGCCGAGGTGGTGCACGTCGGCCCCGGCACGACCAGCGTGCAGTTCTCGGGCACGTCGGCGGAGTCCACGAAATACTCGTTCCTCGTCTGGGGCTACAACCGGGCCGCGTGCACGAACACGGAGGTGGCCGGCACCGTGGTGCGGCCCGCGCCCGACGCCATCCGGAGGGTCGACAGTCACATGGAGTTCCGTACCGCCGACACCTACGACCGCTACATCTCGGGCGTCGCGCCCAGCGCCTGGCGATACGACATCGTCGCCGTCGACGGGAACGGCGCCCAGATCCCGGGCACGCAGCAGAGCTTCGACGGGTCGGGATGGGCACAGGACCTCTTCGCGAGGCCGTTCGGTGAAACGGTGCGGTTCCAGGTGCGGAGCTGCTCGATCTGGGGCAGTTGCGGTCCGTGGTCGGACGTGCTCCCCTCCGATGCCCGCCCGTCGCTGACGTTCGCACTGCCGAGCCGGGCATGGGACGAAGGCACGAGGACCTGGTCGTGGACGTCGGCGCCCGAGAACTCCGGGCTTCCGGTGACGTTCACCTGCGGCGTCGACGGCGACCGCAACGGCAGGACCGCCCAGACCCCGACGAGCTGCCAGATCCCCGAAGCCAAGCCGGGCGACCGCGTCTGGTTGGATGTTGAGATCGCGGGCGTCGTCGTCCGCTACCAGAACCGCTGAGAAGGAGCCGAGATGACCATGACCCCCGAGGAGGCGGCGCGGTTCGCCGCGACGCTCGATCGACTCGTCGGCGCGGTCGAGGAAGTGCTGCTCGGCAAGAACCGGGTCATCAGGCTCGCCTTCACGGCGCTCCTCAGCGAGGGTCACCTGCTGCTCGATGACGTGCCGGGCACGGGCAAGACGTCGCTCGCCCGCGCGATGGCCCAGTCGATCGACGGGTCGAGCAATCGCGTGCAGTTCACCCCCGACCTGCTGCCCGGTGACATCACGGGCGTCACCGTGTACGACCAGCGTTCAGGCGTGTTCGAGTTCCACCCCGGCCCGGTGTTCGCGAACATCGTGCTCGCCGACGAGATCAACCGGGCGAGCCCGAAGACGCAGTCGGCGCTCCTCGAGGTCATGGAGGAGGGCCAGGTCACCGTCGACGGGCAGACCCACCCCGTGGGCCATCCGTTCATGGTGATCGCGACGCAGAATCCCGTCGAGCAGGCCGGAACCTATCGACTTCCCGAGGCGCAGCTCGACCGATTCCTGATGCGCACCTCCATCGGCTACCCCGACCACGCCTCGACCATCCGCATCCTCGAAGGCGCCGACCAGCGCGCCCACGAGCAACGCGTCTCCTCGCAGCTCGCTGCGGCGGAGGTCGTCGAGATGGCGGCGGTTGCACGCACGGTGTACGTCGATCCCACGATCCACGACTACGTCTCGCGCATCGTCGACGCCACGCGCACCGCTCGCGAGGTGCGCCTCGGCGTCAGCGTTCGCGGCGCGCTCGCGCTGATCCGCGGGGCGAAGACCCATGCAGCGGGTCGGGGACGCCACTACGTCGTGCCCGACGACGTCAAGGCGCTCGCCGAGCCCGTGCTCGCGCACCGGTTGATCCTCGACCCCGAGGCGGAGTTCGACGGCGTCACCGCTTCGAACATGATCGCCCAGGTGTTGATCGAGACACCGCCCCCCTCGACCAGGCAAGCCGTGTGACACTCACCCAGACGCGAACGACGATCCCCGAGGACGCCAGACGAGAGGGCCTGCTCGCGGTCGTGATCGGGCGCGCCGTCGTGGCCGGGCGCCGTGCCGGTGCGGCCATCGCGCGCGCCGGCCGAATGGTGCAGGGCGTCGTGACCCCGCTCGGCTGGTCGGTCATCGTCGTCGCGGTGATCTCGCTCGCCGGCGGCTACACCTGGGGATGGCTCGAACTCATCGCACTCGGATGGGGCCTCGTCGTGCTCGTGGCCGCGGCATCCGTCTGGCTCATCGGTCGTGGAGCCGGCACCATCCAGCTCGTGCTGCCATCGCCGCGTGTGGTGGTCGGCGAGCCCGCCGAGGCGCGGCTGATCGCTGCCAATCCCGGTCGCCGGCGGTTCGGCGGCGTGCAGCTCGAGCTTCCGGTCGGTCGCCGCATCGTCGAACGCGTCCTTCCGGGACTTCCGCGAGGCGGCGTCTTCGATGAGCAGTTCACGATCCCCACGGAGCGGCGTGGGGTCGTGCCGGTCGGCCCGGCGCGCACCGTGCGTGCCGACCCGATCGGCCTCATGCGTCGGGAGTTCCTGTGGTCGGAGACGGCCGAACTGCACGTGCATCCGCGCACGGTGCCGATCAACGCGCTCAGCACCGGATTCATCCGAGATCTCGAGGGCACGCCGACGCGCGACCTGACGGCGAGCGACATCGCCTTCCACGCGCTGCGCGAGTACGTGCCCGGCGATGATCGCCGATTCATCCACTGGCGCAGCTCCGCCAAGACCGGCACCTTCATGGTGCGGCAGTTCGAGGAGACGCGGCGCAGTCGCCTCATGGTGCTGCTCGATCTCGACCCGGGGGCCTACGTCGATTCGGCCGAGTTCGAACTCGCCGTCAGCGCCGCGGCATCCGTTGGCGCACGCGCGATCCGCGACGCCCGCACGGTGTCGTTCGTGGTCTCCGGGCGGCAGTCGGCCGCCGGTGTCCGTCGCAGCGCCATGCGCGAACTGCCGACCGTCTCCCGCGATCGGCTCCTCGACGCGCTGTGCCTCGTCGAGACGACGACCGATGCGGTGATGCTCCCCGATGTGGCCCGTGCCGCGAGCGAGACGCTCGCCGGTGTCTCCCTCGCGTTCATCGTCACCGGAACCGCGCGCGGTGTCTCGCCGTTGCGCGCCGCCGCGACCCGGCTGCCACCGGGGGTCGAGACGATCGCGGTGCAGTGCGCGCCCGAGGGCGAGGCGAACGCTCGCACGATCGCGGGCCTGACCGTCTTCGGCGTCGGCTATCTCGAAGACCTGCGCGCGATGCTCGCGAGATCGGCCTCGATCTCATGACCGCCCGCGTCCCCGCCGGCGCCCGCAGGTTCGGGCCCACTCTCGTCACGGTGGTGCTCGTCGTCGCCATGCTCGCCGCGGCGATGCTGCCGTGGTGGCCCGTCTACGAGAGTCCCGCCTTCCTCGTCGCCGCGGCGGTCGCGATCGTGGCCGGAGTCGCGATCGGCGTCATCGGGGCGCGGTTCCGACTGCCGTCGTGGATCATCGTGCTCTCCGTGTTCGCGGCGTACCTCGTGCTCGGCGTGCCGGCCGCGGTGCCCGGCGCCGCGATCGGCGGCATCCTGCCGACTCCGTCCGGCATCGTGGAGCTCCTCGCGGGAGCGGCGCTCTCGTGGAAGCAGCTCGTCACGATCTCGGTCCCCGTCGGGTCCTACCAGGCGCTGCTCGTGCCGCCGTTCCTGCTCGGGCTCGTCGCCGCCACCGCCGCGATCTCGATCGCGCTGCGCAGCCGGCGACCGGCGGCCGCCGCGCTGCCGCCCGCCGTGCTCCTCGTCGCGGGCATCGCACTCGGCGTCGTGCACTCGGCGCTCGCCGTGGAGGCCGGAATCGCGTACCTGATCACCGCCATCGCCTGGCTCGTCCGGGTCGCCATCGCCGACCGGCGTGCCATCACGAGCGGGCGGCGGGTCGAGGCGGCGCTCACCGACGCACGTCGCGTGCTGGGTGCTTCCGCACTCGTGGCCATCGCGGTCGTCGGTGCGACCGCGGCATCCGTGGCCCTGCCCGTGCCGCCCCGCAATGTCGTTCGCGCCGAGTTGCAGCCGCCGTTCGAGCCGAGGCAGCACGACAGCCCGCTCGCCGGCTTCCGCGCCGCATTCGGCGAGGATGTCGCGGACGATGTGATGCTCGACGTGCGAGGGCTCCCAGAGGGCGCGGGCCTGCGCATGGCAGCCCTCGATTCGTACGACGGCATCGTGTACACGGTCGGCGGCGCCGACGCCGCTGCGGCATCTGGACGCTTCACGCGGGTGCCCTACCGGCTCGACCAGTCGGGTGTGAGCGGAGACAACGAGCCGGCCGCGATCGAGGTGGAGGTCGAGGGCTACGCCGAGGTGTGGGTGCCTGGAGTGGGTCGCCTCGAACGCATGACGTTCGGCGGGCCGCGCGCGGAGCTGCTCACCGAGTCGTTCTTCTACAACGAGGTGACGAGCACGGGTGCGGTGCAGCGCCCGCTGCAGTCCGGCGATCGGTTTGCCGCGATCTCGGTGGTGCCCGTCGCCCCCGAAGCGCTCGCCGAGCTGAGCCCCGGCACCAGTGTGCTCCCGGCGGCTCCCGAGATGCCCGAGGAGCTCGCGCAGCTGCTCGACGAGTGGGCTTCGTCGTCCGACGAACCCGGAGTGCGGCTGCAGGCCGTCATCGAGGGATTCCACGCGAACGGGTACGTGAGTCACGGCTACGGCGAGGTGCCGAGCAGGTCGGGGCACTCGCTCGATCGACTCGCCGATCTCGCGGTCGAACGGCCGATGGTCGGGGACGGCGAGCAGTACGCGGTCGCCGCAGCGCTCATGGCGCGTCACATCGGCTTCCCGGCGCGAGTCGTGGTCGGCTATCTTCCCGGCGGAGCCGAAGCGGCCGCCGCGGTCGCGGACGGCACGCAGGAATCCGATGAACCGGATGCCGAGAGCGACCCCGCACCCGACGGCGTCACCCGATTCGTGAGCGGCGACAAGCAGGCATGGATCGAGGTGCAGCGCGCCGACGGCGCCTGGATCGCGGTCGACCCGAACCCGATGCCGAGCCCGATCCCCGAGCGCGAGCCCGATCAGCCGACCATCGTGTCGAGGCCGCAGTCGGCGCTGCCTCCGCCGGCTGAGCGCACGCCGGTCGACGACCTGGCGAACGACCCCGAGACGCCTCCCGACGAGCCCGACGACCGTGCGGACGCCTGGGTGCAGACGCTGCTGGCGGTGCTGGGGGTCGCGGGCATCGTGCTGGGCGTGCTCGCGGTCATCGCGAGCCCGTTCCTCGCGATCATCGTCGCGAAGATGCGGCGGCGGCGGCTTCGGCGGAAGGCGCCGAGCGCGGTCGAGCGTATCGAGGGCGGATGGCAGGAGTTCGCGGACTCGGCGGCAGACTACGGGTATCCGATCAGGCCGATGTCCACGCGTGCCGAGCAGGCGGCGACGGTCGGCGGCCTCGCGCCGCTCGTGCTCGCGTCGGTCGTCGATCGCGCCGTGTTCGCTCCCGACGGACCGGCGGAGGGCGATGACCGCCTGGTCTGGGATTCGGTCGATGAACTGCAGGAGCGCCTCGGTGCGCCGCGGTCGCTTCGTGAGCGGCTGCGGGCGGCGGTCTCGCTCACTTCGCTCGGCGGGTACGCTGTGACGCGGAGAGGAGGGCGTTCGTGACGTGTCGGATCTGCGGTGCAGAGCTGCCCGAAGGGGCCATGTTCTGCGGCGAATGCGGCAGTTCGACGAGCGCGACCCCCGAATCCCGCCGCCGGCCCGACCCGCGGCCCGGCGACACGACGGTGATCGAACGGCCCGCCCGGCGCAACAGCGGCGTGATCTCGATCCCGGTCGACGGCTTCCGTGCGGCGGTCGCGATCGGATCGACCGAAGACTCGGGCGGCGAGCTCCTCGCACCCCCGGCGCCCGAGCTGCACGAACCGCTGGCGACGACTCCCGTCGTGACGCGCTTCGTGTTGACCTTCAGCACCGGTGAGACCCGCACCGTCTTCGGTTCGGGACTGATCGGTCGTCGGCCCCTGCCGCAGCCCGGTGAAGTGTTCGACCATCTCGTGCAGATCGCCGACCGCTCCCTGTCGGTGTCGAAGACGCACGTCGAGTTCGGAGAGCACGACGGCACGCTCTGGGTCGCCGATCGGTTCTCGGGCAACGGCACGATCGTGCGGCGACCCGACGACGGGGCGATGCGCTGCGAGCCCGGACGGCGCTACCTCGTGCCGCGGGGGAGCCGGGTCGAGCTCGCCGAGCAGTTCTTCATCGTGTCCTGAGCCGTTTCCACCGGCGCCCGCCCGCCCGCCGACTCGTCCTCCACAGGGGCGCCGTCGACGGTGCCACGACGCGGCGGCGGTCGTGATCGATGACGCGGCGATTCGCGTGATCGGATCGCACGGTGGACCGATTCGACATCGCACCCGTCTCGCTGGACACCCCGCTCGCGCTGCCGCCGGCGCCGGCCGATCCCGCCGCAGCCGGGTTCCCCCTCATCGCGTCGCTCGCGCCCGTCGTCGGCGCGCTCGCACTGTGGGCGATCACGGGTTCGCCGTTCTCGCTCGTCTTCGCGGTGCTCGGGCCGATCGTGGCGATCGGCTCGATGCTCGATGCACGTCGTTCGGCACGACGTCTGCGACGACGGGCGTCCGCCGAGCGGCGGCGACGGCTCGACGAGCTCGTGGCCGAGATCGGGCAGCGACACGACCTCGAGCGGGCTGCGGCATGGCATCGCTCGCCGTCGTCGCGCCGACTGCTCGAGCAGTCGGAGCATCCGGCGTGGCGCGAGTCGGCCCCGCCGCCGATCGTGCTCGGGCGTGGCGCCGCCGCGAGCGCGTTGCGGATCGACGGTTCGCCGGTGGACGCCGGAGATCGGGAGGTGCTGCTCGCGGCGGCGCGACTCGACGATGCGCCGATGTGCGTCGACGCCCGAGCCGGGGTCGGTTTCGTGGGCGAACTCCACCTGGCACGGGCCGCCGCCCGCGCGAGCGTCGTGCAGTTCGCACATCACGCGCATCCGCAGCAGTTCGCGATCGAGGTCGCGGAGGGCACCCGAGGGACTCACTGGGAGTGGCTGCGCGCACTGCCGCATCGCGGAGGCCACGCACGTGCCGGTCTGGTCGTCGTCGAACCTGCCGACGGCAAGCAGCGGCCGCTCCGGCCCTCGAAGCTCGCTCCGCAAGGCGAGCGTCCGCCCGCCGTGGTCGTCGCAGTCGCGCGCACCGCGTCCGAGCTGCCGCCCGGTCTCGGCACGATCGTGACGATGCAGACGCCCGATGCGGCGATCGTGCGGCGCCCGCACGGCGTCGCCGAGATGGAGCTCGCACCCGCGCTCGTCGGCATCGCGGAGGCCGCCGGTTGGGCGAACTCGCTCGCCGCCGTCGCTGAGCGAGCCGGGATCGGAGCCGGTTCGAACGACCTTCCGCGACGGTTGGAGCTCGACGGACTGCAGCGTCCGCCAGACGCGGGCCGCGACCGATCGAGCCTCGCCGCGACCGTCGGACGAGCGGCGGGCGGTGCCCTCCGACTCGACCTCGCACGGTGCGGTCCGCATGCGCTCGTCGCCGGAACGACCGGCAGCGGCAAGAGCGAGTTCCTGCTCGCATGGATCGTCGCCCTCGCCGTCGCCCACCCTCCCGCTCGCGTCTCCTTCCTCCTCGTCGACTTCAAGGGTGGGGCGGCGTTCGAGCCGGTACGGGGACTTCCGCATGTCACCGGCATCGTGACCGACCTCGACGAGTCCGAGGCGGAGCGGGCCGTGCTCAGCCTGCGCGCCGAACTCACGCATCGCGAGACGGTGCTCGCTCGGGCGGGCGCACGCGACATCGCCGAGCTCGATGACGGGGTCGACCTGGCGCGACTCGTGATCGTCGTCGACGAGTTCCAGGCGATGATCGAGCGCTTCCCCGAGCTCGGGGCGGTCATCGGCGACATCGCCGCACGCGGTCGTTCGCTCGGGGTGCACCTCGTGCTCGCTTCGCAGCGGCCGAACGGGGTCGTGCGGGAGCAGGTCACCGCCAACTGTCCGATCCGAGTGTCGTTGCGCGTGCTGCAGCGATCCGACAGCGAGGCGGTGGTCGGAACGCCCTCGGCGGCGGAGATCCCGCCGGATCTGCCCGGCCGTGGGATCGTCGATCCGGGCGACGGATGCCCCGTGCTCTTCCATTCGGCCGTCGCGACGCCTGCCGTGATCACCGAGGCCGGCGAGCGTGCGGCCGGGTTTCCGCGCGCCCGCCGCACCTGGCTCGATCCGCTGCCGAGCCGCATCGCGCCCGATGCCGTGCACCGGGTCCTCGGTGCACCGCGCCCGGCCGCGGGCTCCGTGAACCGATCCCCGGTCGAGCCGGCAGGCGACGGCGAGCCGGCAGGCGACGGCTCCGGCCCGGGCTTCGGTGTCGTCGACGAACCCGAACGGCAACGTCGCAGCCTCGCTCGGTGGGCGCCGCGACGCGACGGCGGCCTCCTCGTGCTCGGGATGCCCGGCAGCGGGCGCACCACGGCGCTGGCCGCGATCGAGCTGGCCGCGATCGACTCGGCCGCGCCAGGACGAGTGGCGGCCGACTCGGCGTCCGCAGGCGGCGGTGCATCGAGCGTGCTGCGGCTCACGGGGCCGTCGAGCGCGGTCTGGGACGGGCTCGTTGCGGCGCAGTCGTCGGTTCGCGGGGGAGCAGCACCCCCTTCGCTCGTCGTGCTCGACGACCTCGACACCCGCTTCCGCGCCTGGCCGGAGGAGTACCGGCACGCGGCGTTCGCGATGGTGGAATCCCTGGTCAGGGAGGGCCGTGGCCGGGGCGTCGCGGTCGCGGCGTCGGCAGCCAGCCTGCAGGTCCTCGGCAGCGGACTGCGCGAGGCCTTCGGCGAGCGGCTCCTCCTCCGCCACGCGAGCCGCTCCGACCTCGTGCAATCCGGTGGCCGCGGTGAGCTCTGGCGTGCGGGCGATGGCGCCGGCGCGGGCCAGTGGCGCGGGCGGCGAGTGCAGGTGATCGAGGCGACGCCCGTCGCGACACCGGCCTCTCCCGCAGTTCCGACGCTTCGGCTGCGGCAGGATCTCCCATATGCCGTGGCCGCTGCGACGCCCCGCGCGGCCGCGGCGGTGATCACGGAGGCCGGGCGCACCGCGATCCTCCTCGTCCCAGGCGGGGAACCGGCGGTCAGGGCTGCCGTCGCCGCGCACCCACTCGAGGCACCGCCGGTGATCGTGGGGGACGCGGAGGCGTGGGCGGCGAGCTGGTCGCTGGCAGCCGCACTTCGCGAGGAGGCCGCGCTCGTCGTGCACGGTGGCGCGGCGGAGTACCGGGCACTCGTGCGCTCCCGGGAGCTGCCTCCGCTGCTCGACGCCGGGGCGGGGCAGTGCTGGATCCTCGAACCGGGCCAGGGTGTCGGCCGCGCCATCTGGCCGATACCTCGTAACCACTGAATCGGTCGCGTGATCGGGCGAGAAGCGCTGATTCCGCACCAGATGTTCGCAGAAATTAACGATTCGGACATCATCGAGTGATTTCCGCCCAGCAGTGTGGCAGTATCTTCCCACCCTTGCACTGCTGCAAACCGAAACGGAGTCCCCCGTGAACCGACGCCCCCTGCCCCAGGACCCGATGATGCGATCCCTGATCGCCCAGGCCCGCCAGATGCAGTTGAATCGGCGCACACTGCTCGCGGGAGCCGGTGCCGGTGCGACCGCGTTGGCGCTCGCCGCGTGCTCGACGGGTGGAGGCCAGGCCAAGCCCACGGCCGCGGCCGACACCTCGGCGACCGACAAGACCGTCAACTGGGCGAACTGGGCCGCATACATCGACGAGGACGAAAGCGGCGGCTACCCCACGCTCGAGCGATTCACCGAGGAGACCGGCATCGCCGTCAACTACGAGGTCGCCGTCGACGACAACAACACGTACTACGGCAAGGTCAAGGACCAGCTCGCCCTCGGCAAGGACATCGGCGCCGACACGGCCGTGCTCACCGACTGGATGGCCGCCCGCTGGATCCGCTTCGGCTACACGCAGGAGCTGAACCACGACAACATCCCGAACATCGTGAACCTCAACCCCGCGCTGCGCGACCCCGACTTCGACAAGGGCCGGTTGCACACGCTGCCCTGGCAGGGCGGCTTCGCCGGCATCTGCTGGAACAAGGAGGCGATCCCCGGCGGCATCGAATCGGTCGAAGACCTCTGGAACTCCGACCTCAAGGGCCGCGTCGGCGTGCTCTCCGAGATGCGCGACACGATGGGGCTCATCCTGCAGCAGAACGGCGTCGACATCGCCGGCGACTGGGGCGACCCCGAGTTCGACGCAGCCATCGAGGTGCTCCGCGAGCAGGTCGAATCCGGCCAGGTGCGCAACATCAAGGGCAACTCCTACCTCGAAGACCTCAAGAGCGAGGACACGCTCGCCGCGATCTGCTGGTCGGGCGACATCACCGTCATCAACGCCGAGGCCGGCGACAAGTGGGAGTTCGCGATCCCGACCGCGGGCGGCACACTGTGGAACGACAACTTCCTCGTACCGATCGGCTCGCCGCGCAAGGCGAACGCCGAGGCGCTCATGAACTTCTACTACGACCCAGAGGTCGCTGCAGAGGTCGCCGCCTGGGTGAACTTCATCACTCCGGTCGCCGGCGCGAAGGAGGCGGCGATCGCGATCGACCCCGAGCTCGCCGAGAACCAGCTCATCTTCCCGAACGAAGAGACGCTGTCGAACGCGCACATCTTCCGATCGCTCAGCGGTGCCGAGGAGCAGAAGTACCAGGCGCAGTTCCAGAGCATCCTCCTGGGAGCGTGAGCGTGTCGGTACGCGAGTTCGCCGAACGCGGCGCAGATCTCGAGCTCGTCGGCATCCAGAAGCGATTCCCCGGCTTCACCGCGATCGAAGAGCTCGATCTCACGATCCCTGCCGGATCGTTCTTCGCCCTGCTCGGCCCCTCCGGCTGCGGCAAGACGACGACGCTGCGGCTCGTCGCCGGCCTCGAGGAGCCGACGAGCGGACGCATCCTCATCGGGGGCCGCGACGTCACGGGAACCAAGGCGCACGAGCGCCCGGTCAACACGGTGTTCCAGAGCTACGCGCTCTTCCCGCACATGTCGGTGCTCGAGAACGTCGCGTTCGGGCTCAAGCGCCGTCGCATCGGCGACGCGCTCGGCCGGGCGCACGAAGCGCTCCGGCTCGTCGAGCTCGATCACCTCGCCCAGCGCCGTCCGGCACAGCTCTCCGGTGGCCAGCAGCAGCGCGTCGCGCTGGCCCGGGCGATCGTCAACCGCCCGGCGCTGCTCCTCCTCGACGAGCCGCTCGGTGCGCTCGACCTGAAGCTCCGCCGCCAGATGCAGCTCGAACTGAAGACGATCCAAGAGGAGGTCGGCCTCACCTTCCTGCACGTCACGCACGACCAGGAGGAGGCCATGACCATGGCCGACACCGTCGCGGTCATGAACAAGGGCGCGATCGAGCAGATGGGCGCCCCGGCCGAACTCTACGAGTTGCCGCGAACCTCGTTCGTCGCGAACTTCCTGGGTCAGTCGAACCTGTTCACGGGCGACGTCGCCGGTTCGACGGATGCCGCGATCTCGGTCGACATCGCAGGGGCACGGGTGACCGTGCCTGCTGCACGGGCCCAGCGGCACACGGGCCGCGTCACCGTGGGTGTGAGACCCGAGAAGGTCACGCTGCTCCGCGAGGCGCCGGCCGCGTCTTCCGATCACAACGTCCTCGGCCCCGGACGGGTCATCGACGTGTCGTTCTCGGGCGTGAGCACGCAGTACATCGTCGCGATCCCCGGGGTCGGCACCGTCACCGTGTTCGCGCAGAACACCGGTTCGGGTCCCGTCGTCGGCGAAGGAGTCGAGGTGTGGGTGTCGTGGCCGGTCGAACACGGGTTCGGCCTCGACGATGTGGCCGAGCCGGCGGCGCGATTCGCCGCCGACGCCGACACGACGTCGATCGCAGCGCAGCGCCGTGAGGAGCTCGTCGCGGAGCTCGAGGAGGACTGACCGTGGCCTTCGCCGCCTTCCAGACCGCAGAGGTCGTGCCGCAGGCGCCGCGGAAGCGCAGCAGGATCGCCCTGTTCCTGCTGCTGCCCGGCCTGCTCTACCTCGTGCTGTTCTTCGTCACACCGCTCATCTCGCTCCTGCTCACCTCGTTGCAGCAGCCGGCGGAGTTCGGAGATATCGGCCAGTACGAGTACGCGTTCAACTGGCAGAACTACGTCACGGTGATGAGCGACTACTGGCCGCACATCGTGCGCTCCTTCGGGTACGCCCTCGCTGCCACGGTGTTCGCGCTCCTCTTCAGCTACCCGCTCGCGTACTTCATCGGCGTGAAGGCGCGGCGGTGGCCGATGCTGCAGGGGCTCATGCTCGTGCTCGTGATCGCACCGTTCTTCATCAGCTTCCTGCTCCGCACGCTCGCGTGGAAGCAGCTGCTCTCCGACGAGTCGTTCATCATCACGTCGTTGAAGGCGCTCTCGCTCATGGCGCCCGATGCGCACTTCACGGGCACCCCGTTCGCGGTGATCTTCGGTCTCACGTACAACTTCATCCCGTTCATGACCCTCCCGCTGTACACGACGCTCGAGCGGCTCGACCTGCGCTACCTCGAGGCGGGCAGCGACCTGTACGCGAATCCGTTCACGGTCTTCCGCAAGGTCACGATCCCGCTGTCGATGCCGGGCATCGTCGCGGGAACGCTGCTCACCTTCATTCCCGCTGCGGGGGACTACGTGAACGCGAGCCGCGACTTCCTCGGCGGGCCCGACACGCAGATGATGGGCAACGTGATCGAGGCGAACTTCCTCGTGCTGCTGAACTATCCGGCGGCCGCGGCGCTCTCGATCATCCTCATGGCCGCGATCCTCGTGCTCGTCGGCGTCTACGTGAAGCGATCCGGAACGGAGGACCTGCTGTGAGCGGAGAAGTCCAAGCGGCCGCCGTGCTCGGCGGCCTCGGCGAGAGTCAGGAGCTCGACTCGCGCCGCCCCGGCGGGCGGGTGCGCGGGCGTCGACTCGGGCTCGGCGACTGGCTGCTGCCGGCCTACACGATCATCGCGTTCGTGTTCCTGCTGATCCCGATCGTCTACACCTTCGTGTTCTCGTTCAACGATTCGATCAAGTCGAACATCGCCTGGCGGGGGTTCACCTTCGACAAGTGGCTGAACGTGTGCACGGTCGAGGGCGGTGCCGTGTGCGAGGCGTTCGGCAACAGCATCATCATCGGCATCGCCGCCACGGTCATCGCGACGACGCTCGGCACGATGATCGCGATCGCGCTCGTGCGCTACCGGTTCCGAGCCCGCGGCGCGATCAGCCTGCTGCTGTTCCTGCCCATGGCGACCCCCGAGGTCGTGCTCGGCGCCGGGCTCGCGGCGCAGTTCCTGGCGGTCGGCGTCGCGAAGGACATGACGACGATCATCCTGGCGCACACGATGTTCTGCATCAGCTTCGTCGTGGTGACGGTCAAGGCACGTGTCGCGAGTCTCGACCCGGCGCTCGAAGAGGCGGGCCGCGACCTGTACGGCTCGCCGTCGCAGGTGTTCTGGAGGGTGACGTTCCCGTTGCTGCTCCCGGGCATCGTCGCGGCCGCGCTGCTGTCGTTCGCACTCAGCTTCGACGACTTCATCATCACGAACTTCAACTCGGGCGCCGTCTCGACGTTCCCGAAGTACATCTACATCTCGGCGTCGCGCGGCATCCCGGCCGAGGCGAACGTCATCGCCTCGGCGGTGTTCATCTTCGCCCTGGTGCTCGTGATCGTCGCGCAGGTCTCGCGAGCGGCCCGTGCGAAACGGCTCGCGAACCTCGGCTGACCCGAACAGATCGAGGGCGCGAGCATCGGATGCCGCGGCGGGAGTGATCCCGCCGCGGCATCCGTCGTCGTGGAGCTCTCGGCGGACGCGAACGCCGGCGCGGTCGCCGGTCGCCGGTCGACTCAGACGGTGGCGCGGATGGTGCCGACGCGCTGTTCGCCGCCCATGACCCAGAGGTCGAGCTCGGTCTGCACGGCGTCGATCGCCTCGTGTTCGATCGCGCGCGACTGCGCGAGCAGCCGCAGCGCGATGATCGTCGACGCGCGTGCGGAGCCGTCGAGCACCTTGAGCGCCACCGTCGTGCCGTCGGGCGCCGTCATGACCATGACGCCTTCGGCGCCGATCTTCGCGAAGACGCCGAGTCGTTCGATCGCGACCGTGTCGGGCTGGCCGGGGCCGCCGACCGCCCAGGCGTGCTCGCGGACCGCCTCGGTGAGCGCGGCGGCCTCGCGGTACAGCGCGAACGGCGAGCCCGCGGCGGCGGTGGTGATCTTCTGGATGCCGCGACCGAGGCCGCTCAGGCTGATCGCGTGCACGGGAGCGCCGCAACCGTCGACCGCGGTCGCCGCCGGCCGTTCACCGGTGAACCGCTCGATGACGTCGAGTACGCGCTTCTGCAGCGGGTGGTCGACCTCGAGGTAGCCCTCGAGCGGCCACTCGTTGGCGACGCACGCGAGGAGCATCGCCGAGTGCTTGCCCGAGCAGTTCATGTACACGCGCTCGCGCGACCCACCCGTGCGGATGAGCTGTTCGCGCGCCGTCTGGTCTGACGGAGCCGCCGGCGGGCAGCCGAGGGCCGACTCGGGAAGCGATTCCCGCTCGAGCAACCGGCGCACGAGGGCGACGTGCGCGGCGGTGCCCGAATGGCTCGCCGTGGCGATGGCCGCGTCTTCGCCTCGGAGCGTGACGCCCGAGGTCATGACGGCGACGGCCTGAAACGGCTTCAGGCAGGACCGGGGGAAGATCGGGGTGACCACGTCGCCGAGGGCGCGCAGCACCTCGCCTTCGGGGGAGAGCACGACGGCGGAACCCGCGTGCCGGGACTCGATGAAACCATTACGCTCGACCACGGCGAGTTCGACGGCGTCAGTGACTGAGAATGTGCCGGCCACCTGCACTATCCGAGCGAGGCGAGGGCGTCGTCGAGCACGCGGAGCCCGTCTTCGATGAGCGCGTCGCTCACCGCGAGGCTGGGCAGGAAGCGCAACACGTTGCCGGAGGTGCCGGCGCTCAGGAAGAGCACCCCCTGCTGCGCGGCGAACGCGACGATCGCGGTGACGGCTTCGGCGTTCGGGGCCTTCGTGGTCTGGCCGGTGCCCGGCTGCACGAGCTCGATGGCGATCATCGCGCCCTTGCCGCGGATCTCGCCGATGACGTCGTAGCGCGCGGCGAGCTGCTCGAGCCCGGCGCGGAACGTCGCCTCGATGCGCCGGCCCTCGGCGAGGAGGTCGTGCTCCTCGATCGACTCGAACACGGCGATCGCCGCGGCGCACGCGACGGGGTTGCCGCCGAAGGTGCCGCCGAGCCCGCCGGGCTGCGAGGCGTCCATGATCTCGGCGCGGCCGGTGACCGCGGCGAGGGGGAGGCCGCCCGCGATGCCCTTCGCCGAGAGCACGAGGTCGGGCTCCCAGCCGAAGTGCTCGCTCGCGTAGTAGCGGCCGGTGCGGGCCATGCCCGACTGGATCTCGTCGGCGATCATGACGACGCCGTTCTCGGTGCACCACGCCTGCAGGATGGGGAGGTAGCCGTCAGCCGGCACCATGAAGCCGCCCTCGCCCTGGATCGGCTCGACGACGAGGCAGGCGAGGTCGCTCGCCCCGACGACCTTCTCGAGGTAGGCGATGGTGCGGGCCGCGGCGTCGGCACCAGAGAGGCCGTCGCGGTAGGGGTAGGAGCTCGGCGCGTGGTACACGTCGCCGGCGAGCGGGCCGAAGCCCGTGGCATATGGCAGCGCCTTGTAGTTCATGGCCATCGTGAGGTTGGTGCGGCCGTGGTAGGCGTGGTCGAGCACGGCGACGGCACGACGGCCCGTGTGCTTGCGCGCGATCTTGACGCCGTTCTCGACGGCCTCGGCGCCGGAGTTGACGAGCACGCTCTTCTTCTCCCAGTTGCCGGGGGTGTGCTCGGCGAGGAGCTCGGCGACGCGCACGTACTCCTCGTAGGGGGTGATCGTGAAGAGCGTGTGGATGACGTCTTGCAGCTGGTCGGCCGCGGCGGCGACGACGCGCTGCTCGGTGTGGCCGATCGTGGTCACGCCGATGCCCGCACCGAAGTCGACGAACTGGTTGCCGTCGACGTCGACGAGGATCGCGCCGTTCGCGCGCTCGATGTAGACGGGAAGGGCCGAGGAGACACCGGCCGAGACGACCTTCGATCGTCGGGCCTGCAGCTCCTGCGACTTCGGACCGGGAATCGCGGTCACGATCTTGCGCTCCTGCGGCACGGTGTAGACCGGGGCGGCGGCTGTCTGGGCGTCGATGCGGGTATCAGTCATGGTGCCTCCACCCTATCGCCGCGCCGGCGCCGGCATCGGGTGCAGAATCGGATGGCGCGGGTGGCGCGCAGGATCGGAGGAAGCATGCTCGGCGAGCACCGCTACGAACTCGAGGTCGAGTGGCAGGGCGACCGTGGAACGGGCACGTCGGGCTACCGCGACTACGGGCGTCAGCACGTCGTTCGAACGCCCGGCAAGCTGCACGACATCGCGGGATCGAGCGATCGCACGTTCCACGGCGATCGCGAGCGCTGGAACCCCGAGGAGCTGCTGCTCGCCGCGCTCAGCGAGTGCCACATGCTCTCGTACCTGCACGTCGCGACGAACCACGGCGTGGTCGTGCGCGGCTACACCGATCGCCCCGTCGGACTCATGCGGGAGGACGGCAAGGGCGGCGGGGCGTTCGTCGAGGCGGTGCTGCGGCCGCAGGTCGAGGTCGCGGATGCCTCGATGCTCGAGCTCGCGGGTGCGCTGCACGCCGAGGCCTCCGCGAAGTGCTTCATCGCCGCATCCGTCGCCTTCCCGGTGCGACACGAACCGGTGGTGGTCGTCGCGGCCTCGTCGGTCTGAGGCGACGACGCGTCGACGTCAGTCGGGCTGCAGCCCGACGGGCGGCACGGTCGGCAGCGTGGCCTCGGGGATCGGGCACGCATGCCCGCCGACGAGCCTGCTGCACGGCGGCAGGAACCCGGGGTAGCGCTCGGCCTGCGGGTCGCCGAACCAGCGGTGCCAGAGTCGCCAGAAGTTCAGGTTGCCGAAGGCCGAGCATCCGTCGCCGACCTCGGGGTCGGCCACTGCGGCCGGGTTCGGCTGGTACGGCGTGTAGTTGTACAGGTTCGCCGTGGCCTGGTTGGCGATGGTGACGGACGACGCGCCGCACGCGGCATCCGGATGGAACCCCACATCGACCGCGCCGATGCGATAGGCACGGTCGGGCTGCTCGGTGTACTGCCGGAACTGCCAGGCGGCGTTGTAGACCTGGTTGAAGAATCCGAAGTACTTCGCGTCGCAATCGGCGGTGTCCGGGCAGCCGTAGCCCGTCGCGCGGAGGTAGCCCGACTCGCTCGGCCGGGTGAGCAGCGACTGCTCCTTCTGCAGCAGCACGAGCAGGGTCTTCGGGCTCACGCCGCACGCCGCGGCGACCTTCGACACGATGCGGCTCGCGCGTTCGCGGATGCCGCCGCGGTACTCGGTGCAGTGGCCCTCGCCCGCGGCGGCCTGGGTCGTGGTGCTCTGCATGTAGTCGGCAAGGCACGGCACGCGGTCCTGCGGGCGGCAGTCGAGTCCCTCGAGGAATTCCTGGATCTCGTCTTCGCTCATCGCGCCGCTGTCGTAGAACGAGTCGTCGCTGACGATGTACCCGGGGTCGAACTCCGTCGCCTCGGGGATCGGGAGGTCGACGACGGCGGGCGCGTCGACGCGCCCGGCGGCCGCCCGTTGCACGTCGACCGGCGCGCTGCACGCCGCGAGCGTGAGCACGACAGCCGCCGTCGCGATGACGCGGCTGATGATCGAAGCGGGGCGCATCGGACTGACGATACCGGGGCGAGGCACGAAGCGGCTGGGAATCCGGTCAGATCCGCTCGCGCGGCACGACCCGGTCGGCGAGCTTGGCGAGGGCGCCCTGCGGCGGGGTCTCGTTGTAGACGCCCGCGAGCTCCTGCCCGCTGAGCGCGTGGATCGCCGACATGATCTCGTCGGTCGCAGCCCGGCGGGCGCGCCCCGAGGTCGCCTGTCCGTGGCGGCTCAGGTCGAGCGGTTCCCCGAACCGCACGGTCACCGGTCGCACTCGCGGCAGCTTCGCCCCGACGGGCTGGATCTCCTCGGTGCCGATGAGGCCGACGGGAACGACCTTCGCCCCGGTCGTCAGCGCGAGCCACGCCACGCCGGTGCGTCCACGGTAGAGGCGGCCGTCGAGCGAACGCGTGCCCTCGGGGTAGATGGCGAACGCGTTGTCGTGCTCGAGGATGCCGCGGCCCGCGTCGAGCGCGGCCTGCGCGTCGGCACCGGCGCCGCGTTCGACGCCGACCGCGCCGATCGCGGTGAAGAACGTGCGCGAGACCCAGCCGCGGAAGCCCGTGCCGGTGAAGTAGTCGTTCTTGGCGAGGAACTGCACTGGGCGGGGCGACGCGAGCGGGATCACGACGCTGTCGATGAAGGAGAGGTGGTTCGAGGCGAGGATGACGGGCCCCCGCATGGGCACGTGCTCGGCCCCGGTGATGGTCGGCCGGTAGACGAGCCGCACGAGGGGTCGGAGGAAGCCGCGGACGATGCGGTAGAGCGGACCCTGCCGTACTGGAGCTGTCACGGCGTCGCCTTCGATCTCTGTCACCGTTCGACCCTACGCGTGGCGACATGCACGCCGCGGCATATCGGATCGGCCCGCGCGTCGCCTCTTCGGCGCCGGTGCGAGAGTATGGGGGCATGGATGTCGCGGCCGAGGGCGAGCTCATCGAGCTCGAGTCCTCCGGCGTGCGCGTCGTGGTGGTGGCCCGGGGTCGCCGCGGACCCACTGCCGACACGGTGCTGTGCGGGCTGCTGGCGCACGCCACGGGAGTTCCCGCCACCGACGTCGAACTCGTGCACGCCTGCGCCGAGTGCGGGGCGCGACACGGCCGGCCGACGGTCGCGTATCCGCTCACTCCGTCGGGCGCGACCTGGTACGCCGACGTCGCCGTGTTCGGCGACGCGGTCGTGGGCGCAGCTGCCACGAGGCATCCGGTCGGTGTCGGCATCGAGTCGGCCGCGCTCGAGTCGGGAGCCGTGATCGACGAGGCGGCGTTCCATGCGAGCGAGCGGGCCGCGCTCGACCGCTTCGACCCGGCAGCGCGTGCGATCGCACGGGCGACGCTCTGGGCCCGCAAGTCCGCGCTGCTGCGTGCCATCGGCCACACCGAGTTCATCGAGCCGTCGAGGCTGGCCCTCACCCTGCCGAGCGACGACGGAGGGGTCGGCCGCATCGAGGTGAGCCCGCCCGAGTTCGGTTCCGGATGGCGCGGCATCCGCTTCCACGACATCGCCGTGCCGGGGAACCGCGCGGCGACGGTGGCCGTCCTGTCCTGATGCGCCGGCGTCTTCTCCCATACAGTGGGGACGTGCGCTCCGTCATCATCCTCGGCTCATCCGGTTCCATCGGCACTCAGGCCCTCGACGTCATCAGGGCGAACCCTCGCCGCTTCGATGTCGTCGGGCTCGCCGTCGGGTCCAATCGCGCGCTGCTCGAGGCGCAGGCCGCGGAGTTCGGGGTCGAGCACACCGCGGTCGGCATCGAGGAGGCCGAGCAGCTCGTGCGCGATGTCGATGCCGACGTCGTGCTGAACGGCATCACCGGCTCCGTCGGCCTCGGGCCGACGCTCGCCACGCTCGAACGCGGCACCACCCTCGCCCTCGCCAACAAGGAGTCCCTCATCGTGGGCGGCGATCTGGTGACCCGCCTCGCCGAGCCCGGGCAGATCGTACCCGTCGACTCCGAGCACTCGGCGATCGCCCAGGCGCTGCGCTCCGGCACCGACGACGAGGTGCGCCGGCTCGTGCTGACGGCGTCGGGTGGTCCCTTCCGCGGTCGCCGGCGCGACGAGCTCACGGCCGTCACGCCCGCCGAGGCGCTCGCGCACCCCACGTGGGACATGGGGCTCGTCGTGACCACCAACTCGGCGACGCTCGTCAACAAGGGGCTCGAGGTGATCGAGGCGCACCTGCTCTTCGATGTCGAGTACGACCGCATCGACGTCGTCGTGCACCCCCAGTCGATCGTGCACTCGATGGTCGAGTTCGTCGACGGCTCGACGATCGCGCAGGCCTCGCCGCCCGACATGCGGCTGCCGATCTCGCTGGGCCTCGACTGGCCGAACCGGGTCGCCGCAGTCGGCACCCCGCTCGACTGGACGCGCGCGCAGGAGTGGACCTTCGAGCCGCTCGACGGCGAGGCGTTCCCCGCGGTGGCCCTGGCCAAGCAGGTCGGTCGCGCCGGCGGCGAGTATCCCGCGGTGTTCAACGCGGCCAACGAGGAGGCCGTCACGGCGTTCCACGCTGGCCGTATCGGATTCCTCGACATCGTCGACACCGTGCGCGACGTCGTCGAGCAGCACGAGGCATCCGATGCCGCGCTCTCGGTCGCCTCGCTCGCCGAGGCGGAGCGCAGCGCCCGGCGTGCCGCGGAAGCCCGTATCGCCCGCATCGCCGGCTGAATCCCCAGCGCTCAGGCGCTGCTCGCCGAGCTCACAGCCGACCGACAGCGCACTCGAAGCATGCGGCACTACGCTTGCAGCCGTGGATTCCGTGCTCGCCTTCATCATCGGCGTCGTCATCATCGTGATCGGCCTCGCCGTGTCGATCGGCCTGCACGAGATCGGGCACCTGGTGCCCGCGAAGATCTTCGGTGTCAAGGTCACGCAGTACATGATCGGCTTCGGCCCGACCGTCTGGTCGCGCCGGAAGGGCGAGACCGAGTACGGCCTGAAGGCCATCCCGCTCGGCGGGTACATCTCGATGATCGGCATGTTCCCGCCCGCCAAGGGCGAACGCGTGCACGCCGACAGCACCGGCTTCTTCCGCGGGCTCGTGCAGGACGCCCGCGATTCGAGCACCGAGTCGATCACGCCCGGCGACGAGCACCGCGCGTTCTACCTGCTGCCCGTATGGAAGCGCATCATCGTCATGTTCGGCGGGCCGTTCATGAACCTCCTGCTCGCAGTGGTGCTCTTCGGCGTGCTGCTCATGGGCTTCGGCGTGGCCCAGGCCTCGACGACCGTCGGCTCGGTCTCGGCCTGTGCACTGCCCGCGACCAGTGAACGCCAGACCTGCGAGCCGGGGGATCCGGCCGCACCGGGTGCCGCCGCCGGCATCGAGCCGGGCGATGTCATCGTCTCGGTCGCCGGCGAGCCGATCGAGTCGTGGAACGAGTCGACCGCGATCATCCGTTCGCACCCGGGCGAGCCCGTCGCCTTCGTCGTCGAGCGCGACGGCGAGACCGTCGAGCTCGAGGTCACCCCGATGCTCAGCGAGCGCTACGTGCTCGACGAGAAGGGCCAGATCGCGACGGATGCCTCCGGCACCCAGTTGACCGAATCGGCCGGGTTCGTCGGCATCGGCGCCGCGACCGAGATCGTGCAGCAGCCGGTGACCGCGGTACTGCCCGCCGTGGGCGAGAACGTGGCCGGCGTCGCCGGAATCATCCTGAACCTGCCGCAACGCATCGTCGACGTCGCGAACGCCGCCTTCGGACCCGAGGAGCGCGACCCCAACGGCCCGATGTCGGTCGTCGGCGTCGGTCGGCTCGCCGGCGAGATCGCGACCATCGACGAGATCCCGATCGCCTCGAAGGCGGCCACCATGATCGGCATCCTCGGATCGCTGAACATCGCCCTCTTCGTCTTCAACCTCATTCCGCTGCTGCCGCTCGACGGCGGGCACATCGCCGGCGCCCTCTGGGAGGGCATCCGTCGGGGCTTCGCGAAGCTCTTCCGCCGCCCCGATCCCGGACCCGTCGACCTTGCGAAGCTCATGCCCGTGACCCTTGCCGTCGTCGTCATCTTCGGCGCGATGAGCGCGCTCCTGATCTACGCGGACATCGTCAAGCCGGTGCAGCTGTTCTGAGCGCACCGCTGATCGCCCGCATCGCGGCACGAACCGGCTCGTACTCCGCAGGGAGTAGCGAGTGAGTCTTCGCGGGGCCGATTCGGGCTGGCGGCGCCGGCGATACGATCTGGGGATGCCCGTGCCCCAGTGGGACGGTCGCCCCGAACGATTCCGGCCGCCGCCGGGCTTCGTGCTGTTCGCGCCGGTCGTCATCAGTCTCCTCGTGCAGGTTCCCGCGGCGATCGGCATCGCCGTGTGGACGAACGTCGGGTGGGCCGCGGGCATCGGCCAGGTCGCACTCGCGGCGGCGGGTCCGCTGGCGCTGCTCGGGGCACGGAGATTCCCCGGCCCGACCGTCGCGGTGGTCGCCGCCGCCGCGCTCGCCGACCTCGTGCTGACACCCGATGTCGGGCCGCCGTACATCGCCGTGGCGTTCGCGATCGTGCTCGCCGTCGCGCGCGGCGCCGTCATCTGGGCGGTCTCCTCGGTGGTCGTGGCATGGGTCGCCGCCATCGTGCTGGCCTCGGTCGTCGGCACCACGTGGCATCCGTTCCGCATCGCGTTCACGACGCTCGTGCTCGCCGTGTGCTTCGGCATCGGGTGGTTCGTGCGGGTGCGACGTGCACGGGCGTCGGCCTTCCGCGCGGAGGCGATGCGGCGCCGCCAGAGCGCCGAGGAGCGCGAGCGCGTGCGCATCGCCCGCGAGCTGCACGACGTCATCGGGCACGCCTTGTCGCAGATCAACGTGCAGGCGAGTGTCGGCCTGCACCTCATGGACCGCGACCCCGAGCAGGCTCGCACGGCGCTCGGCAGCATCAAGGAGACCTCGAAGTCGGCGCTCGACGAGGTGCGTACGGTGCTCGGCGTCATCCGCGACGGCGAGGCGCCGCTCGTGCCGCAGGCCGAGCTCGCCGAGCTGCCGAGGCTCGTGCGCGGCATCCGCTCGCCCGATCTCGACGCGCGCCTCGTCGACCGGCTCTCGGAGCCGCCGAGGCGGGCCGTGCAGTTCGCCGGCTATCGCATCGCGCAGGAGGCGCTGACCAACGTCGTGCGGCATGCCGGTGCCACGCAGGCGGTCGTCACCGTGGAACGCGCGGACGACGAGTTCGTGCTCACGGTCGACGACGACGGTGCAGGGCAGGTCGTCGTCGCGGGCGCAGGCACCGACGAGTTCGACGCCGCGGACCACGGTGACGGCACCGGCATCCTCGGCATGCGCGAGCGTGCAGCCCTCCTCGGCGGCTCGGTCGAGCTCGGCGCCTCGCCGCTCGGCGGCACCCGCGTCACCGCGCGCCTGCCGTGGGGAGGTGTGGCATGATCCGCGTCGCGCTCGCCGACGACCAGGTGCTCGTGCGCGCCGGCTTCCGCGCGCTGCTCGCGGCAGAAGACGACGTCGAGGTCGTCGGCGAGGCGTCGACCGGTGCCGAGCTGCTGGAGCTCGTGCGGCGTGACCCCGTCGACGTCGTGCTCATGGACATCCGCATGCCCGACGGCGACGGGCTCTGGGCGACCGAGCAGATCGCCGCCGACCCCCGGCTCGCGGGGGTGCACGTCGTGATCGTGACGACGTTCGAACTCGACGAGTACGTCGCCAGGGCCGTGCGCGCGGGGGCGAGCGGATTCCTCGTCAAGGACACCGAGCCCGTCGACCTCATCCGTGCGGTGCGGGTCGTCGCGAGCGGCGAGGCGCTGCTCTCGCCCGGCGTGACGAAGCGGCTCCTCGAGCGCATGTCGATCGGGCTCAGGGACGCCCCCGACGAGGCGCTGCTCGCCGCACTCACCGATCGGGAACGCGAGGTGCTGCGCCTCGTGGGCCTCGGCCTCACGAACGACGAGATCGCCGAACGGCTTGTGCTCAGCCCCCTGACCGCGAAGACCCACGTCTCGCGCATCATGTCGAAGCTCGCGGCGCGCGACCGCGTGCACCTCGTGGTCGTCGCCTACGAGTCGGGGCTCGTCGCGCCCGGCTGGCAGTAGCCGCGGCATCCACAACTGCTCCCGGGGGAGCAGTCGAAGTGACTCCGCCGGGCGGATTCGCGGAGACCTCCGGCTCGCGAGACTCGGATCGACGGCCTGAACCGCAGGCCGCACGATCACTGGAGACATCATGCTCGCCACCCTCGCCACCACCGCGGTGGTCACCCACGCCGGCCCCTGGGCGGCCGGGTTCGGATGGGTCTTCTTCCTCATCCCGATCTTCTGGTTCCTCGTCATCGGCCTGATCATCTTCCTGGTCACGCGCGGCCGTCGCCGCTACTGGGCGAACGGCGGCCCCGACGGGTCGTACGGCCCGCCGTGGATGCGCACCGGCACCGCCGAGTCGACCCTCTCCGAGCGCTTCGCCAAGGGCGACATCGACGAGACCGAGTACCGCGCGCGCCTCGAGGTGCTGCGGGCCAACCGGCCCAACGCCTCCTGAGCGCACTTCGAGGGGCGGATGCCGCGGCATCCGCCCCTCGACTGCGTCACCGGCCGTCGAGCGCGCCGCTACCGGTCGAGCGCCCGATGCAGTGCCTCCGCCTGGTGCCGATGGCCGATGGTCTCGTAGCCGACGATGACGACGAGCGGGGCGCACGCGGCGAGCACGATGCCGACCGCCATGCTCGCACCGGCCACGACGGCGAGCACGGAGATGCAGAGCGCCACCATGCTGAGCACGAACAGCAGGATGTGGAACCGGTCGAACTCGCGCAGCAGCAGCGAGTAGATCGTGAAGAGCGCGATGAGGAAGAGGCCGACGGGCACCGCGACCGTGAGCATCGCCGCCACCTCGCCGATGTGGGCGGTCCCATCGATCTCGAACGCCGCGACATGCAGCCCGGCCCCGGTCGCCGCGATCGACCCGAAGATCACGAGATGGCCGTAGCCCCACACGAATCCGCGTTCCCTGAACCGGTGCAGCACCTTCGCCGATGGCATCGTGAAGTAGACCCACCACATTCCGAATGCGAGCGCAGTGCCGCCGAAGGCGACGAGCACGGCATCGACGCTCCATTCGTGCTGCTTTTCGATCACGGCGGAGATCGTGAGGATCGTGCCGAGCACGACCTCGCCGAGCGTGATGATGACGAGCAGGCCGTAGCGTTCCGCGATGTGATGGGCGTGCCAGGGCGTGCCGCCGATGCGCCGCTCGATCAGGTACGGCCCGAGCAGTTCGAGTGTGCCGAGCACCGCGAAGAGGCCGAGCATGACGGGCAGTGAGGGGTTGATGAAGATCGTGGTCACCCAGCCGACCTGGATCACCCCGACGACGGTCGCGTAGGCGAGCGCGCTGCGCCGATGCGCGGGATCGTGGCGGGCGATCCGCAACCACAGCGCCACGGTGGCGACCCGCATGACGACGTAGCCCGCGACCACCACTCCGTTGTCGAGGTGCTCGCCCTCGTCGATCGAGCGGAACATCGGCGGCAGTCCGAGCGCCAGCACGAGCACGCCGAGCATCTGCACCATGGTCGCGACCCGGAAGAAGACGTCGTCGTTGTCGTAGGCCGACGCGAGCCAGGAGTAGTTGATCCAGGCGAGGCAGATCGCGAAGACGGCGATCGTGAACCCGATGAACGCCGGCGTGAAGTGCCCGATCTCGAGCAGGTGCGCCGCCTGCGTGCCCGCCTGGCTGAACGCCACGACGAAGGTCAGGTCGAAGAGCAGCTCGAGCGGCGTCGCGGTGCGGTGCGGCTCGTCGGGGTCGCGCCCGACCATGCGCCGCAGCCGGTGGTCGAGCGGAGGGTGAACGGATGCCCCGGTGCCCGCGTCGCTCGCGGCGCCCAGGTCACCTGGCTGGCGATCGGCCATGCTCGGACCCTCCCGTCGGCGCGCGGGCGGCGCCGGTGGCTAATGCTGCCACAGGCGCCGCCTCGCGCGCAGGACGCGCGACGAGTCGGGACGTGCTCGGATCAGCGGGAGAGCAGCAGCGCCTCGCCCTGGCCGCCGCCGCCGCAGAGCGCGACGGCCGCGCGACCCTCGCCGCGGCGCGAGAGCTCGAGGGCGGCGTGCAGCGCGAGACGCGCGCCTGATGCCCCGATGGGGTGGCCGAGGGCGATCGCGCCGCCGTGCACGTTGACGACGTCGGCGCCGATGCCGAGTTCGCGGGCGGACTCGAGCGAGACCGCCGCGAACGCCTCGTTGATCTCGACGAGGTCGAGTTCGGCCGCGCTGCCGCCGGACTTCTCGAGCGCTGCGGCGATCGCGTTGGCCGGCTGCGCGTGCAGCGAGTTGTCGGGTCCGGCGACTTGGCCGGCCGCGCCGACGAGGGCGAGCCAGGGGAGTCCTCGGGACTCGGCCCACTCCCGGCTGGCGACCACGACGGCGGCGGCGCCGTCGGAGAGCGGCGAGGAGTTGCCCGCCGTGATGGTGCCCTCGGCGCTGAACGCCGGGCGCAGCCTCGCGAGCACCTCGACGGTGGAGTCGGGTCGCACGCCCTGGTCTTCGGCGACGACCACGGGGTCGCCCTTGCGCTGCGGGATCTCGACCGGCACGATCTCATCGGCGAAGAGGCCCTCGGCCTGTGCGGCGCCGGCGCGCACGTGGGATGCCGCGGCGATCTCGTCCTGGGCTTCGCGGGTGATCTCGTAGCGGCCGTTGAAGCGCTCGGTCGAGGCGCCCATCGATTCGCGGTCGAAGGCGTCGGTGAGTCCGTCGTGGGCGGCGTGGTCGAGCATCTCCCACGATCCGTAGGCCTGGCCGCGACGGGAGCCGGGCAGCAGGTGCGGGGCGTTCGTCATCGACTCCTGGCCGCCGGCCACGACGACGGATGCCTCGCCGAGGCGGATGAGCCTCGCGGCATCCGTGATGGCGACGAGCCCCGACAGGCAGACCTTGTTGACGGTGGTGGCGGGCACGCGCCACGGGACGCCTGCGGCGACGGCGGACTGCTTCGCGGGATTCTGGCCGGCACCGGCCTGGAGCACCTGGCCCATGATCACGGCGTCGACGTCGGCGGGGGAGACCCCGGCCTTCTCGAGCGCGCCGCGGATCGCGACGGTGCCGAGCTCGACCGCCGTCTGGCCCGCGAGGTTGCCGTTGATGCGGGCGAACGGGGTGCGTGCCCCCGCGATGATGACGACGTCGGGTAGGGACATGTTCAGGACTCCTTCGTCAGTACGCGGCTCTTGCGCGTTGGAACCATTCTACGATTCAGTTAGTGAGTATTCACCGACGGATCCGTCGGTGGAGCACTTTCGTCGACATGGAGGTCGCGAACATGACACTCGACAAAGTCGTCGGGTCCGCTCAAGAGGCGGTCTCCGACATCCCTTCAGGGGCCAGTCTCGCCGTCGGCGGATTCGGACTCTGCGGCATCCCGATGGTGCTGATCCAGGCCCTGCTCGATGCAGGGGTCGACGGGCTCTCCGTCGTCTCGAACAACTGCGGCGTCGACGACTGGGGTCTCGGCGTACTGCTCGCCGAGCAGCGCATCGCCAAGATGACCTCGTCGTACGTGGGCGAGAACAAGGAGTTCGAGCGGCAGTACCTCTCGGGCGAGCTCGAGCTCGAGCTCACCCCGCAGGGCACGCTCGCCGAGAAGCTGCGGGCGGGAGGCAGCGGCATCGCCGCGTTCTTCACCCAGACCGGCGTCGGCACGCAGGTCGCCGAGGGCGGGCTGCCGCGGCGCTACCACGCCGACGGCACGATCGCCGTCGCGAGTCCCGTGAAGCCCGTGCAGACGTTCGACGTGGCCGGGGTGCCGCGGGAGTTCGTGCTCGAGGAGGCCATCACGACCGACTTCTCGCTCGTGCACGCGCTGAAGGGCGACCGCTACGGCAACCTCGTCTTCGACAAGTCGGCCCGCAATTTCTCGCCGCTCGCGGCGATGGCGGGTCGGGTCTGCATCGCGCAGGTCGAGGAGATCGTCGAGGCCGGCGAACTCGACCCCGACGCCGTGCACCTGCCGGGCATCTACGTCGACCGCATCGTGGTCGTCGGCTCCGACATCGAGAAGCGCATCGAACGCCGCACCGTGCGGGAGGGGAACTGAGATGGCACTGACCCGCTTCGAGATGGCCGCCAGGGCCGCCCGCGAACTCGCCGACGGCTCCTACGTGAACCTCGGCATCGGCCTGCCCACGCTCGTGCCGAACTACGTGCCCGACGGGGTCACGATCCTCCTGCAGTCCGAGAACGGCATCCTCGGCGTCGGGCCGTACCCGACCGACGACGCCGTCGACCCCGACCTCATCAACGCCGGCAAGGAGACGGTGACGGTGCTGCCCGGTGCCGCCTACTTCGACTCGGCGACGAGCTTCGGCATGATCCGTGGCGGCAAGATCGACGCCGCCATCCTCGGCGCCATGCAGGTCTCGGCCACCGGCGACCTCGCAAACTGGATGATCCCCGGCAAGATGGTGAAGGGCCCGGGCGGCGCGATGGACCTCGTGCACGGCGCGCGCAAGGTGATCGTGCTCATGGAGCACGTCGCGAAAGACGGTTCGGCGAAGATCGTGAACGAGTGCTCGCTGCCCCTCACCGGCCGCGCGGTCGTGCACCGCATCATCACCGACCTCGCCGTCATCGACGTCACACCGGAGGGGCTGCGTCTCGTCGAGTGCGCCCCCGGCGTGACGGTCGACGAGGTCGTCGCCGCGACGGAGCCGCCGCTCCTGACGGACTGAACGAGGCGGTTCGTGCCGCGGTCGCATCAGTGCCGACCCTGACGTTGGGATTCCGCACCGTGCCCGATACTTGGCGGAGCAATGGAGCGGAGGAACATGAACCACTACACGGCGCTGCGCGGCGTCATCGCGACTGCCGCGTCGTTCGGGCTCGCGGTGACCCTGCTCACGGGGTGTTCGGCGGCTCCGGAGCCGCCCTCGCCGTCGATCGTGGCGAGCGAAGCGCCCAGCCCCGCCCCGACGCGCGCGGTCGAACCGCTCGACGCCGTGACCACGCTCGTCGTGCGCCCGCAGGCCCTCGAACTGCGGGCCGCCGATGGTTCCGTCGTGCAGTCGCTCGACTACCTCTCCGACGCCGCCGCGGCGGTCGAGACGTTGACGACGGTGTTCGGCGCACCCCCGACGGTCGAGGAGGACGCGGGCTCGAGCTCCGAACTGCCGAGCACCGTTCGCCGGTGGGCCGGGGTCGAGCTCAGCGAGCCGAAGTATCCCGACGCGGCATCCGATGCGTCGCCGGGACCCTGGTATCCGAATTTCAGGGTCGCCTTCACGGCGGCGGCATCCGGCGACGTCGAGCTCACGACGGACTCGGGTCACGTCGTCGGTGAACCCTGGGCCGACTTCGCGGCATCGCCCGACGCGGCGAAGAACGGGTTGTGCGCCGAGCGGTACGGCGAAGTCGTCGTCCTGCCGAGAACCCCCTCCGACGGCACGGTGGAGGATGCCCGGACCTCGGGCGAGTTCCAGGCATCCGACGACGAGACGGTCATCGCGAGCGTCGAAGGGCCGCGCGTCATGCATCGCGACGGCTGCGCATAGTGCCCGGAACCAGGCCGGGCCACATCGGTTGAGAAGAAAGAGGAAACGACGTTGAACAGACCGGGACTCGTCAGGTGGGCGCTCGCTGCCGCGGCACTGTCGATGACCGCGGCGATGACCGGCTGCGTCGGGCCGAGCCCGATCCCCACGGTGTCGCCGACGGCGACCGTGGAACCGACGCCGACGCCGACTTCGACGCCTGCCCCTGCGGCCGATCCTCTCGACGGCGTGGTCGCGCTCGTCGCCACGGCGGAGACCCTCGACCTCCGCGATCGCGACGGCGCGCTGGTCGAGCAGTTCCACTACCTCGACCAGCCGGCGGGCGTCATCGACGCGCTCTCGATCGTGTTCGGTGCGGCGCCCGTCGACGAGGAGCGTCCGGGGACCAACCACACGCCGCCGGCGACATCGCATGTCTGGGGTGACGTCGAGATCGAAGAGCGGCACTACGACGAAGCCCGTCGAGAGGCGGAGTCGATCGAGATGTCGTGGCCACGGTTCGCGGTGTACTTCGACGCACCGACGTACGACGGCATCGACCTCACCACGCCGTCCGGCTATCACGCGGGCGACGTCCTGGCCGACCTCGTTGCAGGCTTCGATTCCGATGACTGGACGTGCGTGGGGCAGGGCGTCGACGTCGTCGCCATCGACGAGTACGTGGAGTGGCAAGGCGGGGTGGTGGAGCGCGAATTCGGTGTCGCGCTCGCGAACCGGGGTTCGATGGGCGGGTCGCCAGACGGCGTCGACGACGACGGCACCGTCATCTGGATCGGCGCGCCGTATCCCGTCGCGGAAGGCTGCGCATAGCGATCAGCGAGTCGGCGGATGCCACGTGGCATCCGCCGGTCGCCCGCGCGGAAGTAGACTCGTCACGTGCCTGCTGTGAATCTCGGAATGCCCAAAGTCCCTGAGGTACTGGCCCCGCGACGCAAGTCCCGCCAGATCAAGGTGGGCAAGGTGCTCGTCGGCGGCGACGCCCAGGTGAGCGTGCAGTCGATGACGACGACGCCCACGACGAACATCAACGCCACGCTGCAGCAGATCGCCGAGCTCACGGCATCGGGCTGCGACATCGTGCGCGTCGCCGTGCCCAGCCGCGACGACGCCGAGGCGCTGCCGATCATCGCGAAGAAGAGCCAGATCCCGGTCATCGCCGACATCCACTTCCAGCCGAACTACGTGTTCCAGGCGATCGACGCCGGCTGCGCCGCCGTGCGCGTCAACCCCGGCAACATCCGCAAGTTCGACGACAAGGTCGGAGAGATCGCGGCGGCGGCGAAGGCGGCCGGCGTGAGCCTGCGCATCGGCGTGAACGCCGGATCGCTCGATCCCCGACTGCTGCAGAAGTACGGCAAGGCGACGCCCGAGGCGCTCGTCGAGTCCGCGGTGTGGGAGGCGAGCCTCTTCGAGGAGCACGACTTCCACGACTTCAAGATCTCGGTCAAGCACAACGACCCCGTCGTCATGGTCAAGGCGTACCGCCTGCTGGCCGAGCGCGGCGACTGGCCGCTGCACCTCGGCGTGACCGAGGCCGGCCCCGCCTTCCAGGGCACGATCAAGTCGGCCACGGCGTTCGGCATCCTCCTCGGCGAGGGCATCGGCGATACGATCCGCGTCTCGCTGTCGGCTCCGCCGGTCGAAGAGATCAAGGTCGGTCTGCAGATCCTGCAGTCGCTGAACCTCCGCGAGCGCAAGCTCGAGATCGTCTCGTGCCCGTCGTGCGGCCGTGCGCAGGTCGACGTGTACAAGCTCGCGAACGACGTCACCGACGGCCTCGAGGGCATGACCGTGCCGCTCCGCGTCGCCGTCATGGGCTGCGTCGTCAACGGCCCGGGCGAGGCCCGCGAGGCCGACCTCGGCGTGGCATCCGGCAACGGCAAGGGCCAGATCTTCGTGAAGGGCGAGGTCATCAAGACCGTGCCCGAGTCCGAGATCGTCGCGACCCTCATCGAGGAGGCCAACCGCATCGCCGACGAGATGGGCGCCGACGCGCCGGTCGGCAGCCCGCAGGTGCTCACCCCGTAGTCGCACGCGCCGCCCGAGCGTATCGTGGGCGGCAGCGGATGCCCCGGGGCATCCGATCGCGAGAGGAGACCGCGATGAGCGGCGACGGCAGCGAGTTCGAGTACCCCGACACTGCGGGCTACCCCGACGGCATGGGCACCCTGCACGAGGGCACCGACGACATGGCGGACGAGAGCGCCGACGACGCCGCGACCGAGGCGGAGGGCGACCTCGAGGCGTTCGCACTGGACGACGAGGAGGACGTCGAGGGCGTCTGACCGCCGCAGCGGCGGTGGGCAGGTCAGGCGGCTCCGGCCGCCCGGAACTCGATCGTGCCCGTGGCGATGTCGGCCGCGAGCAGCTCGACCTCGAGCTCGGTGCCTGCGCGGATGCCGGCGGGCGCCGGACATGTCGCGGTGACCGCGGGGTCGGCGAGCTGAAGGACCGCCCGTTCGCCCCGCACC
The DNA here is from genome assembly GCF_900142065.1 of Agromyces cerinus subsp. cerinus. Taxonomy (GTDB): domain Bacteria; phylum Actinomycetota; class Actinomycetes; order Actinomycetales; family Microbacteriaceae; genus Agromyces; species Agromyces cerinus. Next base: position 208,227 of record NZ_FSRJ01000004.1, on the reverse strand, counting down.
TCGAGCACGGTCACGGTGAATCGCTCGCCGACCCGGGTGCTCAGCAGCGCGGCTTCGACCCGCGCGATCGACTCGGCGTCGAGTCGGCTCGCCCGCTGCGAGGACGCGCCCATGAGCGATGGCAGCTCGCCGAGCGAGGAGCGCGCCCACTCGGGCACGTCGCGCCCGGCGCAGAGCGCCAGGCAGACGACGAGTCCCCAGCGATCGACGAGACGGCGCAGCGGCGCGGTGACGTGCGCATACGGCGCCGCGAGCGCGGACTGGATCGGATCGGGCGGAACCTCGCCGTCGACGGCGAGATACCCGGCACCGCGGAAGAGCCCGGATGCCGCCTGCATCACCGCGAGCGAGGCGGGGTCGTCGCGGTCGAGGCCGCGGAGGTACTCGCCGTACGAGATGGTCTCAGGCCACGGGCGGCCGAGTGCGCGCGTCTGCGCGCGGAAGGCCGTGACATGCTCCTCGCTCGGCTTCGGCATGGTGCGGAGCACCCCGACGCGGGCGTCGAGCATGAGCTGCGCGGCCGCCATGCCGGTCATGAGCGACAGCTGCGCATTCCACTCCTCGACCGGCAGCGGGTGCCGGCGTTCGAGCGAGTAGCCGCCGCCCTCGGTGCGCACGATCTCCTCGTCGGGGGAGTTGAGGCTCGCGCCGCCCCGGGCTCGTTCGAGTTCGATGCGCAGCAGTCCGACCTCGCGCAGCAGCGCCAGCGAGGAGTCGCCGTCGCCGGCCTCGATGCGCGCCTGCGCCTCGTCGTACGTGAGCTGTTCGCGTGAACGCACCAGCGCCCGGGTGAGTGCCGTCGAGGTCACCGCGCCACGTTCGTCGAGCCCGAACGTCCACACGAACGCGCTCCGGTCGGCACCCGGCAGCAGTGAGGCGCGATCCTCGCTGAGCACCACCGGGTGCAGCGGCACCCGCCCGTCGGCGGCGTACAGGGTCTGGCCCCGGCGTCGGGCCTCACGGTCGACGGCACCGCCCGGGACCACCCAGCCCGGGACATCCGCGATCGCGTAGTGCACCACGAATCCGGTGGACCGGCGCTCGAGGTGGAGCGCCTGGTCGAGATCGGTCGAACCCGGCGGGTCGATGGTGAGGAACGCGAGCTCGCGCAGGTCGGTGCCGGGGTCGGCGACGGCCGCCTGCTCGGCCTCGGCGAGCACCTCGGGCGCGAAGGACTCGGGCACGTCGAGCTCGGCGCGGAGCCGGGCGAGGGCGACCGCCAGCTCGCTCTGCGCGACGGATTCCGTGACGTGCGTTCGGCGGCTCGGCATGCGCCCCAGCCTACGAGCAGCATGGCGATCGGATGCCTCGGCGTGCGGTCTCGCCGAGGCATCCGTCGTGCGCGCCGGCGATGCCGGCACCGCCGGTAGAATTCGAGGATGACCATCAACAGCCGCCACCTCGAGAACGCTGCCAACGCCCGCGACGACGCCTACCACCTCATCGAGGAATTCGCCGACGGTGACGTGCACCCCCGCGTGCTCGAGGTGCTCGAGAGCCTCGACACCGCGCTGTTCGATCTCATCAACTGGGCCGACCAGGTCACGCGGCACCTCGCCGAGAGCGGCGTCGAAGTGGTCGACGTCGACCTCACCTGAGCCGGTCCTGAGCTCGTCCTGACAACAGGGGCGGGAGGCATCCGCGGTGCTCAGTAGAATCGTCGGGTGCCCACACGCCTGACGAACTACTTCCTCCGTACGCTCCGCGAAGACCCCGCCGACGCCGAGGTCACGAGCCACCGCCTGCTCGTGCGCGCCGGCTACATCAGGCGCCAGGCGCCAGGTGTGTTCGCCTGGCTGCCGTTGGGCCTGCGCGTGAAGGCGAAGATCGAGGCCATCATCCGCGACGAGATGACGAACGCGGGCGCGCACGAGGTGCACTTCCCGGCGCTCCTGCCGCGCGAGCCCTACGAGGTCACGAACCGGTGGACCGAGTACGGCGACAACCTCTTCCGCCTGCAGGACCGCAGAGGAACCGATTACCTGCTCGCGCCCACGCATGAAGAGGTCTTCACGCTGCTCGTGAAGGACCTGTACAACTCGTACAAGGACCTGCCGCTGTCGATCTACCAGATCCAGGACAAGTACCGCGACGAGGCACGTCCCCGCGCCGGCCTCCTGCGCGGCCGTGAGTTCACGATGAAGGACGCGTACTCGTTCGACATCTCCGACGAGGGCCTCGACGTGAGCTACCAGGCCCAGCGCGACGCCTACGAGCGCATCTTCACGCGCCTCGGCCTCGAGTACGTGATCGTCAAGGCGGATGCCGGTGCGATGGGCGGCTCGAAGAGCGAGGAGTTCCTGCACCCGACCCCCGTCGGCGAAGACACCTTCGTACGCTCGGCAGGCGGCTACGCGGCGAACGTCGAGGCGTTCGAGACGGTCGTGCCCGAGGCGATCCCGTTCGACGGGCTGCCCGCACCGCTCGTGCTCGACTCCCCGAACACGCCCACGATCGCGACCCTGGTCGACCTGGCGAACGCCGAGTACCCGCGGCCCGACGGGCGCGCATGGACCGCGGCCGACACCCTGAAGAACGTCGTGCTCGCCGTCGTCGCGCCCGACGGCACCCGCGAGCTCGTCGTGATCGGACTGCCTGGCGATCGCGACGTCGAGATGAAGCGCGTCGAGGTGGCGTTCGCGCCCGGTGAGGTCGAGCCCGCGACCGAGGCCGACTTCGCGAAGCACCCCGGACTCGTGAAGGGCTACATCGGCCCCTGGTCCGAGGCCGGTGCCGTGCTCGGCGATGAGTCCTCGACCGGCATCCGCTTCCTCGTCGACCCTCGGGTCGTCGACGGCACCGAGTGGATCACCGGCGCCAACGTCGACCAGAAGCACGTCTTCGGGCTCGTCGCCGGCCGCGACTTCGTCGCCGACGGCACCGTCGAGGCGTCGAACGTGCTGCCCGGCGACCCCGCGCCCGACGGCTCGGGCCCGGTCGAGCTCGCCCGCGGCATGGAGATCGGCCACGTCTTCCAGCTCGGCCGCAAGTACGCCGAGGCGCTCGGTCTCAAGGTGCTCGACGAGAACGGCAAGCTCGCGACCGTCACGATGGGTTCGTACGGCATCGGCGTCACCCGTATCCTCGCGATCATCGCCGAGGACAACAACGACGACAAGGGCCTCGTCTGGCCGGCGGCCGTCGCGCCCTTCGACGTGCACGTGGTCGCGACCGGTCGCGACGAAGCCGTGTTCGACGCGGCCGAGACGATCGTGGCCGAGCTCGAGGCATCCGGTCTCGACGTGCTCTACGACGACCGTCCGAAGGTCTCGCCCGGCGTGAAGTTCGGCGATGCCGAGCTCATCGGCGTGCCGAAGATCGTGATCGTGGGTCGCGGTGTCGCCGACGGCGTCGTCGAGGTCTGGGATCGGGCGACGGGCGACCGCGCGCAGGTCGCGATCGGCGAGGTCGGCGCGGCACTCGCCTGACGCGCGTCGGTTCACCTGAACCGCTCGCTCCGCACCCGTCGGGGCGGAGCGGGCGGTTCAGTGCGTCTCGTGCCGCTCGCCCTGCTGGTGCAGGTGGTCGCGGTGCTTCTCGGCTTCGTGACGCAGGGTCGCGAGGTCGAGCGGCCCCGTGACCGACAGCTCGTCCTCCCAGCACTCGATGCCGCCGACGTCGGGCAGCAGTTCGCGGGTGAAGACCGGGTTGCGGCCCGCCCGGCGCTGCCGGGTGTAGTCGCGCAGCAGCCGGAACGCCACGCCCGACAGCAGCGCGATGGCGACCAGGTTGATGAGCGCCATGATTCCCATGATGCCGTCGGCCGTGTTCCAGATCAGGTCGGAGGATGCCACCGAGCCGACGAAGATCGCGACGACCACGAGCACGCGGTACACCGACAGCGCCGAGCGTCGCCGGGTGATGAACTCGATGTTGGACTCGCCGTAGTAGTAGTTGCCGAGGATCGAGCTGAACGCGAGCAGGAAGATGATGACGCTCAGCAGCACGCTCGACCAGGCGCCGAGGTTCGACACGATCGCGTGCTGCGTCAGCCCGATGCCGCGGGTGGCGTTCTCGAGGTCGGGATTCGAGACCAGGATGATGAACGCCGTGATCGAGCAGATGAGGAAGGTGTCGAAGTAGACGCCGAGCGTCTGCACGAGTCCCTGCTTGACGGGGTGCGTCACGGCGGCGCTCGCGCCCGCGTTCGGCGCCGAGCCGAGACCTGCCTCGTTCGAGAACATGCCGCGTTTGACGCCCGTCAGCACGATCATGCCGAGCGTGGCGCCGACGACCTCGTTGACGCCGAACGCCTCGGTGAAGATGGAGGCGAACACCTCGGGGAGCCTCGTGATGTTCATCGCGACGATGACGAGGCCGAGCAGCAGGTAGAGCAGGGCCATGAGGGGCACGACCGCCTGCGTCACCGAGGCGATGCGTCGCACCCCGCCGAACACCACGAGCCCCGTGAGCGCGGCGAGCACGAGGCCGACCGCCCATGCCACCCAGCCGGGTGCACCGTCGGGACTGATCGTCGATGCGACCGTCGCGCTGATGGTGTTGGCCTGAAGCGAGGAGAAGGCGAACGGGAAGCAGATGATGAGCACGATCGCGAACAGGATGCCCATCCAGCGGGCGCGGAGGCCGCGCTCCATGTAGTAGGCCGGGCCGCCGCGGAAGCCGTCCTGGTCGCGCACCTTGAACAGCTGGCCGAGCGTCGACTCGACGAAGCTCGAAGCACCGCCGACGAAGGCCATCAGCCACATCCAGAAGATCGCGCCCGGTCCGCCGATGGCGATCGCGGTGCCGACCCCGGCGATGTTGCCGACGCCGACGCGCGATGCGGCCGAGATGGTGAACGCCTGGAACGCGGACACCGACTGGGGCACGCCGTCGGCGTCGCGCGGGGTCTTGTCGGTCAGGGTCCGGAACATCTCGGGGATCAGCCGGAACTGCACCACTCCGGAACGCACGGTGAAGTACACGCCGAGGATCACGACCACCGGCAGCACGATCCAGGTCCACAGCACATCGCCGCCGGCGAGCACCCATTCGTTCACGGAGTCCATGCGCCCAGTATCGCGAGCCGGGTTCAGCTGCCGGGCGGCGGCGCGCCGGGGCGAGCGCGCCGGGGCGGATGGCCGTCACCAGGCTGCATCGTTCATCGCGGGTTCACCGCGCGTTCAACCGTCGTCTGATGCGGATTCGGATTCCGCGAGCATTCTCCAGAGTGGAATCCCGACCACGAACGTGAGGACTGATCTGTGACGATCACCGACATCCAGCTGCTTCCGATGGCCGATCACGTGCGCGGCAAGCGTTCGCCGGTGACGTGCCACTTCAAGTGCGGCAACGCCTGCCTCGGCCCCGAGTGCAACACCTCCTCGAACCCCGCTTTCCGCGAGATCGCCTCCGCCGCACTGTCGCGACGGGCGCTGCTCGGGCTCGGGGCCGCGGGCGCCGTGGGCATCGCGCTCGCCGCCGCGACGCCGACCGGTGCGGCCGTCGCGGCGCCCGGCGGCGGAGCCTCGGGCGCTCCGGGCGGCCTGCTGTTCGACGCCATCTCGCCGGTGCCGAAGATCGTCGACGACTTCACCGTGCCCGCGGGCTACACGTGGGCGCCCATCATCCGCTGGGGCGACCCGCTGTTCTCCAGCGTGCCCGCTCTCGACTTCGACAACCAGACGCCTGAGGCCCAGGCCGGCCAGTTCGGCTACAACTGCGACTACCTCGACATCATCGCCGACCGCAGCGGCCGCACCGGCGTGCTCGTGAACAACCACGAGTACGTCAACCCGGGCATCATGTTCCCGCCGACGAGCGACACGGCCGAGCTCGACCGCCGCGCCGCCATCTTCAAGGCGGCACACGGCTTCTCCGTCGTGGAGCTGCGGCGCAGCAAGCTCGGCCGGCCCTGGCGCTACCTCGTCGACGGACGCCGCAATCGCCGCATCACGGCCGACACCGTGTTCGAGCTCACGGGCCCCGCGGCCGGTACCGACCTCGTGAAGACCGCCGAGGACGGCGAGGGCCGGTGGGTGAAGGGCACGCTCGGCAATTGCGCCGGCGGCACCACGCCGTGGGGCACCGTGCTCTCGGGCGAGGAGAACTTCGACGGCTACTTCGCCTGGGCCGCGGACACCGCGGGGCAGAAGCGCTACCGTGCCACGCCGAGCGCGAAGTCCACCTATACGTTCGAGCGCATCGACCCGCGCTTCGACGCGCACGATGCCGGCTTCGTGAACGAGCCCAACCGCTTCGGCTGGATCGTCGAGATCGATCCCGAAGACCCGTCCTCGACCCCGCGCAAGCACACGGCGATGGGCCGGTTCAAGCACGAGGGCGCCAACGTCATCATCGCCGAGGACGGCCGCGCGGTCGCCTACATGGGCGACGACCAGACGAACGACTACCTCTACAAGTTCGTCTCCAAGGGCACGTACGACCCGAAGAACACCCCCGTCGCCCGCCGCAAGAACCTCGGTCTGCTCAGCGAGGGCGACCTGTACGTCGCGAAGTTCGCGGGCAACTCGCCGGCCGCCGAGATCACCGGCACCGGAGCGCTGCCCGCCGACGGCCTCTTCGACGGCACCGGCCAGTGGATCCCGCTCACCCAGGACGGCGAGAGCGTCATCCCGGGCATGACCACGCAGGAGGTGCTCGTGTTCACGCGCCTCGCGGCGGACACCGTCGGGGCGACGAAGATGGACCGCCCCGAGGACGTGCAGCCGAACCCGAAGACCGGCAAGGTGTACGTCGCCCTGACGAACAACTCGTCGCGGACCCTCGCGACGATCGACGAGGCGAACCCGGTCACGGGCAACCGCAACGGCCACATCATCGAGTTGACCGAGACCGCCGGCCAGTCGGGCACCGCCTTCGGCTGGAGCATCCTGCTGCTCTGCGGCAACCCGGCCGTCGATCAGAACACGTACTTCGCCGGGTTCCCGAAGGAGCTCGTCTCGCCGATCTCCTGCCCGGACAACGTGGCCTTCGACTCCGAGGGCAACCTCTGGATCTCGACCGACGGCGCACCCAGCAAGATCGGATTCAACGACGGACTCTTCAAGGTGCCGCTCGAGGGACCCGAGCGCGGCCGCGTGCAGCAGTTCCTCTCGGTGCCGCGTGAGGCCGAGACCTGCGGCCCCGTCATCCACGACAAGGAGGGCATGGTCTTCGTCGCCGTACAGCACCCGGGCGAGGAGGGAACGGTCGGCGCGCCGACCTCCTACTTCCCCGACTACGTGCCCTCGCACCGCCCCGACACCGGCCTCGTCGCGGCGCCGCGACCCTCGGTCGTGCAGGTCTGGCGCGCGTAGGGCGACGCGAAGCGCCCGATGCGGGTGACGGATGCCTCGCGGCATCCGTCACCCTGCGGAACCCGTCTCTACGCCGCGACCGCCTTCGCGGCCCGTTCTCCCGAGACGACGGCGCCGTTCAGGAAGCCGAAGTACTCGACGCTCGTGTGCTCTCCGGCGAAGTGCACGTTGCCCTCGGGTGTCGATCCGGCGCCGAACAGCGTGGTGTACTGTCCGGGCCGCAGCACCGTGTAGGCGCCCTTCGACCACGGGTTCGCCCACCAGAAGTCGCGGTAGGACTTGCCGGTGTATGCGGCGGTCATGCCGGGGAAGATCGGCTCGACCTGCGCGAGGAGGCCACTGACCTGTGCCGCGCTCGCCGGGCCGAAGGCGTTGCCCGTCCACGCCTTCACCTGGTCGCCCGAGGGGAAGAAGTTGAAGACGCCGGTCGGCAGGGGGTGGTCAGCCGTATCGTCCCAGCCGCACTGGAACCCGTTCTTGTTCGTGTACGCGGCGCCGCCGTACCCCTGCTCTACCCACGGCCGGTGGCTCACCTGCACGTGCACCTTGGCGTTCGCGCCGAGTCCGACCTCGTCGATCGCGCGCAGCTTCAGCGCCGAGAATCCCGACTGGCTGAGGTCGCAGTCGCGCAGGGTCGTGAACGGCAGCGCGAGGATGGCGCGGTCGGCGGTCTGGTCGACGGTGGTGTTGCCGACCTGGAAGCTCAGGCGCACGGTGCCGTCGGCGTTGCGCTTGACAGCGGTGAGCTTGTAGCCGTAGCGCACCGTGTTCGCGGGCAGCTCCTCGAGCATGCGGGAGACGATGAGGTCGTTGCCGCCGTTCACCGAGTACTTCTCGTCGGCGCCGTTGACGGGCGAGAGGCTGTTCTGCGCGTTCCACCCGAGCAGGTAGACGAGGCTCAGCGCCGACTGCTCGTGCGGTTCGAGGCCGTACTCGCTCATCACGTTCGACTGCATCAGCTTGGCGAACCGGCTCGAGAGACCGCCCGGCACGTTGGCGGCGAGCCACTGGTCGACGTTCATCTGGTCGAGGGCGACGCCGGCAGCGGTGTGGTTGTCGTAGGTCTGGCAGTACGGCGCGCTCGCGAGTGCGGACTTGAAGGCCTGGTAGACGACGCCCCAGTCGGCGTTCGCGTCGTCGTACGGGTAGTCGGCGCCGTCGATCCAGTACTTGTCGTCCCAGCCCTGGTAGCTGCCGCCCGCGACGACGTCGAGGCTCAGGCCGAGGTTCGACGCGAGGTTGCGCGTGGCGTTGTGGTCGGTGTTGATGAGGGCGCCGCCGTGCTCCACGACGATGCCGTCGTCGAAGTGGCCGCGCAGGCTGTAGCACCGGCCACCGGCTCGGGCGCTGCCCTCGTAGATGGTCGAGGCGATGCCCTTCACCCGCCAGAGCCAGTGGGCGGCGCGCACGCCGGCGAGACCGGCGCCGACGATCACGACGCGCGGCGCGGGGCCGGGCTTGGCCGCGGCGGCGTGGGCGGGCGTCGCCATGGCGAGCGCCGCGCCGGCGCCGATCGCGCCGCCGGCGATGAGCGCGTCGCGCCGGCTGACGCCATGGGGGTGCTCGGGTTCGCGCCCGAGCACGTCGTCGACGGGAACGCCCGTGCGATCGGCCTCGGCGTGGGCGCGGATGATCCGGCCGAGCCGGGCGCTGAGCGGGGTGGTGCCTCGGGAACCTGTCATGATGAGAGCCTCGCAATCCGTGGTGGGGTGGTACGGGAGCCGCTTAACATGTTGCTTAGTGCAATTGAGCAGGATGTCTCGTCAGTGCGTCAACCCCCAACTTCTCGCGACCACGGCGGGCCCGGCGCCCCGAGGCATCCGTGATCTGCGACCTGGAGGTGGGGGAGTGACGGGCAACGACGTCGGCGAACAGGTGCGCCGCTACCGCGTCGCCCGTCGGCTCTCGCAACGTGCGCTCGGAGAGCAGGCCGGGGTCACCTCGGGGTTCCTCAGCCAGCTCGAGACGGGCCGGACCAACGCGAGCATCTCGACGCTGCGCCGCCTCGCCGACGCCCTCGGCGTCGGACTCGCCGATCTCGTCGAACCCGGCCCGGTCTCGGCGGCCCGCGTCGTGCGCGCCGACCTCCGGCGCACGCTCTCCGCGAGCGACGGCATGACGAAGGCGTTCCTCACCGAGCCGCCGTTCGGCCACGTCGAGATGTACGCCGTGACCATGGAACCCGGGGGATCGACCGGTTCCAGCCAGTACCGGCACGGCGACTCCGAGGAGGTGCTGCTCGTGCTGCGCGGGAGCGTGCGCGTCGAGCTCGCCGACGAGATCCATGTGCTCGCCACGGGCGACAGCATCGTGTTCGCGAGCAGCACACCGCACCGGGTGGCCAACGACGGCGACGGCGAGGCGGAGCTCGTCTGGGTGAACAGTCCGCCCACGCCCGCCGATTGAGACGGCACCCGACCTGCGACCGTGCGAGGAGCGTCCGTCGTGGCTGCCCGTGGGTCGCGACATCCGGTACCGTAGAGTCCTGTCCGCTCCGAGGGGAAGCGGCGTGAGAGCTGAATAGAGGAGGCCGGGTTCATGGATATCGACCTCAGCGTGCTGCGGATGATGGAGCGCGAGAAAGAGATCCCATTCGACGAGCTGGTGGAGATCATCGAGCAGGCCATTCTGATGGCCTACTTGAAGCACACCCATCCCGACCAGCACGGACATGCGAACCCCGACGGCGCACGTGCGCACCTCGACCGCAAGACCGGCCACGTCTCGGTGTTCGTTCCCGAGCTGGATGAAGAGGGCAACGTCGTCGGCGAGGCCGAAGACAGCCCGAGCGACTTCGGCCGCATCGCCGCCTTCGCCGCGAAGCAGGTCATCAACCAGCGGCTCCGCGACATCGCCGACGACGCCGTGCTCGGCGAGTTCCGCGGTCGCGAGGGCGACATCGTCGCCGGCATCATCCAGCAGGGTCCGAACCCGCGCATGGTGCACATCGACCTCGGCACGGTCGAGGCGATCCTGCCGCCCGAAGAGCAGGTGCCCGGCGAGGAGTACCTGCACGGTCAGCGCATCCGCGTCTACGTGACGAGCGTCGCCAAGGGCCTCAAGGGCCCGTCGATCACCGTCTCGCGCACCCACCCCGCGCTCGTGCGCAAGCTGTTCGCACTCGAGGTGCCCGAGATCGCGTCGGGTGTCGTCGAGATCGTCTCGCTCGCCCGCGAGGCCGGCCACCGCACCAAGATCGCCGTGCGCGCGACGCAGCCCGGTGTCAACGCCAAGGGCGCCGCGATCGGCGAACTCGGCCAGCGCGTCCGCGCCGTCACGGCCGAGCTCGGCGCCGAGAAGATCGACATCGTCGACTGGAACGACGACCTCGCGACCTTCGTCGCGAGTGCGCTGAGCCCCGCGAAGGTCACGAGTGCCTTCGTGATCGACGAGGCGACGCGCGCAGTGCGCGCACTCGTGCCCGACTACCAGCTCTCGCTCGCCATCGGCAAGGAGGGCCAGAACGCCCGCCTCGCCGCGAAGCTGACGGGCGCGAAGATCGACATCCAGCCCGACTCGGTGCTCGAGTCGGACTGAGTCCAACGGTCGCCGAGCGGCCGCCGAGCGCCCGCCGTCGGCGGGCCGACAGCGCAGAGTGTAAGATGGAACCCGTCAGAACGTGCATCGGATGCCGTTCGCGTGCCCCACGAGCCTCACTTCTGAGGATCGTCGCCCAGAACTCCCACGTCATTTCAGATGATGCGGCCGTGCTTCCGGGTAGGGGAGCGTGGCTGCATCCGTCACTCGAGTGCTACCGGCTCGCTGAGCGGCGACGCGCCTTCGGGCGTGCACTCCGCATTCGCGGCGAGGTGGACACCAGCAACGTAGAGAACAGGCTGAACGGCGTGATCACTAATGAGTAACGACTCATGAGCGGCTCGAAATGAGACCCGTCCGTCATTGATGGTCTGCCCCTGTCCGGGGTCGGACCCGGAACAGGAGAGAAGTGGCTGCCAAACCACGCGTACACGAGATCGCAAGCGAACTCGGTGTCGACAGCAAGATCGCCCTTGAGAAGCTCAAGGAGATGGGCGAGTACGTCAAGGGACCCTCGTCGTCCATCGAACCCCCCGTCGCCCGTCGCCTGAAGGCGGCGCTCGAGGCTGCCGGCGCGGCCGCATCCGCGGCTCCCGCAGCTCCGGCTCCTGCGAAGCCCGCAGCGGCCACCGCAGCGAAGCCCGGCGCCAAGCCCGGCCCGAAGCCGGCTCCGAAGGCTCCGGCCGTGCCCGAGGCTCCGGCCCCGGTCGAGGTCGCAGAGACCCCCGTCGCAGAAGCACCGCTCACGGTCGCCGAGCGCCAGGCGCAGGCCGAGGAGCGCGCAGCGCAGGCCGCCGCCGAGAAGTCGACGGATGCCACGGCAGCCGCGTCGACCGACGGTGACGGCGATGTCGCCAAGCCCGGCGGCGCCCCGAAGCCCGGTGCTGCTGCAGCTCCGCGCCCCGGAGCCCCCCGTCCCGCAGGCGGCGGCACGCCCCGCCCCGGCAACAACCCCTTCTCGAGCTCGCAGGGCATGGGCTCGCGCCCCGCTCAGCCGCGCCCGGGCAACAACCCGTTCTCGAGCGCGCAGGGCATGGGCCAGCGCCCGAGCCCCGGCAACATCCCGCGTCCGCAGGCGCCGCGACCCGGTTCGCCGCGTCCCGGTGCTCCGCGCCCGGCCGGTGCAGGCGGTCGCCCCGGCGGCGGCTTCCAGCGCCCCGGCGGTGCCGGCGCAGGCGCAGGCGCTCGTCCCGGCGGTGCCGGCGGCGGGTTCCAGCGCCCCGGCGGTGCGCCCGGCGGCGGCTTCGGCGGCCCGCGTCCCGCGGGTGGCGGCGGCCGTGGTCGCGGCCCCGGCGGCGGCACGGCAGGTGCCTTCGGTCGTGGTGGCGGCAAGAGCAAGTCGCGCAAGTCGAAGCGGACGAAGCGGGCCGAATTCGAGATGCGGGAAGCCCCGTCGCTCGGCGGCGTGAGCGTTCCCCGCGGCGACGGCAACACCGTCATCCGCCTGCGTCGCGGCTCCTCGATCTCGGACTTCGCCGACAAGATCGATGCGAACCCCGGTTCGCTCGTGACGGTGCTGTTCCACCTCGGTGAGATGGCGACGGCGACCGAGTCGCTCGACGAGGCCACCTTCCAGGTGCTCGGCGAAGAGCTCGGCTACAAGATCCAGGTCGTCTCTCCTGAAGACGAAGACCGCGAGCTCCTCGAGGGCTTCGACATCGACCTCGACCAGGAGCTCGAGGACGAGACCGACGAAGACCTCCAGCAGCGTCCTCCGGTCGTCACCGTCATGGGTCACGTCGACCACGGTAAGACCCGACTCCTCGACGCGATCCGCAACGCGAACGTCGTCGCAGGCGAGGCCGGCGGCATCACCCAGCACATCGGTGCCTACCAGGTGCACACCGAGCACGAGGGCATCGACCGCGCGATCACCTTCATCGACACCCCGGGTCACGAGGCGTTCACCGCCATGCGTGCACGTGGTGCGCAGGTGACCGACATCGCGATCCTCGTGGTCGCGGCCGACGACGGCATCATGCCGCAGACGGTCGAGGCGCTCAACCACGCCCAGTCGGCGAACGTGCCGATCGTGGTCGCGGTGAACAAGATCGACAAGCCCGACGCCAACCCGGCCAAGGTGCGCCAGCAGCTCACCGAGTTCGGCCTCGTCGCCGAGGAGTACGGCGGAGACGTCATGTTCGTCGACGTGTCGGCTCGCGAGAACATCGGCATCCAGGACCTGCTCGACGCAGTGCTCCTCACCGCCGACGCCGGTCTCGACCTGCGTGCGAACCCCAACAAGGACGCTCGCGGTGTCGCCATCGAGGCGAAGCTCGACAAGGGCCGCGGTGCGGTTGCGACCGTGCTCATCCAGTCCGGAACGCTGCGCGTCGGCGACGCGATCGTCGCCGGCACGGCCTACGGCCGCGTTCGTGCGATGGTCGACGAGAACGGCGACGCCGTGGCCGAGGCCACCCCGTCGCGCCCCGTGCAGGTGCAGGGCCTCTCGAGCGTCCCGCGCGCCGGCGACACCTTCCTCGTCACCGAGGAGGACCGCACCGCACGTCAGATCGCCGAGAAGCGAGAGGCCGCGGAGCGCAACGCCCAGCTGGCCAAGGCGCGCAAGCGCATCTCGCTCGAGGACTTCACCCGTGCGCTCGAAGAGGGCAAGGTCGAGTCGCTCAACCTCATCATCAAGGGTGACGTGTCGGGTGCCGTCGAGGCACTCGAGGAGTCGCTCATGAAGATCGAGGTCGACGACAGCGTGCAGCTGCGCATCCTCCACCGCGGTGTGGGTGCCATCACCGAGAGCGACGTGAACCTCGCGACGATCGACAACGCGATCATCGTGGGCTTCAACGTGCGTCCCGACACGAAGGCGCGCGAGCGCGCCGCTCGCGAGGGCGTCGACATCCGCTTCTACTCGGTGATCTACAACGCCATCGACGAGATCGAGGACTCGCTCAAGGGCATGCTCAAGCCCGAGTACGAAGAGGTCCAGTCGGGCGTCGCCGAGATCCGCGAGGTGTTCCGCTCCTCGAAGTTCGGCAACATCGCCGGTGTCATCGTGCGATCGGGAACGATCACGCGAAACGCCAAGGCTCGTGTCATCCGCGATGGCGTCGTCGTCGGCGACAACCTCGCGATCGAGTCGCTGCGCCGCTTCAAGGACGACGTCACCGAGGTCCGCACGGACTTCGAGGCGGGCATCGGCCTCGGCAAGTTCAACGACATCCAGGTCGGCGACGAGATCGAGACCATCGAGATGCGGGAGAAGCCCCGCGCGTAAATCGTGGGAAGGGGTTCCTGTTCTTTCACTGAGGTGAAGAGCGGGGACCCCTACCCCGATTCACCTCAGTGAAAGAACAGGAACCCCAGGCGATGTGATCGCCCGGGGATGGTGAGGGGAAACAGGACATGGCGGATCCGGCACGGGCCAGGAAGATGGCCGATCGCATCAAGGAGATCGTTGCCAAGCGGCTCGACAAGGGCCTGCGCGACCCGCGGCTCGGGTTCGTCACCATCACCGACGTTCGCGTCACGGGTGACCTGCAGCACGCGAGCATCTTCTACACGGTGTACGGCACCGACGAGGAGCGCGAAGACTCGGCCAAGGCCCTCGCGGCCGCGACCGGCATGCTCCGCAGCGAGGTCGGCCGCAACATCACGGCGCGGCTCACCCCGTCGCTCGAGTTCATCGCCGACGCGATCCCCGAGAACGCCGAGCACATCAGTGCACTCCTCCGCGAAGCGCAGACGCGCGACGCCGAGACGGCGGAGCTCGCTGCTTCCGCAGAGTACGCCGGCGAGGCCGACCCGTATGTCAAGCCCCGCGAGTTCGACGAGGACGACGAGACGCTCGACGGCGACGAGAGCGTCGACGAGGCGGACGCCACGCGCTGATCAGCCCTCGGGCAGTCGATAGCCCTCGACGTCGCGTACGGCGAGTCCATCGGCGACGAGCGTCGTGAGCGCGCGGTCGAGCTGGGCGGCATCGGCCCAGACGGGCTCGAGCTCGGGCCGCCCGACCGGGCGGTGCGCCGCCCGCAGCTCGCGCATGACGAGTCCGCGCACCTGGCGGTCGGAGCCCGCGAATCGGGCCTGTACGGCCTTCCTCGGGCCGGCGTACGCGGGATAGCCGGCGGCGCGCCACGCGCACGAGCCGGCGATCGGGCATGCGTCGCACTCGGGCGCCCGCGCCGTGCACACCGTGGCACCGAGCTCCATCGCCCCGGCGTTGAAGCGACGGGCGGCGTCGTCGTCGCGGGGGAGGAGTTCCTCCATCGCGGCGAGATCACGCGTCGTCGACGGCGGTCCGGGCTCGGCCTGCCCGGCGACCGAGCGGGCGATCACCCGTCGCGTGTTGGTGTCGACGACGGGCACTCGCAGTCCGAAGGCGAACGCGGCGATCGCTCGCGCCGTGTACGGGCCGATGCCCTGCAGCGCGAGGAGCGCATCGAGGTCTGAGGGCACCTCGCCGCCGTGTCGCTCCACGATCTCGACCGCCGCGCGGTGGAGCCAGAGCGCCCGCCGAGGATAGCCCAGCCGGTCCCACGCCCGCACCGCCTCGGACGGCGGCTCGGCGGCGAGGGCCGCCGGGGTCGGCCAACGCTCGATCCATGCCTCCCACCGGGGCACGACGCGCGAGACCTGCGTCTGCTGCAGCATGAACTCGCTCACGAGCACCGCCCACGGCGAGACGTCGGCGGCGCGCCACGGCAACGGCCGCGCGGCATCCGCGAACCAGGCGACCACGGCGGGCGCGATCGCATCGAGGCGGGGCGTTCGGGGCATCCGTCCAGCCTACGGCGAGGCGGATGCCGCGGAGCTAGGCTCATCGCATGAGGCTCGTCACCACGCCCCGGGTCACCTTCCTGCGCTCCATCGCCGACGAGGTGCTGCAGCATCACGGTCGCGGACGCATGATCGTCGCGATCGACGGCCCGCTGCGGAGCGGCAAGACCGTGCTCGCCGACGACCTCGCGGCGGTGCTCGCCGAGCGCGACCATGCGGTGTTCCGCGCGAGCATGGAGGGCTTCCACCGTTCGCGCGAGGCGCAGGCGGCCTTCGGCCCCGACACTCCCGATCGGTACTCCCGATACGGGTTCGACGAGTCGGCGCTGCGCCGCGTGCTCGTCGAGCCGTTCCGCCTCGGCGGCTCGACGGCCTTCGTGACCCGGGTCTGGGACCCGACCCGCGACGCCTGGGTCGAACCCAAGTGGATCACGGGCCCCGAGGATGCCATCCTCGTGCTCGACGGGCGGTTCGTGCTGCGCCCGCGTCTCGCCGACCTCTGGGATGTGCGGATCGCCCTCGACGGCGACCCGGTCGATCCGGCCGACAGGATCGCCTACGCGGAGCGCGACCCGCGCCTCGCGGCATCCGTCGTGATCGACGACGGCGACCCCGAACACCCCCGTCGGAGCCGCTTCGGCGACCGCTGACGGACTGCTTGTCCCCCATTTGGGTGGAACTTTGTACCCCGAGGGGGCAAATGGGTGACAGGTCCCCGTTTCGGGGGACATAATGGGGGACACAGCCAAGCCCCCCGGCGACGCGAACCCGAATCACCACCCGAACCACCCGACGTCAGTCGACGAGCGCACCGCGCCCGTCGGCATCGCTGTGCGCCCTGGGCGCCGCCGTCACCTCGGATTCGACGACCCTGCCGGGCCGACCGATGGAGAAACCCGAATGAGCAAGCCCGGCGCCGCTCTGGCGCACGCCGACGGCGATGCCCGCACTCGCGTGCGATGGTCGTCACGACGCCCGTTCCGCCGCTTCGCGGCGATCCTGACCTCACTCGCGCTCGGCGCGGGATTCGCCCTCGTCGGTGTCGCGGCACCCGCGAGCGCCCACCACAACACCATCAGCGCGACCGCGACGTGCGACGTCGCCACCGGCACCTTCGACATCACCTGGACCGTCGAGAACTCCGAGAACCGCGTCGAGACGATCACCAGGTCCTCGAATGAAGCGCTCGTTCCCGTCGGAACGGAGTTCGGCAAGCGCGAGGTGAAGACCTTCACGCAGACCGATGTCGCCGACGGCACCTACAAGCTCGACCTGTCGGCGAAGTGGGACAACGGCGCCAAGCAGTCGAACTCCGGTGGAATCACCGTCGACTCCGAGGACTGCGGCGAGCAGCCGGTCAAGAAGATCGAGTTCTGTCACGCGACCGGCAGCACGAAGAACCCGTACGTGCGCATCGAGACCTCGGTCAGGGCATTCTTCAAGGCCGGTCACATCGATCACCAGGACAACGGCGACATCTACCCGGCGTTCAGCTACCTCGACAACAAGGGCAAGCTGATCAACGTTCCCGCACAGGGAGACCAGAGCCTGCTCCAGTACGAGGACTGCACCAAGCCCATCGTCAAGATCGCGGTGCCGGTCAAGCCGACGAAGGTCGACGAGTGCGGCGTCGCGAATGACCACATCGTGCGGCCGGCGAGCATCACGGGCGTCGAGTGGACGATCGGCGACGTCGTCGACGGCAAGGCGACTGCGACTGCGACGGCGCTCGCCGGCTACGTCTTCCAGAACGGCAAGACGGAGCAGAGCTGGTCGTTCACCTTCACCGACGAGCCGTGCACGGTCACGATCCCGGTGCCGGCGGAGCCGACCAAGGTCGACGAGTGCGGCGTGAAGGACGACCGCATCGTGAAGCCTGCCGACGTCACCGGCGTCGAGTGGACGATCGGCGAGGTCGTCGACGGCAAGGCGACGGCGACCGCCACCGCCCTTCCCGGCTACGTGTTCGAGAACGGCAAGACCGTGCAGAGCTGGACGCTCGACTTCACGAACATTCCCTGCATCATCGAGCTCGACGTTCCGACCGCGTCGTTCTCGGACACCTGCGGCGTCGACAACTACACGCTCACCTACGACGACGAGCTCGTCGGCGTCGAGTGGACGAAGTCGATCGTCGACGGCAAGCTGACGCTGACGGCGAAGCCGGCGAAGGGGTACACCTTCAAGGGCGACGAGCAGGTCAAGGTCTTCGGACCGTGGACGCTCGACCAGAAGCCCTGCGACATCGTCGTCGAGGTTCCGACCGAGGCGTCGTTCTCCGACGACTGCGGTGTCGACAACTACGAGCTCGTCTACAACGACAAGCTCGTCGGTGTCGAGTGGTCGGAGTCGATCGTCGACGGCAAGCTGACGCTGACGGCGAAGCCGGCGAAGGGGTACTCCTTCAAGGGTGACGAGCAGGTCAAGGTCTTCGGTCCGTGGAGCCTGAACCAGGAGCCGTGCGACGTCGTCGTGAAGGTGCCGACGGCGGCCACCTTCGTCGACACGTGCGGCGTCGACAACTACGACCTCGACTACGAAGAGAACCTCCTCGGCGTGAAGTGGGCGAAGTCGATCGCCGACGGCAAGCTGACGCTGACGGCGACGGCGGCGAAGGGGTACGTCTTCGAGGGCGACGTGAAGTCGAAGGTCTTCGGACCCTGGGAGCTCAACGACAAGCCGTGTGCCGAGCCGACGCTCACGGGCTCGTTCGCGACCGGCACCTGCGTGGCGGACTCGCCCTGGATCACCTTCGATGTCGAGATGACCGACCCCGACGAGCAGGCCACCGGGAACACGGCCTCGCTCGTGCTGACCGACGGCACCAACACCGAGACGATCGTGCTCGGCGACCTGGAGGACGGCAGTCTGAAGGGCGAGGTGCTGTGGCCCGGTGCCTCGGTCGACGCCGACGGCAAGGCCAACGGCTGGCCGGGCTGGGCGCTCGTCGGCGACAAGTGGATCGAGGTCGACGACAACTTCGCCTGGACCCGTGGTGATATCACGGCCAAGCTCGTCGTGAACCCCGAGCTCGACGTCGTCATCTCGTACCCGCCGGCCACTCCCGAGTGCGCCACCGGCCCGAAGGTCACGCCTCCCGCCGGCGGCGAGGGCAGCACGCCGTCCGAGCCCAACGGCGCTGGGCTCGCCAGCACCGGTTTCGCCGGCACGTCGATCGCGATCGTCGCGGGCATCGTCGTGATCGCCGGACTCGCGTTCCTCGTGGTGGCTCGCATCCGCCGCAAGCGCGCGTAACCGTCGCTGACGCGCACTGAGGGGGCCCGGTTCGCCGGGCCCCCTCGTCGTATCGCAGGGTACGGATGCCCCAGTTCGGGGGTGAAATGCCGGCGAGAGGGGCGAAACGGGGTGTCGGTCCCCATTTCGGACGACATACTTGACGACATTGCACCGCCCCCGGCAGCAGTGATACCCGAAACCCGAACCACCCGAGACGATCGACGCGCTGCTGCGCGGCGATCGTGGCCGCGCTCCACCGGAACATGATCGGCACAGACCCGTGTGCAGGTCGCCCCGGACGGCGTGCGGTCGGTCGCGCTTCCGCGCGCGCCGTCGACACTCCTGGTATCGCAGGCCCACGCCGGCCGACCCCAGGAGATCCACTCGATGAGGAACACCCGAATACTCCGCGTCGCGGCGACGGTGGTCAGCGCACTCGCCCTGACCCTCGCCGTCGGCGCGCTGCCCGCACAGGCTGCCAAGCCGGCGTTCATCTGCGAGCCGCTCGATTCCGGCAAGATCGACACGGTGGGCGACCCCGAGACGGTCACCGTCACCGCGCCCGACGGCAAGCTGATCGACGGCTACTGCGTCAAGGCGGGCACGACGAAGTACTTCGTCCCGGTCGTGCCGCCGCAGAAGACGGTCGTGATCGATCACCCCGACAAGGATTCGGTCAGTCACTACTCGGTGAGCTATGTCGAGCCGACGACGCCCGAGCCCGAGAAGGTCGCCATCCCGGGCAGCCCCGCCTGGGTCGACAAGTGCGGCATCGACGCGGACGGGTTCACCCTGCCGGAAGACACCGATGACATCGACTGGTCGAGCAGCGGACTCGCCGCCGGCGTCGAGACGTTGACCGCGACGGTGAAGGGCGACAAGACCTTCACCGACGGCACGAAGACGAAGACCTTCGAGCACACGTTCACCGATGAGTCGTGCACGCCCCCCGAGCCGGGCACGTGCGAGGTGACCACCTCGGTCGTCACCACGGACCTCGCGACCTGGGATCTCAGCCAGACCAAGAAGACCGGCCACAACGAACTCGTCGACGGCGGCCTCCGCATCTGGACGGAAGGCGCGACCAGCGAGGACAAGGCCGCAGGCTACTTCAGCACCGACTTCCCGCTGATCGATGCGGGCGCGACCTCGATCGCGGACGCGCTCGACTACACCGCGACCACCGGCATCGAGCCCGGCCTGCAGCTCGTCATCGACGCCGATGACGACGGATCGGTCGACGGCATCCTCGTGGGCGAGGCCGTCTACGGGCAGAACTGGTGGCTGAGCGGCGGCGCGAAGCAGTTCGTCAAGGATTCCGCACCCAACACGGGCGGTGGCAACGGCTCCGACTGGTTCGGCACGATCGTCCAGTGGGCCGCGGCGTTCCCGGACGCCACGGTCGACGCGATCGGGTACTCGCTCGGTTCCGGCGTCCACGGTGACGGCGTGATCACGCGCATCACCCTCGGCTGCGTCGACTACACCTTCGACGCGACCCCGCCGCCGACGGGGCCGGCGACGCCGACGCTCGCGGGCTCGTTCGCGACCGGCACCTGCGAGGCGGACTCCCCGTGGATCGACTTCGATGTCGAGCTGACCGATCCCGACAACACGGTGAAGAACCGTACGGCCTCGCTCGTGCTGACCGACGGCACCAACACCAAGACGATCGTGCTCGGCGATCTGAAGGGCGGCAGCCTCACCGGGAGCGTGCTGTGGCCAGGCGCCTCGGTCGACGAAGACGGCAAGGCCGACGGTTGGCCCGGCTGGACGCTCGTCGACGGCAAGTGGGTCGAGACCGACGGCAACTTCGCCTGGACCCGTGGCGCCATCACGGCCAAGCTCGTCGTGAACCCCGAGGTTCCGGTGACGATCTCGTACCCGAAGGCCACTCCCGAGTGCGCAGCGGGCCCGACGACCACCCCGCCGACCACGCCTCCGGGCGGCGGCGAGGGCGGCGCTCCTGCTGCGTCCGACGGCACGAACCTCGCCAGCACCGGTTTCGCCGGCACGTCGATCGCGATCGTCGCCGGCATCATCGTGATCGCCGGACTGGCATTCCTCGTGGCGGCTCGCATCCGCCGCAGGAAGAGCGCGTGAGGTCGGCTGACGCGTACTGACTGACGCACGCGAGGGGGGTCCGGTTCGCCGGGCCCCCTTCGTCGTTCCCCGCCGTCATCCGGCGGGGGCGCGAACCGGCGGTTGCAGGGTGCCGGCGCGGCATCCGCCCGGCGACCGTGCCGGGCTCAGACCGGAACGTCGGCGAGCACGCGCTCGGCGGGCAGCGAGGCGCCCAGTTGCTCGACCTCGTGCACGAGCACCGTGAGCGCCCGGTTCACCGGTGCGTCGCGGCCGACGGCGGAGGCCTCGCGCACGACCGCGCCGTTCAGGAAGTCGACCTCGGTCGGCTGGCCGCGGCGCACGCTCTGCTGCGTCGACCCGAGGTTCGGCACGCCGCCCATGCGCACACGCATGGACCAGGGCAGCACCTGCCCGATCACGAGCGGCAGCCGGGCGAAGAGCCGCAGGCGGCGATCGCCGAGTCCCTGCAGTGATCCGAACCGCACGCCCTGCGCGATGCCGATGCGCACCGTCTCCCGCATCGATGCGGTCACGACCCGCCGGAGGCGCCGATCGTCGACGACGTCCTGCACGCTGCGGCCGACGATGGCGGGCACGGCGTTCAGCATGTTGACGACGAGCTTGGTCCACTGCGCACCCCGGAACCCGGGGATCGCCACGACCGGCACCGCTTCGGAGAGCACCGCCGCGATGCGGGTGCACTCGGCGTCGGCCGGGCCGTCGCCGCGGCCGAGATAGCTCGTCGCGGGCGTCGTGACGCGCACGACGCCCGGTTCGGTGTAGTTGGCGGCGATGATCGAGAGCAGTCCCATGCACGAGGCTCGGGGGAGGAGGCGCGCAGCGGTCGCGACGCCGTCGAGGCCGTTCTGCACGACCACGACGGGCACCTCGCCGATGAGTTCGGCGTTCGACGCGATCGCGGATGCCGCGTCCTGCGCCTTCGTGCAGACGAGCACGAGCTCGGGCGCCGTGGCCAACCGGTCGCCTGCCGCGACGCGGGCCCGCACCTCGCCGTAGGCCCCGCTCAGGGCGATGCCCGACTCGCGGATCGCGTCCAGACCTGCGCCGCGCGCCGTGACCTCCACGTCGTGCCCGGCCCGCGAGAGCAGTGCCGCGAACGTGCCGCCGAGCGCGCCAGCGCCGATGATGCCGATCTTCACCGCTCCAGCGTAGGCGCGCGGCGGCTCCATGCCGCGCACGACTGTTAGCCTGTACCGCGTGAACAGCGGCATCCTCCTCGTCGACAAGCCGCAGGGAATCACGAGCCACGACGTGGTCTCGCGCATGCGCCGCCTCGCCGGCACGCGCAAGATCGGCCACGCGGGCACCCTCGACCCGATGGCCACCGGCCTCCTCGTCCTGGGCGTGAACGGCGCGACGCGCCTCC
This sequence comes from Agromyces cerinus subsp. cerinus, assembly GCF_900142065.1. Classification (GTDB taxonomy): domain Bacteria; phylum Actinomycetota; class Actinomycetes; order Actinomycetales; family Microbacteriaceae; genus Agromyces; species Agromyces cerinus. Next base: position 185,985 of record NZ_FSRJ01000004.1, on the reverse strand, counting down.
TGCACTACCTCGTCGGTCTCGACAAGGAGTACTTCGCCACCATCCGCCTCGGCTGGAACACGACGACCGACGACGCAGAGGGCGAGGCGCTCGACGCCGCTCCCGCCGACGTCGTCGCCGCCGTCACCGAAGCGGCCGTCCTGGCCGCGATCACGCCGCTCACCGGAGAGATCGAGCAGGTGCCGAGCGCCGTCAGCGCCATCAAAGTCGACGGCAAGCGCGCCTACCAACGTGTCCGTGACGGCGAGATCGTCGAGCTCTCGTCCCGGCGGGTCACCGTCTCGGCGTTCGAGACGCTCGCGTTCCGTGCCGCAGACGGTCGTCTCGACGTCGATGTCCGCGTCGAGTGCTCGTCGGGAACCTACATCCGCGCCCTCGCGAGAGACCTCGGCGCCGCACTCGGCACCGGCGGCCACCTCACGGCGCTCCGCCGCACGCGCATCGGCCGGTTCGGCGTCGACGAGGCCGGCGAGCTCGAGGGCTACGACGTCGCGAGCGCCATCATGAGCCCTGCGGATGCCGCGCGGCGGGCGCTGCCCACCGTGACGCTCACGGCCGACCAGGCCGTCGACCTCGGCCACGGCAAGCGCGTCGACATCGATGCGGTGGCGGGCCTCGAGGCATCCGCTGCCGGGGCGCCGCTGCCCGCGGTGCTCGCCGCCGTCGACCCCGACGACCACCTGGTCGCCATCGTCGAACCGCGTGGCCGGCAGTTGAAGGTCGTCACCGGATTCCCGCCGCCCGAATCCCAGGGGTCGACCGAGTCGCAGGAGGCCGACGCATGATCGAGTGGTTCACGTGGGTGCAGCTCATCGTGGCCGTCGCTGCGGGCCTGCTCTGCATCGGCATGGGGCTCGCCGGCCGGGTGCCGAGCGATCTCACGATCGGCGCACTCGCGCTCGTCGAGGTGCTCCTCATCGTGCAGGTGGTCGTCGCGTTCGTCGCTCCGGCACTCGGCAACGAGCCGACGGGCAGCGTGCTCGAGTTCGGAACCTACCTCGTCGGCGCCCTGATCCTGCCGCCCGCGGCCGCCTTCTGGGCGCTCCTCGAGCGCAATCGCTGGTCGACGGTGATCCTCGGTGTCGCCGCGCTCTCGGTCGGCGTGATGGTGTTCCGCATGTTCCAGATCTGGACCGTGCAGCAGGCGTGAGCAGTGGTCTGAGAGAATCGATCGACATGAGTGACGTGCGCAGTGCCCGACCCGAGGCACGAGAGGGCCGACGGATGAGCGGCATCGGGCGAGTGCTCATAGCCGTCTACGGGGTGCTCGCGCTCGCGGCGACCGGTCGTTCGTTCGTGCAGATCGCCTCGAAGTTCGACGAGGCGCCGCTCGCCTACACGCTCTCGGCGCTCGCGGCGGTGGTCTACATCGTCGCGACGATCGCGCTCGTCCGGCCCGGTCTCGCCTGGTACCGCGTCGCATGGGCGACGATCGTGTTCGAGTTCACGGGCGTCATCGTGATCGGCACGCTGAGCATCGTCTTCCCCGAGCTCTTCCCCCACGACACGGTGTGGTCGCGGTTCGGCGCCGGCTACCTGTTCATCCCGCTCGTGCTGCCCGTACTCGGCATGTGGTGGCTCGCCCGCCATCGCCCGACCTCGAGAGCGGATGCCTCGTGAAGACCTTCAAGGGACTCGGCGCCGTGCCTGCGGGCATCGGCCCGTCGGTCGTGACGATCGGCAAGTTCGACGGCGTGCACCAGGGCCACCGCGCCGTCATCGCCCGCGCCCGCGGCATCGCCGCCGAGCGCGAGCTCGCGACAATCGTCGTCACGTTCGATCGCAACCCGCTCGCGCTGCTCGCCCCTGACAAGTGCCCCGACTCGCTCGTGAGCGTGCGACAGAAGCTCGAACTTCTGGCCACGACCGGTGTCGACGCGACACTGCTGCTGCCGTTCGACCGGGCGCTCGCCTCGGTGCCGGCGACCGAGTTCGTCGAGCGCGTGCTGGTCGACGCGCTCGACGCGAAGGCGGTGCTCGTCGGCGCGGACTTCCGCTACGGCGCCCGCGGTGCCGGCGACGTGCCCCTGCTCATCGAGCTCGGTGCGAAGTTCGGGTTCACGGTCGACGTCGTCGACGATGTGCGGCCCGAGGGGGAGCGGCGCGTCTCGTCCACCTGGATCCGCGAGCTCCTCGCCGAGGGCGACGTCCGACGTGCCACCGAGCTGCTCGGCCACACGCCCACCGTGACCGGCATCGTCGTGCACGGCGCCGCCCGCGGCCGCGAGCTCGGCTACCCGACGGCGAACCTGTCGCCCGAATCCGAGGGGCTCATCCCGTCCGACGGCGTGTACGCGGGCTGGCTCACCGACGCCGGAACCCGGTATCCGGCCGCGATCTCGGTCGGCGACAACCCGACGTTCCAAGGCGTCGCGAAGAAGCAGGTCGAGGCGTACGTGCTCGACCGCGAACTCGACCTGTACGACCACGTCGTCGACGTCGAGTTCGTCGAGCGCATCCGCGGCATGGTGGCGTTCACGAGCATCGAGGCGCTGGTCGACACCATCCGCGACGACGTCGATCGTTCGCGCGTCATCCTCGGCGGCTGAGCGCACGGCGGCCCGCCTCTAGACTCGAGGGAATGACGCCGCTTCCGCCCCGACCGCTGTGGGCGGGTCGATCCCTCGCCCTCATCGGCATCGTGCTGGTGGCCTTCAACCTCCGCACCGCGGTGGCGTCGCTCTCGCCGATCCTCCACCAGCTCGAGGCCGAGCTGCCGCTCGCGCCGGTGGTCGTGGGCCTCCTCGGCATGCTGCCGCCGCTCTGCTACGCCCTGTTCGGCATCCTGACACCCGTGGTCGCGAAGCGACTCGGCCTCGAGCTGACGCTCGTCGTCGCGCTCGTGGCACTGACGATCGGCCTCGCCGGCCGCGGGGTCGCCGGTTCGGCGCTCTGGCTCGTGGCCGCGTCGGCGGTGACGTTCGCCGCGATCGGCGTGGGCAACGTGCTGCTGCCGCCCCTCGTGAAGCGCTACTTCCCCGACCGCATCGGGCTCGTCACGACGATCTATGTGACCGCGATGTCGATCAGCACGTTCACGCCGCCGCTCATCGCGGTGCCGGTGGCGGAGGCGGCGGGCTGGCGGGTCTCCTTGGGCGAGTGGGCCTTCGTCGCGGCGATCTCGCTCGTGCCATGGATCGCGATGCTCCTCCATCCGAAGCGCCAGGCCCCCGAGGCGCTGCCCGAAGAGGCGGATCCCGGCCTGCTCCGGTACGCGCTGCGCTCGCCCCTCGCTTGGTCGCTCACGGTCGTGTTCGCCGTCTCGGGCTTCAACGCCTACGCGGCGTTCGCGTGGCTGCCGACGATCCTGCACGACATCGCGGGCGTCTCGCCGGCCGAGGCAGGTGCGCTGCTGTCGTTGTATGCGGCCATGGGCCTGCCCGCAGGGCTGCTCGTGCCGTTGCTCGCTGCACGCTACGGCAAGGTCGGGCTGCTCGTCGCCGTCGCGGTGGCCACGTTCGTGATCGGCTACCTCGGGCTGCTGCTCGTGCCGACCTGGGCGACGTGGCTGTGGGTCGCGCTCGCCGGCATCGGCCCGCTGCTCTTCCCGCTCGCCCTCGTGCTCATCAACCTGCGCACGCGAACGCACGCCGGCTCGGTCGCGCTCTCGGGATTCGTGCAGTCGGGCGGGTATCTCATCGTCGCCGTCGGACCGCTCGTCGTCGGGCTGCTGCACGAGGCGACGGGCGGATGGACCTGGCCGATCCTGTTCCTGCTCGCCTCGGCGGTGCCCGCCGCCATCGCCGGTGCGGTCGTCGTCCGCCCGCAGTACCTCGAGGACGAACACTCGCTCGGTCGCTGACTCGCGGGCCCGTCGGCCCGCCTGCCGGCCTGTCGGCTGCCGGCGGGCCGCGTTCCCCGGCGCCCGCCCTGCTCCGTAACCTCGCCCCCGAGCGCGGAGAACCCGGGTGCGCGGGTGCTGCGAGCGCGCGCGGCATCCGTCGGCCGGCTGCTCATCTGAGCACGATCGCCTGCGAGTGTTGCCGATGCGCACCCACGTGCCTACGCTGGAGGGGAACGAGGAGGCGCATGGACGAGATCGACGAACTGCTCTCGATCAGGGCTGCTGAGCTCTACTACGAGGAGAACAAGACCCAAGACGAGATCGGGCAGGCGCTGCGCCTCACCCGGTGGAAGGTCGGGCGGCTCCTCGCGCAGGCGAAGCAGCGCGGGTTCATCCGCATCGAGATCCTGCACCCGCGGGCCAGGCGCCTGCCGATCGAGCGGCGGCTGCGCGACGAGCGCGGCCTCGCCGACGCCATCGTCGTCTCGACCGCCGGAGTGACCTCTCCCGAAGAGCTGCAGGCTCGCACGGCCCAGGCCGCTGCCGACTACCTCACGGCGCTGCGTCCGGTGCCGCGCACGCTCGGCGTGAGCTGGGGGCGCACGCTCTTCGAGATCTCCCAGCATCTGCGACAGGGCTGGGCCACCGGCGTCAACGTCGTGCAGATCAACGGCGGCGTGAGCCTCAACCGCCGGCCCGGCACCGCCGCCGCCACCGCGGTCGGCATCGCGCAGAAGGGCGGCGGCAGCGCAACCCTGCTGCCGAGCCCGGCGATCCTCGAGCGGCTCGAGACGAAAGAGGCGATCGAGTCCGACCGCGTCGTCGCGGGCGTCATCGAGCTCGCCCGCTCCGCCGACGCCTACCTCTTCAGCGCCGGTGCCGCCGACCACTCCTCGGTGCACGTCGAGAGCGGGTACCTCTCGGTGCCCGATGTCGACCTGCTCGTGCAGAAGGGCGCCGTCGGCGACGTCGTCGGCCGGTACATCGACTCCGACGGCAACATCGTCGACCCGGCGCTCGATGCGCGCACCGTGGGACTCACGCTCGACGAACTGCGTCGCGCGCAGCTCGCGATCGCCGTCATCTCGGGCCCCGGCAAGCTCGCTGTCGCCGACGCGGTCGTGCGCAGCCGGCTCTGCACGGTGCTCGTCACCGACGAGGCCACCGCCCTCCATCTCCTCGACGGCTGACGCCGCCTCACCGCACCACTCACGAAAGCCAGGTCTCCTCTCATGTCAGGCACCTCCCTCGTCTCCGCCCGCGAGCGGGCCATCGCCGTGCTCGGCGGTGAGCCCGACGATGCGACCCTGCGGCGCTACCTGCACGGCATCGCCGGCGTCGACGCCGTCGGACTCGAGCAGCGCGCTGCCGGTCTCGGCACCCGTTCGATCAAGACGAGCTCCAAGAAGTGGGCGCTCGACCGCATCATCGAGCTCATCGACCTCACGACCCTCGAGGGCGCCGACACCCCCGGCAAGGTGCGCTCCCTCGTCGCGAAGGCGGTCAACCCCGACCCGTCCGACGCCACGACCCCCCGCGTCGCCGCCGTCTGCGTCTACGGCGACATGGTGCCGTACGCGGTCGAGGCCCTCGGCGGCGCGCACGGCGACCCCGACGACGGCCTGATCTCCGTCGCCGCAGTGGCCACGGCGTTCCCGAGCGGCCGCGCCTCGCTCGACATCAAGCTCGCCGACACCGCTGAGGCGGTCGCAGCGGGTGCCGACGAGATCGACATGGTCATCGACCGCGGCGCCTTCCTCGCCGGCCGCTACGGCCTCGTCTTCGACCAGATCGCGGCGGTCAAGGCCGCCTGCGCCCGGCCCGACGGCACGAGCGCGAGCCTCAAGGTGATCCTCGAGACCGGCGAGCTCGTCACGTATGACAACGTGCGCCGCGCATCGTGGCTCTCGATCCTCGCGGGCGGCGACTTCATCAAGACCTCGACCGGCAAGGTCGCCCCCGCGGCGACGCTGCCCGTCACTCTCCTCATGCTCGAGGTCGTGCGCGACTGGCACCTCGCGACGGGCCAGCGCATCGGCGTGAAGCCGGCCGGCGGCATCCGCTCCTCGAAGGACGCCATCAAGTACCTCGTGACGGTCGCCGAGACCGTCGGCGAAGACTGGCTGCAACCGCACCTCTTCCGCTTCGGCGCCTCGAGCCTCCTGAACGACGTGCTGCTGCAGCGGCAGAAGATCGCGACCGGGCACTACTCCGGCGCCGACTACGTGACGATCGACTGAGACGGACATCATGAGCTTCCTCGACTACGCACCCGCCCCCGAGTCGCGGGCGATCCTCTCCCTCCGCGACAACTACGGCCTCTTCATCGACGGCGAGTTCGTCGACGGCCGCGGCGAACCGTTCCAGACCATCAGCCCGGCGACCGAAGAGCGCATCGCGATGATCGCCAACGCGAACGCCGCCGATGTCGACGCCGCGGTGGCCGCCGCCCGTCGCGCCTACGATCGCACCTGGTCGAAGATGAGCGGGCGCGACCGCGGCAAGTACCTCTTCCGCATCGCCCGCCTCGTGCAGGAGCGGGCCCGCGAGCTCGCCGTCGCCGAGTCGCTCGACAACGGCAAGCCGATCAAGGAGTCGCGCGACGTCGACGTGCCTCTCGTCGCCGCCTGGTTCTTCTACTACGCGGGCTGGGCCGACAAGCTCGATCACGCCGGCCTCGGCGCGAACCCGCGCTCCCTCGGCGTCGCCGCGCAGGTGATCCCGTGGAACTTCCCGCTGCTCATGCTCGCCTGGAAGATCGCCCCGGCGCTCGCCGCCGGCAACACCGTCGTGCTGAAGCCCGCCGAGACGACGCCGCTGACGGCGCTCATCTTCGCCGAGATCCTGCAGCAGGCCGAGCTTCCGGCCGGTGTCGTGAACATCATCACCGGGGCGGGCGACACCGGAGCAGCGCTCGTCTCGCACGACGGCGTCGACAAGGTCGCGTTCACCGGCTCGACCGGCGTCGGCCGCGCGATCGCCAAGCAGGTCGCCGGCACCGACAAGAAGGTCACGCTCGAGCTCGGCGGCAAGGCCGCGAACATCGTCTTCGACGACGCACCGATCGACCAGGCCATCGAGGGCATCGTCAACGGCATCTTCTTCAACCAGGGGCACGTCTGCTGCGCCGGCTCGCGGCTCCTCGTGCAGGAGAACATCCACGACGAGGTCGTCGAGCGACTGAAGCTGCGCCTCTCGACCCTGCGCCTCGGCGACCCGCTCGACAAGAACACCGACATCGGCGCGATCAACTCGAAGGAGCAGCTCGAGCGCATCCGCACCCTCTCCGACATCGGAGTGGCGGAGGGCGCCGAGCGCTGGACCGCCCCCTGCGACATCCCCGAGAACGGCTTCTGGTTCGCCCCGACGATCTTCACGGGCGTGCAGACCTCGAGCCGCATCGCGCGCGAGGAGATCTTCGGCCCGGTGCTGTCGGTGCTGACCTTCCGCACCCCTGCCGAAGCCATCGCCAAGGCCAACAACACGCCCTACGGACTCTCCGCGGGCATCTGGACCGACAAGGGCAGTCGCATCCTCGCGGTCGCCGACCAGCTGCGCGCCGGCGTGATCTGGGCCAACACCTTCAACCGCTTCGACCCCTCGTCGCCGTTCGGCGGCTACAAGGAGTCGGGATACGGCCGCGAGGGCGGCCGCCACGGCCTCGCCGCCTACCTCGCGCCCGCTCCCATCGGCCAGTCGTCGACGGGTCGTGCGGCGATCGCCGGCGCGGCATCGACCGCAGCCATCGAAGCGGATGCCTCGGCGCCCGCGAAGCGCTCGCGGGCCGCGAAGCCCGCCCGAACGCTGCAGAACCGATCAGCCAAGGCCGCGACGAAGGGATCGAAGCGATGAGCCGCCTCGCCGTGCCGAAGACGTACAAGCTCTACATCGGGGGAGCGTTCCCGCGCAGCGAGTCGGGCCGCACCTACGAGGTGCTGGCGGCCGACGGCTCGTTCCTCGCGAACGCCGCGCTGGCCTCCCGAAAAGACGCCCGCGACGCGGTCGTCGCCGCACGTGCCGCCGTCTCCGGCTGGTCGGGCGCCACCGCCTACAACCGCGGCCAGGTGCTCTACCGCATCGCCGAACTCCTCGAGGGGCGTCGCGCGCAGTTCGTCGCCGAGATCGAGGAGGCCGAGGGGGTCACGCGCGCCGCGGCATCCGCTCAGGTCGACGAGGCGATCGACCGCTGGGTCTGGTACGCGGGCTGGGCCGACAAGTTCGCCCAGGTCGTCGGCAACGCGAACCCCGTCGCCGGACCGTACTTCAACATCTCGGTGCCCGAGCCGACCGGCGTCGTGGCGGTCGTCGTGCCGCAGGACTCCTCGCTCCTCGGCTTCGTCTCGGCAGTGGCGCCGGCGCTCGTCGCCGGCAACTCGGTCGTGGCCATTGCGAGCGAGCGGTTCCCGCTCTCGGCGATCAGCCTCGCCGAGGTGCTCGCGACCAGCGACGTGCCGAAGGGCGTCGTCAACGTGCTCACCGGTTCGCCGGCCGAGATCGCGCCGTGGCTCGCGAGCCATGCCGATGTCAACGCCATCGACCTCGTGGGTGCGGGCGCCCTCGACTGGATCTCGCTCGAGATCGACGCGGCCGACACGCTGAAGCGGGTGCTGCGACCGGAGTCGGGCGCGGATGCCGCTGCGCCGGCGCTCGGCCGCATCGCCGCGTTCACCGAGACCAAGACGGTCTGGCACACGAAGAGCCTGCGTTAGGAGCACGATGTCCGGACGCAATGGCGCGTCAGACGAGCGGGGCCGCCTCGCGACCGATCCGTTCGAGTACCGCATCACGAAGCATGGCGGCGTGATCGTCTCGCGCGGCGGTCATGCGGTGATGACCGTCGGCGGGCGCGATGCTGCCCGGCTCGTCGCCGGCCTGCAGCGCGCCGACGATTCACAGGTGCAGCACCTTCTCGCGCGCGCGAGCGGCAACTATCGTCGAGGCAACGAACGCTCGTAGTCCCGTTCGTCGGCCGTTGGGAGTTGCGTGTGCGTGTGCTCGTCACCGGGGCGACCGGATACATCGGCGGACGACTCGTGCCCAGGCTGCTCGCCGCCGGACACGAGGTCCGCGTGTTCGCCCGCCGTCCCGAACGTCTGCGAGACGTGCCGTGGCGCGGCGACGTCGAGGTCGTCGCGGGGGATCTCGCCGATCGGGACTCCGTCGACGCAGCGATGGAGGGCGTCGACGTCGCCTACTACCTGGTGCACTCCATGGGTGGCGGCCAGCGCGATTTCGAGGCGGCCGAGCAGCGCATCGCCGAGAACGTCGCGAGGGCCGCGCGGCAGCATCGGGTGTCCCGGCTCGTGTACCTCGGCGGGCTGCACCCCGAGGGCGAACGGCTCTCGCAGCACCTGCGCTCGCGCACACAGGTCGGAGCGGTGCTGCTCGCCTCCGGCGTGCCGACGATCGCGTTGCAGGCCGGTGTGATCATCGGCTCGGGGTCGACCTCGTTCGAGATGATCCGGCACCTCACGGAGGTGCTCCCGTACATGCCCGCACCGCGCTGGGTGCGAAGTTTCATCCAGCCGATCGCGGTGCGTGACGTGCTGCACTACCTGGTCTCCGCCGCCGAGGTGCCGCTCGAGGTGAGCGGTGCCTTCGACATCGGTGGTCCCGACATCCTCCGCTATGGACAGCTCATGAACGGTTACGCGGTCGAAGCCGGGTTGCCGCAGCGACCGATTGCGGCCCTGCCCGTCCTGACACCGTGGCTCGCGGGGCAATGGGTCAATCTCGTGACCCCGATCCCGCGTCGTGTCGCCGTGCCGATCATCGAGTCGCTCCAGTTCGACTGCGTGATGCGCGATCACGACATCGACCACGTGATTCCGCCGCCCCGGGAGGGGCTGCTGCCCTACCGGGTCGCGGTGCGGCTGGCACTCGAGCGCGAGCGGGCCGGCGAGGTCGAGACGAGCTGGCGCAATGCCGAGGTGGCCGGAGCGCCGAGCGACCCGCTGCCGAGCGATCCCGAGTGGGCGGGGCACACGGTCTATCTCGACGAACGGGAGCGTCGCGCCTCCGCTCCCGTGCACGAGCTCTGGCGCGTCATCGAGGGCGTGGGCGGCGAGAACGGCTGGTACTCGTTCCCGCTCGCCTGGGCGGTGCGCGGGTGGGTCGACAAGCTCACGGGCGGCGTCGGCCTCCGCCGAGGACGGCGTGATCCCGAGACGCTGCACGTCGGCGACGCCGTCGACTTCTGGCGCGTCGAGGCGATCGACCGCGGGAGCTTCCTCCGTCTTCGTGCCGAGATGCGCGTGCCGGGGCGAGCCTGGCTGGAGCTCGAGGCACGGGCGGTGCCGGGCGGTGCCGAGTATCGCCAGCGTGCGGTGTTCTTCCCGAAGGGCCTCTCGGGTCGCCTGTACTGGTGGGCGATCTTCCCCTTCCACGGCATCATCTTCGCGGGCATGGCGAACCGCATCACCGCCGAGGCCGAGGCCGCGGCCCTGCGCTTCGAGCAGCGTGGCTCAGGGGACTGAACCCACAACGAGCCCGCCGGCCACTGCTCGGCGTACCCGCACGCCGTCGAGTCTGCCGCCGCTGATCGCCCCACGAACGGGAGGTAACGAAACGGTAACGGTGTTGCTAGAGTGACCTGCACCGATCGCGCAACGGCGCGCGACGGTGGAAAGGCCCGAACCCGTGTTCCACCCCTTCGACACGGTCGCTTCGGCGACCCGGCGTCGGCGGCCGGCCCCAGCCGTCCCTGCCGCCCGAACGTCCGAACCAACCAGCCCCCGACGCCGTCGGCGCCTGGTGAGCCCACCGCCTCGAGCGGCGCGGATCAGCCTCGCGAGCCTCGCCGCCGCCGTGCTCGCCGGGCTCCTCCTCTTCGCCCAGGTGCCCCCGACCGTCTACGCGATCGACGTGTTCGGCGCGCTCCGCGAGCCCGGAGAGCCGGCCTTCACGGTCGGCCATCGCGGCGACCGGGCCGCCGCCCCCGAGAACACCATGCCCTCCCTCGAACTCGCCATGGACGAGCTCGCGTTCGTCGAGACCGACGTGCAGCTCACCCGCGACGGGGTGCCCGTGCTGTTCCACGACACGACGCTCGAGCGCATCACGGGCGACACCCGTTCGATCGGCGAGCTCGATGCCGCGGTCGTCGAGCGGCTCGACGCCGGCGCCTGGTACGGCGCCGAGTTCGCGGGCACCCGCATCCCGACGCTCGATGCCTTCCTTGAGGCCCTCGCCGAGCGCGACGAGGCCCGGGCACTGATCGAGCTGAAGGCCGATTGGGGCGTCGAGGGCATCCGTGCGGTGACCGGGCTCATCGACGTCCACGGGCTCCGCGGGCGGGTCGTGCTGCAGAGCTTCAGCCTCGAGACCCTCTTCACGCTGCAGCGCGTCGCGCCGACGATTCCCCGCATCATGCTCATCCGGGAGCTTCCGGCGAACCCGCTGCCGATGGCCGAGCGGCTCGGGGTCATCGGGTTCGGCACGACCGTGGAGTCGGTGACCGCCCAACCGGCGGCGCTCGTGGCCTTGCACGAGGCCGGCATCGCGGTGCTCTGCTACACGCTCAACAGCCACGAGCACTGGGAGGAGGTGAGCGCGCTCGGGGTCGACGGCATCATCACCGACGAGCCGAGCGAGCTCGACGACTGGCTGGCGGTCACGGCGCCGGGCACGTGATCGCGCACTCAGTCGGTGGATGCGGCCTCGATGCCGAGCGCTGTCGCCGCCTCGGTGAAGACGCCGTGCATCGTGGGGGAGAAGAGCACGAAGCGGATGAGCTCCGGCGCCGGTGAAGCAGCCGCCGTCGAGAGCGCCACGCGCGCGGCATCCGCTGCAGGCCAGCCGTAGACGCCGGCCGAGACGGCGGGGAGGGCGACGGAGGCGGCCCCGAGCGACTCGGCGAGCTCGAGCGAGTTGCGGTAGGCGTCGGCGAGCAGCGCCCGCCTGGCGTCGGCCTCGGGGCCGTCACCGGGCCAGACCGGGCCGACCGTGTGGATGACCCAGCGCGCGTGAAGCCGACCGGCGGTCGTCGCGACGGACTGGCCCGTCGGCAGGCCGTCGGGCAGCGAGGTCGCGCGAAGGCGACGGCACTCGGCGAGGATCTCGGGGCCGCCCGCCGCGTGGATCGCACCGTCGACACCGCCGCCGCCGAGCAGCGAGGAGTTGGCCGCGTTCACGATGGCGTCGACCTGCTGCACGGTGATGTCGCCCGTGACCAGCTCGATGCGCGGCATCCGCCCGCCTACCCCCGGTTGTTGGAGAGCTCGAAGATGCGCACGAGTTCGGCCACTGCGGCGTCGCGCTGCTCGCCGCCCGCGTCGTACATCTCGGTCACGTGCGTGCGCAGGTGATTCTCGACGAGGAGCTTGTTGAGTGAGCCGAGCGACTTCTGCACGGCGAGCGAGAGGGTGATGATGTCGACGCAGTAGTCGTCGTTGTCGATCATCTTCTCTATGCCGCGCAATTGGCCCTCGATGATCTTCGTGCGGTGCAGTGCGCGCTTCTTGATGTCCTCGATCACGTGAACAGGATACCGCGTTTGCGCCAGATACCCCAGGGGGGTACTGTTGGGACTCGGTCATCAATGAAGGAGAGTGACGGATTTGCTGAAGCACGAGACCCGCACGATCGACCTCGGCATCGAGGGCATGACGTGTGCGAGCTGCGTCTCGAGGGTCGAGAAACGCCTCGGCAGGCTCGAGGGCGTCGAGGCCGAGGTGAACCTCGCGACCGAGAAGGCGCGAGTGTCGTTCCCGTCGACGACCTCGATCGACGACCTCGTCGAGGCGGTGCGTGCCGCGGGCTACACCGCGCACGTTCCTGCCGCTCCGACGGAGCAAGGGCTCGGCGACGCGGGTGGACGCGCCGAGATCGACTCCGCTCCGCACGGCGCGTCGGAGCACGGCTCCGACGCCGCCGGGGCGGGGGAGCGCGGCACCGCAGCGGCATCCGACCCGCTCATGACCCGCCTCGTGGTGTCGGCCCTGCTGACCGTGCCGGTCGTCGCGCTCGCCATGGTGCCCGCGCTGCAGTTCACGTACTGGCAGTGGTTCTCGCTCATGCTCGCGGCTCCGGTCGTCGTCTGGGGCGGCTGGCCGTTCCATCGTGCGGCGGCCGTCAACCTGCGGCACGGCTCGCTCACGATGGACACGCTCGTCTCGCTCGGCACGCTCACCGCGTTCGCGTGGTCGCTCTGGTCGCTCTTCTTCGGGCACGCCGGCATGCCGGGCATGACGCACGAGTGGACCTTCGGGGTGCGCGGCACGCCCGGCGGCGACATCTACCTCGAGGTGGCGGCAGGCGTCATCACGATCCTGCTGCTCGGGCGTGTGCTCGAGCACCGTTCGAAGCGGCGCGCCGGTCAGTCGCTGCGCACCCTGCTCGACCTCGCGCCGCGCGAGGTCTCGGTGCTGCGGGGCGAGGCGGGCGACGAGCGCGAGGAGCGGGTGCCGATCGCGGCGCTGCGCCCCGGCGACCGCTTCGTCGTGCGCCCCGGCGAGCGCATCGCCGCCGACGGCATCGTCGTGCGCGGTGAGGCGGGTGTCGACGAGAGCATGCTGACCGGCGAGCCCGCACCCGTCGACGTGGCGCCCGGGGTCTCGGTGACGGCGGCGACCATCGTGCACGGCGGCAGCCTCGTGGTGGCGGCCGAGCGCGTCGGCACCGACACGCGGCTCGCCCAGATCGCGCGTCTCGTCGAGGACGCGCAGCTCGGCAAGTCGCGCGCGCAGCGCCTCGCCGACCGCATCTCGGCGGTGTTCGTGCCGATCGTCATCGCGCTCGCCGTGGCGACGGCGATCGTCTGGGTCGCGACGGGGAGCCCCGTCGAACAGGCCATCACCGCGGCGGTCGCCGTGCTCGTGATCGCCTGCCCCTGCGCGCTCGGACTCGCCACGCCGATGGCGATCCTCGTCGGCACCGGGCGGGGCGCCGAACGCGGCATCCTCATCACCGGACCAGAGGCGCTCGACCGTGCGGGCGACGTCGACACGATCCTCCTCGACAAGACCGGCACGCTGACCACCGGCCGCATGAGCCTCGCCGGGGTGACGACCGCCGACGGCGCCGATGGGACCGACCGCGTCGAGGGCGTCGCCGCCCTCGACCTCGCGGCGGCGCTCGAGCGCGGCTCCGAGCACCCGGTCGCGCGGGCGATCGTCGACGGGGCGGATGCCTCGGGCTCGACCTGGCGCGGCATGCAGGTGCACGGCTTCCGGGCCCACGCCGGGCTCGGAGTCACGGGCGTCGTCGACGGCGTGGACGCTGCGGCCGGGCGCCCGGCGTTCCTCGTCGAGCTCGGGTACCGCATGCCGGCGGCACTCGAGGCTCGGGCGGCGGCCTCCGACCACACCCTCGTCGCCGTGGGCGCCGCTGGAGCGGTGCGAGCCCTGATCGAGGTCGGCGACCGGGTGCGCGACGGCGCCCGCGACGCGGTCGACCGGCTCCGTGCGCTCGGGCTCCGACCGGCGCTCGTGACCGGGGACGCCGAGCGCCCTGCCGCCCGGGTCGCCGCGGCGCTCGGCATCGACGAGGTGCACGCGGGCGTGAGCCCCGAGGGCAAGCTCGCGATCGTACGTCGCGAACAGGCCGAGGGGCGCCGGGTCGCGATGGTCGGCGACGGCGTGAACGACGCGGCAGCGCTCGCAGCGTCCGACCTCGGCATCGCCATGGGCGGAGGCACGGACGCCGCAGCCTCGGCGAGCGACCTCGCACTCACGCGCGACGAGCCGGGCGCGATCGCCGACGCGATCTCGCTCGCCCGGGCGACGCTCCGCACGATCAAGGGCAACCTGTTCTGGGCGTTCGCCTACAACGTGGCGGCGATCCCGCTCGCGGCGGCGGGGTTCCTGAACCCGATGATCGCGGGCGCCGCAATGGCGTTCTCGAGCGTGTTCGTCGTGCTGAACAGCCTCCGGTTGCGCCGGGCGTGAGGTTCTCGCGCGGGCCTCGATCGGTGATCGCCGATCGGGGCTCGCGCCCGCGCTAGCGTAGGGGCATGCGCCGCTCCCGAACCGCACTCATCGGCACGGCGGCTGCCGCCATCGGGCTCATGGCCGCGCTCGCCTCGGCGCTCCCGGCCGCGGCGGCCGCGACCGCCGACCCGGGCACCGCACCAGCAGCGTCACGATCGATCGCCGCGCCTGCGGCGGCCGTCATCAGCGGGGCGTCGAGCGGCCTCGACGACTTCACGTTCGATTCCTTCGACGCCGTCTACGAACTCTCACGCGACGAGGGCGGGCACTCGGTGCTGGACACGACCGAGACGATCGTCGCGCGGTTCCCCGAGTTCGACCAGAACCGCGGCATCCGGCGGGCGATCCCGAGCTCCTACCGCGGGCACCCCACTGACATCGAGCAGATCACGGTCACCGACGGCACCGGTGCGCCGCGTTCGTTCGAGGTCGAGGAATCCGACGACGACGATGACGGGGACTTCCTCTTCGTCACCGTCCGCGCCGAGGACTTCGTGCACGGCGAGCAGACCTACGTCATCGGCTATCGGCAGCACAACGTCACGCTGCAGCCCGACGATGCGAACATCGACGAGTTCACCTGGGACGTCAACGGCACGGGGTGGGCACAGCCGTTCGGACGGGTGAGCGCCGAACTGCACCTGAGCGACGACATCGCCCCGGCGCTCACGGGCGCGGAGGCCTGCTATCAGGGCCCAGAAGGCGCGAGCGCGCCCTGCGATTCGCTCGAGCAGCAGCAGCAGCCGCCGGTGATCACGGCGGAGGCGCTCGACCTGCAGCCGTTCCAGACGCTCACCCTCTCGGTGGCGTTCACCGAGGGCACCTTCGTGCCGCGCGACGAGTCGTTCGGCGCCTCGCCCGCGGCGATCGGCGGCGCGATCGCAGCCGTGATCGCCCTGCTGTCCGCCACCGCGGCGCTGTTCCTGCGCGTCACCCGTTGGCGCAACCATCCCGGGCGCGGCACGATCATCGCCCAGTACGAGCCGCCGGCTGGCGTCTCGACGCTCGTCGCCGCCGACCTCGTCGGTGCGTCGACGAAGGGCGTGACGGCCACGATCCTCGAGCGGGCGGTCGCGGGGCAGTTGCGCATCGTCGAGTCCGGCAAGAAGAAGTACGCCGTCGAGTACGTGGGCGCCGGCGACCAGGGAGACACCGACGCCGATGCGGTCGTCTCGGCGCTGTTCGGCGTCCGCCGGGCGGGGGAGCGGCGCGAACTCGCGAACGACACCGCGCTCGGCAAGCGCCTGTACGCGATCAATCAGGCCGTCGGCAAGCATGTGGTGTCGGCGGGTCTGCGGCGCCGGCCGGCCGTCGGGGTCCGCGTGCTGCTCTTCGTCGTGGCCGCCGTCGCCGCGACGCTCTCGTTCGTGCTCGGCGTCATCGCGCTCGACAATCAGATGGGCGGGTTCTGGCCGGCGATCTGCTTCGTCGTCGCGATCCTCGCGGCGGTGGTGACGCTCCTCGCCGTCGCCGGGGTGCGCCCGCTCACCGAGCAGGGCCGAGCGTTCCGCGACCGCCTCGAGGGACTGCGCCTCTACATCCGGCTCGCCGAGGCCGACCGGCTCCGCGTGCTGCAGAGCCCGAGCGGCGCGCTCCGGGTGGAGCGGCCCGCATCCGATGGCGGGGCCGCGTCGACGGATGCCGGCGCGCCGGTCTCGACCGTCGCCCTCGACCCGGTCACGGTGCTGAAGCTCAATGAACGGCTGCTGCCCTACGCCGTGCTGTTCGGCCTCGAGCGCGAATGGGCCGAGGTGCTCTCGGCACTGCACGAACAGGTCGGCACCGAGCCCACGTGGTACTCCGGCTCCAGCGGATTCAACGCCGGAGTGCTCGCCTCGGGCATCTCGTCGTTCTCCTCGGCCTCGAGCTCGTCGTGGTCCGGTTCGGCGTCGAGCTCGGGGTCGAGCAGCTCGGGCGGCGGCGGGTCCGCGGGCGGCGGAGGCGGCGGCGGAGGCGGCGGCGGGGTCTGACCGTCACCGTGTCGCGGGCCCTCGTTCGCGGCAGCTACTCGACGGCGGCGCCCGGTTCATCACCGAGATCGACCCGGCGCTCGGCGTCGACGCCGGGCACCTCGTCGTCGAGACTGTCGTCGATCGCACGTTCGTCGTCGTCGGCAGCGTCGTCGAGTTCCTCGAACTCCATGTCTTGCGACACCGTGAATTCGTCATCGGGCGAGAGGTCGTCGCCCGCACCTGCGAGACCGTCCATGAGGCAAGGGTAGGCCTGTCGCGCCGATCTTGCACGGGGTTGCGGCTAGACTGGCTGTGCGCACGACGAATCCGTTCTTCGTCCGACCGCGCGAGCTGGGTGTGAATGAACCCGAGTTCGCGTGCTGCTCGGTTCGGGATTCGCGCACCGCGGGCCATCGACCAGTTCGGTGCCGCCGAGCGGTCTCGAACATCTCACGATGTCGAGGGGGGTGCCGGATCCGGCACACAAGGATTCGGCCCAGACACTGGAGGACCATTGGCCCAGACGAGGCAGCGGCAGCGCACGCGTTCGCGTGACGATGACGCACCGATCATCCCGATCCTCGCGCGCAAGGTGCGCGAGGTGGAGCAGAAGGCGCAGAAGGGCAAGCTCGGCCCGACGAACCGCACGAAGTTCCAGGTGATCGCACTCCTCATGCGCGAAGAGCGCGCACGGGTCAAGGCCGACACCGAGATCACGGATGCCGCGCGCTCCGAGCTCCTCAAGCGACTCGACGGCATCGCGCAGATCCTCGCGAAGACCGCCGCCCGCGACACGAGCCTCATCGCGCTACTCGAGCCCGACGCCTCGATCTCCACGGTCGCGCAGCGGTTCCGCCGCGACTGGCTGCTCGAGTCCGGCGCCGAGCTCTCGCCCGACGAGCTCATCATCACCCGCGAGGCCGAGGTGAAGCCCGTGCTCAGCGAGAACCAGGTGATCCCGGCATCCGTGCGCTCGCGGCAGCTCGCGAGCCCGTTCCTCGCGCCCGACTTCTCGAAGGTGGCCGCTCCGGTCGTGCCGGTGCGCCGGCTCGCCAACTGGGAGCTGCTCGGTCCGCTGTTCAAGTCGTTCGAGGTCGGCTCCGGCGGTCAGGCCGCCACGATGGAGCTGCCCGAGGCGCCCAAGGTCGATCGGCTCGCGCCGCGCGGCCTCGAGCTCATGAAGCATCAGGCGCGGTTCATCGAGAGCGCTCGGCTGGGGCACCGCACGTTCCTGCTCGCCGACGAGCCGGGTCTCGGCAAGACCGCGCAATCGGTGCTCGCGGCATCCGTCGCCGGCGCCTACCCGCTGCTCGCGGTCGTGCCGAACGTCGTGAAGATGAACTGGGCGCGCGAGGTCGAGCGGTGGACCCCGCATCGCCGGGCGACCGTCATCCACGGCGACGGCGACACGCTCGACGCCTTCGCCGACGTCGTCGTGGTCAACTACGACGTGCTCGACCGGCACATGGCGTGGCTGTCGACCCTCGGGTTCAAGGGCATGGTCGTCGACGAGGCGCACTTCATCAAGAACCTGCAGTCGCAGCGCTCGAAGAACGTGCTCGCCCTCGCCGACAACATCCGCCGTGCCGCGCCCGGCGGGGACCCGCTGCTGCTGGCCCTCACCGGCACGCCGCTCATCAACGACGTCGACGACTTCCGTGCGATCTGGAAGTTCCTCGGCTGGATCGAGGGCGACAAGCCCTCGCCCGAGCTGCTCGGCAAGCTCGAGGAGACTGGGCTCACGCCCGCCGAGCCCGGCTTCTACAGCGCCGCACGCCGCGCCGTGATCGACCTCGGCATCGTGCGTCGCCGCAAGGTCGACGTCGCCGCCGACCTGCCCGCCAAGCGCATCGCCGACCTGCCCGTCGAACTCGACGACGAACTCGGCCGCTCGGTGCGCGCCGCCGAGCGCGAGCTCGGCAACCGTCTCGCCGGGCGCTTCCGTGCGCTCGTCGAGGCGCGGCACCTGCGCGTCGGCGACCTCGACGAAGACCAGCGCGACCAGTTCATCCGCGCCGTCGCGAGCGCCGAGCTCGAGGAGTCGAAGGCGACGAAGTCGGGCGAGAACGTCTTCACGATGGTGCGGCGCATCGGCCAGGCCAAGGCCGGGCTCGCCGCCGACTACGCGGCCCAGCTCGCGCGCTCGGTCGGCAAGGTCGTCTTCTTCGCCAAGCACATCGACGTCATGGACCAGGCCGAGGCGGCCTTCGCCGCTCGCGAGCTGCGCACCGTGTCGCTGCGCGGCGACCAGACGGCGCTGCAGCGCCAGGCCGCGATCGACGCGTTCAACAATGACCCCGAGGTCGCCGTCGCCGTCTGCTCGCTCACCGCGGCGGGCGTCGGAGTCAACCTCCAGGCCGCGTCGAACGTCGTGCTCGCCGAGCTCAGCTGGACCGCTGCCGAGCAGACGCAGGCCATCGACCGCGTGCACCGCATCGGTCAGGACGAGCCCGTCACCGCGTGGCGCATCATCGCCGCGCACACCATCGACGCGCGCATCGCCGAACTCATCGACTCGAAGCAGGGGCTCGCCGCCCGTGCGCTCGACGGCAGCGACGTCGAGCCCGGCTCGGCCGACTCGGTGCAGCTGGACGCCCTGCAGCACCTGCTGCGGCAGGCGCTCGACGGCGCGCTGTAGCGGGCACTACCGGCGCGAGCGTGGCCGGGCGCACAGCCCGGCACGCCGCGCTGTCGGCGTCGTAACGGGAAGTCGAGGTTCGCTAGACTTCCGGAGTCGTGCCCCGATGAAGCGGCTCCGGCGACGAACCCCCAGAGCAACAAGGAGTCCCACGAGCATGAAGATCGGCATCCTCACATCGGGCGGCGACTGCCCCGGCCTCAACGCGGTCATCCGCGGTTCCGTGCTGAAGGGCGTCATCTCGTACGACACCGAGTTCGTCGGCTTCCGCAACGGCTGGCGCGGCGTCGTCGAAGAGGACATCGTGCCCATCGTGCGCCACGACGTGCGCGGCCTCGCCAAGCAGGGCGGCACGATCCTCGGCTCGAGCCGCACCAACCCGTTCGAGGGCGAGGGCGGCGGCCCCGAGAACATCCAGCGCATGCTCGACCGCAACGGCATCGACGCGATCGTCGCGATCGGCGGCGAGGGCACGCTCACCGCAGCCCGCCGCCTCTACGACGAGGGCGGCATCAAGGTCATCGGCGTGCCGAAGACGATCGACAACGACCTCGCGGCGACCGACTACTCGTTCGGCTTCGACACGGCCGTGCAGATCGCGACCGAGGCCATCGACCGCCTGCGCACCACGGCCGACTCGCACGGGCGCTGCATGGTGCTCGAGGTCATGGGCCGCCACGTCGGCTGGATCGCGCTGCACTCCGGCATGGCCGGCGGCGCGCACGCGATCCTCATCCCCGAGCAGCCGCAGTCGATCGAGCAGATCACCGAGTGGGTCGAGTCGGTGCGCGACCGTGGCCGGGCGCCGCTGGTCGTCGTCGCCGAGGGCTTCAAGTTCGACGACATGGCCGAGGCGCACTCGCACAAGGGCCTCGACGCGTTCAACCGCCCCCGCCTCGGCGGCATCGCCGAGCTCATCGCTCCCATGATCGAGGAGCGCACGGGCATCGAGTCCCGCGCAACGGTGCTCGGCCACATCCAGCGCGGCGGCGAGCCGACCGCATTCGACCGCGTGCTCGCGACGCGCCTCGGCATGGCCGTGGTCGACGCGGTCTACGACGGCGCTTGGGGCTCGATGGTCACGCTTCGCGGCACCGACATCCAGACCGTCTCGATCGCCGACGCGGTCGGCACCCTCAACCAGGTGCCGCAGTCGCGGTACGACGAGGCGAAGATCCTCTTCGGCTGAGCGTGCCGCTGCCCCAGGTGTGCGTCTGCTACCTCCTGCGCGAGCACGGAGGCCGCCTCGAGGTGCTCCTGGGGCGCAAGAAGCACGGCCTCGGCATGGGCTACTTCGTCGCGCCCGGCGGCAAGCTCGAGCCGGGCGAGTCGGCGACGGATGCCGCGGTGCGCGAGGTCTTCGAGGAGTCGGGTCTCGTCGTGGCACCCGAAGACCTCGAGTCTCGCGGCATCCTGAGCTATCTCTTCCCGCACCGGGAGTCGTGGAGCCAGGAGTCCAACGTGTTCGTCTGCCGCAGCTGGACGGGGGAGCCCGTGCCGTCGGACGAGCTCGACCCCGTGTGGTTCGACGTGCGCGAGATCCCGCTCGACGAGATGTGGGACGATGCGAGTCGGTGGCTGCCCGACGTGCTCGCGGGCGGCACGGTGCGGCGCACCTTCGTGTTCGGCGCCGACCTCGCTACGGTGGTGGAGGAGCACAGCACCGTCACGTAGGATCGATTCGTGCATGGCGGACCTGCTTCTGCAAGGCACGTCCCTTGAACATCTGGTGAAATCCCTCAGTCAGGGAGTCACCGATCCCAGAGAAAGACGCCGGTGGATCTCACCCTCATCGTCGTGCTGGTCATCGCACTGGCGCTCTTCTTCGACTTCACCAACGGATTCCACGACACCGCCAACGCGATGGCGACCCCCATCGCCACGGGTGCGCTGAAGCCCAAGGTCGCCGTCGGCCTCGCCGCCATCCTGAACCTCGTCGGCGCATTCCTCTCGACCGAGGTGGCCAAGACCATCTCGGGCGGCATCATCAAAGAGGACGACATGGGCTCGCTTGCGCCGGAGCTCATCTTCGCGGGCCTCATCGGCGCGATCGTGTGGAACATGATCACGTGGCTGCTGGGCCTGCCGTCGTCGTCGAGCCACGCGCTCTTCGGCGGGCTGATCGGAGCGGTGATCGTGGGTGCCGGCATCGGCGCGATCGATTTCGCCGTCGTGCTGTCGAAGGTCATCCTGCCGGCGCTGCTCGCCCCGGTGACCGCCGGACTCATCGCCTACACGGCGACGAAGCTCGCCTACGTGATCACCCGTCGCTACGACGGCAAGCCCGACGGGCGCGACCGCTTCCGCCACGCGCAGATCTTCTCCTCGTCGCTCGTCGCGCTCGCGCACGGCACCAACGACGCGCAGAAGACGATGGGCGTCATCACCCTGACGCTCGTCGCCGCGGGCCTCCAGCCCGCCGGCGCCGAGGTGCAGCTCTGGGTCATCGTCACGTGCGCCATCGCGATCGCGCTCGGCACGTACATGGGCGGATGGCGCATCATCAAGACCCTCGGCACCGGACTCACCGACGTGAAGCCCGCGCAGGGCTTCGCCGCCGAGACCGCCACCGCCGCGACGATCCTCGCCTCGAGCCACGTCGGCTTCGCCCTCTCGACCACGCAGGTCGCCTCGGGGTCGGTCATCGGCTCCGGCCTCGGCCGCCGGGGATCGAAGGTGCGCTGGCGCACCGCCGGCCGCATCGGCGTGGGCTGGCTCCTGACACTGCCCGCGGCCGGCGGCGTGGGTGCACTCGCGGCGGTCGTCGCCCAGCTCGGCGTGATCGGCATCATCATCGACACGATCGTCGGCGTCACCGTGATCGCCGGCATCTTCCTCTGGTCGCGTCGCAACGAGGTCTCCCACCACAACGTGGTGAGCGAGGTTGCCCACTCGGGCCGTGCGGTCAAGATCAAGCGCAACCCCAAGCCGAAGAAGAAGGTGGCCTCGTGATCGACTGGTTCGCGTTCCTCCTCGTCTTCGTCACCGCGATGATCGGCACCGTCGTCGTCGTCTCCGCGTACGCGCTCGGCGTCCGGCTCCTCACGATCTCGGGGCGTTCGCCCATCGTGACGCCGGCCGAGTTCACCGACGCGATCACCGTGGTGACGCCCGCCGAGATCCGCCAGGCTGAGAAGCGGGCGGCCAAGGCGGCGAAGAAGAGTCCGTTGAGCGAGGGCCAGAAGCGGGCCGCGCTCGTCGGCGCATGGGTCTGCTTCGCGGTCAGCGGCATCGCCGTGATCTACGGCATCTACTTGATCGTGGGCGAGCACGTCATCAAGATGTTCAGCTGAGCAGCTCCAGTCCACCCGTCGTGCCGTCGCAGGCGCGTCCCTCATCGAAGGTTCCCGGATGACCACTGAAACGACCCCCGAGACGACTCCCGAAGCGGCCGCCGAGTCGGCGCCGCAGCACGAGGGGCCGTCGAACCCGATCGATCGATTCTTCGAGATCACCAAGCGCGGCTCCACGGTCGGCACCGAGGTGCGCGGCGGCATCGTCACCTTCGTGACGATGGCCTACATCGTGATCCTCAACCCGATCATCCTGTCGGCCGGCGTCGACGTCGACGGCAACCAGCTCGGGTTCGCGCAGGTCTCGGCCGTCACGGGCCTGACCGCCGGCGTCATGACGATCCTGTTCGGCCTCGTCGCCCGGCTGCCGTTCGGCTTCGCCGCGGGCCTCGGCATCAACTCGTTCCTCGCGGTCTCGGTCGTCGGCCAGGTCACGTGGCCCGAGGCGATGGGCCTCGTCGTCATCAACGGCCTCATCATCGTGCTGCTGGCCGCGACCGGCCTCCGCCGCCTGATCTTCGACGCGGTGCCGATCCAGCTGAAGCTCGCGATCACGGTCGGCATCGGCCTCTTCATCGCCTTCATCGGGTTCGTGAACGCCGGGTTCGTCACCGCGACGGGCGCCGCTTCGCCGCCCGTCGGCCTCGGCGTCGCCGGGTCCGTGGCGACCGTGCCGACCCTCGTCTTCATCTTCACCCTGCTGCTCACGGGCGTCCTCGTGGCACGCAAGGTCAAGGGCGGCATCCTCATCGGCCTCGTCTCGGGCACCGTGCTCGCGGTCGTCGTCGAGGCGATCTGGAACCTCGGCCCGATGTTCGCGGGCGAGGAGTTCAACGCGGGCGGCTGGAGCCTCTCGGTGCCCGAGCTCAGCGGCTCGATCGTGAGCCTGCCCGACCTCTCGCTCGTCGGGCAGGTCTCGTTCGGCAGCTTCGAGCGCATCGGCGTGCTCGCCGCCGTCATGCTCGTCTTCACGCTCGTCTTCACGAACTTCTTCGATGCCATGGGCACGATGACGGGCCTCTCGAAAGAGGCGCAACTCGCCGACGCGAAGGGCGACTTCCCCCGCCTGAAGTCGGCGCTGATCGTCGAGGGCGTCGGCGCCGTCGCCGGTGGCTACGCCTCGGCCTCGTCGAACACGGTCTTCATCGAGTCGGGTGCCGGCATCGGCGAAGGCGCTCGCACGGGCCTCGCGAACATCGTGACGGGTCTGCTGTTCCTCGCCGCGATGTTCTTCACGCCGCTCGTCTCGATCGTGCCGACCGAGGTCGCCTCTGCGGCGTTGGTCATCGTGGGTGCGCTCATGATGGCGCAGATCCGGTACATCGACTTCTCGGAGTTCTCGGTGCTGCTGCCGGTGTTCCTCGCGGTCACCGTCATGCCGCTCACCTACTCGATCGCCAACGGCATCGGCGCGGGCTTCATCGCCTGGGTCGTCGTGCGTTCGCTGTCGGGCAAGGCCCGCGAGATCAGCCCGCTGCTCTGGATCGTCGCAGCCGGCTTCCTCGTCTACTTCGCACGCGGACCGGTCGAGGCGCTCTTCGCCTGACCTTCCGCCGAGACGTGGATGCCCCGGGGCCGATCGGCCCCGGGGCATCCGTCGTTCGTGCTCAGCTCGATGCGAGCCGCGCGGTCAGTTCGTGCCGCGCGCCTTGGCGATGCCGTTCATGAGGTGGTAGATCAAGATGGCGGCGATTGTGCCGAGCGCGATGCCGTTGAACGAGACCCCGCCGACCGCGAACGTGAAGTCCGCGATGCCGATGATGAGGGCCGTCGCCGCCGTGAACTGGTTCACCGGCTTCGAGAAGTCGACCTTGTTGTCGAGCCAGATCTTCACGCCGATGATGCCGATGAGGCCGTACAGCGCCGTCGTGACGCCGCCGAGCACGCCCGCCGGGATCGTGTTGATGACCTCGCCGAACTTGGGGGAGAGCCCGAGCAGCACGGCGACGATGCCGGCGATCCAGTACGCGGCGGTCGAGTAGATGCGCGTCGCGGCCATGACGCCGATGTTCTCGCCGTAGGTGGTGGTGCCCGATCCGCCGAAGAAGCCGGCGATCGTCGTCGCGAGTCCGTCGGCGAAGAGCGCACGACCGGTCGACCGGTTCACCGACGGGTCGGTCATCTGCGCGACGCCCTTGATGTGGCCGACGTTCTCGGCGATGAGCACCAGCACGACGGGCAGGAATGCGGGGAGGAAACCCCAGACGGCGGCGTCGGTGAACGGGTTCGCGGGCAGGTGGAAGGTCGGCAGGCCGATCCACGCGGCGTCCTCGATGCGCGCGAAGTCGATCTCGCCCTGGATCGCGGCGGCGATGTAGCCGATCACGACGCCCACGAGGATCGACATGCGACCGAGGATTCCGCGGAAAGCGACGCTCGCGATGATGACGGCGGCGAGCGTGATGAGCGCGGTCAGCGGGGCGAGCATGAAGTTGTTCTTCGCGGCCGGCGCCAGGTTGAAGCCGATGAGCGCGACGATCGCACCAGCGACGACGGGCGGCATGAGCACGTCGATCCAGCGCGTGCCCACCCACTGCACGAGGAGGCCGACGAGCGCGAGCAGCACACCGACGACGACGATGCCGAAGAGCGCGGCACCCATGGGGTCGCCGATGCCCTTCGCACCCATCGCGGCGCTGATCGGGGCGATGAACGCGAACGAGGAACCGAGGTAGCTCGGCACCCGGTTCTTCGTGATCACGAGGAAGAGGATGGTGCCGAGACCCGAGAAGAACAGCGTCGTCGCGGGCGGGAAGCCCGTGAGGATCGGCACGAGGAAGGTCGCGCCGAACATGGCGACGACGTGCTGGGCGCCGAGGCCGATCGTGCGGGGCCAGCTCAGGCGCTCACCGGGGGCGACGACTTCGCCGGGGTTGACGTTCTTGCCGTCGCCGTGGATGGTCCAGGGCAGAGTCATGCTGCTCCGTTTCATGGGAGTGGAGGGGTGGGGATCCATCCGATCGTATCGGGGGGATAGCCCCATACCGCGCGATTCCGCGGGTCCGTAGCGTGGAAGCACGCCCACAAACGGGCACCCACGAACAGGAGAGCAATCACATGACCACCGTCACCGACACCGCAACCCAGGCGCCGTTCGCGGAGCCGAACCCCTACGCCGCGCCGGCCGCGGAGACGAACGGGTTCAGCATCGCGAGCCTCGTGCTCGGCATCGTCTCCATCGTGGCGAGCTCCACCTTCTTCGTGCCGGTGGCCGGGCTCGTGCTCGGCATCCTGGCGCTGAAGCGCGAGCCCGCGTCGCGCACCATGGCCATCTGGGGCATCGTGCTGAACGCCGTGATGCTCGCGGGCACCGTGCTCTTCGGGATCCTCGCGATCGTCTTCGGGCTCGCGATGCTGCCGTTCGCGTTCCTCTGAGTTCGCACCTGAGACGGGCCGCCTCCTTCGGGAGGCGGCCCGTCTCCGCGTTCACGGCGGCGACGAGGCGAGCGGATGCCGCGGCATCCGCTCAGGCGTAGAAGCCGCGCAGCAGCGCCTCGGTGCCCTCGAGGTGCTCGGCCATGGCGCTCGCGGCGTCGTCGGGGCTGCCGCGGAGGATCGCGCCGACGATGGCCCGGTGCTGCTCGTTCGAGTGCGCGATGTTCGGCGCGAGCAGCGGGATGCCGTCGAGCAGCTCGTTGACCCGCATGCGCACGTCGGCGACCAGCGGGATCACGCTCGGCGCCCCGAGCACCTCGGCGATCAGCAGGTGCAGGCGGGAGTCCGCCATGCGGTACTGCTCGCCCACGGCGGCGCTGCACTCCTCGTAGGCCTGCCAGAGCCGCTCGCGGTCGTTGGCCGACAGCTCGCTCTCCGCAGCGCGGTGCGCGGCGCCGACCTCGATGACCGAGCGCAGCGCGAGCGTGTCCTCCAGCCGGCCCGAGGTCACGAACGGGTCGTCGGCCGTGCCCGGCGACGCGGGGAGCGCCACAGGCAGCTCGTCGGAGACGAAGGTGCCGCCGTAGCGCCCGCGCCGGGCCACGACCCATCCGGCGTCGGCGAGCGAGGCGATGGCCTCGCGCAGTGTGTCGCGGCTGACCTCGAGCATGCTCGCCAGTTCGCGCTCGGCGGGCAGCCGTTCGCCGGGGCCGATGAGTCCCAGCCGGATCGACTGCAGCAGTCGCTGCACCGTCTCCTCGAAGGCGTTGGCGGGGCGCGCCGGAGTGAGCAGCAGCCCGGCGCTCAGCACCTCGGCCGGCTCTGCCTGCTCGTTCTCCTGCGCGTCGCCCATGCTTCGAGCCTAGAGCGGAGTGACGTAGGCCGAGCTGATGCCGCCGTCGACGAGGAACGTCGAGCCGGTGATGAACGAGGCGTCGTCGCTCGCGAGGAACGCGACCGCCGCCGCGAGCTCTTCGGGCTCGGCGAAGCGGCCCACGGGGATGTGCACGAGCCGGCGCTGGGCGCGCTCCTGGTCCTTCGCGAACAGCTCCTGCAGCAGCGGCGTGTTCACCGGCCCCGGGCAGAGTGCGTTCACGCGGATGCCCTGGCGGGCGAACTGCACGCCGAGCTCCCGGCTCATCGCGAGCACGCCGCCCTTCGACGCGGTGTACGAGATCTGCGAGGTCGCCGACCCCAGCACCGCCACGAACGACGCCGTGTTGATGATCGAGCCGCGCCCCTGCGCGACCATGTGCCGAAGTGCCGCGCGCGAGCACAGGTAGACCGACTTGAGGTTGACGTCCTGCACCTTCTGCCAGGCGGGCAGCTCGGTCGTCTCGATCGAGTCGTCGTCGGGCGGGGAGATGCCTGCGTTGTTGAAGGCGATGTCGACCGAGCCGTAGACGCGGGCGGCCTCGTCGAAGAGATGGTCGACCTGTGCCTCGTCGGTGACGTCGACCTGCACGAAGAGACCGCCGACCAGCCCGGCGGCGACCGGTCCGGTCGTGGCGTCCATGTCGCCGATGACGACGCGGGCGCCCTCGGCGGCGAGGCGCTTGGCGGTCGCGAGGCCGATGCCCGAGGCGCCGCCGGTGATGACGGCCACACGGCCGGCGAGGCGCTGGGTGAGGTCGATGCGTGGAAGGTCGGTCATGGTGCTCCTGTCGTAGGGTTCGAGTCGTCAGTCGACGGCGAGGAAGACGTTCTTGGTCTCGGTGAAGGCGAGCGGTGCGTCGGGACCGAGTTCGCGACCGAGGCCCGACTGCTTGAACCCGCCGAACGGCGTCGAGTAGCGCACCGAGGAATGCGAGTTCACCGAGAGGTTGCCCGATTCGACGCCTCGGGCGACGCGGATGCCGCGGCTCAGGTCGCGGGTCCAGATCGAGCCCGAGAGGCCGTACTCGCTCGCGTTCGCGAAGCGCACCGCGTCGTCTTCGTCGTCGAAGGGGAAGACCGAGACGACGGGTCCGAAGATCTCCTCGCGGGCCGTGCGCGAATCGCGGGCCGGCGTGAGCACGGTGGGCGGGAACCAGAAGCCCGGGCCCGTCGGTGCGGCGGCGCGGAAGGCGAGCTCCGAGTCATCCGGAACGAAGGAGCGCACGCGCTCGAGGTGGGCGGCCGCGACGAGCGGGCCCATCTCGGTCGCCTCGTCGGCGGGGTCGCCGACCCGGACGCCGGCGACCGCGGGCTCGAGCAACTCCATGAAGCGCTCGTAGACGCTGCGCTCGACGAGGATGCGGCTGCGGGCGCAGCAGTCCTGACCGGCGTTCTCGAAGACGCCGTAGGGCGCGGTCGCCGCGGCGCGTTCGAGGTCGGCATCGGCGAAGACGATGTTCGCGCTCTTGCCGCCGAGTTCGAGGGTCACGCGCTTCACCTGGTCGGCGCAGCCCGACATGATCTGCTTGCCGATCTCGGTCGATCCGGTGAAGACGATCTTGCGCACGGTCTCGTTCGTCACGAAGCGCTGGCCCACGACCGATCCCTTGCCGGGGATCACCTGGAAGAGCCCGTCGGGCAGCCCCGCCTCGAGCCCGAGCTCGGCGAGGCGCATGCTCGTGAGCGGGGTCCACTCGGCGGGCTTCAGCACGACGGCGTTGCCGGCCGCGAGCGCGGGCGCGAAGCCCCATGCCGCGATCGTCATCGGGAAGTTCCACGGCGTGATCACGCCGACGACGCCGAGCGGCTCCTGGAAGGTGACGTCGAGGCCGCCGGCCACGGGGATCTGACGGCCGAAGAGACGCTCGGGCGAGGCCGAGTAGTACTCGAGCACGTCGCGCACGTGCCCGGCCTCCCACCGCGCCTGGCTGATCGGATGCCCCGAGTTGCGCATCTCGATGGCCGCGAGCTCGTCGACCGCACCGTCGACGGCGTCGGCGAATCGGCGGAGGAGCCGGGCGCGATCGACCGGCGCGAGGCGCGCCCAGTCGCGTTGCGCCGATGCGGCGCGGGCGATCGCGACATCCGTGTCGTCGATCGACGCGGCGGCGACCGTGGTCACGACGCTCTCGTCGGCGGGGTTGACGATCGTGTGGGTCACGACGGGGTCCTTTCGGTGTTCGCAGCGCGCGCGGCGCGGTGCCGGCGGGCGGCATCGACGAGTCCGGCGAAGAGCCGGCGGTCGGCGGCGTTCTCTTCGGGATGCCACTGCACGCCGATGCCGAACGGCACCGTCTCGAGCTCGACGGCCTCGATGACGCCGTCGTCGGTGCGCGCGGTCACCCGCAGGCCGTCGGCCACGTCGTCGAGCGCCTGGTGGTGGTAGACGTGGATCGGCAGGGGAGCGGCGGCGTCGCCGAGCACCGCCGCGAGGCGTGAGCCCGGTTCGACGGTCGCCGAGGTCTCGCCGAACTCTGCGGGCCCCGGCTGGTAGGCGTCGCTGCCGACGACGTCGGGCAGGTGCTGCACGAGCGTGCCGCCGAGCGCGACGTTCAACATCTGCGCGCCGCGGCAGATGCCGAGGAACGGCAGCTCGAGGTCGATGGCGGTCGTCAGCAGGCGGTCCTCCCAGTCGTCGCGATCGGTGCGCGGGGCGCCGGTGCGCTCGTGCCGGGCCTGGCCGTAGCGGGCGGGGTCGACGTCGGCGCCGCCCGAGACGATGAGGCCGTCGAGCGTGCCGAGCACGGCGCGCGCGGTGGCGGCGTCGGCGGGTTGCGGCGGGAGCAGCACGGCGATGCCGCCCGCGTCGGTCACCGCGTCGATGTAGACCTTCGGCAGGAACGAGGCGCGCACGTCCCACACGCCGGTCCGGGCCTGCTCGAGGTACGTCGTGATGCCGATCACCGGTGCCGGTGCCGGTGCCGCGGCCGGCGCACCCGTGATCGATTCAGAGTCGTTCGAAGCCACGCACCCGCTCCCAGTCCGTGACGGCCGCGTCGTAGGCGGCGAGCTCGATGCGCGCGTTGTTCAGGTAGTGCTCGACGACCTCGTCGCCGAACGCCTCGCGGGCGATCACCGAGCCGGCGAAGAGCTCCGCCGACTCCCGCAGCGTCGCGGGCACGCGCGCCACGTCGCTCTCGTAGGCGTTGCCCTCGAACAGGTCGTCGAGCTCGAGCTCGCCGTCGATGCCCGCGAGGCCCGCCGCGATGAGGGCGGCGACCGCCAGGTACTGGTTCACATCGCCGCCGGGCACCCGGTTCTCGACGCGCATGCCGAGCCCCCGCCCGACGACGCGCAGCGCGCACGTGCGGTTGTCGAGACCCCAGGCGATCGCGGTCGGGGCGAAGCTGCCGGCCACGTAGCGCTTGTAGGAGTTGATGTTCGGCGCGGAGAAGAGCGTGAGCTCGCGCATCGCGGCCACCTGGCCCGCGAGGAACCGGCGGAAGAGCGTCGACATGCCGTGCGGGGCATCCGGATCGCTGAAGACCGCCTCGCCGTTCGCGCCGCGCAGCGAGATGTGGATGTGGCAGCTGTTGCCCTCGCGCTCGTTGAACTTCGCCATGAAGGTCAGCGACTTGCCGTGCCGGTCGGCGATCTCCTTGGCGCCGTTCTTGTAGACGGAGTGGTTGTCGCACGTGCCGAGCGCATCCGTGTAGCGGAATGCGATCTCCTGCTGGCCGAGGTTGCACTCGCCCTTCACGCCCTCGCAGTACATGCCCGCGCCGTCCATCGAGTTCCGGATGTCTCGGAGCAGCGGCTCCATGCGCGTCGAGGCGAGCAGCGCGTAGTCGATGTTGTAGTCGCTCGCCGGCGTGAGCTCGCGGTAGCCCTTCTGCCAGGCGGTGCGGAACGAGTCGTCGAAGACGATGAACTCGAGCTCGGTGCCGACGAAGGCGGTGAGGCCGCGCTCGGCGAGGCGTTCGAGCTGCCGCTGCAGGATGCGCCGGGGCGAGGCCTCGACGGGAGCGCCGTCGAGCCACTGCAGGTCGGCCGTCACGAGCGCCGTCGCCTCGAGCCAGGGCGCCATGCGGAGCGTCGAGAAGTCGGGGATCATCGCCATGTCGCCGTAGCCGCGTTCCCAGCTCGACATGGCGTAGCCGTCGACGGTGTTCATGTCGACGTCGACCGCGAGCAGGTAGTTGCAGCATTCGGCGCCGTGCGCAGCGACGTCCTCGAGGAAGAGGCGCGCCGAGACGCGCTTGCCGACGAGGCGGCCCTGCATGTCGGTGAACGCGACGATGACGGTGTCGACGTGCCCCTCGGCGACCGCGCCGTGCAGGGCGTCGAGGGTGAGGTATCCGGTGGGTGCCGTCATCCGCTGTGCCTCCATTGGTCGTGAATGGTCGGTGATTCCGACCATTACATCACAGGCGCGACCGAACACGCCCGCCGGATTCCCCGCAGTTCCGTTGAGATTCATCCGCATGCATTTCAAAAAGGTCTGTACGAGCAACCATTGGGCGCTCTATAGTTCAGGCCAACGCATCCCACCCCCGCGCTGCTGCGGCCGCGCGCTTCGAGAGAGCAAGGGAACCGCCATGACCAAGGACACGCTGAAGGTCTCGGGAGTGAAGTACACGACCGCCGAGGCCGGGTACTTCGAGAAACGCAAGCTCACCCGCACGGCCGGGGTCTGGGGGCTCTGGGGCCTCGCCGTGGCGGCCGTCATCTCGGGCGACTTCTCGGGATGGAACTTCGGCATCGACTTCGCCGGCTTCGGCGGCATGCTGATCGCGTTCGCGGTGCTCGTCGTCATGTACTACGGACTCATCTTCTCGATCGGCGAGATGTCGTCGGCGATGCCGCACACGGGCGGCGCCTACTCCTTCTCCCGGGCCGCAATGGGGCCCTGGGGCGGTTTCGTGACCGGGCTCGCGGAGACGATCGAGTACGTCGCGACGACCGCGGTGATCGTGTTCTTCTCCGGCTCCTACGCCGACGCGATCACGAGCGAGCTGCTCGGGTTCTCGATGCCGCAATGGGTCTGGTGGGTGATCCTCTATCTCGTCTTCATCGGCATCAACGCGGCCGGGGCGAGCATCTCGTTCAAGTTCGCGATCGTCGTCTCGATCATCTCGATCGCGATCCTGCTCGTCTTCAGCGCGATGGCGATCTTCTCGGGCGAGTTCTCGTGGGACAAGCTCTTCGACATCGTGCCCGACGCCGGGCAGACCGCCTTCCTGCCGCACGGCGTGCTGCCGATCCTCTTCGCGCTGCCGTTCGCGATGTGGTTCTTCCTCGGCATCGAGGAGCTGCCGCTCGCGGCCGAGGAGTCGAAGGACCCCGTCCGCGACATCCCGAAGGCCGGCCTGATCGCGCGCGCCACGCTCATCGTGACCGGCCTGCTCGTGCTGTTCCTCAACACGGGTGTGGTCGGCGCCGAGGCCACGGGTACGGCGGGCGAGCCGCTGCTCGACGGCTTCCGGGCCATCGTCGGCGACGAACTCGCCGCGGTGCTCGCGCTGTTCGCGCTCATCGGACTGCTCGCGTCGCTGCAGGGCATCATGTTCGCGTACGGCCGCAACATGTACTCGCTCTCGCGAGCCGGCTACTACCCGAAGTTCCTCTCGCTCACCGGCAAGCGCCAGACGCCGTGGGTCGCCCTCGTGGCGGGCGCGGTCATCGGCTTCGTCGCGCTGGTCGTGCTCGACGTGCTGGCACAGGTCGACGAGAAGGGTGCCGGCGCGGTCGCCGGTGCCATCGTGCTGAACATCGCCGTGTGGGGTGCGGTGCTCGCCTACCTGCTGCAGATGGTCGCGTTCGTGATCCTCCGGCGCAAGTACCCGAACGCGAAGCGCCCCTACGTCAGCCCGTGGGGCGTGCCGGGGGCCGTGGTCGCCGCGCTGATCGCCGCACTCATCTTCCTCGGCTTCCTGCTGAACCCGACGTTCGTGCCCGCGATCATCGCCATCGGCGTCGTCTACGCGGTGATGCTCGCGATCTTCGCGCTGTGGGGCCGCCACCGACTGATCCTGTCGCCGGAGGAGGAGTACGCCGTGTCCGGGGGACTGCACGGCGACCCTCAGTCCGAAGGCTACGGCGGCGCCGTCGAGAGCGAACTGCTCGCCACCGACGGCGTCGACGAGACCGACCGGGTCTGATCGGAGCCGGCGGCGGGCGTGGGGGCGCTCGTCGCCGCCGATCGGCACCTCCTCCTGTGGTGCTGATCGGCACGTCGAAGGGCCCGGCCGACCCGGCCGGGCCCTTCGACGCATTCGTCTCGACTCGGCAGCGGCGATAGGCTCGTTGACGAGTACGAGCGCGGCGACCCCGCGCAGACCCCAGGCGATGGAGCCGGCTGCGGGGGCGTCGACACCCTCGACGTCCACTCGCGCACGACTCCGTGGAGGAAGAGATGCACGAGCCCGAGTCCACCGACGACACGTATACCGATCCGACGCTCGTCGGCAGCGGTGCGCAGCCGCCGACCCGCACCGAGACCGACTCCCTCGGCTCGGTCGAGGTTCCCGCCGACGCCTACTGGGGCGTGCACACCATGCGTGCGCTCGAGAACTTCCCGATCTCCAAGCGCCCGATCTCGGTCTATCCCGACCTCATCGTGGCGCTCGCCTCGGTCAAGCAGGCCGCGGCCCGCGCCAATCGCGAGGTCGGCGTGCTCACCGACCAGAAGGCGGCGTGGATCGACGACGCGTGCCAGCGCATCATCGAGGGCGAGCATCACGAGCAGTTCGTGGTCGGCGTCATCCAGGGCGGTGCGGGCACCTCGACGAACATGAATGCGAACGAGGTCATCGCGAACCTCGCACTCGAGATCGCCGGGTACCCCAAGGGGCGCTACGACGTGCTGCACCCGATCGACGACGTCAACCGCAGCCAGTCGACGAACGACACGTATCCCACCGCGGTGAAGCTCGCGATGACGTTCTCGCTCACGACGATGATGCGCGAGCTCGACCTGCTTCGCGTCTCGTTCGGTGCGAAGGGCCACGAGTTCCACGAGGTGCTGAAGGTCGGGCGCACACAGCTGCAGGACGCCGTGCCGATGACCCTCGGGCAGGAGTTCCACAGCTTCGCGACGACCCTCGGCGAGGACTACGAGCGCCTCAACGAGACCATCAAGCTCCTCTCGGAGGTCAACCTCGGCGCGACCGCGATCGGCACCGGCATCACCGCCGACCCGGGCTACGCCGCCGCCGCCGTACGCCACCTCAGCGCGATCACCGGCTTCCGGCTCGTCTCCGCGCCCGACCTCATCGAGGCGACGAGCGACACCGGCGTGTTCATGACGTTCTCGAGCGCGCTCAAGCGCAGCGCGATCAAGCTCTCGAAGATCTGCAACGACCTGCGCCTGCTCTCCTCCGGACCGCAGGCCGGGTTCGGCGAGATCAACCTGCCGCCGCGGCAGGCGGGTTCGAGCATCATGCCCGGCAAGGTCAATCCCGTCATCCCCGAGGCGGTCAGCCAGGTCGCATACGCCGTGGCCGGCGCCGACGTCACGGTGATGATGGCCGCCGAGAACGGCCAGCTGCAGCTGAACGCCTTCGAGCCCGTCATCGCGCACTCGCTGCTGCAGTCGATCACCTGGATGCGTCAGGCGTGCTGGACCCTCCGGGTCAACTGCGTCGACGGCATCACGGCCAACATCGACCGGCTCGAGGCGATGGTCGCGTCGAGCGTCGGCGTGATCACCGCGCTCATCCCGTTCATCGGGTACACCGAGGCATCCACCATCGCCAAGCTCGCGCTGAAGACGGGCCGGCCCGTCGCCGACCTCGTGGTCGAGGCCGGACTCATGAGCCGCGAGGCCGTGATGGCGCAGCTGCAGCCGTCGAAGCTCTCGGGCATCCGCCCGATCACCATGGCGATCCCGCTCATCGACCTGCAGGGCGAGCCTTCGGAGTGAGGCCCGCCGTCGGTGCCGCCGCACTCCGGCGGCGGCACCGCTCGGGTCAGATGACCCGGCAGTGCGTCGTCAGCGAGCCGATGCCCTCGACGGTCACGGTGACGGTCGAGCCGTCGCGCAGGAACACCGGAGGCTTGCGGGAGTAGCCCGCGCCGCCGGGGCTGCCGGTCGAGATGAGGGTGCCCGGGGGGATCGTCGCCGAGCGCGAGAGCAACGAGATGATCTCTGCGACGCTGCGCACCATCTCGTTCGTCGAGGCGTCCTGCATGATGCTGCCGTCGAGGTTCGTGGTGAGCCAGAGGTTCTGCGGGTCGGGGATCTCGTCGGCCGTGACGACCACCGGGCCGGTGGGGGTGAAGCCGTCGAACGACTTGCAGCGCGACCACTGCGCCTCGCTGAACTGGATGTCGCGAGCCGTGATGTCGTTGACGACGGTGTAGCCCCACACGTGGTCGAGGGCGTCGCGAACGTGCACGCCGCGGGCCGGGCGGCCGATGATGACGCCGAGCTCGGCCTCGTAGTCGACCTGGGTCGTCAGGTCTTCGGGCCAGGTGGTCGTCGCACCGTGCGCGGTGAGCGAGTTCGGCCACAGCGAGAAGATGGTCATCGCCGTCTCGGAGCGCAGCTTCAGCTCGGACGCGTGGGCGGCGTAGTTCGCGCCGATCGCGATGACCTGGGCGGGGCGGAGCACCGCCGAGGAGTGCCGCAGCGCGGCGACCGGGGTCAACTCGGCTTCGAGCGTGACGGCGGTGTCGACGACCTCGCGCACCTCGGCGAGGCCTTCGGGCCCGCGTTCGATGAGGTCCTGCAGGTCGCGCGGCGGTCGCTCCATGAACTCGTCGAGGAAGAGCGCGGATTCCGCGATCACCGCCGCGAGCCGAGGGGTCGTTTGGCCTTCGGCTCTCAGGTGCGCGAACTTCACCTCTTCAGGCTATCGGGCGCCCCGGCGATCCGGCTGTGCACGATGTACAACGAACACAGCCGGATGCACCATCACGTCGACAAATCGAGCGGATGCCGCGTCAGCTGCCGGCCGGACGCAGGCGCAGCTCCTGCATGCCGCCGTCGACGGCGAGCTCGACGCCGGTGGTGGAGCCGGATGCGGGGCTCGCGAGGTACGCGACCGCTCCGGCGACCTCGTCGGCCGTGACGAGCCGGCCGTGCGGCTGACGTGCTTCGAGGGCGGCGCGCTCCGCGACGGGGTCGTCGGCCGAGGCCAGCAGGCGCCCGATCCACGGGGTGTCGGCGGTGCCCGGGTTCACGGCGTTCACCCGGATGCCCTCGCGCAGGTGGTCGGCGGCCATGGCTCGCGTGAGCGCGGCGACCGCGCCCTTGCTCGCACTGTAGAGCGCGCGCTGGGGGAGTCCGGCCGTCGCCGCGATGGAGGCGGTGTTGACGATCGACGCTGCAGGGGAGTTCCGGAGGTGGGGCAGTGCGGCGCGGGCGACCCGCATCATGCCGAGGACGTTGATGTCGAACACCCGGTGCCACTCCTCGTCGGGGTTCGACTCGATCGTGCCCTGCGCCCCGATGCCGGCGTTGTTCACGACGATGTCGATGCGGCCGAGCTCGGCCGCGACGCGATCGACGCCCGCTCGCACGCTGGCGTCGTCGGCCACGTCGACGGCGATCGCGAGATCGGCGTGCGCCGCGGCATCCGGCTGCAGGTCGAAGACGGCGACGCGGGCGCCGCCCTGCTGGAGGCGGTCGGCGATCGCGGCGCCGATGCCCGACGCCCCGCCGGTGACGATCGCGACGAGGCCGGTGAATTCGTTGCTCATGGGGTGATCCTTCTGCGTCGGGTCGATCGGGTTCAGGCGGACACGTACTGCTGGCGCTGGCTGCCGAGGCCCTCGATGTCGAGCTCGACGACGTCGCCCGCGGCGAGGTAGGGGAAACGGCCCGACAGGGCCACGCCCTCGGGGGTGCCGGTGAGCACGAGGTCGCCCGGCTCGAGCGTGAGGTACTGGCTGAGCGTCCAGACGATCGTGTCGATGTCGAAGATGAGGTCGCCCGTGCGCGAGTCCTGGCGCGGCTCGCCGTTGACGAAGCTGCGCAGGCGCACGTCGTCGGCGTCCAGTTCGTCGTTCGTGGCGAGCCAGGGGCCCGTCGGGCAGAAGCCCGGAGCGCTCTTGCCCTTCGACCACTGGCCGCCCGAGACCGCGATCTGCCAGTCGCGCTCGGAGAGGTCGTTGGCCATCACGAAGCCGGCGATGTGCGCGCGGGCGTCGGCGGGGGAGCCGAGGTAGCTCGCGCGGCGGCCGATGACGATGCCGAGCTCGACCTCCCAGTCGGTCTTCTCGCTGCCGCGCGGGATCGCGACGTCGTCGAAGGGGCCGACGACGGTGTTCGGCGACTTCATGAACATGACGATCTGCTCGGGCGGCTGGGAACCCGACTCGGCGGCGTGGGCGGCGTAGTTCATGCCGATGCAGTAGACCGCCGAGGGGCGGGCGATCGGTGCGCCGATACGGAGGCTCGCGGCCTCCGGCAGTTCGGGGAGTTCGCCGGCGGCGACCGCCGCTCGAGCGCGCTCGAGACCCTCGCCGCTCAGGAAGGCGCCGTCGACGTCGGCGGTGATCGATCGCAGGTCGAGGGTGCGATCGCCGTCGAGGACGACGGGGATCTCGGTGCCGACGTTGCCGAGGCGGGCGAATCTCATGCTGTGCTCTTTCTGAAGTCTGATCGTTCCGACGAATTCGCAGGTACTTCGCCGATTCTGGCACATTTCGTCGAGATTGACACCTATACATCCGATGTTTAGGATCGAACTTGTCACGAAAGGACCCCATGACCGCAATCATCGCCGTCGACACCCACGACATCCGATTCCCGACCTCGCTCGCGCTCGACGGGTCGGACGCGATGAACCCCGACCCCGACTACTCGGCGGCCTACCTGGTGATCCGGACCGACGCCGAAGACGGCCTCGAAGGGCACGCGTTCGTCTTCACGATCGGGCGCGGCAACGATGTCGAGGTCGCCGCACTCGAGACGCTCCGCGGCCACCTCGTCGGGCGCGACGTCGAAGCGCTGCTCGGCGACATGGGCGCTGCATCGCGCATGCTGCTGCACGACTCGCAGCTGCGCTGGCTCGGGCCCGAGAAGGGCGTCATGCACATGGCCATCGGCGCCGTCGTGAACGCGCTGTGGGACCTCCGCGCGAAGCGCGCCGGCCAGCCGCTGTGGCTCCACCTCGCGAGCCTGAGCCCCGAAGAGCTCGTCTCACTCGTCGACTTCCGTTACCTGAGCGACGCGCTGACGCCCGAAGAGGCGCTCGAGATCCTCCGCGCTGCTGAGCCCGGCCGTGCCGAGCGCGTCGCGCGTCTGCAGGAGACCGGCTACCCCGCGTACACGACGAGCCCCGGCTGGCTCGGCTACTCCGACGAGAAGCTCGAACGCCTCTGCCGGGAGGCGGTCGCCGACGGCTTCCCGCAGATCAAGCTCAAGGTCGGCGCCGACCTCGACGACGACATCCGCCGCCTCGCCATCGCGCGCCAGACGGTCGGTCCCGAATTCCCGATCGCGATCGACGCGAACCAGCGCTGGGACGTCGCCGACGCCATCCGCTGGGTGAACGCGCTCGCGCAGTTCGACCTCGCCTGGATCGAGGAGCCGACGAGTCCCGACGACATCCTCGGTCACGCCGCGATCGCCCGTGGCGTCGCGCCGATCCGCGTGGCGACGGGGGAGCACGTGCAGAACCGCGTCGTCTTCAAGCAGCTGCTGCAGGCCGGCGGCATGGACGTGATGCAGATCGACGCCACGCGCGTCGGCGGCGTGAACGAGAACATCGCGAACCTGCTGCTCGCGGCGAAGTTCGGTGTCCCGGTCTGCCCGCACGCCGGCGGCGTCGGGCTCTGCGAAGCCGTGCAGCACCTCTCGATGTTCGACTACGTTGCGGTCTCCGGCACGATGGACGGACGCATGGTCGAGTACGTCGACCACCTGCACGAGCACTTCGTCACCCCGACGGTCGTCGAGCACGGTCGCTACCTGGCCCCGAGCGCTCCCGGTGCCGGCACCGAGATGCTCCCCGCATCGGTCGCCGAGTTCACGTGGAACCAGTCGCAGGCGGTCGCCCGATGAGTCGCCCATCGTCGCCCGTCGACCTCGGGCCGCTCGGCTTCGGCAGCGCATCGATCGGCAACCTCTACCGCGAGGTCGACGAGGACCGGGCGCGGAGCGCCCTCGAGGCGGCGTGGGACGGCGGCATCCGCTATTTCGACACGGCCCCCCACTACGGTCTCGGCCTCTCCGAGCGCCGCCTCGGCGCATTCCTGCGTGAGCGGCCGCGCGACGAGTTCGTCGTCTCGACGAAGGTCGGCCGCCTGCTGGAGCCGAACCCCGACTTCGCCGGAGGCCGCGACCTCGCGAACGGGTTCGACGTGCCCGACGACCGCGTGCGGGTCTACGACCCGAGCCCGTCGGGCGTGCGGCGGAGCCTCGAGGCATCCCTCGAGCGCATGGGCCTCGATCGCATCGACGTGCTGTTCCTGCACGACCCCGACGTCTACGACCTCGAGCGCGGCCTCGCCGAGGGCCTGCCGGCACTCGCGACCCTGCGCGACGAGGGGCTCGTCGGGCAGATCGGCATCGGCGTCAACGACGCGGATGTCGCGGCACGCGCCGTGCGCGAGGGCGACCTCGATCTCGTGATGATCGCCGGGCGGTACACGCTGCTCGAGCAGCCGGCGCTCGCCGAGCTGTTCCCCGCCTGCCAGGAGCGCGGCGTGCGCATCGTCGATGCCGCGGTGTTCAACTCCGGCCTGCTCGCGACGGCGACGCCGCGCCGTGACGCGACGTACGACTACGGCGCCGTGCCCGACGACGTCTTCCAGCGCGCGCAGGCGCTCGCGGCGACGTGCGCCGAGTTCGGCGTCGAGCTGCCGGCTGCGGCGCTGCAGTTCCCGCTGCGGCACCCGCTCGTGGCCACGGTCGTCGTCGGCACCTCCCGTCCCGATGCCGTGCGGCAGAACGTGGCGAACATGTCGGCCGTGATCCCCGACGAGCTCTGGAGCGCGCTCGAGGAACGCGGGCTCATCCCGGTCGGCGACCGGGACTGAGCCGGGCCGCGGTCAGCGGAGCGACGCGATCAGTTCGACGATCGGCAGGAAGCGGACCCGCGAGAGCTCGATGTGTTCGCGCATGAGCTGCGACGCCTCCGTCGAATCACCGGCGATGATCGCCTCGGCGATGGCCGCGTGATTGTCGATCGTGCGCGAGACCTGGCCGGAGCGGTCGTACTCCTCGAGCACGGCGTTCAGTCGCCGGTGGTCGGCGTCGCCCGCCGCCTCGGCGGAGTGTGACGCGAGATAGAGCCGCAGGAAGTGCAGGTGGAAGTGGGTGCGCTCGAACGACTGCGCGATGAGGTCGTTGCCGGCGGACTTCGCGATGAGCGCATGGAAGCGCGCATCGTGATCGGTCAGTGCGCGGAACGCCTCGGGGCCGGCTTCGCCGGCGCCGGTGGCCGCGCGCCCGGCTTCGAGCTCGGCGCGCAGCGCCGCAGCCGTTCCCGGATCGATCGAGGCCGACGCCTGCGCGGCGGTCCACTGCTCGATGAGGACGCGGAACTGGGTCAGCTCGACGAACTCGCGCACCGTCAGCAGCGGCGTCGTCGAGTACCCGCGCAGCGGCACCTTCACGACGAGTCCATCGGATTCGAGGCGGGCCAGTGCCTCCCTGACCGGGGTCGGGGAGACCCCGAGCTCGGCCGACAGGGAGTCGATGTTCACCCGGCGGCCGGGAGCGATGCGATGTTCGAGCACGAGGTCCCGAATCACCCCGTACGTCTCGTCGGACAGCACCGAGCGCGCGATGCGGGCCCCCTCGGGAATCGTCGTGCTCATTCGTGCCCCACAGTCGTCGAACGGTAGAAACGGAGGGCGGTCTCG
Source organism: Agromyces cerinus subsp. cerinus (assembly GCF_900142065.1). GTDB lineage: Bacteria > Actinomycetota > Actinomycetes > Actinomycetales > Microbacteriaceae > Agromyces > Agromyces cerinus. The sequence goes on along the minus strand of NZ_FSRJ01000004.1, from coordinate 145,381 downwards.
CGATCGAGCTGTGCTCGTTCCGATCCGGTCGCGCCCGTCACCCGGTGCACGCGGTCGATCCAGTCCGCGAAGGTGCCGCCGGCACCAACGTACCGGCTCACCGGCCAGTCGCTGCCGAGCATCGAGCGCGCCGGTCCGAACGCGGCGTAGGCGTGTTCGATGAACGCGTCGGCGTTCGCTTCGAACGTCTCGGTTCCGGATGCCTCGGCGGCCAGCCCTGAGAGCTTCACTGCGGTGCCGGGGAGGGCGGCGAGCTCGGTGACGGCCTGCGCCCAGGCATGCCCGGCCGCGGTGCCGGCCCCGGCGTCGACCGGTGGCTTCCCCAGGTGATCGAGCACCACGTCGAGCTCCGGCACCCCTCGGAGGAGGGCTGTCAGGTCGGGGAGCTGCGAGTGGGTGACGCAGGCATCGAAACTCAGGCCGCGCGCGGCGAGCAGACGGAGGCTCTCGAGCAGCGCGGGGTCGGCGAACACGGCGGGCGACTCGCCCTGCAGCAGGTGGCGGATGCCGACCACGCGGCCGACGCCGTCGAGCGCGTCGAGGTGCGCCTCCAGCGTCTCGGGGGCGAGCAGATCCGCCGCCGCGACGATGGCGACGAGCTCGGGCCACTCCTCGTCGAGGCCGCCGACCCACTTGGCCTCATCGAGCGACTGGGAGTCCGCGCATCCCGCCTGCACGAAGATCGCCGCGGTCACCTGTCCGTCGGCGCGATCGAGATCGCGCGGCAGCAGGGGACGATCGAGCACGTCGAGGCCGGCGAGCCACGGGTAGTCCAGTCGCGTCGTATCCCACACATGAGCGTGCGCGTCGACGATGCCGGTCATGGTCGGTGCTCGTCACCGCGCTGTCGCCGGAGGTCCCAGACCTCTTCGATCGGCGTGAATCCGCTGCCGCCGTCGGCGTCGCGGAACGTCTCGACGAACTCGCCGATCGTCTGCTGCCAGGCGAGGTTGGCAGGGTCGGAGTCGAGTTCGCGCATCGCGGCGTCGAAGTCGTCGCACTCGACGACGTGGAACAGCCGGTCGCCCGAGCGCCAGATGGTCCAGTCGTGGATGCCGAGACGTGCGAAGGATCGCTCGAGGTCGTCGGGGATGACGGCGTGCTCGGCCCGATACCCGTCGATCGCTCCTGCCCGGATGACGGAGTGGAGTGCGACCCTCATCATCCCTCCACCACGTCGATCCGCTCTTCGTGGATGAGTCGGATGACCGATTTGCTCATCTCATCGTAGTCATGCGTGTTCGTCACGCTGCCGGTCACCTCGAAGTCCTGCATGACGACGATGCGGTCCACGAGGGTGACCATCTCGGCGAGATCGCTCGAGATCACGAGCACGGCCTTGCCCTGCTCTGCGAGGGCCCAGATCAGCTGGTAGAACGCGCCCTTCGTGCGCACGTCGATGCCGACGGTCGGCTCGTCGATGATGAGGGTGTCGGTGTTCGCTGCGAGCCACTTGCCGAGCGAGACCTTCTGCTGATTGCCGCCGGAGAGCTGACCCACGAGCTGGTCGCGGTTCGACACCTTGACGTCGAGCGAGGCGATGTACTCGTCCGCGGTCGCGCGAGCGGCGCGCTCGCGCACGAAGCCGAACGCGTTCGACAGGCGCTTCAGCACCGTGACCGTCAGGTTCCGGGCGACCGTCTGGTCGAGGAAGAGCCCCTCGGCCTTCCGATCCTCCGTCACGTAGCCGATGCCGTAGCGACCGAGCGCGTCGCCGACCGAACGGATCTGCGCGGGGGCGCCGTTGACGCGCACCTCGCCGCTCGTGATGCGGTCGAGGCCGAGGATGGCCTTGGCGAGTTCCGAGCGGCCCGCGCCGACGAGACCGTAGATGCCGAGGATCTGACCGGGGTGCACGGCGAAGGAGACGTCGCGGTGGCCGCCCGCGGTCGACACGTCGCGCAGTTCGAGCGCCGGGGTGCCGGCCTCGGACGGCGAACGGACGGGGACCTCGAGCTTGGCGAGGGTGCGACCGACCAGCAGGTCGACGATCGTGTCCTTCGAGTAGTTCGCGAGCGGCTCCGATTCCGCGACGGAACGTCCGTCGCGGAAGACGGTGACGGTGTCGCAGTGCGCGAAGACCTCTTCGAGCTTGTGGCTGACGAAGAGGATCGCGCGTCCCTGCGCGGCGAGCCGGTGCACGACGTCGAACAGCAGCTTCGACTCGGTCTCGCTGATCGAGGCGGTCGGCTCGTCGAGCAGGAGCACGGCGCTGTCGGTGTAGAGACCGCGCGCGATCTCGACGAGTTGCGTCTGCGCGGGCGAGAGCAGGCTCGTCGGCGTGGCGGGGTCGATCGGGAAGTCGAGCAGGTCGAGCACCCGCTTCGCGCCCTCGCGGACCTCCCGCCACTGCACGCGACCGCCCTTGACGGGAGTGTTGCCGAGCACGATGTTCTCGGCGACCGTGAAGTCGGTGATGACGTTGCGCTCCTGGTGCACGACGCCGATGCCGGCACGGGTCGCCTCGTGCGCCGAGCGGAAGGTCTGCGCCTCGCCGTTGACGATGAGCTCGCCGGAATCCTGCGGCTGGATGCCCGTGATGATCTTGATGAGCGTGGACTTGCCCGCCCCGTTCTCGCCGAGGAGCGCGTGCACCTCACCGGGCTTCAGACGGAGGTTGACCTCGTCGAGGGCTCGGACGCCGGGGAACGTCTTGGTGATGCCGCGCACTTCGAGCGCGTAGGCCGTGTCGGTCATGCCGGTGCTCCTGGATCGATGGCTCGCGACGCTGCGGTCGGCGGCGCGTCGGGCGGTGTGCGGCGGCTCCGCTGGCGGGTCGCGGGGCGACGCGTGCGCACCCGGTCGAGGGCGACCGTGCCGAGCACGACGGCGCCGATGACGAAGTTGACCCAGCTCGGCTCGAGCTGGAACTGGGCCCGTGCGCTGTCGACGAGTCGGACGATCGTCGCGGCCAGCACGGTGCCGAGCACGGCCACCGTGCCACCCGTCAGCGAGACGCCGCCGATGATCGGCGCGGCGAAGCTCGAGAGCAGCCAGTCCTCGCCGATGCTCTTGTTGACACCGGGCAGCGAGGCCAGCACGAGGAACGCCGCGACGCCGCACAGGAGCCCGGAGAGGCCGTGCGCCGTGACGAGGCTCCGGCTGTTCGAGATGCCCGAGAGGGTCGCTGCGAGGGGGTTGCCGCCGCTCGCGAGCATGTTCCGGGCGAGGAGGGTCTGCCGGTATGCGACCGAGAGCAGGATGGCGATGCCCACGGCGATCCAGAAGATGAGCGGGATGCCGAGCGGTCGAGCGGTGCCGATGGCTGCGATCTCGGGCCAGGAGGCCGAGGTGATCGTGCGGGTGCCGACGATCGCGTACTGAGCGCCGGAGAGGATGGTCATCGTCGCGAGGGTGACGATGAAGCCGTTGATCTGGGTGAGCACGACGATGAGGCCGTTCAGCACTCCGGCGGCCAGGCCGATGAGGATCGCGATCAGCCCGCCGAGCCACGGGGGCACGCCGAAGTCGGCGATGAGCACCCCGGCGGAGCAGGCGGCGAATCCGCCGATCGCGCCGACGGCGAGGTTCATCTGGTTGACGGCGAGGGCGGCCATCTGGGCGAGGCCGATGACGATCGGGATCGCGAGGAACTGGAAGAACGTCTCGATCGAGATCGGCGAGAGGAACCCGCCGCTCGAACTGATCGTCAGCACGATCACGCCGGCGATGATCACCGCGGCGAGGATCGTGTTCTGGTCGCGGGCGAGTCGTGCGAAACGCGCACTCATGACACCACCGCCTCTTCCTTGGGCTGAGCGGGCGATTGCTGTCGCGACGCCCGCAGACGGGATCGGGCTCCTGCCACCGAACGGATGCGGTCGGCGGAGAGGGCGATCAGGAGGATGGTGCCGAGCAGGATGTTGAGTCCCTCGATGCCGACGCCGAACAGCAGGAGGCCCTGGCGGATCACGACCGTGAGCGTGATGCCGAGGAAGGTGCCGATCACGGAGACGTACCCGCCGGCGAGCAGGGTGCCGCCGAGGATCGGGCCGAGGAAGGACTGCAGCATGAACTCCTGGCCGATGCCGGGCGTGAACGAACCGGTGCTCGCTCCGAGCATGAAGCCCGCGAGCGCGGCCAGCATGCCCGACAGGGTGTGCACCGTGATGATGCGGCGCGGAACGGGGATCGCCGAGAGCAACGCGGCGCGATCGTTCGAGCCGGTCAGCAGGATCTCGCGGCCGATGCGCGACTTCGAGTAGAGGAGCCCGATCACGATCATCGCCGCGACGGCGACGAAGAGGATGAGTGGGATGCCGTCGGGACCGCAGGTGTCGCCGATGCACAGGTCGGAGAGCTTCGAGCGGCCGAGCTCGGCGAGACCCGGCGTCTGCACCGTGATCGCGTTGCCCGTGCTGACCCAGGAGTAGACGGCGGGCACGAGGCCGAGCAGGGCGAAGCTCATCGCGAGCGTCACGACGAAGGAGTTGACCCCGGCGTAGGCGATGAGCACGCCGCAGAGGGCGCCGACGGCGCCGCCGAACACGAGGCCGATGGCGATGCCGACGATCAGCGGCACGTCGAACGCCTGGAAGACCATCGCCGAGCCCATCGCCCCGATCGCGGCCATGCCGCCGACGGCCAGGTTCATCTGGCCGACGGAGAGCACCACCATCTGGGCGAGACCGACGACCGTGAAGATGGCGATGCTCGTGAGCATCGGGCCGATCACGAAGGCGGGGGAGAAGAACATCGGCTTGAGGCTGCCGATGAGGACCACGAGCACGACGATGAGGAGCAGGAGCCCCACACGGTTATCGCTGAGCACGCTGGTCAGTCGGTTGGATCCGCGCGTCATGCCACTCGCCTCCGGTCGATCTCGTCGGCATCCCAGTCGATGCCGAGGCCCGGCGTCGACGGCGCGACCGCCGAGCCGTCGTCGATGACGAGCTCCGTCTTCGTGATGCCGCGGAGCTGGGGGATGTGCTCGACGTAGGCGCCGTTGGGCACGGCGGCGACGAGGCTGACGTGCAGCTCCATGAGGAAGTGGGGGCAGACGGCGACGTTGTACGCCTCGGCGAGGTGCGCGACCTTGAGCCAGGGGGTCACGCCGCCGATGCGCGCCACGTCGACCTGGACGATGCCGGCTGCGCCGCGGTGCAGGTAGTCGCGGAACTGCGCGATCGAGTACATCGACTCGCCCACGGCGATCGGGATGCTCGTCGATGCGGCGAGGCGCACATGGCCGCTCACGTCGTCGGCGGGCAGCGGCTCCTCGAACCAGTAGAGGTCGGCGTCTTCGAACGCCGCTGCGCGGCGGATCGCCTCGGCCGACGTCATCGACTGGTTCGCGTCGACCATGATGTGCAGGTCGTCGCCGACGGCCTCGCGCACCGCGAGCAGACGCTCGCGGTCCTCGCGCACCGACGGCTTGCCGACCTTGAGCTTGACGCCGCGCAGGCCCTTGGCCTGCGATGCGAGCGCGCCGGCGACGAGGTCGTCGGTCGGCAGATGGAGCCAGCCGCCCTCGGTGTCGTAGAGCGGCACGCGCTGGCGGTAGCCGCCGGCCACCTGCCAGAGCGGCTCGCCCGCGCGACGGGATCGGAGATCCCAGAGCGCGGTGTCGACCGCCGCGAGGGCGAGGGAGGTGATCGCGCCGACGGTGGTGGCGCGGGTCGAGCGGAAGAGCTCCATCCAGATGCCTTCGACGTTCCTGCTGTCGAGGCCGGGGAGGAGGGGGACCAGGTGGTCGCGCAGCATGGAGAGGACTGCGCGACCACCGGTTCCGATCGTGTAGGAGTAACCGACACCCGTGAGCCCATCGGCAGTGTCGATCTCGAGGAAGATCGTCTCCTGCTTGATGAAGCTCTGGACGGCGTCGGTGCGCATCGTCTCGACCTCGAGGTCGATGAGTGAGGCGCGTGCCGCAGTGATGGTGGTCATGGTGTCGGTTGGCTCCGTGGTTACTTGCAGTCGAGCAGGTCGTTCTTGAACAGGTCCATGATCGTGTCGGACTCCGCGTTCTGCTCGTCGGTGTAGGTCTCGAGGTTGTCGGTCGTGACCACGAAAGAACCGGAGTCGACGATCACGCCCGGGTCCTTGACCGTGCAGGCCTTGGTCTGCAGCTGCGCGAGCACCCACGAGCCGACGAACGCCTGGCCGGTCGGGTTCTGCACGACGGTCGCCGAGACGGAACCGTCGGCGATGCCGTCGAGGATGACCGCGTCGTCGTCGATCGCGACGACCTTGATCGGCAGACCGGACTCCTTCACCGCGGAGGCCGAGGCGACGGCGGGGTTGTACGCGGTCGAGACGAATCCGTTGATCTCGGAGCCCTTGGCCGCGAGGAGGTCGGCGACCGCCTTCTGCGCCGTGCCGAGGTCGACGTCGATGTCGGTGACGGTGCTGAGGAGCGTGACCGCGCCGCCCGTCTCCTCGACGGCCTTCTCGACGCCGGCGATGCGACGCTGGGTGTTCGAGTCGACGTTGTTGCCGGTGAGGTGCACGAGGTTGCCCTTGCCGCCCATGGCCTCGATCGCGGCGACCGCAGCCTTGTATGCGGCGACCTCGGTGTCGGTCGAGAGGCAGAAGTCGGCCTCGTTCACGTCACCTGCAGGGCAGGAGGCGATGGAGCCGACGGCGAAGCCCTGGTCCTTCAGCATCTTGAAGGTCGTGTTGATGTCGGTCGGCGAGACGCCGAAGATGCCGAAGGCGTTGACGCCCTGGGCGGCGAGCGAGTTCAGGACCTCGTTCTGCTTGGCCTGGTCCCATTCGGCGGTCTCGTTGAAGACGGTCGAGCCGAGGCCGAACTCCTCGACGGCTGCTTCTCCTGCGGCAGCCCACGGCTGGAAGTAGGGGTGCGAGCCGCCGGGAACGAGTGCGACGTTCACCGAGGCGAGATCGCCCGTCTCGCCGGAGCCGGCGCCGGAGTCGGCGGCCTTGCTGGTGCATGCCGCAGTGGTGAGTGCGAGCGCGATCGCCGCGGTTGCGAGCAGCCCGCGAGCGGCCTTGGTGCGAACAGCCATGATGTCCTCCACGTTGAGAAATGAAATATCCAATAGGATCAGGACCAACGATGGGCGAACATCAGATCATTGTCAAGCAGTCATGATCACAAGTTCGTCACGGTCGTCCGATGGGCGGCTGACGCCCGATCCACCGCTGCGACGGCGGCGATTCACAGCGCCGCACGGAGCCAGTTCTCGACACCTGCGATGTGAGTCAGGGTCAGTGCTCGTGCCAGTTCGTGGTCGTGCTGCTCGAGTGCGGCGAGGATCGCCCCGTGCTCGGCGATGGTGCGCCCGGTGGCGTCCTCCTGGGTGATGCCGCGCCAGATCCGGGCCCGCACGGTATGGCTCGACATCGACTCGAGCAGGCTCGCGAGATAGGTGTTGCCGGCCGCCGCTGCGATGCCGCGGTGGAAGTCGAGGTCGTGGGCGACGAGCGTCTCGATGTCGGATTCCGCATCGACGCCGTCGAGGAGATCGTGGAGGTGTGCCAGGTCGTCGGGCTCGGCGTGCTGGGCGGCGAGCGCCGAGGTGGCCGGCTCGAGGATGCGGCGCACCGCGAAGATCTCGAGCACCGACTGGTCGCTGTGCAGGTCGACGACGAAGCTCATGGCCTCGAGCAGCAGGGTCGGCTCGAGGCTCGTGACGTACGTTCCGTCGCCGCGGCGCACATCGAGCACCCTGATGACCTCGAGGGCCTTGACCGCTTCCCGCAGTGAGGACCGGCTCAATCCGAGCCGCTCGCTGAGCTCCTTCTCGGGTTCGAGGCGGTCGCCGGGGCGCAGCTCGCCCGAGACGATCATCGCCTTGATCTTCAGGATCGCTTCGTCAGTGACCGCCATGTCGGCGATCATAGCCGAATGCCGACCGAGACATCAGATCTTTGTACCCGCGGCACGCCAGAGGTGCATCGACGCGTAGCTGCGCCACGGCGCCCACCGCGCGCCGAGGGCCGCGAGCTCGCTCGCCGTCGAGGGCAGCCCCAGACGCTCGGCGCCGTTCCGCAGCGCCAGGTCGCCGGTGAGGAGCACGTCGGGGGCACGGGTCACGCGCATCGCGACGTAGCCGGCCGTCCACGGTCCGATGCCGGGTACCGCGAGCAGGTCGGACTGCAGCTCGACGCGCTCGCGCTCGAAGGCCACGACCAGGGAGCCCGACTCGAGCCGGTTCGCGACGTCGACGATGGTACGCACCCGCGCAGCAGGACCTCTGAGCACCGCGGGCCCGTGCTCGGCGATCGCCGCGGCCGACGGGAACAGCGTCGACGGAGCTCCATCGGCGTGCGGCGCCACGCGCTCGCCGAGTTCGGCGGCGAGTCGGGCGAGGGCGGTGCGGGCCGCCTTCACCGAGACCTGCTGCCCGATGAGGGCCCGGAAGACGAGTTCGTGGGGATCGAGGCATCCGGGCACGCGGATGCCGGGCGTCTCGGCGACGGATGCTGCGAGCGCCGGGTCCCGCGAGAGTGCGGCGTCGATCGCCACCGCGTCGGCGTCGAGGTCGAAGAGTCGGCGAACCCGGGCCACGAGTGGGGGCAGGTCGGCGAGGGTGGCGAGGCGCGCGTCGACCTCGATCGCGGGGGAGGCGGCGTCGCCCGCCGCGGCGAAGGCGACGACGGCGGGGCCGCCCGGCAGGCGGAGCGTGCGTTCGTAGCGGTCGTCGCCCGCGCGCTCGACGCCGTCGAGGGCTCGGGCCGCGAGCCAGTCGAAGACGCCCGCGGCGTCGAAGGGCGGCCTCGCCGGCAGGCGCAGCCGGACCACCCCGCCCTCGGTCCCCGAGTCGGGTTCGGCCCCCGACGCCCGCGGCTGCCGCTCGCGCAGGCGGGCCGCGGCGCGGAGCTCGAGCGGGCTGCGCTCGTAGACCTCGCGAATGGTGTCGTTGAACTGCCGGATGCTGCCGAATCCCGATGCGAAGGCCACGTCGGCGGCGGGCAGCGCGGTCGAGGTGAGCAGCGCCCGCGCGGTCTGGGCGCGATGTGCGCGCGCCAGTGCGAGCGGGCCGGCGCCGAGCTCGCCCGCGAGGACCCGCGTGAGGTGCCGTGGGGTGTAGCCGAGCCGGGCGGCGAGCCCCGGCACGCCCTCGCGCTCGACGACGCCGTCGGCGATGAGCCGCATCGCCCGGGCGGCGAGGTCGTCGCGCAGGTCCCACTGGGGGGAGCCCGGCACGGCGTCGGGCAGGCATCGCTTGCACGCGCGGAGCCCGGCCTCGTGCGCGGCCGCCGCGGTGAGGTAGAAGCTGACGTTCGACGCCTTCGGTGCGACCGCCGGGCAGCTCGGCCGGCAGTAGATGCCCGTCGAGTGCACGCCCGTGATGAACTGCCCGTCGAAGCGTGCGTCGCGCGCCTGCATCGCTCGATACCGCTCGGCGAACTCGGGGTCGTCGAGCGGGTCGCCGTGCAGCCGGCGGCGGGTGGTCGCAGGGGTCGCGGTGCTGGTCATGACTCCAGCCTCGCATGCCCCGGCGACACCGACCAGCGGGAATCGGACATGAGTGCTGGCCGTAGGGTGGAGGGATGCCGCACGCCGTCGTGACCCTCCTGCAGGATGCCATCGGGGCCTCCGTCTCCACCGCGCCCGCCGAGCTCGAGGCCGTGCGCGAAGACCGCTCGGGGTGGCGGAGCGCGACGCCGCCGATCGCGGTCGTGCACGCGGCATCCGTCGCCGAGGTGCAGGCCGTCATGCGCATCGCCCACGAGACGTCGACTCCCGTGGTGCCGCGCGGCGCAGGCACCGGGCTCGCCGGCGGGGCGATCGCGAGCCCCGGCGCCATCGTGCTCGACCTCTCGCGAATGAACCGGGTGCTCGAGGTCTCGGAGGCCGACGAGCTCGCGGTCGTCGAACCCGGCGTGCTGAACGGCGACCTGAACGACGCGCTCGCCTCGCGCGGACTCTGGTTCGCGCCCGACCCCGCGAGCCGTGCCATCTCGTCGATCGGCGGCAACATCGCCACGAACGCCGGCGGCCTCCTCTGCGCCAAGTACGGCGTCACCCGCGAAGCGGTGCTCGGCCTCGCGGTCGTGCTCGCCGACGGGCGGCTGCTGCGCATGGGTCACCGCACGGTGAAGGGGGTCACGGGGTACGACCTCACCGCGCTCTTCACCGGTTCCGAGGGCACGCTCGGCGTGATCGTCGAGGCGACCGTGCGACTGCGGCCGATCACACCGGGCGAGACCGTCACCGTCGCCGCGGTGCTGCCCGACGTGGAGGCGGCTGCCGCGGCGGCCGCTGCCGTCACCGCCGCGCGCCTGCGACCGGCCGTGCTCGAACTCATCGACGCCGCCGGGCTGGCACGCGTGGCCGCGTATCTCGGCGCCGACGGCGTCGCCGGCACGCCGCTCGAGACGCTCGCCCCGTCGGAGACCTTCCTGCTCGCGCAGTGCGACGGGGCCGGCGCCGCCGAGGAGGCGGCCGAGGTCGCCCGCCTGTTCGCCGAGTCCGGCGCCAGGGTGACGCTGTCGACGGATGCCGCGACGGGCGAGCGCCTCCTCGGCATCCGCCGGGCGATGCACCCCGCGCTCGCGGCCTCGGGCCAGGTGCTCATCGAAGACGTCGCCGTGCCGCGCTCGCGTCTGCCCGAGATGTTCCGCGCCATCGAGGAGATCGGCCGGCGCCACGGCATCGAGATCCCGACGATCGCACACGCGGGCGACGGCAACCTGCACCCGAACTTCGTATTCACGGGCGACGAGGTGCCCGAGCACGTGTGGGCGGCGGCCGACGACATGTTCCGCACGGCGGTCGCGCTCGGCGGCACCCTCACCGGCGAGCACGGCGTCGGCGTGCTGAAGCGGCGCTGGCTCGCCGACGAGCTCGGCGACGACTCGTTCGAGCTGCAGCGCGGCATCAAGGCGCTCTTCGACCCGAGCGGCATCCTGAACCCGGGGGTCATGTTCGAAGCACCCGTGTCCTCCGACGCGTCGGAGGCACCTGCTCGGTAGGCTGCCCGCGTGACCTTCGCGGCCCCGAACTCAGCCCCCGACCCCGCTCCGAACCCTTCGCCGACGCCTCCGATCTGGACGGCGCCGCCGAAGCCGCGCGGCAGCGGCATGGTCTTCGCGATCATCGGCATCGTCGTCACGGGGTTCGTCGGCCTCCTGGTGCTCGCCTACCTCGCCGTCGGGCTCGGAGTGCCGACCCTTCTCATCGGGTCGCTCCTCGCCCTCGTGCCGCTCGCGATGGTGCTGCTCGCCGTGCGCTGGGTCGACCGCTGGGAGCCCGAGCCGCGCTGGGCGCTGTGGTTCGCGTTCCTCTGGGGCGCCGCCGTGTCCGTGGCGATCGCGCTCATCGTCGACCTCGGCGTGCAGCTCGCGATGGCGTTCGCCGAGCCCGGCGGCGCCCCCGACGAAGCACTGCAGGCAGTCGTGCAGGCCCCGTTCGTCGAGGAGGTCGCGAAGGGCATCGGGGTGCTCCTGATCTTCGCCTTCTCGAGGTCGCACTTCGACGGCCCCGTCGACGGGCTCGTCTACGCCGCGACCGTGGCCGCCGGCTTCGCCTTCACCGAGAACGTGCTGTACTTCGGCGAGGCGTTCGCCGAGGGCGGCGCAGAGACGCTCGGCGCGACCTTCGTCGTGCGAGGCCTCTTCTCGCCGTTCGCCCACGTGCTCTTCACGGCGTGCACGGGTCTCGCCATCGGCATCGGCGCCCGTCGCGGCGGGGGAGCCGGCGTCGTCGGATGGTTCCTGCTCGGCCTCCTCGGCGCGATCGCGCTGCACGCGCTCTGGAACGGCTCGCTCACGTTCGCCGACGACGCGATCGGGCTCTACCTGACCGTGCAGGTGCCGATCTTCATCGCCGCGATCGGGCTCACCGTGCTGCTGCGCCGACAGGAGGTGCGGGTCACCCGGCACCGGCTCGCCGAGTACGGCGCCGCCGGGTGGTTCAGCCCTGCCGAGGTCGAGATGCTCGCCACTCCCGCCGGGCGGCGACAGGCGAAGGCCTGGGCGAAGGCGCAGACTCCGCCGCGCATCGGCGTCATGCGGAAGCTCATCACGGATGCCACGCATCTCGCGTTCACCCGCCAGCGCATCGCCACCGGGGTCGCGAGCGAACGCACGATCGTCGAGGAGCAGGGACTGCTCGCCGCGGTCGTGGAGGACCGCCGGGTGCTGCTCAGCTGAGGCATCGGCCGCTCGCGCCCGTCGCAGTGAGGCGCATCGCCCGTCAGGGCAAAAACTCGCCGCCCTGTGGTGTGGCATGGCCGACATCTCTACGGGGCGACGAGTTCTAGGACTCCAGCGTGCAACGTGTTCGCAGTCAGCGCAAGAGGGGGGTGGACGGTTGTCCGCGATTGCGACGACGCCGGGAACCTGTTTGGGTTGACGTATGACCGATACGAACAGCAAGCCCGAGATCGACGCTCCCGAGGGGCCGGCTCCCGTCGAGCTGGTGATCGAAGACATCGTCGTCGGCGACGGCGCCGAGGCGCAGCCCGGCTCGACCGTCGACGTGCACTACCTCGGCGTCGAGTACGACAGCGGCGAGGAGTTCGACTCCTCGTGGGGTCGTGGCCAGTCCATCAACTTCCCCCTCCAGGCGCTCATCAGCGGCTGGCAGGAGGGCATCCCCGGCATGAAGGTCGGCGGCCGCCGCAAGCTGACGGTGCCCCCGCACCAGGCATATGGTCCCGCAGGCAGCGGCCACCAGCTGTCGGGCAAGACGCTCATCTTCGTGATCGACCTGCTCGGCGTGAGCTGAGCGCTCAGCGTTCGAGTCGACGGCCGGCAGGGGCCACGGTGCGCAGCACCGGCTCCCTGCCGGCCGTCGGCGTTCCGGCTGCCGTGCGCTCGTCGCGATAGCGGCCGCCGCGTTCGACGATTCGGGATGCCGCGCGGTTCGCGGTGCGATCGATCGCCGCCCACGTCGACGCGGAGGCGAAGTCGGCACGGCCGTTGCGGCTGAAGATCACCCAGTCGTCGACGATCTCGATGTGCATGCCCGGCGCCTCGTCGATCATCGCCGCCATGAGGTCGGGCGTGAAGACGTAGAGGGCGTCCCGCTCGTACTCCTTCGGCACGAAGAGGCGGAAGTACCGGTCGAAGTCGCCCTCGAGCGAGAGGTGCTGGTCGTCGTCGAAGTCGACGGGGAACGCACGTCGATCGGTCGGTGCATCCGCCGTGACATCCGTCTGCCGGGTCTGCGGCTCGAGCACCATGTGGGGCAGCGGCGCGTCGAGCTGCACGGCGACGTATCGCCAGTACGAACCGTCGTCGGCGGTCGTGCTCGCCACACCGCCCGCGCGGATCGTGACGGACACCGACAGGCCGTGCCTCGCCTGCGGGTAGAGCAGGTTGCCGACCTCGACGGTGCGCCCCGACGTCGTCGTGAAGCGCGAGTTGCGCCGGCGCCCGCCGACACGCTCGAACAGGTGGCCGGGCAGTCGCGGCTCGACGTTCGGCTCGTACTCGAGGCCGTTCAGCGCCGCCAGGCGGTGCAGCCGGGCCTCGGCCTTCGCCGGTTCGCCGGTGGCCGCGGGCAGGCTCGCGAGGCGGGCGACCACGATCGCCGCGAACGCCGCCCATGCGGCGAGTATCGCGAAGGTGAACGTCCATCCCGTGTCGAGCGCCGCGATGATGCCGTACGCGACCATTGCGAGGAATCCGATGCCGAACGCACCGAGGCCGATCGCGACTGCGAACATCCTGCCCCGGTTGGTGCGTGCTGCCGCGCGGTCCCGCTGCCGCTGCGCAGCGAGCTCGGCGCTCGAGACGGGAAGGGAGAGGGACGAGAGGTCGATCGCCGGCAGCATTTCGGTAGTCTGGCATGCGCCCGGTCGACGACCGGAACCCGAAAGGCCCGACGACGTGACCCGCTTCCGATCGCCACTCATCGCGTTCGCCCCGTTCCTCGTCGCGTCGGCGCTGCACCTCGTGCTGCTGTACCTCGGCCCGGCCTGGAGCGTCACCGCGACGAAGGCGTTGCTGATGCCGCTGCTCGCCCTCGCGGTCGTGCTGCTCGTGCCGCCCTTCCGGGCGCCCGTGCCGTTGCTGCTGTCGGGCATCGCGTTCTCCTGGGGCGGCGACGTGCTGCTCTCCTTCCCGGGCGACGGATGGTTCGCGGCGGGCCTCGGCTCGTTCCTCCTCGCCCACGTGGCCTACATCGTGCTCTTCCTCCGGATGCCCCGTGCGCGTCGCCACCCGCCGGCCTGGTCGTACGTCTACTGGGCCTGGATGATCGTCGTGCTCGGCCTGCTCCTGCCGCACGCCGGCGCGCTCGCCGCCCCGATCGTGCTCTACGCCGCGGCCATCGGCACGATGGCGATGTGCGCGTCGATGCACGGCAGGTGGATCGTGCTCGGCGGCGCGTTCTTCGTCGCCTCCGACTCGGTGCTCGCCCTCGGCAGGTTCCTGCCCGGCTACGAGTTCGCCGCCCACGACTTCGTCGTCATGTCGACCTACCTCGCGGCGCAGGGCCTCATCGCGCTGGGCGTGGTGGCCGCGGTTCGCTCCGGCCGTGCCGCTCGGGATCCGTCGTCTCCTGCACCCGGTCGACGAGCTGACGCCACGGCCCGGTGAGCTGTCGCTCGGCGAGCGTGGCCTCGTGCGGCTCGCAGCGGATGCGGTAGACGAATCGGTCGGGCTCGGGCGGCAGCGGTGGAGGCTCGCCCCACGGGATCTCGTCGATGAGGATGTACCACTCGTCGGGATCGGGCTGCTCGTCGACGCGGACCTCCCAGGTGAGCCTGGTGCCGGCGAGGCCACCGCTGCGGGACACGATGACGTCCATGGGGGCGATCGTACTCCGCGGTCCCGTTCCGCGGCCGTGCCGGCTACTCCGTGGGCACCTCGATGCCGACCGTCGACCAGCCGTGCGCGACGGCGCGCTGCTCTCGGCTGTCGCGCCCGAAGCGCTCGCGCGCCGCTCGCACGGTCTCGGCCGCGAACGTCGCGAAGTCGGCGTCGGCGGGCAGGCGCCCGGAGGTGAGCACGTCGTACCAGATGCGCCCCACGTGCTCCCACGCGAAGCCGCCGAGTTCGGTCGCCGCCAGGGCGAACGCGCGATTCGGGATGCCCGAGTTCAGGTGCACGCCGCCGTTGTCGTCGTCGGTTTCGATGTAGTCGCGCATGTGGGCGGGCTGCGGGTCGCGCCCGAGCACGTCGTCGTCGTAGGCCGTGCCCGGCTCGAGCATCGAGCGCAGCGCCCGCCCCTGCACCTCGTCGGTGAAGATGCCCTCGCCGATCAGCCAGGTCGCGGCCTCGGCGTCCTGGCCGAGGGCGTACTGCTCGACGAGCGCGCCGAAGGCGTCGGAGACGTGTTCGTTGAGCGCGCCCGACTGCCCCTGGTAGCGCAGCTTCGCCGTGTGCTCGGTGACCCCGTGGGCGAGTTCGTGGCCGATGACGCTGAGCGAATCGGTGAAGCCGCGGAAGACCTCGCCGTCGCCGTCGCCGAACACCATGCGCTCGCCGTCCCAGAACGCGTTGTCGTACTTGTCGCCGAAGTGCACCGTCGCCTCGAGGGGCATGCCGGCGCCGTCGATCGAATCGCGGCCGAAGACCCGGTCGAACAGTCGGTGCGTGTCGCCCAGGCCGTCGTAGGCGTCGTCGACCGCCTCGTCGCCCGTAGCGCGCTCGCCCTCGCGGCGCACGAGGCGCCCCGGCAGCTTCTCGCGGCCCTCGGCGTCGGAGATGCGGCGGTCGGGCGCCGATGGGGCATCGGGCAGCACGGTCGGCAGTCCGGGCTCGACCTCTGGCAGCGGCTCGACGCCGAGACGAGCCGGCGGCTCGCGCAGCAGCGCGCGCCGTGCCGCGTCGGCCGCGATCGGGAATCGCGGGCCGGCCGCCTGGGCGATGCGGTCGAGCAGGTAGGGAGGCACGATCTGCTGCATGGGTCGATGCTCGCACCTGCCGGCGACATCGGCGGGCGCCGCGCCCGGAGCGCCGCGCCGCGCCCATAGGCTGGACGGGTGACCACCGCCCCGCTCCTCGGCCTCCTGCTCGACGTCGACGGCCCCATCGCGAGCCCCGTGACGCGATCGATCGCGATCCCGTCGATCGCCCGCGATCTCGCGGCCCTCGCGAACGCCGGCAACCCCGTGATCTTCAACACCGGCCGCTCCGACGCGTTCATCGCCGAGCAGGTCGTGCCGCCGCTGCTCGCCGCGGGACTCGAGCCGAGCGCTCCCGTCTGGGCGATCTGCGAGAAAGGCGCGGTGTGGGCCGCGATCGACCAGGGCGGCCTCGGCGAGGTCTTCGTCGACCTCGAGCTCGCGATGCCCGCCGACTTCGCGGCCGACATGCGCGCCTACGTCGAGGCGCATTTCGACGAGTTCGCCTTCTTCGACGACACGAAGCGCGCGATGGTCTCGGTCGAGCAGCACGTGCACGTGGCATCCGACGACTATCTCGGAGCCCAGCCGCGTTTCGACGCGCACGCGCACGAGCGGCTCGCAGCCCGGGGCTTCGGCACGGTGCGGGAGGGCGACGAGCGACCGGATGCCGCGGGGCGCGTGCACTGGCGCATCGACCCGACGATCATCTCGACCGACGTCGAGTCGGTGCGACTCGGCAAGGACCTGGGGGCGGCGCGTGCCGTCGAGCTGCTCGAGGAGCGGGGCATCCGCCCGCAGCACTGGCGCACGATGGGCGACTCGCGCGGCGACTACCGCATGGCCGACTGGCTCGCCGAGCGCGGCGAGCGCGTTCGCCACGTCGACGTGCGCCCGGCCGAGGGCATCCCGGACACCACGTACCCGGTGCTCACCGCGGGCGACCTCATCCACGACGAGGCCGGCGCGTTGTTCCTCTCCCGTTGGGTCGTGGCGTCGCAGCGCGGCGAGCTCGGCGACGACGACTAGCGAGTCCCCGATGCCGAGCACGAACACCGCCGAGACCGTCGAACCGCGCGAGCTGCGGACGCATCCGATCGCGCTCGTGCCCGCCGTGCTCGTGTGCGGCGCCGCGGTGCTGCTCTTCGGGTTCATGGTGCCGATCGCGGGCTACGCGACGCTCGCCGTCGGCCTCCTGGCCGCATGGCTCTGCGATCGCTCGGGCCGCACCGAACGGCTGCTCGCCGACCTCGCGCTCATCGCCGTCGGCCAGGTCATCATCTCGACGGTGTCGCTGAAGGCCGACCTCAGCAACGAGGGCATGGTGCGCTTCGCGGTCGTGCTCGGGCTCGCCGTGCTCGTGCCCTACGTCATCTCGAGGTTCGTCTACCGCGAGCACGTGATCCGCTTCCCGTGGCGCACCGGCAGGCGCTGGAACCGCACGCAGTGGCTCTACCTGATCTTCGTGACGCTCGCGGGGTGGCTGATCCTGCCGTTCTACTTCATCAGCTCGGGCGTCTACGAGAACTGGCCGACGGTGACCGAGCCCGACACGATCGCGCGCCTGTTCGTCGGCGTCGCCGCCGTCGGCACGTGGGACGAGCTGTTCTTCATCTGCACGGTCTTCGTGCTGCTGCGCCGGCACTTCCCGGCCTGGCAGGCGAACCTGCTGCAGTCGATCGTCTTCGTCTCGTTCCTGTGGGAGCTCGGCTACCAGTCGTGGGGGCCGCTGCTGACGATCCCGTTCGCGCTCATCCAGGGCTACACGTTCAAGCTCACGAAGTCGCTCGGCTACGTGTTCACCGTGCACATGCTCTTCGACGCGGTGGTGTTCGCGGTCATCGTGTACGCGCACACGGGATGGCCGGCGATCTTCCTGCTGGCGCCCTAGGTCAGGCGTCGCGGTCGACGGATGCCCCGTGCCCGCCCAGCCACTCGATCAGCACCGCCGCGTGGTTGACCTGCTCGTCGCGTGCGCCGAACAGCAGCGTGACCCGATCGTGCTCCTCGCCGAGCGCGACGAGCGCCCGCGCGGCGTCGTTCGCGTCGAGCTCGCCGCGGTACCGCTCGGCGAACTCGTCGAACCGCTCGCGGTTGTGGTGCCACTCGGTGCGGAGCTCGGGGGAGGGCGCGACGTCCTTGTCCCACAGGTCGAGCTCGGCGCGCTCCTTGCTCACGCCGCGCGGCCAGAGCCGGTCGACGAGCACGCGGTAGCCGTCGGATGCCTCGGCCCGGTCGTAGACCCGCTTGATGACGAACCCCATGGGGTCAGTCTGCCCCGGGGCATCCGGCATGCCAAGCGTCGCCGTGCCGAGCGCCGGTTGACCGCCGTGTCGGGCGACGTCAGCTCTTCGGCCGACTCCGGAGTCCGAGCACGATGAGCGCGACGCCGCCGAGCGCGATGATCGGCCCGAGGATCGCCCAGAGCGCAGAACCCGTCATGGCGCTGCCGCCGATCAGGCCGATGCCCTGGAGCATGAAGACGACGCCCATGACGACGACGAGCGCACCGATCGCGACGAGAACTGGCTTTCGCATGCGGGCAGCATCCCGCACCGGCGACCGCGCCGCAAGCATCGGCTGCCGCCTGGCCGCGCGCTCGGTATCCTCGGACCACTCGAAGACCATCGAAGACCATCGAACATCGCGCTGAAGCCGACGAGAGGATGCCGCGCATGCGTGCGATCGTGCTCGACCGCTACGGTCCGCCCGAGCAGGTCATGCGCCTCGCCGACCTCGCGGATCCCGTGCCCGGCGCCGGCGAGGTCGTCATTCGGGTCGCCGCGGTCTCGCTCAACTCGTGGGACGTCGACCTCGCGATCGGGGCGACCCTCGTGCGCCTCGAGGCGCCGTTCCGCCCCAAGCGTCGGGTCATCGGGTCGGATGCCTCGGGCATCGTCGTCGCCGTCGGCGGCGGCGTGACCCGGCACCGCGTCGGCGACGCCGTCTTCGGCGAGCTCTCGGCCGCGGGCTGGGGCGGGTTCGCCGAGCGCGTCGTCGCGCGCGAGGACGCGCTCGTGGCGAGACCGGCCGGCCTCGACGACCTCACCGCCGCCGCGCTGCCGCAGGCCGCGAGCATGGCGTGGCAGGCGCTCGGAGGCGCCGAGGCTGCGGCGCCGGGCGGCGCACTGCAGGGCCGGCGCGTGCTCATCGTCGGCGCCGGCGGGGGAGTGGGCACCTTCGCGATCCAGCTCGCGAAGCGCGGGGGCGCCCACGTCACGGCGGTCGAACGCGCGATGTGGAAGCTCGACGCGCTCGCCGAGCTCGGTGCCGACGTCGTCGCCGCGGGCGTACCCGATGGCGCTGACTCGCACCACGCTTTCGATCTCGTCCTCGATGTCGTCGGGGCGCTGCCACCGTCGCAGACGAGCACCCTGCTCGCCGATGGCGGGCGCGCCGCGTACATCGGCGGGAGCCCGCGCCGCATCGCGCAGGTGCTCTTCGCGGGGGGCCGTCTCGTCCGTCAGGCAGGTGTCGAGGGCGGTGCCGATGACGGTGCCGAGGCCGATGCCGAGCCCACCCGGAGCATCGGGCTGCTCGCCGCCGTGCCGAACCGCGACCTCCCTGAGATCGCCGCGCTCGCCGCTGCGGGGGAGCTGCGGGCGCTCATCGACGGCCCGCACCAGCTCGACCAGGTGCCGGAGCAACTCGCTCGTCTGCGGTCGGGCGCCGTGCTCGGCAAGGCCGTCATCGGGCTCGGCTGAGGTGCGAGACCATCGCGTCGACGCCGTCGACGCCGTCGACGTCGGCGTCGCGAGCCAGCGGGTCAGATCCCGCGCAGGATCTCCGCGCGCTTCGCGGCGTACTCGGCGTCGGTGATCCTCGCCTCGGCGCGCAGCCGTTCGAGCTGGTCGAGCCGCTCGCCCGCACCGGCCGTCGGCGGCCCGGCGCTCTCCAGCGCCTCGGTCGTGCCCGACTTCGCGGCGTACCGGATGAGCAGCAGCACGCCCACCGCGATCGCGGCGAAGAACACGAGCACGCCGAGGATGATCAGCGCATGCCACCCGGTGAAGCCCTGGAACATGTCGACCACCCTTCGCGAACCCGACGCCCCGCCGGCGGCGACGACGCGGATGACTCTAGCGATCGTGCCGCCCCGGCACCAGTGCTGCGAGGCGTGCAGGTCAGCCGCGAGGCATCCGCTCTGGTAGAGTATTGAGGTTGCCGTCATGACGGCCGCGCACAAAGAGAGCCCGGGCATTCTGCCACGGGCAGCGCGCAACAAGAAGAAAGGGGATCCCATCTATGGCACTTGAAGCTGATGTCAAGAAGGCGATCATCGAAGAGTACGCGACGCACCCCGGTGACACTGGATCCCCCGAGGTCCAGATCGCGCTCCTCACGAAGCGAATCAAGGACCTCACCGAGCACCTGAAGGAGCACAAGCACGACCACCACTCGCGTCGTGGCCTGCTGCTCCTCGTCGGTCAGCGTCGTCGTCTGCTCGGCTACCTCGCCGATGTGGACATCAACCGCTACCGCAAGCTCATCGAGCGTCTCGGCCTGCGCCGCTAAGCGTCTTCCACGACGCGGCTCTCGTTGATACCGCGAGCTTCTTGCGAAAGCCCCCCGCCACCCAGTGGCCGGGGGCTTTCGTCATTCCCGGGCGCGCCCGAGGCGACCACGACTCCTGCGAGTCGGCGGATGCGTCGGGCGACACGCCGTGCCGACGAGCGGCCCGTGCGGCGTGTCGGCGCGAGAGTCCGCCGACTCGCAGGCCGTGAGGCAGGGCGGAGCTACTCGGCACGCGCGCGATGCGCCCGTGCGGCCATGCGGTTGCCGCATCGCGTGCTGCAGTAACGGCGGGAGGCGTTCTTCGACAGATCGGCGTAGATGCCCGTGCAGTCGTCGGCCTGGCACACGCGCAGGCGATCCATGCCGTCGGCGCGGATGACGTCGACGAACGCCATCGCCGCCTCGACGAGGATGCGCGACGAGAGCGGTGCGTCCTGGCTGGTCGCGTGCACGTGCCAGTCGAGGTCGTCGTGCCGCACGAGTCGGGGCAGGGCGTTCGCCTCGTCGAGGATCGCGTTCACCTCGGTCACGGCGTCGTCGCGGTCGAGCTGCCAGAGCGCGCGCAACCGGTCGCGTGCCGCGGCCACCTCGACGACCTCGACGGCGGTGCCGTCGCGCCGGCCGGAGTACCACCAGGCATCGAGGATCGCGCCGAGCTGCTCGGGAGTCGAGAGCTCGTCGGCGCCCGATTCGGATGCCTCGGGCACGGTGTCGGCCAGCGCGGCCACGAAGCCGAGCGCCGCGATCGTGTCATCGGTGAAGATCATTTGACTCCTGACGTCCGGTAGGGGTACTGTCACGAGCATAACCTCGTTCGGTCATGACGTGGCCGCGGAACCCACCACCAGAAGGAGACGCCGATGCGCGGTTCGAAGGGCATCCTCGGCATCACGGTGGGCCTCGCCGCGGGGCTCGCCTTCGGCGCCGGCGGCGTGGTCGTCAAGCCGCTCCTCGAATCGGGCTGGTCGCCCGGCGCCGCGGTCTTCGCCCGCATCGGCGTCGCGGCGATCGCGCTGATCGTGCCGGGCCTCATCGCGCTGAATTTCGACCTGCGACCGCTCTGGCGCGCCCGCTGGACGGTGCTCGCCTACGCGCTCATCGCCGTCGT
Source organism: Agromyces cerinus subsp. cerinus (assembly GCF_900142065.1). Lineage (GTDB taxonomy): Bacteria > Actinomycetota > Actinomycetes > Actinomycetales > Microbacteriaceae > Agromyces > Agromyces cerinus. Next base: position 124,051 of record NZ_FSRJ01000004.1, on the reverse strand, counting down.
CGGCACGCAGGTCGCCTTCTACGCCTCGATCGCGCTGATCCCCGTGAGCACGACGCTGCTCATCGAGTACCTCGCGCCCGTCGCCCTCGTGCTGGTCGCCTGGGCTCGCCAGCGCCGGGCGCCGCAGTTCGTCGTCATCGCGGGCTCGGTGCTGGCGATCGTGGGGCTCTACCTCGTGATCGGCCCCGGCGGCGGCGGGCTCGACGTGGTCGGGCTGCTGCTCGCGGGCGTGGCGATGGTCGGCGTCTGCGTCTACTACGTGCTCGGCGAGCGAGCGGATGCCTCGGTGCCGCCGATCGCACTCGCCGCGAGCGGCTTCGTGGTGGGCGCCGTCGTGCTCGGCGTGCTGGGCATCGTCGGGGTCGTGCCGTTCTCGGCGGAGTTCGTCGAGGTGCAGTACTTCGGCACGGTCGCGCCGTGGTGGGTCCCGGTGCTGACGGTCGGCCTCGTCTCGACGGCGTTCGCCTACGTCGCGGGCATCAGTGCGATCCGCATGCTCGGCACGCGCGTCTCCTCGTTCCTCGGGCTCTCCGAGGTGATCTTCGCCGCGATCGTGGCCTGGTTCGTGCTCGGCGAGGCGATCGGTCCGCTGCAGGCGGCGGGCGGCCTGCTCATCCTCGGCGGCATCGTGCTCGTGCGGTTCGAACGGCCGAGGGACGCCGCGGCGGTCGCCCTCGACATCGACCTGGTGCCGGTCGCCGTCAACGCCCGCGAATAGCCCGCGAGTCGAGGCGCTATCCGCAATCGGCGGTAACACTCGGCGTGCCGAGGCGTAGCGTCGAGGCATGACACGCGCCGACTGGACCGACCTCGCCGACACGACCCAGGCGGTGCACGCCGGCAACGCCCTCGACGGCGGGTCGGGGGCGATCCGCACGCCGATCGTGATGGCGAACTCCTACGCGCTGCCCGACGACCCGTCGACGATGAGCTGGTCGGGCACCGAGACCCCGCTGTACACCCGCAACTCGGGCGCCAACCAGATCGGGCTGCAGCGGAAGATCGCGGTGCTCGAGCACAGCGAGGACTCGGTGGTGCTCGCGAGCGGCGTCGCGGCGCTGCACGCGGTGTTCTTCACCTTCCTGAAGTCGGGCGACCACGTGATCGTCTCGGATGTCTCGTACGAGGCGACCTATCGGCTCTTCACCGAACTCTTCCCCGAGAAGTACGGCATCGAGGCCGACTTCGTCGACACGAGCGACCTCGACGCCGTGCGGGCGGCACTGCGCCCGACCACGCGTCTCGTGCACATCGAGGCGATCGCGAACCCCACGACCAAGGTGACGGATGTCTCGGGCGTCGCCGCGATCGCGCACGAGGCCGGCGCCCTGCTCAGCGTCGACTCGACCTTCACACCGCCGCCGTTCTTCCGCCCGCTCGATCACGGCGCCGACCTCTCTGTGCACTCGCTCACGAAGTACATCAACGGCCACGGCGATGCCATGGGCGGGGCGGTCTCGGGACGGCGCGAACTCATCGCGCAACTGAAGGCCGACGCGATGGTCGACGTCGGCGGCGTCATCAGCCCGTTCAACGCTTGGCTCATCATGCGCGGCTCGGTGACGCTGCCATTGCGCCTCCGCCAGACCTTCCCGACCGCGCTGCGCGTCGCCGAATCGCTCGACGCCGACCCGCGCATCGCGTTCGTCGCCTACCCGGGGCTCGCGGGGCACCCGCAGCACGACCTGGCGACGACGCAGTTCGGCGGGGCGTACGGCGGAGTGATGTCGTTCGCCGTCGACGGCGGCCCCGAGGTGCAGAACGCCTTCGTCGACGCGCTGCGCATCGTGACCTCGGCGGTCTCGCTCGGGCACGACGAGTCGCTCATCGTGCACGTCGGCACGACCGGGCCGCGCGTGGCGTACTACCCCGACGGGTTCAAGACCTTCGGGCACCTGCGCTTCTCGATCGGACTCGAAGACGCCGACGACCTGATCGCCGACCTGCAGCAGGCGCTCGACGTCGCAGTGGGGCCGCTCGTCGGCTGAACGGCCCGGTCGGCTCTGCCTAGAATCTGATCATGCGATTCGGCGTGATCATCCTCCCGCAGTACGAGTGGCCCGAGGCGGTGCACTACTGGCGCGGTGCCGAGGAACTCGGGTTCGATCACGCCTGGACCTACGACCACCTCTCGTGGCGAGGTCTCGCGGGGGAGCGCTGGCACGCCACGGTGCCCACCCTCACGGCGGCAGCGATGGTCACGGAGCGCATCGGGCTCGGCACCTTCGTCGCGAGCCCGAACTTCCGGCATCCGGTGCCGTTCGCGAAGGAGGTCGCGACGCTCGACCAGATCTCGGGCGGCCGCCTGCTGCTCGGGGTCGGCTCGGGCGGCACCGGGTTCGACGCCTTCGTGCTCGGTCAGTCCGAGTACACGCCGCGGCAGCGGCTCGCGCGGTTCGTCGAGTTCGCAGAGGCGATCGACGTGCTGTTGCGCTTCGAAGAGCCGGAGTCGGGCGGCATCTCCTTCGATGGCGAGTGGTTCACGGCGTCCGGAGCCCGCATGGTCGGCGAGCCGGCGCAGCGACCGCGCATGCCGCTCCACCTCGCGGCGGAGGGGCCGAAGAGCCTCGACCTCGTGGCGCGGCTCGGCGACGGCTGGGTGACGACGGGCACCACCGTCGACGACACCGACGCCTGGTGGCGGCGCCTCGCCGAGTTGAGCGCACGGCTCGACGACGCCTGTGCGCGCCAGGACCGCGACCCGGCGAGTCTCGACCGGATCCTCTCGCTCGACTCCGAGCCGCGATACAGCCTCGCGAGCGCCGCGGCCTTCGAGGACGCCGTCGGGCGTGCCGCCGAGCTCGGGTTCACCGACGTCGTCGCGCACTGGCCGCGCGAGCACGGGCTCTACGCGGGCGACGAGTCGGTGCTCGACGAGGTGGCCGAGCTCATGGCGCGCCTGCGCTGACCACGGGCGCCGAGGCATCCGCCGGGCCTGGCGTCAGCCTGCCCGCGATACCCTGAAGCACATGCCCGCGCCCCGTTCGAAGCCCCTGCTCGCCTGGGAGCCGTTCCCGTACCTCGTCGTGTTCGTGCTGCTCCTGCTGACGGGGATCGTGCGACCCGAGGGCCCGCCGTGGCTGCTCTGGCCGTTCCTCGCGATCCTCGCTGCGGCGGTCGCATGGCTCATCGTCGGCCTCGTGCGCGGGTCGCGACGTTCGAACCCCGACCAGTGGGGCGACCTCACGAGCCTCGACGGGCTCGAGCTCGTCGACGCGGAGCGCGTCGAGCGCGGAGTGCGCGCCGTCGCGCCGGTGGTCGACGAGCACCGGCACCAGCCGGCGATCGAGCTCGCCCGGTTGTACGGCGGCCCCGAGCAGCATGCGGTGCTCGTGCCGCGTGCGAGCCGTTGGCTGTCGCGGCGGTACCGCATCGGCGTGCAACTGGTCGGCGGCGACCGGCCGCGTCATGCCGGATTCCTCAGCGCCGCGGCCGACGACCGCTGGCGCGACCTGCTCGACGGCATGCGCGAGCACGGCAGCTATGCGCGGGTGCCGGCGCTCATCACCGGAAGCTCGCGACCCTACGGGGTCGAACTCGACCTCAGCGGCCTCGAGCGGCTCGGTGACGCGACAGCGGAGTGACCCCGCCTCGCGCAGGAGATCGTTCGGCTCAGGCCGACGCCTCCTCGGCCTCCTGCTTGTCGAGGTCGGCGCGCACCTGCTCCATGTCGAGCGCCTTCACCTGCGAGATCAGCTCGTCGAGCATCGGGCGCGGGAGGGCGCCGGCCTGGGCGAAGACGCCGATGCCGTCCTTGAAGGCCATGATCGTCGGGATCGACGTGATGTTCATGGCTGCGGCCAGCTGCTGCTGGTCTTCGGTGTCGACCTTGGCGAACGTGAGGTCGGGGTTCGCTTCGGCGGCAGCCTCGTAGTGCGGTGCGAACTGCATGCACGGGCCGCACCATCCGGCCCAGAAGTCGACGAAGACGGTGCCGCCTTCGAGGATCGTCTTCTCGAAGGTGTCAAGGGTGAGCGCCACGGTAGCCATGCCCCAAGCCTAAACGCGCAGTCTGTGGCCGCGCTCGGTGTTCGCTCTGCGCGAGGTGTGAGCCGTCTCGACCGTGCGGCGGGCCGACACCGCGGTTTCCCCACCGGGTCGGTGCCGTCGCCGCTATCGTGAAGACGTGGTCGCATTCGGAGGCGCGCTCGGTTCATTCCGTCGGCGCGGCCCGGTCGCCGACACCGCGTCGGAACCCGAGGTCGCCGTCGACGACGCGCGGCGTGCCGACGAGGCCATCCCCGATCTCGACTGGCGGGTGTTCCCCGAGGGAGCGGAGCACACGGCGTTCGCGGCGCCGAGCGGCACGCTCGCTCGAGTCGCGCTGGGGGCGGCCGATGCTCCGCGCATCGTGCTCGTGCCCGGCGCGACGGGTTCCAAAGAGGATTTCGTGCTCATGATTCCGCTCTTCGCCGCGGCCGGCTATCGGGTCGAGTCCTTCGACCTCGCCGGCCAGTACGAGTCGTGGCGCGCCGGACCGTGGAACCTCGAACCGGCGCGCCCGCGCTACGACGAACGGCTCTTCCTCGACGACCTGCTCGCCGTGCTCGACGACGGCACGGCGCCCGCGCACGTGCTGGGCTACAGCTTCGCCGGCACGCTCGCCGAGCTCGCGCTGCTCGAACGACCCGACCGGTTCGCGAGCCTCACGCTCCTCAGCGCCCCTCCCGAGGCGGGACAGGCGTTCCGCGGGGTCAAGCGCATCGGGCCGATCAGCTCGTTCACCTCGCCGCACCAGGGTGCCGCGCTCATGCTCTGGGGCATCCGCAACAACCTCAACCGGGTGCCGCCGCGCCGGCTCGAATTCGTGCGCGAGCGCTTCGCGCTCACGCGGCGCGAGAGCGTCGACGACATCATCGCGCTCATGATGGAGACGCCCGACCTGCGGACGGATCTCGCCGCGTCGACGATCCCGAAACTCGTCGCGGTCGGGGAGCACGACCTCTGGCCGCGCGAGCTCCACGAGCGCTTCGCACGCGAGATCGGGGCGCACTTCGCGGTGTACCCCACCGGCCACAGCCCGTGCGAGACGGCGCCGCATCAGCTCGTGCGCGACATGCTCGCCCTCTTCGCGGCGAGCGATCTCACTCCCTAGCCGTCGTGGGCGGACCGCCGCCCCTCACGCGGGCAGCGGTTCCTCTCCATCGGTCTCGGTCACGTCGTCGCCGTCGGGGTCGGCGGGCAGTCCGCTCGCCTCCCACACCCAGACCGGCGCCCGACGTCGTTCCGCGCGCCGGGTGAGCGGCGGCCACTCCCGCGACTCGACCGACATCGTGTGGAACGCCATGCGCACTCGCCGCGCGAGACCATCGAAGCTGTCGAACGGGCGCGCCGAGACGCGAACCAGCATGCGCCGGTCGCGCACGACGGTCATGCCCGGCTGCATCCACCACGCGAGGTCGAGGTCGTCGTGCACATCGGCGCGATCGCGGTGCACGAGGTCGCGGAGCCGGACCCACACGTCGGCGCGCATCGCGTAGTTCGAACCGAAGATGGGCGGATGCCCCAGCAGCGCGCCGATGACCGTGAAGTAGCCGCCGATGTAGAGGTTGCGGGCGATCCAGCGCACGACCGCGTTGCGGCCGTAGAACGTGCCGCCGTTCGTGACGACGGCCGGGTGGTCCGGCCCCACCATGCGCCGCTCGATCTCGGCGATCCAGTCGGGCGCGGGGATCGAGTCGGCATCGAGGCGGGCGAGCAGATCACCGGATGCCGCGTCGAACCCGGCGGCCGTCGCGGGCCAGATGCCGCGCAGGGGTTCGTGCACCACTCGCGCGCCCGCGGCGAGGGCGACGGCGGTCGTGGCATCCGTCGACCCGTTGTCGACCACGATGACCTCGTCGGGGCGCCGGGTCTGGCTCGCGAGCGCATCGAGGCATGCGGCGAGGAAGTCCGCGTCGTTGAGGCTCGGAATGATGACCGAAATCGTGCCCATCACGGCGAGTCTAGCCACGAGGCGGTCGAGCCACGCTCGATCCGTGCGTCGTGGCGGCCGATATGGAACTGGGGCTGTCGGTCGGCGCGGCGCTCGACATATGCTGGCCCGCGACCGGGGGTCAACGATGACGAACCGGCACGGAAGGGGAGACGATGTACCCATCTGCAACACTTTCCAAGCGCGCCAGGACGGCGGTGATCGCGACCGCGGCGGTCGCCGGACTGGCACTCGTGCCCAACGGGGCAGCCTTCGCGACACCGGCCGGCAACGGCTGCGAGACGCGGACCAACAACACGGTTCAGAAGCTGCTCGAGTGCGTCGACGCCGACGGCGCGATGGAGCACCTCCAGGCGCTGCAGTCGATCGCCGACGAGAACGGCGGCAACCGAGCGGCCGGCCTTCCTGGCTACGAGGCCAGTGTCGACTACGTCGTCGAGACCCTCGAGGATGCCGGATGGAACGTCTCGATCGAGGAGTTCGACTACGACTTCATCGGAGACTCGTCGCTCACCCAGCTCACCCCGGTGGAGGCCGACTACCCGACCGGCGCATTCAGCGGCAGCGGTGACGGCGACGTCACCGCCGCGGTCGTTCCGGTCGACATCAACCTCACGCCGCCGCGGGCGTCGACGAGCGGCTGCGAGGCCGCCGACTTCAACGGATTCCCCGCAGGCTCGATCGCGCTCGTGCAGCGCGGCACCTGCAACTTCGGCGACAAGGCGTTCTTCGCCGAGCAGGCGGGCGCCGTGGGCGTCATCATCTTCAACCAGGGCAACACGCCCGACCGTGAGGGCCTCATCGTCGCCGACGCCTCGTCGCGGTCCGACGGCTCGACGGTCGCGCACGGCATTCCGGTCGTCGGGGCGAGCTTCGCGCAGGGTGTCGCACTCGCCGAGCCCGATTCCTCGGCGCACGTCTTCGTGCCCGCGCCCGACCCGCGCCCCCAGAAGAACATCATCGCCGAACTGCCCGGCACGAACGACGGCAACGTCGTGATGGCCGGCGCGCACCTCGACTCGGTGCGCGAAGGACCGGGCATCAACGACAACGGCAGCGGTTCGGCAGCACTGCTGGAGATCGCCCAGCAGATGTCGAAGGTCAAGCCGCAGAACACCGTGCGACTCGCCTGGTGGGGTGCCGAAGAAGACGGCCTGCTCGGTTCGGCCGCCTACGTCGCAGCACTCTCGCAAGCAGAGAAGGACGAGATCGCGCTGTATCTCAACTTCGACATGGTCGCCTCGCCCAACTACATGTTCATGATCTACGACGGCGACGAGTCGGGCTTCGAGGCGCCGGTGACGGTTCCCGAGGGCTCGGTGCAGATCGAGGACCTCTTCGAGAGCTACTTCACGGGTGCCGGCGTGCCGTATGACGACGCGGAGTTCAGCGGTCGCAGCGACTACGAGGCGTTCATCCTCAACGGCATCGCCGCGGGCGGCCTGTTCACCGGCGCCGACGAGTTCAAGACGCCCGAGCAGCAGGCGATCTGGGGTGGCGAGGTCGGCGAGATGCTCGACCAGTGCTACCACCAGGCATGCGATGACCTCGGCAACGTCGACGAGTACGCATTCGACGTGAACGTCGATGCGATCGCGTTCGCCGTGCTCGCCTACGCCTACTCGACCGAGTCGGTCAACGGTGTGGTCGGCAAGAAGGTCCCGGGCGGGCTCACGCTCCCGGTGCCGGCCGGGCCCGAGGGCACCGTCGGCAGCGGCGGCGGCTTCGCCCACGGCAGCATCGGGTAGTTCGTTCCGCCAACGGGCGGGGGTGCCGATCGGCACCCCCGCCCTTCGCGTGCGCACGACCTCGGCTGATCGGGAATAGTGGGCGTGGGGCATCCGTTGTCGGAAATGTATGCAAAAGCATGCAACGCGGAAAACTCCCACGAGGAAGAGCCCAGGAGGGCAACCATGCAGTTCGGAATCTTCACCGTCAGCGACATCACTCAGGACCCGACGACGGGGCGCACGCCGAGCGAGCACGAGCGCATCACGGATGTGCTGACGATCGCCCAGCACGCCGAAGAGGTCGGCCTCGACGTCTTCGCACTCGGTGAGCACCACAACCCGCCCTTCTTCTCCTCCTCGCCGACCACGACGCTCGCCTACCTCGCGGCGAAGACGTCGAAGATCCAGCTCACGACCTCGACGACGCTCATCACCACGAACGACCCGGTGAAGATCGCCGAGGACTTCGCGATGCTCCAGCACGTCGCCGACGGGCGCGTCGACCTCATGCTCGGCCGCGGCAACACCGGCCCCGTCTACCCGTGGTTCGGCAAGGACATCCGTCAGGGCATCAACCTGGCGATCGAGAACTACGGGCTGCTGCACCGCCTGTGGCGCGAGGACTTCGTCGACTGGGAGGGCCAGTTCCGCACGCCGCTGCAGGGCTTCCAGTCCACGCCGCGCCCGCTCGACGACGTGCCCCCGTTCGTCTGGCACGGCTCGATCAGGAGCCCCGAGATCGCCGAGCAGGCGGCCTACTACGGTGACGGCTTCTTCGCGAACCACATCTTCTGGCCCGCGTCGCACACCCAGCGCATGATCGCGCTGTACCGCCAGCGCTTCGAGCACTACGAGCACGGCACGGCCGAGCAGGCGATCGTCGGACTCGGCGGCCAGGTGTTCATGCGCAAGAACTCGCAGGACGCCGTGCGCGAGTTCCGCCCCTACTTCGACAACGCACCCGTCTACGGCCACGGCCCGAGCCTCGAGGAGTTCACCTCGCAGACCCCGCTCACGGTCGGCAGCCCGCAGGAGGTCATCGACAAGACCCTCGGCTTCCGCGACTACGTGGGCGACTACCAGCGACAGCTCTTCCTCATGGACCACGCGGGCCTGCCGCTGAAGACCGTGCTCGAGCAGCTCGACCTGCTCGGCTCCGAGGTCGTGCCGGTGCTGCGCAAGGAGTTCGCGAAGAACCGCCCCGAGACGGTTCCGGATGCCCCGACGCACGACTCGCTCGTCGCTGCGCGCAACGCGGCGAAGGCCGCCGCCGGCACGAGCGCAGCGCCGAAGGGCGCCGCGTTCGGCGCCGCCGCCGTGAAGGGAGCCTGACCATGACGACTCGCACCCTCGCCGTCGTGTCCGCCGGGCTCAGCCAGCCGTCGTCGACGCGCATGCTCGCCGACAAGCTCAGCGACGCCACGGTCGCCGAGCTCGCCGACCAGGGCATCGACACGACCGTCGAGACCTTCGAGCTGCGGGATGTCGCGACCGACATCATGAATCACATGCTCACGGGATTCCCGAGCCCGAAGCTCGAGGCCGTCATCGAGGCCGTGACCGGCGCCGACGGGCTCATCGCCGTCACGCCGATCTTCACGACGAGCTACTCGGGGCTCTTCAAGTCGTTCTTCGACGTGATCGACAGCGCCGCGCTCGCCGACCTGCCCGTCGTGATCGGGGCGACGGCCGGCACGCCGCGGCACTCGCTCGCGCTCGACTACGCGCTCCGGCCGATGTTCACCTACCTGCACGCGATCGTCGCGCCGACCGGCGTGTTCGCGGCGACGGGCGACTGGGGCGAATCCGCCGACAGCGTGAAGACGCTGCCGGCGCGCATCGACCGGGCCTCCGGCGAGCTCGCCGCGCTCGTCGCGGCGAGCGACCGTTCGGCGAACGTGCGCGACCCGTTCGCCCTCGACCGGCCCTTCGGTCACCTCATCGGGGGCCTCACGGGGGAGTGAGGCCGTCGCCGGGGTCGCCTGGACGGGCGACCCCGGCGCCAGGCCGTGCGCGGCGTGCATCGAGGAGCGCGATCGTGCGGTCGACGAGGAGTCCGAGTGCGATCGCGACCGGAACGGAGACCGCGATCGCGACGAGCGGCGAGTCGCGCAGGACGCTGCCGACGATCGCGCCGATCGCGACGTTGTACGACGCCCACGCGATGCCGGCCGCGGCCGACAACGGAAGGTAGCGCCGGAGCGGCACCCGGCCGGCGCCGGCCGCGAGGTTCACCGCGATGCGTGCGAAGGGCACGTAGCGCGCGGTGAAGACGAGCAGCGCGGTCCTCCTGTGCACGGCCGTTCGGATCCGTTCGATCGCGGCGCCGATGCGGCCCGTGCGCTGCCAGCGCCACCGGTCGAGGCCGACGCGTCGACCGATCAGGTAGCAGAGTCCGTCGCCGACGACCGCGCCGGCGGCGGCCACGGGAACGACCTGCCACAGGGCTGGGGAGCCGGTCGTCGCCGACAGGGCGCCGAGCGCGACGACGAGGGTCTCGCTCGGCAGCACCACGAGGAACGCATCGCCGACCACGAGCGCGAAGAGCGCGGGCAGGAGCCAGGGTGAGGCGGCGAGCGAGACGAGCCATGCGTCATCCACCTGCTCGTTCTAGCCGATGGAGGTGAACGGCAGGAGACGGCGGTCCGCACCGCAGGGGATCGCCCCCTGCGGTGGGGACGAGCTCAACGGGTCTGCGCGCGACGGCGGGCGGCGACGAGCGCGGCGGCGCCGAGGAGCGCGAGGAGGGCCGCCCCGGCGATCGGCCGACCGAGCTCGATGCCCGTGGAAGCCAACGAGCCGCCCGTCGCGGGGGAGGCGGGCGTGGAAGCCGGCGGCGTCGACGAACCCGGCGGCGTCGGCGGAGTCGACGGAGTCGGCGGCACGAGGGCGACCGGGTTGTCCAGCGACACGGACACCGTCGTGCGGTCGCCGATCACGAGTCGCGCCGAACCCCCATCGGCGACGATGCCGTCGCCCGAGAATCGAGGGGTCCCGTAGTCCACTCCGCTGATCGCCTCGGGAACTGCCTCGCCGAGCGTCACGACGGTGCCGGTCGGCAGGCCGTCGATGCCCTGCGGCACTCCGGGAGAGAGTTCGAGGGTTCCGGTGACCGGCTCGTCGCCGCGAAGGTACGCGTACGTCACGGCGTAGACCGTGCCATCGGGAACCACGGCGGCTCCATCGCCCGAGAGCGTCTTGGTCACGGTGAATCCGCCGATCCTGCCGGTGCCGCCTCCCTCGCCGCCCGCGGTGACGAACTCGACCGGCCAGGTCGTGAACTGCTCTCCGGACGCCGTGATGGTGTTGCCGAAGAGATCGCCTTGGCGGGCATCCGCCGGCAGGGTGGTGCGGTACCGCAGCACGTAGTCGCGGTCGGCGGTCGTCACGGGCTCGTTGAACGTGAGCTCGAAGGAGTGCGTGGCAGGCGAGTCGACGAGCGTGTACGTCTCGGGACCCGTGCCCGCCACGACGTCGTGGACCTTCCACGCAGCCCATTCCGAGGCCAGGACCCAGCCGGCGGTGAGGCTCGAGGGGTCGAAGCCCATGCGTGCGTCGTAGACGTCGTCGAGCACGACGGGGGTGTCGCCGGCGAGCACGGCCGCGGGGATGACGACCTGCCAGGTGATCGAGGTGCCGTCGTCGTTCAGCCAGCCCCACTTCTGCGGTGAGGTCGGTGCGGTGCCGGGCTCGCCGTCGCCCTCGACGATCCCGCCGCCCGGGATCGGAACCCGGATCTCGATGCCGGTGCCGGTGGTGAAGACGTATGCGTCGTCGTCGGTCGCTTCCGAGGAACGCGCGAAGAAGTGCAGCGAACCCTGCACGTCGTCGTGCGTCTCGACGTAGTCGCCGAGGGTGCAGACGATGCTCGACTCGGTGACGACGCAGTCGCCGACGGTGGCTCCCGCCGAGTCGCGGAGCACGAAGTCCGCCGAGTAGGCGTGCACGGGGCTCGGGAAGTCGAGGCGGAAGGTGTCGCCCTCGACCGCGCCCGCCGGCGCTGCCCAGGTCGCTTCGACGGCGTAGCGCTGCCGGACCCCGATCGGGGCGTCGGCGTCGATCGAGACGCTCGTGATGGCGTCGAGTTCGGTCGCCTGTGCCGCCGTCGGCATGGCGACGATCATCGCGAACGAGGCGAGCGCCGTGGCGACGGTCGCCGCGATCGCTCGGAATCCTCGAGGTGTTCGGGTGGGTGTGTGCGCAATCGGGTGCACGGTGGATCAGCTCCTTCGGGTGGAAGCGGAGGAGCTGTCGGTGCAGCCCTCCACCCGAAGAGACGGTCGAGGCACGGAACGATGATGCGCGGCGAATGATCCTCACGTGATTCTCAGGAACCCGGGGGGAGTCGAACGTGTGGCGGTGTTCGGGCGCGCCGAACGCCCACAAGGGCGATCCTGCAGTGCAGGGCCGCCTGCGGATGTCTCGCGGCGCGCGTCAGTCGTCGAGCACGAAGGTCACCTCGAGCGTGACCGACCAGCCGGAGACCCGGCCGTCGCTCACTTCGACCTTCTGCTCCTTGACCCAGGCCCCGGTGACGTTGCGCAGGGTCTCGGACGCCCGTGCGACGCCTGAGGCGACGGCGTCGTCGAACCCCTTCTCGGAACGGACGGTGATGGTGGTGACACGTGCGACGGAAGCCATTGCATTCCCCCTCGAATGATGTGCGTGCGTACGAGACCCATCTTGCGCCCCGGACGAGCGGAAAGCGAGGCTCCCGCCGGGCCGCCGCGGCGCGGTCTCTCGACGCCACGGCGAACGGCAGTCGACCAGTCGATGAATCCTCGGTTCGGCGGGTCGATTCCGGCCGATCACCGCCCGAGCACCCCTCACGCTGGAGTCGTGAAGGTCGTCCTCCTCGCAGAATCGTTCCTCCCGCACATGAACGGCGTGACGCACTCGCTGCTGCAGACGCTGCGCCACCTCGAGCGGCGGGGGCACGACGCCCTCGTGATCGCCCCGCGGTCGGGGCCGATCGATCACACGCTCTACGGCGCCCGCGCCGTGCTGCTTCCGTCGGTGCCGCTGCCGAGCTACCCCGACGTGCGCGTGACGCTTGCGGGCGCGCACCGCCTCGCCGAGGTGATGCGCGCGCACGATGCCGACGTGGTGCATCTCGCCTCGCCCTTCGTGCTCGGCTGGCGCGGCGTGCTCGCCGCCGAGTCGCTCGGCATCCCGAGCGTCGCGGTCTACCAGACCGACATCCCCTCCTACGCCGAGCGCTACGGCGTGCCGGGCGCGGCGCCCGCGCTCACCCGCCACCTCGGGCGCCTGCACCGACGGGCGACGCTGACGCTCGCGCCGTCGTCGTCGGCGGTCGAGCGGCTCGAGTCCCTCGGCGTCGACCGGCTGCGGCTCTGGCGCCGCGGCGTCGACACCGAGCGGTTCTCGCCCGACCGGCGCGACGATGCGTGGCGCCGAGCGCTCGCGCCGAACGGCGAGGTGCTCGTCGGCTACGTCGGCCGCCTCGCGCCCGAGAAGCAGGTCGAGGACCTCCACGCGATCTCCACGCTGTCGGGCGTGCGGCTGGTCGTGATCGGCGACGGCCCGTCGCGTGCGCAGCTCGAACGCCTGCTGCCCGATGCCCGCTTCACCGGGTTCCTCGGCGGCGACGAGCTCGCACGGGCGATGGCGAGCCTCGACGTCTTCGTGCACCCCGGCGAGAGCGAGACGTTCTGCCAGACCGTGCAGGAGGCGATGGCGAGCGGCGTGCCGGTCGTGGCGACCGGGCGCGGCGGCCCGGTCGACCTCGTGCAGAACAGCGCGAACGGCTGGCTCTACCGGCCCGGAGACCTCGACGACCTGCGCGATCGCGTGCGAGACCTCGCCGGTGACGGCGCGAAACGCCGCGCCTTCGGCGAACGCGCACGAGACTCCGTTGCCGGCCGAGGGTGGGACCGCCTCGGCGACGAGCTCATCGGCCACTACGAGGCGGCGATGGGGCGGGCCACCGTCACGACGGCGGATGCCGCGGCGTCACCGCCTCCCGGTCGTGCCTCGAACGCGGCATCCGCACCCCATGCTCCGACTCGGCGACGCTGGAGACGCTACGTCGCCATCGGTGATTCGCTGACCGAGGGGCTCTGCGACACCTCGCGCGTGCCCGCGGGGGAGTACCGCGGCTGGGCCGACCGGCTCGCGATGCTCCTCGCCGTCACGGGCTCGGCGAACGAACCCGTCGCCTACGCGAACCTCGCGGTGCGCAGCCGCAAGGTGCGCGATGCCGTCGAGGTGCAGCTGCCGCAGGCCGCCGAGCTCGGCGCCGATCTCGTCTCGGTGCTGATCGGGGCCAACGACCTCGTGGGCCGCCGAGCCGATCCCGAGGGGCTCGCACGCGACCTCGGCCAGGCCGTCTCACGGCTGCGGTCGACCGGGTGCGATGTGCTGCTCGTGACGCCGTTCCTGCCGCGCCGGCCGGTGACCCGGTTCTACGCGCGCCGCTTCCGGGCCTACAACGCCCGGCTGCGCGAACTTGCCGGGGCCACGGGGTCGATGCTCCTCGATGTCGACGCCCACCCCGATCTCGTCGACGACGAGCGATGGGCTGAGGACCGCGTGCACCTGAACGCGGCCGGGCATCGCGGCATCGCGTACGCCGCAGCGCGCGTGCTCGGGGTGCGGGACGCGAGCGTGCTCGGTGAACTCGACCGCGCCGTGCACGAGCAGGAGGAGGAGTTCGCCCGCACCGCGGTGGGGGACGCCGAATGGCTCCTGCGGCACGCGGTGCCGTGGGTCAGGCGCCGGCTCGCCGGTCGTGCGGCAGGCGACGGCCGGGTGCCGAAGCGCGCGCAGCTGCTGCCTGTCATCGTGCCGGCGACGGAGCGAACCTCACGGACAGCGCCGGTCGCCGCGGCCCAGCGGGCCGTGCGAGGGGAGTGACTCCCGATCAGCCGCTCTTGCGGCGGAACTCGCGCTTGTGGTCGGCCGGGCCCTGCGTGTGCTGTGCGCCGCCGCCGCCATCGAGGTGGGATTCGCCCGAACGCTTCTTCGCCGCGCTGTTCTTGCGATCGAGGGCCTCGCGGAACTTGCGCTTCGCCTCGTCGGACGGGCCCTGGTTGGTCTGCTCGTCGGAACTCATGCGTTCGAGTCTGTCACGGATGCCTCGCGCTCGCGCACGCCGGGGCGGCCCCGGGCGGGCACCCGCCACGCGACATCCGCTGTTCACCGGCCGAAAACGGACGCTCTGCTAGCATTGGGGGAGGTTGCCCGTGCTTTTCGCGCGGGCGATCGGTTGGAGCAGGCCGGCAGGAAGCTGGTCCCCTGTGGTGGATTACCAAACCCCGGGTTTGGTGGACTTCTACTGGTGGCCAGCGTGAACGCGTCGACCGACGCGATTCGTATTGCCTGTTCCTGCTCCTCTGGATGAGTCGCGCCCACACGGGGTGCGACGGTAAACAAAGGAGACGACCTCTTGGAAGGTCCTGAAATCACGTTCGCCGAAGCCGTCATCGACAATGGCAAGTTCGGCACCCGTACCATCCGCTTCGAGACCGGACGACTCGCGCAGCAGGCGCAGGGTTCCGCTGCGGCCTACATCGACGAAGAGACCATGCTGCTCTCGGCGACCTCGGTCTCCAAGCAGCCGAAGGAGCACTTCGACTTCTTCCCGCTCACGATCGACGTCGAAGAGCGCATGTACGCAGCGGGCCGCATCCCGGGCTCGTTCTTCCGCCGCGAGGGCCGCCCCTCGACCGAGGCGATCCTCACCTGCCGTCTGATCGACCGCCCCCTGCGCCCCTCGTTCGTCGAGGGCCTCCGCAACGAGGTGCAGGTCGTCGTCACCGTGCTCGCCATCGAGCCCGACGAGTTCTACGACGTGCTCGCCATCAACGCCGCGTCGCTCTCGACGCAGCTCTCCGGCCTCCCGTTCTCGGGCCCGGTCGGCGGCGTGCGCGTCGCCCTCATCGACGGCCAGTGGGTCGCGTTCCCGAAGTACTCGCAGATCGAAGAGGCCGTGTTCAGCATGGTCGTCGCCGGTCGCGTGGTCACCGAGGCCGACGGCTCGCAGGACGTCGCGATCATGATGATCGAGGCCGAGGCGACCGACAACGCCTGGAACCTCATCCAGGCCGGTGGCGTCAAGCCCGACGAGGCCGTCATCGCGCAGGGCATCGAGGCATCGAAGCCCTTCATCAAGCAGCTCGTCGAGGCGCAGCAGACGGTTGCCAAGACCGCCGCCAAGCCCACCGCCGACTACCCGACGTTCCCGCCCTACCAGGCTGAGACGAAGGCCGTCGTCGAGGCGATCGCGCTCGAGGAGCTCAAGGGCATCTACCAGATCGCCGAGAAGGTCGCCCGTCAGGACGCCGACGACGCGCTCAAGTCGCGCGTCAAGGAGCAGGTCGCAGCCAAGGTCGAGGCCGGCGAGCTCCCCGAGTCCGCCAACGCCGAGGTCTCCGCCGCGTACAAGTCGGTCACGAAGCACGTCGTGCGCTCGCGC
Source organism: Agromyces cerinus subsp. cerinus (assembly GCF_900142065.1). Taxonomy (GTDB): domain Bacteria; phylum Actinomycetota; class Actinomycetes; order Actinomycetales; family Microbacteriaceae; genus Agromyces; species Agromyces cerinus. The sequence goes on along the minus strand of NZ_FSRJ01000004.1, from coordinate 107,949 downwards.
GTCCTCGAAGAGGGTGTGCGCATCGACGGCCGCGGGCTCGCCGACATCCGCCCGCTCGACGCAGAGGTGCAGGTCGTTCCCCGTGTTCACGGCTCGGCCATCTTCCAGCGCGGTGAGACCCAGATCCTCGGCGTCACGACGCTGAACATGCTGAAGCTCGAGCAGTCGATCGACTCGCTGAGCCCGGTCACCAAGAAGCGCTACATGCACAACTACAACTTCCCGCCCTACTCGACCGGTGAGACCGGTCGCGTCGGGTCGCCGAAGCGTCGCGAGATCGGGCACGGCGCACTCGCCGAGCGCGCGCTCGTGCCCGTGCTGCCGACGCGCGAGGAGTTCCCCTACGCGATCCGCCAGGTGTCCGAGGCGCTCGGCTCCAACGGTTCGACGTCGATGGGCTCCGTCTGCGCCTCGACCCTCGCGCTCCTGAACGCGGGCGTGCCGCTGCGCGCACCCGTCGCCGGCATCGCGATGGGCCTCATCTCCGACACCGTGAACGGCGAGACCCGCTACGCGGCCCTCACCGACATCCTCGGCGCCGAAGACGCCCTCGGCGACATGGACTTCAAGGTCGCCGGCACGTCGGAGTTCGTCACAGCGATCCAGCTCGACACGAAGCTCGACGGCATCCCCGCCTCGGTGCTCGCCGGCGCGCTGACGCAGGCGAAGGACGCCCGCACGACGATCCTCGCCGTGCTGAACGCCGCCATCGACGGCCCCGACGAGATGGCCCCGACCGCGCCCCGCGTGATCTCGGTGCAGATCCCCGTCGACAAGATCGGCGAGCTGATCGGCCCGAAGGGCAAGACGATCAACGCGATCCAGGACGAGACCGGCGCCGACATCTCCATCGAGGAGGACGGCACCGTCTACATCGGCGCGACCGACGGCCCCTCGGCCGAGGCCGCCCGCGCCCAGGTCAACGCGATCGCCAACCCGACGAACCCCGAGGTCGGCGAGCAGTTCCTCGGAACCGTCGTCAAGATCGCGGCGTTCGGCGCGTTCGTCTCGCTGCTCCCGGGTAAAGACGGTCTGCTGCACATCAGCGAGGTGCGCAAGCTCGCCGGTGGCAAGCGCGTCGAGAACGTCGAAGACGTGCTCGGCGTCGGTCAGAAGATCCTCGTCGAGATCACGAAGATCGACGACCGCGGCAAGCTGTCGCTCGCCCCGGTGCTGGCTGAAGATGCCGACACCGAAGGTCGCGAGACCGCCGGCACGCACGCCGAGGAGCCCGCAGAGGGCGCCGACGCGTAAGTCGCAGTCAACACAGCGGATGCCCCGCCCGATTCGTTCGGGCGGGGCATCCGTCGTTTCGGCTGACGAGAGGTGCGAGTCGATGCTCGACTCACATGGGCAGGAAGCCGGCGCTGCGGTGGAGTGCGTCGCGCTCGGCGAGCGCTGCTTCTGCGGTGGCCCGTGCATCGATGCGGCGTTGCAGCCGGTCGCGATCGTTGCGTCGCGCCGCGCGCTGCAGGCCCCAGCTCGCAAGGCTGAGACCGCTGCGCACCGCCCAGCCGGAGAGGAGTCCGGAATCAGGTGAGAGCAGGGTGGTCATCGTTCCTCCTTCGGTGACGTGTCGTTGTTCGGAGAGGTGTCGTGCTTCGAGGTGTCGCCGGTCGGTTCCCCGCGCACGAGCGGGAAGGCGTTGACATGCAGCTGCACGGGCCGGGAGCCGGTCGACGGTGTGCGCTTGTAGGCCGTGACGTACTTCGCGATCGCCGCGTCGATGTCGGCGACGAGGCCGCTCAGCTGCTCGGGCGTCAGGCGCAGGTTGATGGTGTCGCTCGTCGCGACGTCAAGCCACGCGTCGTCGAACACGTGCTCGCCCTCGCTGAGGAACTCGCGGAAGTTCTGTTCGCGCTTGCGGAACCACTCGTCTTCGACGAGCTTGACCGCGAGACGGTCGGCGCTGCCCGGCGGCAGCGAGCGGGCATCGGGAATCGCGATCGACCCCGGCGTGCGCTCCCACCACCGCTCGCGGCCCTTGCCTCGCGTGGTGTCTTCGCGCACGAGCCCGGCGCCTTCGAGCTGCCGCAGGTGGTAGCTCGTCGAGCCGCTCGACTCGCCGAGTCGTTCGCCGAGCCCGCTCGCGGTGAGCGGGCCGTACGCCGAGAGCTCGTCGTAGATGCGAACGCGAAGCGGATGCGCGAGCGACTTGAGGCTCGCCGACGGCAGCACGTGATCGATGCCGGGGTGGCGGGTGCTGCTCGGCTGGGCCGTGATGTCGTCGGGGTTCGTGGTAGCCATGTTGCAAAGATACCGCTGCAAAGGAATCTTTGCAAGGATTTGTTTGCAACGAGTTCTCTGCAACTCTTCGGTGCCCGCGGAACCGCTCGTCGGTGGGGGATCGAAGCGGGCTCAGCCGGGCGCCGGCCGAGTGAGTCGGGCGAGGGTCGCATCGGCGAGTCGCTCGGCGCTGCCCGGCGCGAGACCGAGGTAGAGCATCGGTTCGATGAGCTCCAACTCCAGCACGGCGAGCCGCCCCTCGAGTCGCACGACGTCGACGCGTGCGTACAGCAGGTCGAACGGGAGGCGCGCGAGCATCGACTGCACCTCCGCGAGGTCCGACGGGTCGACGGTGGCTCGCTCCACGGTGCCGCCGTAGATGCCGTGCGCCCGGAAGTCGCCGGTGGCCGGACGCTTTCGCAGCACGTGACTCGACTCGTCGCCGAGGAAGACGAACGAGAGTTCGCCCTCGTCGAGGATCGCCGGTGCGAACGGCTGCACCATGATCTCGGTCTCGGGCGGGATGGCGTCGAGTGCCTGCTGGAGGGATGCGGCGTCGGAGCGCACGACGCCCGACCCGCCCACGCCGACCGCGGGCTTCAGCACCAGTTCGTGCCAGCCCGCCTCGGCGACCGCCTCGTGGAGCCGCGCTCCGGCGGACGGCGTCCCGCGCACGAGCGGCACGATGGGCACGCCGAAGCGGTCGAGGTCGTCGAGGTAGTGCTTGTCGGCGTTCCAGCGCACGGCCGCAGCGGAATTGAGGAGTGCGGCACTCGACCGCTCGATGGCCGTGACCACGTCGAGGAACTGCGGCAGTCGATCGACGTAGTCCCACGTGCTCCGGATCACGACTGCGTCGTACGCGTCCCAGTCGACACCAGCACTGCTCCATGCCACGGGTTCGGCGTCGACGCCGAGCCCGGCGAAGGCGTCGAGGAGCCGCCGGTCGTCGTCGAACAGCGACTCCACATCGGGGATCTCCCAGGTCACGAAGTCGGGGAGCCGTTCGCAGCGGAGCACGGCGATGCGCTTCGGCGTCGCATGCGACATCGGACCCATGCCGGTCATGGCGCCAGACTATGACACCGGAGCGTTCGATCGCCGTGCGCGCCGCGTCGCAGCTCGGAATCAGGCGGGCGGTGCCGTGCTGCCCCGCACCACGAGCGACGCCGCGACGGTGGTCGGAGCGGGGGGCGTCGAGTCGGGGTCGACGATGACCTCGATCAGGTGGTCGACGGCGAGCCGACCGATCTCCTCGAAGGGCTGGGCCACCGTGGTGAGCGCCGGGCTGCAGTACGCGGCGAGGGCGATGTCGTCGACGCCGATGACCGAGACGTCGTCGGGCACGCGTCTGCCCTGCTCGTGCAGGGCTCTGATGACGCCGAAGGCCATCTCGTCGCTCGAGGCGAAGACCGAGGTGACTTCGGGCATGCGGGCGAGGAGGAGTCCGGCCTGATATCCCGATTCGGGCGACCAGTCGCCGCGGAGGATCGGCGGAACGTCTCGGCCGGCCGCCTGAAGTGCCGCGCGCCATCCGGACTCGCGCTCGCCGGCCTCGACCCACTCGCCGGGCCCGGCCAGGTGCCAGACGGTGTCGTGGCCGAGGGAGAGCAGGTGCTCGGTCGCGAGGCGCCCGACCGAGGTCTGGTCGACCGCGACGACCTGGGTCGACGCCGACCTCGATCCGTCGATGGTGACCGTGGGGATGCGTCGGCTGATCTCCTCGGTGGCGTCGCTGCCGACGAGGAGCGGCACGACGAGCACGATGCCCTCGACGGCCTGTTCGGCGAGGCGGGACATCGCCTCGGCGATGGCTTCGGGGGAGAGCGAGGTCGTGGTGGCCATGCTGACGGCGTAGCCGGCGGCGCGCGCCGCGCGCTCCATGCTGTAGCTGATCACGGCGCTCGAGTAGTTGAGCGTCGGCATGCTCACGACGCCGATCGTTCGGCTGCGCCCGGAGGAGAGCATGCTCGCGGCGGCATTGCGCCGGTAGCCGAGTTGGGCGACCGCCTCCTCGACCTTCGCGCGGGTGAGGGCGGTGACGTTCGGGTGGTTGCTGAGCGCGCGCGAGACGGTCTGCTTCGAGACCCCTGCGAGCGCCGCGACGTCGGCCATGTCGGGGGCCCGGCCGGCAGAGGATCTCGGTGTGCTGCTCATGGTCGCTCCATCGGGGCGTCGATGCGGCATGGACCCTCCATCCGCGGTGATGTTACCGATCATACCCATTGGACACGATTCGGTGGGGATGTCGCAACTTCCCCTCTGCCACTGGGAATTCCCGTTGTTGAGATCGGTAACAATCTGTGTAATGCTGTCCGACGACGGCCCCTCGGCCAGCACCTCTGCATTCACATTCAAGGGAGATTCAGTGAAGAAGACAGCACTTCGCTCGGCCGGTCTGGCCGGAGCGGTCGCGGTTGGCCTTGCGCTCACGGCCTGCTCGAGCGGTGGCGGCGCGACTGCCGACGGCCCCGTCGAGATCGACTTCTGGGGCTGGGCCCCGGGCTACGCCGACGCGGTCTCGGCGTACAACGCCTCCCAGGACGAGGTGAAGGTCAACTACGAAGAAGTGGCCCCCGGTGCGAAGGGCGGCTACGAGAAGATGCTCAACGCCGTGACCGCCGGCAACGCGCCCTGCCTCGGACAGGTCGGCTACGAGACGCTCACGAGCTTCGCCGCACAGGGCGCGCTCGAAGACGTCTCCGACGTCGCCGCCGATGACGAGGGCGACTTCAGCGCGGCCACCTGGTCGGCGATGAGCGTCGGCGACGCCGTCTACGGCGTGCCCGTCGACCAGGGCCCGATGGCCCTCTTCTACAACACCGAGGTCTTCGACTCCCTCGGGCTCGCCGTGCCCACCACCTGGGACGAGTACCAGGCCGCTGCGCAGAAGATCCACGCGGCCGACCCGTCGAAGTACATCTCGGCGACCTACCTCAACTACGACTACGCCGGGTTCGACTGGCAGGCTCAGGCGCCGTGGTTCGGCGTCGACGGCGACTCGTGGAAGGTGTCGATCGATTCGCCCGAGGGCGAGCAGGTCTCCTCCTACTGGCAGGGCATGGTCGACGAGGGACTGCTGAGCCCCGCGCCCATGTGGGACCAGTCCTGGTACACCGGGCTCGGTGACGGCAGCATCGCCACGCACGTCGGCGCGGTCTGGATCGCCGGAATCCTCAAGGGCAGCGCCCCCGACGGCGCAGGCAAGTGGGCCGTCGCGCCGATGCCGCAGTGGAACGCCGGCGACGAGGTCACCGGCAACGTCGGCGGCTCCGGCACGGCCGTGCTGAAGGGCTGCGAGAACCCCGAGGCCGCGTGGGACTTCGCGCACTTCATGAGCACCGACGCCGACACGTTCTCGGCGCTCATCGAATCGGCCGGCTTCTACCCGGCGGCGACCGAGCTGCTCTCCCTCCCGGTGCTCAGCGAAGGCGACGACTACTTCGGCGGCCAGAACATCTACGAGGTGTTCACCGAGTCCTCCGAGCACGTCGCCGACGGCTGGGTCTGGGGTCCAAACATGCCTGAGACGGTCGGGTTCCTCGACGACGGGTTGAGCGCTGCATGGGCCGGCACCGGCACGATCGCCGACGCGCTCGCGACCACCCAGCAGAAGACGGTCGACGCGCTCGAGGCGCAGGGCCTCTCGGTCTCCGAGTAGGGTCCGTTTCCCGCGGCCGAGTGCCGCGGACCAACGGATGGCGGGCCGAGCATCGGCCCGCCATCCGTCACCCGACGCACGCACGACAAGGAGCGACATGACCACGGTCACCACGAACGGAGCAAGCGCACGCGTGCGCATATGGCGCACGCCATGGCTGTTCCTCACCCCGTTCCTCGTGCTCTTCGCGGCGATGTACCTCGCTCCGATCGCCTTCGCGTTCATCCAGAGCCTCTTCACGCTCCAACGCGACGGCCTCGGGCTCACCGCGCCGACGCTCACCTTCGATCCCTTCGCCAACTACGCGCGGGTCTTCACCGACGACGAGTTCCTCGCCTCGCTCGGGCGCGTGCTGCTGTTCGGCATCGTGCAGGTGCCCGTCATGCTCGGCCTCGCGCTCTTCATCGCCCTGCTCATCGATTCGAAGTCGGCTCGCGGCCGCGGCTTCTTCCGCCTCGGCAGCTTCCTGCCGTTCGCGGTGCCCGGCGTGGTCGCCGCGGTGATGTGGTCGTTCCTCTACTCGCCGGTCACGAGCCCGATCAACGGGTTCCTCGAGTCCGCGTTCGGGTTCAGCATCCCGTTCTTCAGCGATGGCCTGGCCCTCTGGTCGGTGGCCAATGTCGTGACCTGGTGCTGGACCGGCTACAACATGCTCATCATCTACTCGGCGCTGCAGACCATCCCGGCCGAGACCCTCGAGGCGGCGAAGATCGACGGCGCCTCGTCGTGGCGCACCGCCTGGAGCATCAAGATCCCGATGGTGCGCCCGGCGCTCATCCTCACGACGGTCTTCTCGATCATCGGCTCCGCGCAGCTCTTCAACGAGCCCACCGTGCTGAAGTCCATCTCGGGCGGAGCCATCACGTCGACCTACACGCCGCTCATGGCCGCGCAGTCCCAGGTCGCGGCGCAGAACTACCCGTATGCCGCGGCGGAGTCGGTCGTGCTCGCCCTGCTCGTCGGCGTCACCTCGTTCGTCTTCTTCAAGATCACCGGAAGGGGAGATCGTTGACCCCGACCCTCGCCTCTGCCACGCGGCCCCGTGGCCAGCGCGACACCACGCCCGCGAGCCGCTTCGGCGTCATGGCCGTGCTGCTCCTCGCGGCGTTCTACTTCCTCATGCCGATCTGGTGGCTGATCGTCGCCGCCACGAAGCCGGCCGGGCACCAGTTCAGCGGCAGCGGCCTCTGGTTCGACGGATTCGGCCTCGTCGAGAACATCGCCCTCGTCTTCGATGTGAACGACGGCATCTTCGGCACGTGGATGCTGAACAGCATCTTCTACTCGGGCACCGCCGCCCTCATCGGCACGATCATCTCGGCGATGGCCGGCTACGCGATCGCGAAGTACGCCTTCCGCGGCCGGGGCGTCGTGTTCGGCGTCATCCTCGCCGCAGTGCTGATCCCGAAGGTCATGTTCACGCTGCCGCTCTTCCTCATGTTCAACCAGATCGGCCTCCTGAACACCCCGCTCGCGATGCTGCTGCCCTCGATCGTGAGCCCGTTCGGCGTCTACCTCGCGAGCGTGTTCGCCGCGCAGTCGGTGCCCGACGAGCTGATCGAGGCGGGCCGGCTCGACGGGGCGGGCGAGTTCCGCATCTTCCGCTCGGTCTCGATGCGCATCATGACTCCGGCTCTCGTGACGATCTTCCTGTTCCAGTTCGTCGAGGTCTGGAACAACTACCTCCTTCCGGCGATGGTGCTGAACGACAGCTCCCTGCAGCCGGTCGTCGTCGGGCTCGTCGGCTGGTCGGCCTCCAACGGCAACGTGCCTGCGGGCACCGTGGTCGTCGGCGCCTTCCTCTCGATCATCCCGCTCGTCATCGCCTTCCTCTCCCTGCAGCGCTTCTGGCGCGCGGGCCTCACCGCCGGAGCCATCAAGTGACCCGCCCCGCTCCATCCACGATCACCGCGCCGATCCTCGCCTTCCGCGACGGCGAGCTGCTCCGGGACGGTGCGCCGCACCGGGTGCTGAGCGGATCCGTCCACTATTTCCGGGTGCACCCCGAGCTCTGGCGCGACCGTCTCGAGCGCCTCGCCGCACTCGGCCTCAACACGGTCGACACCTATATCGCGTGGAACTTCCACCAGCGCCGCCCGGGCGATGCCGACTTCAGCGGATGGCGCGACGTCGAGCGCTTCATCGCACTGGCCGGCGAGCTCGGCTTCGACGTGATCGTGCGACCGGGCCCGTACATCTGCGCCGAGTGGGACAACGGGGGCCTCCCGTCGTGGCTGACCGGCGTGCCGGGTCTCCGGCCGCGCTCGAGCGACGACCGCTACATGACCGCGGTCGAGGAGTGGTTCGACGAGCTCATCCCGCGGCTGGCCGCGCTGCAGGCGAGCCGCGGCGGCCCGGTCGTGGCGGTGCAGCTCGAGAACGAGTTCGGCAGCTACGGCGACGATGCGGCCTACCTCCGCCGGCTCCGTGACGCGCTCGTCGACCGAGGCATCACCGAGCTGCTCTACACCGCCGACGGACCGACCGAGCTCATGCTCGACGGCGGCACCGTTCCCGGCGTGCTCGCGACGGCGACGTTCGGTTCCCGTGCCCGCGAGGCGTTCGAGCTGCTGCGGTCGCGCCGCGACGGCGAGCCGTTCCTCTGCGCCGAGTACTGGAACGGCTGGTTCGATCATTGGGGCGAGCGCCACCATGTGCGGGAGCCCGGCGGGTCGGTCGGCGTGATCGACGAGATCCTCGAGGTCGGCGGTTCCGTCAGCATCTACATGGCGCACGGCGGCACGAACTTCGGGCTCTGGTCGGGTGCGAACCACGACGGTCGCGTGCTGCAGCCGACGGTCACGAGCTACGACTCCGACGCGCCGGTGAGCGAGCACGGCGCGATCACCGAGAAGGGCCGGATGCTCCGGCAGCGACTCGAGGCGTTCACGGGCGTCGTGCCTCCGGCGATCCCCGAGGAGCGACCCGTGCTCGCGGCCCGGCGCCTGCCGACGGCGGTCGGTGCGGCACTGCTGCCGGCGCTGCGGGCTGCGGGCGGCCACGAGGCATCCGCCGCCGTCGCTCCCGCGAGCTTCGAGGAGCTCGGGCTCGACGCCGGACTCGTGCTCTACGAGGCGATGCCGATCCTGCCGCGCGGCACGAGCACGATCTCGATGCGGGGTCTGCACGACCGCGCCCAGGTCTGGGTCGACGGCCGGTTCGTCGGTGTCGTCGACACGGCGAGTGCGCAGGCCGGTCTCGAGGTCACGGGGCACGGCGAGCGGGCGCGTCTCGAGGTTCTCGTCGAGAACCAGGGTCGCATCAACTACGGGCCCCTGCTCGGCCAGGGCAAGGGCATCCTCGGCGTGGTGCAGGTCGACCGCCGGATCGTGCAGGGCTGGCGGAGCCGGCCGATCGCGCTCGACGAGTGGAGCCGGTCCGAGCTCGAGGCGGCGACGGCCCCGACGATCGCCGGCTCCGACGCCGACGGCGTCGAGCCGGTCGAACCGGGCGCCGCGGGGTTCTTCACCGCGACGTTCGAGGTCGAGTCGGCAGCCGACACCTTCCTCGCGCTGCCCGGCTTCGCGAAGGGCTTCGTCTGGGTCAACGGGTTCCTCCTCGGCCGCTACTGGGAGATCGGACCGCAGGTCACGCTCTACGTGCCGTCGCCGCTGCTGCGCGCCGGCGTCAACACCGTGATCGTGCTCGAACTCGAGCGGAGCGGCGAGGTCCTCGAACTGCGCGAAGCCCCCGAGCTCGGGCCCGAAGAGGAGTACATCGAGTCGTTCGACTGAGCGGTCGGTGCCTCAGCGCTCGAGCAGCGGGGCGAGCCGGTAGGGGATGAGCTCGCCCATCGCGAGCGAGGTCTCGGTGCGCTCGACCCCGTCGATCGCGAGGATCTCGCCGTCGATGCGGAAGAGGTCGTGCGCGTCGCGGCAGACCACCCGCACGAGCAGGTCGATCGACCCCGAGAGCCCGTGCGCCTGGATCACCTCGGGGATGCGGCCGATCTCGTCGACGACGTCGCCGAGCAGCTTCTGGCGCACGTGCACCGAGATGAACGCCTCGATGGGGTAGCCGAGGGGCGCCGGGTCCATGCTGCGCTCGAACGAGAGGAAGGCGCCGGATGCCTCGAGGCGCGCCATGCGCGCCTGCACGGTGTTGCGCGAGAGGCCGAGGCGGTCTGCGAGCGCCACCACGGTCGCCCTCGGGTCGGGGGCGAGCGCCGTCAGCAGCGCCTTGTCGACAGCGTCGTAACCGGTCATAACGCCACACGATAGCAGTCGAACACCCGAGCGAACCGTGCAACATGCTCAGCGCGACTCTGGTTGGTTGAGCTGTGTGCGAGATCGACGTACGCTCTGGGTATCCGGCAGTGCCGCCGGGCGCGGGCAGCCCACGAAGCCAGTCCGCCGACAGCGAGGATCGACGATGACCCCATCAGACCGAGACGCCACCGGCCTCTTGACGAGGCCCGACGACTTCGTGCAGCTCGTGACCCCCACGGGCGAACGCCACGCGAACGCCGAGTTCGACCCGTGGATCGCCGACATCGATCTCGGAGCCCTCGGTCGCCTCTACCGCGACATGGCGATCGTGCGGCGCATCGACTCCGAGGCCACGGCCCTGCAGCGTCAGGGCGAACTCGGGCTCTGGCCGCCGCTGGCCGGCCAGGAGGCCGCGCAGATCGGCGCCGGCCGCGCGCTCCGCGACGACGACTTCATCTTCTCCAGTTATCGCGAGCACGCGCTCGCCTGGGTGCGCGGGGTCGAGCCGGCCGAGCTGCTCTCGGTCTGGCGAGGCACCGCGGCCTCGGGCTGGAACCCGTTCGAGCACGGCATGGCCGTGCCGCAGATCATCATCGGCGCCCAGGCCCTGCACGCCACCGGCTACGCCATGGGTGCGGCCTGGGAGGGCTCGGATGCCGCGGCCATCACGTTCTTCGGCGACGGCGCCACGAGCGAGGGCGATGTCAACGAGGCGCTCGTCTTCGCGGCGAGCTTCGACGCCCCGGTCGTCTTCTTCTGCCAGAACAACCAGTGGGCGATCTCCGAGCCCGTCGGCCTGCAGTCGAAGCAGCACCTCGCCCGCCGGGCCGACGGCTTCGGCATGCCGGGCGTGCGCGTCGACGGCAACGACGTGCTCGCCGTGCTCGCGGCCACCCGCATCGCACTCGACCGCGCCCGCCGCGGCGAAGGCCCGACGTTCATCGAGGCGGTCACGTATCGCATGGGCCCGCACACGACGGCCGACGACCCCAAGCGCTATCGCACCGACGACGAGCTCGCCGAGTGGCGCGAGCGCGACCCGCTCGCACGGGTGCTCGCGCTGCTCGAGGCGTCCGGTGTCGACGTCGCCGGCCTCGAGCGCGAGGTGGCGGCCGACGCCGATCGCGCGGCGGCCGAGCTGCGCGCCGCGATCACGACGATCGCCGACCCCGCGCCGCTGACGGTCTTCGACCACGTCTACGCCGAGCCCAACAGCCACGTCGAGCGCCAGCGCGAGCACTACACGCGCTACCTCGCGATGTTCGAGGACGCATCGACGGAGCACAGCACGGATGCCGCGGCATCCGAGACCGCCGAAGGAGGCGCACGATGACCACGCTCACCCTCGCGAAGGCCCTCAACGCCGGACTCCGCCGCGCGCTCGCCGACGACGACAAGGTCGTGCTCATGGGCGAGGACATCGGCACGCTCGGCGGCGTGTTCCGCGTCACCGACGGGCTGAAGGCCGAGTTCGGGGCGAAGCGGGTCGTCGACACGCCTTTGTCGGAGGCCGGCATCGTCGGCACCGCCGTCGGGCTCGCGTACCGCGGATTCCGGCCCGTCATCGAGATCCAGTTCGACGGCTTCATCTACCCGGGGTTCGACCAGATCGTCGCGCAGGTCGCCAAGCTGCACTACCGCTCGCGCGGCAACGTCCGCATGCCGATCACGATCCGCGTGCCGTTCGGCGGCGGCATCGGCGCGGCCGAGCATCACTCCGAGTCGCCCGAGGCGTACTTCGCGCACACGGCCGGCCTTCGGGTCGTGGCGTGCTCGAACCCGGCCGACGCGTACCTGATGGTGCGACAGGCGATCGCGAGCGACGACCCGGTGCTGTTCTTCGAGCCGAAGCGGCGCTACCACGTGAAGGGCGAGGTCGACGAGACGGCCAGCCTCGCCGACGCCCGGCCCATGGGAGTGGCGACGACCGTGACGACCGGCAGCGACGTGACCCTCGTGACCTACGGCGCGCTCGTGCAGACCGCGCGCGACGTCGCGACCGCGGCCGCCGAAGACGGGGTGTCGATCGAGGTGATCGACCTGCGCTCGCTCGCACCCGTCGACTACGCGACCGTCGAGGCGTCCGTGCGACGCACCGGCCGGCTCGTGATCACCCACGAGGCGGGTCAGCAGGGCGGGGTGGGCGCGGAGCTGGCCGCCTCGATCACCGAGCGCTGCTTCGAGTTCCTCGAGGCCGCACCCGTGCGCGTCACCGGGCACGACATCCCCTACCCGCCCGCGAAGCTCGAACGGCACCACCTGCCCGACCTCGACCGCATCCTCGACGGGATCGACCGCGTGCTCGGCCGACCGAACTCGCTGAGCGGGGTGGAGGCGTGAGCATGATCCGAGACTTCCCGCTGCCCGATCTCGGCGAGGGACTCACCGAGTCCGAGCTCGTCGCCTGGCGCGTCTCCGTCGGCGATCGCGTCGAGCTGAACCAGATCATCGCCGACGTCGAGACCGCGAAGGCCGTCGTCGAGCTGCCGTCGCCGTACGCGGGCGTCATCACGGCGCTGCATGCGGCCGAGGGGGAGACGATCGACGTCGGCGCCCCGCTCTTCTCCTGCGACACCGGCGAACCGGATGCCGCGAGCCCGACGCCGGCCACGGGCGCCGCGTCGCCCGCCCCGGCCGCCCCGGCGGCGCCGGCCTCGTCGAGTGCCGGCGCAGACGTCGTCGCCGAGGCCGCACCCGGGCCGAACCTCGTCGGCTACGGCGCCGCGGCCGAGACCGGCCCGAAGCGACGTGCGCGCCGCTCGGCGCTCGTCGCCGACCTCGTGCCCGCGGTGCCCGAGTCGACGGCCGACGCGACCGCCGCAGAGGCTGCTCCTGCGCCCGCCGCATCGGCGCGCACCGAACGTCCGCGATCGACGCCGCCCGTGCGCAAGCTCGCCCGCGATCTCGGGCTCGACCTCGAGGCGATCGACGGCAGCGGCGAGCGCGGCCTGATCACCCGCGACGATGTCGAGCGCGCGGCATCCGCTCTCGCGATGCCGGTGCCCGACGACGTGTCGTCGCTGGTCGCCGGAGCGCCGGTCGCGGCCGGCGCAGCGCCCGCCGAGACGCGGATCCCGATCAAGGGGGTGCGCAAGCACACTGCCGCGGCGATGGTGCGAAGCGCGTTCACCGCGCCGCATGTGACCGAGTTCCTGACCGTCGACGTGACGGCCACGATGGAGCTGCTCCGCGGGTTGCGCGACGATCGCGCGTTCGCGGGCCGCAAGGTGACGCCGCTCACGGTCGTCGCCAAGGCCGTGTGCATCGCCGCCCGTCGCACGCCCGAGGTCAACTCGCGGTGGGACGAGGAGGCGCAGGAGATCGTGCGGTTCGGCGGCGTGAACCTCGGCATCGCGGCCGCGACCGAGCGCGGTCTCGTCGTGCCGAACGTGAAGGGCGCCGAGCGGATGACCCTGATCGAACTGGCCGACGCGATCGCCGCGCTCGCCGAGACCGCGCGTGCCGGGCGCACGAGCCCCGCCGACCTCTCGGGCGGCACGATCTCGATCACGAACATCGGGGTCTTCGGCATCGACGCGGGCACGCCGATCCTGAACCCCGGGGAGGCGGCGATCCTCGCGATGGGCGCGGTGCGCCGTCAGCCCTGGGAGCACCGCGGCGAGATCGCGCTGCGCGAGGTCATGACGCTGTCGTTGTCGTTCGACCACCGGCTGGTGGACGGCGCGCAGGGGTCGAGGTTCCTCGCCGACGTCGGTGCGATCCTTCGGGAGCCGGGTGTCGCATTGACCATGGTGTGAACGCCCCCGCGGCGAGAGGATGGGCGTATGGACGCTCGCACCATCCTCTCGCCCGCGGACACCGCCGGTGACCTCGCCGGCACCGCCTTCACGCACGTCGGCGAGCATCTCGCGGGCGTCTTCCGCACGGCCGACTTCGCGACCGCGGTCCGACTGCTCGACGAGGTCGCCGTCGTCGCCGACGAGCTGAACCACCACCCCGACGTGCGGCTCGGCTGGGGCCGTGTCGAGTTCGAGCTCACCTCGCACGACGTCGGCGGGGTGACCTCGCGAGACGTCGCCCTTGCGAGGCGCATCGGCGAGATCGCCGCCGAGCAGGGCGCCCGACCGGGCAGCTGACGCGTTCCGGCGCGGCCGCACGTCGACGCTGCGGTGAGCCGGCGCACGGCAGCGGGCTCCCGCTCACCGGCCTGAAACGGACACCCCACTTCGATTAGGCTTCTCCGCGAACAGGGGAGGGGCCCGAGTGAAGCTGAAGCTCACCGTGCGGCAGTCGGATGCACCGGAGCGCGACCTGCTCGTGACGATGGACGCGCTCGCGACGATCGGCGACCTCGCCCGGTTCCTCCGCGCGAGCGACCCGAACCGCGTGAGTGACGGGCATCGCGCCGATGCGCCCGCCGACGAGCCGACGCTCCGGGTCACCGCGCCCGGCGCCAGCACCTCGCAACTGGTCAACCCGCTCGCGACGGTGCACGAGTCGCCCCTGCGCTCGGGCTGCACCGTCGACGTCGCCGAGCAGTTCGACCCCGATGCCACCGGACTCCCGCCGCTCGTCGACGTCGAGGTCGTCTCCGGTCCCGATCGAGGGCGCCGATTCTCCCTCGCGGCCGGGGTGAACTACGTCGGTCGCAGCGCCGCCGCGCAGGTGCGGCTCACCGACGAGGGCATCTCCCGCAGTCACGCGACGATCACCGTCGGCGACTCCGTCGTGATCGCCGACCTCAACTCGGCGAACGGCGTCGAGGTCGACGGGCGCCATGTCGACCGGGCGCAGCTCGGCACCCGATCGCTCGTGCGGCTCGGCGGCACCGAGCTGCAGCTGCGCCCGGCGGGTCATCGCCGAGTGCTCGGCGTCACGTCGGCCGTCGAGGCATCCGCTCGTGTCGACTTCGTGCGCTCACCGCGGGTCGAACCCGTCTATGCCGGCCATGAGCTCACCGCCCCCGAGCTGCCCACGGCAGCCGAGAAGCCCCGCTTCCCGATGCTCGCGGTGCTCGCGCCGGTGGTGCTCGGCGCCGTGCTGTTCGTCGTCACCCAGAACCCGATCACGCTCCTCTTCATCGCCCTTTCGCCGATCATCATGCTCGGCACGTGGATCGACGGCGTGGTGCAGGCGCGTCGACGCCGTCGCGACGAGGCGGCGAGGTTCGAGTCCGGTCTCGAGGCCCTCGGGCAGGAGCTCGAAGAGGAGACGCGGATCGAGCGTCGGGCGCGACTGGCCGAGTCGCCGTCGGGCGTGGCCATCGCCGGCGACATCCGCGAGCGCGGGCCGCTGCTGTGGACGCGCAAGGCGGAGCACGTCACCTTCCTCGATGTGCGCTTCGGCACCGGTGCGCTCCCGAGTCGCAGCACCGTCACGCCGCCGACGCGCACCCATGCAGCCGCCGACGAGTGGAACCGGGTCATGCAGGTCATCGACCGGCATCGCACCATCGAGGGCGTGCCCGTCGTCGAGAACCTCGATCGGGCAGGCGCGATCGGCGTCGCCGGCGACAGCCCGTTCGCCCTCGGCGCGGCGCGAGCGCTCATCCTGCAGCTCGCGGCACTGCACTCGCCGGCCGACGTCGTGCTCACGGCGATCGGCGGTCCGGCGTCGGCGCAGGAGTGGGCATGGCTGAAATGGCTGCCGCACGTCGACTCGCCGCACAGCCCGCTCCGCGGGGCGCTGGCCGACGAGTTCGCGTCGGCCGCGTCGCTGCTCGCCGAACTCGAGGAGCTCGTCGGACGCAGGCGCGCGGCGGGTTCCGGGCGCGGTGAGCGCGTGCGCTCGAGACTCACGGATGCCGCCGCCACGAGCCGCGCCGACGACGCCGTCGATCGCGAACCGGCGACCCCGGCCGTCGTCGTGCTCGTGCTCGGCGATGCGCCGGCCGACACGGGACGGCTCGTCGCGCTCGGCGAGGACGGCGCCGACTACGGCGTGCACCTGATCTGGCTCGCTCGCGACGCCAGGGCGCTGCCGGTGGTGTGCCGCACCTTCCTCGACGTCGATGACACCGGCCGCACGACGGTCGGATTCGTGCGCCAGGGCCGCAGCGTCGAACTCGCCGCGACCGAAGCGTTCAGCGCCCGCGAGGCGGGCGAGTTCGCGCGGCTCCTCGCGCCCCTCGAAGACGTCGGCGCCCCCGTGCTCGACGAGTCCGACCTGCCGCGCTCGGTCGCGTTCCTCGACCTCTTCGACGAGGCCGTCGCCGACGACGCCGATGCAGTGCTCGTGCGCTGGGCGAAGAACGACAGCCTCAGGGCGGCGTGGACGCCCGGGGAGCGGCGCGAGCCCGGAGGCATCCGCGCCCTCGTCGGCCAGGGCCCCACCGACCCGTTCTACCTCGATCTGCGCCGCCACGGCCCTCACGCGCTCGTGGGCGGCACGACCGGCTCGGGCAAGTCGGAGTTCCTGCAGACCTGGATCCTCGGCATCGCCACGGAGTACTCGCCCGACCGGGTCACCTTCCTCCTGGTCGACTACAAGGGCGGCGCCGCCTTCGCCGAGTGCGTCGACCTGCCGCACACCGTCGGACTCGTCACCGACCTCAACGCCCACCTCGTGCGCCGCGCGCTCACCTCCCTTCGGGCCGAGCTGAAGCATCGCGAGCAGCTGCTGAACGCCAAGGGCGCCAAAGACCTCGAGACGCTCGAGTCGCGTTCCGATCCGGATGCCCCGCCGGCCCTCGTGATCGTGATCGACGAGTTCGCCGCGCTCGCCGCCGAGGTGCCGGAGTTCGTCGACGGCGTCATCGACGTCGCCCAGCGCGGCCGCTCGCTCGGCCTGCACCTCGTGATGGCGACGCAGCGGCCCGCCGGCGTGATCAAGGACAGCCTCCGCGCCAACACGAACCTGCGCGTCGCGCTCCGGGTCGCCGACGAGGCCGACAGCCTCGACGTGCTCGGCACTGACCGCGCCGCCCACTTCGACCCGGCGACGCCCGGCCGCGCCGCGTCCAAGCTCGGCCCCGGGCGCGTCCACGACTTCCAGACGGCCTTCCTCGGCGGGTGGACGAACGCGGATGCCTCGACCGCGAGCGACATCGAGGCCGCTGAGCTGGTGTTCGGTCGCGGCCAGCGGCTGACGCCCGGGTCCCGTGCCCACACCGACGGTCCGCGGGTCGACGAGCCGCGGGACATCGAGCGGCTCGTGCGCACGATCGGGCGCACCGCGACCGCGAGCCGGCTCGCCGTGCCCCGGCGTCCGTGGCTCGATCAGCTGCTGCCGGTCATCGATCTCGCGAGCATCCCGGTCGTGCGCGACGGCACCGTGGCCGTCGGCCTGCTCGACGAGCCCGAGACGCAGCGACAGGTGCCGCTCGCACTCGACTTCGACCGCACGGGCAACCTCGCGGTGTTCGGCGCCAGCGGCTCGGGCAAGAGCGCGGCGCTGCGCACCGTCGCGATCGCGGCATCGATGGGCGCCGCGCAGCACCCGGTCAGGGTCTACGGCCTCGACTTCGCCGGAGGCGCCCTCGCCAGCCTCGAGTCGCTGCCGACGGTGGGTTCGATCATCGACGGCGGGGACGTCGAGCGCGTGGCCCGACTCATCCGTCACCTCACCGAGCTCGTCGACGTGCGTGCCGCGAAGTTCGCCCGGCATCGCGCCGCCTCGCTCGCCGAGTACCGCGCCCGCTCGGCCGATCTCACCGAACCGCGGGTGATCGTGCTGCTCGACGGCATGAGCGCCTTCCGTGCGGAGCACGAGTTCGGTCAGGGCGGCCGGTTGTTCGACGCGTTCACGCGAATCCTCACGGCGGGCCGGCAGCTCGGCGTGCATGTGGTGGTCTCGGCCGACCGCATCGCCGCGTTCCCCTCGGCGCTGCTCGCCGCGGTGCAGCAGCGGTTGACGCTGCGGCTGGCATCGCCCGCCGACTACTCGATGGCGGGCGTGCCCGACGACGTGCTCGACGACGCCCCGCCCGGGCGGGGCCTGCTCGGCGGACACGAGGTGCAGCTCGGGGTGGTCGGCGGCTCGACCGAGCTCGGCTCCCAGGCCGCGGCGACGGAGCTGCTGGCCGCACGACTGCGGCAGGGCGGCGTGCGGTCGGTCGCCGAGATCGAGCGGCTTCCCGAGCGCATCGACCGTTCGCATCTTCCGGCCACCGTCGACGGACGTCCGGCGGTGGGCATCAGCGACGAGACGCTCGGTCCGGTGGGGATCCCGCTCGACGGCCTGTTCGTCGTCACCGGACCATTCGGCTCGGGGCGCACGACCGCGATGCGCACGATGCTCCAGGCCGTGCGCGAGACGCGGCCCGAACTCACCCCGTACCTCGTGGTCGCACGGCGCTCGGCGCTCATCGATGCGACCGACTGGGCCGAGGCATCCGCCGACGCCGACGAGGCGGAATCGCTCGCGACCCGGCTCGCCGCGGCACTCGAACTGCCGCATGCCGAGCGTGATCGCGACCGACTCATCGTCATCGAGAACGTCGGCGACTTCGAGGGGCTCGGTGCCGAGGTCGCCGTCGCCCGACTGCTGAAGGCGGCCCGTCGCGCGGAGGTGGCGGTGCTCGTCGAAGCCGACACGGTCACGGCGGTCGCGGCATGGCAGATCCACTCCGAGCTCAAGACGGCACGCGCGGGCATCGTGCTGCAGCCCGAGGAGACCGACGGCATCGCGCTGTTCCGGGTGCAGTTCCCGCGGGTCACCCGCGCGGACTTCCCGGTCGGCCGCGGCATCCTCGTCGAGGCCGGTCGGGTCATGCGGGTGCAGCTCGCGATGCCCGACGCGGACACCACGACGGAGCCGTCGACACGTCGCGGGCGACGCACCTCGAGCACGGCGTCGTGACACCCTGTGGAAACGGATTCGCGTCCCCGTTTCGCGTGGATTAGAGTGACCCGAACGAGGGGCACGGAGCTGGTCCGTGTCGCGGGGAAGGGGCCGTCATGGCGAATCTGAATGTCTCGTACGGCGAGTTGACGGCCAAGGCCGATCAGTTGGTCACCGGTCGCGATGAGATCAACGCGACGTTGACGAAGCTGCAGGGTCAGATCAACGCGCTCGTCGCCCAGGGCTTCACGACCGACAAGGCATCCGGCGCGTTCGCCGACGCCTACACCCGGTTCACCACCGGTGCGTCGAACACGATCGGCGGCTTGAACGACCTCGCCATGTTCCTGCGCACGACGGCGACCACGCTGGGCGACGTCGACGCGCAGATCGCGTCGCGCCTGGGTCGCTGACCCCCTCGGCCGCACCGACATGTACGGCAGCACCGAGGTACTGAGCACGCGCGCGTCGGACGCACGGCATGCCGCCGAGGTCCTCCGCGTGCGCGCGCGAGGGCTGCTCGCCGACGCAGGGAGCATGGGCTGGGACTCGCCGGCGGGGGAGTTGATGCGTGCCCGCCTGGAGGAGACGGCGGCGACGCTGGGCGCGCAGGCGACGGCGCTCGAAGACGTTGCGGCGGCGCTCGACGTGCATGTGCGAAGCGTGGAGCAGGTTCGAGCCGCGATCGCCGAGGCCGAGCGGCTCGTGACCGGGATCTGGAACACCGCTGCGAACGTCGCATGGAACACCGTCGAGGTGGTTCGGGATGTCGCGGAGGGTGCGGTGACGCACGCGATGCGCATGATCGGGCCGGTGCTCGCGACCCCGGGGGTCGTGTCCGTCGCCGTGTACGAACTGGGCGGGGCCGAGTTCACCCAAGACGAGGTGTCTCGCGCGCGGTCGCTCGTCGGTGCGATTCCGGCACTTCCGCAGCCGGGCTCGCGCGATTGGCTCGACCTGCGCGCCACGGTCACGGCGCACGGATGGGGATGACCGCCGCACCGGGGCGCGTGATCGTCACACCGTCCGAACTCGTGCTGATCGCCGACCGGTTGCCCGGTGTCTCGCTGCCGGCGTTCGTCTCAGTCGATTCGACTGCGGACGACCGAGCGGATGCGCTCGCCCGACTGCAGCAGCGAGGCCTGGTCAGCGAGGCGGCCGACCTCGACGACACCGACTGGGGGAGCGTCGTCGATCTGTCGGTGCTCGCCCCGCTCGCCGTGCTCCGCGGTGCCGGTGTCGTCGTGCAGACCGAGGCGTGGTCGGTCGGGGCGCGGCGGCGCACCGCCGCGTCGATTCGCGGTGCCGAGTACGCCGCGGTCACGCGCACGTCCACCCAGGCCGCCGCCGACGAGGTCGTGCTGGAGCTCGCACCGATCGATCGACTCTGGCCTGCCCTGATCGACTCGCTGCCCCCTGTCGACCTGAGCGGGCCCGCCGAGCAGCCCCGCCCGAGGTCGCGGGTGTCCACGGGCATCGTCGAGGCACGCGCGCTGATCGACGCGATCCGCGGCGGCGATGCCGGGGTCATCGCGGCCGTTGCGAGCAGCGCCGGCGGCGCACCCGAGACCGCACCGATACTCCGAGCACTCGCGGGGCCGCTGCGGGCAGGCTTCCGGCTGCTCGGGTATGTCGGCACCGCCCCGTTCGTGCAGCGCGACTGGCTGGCGACCGACTCCGGCTGGATGCACGTGCAGCTCACCAGCGACCAGCCGTCGGGCGCAGGCGCCATCGATGCTCGAGCCATCGTCGAGACGGGGAAGCTCATGATCGACCCGACGAACGCCCGAGAGATCGGGGCCGACCTGTTGGCGATCATCGCCACCGTCGTGAGGAGTGCAGATGTCGCTTGAACGCCCCGACAACGACGACGTGGTCACCCTCGTCTCCGACGCCGCCGATGCCACAGAGCAGGCGACTGACGAAGCGATCGACGCGACGGGCGACGCATGGAACGAACACGTCGAGCAGACCGAGCAGACGGTTCGTGACGCGGCATCCGGAACCTCCTCCGTCGTCGCGGCGCACGGACAACGGCTCGCCGTCACGTTCACCGACATCGACCGGGTCGTCGGCGGACTCAAGGCGGTCAACACCGACGTCGCTCCGATCCTCGCGTCGATGTTCACCCTGCCGAGCCATCCCGACCTCCTCGCATCGGTGCCGTTGTCGCCGTTCACCGCGGCTGGAGTCACCACTGCCGCGCTCAGCGCGGCCGGTCGCATCAGTATCGCCCTGTTCGCGTCGGAAGCGCTCACTCTGGTCGCGGCATCCGTCGTGTCGAGCTACGAGCTCGCCGACGCGGCCCTCTCCGCGCAGGCCGCCGCCGCGGGTGCGGCCGCCGGCATCGCATTCGGCACCGCCAAGACCACGATCGACCTGGCCGGCACCGTGGTCGTGGGTGCGGCAGACGTCGTCGGCACCGCCGTCTCAGGGGCCGCGGATGTCAACTGGCAGGTCGGCACCGCGCTCTTCACGGTCTCCGAACTCAGCAAGACCGCGCTGCTCGCGGTGGCCGGATCGCTCCTCGTCGGGTTCGGCACCGAGGCGGTCACCTCGATCAACGAAGCGATGCCGAGCCCCTATGACGACGAGACCAGCCCCTGGGAGCTGCTCCAGGTCATGGTTCCGGTCGCCAGCGCGATCGACGGGCTCAGCAAATTCAGCCTGAGCGACGCCTGGGCGAACAGCGCTGACGCCATCCAGGGTGCACTCGGCGCAACCGGGCCGCTCTTCGACGACATCCTCGACTCACTCATCCGCAGCGGTCGCACGCTCGGCTTCTTCCACGACGGCGAGACGCAGCTCGTCGACGAAGCGCCCATCGACAGTGCGGTGCTCCAGCGGCGGATGGACGATTCGACCCGGGACTCTGTGGCCGCGCTCGGTCGTGAGCTCGTCTGGAACGACGCCGGCGCCATCGTCCCGCGCGATGTTGCCGAGCTGGCGGCAAGTGCCTCGCAGATCGACAACATCGGGCAGGCGGACTTCTCCACCATCCGAGTGATCAGCTCGGCCGATGCTGACGGTCAGACCAGCTATCTCGTCGTCATTCCGAGCACACAGCAGTGGTGGCCAGTCAACGGCCCGGCCGCGAACGACCTCACCGCTGACCTGTACAACCTCGCCTATGGCGGCTCGGAACTCAGTGACACCGTGCTCGAGGCCCTTGCCCAGACTCAGCGGGCCGACGGGACCGATCCAGGCGGCTCCGCGGTGTCCTATGCGGGATTCAGTCTCGGCGGTATCACGAGCGGCATCCTCGCTGCCATCCCCGAGGCTCATGCCACCCAGGTCGTCACGTTCGGTGCACCATACGCGAACTCCGACATCCCCGATCACGTCGGCGTCATCGCCTACGAGGCGTATCCCGACCTCGTTCCCACCCTCGACGGCGCCGACAATCCCGACACCTGGACGACCATCCGAGACTGGGCGCCGGCCATCACCGATCCGGACGACAAGGTGATCGACGCGCAAGACCCGTCAGCGCACGACGCGAACCGCTACGCGGTGATGGCCGCAGAGCACCCGGCGAGCAGCGATGGCCTCGACGACTTCTTCCAAGGAGACCTGACCGTGCACGACTACTACGCTGTACGCAAATGAACCGTCGGCGAATCCTCCCAGCCGCCGCTTTCGTCGCGGCGACACTCTCCCTGGTCGGATGCGGCGGTATCACCCCCGGCGGGCAGAAGGCCGACACCGCAAGCGTCCAGCTCCTGAACATCGACGGGGTCGACAGCGGAGGCGCGTATGCGGACGGCGTCTGGGCGGGGTTCAATCACGAGAAACGTATCGGAGTGTCCGTGACCCTCGACCCGGGTGTGGAGCCCACGCCGGAGTTCTTCGACTACCTCGTGGAGCTTGCATGGTCCGTCAACGACCATGAACCGAACAAACCGGTCTCCGTGTACCTCCGTACCGACCCTCAGGTGAATGTGCGGGAGGTCGCTGAGGGGGCGGGGTGGACCTCGCTGCATGAGCTGGCCTTCGATGAGATCGGCGGACCGATCTCCCTCGACGACGTGGAGGAGCGGTTCGGCCCGTGGCCGGGTGAGCCGCCCGAGGCGCCGACCAACGCGCTCATCCTGCCCGATGCTGGCGAGTAGCCGCGACTCGGTGCTGTCGACCCGCGTCGGCATTCCCCTCCGAGTCTCTGTCGTCCTCGCGGCGGCAGCGCTCGCGTTGACGGGGTGCGGCGTCACCTCCGGAGGTCAGAACGCCGATACCGCTACTGCTCAAGTCCTGAGCGTCGACGGGGTCGAGAGCGGTGGCGTGTATGCCGACAGCGTTTGGGCGGGGCTCGTTCAGAAGCACAGCGCCGGCGTGTCCGTGACGCTCGACCCGGACGTGGAGCCGACGCCCGAGTTCTTCGACTCCCTCGTTGCCCTCGCATGGTCGGTCGATGACCACGAACCGGGTGAACTCACCGTCTTCATCCGGACCGATCCATCGGTGGACGCCCGCGTTCTCGCTGAGGGGGCGGGGTGGTCACCGCCCAGATACGGCTTCGACGAAGTCGGCGGCATCATCTTCGTCGATGAGGTCGAGGAGCGGTTCGGCCCGTGGCCGGGTGAGCCGCCTGCGGCGCCGACCGATGCGCTCATCCTGCCCGATGCGGATGGATAGCGGCCGTTCGGCGCTGTCGCCCCGCGCCAGAGCTCTCCGCACCGTTGCCTTCCTTGCAGTGGCGACGTTCTCCTTGACGGGATGCGGCGGCGCCACGTTCGGCGGACAGAAGGCCGATACCGCAAGCGTTCAGCTCCTGAACATCGAGGGGGTCGACAGCGGCGGCGTCTACGCGGGGATTGTCTGGGCAGGCTTGACCCGCAAGGATCAGAGCAGCGTTTCCGTGACGCTCGACCCCGGGGTGGAGCCGACGCCCGAGTTCTTCGACTACCTCGTCGAGCTCGCCTGGTCGGTCAACGACAACAAGCCCAACGAGCCGGTCTCCGTCCACATCCGGTCCGACCCTCAGCTGAATGTCCGGGAGCTTGCTGAGGAGGCGGGGTGGACGTCGCTGCATGAGCTGGCCTTCGATGAGATCGGCGGACCGATCTTCCTCGACGATGTGGAGGAGCGGTTCGGCCCGTGGCCGGGTGAGCCGCCCGAGGTGCCGACCGACGCGCTCATCCTGCCCGATGCGGGCGAGCAGTGAGGCGGGTCGAACGGCGAAGAGACCGTCGTGCCGCGAGCCCCGGGTCAGCAGTCGAGGCTCCGCCGCTCGCGGCATCCACCCGCCCTCAGTCGAGCGTGTAGACGCGCTCCTCGATCTCGGCGTCGCGCGCGTTCGCGAAGCTCGTCTCGGTGGAGACGTGCCGGAACCCGAGCCGTTCGAGCAGCGCGATCGATGGGGCGTTGTCGGCGGCCACGCGGGCGCGCACCGGTCGCTCGTGCACCTCGTCGAGGAACAACCGCATCGCCCGGGTGGCGATGCCCTCGTGCCAGTGCGCCGGGTCGATCCAGCACGTGAGCTCGGCACGCCCGTCGTCGAACCATCGGCCGACGCTGCCGACGATCACGCCGTCGGCGCGCACGGTGCGGGTGTCGACCGTGGGGTCAGCGAGAAGCCGGCGCCAATGCGCGTCGAACATTGCACGATCGCTCGGGTCTGGTGACGTGAACGCGGCCATGCGCACGGCGGTGGGGTCCTGCTCGAATCCGAACAGAGCGTCGAGATCGCCCGCGCGGGTCGCGCGCAGGGTCACGACATGAGGCTCGCCCATGTCATTTCCTCCAGGATGCCGCGGATGGTGCCGTCGGCGGGTCTGCGCCCAGGGATGCGGGCGCTGTGCGGAGTGGAGTTCAGGAGGCCGAAGGCGGCGTGTGCCCGGATCCTGAGCTCCGTCTCGGCCCGATCGGGCCGGAGTCTGTGAAGGGTGTCGACCCAGTGTTCGACGTACTGGCGCTGGAGGAGGCGCACCTCGTGCCGGGCGTCGACGTCGAGCTGCTCGAGTTCCCTGTCTTGCACGAGGATCACGTCGGCGTCGCCGAGGGCGAAGTCGACATGGAACGCGATGAGCTCGCGGAGCGCAGATGCGGGGTCGGATGCCGCGCCGAGCACTCGCTCGGCGCCGTCGAGCAGCGTGATGCTCGCGCCCTGGAGGATCGCGGCGAGCACGGCCGCCTTGCCCGGGAAGTGGCGGTAGACGGCGGGGCCGCTCACGCCGACGGCCGCGCCGAGGTCTTCGATCGTGACGCCGGCGTACCCGCGCTGCGCGAACAGCGTCGCGGCCGCGGTGAGGATCGCCTGTCGACGGTCGGCCTTCTGCCGGCTGCGTTCGGTCGCAGCACCCACGGTCGCAACGCCTGCAGCAGCCGCAGAACTCGCGGTCGCAGCGCCTGCGGCCGTCGCGTCGGCGACTGCGTCGCCGACGATCTCGGCCGTGCTCGGTGTGGTTGCCATCTCGGTTAATGCTCGCTAACATCGGGAATCGAGTTAGTGCACACTAACCGAAATTCAGCGCCCGCCACAAGGGGGCGCGCCGTCGACGAAGACTGGTGGAACGAATGCCGATCCTGCAGACCAGCATCGACCCGAGCGCCGATGCCGCGCGATCCAACACCGCCGCTCATGCCGTGCTCGTCGAAGAGCTGCGCACGCGTCTCGCTACGGCGGCGCTGGGCGGCCCCGAGGCATCCCGCGATCGCCATGTCGCCCGCGGCAAGCTGCTGCCGCGCGATCGGGTCGACCGGCTGCTCGACGAGGGCAGCCCGTTCCTCGAACTCTCGCCGCTCGCCGCCGAGGGACTCTACGGCGGCGACTCGCCGGGCGCCGGCATCATCACGGGTGTCGGGCTCGTGCACGCACGCCCGGTGCTCGTCGTCTGCAACGACGCCACGGTCAAGGGCGGCACCTACTACCCGATGACGGTGAAGAAGCACCTGCGCGCCCAGGAGGTCGCGAAGGAGCAGCGTCTGCCGTGCATCTACCTCGTCGACTCGGGCGGAGCCTTCCTGCCGCTGCAGGACGAGGTGTTCCCCGACCGCGAGCACTTCGGACGCATCTTCTTCAATCAGGCGCAGCTCTCGTCGATGCGCATTCCGCAGCTCGCCGCGGTGCTCGGCTCCTGCACGGCCGGCGGCGCCTATGTGCCCGCGATGAGCGATGAGACCGTGATCGTGCGAGGTCAGGGCACGATCTTCCTGGGCGGCCCGCCGCTCGTGAAGGCGGCGATCGGCGAGGTCGTCACCCCCGAAGAGCTCGGCGGCGGCGAACTGCACAGCCGGGTCTCGGGCGTCACCGACCACCTCGCCGAAGACGACGAGCACGCGCTCGAACTCGTGCGCGACATGGTCGCGACGCTGCCCGAACCGGCGCCACGGGCGTGGTCCGTGCGCGAGCCCAGGCCGCCGGCCGTCGACCCGTCGACGCTCACCGCCGCGGTACCGGTCGACGTGCAGCAGCCGTACGACGTGCGCGAGGTCATCGCGCGCCTCGTCGACGGCAGCGAGTTCGCCGAGTTCAAGCGCGAGTACGGCGACACCCTCGTGACGGGCTTCGCCCACCTCGACGGCCACCCGGTCGGCATCATCGCGAACAACGGCGTGCTCTTCAGCGAGTCGGCCATGAAGGGCGCGCACTTCATCGAGCTGTGCGACCAGCGCGGCATCCCGCTCGTCTTCCTGCAGAACATCTCGGGCTTCATGGTCGGCCGCGACGCCGAGGCGGGCGGCATCGCCAAGCACGGCGCGAAGATGGTCACCGCCGTCGCGACGACCCGCGTACCGAAGTTCACGGTGGTCATCGGCGGTTCGTTCGGCGCCGGCAACTACTCGATGTGCGGGCGGGCGTACTCGCCCCGGTTCCTCTGGATGTGGCCGAACGCCCGCATCTCGGTGATGGGCGGCGAGCAGGCGGCATCCGTGCTCTCGACCGTCAAGCGCGACCAGCTCGCCGTCAAGGGCGAGACCTGGTCGGATGCCGCTGAGCAGGCGTTCAAGGATCCGATCCGGGCCCAGTACGACGACCAGGGCAGCCCCTACCACTCGACCGCGCGGCTCTGGGACGACGGCATCATCGAGCCCGAGGACACGCGCACCGTGCTCGCCCTCGCGCTCGAGCTCGCGAGCCGCACGCCGCTGCCCGAGCCGGCGTTCGGGCTCTTCCGCATGTGACCGTGCCGCGGACCGTCGCGCCTGCTTCGGCCGTCAGGCCTGCCGTGCCGCTGCGGCCTCGACCGCTCGGATCGCCTCGTCGACGCCACGGTTCCACGGCATGCCGTGGCCGGGCAGCACCCAGGTGACCCCGAGTCCCTCGAGACGCCGCAGCGATGCGAGCGCCTCGGCCGGGTCGTCGGTGAACGGCGCCGGCTGCGGGCCGGTCGAGCCGGTGAGCACGTGTCGGGTGGTGAGTGCGTCGCCGACGAAGACGGCGTCGGCGGCCGGCACGTGGATCGCGACGCTGCCGGGGGAGTGACCCGGCATGCTGATCACCCGCGGTGCGCCCGGCAGGTCGAGCACGTCGCCGTCGTTCACGGTGACGACCTCGGTGAGCGGGGTCGTGCGCAGGCCGTTGTGCGTGAGGGCGTACCAGAGGAACTTCGAGGTCGCCCCGAGTTTCATGCCGCCCCACTCGGGCTTGGTCGACTCCTCGCCGCGGGCTCGGGCGGCATCGGCCGTGTGCACGAAGACCGGAACGCCGTGGTCGCGGCGCAGTCGCTCGGCGAAGCCGATGTGGTCGGAGTCGCCGTGGGTGAGCACGACGCCGCGGATGTCGCCCAGTGAGCGACCCATCGCGGCGAGCTCGTCGGTCAGCTCGCTCCACTGCCCGGCGAGCCCGGCGTCGATGACGGTGACGCCCTCGGAGGTGTCGACGAGATAGACCGCGACGATATCGGAACCGATGCGGTGGAGGGAGGGGCCGAGCTTCATCAGATGCCTCGCTTGTGATGGGATGGGAAGTTGATGGCTATGCTACATAGCCATCATGGCTATGCGCAATAGCCTAGAGTCGAAACGTCGAAAGGGAATCCCAGATGCCGACACCGGAACGAACCTCGCTCGACGCGATCCTGGCGGCCGGGTGCGAGATCCTCGAGGCCGACGGACTCGGAGGGCTCACGATGCAGGCCGTCGCCGATCGCGTCGGCGTTCGCGCACCCTCGCTCTACAAGCGCGTGCGGAATCGGAGCGACCTCGTGCGGCTCATCGCCGCCGCAGCGGTGGTCGACCTCGGTGAGCGCCTCGACGCAGCGAGCGATGCGAGCGATGCGAACGGCGACCGCACCGATGGTCGTGGCGCCGTGCTCGCCCCGGTCGCCCGGCTCGCGCGCACGGTGCGGGCGTTCGCGCATGAGCGGCCGGCGGCGTACGGACTCGTCTTCGCGCCGGGCGATGACTCGGGCCTCGAGGTCGAAGCGCTGCGGCAGGCGAGCGCGCCGCTGCTCGCCGTCGCCGCCGACCTCGCCGGCCCCGAGCATGCGCTCGATGCCGCACGCACGCTCACCGCGTGGCTGACGGGCTTCATCAGCATGGAGCTCTCGGGTGCGTTCCGCCTGGGCGGCGATGTCGACCGGGCGTTCGAGTTCGGCGTCGATCGCATCGCCGCGGCACTCGCTCCGCAAGCGGAGTGAGTGCGCGGAGGTTCCGCTTGTGATTTCAGTTAACGCCCACTAACATCGAATTCGGTTAGTGCGCGTTAACTTAGTTCGCGCACGTCGAGCGCAGGGAGGCGCGGATGGGCACGGGCGACGCCGGTACCGAGGTGCGATCACCGCGCCCGTTCGAGCGAGTGCTGGTCGCCAACCGCGGCGAGATCGCCGTGCGCGTCATCCGCACCCTGCGCCGCCTCGGCATCCGCTCGATCGCCGTCTTCTCCGCCGCCGATGCCGACGCGCCGCACGTGCGCCTCGCCGACGAGGCCGTGCGCATCGGGCCGGCGTCCGCCGCCGAGAGCTACCTCGATCCCGCCCGCATCATCGCCGCGGCGCGCGAGACCGGCGCCCAGGCGATCCACCCCGGCTACGGCTTCCTCTCCGAGCATGCGGGCTTCGCCGAGGCCTGTCGCGATGCTGGCATCGTCTTCGTCGGCCCGGGTGTCGACGCGCTCGAGGTCATGGGCGACAAGATCCGCGCGAAGCGCCACGTCGAGGCATCCGGTGTGCCGACGGTGCCCGGCGTCTCCGATCCCTCGCTCGACGACGCCGCGCTCGCCGCGGCCGGCGAAGCGGTGGGCTTCCCGCTGCTCGTGAAGCCGAGCGCCGGCGGCGGCGGCAAGGGCATGCAGATCGCCCGCGACGCACGCGAGCTCGCGGCGGCACTGCCTGCAGCCCGGCGCGTGGCCCTCGCCGCGTTCGGCGACGACACGCTGCTGCTCGAGCGGCTCATCGAGCGTCCGCGCCACATCGAGGTGCAGGTGCTCGCCGACGACTTCGGCAACGTGATCCACCTCGGCGAGCGCGAGTGCTCGCTGCAGCGCCGCCACCAGAAGGTCATCGAAGAGGCGCCCTCGCCGCTCCTCGACGTCGATACCCGCGCTCGCATCGGGAAGGCCGCGTGCGATGCCGCCCGCAGCGTCGACTACCGCGGGGCGGGCACCGTCGAGTTCCTGGTGTCGGATGCCGCGCCCGACGAGTTCTTCTTCATCGAGATGAACACCCGGCTGCAGGTCGAGCATCCCGTCACCGAGCTCGTCACGGGCGTCGACCTCGTCGAGCAGCAGTTGCGCGTCGCGGCGGGCCAGCCGCTCGCGCTGCAGCAGGCCGCCATCGAACTCACCGGCCACGCCATCGAGGCGCGCGTCTACGCCGAGAGCCCCGAGCGCGGCTTCCTGCCGTCGATCGGCGAGCTGCTCGTGTGGCGGGAACCGAGCGGCGACGGCGTGCGGGTCGACGGCGGCATCCGCTCCGGTCAGCAGATCACGGCCGACTACGACCCCATGCTCGCGAAGGTCATCGCGTACGGCGCCGACCGTGCCGAGGCGCTCGCCCGCCTCGACGCCGCGCTCGCCGACACGGTCGTGCTCGGCGTCGAGACGAACCTCGGGTTCCTCCGCCGGCTCCTCGCCGACCCGGCCGTGCAGCGCGGAGACCTCGACACCGGGCTCATCGACCGCATGCCCGAACCCGAATCGGATGCCGCGCCGCCCGAAGTGCTCACCGCGACCGCGGCGTACCGCGACGACGTGGCGATCGACGAGGCTCGGACCGCCGGTGCCCACGCGTGGCGGACCGCGCGTGGCTGGCGTCTCGGCCGTCCCGCGGCGGATGCCGGCCGCGACGCGACGACGGCCGCCCTGGCAGCCGATGTCATCGCGACGGACGCCGACGACGCGGTCTGGCTGCACACGACGACCGGCATCTGGCGCGTGCCCGCCACGGGTCGCCGGGCCGCGCTCGACGCCCGTCTCGCCATGATCGAACGGGGCGGCCTCGCCGACCCCGAGCTCCGCGCACCCATGCCCGGCACCGTCACCGCGGTGCTCGTCGCCGACGGCGACGCAGTGCTGCCGGGCGACGCCGTCATCGCGATCGAGGCGATGAAGATGGAGCACCGCGTCACGGCGTCGGTCGCCGGCATCGTGCGCCTCGCCGTCGCAGTGGGGGAGCAGGTCTCCCGCGACCAATCCGTCGCTCGAGTGGAGCCGCAGCTCGCGGCATCCGCCGAGGTCCCGACATCCGTCCCCGCATCGTCGGACGCGCCCCACGAGGGCGCGGTCCCGACCGCACCCCACCAGGAATGAGGAGCACGACCGTGAGCACCGACCTGAGCGCCGAGGAACAGCAGCTGTACGACATGGTCTGCGAGTTCGCCGACACCGTCGTGGCACCGCAGTCCTATGAGGCCGACCGCACCCACACGCTCTCGATGGACGTCGTCGCGCAGATGGGCGAGCTCGGACTGTTCGGCCTGCCCTTCCCCGAGGAGGTCGGTGGCCAGGGCGGCGACTACATGGCCCTCGGCCTCGCGATCGAGGCGCTCGCGCGAGTCGACCAGTCGATCGCCATCACGCTCGAGGCGGGCGTGGGCCTCGGCGCGATGCCGATCTACCGCCACGGCACCGACGAGCAGAAGGCCGAGCTCCTGCCCGACCTCGTCGCGGGGCGTGCGCTCGCGGGCTTCGGCCTCACCGAGTCCGAGGCCGGCTCCGACGCCGGCGCCACCCGCACGACCGCGGTGCTCGACGGCGACGAGTGGGTCGTCAACGGCTCGAAGCAGTTCATCACCAACTCCGGCACGTCGATCACGAGGTTCGTGACGGTGACCGCCGTGACCGGCGAGCGCACCCGCCCCGACGGCTCGGTCTCCAAGGAGCTGTCGACGATCATCGTGCCGAACGGCACGCCCGGGTTCACGGTCGACCCCGGTTACGACAAGTCGGGCTGGCGCGCCTCCGACACGCATCCGCTCACCTTCGACGACGTGCGCGTGCCCGCCGCGAACCTGCTCGGCGAACGCGGACGCGGCTTCGCCAACTTCCTGCGCACCCTCGACGAGGGGCGCATCGCGATCGCCGCGCTCGCGACCGGCGTCGCGCAGGGCTGCCTCGACGAGGCGCTCGCCTACGCGAAGACCCGCAACGTGTTCGGCGTGCCGATCGCGTCGCACCAGTACATCGCGTTCACCATCGCGAACATGCAGGCGCGGGTGTACACCGCGCGGCTCGCATGGCACGACGCGGCCCGCCGGCTCGACGCGGGCCTGCCGTTCAAGAAGGAGGCGGCGATGGCCAAGCTCGTCTCGAGCGATGCCGCCATGCTCAACTCGCGCGACGCCACCCAGATCTTCGGCGGCATGGGGTTCATGAACGAGTCCCTCGTCGCGAGGCACTACCGTGACTCGAAGATCCTCGAGATCGGCGAGGGCACGAACGAGGTGCAGCTCATGGTCATCGCACGCGAGCTGGGCATCGGCTAGGGGGTTCACCATGACGGATGCTTCGGCTGAACCGGCGCCGCTCCGCGACGTCGTGCAGCGAGGGCTCTGGTTCGAGGAGTTCGAGCAGGGCGTGCGCTACCTGCACCGACCCGGCCGCACGGTCACCGAGGCCGACAACGTGCTGTTCACGACGCTCACGATGAACCCGCAGCCGCTGCATCTCGACGCGGCGTGGTCGGCCGAGCAGCCGTTCGGTCAGCGACTCGTGAACTCGATGTTCACGCTCTCGACGCTCGTCGGCCAGTCGGTCGGCCAGCTTACGCAGGGCACGCTCGTCGCGAACCTCGGCTTCGGTGCCGTGGCGTTCCCGCACCCGGTCTTCGTCGGCGACACGCTCTACGGTGAAACCGTCGTGGAGTCCAAGCGAGAGTCCGCCTCGCGCCCGGGTCAGGGCGTCGTGGTGGTCGCGCACACCGCCCGCAACCAGCACGGCGAGGTCGTGGCGACCGCATCGCGCACCATGCTCGTCTGGCTCCGCGAGGCGGGCGAGCGGCTGCCCACCGCCGGTTCGGCCGGCAGGAACGAAGCGGAGGCGAGCGGATGACGCATCCGACCTTCCGCTTCGGCCCGGCCCTGCTCTTCTGCCCGGCCGACCGGCCCGACCGCTTCGCGAAGGCCCTCGACCGGGCCGACGCCGTGATCCTCGACCTCGAAGACGCTGTCGCGGGCGATGCGAAGCATGCCGCGCGTGTCGCGCTGCTCAGTACGCCGCTCGACCCCGAACGGGTCATCGTGCGTGTGAACCCGGCCTCGACCGAGGAGTTCGCCGCCGACGTGGCTGCGCTCGTCGAGACCGACTACCGCACGGTCATGCTCGCCAAGTGCGAGGGCACCGCCGACCTCGTGGACCTCGCCGAGTTCGAGGTGATCGCACTGTGCGAGACCGCCCGAGGAGTGCTCGCGGCGAACGAGGTCGCGGCACTGCCGAACGTCTCGGCGCTCATGTGGGGGGCCGAAGACCTCGTCGCCTCGCTCGGCGGCTCGTCGAGCCGTTTCGCCGACGGCCGATACCGCGACGTCGCGAGGCACGCCAGGTCCCAGGTGTGCCTCGCGGCGGGAGCCCACGACATCGCCGCCATCGACACGGTGCACCTCGAGATCGGCGACCTCGACGGGCTCCGGGCCGAGGCCGAGGACGCGGTGGCCGTCGGTTTCGCCGCGACGGCATGCATCCACCCCGGCCAGGTCGAGGTCGTGCGCGAGGCGTACCGACCCGACGCTGAGCGACTGGAGTGGGCGCGCGCCGTGCTCGAAGCGGCCGAAGCACACGGCGGCGTCTTCGCCTTCCGGGGCGGAATGGTCGATGCGCCGGTGCTCCGGCAGGCCGCTTCGCTGGTGCGCCGAGCGGGCGGGTGAGCCCGAGGCCGAGCGAAACGATTCGATAACGGTTCACCTGCCGTTCTCCGGATCGCACCCTCCGGGCGCCCGACGCGACGTAGTCTCGGAGTCAATCCTGGGGAGGAGGGGCACGTGGCACGACGACACGTCTATCGGGCGAGTGAAGCGAGCGTTGCGGGGGCAGCGGTCGCGATCGCCGACGCGATCTCGCATGGCGAGCACGACGACCGCGCCGACATCTTCGACGGACTCCATGTCGACGTCATCGCGTCGAACCCGCTCTCGGGCCCCATCATGGTGCCCCGGCGTGTGTCGATCGGCGACTCCGGCCTCGAGGTGCATCCGCTCGCGCTCGGCGCCAGCACGTTCGGCTGGACGCTCAGCACCGAGCAGGCGTTCGACGTGCTCGACCGCTTCGCCGGTCTCGGCGGCTCCCTCGTCGACACCGCCGACAGCTACGCAGCGGGTCGCAGCGAATCGATCATCGGCAAGTGGATGGACTCGCGCGGCACTCGCGATCGCATGGCCATCGCGACGAAGATCGGCCACCACCCCGACCACCGCGGACTGTCGCCTGCAGAGATCTCGGCGGCCGTCGACGACTCGCTGCTGCGTCTCGGCATCGAGCGCATCGACCTGCTGTACTTCCACGGCGACGACGCCGAGGTGCCGCTCGAAGAGAGCCTCGGCGCGGTCGACGCCCTGATCACCGCCGGCAAGGTCGGCGCGATCGGCGCAGCGGACTTCACGCCCGATCGCCTCATCGAGGCGCGCGTGCTCGCCGCCAACGGACTGCCCCGGTTCCAGGCGCTGACCACGAAGTACAACCTCATGGAACGCCGCCCGTTCGAGGGCGCGCCCGAACTCGTGGCCCACGCCCAGGCGCTCGCCGTGCTGCCCTACTTCGGCCTCGCGAGCGGGTTCCTCGGCGGGCAGGTACGACGTCGCGCCGACGTGCGCCATGACGCCAGGGGCGAACGGCAGGCGCGATACCTCGGTCGACGCGGCCACCGCGTGCTCGCGGCGGTCGACGAGATCGCCTTCGCGCACGGCGTGCAGCCCGCGACGATCTCGCTCGCCTGGCTGCTGGCGAAGCCGACCGTCGTCGCGCCGGTCGTGAGTGCGAGCCGGCCCGATCAGGTCGATGCGCTCATGGCCGCGGCATCCGTCGAGCTGCAGCGCTCGGAGATCGTCGACCTCGACCGCGCTTCAGCCTGATCATGTGTCGGCGCGCCCGGGCGCGCGCCGCCCGAGCGCGCCCGACGCGGGTGGCATAGGCTGATCGGGATGAACGGCGCTGTCGACCTCCCACTCGGCCAGGCCGAGCTCTCCTTCACCGCAGCAGGCGACGCGCGAGTTCGGCGCAGCGTGCTCCCCTCGGGGGTGCGAGTGCTCAGCGAACAGGTGCCGGGCAGTCGCAGCGCGACCATCGGGTTCTGGGTCGCAGTCGGTTCACGCGACGAGCAGCGAGCGGATGCCGCGCACCCCGCGACGTACGGATCGACGCACTTCCTCGAGCACCTGCTGTTCAAGGGCACCGCGACGCGCACCGCCCTCGACATCGCGATCTCCTTCGACGCCGTCGGCGGTGAGCACAACGCGCTCACGGCGAAGGAGTACACCTGCTACTACGCCAAAGTGCAAGACAGGGACCTGCCGATGGCGGTCGAGGTGCTCGCCGACATGTTCACCTCGTCGTTGCTCGACGCGACCGAGTTCGAGAGCGAGCGCGGGGTCATCCTCGAGGAGCTCTCCATGGCGGGCGACGACCCGGGCGATGTCGCGAACGAACGCTTCTTCGAGGCGGTGCTCGGCGCCCACCCGCTGGGCCGGCCGATCGGCGGCAGCCCCGAGACGATCCGCAGCGCCACGCGCGACGCCGTGTGGGAGCACTACCGGGCCAACTACCGCCCGCAAGACCTGGTCGTCACCGTCGCCGGCGCCGTCGACCACGACCGGCTGGTGGGCGAACTCGACCGGGCGCTCGCGGTCGCCGGGTGGGACCCGACGGTCGCCGGGCAGCCCGTCGAACGGCGTTCCGTCGTGCCCGCAGCGCTCGCGGTCGGTCCCGAGGTCTCCGTCGTCGCACGCCCGACCGAGCAGGTGAACCTGCTGCTCGGGGTGCCGGGACTCGTCGCGACCGACGAACGACGCCCGACGATGAGCATGCTGAACGCGATCTTCGGCTCGGGCATGTCGTCGCGCCTGTTCCAGCAGGTGCGCGAGCGCCGCGGCCTCGCCTACTCGGTCTACTCGTTCGCGCCGGGCTACTCCGACGCCGGTCTCTTCGGCATGTACGCCGGGTGCGCCCCGGCGAAGGCCGGCACGGTCGCTTCGCTCATGCGCGACGAACTCGAGCGACTCGCCGAGCACGGCGTCACCGCCGAAGAGATGCGCCGCGCCTCCGGGCAGCTCGCGGGCGCCTCGGCGCTCGCCCTCGAGGACTCCGACACCCGGATGTCTCGGCTCGGCCGCGCCGAGCTCACCCTCGGCGAGTTCGTCGACCTCGACGAGGCCCTCCGTCGCATCTCACTCGTCACCGCCGACGACGTGCAGCGGCTGGCGGGCGACCTCGTCGCACGCCCGTTCTCGCTCGTCGCCGTCGGCGCGATCGACGAGACGGCATTCACCGGAGCGGCCGCAGCGGTCGCTCCGAGCTCCGACGTCGCCTGACCGCGGCACCGCCCTGCATCAGAGGAACCGATAACCGTGGCCCACCACCTCTACCTCGTCCGTCACGGCGAGCAGCTCGACGCCGAGCACGGCCTGCCCGACGGACCGCTGTCGCCCCGGGGCCGCCGTCAGGCCGAGCTCCTCGCGGAGCGCCTCGGCGGCGTGCCGTTCGACAACGCCTGGCACTCGCCCCTGCAGCGGGCGACCGAGACGGCGGAGATCATCGCGGCGAAGATGCCGGCGCTGAGTCTCGAGCCCTCGCCGCTGCTCTTCGACTGCATCCCGACAGGCCCTGCGCCCGAGACGCCGAAGGCGTACGACGCCTTCTTCGGCTCCGTGACCGAGGCCGAGATCGAGGCCGGCAGTGCGCAGATGGAAGATGCGGCCTCCGAGTTCCTCCGCTCTCATCGCGAAGACCGGCACGAGCTCCTCATCACCCACAACTTCGTCATCGGGTGGTTCGTGCGCGAAGTGCTCGGGGCGCCCGACTGGCGATGGGTCTCTATCAACCAGGTGAACTGCGGCCTCACGGTGCTGACCCAGCGCCCGGGCCGGCCGTGGAGCCTCGTCTCCCACAACGACATCGCGCACCTTCCGCCCGAGCTGCGCACCGGACTGTCGGAGCCGTACGCGATCTGAGCGCCTCGCGCTCGCGCTCGCGACCCGGGGAGCCGGTCAGCCGACGCGCTTGCCGTACCAGTTCGTTGCGTTGGGGTTGGCGTTGTACGGATCGATGTCGACGTACCCGGCCGAGCGGTAGAGGCCGCCTGCCGCTTCGAGGCTCGCATTCGTGTCGAGCACGAGCTCCTGCGCGCCGTATTCGATCGCACGGCGCTCGAGCTCGTCGAGCAGCCGGCGCCCTTCACCGCCGCCGCGGGCCGCGGGTGCAAGCCACAGGTGCTTGACCTCGAAGCGCACCTCGAAGGTCTCGGGCCGGCGCTGGATGCGTCGCACACCGCCGCATCCGACCGCGGTGCCCGACTCGTCGACGACGACCAGGAAGACGCCCGCCGGCGGCGTGAACTGCTCCGCGGCCGGCCAAGTCGGACGGTACTCGCCCTGCTCGGCGGGGAACCCGACCGCTCGCGCGGCGAAGTAATCGGCGAGCAGCGCGTGCGCGTCGGCGTCGGTCACTGAGGCGTCTCGGTAGCGCAGCATGCCCCAACACTATTCGCGACGGGCAGCGGATGCCGCGTGCGCGGCGACGTCTCGACGCGGCGGTCGCCCGGCTCCTGCTTGCTAGGGTGAATCCGTGACGATACGGGTCGCCGTGGCGGGAGCCACCGGCAAGATGGGGCAGCTGGCGCTTCGACTGATCGAGGAGGCCGAAGACCTCGAACTGCACGCCGCGCTCGACTCGAAGTCGAGCCTCGACCTCATGCTCGGCGCCGATGTGGCGTTCGACGTCACGCATCCCGGCGCGAGCGCCGAGATCGTCGAGTTCGCCGCAGGAGCCGGCATTCCGATCGTCGTCGGCACCTCGGGGTGGTCGAGTGATCGAATCGCCGAGATCTCCGCGTTCGTGCGCGGCCACGCCGACGCGGGCGCCGTGCTCTTCGTTCCGAACTTCTCGATCGGCAGCGTGCTCGGCACCGCCTTCGCGAAGCTCGCGGCGCCCTTCTTCGACTCGATCGAGATCGTCGAGGCCCATCACGCCGGCAAGGTCGACTCGCCCTCGGGCACGGCCGTGCGCACGGCGGAGCTCATCGGCGAGGCGCGTTCGGCGCGCGGTCCGGTCGCCGCTCCGCACGCCGACCAGCGCGCCCGCGGGCAGCTCGTCAGCGGGGTCCCCGTGCACAGCTTGCGCCTGAACGGCGTCGCGGCCGAGCAGCGCGTCGTCTTCGGCGGCGACGGCGAGACTCTCACGATCACGCACTCCACGCTCTCGTCGAGCTCCTACGAGGCCGGCATCCTGCTCGCGCTCCGCAGCGCCCCCGAGGCATCCGGTGTCACCGTCGGCCTCGACGCGCTGCTCGACCTCGGACTGCCCGGCACCTCGCGATGACCACGAAGCTCGGCGCGCTCATCATGGCCGCGCTCCTCGTGCTCTACCTTGCGCTCGTCGGATGGCGCGCCGTGCAGTTCATGGCGACGGGGGAGCCGATCGCGATCGCGATGGGGGTGGCGCTCCTCGTGCTGCCGCTCATCGGTCTCTGGGCGCTCTGGCGCGAGCTCGAGTTCGGCATCCGCTCGCACGAACTCGTGAAGCGGCTCGACGCGGAGGGCGGGCTCGACCTCGAACTGCCGCTCCTGCCGAGCGGGCGTCCCGAGCGGGCAGCAGCAGGCGCGGCCCTCGACGAGTTCCGGACCGCGGCCGATGCGGCTCCCGAGTCGTGGCAGGCGGCCATGCGGCTCGGACTCGCGTACGACGCGGCCGGCGATCGTCGCAACGCCAGGCACGCCGTGCGGCGGGCGATCGCGCTGTCGCGCCTTCCTCGCTGAAGCCGTGGCGATCAGCCCGAGCGAACCTCGATGAGCCTGCGCGACTCGTGCTGAGTCCGCGGCGCAGGGGTGGAGGCGCTGCCCGCAATGTCTACGCCATCGCCGCCGGCTCTCTCACGAGCCTGCGCGTCGGCGTCGAAGGCATCGGCCGTCAGATGCTGCCGGCACCGGGGCCGGCCTGATCCCGTTTCTCCTGCTCGATCCGCGACTGCTCCTGGGCGGCGCGCTCGGCGGCGGGATCCTCGGAAGAGGCACGTGAGCGTCCCCAGCTCCTGACGAGCAACACGACGATCACCGCGAGTATCGCGAGCCCCACGATCCACCACAGCGGATCCATGACCCACCTCCTCGTGCGCGACGCCGCCGGCGTCGGTCGTACATACGATATTCCCGCCGTGTCGGAGCCGCAATGAGCTCGTCCGGCGGCCGGATCCTGCTCGACCAGACGCCGATGTCCGCGTCGCGGAGGCGGGTGGGCGGATCGGCCTAACGGGCCACCGTGCGCGGCGCGGTGAGCATCGCGTCGATCGCCGACTCGACCGTGGCGTGGCGAAAACGGTAGCCGTCGTCGATGAGGCGTTGCGGGCGCACCTTCTGGCTCGAGAGCAGCAGTTCGTCGGCGGCGCGGCCGAGGGCGACCTCGAGCATGCGCTCGGGCACGCCGAAGGCGTGCGGTCGGTGCATCCGCTCGGCCATCGCGGCCATCACGCGGTCGGCCGTCGCAGGAGTCGGGCCGGCGATGTTCACCGGTCCAGAGAGCGACGACCCGAGCAGGTGCACGATGGCGCCGACCTCGTCGTCGAGTGCGACCCACGGCCAGTGCTGGCCGCCGGTTCCGAGCCGCGCCGAAACGCCGAAGCGGGTGAGCGTGCCGACGCGCTTCATGGCGCCGCCGTGCCCGACCACCATGCCGCTGCGGAAGACGACGGTGCGCGTCTCTTCGGGGGCGAGCCCGGCCGCGGACTCCCATCGGCCGACGACCTCCGCGAGGAACCCCGTGCCGGCGCTCGAGTACTCGGTGAGGAGTTCGCCCGGGCGGTCGCCGTAGTAGCCGACGGCCGAGGCATTGAGGAAGGCCGTGGGCGGGCGTCGCGCCTTGCGCATCGCGTCGGCGAGTGTGCGGGTCGCCGTGATGCGCGACTCGAGGATCTCGCCGCGGTACGACTTCGACCAAGGCAGCCGGGCGAGCGAGGCGCCCGACAGGTTCACGACCGCGTCGACCCGGTCCATGACGGTGAAATCGATGATGCCCGCCGCCGGCGACCATGAGGCCTCGTCGGGGCTCTCAGCGCGTCGGCGCACGAGGCGCACGACCTCGTGCCCGTCGCCGGTCAGTGCGGTGACCAGCGCGGAGCCGATGAATCCGGATGCACCGGCGACGAGTACCCGCATGGATCAGGCGAGTTCGGCTTCGATCGTGATCGGGATGCCGGCGAGCGCCTGCGAGATCGGGCAGTTCTTCTTCGCGTCCTCGGCGAGGGCCTCGAACTGCTCCTCGGTGAGGCCGGGCACGCGGGCGCTCACGAGGAGGTGGCTGCCGAGCACGCCCTTGCCCGCCTCGAAGGTGACGGCCGCGGTGGTCTGGATGCTCTCTGCGGGCGTGCCCGCCTGGGCGAGGCCCAGCGAGAGCGCCATCGAGAAGCACGAGGAGTGCGCTGCCGCGAGCAGCTCCTCGGGGTTGGTCGTGGCGGCCACGCCCTCGGCGCGGGCCTTCCAGTTGACGGGGAAGGAGGCGAGGCCCGAGGAGTCGAGGGCGACATCGCCCGATCCCTCGAAGAGCGTGCCCTTCCAGACGGTGGTCGCTTCACTCGTGACAGCCATGGGATCCTCCTCGTCGAACGGAGACACCAGCCTATCGGCGGAGTGGGGCCGCAGGTCAGACCCCGGGGACGATCCGGGCCCGAGCGAGCAGCAGGTAGATCTGGCAGCCGAGGCAGAAGTCGAAGGCGGCGTTCAGGAACGCCGCGAAGAAGGCGATCGCCGCGGCGATCGGCACCGCGTACTCGAGTCCGAGGAGCGAGAGCAGCACGCCGGCGAGACCGACGGCGAAGCCGACGCCCTGCGCGAAGGTCGGCGGGCGCGGGTCTTCGAGCTCGGTCGGCGGTGCGAGCCGCGGGCGCACCAGCTTGGCGAAGATCAGGCCGTACGGATGCCGGCGGATGCCCGCGAACGCGCCCCACGCGAAGAGCAGCGTGATCGCGACGAGCAGCCAGAACGCCGCGGCATCCGCCCCCGCGATCGCGAGCACGACCGTGATGAGCAGCAGGGTCGCCGTGATCGCGGCGCCGAAGCGCGGGCCGCGCGGGTCGATGCCGGCCGAAGCGCGGTCGGCGCTCGATGACGAAGAATCAGCCGGAGATGGCATGGGGGCTCCTCAGGAGGTCGTCGAGTCGTTCGCGGACCGCCGCGGGGCGGGGGAGTCCGGCGATGCGGGCGCGCACCGCGCCGTCGGCGTCGAGCAGGAGCGTCGTCGGCGTCTCGGTCACGCGGAAGCGGCCGGCGAGGTCGGGCCGGTGCGTGAGGTCGACCTCCACGTGCGCCGCTCCGTCGTGCTCGCCGGCGAGCTGCGCGAGCAGGCGCCCCGTCGCCGGGCAGCGCGCACAGAACTCGGTCGAGAACTGCACGAGCGTGGCGCGTTCGCCGAACGCGGCGACGCCGAGCTCGGCCGGCCGAACCACGTCGCCGGAGCCGCTGCGGGCGACGCCCTGCCGCGAACGCCAGACGAGGCCGACCGCGGTCGCCACGGCGAGCAGCGCTGCGCCGGTCGCGAGTGCGGGGAGCCAGTCCATGCGGTCGAGCGTACGCAGCCGCCGCGGCCCCGTGCGGAGTGTGACCGAGGATGACGGGATGCCGCGGCATCCGCTCGCCTTCGCCGAAGTGTCGCCGGTGCGGGTTAGCCTTGTGGGGATGGCCGAGACGATCTCAACTCCGTACGAAGACCTGCTGCGCGACGTGCTCGAGCACGGCGCCGTGAAGACCGATCGCACGGGCACCGGCACGCGCAGCGTGTTCGGCCGCCAGCTGCGGTTCGACCTCTCCGAGGGCTTCCCGCTCATCACCACGAAACGCGTGCACTTCAAGTCGATCGCGTACGAGCTGCTCTGGTTCCTGCAGGGCTCGTCGAACGTGGGCTGGCTGCGCGAGCACGGCGTGACCATCTGGGACGAATGGGCCGATTCCGAGGGCGAGCTCGGCCCCGTCTACGGCGTGCAGTGGCGGTCGTGGCCGACGCCGTCGGGCGAGCAGATCGACCAGATCTCCGAGGTCATCGAGCAGATCCGCACGAACCCCGACTCGCGCCGGCTCATCGTCTCGGCGTGGAACCCGGCCGACATCCCCTCGATGGCGCTCGCACCCTGCCACGCGCTGTTCCAGTTCTACGTCGCCGACGGCAAGCTCTCGTGCCAGCTCTACCAGCGCAGCGCCGACCTCTTCCTCGGCGTGCCGTTCAACATCGCCTCCTACGCGCTGCTGACGCACATGATCGCGGCGCAGACCGGCCTCGAGGTCGGCGACTTCGTCTGGACCGGCGGCGACTGCCACATCTACGACAACCACGTCGAGCAGGTGACCGAGCAGCTCACCCGTGAGCCGTTCGCCCCGCCGAAGCTGCGGCTCGCGCGCACCCCCGACTCGGTCTTCGACTACGAGTACGAGGACTTCGTGATCGAGGGCTACCAGCACCACCCGCCGATCCGCGCGGCCGTCGCGGTATGAGCGGAGCGGATGCCTCGGCCGCCGTGGCCGCTTCGACTGCGCGGGCGCCCAAGCTCGGGCTCATCTGGGCAGAGGCGCACGGCGGAGTGATCGGGGCCGGCGGCGTGATGCCGTGGCACGTGCCCGAAGACCTCGCCCACTTCAAGGCGATCACGCTCGGCAGCCCCGTCGTGATGGGCCGGAAGACCTGGGAC
Source organism: Agromyces cerinus subsp. cerinus (assembly GCF_900142065.1). Lineage (GTDB taxonomy): Bacteria > Actinomycetota > Actinomycetes > Actinomycetales > Microbacteriaceae > Agromyces > Agromyces cerinus. The sequence continues at coordinate 65,866 of NZ_FSRJ01000004.1, read as the reverse complement.
TCGCTGCCCGAGCGCTTCCGGCCGCTGCCCGGGCGCGCGAACATCGTCGTCACCCGCAATGACGAGTGGTCGGCCGAGGGGGCCGTGCGTGCGGGGTCGATCGACGGCGCGCTGACGTCGGCCGCGGCATCCGACCCCGAGTGGATCTGGGCGATCGGCGGCGGCGAGCTCTTCGCCAGGCTCATCGACCGCGCCGATCGGATCGAGGTCACCGAGCTCGACCTCGACATCCCCGGCGACGCCTACGCCCCCTCGATCGACCTGAGCTGGCGGCTCGTCGACACCGACGACACCGCAACGCACGTCTCCCGCACGGGCATCGGCTACCGCTTCCGCCGCTACGACCGCCCCTGACCTCGACTCTGAGCGCTCGATGCTCCGCGTCCCACCCCACGTCATTCCAGCGGATATACGATCCGCCACGCCGCGAGTCCTCAAGAGAGACCGGCGCGGCGGATCGTATATCCGCGGGAGCGCACGCGCAGGCGAGTCGATCCTCAGCGCCGACTCCTTCTCCACACGGTGAAGATCGACCGGCTCGGACACCGAAGAAGCAGTTGGCCGCGGGGGCGTTCAGCGGGTCGACATACTCGCCCGATGGCGACGACTTCATCGGCAGTAGTTCAGGCTGTCTGCGCCCGGCTCGGAGGACTCGCCAGTGCTCGTGAGCTCGCCGCGCACAGCATCGGGCGCGCGGCGATCGCACGAGCGGTTCGCTCGGGTGCAATCGAACGCGCACGGCGGGGTGTCTACGTCGCAAGGGATGCGCCCGACGACCTCCGGTCCGCTGTCGCCCACGGCGGCGTGCTCGGCTGCGTCTCCGTAGCGCGGGAGGCAGGACTCTGGGTGCTCCCGGTCGATGATCACGTGCATGTCGCCATCCCGCCGCATGGGCACGCCCTTCCTCACCTCGGCTGCACCTGCGTGAGCCATTGGGGCGAAGCGGATGTCGCGGCAGGCCGTGTCGGGCTCGTCGACGCCCTCGCACAGTTGTTGTTGTGCATCGGTGAGGATGCATTCTTCGCCGCCCTCGAATCGGCGCTCCGGTTGCGGCGCCTCTCGCACATCGACCTCACCCGACTGAGGTCGCAGATCGCCGAGTCCAGATCCTGGCTCGTCGACCTGGCGTGTGCGGAATCGGAGAGCGGACTCGAATCGCTGATGAAGGTGCGGATGCATCGACTCGGGATCGCGCTCGCCGCGCAGGTCGATATCGTCGGGGTCGGTCGCGTCGACTTCGTGCTGGGCGACCGTCTGATCCTGGAGGTCGACGGTCGGCCAGGACACGAGGACGCGGAGAGCCGGCACAAGGACTTAGTGCGAGATGCCGTGGCGGCCGCGCACGGATACGACACGCTTCGATTCGACTATGCGCTCGTCGTACACGACTGGCCAGCCGTCGAGGCGGCGATCCTCGAGAAGTGTCGTCGCGGGCTGCACATCGACAGCTGGGCGGAAGGCGTCCGCGCGGCCGCGGCCGCGGTCTGAGGCCCCCTGTCGCCGTCGGCTTTCGCCGTCGCAGCGACGTCTCCGCTGCGCCTCCCTCTCGCCTCTCGGGCCTGCAGAACTGCGGATATACGATCCGACACCCCGCCGGATCAGCGGCCGAGACGGCGCACCGGATCGTATATCCGCAGGAACGACATGAAGGAGGGGCAGGCAGGCAGGAGACGGGCGAGGAGACGGGCGAGGTACGCGCCGAGCGACCGCCGGGGCCCGCCGCGCGGGGCCGACCCGATACGCTGGAGAGCGTGACTTCAGAGAATCCCTTCGGACAAGTGCTCGTCGCGCTCGTCACGCCGATGACGGCGGACGGCGAAGTCGATTGGCCCGGGGTCGAGAAGCACATCGACGATGTCATCTCGGCAGGCGCCGACGGCATCGTCGTCACGGGCACCACGGGGGAGACCTCGACGCTCACCGACCCCGAGAAGATCCGTCTGGTCGAGGTCGGCAAGGATGTCGCCGCGGGTCGCGCCAAGATCATCACCGGCGGCGGGTCGAACGAGACCGCGCACGCGATCGAGCTCTACAAGCACTCCGAGCGCGTCGGCGCCGACGGCATCATGATCGTCACGCCGTACTACAACAAGCCCACGCAGGCGGGCATCCTGACGCACTTCCGGCTCGTGGCCGACGCCACCGACCTGCCGGTCATCCTCTACGACATCCCCGGCCGCACGGGCGTGCCCATCAAGTACGAGACGATCCTGCGGCTCGCCAAGCACCCCAACATCCTCGCCGTGAAAGACGCCAAGGGCGACTTCTCCGAGGTCAGCCGGGTGCTGAACCAGACCGACCTCATGTACTTCTCGGGCGACGACGCCAACGTGCTGCCGCACCTCGCGATCGGCGCGACGGGCCTCATCGGCGTCACCGCGAACATCGCGCCCGCGCCGTACCGCACGATCGTCGACGCGGTGAACCGCGGCGACCTCACGACGGCCACCGCCGCCCACCAGCAGCTCGAGCCGCTCGTGCGCGCCACCATGACCCACGTGCCCGGCACGGTCGCGGCGAAGTACATCCTGCACGGCCTCGGCCGCATCTCGAGCCCGCGCGTGCGACTGCCCCTCGTCGGCCCCGAAGAGTGGGAGGCCGCCCTCATCGAGGACGAGATCGACCACGTGCAGGGCATCCCCGGCGTCGACTTCCACAACTTCCGTCCCGACCGCAACGCCGCCGCCGGCGGCGCTCTGCCGAAGGTCGCGGGAACCACCCGCTGAACCAGCGGATGCCGCGTCGTGCACCTGCTCGAACCGACATCCGCTCCGAGACATCCGCCGGTCACAGGGCCGGCACCGAACTGAACACCGCAACAGAAGGAGGGCACATGCCCGACGTCGTCATCGATCCCGCCCCGCTCGAGGCCGGAACGCTCCGCATCATCCCCATCGGCGGCCTGGGGGAGGTCGGCCGCAACATGACCAGCTACGAGATCGACGGCAAGATCCTCATCGTCGACTGCGGCGTGCTCTTCCCCGAAGAGCACCAGCCGGGCGTCGACCTGATCCTGCCCGACTTCGGCTTCCTGAAGTCGCGCATCGACGACATCGTCGGCGTCGTGCTCACGCACGGTCACGAGGACCACATCGGTGCCGTGCCGTACCTCTTGAAGCTCCGGGGAGACATCCCCCTGATCGGCTCGCAGCTCACGCTCGCGCTCATCGAGGCGAAGCTCAAAGAGCACCGCATCAAGCCCTACACCCTCACGGTGAAAGAGGGCGGGCACGAGCAGATCGGGCCGTTCCGCCTCGAGTTCATCGCCGTCAACCACTCGATCCCCGACGCACTCGCCGTGGCGATCAAGACCGACGCGGGCACCGTGCTCGCGACCGGAGACTTCAAGATGGACCAGCTGCCGCTCGACGGCCGCCTCACCGACCTGCGCGAGTTCGCGCGTCTCGGCGAAGAGGGCGTCGACGTCTTCATGGTCGACTCCACGAACGCGGATGTCCCGGGCTTCACGCCGCTCGAGCGCTCGATCGGGCCCGTGCTCGACGAGGTCATCAACCGCGCGCCCCGTCGGGTCATCGTCGCGAGCTTCTCGAGCCACGTGCACCGCGTGCAGCAGGTGCTCGACGCCGCGTGGGCGAACCACCGTCGTGTGGCGCTCCTCGGCCGCAGCATGGTGCGCAACATGACGATCGCCGCCGACCTCGGCTACCTGAAGGTTCCCGAGGGCGTGCTCATCGACTACAAGAAGGCCGGCAACATCCCCGACGACGAGATCGTCTACATGTCGACCGGTTCGCAGGGCGAGCCGATGGCCGTGCTCTCGCGCATGGCCAACCGCGACCACCAGATCGAGATCGGCGAGGGCGACACGGTGATCCTCGCGTCGAGCCTGATCCCGGGCAACGAGAACGCGGTCTACCGCGTCATCGACGGCCTCACGAAGCTCGGTGCGAACGTCGTGCACAAGGCGAACGCGAAGGTGCACGTCTCGGGCCACGCGGCCGCCGGCGAACTGCTCTACTGCTACAACATCCTGAAGCCGAAGAACGTGCTGCCGATCCACGGCGAGTACCGGCACCTCTTCGCGAACGCGAAGCTCGCGCAAGACACCGGCATCCCCGAGAAGAACACCTTCATCGGCGAGAACGGCACGGTCTACGACCTGCGCGGCGGCGAGCTCAGCGTGGTCGGCCAGCTCGACCTCGGATTCGTCTACGTCGACGGCTCGACCGTCGGCGAGATCACCGACGCCGACCTGAAGGACCGCCGCATCCTCGCGGAGGAGGGGTTCATCTCGGTCATCGTCGTGGTCGACGCCTCGACGGGCCGCGTCATCACCGGTCCCGAGATCCACGCGCGCGGCTTCGCCGAAGACGACTCGGTCTTCGATGACGTCAAGCCGAAGATCATCGACGCCCTCGCCGAGGCCGCTCGCAACGGCGTGCGCGACTCGCACGCGCTGTCGCAGATCGTGCGGCGGGTGCTCGGCGGCTGGGTCAACCGCCGCCTGCGCCGTCGTCCGATGCTCGTGCCGCTCGTCATCGAGGCGTAGCCGCCGCAGCATGAGCACCGCCAGAACGGCCCGTCTTCGGACGGGCCGTTCGACGTTCCGGCGCGAGGGCGCGGCCGGGCCTCAGGGATGACCCGGAATCCTCCCTGAGGAGGATTCCGATGTCGTCGCCGAGTCCATAAGGTGGGGGAGATGCCCGGCGGCCCCTACGCCCGGGCGACCCGAACAAGGAGTGCCGTGGGCGTCTGGCGCAAGTGGATCTTCCCGACGATTCGAATCGTGCTCGTGGCGGTGATCGCGATCGCGCTGGCGAAGCTCGCGTTCTTCCCCGACCGCGCCGAGGCCGAGTCCGAGGCGCTCACGCCCACGGGCAGCGTGGCCGAGCCGCAGGTCGCGGTCGCGCGCGGGTCGATCGCGAACGACGTGGTGCTCACGGGCACGGTCAACGCGGATGCCGCGGCGCCCGTCAAGGCGACGGCCACGGGCACCGTCGACGAGGTGTTCGTCGCGGCGGGGCAGAAGGTCGACGCCGGGCAGAAGATCTACGACATCAAGGTGCCGGACGAGCCCGAACCGGTCGAGGCCGCACCCGGGCCCGACGGGCAGCCGGTGATGACCACGCCGGAGCCGACCTTCCACTTCGAGAAGGTGCTCGCGCCGTCGGCCGGTGTGCTCTCGTCGCTCGACGTCATCGAGGGCCAGCCCGTCGCGACGGGCGATGTCACGGGGCAGGTCGCCCCGCCGACGTTCAACGTCACCGCGACGCTCAGCCCCGAGCAGCAGTACCGCCTGACGAGTGCGCCCGCCGAGGCGGTCGTGACGATCGCGGGCGGCCCCGCCCCGTTCACCTGCGGCGGGCTCGTGATCTCCACCCCGTTGTCGGGCAGCGGCGCCGGGGCGGGCGGCTCGGGCGCGGCCGGCGGGGCCGGCGGCACGGGCGGTGAGGCATCCGGCGGCACCACCGTGCGCTGCTCGGTGCCGGGTGACGTGCGCGTGTTCCCGGGGCTCTCCGCGCAGGCGAAGATCTCCGCCGGCAGCGCCGACGACGTGCTCGTCGTGCCGGTCACGGCGGTCGAGGGCGGCGCCGAGACCGGCGTCGTCTGGCTCGTGACGGCCGACGGCGAGCGCGTCGAACAGCCCGTGAAGCTCGGTCTCAGCGATGGAACGCAGGTCGAGGTCGTGGAGGGCGTCGCCGAGGGCGACCAGGTGCTCGAGTTCGTTCCCGGCGCCCCGGGAGGGACCGGCCAGGAGAGCTGCGTGCAAGGACCCGACGGCTCGATGATGTGCGGAACCCTGACGAAATGACGCTCGTCGAAGCACGCGGCGTCGGCCGCACCGTCGAGCTGCCCGATGGGAGGCCGCTCACGATCCTGTCGGGCGTCGACCTCACCGTCTCCGAGGGCGACCGGGTCTCGATCGTCGGCCGTTCGGGTTCGGGCAAGTCGACGCTGCTGAACCTCCTCGGCCTGCTCGACGCGCCGACCGAGGGCGAGCTCGCCTTCCTCGGCCACGACGTGCGGCGCATCCGCAGCGGTGCCCGAGACCGGCTGCGCGGCAGCGAGGTCGGGTTCGTGTTCCAGCAGTTCAACCTGCTGCCGGGGCGCACCGCGCTCGAGAACGTGCAGACGCCGCTGCTCTACTCGGGCGGCCGGGAGTTCTGGCGGCGCGAGCGCATCGCGCGCGACATGCTCGAACGCGTCGGACTCGGCGAGCGGCTCACGACGAAGCCCGAACGCCTGTCGGGCGGCGAGCAGCAGCGTGTGGCGATCGCCCGTGCGCTCGTGCGCAAGCCCCGACTCATCCTCGCCGACGAGCCGACCGGCGCCCTCGACCTCGAGACCGGCGCCGAGGTCATGTCGCTCATCGAAGCCGTCGCGGCCGAGACCGGCGCCGCGCTCGTGACGATCACGCACGACGCCACGATCGCAGCGCGGTCGAACCGGCACTTCCTACTGAGAGGCGGCAGGCTCGAGACAGCGGATGCCGCGGGCGCGAGTTCGGCCGTCGAAGCCGACGTCGCCGAGGCCGCCGCATGATGGGCTGGCTGGCCCGCGCGGCGACGGGCATCGTGAGCACCATCGTCGAGGCGCTCGAGGAACTGCGCATCCATCGCGGGCGCGTGCTGCTGTCGCTGATCGGGGTCGCCGTCGCCGTCTGCGCGCTCACGACCGTCGTCGGCGCGGGCGCGATCGCCGAGCAGGCGGGCCGAGAGACGTCGGAGCGATTCGGCGGCCGGCCCGCCACCGTGTCGATGAGCGTCAGCACGGGGAGCGGGATGCCCGACAACGAGACGGTGGCCGCCGCATGGCAGACCACGCTCGACCGGCATGGCATCGAGTACGCGAGCCGATCGGGCTACGGCACACTCACCGTGCAGTTCGCCGACGGCGCGGTGCCGGTGCCGGTGCAGGTCGTCGACCCCGACTACGGGCTGATGCATCGAGTCCGACTCGCAGAGGGCACCTGGTTCACCGAACGCGATGCCGATCGACTGGCTCCCGCCGTCATCGTCAACGAGGCCTTCTGGGACCGGCTCGGACGCCCGGCGCTCTCGACGCACCCCACGGTCGAGATCGTCGGCAGCCAGCCGATCACGGGGGTGATCACCGGTGTGACACCCGCGCAGAGCGAATGGGACTCCGAGCCGACGGCGTTCATGCTGACCGACTCCTTCCTCCCGTTGCAGCCCGTGACACCCGATCCGATGATGGGCGCCTACATGCCGTCATACGAGATGTGGATCCCCGACGGCTCCGCTGACGAGCTCCTGATGTCGGTGGACCAGGCGTTCGAGGCGGAGCTCGGCGAGGGCGCCACCGTCGACGGGTGGCGGAGCGACTACGCCGCGCAAGAGGGCGACCCGTTCCTGCCGCTCAAGCTCATGGTGATCGGTGTCGCCGTCGTCATCCTGCTGCTCGGTGCACTCGGTCTCCTCACGATCGCGCTCGTGACCGTGCGCGGACGCATCCGCGAGATCGGCATCCGGCGTTCGTTCGGCGCCACGGCCGGGCGGGTGTTCTTCTCGGTGCTCATGGAGACCGTGGTCGGCACCTTCGTCGCGGGGGTCGTCGGCGTGGGCGTGGCGATCGCCCTCGTGCGGAGCCCGCTCATGGGCATGGCGCTCGGCGGTGCCGAGGTGCAGGACATGCCGGGGTTCCCGGTCGAGGCGGCACTGATCGGCATCGGAGCCGCCGTCGCGGTCGGCGCGCTCGCCGGACTCCTGCCGGCGCTCGGCGCGGTGCGGGTGAAGGTGATCGACGCGATCCGGTTCTGAGGCGAGGCCGGGTGCCGCGCGAAACACCGACGTAACACGCCGCGCGTAGCATCCGCGCATGGCGGCATTCACGGTGCGACCGGCCATCCCCGACGACGGATCGTTCCTCGCGGACATGGTGGTCGAAGCGGCGAACTGGCGGTCGGGGGGCACCCGGCCGCGACCGACGGTGCTCGCCGACCCGGCGTCGCGCGTGTACGTCGCCGGTTGGCAGCGCCCGGCCGATCGCGGCGTCGTCGCCCTCGACGGCGACGGCCGACCCGTCGGAGCCGCCTGGTACCGGCTCTTCGCCGCCGATGCAGCCGCGCACGGCTTCGTCGCGGTCGGCGTGCCCGAGCTCATCATCGGCGTCCGACCGCTGTGGCGTGCGCAGGGGGTCGGCCGAGTGCTCATGCAGTCGCTCGCCGAGACCGCGCGCGCGGCGGGCTTCGCGCGACTGGCGCTCAGCGTCGAGCACGGCAACTTCGCCGAGTCGCTGTATCGCTCCGAGGGGTTCGTGGTGGTCGGCTCCGGCTCCGGACGCGACACGATGGTGCGTTCGCTCGGTTGATCGCGCAGAATTCCCGGTGATCGCATCGGCGACTGGAGGCGCGGCGGATCCCGAACACTCGCGCCCGGCTGTCGTCCGGTGTGGGCGCGCGGCCGTAGCCTAGGCATATGGCTACGAGCACCAGGTCGAATGGGCGTGCCTCGGGCGCGTCCTCGCGTGCTTCGAGCGCCCGCACTGCGCCCACGAAGAAGCTGCCGGCGGCGAGCACCCGCGGCACGGCCGCCAAGAAGCCGCCCGCGGCGCCCGAGCGGCCGAACATCTTCGTCCGTGCGTGGATGGGTCTCGCGCACCTGACCGGTGGGGCGGCGCGCGCACTCGGCCCCGAGACGCTCTCCAAGGAGGAGCGTCGCGACGGCCTGCCGTTCTTCATCGTCGTGCTCGCGATCATCGGCGCGGTGATCGAGTGGTTCCTCATCAACGAGCCCGTCGCGCAGACACTCGACTCGTGGACCTTCGGGGGCCTCTTCGGACGTGTGGCCTTCGCCCTGCCCGTCGTGATGCTGCTCTTCGCGGTCTGGCTGTTCCGGCACCCGAGCTCCGTGCACGACAACACGCGCATCGGCATCGGGCTGGGCCTCCTGCTCCTGACCGTCTCGGCCCTCTGCGACATCTTCGGCGGCCAGCCCGAGCCGCGAGACGGCATGGCGGTGCTCGCCCGCGCCGGCGGTATCCTCGGTTGGCTGGTGGCCGCACCGCTCATCGCACTGATCACCGAGGCCGGCGCCGCCGTGGTCGTCATCGTGCTGCTCGTACTGTCGCTGCTCATCATCACCAAGACCCCGCCGAACCGCATCCCCGCGCGCTTCCGCGAGCTCTACGAGTGGCTCTTCGGCGCGACTCACGACGAGAACGCCGCCCCGCCCGAACCGAAGCCGAAGCGCGAGCGCAAGAAGTCGGTGCAGACCGAACTCGACGGCATCGACGCCCTCGGCGACGGCGACGACGACGAGCCGAAGGGCGGCATGCTGCCCTGGTGGCGCCGCAACGACTCCAACCGCGAAGAGGACCCCGAGTTCGAGGCCGCCGGCGTCGAGGGCCTCACCGAGGTGTTCGGGGCCGGCTCGGCCGTGGGCAGCTTCGAGACGCCGCTCGAGGGCGTCGGCCAGAACAGCTACAACACCGAGGTGCTCGGCGACCTCGAGCGCGCCGAGTCGGCGCTGCAGCAGTTCACCGGCGACGTGCCGCGCGGCGGCACCGGGCTCCGCGGCGACGACGCGGGCGGCGCGAACGTGCTCGCAGTGTTCGATGTCGCGAGCGATGCGGGCGATGCCGGCGCGCTGCCGGGCCCCGGAGCAGCCGAGTCGTCGGAGTTCGACGCGGAGGCGGCATCCGAACCCGATCGCCCCTACAGCCTCCCCGCGGCGTCGACGCTCGCGGCCGGCGCCCCGGCGAAGAAGCGCTCGCAGGCCAACGACGACGTCGTGCGCCAGATCACCGGCGTGCTCGAGCAGTTCGGAGTCGACGCGAAGGTCACGGGCTTCTCGCGCGGCCCGACCGTGACGCAGTACGAGATCGAGCTCGGCCCCGGCGTCAAGGTCGAGCGCGTCACTGCGCTGTCGAAGAACCTGGCCTACGCCGTCGCCTCCAACGAGGTGCGCATCCTCTCGCCGATCCCGGGCAAGAGCGCCATCGGCATCGAGATCCCGAACGCCGACCGCGAGATCGTGACCCTCGGCGACGTGCTCCGCTCCGGCAACGCCGCGAACGCGACGCACTCCATGACGATCGGCGTCGGCAAAGACGTCGGCGGCGGCTACGTCGTCGCGAACCTCGCGAAGATGCCGCACCTCCTCGTGGCCGGCTCCACCGGCTCGGGCAAGTCGAGCTTCGTGAACTCGATGATCACCTCGCTCCTGATGCGGGCGAAGCCCTCCGACGTGCGCATGGTGCTGATCGACCCGAAGCGCGTCGAGCTCGCCCCGTACGCGGGCGTGCCCCACCTCATCACGCCGATCATCACGAACCCGAAGAAGGCCGCCGAGGCGCTCTCCTGGGTCGTGAAGGAGATGGACATGCGGTACGACGACCTCGCGTCGTTCGGCTTCCGCCACATCGACGACTTCAACAAGGCCGTCGTCAACGGCGAGATCGTGCTGCCCGCCGGATCCGAGCGCAAGCTCAAGCCGTACCCGTACCTGCTCGTCGTGGTCGACGAGCTCGCCGACCTCATGATGGTCGCCCCGCGCGACGTCGAGGACTCGATCGTGCGCATCACGCAGCTCGCCCGAGCCTCCGGCATCCACCTCGTGCTCGCGACGCAGCGACCGTCGGTCGACGTCGTCACGGGCCTCATCAAGGCCAACGTGCCGTCGAGGCTCGCGTTCGCCGTCACGAGCGTCACCGACTCCCGCGTCATCCTCGACCAGCCGGGCGCCGACAAGCTCATCGGCCAGGGCGACGCGCTCTTCCTGCCCATGGGTGCCTCGAAGCCGCTCCGCGTGCAGGGCGCATGGGTGAGCGAAGACGAGATCGAGCGGGTCGTCAAGCACGTCACCCGGCAGGCTCGTCCCGAGTACCGGCAGGATGTCGCGGAGTCCGCTCCCCGTAAAGAGATCGACTCCGACATCGGCGACGACCTCGAGCTGCTGCTCGCCGCGGCCGAGCTCGTGGTGTCGACGCAGTTCGGCTCCACCTCGATGCTGCAACGCAAGCTGCGCGTCGGCTTCGCGAAGGCAGGCCGCCTCATGGACCTGCTCGAGTCCCGCGAGATCGTCGGCCCGTCCGAGGGGTCGAAGGCGCGAGACGTGCTCGTGACCGCAGAGCAGCTGCCGGGCGTGCTCGCCCGACTCCGCGGCGAGGAGCCGGCCGCCGCGCCCGCAGCACGACCCGCGGCGGCGCCGGCCCCGGCGCAGACCGGACCGCTCGGCGGCGGCATCGCGCCCACCGAGGCGTACGACGCCCCCGACGCGCGCTACGACGATCCGGTCGCTCGCATGAGCGAGGGCCTCCCCGAGGTCGAGGGCGACACCGACGAAGACGCCTGGGGCCTCACCGGCCGCGACTGATCCGCGTCGAACGGTCAGGCGTTGATCGCGTCGAGGAACGGGCCGTCCGCGATGACGGCGAGTTCACCATCCTCGCCGACATCGCTGATGCGTTGGAACTGAGTACCGTCAGTGAAGTAGAGCGCTCCCGAGAGCGAACCGGGACGCGATGCAGGGTCGAGTCGGCTCGCCAGACGAGCGAGGGCCGTGATCGGCTCCACGGACTCGGCACCACTGATCGGCGCGATGAAGAGTTCGCTGCGGCCGGGAGCGAAGAACGCCACGCCGCGGGGTGCGCCTTCGAGCTCCGCTGCCATGAACCGCGGGTCGAGCACGCGGCTGGCGACGAAGAACGACTCGCCCACGAGTGCCGTGAGCCCGGGCGCGATCTCTTCGCGAGCATCGATACGCTCGAACTGCAGCTGTGATCGGCCCAGTGCGAACAACGCCTCTGCGTCGTGCCCCGCGATCGATTCGTCGCTGACGAAGCCGACGGTGGCAGGCAGGTCGACGCACAACACCTCGAGGAGACCCGGAGCGATCCGGCGTGCATAGTCGAGGTTCCACGGCAGACCGTTCTCGGGCATGAGACGGGACCGGAGGCCCACCCGAATCTCGGGATCAGTGAGGTCGAACGGCTGCTGGTCGGCCGTTCCAGCGACGATCGAGGCGACGTGGTTTCGGATCTGGCGTCTCCATCGCCACCGCGGCAGCGACAGGCAGGTCAACGTGAGGTTGGCCAATCCGTACTCGGCGCCCGCCGTCGAACGGATCGAGGTGTTCAGCGCATCACCCGGGTCCGGCACAACGGGGCCGTCCACCCCTGCAGCACGGAATGCTCGGATCGCGTGTTTCTGGATCAGGGCGATGCGCTGGTCGTCGGCAGCCGGGGAAGGTCGTGTCATCCGATCAGCATGGCCGGGAGATCGGTTGCAGGGCAAGGGTTCGTGTCGACGGCCCCGTCTGACTGCGGTCCGGCGAGTCCGCGAGGCCGCCCGGCCGGTAGTCTGGGCCAATGACCTCTTCCGCCGGCACCCCCGCGCGATCGGCGAACTGGAACCTTCCGAACGCGATCACCGTCGTCCGCATCCTCATGGCGCCGCTGGTTTTCTGGCTGCTCCTCGCCGACGCGGGAGCCGACGGTCCGATGCGCTGGTGGGGCGCCGTGATCTTCATCGTCGCGATCTCGACTGACTGGGTCGACGGGTGGCTCGCTCGCTCTCGCGGTCTGGTCACCGACCTCGGCAAGATCCTCGACCCGATCGCCGACAAGCTCCTCACGAGCGGCGCCCTGATTTGCCTCTCGATCCTCGGCGAGCTGTGGTGGTGGGTCACGATCGTCATCGTGGTGCGCGAGGTCGGCATCACCCTGTGGCGCCTCGTCGAGCTGCGCCGGGGCAACGTCGTGCCCGCGTCATCCGGCGGCAAGCTCAAGACGCTCGCGCAGTCGGTCGCGATCTCCCTCGCGCTCCTGCCGCTGTGGACGATCGTCGGCGACTGGATCTACTGGCTCAACTGGGCGACGATGGCGGTCGCCCTCGTGCTCACTCTCTGGTCGGGCCTGCTCTACGTGCGCGACGCCGTGCGCCTCGCCCGCGCACCCCGCGACGCGAGCTGAGACGAGCGAGCGGATGCCTCGTGCCACCGGAGACCCGGCAGCCCGATTGATCGCCGAACTCACGGAGCGCGGCTTCAGGGTCGCCGTCGCGGAGTCACTCACGGGCGGCCTCGTGGTCGCCGAGCTCACGAGCGTGCCCGGGGCATCCGTCGTGGTCAGCGGCGGTGTCGTCGCGTACGACACCGCGGTGAAGCGATCGGTGCTTGGCGTCGACGACGAGCTGCTCGCCGCCGAGGGCGCCGTGCACCCCGAGGTCGCCCGGCAGATGGCCGATCGGGTGCGCGCCGTGCTCGCAGTCGACGGGCGAGCGGCCGAGCTCGGCATCGCGACCACCGGTGTCGCCGGGCCGACCGATCAGGACGGAAGGCCGGTCGGCACCGTCTTCGTCGGCCTCGCGTTCGACGGCGGGGTCGAGGCGATCGAGCTCCCGCTGCTGCAGGGCACCCGGGTGGAGATCCGCGCCGCGACCGTGCAGGCCGCGATCGAGGCGGCGCTCGTCAGGATCCAGCGCGCCTGAGCGCGTCGACGCAGGCGGCCGGCGTGAGGGCGCCGGGCGTCAGGCGTTCGGCACGCGGTAGCGGTGCTCGGGCCGGCCGGCCGTGCCGTAGCGAGGCGAGACCTCGGCGGCGCCGCTCGTGACGAGGTGTTCGAGGTAGCGACGTGCGCTGACGCGGGACATGCCGAGCGATTCGGCGATCTCGGCGGCCGAGGCATCCGTCTCGCACCTCGCGAGCTGTGTGGCGACGCGCTCGAGACTCACCGGTGACAGGCCCTTCGGCAGCACCGCACGACGTGCCGGCGCCGACCCGAGCACCTGATCGACCGCGCGTTGGTCGAGCGTGGTGCCCGGCATCGCCAGGTTCGCGGCGATCCCGCGGCGCACCTCGTCGAGTCGTTCGCCGAGGGTTGCGCCCGAGAAGGGCTTCACGAGGTAGTGGCGCACTCCGAGCTGTCGCGCCCGGCGCACGGTCTCGAGGTCGCGTGCGGCGGTGACGGCGATGACCTCGACGTCGTCATCGGCCGCGCGCAGCCGGCGGAGCACGTCGATGCCGCTGAAGTCGGGCAGGTAGACGTCGAGCAGCACGAGTTGCGGCCGGTGCAGCTCGATGGCCGAGAGGGCTTCGGCACCCGTATGGGCCTCGGCGACGACGGTGAAGCCCTGGCGCGCGTCCACGAAGGCGCGGTTGACCTGCGCGACGGCGAAGTCGTCGTCGACGATCACGACACGGATGTCGCTCATGCGTGCGCTCCCACGTCGGTGTCGGAGGCCGCCGTTCGCGCCCGCCGGTCGGGCGCGGGCCAGGGCAGTCGCACCGTGAAACGGGCGCCGCCCGTCGGCGAGGCGTCGACCTCCGCTGACCCGCCCAGCCGGGCGGCGATGCGCGTGACGATCGTCAGGCCGATGCCGCGCCGGGCCTTTCCCGGTGCCGCCGACTTGTCGCTCACATCGGGTTCGAAGATCGCGTCGCGCCGGTGCGGCGCGATGCCCGGGCCGTCGTCGTCGACCTGCACGACCACGGTCGCCGGTTCGAGGTCGTCGCGAATCGAGAGCGCGATGCGCCCGCCGAGCACGCACGCCTCGATGGCGTTGTCGAGCAGGTTGCCGACGACGGTGAGCAGTTCGGTGCGCGGGGCACCGTCGTCGACGGTGTCGAGGTGCGACCCGGGTGCCAGCACGAGTTCGAGTCCGAGCTCCTGTGCGCGAGACCGCTTCGCGAGCACGAGGGCGGCCGTCTCGACGTCGCCGATGCCGTCGTGCTCGTCGAGCGGCGAGAGCGCGCCGCCGCTGCCGACGCGCTCGATGAACGCGATCGCGGCATCGACGTGACCGAGTTCGAGCAGCCCGCTCACGACGTGCAGCTTGTTGGCGAACTCGTGCGACTGCGCGCGGAGCCCCTCAGCCAGGCCCTGCGCACCCTCGAGCTCGCGGAGCATCGTCTCGAGCTCGGTGCGGTCGCGGAGGATCGCGATCGAGCCCACCTCGCGGCCGTCGACGCGCACCCGGTCGCCGTGCACGAGCAGCACCCGTTCGCCCGACAGCACCGGTGTCTCGCGATTCTCGCCCGAGGCGATGAAGCTCGCGAGCTCGCGGTCGAGCACGTCGCCGACCTGCCTGCCGAGCGCCGCCTCGGGGTCTGCGACCTCGAGGAGTCGCGCCGCGGCGTCGTTCATGAGCACGATGCGCCCGCCGTCGTCGACGGCGACGAGCCCCTCGCGGATGCCGTGCAGCATCGCCTCGCGGGTCTCGAGGAGGGCCCGGATCTCGTCGGGCTCGAGTCCGTAGATCCGGCGACGGATGACGCGGCCGATCCAGGCCGAACCGATCACCCCGATCACGGCGGCCGCGACCAGCGCGACGAGGAGCACGGTGAGCCCTCCCGCGAAGTCGGCGCGCAGCTCGGACTCGAGGATGCCGACCGACACCTGCCCCATGACCTCGCCGTCGGGCGCGAAGATCGGCACCTTGACCCGCCATGACTCGCCGAGCGTGCCCGTCTGGGTGCCCACGTACACCTGCCCCGACAGCGGGATCGCCGGGTCGGTCGACACCTTCCCGCCGATGCGGTCGGGGTTCGGATGGGAGTAGCGGATGCCGTCGTCGTTCGCCACGACGATGTAGGTGACGTTCGACGCGCGCCGCACGACCTCCGCGACGGGCTGGATCGTCGCCGACGGGTCCTGGTCGTCGAATGCATCGGTGATGACCGGAAGGCCGGCGACCGATTGCGCGACCGCGATCATGCGGTCCTCGTAGGCGTCGCGGAGCTGCTGCTCCTGCATCCAGACCGCGGTGACGCCGGTGCCGACCACGGTCGTGAGCACGATGACGAGCTGCAGCAGCAGCAGCTGCATGCCAAGCGTCATCGACCGGCCCACCTGTCAAGTGTGCAGCACCGCGACCGGGCGGGCGCCCACGAGCCCGTGACCAATACGACCGAATCGACCGAAACGACCACTACGACCCTTACGACCGCAGACTTCCGACCCGGGTGACGCCCGGCCTAGCGTCGGCGGCACACCGATCGTCAGCCCGCGGATGAACCCGGGCACTCAAGGAGGAGCATTGCGATCTCACAGCTGGCCGCACCCGTCGGCCGCATCCACTCGGAACCCCCGCATCCCCGCGCGCATCGCCGTTGCGGGCATCGGCGTCGCCGCCCTGTTCGGCCTCGCAGCCTGTGCGGCCCCGGCCGGCCGCACGGGCGGTGAGGCGGATGCCGCGGCGGCATCCCTCGACGCCGTCAACCTGATCGCGCCCGCCGACCCCGGCGGCGGATGGGACCAGACGGCCCGCGCCATGTCCCAGGTGCTGACCGACGAGGAGCTCGTCGCGCAGGCGCCGGTGCAGAACATCGGCGGCGCAGGCGGCACCGTCGGTCTCGCCTCGCTCGCGAACGAGAAGGATCCGGCGACGCTCATGGTCACCGGCCTCGTCATGGTCGGCGCCGTCGAGACGAACGCCTCCGACGTGCGCATCGAGGACATGACGCCGATCGCGAAGCTCACCGAGGAGGCGCTGGTGCTCGTCGTGCCATCATCGTCGCCCTACAAGACCACCGAGGACCTCGTCGACGCGATCGTCGAGGAGGGTGCGGCGATCTCGGTCACCGGCGGATCGGCGGGCGGTGCCGACCACATCCTCGCCGGCATGCTCCTGACCGAGGCGGGGGTCGACGCTGCCGACATCCCTTCGACGCTCAACTACATCCCCAACTCGGGTGGCGGCGAGGCGGTCACGATGCTGCTCGGCAACACGGTGCAGGCGGGGATCTCGGGCGTCGGCGAATTCGTCGAGCAGATCGAGGCCGGCGAACTCCGCGCCCTCGCGGTCTCTTCGCCCGAGCCCGTCGACCTGCTGCCCGACACCCCGACCCTCGTCGAGGAGGGCTACGACGTCGAGCTGACCAACTGGCGGGGCCTCCTCGCGCCCGGCGGCATCTCCGACGCCGACATCGAGGCGCTCACGACGCTCGTCACCGAGATGCACGACTCCGAGGGGTGGAGCGCGACGCTCGAGGAGAAGGGCTGGGCCGATGCGTTCCTCGTCGGCGACGAGTTCCAGTCGTTCCTCGACGGCGACATCGCCGAGGTGACGCAGACGCTCACCACGATCGGACTGGTCGCACCATGACCGACGCGACACCGGCTCCCCTCGGCGCTTCGGCGCCGGGGGGAGCCGCCCCCGTTCGCGCACCGGTCGGCGAGTACGCCTTCGCCGCGGTGTGCGCCGCACTCGGGCTCTACGCGATCGTCGGAGCCGGATTCATCCGCGTGCCGCCGGGGTCGGCGAGCGTGCTCGGTCCCCGGGTCTTCCCGTACGCGGTCGGGGTGCTGCTCCTCGCGGCATCCGTCGCCGTCATCGTGCAGGTGGCCCGCGGCCGCCGCGGCGTGCCCGACGAAGGGGAGGACGTCGACCCCGACGCGCCGACCGACTGGCTCACCGTGGTGAAGCTCATCGTCTGCTTCCTCTCGCAGGTCGTGCTCATCGAGTTCGCGGGATGGCCGCTCGCGGTGACCGTGCTGTTCGCCGGGGCGGCCTGGTCGCTCGGCGCGAAGCGCTGGTGGATGGCCGTCGCCGTCGGGTTCGGCCTCGGACTCGTCACTCAACTCGTCTTCGGCTCATGGCTCGGACTCTCGCTCCCGGCCGGGCCGCTCCTCGACTGGATCCCGATCTTCAATGGATAGCCTCACCGCACTGCTCGAGGGCTTCGCCACCGCGCTGCAGCCCCAATACCTGCTCTACGCGCTCTTCGGCGTGTTCATCGGCACCGCCGTCGGCGTGCTGCCCGGCATCGGCCCCGCCATGACGGTCGCGCTCCTGCTGCCCCTCACCTACTCGCTCGACCCGACCGGCGCCCTCATCGTCTTCGCCGGCATCTACTACGGCGGCATGTACGGCGGGTCGACCACGTCGATCCTGCTGAACACGCCGGGGGAGTCATCGTCGATCGTGACGGCGCTCGAGGGCAATCGCATGGCGAAGGCGGGCCGCGGCGCCGCCGCGCTCGCGACCGCGGCGATCGGCTCGTTCGTGGCGGGCACGGCGGCGACCCTCGCCCTGACCTTCCTCGCGCCGGGCATCTCGAAGCTCGCGGTGCAGCTCGGCCCCGCCGACTACTTCGCGCTGATCGTGGTCGCGTTCCTCACCGTGGGCGCACTGCTCGGATCGAGCGTGCCGCGCGGGCTCGTCTCCCTCGGCCTCGGCCTCCTGCTCGGGCTCGTCGGCACGGAGGTGCTCTCGGGTCAGCAGCGCTACACCTTCGGCATCCCGAGCCTCGCCGACGGCATCGACGTCGTCATCATCGCCGTCGGCCTCTTCGCCCTCGGCGAGACGCTCTACGTCGCCTCGCGGCTCCGTCACGGCCCCGTGCGCGTCATTCCGGTGACGAAGGGCTGGCGCAGTTGGATGACGCGCAGCGACTGGTCGCGCTCGTGGCGACCGTGGTTGCGCGGCACCGTGATCGGGTTCCCGATCGGCACCATCCCTGCGGGCGGGGCGGATGTCGCGACGTTCCTCTCGTACGCCACGGAGCGGAAGCTCGCGAAGGGCGGTGCGCGGGCGGAGTTCGGTCGCGGCGCGATCGAGGGGGTCGCGGGGCCCGAGGCGGCCAACAACGCCGCAGCGGCCGGCGTGCTCGTGCCGTTGCTCACGCTCGGCCTGCCGACGACGGCCACGGCCGCGATCATCATCTCGGCGTTCCAGTCGTACGGCATCAGGCCCGGGCCGATGCTCTTCGAGAACCAGTCGGGTCTCGTGTGGGCCCTCATCGCGAGCCTCTACATCGGCAACGTGATGCTGCTCGTGCTGAACCTGCCGCTCGTCGGCATGTGGGTGAAGGTGCTGCGCATCCCTCGCCCGTACCTCTATGCGGGCATCCTCGCCTTCGCCGGGCTCGGGGCCTACGCCCTGCACTTCAACGTCTTCGACACCGTGACGCTGCTCGTGATCGGGCTCGTCGGCTTCCTCATGCGGCGCTACGGGTACCCGGTGGCGCCGATGGTGGTCGGCGGGATCCTGGGGCCGATGGCGGAGGAGCAGCTGCGCAAGTCCATGGCCATCAGCCAGGGCGACCTCGCCTATCTCGTGCACAGCCCGTTCGCGATCGTGGCCTACAGCACGCTCGCCGTCATCATCGTGCTCGGCATCTGGCTGAAGCGCCGCAAGGCGAAGCTCGAGGCGACGCCGACGCTCGTGCCGACGGCGGCCATCGCCGCCATCGAGGATCGGCAGCACGCGACATCCGGAACTCGAGGAGAATCCGGCCGGGACGCGGAATAGTCTTCGTGAACACCCTGTTACATGTGGCAGGTTCACACGAAAGCCCCAGTGTGCAACGCTAGATTGGTAGCACGGAGAGTCGGCTAGACTGACGCTCCCGTTTCCGGCTCCGGGGGAGCCGCAGGCAGAGAGAAGGAGGTTCCCGATGGTCCTGGTTCGACAGGAGATCGGCGATGTGCTGAGGGACTTCCGTCTGCAGAAGGGCCGTACCCTTCGTCAGGTCGCGTCCAAGGCCAGCGTCGCGCTCGGCTACCTGAGCGAGGTGGAGCGAGGCCAGAAAGAGGCGTCCTCCGAGATCCTCGCCTCCGTCGCCGACGCGCTCGACACGCCCATCTCGGTGATCATGCACGAGGTCGGAGACCGCATCGCGGTGCTCGAAGGCCTCTCGGTGGTGCCCGACAGTCTGCCCGACGAGCTCGTCGCCGAGTTCGACGCCGACCTGATGGTCCGCTGACCACTCCACATACGCAATGCAGATCGGCCGGTCGTCAGACCGGCCGATCGTCTGTCCAGAGGTGATCCGGTGAAGCAGAGCGAGTTCCAGGCCGCGGTCGCGGAGGAGTTCGGCGCCGGCTACGGCGGCGCGGTCGTCGGCGACCTCGTGCTCAACGCGCTCGGCGGCCGCACGGCCCGTGAGGCGCTCGCCGCCGGGGTGCGCCCGCGCGAGGTCTGGCTCGCGCTCTGCGAGGCGACGGATGTCCCCGAGGAGCGCCGGCACGGCGCCGGTCGCCCCGTGCCCGGGGAGACGCGTACGCCGCGGCACCCCTAATCCTGCGGCGCTCGCCGCGCGAACCTGCTCGCACTCGCGTCCGAAGACGTGTTCGACACGCGGGAGCATCTTCGAACATGCGTTCGGGAGCTGGGGTAGGCTCCTCAACAGCAGGAGCTCCAGCGCAGCTGTCCACATCCCCGTCGAATCGGCGACGGATGTCGGTGGCCGACCATACGGTCGATGCAACGGAACACACCGCAGACGCCTTGTCGCGAGACGCCGTGGGTCGGCACCGATCGGTCAGTGCCCGCAACCTGGAACGACAGCCTAGAGGCAGCCGCAATCGAGCAAGAAGGAGCCCCACCCATGGCATCAGCAGCAGACCGCGAGAAGTCACTCGAGACCGCCCTCGCGCAGATCGACCGCCAGTTCGGCAAGGGCTCGGTCATGCGCCTCGGCAGCGAAGATCGCGCCCCCGTCGAGGTCATCCCCACCGGCTCGATCGCCCTCGACATCGCGCTCGGCATCGGCGGTCTCCCGCGCGGCCGCATCATCGAGATCTACGGCCCCGAGTCGTCGGGTAAGACGACGCTGACCCTCCACGCCATCGCCAACGCGCAGCGCAACGGCGGCATCGCCGCGTTCATCGATGCCGAGCACGCGCTCGACCCCGAGTACGCGAAGAAGCTCGGCGTCGACATCGACGCGCTGCTCGTCTCCCAGCCCGACACGGGTGAGCAGGCGCTCGAGATCGCCGACATGCTCGTGCGGTCCGGCTCCATCGACCTCATCGTCATCGACTCGGTCGCGGCGCTCGTGCCCCGCGCCGAGATCGAGGGCGAGATGGGCGACTCCCACGTCGGCCTCCAGGCCCGACTCATGTCGCAGGCGCTCCGCAAGCTCACGGGTGGTCTCAGCCAGACCAACACCACGATGATCTTCATCAACCAGCTCCGCGAGAAGATCGGCGTGTTCTTCGGCAGCCCCGAAACCACCGCCGGCGGCAAGGCGCTGAAGTTCTACGCCTCGGTGCGGCTCGACATCCGTCGCATCGAGACGATGAAAGACGGCACGGAGGCGGTGGGCAACCGCACCCGGGTGAAGGTCGTGAAGAACAAGATGGCCCCGCCCTTCAAGCAGGCGGAGTTCGACATCCTGTACGGCACCGGCATCTCGCGTGAGGGCAGCCTCATCGACTTCGGCGTCGACCAGGCGATCGTCAAGAAGTCGGGTGCGTGGTACACGTACGACGGCGACCAGCTGGGCCAGGGCAAAGAGAACGCCCGCAACTTCCTGCTGCAGAACCCCGACATCGCGGCCGACATCGAGCAGAAGATCCTCGTGAAGCTGGGCGTCGGTCAGCCGGCCGCTGCAGCTGCGGCTGCTCCGGCGAACGTCGAGCCCATCGCACCGAAGCTCGGCCGCAAGGGCGCCTGAGTTCAGAACCACGACATGACCGGGGTGAGTCAGACATGAGCGACGCATCATCAGAACGACTCGCCCCGGTCACGTACCTGCCGTGGGCGAAGGCCGAGCCGACGCCGCCGACGCGGGCAGCGGCATCACGGAGCCGTCCCGCGCCTGAACCCGAGGTCGAACCCGAGGCGCCGCCTGTTGCGGCCGCACGGAGTCGTCCGAAGGCCGACGGCGGTCGTGGACGGCTTCGCCCGGTTTCGACGAACGAGACCTGGTTCGGGTCCGAGCAGGCAGAGCCAGTGGCGGAGCCGTCTGAGCCCGAAGAGACCGGAGCCGAGCGCGATGCGCGCATCGATCGGCTCGTCATCTCGCGGCTGCGCCGCTCGGCGCTCTCGGTGTCCGAGGTGCGTGCGGTGCTCGTCGAGCACGGGCTCGACGACATCGAGGTCGAGGAGTGGATCGAGCGCTATGAACGGCTCGGGTACCTCGACGACGCGAAGCTCGCAGAGCAGGTCGTGCACAGCCACGGCGTGCGCCGCGGCCGGGGCAGTGGGGCGATCATGCAGGAGCTCGGTCGCCGCGGCGTCGACAACGCACTCGCGCGCGCGGCTGTCGAGGATCTCGATCCCGAGACCGAACTCGAGAACGCACGAGCCGTCGCCGAGCGCCGGGCGCGCCAGTTGCGCGGCCTCGACCGTCAGACCGCCGAACGCCGGCTGTCGGCGTTCCTCCAGCGGCGGGGCTACCCGGGTGACATCGTGCGCGAGGCGGTGACGGCGGCACTCGCCGCAGAAGGCTCGTAAACTGGTGCGATCATGAGCACCATTCACGACGTCTCCAGTGATGAGCTGGCCGGCGACCAGCTCGCCGAAGCGGCAACGACGCCGCGTACGTACGAGGTCCGCACCTTCGGCTGCCAGATGAACGTGCACGATTCCGAGCGGCTCTCGGGCTCGCTCGAAGCCGCGGGCTACGTGCCCGCCGACGGTGCAGAGCCCGACGTCGTCGTCATCAACACGTGCGCCGTTCGCGAGAATGCCGACAACAAGCTCTACGGCAACCTCGGCCACCTCGCATCGGTCAAGCGCAGACACGAGGGCATGCAGATCGCCGTCGGCGGGTGCCTCGCGCAGAAGGACAAGAACGTCATCCTCGAGAAGGCGCCCTGGGTCGACGTCGTGTTCGGCACCCACAACATGGGCGCCCTCCCGAGCCTGCTCGAGCGTGCCCGGCACAACGACGAGGCGCAGCTCGAGATCCTCGACTCGCTCGAGGTGTTCCCGTCGACGCTGCCCACGAAGCGCGACTCCAGCTACAGCGGCTGGGTGTCGATCTCGGTCGGCTGCAACAACACCTGCACCTTCTGCATCGTGCCGGCGCTGCGCGGCAAAGAGAAGGATCGCCGCCCCGGCGACATCCTCGCCGAGATGCAGGCGCTCGTCGACGACGGCGTGATGGAGATCACACTGCTCGGCCAGAACGTGAACTCCTACGGCGTCGAGTTCGGCGACCGCCAGGCGTTCGGCAAGCTGTTGCGGGCCGCCGGGCAGATCGAGGGCCTCGAGCGAATCCGCTTCACGAGCCCGCACCCCGCGGCGTTCACCGACGACGTCATCGACGCGATGGCCGAGACGCCGAGCGTCATGCCGCAGCTGCACATGCCCTTGCAATCGGGTTCCGATCGCATCCTCAAGGCGATGCGCCGCTCCTACCGCTCCGAGAAGTTCCTCGGCATCCTCGACCGGGTGCGCGCGCGCATCCCGAACGCGGCGATCTCGACCGACATCATCGTGGGCTTCCCTGGCGAGACTGAAGAGGACTTCCAAGAGACGCTCCGCGTGGTCGAGGCGGCTCGGTTCGCCTCGGCATTCACGTTCCAGTACTCCATCCGCCCCGGCACTCCCGCGGCCACGATGGAGGACCAGGTGCCGAAGGAGGTCGTGCAGGAGCGCTATGAACGCCTCGCCGCCCTCCAAGACCGCATCTCGTGGGAGGAGAACCAGCGCCTCATCGGTCGGCCGGTCGAGGTGCTCGTGGCGACGGGCGAGGGCAAGAAGGACGCGGAGACGCATCGACTGAGCGGCCGAGCCGAAGACAGCCGCCTCGTGCACTTCGAGGTGCCCGCCGGCTCCGAGCTGCCGCGTCCCGGTGACGTCGTCTCCGTGACCATCACGCAGGCCGCGCCGTTCCACCTGATCGCCGACTCGCTCGACGACGCGCCGCTGCGCATCCGCCGCACCCGGGCCGGCGACGCGTGGGATCGGGCACAGGCCGAGAGCTGCGGCGTACCGGCCGCCCCCGGGACATCCGCCGCCGGCCGCGTCTCGCTCGGACTGCCGACGCTCCGCGCGCGCGGCGCCGAGCCGCTCATCTCGCCCGGCGTCGGCACGATGCCGATCTACGACCCCACCGACGGCCAACGCTGACGTGACCCTCATCGCGATCGTCGGCGCGACCGGCACGGGCAAGTCCGCATTCGCGCTCGACCTCGCCGAGGCGTACGGCAGGGTCGGCCGCGCCGCCGAGGTGGTGAACGCCGATGCGATGCAGCTCTACCGCGGCATGGACATCGGCACCGCCAAGCTCCCGCTCGCCGAGCGGCGCGGGGTGCCGCATCACCTGCTCGACGTGCTCGACGTCGTCGACGAGGCATCCGTCGCCGAGTACCAGACGGCGGCGCGCGCCGCGGTCGACCAGATCGTCGCCCGCGACGCGGTCGCGCTCCTCGTGGGCGGCTCCGGCCTGTACGTGTCGTCGGTCATCCACGACTTCCGCTTTCCGGGCACGGATGCCGCGGTGCGCGCACGGCTCGAGGCGGAGCTGGCCGCACAGGGCCCCGGCATGCTGCACGCGCGCCTCCGCGAGCTCGACCCCGTGACGGCGGCGAGCGTCGACGCGCAGAACGGGCGCCGTCTCGTGCGCGCCCTCGAGGTGATCGAGGTGACCGGGGAGCCGAAGGCCGCGCGGTTGCCCGACGAGCCCGTGCCATGGCGTTCCCATGGCATCGTGCACCTCCGCAGCGAGCGGGCGACGCTCGTCGAGCGCCTCGAGGAGCGGGTCGAGGGCATGTGGCGAGACGGTCTCGTCGACGAGGTGCGGGCGCTCATCCCGGCGGGCATCGAGCAGGGCGTGACCGCGCGCAGGGCCATCGGATACGCGCAGGCGCTCGGCGAGATCTCGGGACGGCTCCCGCGCGCCGAGGCGATCGCCGAGACGCAGCAGCTCACCCGCACCTACGCCCGCCGCCAGGTGAGCTGGTTCAAGCGCTACCGCGATGCGGTCACGATCGATGCCGACGACACCGTGGCACGCGGCACCGAACTCGCCCGGATCGCATCCGCGGACTGATCGGATGGCATTCGACCTGCGGCTCGCCGATGGCGCGAGCTGCGCCTCGCCGAGGGTGTCCGGATCGCAGCCATAGACTGATCGGATGGCATTCGATCTGCGGTTCACCAAGGGACAGGGCACCGGCAACGACTTCGTGCTCTTCAGCGATCCCGAGGGGGAGTCGGAACTCACCCCGACGCAGATCGCCGCGGTCTGCGACCGCCGGTTCGGCGTGGGCGCCGACGGAGTCATCCGCGCCGTGCGATCGGCGAACCTCGATGCGGGCGCCGCATCGCTCGCCGAAGACCCGCAGGCCGTGTGGTTCATGGACTACTGGAACGCCGACGGCACGGTCTCCGAGATGTGCGGCAACGGCATCCGCGTCTTCACGAGCTACCTGATCGACCAGGGCCTCGCCGATCTCGGCGCGAACGACTCGATCGCGATCGGCACCCGCGCCGGTGTTCGGACCGTGCGTCGCACGGTGGCGGGTTTCGAGGCCGACCTCGGCCTCTGGCGTCTGGCCGGCGGCGAGCCGCTCGTGCGCGGCAAGAGCCTGCCGGTCGCCCGGCCCGGCCTCGGCATCGACGTCGGCAACCCGCACATCGTCGTCGCCCTCGCCGATGACGAGGAGCTCGACGGGCTCGACCTCGCCTACCAGCCGATCATCGAGCCCGAACCCGAGGCGGGCGCCAACATCGAGTTCGTCGTGCCGGCCGAGCCGCTCGTCGAAGAGGGAGTCGGACGCATCCGCATGCGCGTGCACGAGCGCGGCTCCGGCGAGACGCTGTCGTGCGGCACCGGAGCGGTGGCCTCGGCCCTCGCGGTTCGATACTGGGCCGGCGAAGCGGCCCCCGACCGCTGGCGCGTGCAGGTGCCCGGCGGGGTGCTGGGCGTGCGCATGGTGCAGGCCGCCGACGGCGAGCACGTGGCGCTCTCCGGACCGGCCGAACTCGTGTTCGACGGCGTCCTCAGCCTCGCCTGAGCCGGCTGCGCCCGACGTTCGACGGGCGCCGTGCTCGCGTCAGCGAGCGGATGCCGCGGCGCTCACCTCGAGCACCCGGAAGCCCTTGTCCTGCGCCGCACGGTCGATGTCGAGGCCGAGGTCCTCGGCGATCCAGCGCTGCAACGACTCGGCGCCGAGGTGCTTGGCGACGACGAGCCAGGCGCTCGCATCGTCTTCCAGTCGGGGGAGCCAGTGTTCGAGGAGCGCGTGCAGTTCGGCCTTGCCCACCCGGATGGGCGGGTTCGACCAGATGCCGGCGAAGCGCACGTCGGCGGGAACATCGCCCGGCAGCACGGCGTTGACGTTCGTGATGCCGAGGCGTGCGCAGTTGCGGCGCACGAGGTCGAGGGCGCGCTCGTTGACGTCGACGGCCCACACCGTGGCATCCGGCGCCCGAAGCGCCAGCGAGATCGCGATCGGTCCCCAACCGCACCCGAGGTCGAGCAGGTCACCGCTCGCCGGCGGCGCGGGTGCGCGGTCGAGGAGGATCCGGGTGCCGGTGTCGAGGTGCTCGGGGCTGAAGACGCCGCCCGAGGTCGAGAGCGACAGCTCGCGCCCGGCGAGGGTCACGGAAATGGTGCGGAGAGTGGCCTCGCCGCCCGGACGAGAGGAGAAGTAGTGCTCGGAGGCCATACAGGGGAACCTATCGCAGCGATGGGAACTAGGGTTAATGCGATGAATGACGCCGAACAGACCTCCGCAGACGACGCCGTCGAGCGGGTGCTCAAGGGTGCAGAGACCAAGGCCGGGGTGACCCGTTTCGGATCCGATGCCGCCGAGGCGCTCATGTCGCCCGATTCGGTCGACGCGTTCGGCTCCGACACCGACGGCGAGCAGTACGACCGCGAGGCGCGGGCCGGTCTCCGCCGGGTCGGCGGACTCTCCACGGAACTCGAAGACGTCACCGAGGTCGAATACCGGCAACTGCGGCTCGAGAACGTCGTGCTCATCGGCGTGTACTCGCAGGGTTCGCAGGACGAGGCCGAGAACTCCATGCGTGAGCTGGCGGCCCTCGCCGAGACAGCCGGAGCCAGGGTGCTCGACGGCGTGCTCCAGCGCCGCCCGCACCCCGACCCGAGCACCTACCTCGGCCGCGGCAAGGTCGACGAGCTGCGGCACATCGTCGCCTCGCTCGGAGCCGACACGGTCGTCGCCGACACCGAGCTCGCACCGAGCCAGCGGCGCGCCCTCGAAGACGCGATCAAGGTCAAGGTCATCGACCGCACCGCGGTCATCCTCGACATCTTCAGCCAGCACGCGAAGAGCCGCGAGGGCAAGGCGCAGGTCGAACTCGCCCAGCTCGAGTACCTCCTGCCGCGACTGCGCGGCTGGGGCGAGTCGATGTCGCGCCAGGCCGGTGGCCAGGTAGGCGGGGCCGGGGCCGGCATGGGTTCCCGCGGCCCCGGTGAGACGAAGATCGAGCTCGATCGCCGCCGCATCCACTCGCGCATGGCGAAGCTCCGCAAGCAGATCGCCGGCATGAAGCCCGCACGCGAGGCGAAGCGCGCCAACCGCAGGCGCAACGCGGTGCCCTCGGTCGCGATCGCCGGGTACACGAACGCCGGCAAGTCGAGCATCCTGAACCGCATCACCGGCGCCGGGGTGCTCGTCGAGAACGCCCTGTTCGCCACGCTCGACGCGACCGTGCGCCGCAACACGACGGCCGACGGCCGCGTCTACACGATCGCCGACACCGTCGGCTTCGTGCGCAACCTCCCGCACCAGCTCGTCGAGGCGTTCCGATCGACGCTCGAGGAGGTCGGCGACTCCGACCTCATCGTGCACGTCGTCGACGCGGCCCACCCCGACCCCGCCGGGCAGATCGCAACGGTGCGCGACGTGATCGGCGAAGTCGGCGCACGCGACATCCCCGAACTCATCGTCTTCAACAAGGCCGACCTCGTGACGCCCGAAGACCGCCTCGTGCTGCGCGGGCTCGAGCCCGGCGCGATCTTCGCGTCGGCGCGCACCGGCGAGGGCATCCCCGAGGTGCTCGAGGCCATCGCCCGCATGATGCCCGACCCCGCCGTCGAGATCGACCTGCTCGTGCCGTACGACCGGGGCGACGTCGTCTCGACGCTGCACGAGACCGGTCGAGTGCTCTCGATCGAATACCTCGAAGACGGCACGCGCGTGCGCGCGCTCGCCTCGCCCGAGCTGGCCGGCCAGCTCGAGGAGTTCGCCGCGGCGCCCGCGGGGGCCTGAGCCGCGGCATCCGCCCTCGGAGACCGGCGCTTCGGCGACCGGCGCTTCGGCGACCGGCGCTTCGGCGACCCGTGAGTCGATGGCGGATGCGCCGGTGACCGCTGCGCGTCACCGTGCGTCACAGTCGTGCGATGGCGCACACCTCCGCGTATCGTCGCTCCTGATCGATCAGTGACCGGCCAACGCCGAGCACTTGGAGCGACCGCCGAGCCCGGCACCCGCCCGCGACATCCCACCCGCCGTTCCGGCCGGGGGAACGCGGCCTGCCGTGTTCTTCCCGTTGCCGCTCGCCACGCAGGAGCACCATGGCATCGACCGCAACCGACGCATCGGGCGCCGACTGTCGCCCCCGACTGCCGCTCTCCTTCGAGCTCTTCCCGCCGCGCACCGATGCTGCGGCGCTCGCCCTCGGCCGCACGATCGACCGGCTCGCCGAGGTCGATCCCGCGTTCATCTCGGTGACGTTCGGCGCCGGCGGCAGCTCGCGAGCCCGCTCGCTGACGGTGCTCCGCTACATGCTCGAGCACACCCATGTCGAGCCGATGGCGCACCTGACGTGCGTGGGCTCCTCGCACGCCGAGGCCAACCGGCTCGTGCGCGAGTTCCTCGACGCGGGCATCACGAGCTTCCTCGCCCTGCGCGGCGATCCGCCGGCGGATGCCGACCCCGACGCGGGCATCGGCGACCTGGGCAGCGCCGCCGAGCTCGTGCAGCTCATCCACCGGGTGCAGGAGGAGCGGGAGCCCTTCGGCCAGGTCGGCGTGCCCGGCAACCCCGGCGCGTCGCGCATCAGGGCGCGGCCGCGTCCCGAGCGAGTCGCGGTCGCGGCGTTCCCGACCGGTCACCCGCGGTCGCGGAACCTCGGACACGACGTCGACACGCTGCTCGCGAAGGAGATCGCCGGGGCGAACCTCGCGATCACCCAGCTCTTCTGGCGCGCCGACGACTACCTCGGTTTCGTCGAGCGCGCCCGCGCCGGCGGGGTCACGATCCCGATCCTGCCGGGCATCATGCCCGTCACGAACCCGGCGCGGCTGTCGCGGCTGACCGAGCTGACGGGCGTCGAGCCGCCGGCCGAGCTCGCCATCGACCTCGAGATCGAGCCGGATGCCGCGGGGCAGACCGAACTCGGCATCGCCTTCGCCACCCGGCTCGCCGCCGAGGTGATCGCAGGGGACGCCCCTGGCCTGCATCTCTACACCTTCAACCGCCATGAAGCCGTGCTCGACGTCGTCGACCGGCTCGGGCTGCGAACCGACCGGTTCGCCGACGAGAGGAACACCGCACGATGACCACCCCCGCACCCGTCTTCCCGAACGCGACGATCCTGGGTTATCCCCGCATCGGTCGACGCCGCGAGCTCAAGCGAGCCGTCGAGGCGTTCTGGTCCGGCTCGATCACCGCGGAACAGCTCGAGCACGAGGCCGCCGAGCTGCGCGCGGCGACTCGCGAGCGCCTCGCGTCGCTCGGGCTGGCTCGCACCGGCTCGGCCATCCCCGAGACGTTCTCGTTCTACGACCAGGTGCTCGACACCGCCGTCGCCGTCGGCGCGGTGCCCGAGCGCTTCGCCGGTCTCGCCGACGAGCAGGGCCGGGTCGACCTCGCCGCGTACTTCACGATCGCCCGGGGCATCGGCGACGACGCACCGCTCGAGATGACGAAGTGGTTCGACTCCAACTACCACTACCTCGTGCCCGAGATCGGCCCCGACACCGTGTTCTCGCTGCACGCCGAGCGCATCCTCGCCGAGTTCACCGAGGCGAAGGAGGCCGGCTTCACGACACGTCCCGTGATCGTCGGTCCGGTGACCTTCCTGCTGCTCGCGAAGGCGGCCGACGGCGCCCCGGCCGGCTTCGCGCCGATCGACCGCCTCGCCGACCTCGTGCCCGTCTACGGCGAGCTGCTCGAGCAGCTCGCCGCGGCCGGTGCCGAGTGGGTGCAGCTCGACGAGCCCGCGCTCGTGAGCGAGAGCCTCGACGTCGACCGGGCCCGCGTGATCGAGTCGGTCGGCATCGCCTACGACGCACTCGGCGCGCTCGACGCCCGCCCGGCGATCTTCGTCGCCGCTCCCTACGGCTCCCTCGACGATGCCCTGCCCGCCCTGGCGGCGGCGCCCGTCGAGGCGATCGGCCTCGACCTCGTCCGCGGCTCGCTGCCCGAGGGACTCGACCCGGTGACGGCGGAGGCTCTCGCCGCGAAGACCCTCGTCGCCGGCGTCATCGACGGCCACAACATCTGGCGCGGCGACCTCGCCGCCGCGTTCGAACGGGTGGCCGCCGTGCAGCACCTCTCATCGGCCGTCTCGGTGTCGACCTCGACGTCGCTGCTGCACGTTCCCCACGACGTCGCCGACGAAGACGAACTCGACGCGCGACTCGTCTCGTGGCTCGCGTTCGCCGACCAGAAGGTCGGCCAGGTGGCCGTGCTCGGTCGCGGGCTCGCCGAGGGACGCGGCGCGATCGAGGGCGAGCTCGCCGCGGCATCCGCTGCCCTCGCCGACCGCGACGCCGCGCCCGGCGTGCGCGTGCCTTCGGTGCGCGACCGTCTCGCGGGGCTCGCCGAGCGGGACTTCGCCCGGGTGAGCTACGACGAGCGCGTCGCGGCGCAGGAGTCGCTGGAACTGCCCGAGCTGCCGACGACCACGATCGGATCGTTCCCGCAGACGACCGAGATCCGTCGGGCACGTGCCCGTCTCGTCAAGGGCGAGCTGCCCGCAGACGACTACGCGGCGCTCATGCGCGCCGAGATCGAGCGCGTCGTGCGGCTGCAGGAGGAACTGGGTCTCGACGTCCTCGTGCACGGCGAGCCCGAGCGCAACGACATGGTGCAGTACTTCGCCGAACTGCTCGACGGCTTCGCGGTGACGAAGCACGGCTGGGTGCAGTCCTACGGCTCGCGCTGCACGCGACCGTCGATCCTCTGGGGCGACGTCTCGCGGCCCGCGCCGATGACCGTCGAGTGGTCGAGCTACGCGCAGTCGCTGACCGAGCAGCACATGAAGGGCATGCTCACCGGGCCGGTCACGATCCTCGCGTGGTCGTTCGTGCGGGACGACCAGCCGCTCGGCGACACGGCGCGACAGGTGGCCCTCGCGCTCCGCGACGAGATCACCGACCTCGAGACGGCGGGCATCCGCATCATCCAGGTGGACGAGCCCGCACTGCGCGAGCTGCTGCCGCTGAAGCTGGCCGATCAGCCCGCCTACCTCGACTGGTCGGTCGGCTCGTTCCGCCTCGCGACGGGCGGTGCCGTGCCCGGCACGCAGGTGCACACGCACCTCTGCTACTCCGAGTTCGGCGTCGTCATCGACGCGATCAAGAACCTCGACGCCGACGTCACCTCGATCGAGGCGGCCCGCAGCCGCATGGAGGTCGTCGACGATCTCGAGACGAGCGGCTTCGATCACGGCATCGGCCCGGGCGTCTACGACATCCACTCGCCGCGAGTGCCCGGTGTCGCCGAGGTGCAGGCGCTGCTGGAGCGTGCGGCCGGGGCGATCCCCGCGACGCGACTCTGGGTCAACCCCGACTGCGGATTGAAGACCCGCGGCTACGAGGAGACCGTCGAGTCGCTGCGGCACATCGTCGAGGCGACCGTGGCGGTCCGCGCCGAGCGCGCCGCCCCGGTGCTCGCCGGGTAGCGACAGCCGAGCGGATGCCGCGGCTCGCGGCATCCGCACGGCTCACGCCGGGGTGATGCACAGGCGCGGAACGTATGGTCGACGCATGCAACTCGCGGTCCACGAATCCGGCGGGGGCGCGCGAACCGCGGTCCTCATCCACGGCATCATGTCGGACTCGCGCGCCTGGCACCGCGTCACCGCCGAGCTCGAGGCGCAGGGCTTCCGCGTGCTCGCGGTCGACCTCGCCGGCCACGGCCGCAGCCCTCGTGCGGTGCGCTACTCGCCCGCCGCCTGGGCGAGCGATGTCGTCGAGACGCTCGAACCGCTGCTCGACGGCCCGCCCGACATCGTCATGGGGCACTCGCTCGGTGGACTCGTCGCGAGCATCGTGGCCGATCGACTCGCGCCCCGCGCGGCGATCTACATCGACCCGGCGTTCTCATTCCCCAAGGGGGTCAAGGGCTGGGCGTTCAAGGCGTTCTTCGCCGTGGCACCCCGGCCGCGCCGGTCGGCCCTCGTGCGCATGAACCCGAAGTGGAGCGCCGTCGACGTCGACATCGAGCTCGCGACGCTTCGCGACTGGGACAAGCGCACCATCCTCGCGTTCACCGACACCCGGCCGCTCGTGCCGCCGGCGCGACTCGTGGCGCCCACCCTCGTGGTGCTCGCCGAGAAGAGCCTGCTCATCACGTCGAAGGTCGCTCGCCAGCTGCGCCGCCAG
Source organism: Agromyces cerinus subsp. cerinus (assembly GCF_900142065.1). GTDB lineage: Bacteria > Actinomycetota > Actinomycetes > Actinomycetales > Microbacteriaceae > Agromyces > Agromyces cerinus. The sequence goes on along the minus strand of NZ_FSRJ01000004.1, from coordinate 33,680 downwards.
GGCATGACCGTCGAGACCCTGCAGGGCACGGGGCACACCGTGTTCCGCGACGATCACGCCGGATTCATGGACGCAGTGCTCGGGTGGTTGCGCGAGCTGGCACCGACCACGCCGGAACCGGTGGCCGTCGGAGTGCGTTCCGCCGCGTAGCGGGCGACATCCGCTCCCGGTCGGCGCGCGCGTCGGCTGGGACGGCTGCCGACGTCGGCGTCAGACCGAGCGCAGCACCGCGACGATCTTGCCGAGCACCTCGGCGTGGTCGCCGACGATGGGCTCGAACGCGCTGTTGCGGGGGAGCAGCCAGGTGTGGCCGTCGCGCTGGCGGAACACCTTGACGGTCGCCTCCCCGTCGAGCATCGCGGCGACGATCTCGCCGTTCTCGGCGGTGCGCTGCGATCGCACGACGACCCAGTCGCCGTCGCAGATGGCGGCATCGATCATGGAGTCGCCGACGACTTTCAGCATGAACAGCTCGCCCTTGCCGACCAGCTGGCGGGGGAGCGGGAAGACCTCGTCGACCTGCTGCTCGGCCGTGATGGGCACGCCGGCCGCGATGCGCCCGACGAGGGGCACCATCGCGGCGTCGCCGACGGGAGTCGGATCGGACTGCGTGGCCGTGCGGTCGGTCACGCCGGGCAGTTCGATGAGCACCTCGAGGGCGCGGGGGCGGTTGGGGTCGCGTCGGAGGTAGCCGGCGAGCTCGAGCTGGTTGAGCTGGTGGGTCACGCTCGAGAGCGAGGAGAGGCCGACCGCATCGCCGATCTCGCGCATGCTCGGCGGGTAGCCGCGGCTCGAGACCGAACGCTGGATCATCTCGAGGATGGCGATCTGCTTCGCGCTCAGACTCTTGCGGCGGCGTGGCCTGCCGGCTGCCTGCACGTCGTCGATGTCGGTGCTCAACGTCTCCGCCCCTCGTAGCGGCCAAGCGGCCGGATGTCGGTGGTGTCTGGTCGACTGTCTTCCAGACATTCGAAACTGTATCCGCCTCACGTGTGTGCGGCAAACATCTGTTCGAGTGTGTCGGAGATCCGGTTCCCGGGTTTCCGGAGTTTCATCCTTGCAATGTTCGAAATTCGAATGTATGTTCGGAACAGAGTTTCGCATCCGGCCCTCCCGGCCGAGGGTCGGGTGCGGCTCCCACAGGAGGTGTGACATGAGCGCAGCGATCGCAACGACCGGCTTCCAGCCCTCGCGGGCCCTTCCGCGTGAATCGGCACGGAGCAACGATTCTTCATCGAGCACCGTGGTGCGCACGCGGCTCCGGCTGACCCGCCGCGGTCGCGTCGTCTTCACCACGCTCGCAGCGCTTCCGCTCGTGATCTGGGCATTCGTCGCGGTGCTCGGGTCGGGGGGCGCCGCCGCCGATGTCGACTCCGTCGGCGCGGCCTTCGACTATGTGACCGTCGCCCAGGGCGACTCGCTCTGGGCGATCGCCGAATCGATCGACCCCAGTGGCGACGTGCGCGATGTCATCGACGAGATCATCCGGCTCAACGGCCTCGATGACGCGGTCGTCGAGCCCGGGCAGCGGCTCGCATTGCCGCTCGCCAGGTGACGATCGGCGCGTGACGGTCGTCACGTGACGACCGACTGAAACACTCGCACGAGCCTCGTTAGGCTTGCAGGGTGACGAGTCTCGAAGACCTCCCCATCCGCGACGACCTCCGCGGTCGCACCCCGTACGGGGCTCCGCAGCAGGCCGTGCCGGTCGCGCTCAACGTCAACGAGAACACGCATCCGATTCCCGAGGCCGTCGCGCACGACATCGTCGCCCGCGTCGCCGCCGCGATCATGACGCTCAACCGCTACCCCGACCGCGAGTTCTCCGCGCTGCGCCGAGCACTCGCCGACTACCTCGGGCACGATCTCGACCCCGCGCAGATCTGGGCGGCGAACGGGTCCAACGAAGTGCTGCAGCACATCATGCAGGCCTATGGCGGGCCAGGGCGCTCGGTGCTGGGGTTCGCACCGACGTACTCCATGTACGGACTGCTCGCCTCGGGCACCGGCACCGAGTGGATCACCGCGGGCCGTGACGACGAGTTCGAGCTCGGCCCCGAGACGGCAGTCGCCGCGGTGCGCGAGCACGACCCCGACATCGTGCTGCTCTGCGCGCCGAACAACCCGACGGGCACGCCGCTCTCGATCGAGACGATCGAAGCGGTCGCCGACGCCGCACGCGGCATCGTCGTCGTCGACGAGGCGTACTTCGAGTTCGCCGAACCCGGCACCCCGAGCGCGCTCACCCTGCTCGAGGGACGGCCGCGTCTGCTCGTCTCGCGCACGATGAGCAAGGCGTTCGCCTTCGCCGGCGCACGCGTCGGCTATCTCGCGGGCGACCCTGCGGCGATCGACGCACTCCGACTCGTGCGCCTGCCCTACCACCTGTCGGCGCTGACCCAGGCGGCCGCTCTCGGCGCGCTCGCCCACTCGGCCGAGATGCTCGCGATGGTCGACGAGATCCGCGGACAGCGGGAGCGCATCTCCGACGAGCTCGCCCGGCTCGGCTTCCACCCGTACCGCAGCGGCTCGAACTTCGTGCTGTTCGGCGGGGTCGACGACCCTCGCGCCGTGTTCGAGCAGCTGCTCGCCCGCGGCATCCTGATCCGGGAGATCGGCATCCCCGGCCACCTGCGGGTCACCGCGGGCACGGAGGCCGAGACCACGGCCTTCCTCGAAGCGATCGCCGTATCCGCCCCGAATAGGATTGCCTCATGACCGCAACGAGCCCTTCGCGCACCGCCCGGGTGCAGCGTGAGACGAGCGAATCCAGCATCGACCTCTCGATCGACCTCGACGGCACCGGGTCGAGCGACATCGAGACCGGTGTACCGTTCTACGACCACCTGCTCACGGCGTTCGCGAAGCACTCGTTGACCGACCTGACGGTGCGGGCGAGCGGCGACCTCGAGATCGACGTGCACCACACGGTCGAAGACGTCGGCATCGTGCTCGGCCAGGCCATCAAGCAGGCGCTCGGCGACAAGCGCGGCATCTCCCGCTACGGCGACGCGCTCGTGCCGCTCGACGAGGCGCTCGCGCAGGCGGTCGTCGACATCTCGGGTCGGCCGTTCCTCGTGCACACGGGCGAGCCCGCCGGCTTCGAGTACCACCTCATCGGCGGTCACTTCACGGGTTCCATGGTGCGTCACGTGTTCGAGGCGATCGCATACAACGCGGCGCTCACGGTGCACGTGACCGTGCTCGGCGGCCGCGACCCCCACCACATCGCCGAAGCGGAGTTCAAGGCGTTCGCGCGCGCGTTCCGCCAGGCGAAGGCGTTCGACCCACTGGTGTCGGGCGTGCCGTCGACCAAGGGCGCGCTGTGACCCGCAGCCGTCGTGTCGTCGTGCTCGACTACGGCTCGGGCAACGTGCACTCGGCCGCGAAGGCACTCGAACATGCCGGTGCCGAGGTCACGGTGACCGCCGATCGCACGGCAGCGCTCGAAGCCGACGGGCTCCTCGTGCCCGGGGTCGGTGCCTTCAAGGCCGTCATGGACCAGCTGCACGCGGTGCGCGGCGGCGAGATCATCGATCGTCGACTCGCGGGCGGACGCCCGGTGCTCGGCATCTGCGTCGGCATGCAGGTGCTCTTCGAGCGCGGCGTCGAACGCGGCGTCGACACCGAGGGTCTCGGCGAATGGCCCGGAGTCGTCACCGAACTGCCCGCCCCGGTACTGCCGCACATGGGCTGGAACACCGTCGAGGCGGGTGAGGGCTCCGCGCTCTTCGCCGGCGTCGAAGACGAGCGGTTCTACTTCGTGCACTCGTTCGCCGCTCAGGAGTGGCTGCTCGACGTCGAGCCGCCGTTCCCTGCGCCGACGCTGACCTGGGCCGAGCACGGCGGCCGGTTCCTCGCCGCCGTCGAGAACGGCCCGTTGACGGCGACCCAGTTCCACCCCGAGAAGTCGGCCGATGCGGGCATCCGCCTGCTCGCCAACTGGATCGGGACCCTCGGCTGAGCCGTTCGGCCGTCACGTGCAGCCGGCTCCGACACGGTCGGACTAGGATGCTGTGACTGTGCCGACTCGCAAGGCGCGACCGCGATGACTAGGACAGTGAATGAGTGAATTCAACAAGACCCCCCGCCTCGTGCTGCTCCCGGCGGTCGACGTCGCCGGCGGCAAGGCGGTGCGCCTGACCAAGGGCGAGGCCGGCACCGAGACCAGCTACGGCGACCCTGTCGACGCTGCGGTCGAGTGGGCCGATCAGGGCGCGGAGTGGATCCACCTCGTCGACCTCGACGCCGCGTTCGGACGCGGTTCGAACGCGGCCGTGCTGAAGAAGACCATCCGTCAGGTGCGCGGTGTCAACGTCGAACTCTCCGGCGGCATCCGCGACGACGAGTCGCTCGAGCACGCCCTCGAGATCGGCGCCAAGCGCATCAACCTCGGGACCGCTGCGCTCGAGAACCCCGAATGGGCCGCCTCCGTGATCGCGCAGTACGGCGAGGCGATCGCCGTCGGACTCGACGTGCGCGGCACCACGCTCGCGGCTCGCGGCTGGACGAAGGACGGCGGTGACCTCTGGCAGGTCATGGAGCGCCTCGAGGAGGCCGGCGCCGCGCGCTACGTCGTCACCGACGTCACGAAGGACGGCACACTGCAGGGCCCGAACCTCGACCTGCTCCGTCAGGTGATGGAACGCACGCACCGACCCGTGGTCGCGTCGGGAGGCATCTCGAGCCTCGACGACATCGTGGCGCTGCGCGAACTGGTTCCGCTCGGCCTCGAGGGAACGATCGTGGGCAAGGCCCTGTACGCAGGCGCGTTCACCCTGGTCGAGGCATTGGATGTCGCGTCGCAGTGACTGCTGACGCTGGCGAGGGTCGCACCGGCGACAACGCCGCTGCCGCCGACTCCGCCGGTGTGCCCTGGGCCGGGCGATCCTTCCAGCCCAACACGCACGCCTCCGACGACGGCCGGGCGCCCGAGGCGCTCGCCGCCGCCCTCGACGCGTTCCGCACCGGCGATGCCGGGCAGGCGCCCGTGGTGGCGGAGTTCGCGCGTTCCCGCCTCCTGATCCCGCTGCTCGCCGCACTCGGCGACGGCGGATCCGAGGTCGGCGCGCACGGCCTCGCGGTCGACAAGAGCCAGGAGCTCTCGATCGTGACGGTGCAGGGTCCCGACGGCCGCAAGGTGCTGCCCGTGTTCGCCTCGGTCGAGGCGATGTCGCGGTGGAATCCGCTCGCGAGACCCGTGCCCGCCGACGGCGTGCGCGTCGCGCTGGCGGCAGCCGACGACGGCACCGATCTCGTCGTGCTCGATCCGGGATCGCCGACCGAGTTCGTGCTGCGCCGCCCGGCGGTGTGGTCCGTCGCACAGGCGCACGAGTGGCAGCCACCGTTCGAGTCGCCCGCCGTCGGCGCCGCCTTCCGGGCGTCGATCGAGCGCGAGCTCGCCGTGCTCGGCGTGACCCTGCTCCCGGGCGACCCGACGGCCCGCCTCACGGGACCCGAGCTCGTCGTGCGGCTCGAGCTCGTCGCCGGCCTGAGCCGTGAGGAGCTCGACGCGATCACGGCACGGCTCGCGCACCGCTGGGCGGCCGACGACGTGATCGCGACGTCGGTGGATTCGCTGACGGTGAAGCTCGTCGGCACGCCCGCCGGCTGAGCCGGCTCCCCGCAGCCCTTCGAGCGGCCGCGGTGCCGCCAAGCGGAGTGGTCGCCGCCCGGCCGAGCCGTTGACCACGCCAGCGAACCAGCGCACAATCGGTGGTGTGCGCTCGTCGCACGGAATCCAGGTGCGCCATGACTGATGCGAACACGACGGACGGCGCGGCGGTTGGGGCCGCCGAGACAGCGGATGCCTCGTACGACGCGGTCATCGAGGCATCCGGCCGCCACGCACGCGCGTGGCTGTCAGGGGTGCGCGAACGACCGATCCCGCCGCAGGCGAGCGCCGACGCCATCAAGGACCGCCTCGGGCGCGAGCTGCCGGAGGCAGGGGAGCCAGACCTCGAGGTTCTCGCGCGCCTGGCCGAGGGCGTCGAGCCCGGCCTCATCGCGATCGGCTCGCCGCGCTTCTACGGCTGGGTGATCGGCGGCACGCAACCCGTTGCGCTCGGCGCGGACTGGCTCGTCTCCGCGTGGGACCAGAACACGGGGCTCCGAGCGATCACGCCGGGCGCGGTGGCCGTCGAGGAGCTCGCCGGCGAATGGCTGCTCGAACTGCTCGGCCTGCCGCCGCAGAGCGACGTGGGCTTCACGACGGGCGCCACCATGGCGCAGTTCTCGTGCATGGCGGCTGCGCGGGGCGAGGTGCTGCGCCGGGCGGGCTGGGACGTCGAGGCGGCGGGGCTCGCGGGCGGCCCGCCGATACGGTTCATCGCCGGCGACGAGCGCCACGGCACCATGGACCTCGCAGCACGGTACCTGGGGTTGGGTGCGCCCATCACGGTGCCCGCCGACGAGCAGGGGCGCATCCGCGTCGACGAGCTGGCTGACGTGCTCTCCCAAGGCGAGGGCCCGGCGATCGTCGCGCTCCAGGCCGGCAACATCCACTCCGGTGCGTTCGACGACTTCACCGCCGCGATCGAGGCGGCGCACGCGGCGGGGGCGTGGGTGCACGTCGACGGCGCATTCGGGCTCTGGGCGGCGGCGTCGCCGTCGCTCCGCCACCTGACCGCGGGGTACGAGGCCGCCGACTCGTGGTCGACCGACGCCCACAAGACCCTCAACGTGCCCTACGACTGCGGCATCGCGATCGTGCGGGATCCGGCTGCGATGCGGCGGGCGCTCGGCATGCACGCGAGCTACCTGCAGGCGACCGAGGTCGGCGCCGACCCCCACGAGAAGGCGCCCGAGCTGTCGCGGCGGGCCCGGGGCGTGCCGACCTGGGCGGTGCTCCGCTCGCTCGGTCGCGACGGCGTCGCGCGACTCGTCGACGGTCTGGCGGAGGCCGCACGCGGCATCGCCGACGGCGTCGGTGCCCTTCCGGGAGTGGAGGTGCTGAACGACGTCGTCTTCACCCAGGTCTGCATCGCGCTCGACAGCGACGAGGCGACCGAAGCTCTCAGCGAGCGACTCTGGAACGCGGGAGAGGTGCTCGCCATGACGTCGCGCTGGCACGGCCGCGCGGTCGTGCGGTTCTCGGTGAGCAACTGGCGAACGGATGCCGCGGAGGTGCGTCGCACGGTCGACGCGGTCGCCCGTGAGCTGTCGGCGATGCGGGCCGAGGCCGGTCCGGAACGATGACCTCGGCAGGCGCAGCAGCCCCGGCGTCGGCGGCATCCGCTTGAATGGACACATGACGGAGGCGCTCGACGCGTTCTCGCCCGCGACCAAGGCGTGGTTCACCGAGTCGTTCAGCGCGCCCACCACCGTGCAGAACGGCGCATGGCAGGCGATCTCGCGCGGCGAGCACTCGCTCGTGGTCGCACCGACCGGCTCGGGCAAGACCCTCGCGGCCTTCCTCTGGGCGATCGACCGGCTGCACCACGAGGGGGCCGATGCCGAATCGACCGGCACGCGCGTCATCTACCTCTCGCCGCTGAAGGCGCTCGGCGTCGACGTCGAACGCAACCTCAGGGCGCCGCTCGTCGGCATCGCCCGCACCGCGGCGGCGCACGGCATGGAGGTGCCAGAGGTCTCCGTCGGGGTGCGCTCCGGGGACACCCCGCCCGGCGAACGCCGGCGGCTGGTGACGCACCCGCCCGAGATCCTCATCACGACGCCCGAGTCGCTCTTCCTCATGCTGACCTCCGCGGCGCGTGAGACCCTTCGCGGCGTGCAGACGGTGATCATCGACGAGATCCACGCGCTCGCCGGCACGAAGCGCGGTTCGCATCTCGCGCTCTCGCTCGAGCGGCTCGACGAGCTCACGGCCGCGCCGGTGCAGCGCATCGGGTTGTCGGCGACGGTGCGACCCCACGAGGAGGTGGCGCGGTTCCTCGGCGGCACCCGAGCGGTCACGATCGTTGCGCCGGCCTCGGGCAAGCGGTTCGACCTGCGGGTCACGGTGCCAGTCGACGACCTCTCCGACCTCGCGGGCGAGACGGGCGCAGGCACGGTGTGGCCGCACGTCGAGGAGGCGATCCTCGACGAGGTGCTCGCCCACCGTTCCACGATCGTCTTCGCGAACTCCCGGCGTCTCGCCGAGCGGTTGACGGCACGGCTCAACGAGCTGTGGGCCGAGCGCACCGCGGTGCCGATCGAGGCGCTCACGGTGCCGGCGGCCGCGCCGGCGGCGGCGAAACGAACGCCGGCAGAGGCGGTCGGCGCCTCGGGCATCACGACCGGAGCCCCACCCGTGATCGCGCGATCGCATCACGGCTCGGTGAGCAAGGAGGAGCGCGCCCTCGTCGAAGACGACCTGAAGTCGGGGCGGCTCCGCTGCGTCGTGGCGACCTCGAGCCTCGAGCTCGGCATCGACATGGGCGCCGTCGACCTCGTCATGCAGGTGGAATCGCCGCCCTCGGTCGCGAGTGGGCTGCAGCGGCTCGGCAGGGCCGGTCACCAGGTCGGCGAGGTCTCGAAGGGCCTCATCTTCCCGAAGCACCGCGCCGACGTGCTGCACTCGGCGGTCGTCGCAGAGCGCATGATCGGCGGGGCGATCGAAGAGCTCCGTATCCCCGCGAACCCGCTCGACGTGCTGGCACAGCAGACGATCGCGGCGACCGCGCTCGACGAATGGGACGTGGAGGCGTGGTTCGAGCTCGTGCGGCGGGCGGCGCCGTATGCCGCACTGCCGCGATCGGCGTTCGACGCCACGCTCGACCTGCTCGCGGGTCGGTACCCGTCCGACCGCTTCGGCGAGCTCCGTGCCCGCATCGTCTGGGACCGCGACGCCGGCACCATCGTCGGCCGCCGAGGCGCCCAGCGCCTCGCGGTCACGAGTGGCGGCACGATTCCCGACCGTGGCCTCTTCGGTGTCTTCATGGTCGGCGAGGCCGGGCCGGGACGCCGTGTCGGCGAGCTCGACGAAGAGATGGTCTACGAGTCGCGGGTCGGCGACGTCTTCGCCCTCGGCGCCACGAGCTGGCGCATTCAAGAGATCACGCACGACCGGGTGCTCGTCGCGCCGGCGTTCGGCGAGCCGGGTCGCCTGCCGTTCTGGAAGGGCGACGGCATCGGCCGCCCGGCCGAGCTCGGGGCGGCGATCGGCGGGTTCATCGCCGAGCTCTCGGGCGCACCGGCATCCGACGCCCTCGCTCGCAGCCGTGCTGCCGGCCTCGACGAGCGCGCCGCCTCGAACCTCGTGAAGTTCATCGACGACCAGCGCGCGGCGACCCGGGTCGTGCCCGATGCCACGAACCTCGTGGTCGAACGATTCCGCGACGAACTCGGCGACTGGCGCATCGTGCTGCACTCGCCCTACGGCATGCGCGTGCATGCGCCGTGGGCGCTCGCCATCGGCGCGCGAGTGCGCGAGCAGAGCGGCGTCGACTCCAATGCCGTGGCGAGCGACGACGGCATCGTGCTGCGCATGCCCGACACGGGCGACGATCCGCCCGGCGCCGAGCTCTTCGCGTTCGAGCCCGCCGAGCTCACCGAGCTCGTCACGGCGAATGTCGGCGGTTCGGCGCTGTTCGCAGCGCGGTTCCGCGAGTGCGCGGCTCGAGCGCTCATCCTGCCGCGGTCGAACCCGGGCAAGCGATCCCCGCTCTGGCAGCAGCGGCAGCGGGCATCGCAACTGCTCGAGGTCGCGCGCGACTTCCCCGAGTTCCCGATCGTGCTCGAAGCGGTGCGCGAGTGCCTGCAAGACGTGTACGACCTGCCGGCCCTCACCCGTCTCGCCGAGCGCATCGAGCGCCGCGAACTCCGATTCGTCGACGTGACGACCGAGTCGCCGAGCCCCTTCGCGTCGAGCCTGCTCTTCGGGTACGTGGGTGCGTTCATGTACGAGGGCGACGCCCCGCTCGCCGAGCGACGGGCGGCGGCGCTCTCGCTCGACCCGGCGCTGCTCGCCGAACTGCTCGGCACGGTCGAGCTGCGAGAGCTGCTCGACCCCGAGGTGGTCGACGAGGTCGAGCGCATGCTCCAGCGCGTCCACCCCGAGCGCCTCGCGCGAGGCGAGGAGGGCGTCGCGGACCTGCTGGGCGACCTGGGCCCGCTCACGGCCGACGAGGTGGCGGCGAGGGTCGACGACGAGACGGATGCCGCAGCGGCGCTCGCCGCACTCGTCGCGGCACGTCGGGCGGCACCGGTGAGCTTCGCCGGCCAGTCGTGGTTCGTCGCCGTCGAAGACGTCAGCAGGCTGCGCGATGCGCTCGGGGTGCCGATCCCGCCGGGGCTGCCCGAGGTGTTCGGCGAGGGGGTGCGCGACCCGCTCGGCGATCTCGTCGCCCGCTACGCCCGCACGCACGGCCCGTTCACCGTGCCGGCGCTGGCCGCACGCTTCGGCATCGGCCAGGCCGTGGCATCCGCTGCGCTCGCGAGGCTCGGCGGGGAGCGCCGCGTCGTCGAGGGCGAGTTCCTGCCGCACGGGTCGGGCATGGAATGGTGCGACAGCGGGGTGCTCCGGCGCATCCGTCGACGCTCGCTCGCGGTGCTGCGCAACGAGGTCGAACCGGTCGAGCCCCGCGAGTTCGCGCGGTTCCTGCCGGCCTGGCAGCACGTGGGCGGCAAGCTCAGCGGTGTCGACGGCGTCGCCGCGGTGATCGAGCAGCTCGAGGGCGCGCGCATCCCCGCCTCGGCGTGGGAGGCGTACGTGCTGCCGGCCAGGGTCGCCGACTACCGGCCGGGCATGCTCGACGAGCTGACCGCATCGGGCGAGGTGCTCTGGGCCGGCACCGGGTCGCTCGGCGGCGACGACGGGTGGATCAGCCTGCACCTCGCCGAGACGGCCGAGCTCACGCTGCCTGCACCCGCGGCCGCACCACTCGACCCACTCGAGACCGAGCTCATCGCGGTGCTCGGCGGCGGCGGAGGATTCTTCTTCCGGCAGTTGGCCGAGGCCGTCGGCTCCGAAGACGACCGCGCACTCGCCGACGCGCTCTGGCGTCTCGTCTGGGCCGGGCTCGTGACCAACGACACCTTCGCCCCGGTGCGCGGCCTGCTGGCAGGGGGAGGAGCGCACAAGACCGCGGCCCCGACCCCTCGGGCCCGGCTCCGGGCGGGTTCGCTCTCACGACGCTCGCTCGCGGCCACCGTGCAGGCCGGGCGCACGGCCGCTGCCCGGGCCAACCCGCCGAGGGCCGCCGGGCGCTGGTCGGTGCTGCCGCTCGCGAGCAGTGCTGCCACACCGCGGGCGCATGCCCTCGGCGAGGCCCTGCTCGAGCGGTACGGCATCGTCACGCGCGGCTCGGTCATGGCCGAGGCGCACGTCGGCGGGTTCGCACTCGCGTATCGCACGCTCTCGGGCTTCGAGGACTCCGGGCGGGTGCGTCGGGGCTACTTCATCGACGGTCAGGGCGGGGCGCAGTTCGCGACGGGCGCCGCCGTCGACCGCCTCCGCGCGGCGCCGAAGGGCGAGGCGGTCGCGCTCGCGGCCACCGATCCGGCCAATCCGTTCGGCGCAGCCCTCGACTGGCCCGAGCTGCCGGGTGACACCGCGCATCGTCCGGGGCGCAAGGCCGGCGCCTTCGTCGCCGTCGTCGACGGCGAGGCGGTGCTCTATCTCGAACGCGGCGGACGCACGACCCTGGTCTTCACCGACGACGCGACGGCGCTGGCCGCGGCGACCGCGGCACTCGCCGCAGCGCTCATCCGGGGCCGTACCGAGCGGCTCCGGGTGGAGACGGTGAACGGCGGCGCGGTGTTCGGGTCCGTGCTCGACCTGCCGCTGCGCGCCGCCGGATTCCGGGAGACCCCGAGAGGGCTGCGCTTCGATGCCAGAGGGTGACACCGTCTACCGGGCGGCCCGCCAGCTCGACACGGCACTCGCCGGCCGCAGCGTGACCCGCTCCGACTTCCGCGTCCCCGCGCTCGCCGAGGTGGACCTGGCGGGCGAGCCGGTGCACTCCGTCGTGAGCCGAGGCAAGCACCTCCTGATGCGCATCGGCGGGGTCGTCGTGCACTCGCACCTGAAGATGGAGGGGGAGTGGCGGGTGTTCCGCCACGGTCAGCCGTGGCGACGGCCTGCCTGGCAGGCGCGCGCGATCATCGAGGTTCCGGATGCCTCGGCGGTCGGTTTCGACCTCGGCACCCTCGAACTGTTCGGCGCGGCCGAAGAGGCGGAACGGCTCGCCCACCTCGGCCCCGACCTCCTCGGCCCCGACTGGGACGCCGAAGAGGCCGTGCGCCGGCTCGCGAGCTCGCCCGAGACGCCGATCGCGGTCGCCCTCGCCGAGCAGCGCAATCTCGCCGGGCTCGGCAACGTCTACGTCAACGAGGTGTGCTTCCTCCGGGGCATCCTGCCGGCCCGGCCGGTCGGCGAGGTCGAACTCGCACCCGTGGTCGCGCTCGCGAGCCGCGTCATCCGTGCCAACCGCGATCGTGCAGTGCGCACGACCACCGGCGACACGCATCGGGGCCGACAACTCTGGGTCCACGGCCGCGGCGGCGAGGCGTGCCGTCGTTGCGGCACGCTCATCGAGCACGGCCGCCTCGGGCGGAACGCCGTCGAGCTGCGCGAAACCTGGTGGTGCCCGAACTGCCAGCGTTAGCGCGCCGTCAGCCCGGCCGGGCTCAGCTGACCGGGCCGGTCCACTTCTCGCCGGGGCCCTTGCCGATCGGGTCGGGGATGACGGATGCCTCGCGGAACGCGAGTTGCAGCGAACGCAGGCCGTCGCGCAGCGAGCGCGCGTGCATGTCGCTGATCTCGGGGGCGCCGGCCGTGATGAGCCCGGCGAGGGCGTTGATGAGCTTTCGCGCCTCGTCGAGGTCGATCTGCTCTTCGGGGTCTTCGGCCAGCCCGACCTTCACGGCGGCGGCGCTCATGAGGTGCACGGCGGCGGTCGTGATGATCTCGACTGCGGGGACCTCGGCGATGTCGCGGGTGGCGCCCTCGACCGTGGTCTCGTCTGAACTACTGTTCACGGATTTCCTCTGCTAGACTACTTCGGGCTCCGGGGCTTCACCCCGGTACGAAAGTGGAGATTCTCCCACCCGCGCATACCGCTTCATCAAGGTTACCGGGTCATTGCACTCCGCTCCCACGTCGCAAGACGGGGGAGTAGGTAGGGTGCCGCATGAAAAGTACGGTGGAAATCCGTGCACGCATGCGCGAATTTCTCCTTTCGTCGTCGGGCGGCAACCGCCTCCCGACCGAGCGAAACAGCTTGAGTAGAGGAGAACACGCATCAGCGATCCCCGTACAAACGACCGTATCCGCGTCCCCGAGGTTCGACTCGTGGGGCCTGCCGGAGAGCAGGTCGGCGTCGTGAAGATCGAGGTGGCCCTGCGGCTCGCGCAGGAGGCCGACCTCGATCTCGTCGAGGTCGCTCCGAACTCGAAGCCGCCGGTCGCGAAGATCATGGACTACGGCAAGTTCAAGTACGAGGCTGCGCAGAAGGCGAAAGAGGCCCGGCGCAACCAGGCGAACACCATCCTCAAAGAGGTGCGGTTCCGTCTCAAGATCGACAAGCACGACTACGAGACCAAGATGAAGCGCGCCATCGGCTTCCTGAAGGCCGGCGACAAGGTCAAGGCGATGATCCTCTTCCGCGGTCGCGAGCAGTCGCGCCCCGAGATGGGCGTCCGCCTGCTCCAGCGCTTCGCCGAAGACGTGGCCGAGTACGGCACCGTCGAGCACAACCCCACGATCGATGGCCGCAACATGGTCATGGTCATCGGGCCACTCAAGAACAAGGCCGAGGCCAAGGCCGAAGCCAATGCACAGCGTGCTGCAGCGAAGGCGCGGCCGGCGGCGGATGCCCCGGCCGACGACGACGCGCAGACGGCCGAGCCCATCGAGGGCTGAGCCAAACATCCCCGTCCGTCACTCGCGTGACGGCAGAACCAAGGAGAAATACGAGATGCCGAAGCAGAAGACCCACTCCGGGTCCAAGAAGCGCTTCAAGATCACCGGCAGCGGCAAGATCAAGAAGCAGCAGGCCGGTATGCGCCACAACCTCGAGGTCAAGTCCTCGAAGCGCAAGGCCCGTCTGAACCAGGACAAGGTCGTGTCGGCCCCCGACGCCAAGGTCATCAAGAAGCTTCTCGGCCACTGAGCCGGCAGCATACACAGCCGATTCAGGCCCATTAAGGAAGAAACAGAGTCATGGCAAGAGTGAAGCGGGCGGTCAACGCCCACAAGAAGCGCCGGGTCATTCTCGAGCGCGCCAGTGGTTACCGCGGCCAGCGTTCGCGTCTCTACCGCAAGGCCAAGGAGCAGGTCACCCACTCCCTCGTCTACGCGTACCGCGACCGCCGCCAGAAGAAGGGCGACTTCCGTCGCCTCTGGATCCAGCGCATCAACGCCGCGTCGCGTGCGAACGGCCTCACGTACAACCGCCTGATCCAGGGCCTCGGCCTTGCAGGCATCGGCGTCGACCGTCGCATCCTCGCCGACCTCGCGGTCAACGAGCCCGCGACGTTCGCCGCACTGGTCGAGTCGGCCAAGAAGGCACTCCCGGCCGACACCTCGGCTCCGAAGACCGCCGCGTAAGCAGCGACTTCAGCCTTCGAACGGCCCGGCACCCTCTGCTGCACCAGCAGGGAGTGCCGGGCCGTTCCGCGTTCCCCCAATAGAATCAAGGCATGCTCGAGAATCCCCGATCGCCCCGCGTGCGCGCAGTGGCGAAGCTCGCCCGCAAGGCCGCACGTGTCGAGAGCGGCATGTTCCTGCTCGAAGGCCCCCAGGCGGTGGCCGAGGCGCTGACCTTCCGGTCCGAACTCGTCATCGAGCTGTTCGCCACGCCGACCGCGCTCGAGCGCTACCCCGAACTCGCCGAGGCCGCGGCCTCGGCGGAGGTCGAGATCGAGTTCGTCACCGAAGAGGTGCTCGACTCGATGGCCGACACCGTGACGCCGCAGGGGTTCGTGGCCGTCTGCCGCCAGTTCCCGACCGCGGTGAAAGACGTCTTCGCGGCCAAGCCGAAGCTCGTCGCCATTCTCGAAGAGGTGCGCGATCCGGGCAACGCCGGCACGATCGTGCGCGCGGCCGACGCTGCGGGCGCCGACGCCGTCATCTTCACGGGGCGCACGGTCGACCTCTACAACCCGAAGGTCGTCCGCTCCTCGACGGGGTCGATCTTCCACCTGCCCGTCGCCATCGGCGCCGAACTCGCCGACGTACTCGTGCGGGCACGGGCCGCGGGCCTCACGGTGCTCGCCGCCGATGTGAAGGGCGACGACCTGCTCTCCGCCCGCAACGACGGGGTGCTCGCCGGGCCGACCGCCTGGGTGTTCGGCAACGAGGCCAGAGGCCTGCCCGACGAACAGCTCGAGCTCGCCGATCGCGTGGTCACCGTGCCGATCTACGGGCACGCCGAGTCGATGAACCTCGCGACCGCGGCATCCGTCTGCCTGTACGAGAGCGCCTTCGCGCAGCGCACCGCTGATCACGGTTAGGTAACCACTGCCGCACTCCGTGTCGCTGGGCCGTCGCTGGCCCTAACTTTGGGGGTATGGAGCCAACGCAGCCTGCCCCGCCGACCTCGAACATCTCGGTGCGTCGCGGTGAGCCGCTCGTGGTCATCGACCACGTCGACAAGCACTACGGCGAGCTGCACGTGCTCAACGACATCAACACCGTCGTGAACCGCGGCGAGGTCGTCGTCGTCATCGGTCCGAGCGGTTCGGGCAAGTCGACGCTCTGCCGTGCGATCAACCGCCTCGAGACCATCGACTCGGGCTCGATCGCCATCGACGGCGTGGCGCTGCCCGAAGAGGGTGCCGCGCTCGCGAAGCTGCGTGCCGACGTCGGCATGGTGTTCCAGTCGTTCAACCTCTTCGCGCACAAGACGGTGCTCGAGAACGTGACGCTCGCGCCGATCAGGGTCAAGCGGATGTCGCGCAAAGACGCCGAGGCGAAGGCGATGGAGCTGCTCGAGCGCGTCGGCGTCGCGAACCAGGCGAAGAAGCTCCCGGCCCAGCTCTCGGGCGGTCAGCAGCAGCGCGTCGCCATCGCGCGTTCGCTCGCGATGAACCCCAAACTCATCCTCATGGACGAGCCGACGAGCGCGCTCGACCCCGAGATGATCAACGAGGTGCTCGACGTGATGATCGGCCTGGCCAAAGACGGCATGACCATGATCGTCGTCACGCACGAGATGGGCTTCGCCCGGAAGGCCGCCGACCGGGTGCTGTTCATGGCCGACGGGAAGATCGTCGAAGAGGCGACGCCCGCCGAGTTCTTCGACAACCCGCAGTCCGACCGTGCGAAGGACTTCCTCTCGAAGATCCTCGAGCACTAGAGACCTGCGCCGACGCGGTCGGCGAGGAACCATCACACAGGAGAAGAGGCAGAGACATGAAACGCATGAGAATGGCACTCGTCGCGGCGGCAGCAGTGTCGGCGCTCGCGCTGGCCGGCTGCGCCGGCGACGGCGGAACGGAGGAGCCCTCGGCTGAACCGGCGCCCACCTTCGAAGCCGGAACCACCATGGCGAAGCTCTCCGAGGCCGGCAAGATCACCGTCGGCACGAAGTTCGACCAGCCGCTCTTCGGCCTGAAGGGGCCGTCGGGCGACCCCGAGGGCTTCGACGTCGAGATCGCGAAGATCATCGCGAGCGAACTCGGCATCGACGAGGAGAACATCACCTGGACCGAGGCGGTCTCGGCGAACCGTGAACCGTTCATCGAGAACGGCGACGTCGACATCGTGGTCGCGACGTACACGATCAACGACAAGCGCAAGGAGGTCGTCTCCTTCGCCGGTCCGTACTACATGGCCGGTCAGTCGATCCTCGTGCTCGCCGACAACGACGACATCACGAGCGAAGAAGATCTCGTCGGCCAGCCCGTGTGCTCGGTCACCGGCTCCACGCCTGCGGCCAACCTGAAGGAGCTCGGCGCCGAGGTCATCGAGACCGACACGTACAGCAACTGCCTCGAGCCGCTCCGCAGCGGCCAGGTCGTCGCGGTGTCGACCGACAACGTGATCCTCGCCGGCCTCGCGGCCCAGAACGAGGGCGAGTTCAAGGTCGTCGGCGAGCCCTTCACCGAAGAGCCCTACGGCATCGGCCTCGCGCTCGACGACACCGACTTCCGCATGTGGATCAACGACGTGCTCGAAGAGGCCTACGAAGACGGTCGCTACGAGGAGGCGTGGAACTCCACCGCCGGAGCCGTGCTGCCGTACGTCGACCCGCCGGCTGTCGACCGCTACTGATCGGAACGAGTCCCGGGCGGAGACCGCCCGGGACTCGTCCCACCCCCACTGACCGGAACGGAGACGCGTGGACGCCGTCATCGAGAACCTGCCGATTTACCTCGAGGGCTTCAGGATGACCCTGCTGCTGCTCGTGGTGAGCGGCGTCGCGGCCCTCATCCTCGGCACGATCGTCGCGGCGATGCGCATCTCTCCGATCGGGTCGCTGCGGGCTTTCGCGACGGTCTACACGGAGCTCGTGCGCAACACTCCGCTCACGCTCGTGCTCCTCTTCTGCGCGATCATCCTGCCGTACCTCGGCTCGCGCCTCGACTACGTGACCGCGGCGATGATCGGTCTCGCCGTCTACACCTCGCCGTTCGTGGCCGAAGCCCTCCGCTCGGGCATCAACGGCGTGCCGCTCGGGCAGGCCGAGGCCGCACGCAGCGTCGGGCTCGGCTTCACGCAGACGGTCAGTCTCGTGGTGATGCCGCAGGCGTTCCGCATGACGATCCCGCCGCTCATCAATGTCTTCATCGCCCTGACGAAGAACACCTCGGTCGCCGGCGGCTTCTTCGTCTTCGAACTCTTCGCCGCGACCCGCGAGATCGCGAACGCGAACGGCGACGCGGTCATCGCGATCCTGCTGGCCGCTGCGACCCTCTATCTCCTGGTGACGGTGCCGCTCGGCATCCTGGCCGGCCGTCTCGAACGCAAGTGGGTGGTGCAGCGATGAGCCACTCATCGGTCCTCTTCGACGCTCCCGGTCCGAAGGCTCGTCGTGCTTCGCTGATCTCGTCGATCGTCACGGGTGTCGTGATCGTCGGCGGTCTCGCCTGGATGGTCTGGACCCTCGCGCAACCCCGCGAGAGCGGCGGCATCATCCTGCCCGGCTTCTTCGACGCGAGCCGCTGGAACATCTTCGCCGACCCCGAGGTCTGGCAGTTCATCATCTTCGACGGCGTGCTCGGCACCCTGCGGGCGGCCCTCACGGCGGCGGTCTTCGCAATCGCGATCGGCGTGCTGTTCTCGTTGCTGCGCAGCTCCGAGCATGCCTGGATCCGCGTGCCCACCTCGGTCGTGCTCGAGTTCCTGCGCGGCATGCCGGTGCTGCTCATGATGCTGTTCATCCTGCTCGTGCTCGACACCGGTTCGTTCTGGGCCGTGGTCATCGCGCTCAGCCTCTACAACGGCGCCATCATCGGCGAGGCACTGCGTGCCGGCCTCGCCGCGCTTCCCCGCGGGCAGCGCGAAGCCGGCCTCAGCCTCGGCATGCGGCCGCTGCAGTCGAAGATGCTCGTGGAGTTCCCGCAGGCGTTCCGCCAGATGCTGCCGATCATCGTCGCCCAGCTCGTGGTGCTCCTGAAGGACACCTCGCTCGGGTTCATCGTCGGATACACCGAACTGCTGCGCGTCAACATGAACTACCTCGCCAGCTTCTACGGCAACCGGTACCTGTTCTCGCTGTTCGTCGTGACGCTCGTGCTCTACCTGATCATGAACCTCTCGCTGTCGTGGTTCGCACGCTGGCTCTCCAAGCGCACGGCGTCGAAGTCGAGCGGCGCGAGGCTCGACCCTGACAATCCGAACCAGGCGATCCTCATGGCCGAGGCGACGGCCGCAGCGCGCAAGTCCGAAGACAACAGCCCGCGCTAATCATCACGACTAGACTCGACTCTCGTGTCCGAGCCCCGTGAAATCACCGAGAGCGCCGTCCAGACGGCGGTCGACGCAGCCCTCGCGGCCATCGCGTCGGCCGGCGACTCCGCCGCGCTGAAGCAGGTCCGCACCGAGCACACCGGCGACAAGTCCGCCCTCGCGCTCCTGAACGCAGAACTCCGCAACGTCCCGAACGAGCAGAAGGCCGCACTCGGCAAGCTCGTCGGCGGCGCGCGCGGCCGTGTGAACCAGGCGTTCACCGCCCGCGAGGCCGAGATCCTCGAGGCCGAGGCCGCCGAGCAGCTCGCGGCCGAGACGGTGGACGTCACGGCGCTCGCCTCGCGGTACCGGGCCGGCGCGCGGCATCCGCTCTCACTGCTGCAAGACCGCGTGTGCGACGTCTTCACCGGCATGGGCTGGGAGGTCGCCGAGGGGCCCGAGGTCGAGAGCGAGTGGTTCAACTTCGACGCGCTGAACTTCGACGCCGACCACCCTGCGCGTGCCATGCAGGACACCTTCTTCGTCGACCCGCCCGAGTCGCACCTCGTGCTGCGCACGCACACGAGTCCCGTGCAGATCCGCTCGATGCTCGAGCGCGAGCTGCCGCTCTACGTGCTCGCTCCCGGACGCGTGTACCGCACCGACGAGTTCGACGCCACGCACCTGCCCGTCTTCATGCAGTTCGAGGGCGTCGCCGTCGACAAGGGCCTCACGATGGCGCACCTCAAAGGCACCCTCGACCACTTCGTGAAGTCGATCTTCGGCGACGAGGCGAAGATCCGGCTGCGCCCGAGCTTCTTCCCCTTCACCGAGCCGTCGGCCGAGCTCGACTTCTGGCACCCGACCTTCAAGGGCGGCGCGCGCTGGATCGAGTGGGGCGGCTGCGGCATGATGCACCCCAACGTGCTGAAGGCGGCCGGAATCGACCCCGAGGTCTATACCGGGTTCGCGTTCGGCATGGGCATCGAACGGGGGCTCATGCTCCGCAACGACGTGCAGGACATGCGCGAAATGGTCGAGGGAGACATCCGCTTCTCCCAGCAGTTCGGAATGGTGGTCTAGAACATGCGAGTTCCACTGAGTTGGCTCGCCGAGTACGTCGAGCTCGTGCCGGGCACGACGCCCGAAGACGTGCACGCCGCACTGGTCAAGGTCGGCCTCGAAGAGGAGGACGTGCACACGTTCGACCTCGAGGGCCCGATCGTCGTGGGCGAGGTGCTCGAGTTCGTCGAGGAGCCGCAGTCCAACGGCAAGACCATCCGCTGGTGCCAGGTGCGCGTCGCGCCCGACGGTGAGACCGCCGCCGACGGCGGCGACGCCGTGCACGGCATCGTCTGCGGTGCCCGCAACTTCTTCGTCGGCGACAAGGTCGTCGTGACGCTGCCGGGCGCCGTGCTGCCCGGCCCGTTCCCGATCGCCGCCCGCAAGACCTACGGACACGTCTCCGACGGCATGATCGCCTCGGCGCGCGAGCTCGGCCTCGGCGAAGACCACGACGGCATCCTGCGCCTCTCGACCCTCGGCATCGACGCACCCGTCGGCACCGACGCGATCAAGCTCCTCGGCCTCGACGACGCCGCGATCGAGATCAACGTCACCCCCGACCGCGGCTACGCGTTCTCGATCCGCGGCGTCGCGCGCGAGTACGCGCACGCCACCGGGGCCCGCTTCCGCGACCCGGTCGAGCAGGCGGCGCCTGCGGATGTCTCGGACGACGCGTTCTCCGTCGTGATCGACGACGCGGCGCCGATCCGCGGCAAGATCGGCTCCTCGGTCTTCGCCACGCGCATCGTGCGCGACGTCGACGCCTCCCGGCCGACGCCGGCGTGGATGATCGCGCGGCTGAAGCTCGCCGGCATCCGCTCGATCTCGCTGCTCGTCGACATCACGAACTACGTCATGCTCGAGCTCGGCCAGCCGATCCACGGTTACGACCTCGACCAGCTCCGCGGCGGCATCGTCGTGCGGCGGGCGACGCCGGGGGAGAAGTTCACCACCCTCGACGGCAAGGAGCGCACGCTCCATGTCGAAGACCTCGTCGTCACCGACGACCGCGGGCCGATCGGCCTCGGCGGCGTCATGGGCGGCGCCGAGACCGAGATGGGCGACGAGACGCGCAACGTGCTCGTCGAGGCCGCCAACTGGGATCCGGTGTCGATTGCGCGCACCGCCCGCCGTCACAAGCTGCCGAGCGAGGCGGCGAAGCGCTACGAGCGCGGGGTCGACCCCGAGATCGCGGCCGCCGCCGTCTCACGCGTCGCCCAGCTCATGGTCGACCTCGCCGGCGGCACCGCCGACGCGGGCGGCTCCCTGATCTCGACGGCTCCGGCGCGTGCAGCGATCCTCCTGCCCGCGGGCTTCGTCTCGTCGATCATCGGCGTCGAGTACACCGAAGACGAGGTGCATGACGCCCTCGCCGAGATCGGCGGCGTCATCACCGCCGTCGACGGCGGATTCTCGGTCGTGCCGCCGGCATGGCGCCCCGACCTGACCGGTCGCGAAGAGCTCGCGGAAGAGGTCGCCCGCCTGATCGGCTACGACCGCATCCCCTCGGTGCTGCCCGTCGCGCCACCCGGCCGCGGACTTACCCGCTCGCAGCGACTGCGCCGGCGCACCGCCGACACGCTCGCGGCCGCCGGATCGGTCGAGGTGCTCTCGTTCCCGTTCGTCTCCGACGCCGACAACGCGGTGTTCGGCAGTGCCGACGGCGCCCCGGTGGCATCCGTGCGCATCGCGAACGCCCTCGACCAGACGGTGCCGTTCCTGCGCCGCTCGCTCGTGCCCGGCCTGATCGGCGCCGCGCGACGCAACCTCTCGCGAGGCCTCACCGACCTCGACCTCTTCGAGATCGGCACGGTGTTCCTGCCCGAGCCGGGGCGCACCTACGGTTCGCTCGAGCTGCCCGTGGGCAACGAGAAGCCGAGCGACGAGGTGCTCGCCGCACTCGACGCCGGCATCCCGCCGCAGCCGCGACACCTCGGTGCGCTCATCGTCGGCGACGTCGTGGCGAAGCAGCCGGGGCAACCCGCCGTGCCCGCCGGCATCGCCGACGCGCTCGACGTCGTGCGCCAGGTCGAACTCGCGACCGGTGCGCGCATCGACGTCGCGCAGGGTGCGCACCAGGCGATGCACCCCGGCCGCACGGCCGAGCTCCGTGTCGACGGCACCCTCGTCGGCTTCGCCGGCGAACTGCTGCCGGTGCTCGCCACCGAGGCCGACCTGCCGCGGGTGGTCGCCGTCGTCGAGCTCGATCTCGACGCCGTCATCGCGCTGACCGAGCCCGCCCTCGAAGCGCGCACGATCGACACGATGCCCGCTGCGACGCAGGACCTCTCGCTCATCGTTCCCGTCGAGGTGGCAGCGGCCGAGGTGGCCGCGGCGATCCGCGAGGGCGCCGGCGTGCTGCTCGAGCAGCTCTCGATCGTCGACGACTACCGCGGCCAGGGCGTGCCCGCCGGAGCGAAGAGCCTGACGTTCGCGCTCCGGTTCCGGGCCGACGACCGCACGCTCACGGCAGCCGAGGCCAGCGAGGCGAAGCTCGCCGGTGCGGCGCTCGCGAACGACCGCTTCGGGGCGACCGTCCGCGAATGACCCCGCGCGCGCGATCCGTCGGCGACGTCGTCGCGGCCATCGATTCGGTGGCCGCGCGGCGTTCCGGCCGGCGGATCGTCGTCGGGGTCTCCGGCTTCGGCGGCGCGGGCAAGTCCACGCTCGCCCGAGCGCTGGTCGGCGAGGTCGACGGCGCCGTGCGGTTGCGGGGCGACGACTTCCTCGAACCCGCGCGCTCGCACCACCGGTCACCGGACTGGGACGGGGTCGAGAGGCGCCGTATCCGCGAAGAGGTGCTCGACCCGTTCCTGGCGGGTCGCCGAGCGGAGTTCCGCCGATTCGACTGGTCGGCGCGTTCGCTCGGCGAGCCCGAAACGCTCGAACCGGCCGAGGTGCTGGTGCTCGACGCCGTCGGCATCTTCCACCCCGAGCTCGACGGTTGCTTCGACCTGCGCGTCTGGGTCGACGTCGACCTCGACGAGGCGACCCGACGCGGCATGGCGCGCGACGCCGCCGAGGGGCGCCTGCACGAGGAGCTCTGGCGCGACGTGTGGGTGCCGAACGAGCGCGACTTCGCGGCGGCCTTCGATCCGCGGGGCCGGGCCGACCTCTGGTACGAGCCCGCGGGCGGCCACGGCGCCTGACGTCACTCGTTTTGCACGGCGCGACCTGCCCCGGATAGGGTCGTCGTATGTCCGCCGCTCGGTTCGCAGTCCCCGCACGCATCTCGCGTGTCGTCGTGGTGCGCAGCCGACGTCGTGGCGAGCGCCGACTCTAGGCGACCCCGCACGCGGCAACGAGGCCGTCAGCAGGTGTCGCCGGAGCCATCCCTCGACCGCTTCGACCTTTAAGGTGGAACCATGACGTTCACCGTCGCCGTTTCCGGCGCGTCCGGCTATGCCGGAGGCGAGATCCTTCGCCTCCTCGCCGATCATCCCGATTTCGACGTGCGCACCGTGACCGCGCACTCCAACGCCGGCCAGCCGCTCATCGCGGTGCAACCGCACCTGCGCAGCTACACGCATCTCACGCTGAAGGACACGACGGCCGAGAACCTCGCCGGTCATGACATCGTGTTCCTCGCGCTGCCGCACGGGGCATCCGGTGCGATCGCCGCACAGCTGCCGGCCGAGACCCTCGTGATCGACTGCGGTGCCGACCACCGCCTCGAGAACAAGGCCGACTGGGCAGCGTTCTACGGGGGCGACTTCCACGGCGCGTGGACCTACGGCGTGCCCGAGCTGCCGCGGCTGTCGGGTACGCAGCGCGACCGCCTCGCGAAGACGAAGCGCATCGCGGCGCCGGGCTGCAACGCCTCGACCGTCGCGCTGTCGCTCGCACCGGGTGTCCGGGCCGGGGTCATCGAGGCCGCCGACATCGTCTCGGTGCTCGCGGTCGGGCCGTCCGGTGCCGGCAAGAGCCTGAAGGCGCACCTGCTCGGCTCAGAACTCCTCGGCTCGGCGAACCCGTACTCGGTGGGTGGCGTGCACCGTCACATCCCCGAGATCCAGCAGGCGCTGCGCTGGGCGGGCGGGGGCAACCCGACCATCTCGTTCACGCCGGTGATCGTGCCGATGTCGCGCGGCATCCTCGCGACCTCGACGGCGCGCATCGTGCCCGGAACGGATGCCGCCACGGTCCGCGCCGCCTGGGAGGACGCCTACGCCGGCGAGCGCTTCGTGCAGCTGCTGCCCGCGGGCCAGTTCCCGCGCACCGCCGACGTGCTCGGTGCGAACACGGCGCTCCTCGGCCTCCAGATCGACGAGAACTCGGGCCGCGTCGTCGTGGTCGCCGCCGTCGACAACCTCGTGAAGGGCACCGCGGGTGCCGCCATCCAGTCCGCGAACATCGCACTCGGGCTCACCGAGTCGACCGGACTCCCCGTGAACGGAGTCGCCCCGTGACCGTCACCCATCCGCAGGGATTCGAAGCCGCGGGCATCGCCGCGGGAATCAAGCGTTCCGGCGCACTCGACCTCGCGCTCGTCGTGAATCGCGGGCCCGCGCAGGAGGCGGCCGTCGTGTTCACCTCGAACCGGGCACAGGCGAACCCGATCATCTGGTCGAAGCAGGTCGCGGCCGACGGCATCGTCTCGGCGATCGTGCTGAACTCCGGCGGCGCCAATTGCTTCACGGGCCCCGAGGGGTTCCAGGTCACGCACCGCACGGCCGAGGCCGTCGCGTCGGGCCTCGGCATCGCGGCAGGCGACGTGCTCGTCTGCTCCACCGGGCTGATCGGCGACCAGCTCGACGGCGAGGTGCTCGAAGAGGGCGTCGTCTCGGCCATCGCCCGTCTCTCGACCGACGGCGGCGACGACGCGGCCCGCGCCATCATGACCACCGACACGAAGCCCAAGCAGGTCGTCGTCGAGGGCGGCGGCTGGTCGATCGGCGGCATCGCGAAGGGCGCCGGCATGCTGGCGCCGGGCCTCGCGACGATGCTGGTGGTCGTGACGACGGATGCCGCGTTGCCGGCGGGCGACCTCGACACCGCGCTCCGCACCGCCACCCGATTGACCTTCGACCGGCTCGACTCCGACGGCTGCATGTCGACGAACGACCAGGTGACGCTGCTCGCCTCCGGCGCGTCGGCCGTCACGCCCGACCTCGGCGAGTTCACCGAGGCCCTCACCGAGGCCTGCCGCAACCTCGCCCTGCAGCTCCAGGCCGACGCCGAGGGCGCGAGCCACGACATCGCGATCGAGGTCGTCGGTGCGGTGACCGAAGACGACGCAGTCGAGGTCGGCCGCTCGGTCGCCCGCAACAACCTCTTCAAGGCGGCAATCTTCGGCAACGACCCCAACTGGGGCCGGGTGCTCGCCGCGATCGGCACCACGAGCGCGCCGTTCGATCCGTACCTCGTCGACGTGTCGATGAACGGCGTGCGCGTCTGCCACGCCGGACGCCCCGACGCCCCTCGAGACGAGGTCGACCTCACGCCGCGCGCGACGCACGTGCTCATCGAGCTGCATGCCGGCGAGGCATCCGCCACCATCTTCACCAACGACCTCACGCACGACTACGTGCATGAGAACAGCGCCTACGCGAGTTGAGCATGAGCGACCAGACAGAACCCGAAGACACGAACGACGCCGCGGCGAAGGCCCAGGTGCTCATCGATTCGCTGCCCTGGCTGAAGCGATTCCACGGCGAGACGATCGTGGTGAAGTTCGGCGGCAACGCCATGGTGAGCCCCGAGCTGCAGCGTGCGTTCGCCGAGGACATGGTCTACCTGCGCTACGCCGGCATCAAGCCCGTCGTGGTGCACGGCGGCGGCCCGCAGATCTCGGCGATGCTCGAGCGGCTCGGCATCCCGAGCGAGTTCCGCGGCGGCTACCGTGTCACGACCCCTGAGACCATGGACGTCGTGCGCATGGTGCTCTCGGGCCAGGTCAACCGCGAGCTCGTCTCGCTCATCAACGAGCACGGACCGCTCGCCTCGGGCCTCTCCGGTGAAGACGCCGGGCTCTTCACGGGACGACGGCGCGGTGCGGTCGTCGACGGCGAAGAGGTCGACCTCGGGCTCGTCGGCGACGTCGTCGCGGTCGACCCGGCCGCAGTGCTCGCCGAACTCGCTGCCGAGCGCATCCCCGTGGTCTCCTCGATCGCCCCCGACGGCGACGTGACCGGGCAGTCGCTCAACGTGAACGCCGACTCGGCCGCCGCAGCACTCGCGGTCGCGCTCGGGGCGGCGAAGCTCGTCATCCTCACCGACGTCGCGGGACTCTACCGCGACTGGCCGAACCGCGACTCGCTCGTCTCAGTCATCGACGTGCCCTCGCTCGTCGAACTGCTGCCGAGCCTCGAGTCGGGCATGATCCCGAAGATGACCGCTTGCCTCGAAGCCGTCGAGGGCGGCGTCGCGAAGGCTGCGATCATCGACGGTCGGGTGCCGCACTCGATCCTGCTCGAGGTCTTCACGCAGTCGGGCATCGGCACCGAGGTGGTGGCGGCATGAACGACTGGCAGCTGCGGTTCGACCAGCGCATCATGCGTTCCATCGGCATGCCGCTCGCGAAGCTCGAGCACGGTTCGGGCGCCTGGGTGACGGATGCCGCGGGTACGACGTACCTCGACTTCCTCGCGGGCATCGCGGTGAACTCCCTCGGGCACGCTCATCCCGTGTTCGTCGAGGCGGTCACGACGCAGGCGTCGAAGCTCGCGCACGTCTCCAACTACTTCACGACCGAGCCCGCGCTCGAACTCGCCGAGCGGCTCGTCCGCCTCGCCGGCGCCGGCCCCGAGGGTCGCGCCTGGTTCGGCAACTCGGGCGCCGAGGCGAACGAGGCCGCGTTCAAGCTCGCCCGGCTCAACAACTCGGGCGGAGCGCGAACCCGCGTGATCGCGCTCGTCGACGCCTTCCACGGACGCACGATGGGTTCGCTCGCCCTCACCGGCAAGCCGCACATGCGGGCGCCGTTCGAGCCGATGGCCGGGGGAGTGGAGCACATCCCCGCGACGATCGCGGCGCTCGAGGCAGCCATCGACGACGCGGTCGCGGCCGTCTTCGTCGAACCGATCCAGGGCGAGGCCGGTGTCGTCGAACTGCCCGAGGGCTTCCTCGAGGCCGCGCGCGAGTTGACCCTCCGCCACGGGGCGCTCCTCATCGTCGACGAGATCCAGACCGGCGCCGGGCGCACCGGCAAGTGGTTCGGCTTCCAGCACGACGGCATCACGCCCGACGCGATCACGGTCGCCAAGGGCATCGGCGGCGGCATCCCGATCGGCGGCCTCATCACCTTCGGTCGCGCCTCCGAGCTCTACCAGAAGGGCCACCACGGCTCGACGTTCGGCGGCAACCCGCTCGCGACCGCCGTCGCGAACGCCGTGCTCGGCGAGATCGAGCGCGCCGGCCTCGTCGAGAACTCGGCCGTGCGCGGCCGGCAGCTGCGCCGGCGCATCGAGGCGATCGGTTCGCCGCTGGTCGCGGGCACGCGTGGGCGGGGCCTCCTCGTCGGCGTGGCGCTCACCGCACCGGTCGCCGGCGACGTCGTCGCCCACGCCATGCGCCACGGCCTCATCGTGAACGCCGCGAACGACACGACCATCCGCATCGCGCCGCCGCTCATCATCGGCGACGCCGAGATCGACGAGTTCGAGGCGCGCTTCGCGCGCGCCCTCGCCGACGCTCACCCGTACTGACCCGACCGACCTCTCTCCACGAACGGACGCATCGCATGACCCGCCACTTCCTCAGGGACGACGACCTCACCCAGGCCGAGCAGACCGAGATCCTCGACCTCGCCGAGCAGCTCAAGGCCGACCGCTGGTCGCAGACGCCGCTCGCCGGTCCGCAGACCGTCGCCGTGATCTTCGACAAGTCCTCGACGCGCACGCGCGTCTCCTTCGCCGTCGGCATCGCCGACCTGGGCGGCTCGCCGCTCATCATCTCGACCGCGAACAGCCAGCTCGGCGGCAAGGAGACGCCCTCCGACACCGCGCGCGTGCTCGAGCGAATGGTCTCGGCCATCGTCTGGCGCACGTACGCCCAGTCCGGCCTCGAAGAGATGGCGGCAGGCACGACGGTGCCCGTCGTCAACGCCCTCTCCGACGACTTCCACCCGTGCCAGCTGCTCGCCGACCTGCTCACGATCCGCGAGCACAAGGGCCGCCTCGCCGGCCTCACGGTCACCTTCCTCGGCGACGGCCGCAGCAACATGGCGCAGTCGTATCTGCTCGCCGGCGCCACTGCGGGCATGCACGTGCGCATCGCCGCTCCGGCGGAGTTCGCCCCCGAGGCATCCGTCGTCGCCGACGCCGAGCGCATCGCGGCGACGACCGGCGGTTCCGTCGCCGTCGTGACCGACGCGCGCGAGTCCGTGACCGGTGCCGACGTCGTCGTCACCGACACCTGGGTGTCGATGGGCAAGGAGGAGGAGAAGGCGCATCGCGTCGCGACCTTCGGCGGCTACCAGGTCGACGCCGAGCTCATGTCGCACGCGGCATCCGATGCGGTGTTCATGCACTGCCTGCCCGCCGATCGCGGCTACGAGGTGAGCGCCGACGTCATCGACGGCCCGCAGTCGATCATCTGGGACGAGGCCGAGAACCGCCTGCACGCGCAGAAGGCGCTGCTGGTCTGGCTGCTCGCGAGGAAGGACGCCTGATGGGCGACGTGAACGGCACCGACGGCACCACCGCCACCGACGGCACCACCGCCACCGGCGACACCACCGAGGCGCACGGCACGAATGAGGGCTCGCTCTGGGGCGCTCGATTCGCGAGCGGCCCGTCGCCTGAACTGCAGCGCCTCTCCAAGTCGACGCATTTCGACTGGCAGCTCGCGGGCTACGACCTCGCGGGTTCACGCGCACACGCCCGAGCGCTCGCCTCGGCCGGATACCTCGAGGCCGACGAGCTCGACGCCATGCTCGCCGGGCTCGACACGCTGGAAGCCCGCGTCGTCTCGGGTGAGATCGTCGCCGGTGAGGCCGACGAAGACGTGCACGGCGCCCTCGAGGCCGCACTGATCACGATCGTCGGTCCCGAGCTCGGCGGCAAGCTCCGCGCCGGGCGCAGCCGCAACGACCAGATCGCCACGCTCGTGCGCCTGTACCTGAAGGACCACGCCGCGACGATCGGCCGCGACCTCGTGCACCTCATCGACGCGCTCGCCGCGCAGGCCGATGCGCATCGCACGGCGATCATGCCGGGGCGCACGCACCTGCAGCACGCGCAGCCGGTGCTGCTCGCGCACCACCTGCTCGCGCACGCCTGGGCGCTCTCGCGCGACCTCGAGCGGCTCGTCGACTGGACGAAGCGAGCGGATGTCTCGCCGTACGGCGGGGGAGCCCTCGCAGGTTCGACGCTCGGCCTCGATGCGGCATCCGTCGCCCGTGACCTCGGCCTCGCGAGCCCTGCCGAGAACTCGATCGACGCGACCGCGAGCCGCGACGTCGTCGCCGAGTTCGCCTTCATCACGGCGATGATCGGCATCGACCTCTCGCGCTTCGCCGAGGAGATCATCCTCTGGAACACACGCGAGTTCGGCTTCGTCACGCTGCACGACGGCTACTCGACGGGCTCGTCGATCATGCCGCAGAAGAAGAACCCCGACATCGCCGAGCTCGCGCGCGGCAAGTCGGGCCGGCTCATCGGCAACCTCACGGGTCTGCTCGCGACGCTGAAGGCCCTGCCGCTCGCCTACAACCGCGACCTGCAGGAGGACAAGGAGCCGGTCTTCGACTCCGTCGAGACGCTCGAGGTGCTGCTGCCCGCGTACACGGGCATGGTCGCGACCCTCACCTTCCACACCGAGCGCATGGCCGAGCTCGCGCCGGCCGGCTTCTCGCTGGCGACGGATGTCGCGGAGTGGCTCGTGAAGCGGCGGGTGCCGTTCCGCGACGCCCACGAGATCACCGGTGCGCTGGTGCGATATGCCGAGGAGCACGGGCTCGAGCTCGACGCCGTCGACGACGCGGCGCTCGCGGCGATCTCGCCGCACCTCACGCCCGACGTGCGCGAGGTGCTCACGGTCGAGGGGTCGGTCGCGAGCCGCGACGGCATCGGCGGTACCGCCCCCGTGCGCGTCGCCGAGCAGTTCTCCCGCCTCGCCGACCGCGTGCGCCACCTCGTCGCGAGCCTCCCGGAGGCGCGCAGCTGATCGGACTCGTCACCCCCGGTCGGGACTTCTTCGAACAGGACCCCGTCGTGCTCGCGCCGCTCCTCCTCGGAGCGGTGCTGAGGTACGACGCTCCCGACGGGCGGGTGGCGATCCGGCTGTCGGAACTCGAGGCGTACCGCGGTGTCGGCGAGGATCCCGGCTCGCACGCGTTCCGCGGTCGCACACCGCGCAACGCGGTGATGTTCGGCGAGCCGGGGCATCTCTACGCGTACTTCAGCTACGGCATGCATGTCTGCCTGAACATCGTCGCGCGTCCCGAAGGATCCTCGTCGGGCGTGCTCATGCGCGGGGGCACCGTCGTCGACGGACTCGACCTGGCGAGGAGTCGTCGACCCGGCGTGCACGATCGCGACCTCGCGCGGGGACCCGGCCGGCTGGCGAAAGCGCTCGGCGTGCCACTCGATGCGGGGGGAAGTGATCTGCTCGGGTCACCGTTCATGTTGCAGGTGCCGTCGGCGCCGTTGCACGCCGCGAGCGGCCCGCGCACCGGCGTCGGCGGAGCGGGCGGCGGCTCGCAGTACCCGTGGCGGTTCTGGTTGCCCGGCGACGAGGGCGTTTCGCCGTATCGGCGGCACAAGCTCGCGGCGGAGTGACGGCGATCTCCACGCGGCATCCGCGGGAGCACCCGCGATGGACTGCGTCGCAGCGTGCGTCGCAGCGTGTGGTGGGGGCTCAGCGCAGCGCGAGATGCACGACGAGCGCGCCCGCGCAGGCCCAGATGAGGCTCGCGAAGGTGCCGATGATGAATCGCTCACGCGCCTCGGGCGCCTCGAGTTCCGTGAAGCGGCCCACGCCCTTGATCGCGACGACGATCGCGAGCGCCTCGGGGAAGCCGGCGATGATGGCGCCCGCCGAGGCGACGCGTTCGAGCACGCCGATCGTCAGTCCGCCGCGGAGGACTTCGCGCTTGACGGCGGATTGCACGCCGCGGTGTTCTTCGTCGGCCGAACGCTTCTCGGCGACGATGATGCCGCCGTGGAGACCGGGTGCGACGGTGCCGCCCATCGCGAGGTCGAGCGCCGTCGACGCAGCCGGACTGCCGCCGAAGACGGCGACGGTGAGGCCGAGCACGGTGACGAGCGGGGCGAGGCCGAACTGCGCGGGGCCGCTCGCCGATGCCGCTGCGAGCAGTGCCACGCCGAGCGAGCCCGCTGCGAACCAGATGTACGCGCGGCGCGGGCGCAGGTAGGCGAGCACCGAGAGTGCCGCCGCAGCGACCAGCGAGATCACCAGGGCCGACCAGGTGATGACATCGGCGATGACGTCGAAGTGGATCATGCGCGGGCTCCCGTCGAGCTGTCGAGGTTCTCGAGCAGCCTAGCGAGCGCCGGCACGGCGTCGAGCTCTGCACGGATGTTTGCCGACTTCATGCGCGAGCTGATCGCCGGGGCGCTCACACCGAGCTCATCGGCGATCTCGGTCTGCATGGCGCCGGCGACGATGCGGTCGTAGACCTCCCAGCCCTGGTCGGACCGGCGCTCGCGGAGGAGGAGGGCGAGCTTGAACAGCGCCTCCACATGCTCGGCGTCGTCGTGCGCCGCCTCGATCGCGAGTCGGGGCGAACTCTTCTTCGCGCGCTCGACCGCGTCGCGGGCGGCGAAGAACGCGTCGCCGCTCGCCTCCCGGATGTCGGCCGGAAGCGGCTCCCGCACGTCGCCGCAGCCGATGCCGACGCTCCAGGCGCCGTTGCGGGTGAGTTCGAACACGACCTCGACGACGGTGCGCGCATCACGGGTGATCAGCTGGATCTCGTCGCCGGCGTTCCGCGCGACCGGCAGCAGCAGCCGCTCGCCGTGCGCGCGCTGGATCCGGTCGCGCTCGGCTCCGGCGAGATCGGCCTGCGTCCGACTGGAGACCTGGTCTGCGGTGACGACGATCATCGGGCTCCTTCAGTGTGTAGCCTTCATCTGCGCTCGAATAAGCATACAACATTAATCAAGAACCGGTTAGAGATGGGACCTAATCCGCGCGCTGATACCCTGACGGAGTGTCAGACCCAGTGATCCTCAGTACCCAGCAGAACGACGCCTCCTTCGCAGACGTCTGGGAGGAGCTCGTCTGGCGCGGCCTCGTGCACGTGTCGACCGACCAGGCTGCGCTGAAAGAGCTTCTCGCGGGCGAGCCGATCACGTATTACTGCGGGTTCGACCCCACTGCGCCGAGCCTGCACCTCGGCAACCTCGTGCAGTTGCTCACCATGCGCCGCATCCAGCTCGCCGGGCACAAGCCGCTCGGCCTGGTCGGCGGCTCGACCGGCCTGATCGGCGACCCCCGGCCCACGGCCGAGCGCACGCTGAACACCAAGGAGACCGTCGCGGAGTGGGTCGGATACCTGCAGGGCCAGGTCTCGCGGTTCCTCTCGGGCGAGGGGGAGAACGCGGTTCGGCTCGTCAACAACCTCGACTGGACGGGCGGACTCTCCGCCATCGACTTCCTGCGTGAGATCGGCAAGCACTACCGCGTCGGCACGATGCTGAAGAAGGACGCGGTGGCCTCGCGCCTGAACTCCGACGCCGGCATCAGCTACACCGAGTTCAGCTACCAGATCCTGCAGGGCTTCGACTACCTCGAGCTCTACCGCCAGTACGGCTGCGTGCTGCAGACGGGCGGCAGCGACCAGTGGGGCAACCTCACGAGCGGCACCGATCTCATCCACCGCGTCGAGGGCGCGAGCGTGCACGCGATCGGCACCCCGCTCGTCACGAACTCCGACGGCACGAAGTTCGGCAAGAGCGAGGGCAACGCGATCTGGCTGGATGCCTCGATGTGCAGCCCGTACGCGTTCTACCAGTTCTGGCTCAACACCGACGATGCCGACGTGATCTCGCGACTGAAGATCTTCACGTTCCTGAGTCGCGAGCGCATCGAGCAGCTCGAGGCGCTCGTCGAGACCGAGCCGTTCAAGCGCGAGGCGCAGAAGGTGCTCGCGACCGAGGTCACCACCCTGGTGCACGGAGCGGATGCCACGCAGGCCGTGATCGACGCGTCGCGTGCGCTGTTCGGGCAGGGCGATCTCGCTGTGCTCGATCGCGCGACGCTCGAGGCGGCGCTCCGTGAGCTTCCGAACACCAGGGCGACGACGGATGCCTCGATCGTGCAGCTTCTTGTCGACACTGGTCTGGTCTCGAGCCAGAGCGAGGGCCGACGCGCAATCGCCCAAGGGGGAGTGTCGCTCGACAACGTGCGCATCGACGACGACGCCGCGACGCTTGATGGGCGCGTCGCGGCCGGCGGGCTGGCGGTGCTGCGTCGTGGCAAGAAGACGCTCGCAGGGGTCTTCGTCGAATAGTCGTTCGCTGTTGTTCCAGGGCTCCGGTCGCTCACTTCAGTGAGGGCTGGAGCCCTTGTCGTTGCAGGGTTGTGGGTGCGACACGCCCGGGTTGCAGGTGTGATTTGCGTGGGTGTTGGGATTCCGCGTATTGTTATCACTCGTTGCCCCACAGGAGCGGAAGAGCGGGACTGCTGGAAAGCGTCTGGTTCTCCTCCTCAAGTTGGCACGAAGATCCCAAACCAAGTTGTTTCGTCTTCTTGTGTTTGAAGCGTTCGGATGCGTCCCTGGTGGGATGGCCGGATGAGAACGAAGAGCTCCGGTGTGCGGCCTGTTTCGGGTTGGTGTGTCGGGTGCGTCCGTTCCTTGAGAACTCAACAGCGTGCACTATGTTCAATGCCAAATTATTGAACCCCGACCCCATCGTTTGGTGGGGGGAGGATT
>NZ_FSRJ01000005.1 GCF_900142065.1 Agromyces cerinus subsp. cerinus | reverse complement strand
TGTCGGCGACGGTCATGGCGAGGACGCCGGGTTGGGTGATCTCGGTGATGGCGACGTTGACGTCGACGCCGGCGTCGCCGTGGTTCTCTTCTGCCGTTGCGATGCCGGCGACGCCGACCAGCAGTGCGGTGCCGATCGTGACCGCGGTGCATCGTGCGGCGAATCCTGACTTGCTCATTTCATGTCTCCTCGTGATGGGGGGTGATCGGGTTCGAGTGAATCGGGTCGTGCGCTCAGCCGGCGGATGCGGCGTCGTATCCGGCGTCGACCGACGTCGTCACGGGCGCGCCGTCGACGGTCGCGGTCGCCTGCACGGTGACCGTGCCGGCTGAGACGCTCGTCTTGCGGGTCGTGAAGGCGTGCGCGGCGCTCTTGCCCGGCGCGACGGAGCCGAACGTCTTCGTGCCGTACGCCGAGATCACCTTCAGCGCCACCGGCACCGGCGAGTGGTTCGTCGCCTTCATGGCGATCAGCACCTTGCCTCCGACGATGCGCGTGCCGGCGGTCACCTCCACATCCAGCTCGGGCGACGGCGTGGGGTCGACCGGGGTGACCTGGCGGTCTTCCCCGTTCACCCGCACGGTCACCGGGCTCGCGTTCGGCGCCTTGTCGGCGACGATGGTGAACGAGGTGACCTCTCCGTTCTGCCACTCGGCGCTGACCTCGTAACCGCCGCGGGCCCGCAGCCCGGTGAACGAGCCGGAGGCGGCCCACTCCTCGGGCAGCGCGGGCAGCAGGCGGATCACGCCGTCGTGACTCTGCAGCAGCATCTCGGTGATCGCGGCGGGGATGCCGAAGTTGCCGTCCATCTGGAAGACCCCCGACGCCACGCAGAACAGGTTCGTCCTCGTGTTGTAGCTGAGCAGGCCCCGAACCATCTCGCGGGCGCGGAAGGAATCGCCGAGACGGGCGAAGAGGGCCGCTCGCCATGGCCACGCCCACGACTGCCGGCTGTCACCGGACACGGTGGCCGCGGTGAACGGCACGCCCTCGCGTTCACCGCAGCGCGCCTTCAACGAGACGAGCGCCGCGTCGGCGAACTCGGAAGTGGCCGTGGTGATCTGGCGCCCGGGGTAGACCGCGAAGAGGTGCGAGGTGTGACGGTGGATGCTGTTCGGGTCGTCGCGGTCGGTCTGCCACTCCTGCAACTGACCCCAGCTGCCGATCTTGTTCGGCGCGAGCCGCGATTGCAGGTCGGCGATGATGGCGCGGTAGTCGGCGTCGACGTCGAGCGCGTCGGCGCTGTCGAGGTAGTTCTGGAACAGGTCCCAGATGATCTGCTGGTCGTACATGACGCCGTCTTCACGGGGACCGTGCTCGGGCGACCAGCTGTTCGGCGAGACGAGGGTGCCGTCGGGCAGCTCCTTCAGCCGGTGCTCCCAGAACTGGCAGATCTCCGTGATGATCGGGTAGGCGATCTCCTCGAGGTAGGCGCGGTCCTGCGTGAATGCCCAGTGCTCGTAGAGGTGCTGGGCGTACCAGGCGCTCGCGACGGTGTTCCACTCCCATGCGTTGCCGCCGAAGATCGACTGCGAGGTGCGCGCGGTCCAGCCGGGCGTGTCCTGGCCGAACGCGTGCTTCGTCGCGATGCGACTCGGCACGGCGACCTGGTTCACGAACCCCACGAGCGCCTCGTGCGAGTCGGGCAGGGCGGTGGTCTCCGCCGCCCAGTAGTTCATCTGCACGTTGATGTTGGTGTGGTAGTCGGCGGCCCACGGCGGCTGGTTGCTGTTGTTCCAGAGTCCCTGCAGGTTCGCGGGCAGTCCGCCCGGGCGCGAGGAGCTGATCAGCAGGTAGCGCCCGTAGTCGAACATGGCCTGTTCGAGCGTGGGGTCGGCTGCGCCGGTCTTGTAGCGCTCGAGGCGCGCGCCGGTGGGCATCGCCTGCACCGAGGCATCCGACTCGCCCCACTTCACGACGGCCCGCGACATGAGTGCGGCGACCTGCGTGGTGTGCTCGTTGCGCAGCTCGGCGAAGGGGCGAGCGGATGCCGCGGCGATCGCCGCATCGATGAGCGGCTGCGGCTCGGCGCCGCGCCATCCGTCGGCCGCGCTCAGCTTGTAGTCGGTGCGGGCGTCGAGCACCAGTGTGACGGTGGTGGCTCCGGTGAACTTCAGGGTCGACGCGGTCGCGGTCACCTCGCCGTCGGTCTCGGCGATCTGGAGCGTCGCGGCGTGCTTCAGGCCGTTGCCCATCACGCCGTGGAAGCCCATTCGGCGGGCTGCGGCGTCGGCGGTGGTCGGCGAGTCGGCCTGACCCGACGTGATGCTGATCTCGCCGGTCAGCCCGACGGAGGCATCGGTCGTGTAGCGCAGCACCAAGACGTCGGCCGCCCGGCTCGCGAACGACTCGCGCAGCACTCGGCCGCCCGGCGTGGCGAACTGCGTGACGTGCACGCCGACCGCCGTGTCGAGCGCCCGGCGGTAGTCGGTGACGACGCTGCGGGTGCGCGTGTCGAAGCCGGAGCGCAGGAAGGCGACGCCCGCCAGCTGGAAGGCGCCCGGCGCGCTGAACGTCAGGCGGTAGAGCGAGTACGCGGTCGTGTTCGCGAAGGCGAACGTCTTCGCCTCGCCTCGCGCGGCGAACGCGACGCCTGCCTGCGTGTCGAGCGCCTGCCACGTGAGGCCGTCGTTCGACGCTTCGAGCCGCCAGTCGCGGGGGTCGAGTTCGGGCTGATCGACTGCGCTCGTGAGCACGTAGCTCGTGAGGGCCTGCTTCGTCGGGAGCTCGAGCTGCCAGCTGGCGCCGGACCCGACGTCGTCGACCTTCCACGCGGTCGTCGGGTCGCCGTCGACGCTGCGCACGAGGGCGCGGTCGGCGTCGGAGGAGTGCCCGCTCGGCGAGGTGGCGTAGACGAGACCGCCGCCGGCCATGTCGATGCCGACGAGGCCGATCTCGCCGACCTGGAAGTGGCTCACCCCCGCCTTCGGCACGAAGTCGAAGCGGTAGAAGCGGTAGGCGGTGGTGTTCTGGAACTCGTAGGTCTTGGTCTGGAGGCGCTGTTCGAACGGTGCGCCCGTGCGCGAGTCGAGCGTCGTCCATGCGGTGCCGTCGTCGGAACCGAGGAGGGTCCATTCCTGCGGGTCGCGGGCGGCCACGTCGGCCGCGCTCGTCAAGCTGTAGGCCGAGACCACGGCGGGTGCCGGAAGCTGGGCCTGCCAGAGCACATGGGCGGGCGGAGCGATGATGCACCACTTCGAGACGGGGTCGCCGTCGTAGGTCTGCGCGACGGTCTGGCTCGAGGTGGAGTCCTGGTACGGGCCGCCGGGTGCGGTGACGACGGGGCGGGCACCGAACGCGATCTTCACGGTGCCGAAGTCGCGGTACGAGCCGAAGCCCGTCATGCTCGTGTCGAACGCGGTCTCGGACTGGCCCATCAACGCGTTGTCGTAGTCGTTGACGCCGCCCCAGAGGCTCTGCTCGTTGAACTGGACGACCTCCTCGCTGGGGTGGCTGAACAGCATGCCGCCGAGCCGGCCGTTGCCGATCGGCAGGGCCTGGGAGGCCCAGTCGGTGCCCGGTACGCCGTACCAGAGCGATTTCGGGGAGATGCCGGGCAGCGCGAGCGCACCGGCCGCCGCCCGTCGGCTCGAGAGCATCGCGGCGGCCGCCGCCGGCTGCGCGGTCAGCAGGTCGGGGACGAGCGGCGCCAGAGCGGCGAGGCCGCCCATCTGGAGCACTCGTCGGCGTGGCAGGTCGTGGTTGAGCATCAATGGAACCTCCGGGACGTCATTGGTCGGCGTTCTTGATCAGCGAGGCAAATATCCTATTTGATCCTTGCCCCGCCCTATATTGCCGGAGGGTGCGCCCGATACACAAGGGGGAGGCGGGGCCGTCCGGTCGGAGTGCTCCACGACGCTCGACCCGATGTGCCGCGTGCCCGATTCCCGGCCCCGGCGACCTGCTCGAACGGGTCGAGGAGGACGCCGGGGAGGCGGGCAGCGCAGCGCCCGGCCGTCGATCCGCGCTACGACCCGACGGTGTGCGCCGGTGCGCCGGTCGGCGCGGCGATCGCGGCCTCCTGCAGCACCGAACGCAGGTCGCGCGGCGGCCGGCCGAGCGCTGCGGCCACGCCGGCGGTCGGGGCCACGTTGCGGCCGTCGAAGGTCTCACGGCACAGCTCGGTGAGGAGGTTCGCGACGGCCTCGCCCTCCTCGGCGGCGACCGCGACGCGGAACTCGTCGAATCCCATCGGCACGTAGACGATCTCGCGCCCCGTGGTCTCCGACAGGATCGCCGCGACCTCTGCGAACGTGAGCGACTCCGGGCCGGTCACCTCGTGGACGCGGCCCGCGTGCCCGGTGCCGGTGAGCGCCTCGACGGCGACCGCCGCCACGTCGTCGACGTCGATGAACGGCTCGCGCACTCCTCCGGCCGGAAGCGCCAGCACCCCGCTGACGGCCGCATCGGCGAGCATGCCCTCGGTGAAGTTCTGCGCGAACCAGCTCGCCCGCACGACCGTGGCGGGCACGTTGGAGGAGAGCAGGATGTCTTCGCAGCGACGCGCCCCGTCTTCTCCGCGGCCCGACAGCAGCACGATGTGCTGCACACCGGCCGCCTCGGCGATCTCGACGAAGCGGGTGATCGCGGCCTCGGAGCCGGGGCCGGAGAGGTCGGGAACGTAGGCCGCGTACACGCGGTCGACGCCCTGCAGTGCGGCTGCCCACCCCTCCGGGCGCTCCCAGTCGAACGCCGGGCTCGTGCCGCGGGCGAGGCGACGCACGGTGCGACCGTCTGCTTCGAGGAGGTCGGCGACGCGACGACCGGTCTTGCCGGTGGCGCCGATGACGGCGAAGTTCGTTGACATGATCGTGTCCTTTCGGTGGGTGATGGTGAATCCACCTTCGACCGGGCGAGCAGGACGCACAATCGCTCAATGGCCGAATTCTTGTGCCGAGCGTCCAGATCTTGGGACCCTCGGCGGATCGGCATGCCACGCTGGACGCATGGTCAACCCGCGCAGCCCGGCCGTCGGCGATCAGCTCGGCGACGGCCTCCACCAGATCCGGTTCACCGGCGCCTTCTACTGCCGCGCCGAGCTCACGGCGCCGTGGGGCGTGGAGTTCCCGGAGCTCGAGGGGTTCATGACGCTTCCGGTCGTGCTCGCCGGCCGGTGCGTGCTCGAGATCGACGGCGAGCGGCACGCGCTCGAGGCGGGCAGCGCCGCGCTCATCACGCACGGTGCATCGCACCGCCTGCTCAGTGCAGCGGATGCCTCGAGCACGCCGATCTTCGACATCCCCGTCGAGCAGATCGGCGACACCTACGAGCACATGCGCTTCGGGGGAGGCGGCGACCGCACCCAGATCGCCTATGCCGTGCTGCAGGTCGACGGCCCCCTCTCTGCGCGGATGCTCGAGGAGCTCCCGGGCCTCATCAGGGTCGACTCGTGGGACGACGGCGAGGCGGGCGCGTTCCAGGCGGTGCTGCGACTGCTGGCGCGAGAGGCGGAGAGCATCCAGCCGGGCGGCGAGGCGGTCATGACGAGCCTCGCCGACGTGCTCGTCGTGCAGGTACTGCGATCGTGGCTGCGCACCTCCGACCCGGCGGCCACCGGATGGCTCGCCGCCCTCCGGGACCCGCACATCGGGCGCGCGCTCGGCCGCATGCACGCCCGCATCGATCACGACTGGACCCTCGTCGAGCTCGCACGGGAGGCGAACATGTCGCGGTCGGCCTTCGCCGAGCGCTTCACCACGCTCGTCGGCGAACCGCCGATGCGCTACCTCGCGGGCTGGCGCCTCGAGCAGGCGCACGCGGAGCTCACCCGCACGACCGAGACGATCGCGTCGATCTCGAGTCGGGTCGGGTACACCTCGGAGGCCTCGTTCGGTCGCGCGTTCAAGCGGCACCACGGTTCGACCCCCGGGGCGGTGCGTCGCGAGGGGGCGCCGTTCGGCATCGCGGCGCTTCGTCCGGCGCCGATCCGGTAGGCGCTACTGCGCGTTGCGCGCCACCGTCAGTTCGGCCGACTGGATGACGGCTTCGACCCCGAGCAGGAAGAGGTCGACGTCCTTCAGGTCCGCGAGTTCGCTGTTGAAGGCCGTGATCAGCGGGAATCGACGAGGGTCGGCGAGGATCGGGCCGTCGAACCAGGGGCCGGGCTCGGGGCCGTCGCCGCGTTCGGCGCGACCGCGTGCGATGCCCGCGGCGCTCGAGAGCACGTGGGATGCCATCAACGCGTAGTGCCGCACGACGTCGTCGCCGGTGAGGCCGGCCTCGGCGAAGGACTCGAGCATGATCTCGATGGCCTCGAGCTCGCCCGGCCCGTGGGTCGTGAGCACGATCGCCTCGGCGCCGATGGCGGGGTGCGCCGAGTAGTTCGTCAGCGTGGCGCTCGCGAGCTGGCGCAGGCGTTCGCGCCAGTCGGACTTCTCGGCGGTCACCTCGGCGATGGCGCGCAGCGTCAGCTCGTCGAGGAGCGCCTCCATGAGCTGCTCCTTGCTGCGGAAGTGGCGGTAGATCGCCGTCGGGTCGGCGCCGAGCTGAGCACCGAGCTCGCGCACCGAGATCGTCGATGTCGCGGAGGTCGCGGCCAACTCGAGGCCCGCGGCCACGATCGAATCGCGGTCGAGGCGAGCCCGTCCGTTCGACGCGCGCGCGGCACCGCCACGGTTGGAGCCTGTCGCTGTCGTC
This sequence comes from Agromyces cerinus subsp. cerinus, assembly GCF_900142065.1. GTDB lineage: Bacteria > Actinomycetota > Actinomycetes > Actinomycetales > Microbacteriaceae > Agromyces > Agromyces cerinus. The sequence goes on along the minus strand of NZ_FSRJ01000005.1, from coordinate 270,650 downwards.
ATCGCCCTCTTCCTCGAAGTTCGAAGTCCATCGTGCCACGCTCAACGGTCCGTTCGGACGTGAGCCGCGCTCGATAACGTCAGCATAACGAATGCGCACGCAATGTTGTCAACACAGTTGACAGCAGTGCTGAGGCGTCGCTAACGTCACCTTCACCAACCCGTTCGACGAGGAAGCGAGGGCGACGTGTCAGCTGCCGATGTGCTGTTCACCGGAGGGGCCGTGTTCACCGGAACCGGCCAACCAATTCAGGGCCACGTCGTGGCCGTCACCGGCGATCGCATCACGGCGATCGTTCCCGAGGCCGAGGCGCAGGCGCTCATCGGCGAGGGAACGCAGGTCGTCCAGCTCGACGGCGCACTGCTCAGCCCCGGCTTCCAGGACGCGCACGTGCACCCGGTCGGCGGCGGGGTGGAGCTCCTGCAGTGCAACCTCACCGAGGCCGAAGACGCCGACGACGCGGTCGCGACGATCGCCGCGTACGCGGCCGCGAACCCTGACGAGGCCTGGATCCTCGGTGGCGGCTGGTCGATGGACCACTTCCCGGGAGGCGCGCCCGTGCGCGGACTGATCGACGCGGTCGTTCCCGACCGGCCGGTGCTGCTCATGAGCCGCGACCACCACAGCTCCTGGGCCAACAGCGCCGCGATCCGCCTCGCCGGCATCGACGCCACGACGCCCGACCCCGTCGACGGTCGCATCGAGCGGGAGGCCGACGGCAGCCCGGCCGGCACCTTCCACGAGGGTGCGAGCGGACTCTTCGCGCACGTGCGTCCCGAGGAGGACGAGGACTTCGTCTACCGGGGTCTGCTCAAGGCGCAGGAGGAGCTCATCGCCCTCGGCATCACCGGCTGGCAGGACGCGATGGTCGGTGGCCAGGCATCCGGCGTCAGCGACCCCATGGGTGCCTACCGGCGCGCGCTCGCCGAGGACAAGCTCCTCGTGCACGTCGTCGGCGCCCAGTGGTGGGAGCGCTCCGAAGGCCTCGAGCAGCTCGCCGGCATGGTCGCCGCACAGACCGAGATCGTCGCCCTCGGGCGCGAGGACAAGCTCTCGCTCGGCACCGTGAAGATCATGGTCGACGGCGTGGCCGAGAACCAGACCGCGGCGATGCTCACCCCGTACCGCGACGGTCACGGCCACGACACCGACAACAGCGGGCTGTCGTTCGTCGACCCGAAGCTGCTGCAGGAGGCCGTCACCGCCATCGACGCGACCGGCATGCAGGTGCACATGCACGCGCTCGGCGACCGTGCGGTTCGCGAGGCGCTCGACGCCGTCGAGGCGGCACGCGCCGCCAACGGGGCATCCGATGGCCGCCACCATCTCGCGCACCTGCAGATCGTGGCCGAGGCCGACACGGCGCGCTTCGCGGAGCTCGACGCCGTCGCGAACCTGCAGGCGCTGTGGGCGACCCACGAAGACCAGATCGACCACCTCACCCTGCCGTTCCTGCAAGACGGTCAGGAGGCGCGCCAATACCCCTTCGGCGACCTCGTGCGCAACGGGGCCCGCCTCGCGGCGGGCAGCGACTGGCCGGTGTCGAGCGCCGACCCGATGGACGCGATCCACATCGCCGTCACCCGCATCGCCCCCGGCCTCGACGCGGGGCCGCTCGGCGGCGAGCACCAGCGCCTCGACCTCGAGACGGCGATGGCCGCCTACACCTCCGGCTCCGCCTACGTGAACCACCGCGACCACGACACCGGGTACATCCGCGAGGGCTACCTCGCGAACCTGATCGTGCTCGAACCGAACCCCTTCAGCCTCCCCAAGGAGGAGATCCACCGCGCGACGGTGACCTCCACTTGGATCGAGGGCACGTCCGCCTTCACCCGCACTGCCTGACCAAGAGGAGCCGCCAAAATGTCCCCGTCCCCTGTCATGCCCTCCCGAGGCACCGGTCGTCGCGTCGCGTCGATCGTCGCCGCCGGGCTCGGAGCAGCCCTGGTCCTGACCGGCTGCTCCGGTGCCGAACCCGAGAAGGCGCAGCCCGCCGAGTGGGAGCTCACCGCGCAGACCGACGCGCCCTCGGGTGACCTCGACTCGTTCTCGTGGGCGAACTACGCCGAGCCCTACTCGCTCGACTACGCCTACGCGTTCGACTACGCCGACAACATGGTGCTCGCGAACGTCTGCGAGTCGCTCATGCGGCTGAACCCCGACTGGACGCTGTCGCCCGGCCTCGCCGAGTCCGTCGCGCACCCGACGCCCGAGACCTGGGTCTACGAGATCCGTGACGGCGTCACCTTCCACGACGGCACCCCCCTCACCGCGAACGACGTCGTCGTCTCGATGAACCGTCACCTCGACCCCGCCGTCGGTTCGTCGTGGTACACGAACTACCAGAACGTGGCCTCGATCGAGCAGACCGGCGACATGCAGGTCACCGTCACGATGACCGGCCCCGACTCGCAGTTCAACCTCGGCATGGGCGGCTCCGCCGGTGTCATCGAGTCCGCGGCCACGCTCGCCGAGACGGGCGCCGACTACGGCAACTCGACCGGCGGCGTGAACTGCACCGGCCCGTTCAGCTTCGGCGAGTGGCAGTCGGGCGAGTCCCTCACGCTCGAGCGCTACGACGGCTACTGGGACCCCGAGCTCACCGCCCGCTCGGCCGAGGTCAAGTTCATCTTCATGAACGACGCCAACGCCCGCACCAACGCGCTGAAGTCGGGCGAGGTCGACGGCGGCTGGATGATTCCCGCCGACGCCGTTCCCCAGCTCCGCGAGTCCGACAAGGGCGACATGCTCTTCGGCCTGAACACCGCGGTCAACAACATCATCATCTCCGACCTCGACGGCCCGCTCGGCGACGTGCGGGTGCGGAAGGCGCTGCTCATGGCGCTCGATCGCCAGGGCATCGTGGACGCGGCGGTCAAGGGCTACGGCACCACCACCGACGTGCTCACGACCGAGTCGGTCTGGGACGGCGCGAGCGACGCGGCGATCGCCACGGCGTTCGGCGACGTCGAGGAGTACCCGTACGACATCGAAGCGGCCAAGAAGCTCGTCGAGGAGGCCGGCGTCGCCGGTGAGGAGCTCACCTACGTGACCGCCCCGATCAGCAGCGACTTCAACGTCTACGCGCAGGCCACCGCCGCAGCGGCGGAGTCGATCGGCCTCAAGGTCAACATCGAGACCGTCACGCCGAACGCGTACACCGCGCTGTTCTCCGACCCGAGCGCTCGCGAGGGCGTCGACCTGTTCTACACCTCGTGGTACCTCTCGAGCCCCGACCCGCTCGAGATGTACAGCGTGCTGCGCACCGGCGAGTTCAGCAACTACGGCGAATGGTCGAACCCCGAGTTCGACGCCGTCGTCAACGAGGCACTCGCGATCGAAGACCCCGCCGCGCGCTCGGAGAAGACCGCAGAGGCACAGCAGATCGCGAACGAGGAGCTCCCGTGGCTGCCGATGTTCGAGGCTCCCGTGACCCTGTTCATGGGCGAGCGCATCACCGGTGTCGCACCGTCGGTCGCCTTCCTGTACTACCCCTGGGCAGCAACCATTGGCGCACGCTAGCACTGACGGGCGCAGCCTGAACCACCTCGGCGGAGCGGCGGTCATCCGATGACCACGTTCCGCCGGGTGGCGGGCAAGCTCGGCGCCCTGCTCCTCACGCTCTTCCTTGCATCACTGCTCGTCTTCTTCTCCCGGTTCCTCGTGCCCGGCGACCCCGTCAGCTTCCTGCTGCGCGGTCGGAAGCCCAGCCCCGAGGCCGTGGCGCAGGTCACGGCCCAGTACGGGCTCGACCTGCCGCCGTGGCAGCAGTACCTCAACTGGCTGACCGGCGTGCTGCAGGGCGACTTCGGGCGCTCGCTGCAGTACCGGCAGGATGTCTCCGAGGTGATCGGCGATCGCCTGCCCGTCACCCTCATGCTCGTCGTCATGGCCGGCACGATGATCGCCGTCGTCGGCCTCACCGCCGGCATCGTGGCATCGCTGAACCGCGGCAAGGTGCTCGACCGGGCCGTGCTCATCGGCCTCACCGTGCTCGGCGCGATCCCGTCGTTCGTCGGTTCCATCGTGCTGATCGCGGTCTTCGCGGTGCAGCTCGGCTGGTTCCCGTCGTTCGGCTCCGGCGAAGGCTTCCTCGACATGGCGTACCACCTCGTGCTGCCGTCGATCGCGCTCGCGATCGTGTTCGTCGTGCTCGTCGGCAAGGTCACCCGGTCGTCCATGGTCGAACAGCTCGGCCGTGAGCACGTCGAGGTGGCCACCAGCCGCGGGCTCAAGCGCGGCACCGTGATCCGGCGCCACGTCTTCCGCAACTCGATCGGTCCGATCCTCACCGTCAGCGGCGTGCTCGTGGCGGGCCTCCTCGTCGCGAGCTCGATCGTCGAGGCGGCGTTCGGCCTCGCCGGCATCGGCACGCTCCTCGTGCAGTCGGTCGACCGCCTCGACTTCCCGGTCGTGCAGGCGATCGTGCTGCTCATCGTCACGGCGTTCGTCGTGGTGAACGCCATCATCGATGTGCTCGAACCCTGGATCGACCCCCGAGCCGCTGCAGGAGCTGGTGCCCGATGACCACCCCCACCATGGCCATGAAGGTGCTGCGCGCCCCGCGCGTGCGGCGCTCGAGCACCACGTTCCTCATCAGCGCCGTGTTCCTCGGCGTCGTGACGCTCGCCGCGATCTTCGCCCCGCTGATCGCGCCGTACCCGCCGAACCAGGTCGACCTGCTGAACATCCAGGCGGGCCCGAGCCCGGCTCATTGGCTCGGCACCGACGCGCTCGGCCGCGACACCCTGAGCCGCATGATGTTCGGTGCGCGCACCGCGCTCCTCGCGCCGCTGCTCGTCGTCGTCTTCTCGACGATCGTGGGCATCCTGCTCGGCCTCCTCGCCGGCTGGCGCGGCGGCTGGATCGACTCCGTGCTCGGCCGCATCTTCGATGTGATCTTCGCCTTCCCGGCGCTGCTCCTCGCGATCATGGCGGTCGCGCTCTTCGGCAAGGGCCTCGTCGCCCCGGTCGTCGCGATGAGCATCGCGTACGCGCCGTTCGTCGCACGCCTCACCCGGTCGCTCATCGCCTCCGAGCGCTCTCGGCCGTACGTCGCGGCGTATCGCGTGCAGGGCTTCGGCGGCGGGTTCATCGCGTTGCGCCGAGTGCTGCCCAACGTGATGCCGATCGTCGGCGCGCAGTCGACGCTGAACTTCGGCTACGTGCTCGCCGAGCTCGCCGCCCTCTCGTTCCTCGGCCTCGGCGTCCAGGCGCCCACCGCCGACTGGGGCGCGATGGTCAACGAGGCCCAGGCGGGCCTCATCGGCGGCTACTTCCTTCCCGCACTCGTGCCCGCGGTCGCGATCGTGCTCGTCGTCGTCGCGGTCAACGTGATCGGCGAAGAACTCTCGGACCGCATCGGAGGCGAGATCCCCGCATGACACTCCTCGACATCTCCGAGCTCACGCTCGACCTGCCGAACGGCAAGCGACTGCTCGACGGCATCAGCCTCACGGTCGCCGAAGGCGAGACCGTCGGCCTCGTCGGCGAGTCGGGCTCGGGCAAATCGCTCACCGCTCGTTCGGTGCTCGGCCTCCTGCCCAGCCGGGCGACCATGGGCGGTTCGGTGCAGCTGCTCGACCAGTCGGTGCTCGACGCGAGCCGCAGCGAGCTGCTGGCCCTCCGTCGCACGCGTGCATCGATGATCTTCCAGGACCCGCGGGCCGGCATCAACCCGATGCGCACGGTCGGCGACCACCTCACCGAGACGATGCGTCTCTGCGAAGGCCGCTCGGCGGCCGACGCGAAGGCCGTCGCCATCTCGCTCATGGAGGCGGTGCGCCTGCCGCGCCCCGAAGAGCACATGAACCAGTACCCGCACGAACTCTCGGGCGGCATGCTGCAGCGCGTCATGATCGCCGGCGCGCTCACGAGCTCGCCGCGACTGCTCATCTGCGACGAGCCGACGACCGCGCTCGACGTCACGACGCAGGCCGAGATCATCGGTGTGCTCGCCGAGCAGCGCGCGAGCCGCGGCATGGGCATGCTCTTCATCACCCACGACCTGAACCTCGCGGCCTCGATCTGCGATCGCGTCTACGTGATGAGCGCGGGCCGGGTCGAAGAGCAGGGCGACGCGCGCCAGGTGTTCAGCAACCCGCAGGCGGCGTACACCAAGCGACTCGTCGCGGCCACGCCGACGATCGTCGTCGCGCGAGACTCCGCCGCGACGGCCGATCAGGGCGCGGACGCCTCGGCGACGACCTCGGACGCGGTTCCCTCGACGGCGGATGCCGCGGCATCCGCTTCGGCATCTGCGACGCCGGCACCCGTCGAGGCGATGCTCTCGGCGAGCGGCATCTCGAAGACGTACGTGCGCCGCGGCAAGGAGCCGGTGCGGGCCGTCATCGACGCCTCGATCGAGATCCCGCGCGGCGGCGCCCTCGGCGTCGTCGGCGAGTCGGGGTCGGGCAAGTCGACCTTCGCCCGCATGATCGTGGGCCTCGAGCAGGCCGACACGGGAGACATCCGCATCGCCGGTCGCGAACGCACCTCGGTGCCGAGTTCGCGGGTCGAGCGGCTGGAGCACGCCCGTTCGGTGCAGATGGTCTTCCAGGACCCGTACCTGTCGCTCGACCCGCGCATCACGGCGGGCAAGGCGATCGAGGACGCCATGCGACTGCACCGCAACCTCAGCACGACGGATGCACGGGCGCGCGTCATCGAGCTGCTCGAGCAGGTCGGTCTCGGCGACGTGCACGCCCAGGCTCGGCCGCGCACGCTCTCGGGCGGCCAGCGGCAGCGCGTCGCGATCGCCCGGGCGCTCGCGATCGAACCCGACGTGCTCGTCATGGACGAGGCGACGAGCGCGCTCGACGTGTCGGTGCAGGCGCAGGTGCTCTCCCTCGTCGAGGAGATCCGCCGCGAGCGCGGACTCACCGTGCTCTTCATCAGCCACGACCTCGCGGTCGTGCGCCGACTCTGCGACGAGACCGTCGTCATGAAGACCGGCGAGATCGTCGAACGCGGCCGCACGATCGAGCTGCTCGGCAACCCGCAGCATCCCTACACGCGACTGCTCATCGACTCGGTGCCGCGACCCGAGTGGAACCTCGAGGCCGTCGCCGCGGAGGCGAGCGAGCTCGAGGACCCCGTCGCGCAGAACTGAGCGCGTCGGCGTCGACTTCGAACCATCGAACTGGAGAACCACACCATGAACGTCCTCATCGCGGGCGCCGGCATCGGCGGCCTGACGACGGCGCTCTCGCTGCACGCGGCGGGCATCGACGACGTGACCCTGTACGAGTCCGTGTCCGAGATCCGGCCGCTCGGCGTCGGCATCAACCTGTTGCCGCACGCCGTGCGCGAGCTCACCGAGCTCGGGCTCGGAGACGAGCTCGCCGAGCTCGGCGTCGCCACGAGCACCCTCTCGTACTTCAACCGACACGGTCAGCAGATCTGGACCGAGCCGCGCGGGCGGGCGGCCGGGTACCACTGGCCGCAGTACTCGGTGCACCGGGGCCGCCTGCAGCTGCTGCTGCGCGACGCCGTGCTCGAGCGGCTCGGCGCCGACGCGATCCGCCTCGGCAGCCCGGTCGGCGACGCCCGCAGCGAGGGCGGGCGCACGAGCGTCGCCGTCGTCGGCGGGCCCGACGCCGGCACCCGGGTGACGGCCGACGTCGTGATCGGCGCCGACGGCATCCACAGCGCGCTGCGCCGCCAGCAGTACCCCGACGAGGGTGCGCCGGTGTGGAACGGCCTGATCCTCTGGCGCGGCACGGCTCGCGTGCGGCCCTACCTCGACGGGCTCACCATGATCATGGCGGGCGATGCCATGCAGAAGTTCGTGGCCTACCCGCTGTCGGCGGTCGGCGACGACGGCCTCCAGACGGTGAACTTCATCGCCGAGTACCGCTCCGAAGACCCCGAGCCGGGTGCGAGCGACTGGAACCGCGGCGCCGACCCGAGCGCGGTGCTCGGCCGCTTCGCCGACTGGGACTTCGGATGGCTCGACGTGCCGGCAGTTATCTCCGCCGCCGACGAGATCCTCGAGTACCCGATGGTCGATCGCGACCCGGTCGAGCGCTGGACCTTCGGCTCGCAGACGCTGCTCGGCGACGCCGCGCACGCAATGTACCCGATCGGTTCGAACGGTGCGTCGCAGGCCATCATCGACGCCCGCACACTGGCGTTCCAGGTCGGCACGGTCGACTCGATCGACGACGCGCTCGGCGCGTACGAGGCCGAGCGCCGTCCCCGTACGACGGCGCTCACCCTCAGCAACCGATCGATGGGACCGGAGCAGGTCATGCAGCTCGCCTACGAGCGCGCTCCCGGCGGCTTCGGCGACATCGAACTCGTCGTGCCCTACGCCGAGCGCGCCGAGATCGCGAACCGCTACAAGCAGGCGGCGGGCTTCGTGCCCGAGCTGCTGAACGAGCGGGCGAGCCTGACGGTGCCGGTGCCCGCCGACGACTGACTCGCACCCACCAGCTAGATCGGGCCCAGTTCGGGGCCGTGCGTGTCCATCAGATGGGTGCGCAGGGCCTCGGCGAACCCGGCGGGGTCGTCGGCGCGCAGCCGCTCGATGAGGGCGCGATGCTCGTCGATGACCTGGTCGGACCGCTCGAAGAGCGAATCCCGGTGGGCGCTCAGCAGCAGCCGCTGCCGCGCGGTGAGCCGGTCGCCGATCTCGGCGAGGGTGCGATTGCCGCCGGCCTCCACGAACGAGCGATGGAAGGCGATCGTCAGGGTCACGAAGCCGTCGAGGTCGCGGGCCTCGAGGGCGGCACGCTGTGCGACGAGTGTCGGCTCGAGCCGGTCGGCGAGTGCCTGCCGTGCCGCCGTGGTCGCGCGCTGCACCCCGGCGGCCTCGAGGATCAGCCGGGCGTCTGCGAGGTCGGCGATCTCGGGGTCGCTGAGCGATCGCACGAGTGCGCCGCGCTTCGGGTAGATCGTGATCCAGCCCTCGTCCTGCAGCCGGGTGAGCGCGGCCCGCACGGGCGTGCGGCTCATGCCGAGCTGCGCGGCGAGCTCGTTCTCGCTGAGCATCGTGTCGGGCCGGTGGGTGCCGTCGAGGATCCCGGCGCGGATCGCGGTGCGGGCGCGCTCTGCGGCGCTGTCGACGGTCGGCATTCCACCATCATGGCCGGGCCGCGGCCCCGGTGCATCCGCTGGGGGAATCGTGCCGGCGGCTTCGGTCATGAACCGTCGCCTTCGCGGGCGACGCCGGCCGCCTCGGGGGAGTCGGTGCCCGAGGCATCCGCTCGCCGTGCCGCCCGGCCGCGCCATCGGTGGATGCCCCACGCGCACGCCAGCGCGGCGATCGCGACCGCGGCGAAGACGAAGTCGGGCACGCCCGCGGTGCGCTCCAGCACCCAGCTCTCGACCGCGAACTGCTGCGAGGCGCCGAGCACGCCGCCGAGCGAGGCGGTGCCCTCGGTGGCGATGAGCAGCACGCCGATGCCGATGCCGAGGAGGCCCCCGACGATCTGCGTCCAGGTGTTCGTCCAACGCCCGATGCGCACGGTGCGCGGGCGCAGCATGCCGCGGAGCCGCGGCGACCGCGACCACGCGACGGCGAGCACGAAGAGGGGCACCGTCATGCCGAGCGCGAAGACCGCGAGCACGACACCGCCGTAGAGCGGCTGCCCGCCGAGCGCGGCGAGCGCCAGCACTGAGCCGAGCAGGGGCCCTGCGCACACCCCGGCGAGCCCGTAGACGGTGCCGAGCAGGTAGACGGATGCCACGCCGGTGCCCTCTGCCGACCCGCTGCGGGTGAATGCGGGCAATGGGATGCCGGCGAGCTGCACCGCGCCGAGCGCGATGATCACGATCGCGGCGACCGTCACGAGGGTCGTGCGGTTCGTGCTGACGAACGCGCCGACGGTGCCGGCGAGCACGCCGATCGGCACGAGGGTCGTGATGAGACCGAGGTAGAAGACCCCGGTGCGGGCGATCAGTCGGCTCGGGCTCGTGAACGCGTAGGCGAAGAACGCCGGCAGCAGCATCACCGAGCAGGGGCTCAGCAGGGTGAGGACGCCGCCGACGAGGGCGCCCGCGAGCCCGAGGTCGATCACTTGCCGGCCGCGGCCAGCTGCTCGTCGAGGAGGGCGCGGAAGTTCTCGATCGGCTGCGCACCGGCGATCGCCTGGTCGCCGGCGACGAAGAACGGCACGCTCGTGACGCCGAGCTTCTGGGCCTCTGCGGTGCTCGCGAGCACCGCATCGCGGAGGTCGGCTCGGTCGAGGTCCTGTTCGAACTTCGCGAGGTCGGGCACCCCGGCCTCCGTGGCGAAGCCGATGAGCTTCTCGCGGGGCATGTCGGGGTGGCCCTTCTCGGGTGCGGCAGCGAAGACGGCCTCGAGGTACTCGGGGAACTTGCCCTGTTCGCCCGCGGCACGGGCGGCGACGGCGGCGTCGATCGACTCGTCGCCGAAGAACGCGACATCGCGGAACTCGTAGCGAACGAGTCCCTTGTCGACGTACTCCTCGAAGATGACCGGCAACGTCTCGTTGGTCACGACGGCGCAGAAGGGGCAGCGGAAGTCCGCCCACTCGACGAGCACCACGGGGGCGTCGACGTCGCCGATCGCGAGCGGGTCGTCGGGGTCGCGAGTGGCGATCTCCGCGCCGGTGCCCGTGCCCGAGCCGGTGTCCGAGGCGGGCGGCTGCGCCGCGTCGGCGGGTGACTGTGCGGCGCTCGGCACCGAGAGCGCGATCACGACGACGAGCAGGAATGCGGCGATCGCGCCGAGCACGACGTTCAGGATGCGGGCGAAGCGGAGCTTGCGCGCGAGCGGGTGGACGGGCTTCGGGGCAGGCGTGTTCGTGGACATCGCGGCCTAGGATACATGTTGAATCCAACACGAGCCTGAACGCGGAATCGTCGTGCGAGGGCGCCGGATGGCGCGTCGTGCTCGGCTCGTCAGTCGCGGACGCGCCCGCTCGACCACGCCGTCAGCGCGCCGGCGAGCGAGCGCAGCTGGTCCGCGGCGAAGTGGTCGGCCTCCCAGGCGGCGTAGATCGGCATCATGACCCGCTGCCGATCGGAGGTGAAGGTGCGCCCGACGAGTCCGAACTGGGGTCCGACGACGTCGATGCAGATGCCGGCCCCGGTCGACGCGAGCGCCATCGCGAGATCGGACGACGACGGTTCGGCGACGATCGTGATCCGGTCCCGTACCGGCCACAGGGCGCGATCGACCACTTGCCGGAGGCCCGAGCCCGAGGCGAGCACGATGATCGATGCGTCGACGAGGTCGCTCGCGTCGATCGACTCCAGTTCGGCGAGCGGATGCCCCGGCGTCACGTGGACCTGGACGGGTGCCGAGTCGATGAGCTCGGACTCGAGGCCGAGCGGCGGCGGCAGCGTGTTCACCGCCAGGTCGGCGCTGCGGCCGATGACGTGGTCGTAGACGCGCACCGCGAGGTCGATCTCCGTACCGGTGATCGGGGCGGACGTCTCGGCGACGAACGGCGCGATCACCCCGCGCACGGTGGCCTCGGGGCAGGCGGCCCTGAACCGCACGGGGGCGTCGGCGGTGAGCTGTTCGACCGCGCGCTGCACCCCTTCCGCGCGATCGATGAGGCTGCGCACGAGCGGGACCAGCGTGAGGCCGGCGGAGCTCGGTCGCACGCCCGTCGTCGTGCGGTCGAACAATCGCGTGCCGAGGCGCTGCTCGAGCTGCTGCATCTGACGGGACAGGGCCGGCTGCGTGATGCGCAGCATCGATGCGGCTCTCGTCACCGAGCCGGCTTCGACGACCGTGAGGAAATGCGCCAGCACGCGGAGGTCGGGGAGGTTATGCGCGTTCAACATGGATATCCAAAGAAAGTGTCATTCGACAGCATAGGCCTCGACTGATGTGATGGTGGGACCCGGGCCGCAGGTGCCCCGTTTCCAGGAGACACCATGTCATCGTCGACACGGTCGACCGAGATCAAGACCGCCGCCGCCACCTTCGTCGGGACGACGATCGAGTGGTACGACTTCTTCCTGTTCGGCACCGCAGCCGCGCTCGTGTTCGGGCCGGTCTTCTTCCCCGAGGCATCGCCGACCGTCGGCCTGCTCGCCGCATTCGCCACCTTCTGGGTCGGCTTCATCGCCCGCCCGATCGGCGGACTCATCTTCGGCCACCTCGGCGATCGCTTCGGCCGACGCGGCACCCTCGTCGCGACCCTGCTGCTGACGGGCATCGCCACGACCCTGATCGGCGTGCTTCCCGGCTACGCGACCATCGGCGTCTGGGCGCCGGTGCTGCTCGTCGTGCTGCGGGCGCTGCAGGGGCTCGGCCTCGGCGGCGAGTGGGGCGGTGCAGTGACCCTCGCGACCGAGAACAGCCCCGAACGTCGGCGCGGTCTGGCCGGCATGTGGGTGCAGCAGGGCTCGCCTGCGGGGTCGATCCTCGCCACGCTCGCCTTCCTCCTCGTGAGCCGACTGCCCGACGAGCAGTTCATGGCATGGGGATGGCGCGTGCCGTTCCTCTTCTCGGCGGTGCTCGTGCTCGTCGCGCTCCTCGTGCGCCTGAACCTCGAGGAGACCGCCGCGTTCACCGAGCTCAAGAAGTCGCACACCGTGGCGAGGGCCCCGATCGTCGAGGTCTTCAAGGTCGCCCCGGCCTCGATCTTCCTCGGCATGGGTGCGAGCGCCATCGGCATCGCCATCGCGTACTTCAACAACACCTTCACGCTGTCGTGGACGACCGGGATCCTCGAGGTGCCGCGGCCCACCGTGCTCAACATCCTGCTCGTGATCGCGATCCTGCAGTTCTTCGTGCAACCGGTGGCCGCGATCGTCGCGCACCGCATCGGCATCAGCAGGCTCATGCTCATCACCCTGACGGGCAGTCTCCTGGTCACGATCCCGACGTACCTGCTGATCAACACCGGCGACCCGGCCGCGATCACGTTCGGCCTCGCGCTGACCACCGTGATGACCGCCTCGTACTTCGCGGTGCTCGCGGGATTCCTCGCGGGCGCATTCCCGCCCGCCGTCCGCTACACCGGTCTCTCGATCGCCTACCAGCTGTGCGCCACCATCGTCGGCGGAGCGACACCGCTCGTCGCCCAGTCGCTCCTGACCGGCTTCGGCAACGAGATCTGGGGCGTCGCCGGCTACCAGATCCTGCTCATCGCCATCAGCCTCGTCTGCACCGCGGCCCTGGCCGAGCGACTGCGCAGGAAGCCCCTGGCGACGGCGCAGGCCGCGCCGGCCACGGCGGATGACGCGGTCGAGCCGGCCGTGACGGCATCCGCATGAACGGCGGGAATTGAATCTATGGAGGTCGACATGAGGCAGAGCCCGGTGCTGTACCGAGCCGGAACGATCATCAGCCAGGACGGCACCCGGCCCGAGGCGCTCGCCGTGGCCGGGGAGCGGATCAGCGCGAGCGGCACCTTCGCTGAACTGAGCGATCGGTACCCGGGCGCCGAGGTCGTCGATCTCGGGGATGCGGTCGTCGTGCCGGGGTTCAATGACGCGCACGCGCACCTCGCCGACACCGTCCAGTCCCGTCTCGACCTGGATGTCTCGCCGGCGAGCGTCATCGGCGCAGAAGGGCTGCTCGACGCGGTCCGCGACCGCGCGGCGTCGCGTCGGGGATGGGTGCTCGCCGGCAACTACGACGACTCGGTGACCGGTCGGATCGATCGGGCGATGCTCGACGCGGCGGCCCCGACGACGCCGGTGATCGTGCGGCACGTGTCGGCCCACTGGGCGGTGCTCAACAGCCGTGCGCTCGAGGAGCTCGGCGTCGCCGAGGACGCCCCCGACATCGCGGGTGGGAGCTACGGGCGCGACGCGCACGGGCGGCTCGACGGCCGGGTCTACGAGCGCGCGCTCCTCGGCCGGTACGTCAGCCGGCCGGGCGACGCGCTCGCACCGCTGCCGACGCCAGAGCCCGCCGATGTCATGGCGGAGTACGCGCGGGTGGTCGCCGAATGGAACGCCGTCGGCATCACCTCGACGTGCGACGCGTTCGTCGGGCCCCAGCAGCTCGAGATCCACTCGATGGCCAGGGCGCAGGGCGGCCGCGGCATCCGCGTGGCCATGCTCCTCGCCGCGGAACGCTACGAGGAGTACCGCGGGCTCGGGCTCGGCACCGACTTCGGCGACGAGTGGCTGCGCGTCGCGGGCGTCAAGGCGTTCGTCGACGGCGCGATCGGCGGGCGGACCTGCCGTGTCTCCGAGCCGTTCGGCGGCACGCACGACCACGGCATGCTGATCAGCACGCAGGAGGAGCTCGACGCACTGGTCGGGCGCGTGCACCGCGACGGCAACCGGCTCGCGATCCACGCCAACGGCGACGTCGCGATCCGGATGCTGCTGCAGGCATACGAGACTGCAGCGCGCACCGTGCAGACCGGCGTGCGCCACCGCATCGAGCACTGCAGCATCGTCGACGACGAGATCATCGCGCGGATCGCCGGGCTCGGGCTGACGGTCGTGCCGTTCTCGGCGTACGCGCGCTTCTACGGCGGGCGGCTGGAGGAGTGGTACGGCGCGGACCGGGTCGAGCGGCTGTTCGCGCACCGGGCGTTCCTCGACGCCGGGGTGCCCGTCGCCGCGTCGACCGACCACCCGGCGAGCCCGATCCAGCCGCTCGGCGCGATCCAGTCGATGGTGACGCGAAGGGGGGTCGACGGTGCGCGGGTCGGGGGATCCCAGGCGATCACCGTCGAGGAGGCGATCGGCGTCTATACGACCGGTTCAGCGACGGCGACGGGCGAAGAGGCGCGCAAGGGGCGCCTGGCACCCGGATTCCTCGCGGACTTCGTGGCGCTCGGCGCCGACCCTCGTCGCACCGACCCCGAGGGGATCTCCGAGATCCCCGTGCGGGCGACGTTCACCGGTGGAAGGCTCGTGCACAGCGGGGAGTGACACGAGTGCCGCTCCGGGGCGCGGGCGTCGGGGGACGCGCCCGCCCCGGAGCATCCGTGATCAGGCCGAGCGCACCGCAGCGAGGCTCTCGCGCACGATCGCGAGACCGCGACGCAGCTCGTCGTCGGTGATCGTGAGCGCGGGCAGGAACTTCAGCACCTCGTCGAAGGCGCCCGAGGTCTCGATGACGAGGCCTCGCGTGAACGCCTCCTTCGAGATGCGGCCGGCGAGCGCGCGGTCGGCGTCGCAGGCGAGGCCGTACATCAGGCCGCGGCCGCGCACCACGAAGCCGAGTTCGGGGTACTCGGCCGCGATCGCCTCGAGCTCCGCGCGCAGCAGCGCCGACTTGGCGGCCACGGCGTCGGTGAACTCGGCGTCGGCCCAGTAGGTCTCGAGCGCGACGCGCGCCGACACGAAGGCGAGGTTGTTGCCGCGGAAGGTGCCCGTGTGGGCGCCCGGCTTCCATACGTCGACCTCGGGGCGCAGCAGCACGAGCGACATCGGCAGGCCCGAGCCCGAGATCGACTTCGAGACGGTGACGATGTCGGGCACGATGCCGGCGGCCTCGAAGGCGAAGAACGAACCGGTGCGGCCGACGCCCGACTGGATCTCGTCGAGGATGAGCAGGATGCCGCGCTCGGCGGTCAACGCGCGCAGGCGCTGCAGCCACGGCACGCTCGCGACGTTGATGCCGCCCTCGCCCTGCACCGCTTCGACGATCACGGCGGCGGGCAGGTCGAGGCCCGATCCGGGGTCGCCGAGCATCTTCTCGAACAGGTCGAGCGTGTCGACGTCGGCGCCGAGGTAGCCGTCGTAGGGGAGGCGCGTCACGTTGCCGAGCGGCATGCCCGCGGCCTCGCGATAGGTGCTGTTGCCGGTCGCCGCGAGGGCGCCGACACTGAGGCCGTGGAACGCGTTCGTGAACGCGACGACGTTGGAGCGGCCGGTGGCCTGGCGGGCGACCTTGAGCGCCGCCTCGACGGCGTTCGCACCGGTCGGACCGGTGAACTGCAGCTTGTGGTCGAGGCCGCGCGGCGCGAGCACGTACTGCTCGAACGCCTCGATGAACGCGCGCTTGGCCGAGGTCGCCATGTCGAGGCCGTGGATGATGCCGTCGCGCTCGAGGTACTCGATGAGCGCACGGGTGAACACGGGGTTGTTGTGCCCGTAGTTCAGCACACCGGCACCGGCGAAGAAGTCGAGGTACTCGCGGCCGTCGGCGTCGACGAGGGTCGAGCCGCTCGCACGGTCGAAGACAGTGGGGAACGCGCGGACGTACCCGCGCACCTCCGACTCGCGGCGGTCGAAGACGTCGAGGTTCGCGGCGTCGCTCATGGCGGCATGCTCCTTCTGCAGTTCGGGTGACGGTGCTTCGAGCCTAGATCGTACGGCTGGATGGCAGGTGCATCGGCCGGGCACGAGCGAGCGGATGCCTCGCGGCCGATGCGTCCGGGACGAGGCATCCGCTCGGCGTGACAGAAGGGCGGGCCGACCGGAGACCGGTCGGCCCGCCCTCATGCGGCGTCGGCGTTGCGTCAGCCGATCGCGACCGAGAACACGCGCATCGAGGCGTTCGCCGGCAGGGTGATCGTGTAGACCTCCTTGGCCGGGTCGAGCTCGACCGAGTCGAAGAACACGCGGTAGTAGTACCCGTGGTTCGCGGGACCCGACGGGGTGTTGCGGTAGCGCGACGAGACCACGGCGTCCTCGGCCTCATCGCCCGCCCAGTTGTTGAAGGCGACCTCGAACGGCTGGGTGGATCCGTCGCGGTACGTGATCGTGCCGGTGCCCACCTGCGGGCCGACGGCGCTGCCGAGCAGGCCGAGCCTGGTGCCGTCGCCGCTGACCTCGAACGTCGCGGAACCCGCCACGCTGTTCGGCGCGCCGACCGCCGACGGCCAGGTGAACGACAGCCCGTCGTGCTCGAACTCGGCGCCGGCGACGAGGCCGGCCGCCGCGAGGGCCTGTGCCGAGTAGCTGTTGCCCGAGCCGTCGAAGTTGGCCGTGCGGGGTGCGGCGTCATCGGAGATCGAGACCCGGTTGTAGGCCGCCGCGATGTTCGCGAGCGGGAGCTCGATCTTCGCAGAGCGGGTCAGCTCGTTGTCCTTCGAGCCCGGGGCGTCGAAGAGCACGCGGGTCTTCACGGAGATCGTGCGCGACGCGTCATCCTGCTCGGTCAGCTGCAGCTCGACGGTGACGGCCTCGCCCGCGTCGAGCTTCTTGACGGTCTGGAGCTCGGGCGAGATCGCCCAGCCGTTGCCGGCCGAGGCCTCGATGCGCACGTTCTTCATCGCGTGCGTTCCCGCGTTCGTCACCGTCACGGTGGCCGGGGCGCTCGGCTCGAGCGGCATCTCGAGCTCGAGGTCGGCCCGCGGCGTGAACGGTCGCACCTGCAGCGTGAACTCCTTCGAGGAGTCCGCGATGCCGGCGCTGCCGCGTGCGGTGACCGTGAAGCGGCTCGAACCGGGCTTCTCGGCGATGCCGATGATGCCGCCGGTGTCGGCGTTCAGCTCGAGGCCCTTCGGAAGCGAGCCCGCGGTGACCTCGTAGCGGATGGTCGCCGGCGAGTTGGACTCGACGACCTGGCCGTAGAGCGTGCCGTCCTCGGCATCCGTCAGCGACTCGGTGACGATCGCCGGCTCGGGGACCGAGACCGACTGCGGCTCGCCGATCGGTGCGCCCGCGGCATCCAGCTGCTGCAGCGACCACTCGCGGTCGGCCGACACCATGGTGAGGTGCCAGTTCGTCGACCGGTCGCGGAGCGCCTCGCGCTGCTCTGCCGTGAAGGCGCCGAGGTTGCGCGCGGTCTCCCACTGCTTGATCGCGTCGAGCACGAGCGTCGTCTGCGCGCCGCCGTTGGCGAGGCTCGAGACCGAGGTCTGGAGCCCGGTGCCGGCGTCGAGACCGGCCGCGCGAGCGAGCTTGCCCTCGATGCTCAGCAGGCTCTCATTGCCCGAGAGGTGGATCCAGCCCATCATCGGCGGCAGGTAGTTGTCGTGGTAGAACTCGTTGTTGATGAAGACCTGGTCCATGCTCGTGGACGCGACCTCGCCCCAGCTGGCGCGCGACAGGCCGTCCCAGGCATTCGAGGTCATGCGGCTCGTCTCGGAGATGAATCCGTCGTGGTCGTCGATCTGCGCGTACGTGTCGTTGACCATGCGGGCGATGCCGTAGCTGCCGAGCCCCGACTGCGAGGCGGACTCGAGACCGTCGAACGACATGGCACGGATGCCGGTCCCGTTCCACATGTCGGCGAAGCGGGTCGAGATCTCCTCGATGATGCCGAGATCGCCGAGGGCGCCGCCGTACTGGTTCTGCAGCAGGCGTGCCGCGGTCGCGCCCGAGTCGTGGGCGGCGGCGGCTGAGCCCCAGCGACCCCGCGTGAGACCGGTCACCTCCCACTCGTCGCCGACCTGCTGGAACGAGCCGTAGTCGATGAACTCGTCGCCGATGCGGAGCTTCTTGCCCTGGGCGCCCGCGGCGAGCAGGGTGTCGTCGTCGAGGTAGAGCACCCGATCGCTCGCGGAGAGCGGGCGGGTGAGCTCGGCCCGTCCGCCGAGTGCGAGACGCTCGTCGGCGGGGGCGGGCTGCACGTAGGCGTCGTTCGACGCGACGAAGTCCGAGAGGGTGTGCACGCCCACCTTCACGCCGAGCTCATCGGCGCGGTCGACGAAGTCGGCGACCGCGGCGTCGCTGCCGCCGAGCGACGAGTCGAACTCGTAGTGGCCGGTGGCCTTCCACGGTCCGGCGGCGTTCGGCAGCGAGTACAGGTACTCGAGACCGGCGGCCTCGGCGTACTTCGCGGCGGAGTCGAGCGTGGAGGTGCGGAGGTCGCCGAGCACGAGGAACGACTGCGAGGTCGCCTGGGCGACCTTCTGCCACTGGCCGTCGATCGTCGGGTAGGGGAGCGACTCGCCCTTCGAGATGGTCGACAGTACGGTCGGCACCATCGATGGAGTGCTGCCGAAGACGGCGACCTTCGATCCGACGACCGTCGAGTCGGGCAGCGGCCCGACGGGGATCCGGAAGCCACCGGGCTGCGTGCGGGAGCGCTCCTCGCTGTAGTCGAAGCTGAAGGCGCGGAGCGCCGTGCCCCATGGTGCGACGCCCGCGACGCTCCACTCCTCGAGCGGGGCCACTTCGAGGTCGGAGGGGTTCGAGCTCATCTCGCTCTGCCAGCCGAACTCCTGGTACTCCTGCGGCCATCCGCCCTCGGTGTGGTCGTTCAGGGGCCGCACGCCGATCGCGAAGTCGCCGTCGCGCACGACGCCGACCGTCTCGCCGACGGTCTCGGTGATCGAGGTGGGCAGCGGACCCCAGAGCAGCGACTCGACGTCGGCGCTCTCGGGCGCGCGCACGTCGACGACCTCGAGCGTGGTGTAGCTCGCCGAGGCGTCGATCGCGACCTCGATCTCGTAGCCGACGGAGTCGTCGGAGAAGACGAGCGTGTCGCCGTCGCGCGACACATCGGTCGGAACCTCCTGCACGCCGTCGATGACGAGGCTCACGAGGGGTGCCTGCTTGTCGGCGGCGAGGTGGTTCTCGCCGAGACGCTGGTCGACGAGGCTCGTGACGGCGCCTGCAGCGTCGAGGCCGATCGACAGCGTTCCGGCGGTCACCGTGATGCCGTCGGAGGCAGCCGGTGCCGCGGTTTCGGCGGCGGCCGCCGAGCTCACGGCACCGGTGGTCGCCACGGCGACGACCGATGCGATGGTCAGCGCTTGGAGCGCTGGATGTCTCTTCATTGAAACTCCCGAGGAAGATACTTGGACAAGTGAACTGCCGGCGTGCCGCGACTGCGTCCGCCGTCTCCCAGATTAATTATTCAGTTAGTATTAATAATTACGGTGGGAGTCAAGCAGTTCAGTAGATGCCTGTCAATCCCCGACGGACGAGGAAGACCGATGATTGCTGGGAGCAGCCCGCTCGTGAAGCGCCAGAACGGTGTGGCGGTGCTCCGCCGACTGCGTGCGGCGGATTCGCTGAGCTTCACCGAGCTCGGCGAGTCGACGCGTCTGTCACGGCCGACGGTCGAAGACGCCGTCGCCGAGTTGATCGCCGACGGCCTGGTGGTCGCGATCGCGCCCGAGGCGGTCTCCAACCGCCCGGTCGGTCGGCCGGCGAAGCGGTTCGCGTTCCGAGCGGATGCCGGACTCGTCGTCGCCTGCGAACTCGGCGTGC
This sequence comes from Agromyces cerinus subsp. cerinus, assembly GCF_900142065.1. Lineage (GTDB taxonomy): Bacteria > Actinomycetota > Actinomycetes > Actinomycetales > Microbacteriaceae > Agromyces > Agromyces cerinus. The sequence goes on along the minus strand of NZ_FSRJ01000005.1, from coordinate 250,643 downwards.
ACGAACTGCGACTGATGCTCGCCGACCTCGACGGGGTCGTGCTCGCTCGCAGCGCGCGTGGCCTCGACGCCGACCTGCCCGCCGCCGACCGGCTCGCGGCGATGACGGCCGCGGTCTCGGCGCTGCTCGCGGAGCACGGGCGCACCCCGACCGAGCTCTGGGCGATCGCCGTCTCGACGACGGGCATCGTCGACGCGAGCGGCACCGTCGTGCGCAGCTCCCGCCTGGCCGACTGGGCGGGCACCGACATCGCCGGCGCATTCGAGCGGATGTTCCCGCAGGCCGCCGTCTCGGTCGGCAACGACGCCCGGTGCGCAGCGCTCGCCGAGCACTGGCTCGGGGCGGGCGCCGACCTCGACGCGTCGGTCACGGTGCTCGCCGGCACGACGATGGCGGCGGCGATCACGATCGACGGCAAGCCCTACCTCGGGCGCCACGGGGCCTCCGGCGAGATCGGCGGACTGCCCGAGCTCGGCTGGCCGCGGGCCGCTGCCGCCCTGCGGGAGTTCGCGAGCGCCGGCGGCGTGCTCGACGGGGGAGACGACGAGCGCAGTCGCGCCGCGCTGGCCGAGTTCATCGAGCACTTCGCGCTCGGCCTCATCACGCTCGTGACGGTGCTCGACACTCCCCGGCTCATCATCGCGGGCGAGCTCGCCGGGGTCGGCGACCGGCTCATCCGGCCGCTCCAGACGCGCCTCGACGCGGCATGCCTCTTCCCGGTCGAGGTCGTGGCCTCGGTGCTCGGCACCGACGTCAGCGTGCTCGGCGCGCTCCGGCTCGCCCTGAACGACGTCGACGCCTGGCTCTTCGACGCCGGGCGGGAGCGACGTCGGGTCGCCTCCTGACGACGCCGGAGGTCAGCCCTGCCGCAGCGGCGCGATGTCGACGTCGATGGTGCCGAACGTGAACGGGAGGGGGAAGTACTCCCCGCCATTCCATCGGTCGACCGGGATCATCCAGAACGAGACGTGCGTGATCACCAGCCACACCGCAGTGACCGCGACGAGCAGGATGGCCGCACGATCGAGCGTGCGGAGGGCGGCTGCTTCGCTCGCGGAGGACTTCAGCACCCGGGTGATCGCGACGAGCACGATGACGGCGATCGCGACGTAGACGATGGAGCTCGGCCGCATCGTCACGTCGACGCAGTACTGCGCGACCTCGGTGGGTCGGCCGTCGTTGTCGATGAACCCGCCGTCGTCCGTGATCCCACCGGGGCAGAGGCTCCGCGAGGCAGTGCTGAGGAATCCGTAGACGAGGCCGGTGCCGAGTGCGCAGTACAGCAGGCTGCGGGTGCGTCGGAGGATCAGGGCTCCGGGCAGGGTGGACAGCTCAGTGCCCGGCTGTCGGTCGAGGGTCTCGGACATCGGGCTCCAGTCGTCGGTGCCTGCCATGCTCGCAGCGGCACCGCCGTGGACGCAAGAGCGGGGGGATCTGCAGCGCGGAGCCGCGAGCGTGCGAATGCGCTGGGAGGCCGCCCGGAAGCTCAGGCCTGCGCGGGCCCGTCACCACGACGTCGTGACGTCGACTCGCGGACCACGAGTTCGCTGGTCGGGTCGAGGCTCGACCAGTCGACGGGCTCGTCCTGGAGGATGCGGATCAAGGCGTCTACGGCGAGTCGTGCTGTCTCGACGGGCCGGAGGTCGAGCGCGGTGATGGTCGGAGACGATGTGCGGTTCATGACCGCGTCGGAACCGGCGGCGACGACGAGATCCTCCGGGACATCGATGCCGAGTTCGCGGGCTCCTGCGACGAATCCGGCCGCATGTCGACCGGTCAGGCAGTACACGCCGTCGGGCGGGGTCGCGCCCGACAGGAGTTCGTGCGCGACCATGCGCCCGCCTTCGACGCCGAGCGTCTCGTCGATGGAGCGGTGGATCGCCTCGACGCCGTGCCGGGCCGTCCACTGCTCGTAGGCGTCTCGCGCGAACACGTTCCAGGCGTTCTCGTCGGTGCCGGTCACGAGCGCGATCCGCCGAGCGCCGGCCTCGTGCAGGTGGTCGAGCACTCGGGCCGTCTCGCCCTCGGTCTGCTGCACGAACGCGGGGAAGGCATCGGGGCGCGCCGGGTCGACGCCGATCGCCACGAAGGGGATCCGCTTGCGATCGAGGAGGCTGAGCGCGGGGTCGTTCCGGATCGGGGCCTCGACGAGGCATCCGTCGGCCGCGAGCGAGGACGGTGGGGCCCCGGGCTTCGACGGGTCCGAGATGAGCATGAGCGAGTACCCGTGATCCATCGCGGCCAGGGCGGCGGAGCCGGCGAACCGGAGGAAGTAGTCGACGCCTTCGGGCATCGCGGTGTCGAGCGACTCGAGCGGGCGGATGAGCAGGGAGATCACCCCGAGCTTCGACTGTCGCAACCCGCGTGCGACCGCATTCGGCTCGTAGCCGAGTTCATCGGCGACGCGTCTGACCCGCGCGATGGTGGCTTCGCCGATCGTGCCCTTGCCGTTGAGCGCGTTCGAGACCGTCGTCCGCGAGACGCCGGCGCGCTCGGCGACGTCGTTGATCGTTGGCCGCGCGGCTTCGAGGGACATCGGGCAAGCGTAGCAACCCATCCGTGTCGATCGCGAGCGGAATCCCGGAAAGAAATCGATTCAGAGAATCGATTTACAAGAATCGATTCATCAGCTATCGTCGCCGTAGCTCATCGCCTCATCGGCGAGGGATTCAACGAAGAAGCTCAGGAGGACACAGTGAAAACCGGAACGACGAGAGCATCGATCGCGCTCCTCGCGGTCGCGAGCCTGGCGCTCGCAGGCTGCACTGCGGATCGGGGCAACGACTCCGCGACGGCACTGGACGAGGGCGAGCTCCTGCAGGTCACGCCCGCCGCGACCGGCGAGGTCGACACGGTCAAGTGGAACTCGACGTACGGCGAGCTCGCGACGCTCGATCCGGTCAAGGCGTTCAACTACCCCGAGAACACGATCATCTCGAACCTCTGCGAGTCGCTGTTCCAGATGCAGCCCGACTTCTCGGTCGAGCCGAACCTCGCCGAGAGCTTCGAGGTCCTCGACGACAGCACGCGCTACGTCTTCCAGATCCGCGACGACGTCACCTTCTGGGACGGCACGCCGATGACCGCCGCTGACGTCGCCTACAGCCTGAACCGTCATCTCGACCCGGCCGAGGGCAGCTACCTCGCGTCGAGTTTCGCCGACGTCACCGGCATCGAGCAGACGGGCGAGTGGGAGGTGACACTCACGCTGTCTGAACCGAACACCATCCTCGACGAGGAGCTCTCGACGAACCTCGGCGCCGTCGTGCAGCAGAAGCAGCGCGAGGCGGCCGGAGAGAACTACGGCAACCCCGAGGCCGGCGTCATGTGCACGGGTCCGTTCCAGGTCGGCGAATGGAAGCAGGGCCAGTCGATCTCGCTCGACCGCTACGACGGGTACTGGAACGCCGAGAAGCGCGCCAAGGCGAAGGAGGTCGAGATCGGCTTCGTGGTCGACCCCACCGCCATCGCGACCGGCCTCTCGACCGGAGAGATCCAGGGATCGTACGACGTGCCGCTGCCGGCGCTCGGCCAGCTCTCCTCGAGCAGCACCGGAGCGCTGTCCTACGGACAGGGCATGCAGATCATGGCGATCATCTCGACCGGCAACGGCACGTTCGGCGACCCCGCCGTTCGGCGCGCGCTCACCCGGGCAACCGACCGCCAGGCCATCGCGGACACCGTCTACGAGGGCACCGGCACGCCGTCGCGCTCGATCGTGCCCCAGGGGCCGTGGAACCGCTACCCCGACGTCGCCGAGCAGCGCGACGCCGAGCTGCCCGACCTGAGTCACGACCTCGAGGCCGCCAAGGCCGAGCTGGAGTCCGCGACCGTCGACCTCTCGCAGCCGATCAAGATCGCCTACCCGAGCGAGCGCGCGTTCTACGCCGACATCCTCAACGAGATGGCGAACGGGGCGAAGGAGCTGGGGCTCACCCTCGAGCCGACCGGTGTGCCGAGCGCGCAGTTCGGCGCGTTCTTCTCCGACCCCGAGGCCCGCAAGGGATACGACGGCTTCGTCACCACGAACTACCTGTCGAGCCCGTCGCCGCTCGCCCACCTCGACAACGTCGCCTACACGGGAAGCCAGCAGAACTACTCCGGCTTCTCCGACCCGGCGATCGATGCCGCGATCGACGCCGCCTACGCCGAGAGCGACCCCGAGAAGCGGGCCGAGCTCACGGTCGATGCCGAGGCCCTCGTCATGCAGCAGCAGCCCTGGGTGCCGATCAACGACCTCGCAGTGCGGCTCTACCTCGACAAGGCGGTGACCGGGGTTCCCGCCTCTTTCATCTACCTCTACTACCCCTGGGCCGCCGACCTCGGCTCGGCCGAGTAGCCGGGTGCGCACGGGAAGGGATCGTCCATGCTCTACGTACTGAAACGGATCATCGCGCTCGCGCTGGTACTGCTCGTCTCCAGCTTCATCGTGTTCAGCGGGATGTACCTCGCTCCGGGAAGCCCTGAGCAGTTCCTCGTCCAGGGCCGCACCGTGACCCCTGAGGTGCTCGAGGTCATCCGAGCGCAGTACGGGCTGGATGATCCCTTCCTCGTCCGCTACTGGAACTGGCTGGTCGACGTGCTCCACGGAGACTTCGGCAGGTCGCTCGTCACCCAGCAGGACGTCTCGACGCTCGTCGAGTCGCGCCTGCCCACGACCCTCTTCCTCGCCACGTACGCGGCGATCCTGATCGTGTTCGCCGGCGTCGGCCTCGGGGTGCTCGCGGCGACGCGTTCGGGAGCCTTCGAGAAGATCGTGGTGTTCGGGTCGAACCTCGGGTTCGCCGTGCCGACGTTCTTCGCGGCACTCGTGCTGATGGCGGTGTTCGGGTCGAACCTCGGCTGGTTCCCGGTCTCGGGATCGGGGGAGGGCTTCACGGACCGCATCTGGCACCTGACGCTGCCGGCGATCGCCCTGGCGTTCCCGGCCATCGCGGTCGTCGCACGGATCACCCGCACCGCCGTGCGCGAGGAGCAGGGCTCGGAGCACGTGGTCATGGCGATCGCGCGCGGTGTGCCCAAGCGCATCGTGCTCGGTCGCCATACGCTCCGCAACTCGATGCTGCCGGTCACCACCGTGCTCGGCACCAACATCGCCGGCCTGCTGGCGAGCGCGTTCGTGATCGAGTACGCATTCACCCTCGACGGGATCGGATCACTGCTCGTGAACTCGGTGCAGAAGAAGGACTTCGCCGTCGTGCAGGCGATCGCACTCATCATGGTGCTCGCGTTCGGCCTCATCAATCTCATCGTGGACCTGCTCTACGCCGTCATCGATCCGCGCGTGCGTCTGGCCAGGGAGGTGTCGGCATGAGTCGGCAGACCAGCATGGAGCCGCCGGTGAACACCGTCGGTCAGGACACCGTCTCGGTGCAGGCGGTGCGCCGGCAGCGCCTCGAGGGCCCGGTCTCGGGCTGGAACCGCATGCGCCGGCGCCTCGGGACGCTCGGCCTCGTCTGCGTCGGGGTGCTCGCGGTCGTGGTGCTCACCACGATCTTCGCGCCGCTCATCGCGCCGTACGACCCGTACGCGGGCTCGGTCGTCGACCGGCACCTGCCGCCGAGCCCCGAGCACTGGTTCGGCACCGACCAGTCGGGTCGCGACATCTTCTCGCGCATCATCTGGGGAGCGCGCACGAGCCTCATCGGTCCGACGGTCGTCGTGCTCGTGGCCGCCGCTGCGGCCGTGACGCTCGCGCTCACCGCGGTGTGGTTCGGCGGCCGGGTCGACGCGTTCATCGGACGCATCCTCGACATCCTCTTCGCGTTCCCGAACATGCTGCTCGCGATCCTCGCGGTCGCGATCTTCGGACCCTCGCTCCTCACCGCCTCGATCGCGCTCGCGATCGGCTTCACGCCCTACTCGGCCCGCGTCATCCGATCGGTCGCGTTGCGGGAACGGAACCTGCCCTACGTCGCATCGGCGCAGCTGCAGGGCATCTCGGGCTTCCTCATCACCGTGCGCCACATCCTGCCGAACGTGCGCACGCAGATCTTCACGGGCATGACGATCAACTTCGGCTACGCGATGATCGACCTCGCCGCACTCTCCTTCCTCGGACTCGGCGTGCAGCCGCCGACGCCCGACTGGGGCCTCATGGTCTCGAACGGGCAGGCCTCGCTCCTGCAGGGGTACTGGGAGCAGAGCGTCTTCGCGGGGCTCGCGATCGTGATCACCGTGGCCGCACTCGGCTACGTCGGCGAGCAGCTCGGCGGACGCCGCGCTGCGGGAAGGACGCGCTGATGCTGAACGTCGAAGGGCTGACGCTCGCCGTCACCGACCCCGACACGGGCCAGGAGACCGAGATCCTGCGAGGGAACTCGTTCTCGCTCGGCCAGGGCGAAGCGCTCGGCCTCGTCGGCGAGTCGGGCTCGGGCAAGTCGATGACGCTGAAGTGCATTCTCGGCATCGAACCGCCGGGCTCGAAGGTCGGCGGCTCGATCGAACTCGGCGGAACCGACCTGCTCGCCGCGAGCGGCGAGCAGCTGCGGAAGGTCCGTGCCAACGAACTCGCCCTCATCGCGCAGAACCCGCACGGCGCGCTCAACCCGGTGCTCCACGTCGAACGGTTCCTCATCGAGGGAATGGCCGATGCGCGGGGCATCCCCAAGGCGGAGGCGAAGGCGCGCGCCGCCGGGCTGCTGCGGCAGGTGGGCATCACCGACACGGAGCGGGTGCTGCGCTCCTACCCGCACCAGCTGTCGGGCGGCTTGCTGCAGCGCGTCGTGATCGCCGGCGCCATCTCGGGCGAACCCCGGCTGCTGCTCGCCGACGAGCCCACCACGGCGCTCGACGTCACGACGCAGGCCGAGGTCGTCGCGATCCTCGACGAGAAGCGACGCGAGCACGGACTCTCGATGATCTTCGTCTCGCACGACCTCGATCTCGCGGCCGCGATCTGCGACCGGCTCGCGGTCATGAAGGACGGTGCGATCCTCGAGATCGGAACCCCGGAGGAGATCCGCGATCGGCCGAAGACCGACTACACGCGCGCATTGATGGCCGCGAGGCCGCTGCTGCACCCGGAGGGGCGTGCGCCAGTACTGCCGAACGGAACGGAGACCGACGTATGAGCGCAGATCTCATCCTCGAAGCGGTAGGCCTGCGCCGCACCTTCCATCTCGGTCGTCGATCGAGTGTCACTGCGCTCGACGACGTCTCGTGCGGGGTGCGTCGGGGCACGTGCCTCGCCGTCGTCGGCGAGTCGGGGTCGGGCAAGTCGACGCTGGCCCGTGTCATCGTCGGGCTCGAGTCCGCCGATGCCGGCGAGGTTCGCATCGACGGCGCCGAGGTCAGGCCGACCACGTCGAGATCACGCCTGCGGGCCCGCGCCAAGCTCGTGCAGATGGTCTTCCAGGACCCGCAGGGCTCGCTGAACCGGTCGCTGCCGGTCGCCGCCACCATCGACGAGATGCTGCGCGTGCACCGACCCGACCTCGACCGCGCCGAGCGCCGGGCTCGCGTGCTCGAACTGTTCGCCGAGGTCGGCCTCACCGAGCGCCACGCCGATGCGAGGCCCACGGCGCTCTCAGGCGGCCAGAAGCAGCGGGTGGCGATCGCGCGCGCCCTCGCGGCCGAGCCCGAGATCATCGTGCTCGACGAGGCCGTCTCCGCACTCGACGTCTCGGTGCAGGCGCAGGTGCTCGACCTGCTCGATCGCCTTCGGGAGGAGAAGGGCCTCACCTACCTGTTCATCACCCACGACCTCTCCGTGGTGCGCGCCGTCGCCGACGACGTCATCGTCATGCGCCGTGGGCGCATCGTCGAGCGGGGCACGGTCGACGAGATCCTCGACCGCCCCGCGCATCCCTACACCCGGCTGCTGCTCGAGTGCGCGCCCCGGCCGGGCTGGGTCCCGCGCCGCGGGGTCATCGAAGAGCTCGCCCAGCAGATCTGAAACCCGGCCGACGGGCGCACCGTCGTGCCGCCGAACCACGCACATCCGAAGGAACGATCCATTGCACAGCATCACCGACCGCCTGCACGTCGTCGCGAACGGCAGCGACCCACTCGAACGCGGTCGTGAGCGGGGCCTGCAGCTCAGCGCCGCCCTGCCCGCAGGACTGCGGACGTATCTCGAGCTCTTCGCGAAGTACGAGCTCGATGAGGCCGAAGTGCGCGAGCTCGCGATGCGCTGCGCCGACGCCGTCGCCGAGTGGCGCCCCGACCGCCTCGCCGAGATGGACGGCATCGCCGCCGGCGCGGCCGTCGAACCGTGGCACGTCTACGCGCTGAACGCCCGCACCGAGATCCTCTCGCAGGGTGTCGGCGCGGCTCCGGGCGAATGCTCGACGATCGGGCGCCGGGTGGAGCTCGGCGACGGCACCGTGCGCACCTTCGGGTTGCAGACGTGGGACTGGCATCACCAGCTCGACGGCGAATGGCACACCCACGAGACGCGAGGCGGCCGCTACGACTTCGCCGGCCTCACCGAGCACGGGATGCTCGGCAAGATCGGTGTGAACAGTGCCGGACTCGCGCTGCACTTCAACATCCTGGGGCACCGCACCGACGGCGCCGGCGGTGTGCCGGTGCACGTGCTGTCGGCGACCGTGCTCGAGGAGGCGGCCTCGGTGGAAGAGGCGGTCGAGCTCGTGCGCGATGCGCCCCGCAGCGCCTCGAGCTCGTTCACCCTGCTCGACGCCGAGCGCGTCGTCACGACCGACATCACGCCGATCGGGGTGTTCGTGGTCGAACCCGTCGACGGCGTGGTCGTGCGCACCAACCACTTCCTGAGCCGCGAGGCGCAGGCCGATGAGAAGACCGAGATCTACCAGCCCGACTCCGGCGAGCGTTTCGACCTCATCGCGAGCCGCCTCGCCGACTACCCCGAGCCGCGCACCGACGATGAGCTGCTCGCGTTCCTCTACTCCGACCCCGGGCAGCCGCTCCTGTGCCACCGCCCCGACCTGACACTGCCCTTCGGCGAGCGCTGGGCGACCCTCGCGACCGTGCAGCTCGACCCGGCTGCGCGCACGGCCCGCGTCGCGAACGGCTCCCCGATCGATGCACGAGCGAGCGACTGGCGGACCCTCGTCGCGTCGGCCTGATCTCGGCGAGGTCTCAGGCAGGAGGTCGCCGGTGCGGAATCCGCCCGGAGGGCGGATGCTGGAGTGATGAGCGACTCCGACCGCAAGCAGGGCCCGCCACGATGGGCCGTGCGGACGAGCGAGCCGGTCGCCCGAGCACTGGCCGGGCGCCGGTGGGTGCCCCTCTGGGCGATCATCCACCACCACGGCCGCCGCAGCGGCACCGCCTACGCGACGCCCATCGCGCTCGTGCCGACGGTGTCGGAGGGCGTCTTCCTCATCGGCCTGCCGTGGGGTGCGAAGACCAACTGGGCCCGCAACGTGCTCGCCGCCGGTGGGGCCACCATCAGGTGGAAGGGTCGAGACCATCGGGCGACCGCGCCCCGAATCGTCGAGCCGACGGAGGCGGCGGCGCTGTCGAGGCCGGCGCTCCGGGCGGTGGTCGGACGGTTCCCCGCGGCGCTCGTGCTGACTCGTTCGAGCGAGGTCGCCGACCCACCCGGTGAGGCCACGGCCGCCCGGTGACGGCGCGCCGCGGCATCCGTCGTCTCAGGCGTTCTCGAGTTCGGCGATCACGACCTTCTTCTGGGCCATCATCACCTGGATCTGCTCGGGCCGCCGGGTCAGCTCGCCCATGTTCGCGGGGATGACCTGCCAGCTGACGCCGAAGCGGTCCTTGCACCAGCCGCACTGCTCCGACTCGGGCACGTGCGAGAGCTTCGACCAGTAGTAGTCGATCTCGGCCTGGTCGGCGCACGAGACGACGAACGAGATCGACTCGTTGAAGACGAAGAGCGGGCCGCCGTCGAGGCAGACGAAGTCGATGCCGTTCAGGGTGAACGCGCCGCTCAGCACCTTGCCCGTCATGCCCGCGAAGTGCTCGTCGAGCGACTCGTCGGGGTACTCGTCGATGCGGGTGATGTGCGAGTTCGGGAAGACGTCGACGTAGTACGTCATCGCCTCGCGCGCCTGGTCGGCGAACCACAGGCACGGCTGGACAGGTGAGAGCTCGGCCATCGGGAACCTCCTCGTTCGGGCGTTCGCTTCGCGGGCCACGGTACGCCGACCTCCCGACGCCGTCGAGGGTCCGCCTCCTCAGATCGGCAGCGGCCGATCGTCGACGATCGTCTTCATGACGAGCGTCGACTCGACTCGGCGCACGCCCGGCAGCGCCGAGAGCCGCTCGTCCCACAGTCGTTGGTACGCGGGCAGGTCGGGTACGGCGACGCGCAACAGGTAGTCGGGGTCGCCGAAGAGCCGGAGGGCCTGGATCACCTCGGGGATCTCGGCGACGGCGGCATCGAACGCGGGGATCGTCGCCCGGTTCGCCTGATCCATCGTGACGAACACGAGCGCCCCGAAGCCGAGCCCGACCACCTCGGGATCGATCACGGCGCGATAGCCGCTGATGGCTCCGGATGCCTCGAGCGCGTGGAGCCGCCGGTGGGTCGGCGACATGCTCAGCTGCACGCGCGCGGCGAGGTCGGTGAGGCTCAGCCGGCCGTCCTGCTGCAGTTCGGCAAGGATTCTCCGATCGATGGCGTCCATGGAGTGGATTCTTCCACGTGGCCACCTGATCGGGGGTGAATGCGGCAGCGGCTGCTCGCGGTTCTCGCCTACCTTCGTCCTATCCGTCGAAGGGAGGCCAGCGTGAACACCCAACTGCTGCTCGCCTGCTGGGCGATGATGACGTTCATGGTGCTCGTGCCGGGCCCCGACTGGGCGTACATCATCGCTTCGGGGCTGCGCGACCGCAGCATCCTGCCCGCGCTCTCCGGAATCCTCATCGGCTATCTCGCCGCGGTGGCCGCGGTGGCCGTGGGCGTCGGCGCGGCCGTGGCGGCGATGCCGTGGGTGCTGAGCGGCCTCACCTTCGCCGCCGCGGCGTACCTGGCGTATCTCGGCATTCGCGTGCTGATCGAGCCGCCCGGGCCGGTCGCGGGCGCAGCCCCCGGCGGGGGAGCGGAGACGCGGCCGTGGCTGCGCCTCGTGCAGGGCGCCGGCGTCAGCGGCCTGAACCCGAAGGGGCTGCTCGTGCTGGTCGTGCTGCTGCCGCAGTTCACGGATGCCGCGGGCGCCTGGCCGATCCCGGTGCAGCTGGCCGTGCTCGGCCTCATCTTCGTCGGCAGTTGCGCGCTCGTCTACCTCGTCGTCGGCATGGGCGCCCGCACGGTGCTGCGTGCCCGGCCGTCGGCCATGCGACTCGTCTCCCGCATCTCGGGCGCCGCGATGGTCGTGCTCGCCGTGGTGCTCGTCGTCGAGCAGCTGTCGCACCTGCTCGGCTGAGCGTCGCTCGCCCGGGGAGGGATCAGGCGATGTCGGGGTCGACGTCGATGAGCACCTTGCCGACGGTGCCGGCCTCGACGGCGTCGTGCGCCGCGGCCGTGCGCTCGAGTGGGAAGCGGGTGATCGGCAGGCCGGCGCCCTCGCCGACGGGCAGTGCGCCGTCGACGAGTGCACGGCCGATGTCCTCGGCGGCGGCCGAGAGGGCGTCCTGGCCGACGGTGTAGAGCAGCAGGAACTGGTACCGCACGTTGAGCGCGAAGTGCCGGCGCACGTCGAGGGTCATCTCGGCGCCGCCGTCGGTCGCGTACACGGCGATCGACCCGTGGTTCGCGATGACGCTCGCGTTGAGCCCGGCGTTGCGGGCGGGCGAGACCTCGACGACCTGGTCGACGCCGTGCGGGGCGATGGCGCGGATCGCGGCCGCAGCGTCGTCGGTGCGGTAGTTCACGACGTGGTGGGCTCCGGCCGCGGTCGCGAGCGCGGCCTTCTCGGGCGAGCTCACCGTCGTGATGACCGTGGCTCCCGACCAGCGGGCGAGCTGGATGGCCGCGTGCCCGACGGCGCCCGCGCCGCCGGCGATGAGCACCGTGCGGCCGTCGAGCGCGCCGGGGCCGAGTCGCGACGGACCCGCCTCGGAGACGGTGAGCGCGCGGTGCGCGGTCATGGCGGGAACGCCGAGGGAGGCGCCGAGGTCGAAGCCCGCGGCATCCGGCAGGGCCACCACGTGCTCGGCCGAGAGCACCGCGAACTGCTGCGCGGTGCCGGACGGCCGTTCGTGCGCGGCGAGGTAGGCCCAGACCCGGTCGCCGACCGCGAACCCGGGCACGCCGGGGCCGACGGCGTCGACGATGCCGGCGCCGTCCTGGTTCGGCACGACCTCCGCGAACGGCGCCGCCACGCCCGGCCGCGAACCGGCCCTCGCCTTCCAATCGGTCGGGTTGACACCCGACACGGCGATGCGCACGCGCACCTCTCCGGCGCCCGGTTCGGCCGCCTCCCGCTCGACGAGGTGCAGTACGGACGAGTTCCCGGTCTTGGCGTACGCGATCGCTCTCATGCAGTGGCCAACGCCGCGGGCGCCGAGAACCTTCCGATCCGTGCCGCGATCGCGATTCGAGTCGGAGGTCGCATCCGGTGGCCTGCCGCCGACTACACGAGTTGTTCTGCGTAGCGATGCTGCCTGCGGACCGTGCCCGCGAGGTCGTACTGCAGCCACTTGCCGACCTCGGTGAAGAAGGTGTGCGAGAACCAGGCGTCGGCGTTCGCCCAGTGCAGTACGACCGGATGATGCGGAAGCTTGTTCTGGTCGAAGCGCTGCGAACTCCCGTTGACCAGGCCGTCGGCGAGCACGACGTGGTCGAGTCGGGTCCGCATCACGACCGTGCGCCCCACGTGCCCCCTGATCGCTGCCCACTGCGCATCCGACCGCGGGAGGGCGGGGGTGTGCATGAGCACGAGCATGCGGATCCGCTCGCCGTCGGCCGCCGCGGTCAGTGCGACGTTGCCGCCATGACTGTGGGCGAAGACGGTGTCGAACGGGGGCAGGGCGAGCGCGTCCCTCCAGATCGGCAGCTCGGCCGAGCCGGCATCCCGGGCGGCCTGCGAGTACTCGCCGCTCCACGTGTAGTAGGTGTCCTCGTCATAGAGGTTCGGGGTCGAGGCGACCAGGATGTGGTTGTGCAGCGGCTCTCCCGGCGCGTACCAGGGGTCTGCGGTGACCTGGGCCCACGTGCCGTGGATGGCGAGGCTGACCTCTGCGTGGGCGAAGGCCGTGGGAGCGCCGCCGCCCGTCGGAGCGCGCGTCGGCCTCGCCGGTTCCGAACCGCCGCCGTCGCTTCGACGCAATGCGGTGTTCGCGATCGCGGCCACGTGCTCGTCGGCCGAGGCGGTCGCGGCGGCGAGCACCTCGTCGGCCGCAGCCAGCGCGCCGCTGCTGAAGGTGCGGAGCGCGGTCGCGGCGGCGACGCGCTGGAGCTCGTGCTCGCTGCCGCGCGAGTGGTTCAGCAGAGCGAGCAGCGACGGGACAGAGTGCGTGAGTTCGACGTTCTGCCAGAGCGCGAGTTCGTCGTCGGCGCGAGGTGGTGCCCCACCGCTCCAGTCGCGGGCGTCGGATGCCCCGTGGTCCTGCAGCGCGAATCGGGTGAGCTGGTCGAGGTTCGACTGCTCGCTCCAGAGCAGATCGTCATCGGTCGCCGGGACGACGAACGGCACGCCGAGCGCCTCGGCGTCATCGCGCACATCGGCGGTCTGCTCCCTCGACCCGAAGGCCGCGGTGCCCATGGCGAGGAAGTGGCCGGCGCGGCTGCTGATGGCGCCCGGGGACTCTCCCTCGAACGCCGCGGCGCCGAAGACGGGCGCGAATCGTTCGTCGGGTGAAGGTGGCGGTGGTTGCGCGTCGCCCATGGTTCCTCCCGGCGGTCTCGCCTGCGAGTCTGCTCCTCTCGCAGACGGCGCACCAGCCCTCGGCATGATCCCGGTCGCTCCGGTGGAGCCGGTCTCGGCGGTGAGCGCCTCGCTGTCAGGCGCAGCTGCGTGCCCGGCCTCAGCCCTCCCGGCGGCGGGCGAGTTCGATCGGCTCGGCGTCGGGGCGGGCCTCGCGGCAGACCTCGAGCGGCGCGTCGACGAGCAGGGCCATGTGGTCGCCGAGGTGTTCGATCGCCTCCTCCCATCCGTCGGCCCGGTCCGAGATCTCGAAGAACTCGCCCGAGACGTGGTCGAACACGACGGCGCGGTGCACCTCGCCCATGATCTCTGTCACGTCCACTGCGACCGAGTCGATCTCGTCCCACGGCACCAGCACCTCGGGCGAGCCGCTCGTGGTGACGGCGAGGCCCTCGTCCGAGAGGGCGATGCTGCCGAGATCGTTGGGTTCCCGATGCGCCATGCACCGATCGTCGCATGCGGCTGGGTTGCCGCGCAGGCGGCGTCGGTAGAGTGGGCGCGCGGCTCGAGGCATCCGTCTCGCCGAACTTCTCCACCTCTTCACCGCAAGGACACCAGTGAGCCTGATCCGCCTGAACGACGTCAGCATCGAGTTCGACGGACGCCCGGTGCTGAAGGAGGCGTTCCTGAAGCTGAAGCAGGGCGACCGGGTCGGCCTCATCGGCAAGAACGGCACCGGCAAGACGAGCCTGCTCGAGGTCGTGTTCGGGCGGCGCGAGCCGAGCGGCGGCACCCGCGACGTCACGCTCGGCACCACGATCGGGTACTTCTCGCAGTTCTCGGAGCTCGACGGCGAGCAGAGCATCCAGCAGATCCTGAGCGGCCACTTCGCGCAGGTGCACGAGACGCAGGCCCGCCTCGACGAGATCGGCATGGCGCTCGCCGAGCCGATGTCGGATGACGCGATGACGCGGATCCTGACCGAGCAGGGCGAGCTCTTCGAGCGCATGGACCACATCGGCGGCTGGACCTACGAGACCACGATCGACACGGTCCTCACCCGCCTCGGCTTCGACGAGGAGCGCCGCGCCCTGTCGGTCGGGCGCCTGTCGGGCGGATGGCGCAACCGCGCCGCGCTCGCGCAGATCCTCGTGCAGTCGCCCGACGTGCTGCTGCTCGACGAGCCGACGAACTTCCTCGACCTCGACGGCGTGAAGTGGATCGAGAACTGGCTCTCGGGCTTCGCGGGCGCCGTGCTCGTGGTCTCGCACGACCGCCAGTTCCTCGACGGCGTGGTCACCCGCATCATCGAGCTCGAGAACTACCGCCTGCAGGAGTACGAGGGCGACTACTCGGCGTACGTGCACGCGAAGCAGTCGCGGTTGAAGATGCTCGAGAAGCAGTTCGCGCACGAGGAGGAGCTGCTCGCCTACGAGCAGGCGGCCTCGGCAGCACGCCGCGAAGCCGCGCGCAACCCGTCGAACGCGGTCGCCCGCCGTCTCGCCGACATCAAGAAGCGGCAGGCGCCCCGCCCGATCGATCAGATCATCACGGGCATCTACGAGGGGCTGCGGGTCTCGAACGACCTGCTCACGGTGACGGGGCTGACGAAGAGCTTCGGCGGTGCGCCGCTCTTCGAGGGCCTCTCGTTCGACCTGCGCCGCGGCGACCGGGTCGCGGTGCTCGGCTCGAACGGCTCGGGCAAGTCGACGCTGCTCGACGTGCTGACCGGCGAGACCGAGGCCGACTTCGGCACCGTGCGCTGGGCCAAGGGCGCCAGGTACGTCTCGTACAACCGGGTCTACGCCGAGCTCGATCTCGAAGACACGGTCGGGCACGCGGTGAACGCCTACCCCGACTCGCTCGCGTTCACCGCGACGAAGAAGAGCGTGGGCCGATTCCTCGCGATGCTCCAGTTCTCGGAGGCCGACCTCAAGCAGAAGATCGGTACGCTCTCGGGCGGTCAGCGCGCTCGTGTCGCGATCGCGCAGTGCCTGCTCTCGGGGGCGGCGGTGATCGTGCTCGACGAGCCGACGAACCACCTCGACATCACCTCGACGCAGGTCATGGAGCGGGCACTCACGCATTTCCCGGGCGCGGTCATCGTGGTCAGCCACGACCGGTTCTTCGTCGACAAGCTCGCCGACCGGCTGCTCGTCTTCGACGGCACGCCCAGCGTCATCGAGACGGCGGCGACCGGAGCGCTCTGAGCCGAGTCCTTCCGAGCGCTCAGGCGGGCTGCGCCGCCCGGCGCCGCTCGAGCCCCTCGAGCAGCAGGTCGAGCCCGAACTCGAACTCAGTCTGGTCGTCGCACCAGCCGAGGGTCGACTCGGGATCGTCGTGCACGACCTCGGCGAGCATCGCGGCGAGGTGCGGCGCGAGGGCGGCGAGTTGCTCGAGCTCGACCGGTGCCGGGGCCGCCCCGTCGTCGCTGAGTTCTTGCACGTAGCCGTACATGCGGCTGCCGATGGCGTGCAGCGAGTGGTGGATGAGGTCGTGCGACATGCCGCCGGCCCGCATGATGCCGACGACGCCGTCGACGTGACGCATGGCGTTGGGCCCTGAGGCGCCGCGCGCGTTCATGACGTTCGGCAACCACGGATGCCGCAGCAGCACGCGCCTCGCACCGAGGATGCGTTCGCGGAGCGCCGGCGCCCAGTTCGACGCATCCGTCGAAGGGGGAGGGGCGAACCCGCCGACCTCCTGCTCGATCTCGGCGAAGACCACTTCGACGAGGCCGTCGAGGATCGCGTCCTTGTTCGGCAGGTGGTAGTAGATCGACATCGCCTCGACGCCGAGCTGCTCGGCGAGCGCGCGCATCGTCAGCGCCTCGATGCCGTCGCGGTCGGCCAGTTGCAGGGCTGTCTGCAGCACGCTCTCTCGAGTGAGCTGGGGGCGCACGACGGACCGCTGCGGCATGTCTTCACCTTACAACGTCAGGCAATCGTCCTCCGGGACTGGACGCGGTGGCATCCGCGGCGTATCTTACGCCGTAAGTCTTACAACGTAAGGGAGCAGCACATGTCCACGGAATCATTCCAGCCGGCGACCTCCGTCACCCCGATCACGATGCGTGCCGCGGTCATCGGGCGCTTCGGCGGACCCGAGGTCGCGCACGTCGCCGAGGTGCCGACGCCCGAGCCAGGGCCCGGCGAACTTCTCCTGCGTGTGCGCGCCTCGACGGTGAGCATCGCCGACCATCGACTGCGGAGCCGCCGAGTGCCGCGGGGGCTGGGAGTGGTCGTCGGGCCGATGATCGGGTGGTTCCGCCCCAGGAAGCCCGTGCTCGGCATGGAGGCCGCCGGCGTCGTCGAGCGAGTCGGCGAGGGCGTCACCCGATTCGCGCCCGGTGATGAGGTCATCGTGATGCGCGGTGCAGGCATGGGCTGCCATGCGGAGTTCGTCGTCGTCGACGCCGAGGGCGAGGTCGCGCGGAAGCCCGCGAACCTCTCGTTCGAGCAGGCCGCCGCGATCGTGTTCGGCGGGCACACCGCCCTGCGCTACCTCGACGGGGTGACGATCGGGCCCGGCACCCGTGTGCTCGTGAACGGCGCCTCGGGCGCAGTCGGCACGGCCGTCGTGCAGCTCGCGGCGGCCAGGGGCGCGCACGTGACCGCCGTGACGAGCGGGCGGAACGCCGACCTCGTGCGCTCGCTCGGGGCGAGCGAGGTCGTCGACTACACCCGCGAGGACTTCGCGGCGCGCGGACGATCCGGCGAGGCTCGCTCCGAAGGCCCGCACTACGACGTGATCGTCGAGTGCGTCGGCAATGCGCCGTTCGGTCGTGTCGCCCACCTGCTGACGCCCGGCGGGGCTCTGCTGCTCGTCATCGCCGACCTGCCCGGCATGCTGGCCGCCGGCATGCAGGCCCGCCGAAGCGGGCTCGTCGTCGACCACCGCGGCGGCCGCATGGGCCGAGCGGGCATGGAGCGACTCGCGGCGCTCGCCGAATCAGGGGAGCTGCGACCCGTCATCGACCGTACCTTCGACCTCGACGACATCGTCGAGGCGCACCGCTACGTCGACACCGGCCGCAAGCGGGGGAGCGTGGTGCTCCGCATCGGCTGAGCCGGAGCGCTCACGGCATCGACCTCAGCGGGTCGCGCGCTCGAGCAGCTCGAGGATGTGAACGTACGGTTCGCCCGTCGCGCGCGTCATGCCGATCTCGCACGTGCGGTTGCACGAGGCGTGGGCGTCGAAGTCGCGTTCGGCGAGCTCCGCCGCCTCCGCCGCGGTCGCGGATGCCGTCAGCTCGGGGTGGAGCATGCCGCGGTCGCCCGCGAAGGCGCAGCAGCCCCAGGCATCCGGAACCACCGCGTCGACGGCCACCGCGTTCGCGAGCTGCCGCAGGTGGTCGTTCGAACCGAGTCGCGTGCTCGAACAGGTCGGATGCAGCGCGAGGGAATCGAGCCGCTCACCGACGTCGAGTGCGGGCAGCAGCCGCTCGGCCGCGAAGTCGACCGCGTCGACGATGCGGAGCGAGACCGGCGCGCCGTCGAGCTCGCCCACGTTCTCGAGCGCGTGCACGAGGCCCTCGGTGCAGGAGGAGTTGTCGCAGACGATCGGCAGGCGCCCGCCGTCCGAGGCGGCGAGCAGCGCGCGCACCGTCTGCTCGATCGCGGTGGCGTAGCCGGTGGCGAGTCCCTTCGACTTCCACGGGGTGCCGCAGCACAGCCCGTCGATGCCGTCGGGCGTGATGAGTTCGACCCCGGCGCGATCGCAGAGCAGGCGGAAGGCGGATGCCGCGCCGATGCCGTCGTCGGCCGGGCCGAACATCGAGCCGACGCAGGCCGAGAAGAAGACGACGTCGCCGGCGGCGGCCGAGGCGTGGGCGCGCTTCGCCCCGCCGCGAGGCAGGTCGGCTGACCACTGCGGCACGACGTCGGCGCCGAGCACCGCGCGGCCGGCGGCACTGGCCGCGGTGGCGATCGGCGGCACGGCCTTCGCGGCGGTGAGGGCGAGCGCGGCGCCCCGAGTCACCGGGCCCCAGGTCTTCGCGAGTGCCCCGGCGATCGTGCGGGTCGGCGCATTCGCCTCCTGCTCGCGCAGGCGCCGCACGAGGTCGCCGGTGTTGATCATCACGGGGCACGCCGTCTGGCACATGCCGTCGGCGGCGCAGGTCTCGACCGAGGCGTACTCCTCCGCGGCGGCGAGGCGTGCGTCGAGGTCGGTGTCGCCGGCGTGCTTCGCGGCGGCGCGCGCCCGGCGCACCGCGATGCGCTGGCGCGGCGTGATCGTGACGTCCTTGCTCGGGCACACGGGCTCGCAGTAGCCGCACTCGACGCAGCGGTCGACCTCCGACTCGACCTCGGGCGTGAGCTTCAGGTGCTCGAGGTGCGCGGTCGGCGAGTCGGTGAGCAGCACGCCGGGGTTCAGCACGCCGGCGGGGTCGCAGAGCGCCTTGACCTCGCGCATGACGGCGTAGAGCTCGGCGCCGAACTGGCGTTCGACGAAGGGCGCCATGATCCGGCCGGTGCCGTGCTCGGCCTTCAGCGTGCCGCCGGCGCCGAGCACGAGGTCGACGAGCTCTTCGGTGAAGCGCTCCTGCCGCGTGATCGCGTCGGCTGCGGTGAAGTCCTCGGTGAGGAGGAAGTGGATGTTGCCGTCCTTCGCGTGCCCGAAGATCACCGCATCGGCATAGCCGTGGCGGTGGAAGAGCGTCTGCAGCGCCGCGCACGTCGCCGCGAGCCGTTCGACGGGCACGGCGATGTCCTCGAGCAGCGCGGTGGTGCCCGGGCGCCGGGCGCCGGCGATCGCCGCGTAGAGCCCCTTGCGGAAGTGCCAGAGCCGAGCGCGCTCCTTCGGATCGCGGGTGACCTCGAGCGCGGGGGCGCCGGCAGCCGAGAGCGCGGCGGCGGCCCGGACGAGCTGCTCGGCGAGGTCGTCGTCGTCGCGGCCGTGGTACTCCACGAGCAGGGCGGCGTGCCCGTCGATCGAGACGTCGTCGATGATGCCGGATGCCGCGGGGTCGGCCTGGATCACGCGAAGCGACGCGGCATCCATCAGCTCGATGGTGGCGGCGCCGGTCTCGACGAGCACCGGCAGGATGCCGGTGGCGGCGTCGAGCGAGGGGAACACGACGAGCGCCGTGGCGACGCTCGAGGCGATCGGCACGGTGTCGAAGACGGCCTCGGCGACGAAGCCGAGCGTGCCCTCGCTGCCGACCATGAGGTGCGCGAGGATCTCGACCGGTTCGGTGAAGTCGAGGAAGGAGTTCAGGCCGTAGCCCATCGTGTTCTTGCCGCGGTACTGCCGCTCGATCTCGGCGCGCAGGTCTGCACGGTCGCGCACGAGGTCGCGGAGTCGGGCGAGACCCGCGTGCAGCGCGGGCTCGGCGTCGGCGAGCCGCCGGTCGGCATCGGGCGCCGCGGTGTCGACGATCGTGCCGCTCGGCAGGACGAAGGTGAGCGAGGCGAGCGTGCGGTAGCTGTTGTGGTGCGTGCCGCAGGCCATGCCGCTCGAGTTGTTGGCGATCACGCCGCCGACGGTCGCGGCGATCTCGCTGGCCGGGTCGGGCCCGAGCTTGCGGCCGTGGCGGAGCAGCCGGGCATTGACCTGCCGCACCGTCGCCCCGGGCTGCACGCGCACGCGCTCGCCGCCGGCCTCGGGCTGGATGCGGCGGAACGCGGTGCGCGTGTCGAGCAGGATGCCGTCGGTCGATGCCTGGCCCGAGAGGCTGGTGCCGCCCGAACGCACGGTGACCCCGAGCCCGGCATCGGCCGCGAAGCGGAGCACGGCCGCAACCTGCTCGAGGCTGCGCGGGGTGACCACGGCGGCGGGGGTCAGCAGCACATGCGAGGCGTCGACGCCCGCGACGATGCGATCGAACTCGGCGACCGAGACATCCGCGGCCGTCGACGTCGGCGAGGCGGTCGTGCCGAGCACTCGGCCGAGTTCTGCGGCGAGTCGGTCATCGCCGGGGTCGACGGCGGAGCGGTGGGCGGTGGCGGACACGGTCATGCGGTGCGGCTTCCTGAGACGGCTGGGCTGATGGTGCGGACGGGGATCGCCGAGAGGGCGGCGACCACGAGGCAGATGACGGCGGTCGCGACGAACGTCGCGGACGCGGTGGGATCGTCGGTGAGGAACAGGATCGCGGCGGGCACGAAGCTGCCGCCGGCCGCGCCGCAGGCGACGAGCACCCCGGTCGCCTTCGCGGCTTCGTCGTCGTCGAGGCGGTCGAGCGCGAGCCCCACCGTGAGGGCGTAGGTCGGGGCGAGGGCGACGACGGCGACGGCGATCGCGGCGAGGCCGAACGCCGGGGCGGTCGGGGTGACGACCGCCGCGACGCCGAGCACCCCGGCGGCGGTGAGCGTGCCGAGGAGCAGAGCGCGACGCGTCGTGACGCCGTGCCGCAGCATCGCCGACGAGGCGAACCGGCCGACGGCCATGAGCCCCCAGAAGACGGAGGTGCCGAGTGCGGCGGCGGCGGGGTCGACCCGCAGCAGTCCTGCCGGGATCACGGCCGACCACCCGGCGAACACAGTCTCGACGCCGACGTAGAGGGGGAGCGCGATCGCGAGCGGGAGCAGCGCGAGCACGCTCGCACGACGGAGACCGCGACGGCGCTCGCCACGGGCCGGAGCGGCGCTGCCGCGGGCGCCGACGAGGAGCGCGACGGCGGCGGTGAGCTGCGCGGCGGCGACCACGAGGAGCACGAGCGGTGGCCGCTCGATGCCCGCGGCCAGGGCCACGAGGAGGGGCGTGAGCGCCGCCGTGACGGCGACCGTCGCCGTGAGCGCGGTGAGGATGGCGGCCGCCGAGGAGGTCGAAGCGGCCTTCGAGGCGACGCTCGCGGAGGCCTCGGTGAGTCCGAACCCGACGCCGGCGAGCGCGGCGAAGGCGATGAACGCCGGCGCGGTGCCGGCGAGGGCGGCGCCGCAGAGCGCGACGGCCTGCACGAGGCATCCGATCGCCGCGAGATGCAGGGCCCGCACCCGGCGCAGCACGACGCTCGATGCGAGCACGCCGACGAGCAGGCCGCCGAACAGGGCGGGGACGGCAGAGACGACGGATGTCCCGACGCCCTGCTCGACCGAGGGGAGCACCGCCGGGATCGCCGCCGCGGTCGCACCGAGCCCGGCGAACGCGGCGTAGAGCCCTCGGATCGCCGGGGTCACCGGCGAAGCGCGCGGAGGTGGTGCACCGCCGCGTAGGTGTTGCGGATCGCCTCCATCGACTGGTCGTAGCTGGCCTGGGCGACGCCGATGAAGACGCAGTCGACGACCATGAGCTGTGCGATGCGGCTGCCGAGCGCACCCGAGCGGAACCCGGTCTCGCGGGCGGCGGTGGTGAGCACGATGTCGGCCTGCTCGGCGAGCGGGGAGTGATCGTGATTGGTGATCGCGATCGTCGTGGCGCCCGCGGCGCGTGCGATCGCGAGGAACTCGACCGTGTCGACGGTGCCGCCGCTGTGCGAGACGGCGATCGCCACCGCGCCGGGGCGGAGTGTCGCCGCCGAGGTCCAGGCGGCGTGCGGGTCGGACCAGTTGAGCGCGGTGCGGCCGATGCGGGTGAGCTTCTGCTGCAGGTCGAGGCCGACGAACGAGCTCGCGCCGACACCGAAGATGTCGACGCGCGGGGTCGCCCCGACCGCGTCGACGGCGGCCTGCAGGGCGTCGATGTCGAGCACCTTCGCCGTGTCGGCGATCGAGAGCGTCTCGGCCATCGAGACCTTCGCCACGATGTCGTCGAGGGTGTCGTCGCGGTCGATGTCGCCCGAGATCTCGGGCAGCCCCGCGGTCTCGAACGTCTCGCGTGCGACGTCGCGGAGCACGTCCATGCGGAGGGCCTTGAAGTGCTCGTAGCCCATGCGCTTGCAGAAGCGCACGACCGAGGTGGTCGAGGTGTCGCAGCGCGCAGCGAGCTCGGCCATCGAGAGTTCGGCGATGAGCGCGGGCTCGGAGACGAACAGCGAGGCGATGCGCTGCTCGCTCGGGCGCAGCTCGGGCAGGATCGCCCGGATGCGCACGAGCACGGGGCGCTGGCCGGGCTCGTCGGCCCTGGGCTCGTGGGTGGGCATCAGCTCTCCTCGTCGACGACACTCGATGCCCCGTCGGGGCGGTGACACCACCCTAGAAGAAATTTTGTTACATGCCTAGCTGATGTGATGTACTTTTGTGACCTACTGAGATCATCGATGCTCTTCGACCCGGCGCACACAGCGCAGTACCACCCGGACGAGGCAGCACCTAGCCCTGAGGAGTTCCCCCATGAACGGAGGCAACCGCGGTGCACGCGGCGCCCTCGCAGCGGTCGGCCTGGCAGCGGCCGTCGCACTGACGATCACCGGCTGCAGCTCGGCGAAGCCCTCGCCCACCGAAGCAGGTGCGGCAGGCGGCTCGCTCGTCGTCGGCGTCACGAGCGACCCCGACACACTGTTCCCCTGGAAGGCCACGCAGTTCCAGGCCGTCAACGTGCTGCAGAACCTGTACGGCACGCTGACCGAGTTCGACGCCGACCTCAACGTCGTGCCCGGGCTCGCCGAGTCGTGGGAGGCGTCGGAGGACGGCCTCACGGTGACCTTCACGCTGCGCGAGGGCGTCACCTTCGCCGACGGCTCCACCTTCGGCTCCGAAGACGTGAAGTTCTCGCTCGAGGCCATCGCGGCCGAGGCCACCGCAGCCGTCGCGCGCACCTCGCTCGCGTCGGTCGCCGGCATCGAGACGCCCGACGAGCAGACCGTCGTGCTGACGCTGAGCGCGCCCGATGCCGCCCTGCCGGCGAACCTCGCCGTCATCAACATGGCGATGCTCTCCTCCGACGACACCGAGGCCGAGCTGAACACCACGCCGAACGGCACCGGGCCGTTCGTGCTCGAGGACCGCAAGGCCAGCCAATCGCTGACGCTCGCCAAGAACGACGCCTACTGGGGCGACGCCGCGAAGCTCGACACCGTCGAGTTCCGCGTCATCCCCGACGAGTCCTCGATCGTCTCGGCCATGCAGTCGGGCAACGTGCAGCTCGCGGTGTTCGACGACCCGCTCGTCGCGCAGACCGCCGAGAGCGGCACGGTCTCCGTCGAGAAGACCCCCCAGCTGAGCTACCACGCGCTGCAGCTGAACGCCCGTCGCGGCGACCTCGCCGACGTCAACGTGCGTCTCGCGATCCAGTGCGCCGTCGACCGCCAGGAGGTGCTCGACACCGCCGCCCTCGGCGAGGGCGAGGTGACCGGCCCGATCACGTCGCCGGCATACCGCTCCGACCCCGACGCCCGCCCCTGCCCCGAGCGCGACCTCGACAAGGCCGCGAAGTACCTCGACAAGGCCGGCAAGTCCGACGGCGTGACGATCAAGACGATCGTCTCGCAGGGCGAGTACGCGACGAGCGTCAACGAGGCGCAGAACCTCAAGGCCCAGCTGGCCGAGGCGAACATCACCCTCGAACTCGAGGTGCTCGAGTCGGGCGCCTTCGTCGACCGCTGGATCGCCGCCGACTTCGACGCGGCCGTCGCCCTGAACGGCGGACGCCCCGACCCCGACGGCATGTACGGCCGCTACTTCACGAGCACGGGCAACCTGAACCAGGTCGCCGGCTACAGCTCGCCCGAGCTCGACGCGCTGTTCGCCGAGGGCAAGCAGAGCTCCGACCCCGATGAGCGCAAGGACATCTACGCGCAGATCTCGGAGAACCTCGAAGACAACGCCGCGTGGATCTGGCTCTTCACGAGCTACTCCTACACCGCAGCCTCGTCCGAGGTGCAGGGCTTCACGCCCATGGCCAACGGTTCGCTGCAGTACCTCCGCACCACGACGGTCAACTAAGACCCCGAACGGCGCGGCGCCCCCACACCTGCGCCGCGCCGTTCGGCTCGACTCCGCTCAACCCACGGAAGACCATGCTTCGACGACTCTTCAGGAACCCGGTGCTCCGGCGCATCCTCGCCGCACTGGCGACGCTGCTCGGCGTGGCCGTGTTCGTCTTCATCATGTTGCGGGCGATCCCCGGCAACCAGATCACGGCCGGCCTCGGCACCGAGGCCGCGGCCCTCACGCCCGCACAGCAACAGCAGCTCGAGGCGTACTACGGTCTCGACCAGCCGCTCATCGCGCAGTTCTTCAGCTGGCTCGGCAACATCTTCACCGGCAACCTCGGCTTCTCGGCCCGTGCGCAGCAGAGCGTGCTCGAACTGACGGCGCAGTCGCTGCCCGTCACGATCGAGCTGGCGATCTTCTCGATCGTGCTCGCGCTGCTCATCGGCATCCCGCTCGGCATGCTCTCGGCATCGCGGCCCGACTCTCCCCGGGACGCCTTCGGACAGGTCGTCGGCCTCGCCGGTCTCTCGATCCCCGCGTTCCTGCTCGCGACGACGCTGCTCGCCGTGCTCGCCTCGAGCTTCGGGTACAACCCCAACGGCGAGGGCTACGCGTACTTCGTCGACAACCCCTGGCTGAACCTGCAGCAGATGCTGCTGCCCTCGATCGTGCTCGGCTTCGGCATCGCGGCCCCCATCATGCGCACCACGCGCACCGCCGTGCTCGAGATCCGCTCGAACGACTTCATCCGCACGGCGAAGGCGAAGGGCGTTCCGCCCCGCCGGCTCCAGGCCAAGCACGTGCTCGGCAACGCGCTCGTGCCGATCGTCACGATGACGGGCCTGCAGTTCGGCTACCTGCTCGGCGGCGCCGTCGTGGTCGAGCAGATCTTCTCGCTGCCGGGCATCGGCCGCCAGGTGCTGCTCGGCATCCAGCAGAAGGAGTACGCACTCGTGCAGAGCACCGTGCTGATCATCGCGCTCTCGTTCGTGATCGTGAACCTGCTGACCGATGTGCTCTACCGCATGATCGACCCGAGGGTGCGTGCCGCATGACCGACATCACCCAGACCGCGACCCTCGCTCCCGGCGGCGGGCGGACCATGGAGCGCGTTCGCCTCCTCCTCCGCAGCCGGAGCGGCCTCGTCGGCCTCATCATCGTCATCGTGCTGGGCGTGCTCAGCCTGCTCTCGGCGTTCGGCCTGCTGCCCTACGACCCGATCGCGCAGGACCCGCCGGCCCGACTGCAGCCGCCGTCGGCCGAACACTGGTTCGGCACCGACCAGTTCGGCCGCGACGTGTTCTCGCGCGTCGCAGCGGGTGTCGCCAACTCGGCGCTCATCTCGCTCGTCGCGGTGGCGTTCGCCACGCTCGTCGGCACCTTCTGCGGTCTCGTCGCCGGATTCTACCGCGGTGTCTCCGACGGGGTGATCTCGGGCGTGACGAACGTGCTGTTCGCCTTCCCGCCGCTCCTCCTCGCGCTGTCGCTCGCCTCGGTCTTCGACCGCAACTGGTTCACGATCGCCGTGGCCATCGCGATCGTGTACGTGCCGATCTTCATCCGCGTGACCCGCGGGCCGGTGCTCTCGCTCCGCGAGATCGAGTACGTGAAGGCCGCGACGAGCACGGGCCAGAGCCGCTCGATGGTGATGTTCCGCCACGTGCTGCCGAACATCACCTCGATCATCATCGTGCAGGTCACGCTGTCGCTCTCCTGGGCCGTGCTGACCGAGGCCTCGCTGAGCTTCCTCGGCCTCGGCACCCCGCCGCCGGCCCCGTCGCTCGGCTCCATGATCTTCGAGGCGCGCACCCTCATCGGCATCGCGCCGTGGACCATGATCGCGCCCGGCGTGGTCGTCGTCCTCCTCGTCGTCGGACTGAACCTCCTCGGAGACGGTCTGCGCGACGCACTCGACCCCAGAAACAGAGGAAAGAAATGAGCACGCTCGACGACGACCTGGCGAACCTCGCCACCGAGGCGAGCAACCCGCGCTACGCGGAGCTCGACCGCATGAGCGTCGCGGAGATCGCCGCGGCCATGAACGAGGCCGACGCCACGGTGCCCGGCGCCGTCAACCGCGCCCTGCCGCAGATCGTTCCGGCGATCGAGGCCGCGAGCGAGCGGATGTCGCGAGGCGGGCGCCTCGTCTACGTCGGCGCCGGCACGCCGGGCCGCATCGCCGTGGTCGACGCCTCGGAGTGCCCGCCCACGTTCAGCACGCCGCCCGAGCTGGTCTTCGCGATCATGGCCGGCGGCGCCTCCGCCATCGTCACCCCCACCGAGGGCGCTGAAGACGACGCCGACGCCGGCTCCGCCGCGATCGACGAGGCGGGGATCGGACCGCTCGACACGGTCATCGGCATCGCCTCGAGCGGCCGCACGCCCTACGTGATCGCGGCCATCGATCGCGCTCGCGCGCTCGGCGCCCTCACGGTCGGGCTCTCGTGCAACGTCGACACGGCGCTGAGCGCGGCTGCCGAGTTCCCGATCGAGGTGGCGGTCGGCCCCGAGGTGCTGACGGGCTCGACGCGGCTGAAGGCCGGCACGGCGCAGAAGCTCGTGCTCAACATGTTCTCGACGATCGTGATGGTGCAGCAG
Source organism: Agromyces cerinus subsp. cerinus (assembly GCF_900142065.1). GTDB lineage: Bacteria > Actinomycetota > Actinomycetes > Actinomycetales > Microbacteriaceae > Agromyces > Agromyces cerinus. Next base: position 223,594 of record NZ_FSRJ01000005.1, on the reverse strand, counting down.
GGCAAGACCTACGGCAGCTTCATGGTCGACCTGAAGCCGACGAACCACAAGCTCCGCGACCGTGCGGTGCGCATGGTCGCCGAGATCGCCGGGGTGCCGCGCGATGAGGCCGAGGCCACGCTCGAGGGCAACGACTACGACGTGAAGACCTCGGTGCTGGTGCTCGCCCGCGGCCTCTCGCAGGCCGAGGCGGAGGCGCGCCTGGCGGTTGCGGGCGGCAGGCTCCGACCCGCGATGGAAGGTGCATGATGCGCGTTCTCGGCATGATCTCCGGCACCTCGCACGACGGCATCGACGTCGCGGTCGTCGAGTTCACCGAACGCGACGGCGTGCTCTCGGGGCGCGTGCTCCACGACGCCACCACCCCCTACGCGCCGGCCCTGCGCGAGCGGCTGATCGCCGCCCTGCCTCCCGCGCCGACGACGCTCGCCGAGATCTGCGAGCTCGACACGCTGATCGGCCAGGCCTTCGCCGACGCCGCCCTCGCCGCGCGCGACGCGGTCGGCGGGGTCGACGCGGTCACCTCGCACGGCCAGACCGTCTACCACTGGGTCGACGGCGCGCACGCGCTCGGCACGCTCCAGATCGGCCAGCCCGCGTGGATCGCCGAGCTGCTCGGCGTTCCGGTGGTCTCCGACGTGCGCATCCGCGACATCGTCGCCGGCGGCCACGGCGCTCCGCTCGTCTCCTTCCTCGACGAACTGCTGCTGCGCGACCGCTCGGGCGTCTCGGCCGCGCTGAACCTCGGCGGCATCTCGAACATGACCGTCGTCGGCGAGGACTCGCTCGTCGCCTACGACATCGGTCCGTCGAACGCGCTCGTCGACGCCGTCGTCGTCGACGAGGGCCTGAACGACCTCGGCTACGACGACGACGCCCGTATCGCGTCGACCGGCACCGTCGACGAGGAACTCCTGGCGTTGCTGCTCGCCGACCCGTACTACGCGCTGACGGCGCCGAAGAGCACGGGCAAGGAGCACTTCCACCTCGCCTATGTGCGCGACGCCGAGGCCCGCCTGGGTCGTTCGATCGAGGTCGCCGATCTCGTGCGCACGCTCACCGAGCTCACGGTGCGGACGGTCGCCCGCGACGTGCGGGCGGCGGGCATCGGCTTCCTCGCGGCCTCGGGCGGCGGATGCCGCAATCCGCTGATCCTCGACGGGCTCCGCGCCGCGCTGCCCGAGGTCGAGGTCGTGCTGGCCGACGAGCTCGGCGCGCCGGCCGACAGCAAGGAGGCCATCGCCTTCGCGCTCATCGGCTGGTGCACCCTGCACGGCATCCCGGCGACGGTTCCGGGCGGCACCGGGGCTCGCGCGCCGCGCATCCTCGGCACCATCACGCCCGGTGACGGCCCGCTCGTGCTGCCGCAGCCGGTCGACGGCCTGCGTTCGCTGGTGCTCGAGGCGGGTCGCTGAACGATGTCCGTGACGCTTCGCCCCGCGACGAGCGACGACCGCGACGCGATCGTCGCCGTCTTCCTCGCCTGCTGGCGAGAGAGCTACGTCGGCGTGCTGCCGGCCGTCGCGATCGAGGCGATGACGGATGACCGTGCGCAGGCGCTCTGGCGACGGGTGCTGGCCTCGACCGAGGGCACGGTGCTCGTCGCCGAGCACGACGGCCTCGTGCAGGGGGTCACCCGCTTCGCGCCCGAGCCCGAAGGTGACGGCGGTGCGGTGCATTCGCTCTACGTCTCGCCCGACGCCCGCGGTCTCGGCCTCGGCACGCGCCTGCTCGACGCCGCCTACGACTCGCTCAGCGAGCGCGGCGCGGCGTCGGTCGCGCTGTGGGTCTTCGCCGCGAACGCGCCGTCGATCGCGTTCTACCGGGGCCGCGGCTGGATGCCCGACGGGGGAGCGCGCACGCAGGCCGAGTTCGGCGAGCCGGAGCTCCGCCTCCGCCGTGGTGGACGGAGGCCGGCATGATCCGGCTCGCCGGACTCAGCGCGCACGAGGTGGCCTCATGAGCGCGCCCGAGACCCTGCTCGGCGCTGCTGCCGCGGCGATGATCGCGCCGAGCGCCGGCTCGCCCGCCGGCTGCGTGATCGGCGTCGACCTGGACGGTGAGCGGCAGGTCGCCGCCGCCGGTCTCGCTGCGCCGGAGCATCCCACCCCGGTGCCGATGCACCGCGGCACCCTGCACGACCTCGCCTCGGTGAGCAAGGTCGTCGGCACGACCACGGCGCTGCACCGCCTCGCCTCGATGGGCGAGCTCGACGTCGACGATCTCGTCACGCGATTCGTGCCGGCATTCGGCGGTCACGCCGAGACGAGCGTCCGCGACCTCCTCCAGCACCGCGCCGGACTCCAGGAGTGGCAGCCGCTCTACCTCGCGCCCGGCGACGACCCCTTCGCGACGATCGACGCGCTCCCGCTCCGCTACGCCCTGCGCAGCGAACGGCACTACTCCGACCTCGGGTTCATGCACCTCGGCCGGGTCGTCGAGGCCGTCGCGGGCCTGCCGCTCGACGCCGCCGTGCGCGACCTCGTCGCGCGCCCGCTCGGCCTCCGCTCGCTCGGCTACGGTCCGGTCGCGGGCGAGGCGGCCACGAGTTCGCACGGCGACGAGGCCGAACGCCGGATGGTCGCCACGGGGCATCCGTACCCCGTCGCATGGAGCGATGCGGGATTCGCCTGGCGCACCGCGCCCGTCAACGGCGAGGCCAACGACGGCAACTGCTTCCACGCCTTCGGCGGCGTCGCCGGGCACGCGGGGCTCTTCGGCTCCATCGACGACGTGCTCGATGTCGCGGCGACGCTCAGCCGCGCCGACGAACGGCCCGAGCTCTGGGACCCCGAGGTCACCGCCGACTTCAGTGCGGCGGGACCCGACGCCGAGCAGGCGCTCGGCTGGCGGCGCCGAGAGCTCGTCGTGCAGGGCGAGCGGATGCCGCTCCTCTGGCACCCCGGATTCACCGGCTGCGCCGTGGGCTTCGTGCCCGGGCGCGGCATCGCCGTGGCCTTCGCGAGCAACCGCCTGCTCGCGGCCGAGCCGGCGCCCACCGACCTCCACTGGCAGCGCGTGCTGGATACGCTCGCCTCGACCCTCAGCACACAGGAGTGAACCCGACCATGACCACGAACGAACCGGTGCTCCGCATCAGCGGCCTCTCGATCGCCTTCCGCTCGGGCGGCGAACTCGTCACCGCCGTCGACGACGTCTCGATCGACGTCGCAGCGGGCGAGACCGTCGCGATCGTGGGGGAGTCGGGCTCGGGCAAGTCGACCACGGCCGCCGCGATCAACCGGCTGCTGCCGGAGAACGGCGTCATCACCGCGGGCAGCATCCGATTCGAGGGCCGGGAGATCACCGAGCTCGGCGAGAATGAGCTCGTGAAGCTCCGCGGCGCGGGCATCGGCCTCGTGCCGCAGGACCCGATGTCGAACCTCAACCCGCTCATGCGGGTCGGCGAGCAGATCGGCGAGGCGCTCGAGGTGCACGGTTACGGCACCGGCGACGCCGTGCGCGCCCGCGTGGTCGAGCTGCTCGAGCTCGTCGGCATCCCCGACCCCGAGCAGCGCTCGCGGCAGTACCCGCACGAGTTCTCGGGCGGCATGCGCCAGCGCGCCCTCATCGCCATGGGCCTCGCGTGCCAGCCGCGCCTGCTCATCGCCGACGAGCCGACGTCGGCGCTCGACGTCACCGTGCAGCGCCGCATCCTCGACCAGCTCGACCAGCTGACCGGCGAGATGGGCACCGCGGTGTTCCTCATCACCCACGACCTGGCGCTCGCCGCCGAGCGCGCCGACCGCATCGTCGTGATGTTCCGCGGCAGCATCGTCGAGACCGGCACTTCGCAGGAGGTGCTCGAGAACCCGAAGCACGAGTACACGAAGCAGCTCCTCGCCGCTGCGCCGAGCCTCGCCTCGCGCCGCGAACCGCTGCCGATCCGCGGCGGCGACGTCGACGCGCGCCCGCTCGTCGAGGTGACCGAGCTGCGCAAGGAGTTCCACCTGCGCTCGCCGAAGGCGGGGGAGCCCGCGACGTTCACCGCCGTCGACGGCGTGAGCTTCACGATCCCGCGCGGCAAGACCGTCTCGATCGTGGGGGAGTCGGGGTCGGGCAAGTCCACGACCGCGAACCTCGTGCTCGGGCTCGAGCAGCTCACCTCGGGTCGCATCGCCTTCGACGGCACCGACCTGACCAAGCTGAAGCGCCGCGAGCTCTTCGCGTTCCGCCGCCGGGTGCAGCCCGTCTTCCAGAACCCGTACGCCTCGCTCGACCCGCGGTACACGGTCGAGGAGTCGATCGCCGAACCGCTGAAGGTGCACCGCATCGGCAACGCCGCGAGTCGCCGCAAGCGAGTCGCCGAGCTGCTCGAGCAGGTCGCCCTGCCGGTGGCCATGGCCTCGCGCCTGCCGCACGAGCTCTCGGGCGGCCAGCGCCAGCGCGTCGCGATCGCCCGCGCCCTCGCGCTCGAGCCCGAGCTCGTCGTGCTCGACGAGGCCGTCTCGGCGCTCGACGTGCTCGTGCAGGCGCAGATCCTCGAACTGCTCGCGGGCCTCCAGGCCCGCCTCGGCCTCAGCTACCTCTTCATCAGCCACGACCTCGCGGTCGTGCGCATGATCTCCGACGAGGTGCACGTGATGCAGCGCGGCCGCATCGTCGAGAGCGGCACGCCCGAGCAGATCTTCGACGACCCGCAGAACCCGTACACGCGGGAGCTGCTCGCGGCGATCCCCGGGGCCGCGCTGGCGTCCTGAGCGGCCGGCTGCTCGGCGACTACGCCGTCGCGTCGTGCCTCGCGCCGAACACGAGTGCGCGCAGCAGCACCTCGAGCGAGGCCTGCACGCGCGCATCCGTCCACGACGCCGGGTCCTCGACGGCCTTGACCTCGTAGCCCCGGCAGTAGAGGTAGAGGATGTCGGCGATGTGCGCGGCCTGTTCGAGATCGACGGATGCCCCGTCGTGCTCGACGTGCTCGGCGCCGGCGAGGAACTTGTCGTACGTGGCATCCGTCACCCGTCGCACGACCTGGTAGGCGCGCTCGTTCGCGCCGCGCACGTCGGCGATGACCTCGATCCAGAGGCTGCGCAGCACGTTCTCTTCCGGGTCGGAGGTGCACATCCACCGGGCGAGGGCGGCGAGCCGCTCGACGCCCACGAGATCGCCGAGGTGCTCGAGGCGCTCGGCGTCCCACTGCGTGCGGGCGTGATCGAGGGCGTTCGCCATGAGGTGGGCGCGCGAGGGCACGAAGTTCGTGATGTAGGCGGTCGAGCGGCCGAGGCGATCGGCGACCGCTCGCAGGGTCACGGCGCGGGTGCCGCGCTCGCGGGCCACCTCGACGGTCGCGCGGGCGATGTCGGCGAGGCGTTCGTCGGTGTCGACGTCGATCGGCATCGGGCCTCCCTCCCTCGGTTGACGACGGCCGGCTGTTGACAGCCTGCCAGCTTCGGCGCTACGTTTCAAAACATTGTTGTAAAACACACCGATATCTCGGGCGCTCGATCTTCACCGGAGAGGAACACGCATGACCACGAACGGCGGAGTCTCGTTCTGGCTGCAGCAGGTCGGCCTGCCGACGCCGCGCCCCGCCCTGCCCGGCGACCTCGACGTCGATGTCGCGATCGTCGGCGCCGGCTACACCGGCCTCTGGACGGCGTACTACCTGAAGCGCGACCAGCCCGACCTGCGCGTCGCCGTGCTCGAGCGGCGCTTCGCCGGGTACGGCGCCTCGGGCCGCAACGGCGGATGGCTCACCAACTCGGTCACGGGCGGCCGCGAGCAGTACGTGAAGACGCACGGCCGCGACGCCGCGATCGCACAGCAGGTCGCCCTCAACGCGACGGTCGACGAGGTCATCGCCGTCACGGCCGCCGAGGGCATCGACGCCGACATCCACAAGGGCGGCGAGCTCGAGGTCGCCTACACGCCGGCGCAGCTCGCCCGGCTGAGGTCCTACGCCGCGGCCGAGCAGTCGTGGCCGGCGACGGATGTCGAACTCCTCGACGCGACGCAGGCGGCCGCCCGCGTGAACGTCGCCGGCCTGCTCGGCGCCGCCTGGCATCCGCACTGCGCGCGCGTGCACCCCGCGAAGCTCGCGCTCGGCCTCGCTGCCGCGGTCGAACGCCTCGGCGTGACGATCTACGAGAACACCACGGTCACCGAGATCCGCCCGGGCGAGGTGCGCACCGACCACGGCACCGTGCGCGCGGCCCACGTGCTGCGCGCCACCGAGGGCTTCACGCCGGACCTCCGCGGCGAGCACCGAACGTGGCTGCCGATGAACTCGTCGCTCATCGTGACCGAGCCGCTCGCGGCATCCGTGTGGAACGAGATCGGCTGGAACGGCCGCGAGGTCCTCGGCGACATGGCGCACGTCTACATGTACGCGCAGCGCACCGCCGACGACCGCATCGCGTTCGGCGGACGCGGCGTGCCCTACCGCTACGGTTCGCGCGTCGACCAGGACGGCCGCACCCAGCAGGCCACGATCGACAGCCTCGGCGCGCTGCTGGCACGCTTCTTCCCTGCAGCAGCGGATGCCGCGATCGACCACGCCTGGTCGGGAGTGCTCGGCGTGCCCCGCGACTGGTCGGCCACCGTCGGCCACGATCGCGCCACCGGCCTCGGCTGGGCCGGCGGCTACGTCGGCACCGGCGTCACGGCGACGAACCTCGCTGGACGCACCCTGCGCGACCTCGTGCTCGGCCGCGACACCGAGCTCACCCGGCTGCCCTGGGTCGGCCATCGCGCCCGCAAGTGGGAGATCGAGCCGCTCCGCTGGCTCGCGGTGCAGGCCATCTACGGCGCGTACCACGCCGCCGATCGCTCCGAACTGCGCGGCCGCGCGACCACCTCGCCGATCGCCCACGTCGCCGACCTCGTCGCCGGGCGCTGAGGGTGGCCACGACCATGACCGGAGGAACCATGGACGAGCACCACCCCGTCGTGACGGTCGCCGGGCTCCGCCCGCTCGAGCGCGATCTCGGCGAGCGCTCGCCGAAGCCGACCGCCGTCACCGACGGCGTGCTCGAGGCGTCCGACTCGCTCTGGGCTCGTGCGGGCCTCGACGTCGGCTACTGGGAGTGCACGCCCGGCCGCTTCACCGCCACCCGCGACGGGTACACCGAGATCTGCCAGTTGCTCTCGGGGCGCGTCACGATCGAGGTCGAGGGGGAGGAGACCGTCGCGCTCGCCGCCGGCGACACCCTCGTGATGCCGAGCGGATGGCGCGGGGTGTGGGTGGTGCACGAGACCGTGCGCAAGCTCTACGTGATCGTCGACGACGCCTGATCCCGCGCCGGGCCTTCGAGCTCGTCGAGCAACGCGCTGCCCGCGGCATCCCGCGCGATCACCTCGCCGAGCTTCGCCGCCGCCAGCCGGTAGCGGTCGTCGCGGAGCACCTCGCCGACCGCCCGGGCGATGCGCTGCGTCGAGGAGCGCCGTGAGATCGCGACCCCGGCCCCTCGCTCCGTGACGCGTACGGCGTTGTCGGCCTGGTCGCGGCCGTGATGCAGGATCACGAGCGGAAGCCCAGCGGCGAGCGACTTGATCACGGTGCCGTGGCCGCCGTGCGTGACGACGAGGCTCGCCTCGCGCATCACGAGTCGATGCGGGGCGGATGCCACGACGCTCACGTTCGCCGGAGCGCGGATCGCGTCGGGCAGCACGGCCGGCCCGGTGGTGACGACGCCGCGCACGGGCAGCTCGCCGAGCGCGTCGGTGATGCGCTGCAGGCACTCGACATGGTTCTGGAACGTCGACGACATGGCCACGAGCACGAGCGGGTCGTCACCGTCGGGCGGCGTCCACGTCTCGTCGGCGGCCCACGACGGATCGTCGAGCACCGGCCCGACGTAGCGGGCGTTCGCGGGCAGTTCCGCCGGGAAGTCGAACGCCGCCGAGGTGAGCACGAGCTGCCGATGCGCGTGCTGCATCTGGTTCCACATCGTCGCGACCGGGTCGAGGTCGTGATCGGTGCGCACGGCGTTGAGCGGTGCAAGCGCGTAGTGGTCGAAGAGCCGCCTGCCCGCCGCTCCGAACGCCGTGTCGCGCAACGCCCCCATGGCGCCGTGCCCCGGCGCGAGCCCGACACCGAACGGCGGCATGCCCTTCGCGGGCAGCGCGTAGGTGTTCGGGATCAGCAGGTCGAAGGGCACGCCGCGCGACTCGGCCGCGATCATCGCGCCGACCGCGAATGACGAGACCACGACGAGCTCGGGCCGGAGCTCGTCGATCGCCGCCGCCGTGTCGGCGGCCTGCACGGGGGCGGGGCCGACGATCATCTCCTCGGCCATTCCACGCGCGATCCCGGGCGGGGTGCGGATCGCCCAGTCTCGGAACGGCTCCGTCACCCGCCCCGTCGTCGGCCGGAACCTCGCGCCGGCCTGAAGCGCCGGCCGCTCCAACGGGTCGTCGGCGAGCACGGTGACGTGGTGGCCGCGCTCGGCGAGTCGGCGTGCGACCCCGATCTCGGGAGGCACCGTGCCGCCGGCGTCGCTGAGCACGAACAGGTAGGTGCGTGCAGCCGGGCGATCCGCCTCGTCGTCGCTCATGCGCCGCACGCTACTCCCCGGGCGAGATGGCGGCATCCGTGGTGGCGCTGAGCGTCGACCTCGGCACGGCGACCGTCACTCCGGGCGGTTGCCGGCGTCGCCGTTGATCGTGAACGGCGTCGTGACGCCCTCGTACATGACGTGGGCGATGAGGCCGTCGACGGCGTGGGGGAGCGTGTGGCAGTGGTCGCTCCAGATGCCGGGGTTGTCGGCGACGAAGGCGATGTCGTAGGACTCGCCGGGGTGCACGTCGAGCGAGTCGACGACCCACGGGCTGCCGGAGGCCGCGACGCCGTCGCGTGAGAGCACCACGACGTGGTGGCCGTGCAGGTGCATGGGGTGCACATCGCCCGAGTCGTTGCGCAGGTGCATCACCACGACGTCGCCCTCGGTCACGTCGAACATGGGCACGTCGGGGAACATGCGGCCGTTGATGGTCCAGAAGTTGCCGGGGCGGCCGTCGATGATGCCGAAGCGGCGGGCGATCACGTAGTCGTAGGAGCGGTCGGGCGCCGAGGCGTCGAACGACAGCGGCGTGGGCGCGCCGTAGGCGAGCAGGTCGAGGGTCTCCTTCGGCTGCCGCACGGGCGGGGCGGATGCCTCGGGCGCCGATGCGTCGCCGATCACCATGCTCCGGGCGCCGCCCACGTGCAGGCGCACGACGTGACCCGCGGCAGGCGCGCGCACCGAGACATCCGCCCGCCCGCCCGCCGGGATGAGCAGCCGCTGCCCCTCGACGTCGGAGGGTCGATTTACGTCGTGCCCGTCGGTCGCGACGACACGGAACGGCTCGGCAGACCACACCGAGGCGGTGCCCTGGTCGGTGTTGATGACGCGCACGCGCACGGTCTCGCCGGGCTCTGCCTCGACGCGCTCGTCAGCGACGCGGCCGTTCAGGGTGTGCTGGCCGCCGTAGACGTGCAGCAGCGCGGTCACGTCGCGTGACGCGGCGTCGCCCGACGGGCCGGATGTCGCGGCGGGCTCGATCACGATCGCGCCGAGCAGGCCGCGCTCGACCTGCACGTGCGACACCTGATGCGAGTGGTACCAGTACGTGCCGGCGTCCTCCGCCACGAACCGGTACACGTGGCGGCCGCCGACCGGCACGGCGTCCTGGGTGATGCCGGCGACGCCGTCGGCGGCGTTCGGCACGTCGATGCCGTGCCAGTGCAGCGTCGCGCCGTCGGCCACCGACTCGTTCACGAACTCGACCTCGACGAGGTCGCCCTGCTCGGCCCGGATCTCAGGCCCGGGAGAGGTGCCGTTCACCGTGTATCCCTCGATCGACCGCCCGCCGGGCACCTCGACGGTGCCTTCGCGGGCGACGAGTTCGACCCGCACGTCGGCGGGGCGATCCGGGTCGGCGATCAGCGACGTCACGCTCACGGCGCCGGTCGCGCCGCCGGTTCCGGATGCCTCGCCCGCACCGGGCACGCCGGCGCTGTGCCCGCTGTGGCCGCCGGCGGCGGTGTCGACGTCGTGCCCGCCCCCCATCGTCATGACCGAGTACTCGCCGAGCAGCGTGGAGCTCCAGGCCAGTGCGCCGGCGCCGAGCGCGGTCGTGACCGCGATGCCGACGACCGCGCACCGGAAGAGCTCACGCCGAGACGGCATTCGAGGTCGCCTCCTCCTGGTCGGCACCGGCTTCGGTCGCAGCGGTGCGTTCGCCGGGCGCCCGAGGCATCCGTCGCACCCGCATCGCCGCGATGACGGCGGCCGCCACGATGGCGAGGGCGTTCGCTCCGTGGATCAGCCCGAGGTAGGGCGCGCCGACGATCGTGAAGCCGAGCGTGACCTGCGCGGCCACGAGGGCGAGCGTGATCGCGGCCCAGAGCTTGGCGCCGCGGGCGCGCACGAAGAACGACACCACGACGAGCACGATCGCGAGCAGCGGGATGACGGCTCCGCCCACGATCCCGTGGATCCAGAAGCCGGCCTCGCCCGTGCCGCCGGATTGGCGGCTCTCGAGGAGGGCCTTGTCGACGACGTCGCCGTTCGAGACCCGGTTGAGCAGGCCGCCGAACGCGAACGCGATGGCCGCAGCCTGCACGACGACGCTCGCGGCGATCGCCCAGGCCAGACCCGTGTAGAACCTGCGCATGATGTGCCTCCCTGTTCGTGCGGGCCGTCGGACGCGGCATCCGCTCGCCTCTCACGTTCTCGGAACGTCAGCGACGCCGGAACGCGGATGGCCCGCCACCGCATGGCAGCCCGCCGTACGCCGGGTGGGGGTCAGCTGCTAAGGGCTGTCGGGGCAGACCCTCTCCCGCGAATCGCCCGACAGGAGGACGATGGAATCGTGGACCGCAGGTGGTTGTGTCTCGCGACGCTCGGCCCCATCGGGGTCGCGTCCCTGGTCTACGTCGTGGTCACGCGGGGCTTCATCGACCCCGACGTCAACTCCGACCACGGCCTCGCCTGGCCGCTGCTCGGAGCGCTGCCGCTGTTCGTGTTCGGCATGTGGCTGCTCACCGTGTCGGCCTCGCGGATCGCCCTGCTCATCGCGCTCGGCGCGACCTCGATGCTCGTCGGCTCGGCGTACGAGACCTTCGTGCATCTCAACCTCGAGATCCTCGGCGAACCGTGGTTCCCTCTCGTCAACATGCTCGGCCTCACCGCCGATGCGGTGGCGACGTCGACGCTGCTGGTCGTGTTCGCGACCTTCCCCGACGGGGTGCTCGAGCGCCGGTGGCAGCGGATCACGGTCCTCTTCCTCTGGACCCCGGTGCTCGTCGGCCCGCTCACCCTGCTCACGACCCCGCACGTCGTGATGTCGCAGTTCATCGGCTTCAGCGGCGATTCGATCCCCAACCCGTATGTCGTGCCGTGGCTCGAGTGGGCGGCACCTGCGGTGCACTACCTCGTCGTCCAGTCGTGGGCGGCTGTCGCGCTCGGCGTCGCGGTGCTCGCCTCCCGTGCGATCTTCGGACCGCCCGAGGTGCGCGACCGTACCCGCGTCATGGCCCTGGCGGTCGGCTCGGCGATGGTGGCGTTCGTGCTGTGGACGTTCGTGCCGGGCGTCTGGGGCATCGAGTTCCTCGTCTACGCGTCGATGATCGCCATCCCGGTCGCGGCGATCCACGGCATCCTCCGGTACGGCGCGTTCGACATCGGACCGGGCGATCGCGGCGCGCGGGTCGAGCGGTCGTCGAACCTGCTCATCACGGTCGTCTACGCCGCCGGGGTCGCGACGCCCGCCCTGCTGCTCACGCCTCCGCTCAGGACCGTGCCCGCCATCCTGCTCACGACGATCCTCGCGGTCGTACTCCTGCCCGCGCGCAGCTGGATGCAGCGGCGGCTCCACCGAGCGCTGTTCGGCGACCGCGAGCGCCAGTTCACGATGCTGAGCGAGCTCGGCGCGCAACTCGAACGGGCCGCCGACCCGCGCGAGCTGCTCACGAGGCTCGCCGAGGCCGTGCGCGACGGACTCGACGCGACGTGGGTGCGGATCCGGCTGGTGTCGACGGATGCCTCGCTTGCCACGGTGCCCATCGGGGTCAGCGGCGACGTCGACGGCGAGCCGGTCGAGTCGTGCGACCTGGTGCGCGGCGACGAGACCCTCGGTCGCATCGAGGTCGGGCCGCGGCACCGCGGCGAATACGGGGAGGCGGAGCGCACGCTGCTGCGAACGGTCGCGGGCCAGGCCGCGGCATCCGTCGCGAACGTGCGCCTGACGGCGCAGCTCGCCGAGCAGCTCGACGAACTGCGCGCCTCCCGCGAGCGGCTCGTCGCGGCGCAGGACGACGAGCGCCGGCGGCTCGAGCGCGACCTGCACGACGGCATCCAGCAGGACGTCGTGGCGCAGATCGCCGGACTCCGCCTCGCCCGCAACCGGCTGCAGCGCGGCGAGCTCGTGCCCGAGGAGCTGGTCGAGCTGCAGGACCAGGCCCGGGAGACGCTCACCGACCTGCGCGAACTCGCTCGCGGCATCCACCCGCCCGTGCTCAGCGACAACGGACTCGTGGCGGCGGTCGAGTCGGGCGTCGCGCGGTACCCGATCCCGCTCACGGTCGAGGCGGATGCCGCGGTGCGCGCCGAGCGGTATTCCGACGACGTCGAGACGACCGCGTACTACGTGGTGCGGGAGGCCCTCGCGAACACTGCGAAGCACGCCGGGGCGACGCACGCATCGGTCGGCCTCGCGCGGAGCGACGGGCACCTGCGCATCGCGATCAGCGACGACGGCTGCGGCATGGGCGCGCTCTCGCCGGCCACGGCGTCGACCGGCGGACTCGCGAACATGCGGGATCGGGTCGCCGCGCTGCGCGGCACGGTGAGCGTGTCGGTGGCGCAGCCGTCGGGCACGACTGTGCTGGTCGACCTGCCCGTGGAACGCCCCGATCGACCCGCCGACCGTGAGGCGGACCCAGTTGGATGAGCCGGGCACGCTGCGCGTCGTGATCGCCGAGGACAACTACCTCGTGCGCGAGGGGTTGCGCCGTCTGCTCGAGGACTCGGGAGAGATCGACGTGGTCGCCTCCACGGGCAACGCGACCGAACTGCTCGACGCGGTGCGGCGGCTCGACCCCCACGCGGTGCTCACCGACATCCGCATGCCGCCGGGCCATCACATGGAGGGCATCGAGGCCGCCCGCGACATCCGCGCCGCGCACCCCGAGACGGGCGTGGTGGTGCTCTCGCAGCACGCCGACGAGAGCTACGCGCTCGCACTGTTCGCCGATGGTTCGGCGGGGCTCGGCTACCTGCTGAAGGACCGCATCGGCGACCTCGAGGACCTCGTGCACGCACTCCACGAGGTGAACGCCGGCGGCTCGGTGATCGACCCGCAGATCGTCGACACGCTCGTGCGCCGCCGGAGCGCGGCGGGGGCGTCGAGCCCGCTCGCCACGCTGTCGCCGCGCGAGCTCGACGTGCTGCGCGAGATGGCCGCGGGCAAGACGAACGCGGGCATCGAGCAGGCGCTCTTCCTGTCGACCTCGACGGTCGAGAAGCACGTGAACGCGATCTTCACGAAGCTGCGGCTGCCCGAGACGGGCGTGCACCGGCGGGTGGCCGCGGTGCTCGCGTTCCTGCAGAACGACGGCACGGAGGCGACGTCGTGAGCGTTCGCCGGTGACGTCGGCCCTGCGACGTGCAGTCCGCCTCGATCCCGGCGAGAATGGGAGGCGACGCAAAAGGGGTACGGCATGGGTGAGCAGCGATCAGACACGACGACGGATGCGTCGGCGGCGACGTCGACGCCGAATGCCGCAGCGGCTCCGCACGGGCCCGGCCATCACGCGCTCGGCTGCCCCGAGTGCTTCGAGGAGCTGCAGCGCAACCAGGACTGGTGGAAGGCGCGCCCCGAGGGTGCACGTCTCGTCGGTCTCGTCGTCGCGCGCGACGACATGCCCTCGGTCGTCGAGCAGCGCAATGACCTCGCCGACTTCGGCGTCGCGATCCTCGACTTCAAGCACCCGGCGGCGGAGGCTCCCGAGACCTGGGAGCAGCGGCTCGGCCGCCTGTTCGGCACGCTGCGGGCGGGCGACGTGCTCGTCGTGGCCAATGAACGCGCGCTCGGCCAGAACCGCGACGAGGTCACCCGTACGATCCGCACCCTGGCCCGGCACAACCTCGTGGTGAAGGTGCTGAGCCACGGCGCGCCGCACCTCGAAGACGCACGCGGCTGACCCGCGGCACCAGGCGCCCGCTTCGGCGCACCCGCGCTGCCGACTGCGGCGGTGCCGTGATCGTCGATAGTCTCGCGACATGAGCGCGACTGACGTCGAGATGATGGGCCTCACGAGCGCCGAGGTGGCCGAGCGTGCGGCCGACGGCCGATCGAACGCCTTCACGCAGCAGTCGAGCCGCAGCGTCTCGAGCATCATCCGCGCGAACGTGCTCACGCTGTTCAACGGCATCATCGCCGCCTGCTTCCTGGTGCTGCTCCTGCTCGGCCGCTGGCAGGACGCCCTGTTCGGCATCAGCGCCATCGCGAACACGGTCATCGGCTCGGTGCAGGAGTTCCGCGCGAAGGCGGCGCTCGACAAGCTGGCGCTGTTGCACGCGCCCCGGGCCCGGGTGCGTCGCGACGGCGTGGTGACCGAGGTCGCGGTCGGCGGCGTCGTGCTCGACGACCGGCTCGTGCTGCGGGCGGGCGACCAGGTGCCGGCCGACGCGCGCGTCGCGACCTCCGCTCGACTGCAGCTCGACGAGTCGATGCTCACGGGGGAGTCCGACGCCGTCGACAAGGCGCCGGGCGACGACGTGCTGTCGGGCTCGGTGGTGATCGCCGGCGAGGGCGAGGCGATCGTGGTGCGCGCGGGCGCGGACTCGTTCGCGAACCGGCTCGCCTCGGAGGCGAAGAAGTTCTCGCTCGTCGCGAGCGAGCTGCGCACGTCGATCGACAAGGTGCTGCGCGTCGTCGCGTGGATCGTCGGGCCGATCGCGCTGCTCGTCTTCAACGCGCAGATGTTCGTGTTCGGCGGGTGGGAGCAGGCGATCGAGTCGGGCGACTGGCGCCAGGCGGCCGTGAACACGATCGCGGCGCTCGTCGCGATGATCCCGCTCGGCCTCGTGCTCATGACGAGCATCGCGTTCGCGGTCGGCGCGGTGAAGCTCGCCCGGCAGCAGGTGCTCGTGCAGGAGCTCGCCGCGGTCGAGGGCCTCGCCCGGGTCGACCTCATCTGCCTCGACAAGACCGGCACGCTCACCGAGGGCAGCATCGTCTTCGACGCCGAGCACCCGCTCGGTGCGGCCGCGGACGACGCCGCGGGCGGGTGTGCCGGATGGCGCAGCGTGCTCGCCTGGTACGGCGGGGAGCCCGACGCGAACGCCACGGCCCGCTGCCTCGCCGAGGCCTACGACGACGTGCCGTCGGCCGCCCCCGTCGCACGCATCCCCTTCTCGTCGGCGCGCAAGTGGAGCGCGGTCGCGTTCGCAACGGGTGCAGCGAGTGCAGCGGGCGCGGAGGTCGCGGGCAGCTGGGTGCTCGGGGGCCCCGAGATGGTCTTCCCCGACAACCGGCTCGCCGACGATGCACGCGGGCTCGCGGCATCCGGTCTGCGCACGCTCGTGCTCGCCCGCAGTGCCGAGCCGCTCGACGAGGTGAGCGAGGCGCTGCCCGCCGGGCTCGAACCGGTCGCGCTCGTGACCTTCCGCGAGCGCATCCGACCGGATGCCGCCGAGACCCTCGCGTACTTCGCCGAGCAGGGCGTGGCCGTGCGCATCATCTCGGGCGACAACCCCGCCACGGTCGCGGCGATCGCGCGCAGCGTCGGGCTCGACGCGGCCGACGGGTTCGACGCGCGGCAGCTGCCCGAGGAGCCGGCCGAGCTCGCGGCCGTGCTGGCGCAGCACCTCGTGTTCGGGCGCGTCACGCCCGACCAGAAGAAGGCCATCGTGATCGCGCTGAAGCAGGCCGGGCACACCGTGGCGATGACCGGCGACGGCGTCAACGACGCGCTCGCGATCAAGGAGGCCGACATCGGCATCGCGATGGAGTCGGGGTCGGCGGCGACCAAGGCGGTCGCGCGCATCGTGCTGCTCGACGGCAGGTTCTCCCACCTGCCGCGCGTGGTCGCCGAAGGGCGTCAGGTGATCGCGAACATCGAGCGCGTCTCGATGCTGTTCCTCACCAAGACGGTCTGGGCCACCGGGCTCGCCCTGCTCTTCGGGGTGTTCGTGCTCGCGTTCCCGTTCCTGCCGCGCCAGCTCTCGGTGGTCGACGGCCTCACGATCGGCATTCCCGCGTTCTTCCTCGCCCTCATGCCGAATGCGCGGCGCTACGTGCCCGGGTTCCTGCGGCGGTCGCTGAGCTTCGCGATCCCGGCGGGGATCGTGGTGGCGCTCGCCGTGTTCTTCTACAGCTGGGCCGCGACGCAGGCGGGCATCGGCGAAGACGAGCTGCGCACGGGCTCGACCCTGCTGCTCACGATCATCGGGCTCTGGGTGCTCATCGTGCTCTCACGGCCGATCGACGGATGGAAGATCCTCATCATCGGCTCGATGATGGTCGGCCTCATCCTCGTCTACTCCGTGCCGCTCGCCACCGAGTTCCTGGTGTTCGTCGACCCGTCGATCGTGACGGCGGTGCTCGTGCTCGCGGTGTCGGTCGTGAGCATCGGGGCGATCGAGGTCATCCGGGCCGTGCACCGGCGGTATGTGCGAAGAACCGCGCTGTTCGACCCGTCCACAACACCGTGATCGCGGCCGCCGCGAGCACGAGGTCGACCAGCACGAACCAGAGCCCGGGTGACGCGAGCAGGATCACCACGTCGAGCGCGATGGTGATGCCGAGCAGCACGGTGACGAGCACCCGGGCGTCCTGCCGGGCGCGCGTGAGGCCCGCGGCGATCGCGATCACGAAGAGCCCGAGCAGTACCGTGCAGGCGCCGACGATCGTGACGATCAGGCGTTCGCCGTCGACGATGTCGGGCAGGTAGCGCGCGAACATCAGGGCGATGCCCACGAGCACCGCCACGACGCCGTTGAGGTAGCCGAGCACGACGGCGACGACGAGCTCGGGCGGTGGGCGGCGGGTCATACCGGCGACCCTAGCCGAGTACCCGACGTCACGCCGCGGGCTGTGGCTGTACGCGGATGCGGCCGGGCAGGAACGGCAGGGCGGGTGCGCGGTACACGAGCGCCGGCGCGTGGTGCGGTTCGAGCGCGAGTTCGGCGCGCCCGAAGCGCCACAGGCGGTTGAACAGGAACACCCCGATCACCGCCGTGTCGTCGGCAGGCAGCTGCCAGGTGCCGACGCCCCACTGCGCGGGCTGGCCCAGGCCGCCGATCACGAGCGTCGGCCTGACACGGCCGTAGAGCGCGAACCAGGGCTTGTGCAGGGTCAGTTCGACGCGGCGGGTGGGCGACGGCTGAGCGGAGGTCACGCGCCCACCCAGCTCGCATCGGCCAGGAGCTGTTCGAGGTCGCTCAGCAGCCGTGCCGTGTGGAACCCGTCGGCGGCGGCGTGGTGGATCTGCACGGCGACCGGCAGCAGCGTGCGGCCGTCGCGCTCGACGTACCGTCCGAGTGTGAAGATCGGCAGCAGATGGCTCGTGCCGCCGTCGATCTGCAGGGTGAATCCGGTGAAGCTCGTCCACGGCAGGCTCGACACGTCGAATGCGTTCGGCGGCAGATCGCCCTGCGGGAACATGGTGGTCGCGCTCGCCGCGGTGGCGAGCAGCTCGGCGGCCCGCTCGTGGAAACGGCCGAAGTCGGGGTCGTAGGGCGCCCAGACCGCGGCGAAGGTCTCGCGCTCGGCGTTGAACACGGTGAACGCGGGGTGCACCACTGGCCAGCTCGCCGCCTCTCCGGTGTCGGTCAGCGCCATGCGGAACTCGCGGAAGCGGTTCACGACGGTCGCGATCGCCCAGATCTGCGCGACGTACGTCTTGCGCGACGACGTGCGGAGTGCCGCGGCGAACGCAGACACGTCGATCTCGACGGTGATGGCGTAGGTGCACGGCACGCGGTGGCGGTAGTGCTCGAACGTCTCACGCCGTGGCCAGGTGTCGAGGTCGATCAGTTCGGGGCTGGTCATTCCTCGATCGTCGCAGGTCGCGGTCGTTCGCACGGCATGAGCTGCGACATCCGTCAGCGTTCGCGGTCTCTCCCGTCGGCGTTCGTGGCGGGCATCGTCGAGAGGATGTCCCGTGCCTGCTCCGCGGCCCGGGCGATGCTCTCGGCGACGAAGTCCACGAAGCGGGCCATGTTCTGGAGCCGGTTGCCGGCCGGGGTGTCGCGTCCGAAGACGTTGACGCCGCGCCTGGCGGCCTCGGCGAGCTCGGCGTTGGAGCGCGCCGCGGCGATCATCGACTGGTACCAGGCGTCGTTGTCGGCCGAGTAGCGCTCGCGACGGCCGGCCTCGACCTCCCGGCGCACGAGTCCCACGTTCTCGAGCAGTGCGACCGCCTTGGAGACCGATGCCGGGCTGACCTGCAGGCGCTGCACCAGCTCCGCCGCGGTCAGGCTGCCGGCGTCGGAGGTGTAGAGGCAGGTCAGCACCGAGGCGGCCATGCGGGGGAGTCCCGACTGCATGAGGATCGTGATGAACGCCTCCTCGTACTCGTGCACCGCGTCGGGATCGCGGCCGTGCGCCGGCGCGGGCGCGTGCTGGCCGCGCGGTGCCACCGGCTTCCGTTGATGGGTGCGGCGCTCGGTGGCGCGTTGCGCGAGATCGGCTCGGTAGGCCGCCGGGCCGCCGTTGCGCATCACCTCGCGGGTGATCGTCGAGGTCGGGCGATCGAGGCGTCTGGCGATCTCGGCGTAGGCGAGGTCGTCGGACAGGCCCAGCGAGATCTGCTGGCGTTCGTGCTGGGTGAGTCTGCCTCCCGGCATGTCGGCCTCCTTCGTCGACGGATGCCTCCAGTATGACCTTCGTTCCACAGTCATTGCAACGAGGTGATGGTGGGGTCATTGCGTTAGAATTCGCGCAGTTGCAACGATTAAGCCGGTTTGATCAGCATTTTTTGAGAGACAATGCAATTCTCTTGTTGTGCAATGTGTGAACGCAACGTAGCGTTACCAACATCAGAAACACCAACTGAACGCAACACCGACTGAAGAGGAATCATCATGCAGAAGTTCGACACCCCCGCCGCCATCACCGCCGTGCTCGACATCTCGGCGGGCCGCGTGCAGGTCATCGCCGCAGACCGGGCCGACACCGCGGTCGAGGTGCGCCCCGCCAACGCTTCGAAGAGCCGCGACGTGAAGATGGCCGAAGAGACGACGGTCGAGTACCGCGACGGCGTGCTGCGCATCGCGACGCCCTCGGGCAACCAGATCCTCGGCCCGTCGGGATCGGTCGAGGTCACGGTGCAGCTGCCGGCCGGCTCGCGCGTCGAGGCGAAGGCCGCCGCCGCCGAGTTCCGCGGCGTCGGACGCCTCGGCGACATCGCCTTCGACGGAGCCAACGGCACGATCAAGATCGACGAGGCCCAGAGCGTGCGGCTCTCGGCGCTCGCCGGCGATGTCGTGGTCGGCCGACTCAACGGCCCGGCGGAGATCAGCACCCAGAAGGGCGACATCCGCATCGCCGAGGCCGTGCGCGGCTCGGTCGTGCTGAGCGCGCAGGCCGGCAACCTGTCGGTCGGCGTCGTGCCCGGGGCATCCGCCACGCTCGACGCAGGCACCACCTACGGTCGCGTGCAGAACTCGCTCAACAACACGAAGGGCGCCGACGCCGAGCTCGCCATCACGGCGACCACCGCCTACGGCGACATCGAGGCCCGGAGCCTCTGAGGTCGCACCCGGAGACGACGAGCCGCCGACGCCCTCGCTGGGCGCCGGCGGCTTCGTCGTCTCGCGACCGACCGTGTCAGTCAGGCGTCGAGCGGATGCCCCGACACGCGCTCGTACAGCCCGGCCGCCGCCGCCGAGAATACGGCGACGTAGTCGATGCGGTCGGGCAGCGTCACCCACTGGTTGCGGATGCCCTCGTTCAGCGCGAGCAGCTCGAGCACGACCTGTCGGGGCTCGACCCCAGCGTGGAGCTCGCCGTCGTCGATGCCGCGCTGCACGATCGGCACCAGCTCGGCGAGGGCGAGTTCGAGGTTCGCGGTGAGGCGGTCGGCGATCGGATGCCCCTCGAGCAGGCCCGACCCGGTCAGCATGGCACGGAAGCGTACGTAGTCGGGTTCGGACGCCGCAAGGCGTACGGAGTCGATGTGCCAGTTGACGAGCTCGCGCACCGACGTGACCTCGCCGAGATCGTGCTGCGTGTAGGCCGCCTCGCGCCGCTCGACGATCTCGAGGAAGAGGCTGAGCTTCGTCGGGAAGTGGTGGATGAGGCCGGCGTCGGTCACCCCGGCGTCCTTCGCGATGTCGGCGATGCGGGTGCCGTCGTAGCCGCGTCGGGCGAAGCGGCGCACGGCGGCCGCGATGATGCGCTCGCGGCGCTCGTCGCCGCGCCGCTGGCGGCCGTCGAGGGGCGCCGCGACATCCGCTTCGCTCACCGGTCGCCTCCTTCGAGTGCCGTCCACCCGAGTCCGTGCCCGAATCGGAACAGCGGGTCCACGGTATCGAACGGCACGTCTTCGCGGGATGCCTCGACCGCCGCCATCGACCGCGGCAGGTCGACGGGCAGTCGGCCGGGGGCGGCGGCGCGGCCGGTCACGGCATCCAGCAGCACCTCGTCGGTGACACCGAACGTCGTGAGCAGTGCTGCCGCCCGCTCGGGGAAGCCCGTGAGCACGGCCGGCCGGTCGAGGAAGACGTCGACGACGGTCGGCACCCGGTCGCAGATCTCGAAGATGCGCTCGCGCTCGGGCTGGGGGAACTCGAGCGATCCGGAGTGGAAGGCGGCCTCGAACGGGTCGTCGCTCGCGTCGAACGGAGCTTCGAGCCGCAGCACGGCGAGGTCGGCGTCGGCGGGGGAGTCGACCGGGACGCCGTACCGGCCCACGACATCGAGGTCGACGCCCTCGCTGTAGATGCGGGTGCCCGGCGAGACCGTCACGGGCGAACCCGACAGCGCCACGACCGACGCGGCCTGCACGCGTGCGCTGATGGCGAGGTGCTCGCGAGTCGCGACGAGCTCCGGTGCGCGCTCGTCGCGGGTGCCGTGCTCGCCGTCGGCATCGGCGCCGACGCTCGCGGGCCCGAACAACCCGAGCCGCTCCTTCTCGCGCAGCACGCGCAGCACCGACTCGTCGAGTCGCGCCTCGGTCACGAGCCCGGCCTCGACGGCGCGCAGGATCAGACCGGGGTCGTCCTCGCCGCCGAGCTGGTCGACGCCCGCATCGAAGAGCCGGCCGACGCGCTCGACGGGCGGCAGGTCGAGCAGCCCCCATGCCCGAACGGGCAGTTCGAGGCCGAGGCGCGGCAGCCGCATGCCAGTGACGATGTTGAAGTCGGTGATCACGACGCCGTCGAAGCCGAGGCGCTCGCGCAGCACGCCGGTGATGAGCTCGCGCTGGAAGGCGAAGCCGACGGGCGGCAGCTCGACGCCGGTGCCGGCATCGCTCGCGCTCGCCCCGACCGGTGCCGCATAGCCGGGCATGACCCGCGCGACCCCGAGTTCGACCGCCGCGGCGAACGGCGCGAGGTGGTCGTCGAACCGGCCGCCGGGGTAGACGGTGTTGGCGCCGCGCTCGAAGTGCGCGTCGTCCCCGCGCCGTTGCGGCCCGCCGCCCGGAAAGTGCTTGACGGTGCAGGCGACTCCGCCAGCGGGGCCCTGCATGCCGCGGAGGTACCGTGCGAGCGTCTCGGTCGCATGCGCCGGGTCTTCACCGAAGGTGCCCGCGACGCGGGCCCAGCGCGCCTCGGTCGCGAGGTCGGCCATGGGATGCAGGGCGACGTCGATGCCGACGGCGCGCAGCTCGCGGGCCATCATCGCGGCGGCCTCCTCGACGAGCTCGGAGTCGAACATCGCGGCGAGGCCGAGGGGCTCGGGCATGGGCGAGAAACCGTCGCCGCTCTGCGAGGTCGCGGCGTTGTGCACCCGACCGTGCCGCGGGTCGCTGAGCACGCTGACCGGCACGTCGAGGCGGTGCTCGGCGGCGCGCGCGTCGATGGCGTCGCGCCAGCGCGCGAGCGCGGCGACGCCCGGCGCGTTCATGATCGTGAGGTGCGAGATCGAGCGTTCGAGCAGCAGTTCGCTCGTCGGTGCGAAGCCGAACGGGGATTCGGCGTCGGTGCCCTCCCACAGCGCGCCGCCCTCGCCGACGACCACCCTGGCGACGCAGAGCGCTCCGGCCTTCTCTTCGATGGTCATCTGCGCGAGCAGGGTCTCTGGGCTGGCGAAAGGCACGGGGCTCCGTCTCGTCGGTGGTGGCTCGGCGCGCTCGTCGATGGCGCATCGGCGGGCACTTCCTCACGGTACGGGTGAGGCAGTAACATCATCTCGCAGTTAACCTAGTCGTCACTAGGTTTTAGTCTTCACGTTGATCCGATCTGTTCGGATAGCGCTCAACGACGAGTCCAACCGGAAGGAACCACGATGGCTGTCGAAGCCACCACGCGCAGCACCCCCGCCGTGCCCATGCGCAAGATCTACCTGCTCGCCCTCATCGAACTCGCCGCCCTCGGCGCGCTCGTGACGCCCCTGGTCGTCGCGCTCTCGCTGAAGGTGCTGCAGATCGTGCCCGAGGGCGAGAAGGAGGCCGCGCTCGGCCTGATCACCGCAGTCGGCGCCGTCTGCGCGATGCTCGCGAACCCGCTCTTCGGCCACCTCTCCGACCGCACGACGAGCCGCTTCGGCCGCCGCCGCCCGTGGATCGTCGCCGGCACGCTCGGCGGTCTCGCCGGCGCGCTCGTCATGGTCGTGGCATCCGACGTGCCCGTGCTGCTGCTCGGCTGGGCGCTCTCGCAGGTCGCCTACAACGCGACCCTCGCGGCCCTCTCTGCGCTGCTCGCCGACCAGGTGCCCGAGGCGCAGCGCGCGAAGGCGTCGGGCATCTTCGGCGCCTTCGGCTTCCTCGGCATGGTGCCCGCCATGATCGTGGCCGCCGTCTTCGCCTCGCAGCTCACGGTCGTGCTGCTCGCCATGCCCGTGCTCGCCGTCATCGTGGTCACGGTCATCTGCCGCTTCGTGTCCGACCCGCCCATCGACCGCAGCGCGGTGCCGCCGGCATCGATCGGCAGCGTGCTCACCTCGTTCTTCTTCAACCCGGCGAAGGTGCCGATGTTCACCCTCGTGTGGCTGCAGCGCTTCTCGATGCAGTTCGGGTACACGATCATCTCGACCTTCGGCCTCTTCTACCTCATGCTGCGGCTCGACATGGGCCAGACGGATGCCGCCGCGCTCACCTCCATCGCGACCCTCGCCGGTGCCGCGGTCAACGTCGGCGCGGCGTTCCTCTGCGGCTACCTCGCCTCGCGGCGCGGCAACTACGGCCCGTTCATCGCGGGTGCCGCCATCCTCATGGCGACCTCGCTGCTCATGAAGGCGTTCACCGGCGACCTCGTCGTGTTCTGGGTGAGCACGGTGATCGCGGGCTTCGCCCTCGGCGCCTATTACGCGGTCGACCTGGCGCTCGCGATGCGCACGCTCCCCGTCGGGCACGAGGGCAAGTTCCTCGGCGTCTTCAACATGGCCAAGACCCTGCCGCAGTCGATCGCCCCGGCGCTCGCGCCGTTCGTCATCCTGATCGGCGGCTCCGACCCCATCTCGGGCGGCGACAAGAACTACGTCGCCCTCTACCTCGTGGCGGCGGGCGCTGTGCTCGTCTCCCTCGTCACCCTGCCGGCGCTGCGCCCCGTGCTGCGCCGTGCACCCGAATCAGCGGATGCCCCGGCACCCGCGGAGGTCTCAGCATGACGCTCACCACCATCACCAACCTCGACGGCCTCGTGAACTTCCGCGACGTCGGCGGCATGCCGGCCGGGGAGGGAACCATCGCCCCGGGTGTGCTGTACCGCTCGGAGGGACTCGCCTCGCTCAGCGAGGAGGGCCGCCGCGAGCTCGCGGACTGCGCGATCGGCACCGTCGTCGACTTCCGCAGCGAGGGCGAGGTGGCCCACTCGCCCGGCCTCGCCGCGGACTCGGTGCGTCCTGCGCTCGTCAGCATGCCGCTGCTCGACGGAGCCGTGCCCCTCGGCGGCGGGCGCCTGCCCACCCTCGACGGCATCTACCTCGAACTCGTGCAGCAGGCGGGCGACCGGTTCGCCCGGCTCGCCTCGATCATCGCGACGAGCGATGACGCCGTGCTCGTGCACTGCACTGCCGGCAAGGACCGCACCGGGGTGGGAGTCGCCCTCGTGCTGCTCGCCGTCGGCGCCGACCGCGACGCGGTGACGGCCGACTACCTCGCCACGACCTCGAACCTCACGGGTGAGTGGACCGAGCGCATGCTCGGCGCCGCACACCGGATGGGCGCCGAGGTGACGCCCGAGCTCGAAGCGCTCGTGAACGGCACCTCGGCCGAGGCGCTCGGCGCGGCGCTCGACTGGGTGCAGCAGGAGCACGGCAGCGTCGACGCGTACCTCCTCGCGCACGGACTCACCGCGGACGAGCTGGTGCGACTGCGCCGACGGCTCGTCGACGCTCCGCGGTGACGGCTCGACGCCTCGGAGTCGGTCGGCTCGTCGGAGTCGACCGGCTCCTCGGTGTCGACCGCCGGATCAGGCCGGCCAGTTGCTGCGTGCCCACGCCACGAGGGAGTTGAGCGCGCCGCCGCCCGCACCGACGTTGGTGTCTTCGAGGGTCCACCAGAGGAAGGTGGTCTTCGAGCCGCCGCTGTGGGTGGCGATCGCGTAGGGCTGGCCGTTCCAGAAGCCGAAGACCGGGCCGCCGGAGTTTCCCGCCGTCGCGTCGGCCTCGTACTCGACCTCCTCCGCCGACCCGCTTCCGTCATCGTCGAGCACCGGCCACCACATCTGGCGCGAGGGACGGTTCCCACCCGACACGGCGTCCGGGTAGCCCGCGAGCGTCCAGTAGTCGCCGCCTTCCCACGCGCTGTTGTAGTTCTTCGTGCCGAAGTACCCGTAGTTCACCCCGAGCGGGGTGTACAGGCGCAGCACCGCCATGTCCCACGCGGAGACCGAGTCGCCGGTGTCGTAGCCGTAGTAGTCGGAGACGTACGAGCTCACGCCCCGGCTGAGGGTCGATGCGCCGTCGTAGTACGCCGGAATGAACTGCATCGCCCAGTTCGGCGAACCCCACGGGCACATGTGTCCGGCCGTGAGCACGGTGCGGTCGCCGATCAGGACGCCCGACCCCGACCACGCCGGATAGGGAGAGCCCCAGTCGTCCCAGACCAGCACCTTGCCGACGCAGGTCCACGGGTAGCCGCCCGGATAGTAGACCTGGCGTTGATCGGCCCCGAAGACCCCGTAGTGCGGCTCGATCAGCTCGCCGTCGACCCGCCGCAGCACGGTCGACCTCGGGGCCGTCACCTTGGCGTGCGGCTCGAAGTCGACCCAGGCCGGCCGTGACGGTGCGAGCTCGGTCGCCCCGGCGTACTCGCGGGTGATCCCCTTGTCGATCTCGTCGAGCGAGAGTCGACCGGAGGCACGGCCGGGCATGACCAGGCCGGTCCCCTCGGGGAGCCGCAATTGCCATCGATCGGCGTCGTAGTGCACCGGTTCGGCGGCCTTGAGGTCGAACTTCTCCCTCGTCGTGATCGTCAGCGTGCGGCCCTCGACCTGGGAAGCGAGCTCCTCGGGCATGCGCTCGGAGCTGCGCTCGTTGTCGAGGCGTCGGAACTCCTCCGGACCGTTCGGCGGCTCCATCGCATCGTTCGTCGACGTCGTCTCGTTCATGACACTCACCTCCAGCATCCGGAGACCATCTCCGAGTGCAGGCGGAGGACGGAGTCCTGCGCGCGCTGCTCGGGGTGCCATACGGGTACGACGAGCAGTCTTCGCGCGACCGCCCTTCCGTGCTCCTCACGCTGCTCCTGCTCGGACGCGGCGGCATCAGGACAGCACTGAGCGAGGTTCGGTGGCAGCCCTGAGCGAGCGTCAGTCGCCGGCTTCGAAGAAGAGCGCCTGGAGCTCGTCGGGCCAGTCGGTGGCGCGCCGCGTGCGGGCGTCGACGTGGGCCACGATCATGAGGCACCTCGAGACCGTCGTGCCGGCGGCATCCGTCATCGTGCACTCGATCATCGCGTCGGGCCCTCGGAACTCGCGTACGAACGAAGTGATCGAGACGTCTTGATCCGCCGTCAGGGGCCGGATGAAGTCGATCTCCATGCGCCGCACCCAGGTCATGAAGCCGAGGGTGCCGAGTGCAGGCAGATCCCAGCCGGCGTATCTCGCGAGCCCTTCCATGCGGTGGTCGGCGAAGTACCTGGCGTAGTTGCCGGTGCTCACGTGCTGGAACGGATCGAGCTCCGAGAAGGCGATGCGGTGCGTGGTCTCGTAGACGATCGGCGTTCTCGTCATCGGACCTCCTGGGAGCTCGCGGGCGCGTCGCGGCACAGGCTACGCCTCTGCGGCGGAGGCGGCCAGCGTGCGCACCGGCCCGACCGTCGCGTGGATACGCTGCAGGGGTGATCACCGATCGAGACATCGCCCGTTGGCGACTGCACTCGCAATTGCTCGCCGCCCCGGCCGGCGCCGCAGAGGACGTGGTGCGCACCCTCACCGCGGTGCAGGCCGAGAATGCCTCGCAGTCGGCGTGGGCGGTCGCGACGCGCGCCAAGTCGCCCGAGCAGGGCGATCTGGCCGCCGCGCTCGCCGACGGGCGCGTGCTGCGCATCCACGTGCTGCGCTCGACCTGGCACTACGTGCACGCCGACGACGCGTTGTGGCTGCAGGAGCTCACCGCGCCGCGGGTGATGCCGATCTTCGAGCAGCAGTTGCAGCCGATCGCCGGCAGGCTGGGCGTGCTCGGCGATGCGATCGAGAAGATGCTCGCGGAGTCGCCCGACCGCACCCGAGGCGACCTCGCCGAGGGCCTCGCCGAACGCGGCGAGCCGCTCACAGGCCAGCAGCTCATGCTGCTGCTCGGCCGGCTCGAGGTGCAGAGCCTCGTGTGCAGCGGCGCGCCGCGCGACGGCGAGCACACCTATGCCCGCTTCGCCGACCGCGTGCCGAGCCCGCGCCGCCTCGACCGCGACGAGGCGCTCGCCGAGCTCGCCCTGCGGTACTTCACCTCGCACGGTCCGGCCACCGATCGCGACCTCGCCTACTGGGCGACCCTCACGGTCACCGACGTGCGTCGTGGCATCGCCGCGGCCGGCGATCGGCTCGACTCCTTCGAGCACGAGGGCCGCACCTTCTGGCACGCTCCCGGGGAGGCCCCGGCATCCGCGGCGCCCGCCGGCCACCTGCTGCAGGTGCTCGACGAGATGTATCGCGGCTACCAGGACTCGCGCTGGATCATCGACGCCGACGGCGTCGTGCCGAGGGCGCGCGAGGCCGCGATCGGGATGGCGCTCGTCGACGGGCAGCTCGTCGCCGGCATGAAGCGCACGGTGACGACGAAGGCGGTCACGTTCGCGGTGCATCCGCATCGCGCTCTGACGACGCGCGAGGTCGCGGCCGTCGACGACGCCGCGGCGCGGTACGGCACGTTCCTCGGGCTCGAGGCGCGGGTGCGACTCGAGGCCTGATCGCGGGCGGCGGCGGTGAGAAGCCGTCGAGCCCGTGACATCCGGCGCTCGAAGGCGCAGTCTGGAATGCATGGGAACAGTGACGATCTCTTTCGAAATGACACTCGACGGGGCGTTCGACCAGATGGAGCACTGGTTCGACGACAACGAACCCGAACTCGTGCGCCACTCCGACGAACTCGTCTTCGGTGCCGACGCGGTGCTGCTCGGCCGGGAGAGCTACGAGTTCTTCCGCGAGTACTGGCCCGCGCAGACCGACGGGCGCGGCTTCGCGGCGCACTACAACGCGCTGCCGAAGTTCGTGGCCTCGACGACGCTGACGGGCCCGCTCGACTGGAACTCGACGCTCATCGAGGGCGATGTGGCCGAGGCGGTGCGGCGCCTGCGCGACCAGTACGGCTCGATCATCTCGCACGGCTACGGGCAGTTGGCGGCGACCCTCATGGACGCCGGGCTCGTCGACGAGGTGCACGCCGGCATCCACCCGTTCATCGTCGGCAACGCCGAGGACCGGCTGCGCACGCCGCACCCCGTGGGCCTGCGGCTGCTCGACGTGCAGGGCTCGGAGTCGGGCACCATCTTCGCGAGGTACGCGCCGGCCTAGCGAGCAGCCAGGCACGGCGAACAACGGAATGCCGGCGACATCCGCTGGACCCGCCGCTCTAACATGAGCGGGTGGACTTCTCCTTCGCATTCACGCCGGATCTCATCGCCGTCTTCGTGACGCTGTTCGTGCTCGAGGTCGTGCTCGGGGTCGACAACGTCATCTTCATCTCGATCCTGGCGTCGAAGCTCCCGATCGAGCAGCAGGCCCGCGCCCGCAACCTCGGCCTCACGCTGGCGATGGTCATTCGCGTGGTGCTCGTGTTCTTCGCGGGGTGGATCATCACGCTGAAAGAAGATGTGGTCGTCTGGTTCGGCATGGGCTTCTCGATCAAGGACTTCATCCTCATCGCGGGCGGCCTGTTCCTCGTCTACAAGGCGGTCACCGAGATCCACCACAAGCTCGAAGGCGCCGAAGAGGAGCACGGCGGCGCCGCACCGAAGCGCATCACCTTCAGCTCGGTGCTCCTGCAGATCCTCGCGCTCGACATCGTGTTCTCGCTCGACTCGGTCATCACCGCGGTCGGCATGACCGAGAACCT
Organism: Agromyces cerinus subsp. cerinus; assembly: GCF_900142065.1. Classification (GTDB taxonomy): domain Bacteria; phylum Actinomycetota; class Actinomycetes; order Actinomycetales; family Microbacteriaceae; genus Agromyces; species Agromyces cerinus. The sequence goes on along the minus strand of NZ_FSRJ01000005.1, from coordinate 195,010 downwards.
GCTCGTCATCGTCACCGTCGTGGTGCTCTCGTTCGGCATCATGCTCTTCGCGTCGCGGTTCATCTTCTCGTTCGTCAACCAGCACCCGACGGTGAAGATGCTCGCGCTGTCGTTCCTGCTGCTCATCGGCGTGTTCCTCATCGCCGAGGGATTCGGCGTGCACATCGACAAGGCCCTCATCTACGCGCCGATGGCGTTCGCCATCCTCGTCGAGGCGCTGAACCTCGTCGCCTCCGCGCGCAAGGCCAAGCGCGAGAAGCGCCGTCAAGAGGCCGTGCAGCTGCGCCCGCAGTACCCCGACGTCGACGAGTCGGTCGCAGTGTCGGCCGCGCTCTCGAGGGGCGAGGGCGCGGGTTCGGTCGGCCTGTCGAGCAGGCCGGTCGAGGGCGAGTCGGATGCCGCGGAGGAGCGCGCCGGCCTCGGTTGAGCGTCAGCCCACCCGGGCGAGGAACTCGAGCACGCGCTGCGTGAGCAGTGCGGCCGCGGCCGCGTCGTAGCTCGGCAGGCTCGAGTCGGCGAAGTAGTGCTGGTCGCCGGGATAGAGGAAGAGCTCGGCGTCGTCGGTCGACGCGACGAGCTCGCGGGCGGCGTCGACGTCGCCCTCGTCCATGAAGATCGGGTCGGCGTCGGCGCCGTGGATCTGCACGGGAACACCGGCCGGCCACTCGCCGAACTCCGAGGCCGGCAGGCACGAGTAGAAGAAGAGCGCGCCGCGTGCACCGGCTCGGGTCTGGGCGAGCTGCTGCGCGGGTACGACGCCGAGCGAGAAGCCCCCGTAGACGAGCTCGCTCGGCAGCTCTGCCGCCGCACGCTCGCCACGCGCCATGATCTCGCCCCAACCGACCTCGCGCGCATAGCCGACGCCCTCCTCGATCGTCGCGAAGGTGCGCCCCTCGAAGAGGTCGGGCGTGTGCACTGTGTGACCGGCGGCACGCAGTTCGTCCGCGAATGCGTGCAGGCCATCGGTGCGGCCGAGCGCGTGGTGGAAGAGCAGTACGTCTGACATCGTGTTCCCCGTTCGTCGAGCGTCGTGGCGATTCCGAACGAGAAATTACCCGCTCGGTCTGACATTGTCGACCGGATGCGAACGCGGGTGCCCTCCCGCTCGGTGCGAGCGGGAGGGCACCCGGTTCGTTCAGTCGACGATCGGATCAGATCAGATCAGATCGTCGGGTCGGATCAGCTCGCTGCGTAGATGCCGAGCTCCCAGATCGAGTAGCCCCACGTCGACTTGCGGTCGATGCCCTGCATACGCACGTACTGCACCGGCTCGCTCTCGTCGAAGGTGTACACGTCGAGCGCGCAGGTCGAGTCGTCGACCGTGCGGATCGTCGTCCACGTCGTGCCGTCGTTCGACGTCTGCAGCTCGTAGGCGTTGGCGCAGGCGGCCTCCCAGCTGACCGTGATGCCGCGCACGACCGTCGGCTCGCTGAGCTTGACCTGCACCCACGAGTCGTCGCTGTAGCCCGATGCCCAGCGCGTCGACGCGTTGCCGTCGTTGACGTTCTTGGCGCCGAACTGGGCGACCTCGGTGCTCGAAGCGGTCGCCGTGCCCTTCGGCGCGACATTGACGACGTCGCCCGCGTCCCACATGGCGAGCGTGAACCCGATGCGGCCGTGGAAGGCGTCGAGCACGCCGTCGGCGATCTTCACCTTGGCCTTGCCCCATGCGTTGTCGACCGGGTCGACGACGACCGCTGCGGCCTGCGCCGCCGTGGCCTTCGCCGAGGCGGCGAGGGCATCGGATGTCGCCTGGTCGCCGTCGATCCGTGCCTGCACGGCGTCGAGCAGCTCGACGGTCGACTGGCCCCACAGCGCGGCGGCGTCGAGCCACGGGCTCGAGTCCGACACGAACGCCGGGTCGGTGGTGCCGGTGCGGATCGCCTCGGGGGCGTCGGCGATGGACTGGGCGTAGGTGCGGAGTTCGGCGACGGCACCGGCGCGGTCGCCGGCGCTCCAGGTCTCCCAGAACTCCGCGATGCGGGCTGAGAGCTCAGGAGCCTGCGGCTGCCACGGTGCGCCGAAGCTCGGGGCGAGGTGGTTGAGGTCGGCGAACACCCGGAGCGAAGCGGCCGTCGCGGCATCCCCGCTCGCAAGGTAGTCGAGCGCCCGTGACCAGTTGTGGCCCGCGTCGTACGCCTCGTCGTTCCAGGTGAAGTCGGCGACGCCGAAGATCGCGATCTTGCTGGCGGCGGCCTGGTTCATCGGGTTCGAGACGATGCCCGCGAGGTACTCGCCGAGGCCGGCCTCGCGCTTGTCGTACGGCGCCATGAGCAGGCGGCCGGCCGTGTTGCCGTAGTCGTTCACGGGGTAGTTGTCCCAGAGGAAGGTCGGGCCGCCGAAGACCGTCGCGGCCTTCTGCGCCTGCGCGACCGTCACCGACTGCGGCACGACGCCTTCGCCGGTCCACATGACGACGACATCCTCGTCCATGGTGCGCAGCGCCGTCTTGTAGCCCGAGTCGGCCGTGTTCGAGTACTCCGTCGGCACCATCTGCAGCGGGTGCACGCCCTCGTGCGTCTCGACGAACTCCTTCTGCACGCGGTCGAGGAACGCCGCCTGCGCGATGCCGGCGGTGCGGGCGCTCGGCGCGCCGAACTTCGTGCGGTCGCCGTCGCAGTGCCAGCGACCGTAGTCGATGTCGTCGAGCGGGATGTTGAACGCCCGGACACCGAGGTCGTACATCTGCTGCAGCTTGGTCGCGAGCGCCTGGTAGTCGCCGTCGCTCGAGTAGCAGACGCTGTTTCCAGGCGAGAGGGCGAAGGTGAACCGCACGTGGTTGGCGGTCGCCGTGTTCACGAGCTCGCCGAGCTCGGCGAGCTTGTCGGCGGGGTAGGGCTCGCGCCAGCGATCACGGTGGTACGGGTCGTCCTTCGGCGCGTAGATGTAGGTGTTCGCCTTGACGTCGCCGTAGAACTCGAGCTGGTCGAGTCGCTCCTGGTGCGACCAGGGCTCGCCGTAGAAGCCCTCGATCGTGCCGCGGAGCGGCATCGACGGGAAGTCGCTGATCGCGGCGCCCGCGATGCGGTAGCCGCCGTCGTCCTTCGGCACGAACAGCTGGTCGAGGGTCTTGACGGCGTAGTACTGGCCGGCGGCGTCGACGCCGCCGAGTGCGACGGTGCCGAGCGGTCCGGCGGATGCATCCGCCAGGAGCGCGTAGCCCTCGGCGTGCGTCGGCGCCTCGGTGTCGCCGAGTGCGGCGTCGATGTCGGCCCGCGAGGCCGCACCGAGCTTGATCGTGAGCGGGGCCGTGCCCGTGGCCTTCGCGCGCTCGTCGATGCGGTCGACACCGTGCTCGCTGAGCGTCTCGCGCAGTTCGGCGAGCGCCGCGGCATCCGTGCCGTCGTCGACGACGATCTCGACGCGGCCCGGCACGTTGAGGTCGGAGCCGGCGCGGGTGATCGACTGGGGCGTCGGGCTCACCGACGGCAGCGGGCCCGATGGCGGTGCCGCCGACGCCGAGAGCGGCGTGAGCATCCCGGCTATGGCGACGGCGGAGATTCCCACCGTGGCGAACGTCTTGCGAATTGTCTGCATTATTGCCTCCAACTGTCTCGACGACTCCGTGGTCAACGTGATGCCGAGATCCGGTCGGCACTCACTTTGTTGACTGGCTAAACTAAGTAGCCCTGAACTTATGTGATCCCAAGTCCGAGCGTCAAGGGGCAAGATGTCTTCGTGCAGGCACAGGCATCCGCGACCGCCGGCACGACCGAGGAGACGATGACCGTGAGCACCGCCGGCCTGCAGCGCAAGTCCGACCTGTTGCGCCGTTTCGCGCGCAACGCCCAGTTCGAGGCGCAGACGGGCATCCGGCGCGAGCACCTGCTCAAGGCGCTCGGCCTGATCGCCCGCGAGCCCGCCCCGGTCACGCGGGCGGTCATCGCGCGGCTCACTGGTCTCACCTCGGCGACGGCCTCGTCGCTCGTGGCGGAGCTGATCGCGCTGGGGCTCGTCGTCGAGACCGGTCGCGCCGAGAGCACCGGCGGCAAGCGGGCGACGCGTCTCGAGATCGCGCGCGACGCCTATCTCGTCGTCGTCGCGGTGGTGCGCACGCGCGCCATCGACACCGCGCTCGTCGACCTCGCGGGTCGCACCGTCGCGAGCCGCCGACTCGATGTCGCCGGCGGCATGGAGGTCGCGACCGTCGTCGATGCGATTCGTGCGCTCACCGAGGGATTCGAACCGCAGGTGCTGGCCGCGTGCGTGCAGGTGCCGGGGGTCACGGCCGGGGGAGTCGTCGTCGAGAGCGTGCAGCTCGGCTGGCGTGGCGTGCCGCTCGCAGGCATCGTCGAGGAGGCGATCGGCGCACCGGCATCCGTCGTGAACGACGTCGACGCCGAAGCGCTCACCGAGGCGGTCGATGCCGACGACGGCGCGATCCGGCTCGTGGTGCACCTCGGCGAGGGCGTCGGCGCCGCCATCACGAACGGGGGCACCCTCATGTCGGGCGCCACCGGGCGGGCCGGCGAGATCGGGCACGTTCGCGTGATCTACGAGGGCGAGCGCACCAGATGCCGGTGCGGCCTCTCGGGATGCCTCGAGTCGGCGACCTCGATGAGCGCGATGCTCGGCGACGCGTACACCGACGAGCTCGACGATCACGACACGAGCCTGCTGGCGTCGACCGCCGAGGCGCGCGAGCGCATGGGCTTCGGGGCCCGCGCGCTCGCCCGCGCACTGCGCATCAGCTCGGCGCTGCTCGACCCCGAGGAGATCGTCATCGCCGGTGCGGCGCCGGCGCTCGGCCCGCACTTCCTCGGCACGCTGCGCGACGAGTACGAGATGTACCCGGCCAAGGGCACGACCCCGGTGCCGATCCGCTACGGCCGCCCCGAGCTCAGCGAGTACCTCGGGCCGGCGAGGTTCGCGCTCGCTCCGGTGCTCGGCGACGCGCTGCCGCTCACGCCGGCGCGCTGAGTCGCTTGCGCCGGTTGGTGACCTCCGAGGTGGCGACGATGACGACGAGCACGACGACCGCCGCAGCGATCGCGTAGGCCGCGTCGACGAACGCCGCGGTGGCCCCGAGCGCGATCGTGAGCACGAGGGCCGGGACCGCCCAGCCGAGCACAGCGCGCAGGGGGCGCCCGAAACGCAGGGAGATGATGGCGTTCGTGCCGTAGAAGACGGCGATGCCGCCGCAGAGGGCGATGGCTGAAGCCTGGGGGAGCGGTGCATCCGGATGCTGGATGGCGCTGTCGAGTGCACCCGACACCGCGGTCACCCCGACGACGATGAGGAACGGCAGGAACCCGACGGTGTCGCGGATCGCCCGGTAGTCGCCGGCTTCACGCAGCTCGTCGAGCCCGACGCGCATCGCATCGGTGCCGTACATGAAGAACGACCAGGCGAGCAGTGAGATCACGGCGAGGCCGAGCAACCCCACGACGCCCGAAGCGAGGTTCCAGCTCTCGTTGAGGGCGCCGACGGTGGAGAGCACCGATTCCCCGAGCACGATCACCACGAGCAGCCCGAACCGCTCCGAGAGGTGCTCGGTGTTCATGCGCGGCAGCACCCGAGCCGCCCAGCTGCTGCTGCTCGTGACGAGCAGCGTCACCTCGACGACGATGCTGAGACCCCAGAGCGCGAACATCCACGGGCTCGGCAGCCAGATCGAGACGAACCACAGCAGCGCCGTGGCGCCGTTGTAGACGAGCAGGCGGGTTCGCGATGCCGCACCGCTGCCCCACGACTGCGTGATCCAGAGGCCGAGCAGCACGAGTCGAAGCGCCGCGTTGCCCGCCGCGAAGAGCCACGCCCGCTCGCCGGTCGCTTCGGGTGCGGCGACGGCGATCGCGCCGACCGCGAACATCGCGGCGAGCATCACGAGCGCCAGTTGCCGACGGCTGAGCCACGGCATCACGTTCACGGTGAAGGTCAGGTTGACCCATGACCACCACACGGAGGCGAACAGTGCGGTGAACAGCAGCAGGCCGGCGACCGAGGGATGGTCGTGCAGCGGATGGGCGAGCTGACCGACGAGGGCCACGAAGATGAGGTCGAAGAACAACTCCATCCAGTGCGCGCGCGACGGATCGCGGTCGGCGACCGCGATCCGCCCGGATGTCTCAGCGCTCATCTCGAGCCTCGTCGAGCAGTTCCCGCAGCCGAGTGGCGGTTCGCCAGCTTCGCACCGTCATCTGCTGGAAGACGGGCATGGCCATCAGGCGAGTGATACGCGTCTTGCCCGCCAGCGCCTTCACGCGCGAGAAGTAGATCGCGCCGGGCCCCGGGGCGATCGAGTCGACTCCGGCGCGAAGCTCGGGCATCTGGTCGAGCACCGCATCGACCGTGAGCGGCGCCTTGACGAAGAACACCTCGCTGCGGAGCTGGTCGGACCCATGGTCATCTGGCGCTGCGGCGATCGTCGCGGCGAACTCGTCTCGCGAGCGCACCAGCGTCGGGATCGCGAAGCCGAAGCGCTGCTGGAGGGCGCGCTCGAGGTCGGCTTCGAGCTTCGTGTCGGCGCTGCGCTTCGTGGTGAACAGCACGTTGCCGCTCTGGAGGTGCGTGCGTGCCTCGCCGTAGCCGGCAGCGTGGAAGCACTCGACGAGCGCCCCCATGTCGACCGGGTTCCGGCCGCCGACATTGATGCCGCGCAGCAGTGCGACGTGCGTCGGCGTCTCCATACCGTGAGCATGCCACCTGCGGACGACGGCCGCGCGGTTCGCTCGTGGCGCAGCGGGGGAATGCGCCGCCATGCCCTGCCCGCCCGGCGAGCGAGCACAATGGGCACATGGTCGAGATCTCCGACGAGGACTTCGAACGCATGGTCGGCGAGGTATTCGACGCGCTGCCCGACGAGATGGTGCGCGGGGTCGAGAACGTCGCGATCCTGATCGAGAACCAGCCGCTCGACCAGCGGCCGCGACTGTTCGGCCTGTACAGCGGGCGACCGCTGAAGACGCGCGGGGTCTACGGCTTCGGCGAGCTGCCCGACCGCATCACGCTGTTCCAGAACAACATGCAGGCGCACAGCGCCGACCTCGAGTCGCTGCGTACGCGCGTGCGCATCACGCTCGTGCACGAGATCGGCCACTACTTCGGGCTCGATGACGCGAAGCTCGGGGAGCTGGGCTGGGCGTAGGCGGCGACCGGTCTCAGTCGAGGTCGTCGCGACGGTGGGCCAGATAGGCGATCTCCGCGCTGTTGCCGGCGAGCGCGATGGCGCGGTCGTAGGCTTCGCGCGATTCGCCTGGCCGCCCGAGACGGCGCAGCAGTTCGGCCCGGGTGGCGTGGAACGCGTGATAGCCCTGCAGCGCGCTCTCCAGGCGATCGATGATCGGGAGCGCGGCATCCGGCCCGTCGAGCTCTGCGACGGCGATCGCGCGGTTGAGGGCGACGATCGGCGAGCGGTCGAGGCGCACCAGCTGGTCGTAGAGCGCGACGACCTGCGACCAGTCGGTGTCCCGGGCGTCTCGCGCGTCGGTGTGCACGGCGTTGACGGCCGCGAGCAGTTGGTAGCGGCCGGGCGCGACTCCGGATGCCAGGCGCTCGCGCACGAGGCGATGGCCCTCGTCGATCAGTGCCTCAGACCACAGGCCGCGGTCCTGTTCGCCGAGCGGCACGAGCTCGCCGGCTGTCGAGACGCGGGCGGGGCGACGAGCCTCGGTGAGCAGCATCAGCGCCAGGAGGCCCGCCACCTCGCCGTCGCCCGGAAGCAGCATGCGGATCAAGCGCGTCAGCCGGATCGCCTCGGCGGTCAGGTCGGCCCGAACCGGGTCGGTGTCGGGGCCGGTCGCCAGGTAGCCCTCGTTGAAGACGAGATAGAGCACCGCGAGCACGCCGGTGATGCGCGCCGGCAGATCCTGCGCTGAGGGCACGCGGTACGGGATGCGTGCTGCCGCGATCTTGCCCTTCGCGCGGGTGATGCGCCGAGCCATGGCGGGTTCCTGCACGAGGAACCCGCGGGCGATCTCGGGCACGGTGAGTCCGCCGACCAAGCGGAGGGTGAGCGCGACCCGTGCCTCCATCGCGAGTGCCGGGTGGCAGCACGTGAAGATCAGGCGCAGTCGGTCGTCGTCGATGGCTCCGAGCGGTTCGGGCGGTGTGTCGTCGGTCAACAGCATCGCCTCCCGGTGCTTGTCGAGGCGCTTGTGCTCGCGCCGGATACGGTCGATCGCTCTGCGGTTGGCGGTCGTGGTGAGCCACGCACCCGGGTTCGGCGGCACGCCGTCGACCGGCCACCGCTCCACCGCCGTGGCGAAGGCCTCGGCCGCCGCCTCCTCGGCGACGTCGAGGTCGCCGAAGCGCCTCGCGAGCGACGCGACCACGCGGGCCCACTCGGCGAAGTGCGCCAGCGTGATCGCCTCGCGCGCGTCGACGGGGTTCACGCGGCCTGCTCACACGAACAGGAGCGGTCGTACCTCGAGCCGCCGGTTGCAGGCCTTCGAGCCGGCGGTCATGAGCTCGAGCGCGACGTCGAGGTCGGGTGCCTCGATGATCCAGAGCCCGGCCATGTGCTCCTTCGATTCGACGAAGGGGCCGTCGGTGAACACGGGCTCCTCGCCGCGGGCGTCGATGACCGTCGACGTCTCGGGTGCCGCGAGGCCTGCGGCGAACACCCAGTGGCCGCCCGCTCGGAGTCGCTCGTTGAACGCCCGGATCGCCACCATCTCCTCCTCCGTGCCGGAGTCGGTCTTGTCGTCGATCACGGAAACCAGGTACTGCATCTCACACCTCCACGATGCGGGTCAGGGACATTCTGGACTGCTGGGCCGGGGTACGGCCACGCGGGCCGCGCGGCTACGCATACTGCGGACGGCCTGCGGGCCGGTAGGTCTGCGCGATGATGCCGGTCGGGAACGTGCGCGACTCGAGCAGCTCGAGTGCGAAGTCCTTGCCCTCATCGGGGAAGAGTCGAGTGCCGGCGCCGACGATCACGGGGCAGACGATCAGCGTCATCTCATCGACGAGTTCGCGCTCGAGCAGCCAGCGGATGAGCTGCCCGCTGCCGTGCACCTGCAGCTCGCCGCCCGGTCGTGCCTTCAGCTCGCGCACCGCGGCCTCGAGGTCTCCGGAGAGCACCGTCGTGTCAGCCCACTGCGGGTCGGTGATCGTGTTCGACGCGACGAACTTCGGGCGCGAGTTCAGCGAGCTCACGAACGGGCTGTCGAAGTCGTCCTGCACGCCCCAATACCCGGCGAAGAGCTCGTAGGTGCGGCGCCCGAAGAGGAACGCGTCGGCGCGCCGGTAGTAGTCGCCGATGTAGCCGGTCGACTCCTCGTCGCCGACCGGGATGGCCCACCCGCCGCGCTCGAACCCCGGGTCGAACTCCGGGTTGTTGCCGCCGTTGGCCTGCATCACGCCGTCGACGGTGATCTGGGTGTTGGTGATCAGCTTCATGATCATGGTCCCTTCTCCGACCGCCCCTCGTGGGCGGCCGCTCACCCTTGCTACGAACAGGGTGCACCCGATCGGACACCTCGGGCGGAAGTTGCTCGATCTGTCACGATTCGGGGCCCTGCCGTGTCGTATGTGCAGAAGGCTCGAAAGGAGACGACGTGACCGTCGCACGGGAACCACGCACGGACTTCACGGGGCGGATGGGCGAGCGCCTGTCGCAGACGACGATCGGCCGGCGCGCCTCGGCCGCGATGCAGGAGCTGCGTCACCGGGCGGTGCCGCTGCACTGGTCGAACCTGTTCGGCGTGGTCGCGCTCGCCTGCCTCGCCGTCATCACCGTGACTGGCGTGGTGCTGGTGTTCCACTACACGCCGTCGGGCACGACGGTCGTCTACGAGGGGGCCTATCCCACGCTGCACGGCGCGCAGGTCTCCGAGGCGTTCGCCTCGACCATGCGAGTCACGTTCGAGGTGCCCGGCGGACTGGCGCTCCGGCAGGCGCACCACTGGGCCGCGCTCCTGCTTCCGGCGGCATTGCTCGCGCAGCTGCTGGTCACCTTCTTCACCGGGGCGTTCCGCCGGCCGCGACGCGCGGGCTGGGTGCTGTTGTTCCTGCTGTTCATCGCGGCACTCGTGGGCGGATGGAGCGGCTACGCGCTGCCCGACGACATGCTCTCGGGCACGGGGCTGCGCATCGTCGAGGGAATCACGCTCGGCATCCCCGTCGTCGGCACGTGGATGAAGGACCTGCTGTTCGGCGGCCAGTTCCCGGGCGAGATCATCGAGCGGCTCTACCCGCTGCACCTCGCGGTCGTACCGGCGATGATCGCGCTCCTCGTGGTGCGCGTCGCGCTGCTGGCCCGCCACCAGCCGCCGCAGTTCGCCGGCCCCGGGCGCACCGGCGCCAACGTCGTCGGCATGCCGCTCTTCCCGAACGCCGCAGCCCGCGCGGGCGGTCTCCTCCTGATCGTCTCGGGCTCGCTGATGCTCATCGCCGCGACGGTCACGATAAACCCGATCTGGCTGTACGGGCCGGCATCGCCCGGTGACGTCGGCGCCGGCAGCCAGCCCGACTGGTACACCGGCTTCCTCGACGGGGCGCTCCGGCTCGTGCCCCCGGGGTGGGAGTTCGTCGCGTTCGACCGCACCTGGACGCTCGCCGTGATCGCCCCGCTGGCGGTGATCGGGCTCTTCCTGCTCACCGTGGCGGTGTATCCGTTCATCGAGGAGCGGATCACGGGCGACCACCGCGAACATCACCTGCTCGATCGGCCGAGGAGCACCCCGACGAGAACGGGTATCGGTGTCGCGGGCATCGGGTTCTACGCCACGCTCTGGGTCGCCGGCAGTGCCGACCTCATCGCGGACGCCTTCAGCCTCACGATCGAGGGCGTGGTGCTCGCACTGCAGATCGTGCTGATCGTCGGACCGGCCGTCGCCTTCGCGCTGGCCCGACGGGTGTGCCTCGGCCTGCAGCTGAAGGACCGCGACGTGCTGCTGCACGGGTTCGAGACCGGGCGCATCGTGCGCCTGCCGGGCGGCGAGTACATCGAGGTGCACGAGCCCCTGAACCCCGACGAACGCTGGAGAGTCCTGCTCGGCGGGGTAGCCTCAGAGCAGGACGCCGGTTCGACAGACGGCGGCTCACCCGTTGGTTCGCATCTGCCATGACGGATGCCGGTGAGCGAGCGCAGAGCCGACACCGGCCACAGCCCGCACAACTGGAGGCCACCATGAGCACGCCCACCCCCTCACTCCTCGCACTCGGTGTGCTGGTCACCTCGCGCAAGGTCGACGAGCGGCGACTGCCGATACATCCCTCGCATTTCGAGCGGATCGACGCCGACCTGCGGTCGAACCTGATGCTCGAGCGCGGCTACGGCGAGAGTTTCGGCATCTCCGACGAGCAGCTCGCTCCGCTGGTCGGCGCGATCGCGTCGCGCGAGGCGATCATCGCGGAGGCCGACGTCGTCGTGCTGCCGAAACCCCTCGCCTCCGACCTCGCCGAGTTCCGTGACGGGCAGGTGCTGTGGGGCTGGCCGCACTGCGTGCAGGACCGGGACATGACGCAGTACGCCATCGACAAGGGCCTCACGCTCATCGCGTGGGAGGCCATGAACCACTGGAAGTCCGACGGGGGATTCGGGCTGCACGTCTTCCACAAGAACAACGAGATGGCGGGCTACTGCTCGGTGCTCCACGCCCTGCAGCTGTGCGGCTCGACGGGTGACTACGGGCGGCGGCTCAACGCGGTGGTGATCGGGTTCGGCGCGACGGCTCGCGGCGCCGTCACCGCGTTGAACGCCCACGGCATCCACGACGTGCGCGTGCTGACCAACCGCGACACCGCCGCCGTCGGGTCGCCGATCCCGTCGATCGACATCATCCAGTTCGAGCACGACCCCGACGCTCCGTTCCTGAGCACCGTCAACACCGAGGACGGGCCGCTCGCGCTCGCCCCGTTCCTCGCGGCGCACGACATCGTCGTCAACTGCACCCTGCAGGATCCGAACGCACCGCTCACCTACCTCCGCACCGAGGATGTCGGGGCATTCCGCCCCGGCAGCCTCATCATCGACGTCTCGATCGACGCCGGCATGGGATTCGAGTGGGCGCGGCCGACGTCGTTCACCGACCCGATGTTCACGGTCGGTGATTCGATCAACTACTACGCCGTCGACCACAGCCCGTCGTTCCTGTGGAACTCCGCCACTTGGGAGATCAGCGAAGCCCTGATGCCGTTCCTCCGCACCGTGATGGAGGGCCCGGACGCCTGGGCGGAGTCCGACACCATCGACCGCGCGATCGAGATCGAGGGCGGGCGCATCCGCAACGAGGCGATCCTCCAGTTCCAGGGGCGCTCGCCCGAGTACCCGTACCCGCCGCACGCCTGACGGCGTCGCGCCTGACGACGCGACGAAATCCGGAGGCGCGCAGCCGGGCCCGCTACATCATCGACTGCAGCAGCTTCGTGGCCCGTTGGTTGTCGTCCGTCGCGAGCACGACGCGGTTCCTGGACGCCACGTAGGCGAGCGAGATGTTGATGCCGGCGTCGGCCAGTGCGCGCGCCATCCCGCCGAAGACGCCCGGCGTGTCGAGGTCGGGGTCCGGCAGTGCCGGACTGACGATGACGTCGGTCTCGGCGTCGACCCTGATGCTGGCGCCCTCGAGCGCCGCCCTGGCGCCGGTGACGTCTTCGACGAGGATGTGGACGGTGCCCCGACCGCCCTCCATGATCGCGCAGAGGCCCTCGATGTTGACCCCCGCGCGCCCGAGCGCCTCGCCGAGCCGGGCCCCCTCGCCGGGCTGGTCTTCGAGGATGATCAGCAGATCCTTCACCATGGCGGCACCTCTTTCTCGGATGCCTCAGGTCTACGCCCGCGTCGGCGGCGCGTCAACGCCGGTTCAGGCAGTCGCCGCGAGTGCGCGCACGGCACGTTCGACGGCGGGACGCACGTCGAGCCCGGGGTCGACGGTGAGCCGGTGCAGCATCAGCCCGTCGCCGAGCGCCATGAGGGCGCGCGCCGCGGGCACGGGGTCGGGGATGCCGGCCTCGGCGACGAGTCGGTCGGTCCACTGCTCGAACTCGCGACGCTGGCGGGAGAGCGGTGCGAGCAGTTCGTCGTCGGCGGAGAGTTCGAGGAAGAGCGCGTAGCGCGCCCGGGTCCGGGCCGCGAACGGGCCGGTCTGCGCGAGCATCACCGCGCAGAGTCCCTCGACGATCATGTCGGGAGTCGGGTGTTCGAGCAGCGACGGGGCGAAGTCGGCGCGCTCGCGCTCGGCCATCCAGTCGATGAGGCCGGCCAGCAGCGCCCGCCGGGTGCGGAACCAGTTCGACGTCGACCCTGCGGGCAGGCCCGCCCGTTCATCGACGCGCGCGTGGCTCAGTGCCCGCACGCCCTCGGTGCCGAGCAGCTCGACCGCCGCCTCGAGTGCACGCTCTTTCGTCGCGGCCATGGACACCTCTCGATCGCGGTCGTACTATGTTCATAGTAGATCTACTACGAACATAGTAATCGACTCCGATGAGGAGGTCGTCATGGACACGCAGATGCCCGAGGCATCCGGATTCGAACACCTGACGGTCACGACGCCGGGGCTCGCCACGCACGTCGCCGTGACCGGCGACCGCGACGGCGATCCGGTCGTGATGCTGCACGGCTTTCCGCAGCACTGGTGGCAGTGGCGGGCGATCGCGCCGATGCTCGCCGAGCGGTACCGGGTGTACTGCCCCGATCAGCGCGGCAGCGGATGGACCGTCGCCGCGAATCTGCGCATGGAGCGCGAGACCTGCCTGAACGACCTGATCGGCGTGCTCGACGCGCTCGGGCTCGATCGGGTCCGGCTCGACTGCCACGACATGGGCGCCATCACCGGCTTCCAGTTCGCCTACCGGCATCCCGAGCGGGTCGAGGCGCTGGTCATGCTGTCGGTGCCGCCGCCGTTCATGTCGTTCGGCCCCGAGATGATGAGCGGCCTCCGACACATGCCGGCGCTCGTCTGGCACCGACCCGGCCGCTCCGTCGCCGGGCTGTTCGACCCGGCACACGTCGCCCAGCCGATGCCGCCCGGCACGGTCGAGACCTACCTCGCCCCCATGCAGCGCCCCGAGATCGACGGCGCCGTGCGCGAGATCTTCCGGCACATGGCGGTGCCCGAGGCGACTCGTATCGCCCGCGGCGTCTACCGGAAGCAGCGCCTGCAGCCGCCGACACTCTGCGTCTTCGGGCGACTCGATCGCCCGTTCCCCGAGGAGCTCGTGCGGCGGCTCAGCGGCGACCCGGCCCGCTACGCCGACCGCTTCGACTTCGCCTTCGTCGACGGGGCCGCGCACTTCATCACCGACGACGCTCCCGACGCCGTTGCCGAGCTCGTGCTCGAGCACTTCGTGGCGGCCGAGGCATCCGCTTGACGAGGTTCCTCCGCTCGTTCCGATCCTCAGAAATCCGGGGCCGTGGGCGCCGGAACGCGGGATGATTGACGTACGCATCGCACCTCAGGGAGGCGAACGTCATGGCATTCGACACGGCGAACGGAACCCGCGGAGCCCGCCAGCCCGGACGCAACCGGCTCGAGCGCTGGGCGAACCTGCGAATGGCGCAGCGGCTGCGTCGCAAGGGCGACCGGAGCGGCAACAAGCTGGTGCTCGTGACCGTCGGCAAGAAGACCGGCGAAGAGCGGATGACTCCCGTGCGCTGGTTCCCCGGCCTGGGCAGCACCCGACTCATCGTGGCCTCGGCGAGCGGCGCACCCCGCAACCCGGCCTGGTACTACAACATCGCGGCCCACCCCGATCGGGTGCGCATCGAGTACGCCGGTCGGCGGGTCGAGGTCACGGCCGACCAGCTGCACGGCGCCGAGCGCGATGCGGCCTGGCAGAAGATCACGGCCGTGGCGCCTGGGTTCGCGAAGTACGAGCGCGTCACCGACCGCGAGATCCCGGTGATCCGGTTGACCCCGCACCGGGAGTGACGCGCGCCATCCAGCCGATTGGGTTGTCGCGAACCGCCCGACATCCGTTGTCGTCGTCGTTGTCGACCCCGCCCGTGAGACGAGCCTGTTCGCGAGATCGGCATGCCAGTTCCGCCTCAGCGGAGCTGTTCGGGCTCGCGATGAGGGGCAACTGGCATACGTCGAACCCCGACGCCTGCCGCGATGAGCTGATCGCGAAGGTCCTCGACGCCCGCGAACACGTGGGTGCACATCGAGAGACGGTCGGCGCCGACGAGTTTCGAGGCGGTGTCGTCGGTGAAGAACACTTCTGCGCCCGTCACCTCGAGTGCGTCGAGGACGTGTCCGAACGCGCGCACGTCGGGCTTCACGAAACCGATGTCGGCCGAGTTGAAGATCGCATCGAACCGGTCGGCGATGCCGAGCGCGGCGATCTCGGCTGGAATCGTGTCGGTGCCGTTGGTGAGCACCGCCGTCGTGAGACCCAAGCTGCGGATCTCGTCGGACAGAGCCAAGAGCGACTCGTCCACGACCGAGGGTTGAACTCCCCATTCCTCGGCGGCCGGTGCGCTTCCGGCCGCCTCGCTGACCTGGCGCACCCATTCGGCTCGGGTGATGCGCCCGGTCGTGACCTCCTCGATCAGTGGGTTCGCGAAGGCGATGCCTGCGATCGTGCCGGCAGCGAGCCCATGCCGGCGTTCGATGTCGGCCAGGTGATCGGGATCGAAGTGTCGGATGACGCCGTCGAGGTCGAACAGCACGACGCGAATCATCAGGCCGGGTCGATCCGCAGCACGGGCGCCGAATCCCCGACCGTGAGATCGTCGACGACGCGAAGGCCGCGCGCGAGCTCGTCGACGGCTCCGACGACGGTGCCGAACCGCTCACGGTCGCTGCACACGGCCGTCACGCTCACGAAGTGCGTGCCGAGATCCCACGTGTAGGTGGCGAACGGCGGGCGACCGCCCTCGGGCAGCGGCATCGCGAGCTTTTCCCCGATGCCGAGGTAGTTGCCGCGGAACTCCTCGGTGTCGTCGTACTCGATCGGCATCGAGGCGCGCGCCATCCGCAGCTGCGGTGTCGCTTCCTGCACCTGCGCCATCACGACGAGCAGCTCGGGCTCCGCCTTCCAGACCCATACGAGCACCCGGCCCGCGGCCTTGCGCATCAGGAACGGAACGGCCTGACTCATCGCCCAGGCGCTGAAGCCGCCGCCCGCGCGGGTCGGTGCGGCGTCGGGTCCCTTCGCCTGCGACAGGAGCATCCCGATCGCCGCCTTGCGGTGGCGGCGTCCGCGGAATCCGAGGGAGTCCGTGATGGGCACCCACTTGGAGAGGTCGGGCTCGGCGTGAAGTCGGGGCACGCTCCCAGCCTACGAGTCGCGGGCCTCGCTCGTTGGTCATCCCCACGGCGCAGCGCAGGGCTCGCTCGTCGACCCGAGCACCGCCGAACGCAGCACCGGGCCACCCGCGACCTTACGCCGCGGGAATGCGCCGATGCGGCACGGAGGTGCCCCATTTCAGGGGTGGAGGACCCAGGCGTCGCCGCCCCGGGGCGTTCGCGATGAACACGCCGCCGACGAGCACGAGTCCGCCGATCGTCTCCCAGAGGTTCGGGATCTGACCGAGCAGCAGCGCGGCCGACGCCATCGCCACGACCGGTGCGAGCAGCACCCACGGCACCACCGAGGCGGAGCGGTTGCGCGCGAGCAGCGCGTTGAAGATCGCGTAGCCGACGAGCGTGCAGAGCCCCGCCGTGTACAGCGTCGAGACGATCGGCCGCCAGCCGAACGCCGCGATGCCGGCGGCGATCGCATCCTGCCCCTCGATGAGCACCGACAGGCCGAGGGCCGGCAGCGGCACCACGAGCGACGACCACACCGTCAGCGACAGCGCGCCGAGTCGCTTCGCCGGCGCGACCGCACCGGCATGGCGCGAGATGACGTTGCCGATCGACCATGAGAGCGCCGCGAGCAGGCACAGCACGACGGCGAGTGCGGGTGCGTCGCCGCCGCGACCGAATGCCACGACGCCGAGTCCCACGGTGCCGACGAGCACGCCGATCGTCTGCATGCGCGTGGGGCGCTCGCGGAGGGCGAGCGCCGCGACCACGATCGTCAGCACGACCTGCGCCTGGAGCAGCAGGGCCGCGATGCCGGGCTGCAGCCCGAGCGCGATCGACGTGTACAACAGGCCGAACTGCCCGAGGCACATGAACAGCCCGACGCCGACGACGGTCTTCCAGCTCGCGAGCGGGCGCGGCACGACGACCGCTGCGAGCGCGACGACGCCGAAGCGCACGGCGACGAAGAACAGGGGCGGGATGCCCGCCATGCCCCAGTCGATCACGACGAAGTTGAAGCCCCACAGGGTTGCCACGGCGGCGGCCAGCAGCATGTCGCGTCTCGTCATGGTTCCACGATCGCCCGCGGCATCCGGAAACACCAGCGATCATTTGTCTGCCTGATTCGGTAGCATCGCTGCATGATCGATCTCGAAGCCGTGGTCGCGCTGCGAGCGGTGGCCACGAACGGAAGCGTCGCGGCGGCGGCGGACTCGCTCGGCTTCACGCCGTCGGCGGTGTCGCAGCAGATCAAGCGGCTCGAACGCGGCACCCGCATCGCGCTGCTCGAACGGGTGGGTCGCGGCGTCGTGCTGACGGATGCCGGTCGGCACCTCGTGACCTCGTCGGCGACCGTGCTGGCAGACCTCGAGCGCATCGAGGCCGACCTGCACCTCGCCGGCGGCAGCGGCACCGGCAACGCCGAGCGCCGGGTCACCGGCGAGGTGCGCATCGGTGCGTTCTCCACCGCGGTGCGCGGCATCCTCGTCGACGTGCTGCCGCGCCTGCGCGACGAGCATCCCGAGCTGCGGGTGCCGCTCCGCGAGAGCGAGCCGTGGGAGACCATCGCGCTCGTCGCGTCGGGTCAGCGCGACCTCGGCATCGTGCACCGCTGGGGCGGGGTGGCTCTCGCGATGCCCGAGCACCTCGTCGAGACGCCCCTGTTCACCGACGTCGCCGACGTGATCGTGCGGCGCGACCACGCGCTCGCGGGCCACACCGAGTTGACCCCGACCGACCTCGCCGGTGAGGAGTGGATCGCGACGTTCGACTCGACGATCTGCCGGCAGTGGCTGCGGCGACTGTTCGACGGCGTCTCGAACGCACCGCGCATCGTGCACGAGTCGATGGAGTTCGAGAACCACCTCGAGCTCGTGCGCGCGGGCCTCGGGGTCGCGCTCGTGCCGCGCATGGGGCGGCCGCCGCTGCATCCCGATCTCGTGGCCATCCCGACCGTGCGCCCGGCGTCGACCCGTGGCGTCTCGGCGGTGCACCGCCGCAGCCAGGCCGACTCGCCGGCCCTGCAGACGGTGCTCGATGCGATCCGCGAGGTCGCGGTCGGCCACGCCGGCGACTGACGCAGGTTGACGCTGGCAGAGCGGGCTAGGCCTCCCCGTCCGAGAGCGTCCCGTCTGCCACGACTCCAGAACCCATCGGAGCCGCTGGTTCCGCCGCCGCCGCGGTCGGCTCGGGTTCGGTGAGCACGATTCGGCGGGCTGGAATCGGAACGAACTCGCCGCCGATGAAGCTGTTGACGATGAAGATGAGCGTGACGATGCAGGTGAGATACAGAATGAGTCCCGGTTCGGTCGCAAGAGACTGCAGATATTCGAGGTTCAAGATCCTCGCCAGTGCCGAGAACACCCAGATCAAGCCGAAGTACGTCCCGACGCCGATCGTCGCGACCAGGAGCACGAAGAACGGAACGGTCCGCAGCACTCGCCCGGCCATTCGCTGACGGTCGAGCGCCCATTCGAAATCGGAGAGCCACAACCGCCACGCCGCTCCGAGCAGCCCGGTCAGCATCACGTACATGAGCAGGGCGACCAGGCTGAACGTGATGATGCCCCATACACCCGCCGTCGAGATCGCGGCCACCATCGACCTGAGCACGGCGCTGTCGCGGGAGAGTTCGGTCGCGACATCCGAGATCGTTTCGTTCGACAGGAAGGCCAGCAGCACTGGCGTGAGCACCAGCGCCAGCACGGCAGCGAACAATCGAGCGAGAGCCAGGAGCCGAACCGAGTGCGCGTGTCGTCGAGCCACGATTCTGGAGTCGTGGGACGTGCCCAGCTGGCCCTCGAGAATCGCGTGGCGAACGATGGGCTCGATGACCTGAGCGATGTTCTGCGTATAGCTCACATGGTCGGTGATGAATGAGCCGTGGTTGTGCACGCGACGCTCCTCCGGCCCCGGGCTTCCCGGATGATCCTCATTCATCTGCTGGCGGGCGGCGGGGAGGAGTTCTTCCAGTTGCGCCTCGCCCAACTCGACCGCCGGATGCAGACGAAGGGCGTGATCCACGCGCCACGGGTGCCATCGCTTCGGAACGAGAATCAGACCATAGATCTGCCGGAACGTGAGGCTACCCGTGTCGGAACCGAAGTGCTCCCGTGCAACGGTGAGCCAGCTCTCGCTCAGCCATTTGGTCCCGCGGCTGACCTCCTTCCAACGAAGGCGGGCCGCCTTCTTCGCCGCCCGTCTGGGGAGCGCGATCGGCCCTGCCGGCACGGGGTCGAAGCCCGCCCAGATGTTCGTCCAGTCCATGGTGCTCTCGCTCCAGGCCTTGACCGGATGGAAGTCGATCGGCGACGACGTGGGCCATTTCACTTCAGACAGCAGGGATGTCGCGCCGCCGACGGTGACCAGATGGTCCACCCGCTCCGCCCCGCTTCCCTGGAGCGCGGCGTAGATGCTGACGGCAGCCCCCTGAGAGTGAGCCACGACGACAACGCGCTTCGCCGACTCTCGGGCTCTTCGGATGGCACCTCGAACGGTCGACAGAATGGCGGCGGCACGCACGGGTTCGCTCGTCCACGCTGTTGCGTCGCCGATGAAGTTGACCAGCAGCCCCGCGGCCGGTCTGAACCATTTGCCGACGATCGGCGCTCGCACGAGGATGAAGAGCAGAAAGACGATGATGGTCGCCAGGATCGGGAGGATCCAGCCGATCAGCACCAGTGAGATGCCGCCGATGAGGGTTGCGAAGATCGAAAGCACGACGGAGAGGTAGAACCCGATGCCCTCGATCATCATGAGCCAGTACGACTGATGGCGAACGACGTGCAGCGTGCCGCCGTCGTCTGAGGGAACCTGAACCACGGTCGGCTTCACGAGGCGGCGCGAGCTCGCGATCCAGGTGCCGAGCGCGGTGCGAAGCAGGTGCCGGCCGAAGCGCCATCCGGCGCGAAGCGAATACTTCATCACCCATCCGGCCACCTCGTTCGGTCTGGGTGCGAGGAAAGCGCTCGACCAGTTGGCTTCCGTGAAGATGATCGACCGTACTCGCCCGTTGGGGAGCGAAATGGTCGCTCGCACACCCGTCGGTTCTGCGGCCAACAAGTCAGCAGACATGAGTGTCGCGCCGGAGCCGCCTGAGTGTCGCGACAGATAGTCGGCTCTGCGGATGATCGGTTCACACCATTCGAGCAGTGTCTCCCCGCGTTGTTGCTGACCGATGCCGTGAACGACGACGACGGCCACGTCGGCTTTTTGCACGGGTCCCCCCTGACCGTGTGCGTATGAGCACAGTGTGGCCCCAGCTACCTGCGCTGTCTACCGACCGTCCGGAACCGAACGCCAACCGGATGTCACAACCGCGCGACATCCGGTGTCTTCATGTCGACGGATCATCCGGGAACCGAACCCCGGGGCCGTCGACCATCACAGGAGGACATGATGACCACCCAGACCCGCATCCCGCCGACCGAGCTCACCGGAGTCTTCGGCGCGGTCGTGAAGGTCGCCGCAAAGCGCATGATCGGCAGGGTGCCCGACTCGATGGGCGTGCTCGCGCACCACCCCGCCCTGATGCGGGCCTCGATGGGCATCGGCCGCAAGATCGAGGCGCTCGACGAGCTCGACGAGAACCTCGCGAGCTTCGCGGTGATGGCGACGGCGGCGTACATCGGCTGCAGCTGGTGCCTCGACTTCAACTACTACAAGACGCACAACGAGGGCCTCGACGAGGAGAAGGCGCGGCAAGTGCCGAACTGGCGCGCGGCATCCGTGTTCACGCCCCTCGAGCGGCAGGTCATGGAGTATTCGGAGGCGATGAGCCAGACCCCGCCCGCCGTCACCGACGAGCTGTCGGCCGTGCTGCTCGACGCACTCGGCCCGGCCGCGCTCATCGAGCTCACCGCCAAGGTCGCGTTCATGAACATGAGCTCGCGCATGAACATCGCGCTCGGCATCCACTCCGAGGGGTATGCAGACGCGTGCGAGATGCCGCCGCTCGCCACCCGGGCGGATGACGCGGCGCAGGTCGTAGGCTCGGCCTCATGACCGATGATCCGTTCGTCACCCACCGTGGCCTGCTCTTCACGGTCGCGTACGAGATGCTCGGCTCCGCGGCCGATGCGGAGGACGTGCTGCAGGAGTCCTGGCTGCGGTGGGATCAGGTCGACCGCAGCGAGGTGCGCGATGAGCGCGCGTACCTCGTGCGCATCGTGACCCGGCAGGCCCTGAACCAATTGCGCACGATGTCGCGGCGGCGCGAGTCGTACGTGGGGGAGTGGCTGCCCGAGCCGCTGCTCACGAGTCCGGATGTCGCGGAGGACGTCGAGCTCGCCGAGAGCGTGTCGATCGCGATGCTGACGGTGCTGGAGACCCTCGGCCCGACCGAGCGCGCGGTGTTCGTGCTGCGGGAGGTGTTCGACGTGCCGTACGACGAGATCGCGGCGGCCGTCGACAAGTCGCCGGCGGCGGTGCGGCAGATCGCCCACCGGGCGAAGGATCACGTGGCCGCCCGGCGCCCGCGCGTCACGGTCGAGCGTGCCGAGCAGGAGGCCGTCGTCGCGAGGTTTCTCGCCGCAGTCAACTCGGGCGACCTGCAAGGGCTGATGGACGTACTCGCACCCGATGTGGTCTCCGTCGCAGACGGCGGCGGACTGGTGAAGGGTGCCGCGCTCCGGCCGATCCACGGCGCCGACAAGATCGCCCGCTACCTGCTCGGCGGTCTCGCGAAGCTCGCGGTGCCGTTCGAAGCGGTCCCGACATGGGTGAACGGACATCCGGCGATTCGCGGCGAGGTCGACGGCGAGCTCGCCGGTGCGATCTGCTTCGAGGTGGAGGGCGGCCGCATCACGCGGATCTTCTCGATCGCCAACCCGAACAAGCTCGGGCGGATGGACGAGGCGGCGGAGTTGGTGCGTTGAGGGCGGTTGCTGTCATCCGCGCGGCCTGACGCTCGCCGGAAGACGTGCGCCGCTGACGTGCGCCGCCTGACGCTCGTCTGGCTTATTCGTCTCGGGACGATCGGGTTCGCGATCGACGACCGGTCGGTATCGCGATCGCCATATGCCAGTTCCCCCTCATCGATGAGGCGGAACTGGCATACGTCGAACTCGACAGCTGAGTCGCGGCTCCCCGGGTCGACGGCGAGCCGTGCGGCCTGCCCCAGTGCGGGCCGCACGAATGCCCGCCTGTGGTCGTTCGAGGATCCACGGTCCTCGATCGGGCCCGTGCTCTGGACCCGGTCACCGGCCGCCGTGACAATGGCCGTATGCACGAGCAAGTGCTCAAGAGGAAGATCGCCAACGCGCTGATCGAAGACGTGACGGCCAACGTGACGGTGCCGTCGATTCCGATCCTCCGCGCGGCATTGGGTGGATTGTGGGTGGGCGGCTGGGTCACCCTCACCACGAAGGCCGTGAGCTTCTCGCCGAACGGGCCCAACCGCTTCATGCAGTCGGGGAGCTCGACGTCAGCGTGCCCCTCGCGCACATCACCGACGTGACGGTGCTCTGGGGATTCTTCACGAAGATCGTCGCGATCACGACGCCCGAGTCGGTGCTGAAGGTGCGCTGCTATCGCGCAGCGCGCTTCGCCGATGAGATCCTGGCTGCTCGCGACCGCCTCGCGTGATCGGGCTTCAGGGGTCGATCGAGCTCTGGTGCGCCCGCCTCGCCTCGATCTCGGGCTCGAGCAGGTGCCGTTTCGCGGCGCGAAGCGTGTGCGAGTAGCCGACCAGCTCATGGCCGACGACCTCGATGACGCAGGAGAGCGACACCAGCCCGATCACGGTGACGAGGGCGGTGAGGTCGCCGCCCGGCTCCAGGTCGATCGGAGCCCCCGCATCCACGACGGCAGCGATGACGACCGCGGCGACGAGCGGCACGAGATTGCTGAGGAAGAGCGGTACGTGGGTGAAGTCCATCGAGCGCATGAGCACGCTCCAGATCAGGAACACGAGAATGACCACGCAGGTCACGGGCACCGCGAGGGCGAGCGTGATCTGCAGCAGGCTGAGCTCCTGGTGCTCGACGCCCTCGGCGGCGACGTGCAGGCCGGCGCCGACCGCGGCGATGGCGCCGAACAGGGGGAGGTGCACGTAGCGCCACCCCCAGATGCGTTCCGGCCATCGCAGCAGGATGGTCCTCGACGGGATGAGGTAGTACGCCCACCACAGTCCGGCGGCGATCACGAGTCCCGCCGCGACGATCGCGACGGCCGCGACCGACCATCCCTGTTCACCGACCAGGGCGCCGACCGCCGCGACCGTTCCTGCGATGACCTCGCCGAGGGTGATCAGGGTGAGCAGGCCGAACCGCTCGGCGATGTGGCCGGCGTTCCAGGGCACGCGCCCGTATCGGCGCTCGATGACCAGCGGGGCGATGAGTTCGGCGGTGGCCAGCACCGCGAGGGCAGTGATGACCGCGCCCGTCGGAATCCCTGGGATGGTCGTGAGCAGCCAGCCGACCTGCGCGACCGCGATCACGACCGCATACGCAATGGAGGTCCGGCGACGCGCCGGATCCTCACGCGCCGCGCGCAGCCAGAGCGCGATCAGCGGCACCCGCATGACGATGTAGCCCGCCACGAGCAGCATGTTGTTCGGACTCGCTCCGTGCGCGGCATCCTCGAAGCTGACCGGCAGGCCGAAGATGAAGATCACGACCCCGACCATCTGCACGACGACCGCCACGCGCACCAGCGCGTCGTCGTTGTCGTAGGCCGACGAGAACCACGTGAAGTTGAGCCACGCCCATGACACCCCGAAGATGGCGAAGAGGTACGCGCCGACGCCCGCCCCGACCTCGCCGATGAAGAGCGCGTGGGCGAGCTCGTCGGCCGCGGCCGCGAACGCGATGACGTACGTGAGGTCGTAGAGCAGCTCGAGCGGGGTGACGGTGCGATGCGGGTCATCCGGATTGCGGCCCGACATGGGTCGCAGCCGATGCCTGAGATCGAGCTTGAGCCGGTCCGAGAGGCTGAGCGTCGTCATGGAGGCAATGATGCGCCCGGGCGCGGTGCGAGGTCGAGCGCGGATTTCTCGATCGGAAGCGATCGAGGCGTGCGAATCAGCTCACGGAGACACGCGCGCGCTGACGACCCGCATCGACTCGCCCTGATCGCGCACGACGCAGCGGAGAGCGGCGTGGCGCACGCGACCCGATTCATCGGAGGAGATGACGGTGCCCGACACGCGTTGCGCACCGTCGGCCTCGGCGACCTGCAACGAGCTGCCCACATCGACGTCGGAGTGTCCGCGCGATTGAAGCTTGTGCTCGATCGCCGACCGGCACGCGGACTCGACCGTCGCAGGTGGCTGCGCGCCGGCTGTCACGACGCCGGCGATCAGGGCGGCCGCGCCGGCGAAGGCAACGGTGGGCACCGTGATGCGCGCCCAGAGCGGGATTGGCGCACGTCGGGCGGATGGCTGTTCAGGCGCACTGCGGGCGCCGGATTCAGAGGTCATGCCGGCACGGTAGGTCAGTCTGTTCGGCGCGGCATCCGTGTGCCGCACTGAATCAAGGTCGGTGCTGACCCGGACTCCGAGTCTCGACATCGAGGATCGAACCCGCCGGCTTCGGGCGGACTTCCTAGACTGGCCCCATGGTCGGGGCAGCGACAGCGGCAGCCGGCAGGGCTGCGCGGGGGATCGGCGCGGCCTTCATGGGCCTCGCATGCGCGAGCATGATCGTCGGATGCTCCGCGCGCGAGCCCGCTGACGGCACCGGTTCGCCCGAGGCATCCGCTCTGGCCGTTCTCGGCACGTTCGCCGCGGTCGGCGACTCGATCACCGACGCCGACAGCCCCGATTTCGCCGCGGGCGACATCGGCGATGCGTCGTGGACGAGGTACGTCGTGGACGACGGCTTCGATTTCGCCGGTGGCTGGGCGGAGTGGGGTGCGACGACGGCGATGATGGCCGACGCGGTCGGCCGGGTCGATGCGGACGTACTCGTGCTTCTCGCCGGCACCAATGACGTCGCGTTCGGCATCCCGTTCGAAGACTCTGCGGCGAACCTCGACCGCATCGTCGAGGTCGTCGGCATCGAGGAGGTCGTCGTCGTCTCGATCCCGCCGATGGATACGTTGCCCGCGGGAGCGGAGGCGTACAACGAGCGCCTCCACGACCTGGCGACGGATCAGGGATGGCGGTTCGTCGACGCATCTGCTGGCCTCGGCACCGCCGACGGGCGGTTCGGCGAGGGGATGAGTCTCGACGGGCTGCACCCGTCGGCGGAGGGCGCGCGTGTGCTGGGAGAGGCGATCGCGACGGCGTTGCGCGAGGAGTGAGCAAGCCTACGGATCAGCCCCGTACCGCACATCAGCGGGCGCACCCCGCAGACATCGTCGGCTACGAAGTTCACGCCACGGATGGTCACATCGGCAAGGTGGATGAGCCCGCTCCTGCTCCCGCACATGTGACGACAGCGGCACCGGACGCTTCCAAATCTCGTCGTCGGGCTGTGCGTCCTTCTTCTCGCGCTCGTCCTCCTCGATCTCTGACCCCTCTCTCCGCACCAGGATCTGGACCGGAATCGTGCGGCGGAACGGTGGGGCATCCGACGTGAGATCCACCGGCACGTCGTCCTCCAGATGCAATGAGCGTGTGAGGCCGAGGGCCGTCTGCGCGTCGGCTCCTCCTTCGATGGTGATGACGCCGTGGTACCGGCCGGCCTCCATCGCCGCAAAGGACCCGTGGTACGCACCGGTGCTTTCGCCGTCGCCGTCGACATCGGTCAGCGTGAGCGCCATCTGAGCGCCACTCGGGGTGGTCAGACGGGCGGTGACGTGCAGGCCGGACAGCGGCAAGCGGTAGGAGGCACCCGCCTCGATGGGGACGGTCTGCCCGAGTGTCGCGCTCGCACGGACGTGCATCTCATGCCCTACGTCAAGAAGCAGATGCACCGCTGCACCAGGGGTGCCGAACCGGCCCTGACTGAAGGAGGGGTCGCCCGAGGCATAGGGACCACGTCGGCGGTGTCTTCGCCGTTGCCGTCGTCGGCGAAGTAGACGTCGCCGACCTGCAGCTGCCCCTGGCTCGCGTCGTAGAGGAGTTCGCTGCTCTTGGCAATCGCCCGCTGCCACTGCGCCCAGTCCGCCGGGGGGAGTTGGTGCTGCGCGACCATCACCAGGTTCAGCCGGCCGTTCTTCAGTTCGCCGATTCCCACGGCGCACCTCTGTCCCTCATCGTGCGGGAGTCAGGCGCGGGCTGCTTCGAAGACGGGCCACCCCGACCCGGACGAGGGCATCGGCCGAATCAGCGTCGCCTCGCGGTCGTAGTGAAGGCGAATCTCGCAACCTCCGCCGATCGACTTGTCGACGTGCACGATCGCATCGACGTCTTCGCCGGCACGATCCGGGAGCCCGTACCTCGAGATCGTGCTGGAGTGGCGACCCGATTGATCAGGTCCCCAGTCGCTCTCGTCGAAGTGGAAACTCACGGTGACATCCTCCGTGTACTCGGGCGCGTTGAGGTCAGTCTCGGTCGTCAACTCAACCGCGAACTGGCTCCCTTCGAGCACGGTGCTCACGGGGTAGAAGGAACTGTTCGGTTCCCAATGCCAGACACGGACGGTCTCTCCCGCGACAGACTGCTTGATCGTCAGCTCGGAGCTCGAGTCGAAGAGATCGCAGGGCTCGAGCAGGTACAGATAGGCGCGGTACTGAATGACCCTGAACCTGGGTACGAGGCGCACGGTCTTCAAACGCAGATCGTCACTGCCGTCGGCGTTCTCGACGTGAACGAGGAACGTGCGCATGAACGGCAGCCCGCCCTGCGGGAGCTCGTATGCGTGGCGGAACTCGTAGGTGCCCTCGGGCAGCGGGTCATCCTGCGGATGCGTGTGAAGGTCGACTGGCAGGCCCGGTCTCACCCAGATCGTGTCGTACTGATCGTCCCCCCAATCGATGGCGATGCGCCGCGCGCGCTGCGTCGTCGACAGCCGAACGGTCACCACGACACTGTCCGTCGTGACGACGAATTGACTCAGGCTGTCTACGACCGGTTTGACGTCGACTGGCTTGATGATCTCAGTCCGCCCGGATACGTTCCTGTCCTCGGCATTCCCCATGGCAACCACGATGTGCCCCCCACCGGCCACGTGTCGCATTGGGCGTTCCCCTACGCCGCGCCGACGAGATGAATTATCCTCAACTTTGCGTGTGGGGTCAAACACGCCTTCATGGTCCACTCGGTCATCTACGCGAGCGCGAACTGCTTCAGCTCCGCATCTTATGCGGACAGCAGCGCCAGCAACTCCTTGCCGACCTCCTCCTTGGAGAGAGAAGCGAGCGTCGGGACCTGGAGGATGTATCGCCCGTAGATGAATCCGATGATCGTCATGACCATCCGGCGCCCGCGCGCGACTCCGAAGTCCGCCACCAGAGGCGCGAAGACGACGTTCTGCAGATACTCGGCGATGGCCCCCGATGTCTCGCCGCGAGCGGCATACTCGCGAGCGGTCTCGACGAGCTTCGCTCCGAGGATCGGGTCCTCCCAGACGGCGAGGAGCCCCTGTACGAGCCGCGGCGTCTGGATCGTGCCTGTGGCGTCGCGCGCGAGGGAGACGACGTCGTGCGGCGCGATTCGGGCGCCGATCGCAGCGGCGACCAGCGCGTCCCGGGAGCCGAAGTGGTAATTGACCAGCGTGTGGCTCACTCCCGCCTCCGCCGCGAGATCTCTGGACGACATCTCGGTGAGGTCCCCCGCTTCCAGGTGCCGCTGCGCGGCGTCGATCAACGCCTTTCGCGCCGTTGGCGTGCCCCGAGGGCGTCCGGATCCTTTATTGACCACTCTCGAATCGTGGCAGTCCGAGGCAGATCCTGGAACCATGAACACGCACATCCGCACCGACTGCGTCGTCATCGGCGGAGGCCCCGCCGGACTGATGCTCGGACTCCTCCTCGCCCGCCGGGGTGTGGACGTCACCGTCGTCGAGAAGCACGCGGACTTCCTCCGCGATTTCCGCGGCGACACCATCCACCCCTCGACCCAGGAGTTGCTGATCGAGCTCGGCCTCCTGGATGAGCTCTTGCGCCGCCCGCACTCGGACATGTCCCGCGTGCAACTGAGCTGGCACGGAACCGCGGTGACCCTGGCGGACTTCTCGCACCTGCCGACGCAGCGGAAGGTGATGACCTTCATGCCGCAGTGGGACTTCCTCGACATGATCGCCGACGCCGCCGAGCGGCTCCCGGACTTCCGTCTGCTGCGTTCGACCACGGCCGAGACCGTCATGCGGGATGCCGATGGCCGCATCATCGGGATCACGGCGACCGCTCCCGACGGCGGTCCTGTCCAAGTCACCGCCCGCCTCGTGGTCGACGCCTCCGGGCGCGACTCCGATGTCCGCGCCGACGCAGGTCTGACGCCGAACCGCGTCGCAGCCGCCATGGACGTGCTGTGGTTTCGTCTGTCCAAACATCCGGGCGAGAGCTTCCCCTTCATGCAGGCGGGGTCGGGGATGGTCATCACGATCGATCGTGAGGGCTTCTTCCAGATCGCCTATGTGATCCCCGCCGGCTCCTGGTCGGGCACCGATGAGGACCTCCTCCGGATGCGCGAGAACCTCCGCGAGGTCTCGCCGGGTCTTGCGGACTCGATCGATCGGGAGGGCCTCACGACATCGGACGTGCACCTGCTGCAGGTGCGCCTGGAACGGCTTGGCCGGTGGTACACCGACGGCCTGCTGTGCATCGGCGACGCCGCACATGCGATGTCGCCGGCCGGCGGCGTGGGCATCAACCTGGCCATTCAGGACGCCGTCGCCACGGCCCGGTATCTCGTGCCGGTGCTGAAGGTCCGTCGCCCCACTGAACGCGACCTCCGCAAGGTCCAGCGCCGGCGTACCTGGCCGGTCCTGGTGACCCAGAGGATTCAGCGCACGGCGCAGGGGCCGCTGCTCTCGGTCTCCCAGCCCGGCTCTCCGATGCCTGGGCTCCTTCGGCTGCTGCGAAAGTTCCCCCGTCTCGCACGAATCGGGGGCCGGTTCGTGGGGCTTGGCGCGCGCCCGGAGAGATTGTCCTGAGCGAACGGCGTCAGCGACTGACCCGCAGATCCTTCCACCCGAACCGCCCCGGCTCGGGCAGACTCTCCCGAATCTGCTCGGCCGTGAACATGCGCCGCGGCTTCAGGCCGTCGGGCACGGATGCCGCGGGCGGCGCGGCATCCGTCACGCCCTCGGCGAGCATGCGCACCTGGGCCTTCGCGACGAGCGGCACCTTCATGGTCCACTCGGTCACCTGTGCGAGCGCGAACTGCGCCGTTGTGTTCCCTGAGCCTGTCGAAGGGCGCGGCACCACGACCACGCGGCGTCCGAGTACGGATGCCACGCGCCGCACGGCCTTCGACAGCATGAGCTGCTCGGCGCCGACGACGGCATAGGTGCTCCCTGAGCCTGTCGAAGGGCGCGGCATCCGCCCGTCGATCGCGGCGACGAGGATGTCGGTAAGGTCGTCGATCGGGATGGGCCGGATGGGCTTCTCGCGGAAGCCGACGGTCGCGAACACCGGCAGGGTCTGCACGGTGTGGCTGAGGTGGTGCCTTCAGCAGGTCGAGGAGCGCGCGAAGCGCGCGTCTCGAGACCCGCCGCGGCCGTAGATCATGCCGGCCTTGAGGATCGTGTAGTCGAGGCCCGAGTCGCGGATCAGCTCTTCGGCCGCCCATTTCGACTCGTGGTACGGCGAGCCGCAGTCGGGCCGCGCCCGCAGGAAGCTCAGCATGATGACCTTGCGCACCCCGGCGCGCTTGGCCGCCTCGACCACGTTCGCGGTGCCCTCGATGTGTACATGCTGGTAGGTCTGGTCGCCGATCTCGCGGTTGATGCCCGCGCAGTGCGCGACGACCTCGCACCCCTCGAACGCTCGCGTCAGCGCGTCGACGTCACTGGTGTCGACGCCGGTGCGTCGAGAGATGACGACGGATGTCTCGGGCCCGAGCCGCTCGGCCAGGTGGCGTCCGACGAATCCGGTGCCGCCGGTGATCGCGGTGCGGGGGTGTTGGGTCATGCCTTGAATCTATGGAATGGACCTTCGCGCCAGTGCTGCGGTACTCATCCGGGATCGAAGCTTGTCGTCCCTCCACGCGTGGGGCACTGTGAAATCATGACAGAACTTAGGGTCGATCTGTTCACCAAAGGCGAGGATCAGTTCCCTTACGCCACAAGGAACTTCGAGATGGAGTCGCCGCCCGCTCGTGGGGAACTCTGGCCGCTGGGTGGCGGGCAGTCGCGATTCGCGGATGTGCCCGACGCCGTGGTCACGGAGATAACGCCCACCTCAGCTGGTTACGACATTCGGCTGATCATCGACGCTGCTGATGATGATGTGCGCCAAGTAACTATCGTCGAGAATTGGACCCGACACCGACCCGCTCACCACGCATAGGCCGTGATCCCGAGCGCGGCTTCATGCTGGCGTGCTGAGCTGTGGTCGCCTCGGGAGGATCGTGTTGTCGAGGCCAGCGTCGCGGATCAGCTCTCCGGCCGCCCATTTCGACTCCTGTAGGGGAATCCGCAGTCGGTCGGGCCCGCAGGGAGCTCAGCATGATGATCTTCCGACCTCCGGAAGACGCAGATGCAGCCGCGAAGGACTAGAAGGCATCGCCTCCGCGAACTTCGTGTTCGCGCTCAGGCACTTTTGTGGTGCGAATTTTAGCGAGTCTGCGCCGTGGAATGAGTCTGCGCCGTGGAATAAGGTGCTCGCCGCACTGCTGAGGTCGGTCGCTCACGCGCGGGTCCGCCTCAAGGGGGCGGCATGCCGCAGGGCGAGCGGGATGTTGGGCCCATTCACACTACGCTGTCATCGCCAAGGCACCGGCATGGCAGGTTCAAGAGGAGGCGAACTTCATGCGCGGTTCACGATGGTATCGATGAGAGAGAACACCCAGCGCCCGGACGGACGCATCGCGCCGGGGGACGTCGCACGCCTGAGAAACGCCACTAGAGCCCTGCGGCTGCACATCGACGAACTCCCGATTGATTATCGTCTCGGTGCGTTGCCGCAGCGATTCTTGACGGGGCTCGCATTCGCGTCCGCGCGACAGCGTTTCGATTGTGTCGAGTCCTTGATTGGCGCAGGATTCGGCGGGACAGCGATGGGAGCAATGAGCCGTGGCCTCCTTGTCGACGCGCTGAAGTGGTGGTGGATTGCGTCTGATGCGCCACGCGAGGCGGGTTTGTTGGCGGAGTTGCTTCGCGAACGCGACGGCATCTGCGAAACGCTTGGCAGTACTGGCAGTACTTGCGGAGCACTGAACCGTTGGCTGCAACCTCTACCCAACATCGCAGGACTCACTGGTCAGGCGCAGGGATGGGCCCGGCTAGAGCCACTGCCCAGCGACAACGACCTGCTCGCGGAATACTTGGAGGGCCGTCTTAATCCGGTAGTTTCAGCCCGGCCGCAATCGCAACAATTGATGGAACGCATGCACGAATTGCTGTCGAGTGCAGAGCTCTACGGGACGACCATGATCCTCGCACACAGCGGTCATGGCAATTATCTTGGCCTCCTTAGCAGCGTGGCCGAAGCCGGTGGCGTTGGGTTCGATCTCCGATTCGATCACGAGGCTTTGTTCATGCAGGCCGCTGCGATTGGGGTAGTGGGTACGCTGGTGGGCTCCTCGGTCCCGGACGGGGTTTGGTGGCCACAAGAAGTTCCGAAGGCCGCTTTCATCAACACTGCGCTCGATCTAGCCCACAACGTATCGACTGCCGCGACCGCTGTGCACAAGTTGGTCGGGCGCCCTAACTCTCGAGCTACTGGAGGCCGTAAGCGTTCGACTGCCTCACGACGGAACGGTCCATTTGCTCCTGACCCGCGCGCTACACCGAAGACGAGCGCCCTCCTGCCTGACGTTGCTTCCGTAGAGCCGGTTTGGGACGCGGTGCAGGAGTACGCCGAGCTTGTTGGGCGATTCAAGGTAGACCCTTGGGCCCCGAATCAAACCTTTCACGCTGTGCTCAGCTACGGGGCGGCCATCTCAAACTTTCAGA
The DNA here is from genome assembly GCF_900142065.1 of Agromyces cerinus subsp. cerinus. Lineage (GTDB taxonomy): Bacteria > Actinomycetota > Actinomycetes > Actinomycetales > Microbacteriaceae > Agromyces > Agromyces cerinus. The sequence continues at coordinate 162,930 of NZ_FSRJ01000005.1, read as the reverse complement.
GTCTGTTGACTGTCAACAATCAGCCGGGCGCTTCGATCATCCTGCCATTTGTGGCTCGACTGATGCTGGAGGAAGCCGCTCGAACTAGGTGGCGATACGCAACGCAGGACGTACCCACGTTTGAGAAACAAGCTACGCAGTTCTTTGATGAGTACCGAGCGCGTCGCAAGAAGACGATTGACCAACTAATCACAAGCGGCGTTTCCAGGGCGGCTGCGGAACGGTTCTTTGCGCTTCCCGAGTACGTTGATCAGTCGCGAGTGCCATCGACGGCGAGTCGGGGGAGAGTGCCGCTTCCTCCTGTGGCGCAAATGCTGGGGATGCTCGGTCAGTCCTTCCCTGAGCCAGGGTGGCTGAAGGTCGCATATTCAGCGCTTAGTCAGGTGACCCACATGACTCCGCTTGGTCTGCTTCACTCGGTGCGGTTCCGGAATGGGGCTCTGCGCTTTGGGACCTTGAGTCCCGAAATGACAGCCCTTAGTTTGGACGTCGCATGCATTGCGAGCGCTGAGATTCTGGGAACGTTCGGGTTAGTACTCAGCGACTTGAGTGAGGGTGCATTCGAGTGGCGTAGAGACCTTGTCAGGGGTTCGGCGAAGGTTCACAACCTGTCACGACTGGTTCACGGTCTCGATTAGCATCGCGGGACGGGTCCGAACCCCGCTTTGGGTGGGATGAGCACTGCTTGTGAAGTGCGGACTTGGGGCGTTGGCCGTAGACCATGCCAGCCTTGAGGATCGTGTAGTCGCGGCCCGAGTCACGAATCGGCTCTTCGGCCGCCCATTCGATACTCTCAGCGGCGGTCTACATCAGAACAGGCCGTGTGCTGCTTGCGGAAGAATTTGATCTACTCGTCCTCATCGTCTGGTTCGGCGCCGCCGGCAACACCGTCATCAACCAGTGACTCCTCGTCGTCCGGTACATCGAGTGTCACCCCGCCGTGATCGACCTCGTACGCCAGATAGTGATTCAGCGCCTCAGTGTCCTCGTACGGCAGGTCGCGGAGGAGTGGGGTGGCAGTGACGAGCAGATCAGCGAGGCGAATCTTGCTCCGTGTCTGGCCAGTGCCTGACATCGCAGTGAGGTCAACCGTGACTCGACCTGAGCTCGACGTCGCGATGGCCTGCGTCACCTCGGAAGGGCCGTCGAATTGCCCGGAAACTCCGACGAGGCGGTGGGTGTCGATTGCGCCGTCCTCGTGCTTCAAGATGAAGACCTCACTGCCCGAGTGAAGAGTCACCTCCGCAAGTTCAGCTTTCTCGGCCCGGTCGACGAAGGTCGAAACCGCAACAGGGTTGGCGGTCGTCTTCCTAACACTTTCGAGATCCTTCTTCGTCGCACCGATGAATGCAAAGAACCCTGGCGCTTCGAAGGTCAGGCGGCGTTCGCGGATGTCCCAGCTGAATTTGGATTCCCGGTCGATCTCACCAACACCCAGTGGGTCGTCAACGAGCACCATTGCCCGCGCGGAGAGTATGTCGAGGTTGGCCTTGATCAAACGCTCGATATTCGGCCTGGACGCGGCGAAGTCCAGGTGTTCGAGGTCGGCCATCTTCAAGCCACGGCCCACCCTCTTCCAGAACTCGGGATCGTCGGTCCGCATGTAAGTCACGAGGTATCGCAGTGACTCGATGTTGAGTCGCCCGGACAGGTCGGCCTTTCCGGGGAACAGCATGAGTGGACCCTCGCTGCCCTCCCACACGGCTTGGAGGACACGGTTCATACGCCACGCCTGCGGACCGCCCAGACGTTCTTCGATTTCTGAGATCGCCTCGGCGGTGCCTGCCGCCTTCACGTCAGAGGCAGCTTCGAATCCCCGAGACACAACCGATGCGAACTCCACAGCTTCGTTGCCGATGAACGTCCCGCGCCCACCTTGGGCGATCGCGTTGCTCAGCATGTTGGCCGTCGAATCTGTCTTCTTCCGGTCGATCAAGCGTTCCAGCGCGTCCGGCTCGGCGAACATCGCGCCGCTCTCCTCGACCGCACCATCGATGCGGCTGTCCTTCTCGGTGCCTTCGTTGGGGGTCAACCCAAAGATGAATGGGTCGTGCGAGTCGATGAGGGCGACGTCTTCGACGAGGGCGTTGAGGTCATAACTCATCCGGAGGAAGACGTGACGTTCGGCCTTGTCTGGCCATGTCAGCACGAAGTCCGGCGCGAATGTGTGGTTGAAGAAGTCCGTCGAACGAATCCGTGCCGTGTCGTCAAGCGCGGCCAGTTCGTCCGCGACTGCCGCCTTGACCCGGAATATGGAATCGCGAGGGGAAGGATCGAAGAGGCCGTCACGGATCTGGGTGGTGTAACCGGAGGTCTCCACGTCAGTCGTCCTTTCCGGTCTCGTATTTGTCGATAACGCCGCGGTGCTCCTTGGAGATTACGAGTGTTTCCTGCTTCTCCGAGAGGATGATTAGCCACAGTCTCTTGGCAACAGCCGACACCGCATCGTCATCGATGAGCGGTCGGGCTTCCTCTTCGCTCTCGACGCCGAACACTTTGTCTCGGTGTTTCAGAACGTGTTTCCGAACGTAGCCCTCGCTCATCAGGTTCGGCCACTGGTTGATCGAGTGCGGACTCCAAGCCACCCACATGAAGTGGTCGCAGAAACTCGGCTTGTCCAGGTATGCCACGTAACACTGAGCGAGGAACTTCGAGTAGTGGTCCGGAAGGTCGCTTGGCGTCGCGTAGTTCTTCGACTCTGCGAAGAACATCTCGCCGTCGTAGTCGCCGTGCTTGAGGAATCCCCCGAGGTCGAACGAAAAATTCTGGCCACCGTGTGGCCATGTGAACCGGAGCTTCTTCACGGCCGGGGGGTCTGGGTTTACCCACTGGGCGCTCACGCGGGTGGTGGACTCTAGCCAGCGCTTCGCGCGACGAGCGCCATCGGCACCTTTCGCCTGCGCCGACTCGCCCTCGATTCGTGCCATGTTCCGTACCCTACTGGGGCTCGGGATTCCATTTCGGCACCTCGGCTCGCTCGGGGTGTCCCCATTTCCGGGGTAGTCGGTTCCCCTTGCCGATATCCCCGGTAGAACTATGTGGGCAGGTAGGCGGTAGTCCAGTCCGTGTCTGACTGTTTGGGAGTTCCCCTAGCAGTGCGCCACTTCACCCGAAGACGAGCGCGATACATCGAGGGGAAGTGGGGCGAGCGGTACGGGCTCCCAGCATGTCGCGCCGACTCCCGCTCCTCAGCGCGCTCCTTCGCGATTGACTCGCGCAGAGTGGGGATGGTGAACTTCACGACCTCGCGACCCGCGACCTGAATCGGAGAGGGGTTTGCCTCCGTCGTACTCTCGAACATGAACTGGATAGTGACCTCGTGTGCCTCGTCCTTGCCCAGGTTCTGGATGGTCACGACGCCATCATTCGCCGAGTCGAATTCCCATTCCCAAACGACATCGTGTTGCTCGTAACTCAGTTCAGATACGCGACCTGAAATTTCGTTGGCCTCTCGAGCGATCTCGTTGGACTCGTTCGAGAGGAAATTGGCCTTCTTTGAAATCCCGTTCGCTTCCTTGGCGATCAGGTTGGCTGCGGCGGCAGCCTCTTTTGCCTGTCGTGCATGACGAAGACCGACGAGCCCGACGATGAAACCGGTTCCCCCGAAGATAATGGCGACGAATGCGGCAACCCAAGCAGCGACAGCTGCGGACTCTTCGGGTGACATGGGACGAATGTATCCACGTTCCCACCGCCATTGGTTTGGGTGCGTGCTTACGCGCGGTTTGCGTTGAAACAACGCTAACGTTCGATCATGACGGACACTGCGGTCGCTCGGCCATCATGTTGGTGGTGTGGTGCCATTGCAGATTCTCGCGAGCACAAATTCACTGCGTATGAGCTTCGACTCGCAAACGGCCCAGGACCCTGGATTGGTGATGGCGCCGTCGTTCACGGCGACTTCTCCGAGAAGTTGCTGCAGGTACAGGGCCCCAATTCAGCCCTGGCAAAGTTCCCTCCGTCGATGTGCGCGAACTGCAACAACGCTCGCAGTCAGCCTTTCGATCGCGCCTACCAAAAGATGCTGGCGTACATCGTGGATCACGAAGAAGAAATGGGAACGTCCAGGCGGTTCCGATTCTCAGAGGTCTACGGTGCGGATTGGGCAGCAGAGCGAACGAACCTGATCAAGTATTTCGTCAAGCACGCCTGCTGCCGAGCCGTGGAATCTGGAGTTCAAATCCCTGACGGTGTGCGAGGTTACTTGAACGACCCAAGCGCAATTGGCGCGGCTCCGCATTTTCATTTCACGTTGTCGATCCAGCAAGACATGCTGGAGCTGCGACTCACGGGCGATATGCCGTGGGGCTCGTTCTTCGGCGATGCAGAGGTGTATACGAACGAGGCCCGGCAGGTCAGCGTGATTAGGAGCCATTACTCGTGGGGCTGGTTCCGCTACTACTGGTTGCTCAATGCCGATGACCCGCTCGGGACAACTACGTTCGAGGGGGATCTCGTCGAAATGGGGCGGGAAGCTCTGCCTGCAGAGGAACGCGCTTCGTTCCCGACTTTCAATTAGCACTTGAGGAGCCGAGGTTCCTTACCCAGGGTCGAGAAGTGCAGCAGAGTCCAGAACCCTGCTGATGGCAGGTGCGTCGCCACACCCGGCCAGTCGACGTGCTCTGACATGAGCGACCCGGGTGCCTGGGGTTGCGGGGTTCGAGGAACTGACGGGATCGAACCACAGCAGATTTTGAGACGCGACGCGTGCGAACATGACCGCAGGACGTCGCTACCCGAAGTCGGGAATACCCACGCCCTCTCCGCGTTGAACTTGAGCGTACCCCGCTCAACTTCCAGGAGGATTGGTGCCCGAAGACTTCAACCCCGAAGCCGGCGCGAGCTCGTTCGACGAGTTTCTCGCCCGCTATCTCGCGGGTGAGCAGGCGCGTCAGGCTCGGTCGATCGACCTCAGCCGGTTCCTGACCGCCCGTACTCAAGGCATCCTGCGTCAAGCAGGACGCTTCGCGCTCGAGCGCGGCCAGACCGAGCTCGACGCCCTGCACATCCTGCGCGTGATCGTCGAAGACGAGAGCGTCACGCAGGCGATCGAGCGTGTCGGCGCGTCTGCCGAACGCATCGTCACGATGACCGAGGCTCGGTTGCCCGCGGCTGGTTTCGACAAGCTCAACCAGCAGGATGCCGCCACGATCACCCCGAGCGCCTCCCGCGCGCTGTTCCACAGCTACCAGGTGGCGCGCTCGGCCGGCTCGACCTACATCGACCCCGAGCACCTCTTCTTCGCGCTCGTGCTGGGGCAGGACGCCCCCGCCGGCCAGGTGCTCGCGCGCGCCGGCGTCACCGCCGAGGCCCTCACGCAGGGCATGCGGGAGACGGTCGAAGCGGGCGGATTTCGACAGGCTCAATCCGCAGAGGAGGGTGAGCCTGGGGCATCCGACACCCCCATGCTCGACAAGTTCGGCACCGACCTCACCGAGTTGGCCGCGAACGGCGAGCTCGACCCCGTGATCGGCCGTGCCGACGAGATCGAGCAGACCATCGAGATCCTCAGCCGTCGCACCAAGAACAACCCGGTGCTGATCGGCGAGGCCGGCGTCGGCAAGACGGCGATCGTCGAGGGCCTCGCCCGCGCGATCGTCGAGGAGTCGGTGCCCGAGGCGCTGCTCGACAAGCGCGTCATCTCGCTCGACCTGCCCGGCATGCTCGCGGGCACCCGCTACCGCGGCGACTTCGAGGAGCGCCTCACCAAGACCATGGAGGAGATCGCCGCAAACAAGGGCGAGCTCATCATCTTCATCGATGAGATCCACACCGTGGTCGGCGCGGGCGGCTCGGGCGACGGCGGCACCGACGCGGGCAACATCCTGAAGCCGCGCCTCGCGCGCGGCGAGCTGCACCTCGTGGGTGCGACCACGCTCAAGGAGTACCGCACCATCGAGAAGGATCCCGCCCTCGAGCGCCGGTTCCAGCCGGTGCGCGTGGGGGAGCCCTCGATCGAAGACGCCGTGCTGATTCTGCACGGGCTGAAGCCTGCCTACGAGGAGCACCACGGCGTGCAGTACACGGATGCCGCGCTGCGCGCCTCCGTCGAGCTGAGTGCCCGCTACCTCACCGACCGGGTGCTGCCCGACAAGGCCATCGACCTCATCGACCAGGCCGGCGCGCGTCTGCGCCTCAAGCTCGGCATGAAGACGGATGTCTCCGCGCTCATCGCGCGACTCGCCGACCTCGAGGCCGACAAGAACGCCGCCGTCGGCGCCGAGCACTACGAGGAGGCCTCGCGCATCCGTGACGAGATCTCGAAGGTGCAGGATCGGCTCGATGCGGCCACCGAGAAGGGGCGCGCCGGTTTCGACAAGCTCAACCAGCAGGGTGACGGACTCAACCAGCAGAGCACCGTGATCGACGAAGCGGAGATCGCCGCGGTGATCTCGCGGGCCACCGGCATTCCGGTGAACCGCCTCACCGAGAGCGAGCGCGAGCGCCTCGGCGACCTCGAGGGCGAGCTGCACGCGCGCGTCATCGGCCAAGACGACGCGGTCACCGCGGTCGCGAAGGCCGTGCGCCGCAGCCGCACCGGCATGGGCGACGCCAAGCGCCCTGTGGGTTCGTTCCTATTCCTCGGGCCGACGGGTGTCGGCAAGACCGAGCTGGCGCGTGCGCTGGCGTCGTCGCTCTTCGACGACGAGCAGGCGATCATTCGGTTCGACATGAGCGAGTTCGGCGAGCGGCACACGGTGTCGCGACTCGTCGGCGCCCCTCCCGGCTATGTCGGGTACGACGAGGCCGGGCAGCTCACCGAGCGCGTGCGGCGCAACCCGTACTCGATCGTGCTGTTCGACGAGATCGAGAAGGCGCACCCCGACGTGTTCAACCTGCTGCTGCAGGTGCTCGACGACGGACGCCTGACCGACGGCCAGGGCCGCACGGTCGACTTCCGCAACACGGTGATCGTGATGACCTCGAACCTCGGTTCGGAGTTCCTCGCGTCGCGTTCGGGTGCACTCGGCTTCGTGGCATCGACGGATGGCTCGGGCTTCAGCTCCTCCGATGACGTGCGCAACCGCGTCATGGGCAAGGTGCGCGAGGCCATGCGCCCCGAGTTCCTGAACCGCATCGACGAGATCGTGCTGTTCCAGAAGCTCGACGAGCCGCAGCTCGCCCAGATCGTGCGCCTCATGCTCGGCGCGACCGCGTCACGGCTCGCCGCGCGCGAGGTCGCCTTCGAGGTGACGGATGCCGCGGTGTCGTTCTTGGCCGAACGCGGTTACGAGCCCGAGTACGGTGCCCGGCCCCTGCGCCGCGTCATCCAGCGCGAGATCGACGACCGCATCAGCGACCTGTTCGTCAGCGGTGCGCTCGGCGACGGCGAGGGCGTGAAGGTGGATGCCGCGGACGGCGAGTTCGTCGTGACATCCGTGCCCCGTGCGACCGTGACGCTGCCGGCGGCGGCGTAACCACCTCGCGGCGTCGCACGTAACCGTGTGAAGCAGCGGCCGTAACCGGTCGAAGACGAACGCCCGGTCCTCATCACGAGGGCCGGGCGTTCGTCATTGAGCGACACCTTGGTGACGGAGAAACATCGGTGGCGATGGATACGATCCACGGATGACCGAGACCGAGTTCTATGCACTCATCGACACTGCGCGCCCGAGCGCGACACCTGACTCTCCAAGTGCCGACCCTGACGCCCTGCGTGAAGTGCTGAGCCGGTTGCCAGACGATGTGGTCGCGGCGTTTGCGGCGGAGTTTCGCCGCCAGCTCGTTCGGCTCAATCGCTGGTCGCTCTGGGATGCCGGGTACGCGGCAGCCGGCGGAATGGGCGACGATGCATTCCACTACTTCCGTTCATGGCTCATCGGTAAGGGCGCCGAGGTTGTCGACGTCGCCCTCACCGATCCCGAGCTGCTCGTGCCGTATCTCGACACCGATGAGCTCGAGAACGAACTCCTCGAGTACGTCGCTGAAGAGGTGCTCGATGATCGTGGCATCGAGGACGACGAGAACGGCGCAGACCTCGAACCCACCGATGGCGAGCCCGAAGGGGTGCGGTTCGACGAGGAGACGTCTGAGGAGAGGCATCCGAAGCTTGCGGCTTGGTCGGCTGAAGCGAGTAGTGGGTTCGGTCTCGACGTGTAGCGCGAAGCGCGTGTCGACACCAGAACGCCCGGCATCTCAAGGGGGTGCCGGGCATTCGTGCTTCGGGCGTGCGGTGATCAGCAGGGCAGGAGCACGCGAACCTGGTCACTGATCTCCTGCACGAGCTCGTCGACGGTGCGGGTGATGTTCACCGTCGCCGCCATGGTGACGAACATGATCGCCGAGACGATGCGCGCGAGGGTGGCGGCGTCGCGCTCGCCGACGCGGTCGTCGCGACGCAGCACGGCGGCGATGGCCTCTTCGGTCTGCAGGGTCAGCGTGAGCGCGTCGCGGTGGTGCGGCTCTTCGGGGTCGCCGAAGACGAGTTCGCGCAGGTAGGTGCGCCCGTTGTCGATCTGGATGCGGTTGCAGTGCACGACCGGGCGCACGATCGCCATCACCGCGTCGAGCGCATCGGGCAGGCTCGCGGCGGCCGCCCGCCCCTCGTCGAGGGCGTCGGCGTAGGCGGAGTTCTGCACGAGCAGAAGCAGTTCGCCCTTGGTCTTGGCGTAGAGGAACAGGGTGCCGGCGCCGATGTCGGCCTTCTCGGCGATCTGCTGGGTGGTGACGTCGTCGACGCCGTGCTCGGCGAAGAGTTCTCGCGCGGCGGCGGTGATGCGTTCGAGCTTGACCTGCTTGTTCCGCTCGCGCCGCCCGACCGGTGCCGTGACCGAGGCCATTCCGTCCTCCAGGATTGGATCTGACTGTGCTCAGTCCTGAGCATAATGCGGCAGGACGCGGCCCTCTCTGACATACGTCAACGCCTCGGACACGTTGTAGGCGTGGATCGCCGATGCGAACATCGACAGCTCGTCTGACATGGTCGAGATCTCGTCGCCGTCGAAGAATGCCGCGCGCGCGGCGGCATCGGCGAAGCCGAGCACGAGCGAGGCGTGGAACCGCTGATCGGCGGGATTGTCGTGGGCGACGTCGGGCGTGTTCCAGAGCCGCTCGTTCCAGGGCATGAACACCTGGGTGCGCAGCTCGGTCAACTTCGCGGTCTTCGCGAGCGCGGGCACGAGGGCGTCGGTGAGATGCCTCCGGAACGCTCGGGTGCCGACGCCCTCGCGTCGTCTCACGTAGATGAGGGCACGTGACCCCGTGTCGCCGGTTCGCTCGTACCAGCGGGTGGAGTTGGGCGGGCCGGCGTACATCAGGGTGCGCCGGAACACGTTCACCTCGTCTTGGAAGGCGAGTTTGGTCTGCGCGCGGCCCTGCAACGGCGCGAGCGCGGAGGCGAAGGTGACCTCGGCGACCCCGTCGATCTTGCGATCTGCGGGAATGGCCGTCTCGACGCCGTGGGTGGCGGGCCACAGCCCGGGGTTGACCGCCTCGAGGTGGAGCTGCCGGTATTCGTCGAGCCCCGGAGATGCCGAGATGATCTTCGAGTGCGGGCCCTTCCAGTGCTCCATGCCCTGCTGGCGGGGCTGATCGGTGCGCATCCACAGCAGGATCGATGACGCGAGCGCCTTCTTCGTGAACGGGATCGTGTTCGTCATGGCATGCCTTCTTGAGTGATTCGGATGCCGGTCAGCGCGCGAGGAACTCGACGGCGACGGGCGCGAAGCGGTCGTGGAACTGGAAGATGCCGCCGTGGCCGGAGTCGGGGTAGATGATCAGCTCGGACCCCGCGATGCGGCGGTGGAGGTCGTTGGAGAGCACGGAGGGCACCATGCGGTCGTGGTCGCCGTTCGCGATCAGGGTGGGCTGAGTGAGCTTCGAGAGGTCTGCGGGCGCCGAGCGACCCCACTTCTTGATCGCCTTCAGCTGCGTCTGGAACGCCTTCGTCGTGATCGGGGCGTCGCGATCGACGGTGCGCTCCTGGAGTCGCTTCACGAATGCTTTCGCGGCGGGCTTGCCGGTGGCGTTGCGGTTGAAGAAGAGGAACTCCTTCGGGTCGGAGCGGGTCAGGGTCGCGCGCAGGATGTCGAAGTAGGTGACGCCGGCGACCTTGTCGATGCCGGCGCCGCCGGAGGGGCCGGTGCCGGTGAGCACGAGCTTGCGCACGAGCTCGGGGTGCTCGACCACGAGCGCCTGCGCGACCATTCCGCCGAGGGAGAAGGCGAAGATGTCGACCTCGTCGAAGCCGAGCGCCGTGATGAAGGTCGTGGCGTCAGCGGCCATCGCCTCGACGCTGTCGGGCACCTCGCCGGTGGTCGCGCCGACGCCACGGTTGTCGAACGTGATCACGTGGCGGCCTTCGGCGATGGGGTCGATGATGCGCGGGTCCCAGTTGTCGAGCGTCGCGGCGAGGTGCACGAAGAAGACGACGGGCACGCCGCCCTTCGGGCCCAGCTCGCGGTAGGCGTAGGACACGCCGCCGGCGGTGATCGTGCGGGTGGGGGCCTTCGCGTACGACGTGACGGGCCCGCTCGCGGTATCGGGGGTGGTGCTCATGAGGATTCTCCTTTTAGTGAGTTGACTCAATTGTGAGTCGACTCAGGAAAATTGTCAAGGTGAGTGGGGCGGCGACCGCCCCCAGTACGCTGAGCCGAGCCGAAACGCCCCGACTCAGAGGATCCTGGTGCGCCCGAACGATCACACCGAGCAAGACCGCGCTGCCTACGTGCCGCGATTCGTCGACGTGGGCGGCGGGGGATCGAAGTACGTGAGGGCGGCGCTCGACGTGATGCTCGGGTTCGCCGTGGGCATGAGCATCGTCGCCGGTCTCGTGCTCATCACCGGCATCATCGGCGAGGAGGCGTTCAGCCGGCTGAACGACGCGATCGAGTACGACCTGTTCGTTCGAGCCGGCGTGGGCGCCGCGTCGATCGCCGCGGCCGGCGTCGGGATCGCGCTGCCCGCGCTGTACGCACTCGACAGCAGGCTGTACTTCGGGCGGCTCGAAGCAGCCGCGCGACGAGACCGTGCGATCGTGCCGAGCGCGCGCGCCAGGGCACGCGTGGCCACGGCTCCGGCGCGCACCCTGCGCAAGCTCATGATGTGGTGCGGCTTCGCCGCCCTGGCGGTCGCCGGGCTGCTGGTCATGCTGCTCGTCACGGAGCCCGATGCCGGCGCTGAGCCAGCACCGTGGATCGGCCTCGTCGTCTGCGCCGTCGTCCTGGTCGCCTGGATCGCGCTCACCCCCGTGCTCTCCGCCTCGGTCGACCGATGGGAGGCGCGCACGTACCTGCTCACCGCCGACTGGGAGGCCCGTCACAACTTCGTCGAACAGGCCGAGGAGCGCCGCCGCGCGGCATCCGTCGACGATGCCGGCCCGGCGATCCTCGCTTCGCGCACCACCTGGTGGCTGACCTGGGCCACCGGCGCGACCGGTGCGGCGCTCGGCCTCGCGGTCGTCGCATGGTTCGTGTCGTTCGTGATGCGCAAGCCGTGCCGCCGTTGCGACGAGCTCTCCTACGACGAGCCGGGTGAGCGATTCATCGACTGGCTCAGCGCCACCTCGGGTGTCGTCATGGCGGTGCTCGCCGTGCTGCTCGTGGTGCTGCTCGTCGCCCACCTCGTCGTGCTTCGCATGCGCGAGATCGCCGCCGCACGCTGGATCGCCGACGGGCAGCCTCGTCGCACGCGCGCCGAGCGCATCGAGCGGTTCCTCATCGGCCGCCGCGCCGCCGTGCTGTTCGCACAGGGCCTCGTCGCAGCCATCGCACCGGCCGCGATCGTGGTGGCGTTCGCCGACATCTGGTTCGACGTGTACTGGGCGGATGCCGCGATCGCCCTGCCGTTCGCGGCGGCGGCGTTCATCGTCGCGATGCTCATCGCCGTCTTCGACGCCGACGCCGCCGTGCGCGAGAGCAATGCGCTCAGGGCCGTGCTGTCGCCGGGGGACCTGACGCCCAAGACCGTCGCCGCACGCGTTGCGGCGCAGCGAGTCGCGCGCAAGGCGTCGAAGGCCGCCGTCTAGCCGGCCCCGCGCATCACTCCCGTTCGGATTGTTCGGGCCGTTCGGGCGGCGGCAGGGGTGCCCGTGCCGTATTGCGGTACCGAAGTACCGAAGTACCGAAGTACCGGAGTACCGGGGGCTCTCGAGAGACGAGGATGGTGCAGCGCGAGACTCGACCGGTGAGGCCGGCCTCGCGAGGGTCAGCCTTGCGCGCCGGATCCGCCAGGATCGCCGGTACCGAGGGCGCCGGCGTCGGCCATGCCTTCGGGCTCACGTCGCTCGGCGATGGCGAGCTCGGCGGGGTCGCCGATGCGCGGCAGCGGCGACAGGGCGACCCACACGAACGACCCGAGGCAGAGCACGGCGCCGATGACGAGCGCCGTGCGCGTGCCGAGCAGCTCGCCCGCGAAGCCGCCGGCCGCCGCGCCGATCGCGATCGTGCCGAACGACACCCAGCGCATGCTCGCGTTCACCCGCCCGAGCAGCCGATCGGGTGTGCGCAGTTGCCGGATCGTCACGAGGATCACGCTCGACAATGTCGTGCTGGCGCCGTTCAGGGCGAATGCCGTGCCGAACGCGGCGATGAGCCAGGGCGCGGCCCACGAGGCATCCGCGAACGGAATGGCGAAGAGGGAGAGGCAGTTGACGGCCGCGCACCAGAGGATCGGGCGGCCCGCGCCGAAGCGGCGCACGGCCGGCCCCGCGAGCACCGAACCGGCGAGGGCGCCGACCGCGCCGATCGCGAGGACGAGCCCGAGCTGGGCGGCATCGAGTCCGAGCCCCTGCACGGCGTGCAGGGTGAACAGCACCATGATCCACTGGCTGAAGGGGTTGTAGAGCGCCGAGAACCCGAGGTTCGCCACGAGGTAGCGGTCGCGCGCCACGAACCGCAGGCCGCCGCGGAGCTCGGCCAGGAACCCGCCGCTTCGCCCCGACGGTGTCTCCGGCGCGCGGATGCCCGCGACCGAGATCGCCGAGACGAGGTAGCCGCCCGCGGTGACGAGCAAGGCGAACGGAGCGGACACCGCCTGCACGAGGAGGCCGCCGAGGCCGGGGCCGCCGACCTGCACGGCCGACGCGGTCGCCGCGAGCCGGGTGTTCGCGCCGGGCAGCGCCGCCGTCGGCACGATACTCGGCAGCACCGACTGGTACGAGACCTCGAAGAGCACGGTGAAGCAGCCGATCGCCGCGGCGAGCAGCGCGAGCGCCGGGAAGGTCAGCGCGCCCGCCACCGAGGCCACGACGATCGCGAGGGTGAGCGCGGCCCGCGCCCAGTCGGCCGTCACGATGAGCGACCGGCGCCGGGAGCGGTCGACGAGCACCCCGAGCGGGAGGGCGAGCAGCAGGAACGGCAGCCATCGCGCCACCCCCAGCAGGCCGAGCTCCATCGCCGAGGCATGCAGCAGGAGCACCGCGAGCAGGGGGAGCGCGAGCTCGGCGACCTGCTGTGCGGCGACCGACGCGCCCTCGGCGAGCCAGAGCCGAGCGAAGTCGCGCGACCACGGCCGCCGCCGAAAACTAATTGGTGATTCGCGGTGCATGCGTTACAGGTTGGCACAGAGAAGTGAATGGGTAAAGCGTGAATCACGCGTTATGCTTGCCGAATGGATGCCGCGAAGAGGTCGCTGTCCCGCGACACGTACGGGCAGGTCGGCGGCGCCGTGGCCCTCGACCTGGTCAACACGGTGTCATGGCGCCTCAACGCCGAACGGTTCACCGAGCACCTCGTCGACTTCGACGACGTGCGGCGGTGGGCGCTCCAGCTCGGCCTCGTCGACGATGCGCAGAGCGCCGCGCTCGGCCCGCTCTCCGACGAACGCCCAGCGGATGCCGCGGCTGAACTCGCTCGAGTCATCGCGCTGCGCGAGGCGATCTACTCGGCCGCGTACGAGGGCGGGTCGACACAGCCGCTCGTCGCCGCGCATGCCGAGGCCGCTACGGCCGGCCGCCTCGACCGCGACGGCGAGGGGTGGGCCTGGGAGTTCGACACCGATCTCGCCCTGCCGCGTCGGCGCATCGCGCTCGCCGCGGTCGACCTGCTTCTGCGCGACGATCTCGATCGGCTCGGCCAATGCTCCGACGCCGAGTGCGGCTGGGTGTTCCTCGACACCTCGCCGCGGCACAATCGCCGCTGGTGCGTCGCCTCCGACTGCGGCAACCGCAACCGGGTGCGCGAGCACTACGCGCGCGTTCGCGCCACCGCGGACCCGCGGGCAGGTGGCCCCGCCGCCTGATCACGGGCCGTTGCCCGGCCGGAGGACTCCGCCGCCTGACTGAGGAGACGCTGGCGCGGATGCGGAGCGCTGTGCCATGGTGGGCAGCAATCCGTGTCGGGTGGGGCGAAGGGGGCACCATGAGCGAGGCATCGACGGAACCGGCGCCCGCGGCCCCAGCCGCCACGACGACCGTGCCGGTCTCCCGGTGGCGCCATCGGCCGTTCATCGAGATCGTCGCCGTGGCGATGCTGTCGGTGACGGCCATCCTCACGGCCTGGTGCGGTTTCCAATCGGCCAAGTGGAGCGGCGAGCGGGCGATCGCGTTCGCCGAGGCATCCGCTGCCCGTGTGGAGGCGAGCGATGCCGACAGCCAGGCGCGCGAGGCCAGGGTCGTCGACCTGATCATCTACGCGGAATGGGTGACCGCCACCGCCCAGGGCGACACGGCACTCGCCGATCAGATCGAGGCGCGCTTCACGCCGCACTTCACGATCGCCTTCGATGCGTGGCAGGCGGGCGGAGACGTCGAACCCGGGCCGTTCGCCATGGCCGAATACGTGCCGCCGGGCACCGAGGAGAGCGCGGAGCTCACCGCCGTCGCCGAGCGGCGGTTCGCGGAAGCGCTCGAGGACACCGAGCGCGGTGACAACTATTCGCTGCTGACCGTGCTGTTCGCCCTCGTGCTCTTCCTGACCGCGATGGCGCAGCGCGACATCCACCACGTGGCGGCCTGGATGATGCTGGGGTTGGCAGGCGTCATCGCCCTGAGCGGTTTCGTCGTGCTGCTCACCTTCCCGATGCGCTTCTGACCCGCTACCCGATCCGGTCGGCGTGGCGGTGCACCACGCGCCATCCGCCGGGCTCTCGTCGGTACACCTGGGTGGCGCGCAGGGTGAAGGTGCGCGGCTCGCCGTCGATCGACGCCGCGGCACGCTCGTAGCCCACGGTGTACGCCGCCTCGCCGAGCACGTCGAAGGCGATCAGGTCGAACGCGTAGTCGGTGCAGTTCGAGAAGCTCGTCGAGAGCTCCTCGAACGCCTCGACCAGCTCGGCGCGATTCGAGGCGTTGCGCCAGGCGCCGAGCACGCTGACCGGTTCTTCCACCGACCAGAGGGCGCGGCGCGGGCCGTCGTCGCCGTCGAACATGGCGCGTTCGGCCCGCACGAACTCGCTCTGGAGCCAGATCAGGAAATCCTCACGATCGCTCATGATCTCAGGATGCTCCGGTCTGGCGTCGCGCACAATCACCGAACACCCGTCACGAGGTGCCGGTCGGCCGATCGGCGTCGCCGGCCCGTGAGAACGACGAAGCGCCGCCGGGCTGAGCCCGGCGGCGCTTCATGCTGTGTTGCGGGGTGCGATCACTCGCAGGTGTAGGTGACTCCGTCGACCTCCCAGACGCCCGGGCCGAGCTGGCTGCACATGTCGACGACGGAGCCGACGAGCGACGCGCTGATCGCGATGAGGACGATCGCGGTGATGATGCCGAGCACGGTCAGGATCGCGCCGACGATGATGCCCGCCGTCGCGGGGGTGTTCTTCACGCCGGCCTTCTTCGACTGCGACTTCGCGACGATGCTCACGATGAGGCCGACGAGGGGCAGCACGATCGCCAGCACCAGGCCGGCGATGCCGAGGCCCTTGCCGGGAACCGTCGCGGCGGGTGCGCCGTATGCCGCGGCAGGAGCCGGCGCCGCGGCGGGAGCGGGCGCATATGCCGGAGCGGCCGGCGCTGCAGGAGCTGCCGGAGCGGCGGGCGCCTCGGCTGCCGCGGGAGCAGCGGGAGCAGCAGGTGCTTCCGGTGCGGCGGGCGCTGCCGGCGGCGCGGCGACGTAGTCGGGTGCTGCGGGCGGCGTCGGAACGGTGGGTTCCTGCGGCTGGTTCGGGTCGGTCATGATGCTCCTCTGTCGTGGTGCTGCTCGGGTCGTGGTGCTGTGGTGCGCAATCGCTCCCGGACGATGATGCCAGTCACGGCGGAATTCTGGGGAAGACTCGCGTCTGGCGGGCGAATCGGCTGTCCAACCGTGGAAACCGAACAGGATTCGGCGGCGCGCATCGCGCTTGCTCATCACATGAGCGGTCACGACGGCCAGAAGGTCGTCATCGTGCCGTCGGAGGAGCTCGTCGTGGTGCGCATGGGCTTCACGCCGGCCGCCGACGACGAGCCCTCCGAAGTGCAGCTGGTCGCCGACGCGATCGCCGCCCTCGGCTGAGGCGGTCAGCGCCAGCCGGTGAGCTTGTCGGGATTGCGCATCAGCCACACGTCGGTGACGGCGCCTTCCGTCAGGCCGAGCGAGATGACGGCGTAGATCTCGTGCGCGTCGGCGAGTGCGAGACCGGGCCCGTCGACGAGGTCGAGCGGCCGCAACTGCCAATCGGGATGCTTCGCCAGCACGCCGACGAGGAATCTGCTGACGTGATCGACTCCGCGCACCGGCCTGAGCGCCGCGCTCACGACGCCCCCGCCATCGGCGCGCAGCTCGACGCGAGGGTCGAGCATCGCCACAAGGCCGGCGAGGTCGCCGGTGTTCGCGGCCGCCGCGAACGCGAGCACGATGCCCTCGCGGCGGTTCGCCGGCGGCGCCGGGGGAGCCGAGCGGATGCGTCGGCGCGCGCTCGATGCCAACTGCCGTACGGCGTCGGGGGAGCGGCCGACGGTCTCTGCGACCTCGGCGAACGGCATGCCGAACACATCGTGCAGCACGAACGCCACGCGCTCCGCCGGTGACAGCGACTCGAGCACGACCATGAGGGCGGCGCCCACCTGGTCGTCGAGCGTCACGCGTTCGAGCGGATCGGTCGCCGACGAGGCATCCGTCAGTTGCCCCGCGGGAAGCGGCTCGGGCAGCCACTCGCCGACGTACTGCTCGCGCCGCGCCCGCGCGGAACCGAGCATGTCGAGACAGACCCGGCCGGCGACACGAGTGAGCCACGCCGCCGGCGACCGCACGTCGCGGCGCTCCTCCTCGGAGAGACGGAACCACCTCGCGTACGTCTCCTGCACGGCGTCTTCAGCGTCGGCGACCGTGCCGAGCATGCGGTAGCCGAGGGCGACGAGTCGCCGACGCTCGCTCAGCACCTCATCGCTCACCCAATCAGGATGCCGCATGCTGCGCCGCCTCGGCGACCGCCTCACGCCAGGTCACGCGACCGATGGTGAGCGGATGCCCCGACTCGGGGTTCGGGGTCAGCGCGCCCTCGGGCGCACCCTCGGTGCCCATGAGCGGCGACGAGTCGACGGTGTCGACCTCGCGGTCGTCGCCGAGCAGCGCGAGCGTGGCGCGCACGAGCTCGTCGAGGTGCAGCTGGTCGGGGCCGGCGATCTCGACGATGCCGGCGGGCGCGGACTCGACGACGAGGCGCACGATCTCGGCCGCCACCTCGGACGGCGCGACGGGCTGCACGAGGTCGTGCGTCGCCGACGCCCGCCCGTCGACCGTCGACCAGTCTGCGATCTGACGGCCGAATGTCGCGAACTGGGTGGATCGCAGGATCGTGACGGGCACCTCGCCCGAACGAGCGGCCTCCTCCTGCGCGACCTTCGCGCGGTAGTAGGCGCTGTTCGGCACGAGGTCGATGCCGACGATCGACAGCAGCACGTGGTGGCGGACGCCGGCGGCCGCCTCGGCTTCGGCGATGGTGCGAGCCGAGCCGGAGAAGAACGCCATGACACCCTCGGGGTCCATGGTGGGCGAGTTGCTGACGTCGACGACCGCGTCGGCGCCGGCCATGGCCTCGGCCAGCCCGGCACCGGTGACGGTGTCGACGCCGGTCGAGGGTGCCGCGATCACGGGGTCGTGCCCGGCCGCTCGAAGCTGCTCGACGACCTGTCCGCCGATGAACCCGGTTCCTCCGATGACGACGATGCGCATGTGCTTGCTTCCTTCCTTCGCGCCGAACGGCGCTCTGCAAGTACTGACGATGCAGCCGTGCGGAATGTGAGGTCTGCGGTGCCGAAGTGCCGAAATACCTCAGCGGACGATGAAGCAGGATCGAAGAAGCATCCGACGAACGGGGTGAATAGCGTCGGGGACATGAACATCGAAACGACGAAACTCACGTCCATCGCCTCGATCGCGCTCGACGTCGCCGACCCCGACGCGGCCGCGCGCTTCTACGCCGACGCCTTCGGCCTCGGCCCGCAGATCCGCACCAGGGCAGCGGATGCCCCGTCGAGCGGGTTCCGCGGATTCACCATGTCGGTCATCGTGTCGCAGCCGGCCGACGTCACGTCGCTGTTCGACTCGGCCGTCGCCGCCGGTGCGTCGGTGCTGAAGCCCGCCGAGAAGTCGATGTGGGGCTTCGGCGGCGTCGTGCAGGCGCCCGACGGGGCGATCTGGCAGGTCGCCACCTCGTCGAAGAAGGACACGGGCCCGGCGACCCGCACGATCGACAACCTCGTGCTGCTCATCGGCGCCGAAGACGTGGGCGCGAGTAAGCGCTTCTACGTCGACCGCGGGCTCGCCGTCGCGAAGAGCTTCGGCAGCTACGTCGACTTCGCCACCCCGGGCAGCCCGATCGGGCTCGGCCTCTACAAGCGTCGTGCCCTCGCCAAGACCGTCGGCGTCGCCGCCGAGGGCACGGGGTCGCACCGCATCCGCATCGACGGCGACGCCGGGGCGTTCGCCGACCCCGACGGCTTCGAGTGGGCGGGCGCGGGGGAGTAGGGCCCGGGAGCCGGGCGCGCCGCGGCATCCGTTCGATAGCCTGACGGGCATGACTGCGCAGGCCGACCCGACGAACGATGCCCGGCCGACCGCGATCCTCGTCGTCGGCGCCCCGGCCTCGGGCAAGTCGACCGTGGGTCGTCTGCTCGCCGAACGCCTTCGTCCCGGCGCGTTCATCGAGGGCGACGCGCTCTGGCAGATGGTCGTGGCGGGGCGTGAAGACATGAGCGACCCGCCCACCGACGCCGCACTCGCGCAGCTCGAGCTGCGCTACCGGCACGGCGCGATGCTCGGCCGCTCGTTCGTCGACGCCGGCATCAGCGCCGTGCACGTCGACAACATCTTCGGCGACGGCGTCGCCGCGCAGCTCGACCGCATGGGCGGGCGCCCGCGCGCGCTCGTCGTGCTGCGGCCGAGCGTCGAGGCGATCGTGCGCCGCGAGACCGAACGCGGAACCGGTGCCTACGACGGATGGATCGGCGACGGCACGCTCGCCGACGCCGTGAGCGTGTTCGACGGATGGGTCGGCGAGACGCCGCCTGTTGGCCTCTGGGTCGACTCGACCGGCCAGAGCCCCGATGAGACCGTCGACTGGATCATGGATCGGTGGGACGAGGCGCTCGTCGACGAGTGACGGGTCGCGTACCGGCCTCGCGACGGCCGGGGCAGGCCTGCGCGACCGGCGAGGCGCCTGGCGGGCCTACTCGGCCGGCGTGACGCCGCGCACGAGCGTCGCGTCGAGCCCGGCGAGCAGGGCGTCGAGACCCTGGTCGAACATGGCGAGGTCGCGCAGGCCCGTGATGCCGCCCTGCTCCGGCGGCTGCTCGGTGCCGCGTCGCGCCTGGCTGCGCGCCCACACGACGAGGAACCCCGAGGCGTAGGCGTCGGCGATGCCGAGGATCTGCTGCGCCTGCTCCGCGGTGAGGCCGGCGGCCTCGAGGGTCGCGACGAACCGGGCGAGGTGCGGCGCGACGGGTGACGTGTCGTACGGCGCCAGCGCGAGCAGCTCGAAGGAGTTCGGCAGCCGCACGGCGAGATCGCGGTACGCCCGGAACGTCTGGCACACGATCTCCTGCCAGCCATCACCGCCGGGCTCGCGCGGCTCGCGCAGGTCGAGCCGCTCGATCAGCTCGTCGACGATGGCGTCGATCAGGTCGTCGCGATTGCGCACGTGCGTGTAGAGGCTCATCGGCGCGCAGTCGAGCTCGGCGGCGAGTCGCCGCATCGTCAGCTTGCCGAGACCATCGCGTTCGATCAGCGTGATCGCGGCCGAAGTGAGGTCGCGTCGAGTCAGATTCTGCCGAATCTCCTCAACCGCTTGACGTGGCGCCATGCGTGCAACAGTATCGTCCGTACATTGTACGGACGCACGAAAGGCACCACTTCATGGATCTCTATCGGCTCACGGCCACCGAGGCATCCGAGCTGTTCCGAACCCGGGAGCTCTCCCCGGTCGAGCTGCTCGAATCGGTGATCGCCCGCACCGAGGCGACCGAGCCCACGATCAACGCCGTCACCGAGCAGTGGCTCGACGAGGCGCGGGCATCGGCCGTCGTCTCCGAGGCGCGATTCGCCGCCGGTGACGCGGTGCGCGCGCTCGAGGGCATCCCGCTGATGCTGAAGGACGAGCAGCCCATCGCGGGTCGACTGCTCGAAGACGGATGCCTCCTCGAGCGGGGCAACATCGCCGACGTCACGCACCCGATCGTGGAGCGCATCCAGGACGCCGGCGCCGTGATCCACGCACGCACGAAGACGCCCGAGTACTGCTGCGCACCTGTGACCCATTCGAAGCTGTGGGGCATCACCCGCAACCCGTGGAATCCCGACTACACGCCGGGCGGTTCGTCGGGCGGCTCGGGTGCGGTGCTCGCCGCCGGCTCGACGGTGCTCGCCACCGGCTCGGACATCGGCGGGTCCATCCGCATCCCGGCGTCGTTCTGCGGCGTCGTCGGCTTCAAGCCGCCGTTCGGCCGCGTGCCGGGCATGGCTCCGTTCAACTCCGACACCTTCTGCGCCGATGGTCCGATGGGGCGCAGCGTCGCCGACGTCGCCCTGCTGCAGAACGTGATCTCGGGCCCGTGGGTCGGCGACGCGGCATCGCTGCGCGACATCGCTGCGGTCTCCGGCGCGGTCGGCTCGCTCCGAGGCATCCGAGTCGCCCTCTGCATCCAGCTCGGCGCGTACGACGTCGATCCGGTGGTCGAGGCCAACACCCGTGCCGTCGCCGCGGCGCTCACCTTCGCCGGCGCGATCGTCGACGAGGTCACGCTGCCGTGGACGTTCGGGCAGGTGGAGGAGACGGCCTGGCCGCACTTCGGCGCCGTGATGGGGCCGTTCATCGAGAGCATCGTCGAGGGCGACCCCGCGCGCGCGGCGCAGCTCATGCCGTACACGCGCGCCTTCGCCGCGAAGGCCGCCGCGGGCGGGCACTACGTCGAGGGCCTCGTCGCCGAGTCCGCCTTCTACCGGCCCTTCGCCGAGATCATGCTCGACTACGACGTGATGATCTGCCCGACCGTCGCGAACACGGGCATGGCCGCCGACGAGCCCGCGACCGACAGCACCGAGGTGTTCTCGAAGCTCATGACCCTGCCGTTCAACGTCATCGGTCGGGTGCCCGTGCTCTCGGTGCCGTCGGGCATCGCGCCGAACGGCGTGCCGACCGGCGTGCAGATCGTCGGGCGCACGTACGACGACACCACCGTGTTCCGCGTGGGCGCCGCCCTCGAGCAGGAGCTCGCGCTCTGGACCGACCCGGCCTGGTGGCCGACCCTCGAGGGCTAGGCGAGCCGAGGCATCCGCTCGCCGACGGTGTCGGCGTCGAACCCGACGCCGACACCGTCTCAGCGCAGCAGGGAGCCGATCTCGGGGAAGTTCTCGCGGTAGCGGTCGAGCAGCGAACGCGCGACGCCGACCGAGTCGACGAGCGGATGCGCTGCGAACGCGCGCCAGGCCTGCTCGCGAGACTCCTCGTGCACTGCGCTGATGATGAGCCGCTCGGCGGACTTCACCTGGGTGATCAGCCCGAGCATCTCGCCCGAGACCGGCGCGATCGGCCAGGGGTGCACGCCGTCGGCGTCGACGACGCAGCCCACCTCGACGACCGCGTCGTCGGGCAGCTGCGGCACGAGCGAGTTGTTGCGGACGTTCAGGATCATCGTCGACGACCGGCCGGTGGCGAGGGCGGCCATGAGGTCGAGCGCGACCTCGTGGTATCCGCCGCCGTCGACGTCGGACTCGTGCCGCTCTTCATCGGCGGGCCGGCTCTCGGCCATGTAGCTCGACTCGCGCTCGTGGCGGGCGTTCATCCACGTCGCGAGCGGGTCGTCGCCGGGCGCGGCGTAGAACGCCGCCTGCTGGCGGTCGAGGAACTCGCCGCGGGTCGACGGCGCCGAGCGGATGCGTTCGGTCGCCTCGCGCGTGAAGTAGTAGTAGTACAGGTACTCGTTCGGCAGTGCCCCGAGCGCCCGCACCCAGTCGAAGCCCATCAGGCGGGCCTCTTCGATGCCCTCGAGCGCCTGGTCGGATTCGAGCAGCCGCGGCAGGAGGTCTTCGCCGCCGGCGGTCATCGAGCGGAGCCACCCGAGGTGGTTCAGGCCCACGTAGTCGAAGTCGACGCGGTCGGCGGTGCCGCTCACGGCGGTGGCTGCACGACGGATGAGTCCGATGGGCGTGTCGCAGATGCCGACGACGCGGTCGCCCAGCACGCGCTGCATCGCCTCGGTGACGATGCCGGCGGGGTTCGTGAAGTTGATCACCCAGGCGTCGGGCGCGACATCGCGGATGGTCTCGGCGAGCCGGGTCATGAACGGCACCGTGCGGAGCGCGTACGCGAGGCCGCCGGGGCCGACCGTCTCCTGGCCGAGCACGCCGAGGTCGAGCGCCGTCTTCTCGTCGAGGATGCGGCCGCGGGTGCCGCCGATGCGCACGGCGCTGAAGACGAAGTCGGCCCCGCGGAGCGCCTCTTCGAGGTCGGTCGTCAGCGTGATGGTGGGCACGTGGCGCTTCTCGCGGGCGAGGCTCGTGAGGATCGCACCGATCGTCTGCAACCGGGACTCGGAGACGTCGTAGAGGCTCAGTTCGTCGATGCGCACTGGTGCGTGGTCGGCCGAGACGGCTTCGAAGACCTGAGGGACGCGGAAGCCGCCGCCCCCGATGATGGTGAGCTTCACGCGACCATCACCTCGACACCGGCCTCGCGCAGCACCTCGAGCGTCGAGGCATCCGCGTCGTCGTTGGTGACGATGGCCGAGATGTGCTCGGGGCCGCAGACGCTCAGCACGCCGACGCCTGGGAACTTCGACGCGTCGGCCAGCACGACCGTGCGCTGCGAGGACTCGATCATCGCCAGCTTGATCGGCACCTCCATGCCCGTCGTGTCGGAGATGGTGCCGTTCGCCCGGATGCCGCTCGTGCCGAGGAAGCACGTGGTCGCCCGGATCTGGGCGAGCGCCTGCTCGGTGAGGGTGCCGATCATCGAGTTGTAGTTCTTGCGCACGGCCCCGCCGAGCACGATGAGCTCGACCACGTCGTCGTCGCGCAGCTCGTCGATGACCGCGAGGCTCGCGGTGATGACCGTGATGCGCCGGCCGCGCAGTTGGCGGGCGAGCAGCGCGGTCGTCGTGCCGATGTCGATGATGACGACGTCGCCCTCGGCCACGAGCTCGGCGGCCTTCTCGGCGATGCGCGACTTCTCGGGGTGGTGCTGTCGTTCGACGTCGGTGAACGGGATCTGGTCGGGCTCGATGCTGCCGCCGCCGCGCACGCGACGGAGCAGGCCCTCGGCACTGAGGGTGTTGAGGTCACGGCGGATGGTCGAGAGCGAGACGCCGAACTGCTCGGCGAGCTCTTCGACGGTGACTTCGCCGTCAGTGCGCAGGGAGTTCAGGATGTGCGCCTGTCGCGTTGCTGTGAGCATGTGGAAGAGCGTAGCAGTCAACTTCGCGCACGAATTGACGCAAGAGCGTTCATTCGAGAGTATGTTCAGTCAAAGGTCATCGACGATCGTTCACGCGATCGCACTCAAGGAGGATCCGTGACGGAACGCGCTGCCGACGACGTCGTCGATGTGCTGCTGACCGGGCCGGTCTTCTTCGATCTGATCTTCACGGAGCTCAACGGCACGCCGCGGCCGGGCACCGAGGTGCACGCCGACGCACTCGCGAGCAGCCCGGGCGGAGTCGCCAACCTCGCCGTCGCGACCGCCCGGCTCGGCCTCACCACCGCGCTCGCCTCGACGCTCGGCGACGACGTCTACGGGCGCTGGTGCTGGGAGTTCCTCGCCGACCACGAGGGCATCGACCTCGCCTCGTCCCGACTGGTGCCGAACTGGCCCACTCCGGTCACCGTCTCGATCGCATCGGGCGGCGATCGCAGCATGATCACGCGCGAGGTGGCGGCCCCAGTGGCGGCCGGCGACCTCGTCGGCGACCAGGTCGCGGCTCGCGCGACCTTCGCCGACCTCGGCGCGATGTCGCGCGGCGCCCGAGCCGACGACGCCTGGTGGCGGCCCGCCGCCCGAGCGGGCACGAAGATCTTCGCGGACATCGGGTGGGACTCGACGGAGCGCTGGGACGCCGCCGACCTGCAGCCGCTCGAGGACTGCTTCGCGTTCACGCCGAACGAGTCGGAGGCGATGGCCTACACCCGCACGACCTCCGCCGTCGAGGCCGCGCGGGCGCTCGCCGACCGGGTGCCGCTCGTGGTCGTGACGCGGGGCGGCGACGGCGCCGTCGCGGTCGACTCGGCGAGCGGCGAAGCGGTGACGGTGGCGGCGGTTCCCGCGAACGGACGGGATGCCACCGGTGCCGGCGACGTGTTCGGCGCCGCGCTCGTGTTCGGCACCCTGCGCGACTGGCCGCTCGAGCAGCGGCTGTCGTTCGCCGCGCTCTGCGCCGCCCTCGCCGTCGAGCATCCCGGCGGAGCGCTCGCGGCGCCCGGATGGGGCGACCTCGCCGACTGGTGGGAGCGCACGCGCCGTGACGGCGACCGCGACCTCGTCGCCAGGTTCGCATTCCTCTCCGATGCACTGCCCGAAACACCGGGCCGCCGCCGATCGGACTCCGATTTCCCCTTCGCCCACTACCGAGCCACAGCAGCCCGGCGATCGTTCCCCGACAAGAGAGGTACATCATGAAGCGAAACATCCGACTGAGCACTGCTGCCCTGGGAGGTGCGGCGCTCATCTTCGCCCTCGCGGGTTGTGCGCCGGGAACCGGAAGCACCGGCGGCAACGAGACCACGGGTGAGATCAGCACCGACATCTCCGGCGTCGGCGACGTCACCCTCACCGTGTGGGACCAGGAGGTGCGCGGTGGCCAGAACGAGCAGATGGAGCAGCTCAACGCCGCGTTCATGGAGAAGTACCCGAACGTGACGATCGACCGCAACTCGCAGTCGTTCGACGACCTGGCGACGACGCTCCGTCTCGCCCTCACCGATGCCGATGCGCCCGACGTCGTGCAGGCCAACAACGGCCGCAACACGATGGGCCAGTTCGTCGCGGCCGACCAGCTGCGCCCGCTCGACGACTACGCGGAGGCCTACGGCTGGGGCGACCGCTTCTCGGAGTCGGTGCTGCAGTACTCGACCTACAGCGACGATGCGAAGGTCTTCGGCGACGGCAGCCTCTACGGCCTCCCGCAGGTCGGCGAGGTCGTCGGCATCTTCTACTCCAAGAGCAAGCTCGAGAGCCTCGGCCTCGAGGTGCCCGCCGACTGGACCGAGTTCGAGGCCGCGCTGAAGGCGGCCAAGGCGGCAGGCGAGACCCCGATGCAGCTCGGCAACATCGAGAAGTGGCCGGCGCTGCACGTGTTCGGTCCGCTGCAGGGCGACTACGTCGACGCCGAGGTCATCACCGACCTCGGACTCGGCAACGCCGGCCAGAGCTGGACGACGCCCGAGAACGTCGAGGCCGCGGCGACGCTGCAGGGCTGGGTCGATGCCGGGTACTTCAACGACGGCGTGAACGGCACGGATTACGACGCGGCATGGCAGGCCCTCGCGGGCGGCGACGGCGTGTTCCTCATCGGCGGCTCGTGGCTCGCCGCAGACCTCGGCGACGCGATGGGCGACGACGTCGGGTTCTTCATCCCGAACACGGGCGACGGCACCCCGGCCACCACGGGCGGCACCGGCCTGCCCTTCACGATCACCTCGGCGGCCGACAACACCGACGTGGCCGCGGCCTACCTCGACTTCATCACGAGCGATGAGGCGATGGACGTGCTCGCGGAGACCGGCAACCTGCCGGTGAACCGCACCGCGGAGCTCGCCCCCGACTCGGGCGTGCAGGCCGACGTGTTCACGGTGTTCGGCAACGTCACCGGCGACGGCAGCCTCCTGCCGTACCTCGACTACGCGACGCCGACGTTCGGCGACACCATGGGTCAGGCGCTGCAGGACCTGCTGGCCGGACAGGCGACTCCCGAGCAGTTCACGGAGACCCTGGAAGCCGACTACTCGGAGTTCGTCGCAAGCAATGAGTGACGGCACCACCACGGTCGGGCGGAGCGCCACTCGGCGCCCCGCCCGATCGGGCTGGGTCGCGTGGGCGTACGTCGCACCGGCCCTGCTCATCTACGGCGCATTCCTGCTCTTCCCGCTGGGCCGCGCGGCGCAGTACTCCCTCTTCGAGTGGGACGGCCTGGGGGAGTCGACGTTCGTCGGATTCGACAACTACGTCGAGATCCTCTTCGACGAGCGCCTGCGCGAGGCGTTCTGGCACGCCCTCGTGCTCGTGTTCTTCTACGCGGTGCTGCCCCTCGCCATCGGCCTCGTGCTCGCCGCGCTGCTCACCCGTTCGCAGGTGCGGGGGCTCGGCTTCTTCCGCAGCGTCATCTTCCTGCCCCAGGTGATCGCGATGGTCGTCGTCGCCGTGACCTGGCGGCAGATCTACGCCCCCGACGGCCCCCTCAACGGATTCCTGCGCCTCATCGGCCTCGATTCGCTGACCCGGCCGTGGCTCGGCGACTACACGTTCACCCTGCCCGCCGTCGGTCTCATCGGCACCTGGGTGTGCACCGGCCTCGTCACCGTGCTCCTCATGGCCGGCATGAGCCGCGTGCCGCGCGAGCTGTACGAGGCGGCGCGCCTCGACGGATCGGGTCCGGTGCGCGAGTTCTTCGCGATCACCCTGCCCACCGTTCGCGGTGAGATCACGGTCGCGCTCACCCTCACGATCGTGGCCGCGCTCAAGACCTTCGACCTCGTCTACGTCACGACGAGCGGCGGCCCCGGCACGTCGACCACCGTGCCGAGCTACGAGATCTACCGCCGTGCATTCCAACTCGGGGATGTCGGCGTCGCCACCGCCGTCGGCATCGTGCTGACCATCATCGTCTTCGCCATCAACGGCGTCGTCAACATGATCGGAGACAGGAAATGAAGGTCTCCCCGATCGAACGGGGCGCGAACTACCTCGTGCTCATCGGGTTCGCGCTCGTGGTGCTCGGCCCCATCGGCGTCATCGTAACCATGGCGTTCGGGCCGAAGGACGCCTCCGCCGCCCGCGAGGGCGGCGCGTTCCACCCCGAGAACTTCCCCGAGGCATGGGAGATCGGCCGATTCGGCCAGTACATGCTGACGTCGGTGGTCGTCGCGACGGTCGTGGTCGTCGTGTCGGTGCTCGCCTCGATCCTCGCCGGCTACGCGCTCGGAACGATGCGATTCCGCGGGGCGACGCTCGTCTTCTACATCTTCCTGCTCGGCATCATGGTGCCCACCGAGGCGTTCATCGTGCCGCTCTACTTCGACCTGCGCGTGCTGGGGCTCACCAACACGGTCTGGGGCGTCGCGTTGCCGCAGATCGCGATGTCGATCGCCTTCGGCACGTACTGGATGCGCACGTACTTCCGCACCTCGAGCCTGGCGCTCATCGAGGCCGCCCGCCTCGACGGCGCCAGCTCCATGCGCATCCTCTGGCAGGTGCTGGTGCCGATCGGGCGACCCGCGATCCTGACCCTCGTGCTGCTCGTCTTCATGTGGACCTGGAACGAGTTCCTGATCCCGCTCGTGATGTCGCCCAACGGCGCGGTACGCACCGCGCCACTCGGGCTCGCGTTCTTCCAAGGGCAGTACACGCAGGGCACCGCCCTGCTCGCGGCCGGCGCGGTCATGGTCGCGCTGCCGGTCGTGCTGCTCTACGTGTTCCTGCAGCGGCACTTCATCAAGGGAATGATCGAGGGCGCCGTTCGCGAGTGATCGAGCGAGTCGCGCGCGTTTGCGCGCTGTTCTGCGTGCAAATGCACGTTCATGCTTGCAAGGTGACTGATACTGCCCTAGCTTGAGGGGGATCGGGCGGCATCCGCCGCACCGAGCGTCCAACGGAGGACCGCATGAAACGTCATCACGCAATCCTGCTCACTTCGCTGATCGCCGTCGCCGCACTCATGGGCCAGGGCACAGCCGTCGCCGCGACGATGGGCAACGGCAGTTCGGGGCCACCGGATGCGGCGGTCAAGCTCGAGGTCGGAGACCCGGCGATCGCCACGGAGACCGACCGCGAGAAGATCGACATCATGGGCATCTGGGCCCACCCCGACGACGACGCCGGGTTCACCACGCCGTGCGGGGTCTGGAACGACCTCTACGGCGTGCGCTGCGGCATCATCATGGCCACGCGCGGCGAGGGCGGCTCGAACTCGGTCGGCCCCGAGGCAGGCCCCGACCTCGGCCTGCGCCGCGAGAACGAGGACCGCACCTCGCACATCCGGTCGGGCACCGTCGACATCTTCAACCTCGACCGCGTCGACTTCTTCTACAACACCTCGGCGCCCCTGACCGCGAAGGTCTGGGACGCCGAAGAGACCCTGAGCCGCACGGTGCGGATCATCCGCGAGACCCGTCCCGAGATCCTCGTCGGCAGCACGCCGTCGCTCGCGGCCGGGCACGGCAACCACCAGTACGCGCAGGGTCGCATGATCTGGGAGGCCGCGGCCGCCGCCGCCGACCCGAGCATGTTCCCCGAGCAGCTCACCGGCGTCGGAGCCGTCGACCCGTGGCAGGTCAAGAAGGTCCTCGCGGGCGGACTGACGACGGGCACGGGCGGCACCGCCGCGCCCAGCTGCAACGCCGGCTTCGTGCCCGCCGCGACGAACCCGTTCACGGTCGTCGGCACCTGGACCGGCTACGAGTCGCCCTACGTCTGGGCCGAGGGAAACCTCGCCGGCCAGGCCGCCGGGTCCGCGAAGACCTGGGCGCAGGTCGGCCGCGAAGGCGGCCGTGCGCACCCCACCCAGGCGCGCACGATGCAGACCGCACTCGTCGATCCGACCTGCCAGCGCTACGGCGTCTCGCAGTCGATCGTGCCGATGCAGCCCAACTCGTCGCCGGCTTCGGCGAACGACGACGCGGTGCTCTACGGCGCCGTCATCGCCGACCCGGGCGGCATGCCCCTCGGCTCCGAGTTCTCGCTCGAGGCGGAGGAGTACTTCGAGGCCGCGGGCGAGCCGTTCACCACGACCGTCACGCTGCGCTCCGGTGAGGGCGAGCTCGGCGACGGCACGGTGAGCCTCGTCGTGCCCACCGGCTGGCAGGTCTCCGAACCGGTCGAGGTCGACGGCATCGGCGACGCGGATGCCACGCAGGCCACGTTCACCGTCACGCCCTCGGGCGACGCGGCACCGGCCGTCTACAAGCTCGCGGCCGAGTTCGCCGGCGACGGCGTCACCGCGTACAACGACACGCGCATCGAGCTCGTCGCACCCGTCGAGGGTCGCTTCGACCGCTGGGGCACGGCAGCCGAGTACGACGAGTGGACGCAGGACAACGACGCCTATGTCGGCGGTCGCTCGCGAGCGGTCGCCAAGGTCGGCGCCGGCGAGACGGTGACCGTGCCGGTCGAGGTGACCAACCGCACCGCGGTCGTCGAGTCGGGTTCGGTCGAGCTCGCCGTGCCGGCGGGCTTCGTCGTCGACGCGACGAGCAAGCCGTTCGCCGAGCTCGCGCCCGGTGAGACGACGACGGTCCCGTTCGTCGTCACGCACACCGATCCGGCCGACCCCGGCAGCAGGACTGTGACCTTCACCGCGACGACCATGTCGGGTGCCGGCGTCTCGTCCGAGAACGAGACGGTGTACCTCGTGCCGACCGTCGTGATCCCGGAGCTCGATTCCGCACCGGCCGTCGACGGCATCGCCGACGAGCTCTACGTCGGTCAGCCGATCGACGTGGGCACCCGATGGGAGGGCGCCGAATGCGCCGCCGACGGGGTGGACTGCGGTGACGGCGGCGTCGCCCGGCTCGGCTGGTACGACGACGCGCTGTACGCCCAGATCCGGGTGACCGACGACGTGGCCAGCGCCGCATCGACGCCCGACCGCTGCTTCGGCCACTGGCTCGTCGACTCGGTCGAGCTGCTGCTCGATCCGCGCGGCGACTCGATCGACACCTCGTCGACGTTCAAGCTCGGCATGTTCCCGTTCACCGATGACGCCGAAGGCGCCAACGGCAACGGAGCCGACGGGCCGTGCTGGTCGCGCGACGCCGACAACCACCAGGGGTTCTCGACCGGCCCGCTCGCCGAGACGGTCGAAGGCGGCCTGAACGCCGAGGGCGTCGAGGTCGCGGTCGAGGTCGCACGCCAGGCCGACGGCACGTTCGCCGGCGGCGGCTACGACATCGAGGTGAAGGTGCCGCTCTCCGCCCTGCCGGCGGGAGTCGGACCGACGAGCGCGGTGCCGCAGGGCGATGCCGCGCTGAACGACGTCGATCCGCAGTACCTCGGGCTGAACGTCACGCCGTACGACTCCGACACGCAGAACTTCATCGGGCAGACCCGCACCGCGTGGTCGGCCTTCGGAAGCCAGCAGTCGGAGCCGTACCGATGGGGTCACGCCTACCTCGACGGCTACACGCCCCCGGCGGACCGGCCGACCGAGTCGGCGGATCCGATCATCCCCGACACGGCCCTGCAGGGCGTGCAGTCCCCGCAGACCGTCGCGCAGTCGGCGACGCGGGGCGGCACGATCTCGGGTGTGCAGCCGAGCGACGCGCTGACCATCTCCGACGTGAAGATCCAGCAGAAGAAGGTGAGCCTGTCGTACCGCTCGACGGAGGCCGGAACGGTTCGCGTGTTCCTCTGGAAGGGCGACACGTCGTTCATCCCGGTGTGGACCTCGAGCTGCGTCGGCGACCTCTTCGGCTTCGAGGCCTGCGCACCGACGGATGGCGCGGCACCGCCGTGGGCACCCGACATGAGCGGTCGTCTCGTGGCGTCGTTCGAGCAGGCGGTCGACGCCGGCAAGGGCACGCTGACGGTGCCGATCGATGCCGGTATCCGTTCGGCGCTCATCGATGACGCGCAGATCCTCGTCTCCTTCGCCGAGCAGCCTGCGGGCGACGCGGCGACGGGCGACGGCGTGAACGCGTGGAGCTTCCCGATCGAAGCGACGCGCCCGGGCAAGGGCTGAGTTCCGGCTCGCGACGCGTCGCACAGCGAACGCCCGGCCCTCCTCTCGAGGGGTCGGGCGTTCGCCGCGCTCATCGTCATTCCGACGCCGTAGGGTGGGCGTACATATCGGACCGGAGGTCGACATGGCACGCAGCGACGTTCCCACGAGCACCACGCCCCGCACGATCGCGCGTCTCGCGCTCGCCGCGGGCCTGGTCTTCGCCGGGGTGAGTCACCTCTTCTGGGCGCGCAAGGAGTTCCGCTCGCAAGTGCCGTCGTGGGTGCCGATGGATGCCGACGGCGTCGTCGTGGCATCGGGCGCGGTCGAGATCGGGCTGGGCGGGGCGCTTGTCGCGCTGCCCCGCGATCGTCGGCGCATCGGCTGGATCGTCGCCGCGTTCTTCGTCGCCGTGTTCCCGGGCAACATCGCGCAGTTCACCGAGAAGCGAGCCGCATTCGGCCTCGATTCCGATCGTGCACGGGGCATCCGTCTGCTCTTCCAGCCGTTGCTCGTGGCGTTGGCGATCTGGTCGACCGCCGAGGCGCGGCGCTGACGTGGGTGGCCCAGAGGGTGGGGCCATGCCGGTAGTCGCCGATGCACGTGCCGAGCTCATCGCGCTGTGCGAGCGCGGGCTCGAGTGGCATCTCGACCAGCCGAAGCGGCGAGCGGATGCCCCGGCGCTGCGCCCGGCCGCGGTGCTCGTGCTCTTCGGGGTGCTCGACGCGGTGCCCGCCGGCACCGGCGGAGCGGTGGCGGCCGACCTCGACGTGCTGCTG
This sequence comes from Agromyces cerinus subsp. cerinus, assembly GCF_900142065.1. Classification (GTDB taxonomy): domain Bacteria; phylum Actinomycetota; class Actinomycetes; order Actinomycetales; family Microbacteriaceae; genus Agromyces; species Agromyces cerinus. Next base: position 130,932 of record NZ_FSRJ01000005.1, on the reverse strand, counting down.
CTGCGCCGGGCCGCGACCCTCGGCAGCCACCCGGGGCAGATCGCCTTCCCTGGAGGGCGGCTGGAGGCATCCGATGCCGGACCGGTGGCCGCCGCGATCCGCGAGGCCCGTGAGGAGACCGGGGTCGAGGTCGACGGCATCGAGCCGCTCGGCACGCTGCCGCCCATGCCGGTGCCCGTGAGCCGGCATCTCGTCACGCCCGTGCCCGCGTGGTGGACCCGCCCGTCGGAGGTGGCGGCCGTCGATCACGACGAGTCCGTCGACGTGTTCCGCGTGCCCGTGGCCGAGATGCTCGACCCGGCGAACCGGGCGATCACGCAGCTCACCTTCGCCGACCGCACCTACCGCTCGCCCGCGTTCACGGTCGGCGGCCGCCTCGTCTGGGGTGTCACCGCGCTCGTGCTCGCCCGCATGTTCGACGAGCTCGGCTGGGCTGTGCCGTGGAACCAGGAGCGCGTCGTCGAGCCCGACGACCTGTAGAGCCGCTGGCGCGGAGGCGGCCGGTCGTTCGGCTACGCGTTCGGGTTCGTCGCCGCTCCGTCGAGCCAGAGCGTGTCGGTCTCATCGCGGTGCACGCCGTCGGTGCCGACGTGCTTGGTGCTGATCTGCGGGCCCTTGGTGATGACGTGCACGAGTGCCATCGCGTGCCCCTGTCCGAGCCCGTAGTCCTCTTTCAACCACGCCACGATGGGCGTCGCCTTCGTTCCCGCGCCGAACCCCTTCTCGGTCGCGAGCTCGACGAACTGGCGCGGCGTGAGGCCGGTCTTCTTCTCGATGTTGTCGAGGTAGGCCTGGAATGACATCTGACGGTCCCTTCGCGGATGCCACCGCGGCATCCCCCTCGAACAGACTCGGGGGCCGGGGCATCCGCTCGCCAGTGTTTCGACCTGGGTCGAAACATCGGAGGAGCGCTGGTCAGAGGAAGGAGTAGAACGCCGCCTGGCCGAACCCGATGAGTGCGTTCAGGATCTCTGCGCCGCCGAGGGCGGCGCCTGCGGCCGCGAATCCCTTCGGGGCGCCGCGACGCAGGAGCACGATCAGGCCGAGCACGAGGGCCGCGATGCCGAGGATGAGTGAGAGCGCGTTGGCGAACACGCCCATGCCGCTGATGAGCGAGTACGCCGACGGCATTCCGGTGCTGATCATCAACGGTGCGATCAGGCTCAGCAGCCGCGTCATCAGCACGGCGGCGGCGCCGATGATGAAGGCGATCACGCCGAGGAGTCGGAAGTTCATCGGGGCGCCCTGGGCGGCGGTCGGTACGGATTCGCTCATGCGCCCATCATGCCCGACCGGCGTCATGCGCTCGTGGCGTCTGCGGGTGGTGCCAGAGTGAGCACATGCGACGCATCGGAGCGATCTTCCAACCCGCATTCCCACCCGAGCGGCTGCGCGCCGCCGTCGAGGCGGCCGATGCAGGGGGAGTACCCGAACTGTGGCTCTGGGAGGACTGCTTCCAGGAGTCGGCGTTCGCCACGGCGGCCGCCGCGCTTGCGTGGACCGAGCGGCTGCGAGTCGGCATCGGCGTCGCGCCGATGCCGCTGCGCAACGTCGCCGTGACCGCCATGGAGATCGCGACCATCGAGCGCATGTTCCCTGGCCGACTGCTGCCGGGGGTCGGCCACGGCGTGCAGCGCTGGATGGCGCAGACCGGCAGCCGGGTGGCATCGCCGCTGACGCTCATGCGCGAGTACGTGCCCGCGCTGCGGCGACTGCTCGCCGGCGACGAGGTCACAGTCGACGGCCGCTACGTGAAGCTCGACCGCGTGCAGCTCGACTGGCCGCCCGCCGACGCACCGCCCGTGTACGCGGCGGGTGAGGGCCCGAAGACGCTGCACCTGACCGGCGAGGTCGCCGACGGCACTGTGCTCACGGGCGGCACCACGGTCGAGCGCGCGGCCGAGGCGCTTGCCGCGATCGCCGCCGGCCGCACCGCCGCCGGCCGCGACGGGCGCAGTGAGTCGGTCGTCTACCTCATGGCGGCGTTCGGCGGCGGCGACGCCGAGGCACGCGTCGCGCACGAGCTCACGCAGTGGAACATGCCCGAAGACCAGCGCTCGGCCGCCGTGGGCGACGCCTCGGCCGTCGCCGAGATCGCCGAGCGCTACTTCGCCGTCGGTGTCGACGCGGTCGTGCTGCAGCCGACCTCCGACGAGCCCGACCTCGAGGGGTTCATGCGCGCCGTCGGCGAGGTCGCCGGCATCGTCGCGCGCTGAGACCGCCCGCCGGGTTCGATGACGAGGGCGGATGCCTCGGGGCCGCGAGCCCCGAGGCATCCGCTCAGTGTCGCGCGCCGCGTCAGGCGGTGCGTCGGCGGCGCACGACGAGCGCCGTGATGCCGGCTGCGACGAGGAGCACCGCGAGGAGGGCCGGCAGCACGGCCTGCACGCCGGTGCTCGCGAGACCCGATCCTCCGCCCTGGGCGCCGTCGCCCGGAGTCTCGGGCGTCGGGTCGACGGGGGTCGGCTCGACCGGGGCATCCGTCGCCGTGTTGGTGACCGTCACGAGGGTCGACGCGCCGTCGGCGATCGTCACCGTCTCGGGGCTGAAGACCGGCGTGCCCCACGCCACGCCGTCGATCTCGGGCAGGTCGATCTCGGTGAACTCGACGACTGTGCCGATGGGCAGGCCCTGCGGGCCGTCGACCACCACGCCGTCGGCGCGCACGGTCACGGTGCCGGTGACGGGCTCCCCGTCGAGCAGGTACCGGTACTGCACGGTGTACTCGGTGCCCTCGGGAACGAGCGCGGATGCCTCGCCGCCGAGCGCCTTCGCGACCGAGAAGCCGCCGACCGCGCTCGGCGCGTTCGTGTTCGCCGTGTTGGTGACCGTGACGTGCACGACCTCGCCCGAGGCGATCGTGACGACCTCGGGGCTGATCGTCGCGGGGCCCCATTCCACGCCGGGGACCGACGGCAGGTCGACCTCGGTGAGGTGCACCACGGTGCCGTCGGGCAGGCCCTGGGGGCCGTTCGCGACGGTGCCGTCGGCCCGCAGCGACAGCGTGCCGGTGACCTCGCGGCCGTCGAGCTCGGAGTCGTAGGCGAGCGTGAAGACGGTGTCGCCCGGCACGAGCGCCGCGCCGCTGCCGGTCACTAGCTTCGAAGCGCTGAAGCCGCCGCCGCAGCCGAGCGAACCGCCGCCGGTCCAGGGGTAGTTGTGGTGCTCGTTGCCGACGCCCGAGTACGTCAGGTCGCCGCCGACGTGCATCCTGCCGTTCGTGCTCGCCGTCACCTCGGTCGTCGCGGTGGGGGCGAGCACCGAGCCCATGAACTGGCTCGAGCCGCCGAGGAGCAGCGACGTGGCGTCGGTGACGTTCCAGAGGATGCGGGATGCCGCGTTGCCGAAGTTCGGACTCGAGAAGGCGTCGACGCGCTCGCCGTTCAGCGAGAAGTAGTTCGGGGCGAACGACACGTCGTCGCCCGTCACGTTGATCAGGATCGGCACGTCGGCGGGGATGGCCTCGAAGAACACCTCGAAGGTCGAGGCGAGGTCCGCGCCGTCGACGTCGAACACCTGCATCGCGTCGCCGGGAGTGCCCGTGAAGGTCACGCGCCCGAACGCGACCGATGTCGTGCCGGTCGCCGGGAGCGCGCCGAGGGTCGTCGAGGTGCCGTCGACGACCGACTGGAAGTCCTCGTTCGGGGCCATCGCGGCAGCTCGGCCGAGGTCGACGGTGAGCGTGGCGCCGTACAGGTCGAAGGCGCCCGTGGCTGCGCCGCCCGCGGCGACCGCACCGCCGCCGTCGACGTTCGCTCCGACGTGCACGCTCGTCGTGGGTGCGACGGTGAGGTCGCCGCCGACCGCGAGCATGGTCGTGCCGCCCGGGGGCACGATGCCCGAGCCGACGCCGACGCTGCCGACGTTGAACACGCCGCCGTTCGCCTTGTCGAAGACGGCATCGCCCTGCACGAGCAGCAGGCCCTCGGACTCCGCGGCGCTGCCGGTCGCGAGGTAGTCGCCGCCGGCGAAGACCGCGACGTTGGAGTCGGTGTAGGCGGGCACGTTGCCGATGCCCGGCATCTCGCCGGGCGGCGGGCAGAACGGCACAGGGGCGACCGCGGCTGCGCGTGGCGCGGCCGTCGCGGGGGCGGCTCCGAGGGCGACCGCGCCGATCAGGGCGAGGCCGGTCGCGGATGCCGCGGCGATGACGGTGTGCAGGGGGAAACGGGCGCGCTGGCGCGCGGAAGCTCGGGTGTTCACTGGTCTCCGGGGGGATCGAAGGTCGAGACGACGGGTACCGCCTCACTGGAGAGATGACGCCGTGACGTGATCATGACGTCGAAAGTAAGGACTCTTGGCGTTCTCTCAGGTTTCGACGGGCGAGCTGCGCTCGCCGCGGGCCTGTGGAGAATTTCCCCCGCCGTCGGTGGGAGCTGCGAGTATCGAACGGATGCCCACCTTCGCAGCGTATGACGGAACCGAACTCGCCTATCACCTGCACGGAGACGGGGCGGCAGAGCGGCCGCTGGTCTGCGTGCCCGGCGGCCCGATGCACGACTCCCGATATCTGGGCGACCTCGGAGGCCTCTCAGCGCAGCGCGGACTGCTCATGTTCGACCCGCGCGGCACCGGGGCGTCCGACGCTCCATCCGACCTGTCGTCGTATCGATGCGACCGACTCGTCGACGACCTCGAGGCGCTGCGCGTGCACCTCGGGTTCGACCGCCTCGACGTGCTCGGCCACTCTGCCGGCACGAACCTCGCCGTCATGTACGCGGCGAGGTACCCGCAGCGCATCGAACGGCTCGTACTCGTGACCCCGAGCGCCGCTGCGCTCGGACTGACGGTGACCGCCGAGATGCGCCTCTCGGTCGCGGGCCTCAGGGCGGCCGAGCCGTGGTTCGCCCCGGCATACGCCGCGTTGCAGGCGATCATGGCGGGCGACAGCGACGACTGGCAGGCGATCGACCCCTTCATCTACGGGCGGTGGGATGCCTCTGCGCAAGCGCATCGAGCCGCCGACGAACGCCATCGCAACGACGAGGCGGCGGCCGTGTTCGCCGCAGACGGGGCGTTCGATCCCGAGTCGACCCGTGCCGCGCTCGCCGACCTCGCGGCCCCGGTGCTGCTCGTCGCGGGTGAGACCGACCTCAACTCCCCGCCCGCCATGGTCGCCGAGCTGGCCGCGTCGCTGCCGCGCAGCGAACTCACCGTGCAGCCCGGCGCGGGCCACTTCCCGTGGCTCGACGATCCGGCGGTGTTCACGGCGGCGGTCGACGGGTTCCTCCGCGAAGCATCCGGCGCCGACGAAGCATCCGGTGCAACCGAACGGGTCGCGGCCGCACGCTGAGGCTCAGGCTCCGACCGTCAAGCGCACCTCGATCGTGTCGCCGACCTCGAGCTGCTCGGCCGTGCGCACCCACGCCTTGATGGGCACGATGTAGCCGCCGTCCTTCGGCCAGAGTGAGCTCTGCCATTCGCTGCCGCCGATGCGGACGGTGACGGGGACCATGCCCCAGCCGTAGGTGATGAGCGCCGCGACCGCCTCGATGGCGGCGCTCTCGTCGTCGGGCACCGTCACGAAGTGCCATGGCGCCGGACCTCGCCAGTACCAGATCTCGCCATCGAACGTGAGCTCCACCGGTTCAGGATACGGCCCGCCGCGTGACGGGCGAGCCGATGCCGCGGCTATTCCCGAGCGACGCGCCGAGCGGCAGCCGCGTGCACGAACGCGGCGAGTTCGGCGGCCATCGACTCGGGCTCCCAGCCGTGCTCGCTTCCCGGCATCGCCTTCCATGTCGCGCCGGGGATCGCCGCGGCGATGGACTCGGCGGCGGGGGTCATGATGTCGTAGGTCTGCTCGCCGACCATCGCGAGCACCGGCACCCGGATGCCGCCGAAGAGCTCGGCGTGCGGCGCGGACTCGGCCCAGGCGAGCGATTCGCCGTCGGGGCGCAGGCTCGGGGCCTGCTCGATCATCGCGGGGATGCCGCGGACGATCTCGAGGATCTCGGGCGGCATGTCGCGCATGTACGCGTCGAGAGCGCCGCCGTTGTCGCCGGCGTCGATCAGGCGGTTCACCTCGTCGGCCCATTCGCGCCCGCCGCTGTCGGGCGGAGCCAGGGGCGCCTCCCAGAGGGCGAGGCCGTCGACGGCGAGGCCGGCGACCGCCGCACGCAGCGAGATGGAGCAGCCGGAGGAGTGGCCGCAGAGCACCGCGCTGCCACCGGCGGCGTCGATCAGCGCCTCGATGGCCGCGAGTTCGCGTTCGAGGGTGATCGTGCCGTCGGCGGCGCTCTCGCCGCGGCCGACGCGGTCGTAGACGATGGCCGTGACGCCGAGGCCGGCGAGGCGCTCGGCGGTGCGGGTGGTCTCGGGGTCGATCGCCCGCCAGGGGCCGGCGCCGGCGACGAAGACGAGCGCGGGCCCGTCGCCATGGCGGTCGTAGGCGATGCGATCCCCGGCAGTGGAGACGACGAACTCGGACATTGCGGTTCCTCTTTCCCTGAGACGATGCTCGAACTGGACTGACCAGTGTGATTCAGTCAAACTAGACTGTCCAGTACTGCGCGTCAAGAGGAGAGTGCCATGGCCACCACGAACGAGCTATCGCGTTCGGAGCGGAAGCGCCGCGCCATCCTCGCCGCCGCGGAAGACCTCTTCCTGCGGAACGGGTTCCTCGGCACGAGCATGGACGAGCTCGCCGAGCTGTCGGAGGTCTCGAAGCAGACCGTATACGCGCACTTCGGCAGCAAGGAGTCCCTGTTCGTCGAACTCGTCTCGTCGATGACCGCCGGGGCGGGCGACGGCCTGCACGATCACGACGAGCACCCGGCGCCCGACGGTGATGTCGCCGGGTACCTCGCCCGCTACGCCGCCGATGAGCTCGCCGTCGTGATGACCCCGCGCCTGCTCAAGCTCCGCCGACTCGTCATCGGCGAGGTCGAGCGGTTTCCCGACCTCGCTCGCGCGCTGTACGAGCACGGTCCGTCGCGCGCCATCCGCTCGCTCGCCGTCACGATGGCCGCGCTCGCCGAGCGGGGGCTGCTCTCGGTCGACGACCCGATCGAGGCGGCGACCACGTTCAACTGGCTGATCATGGGCGCCCCCATGAACGAGGCGATGCTGCTCGGCGACGGAGCGATCCCCGATGCCGCGGCGCTGCAGCGACACGCGGCCCACGCCGCGCGCGTCTTCGTGGCGGCGTACGGGGTCGGCGACGGCACTCGCTGAGCGATCGGCTGCCGCCGGACCGCCGGACCGCCGGGCCGCCGGACCGCATGTCGGACGCCGGTGGGAGACTGGCCCCGTGCTGCTCGATGAACTCGTGCTGACCGCCGACACCGTCGCCTCGACCCGTTCGCGCCTCGCGAAGATCGAGGCGCTGGCCGAGCTGCTGCGCCGACTCGAACCCGACGAGATCGCACTCGCCGTCGGGTTCCTCGTGGGCAAGCCGCGGCAAGGCCGGGTGGGTGTCGGATGGCGCGGGGTCGCTGCAGCGACCGGGGAGCCCGCCGCCGAGCCCTCGCTCACCGTCGGCGAACTCGACGCCGTGCTCGACCGGCTCGCCGCGGCATCCGGTGCCGGATCGTCGGGGGAGCGGGCCCGTGAGCTCGCCGAGCTGATCGGCCGGGCCACCGACCGCGAGCAGGGCTTCATCGGCCGGGTGCTGCTCGGCGAGGTGCGCACCGGCGCGCTCGAGGGCGTCGTCACCGACGCGATCGCCCGGGCGGCTGAACGCCCGGTCGACGTGGTGCGCCGTGCCGCGATGCTCTCGGGCGACCTCGGCGAGACGGCCCGGCTCGCGCTCACCGGCACCGAGGCCGAACTCGCCGCCGTGGGCCTCGTCGTGGGTCGGCCCGTGCTGCCGATGCTCGCCGCCACCGCCTCGAGCGCTGCCGCCGCGCTCGAGACCACGGGCGAGGCGTCGGTCGAGTACAAGCTCGACGGCGCGCGCATCCAGGTGCATCGCGCGGGCGACGAGGTGCGCGTCTTCACTCGCAACCTCGCCGACGTCACCCGGCGGCTGCCCGAAGTGGTCGACGTCGTGCGGCGCCTGCCGGTGCACGACGTCATCCTCGACGGCGAGACGCTCTCGCTCGACGAAGACGGCGCACCACGCCCGTTCCAAGACACGATGTCGAGCTTCGGCGCCGAGTCGGCGAGCGAGACGGTGCTGCATCCGTGGTTCTTCGACGTGCTGCACGTCGACGGGCGCGACCTGCTCGACGAGCCGCTCGCGACCCGGCTTGCCGAGCTCGAGCGCATCGCGCCCGGGCATCGCATCCCGGGCGAGGTCACCGCAGACCCCGAGGTCGCCGATCGGGTCTCCCGCGACGCGCTCGCCGCGGGGCAGGAGGGCGTCGTGGTCAAGGCGATCGGTTCCGCGTATGCGGCCGGGCGCCGCGGCTCGAGCTGGATCAAGGTCAAGCCCGTGCTCACCTACGACCTCGTGGTGCTCGCGTGCGAGTGGGGGTCGGGGCGGCGCACGGGCTGGCTCTCGAACCTGCACCTCGGCGCGCTCGACCCGAGCGGCGAGTTCGGCGAGCCCGGCGGCTTCGTGATGGTGGGCAAGACCTTCAAGGGCCTCACCGACGAGCTGCTGCGCTGGCAGACCGAGCGGTTCCCCCAGATCGAGACCCGGCGCACCGAGCACACCGTGTGGGTCGAGCCGAGCATCGTCGTCGAGATCGCGATCGACGGCGTGCAGCGGTCGAGCCGGTACCCGGGCGGCATCGCGCTGCGGTTCGCACGGGTCAAGCGCTACCGCGACGACAAGACCGCGGCCGAGGCCGACACGATCCAAACGCTGCGCGGCCTGCTGCGCGGGTGAGACGAGGTGACCCGCTCACGGCGTGATCGAGTCGACGAAGGCGTGCGCTTCGCCCGCGACCTCGCGCCAGCGGTCGACGCCGTCGTCGAGGGGCACCACCGCCCACTCGCGCATGGGGCGGCCGCGCATGACCATGTTGTCGAGCTCGAGTTCGTCGATGCGGGCCTCGGGCAGCTTCACCACGAGGCTGCCGCTGTTCGCGACGAATGCGAAGAGCTTGCCCCGCACCGAGATGCCGTCGGAGCCGAACATCCGGCCGATCGCGACATCGGGGAGCGCCAGCAGCTCAGGCGCGATCTCGTCGAGCCGGGCACGGCCCGACTCGCGTCCACTCACGCCCCGGCCTCGTCGACCGTGCTCATGTCGACGCCCGTCACCGGCTCGCCCGCCCGCTCGTAGACGAGCTGGACCGACCCCTTCGGGAAGGCGAGCGGGGGTTCGACGAGCGCGAACGCCGCGGGAACGGTGCCCTCGGCGAAGAGCCGCTTGCCCGTGCCGAGCGCGATCGGATAGAGCCAGAGGTTGATGCGGTCGACGAGGTCCTCTCGCAGCAGGGTGCGCACGAGGTCGCCGCTGCCGACGACGTGGGTCTCGTCGAAGCGGTCGCGGATGCCGCGCACCTCCGCCGCGACCTCCGTCACGACCGTCGTGCCGGCCCACGACGGGTCGGTCAGGGAGTGCGAGGCGACGAACTTCGGCACGGCGTTGAACCTGGCTGCGATGGGGATGTCGTCCGATTGGAACGGCCAGTACGCGGCCCAGATGTCGTAGGTCTTGCGGCCGAGCAGCAGCGCGTCGACGCGCTCGATGTTGGCGCCGATCGCCGCGCCCGACTCGGCGTCGGTATACGCGCCCTGCCAGCCGCCGAACGGGAACCCTCCCTCGGTGTCCTCGTCGCGGCTGCCCGGCGATTGATACACCCCGTCGAGCGTGACGAAGAGGTCGACGACGATGACTCCCATGGCGTGCTCCTTCCCCTGCACCCTCCCCATTGTTCGCCGCGATGCCCATGAGGGGAACCCCCTTCGAGCTCAGCCGGCGAGGGCCGCTCGGATCTCCTCCTCGATGAGGTCGGAATTGATCGTCATGCCGGCGAGACTGCCGGCACCTGCGGCGATCGGCACGCTCGCCCCCGGGTTGACGACGTTGCCGGCGGCCCACACGCCGGGAACGCTCGTGCGGCCGGTCGGGTCGACGCCGACCCAGTCCGCATCGCCGAACGCGGGGGCGGTCGTCGCACCGAGGCCGGTCAGCAGGGCGTCGTTGGGAACGGGCCGGGGGCCGAGGAAGATCGCATCGAGGGCGATGACCGCGTTGTCGACGAGCCGGATGCCGCTGAGCCGGCCCGCCTCGTCGGCGGCCACGCTCGCCCAGACGCGCGGCTCGACCGCGATGCCGCGCGCGAGCATGCCGGCCGAGGCGTCGCCGTCGAGCTCGGCCCCGTTCGTGAAGAACGTGACCGACGGCGACCACTGCCGGAGCATCTGCACCTGGTGGAGGCTGCGCGGGCCGGTCGCGAGCACGCCGATGCGGCGATCGCGCACCTCCCAGCCATCGCAGAAGGGGCAGACGACCGCGCCCGTTCCCCACTGCTCCGCGAGGCCGGGCAGCTCGGGCAACTCGTCGCGCAGGCCGGTCGCCACGAGCAGTCGGCGTGCGACATGACGCTCGCCTGAGGCCAGGCTCACGGCGAAGCGGGGCCCGCCCGATGCATCCCCATCGGTTGCCTCGGCGCTCGCGACCTCGGCGCCGCGCACGACCCCGCCGTAGCGTGCCACCTCGTCGCGCCCGCGCTCGAGCAGCTCGAGCGGCGACCAGCCGTCGCGACCCAGCACGCCGTGCATGTGCGCGGCGACGCCGTTGCGTGGCGCGCCCGTGTCGAGCACGAGCACGCGCCGCCGGGCGCGCACGAGCATGAGCGCGGCGCTGAGTCCAGCGCTGCCGCCGCCGACGATGATGACATCCAATGGTTCCGGTTGCATGCCACCAGACTCGCGGTAACCTGAGCGATTGGCAACGACTGTTGCCGAAGCGGCAAGGAGCGCAGATGGCCCACGACCTCGACACGATGCTGAGCGCCGTCGCGCCGAGGCTGCGCGAGCTGCGCCGTCGCCGCGGGTACACCCTCGCCGAACTCGCCGCCGAGACCGGCATCTCGACGAGCACCCTCTCGCGCCTCGAATCGGGACTGCGGCGGCCGACGCTCGAACTGCTCATCCGCATCGCAGCGGCCTACCGGGCGAACCTCGACGACCTGGTCGGCGCGCCGCAGATCGCCGATCCCCGCGTGCACCCGAAGCCGTACTACCGGAACGGCACCGCCATCATCCCGCTCACCCGGCAGAACCCCGATCTGCACGCCTTCAAGATGGTGCTGCCGGGGCATCCGCCCGACCGGCCCGTCCCGCAGCGCGCACACGAGGGGTACGACTGGATCTACGTGCTCAGCGGTCGCGTGCGACTGGCGCTCGGCGACGAGGAGATCCTGCTGGAGCCCGGTGAGGCCGCCGAGTTCGACACACGGGTGCCGCACGGCCACGCGAGTGCGTCGACCGAACCGGCCGAGATCCTCAACCTGCTGAGCGTGCAGGGCGAGCGGGTGCACGCGCGCAGGGGCGTGAACACGCCATAGGAGCCTCATCGGCGGCGCACAGCACGACCATTGCGCGGCTGCCCATGCTGGTGCTCCGACGAGATCCGAGGAGCAGTCCATGACGACCGACCGGCCCACGACCGACCCGCGCTGGATCGACGAGCACGGCGACGAGATCGACGAGGACCACCGCGGCCTCGTCTACGACATCCGCACGCTCGTCGACCGGCGCCGGATGCTCGGCATCTTCGGCGGCATCGGGCTGACCACGCTCCTCGCCGCCTGCTCGGGCGGCGAACCGGCGCCGAGCGCGAGTGCCACCGGCGGCGGCACGGCGAGCGCGACACCGAGCCCGTCGGCGTCGGCCGCGGCATCCGGACCGCTCGACGAGGTGCCCGACGAGACCGGGGGGCCGTACCCTGCCGACGGCTCCAAGGGGGTGAACGTGCTCGACGATTCGGGCATCGTGCGCAGCGACATCCGCTCGTCGTTCGGCTCGTCGACGACCGTCGCGCAGGGCGTGCCGCTCACGATCGAACTCACCGTGCGCGGTGCCGCCACCGGCAGCGCCCTCGTCGGCGCCGGGGTCTATCTCTGGCATTGCGACCGCGACGGCGACTACTCGCTCTACTCGCGCGGCATCGAGAACGAGAACTACCTGCGCGGCGTGCAGGAGACCGATGCGATGGGCACGGTGCGCTTCACCTCGATCTACCCGGCGTGCTACTCGGGCCGGTGGCCGCACATCCACTTCGAGGTGTACTCCGACGTGGCGAACGCCGTCGCGTCGGGCCCGATCGTGAAGACCTCGCAGATCGCTCTGCCCGAGGAGGTCAACGGCCTCGTCTACGCGACGAGCGGCTACGAGCAGAGCGTGCGGAACATCTCGCAGGTGAGCCTCTCGAGCGACAACGTGTTCCGTGACGACGGCGGCATCCACCAGATCGCGAGCATGTCGGGCTCGGTCGCCGGCGGATACACCGCGGCGCTCACGATCGGGGTGTGATCGTCGCGGAGTACGGCCGGAGACCGGTGGCGGCGCGATCGGCGATCTCGGCGGGAGCACCGGAGACGTCCACCGTGATGCCGGCCTCATCGGCTGCGAGCGGCTCGAGTGCGGCGAGCTGGGAGTCGAGCAGGCTCGCCGGCATGAAATGGTCGACGCGGGCGGCCGCCCGCGCAGCGAGCAGCGCGTGCGAACCGTGCAGGTGCACGAACACCGTGGACGGCGCGGCGAGGCGGAGCCGATCGCGGTACGAGCGTTTCAGCGCCGAGCAGGCCATCACGATCCCCGTGGTCGCGGCATCGAGCTCGGCGCCGACGCTGTCGAGCCACGGCTCGCGGTCGGCGTCGTCGAGCGCAGCGCCGGATGCCATCTTCTGCACGTTCGCCGCCGGGTGCAGCTCATCGGCGTCGCGGAACGGCACGCCCAACCGCTTGCCGAGCAACCGGCCCACGGTCGACTTGCCGGCCGCCGAGACACCCATGACGACGATGCGGATACCCATGCCGCAGTTCTAGCAGGTGCGCCCCGGTCCTCGCCGGGGAACGTCACCGCGCGGCAACGCCGAGCCGTTCGCGGATCGCAGCCTGATTCGCGCGATCGCCCGCCGAGTCGGCGAACCCGAGCGCCCGCTCGAGCAGGATCGCCCGCCGCCCCGGCTCCGCGCGATCGGCCTGGAGGATCAGGCTGCGGGTCGTGCACCGCACGTCGCCGAGCCGCCGGAAGACGTCGACGAGTTCGTCGACGCCCGTCGAGACGTCCGGCACCTCGAGCATCTGCTGCACGAGTTCGGCATGCGCGAGCTCGTGCTCGTTGTGCGTCGCACGCGCGTAGTCGGCGCACTCCGCAGCCCACGCGACCGCCTGATCGGGCTCGAGGCCCGATTCCGCCGCCGTGAGGGCCATCATGTATCGGGCGTTGCTGACGTGGGTGGCGTCGCCCGCCCGGTCGTACCCGCGCATCGCGGCGTCGAACTCGGCGATGGCGGCCGCCGCGTCGGCGAGCTCGGGGCCGCGCACGGCGATGCCCCGCATCTGGTGCACGGCGGCGAGCTCCCAGTCGTCGTGCAGGGCGAGAGCGAGCCGCTCCGCGATCGCGAGGTGGCCGACGGCGTCTTCGGTGCGACGCCGGTACGCGGCGGCGAGGCCCGCGAGATGGTGGGCCGCGAGCTGCGACCGCTCGTCGTCGGCGATCGCGAGGGCGCGTATGGCGAGTTCGTCGACGAGTTGCACGTCGAAGTACGAGAGCGCGTTTCCGATCGCGAGCAGGTCATCGGCCGAGGCCGACGACAGCAGGCGGTCGTCTCGTGCCGCCATGGCGAGCGTGCGCACGCTGTCGACATCCGATCCGTACTGCTCGATGCCGATCGCGAGGTCGGCGGCGAGCGGCAGGGCGCACGGATGCCCCGCGGCCAGTGCCCACCGCAATGCCGCGTTCACCTCGGGGCACATGTGGGTCGACAGGCTCATCGCCTCGTGACTGTCGTCGGTGCGGGCATGCACGACGAATCTCGATGCGAGGCCGGCGTAATACTCGGCGTGCCGCTCGAGCACGTCACGCACGTCGGCGGGGTCGCTGCGCGCGAGCACGTACTCCCGCATCACCGCGAGCAGCCGGAACCGGCGCGGGTGCCCGCCGGCGGGCACGAGCATGGAGTGGTCGAGCAGTCGGAGCACGACGCCCTCGGCGCCGGGGTGCGTGACCACGGCGGCCAGGTCGACGTCGAAGGTTCGGGGGAGTGCGCCGAGGCGGCAGAGCACCTGCTGCTCGTCGTCGGTGAGCAGGTCCCACGTCCAGTCGAACGCCGTGTCGAGGGTGCGGTGCCGGCCCGCCGGCACGGCGCGGTCGAGGGTCGCGAAGTCCCGCTCGAGGCGGGAGGCGAGCTCGGCGAGGGAGAGGTGGCGTGCGCACGCCGCGGCGAGTTCGATCGCGAGCGGCAGCCCGTCGAGCCGTGCGGCGATCTCGCCGGCGAGGTCGCGTTCGGCCGGGGTCGTGACGAGACCCCGGGCACCGAGGCGCTCGAGGAGCATCTCGGTGGCCGCGGCATCCGTGCCCGATGCGTCCAGCGGCGCGAGGCTGTGCACGCGCTCGCCGCCGTCGCCGATCGGGGTGCGCGAGGTGGTCAGCACTGCGAGCCCCGGGGCGCTCGTCAACAGTCGGCCGACGACCTCGCCGACCGTCGGCCCGACTCGGTCGACGTTGTCGAGCACGAGCAGGTAGGGGCGGGCGCCGAGCGCCACCGCGAGGGCGGCGGTGATGTCGGTGCCCTGGCTCGACTCGAGGTCGAAGGCGCGAGCGATGCGTGCGACCACGTCGTCCGACTCGGCGTGCTCGAGTTCGACGACGACCGGTGCCCGTTCGCCGTGCCGCCGGCTCGCGAACTCGAGTGCGAGCCGCGTCTTGCCGACGCCGCCGGGCCCTGCGATCGTCGCCCATCCGCTCTCGTCGACGAGGGCGGCGACCGCGTCGAGATCGGCGACCCGGCCGACGAAGGCGTCGCGCGGCAGGCGAACGGATGCCTCGTGCCGCTCGCCCGCCGCTGCGACGAGCGCAACCCGGCTCTCGGCGCCGAGCTTCCGCCGGAGACTCGCGATGTGGCTCTCGACCGTGCGCACGGAGATGAACAACTCCGCTGCGATCTCGGGGTTGCTGAGGCGCCGCTCGATGGCGGCGAGCACCGCGCGTTCGCGGGGCGTGAGCGATTCGCCCGCCACGACGCCCAGTGTAGACGCGAGGATCGCGCGCCGCACCGGGCGTGTGGTGTCGTCGGGGACTCGGGTCACGAGGCGACGGGGGTCGGTCCTCCGTGGTGGCCGGATCCGGAGACTGCGGCTGTCAAGAGGGCGAGGCGGCGGCGCCACCGCACGAGGAACGGCGGGCGCGAGACATCCGTCACCTGCGGCGCCTCGTTCTCGGTGGCGCGTTCGGCGATGAGCCGGCGCCGCTCGAGTTCGCGGTTCAGGCGCTCCTCGCCGCGGTGGTGCAGTTCGAACACGAGGTAGTCCTCGCTGAGATACATGATCTTCCTTCCGGGGGGTTCGCCGACCGCGGTCAGGCTCGGCGGGCGGTGACCAGCAGGTACTCCCACTGCAGGGCATCGCCGGTGGTGCGGAGACCGTGGGAACGGGCGAGCTCGACGAGCGCATCGTCGAGGGCGCGAACCTGGTCGGGGTCGTCGGCGATGCGGCCGTAGACGGCGATCGTCGGTCCGTAGTTCCGCTTGAAGTAGTCGCGGAACGCCTCTGGTGATGCGAAGTGATCGATGGTGACGCTCTGGCGTCGTGCCTCGAGCTCCTCGACGTCGGTGCCGAGCAGTTCGCGGACGTGCTGCTCGTCGCCCCACAGCGGAGCGGGCTCGGCACCCTCGGGCAACGGCGCGGCGAAGGGCTTCATGGTCTTGAACATCTGGCCGATGAATCCCTCGGGCGTCCAGCTCAGCACGCCGATCCGGCCGCCGGGGCGGGTCACGCGCAGCAGTTCGCCGGCCGCGCGACGGTGGTGCGGCGCGAACATGACGCCGACGCACGAGACGGTCGCGTCGAATGCGGCGTCGTCGAACGGCAGCGCTTCGGCGTCGGCCTCGCGCCACTCGAGCTCGGCCCCGGCCTCCTGCGCGCGGCGTCGACCGGCGTCGAAGAGCTCGGGGGCGAGGTCGCTCGCGACCACGGAGCCGCCGCGGAGCGCGGCGGGGATCGCCGCGTTGCCGGATCCGGCGGCGACGTCGAGCACGCGGTCGCCCGGGTGCACGCCGACTGCGTCGACGAGCACCGGGCCGAGGCTCCAGATGAGGTCGGCGGCGAGCGTCGGGTAGTCGCCCGACGCCCACATCGCCCGGTGCTTCGTCTTGAGCACCCGATCGGCCGTCGTCGGGTCGATCTCGGTCTGGCCGGACTCGGACGGGGCGGTGGCGGTGGCGGTTGCGGTCGGTGTGGGCGATGGTGAGGCCTGCGAGGCACGTGAATCAGTCATGGGGGCAAGCGTGCGCGCCGACGGCCGCCGCCACATCCGTGCTGAACACTGAGATTTTCTCAGTGCCTGCGCTGGGCGAGCCTCAGGGTGCGGCGCTACTCGGCGAACTCCTGCACGATGACATCGGATGCGTGGATGCAGACCATGCGCAGGCGGCTCGCGCCCGTGGCGACGAAGCGGTGCCAGGTGTTCGCCGGTGCGGTCGCCGTGTCGCCCGCGGTCGCGACGAACTCGTGCTCGCCGATCGTGATCCGCACCTCGCCCTCGAGCACGATCCAGGTCTCGGGGTACGGGTGGCGATGCAGGTCGGGGCCCTGCCCGGGGTCGTTGTCGACGAGGAAGTACGAGACGGCGGCCCCGTGATCGCGTCCCTCGAAGCGCAGCGTTCGGCCGGAGCCGAGTCGAATCGCGTCGGCGGGCACGATCGGCGGGATCGAAGCGGTGGTGGTCATGAGTCGTCCTCTCGTCGAACACGGGCGGTGGTTCCGATGGGAACAGGCTCCCGCCCGCGGCATCCGGCTCGGTAGCATTTCGATGTGGATCGAATGTTCGCGGACTTCCAGCTGGCGCCCGACGACATCTCGGCGATCAGATTCGGCATCTCGCCGGGGCACGAGCTGAGTCACGCGATACGGGTGCTGCAACGGCCCGAGGAGCAGCCGCTGCAGTGGGGCTGGCTGCGGAGTGTGCGCGGCCGCGTGCCGCAGGACGCGTTCGAGCTCCTGGCCGTGATCATCGGCGAGGCCGGCTACTTCCCCGACTTCCTCACCGCGACTCCGACCTGGGACCTGACCCCGGCCGACGAGGCCGAGCGGCTCGCGACGGTGCCCGCCGAACTGATGTGCGCCGACCTCACGAAGATGCTCGCCCGATCGACGGGCGCTCGGCGCGTTGCCATCGGCCGCATGGTCGAGCAGCCGCTGCACGCGCGAGCCATGATCGCCGAGGCGTGGAGCGAGGTGTGGCAGGCCGTGCTCGCGCCCGTCTGGCCGCAGCTCGAGCGGCTGCTGCGCGCTGACATCGCCGTGCGCGCCCGTCGGATGACGACCGAGGGCATCGCCGTGATGGTCGCCGGCCTGCACGAGTCGGTCGCCTGGCAGGGGGACGTCGTGCGGGTGCGCCTCCGCAGGCACCGCGAGCTCGTGGACTGCCGGGGGAGCGGGCTCGTGCTCGTGCCGTCGGTCATGGGCGGCCTCGGATGCGCGGTGCTCACCGAGCCGCCCGCTCAGCCCACGCTCTTCTACCCGGCTCAGGGGGTCACCGAGACGTGGGCGAAGGACCCGGAGGCCGCCTCGCGGTCGCTCGGTGCGCTCATCGGTCCGGCACGCGCCGGGATCCTCCTCGCCGCGCACGACCCGCGCACCACGACGCAGGTCGCGGCCGACGGCGGGCTCGCGCTCTCGACGGCGTCGCATCACCTCACCGTGCTCCGCGAGAGCGGACTCATCGCGAGCGAACGCCACGGCGCGCGGGTGCTGCATGTGCGCACCCCGCTCGGCGAGGCGCTGATCGGGGCCACGATCTGAGACGAGCGGATGCCGCGGCTCGCGCCGCGGCATCCGCCCGTGTCGTCAGCGTCAGTTGGAGAAGACGCCGAGCTCCTTGATCGAGTACCCGTATTCCGTCGTGCGCACCGTGCAGAGCACCCGCACGTAGCGGGCACTCGTCGCGGCGAACGATGCGGTGTCGAGTCCGCCGTTGCCGTTCGTGACCGACGAGACGGTGGTCCAGGTCTGGCCGTCTTGGGACACCTGCACCTCGTAGGCCTTCGCCGCGGCGGACTCCCACTCGACGACGACCCGGCTGACCGGCTCCGAGGCGCCGAGGTCGACGCGCAGCCACTGCGGGTTCACGCCCCAGTTGCCGCTCGCCCAGCGCGTGTTGGCCTTGCCGTCGACCGCGCGCCCGGGGGCGTAGCTCGTGAACGGGTTCCATTCGCTCGAGCTGGCCGATGCCGGCTTGCCCGTCGCGAGGTTCGCCGCGCTCGAGTAGCCGGTCGTCGCCTCCCACGTCTGCAGGTACGACTCGGCGCCGCGCATCAGGTCGGAGACGAGCGCGTCGCCGCCGCCCGACTGGCGCAGCAGCTCGACGTAGTCGGGCGTCAGGCCCGAGTGCACGAATCCGTCGACGTTGATGTCGAAGGTGCGCTGACCACTGACCTGCCGGTCGATGGTGGTGCCGCCGTCGGCGCTCGTGAACGGGTAGGTGATGTCGACCGGCGCGGTGTCGGCCGCCGGGTGGCTGCCGACGCCGTTGAAGTCGAGCCCGAAGCCGTAGGCCTTGTCGTACTGGGCGCGGAGGGCGCTGCCCGCCTGCCATTCGCCGATGAAGCCGGCGGCGTCGTGCGGGTAGCCGGTCTTGAAGCCGCCGAGGCGGTAGAGCCGCTCGGTCCAGCCGGAGTCCATCCAGCTGTGGCTCGAGAGCACGCCCGGGTAGCCCTGGGCCTCGAGCAGGTCGAGGGCGCGCTCGGCCGCCTTCACGCTCATGTGGTCGAGTTCGACCATCATGTTGCGGGCCATCATCGCCTTGAGCGCATACGCGCCGAGCGAAGTGAGACCGCGCGTGTTGCAGTTCTTGCCGGCCGAGTACTCGGGCACCTCGACGCCGGGCGGCAGCTGCTCTTCGAACTCGGGCACGGTGGCGTTGCCGATCGGGTTGTCGTGGCGGGCGGTGGGGCACGTCTCGGTCTGCCAGAAGGTGCCGGTCGAGTAGAACTGGCCGACGTTGATGATCGTGCCCTGCGTGCCGGTGTCGAAGCGCACACCGCAGAGGGCGTTGTCGAACTTGTGGCAGAGGAACATGCTCGAGATGCCGAGCTGCTCGAACTCGTCGAGTCCGCGGTCGATGTCGGCCGTCGAGCACTGCGCGACGTCGAGGATCATCTTGCAGCCGAACGGCTCGGACAT
Organism: Agromyces cerinus subsp. cerinus; assembly: GCF_900142065.1. Taxonomy (GTDB): domain Bacteria; phylum Actinomycetota; class Actinomycetes; order Actinomycetales; family Microbacteriaceae; genus Agromyces; species Agromyces cerinus. Next base: position 111,685 of record NZ_FSRJ01000005.1, on the reverse strand, counting down.
CTCGACGCCGAGCACGACGGCGAGCTTGCCCTGCTCGATCACCGCTCGGGCATCGGCGGGCGTCGTGACGATGCGGAAGAAGCCCTTGCCTGGCCCGCCGTAGATGTCGTCGATGTACGCCTCCATCTCGCGCGCCTTCTGCGCCTCGAGGCGGATCGCCGTCATCTCGTCGCACGACCGGTCCTTCGGCATGATCGGCAGCGAGCAGATCACGCCGTTCGTGACGAGGTCGTTGACGAGGATGCGCTGGCCGCCGCGCCATGAGCGTTCGACCCAGGCGTAGTACGAGGCCTGGTGGCTCATCGAGGTGGTCTTCGGCCAGTCGGTGAAGGTCGGCCAGCCGACGGGGTCGTGCTTGCCGTCGGCATCGCCGCTGACGAGGTTCTCGAAGAGTGCGGCACTGCCGTCGGGGTAGTGGTCGGGGCAGTCCTTCAGGGCGGCTGCGACCCCGTCGGGCGAGAACGGCGCGCCGCAGATCATGCGTCCGCCGAAGCCCTCGTTGGAGTTCAAGTGGGTGTGCGAGTCGATGAAGCCCCGCACCTCGCCGTTGGCGTCGGTGCCGGCGAACGGTTCGCCGGTGACGTTCAGCTCGACGTCTTCGGCGGGGCGGTTGGGCGCCTCCCACCAATCGGAGGGTGCGGCCTCGGCCGGTGCGGTGTTCAGTGCGGCGGGAAGTGCCGCGAGGGCGGATGCCGCGAGTGCGGCTGCCAGGGCGAGGCCGAGGGTTCGGCCCCGCCACCTGCGCTTTCCTTGCTCGGTGGTGCGTTCGGAACGGACACGGTCTGGGCGTGCATGATCGATCGCCATCTGAGCCTCCTTGCTCGGTTGGAGGCAGCGTATTGTGGGTCGTTCGTCCCAGTCAAGCGTCCAACTCAATGATCGCGGTTGCAGATCGTGGGGAGTGCGCCGGGAGCCACCCGAATGTCACCCGTGAACGCGCTGAACGCCATCTCGACGTGCGCCCGGCGCCCATTCGGATTGCCCGCCCGCTCACGACCGGGGATACTTCACGAGTGACCCTCGAATCCGCCCAGAGCGCGACGCTCGATCCCCTCGGCCAGGTACCGGCTGCGATCGGTGCTCCCGCCCCGCGTCGATCGCGCGCGGCCGTCGCATGGACGGTGCTCGGCGTGGCGCTCTTCCTGCTCCTCTCCGCTGCCGTGCTCGCCGCGAGTGCGATCGCGAACCTCCGCTTCGACGCGGCGGTCGCGGCCCATCGCGACGCCGTCGCCGAGGCCGAGACGGTCGGCGCGTCGACCGCGGCCGTCGAGGCGGAGGCCGCTTCGACCGCGGAGATCGCCGCGTCGGTGCTGGCCGCACCCGACCCGCTCGTCGACGCAGCGGCGAACGCCGCGCTGACGACGGTCACGGCCGAGTTCGACGCCCTGATGGCCTCGGCGCCCGAGACCGAGTTCGCCGAACCGACCCGGCCGCTGTCGCGCCCGATCTGGTTCGCCGATCTCGACCGCGCCTCCGACCTGCTGGCCGCCGAGACCGAACGGCTCACCGCGCAGGCCGCCGAGGCCGACGCGTACGCCGCCGATCTCGCCGTCGCCGACGATGCCGTCACCGACTCGGGCGTCGCGTACCTCGACGCGATCGCGCCGGTCGCCGCCGCGGTCGAGGCCGCCAACGGATCCGCGCGCAACGTCGAGCGCATCGAGTACCGCAACAGCGTCGAGCAGCTCGCCGGCAGCACGTGGGGGTACGACGCCGCGGCGCGCATCGACGCCTACGTCGCTGCGGCCGCCGCCCTGCAGTCGACCCACGCGGCCGAAGAGGCCGAGAAGGCGGGCCCGCTCTACGACCGCCGCGTCGAGGTCGAGGCGTACGCCCGGTCGATCGCGGGCGGCGTGCTGCTCGAGTTCGACTGGGCCCCGATCGTGATCGGCTACGGCGAGAACGGCTCCGCGGGAGGCACTGCGACCTGGGACACCTGGGAGGGCGGCCTCTCGACGATCACGCTCTCGAACAGCATCGCGGAGCAGTGGGGCGACCCGGTCATGGCCGCCCTCGTCACGCACGAGGTCGGCCACGCGATCACCTCGAAGTGCTACGACATCGTCGGCGAGTACGCGAACGACAACGAGCCGTGGGCCGTCGCCTGGGCGATCGGCATGGGGCACACCGACGCGAACGGCAACGGCGAGTGGCTCTACGGCCGCCCCTCGGACGAGCTCATCGAGCGCTCGAAGGCGTGTCGCTGAGCCGACCCGGCAGTTCGCCCATCGGCATCGTCCGACCGCCACTCGCGGCGGCCGGACGATGCCGGTGGGCGGTGCTCAGCGGGAAGCCGCGTCGTAGCCCGCCTCGATCGTCGCCGTCACCGGTGCGCCGCCGAGCGTCGAGACCGTAGCGGTGACCACTCCGGCGGGGATCGACGCCTTCCGAGTCGTGAACGAATGCACGGCGTTCGCGCCCGGCGCGACGGAGGCGAACGTCTTCGTGCCGTAGGCGGAGCCGAACGAGACCGAGATCGGAACACGCTCGTTGTTCGTCGCCTTCGCGGTCACGTGGACCTTGCCGCCGAGGATCCGCGTGCCGGCGACGACGGGCACGTTCAGCGTCGGATCCGGGGTCGGATCGACGGGCGTGACCTGGCGATCCTCGCCGTTGACCCGCACCGTGACGGGACCGGCGTCGGGCGCCCGGTCGGCGGTCACGGTGAAGGCAGTGACCTGCCCGTTCTGCCACTCGGCGCTGACCTCGTAGCCGCCGCGGGCGCGCAGGCCCGTGAACGAGCCGGAAGCGGCCCATTCCTCGGGCAGCGCGGGCAGCAGGTGGATGACCCCGGCATGGCTCTGCAGGAGCATCTCGGTCAGCGCGCCCGAGATGCCGAAGTTGCCGTCCATCTGGAAGGGCGGGTGGTTCGCGAAGAGGTTCGGCAGGGTGCTGTACCGGAGCAGCCCTCGCAGCATGAAGCGCGCACGCTCGCCGTCGCCGAGGCGTGCGAACAACGCGGCACGCCACGGCCAGGTCCACGAGCGACGGCTGTCGCCCGAGACCGTGGCCTCGGTGAACGGCACGCCGTCGCGCTCGCCGTTGCGGGCCTTGAGCGAGACGAGGGCCGCGGCGGCGAGCTCCGGCGTCTCGCTCGTGATCTGGCGCCCGGGGTAGACGGCGAAGAGGTGCGAGGTGTGCCGGTGCAGGTCGTTGGGATCGTCGCGGTCGGTCTGCCACTCCTGCAACTGACCCCAGCTGCCGATCTTGTTCGGCGCGAGCCGCGACTGCAGGTCGGCGATCGTCGCCCGGTACGCGGGCTGGGGAGTGAGGCCGGCGGTGGCGTCGAGGTAGTTCTGGAACAGGTCCCAGATGATCTGCTGGTCGTGCATGACGCCGTCTTCACGCGGGCCGTGCTCGGGCGACCAGCCGTCGGGCGCGACGAGCGTGCCGTCGGGCAGCTCCTTCAGCTGGTCCTCCCAGAACTGGCAGATCTCCGTGATGAGCGGAAGGGCGACGTCTTCGAGGTAGGCGGCGTCCTGCGTGAACGCCCAGTGCTCGTAGACGTGCTGGGCGTACCAGGCGCTCGCGATGGTGTTCCACTCCCAGGCGTTGCCGCCGAAGATCGACTGCGAGGTGCGCGCCGTCCAGCCCCGCACATCCTGTCCGAAGGCGTGCCTCGTCGCGACCCGGCTCGGCACCGCGACCTGCTCGATGAAGGCGACGAGTGCCGAGTGGGACTCCGAGAGATTCGTGGTCTCGGCGCCCCAGTAGTTCATCTGCACGTTGATGTTGGTGTGGTAATCGGAGGCCCACGGCGGCTGGTTGCTGTTGTTCCAGAGCCCCTGCAGGTTCGCGGGGAGGCCTCCCGGGCGCGAGGAGCTGAGCAGCAGGTAGCGGCCGTAGTCGTAGAGCGCCTGTTCGAGCGTGGGGTCGGCGCCGCCTGCCTTGTACCGCTCGAGACGTGCGCCGGTGGGCAGCGCCTGCACCGAGGCATCCGTCTCGCCCCAGTTCACCGTCGCGCGGGACATCAGCTTCGTCACCTGTGCGGTGTGCTCGTCGCGGAGCTCGGCGTAGGAGCGGGCCGCCGCCGCGTCGATCGCGGCGACGATGCCCGGTTCGGGCGCCGCGCCGCGCCATCCGTCGGCCGCACTGAGCTTGTAGTCGGTGCGGGCGTCGAGCACGAGGGTGAGCGTGCCGCACCCCTCGACCCGGAGCGTGCCGCCCTCGACCGAGACGGTGCCGTCGGCCTCGACCACCCGGATCGTGCAGGCGTGCTTCAGCGCGTTGGCCATGGCGCCGGCGAACGAGAGCTCGGCGCCGACATCGGCACCAGCGGCGGTCGGCGCCGCCCCCTGGCCCGACGTCAGCGACAGCACGCCGGACAGGCCCGACTCGGCGTCGGTCGTGTAGCGCAGCACCATGACGTCGGCAGTGCGGCTCGCGAACGCCTCGCGCACGACCCGCCCCGCGACCGTGTCGAACCTGGTGACGTGCACGCCGACCGCGGTGTCGAGCCCGCGGCGGTACTCGGCGACCGTGCGCAGCGCACGCGAGTCGAACGACGAGCCGACGAGGGCGACCTCGCCGATCGCGAACGGAGTCGCGCCCGAGGCGGTCGCGAAGGTGAAGCGGTACGAGGCGTACGCCGTCGAGTTCGTGAACGTGAAGGTCTTCGCCTCGCCGCGGGCGGCGAACGGCGCGCCCGGCTCGCGCGAGTCGAGTGCGACCCACGTCACGCCGTTCGTCGAGCCTTCGAGCTGCCACCGGCCGGGGTCCTGCTCGGGCGAGTCGGATGTCGCGGTCAGCACGTACGACGTGGCGACGACGCCGGCCGGCAGGTCCAGCTGCCACTGCACTCCCGCGCCGGGCTCGGCGACCCGCCACGCCGTGGTCGGGTCGCCGTCGACGCTGCGCGTGAGGTCGGTGGTGGCATCCGTGCCGGCCGCCATGCCGCTCGGCGACGAGACGTACGCGAGTGAGCCCGACGACAGGTTGACGCCGCCCAGGGAGATCTCGGCCACCTGGAAATGGCTGACGCCGGCCTTCGGCACGAACGTGAAGCGGTAGAACCGGTACGCCGTGGTGTTGGTGAAGGTGTACTGCTTGGTCTGGCCCCGGCTCTCGAACGGGGCTCCCGTTCGAGCGTCGAGCGCGGTCCAGTTCGATCCGTCGGCCGACCCCGAGAGGGTCCACTCCTGGGGGTCGCGCACGGGCACGTCGTTGGCGCTCGTGAAGCTGTAGCTCGAGACCGTCGCGGCGGTCGGCAACTCGGCCTGCCAGAGCACCTGCGCGGGCGGCGCGATGATGCACCACTTGGTGCTCGCCTTCGCGTCGATGGTGCGATCGACGCCCTCGGCGGCGGTGGAGATGTTGTACGGGCCGCCGGGGGAGGTCACCCTCGGTCCGGCGGCGAAGGTGAAGCGCAGCGTGCCGAAGTCGCGGTACGAACCGAAGCCGGTCACGCTCGTGTCGTAGGCGCCGTCGGGCTGCCCCATGAGCGCGTTGTCGTAGTCGTTGACGCCGCCCCACAGGCTCTGCTCGTTGAACTGCACCACTTCTTCGTCGGGGTTCGCGAAGATCATTCCGCCGAGGCGGCCGTTGCCGATCGGCAGGGCCTGCGACTCCCAGTTCGTCGCCGGTGTGCCGTACCACAGCGACTTCGCCGAGAGCGAGGGGGCGGCGATCGCGGCCCGCCTCGCGGGGGCCGTCGCCGCGAAGGCGGTCGACGGCGCGGCGGCGGCGGGCCGTGCGGCGAACAGGTCGCCGAGCAGCGGTGCCATCACGACGACACCGCCGATCTGGAGCACGCGTCGGCGGTGGGGGTCGAAGGTGAAGTTCATCGAGGTCTCCTGCGCATCATTGATCAGGTGTTTGGGTTCGAGAATCGGCCGTACGGCGCGAAGGCAGCAGGCCATTGCCCATTCTGCACAAGCAGAGATCAGATGTATAGACCGGGCTTCACTCCGGTTGGCGGGCGGCTCGGGCGTAGCGTTCGCTGTAGGTCAGGAGTAGTGAGCGCAGTTCGTCGGGCGACTCCACCGTGAAGTCCATGCCCAGCATGCCGATGTAGGCGGCGATGGTGTCGAGGGAGTCGGCGCCGGTGACGAGCACGGACTCGGTCTCGGAGACGGCCTCGACGACGCCCACCGCGTGGTGGATGCGGGCGAGCACGGCCTCGGCCGGCGCCGCGATGCGCAGGCGCGCGTGCACCTTCCAGCCGCTCTCGGCGATCGAGCGCATCGCGAAGGCCGTGTAGTCGCCGCCCGGCAGCGCCACCGGCTCGAACCGGCGCCGCGTCGGCATGCGCGGCTCGATCCAGTCGGCTCGGAAGGTGCCCCACTCGTCGTTCGACGGGTCGCGGCCCACGAGGTACCACCGGCGCGCCCAGCTCAGCAGCCGGTACGGCTCGATGAGGCGGGCCGCGCCCTGGTAGTCGAACCGGATCCATTCGACCCCGCGGATGGCGCCCGCCACCGCGGTGAGCACGCCGGCGTCGACCTCGGGGTCGGGGGCGTCAGTGTCGTTGTTCTCGGGCGCGTGCTCGATCACGGTCGCGAGTGCCTCGACCGTGGGGCGGAGACGTGACGGCAGTACCTGCTCGAGCTTGGAGAGCGCCCGCGTGCTCGACTCCTCGACGCCCGCGATGCCGGTGGCCGCCCGCAGGCCGATCGCCACGGCGACCGCCTCCTCGTCGTCGAGGAGCAGCGGCGGCAGCTTCGCACCCGCGCCGAGACGGTAGCCGCCGGCGGCCCCGCGCGTGGCGTCGACGGGGTAGTCGAGCTCGCGCAGGCGGTCGATGTCGTTGCGGATGGTGCGCGGTGTCACGCCGAGCCGGGCGCCGAGTTCGGTGCTCGTCCAGTCGGGTCGGGTCTGCAGCAGGGCGAGCAGCGAGAGCAGTCGTGCGGCGGTATCGGACATGGTGGAAACTCGATCGTTCATTAGGAATTGAATGTTCCTATATGCACCGTACCGTCGAAGACATGACGAACCCCACCGCTCCCACCGAAATCCGCCCGTTCACGATCGACGTCGCCCAGGCCGACCTCGACGACCTCATGGAGCGACTCGCGCGCACACGCCTGCCCCAGCCGGCACCCGCCGACGACTGGGACACCGGAACGCCGAACAGCTACCTCCGCGAGGCCGTCGAGGCCTGGCGCGCGTTCGACTGGCGTGCCGCCGAGGCGCGCATCAACGCCGTGCCGCACTTCGTCACCGAGGTCGACGGCCAGCCCATCCACTTCATCCACGTGCGTTCGGCCCACCCCGGCGCGACGCCGCTGCTGCTGGCGCACACCTACCCCGGGTCATCCGTCGACTACCTCGACCTCATCGACCTGCTCGTCGATCCGGTCGCGCACGGCGGCCGCGCCGAGGACGCCTTCGACGTCGTGATTCCGGATGCCCCGGGCTACGGCTTCTCGAACCCCGTCACCGAGTCCGGCTGGACCACCGCGCGCGTCGCTCGCGCCTACGACGAGCTCATGCACCGGCTCGGATATGCCGAGTACGGCATCCACGGTTCCGACAACGGCGCGCTCGTCGCCCGCGACCTCGGTCTCGCCGCCCCCGAGGGCTTCCTCGGCCTGCACGTGCTGCAGCTCTTCTCGTTCCCGAGCGGCGACCCGGCCGAGTTCGAGCACCTCGAACCGCAGGACTACGCGGGACTCGAGCACATGCAGTGGTTCCAGTCGGTCGGCGGCTACAACACCATGAACGCGAGCCGCCCGCAGACGGTGGCCGTCGGCCTCAGCGACTCGCCGATCGCGCTGCTCGCCTACAGCGAGCTCTTCAACTCCTTCGGCAACGGCACCTCGCTCGTCACCCTCGAGCAGATCATCACCGAGGTGAGCGTCAACTGGTTCGCGAATGCCGCAGCGGGCATGAGCCGCAGCTACCTCGACAACGCGCGCGCGGAGGCCGAGCCGCAGGTGAACGCCGCGCCGACCGGAGTGGCCGTCTTCGCAGACGACTTCCAGACGATCAAGGTCTTCGCCGAGCGCGACAACTCGAACATCGTGCACTGGAGCCGGTTCGAGCAGGGCGGCCACTTCGCGGCGCTCGAGATGCCCGAGCTCCTCGCCGGTGACATCCGCGCCTTCTTCGCCTCGCTGCGAGACGCGTGACGGCCGCGCCGCATCGAGCGGATGCCGCAGGCACGAGCCTGCGGCATCCGCTCGTCAGCTCCTGACCGATCAGGAGGGGGAAGAGGGCGAGGGTGCGAGGTTCGCGGCCGCCGCGGCGTCGAGTGCGCCGCGCGCGAGCATCGTCGAGCCGGCCACCGCGGCCGGCATCGCGGCCACGGCGCCGAGCGGCACCATGAAGCAGAGCTGGGTCGCGACGCCGAAGCCGAGCATCCGGGCCCCCTGCCCGCGAAGCACCGCCTTCCGGTCCGCCGCCGTGATGCCGCGAGCGTCGAAGGCGCGCGCGGTGAGCTCGCGCGCGAGGAGCCATCCCGACAGCACGACGCCGAGCACCGGCGCGACGACAGCCCCGACGAGCGGGACGAACCCGACCAGGGCGACGCCGAGGGCCGCGACGACGCCGAGCGCGATGAGCGCGGCGGCGTCGGCGGCCGCGCGCCAGAACCCGGCGCCCCGATCGGGCACGTCGCCGCCGAGCTCGATCTCGACGGCGCGCCAGATGCGTTCGTAGAACGGGTCGCCGACGGCGAGCGTCACCGCGGTGAAGGTGACCGCCGCGAGCAGCACGGCGCCGGCGAACGTCACCGCGGCGATGGCGATGCGCAGCGACGCGGTCCAGAATGCGTCCCATCGCTCGGCGAACGGCGTCGCCCACTCGACGATCGCCGGCAGCTGGATGCCGAGTGCCACGAGCACGGCGAGCACGATCACGAAGACGATCGCCGCGGGGATGAGCCCGAGCAGCATGACGCCGGGCCGGCGTCCCCAGAACCCGAAGCCGCGCAGCAGCAGGCCGGCGCCGGAGAGGAATCGCCTGAGCATCGCTCCAGCCTACGGCGCTGCCGCGCCCGGCTGCCGTGTCGGGCTGCCGCACCCGGATGAGCGCCGCAGGTTGACGCGGCGCGGCCATCGTGCTCGCATGGCGGGATGGAGCAATCGAAGGTCGCGGCATCCGAGCTCATCGACGACGACCGCCTCGACGACCTCGAGCGCGAGTTCGTCGGCCGGGTGCGCGGCCGGGTGCTCGAGATCGGCGCGGGGGAGGGCGAGAACTTCGGTGCCCTGCACGTCGACGTCGAGTGGATCGGGCTCGAGCCCGACGCCGAGCGACGTGCCGAGCTCGCGACACGCGCTCGCGAGTGGGGCCATCGCGCCGAGCCGCTCGACGCCATGGCCGAGTCGATTCCCCTGCCCGATCGTTCCGTCGACGCGGTCGTGGCGACCTGGGTGCTCTGCTCGGTCGCCGACCCGGCCGTGGCGCTGGCCGAGGTGCGGCGGGTGCTCGTGCCCGGCGGCCGGGTCGTGTTCATCGACCACGTCGTCGCGCCACCGCGCACGGTCAAGCGGGCGGTGCAGCGCATGGCCACCCCGTTCTCGGCACGGTTCTGCCACGGATGCCACTGGGATCGGGACTCCGCTCGGGCACTCGCCGATGCGGGATTCGTCGGCGACGACGTGCGGCCGCTCCGTGTACGGTCGATGCCGTTCGGCCCCGTGCCGACCCTGCTCTTCGACGGCCACGCGCCCTGACGCCGGTGATGCGGTGCGCGGAGCCGGGGCATCCGGTGCCGTCGACTAGCCTCGGAGCATGAGCCGCACCGTCTGGACCGTCATCGGCGTGATCGTCGCCGTCGTCATCGCGTGGTTCCTCGTCGACGTGCTGTTCAGCCTGCTCTGGTTCATCGGCAAGCTCGTGATCGTCGCCGTGGTCGCGGTCGTCGTGTACTTCGTGCTGCGCAACGTCTTCGGCGGCCGTTCCGATGACGGCCGCCGAGACTCGATCGAGCGCTGAGGGGTCGACCCTCAGGCCGCGTGCGCGGCTGCCTCGACGTGCTCGGTCGCCCAGGTGAGGGCGTACTCGGCGACCTCTTCCCAGCCGTCCTGGCTGACGATGCGGTGGGTGCGGCCGGCGAACTCGCGGTACTCGACGACGGCGGGGCTGCCCGTCGAGTGGTACTTCTTCACGATGGCCTTGCCGATGGCCGGCGGCACGACGTGGTCGATCTCGCCGGTGATGACGAGCAGCGGTGCGCGGTCGGTGCGGCCGAAGTCGACGTGGCTGACGCCGCCCTGCTCGTTGAACGCGCCGGCGACGCCCTCGAAGAACACCCGGTTGTACGAGTTCACTGCGAACTCCTCCCAGAGGCGATCGGATGCCGCGCGGTCGAGGTCGTTGCCGAAGGTGAAGTGGAAGTGGCCCTTCGAGAGCGGCTTCGCGCCGTTCTTGGCGAACGGGTTCGCGAGGATCGGCGTGCCCGTCCAGAGCGTCGACGCCGGCAGGGTCGTGATGCCGGCGGGCTGGCCGGGGGTGACGCCGACGTAGGCGGCGCCGAGTCCGCGGTCGGCGAGCATCTGAACCAGGAGGCCACCGAAGGAGTGGCCCATGATGATCGGCTTCTCGGGGAGTGCCCGGATGATGCGCTCGTAGTGGTCGGCGATCTGCGCGAGGCCGATGCCCTTCAGCGCCTCGGGGTTCGAGCGGATGTCGGCGACCTCGCGGTCGTCGATGCCGGGCCAGCCCGGAACGATGACCTCGTGGCCGCGGGCCCGGAAGTACTCGGCCCAGGTGTTCCAGCTCTTCGGGGTCATCCAGAGTCCGTGGATGAGGACGATGGGGGTCTTGGTGGCGGTCATGGTGCTCTCCTTCTGTGGCGTCCCACCCTGTGGTAGAACGATCGTTCTGTCTATGTCTGTGAAGTTACTCCGGGTCGAACCCCGTGTCAAGCAAAAAGAGAAAGATCGTTCTATCATTTTGGGTATGGCATCTCGAAGCACCTCCACGGGCACCTCCGAAGCGCGCGAGCGATTGCTGCGCACGGCCTCCGAGCTCTTCTATCGCGAGGGCATCCACTCGGTCGGCGTCGACCGCATCATCGGCGAGGCCGGCGTCACCCGGGCGACGTTCTACCGGCACTTCCCGGGCAAGGAGGACCTCGTCGAGGCCTACCTCGGCGTCGAGGACGCGAACATCCGCGGCGCGTTCGCGGCGGCCGAGGCATCCGGCGCCGAGCCGAAGCAGCTCGTGGGCCTCGTGATCGAGGGGCTCGCCGACGACGTCGCGCGCCATCACACCCGAGGCTGCCCGTTCATCAACGCCGCCGCCGAGTACCCCGACGCCGACAGCGGCGTGCGCCGGGCCGTCGCCGAGCATCGCGAATGGTTCCGCTCCGAGCTCGAGTCGGTGCTGACGGCGGCCGAGGTGGAGGACGCCGCGGGCGCAGCCGCCCAGCTCGTGCTGCTGCGCGATGCCGCGATGGTCGGCGGCTACCTCGACGGGTGGGAGCGGGTGCGCCCCGCGTTCACCGAAGCCGCCGTTCGCGCGGCCGGCGTGCGGGGCTGATCCCGTCATGACGCTCCTCGAGCTCGACGTGCCCGTCCGCGACGGCGGCAGTCTGCACGCGTACGACACCGGGGCGGATGCCTCGTCGGCCCTCACAGTCGTCTGGCATCACGGATCTCCGCAGACGGGCGCGCCGATCGCGCCCCTGCTCGAAGCGGCGTCGGCCCGGGGCATCCGACTCGTCTCCTATGGACGCCCGGGCTACGGCGGCTCGACGCCGCGGCCCGGCCGCGACGTCGCCTCGGCGGCAGCGGATGTCGCGGCGATCGCCGATGCGCTCGGCATCGAGCGATTCGCCGTGATGGGGGCGTCGGGCGGCGGCCCCCACGCACTCGCCTGCGCCGCGCTGCTGCCGGGGCGCGTCACGGGGGCGGTCACGCTCGCGGGCATCGCCCCGCGCACCGACGCCTTCGACTGGTTCGCCGGCATGGCCTCGCCGGGCGGCTTGCGCGCCGCCGTCGAGGGGCGTGCCGCGCGTGCCGCAGCCGCGGAGACCGAGGAGTTCGACCCGGCGCAGTTCCTCCCGGTCGACTGGGCGGCACTCGACGGGCGATGGGCATCGCTCGGCGCCGACGCGCAGCGAGCGGGGGAGGCCGGACTCGACGGCCTCGTCGACGACGACGTGGCCCTCGCCGCGCCATGGGGCGTCGAGCTCGGCGGCATCGGCGTGCCGGTCCTCCTCGTGCAGGGCGAGGGCGACCGCGTGGTGCCCGCGAAGCACGCCTCGTGGCTCGTCGCGCACATCCCGCGCGCCTCGCTCTGGATGCGGCTCGACGACGGACACGTCTCGGTGCTCGACGTCGTGCCCGACGCGATGGACTGGCTGCTCGAGCGGAGCTGAGCGGCCGGCGGTGCGCCGCCCGACTACTCCAGGCCGTCCCGGGACTCGCGCGCCTCGTCGGCGTCGACCTCCGCGGCCTCGGCGTCGCGAGCCGCGCGATCCCGTTCGCGGGCGAGCGCGCGCTGGGCACGATCGGCGTCGGCGATCTCCGACTCGACTCGGCGCAGCTGCTCCTCGAGCTCGTCGCGCCGGGCCGTGAGCTCGTCGCGGCGGCGATCGGCGTCGGCCAGTCGGGCGGCGATCGCCTCGAGCGCAGCGGATGCCTCGGCCGCCCGCCGCTCGGCGGCCTCGACCGCGCGCTCGGCACGTTCCCGCGCGGCCCGAGCGCGACGGTCGGCGTCTGCGCGCGCGGCCGGTGCGGCATCATCGCCGCCCGCGGCTTCCGCTCGACCGGCGCTCGGCAGTGGTCCGCCCGCCACGGCGTCGCGCAGGTCGACCTCGACGCCGACGGCCTCGAGCGCGCGCACGAGTCGCCCCGATCGCACGGCGTCGGCGGCCGAGGCATCCGACATCGCGGCCTGGAAGGTCTGCGCGACCTCGTCGAGCACCGGGGTGCGCACGGGTGCGCCGAGTTCCTCGGCGAGTTCGCCCGCCTCTCGTGCGAGTGCCGAGACGAGGCGACGGCGCTGCCGGCCGAGCTCCGCGAGCTCGACGGCGTCGAAGCGGCCCTGGGCCTGCCGCGCCTCGGCGCCGAGCTCGAGGATCGCCTCCACCTCGTCGGAGCGGTGCCGCACGAGCTGGTTCACGAGCCAGGCGGCGGGGGAGGGGCGGCGCAACTCGCGGATTCGGGCCGCGAGCTCGCGATCATCGGAGGCGGTCGACTGCGCCCGGGCGTTGCGGGCCGCGGTGAACTCGTCGGGGCGCAGCGAGTAGAGCGCCGTGGCGGCGTCCTCGAGCGCGTCGGCCGGCGGCACGGGTCACACCCCGCCCGGCTCCTCGATCGCCGGGCGCACGCTGCCGACGCCCCAGCCGTACGAGAGCTTGTGCGCCTCGAGCACGAAGAACGACTCCGTCGAGACGACGCCCGTGATCGCCGCGATGCGGCCGTTCAGCATGTCGATGAAGTGCGGCACGTCTTCGCAGATGACCTCGGCCATCACGTCGAATCGGCCGGTGGTGTGGATGACGTAGCTCGTCTCGGGGAGCTCGGCGAGCGCCGCACAGACCGATCGGGCGGTGCCCGGCGTCACGCGGATGCCGATCATCGCGAGCCGGTCGAAGCCGATCGCGAGCGGGTTCGCGATGCCGACGATCTGCAGGATCCCGGCGTCTTCCAGCCGCTTGGTGCGGTATCGCACCGACGAGGCGGGCACCCCGAGGTCGTCGGCGAGACGCTGGAACGACCGGCGCCCGTCGACCTGGAGGGCGGCGATGATGCGACGGTCGATGTCGTCCATCTCGAATGGTGCGGCCATGGAACGAACCTAGCGCCAGCGCGGCGCGGGGTGCAGGGCACGCTCACCGGGCACCGCGCCGCGTTCGGCGATGAGCTGACCTGCTCAGTGTGACGATTCGTGATCAGCAATGACGCTGAACTGTTGATTCAACAAAAATCCTCTCAACTGTTGTGCATTCAGCAGATTCCCGTGAGGATGACTCTCAGATCGACATGAGCAGCCGTCGTCGTGCACTCGACGGAGAGTGGCACACGCGTCATGATCGCCGAATCTCCGGCCATGCAGACGCGCGGCCATCGCCGCGATCGCGCCCGTTTGCAGTTCCACTGATTCGCCTACGAAGGAGTAGCACCATGGAGAACATCAGCCGTCGCGGACTCTTGATGGGCGGACTCGCCGCCGCCGCAGGTCTCGTCGACGCCGCCGGCCAGCCGATCAGCCCTGGGAACGGCCACGGCAACGGAACGCCCTCGCTGAAGCACGCGAAGGGCGACAAGAACGCCTGGGACGTGATCGTGGTCGGGGCCGGTGCGGCGGGCATCGGTGCGGCGCGCCGCCTCACGGACCAGAACCCCGATCTGCGTGTCGTGATCGTCGAGGCCCGCGACCGGATCGGCGGCCGCATGCACACCGACCGGACGTCGATGGGCATCCCGGTCGAGCGCGGTTGCGAACTCGTCCATGGCGGCCCCTATGCGTCGACCTACCCGTGGATCGAGCAGGCCGGGTTCGACATGCGGATGTTCCAGAGCAACTACATCCGCCAGGCCGATGCACCGACGTCCTCGCCGTCCTCCCAATGGCACCAATGGGACTCTCCGACCTCGTGGCTCTTCCCGCTGGGCCTGCCGGATGCGCTCATCCCGTACGACCCGGCCGGGCAGAACCTCCCGCTGCCGGCCGCCCTTCCCGGCGAGATGGCCGACGCGTATCTCCTGCGCCTCGGGGTGACCGCCGCGAACACGCCGACCGGCCTCAACTACGAGCTGACCGACGACAGCGAACCGCTGTACGACACGGCCGCCGCTCGCGTCGCCGCACCGCTCCGGGACTGCATCCGGTACACGCTGCATCCCGAGCAGGCGCCGGAGCCGGAGATCCTGGATCCGAACGACTCGCGGTACGACGACGGAGACTACAAGATCATCGGCGGCTACGACCAGCTGCTGCGCTTCATCGCAGGCGACGTCCCGGTCATGTTGCGGACCGTGGTCCAAGAGGTCGGCTACACCGCGAACGGTGTCGAGCTGCTCACGTCCAAGGGCACGATGTTCGGACGCCGAGTCGTCTTCGCCGTCCCCGCGGGGGTCATGCAGCGTCGTGACATCGCCTTCAGCCCCGGCCTGCCTGCCGCCAAGTGGGCCGCCTTCGACGCGTTCGAGTACCACGACATCTTCAAATGCGTGCTCGAGTTCAAGGAGAAGGTGTTCACTCCCAACGGCACCGACAACTGGGGCTACGCCGAATCGATGGATCACTTCCCGACCACGCTCTGGAACGCCTCGATCGCCTACCCCGGCTACAAGGGTCAGGCCATCGTCGGATGGGAGACCGGCGCCGCGGCACGAGAACTCCACGCGCTTCCGCTCGAGCAGAAGTACCAGGCCGTGCTCGAGGTCGTGCGCAAGTCCGCGGGAGACCCCGGCCTTCAGTACCACAAGGCCGTGATGACCGACTGGGCCAACGAGCCCTACTCGTGGGGCCCGTACGGCAGCGGCGGCAGCTCGAGGGACATGGCCGCAACCGTCGGCGGCGTCCTGTACTGGGCCGGCATGCGCACGAGCACCGTGTCGGCGTCGTACTCGTCCGGCGTCGCGCAGGCGGATCAACTCCTCCTGGCGCTCTAGGGAGGGTCGAGCTCAGCCGGGCGAGCCGTCGAGTGCCGCGAGCAGCGCGTCGAGGGCGGGGCGCTGGCCTGCCGTGAGCAGCTCCCGTGCCTCGAACGCGGGCGTCCATCGGGCCTCGTCGACCTCGGGGAACTGCTGGCGCTGCCCCGAGCGCGGCGGCCATTCGATCTCGAAGGTGTTCGAGCGCAGTTCGTCGATCTCGAAGTCGGGGGCGTTGCCCGCGAACACCCGCACCGTCTTGCCGGAGGAGTACCGGAACGCGCCGAGATCGATGATGCCGATGTCGGGCGGCGGCACGCCGATCTCCTCGGCGAACTCACGGCGGGCCGCGGCGAGCGGCTCCTCGTCGGTGAACTCGCCCTTCGGGATCGACCAGGCGCCCGCCTGCCTGCGCGCCCAGAACGGTCCGCCCATGTGCGCGATGAAGACCTCGAGCCCGCGCAGCTCGCGGAGCTCGCGGTAGAGCAGCAGGCCCGCGCTGGTCACCGGCACGGCGCACCGCCGTGCCCGAGCACGCGCGCCGTGCGCGGGAGTAGCGTGGGGCGAGTCGGTCGGAGGAGGAGCACATGGCACGCATCGTGATCATCGGGGGCCACGGAAACATCGCCCTGAAACTCGAACGGCTGCTCGCCGATCGCGGCGACGAGGTCGACGCGGTCATCCGCAACCCCGACCATGCCGCCGACGTCGCTGCCGCGGGCGCACGCCCGGTCGTCGCCGACATCGAGCGGCTCGACGTCCACGATCTCGCCGAGATCCTGCACGGCCACGACGCGGTGATCTGGTCGGCGGGAGCGGGCGGCGGCGATCCCGCGCGCACGTACGCCGTCGACCGCGACGCGGCGATCCGTTCGATGGTGGCCGCCGAGAGTGCGGGCGTCGCGCGGTACGTGATGGTCTCGTACTTCGGCTCGCCCGACCACACCGTGCCCGAGGGCAACACCTTCCGCGCGTACGCCGAGGCGAAGGCGGCTGCCGACGAGCATCTCGCGAGCACGGCACTCGACTGGACCATCCTCGGCCCGAGCACGCTGACCGACGGCGAGGGCACCGGACGCATCGACGTCGAGGCGTCGAGCAGCGGCACCGTCGACCGAGCGGATGTCGCGGCCGTCGCCGCCGAAGCGGTGCACCGTGACTCGACGGTGCGCCGCACCATCCGTTTCAACGCCGGCGGCACGCCGATCGCCGAAGCGCTCGGCTGACCGGCGCCGCTCGAACGCTGGCACGAGCGCCGGAACGGTCAGTGCTCGCGTGGTCGCCGGATCAGCGACCAGAGCGCCGCGAGGCCCAGGAGGCCTCCGACCGCAATGAACGTTCCGAGAATCGACCAGATCACGCTCTCCGTCGACATCGCCCACCTCCGTGTCAGTGGCTTCATTCTGCACGCGGGCGCATCCGACCGCCAGCACCCCCGTCGACGGCGGGCGTTCTGCTCTGAGCGGATCGAGCTGTCGGCGAGCGGATGCCACGGCTAGCCTCTCGTCATGGGCAAGGTCGTCGAGTTCACACGGGTCCCCGGTATGCAGACCACGCAGTCGAGTGCGCCCGGCCGAGATGCGACGAGGCCGCTCTGGCGGCACGCGCTCGGCGAGGTGCTGCGGGGCGAGCGGCTCGAGCAGGAGCGGATCCTGACGGAGGTCGCTGCGGTGGCCGGCGTCTCGCCCCAGTATCTGTCCGAGATCGAGCGCGGTCGCAAGGAGCCCTCCTCAGAGGTGCTCGGTTCGGTCGCCGAGGCGCTCGGGCTCGAGCTCGTCGACGTCGTCGAACGCGTCGGCTCCCTGCTCGGAGAGCGCCGGGAGACCGATCGGCGCGAGGCAGAGCGTCGCGAGCTGCTGCGCATCGAGACGTCGTTCGCGTTCCGCGCCGACGCGGGCGTTCTCGTCGACCTCGGCCCGGAGCATCCACTCGCTGCCGTGCCCGGCGCGACATTCGCGCCTGCGGTCTCGGACTCCTACCTGCTCGCCGCCTGATGGCGGACGACCGCTTCATGGCGATCCACGATCCGGACCTCCTGGCGCAGGGCGAGCGCGTGCTGGGAGCCGACTTCGCCGCGATGCACGAACGGGTGCTGCAGGTCACCGCGCTGACCTCCCGCCTGAACGCGCTCCCGTTCGACGACGAGGCGGGCAAGGTGGAGATGCTCGAAGGGATCCTGGGCCGTCCGCTCCCCGCGGGGCTCACGATCTATCCGCCGTTCTACACGGATCACGGCCTCCGGCTGGAGCTGGGCAAGCGGGTCTTCATCAATCAGGGCTGCACCTTTCTCGACTACGCCGGCATCCGGTTGGGCGATGGAGTGATGGTCGGTCCGAAGGCCACGTTCATCACGATGGGGCACCCGGTCGACCCCGATGAGCGGCGCCGGTTCCTCAGCGGCGCACCCATCGACGTCGCCGAGAACGTGTGGATCGGCGCCGGCGCCACGATCCTGCCCGGTGTCAGCATCGGACGTGACGCGGTCATCGCCGCCGGGGCCATCGTGGCCGACGACGTGCCGGCGGCGAGCCTGGTCGCCGGACCGAAGGGCACGGTGCGGCGGAGCTGGTAGCGCCCGCCGCACCGTCGGCCTACCTGCTGGCGGCAGAGGCGCCGGCGGCCGAGCCCGTCACCTCGACCTGTGCCGTCAGCACGTGGTCGGCGAGGCCGTACTCGACGGCGGCCGCCGCCGGCAGGATGAGGTCGCGGTCGGTGTCGTGCCGCAGCGTCATGGCATCACGACCGGTGTCGGCGGCGAGGGCCGCCTCGAGCTCGGCCCGCACGCGCACCACCTCGTCGGCATGGAGGATGAGGTCGGGAATGGTGCCGCGGCCCTGCGTCGACGGCTGATGCAGCACGACGCGGCCGTGCGGCAGGATCGCCCGCATGCCCTTCGCGCCGCCGGCGAGGAGCACCGCGGCCGGCCCGCCCGCCTGGCCGACGCACGTCGTCGCGACATCCGGCCTGATGTGCTGCATGGTGTCGTAGACCGCGAGCGCCGCGCCCGGCGATCCGCCGGGGGAGTTCAGGTAGAGGCTGATCGGCGTCTCGCTCGACTCCGAGGCGAGGTGCAGGAACTGCGCGATGAGCACGTTGGCCACGCCGTCGTCGATCTCGGTGCCGAGGTAGACGATGCGCTCCGAGAGCAGGCGGCTGTAGACGTCGAGCGAGCGCTCGCTGTTGCCGCGCTTCTCGACGACGTAGGGGATCGTGTAGCTCGTCATGACGTCGCTCCTGTTCCGGTGCGTGCCTGCAGCCCCACCAGGGGTCGGTCGCCCCCGGGGAACATCTCGCCGAAGCCGTCGGCGACGGTGTCGATGAAGCCGTACTCGACGGCCTCGGTCGCGGAGTACCAGCGGTCGCGCAGCGAGTCCTCGGCGATGCGCTCGATCGGCTGGCCGGTGTTCGCGGCGGTGATGCCGAGCACCGTGTCGCGGGTGTATCGCAGGTCGTCGGCCTGCAGCTCGATGTCGACCGCGGTGCCGCCGATGCCCGCCGAGCCCTGGTGCATGAGGATCCGCGAGTGCGGCAGTGCGAACCGCTTGCCCTTCGTGCCCGCCGAGAGCAGGAACTGTCCCGCGCTCGCCGCGATGCCGACGGCGATCGTCGACACGTCGTTCGGGATCGAGCGCATCACGTCGGCGATCGCCAGCATCGCCGAGACCGAGCCGCCCGGCGAGTTGATCCAGAAGCGGATGTCGCGGCGCGGGTCGTCGGCTGCGAGGGTGACGAGCTGCGCGCAGAGCCGGTTGCCGCCCTGCTGGTCGAGTTCGTCGCCGAGCACGATGATGCGCTCGTGGAAGAGACGCCTCGTGAGCTCGGCGTCGATCGGATGGATCGGTGGGGAGTCGTGTTCGCTCATGCCTCAAGCGTGCGCGCGGCCGGTGGGGCGCGGGGCGGATGCCGCCGAGAGCAGTGCTGCCGTGAGCGGATCAGCCGAGAGCAGCGGGAGTCGCGGCATCCGTGACCTTGCGGGTCACGCCCTCGGCGAGCGCTCGGGCGGTCATGCCAAAATATTCCGGTGACCCGCCTCACCGACCCGACTGCGCATCACGCGACTCGTCGACGCACCAGGTGGCTGCCGGTCGCGCTGGCCGTGGTCGCCGGGGTCGCACTCCTCGCCGGGGTCGTGCTCGCCGCGATCTGGTTGCGCGCCCAGCCCGCGGTGCAGGAGTTCATCGCCCGGTACCCCGGCACGACGCCGTTGCCCGAGGGCGCGCCGGTCGGCATCCCCGCCTGGCTCGGCTGGCAGCACTTCCTGAACGTCTTCTTCCTCGTGCTGCTCGTGCGCTCGGGGCTGCTGCTGCGCACGGGCGGCCGCCCGCCGGCGCGGTGGGTGCGGAACAACGACGGGCTCATCCGCACGAAGAACCCGCCGTGGAAGGTCAGCATCCACCTCTGGCTGCACTACACGGTCGACGTGCTCTGGGTCGCGAACGGCATCGTCTTCATCGTGCTGCTCTTCGCCACCGGGCAGTGGATGCGCATCGTGCCGACGAGCCCCGACATCTGGCCGAACGCCGTCTCGGCGGCCCTGCAGTACGCCTCGCTCGACTGGCCGGTCGAGCACGCCTGGGTGAACTACAACAGCCTGCAGGTGCTGAGCTACTTCGCGATCGTGTTCGTCGTGGCGCCGCTCGCCGTGATCACCGGCCTCCGGCTCTCGTCGGTCTGGCCGCAGCGCGCCGAGCGGCTGAACCGCCTCTACCCGGCGAAGCTCGCGAAGGCCGTGCACTACCCGGTGATGCTCGTGTTCGTCGCCTTCGTGATCGTGCACGTCACCCTCGTGTTCGCGACGGGTGCGCTGCGCAACCTCGACGCGATGTTCGCGAGTCGCGACGGTGCGTCGTGGCTCGGCTTCGCGATCTTCGCGGTGTCGCTCGCGGCCATGATCGGCGCCTGGTTCGCCGTGCGGCCGGCGGTGCTGAAGCCCATCGCGAGCCGCATGGGCACCGTCACGCGCTGAGCCGCCGACCGGTCGTCGCGCTCGATGAGGTTAGGCTCACCTCAGAAGAAAATGGCGTTGATCTGCGGAAATCCGTCCGGTCGGTGCTGCGTCTTCGGTCCGCTCGGGCGTACCATCGCGGTATCGAACGGCCGTACGCCGCACTGGGAGGTCACCATGAGCATGACGCTCGACGAACTGCCCGCCGTCGCCGAATGCTCGGTGGCCGGATGCTCCTACAACGACCATTCGCATTGCCATGCCGCCGCGGTCACGATCGGCGGCTCGGTCGGCGATGCGGAATGCGCGACCTTCATCCCGCTCGGCAAGAAGGGCGGCCTCGACAAGGTGCTCACGCACGTCGGAGCCTGCCAGCGTGCCGAGTGCGTGCACAACGAGTCGCTCGAGTGCACGGCGGCCTCGGTGCGCATCGGCGCGGGGTCGACCGACGACGCCGACTGCCTCACCTACGACCCGCGCTGAGGCTCACCAGGCGACGGGGCCATCGCTGCGCCGCCGGTGCGCGCGCACCGGGCGTGGGCGCGTCAGGCCACGACGTGGTCGACGGGGCCTTCGCTGAACTGGCACGACGTGGCTGAGAGGCGCGCGTCGGGGTCGAGTCGCGCGAGCACCGCACCCGCGATCACGTAGAGCTGCTCGAGCTGCTCGGGCGCGAGCGCGTCGAGCACGTTCGCGCGCACGGTCTCGACGTGGCCCGGGGCGGCCTCGGAGATCAGGGCGAGCCCGGCCGGGGTGATCGTGGCGTTCGTCGCGCGCCGGTCTTCCGGGCACGGGAATCGCTCGATGAGCCCGCGCTCCTCGAGGCGCCTGGCGACGTGCGAGAGGCGGGGGAGCGTCGCGTTCGTGCGCGAGGCGAGCTCGGTCATGCGCATCGTGCGCTCGGGAGCCGCGGCGAGCGCCATGAGCGCGCCGTATTCGAAGTGCGTGAGTCCGGCGTCGCGCAGCAACTGCGCGTCGAGCGCTCCGGGGAGCAGCTCGGCGAGTGCCACGAGGCGCACCCACGCGGCCGACTCCTCGGGGGCCAGCCACCGCGTGTCATCCGTCATGCCTGAGAGTCTACCGCATTGGTTGACGCAACAACTGAATGCGCGTACAGTGTTGGTTGTCGGAACAAGTAATCGCGTCGAACGGCGCGGGGAGGAAAGACATGACGACCGTCAGCATCATCGGAAACGGCAACATGGGCACCGCAATCGGGGGCATCGTGGCCGCAGGCGGCAACACCGTCGAGTTCATCGGGCGCGACACCGCCCAGCAGATCACCGGCGACATCGTCGTGCTCGCCGTGCCGCACTTCGCGATCGACGAGATCGTGGCCGCGCGCAGCGCCGAGCTCGCCGGCAAGATCGTCGTCGACATCACGAACCCGCTCGACTTCTCGACCTTCGACTCGCTCGTCGTGCCGGCCGACGGCTCGCGTGCGAGCGAGCTCGCCGCAGCCCTGCCCGACGCGAAGGTGCTGAAGGCCTTCAACACGAACTTCGCCGCCACCCTCGCCGCGAAGACCATCGGCGCCCACCCCACCACCGTGCTCATCGCCGGTGACGACGACGACGCGAAGCTCGCCCTCGCCGAGGTCGTGCGCGCAGGCGGCGTGAACGCCGTCGACGCCGGCCGCCTCTCGCGTGCCCGCGAGCTCGAGGCCGTCGGCTTCCTGCAGCTCACCCTCGCCGTGCAGGAGAAGGTCGGCTGGGACGCCGGCATCGCGCTCGTCGCGTAACCCCGCGTTCGGTCTCCTGCGTCAGCCTGCACTGCGCAGATAGGCCGATTGCGCTCGAACGGATGCGCTCTGGTCTGTCAGCCTGCACTGCGCAGATAGGCCAGCTGGGCTCGAACGGATGCGCTCTGGTCTGTCAGCCTGCACTGCGCAGATAGGCCAGCTGGGCTCGAACGGATGCCTCGGCTGCATTGCGCACCGAGGCATCCGTGTCGGCGTAGACGAGGTCGGTGACCGCACCCGTCGACGCGTCTGCGCCGAGTTCGCGCAGCGCCGCCCGCACCTGGTCGAGCCGCTCGGCCCGGTGCGCGAGGTAGGCGCCGCAGATGGCCGCGAGGTCGGGCAGCACCGGGCCGTGGCCGGGCAGCACGGCGACCGGCCCGGGCGCGCCGAGGGCGCGCAGCGCTTCGAGCGAGTCGAGGTACGGGCCGAGGGCGCCGTCGGGGTCGGCGATGATCGTCGTGCCGCGCCCGAGGATCGTGTCGCCCGTCAGCATGGTGCCGCGAGGGCCGCCGGTCTGATCGCCGGCCTCGTCGTCCCCGACGAGCCGGTCGCCGGGCAGCGAGAAGCACACCGAGTCCGCCGTGTGCCCGGGGGTCGCGACCACGTCGATCTCGAGGCCCCCCGCGCGGAGGCGTTCGCCGTCGACCAGCGGCTCCCCGGCAAGGCAGAACGCCGGGTCGATCGCGCGCACCGGGGCATCCGTCATCGCGTGGAACGCGCCGAGCGACTCGGTGTGATCGGGATGGTGGTGGGTGACGAGCACGAGCTCGACCCGGCCGGCACCGGCGAGGGTCGCGAGGTGGCGCGCGTCGGACGGCCCGGGGTCGACGACGACCACGCTGTCGGAACCCGGTGCCTGCAGCACGTACGAGTTCGTGCCGTCGAGGGTCATCGGTCCGGCGTTGGGGGCCAGCACGAGACGGGCGAACATCGACACGCGATCCGGTGCGCCGAGAGCCTGATCCATGCCCGAAGTGTAACTGCGCCGATGCGCGCCGGCGTGCCGAGTCATAGTCTGAGGAGATGAGCAGCGAGCTGGAGTCACTGACGAACCCGGCGGCCGTCGGTGCGGCCGCGACCGTGGTGCTGTTGCGCGACGGCGAGCGCGGCCCAGAGGTGCTCCTCGCCGAGCGCCCCCGCGATCGCGGGTCCTTTCCCGGCGCCTGGGTCTTCCCGGGCGGTGCGGTCGATGCAGCGGATGCCGGGCGCGGCCCCGTCGACGGCATCGACGCCGCTCGCCGTGCCGCGGTGCGCGAGACCTTCGAGGAGGTCGGGCTCGTGCTCGACGGCGACGAGCTCGTGCCCTTCTCGCACTGGACCCCGCCCGAGAACTCCCCGAAGCGGCTCACCACGACGTTCTTCGCCGTGCGGGTGCCCGACGGCGAGTTGCGGCTCGCGCCCGACGAGGTCGCCGAGGCCGCGTGGTTGCGCCCCCAGGATGCGCTCGACCGGCACGCCGCCGGGAGCATGACGCTGTGGCCGCCGACGTGGGTCACCCTGCACGGGTTGTCGCACGCGGCATCCGTCGACGAGGCGCTCGCCGAACTCCGCGGCGGCGAGGTGCAGCCCTTCGTCGGGAAGGTCGTCGACGAGGACAACATGATCCTCTGGCAGGAGGACGACGAGTACGTCGCCGAGCACAAGCGCGAGGCCCGCGACCCCTCGGTGCCCGACGAAGGGCCCGACGCCGATGGCAATCGCCACCGGCTCATGATGGACCGGTTGCCGTGGATCTACGTCCACACCCTCGGCGCCGGATTCTGAGCACGTGACCGACGTCACGGTCGTCGGCAGCGGACCCAACGGGCTCGTCGCCGCGGTGGTCGCGGCCCGAGCGGGGCTCTCGGTGCGGGTGCTCGAGGCGGCGCCGACGATCGGCGGAGGCCTGCGCACCGCCGAGCTCACGCTGCCCGGATTCCGGCACGACGTGTGCTCGACGGTGCATCCGGCCGGCCTCGCCTCCCCGGTGTTCCGCAAGCTCGGCCTCCTCGACCGCGTCGACTGGGTGGTGCCCGAGGTCTCGTACGCCCACCCGCTCGGTGGCGGCCGCGCCGGCATCGCCTGGCGCGACCTCGACCGCACCGCCGACGGCCTCGAGGCCGACGGCGCGGCCTGGCGGAGCCTCCTCGCCCCGCTCCTCGCCCGCAGCCGAGGGGTCGTCGACTTCACGGGCTCGCAGCTGCTGCGCGTGCCGCACGACCCCGTCGCCGCCCTGAAGTTCGGCCTGCGGGCGCTCGAGCAGGGCACCGCCGCGTGGAACACCCGATTCGTCGGCGACGTCGCGCCGGCGCTCTTCAGCGGCGTCGTCGCGCACGCAGCCGGCGGCATGCCCTCGCTCGCCTCGGCGGGGGCCGGCCTCCTGATCGCCATGCACGGGCACGGCGTCGGGTGGGGCCTGCCGATCGGCGGCTCGCAGACGATCGCGGATGCGCTCGCCGACGAGCTCCGCTCGCGCGGCGGCGAGATCGTGACGGATGCCCCGGTGGCCTCGCTCGCCGAGGTCACGGGCTCACGCGCCGTGCTGCTCGACACCTCGCCCGAGCTGCTCTTCACGGCCGAGCTGCCGGGCCGCTACGCCCGCGCGCTGCGGCGCTACCGTTACGGCTCAGGGGTGGCGAAGGTCGACTTCGCCCTGAGCGGTCCGGTGCCGTGGCGCAACGCCGAGGTGCGGCTCGCACCCACCGTGCACCTCGGCGGCAGCCGCGCCGAGATCGCGGCGGCCGAGAACGCCGTGGCCCGCGGCTACCAGCCCGGCATCGCGGGCGGCGGGGGAGCGGAGCATCCGTACGTGCTCGTGGCGCAGCCGACGGTCGCCGACCCGAGCCGGGCGCCGGCGGGGCAGCATGTGCTGTGGGCCTACACGCACGTGCCCGCCGGCTCGACGCTCGATCCGACCGAGCTCGTCACCGCCGAGGTCGAGCGCTTCGCGCCCGGCTTCCGCGACGTCGTGCTCGCCTCGGCCGCGAGTTCCGCCGCCGAGCTCGGCCGGTACAACGCGAACTACGTCGGCGGCGACATCTACTCGGGCGCCCTCACGATGGCGCAGCTGCTGAAGCGGCCAGTCGTCTCGCCGAAGCCGTGGCGCACGCCGGTCGAGGGCGTGTACCTCTGCTCGAGCGCGACCCCTCCCGGTCCCGCCGTGCACGGCATGAACGGATGGTTCGCGGCCAAGCTCGCCCTGCGGGAGCGCTTCGGCCTGCACTGAGCTTCCAGGAGCTCAACCAACAGCGGGTCGCGGGCGAGGCGTAGCGTGGGCACGTGGAGTGGGTCGCCTGGTTCGACGCGCACGACTACGAGATCGCACGGCAGATCCTGCAGCGGGGGGTGGGTGCGCTCGCGCTCGTGGCGTTCCTCTCGACGCTGAACCAGTTCCGGCCGCTCCTCGGCGAGCACGGGATGCTGCCGGTGCCCGAACTGCTGCGTCGCGCGTCGCGCCTGCGCGGCCCGAGCGTCTTCCGCTGGGGCTACACCGACCGGCGGCTCGTCGCCGTCGCGGTCATCGGGCTCGCGCTCGCGGCATCCGTCGTCATCGGCCTGCCCCAGCTCGGCCCGCCGTGGCTGCCGCTCGCGGTCTTCCTCGCGCTCTGGCTCCTGTACCTCTCGATCGTGAACGTCGGCCAGACCTTCTACGGCTTCGGCTGGGAGATGCTCCTCTGCGAGGCGCTCTTCACGGTCGCGTTCCTCGGCTCGAACGACCAGCCCCCGCCGATCACGATCATCGTCGCCGTGTGGTGGCTCGTCTTCCGGCTCGAGTTCGGGGCGGGCATGATCAAGATCCGCGGCGGGCGCGAGTGGCGCGACCTCACGGCGCTCACGTTCCACCACGAGACCCAGCCGATGCCGGGCCCGCTCAGCCGTCAGGCGCACCTGCTGCCCCGCTGGTTCCACCGCGGCGAGGTGCTCGGCAACCACTTCGCGCAGCTCATCGTGCCCTTCCTGCTCTTCGTGCCCGGCCCGGTCGGCTCCTCGGCCGCGGCGATCGTGATCCTCACGCAGCTCTGGCTCATCGTGACCGGCAACTTCGCGTGGCTGAACTGGATCACCGTGGTGCTCGCGGCGTCCGCGGTCACCGACTCGGCCTGGCACTGGCTGATCCCGGCGATCCCGACCGACCTGGGCACGGATGCCGCGGCGACGCCGATCTGGTGGGCGATCGTGGTGCTCGCGGCATCCGCCCTGCTCGTCGTGCTGAGCTTCTGGCCGATCAGGAACCTGCTGTCGCGGCGTCAGCTCATGAACGCCTCGTTCAACCGCTGGATGCTCGTGAACGCCTACGGCGCCTTCGGCACGGTCACGAAGCGGCGCATCGAGATCGTCGTCGAGGGCACGCTCGCCGAGCGACCCGACGATTCGCCCGACGTCGAGTGGCGCGAGTACGCCTTCAAGGGCAAGCCCGGGGCGCTCCGCCGCATCCCGCGGCAGTGGGCGCCGTACCACCTGCGCCTCGACTGGCTCATGTGGTTCCTGCCGCTCGGGCGCATGTGGGAACCATGGTTCGAAGTGTTCCTGCTGCGCCTCCTCGAAGCGGATGCCCCGACGCTCGCGCTGCTCGACACCGACCCGTTCGACGGCGCCGCACCGCGCTGGATCCGCGCCCGGGCATACCGCTACCGGTTCACGACGCACGCCGAGTTCCGTCGGACCGGCGATCGCTGGGTGCGGACGCTCGAGGGCGAGGTCGTACCGCCGTCGGGGCTCGGGTGAGGGGCGGTGCCGCGGTTCGCGGGCGATTCGCGCGGCTACTCGCGCCGTCGCCGGAAGACGTCGAACAGCACCCGCAGCACGAACAGCGCCGACACGACCACGAGCAGGTAGCCGAAGATCTGGAAGAGGCTGAGCGTCTCGGTGACCTGCGGGCCGGCATCGCTGATCAGCAGCATCGCGGCCATCACGCCGAGCACGCCGGCGAGGAACGCGAGCACGACCTGGTTGACGAGGGAGCGCAGCAGCGAGCGGTCGCGGTGGTCGGCGAAGAGCCGCACGTTGACGCTGAGGCGGCCGTTCGCGAGGGATCCCGAGATCTGGTCGAAGCGGTGGGGCATGCGGCGCAGGATCGGCAGCATCGTGCCCACCTCGTCGATGACCGCGTCCTTCAGCGAACTCGGGTTGAAGGCGTCGGCGATGCGCCCCTTCGCGAGCCCTCCCGCCGCCGTCAACAGGTCGAACTCGGGGTCGAGCACGCGCAGCGTGCCCTCGGCCACGGCGACCGCGCGGAACGCGGAGGCGAGCTCGGGCGGGATCGCGAGCCGGTTCTCGGAGAGCAGGCGGGTCATGTCGGCCACGATCGTCGAGTCGAGCGCCGAGCCCGGGCCGAGGCGAGCGGCCATGAACGAGCCGATCTCCCGGCGCAGCACGAACTCGTCGACGTCGTCGGGCAGTTCGACCATGCCGAGCAGCGCGTCGCTCATCGCGCGGGCGTCGCCGCGGTAGAACGCCATCAGGATCTCGCCGATGCGTTCCCGCATCTCGGAGTCGAGGCGCCCGACCGAGCCGAAGTCGACGAGGCCGAGGCGCCCGTTCTCGAGCAGCATGACGTTGCCGGGGTGCAGGTCGGCGTGGAAGACGCCGTCGTCGATCACCTGGGTGATGAGCGAGTGGAAGAGCAGCGACGCCTGGGCCTTGCGCACCGACTCGGGGCGGGTGCCGTCGTCATCGCTGAGCGCTCGGCCGGGTATGAACTCCATGACGAGCACGCGCGCCGTCGACAGGTCCCTGAAGCAGTGCGGGATCGCGAGCCGCTCGCTCTCGGGGTGCCGGGCCTGCGTCGATTCCATCGCAGCGAGGTTCGCCGCCTCCGAGCGGTAGTCGAGTTCGGCGCGGAGCGACTCGGCGAACGCCGTCGCGACCGAGCGGAGCCCGAGCGAGCGGCCCCATTCCGTCTCGCTCTCGAGCTTGCGGGCGAGACGTTGCACGATGTCGAGGTCGCGCTCGACGCCGGGGATGATGCCCGGCCGCTGCACCTTGACCGCAACGAGCTCCCCGGACGTGAGCCGGGCGCGGTGCACCTGGCCGATCGACGCCGCGGCGAACGGCTCGGCGTCGAACTCGGCGAAGGCGTCGTCGGCCCGGGCTCCGAGCTCGTCGTGCATCAGCTCGTCGATCTCGTTCCATGCGGCGGGCGGCACCGACTGCTGCAGCCGCTCGAGTTCGGCGATGTATTCGTGGGGCAGCAGCTCGGTGCGGGTCGAGAGCATCTGCCCGAGCTTGACGAACACCGGGCCCGCCTCCTCGAGGGAGATCCGGAGCGCTTTCGCCTGGGCGCGACGGGTCCGATCCGCCTCCGGCGTGTGCGACCGGTCGGGCTTGAACGGCACGAGTCCGTTGCGCACAGCGATGCGGGTGACCTCGGAGTAACGGCGACCGCGGTCGAGGGTGCGCTTGAGGTCGGGGATCCAGCGATCGGGTCGCGGCATCGTGCCGCTCGGCACGATGAGCTCGGCGATGACGAGGAACCCGATGGCCACGAGCACGACGATGCCGAGCTGGATCGGCACCAGCGCCAGCGTCGCTCCGCCGCCCTGCCAGACGAACTGGGACTCGAAGCCGAGCTCGGCGACGAGCGCCACGAGTCCGGCGACGATGATGCGTCCCGTGCCGACCTGCACGCCGAGGAACCGCCGCGAGATGCCCGTGAGCAGCATCATGAACAGGATCGTCACGATCGTGACGCCGATCACGCCCAAGATGATGGAACCGGTCGACATTCCTGCCCCCAACGGGCCGGTTTCGAGCGACCCTTCCCCAAGCGTATTGCTCAGGCTCCGGCGGGCTCGCTCACCGGTCGGTGCTCGATGTCGTCGACATGCGCGCTCGGCATCGCGATGCCGCCTGCGATCGTGACGACCGCCGCGATGAGCACCGCCACGAACACGGCCGTCGAGGCGCCGTGGATCGCGACGGGGGAGTGCTCGCCGAGCCCCGAACGAGCGATCACGCCGTTCGCCACCGCCCCGAAGATCGCGACGCCGACCGCACTGCCCATCGAGCGGAGGAACATGTTCGCCCCAGTGACGACGCCGCGCTCCGACCACGGCACCGACGACTGCGCGGCGATGAGCGTCGGGGAGGCCACGAGACCGAGGCCGAGGCCCACGATGAAGCACGCGATCGCGGTGGTCCAGACGTTCGGCGTGAGCGAGGCCGCCACGAGTGCCGCCGAGCCGAGCACGGTGATCGTCAGGCCGATGAGGGCGGTGCTGCGGAATCCGATGCGGAGGAAGAGCCGCCCGGCCTGGCTCGCCGCGATCGGCCAGCCGAGCGTCAGGGCGGCGACCGCGAGTCCCGACACGAGCGGCGAGGCGCCGGCCGTCGCCTCGAGGAAGGTCGGCACGTACGACGTCAGCCCGATGAGCACCGCGCCGACACCGAGCGAGATGAGCGAGGTCGTGAGGATGAGCCGCCGGGAGAAGACCCAGAGCGGCAGCACCGGCTCGGCCGCCCGACGTTCGATGAACACGAACGCGACGAGCAGCAGGCCGCCGATCGAGAATGCGCCGATCGACTGCCACGACAGCCACTCCCATGCCTGGCCGCCCTCGAGCACCGCGAGGATCACCAGCGTCGACGCGATCGTGAGCACGGTCGCACCGGCGTAGTCGATGCGGTGCTTCTCGCGATGGACCGACTCGTGGTACGAGCGGATGAGCATCCACGCGGCGATCAGGCAGAGCGGGATGTTCACGAAGAAGATCCACCGCCACGACGCGAACTCGGCGAAGAGCCCGCCGAGTGTGGGGCCGACGACCGAGGAGATCGCCCAGACGCTCGCGATGTAGCCCTGCACGCGGGCGCGCTCGCGCACGGTGTAGATGTCGCCCGTGATCGTGATGGAGACGGGCAGCACGGCGCCGGCGCCGAGACCCTGGATCGCGCGGAAGACGATGAGCGAGGTCATGTCCCACGCGAAGCCGCAGAGCACCGAACCGACGAGGAAGATGCCGATGCCGATGAGCATGATGGGCTTCCGCCCCACGGTGTCGGCGAGTTTCGAGTAGATCGGCACCGAGACGGCCTGGGCGAGCAGGTAGATCGAGAACAGCCACGGGAACTGGGTGAATCCGCCGAGGTCGGCGACGATCGACGGCACCGCGGTGGCCAGGATGGTGGAGTCGATCGCGATGAGGCCGGTGGCCAGCATCACGGAGATGAGCACGGGCCCTCGCGCCGAACGGAATCCCACAGCGGTCGTCGTCTCGGTCACGTTCCCCCTCGGTCTGCGGGCGCGCTCGAACCGGCCCTTCTACCACCAACGCGTTCGCTCCGGATTCATTCCGGCTCGCGCGGGATCGGATCGAACTCGCCGGGCGGGCCGTTCGACCGCCGGGATCGCCGCGCGCTACCTTCGGACTCATGAGGATCCGAACGAAGCGCCCGGTACCCGCGCCGCCTCCAGCCGCGGCGGAGATCACCAGCGACGGCGACTCCCGCGCGCCCGAGGTGCGGATCAACGCGTTCCGAATCGGCTTCGTCGGTGCGCTCGGCGTGCTGCTCGCCGTGCTGCTCGGCGGCATCGTCGGCGAACTCGGCACCGTGATCCTCTACGTCGCGCTCGCCCTCTTCCTCGCACTCGGCCTCGACCCGATCGTCAGCTGGCTCCAGCGCCGCGGCATGGCGCGCTGGGTCGCGATCCTCATCGTCTTCGCGGGAGTCATCGGAATCTTCGTCGGCCTCATCGCCACGATCGTGCCGATCGTCATCGAGCAGACGACGAACATCGTCGAGAACTGGGACGACATCGTCGCGAATGTGCAGCACAGTCCGTTCGTGACCTGGCTCAACGGCCTCACGGGCAGCGGCAATGCGATCAAGGACGCGATCGAGTCCGCGGGCGATTGGCTCGCCGATCCCGCGAACCTCGGCTCGCTCGGTGGCGGCCTCCTGGCGGTGGGCGCAGGCATCGCCGGGGGCTTCACCGGCGCCACGATCGTGCTCATCCTGACCCTCTACTTCCTCGCCTCGCTCGACTCGATGAAGCGCTACGCGGCCCGATTCGTGCCGGCGAGCTCCCGCCCCGGCTACCGGGACGTGTCCGAGGAGATCACGGGTTCCGTCGGGCGCTACGTCATGGGACAGGTCGGCCTCGGCGCGATCAACGGCGTGCTGAGCCTCATCTACCTGTCGATCATCGGGGCTCCGGTGCCCATCCTCCTGGCGTTCATCGCGTTCCTCTTCTCGCTCGTGCCGCTCGTCGGAACGCTCACGGGTGCGATCATCATCACGCTCGTGTCGTTCGCGGCATCGCCGGAGACCGCGCTCGCCGCCGCGATCTACTACCTGATCTACATGCAGGTCGAGGCCTACGTGCTGAGCCCGCGCATCATGAGCCGCGCGGTCTCGGTGCCCGGAGCACTCGTCGTGATCGCGGCCGTCGCAGGCGGCACCCTCGGCGGCGTGCTCGGGGCACTCGTCGCGATCCCCGTCGCAGCGTCGCTCATCATCATCGTGGAGAAGGTCATCTTCCCCAGGCAGGACACCATCTAGCCCGCAACCGGGTCCGCGGCGGCACCGACGGCCGCGGTGCTCTGCCATGCTGATCGGATGCCCAGTGCAGTTCAGCTGATCCGAGCCTCGACACTCTCCGATGTCGCCGAATACGCCTACGCCGCGACCGCGCCGAAGGAGGCGCGACTCGTCTTCCTCGCCGGGGCCTGCCCGCTCGACGACGACGGCTCGACCGTCGCGGTCGGCGACTACGCGGGTCAGGCGGCCGCCTGCATCGAGACGATGACGCGTGCACTCGCCGCTGCCGGCGCCACGATCGACGACGTCATCAGCACACGCGTGCTCGTCGCCTCATCGCGGCGCGAAGACCTCGGAGTCGTGTGGCAGGTCGTGCGCGACGCGTTCGGAGCCCACGACGTGCCGAGCACGCTGCTCGGCGTGACCGTGCTCGGCTGGGAGCACCAGCTCGTCGAGATCGAGGCGATCGCGGCCGTCGTCGACTGACGCCGGTCGGGTCTCAGAACCAGATGCTGAGGTGCGGAGCGCGCTGCGCCGCGAACATGGCGTCGGCGGCCGCGATCGAGCCGGGGGCGAGTTCGGTGATGCGACCGGCGCGAGCGAGCACCGACGGATGCACCCCGCCGAGGTAGATCGCGCCGAGCTCGCGCACGCCGAGCCTGATGCTGCGAACGCCCTTCGCGGATGCCGCGGCATCCGTGTGCTCGAGGGCGGTGACCTCGGCACGACCGGCCTCGTCGACGACGAGCTCGAAGCGCCCGCCCGCGATGCCGATCGGGTCGTCGACCTCGATCTCGAGTCGACCGGGTGCGCTGTAGCGCCGCGCCGTGAGCGCGGTGACCGGGTCGATCACGCGGAGCCACAGGTGGTCGACGACATCGGAGAACGAGACGGCCCGCGGGTCCTCGAGCAGCCAGGGGAGCGGTTCGTCGACCGATCGGAGCAGGCCGCGCGTGCCCGACACGAAGTCCTGCTCGACGAGGAATCGCCAGAGCGCTCGCTCGGCGTCGTCGGTCGCGGCCGCGAGGAAGTCGAACTCCGCGACGCCCGGCTCGTTGGGCTCACGGCTCACGTGGAACACGGCGAAGCCCTGCGCCTGACCGCGCTCGTCGTCGTAGCGCACGACACGTCGGGCTCGCGAGCGGCCGCTGTCGGCGTCGTGCAGTCCGAGCACCCGGTCGAGCAGGCCCGGCCAGCGATCGATCTCGCCGGGGGTGCGCGCCACGGCACGACGTGCGATCGCGGGGGCCGCCTCGCGAATGGACGCGGCATCGACGAACTGCACGCGGCCCGGGGCATCCGGCCCGACCCAGTGCACCCGTCGCCGGTCGACGAACACCGTCGCTGACCGCGCGGCCGGAGCGTAGCCGTAGCGGCCGTAGATCGTCGCCTCGGTGGCGGTCAGCATCGCGAGCGCGGCGCCCGCCGCACGGGCGTTCTGGAGCTCGGCGAGCATGAGCGCCCTGGCGATGCCGCGTCGGCGATGCGTCGGCGAGACCGTGACCGAGCTCACCGCCCAGGCGTCGACGCTGCGCCCGCCGGGCACGCTCAGCCCCGTCGGCCAGCTCGAGACGGTCGCGACCGGAATCGCCGGGTCGACGATGGTCGAGTCGTAGACGCCGTGCACCCGCCGGTCGGCGATCACGCCGAGTTCGTGGTCGAGCTCGATCTGCTTCGGACGAGCGTGATGGAACCCTCGGAAGTCGGCCTCGACCCACGCCGCGGCCGCTGCCGCATTGCGGGGGTCGACGAGCCGGTAATCGAGTCCTCTCGCGGCGAGCGAGGCGAGCGCCTCGGAATCGGCGGGGAATCCCTGCAGGTCGAACGACATCAATCCATCGTAGTGGTGACGCCCATCGGTGAGGCGAGGGCGCCGCCCGGCCCGTGCCCGCTCAGCGCATCGGGTAGTCGGGGAGGCTGTCGTCGGTCGCGAAGGTGTCGGTCATCCACATCATCGTGCGGTACATCAGGGGGTTCGCGAAGGTCCAGTCCCGCATCCGGATGCGCCCGGTCGACGGCGGAGCGAGGAAGGGGCCGGCGTTGCCGGTGCGGGCGATCTTCGTGGGCTTCCGCATGCGGCGGTCGTACGCCGCGAACGCCGCCGCGTGGTCGCCGCCCGCGGCGATCAGTTCGCCGGCGAGGACGTACGCGCCGATGAGCGCGAGCCCGGTTCCGAATCCGCCGAGTGTGTTCGCGTAGCCCGCATCGCCGACGAGCGCTGCGCGACCCTGCGTGAATGAGGTCATCCTGGTGCGCGCGAGGGCGTCGAGGTAGAAATCGGATGCCGCGCGGCTGGCCTCGAGCGCAGCGGGCACACGCCATCCGGCGCCCGCGAATGCGGATTCGAGGAAGGCCCGCTGCGACGCGATGTCGCGCCGGTCGTAGTCGGGCCGTTCGGCGCGGAAGACGAACAGGTTCGGCGCCTTCTGGCCGCCGAGGAGTGCCAGCCGACCGGGTTCGTTGTACCCGTAGGCGATGCCGCGCCCATCGGGGAGCCGGGTCTCGAGGTCACCGAGTGGTGCTTGCCCGCTCGCGACCGCGTAGTAGAACCCGCGTGTCTCGACGTACCGGTCCTCCGGTCCGAATGCGAGACGTCGTACCGCGGAGTGCACGCCGTCCGCACCGATCACGAGATCGAACCGCTCGTCGGGTCGACGGGCGAAGGCGACGTCGACGCCGGCATCCGACTCGGTGATCGCGGTGATCTCGTCGTCGAACACGTAGGCGGCGTCTGCGGCGGACTGTGCGAGCAGGATGCCGGCGAGGTCGCCGCGAAGGATCTCGACGTCGCCGCCGATGAACTCGCCGGGCACGACGGCGTTCACATGGTCGTTCGCGTCGACCATGCGCCAGTCCGTCTTCGCAGTCCGCCGCGCGTGCACCTCGTCGAGGATTCCCATGCGGGTCAGCAGCGCGTGGTGCGTCCGCCCCTTGAAGTCGACGGCCTGGCCGCCTGGACGGGCGGTCGGCGCCTTCTCGACGACCGTCACGTCGAAGCCGTTGCGGCCGAGCCAGCGCGCCAGCGCGGGGCCGGCGATGCTCGCGCCGGAGATGAGGACCTTCGTCGTTGCCATGTGTGCCTTCCTTCGTCCGATTAATTGCGTCTTATGGACACAATAACGCGATCGCGTACAGTGGACGCAATCAGTTCGAAGGAGAATCGTGACCGAGGGTGAAGTCGACGCGGCGTCGCGGGTCGAAGCCGCGGCGTTCCTCTGGGCGCAGCCGTCCGGGCGGAAGCCCGGGCCGAAGCCGAGGTACACGCTCGACGGCATCGCCGAGGCCGCGATCGCCATCGCGGACGAATCCGGGCTCGACGAGGTCACGATGCAGCGCGTCGCGGAACGACTCGGCACGACGAAGATGGCGCTCTATCGCTACGTTCCCGGGCGCGCGGAGCTCGACGCGATCATGCTCGACACCGCGCTCGGCGCACCCGTCGTAGCCGAGGGGGTGCAGTGGCGCGCTGCACTGACGGCGTGGGCTGCAGGAGTCCACACTCGCGCCATGACGCACCCGTGGGTCGTCGAACTCGTGCAGCGGCCGCATACGCCCGGCCCCGGCGAGCTCGCGTGGTTCGAAGCCGGTCTCGGCACGATGGTGGAACTTCCCCTTCGCGGCGGGGAGAAGCTCGACCTGCTGACCCTCCTGGTCGGCCACGTGATGTCGCTCGTCCGCCAACGTGATTCCTCACGCGCGCCCGAACAGCAACTCGCGGCGAGCCTCGCGTCGATCCTCGCCACGCGCGCCGAGCTCTACCCGAGGACGGCGAGCGCGTTCGCCGAAGCCGATGACGACGGGGCCCGCGACGACGCCCTGCGATTCGGTTTCGAGCGCGTGCTCGACGGTGTCGCTGCGCTCGTCGCCGAGCGCGGGGCATCCTCGTCGTCTCCTTCCTGATCGCGGAGCAAGGCAGCGCGGCGGCGCACCCTCTGGGTGACCTGGCTCGTCGTCGTCGTCACGGGAGTGTCGACCGGTGGCGTACCTGATCGAATGTGTGATATTCACGAATCACACAAATTCTCACATTCGAGAGGTCGGCACATGGTTGCAGCGGCACGTCACGACGCCATCCTGAGGGAACTCGAGCTACGGGGCTCACTTCGCATCTCCCAGCTGGCGGGGCGCATGGGGGTGTCCGCCATGACCCTGCGTCGAGACCTCGCCGAGCTGGAGGAGCGCGGCCTCCTCATGCGGGCGCACGGCGGCGCGGTCTCGAATGCGGTCGCCCAGCAGCAGGCCTCCGCGGGCGAGCGGAGCGGTACGACCGCTCGGCGCCCGGTGGCGACGATCGGCATGGTGACGCCGTCGGCGAGCTACTACTTCCCGCAGGTGATCCGCGGAGCCAGTGATGCGGCGCGGGAGCTGAACTGCCGTCTCGTGCTCGGGACGACGAACTACTCGGAGCGCGAGGAGCTCCGCCAGGCGGAGCGGCTCATCGCGGGCGGTGTCGACGGACTGATGATCACCCCGCGCGGCGGACTCGTCGAGGGAACCGAGTTGCACGCGCTCCTCGTCGAGTCGCCCATTCCCGTCGTGCTCGTCGAGCGGAGCGTCGACGAGCGGCACGCCGGTCGTCTCGAGTCCGTGCGCAGCGATCATTCGTACGGCGCCGAACTCGCGGTGCGCCACCTCGTCGACCGCGGCCATCGCAGGATCGCCCTCGCCGCCCGAGACGCGGCGACGACGACGGGCCTCATCGACGGCTACGAGCGCTCGATGGCGCGCGCCGGACTGGGTGAGGAGGCGTTCCGGTGGCGGCTGCCCGAGCCGAAGATCGGCACGGACTCCACGATCGACGCGCTCGAAGCGTTCCTCGAGGAGTGTGGGAGACGCCGGGTCACCGCCGCGATCATGCTCGGCGACGTCGACTCGATGGCGTTCGCCGATCTCGCGGTCGAACGCGGCATCCGCATCCCCGAGGACTTCGCCCTGGTCGCCTACGACGACGAGTTCTCGGCGTATGCCGCTGTTCCGTTGACGGCGGTCGCGCCACCCAAGCACGACCTCGGCGATGCCGCCCTGCGGCTCTGCTTCGACCGCATCCGGCAGCGCGAGGGGGCCGGGCACGCGGTGACCAGGATGGCGCTGCTTCCGACGTTGATCGAACGCGAATCGACTCGCGAGAGCACGACACCTATGTTCTGAAATGTTCGAAATGGGCGATTTTCTTGCAGTCGGGATCTGAAGCAGGTTCAGTAGCAGGCACGCTTCACATTCAAAGGAGAATCCGATCATGAACCTGCGTCGCACCTCGTTCGCGGCAGCAGCGCTGCTGTCCGCCGGCGTACTGCTGGCAGGCTGCGCTGCGAGCGCCGCCCCCGAATCCGACAAGCCGACCGCGGCCGAGAACCCCACGGGTGAGATCACGTTCTGGTCGTCGCTCAGCGGCATGGCCGACGTCGCCGCCGCGTTCAATGCGAGCCAGGACGACATCACGGTGACGTTCGAGGAGATCCCGAACGCCGCCAATGGCGGGTACACGAAGCTCTCCGCGGCGATCGAGTCGGGCACCGGCCCGGATGTGGCCGGCATCGAGTACGTCAGCCTTCCCGGGTTCGCCGCCTCCGAGCAGGTCGTCCCGATCGACGACCTCGTCTCCGAGGACGTCCTCGGCGAGTACAGCGAGCAGGTTCGCGAGCTCGTCACCTTCGGTGGCGCGACGTACGGAATGCCATACGATGCGCCGCCGCAGATCATGTGGTACCGCCAGGACGTGCTGGACGCCGCCGGCGTCGAGGTCCCGACGACGTGGGAGGAGTTCGAGGATGCCGCTCGCGCCGTGAAGGCCGCGAACCCGAGCGCCTACCTCACGAGCTTCTTCATGAACGAGCCGCAGCTCGCGCCGCTGTCATGGCAGGCGGGCAGCAAGTGGTTCAGCATCGAAGACGAGAAGTGGAAGGTCGCGATCGACGACAAGGCCAGCACGAAGGTCGCCGATTACTGGCAGAAGCTCATCGACGAGGACCTCGTCAAGGCGCAGCTCGGATTCAGCGACGAGTGGACGGCTGACCTCAACAGCGGCGTCGTGAACGGTTGGGTCGGCGGCTCCTGGAGCGCGTCCGGTCTCAAGACCCGCACCGAGGCATCCGGTCAGGCCGGGAAGTGGATCGCCGCGGTGCCCCCGTCGTGGGGCGACGAGCCGACCGGCGCCCTCAGCGGCGGCACGAGCTTCGCGATCACCGAGAACTCGGAGAACCAGGCCGCGGCCGCGAAGTTCCTCGAGTACCTCACGACGAACCCCGCAGCCGTCGAGGCGCGTGGCGACGTCGGCACCGCCTACCTCGCATTCCCCGGCCTGAACGAGGTCGCCAGCAAGGTCGCACCGACCGACTACTTCGCGAACGACATCTACGAGGTCTTCGACGAGGCGTCGTCGCACGTCGTCGGCGGATGGTCGTGGGGCCCCGACTACGACATCACGAACACGGCGATGCGCGACGCGGTCACCACGGCGCCGACGCTCGGCGACGCACTCGAGCAGACGCAGTCCGCGACCGTCGACGGGCTCGACCAGCTCGGTCTCGACGTCTCGGAGTAGCAACCTCCGGTGCCGGCAGGCAGCCCTGCCGGCACCGTGAACCGAAGGGCATGACCATGAGCGTCAGAACCAGTGGGCCGAGCCGGTCCACGACCAAGCCGCGGCCGATCCAGGGCACCGGCGGACGGACCGCGGCGATCTTCCTGGTGCCGTTCTTCACCGTCTTCCTCGTCGCGATGATCGCCCCGGTCGTCTACGCGGTCGGCCTGAGCCTGTTCGCCGAGCAGCGAAGCGGACTCGGGTTCGGCGGAGCCGAGACGGTGTTCGTCGGCCTCGGGAACTACGTCGACGTGCTGCAGAACGACACCTTCATCGCCGGCTTCGCACGACTCGCGCTCTACTGCGTGCTCTACGTGCCGACCCTGCTCGGAGTCGCGCTCGGCTTCGCCCTGCTGCTCGACGCCGTCGTCGCCAAGGCTCGGCGGGCGTTCCAGCTCCTGCTCTTCCTGCCGCACGCCGTTCCCGGTGTGATCGCCGCCCTGATCTGGGCCTACCTCTACACGCCGGGCGTGAGCCCGATCGTCTCGGCGCTCGCCTCCGGCGGCATCCAGATCGACTTCCTCTCGGTGCACCTGGTGCTGCCGTCCATGGTGAACATCGCGGTGTGGGAGTGGGCGGGATACAACGTGATCATCCTCTTCACGGCCCTCCAGTCGGTGCCGCGTGAGGTCTTGGAGGCTGCTCGCGTCGACGGCGCGGGGGAGATCCGGACCGCGTTCTCGATCAAGACCCCGCTCATCGCTCCAGCGCTCGGCGTCGCGCTGCTGTTCACGGTGATCGGTTCGCTGCAGCTCTTCACCGAGCCGAAGATCCTCTCGACCGCGACGACCGCGGTCACGAGCACCTGGGTGCCGAACATGTGGGCGTACGACGCTGCATTCAACCGCAACAACCTGCCCCAGGCCGCCGCCGCCTCCATCATCCTCGCGCTCCTCGCGGGCCTGCTCTCCTGGGTCGTCACGCGCTTCACCTCGAAGGGGAACTCCCGATGAGCACGACATCCTCGATTGCGCGGCCGACCTCGGTCTCGCCCTCCGTCCCCGCCGACGGAGCGGGTGCCCCACCCACTCGTCGGCGACGTCGCTCACCCGGCGGCGGAATCGGTGCGACGTTCGGCGTCAACGGACTCCTCGTCCTCGGGTCGGCGTACATGGTGCTGCCGCTGCTCTGGCTCGTGTTCGCCACGACCAAGGACGCCTCGGCGCTCTACGGCAGCGACGCGTTCACCTGGGGCGGGGCCTTCTTCGCGAACCTCGAGCGGCTGCTCACCGAAGACGACGGGATCTTCCTCCGTTGGCTCGGCAACAGCGTGCTCTACGCCGCAGTGGGAGCGATCGTGGGCGGATTCGTGGCGCTCATGGCCGGGTACGCCTTCGACAAGTTCCAGTTCCGCGGCAAGGGGGCGCTCTACGGCGCGGTCCTGATCGGCGTGCTCATCCCCAACACGGCGACGGTCATCCCGCTGTACCTCCTCGCCGCCTCGCTGGGCGTGACGAACACGATGTGGGCGGTGCTCATCCCGGCGTTCTGCAACCCGTTCAGCGTCTACCTCGCGCGGGTCTTCAGCGCCGGCTACCTGCCCGACGAGACCCTCGAGGCGGCGCGGGTCGACGGCGCCGGCCCGATCCGCAGCTTCTTCAGCGTCGGGCTCCCGATGCTCGTGCCCGGCTTCGTGACGATCGCCCTCTTCCAGTTCGTCGCCGTCTGGAACAACTTCATGCTGCCGCTCATCATGCTGCAGGATCGCCAGCTCTTCCCCACGAGCGTCGGCATCTTCCTCTGGCAGAGCCAGGTGCAGCAGAACCCCGAGTACCTCCCGCTCGTGATCGCCGGCTCGTTCCTCTCGGTCGTGCCGCTCGTGATCGCCTTCGTGATGCTGCAGCGCTTCTGGCGTTCGGGCCTCTCCGCGGGGAGCGTCAAGTGATCGCGGCACGCCCACGGGTCGCATTCGCCATGGCTCCGGAGGTGCGACAGCGGATCTTCCCCGACGCCCGCATGGCACGATTCGAGGAGATCGCGGACGTCCTCGGCTCCCTCAGCGAGTTCGAATCGGATGCCGCTCGCCGCATGCTCGCCGAAACGGACGTGCTCGTGACGGGATGGGGTGCCCCGTTCGTCGATGCGGCGGTGCTCGATGCGGCACCGCGACTGAAGGCCGTCCTGCATTCGGCCGGCACCATCAGGCCGTTCCTGTCGGACGACGTGCTGGAGCGAGGCATCCGGGTCAGCACCGCCGCCGCTGCGAACGCAGTGCCCGTCGCCGAGTACACCGCGGCGATGATCGTCCTCGCCAACAAGAAGGTGCTGCCGATCGCCGCGAGGTATCGCGCCCTGCGGGAGGAGTTCGACGCAGAGGCGGCGTTCCCCGGCATGGGCAACTACGGCAA
This sequence comes from Agromyces cerinus subsp. cerinus, assembly GCF_900142065.1. Taxonomy (GTDB): domain Bacteria; phylum Actinomycetota; class Actinomycetes; order Actinomycetales; family Microbacteriaceae; genus Agromyces; species Agromyces cerinus. Next base: position 71,121 of record NZ_FSRJ01000005.1, on the reverse strand, counting down.
GCGCATCGGCATCGTCGGCGCCTCGAAGATCGGCCGCAAGGTCATCGAACTGCTGCGCGCGTACGAGCTCGACGTCGTGGTCTACGACCCGTTCCTGTCGCAGGACGACGCCGCCGAGCTCGGGGTCGGCGTGGTCGGACTCGACGAACTCCTGTCGACGTCCGATGTCGTCTCGGTGCACGCGCCGTCACTCCCGGCCACACGCAACCTCATCGACGCACGAGGCATCGGCCTGATGCGCGTCGGGTCGACCCTGCTGAACACTGCCAGGGGGGAGATCATCGACCAGGATGCCCTGACCGCACGCGTCCTCGCGGGCGAGCTGTTCGCGATCCTCGACGTCACCACCCCGTGGGTGCTCGCGACCGATCATCCGCTGTACGCCCATGAGCACGTGATGCTCACGCCCCACGTCGCGGGATCGCTCGGAGTCGAGCTCGGTCGGCTCGCCGACGTGGTGCACGACGAGCTCGAGCGGTTGATCGACGGACGCGCGCTCGCCCACGAGGTGGAGGCGGACCGGCTGTCGATCACGGCGTAATCGTGCGACTCCGGTGATCCGGCGTCGTGATGGCCGATCCGCCCGCAACGCGCAGGTCGGCCATCACTGGCGAGGGAGCTGCGTGTCCGGGTTTGTGCATGCCGTCGAAGCGGCTTCGGGGCGATGATTCAGCAGGCTTACGGCGTTCCCGGACCCTCTCGGACGTTCGCCCGGCAACGGGATGTTCGGAGTTGTTCGAATCATTGAGGTCCTGCTCCCGAGCAGGTTTCCTGAGATGGGCGTGCAGCGCACGCCGACAGACCGAAGGAGTTCTGATGAACCACAACCCGACGCTCACGAGACGCGTGGCCCTCCAGGCCGGCGGGGCCGGCGGCCTCGCCGTGATCGCTGCGCTCATGTCCTCGGCTCCGGCCCACGCTGCGGGCGCGACGCCGACGGCGCAATCGCTCGAGCCGATCATCACCGACCTCGGCCCGGCGGTGGTGCAGTTCTCGTTGATGAGCTCCGTGACCATCGGCGACACCGTGTACATCGGCTCGCGCAACGTCGAACCGGCACGCATCGTCGCCCTTCACCTCCCGACCGGCCGGGTCATCGGCATGACCGAGATCGGAACCGGGCACTCCCTGCAGGCGATGGCCGCAGACCCCACTGGTCGCTACGTCTACGCGGGCGTGCTGCAGAAGGCGGGCGGGCCGCAGCCCAACCTGTATCGGTGGGACGTCACGACGCTCGGAACGCCGGCTGAAGCAATCGGTCGCATCGGTGATCGCGACGTGCGCGCCGTCGCCGTCTCGCCCGACGGTCGGCTCTACGCGGTCGGAAGCGGTGCTGGGACTCCGGCTCTGTGGGAGTACGACCCCGTGACCGGTCAGGTGGCGAACCTCGGCACCCCGGACCCGGCGGCGACTGGCGCCCGAGCCGTTGCGGCCACCGAGACGACCGTCTTCTTCGGCGGAGGCACGCTCTTCGGCGGTGGCGCAGCGCGGGCCGGCCTGTTCGCCTACGACCGTGCCGGCGGCGCCTCCCGCGACATCACCCCCGCCGAGATGCTGAACGACCCGAGCATCCGTGAGCTCGCCGTCATCGGCGGCAAGCTCGTGGTGGGATCGGCCGCATCGACCGCGCAGTCGAAGGTCGCCGTCATGGACCTCGACGACCTCACCAGCTACTCGATCGCAACCTCGATCGGGAAGACCGCGAAGAAGTTCGCGATGATCGGCGACACCGTGTACTTCGCGAACGAAGGCACGATCCTGTCGTACTCGCCCGCGTCGGGCGTCGTCGCGCCGGTCGAGTTCGATGGCCCGGCGGTCGCCGAGGTGTGGGGACTCGACAGCGGGGGCGGCACGCTCGTCGCCACCTCGTCGTACGGCTTCGTGCTGCAGATCGACCCCGTGGCGGGGACATCCGTCGTCACCGACCTGGCGGCCGCAGGTGCACCGGCTGCCGCACAGGCGGCCATGGGTGTGGCAGCCGGGCTCGGGTCGGTCTTCGTCGGCGGATCGGGCACCGTGGCGCACCACCGGCTCGCGGGCGGACCGGTCGAGTACTTGCGTGCGCCCGGCGAGGCCAAGGACGCCATCGTCGTCGGGGGCGTGCTGCTCACCGGTCAGTACAGCTCGGAAGGCATCTGGAGGTACGACCCGCGCGACGGGCGACCGATCACCAAGGTCGCAGAGTTCCCTGGCGAGCAGAACCGGCCGCACGACGTGTGCTGGGACGACGTGCACGGGCTGGCGCTGGTCGGCGTCCAGTCGGACACGGTGGGAGGCGGGTCGCTCTGGACCTACGACCCGCAGACCGAGCAGTCGAAACTCTTCACCAACCCCATCGACGCCACGCAGTACGTGCGCGCGGTCGTCAGCCGAGAGGGCGTCGCCTACCTGGGAGGCGGTCTCCAGAACGCCGATGGGCCGGGTACCGTCGTCGCCTTCGACCCGGTGACGGGTGAAGAGCTCTGGCGTACTGCTCCGCTGCCGGGGTCGGGCATCGCCGCCCTCGCGGTGCGGGGGCGTCACCTCTACGGACTGACGCGGAGGGGCGGCTTCTTCGTCATCGACCTGACGCGGCGGACCGTGGTGCACACCGCCGACCACAGTTCCCTCAGCTCCGGGTACGCCGCCATGGTGACCAACAGGGGTGTGGTCTATGCCGTCTCGGACACCGACCTGTTCCGCTTCGATCCCACGACGTTCGCTGCCACGGTCGTGGTTCCCGACATCAACGGAAGCTGGTACAGCGGCTCCCACATCACCAACGACGAGCAGGGGCGCCTCTACACGATGCGCGGTCGGAACCTCGTGCAGATCGATGACCGTCCGCGCAGCTGACCTGCGGCGCCGATGACGAATGCCGCGCCGGATGCATCGGCGCGGCATTCGTCGGTGGCGGGCTCGCGGCCACGCCCTGGGGCGTCGAGGCTACGTCGTGGAGACGGCGACCGGATCGAGCTCCGCTGCCACGACGGCGTCGAAGGCCATCGCCGTGCGCGCGGCCACCTCGCGCCACGGCGCATCCCAGATCGCCTGGTTGAAGATCTCGACCTCGATGTCGCCGCGGTAGCCTGCAGCTTCGACGGCCCGCGTGAAGCCCGCGAAGTCGATGACCCCGTCGCCCGGGTAGTGGCGCGAGAGCAGCACGTCCGCCGCGAGCGGCGTCTGCCAGTCGCACACCTGGTAGCTCGCGATGCGACCGGATGCCCCGGCGCGCGCGATCTGCTCGAACACCTCCGGGTCCCACCAGATGTGGAACGTGTCGACGACGACCCCCACGGCCGAGGCGTCGAACGGCTCGGCGAGGTCGAGCGCCTGCCCGAGCGTCGACACGACGGCGCGGTCGGCCGCATACATCGGGTGCAGCGGCTCGATCGCGAGAGTGACCCCGGCGGATGCCGCGTGCGGCACCAGCTCGGCGAGGGCATCGCCCACTCGGGCTCGCGCGCCGACGAGGTCGGTCGAGCCCGCGGGGATGCCGCCGGCCACGAGCACGAGCACCGCCGCGGAACCGGACGCTCCCGCGGCCGCAAGCGTCGCGGTCTCATCGATCGCACGACGGTTCTCATCGATCGCGGCTCGACGTTCGACGCCCTCCGGCAGCGTGAAGAACCCGCCGCGGCAGAGACTCGAGACGCGTAGGCCCGAGTCCGCGACGCGACGCGCCGCCTCGTCGAGACCGAGGTCGGCGACGGGCTCGCGCCAGAGGCCGATCGACCGGTAACCGGCTTCGACCGTGACGCGGAGCGCCTCGTCGAGTGAGGCGTACTTGATCGTGGCCTGGTTCAGCGAGAGACGGGGGTGCGCGTTCATGCGAACACCTCTGTCGCATCCGCCGGGGCATTCGCGAGGTCGACGCCGTTCAGCGTGAGCAGCGAATGCCAGCGTGCCGCCGCGAGCTCGGGGCGCTCGAGGGCGCCCGACGTGTTCGCGAGCTCGACGATGCGAGACAGGTGCGGAAGGCTGCGCGACGCGTGCAGACCGCCCACCATCTGGAACGCCGGCTGGTGCCCGTTCAGCCATGACAGGAACGCGACTCCCGTCTTGTAGTAGTACGTCGGCGAGGCGAACACCTGCTGCGAGAGCGGTTCGGTCGGTGCGAGGATCTCGCGGTACGCCGCGACGTCGCCTCGGTCGAGCGCCTGGATCGCGGCCGACGCGTTCGGCGCGAGGCACGAGAACGCGCCGAGCAGGGCGTCGGAGTAGGTGCCCGCCTGCCCTGAGCCGGTCGAAGGGTCGCCCTCGATGAGCCCCACGTAGTGGAAGTCGTCGCCCGTGAACATGCGCGCCGACTCCGGCAGGCGACGGCGCACGGCGATCTCGGCGTCGGCGTCGAGCAGGCTCATCTTCACGCCCTGCACCGTGTCGCCGGCTGAGCCGATGATCTGCAGCAGCGTCTCGGCCGCGGCATCCGTGTCGTCGGATCCGAAGTAGCCGGCCAGCGCCGGGTCGAACGCGGTGCCGAGCCAGTGCAGCACGACGGGCGTGCTCGCGGCGGCGAGCACCTCGCGGTAGACGCGGCGGTAGTCGTCTGCCGTCTGCGCGGCGCGCGCCAGGTGGCGGCTCGCCATGAGCACCACGCCGGCGCCCGCGTCTTCAGCGTGGTGCAGCTGTTCCTTGTAGGCGTCGATGATCCGATCGAGCGGGATGTGCTCCTCGTCGACGTGATCGGTGTTCACGCCGACGACGAGCCTGCCGCCGACGGATGCCGCCTCCGCGGCGCTGCGCGAGATGAGCTCGCGCGTGGCAGCCGCATCGAGGCCCATGTTGCGCTGCGCTGTGTCCATGGCATCGGCGACGCCGAGCCCCCACGACCACACGTGGTGGCGGAACGCGAGCGTGGCGTCCCAGTCGATCTCGGCCGGTTGCCCGGGCGTGTTGTCGGCGTGGGCCTTCGGCACGACGTGCGCGGCCGCGTACGCGACGCGACTCGAGAGCGGATGCCGCGGCTTCCCGAATGCCGGAGCCTCGGCGAGTTCCGCGGCGCGCAGGGCGCCGTCGGCGTCGAGGAGGGTGAGCGAGGTCATGGTCAGCGGACCCCCGCGAACTCTGCAGCGTCCGCGGCGGCGTCGGTTGCGACATCCGCAGTGCTCAGTCCCGAGTCGAGCGTGACGACCGGGAGCTCGATGCGACGGCCCTCGCGGCTCGAGGCGAGGCCCTGCTCCGCGAGGAGCACGCCGCGCGCGCCGGCGAGGAAGTCGAACTCGTTGGGGCCGTCTTCGACGACGTGGCGGATGAACTCCTCCCACTGCGTCTTGAAGCCGTTCTCGAACTCGCGGTTGCCGGGGCTCTCGATCCAGTCGCCGGCGTAGTCGTGCTCGTCGGCGAGGTCGGGGTTCCACACGGGCTTGGGCGTCGCGTTGCGCGGCTGGATCTTGCAGCCGAAGAGGCCGACGACCGCCGAGCCGTGCGTGCCGTCGACCTGGAACTCGACGAGCTCGTCTCGGTTGACGCGCGTGGTCCAGCTGGAGTTGAGCTGGGCGATCACGCCGCCCTCGAGCTCGAAGATCGCGTAGGCGGCGTCGTCGGCTGTGGCGGGGTAGGCCTCGCCGCGCTCGTCGACGCGCTCGGGGATCTCGGTGACGGCCTTGGCGTAGACCGACTCGACGCGGCCGAAGAGGTTCTCGAGCACGTAGTTCCAGTGGGGGAACATGTCGACGATGATGCCGCCGCCGTCCTCGGCGCGGTAGTTCCAGCTGGGGCGCTGGGCGGGCTGCCAGTCGCCCTCGAAGACCCAGTAGCCGAACTCGCCGCGCACGCTCAGGATGCGGCCGAAGAAGCCCGAGTCGATGAGCCGCTTGAGCTTCTGCAGTCCCGGCAGGTAGAGCTTGTCGTGCACGACGCCGTTCTTGATGCCGGCCTCGTCAGCCAGGAGGGCGAGCTCGAGGGCCTCCTCGAAGGACTCGGCGGTGGGCTTCTCGGTGTAGATCGCCTTGCCGGCCGCGATGGCCTTCGTGATCGCGGCCTTGCGCGCCTTCGTCACGAGGAAGTCGGCGTAGATCTGCCAGCGGTCGTCGGCGAGCGCCTCGTCGAGGTTCGTCGTGTAGTGCTCGATGCCGTGCTTGGCCGCGAGGTCGGCGAGCTTCTTCTCGCTGCGGCCGACGAGGATCGGCTCGACCTGCACGCGGGTCTCGCCGTCGGCGAGGAGCACACCGCCCTGCTCGCGGATCGCGAGGATCGACCGCACGAGGTGCTGGCGGTAGCCCATGCGGCCCGAGACGCCGTTCATGATGATGCCGATGGATTCGGGGGTGGAGTGATCGACCATGTGCTTCGTCCTTCTCGAGTCGTCGGCCATCGGCGATTGCTCGCCTCATGCGGCCGGAAAGCGTTTACCCGAGAGTAGGACAGCCGTGACGGATCTGCAACATCGTGGGTGCTCGGGTGCTCGGGTGCTCGGGTGCTCGGGTGCTCGGGTGTGCGAGTGCCGAGGCTCAGCGGGCGCGGGTCACCGCGACACGGCTCAGCGGGCGCGAGTCGGCGTGGAGGCCCGCAGAACGACCTCGGCCCGTACCGGCAGGTCGTCGCCGGGGCCGATGGTGTCGAGCGCGAGGCGCAATGCCCGACGACCGACCTCCTCGAGGGGGAGCCGCACGGTGCTCAGGGGAGGGGTGACGTCGCGCGCGGTCGGAATGTCGTCGAACCCCGCGATGGCGACGTCCCGTCCGGGGACGAGTCCGGCGTCGCGGATCGCGGACATCGCACCGACGGCCATGACGTCGTTGGCGGCGAAGACGACATCGATCTCGCCGATGCCCAGCTCGACGAGGGTGCGCATGCCGTCGTAGCCGCCATCGCGCGTGAATGCCGGGCGCACGATGTGTTCGGGGGCGATGGTGAGATCGGAGGCCGCCAGGCCGGCGAGGAATCCGCCGAGGCGGTCCTCGGCTGTTCGCAGCCCCTCGGCGCCGGTGAGTGCGGCGAAGCCCCGGTAGCCCGCCTGGACGAGCGCTCGCGCGAGTGCCTCGGCCCCTGCCGCGTTGTCGAGCGCGACGCTGCGATGGGGGGCCTCGGTCGCGCCGATGAACGCCACCCTGCCGCCGTTGGCCTCGAATGCCCGCAGCTCTTCGGCGAGGGCCGTGGCGGCCGGGTCGTCGGCGCGGCGCGAAGCGGCGAGGATCATGACACGAGGGCGCTGGCCTCGGAGGCTCCGGACGAGTTCGAGCTCCCGCTCCGAGTCCCGTTCGGTCGCCGCCATCGTGACGATGAGGCCCTCGTGGTCCGCCTCGCGGACGACGCCGGCGGCGATCTGGGCGAAGTAGGGGTCCGCGATGTCGGCGACGAGCAACGCGACGGTCGTCGACGTACCGCGAGCCACGGCCTGGGCGGAGAGGTTCGGCGAGTAGTCGAGCTTCGCTGCCGCGGCGAGCACGCGCTGTCGGTACTCCTCGTTGACCTTCCGGGTGCTGCCGTTCAGCGACCGCGACGCGGTGGCCAACGAGACGCCCGCCTCGCGCGCGACATCGTGGAGCGTGGCCGGTGCGCGTCGCTCGCCGTTCGTGCCTCCGACGGTCATCGGCCCTCCAACTCGTGCGGTGCTTCTGCGGCTCGACCCTATCGCGCGGGGTCAGGGGAGTTTGGCGGCCCGACGGTCGGCTGGTAGGAATTGAACCATGATGGATAGCGCTTACCCGACTCGGGTCCGTGAGCGACGGCGGTTGTGCGGGCATGACCGGGCACGGCTCGCGAGCTGGCGTGAGCGATAAGATGCCCGAAACGCGAGGAGGCGCCATGCGTGCCGTGATTCTGAACGGTTCCGGTCGGTACGCCGACCCGTGGCACCGCCACTCCGAGACGAGTGCGGCGCTCGCCGAGCTCGTCGCAGAGGCCGGGTTCGCCGTCGACATCGTCGACGACGCCGATGCGGCACTCGCCGCACTGCCCGACGACGTCACGCTCATCGTCGTGAACACCGGCGACCCGCACGTGCCGGCGCCCGAGGGGGAGACCGGTGTCGTGCCCGAGGCAGCAGTGCTCGATGCGGCGAACGCCGCTCTCGAACGGGCGATCGACCGTGGCCTCGGCATCCTCGCCGTGCACACGGCAGCGGCGAGCCTGCACGACTATCCCGCGTTCGAGCGGGCACTCGGTGCGCGTTGGGTGCGCGACAGCTCGTGGCATCCGCCCATCGGCGAGGCTGCGGTTCACCTCGTGGGCAACCACGCGATCGCCCAGGGACTCGTCGACTTCACCGTGTTCGACGAGCGCTACACCGACTTCCGGCTCGACGACGTGATCGAGCCGATCGCCGAGCACGAACACGAGGGCATGCGCCATCCGCTCGTGTGGGCCCGGGAGTTCGGCCGCTCGCGCCTCGTCTACGACGCCTTGGGCCACGATGCCCGCTCCTACGACTCGGCCGGTCATCGGGCGCTCCTCGCCGCCTCGCTCGCCTGGCTCGCGCGCGTGCCGGCACCGACGGCGAACGAGCGGTGAGCCGGGTCGTCATCGCGCCCGACTCGTTCAAGGGCACGGCGAACGCAGCGGATGCCGCGGCCGCCATCGCGCGCGGATGGCGCTCGGTGCGCGCCGACGACGAGGTGATCGCCCGGCCCATGGCCGACGGCGGCGAGGGCACGCTCGACGCCTTCGAGGCCGCCGTGCCGGGCGCGAGGCGGATGCCGGTCACGGTGCATGGTCCGGTCTCCGGGGCGGGGTCCGCGCCGGTGGCGACGCACTGGCTGCTGCTGCCCGACGGCACGGGCGTCGTCGAACTCGCGGCGACGTCGGGAATCACCCTGGTCGACCCGCTCGCGCCCCTCGACGCGCACTCGGCGGGCTTCGGCGAGGCGATCGCCGACGCACTCGACGCCGGCGTCGACCGGCTCCTGCTCGCGCTCGGCGGCAGTGCGTCGAGCGACGGCGGCACGGGAGCGCTCTCCGCCCTCGGCGCCCGGTTCCTCGATGCAGACGGGGCTCCGGTGCCGTTCGGCAATCGGGGGCTCGGCGCCCTCGCCCTCGTCGATCTCAGGGGTCTGCGCTCGCTGCCACCCGGAGGGGCGCTGATCCTCGGCGACGTCACGAACCCCTTGCTCGGAGAGGGGGGAGCCGCAGCCGTCTTCGGCCCGCAGAAGGGCGCGGATGCCGCGACCGTCCCCGTGCTCGAGGCGAACCTCGCCCGGTTCGCACGCCTCGTTCCCGACTCCTCACCGGAGACCCCCGGCGCCGGTGCGGCCGGTGGCACCGGGTTCGGCCTGCTCGCATGGGGCGCGGTCATGGGCGGCGGAGCGGCACTCGTCGCCGACGCCGTCGGGCTCGGCGCCGACCTCGTCGGCGCCGACCTCGTGATCACCGGTGAGGGGCGATTCGACGGACAGTCCGAGGCGGGCAAGGCGCCGAGCGAGGTCGCCCGGCTGGCTGCGGCGCGCGACGTGCCGGTGGCGCTCGTCGCCGGTGCGATCACGGCGGAGCCGCGTGGGTTCGCGGCATCCGTCGCCCTGGCCGGGCTCGCCGGTGGGGCGGAACCCGCGATGGCGGATCCGCTGCGCTGGCTCGAGGCCGCAGGCGCTCAGCTCGCCGGCGGGATCGGTGTCGTCGCGACGAGCTGAACGGCTCGCGCGCCTCGTCAGATGTGGTGCAGCCCGGGGTGCGGCTTCGGCGGTTCGGCGCCGACGAACTTGCCGTGGCGCTCGGCCGGATCGTGGCTGTCGGCGTGACCGTCGGTCGAGGTGTAGTCGCCGACGGTCGACTCGTCGTCGTCGGCGCCATCGGTACGGACGTATGCGCCGGCGACCGTGCGCTCGTGCGCCCCCTCGCCGTCGACCTCGGTGTAGCTGCCCTCGAGGTCATCGGTGGCGTCGACCGTGCCGGCGGGCGTGCTCGGCTCGTCGGAGGACTGCGGCTCAGCGGGTCGGTTCGATTCGGACATCATCGCTCCCTCATCGTTGGTCGGGGCGCCGTCATGGGGGCGACGTCTCGCCCCCATGCTATGTCTCCATGCCCAGAAGGGAAGGGGTGCCGCGGCAGCTCATGGTGAAACCTCAGCGCAGGAACAGCCGCGCATTCGCCTGTTCGGCGTCGGAATACTGCACCGCTGCGACGCCGAGTGCACGGTTCAGGCCCGCGAGGCTCTCTTCGACCTGCAGTTGGGTGGCCCGCCAGTCGGCGACCGCGCCCTGGAACGCGGTCGACGCCTGGCCCGACCACGACGACTGCAGGCCCGAGAGCTGGCCGAGGAGCGACGCCACCTCGGATTGGATGCGCCCGATCGTGCCCTGCACGGTCTGGGTGGCGGCCGACACCTGTTCGGCATCGACGTGGTAGACGGCCATCTCGGCCCCTTTCGTTCGGTGTGCGCGCCACGCTACGGCGCGGCCGGTGAACGAATCGTCATCGAGGGCCGGTGGTGCGCGACATCCGCTGCTCCTCGCCTGTTGAGGCGGAGTCCGGGCGCGGTTGCCGGGCACGAGCCGCGGACGCGCTGAACGGTCGCGCGACCGACGGTCAGTCGGCGGTGACCGGCTGCGGCGCGGCGGCCGAACCGGCCAGGGGCAGGGACACGCGGAAGGTGGCGCCGCCGCCGGGCGTCTCGACGACGTCGACCGTGCCGTTGTGCGCGGCCACGATCGAGGACACGATCGCGAGGCCGAGGCCCGACCCGCCCGTCTCGCGGGTGCGCGACGTGTCGGCGCGCCAGAAGCGCTGGAAGATCTTCTCGCGGATCTGCGGCGGGATGCCCTCGCCGTGGTCGACGACCTCGATCATCGCCCGCTCGGTCGCGTCGTCGACCGAGATGCGGATCTCGATGGGGCTCTCGGGTGCGGTGAAGCGGATCGCGTTGCCCATGAGGTTCGTGATGACCTGGCGGATCTTGTTCTCTTCGGCGAGCACCACGGTGCGGCGAACCGGCATCTGCGAGCCGGGAACACCCGAGTCGTGCGCCGTCGGCGGTGCGGCGATCGCGTCGGAGGCTGCGGTTGCAGCCGCGGCCGCAGCCGCGGAGGCCGCCGCCGATGCCCGTGCGGCGCGCTTCGACGCGGTCGACGAGCCGCCGGCCTTCGCCGTGGCCCGGCGGCTGCCGGTGGTGGTCGCGGCCTCGCCCTTCGGACGACGTCCCCGGAGGCGCGCGAGCGTCGCCCCGGCGAACGAGATCGCCCCGGTGGGAGGCGAGGTGCGGTCGCCCGCGTGGTCGAGTTCGACCTCGAGTTCGGGAGCGGGCTCGCCCGAGGCATCCGTCGCGCTCAGGTCTTCGGGTGCGATGACCGTGACGGTGCGGGCGGGGTGGGCGGCCATCGTGTCGAGGGCGGCATCCCGCGCGAGCGGCACGAGGTCGACCTCGGCGAGCTCGAGCGGCTTCGCCTCGTCGAGTCGAGCGAGCGCGAGCAGGTCTTCGACGAGGAGGCCCATGCGGATGGCCTCCTTCTCGATGCGCTCCATGGCCTGGCCCACCTCGTCGGGCGACTGCAGCGCGCCCATGCGGTAGAGCTCGGCGTAGCCGCGCACCGACACGAGCGGCGTGCGCAGCTCGTGCGAGGCGTCGCCGACGAAGCGGCGCATCTGGTCGATCGTGCGCGCGCGGTCGCGGAAGGCCCGGTCGATGCGGTTCAGCATCGTGTTGAGCGAGCGGTTGAGCCGCCCGACCTCGGTGTTGGGCGTCGCGCCGCCGAGGCGCTGGCTGAAGTCGCCGTCGGCGATCGCCGCCGCGGTGCGTTCGACCTCGCGGAGCGGCATGAACGTGGTCGTCACGAGCATCCGGGTGAGCAGCGCGCCGACCAGGACCACGCCGAAGCCGAACCCGAAGAAGATCGTCAGGTACATCGCGAGCAGCTGCTCGGTCTCCTTCGAGGAGATCGCGAGGATGATCGGCGACCAGTTGCCGTGATTGTCGGCGAGGGTCAGCGCGGTGACGGCGCGGAAGGTCGCGTTGCCGTCGCCGTCGATCATCGGGAAGACCGAGAACTGGCCCTGGTTGCGCGCATTGACCTCGGCGGCGGTCAGCGTCTCGGGGATCTGCGGCAGCTCCGCGCCGTCGCGATCGTGCCAGTTGTGCTTGTCGACCTTGCCCGTCTCCGCGTCGTAGACGGCGACGAACACGTCGAGATCGGGCTTGAAGCTGAGGTCGTCGAGGGGAGCCCGCTCGCTCGGCTCCTCACCCTGGTCGGTGAAGTACTTGCGCAGGTCGCCCGACGCGATCGCCTCGAGCTTGACCTTCACCTGGTCTTCGACGTACGAGCGGAGCATCGCCGCAGTGCCGATTCCGGACACCAGAAGTCCGAGCGTGAGCATGAGCACGGTGACACCCGTGATCTTGGTACGCAGCGAGATGCGGTTCCACCGCTCGGAGATCTGATTCATGGCGGGCCGAGTCTAGGTGGGCCTTCCTGAGTCAGGGCTTGGAGGACTTCAGCATGTAGCCGAATCCGCGCTTGGTCTGGATCAGCGGCTCTGCCGAGTGCTGATCGAGCTTGCGGCGGAGGTAGGAGATGTAGCTCTCCACGATGCCGGCATCGCCGTTGAAGTCGTACTCCCACACGTGGTCGAGGATCTGCGCCTTCGACAGCACCCGGTTGGGGTTCAGCATCAGGTAGCGCAGCAGCTTGAACTCGGTGGGGGAGAGCTCGACGGGCACGTCGCCGACGAGCACCTCGTGCGTGTCCTGGTCCATGGTCAGCTCGCCGGTGCGGATCACCGCGTCTTCTTCGGCGTGCATCGTGCGGCGCAGGATCGCCTTGATGCGCGCGACGATCTCGTCGAGGCTGAAGGGCTTCGTGACGTAGTCGTCGCCGCCGACGGTGAGGCCGGTGATCTTGTCCTCCGTGTCGTCCTTCGCCGTGAGGAAGAGGATCGGCGCGGTGTACCCGGCCGAGCGCAGGCGCTTGGTGACGCCGAAGCCGTTCATGTCGGGCAGCATCACGTCGAGGATGATGAGATCGGGTTCCTCCTCGAGCACTGCCGAGATCGTCTGCGCGCCATTGCCGACCGCGCGCACCGCGAACCCGGCGAACCTGAGGCTCGTCGTGAGAAGGTCGCGGATGTTGGGCTCGTCGTCGACGATGAGAATTCGTGGTCCGTCGCTCATGTGATGATTCTCTGCGCATCGGCTGGAACTTTCCTGAACATTCTTCGAGGGTCGCCGATCCGGTGTGTCGGATGACGCATGGATTGGAGGCCCGCGGCAGCCGTGGAAGACTCGGCAGCATGGCGAATCGAACCCCGGTGATCCGGCGCATCGGCCCCCGCGAGTTCGACTTCTCGCGTGAGGTCGCCGTGATGGCGATCGTCAACCGCACGCCCGATTCCTTCTACGACCGCGGACGCACCGAGGCGCTCGACTCCGCCGTCGCCGCAGCGCACCTCGCCATCGAGCAGGGCGCCGACTGGATCGACATCGGGGGCGCGAAGTTCGCGCCGGGCCCCGCCATCCCCGCCGACGAGGAGATCGAGCGGGTCGTGCCCGTCGTCGCCGCGCTCGCCGGATCCGGCGCCGTCATCTCGGTCGACACGTTCCTCCCCGAGGTCGCTCGTGCGGCCGTCGCGGCGGGCGCGCACGTCGTCAACGACACGACCGGCATCCACGACCCGGCCATGGCCGACGTCGTCGCGGAGACGGGGGCGACGATCGTCGTCACGCACAGCCTCGCGAAACCCCGTACGCCGTATCCCTCGCCGCGCTACGGCGACGTCGTGGCCGAGGTGTCGGCCTTCCTCGCGGAGCGCGTCGCGCTCGCCGAGTCGCGAGGCGTGGCATCCGATCGCATCATCGTCGACCCGGGTCACGACCTCAACAAGCACACGCTGCACTCGCTCGAGCTGACCCGCCGCCTCGCCGAGATCACGAGCCTCGGTTACCCGACCCTCGTGGCGCTCTCGAACAAGGACTTCGTGGGCGAGAGCCTCGGGCGGCCGCGCGAGCAGCGCATCGAGGGGTCGATCGCCGCGGCCGTCTACTGCGTCATGCAGGGCGCCCGCATCGTGCGCGTGCACAACGTGCGCGAGACCGTCGACGCCATGCGCATGGTCGAGGCGATCGAGGGATGGCGCGAGCCCGTGTTCCTGGAGCACAACCAGTGAGCGCCGGAGGGCACGTGCAAGAAGGGCACGTGCAACCGGCCCATCCCGATCGGGCGGCGCTCTTCGCCGCGTACGCGCTCGACGACCGGGCCACGCCGCGCGTGCGCATGAACTTCGTCATGAGCCTCGACGGCGCGGTCACCCTCGACGGTCGCAGCGGCGGCCTCGGCGACGAGAACGACCAGCTCGTCATGGGAGTGCTGCGGACCCTCGCCGACGTCGTGCTCGTCGGTGCCGGCACCGTGCGCGCCGAGGGCTACGGCGGACTCCGCCTCCGGGCCGCGAACGTCGAGTGGCGTCGCGAGCAGGGGCTCGCCGACCAGCCGCGGGTGGCGGTGGTCTCCGCGGCGCTCGACCTCGATCCGGGGCATCCGTTCTTCTCCGAGGCCGTGACGCGTCCGATCGTCGTCACGCACGCCGCGGCGCCCGCCGGGCGGAGGGCGGCGCTCGAAGCGGTGGCCGACGTGCTCGTGTGCGGCGAGGCATCCGTCGACCCCCGCACGATGCTCGCATCGCTCGCCGCCGCCGGGCTCCCGCAGGTGCTCTGCGAAGGCGGGCCGCACCTGTTCGGCGCCCTCATCGAGGCCGATGTGGTCGACGAGCTGTGCCTCAGCCTCAGCCCCATGCTCGTGGCCGGCAGCGCGGGTCGCATCTCGCGCACCGAGGTCGAGGTGCCCCGACGGATGCGTCTGGCGCACGCGATCCCCGTCGGGGACCTGCTGCTGCTGCGCTACACGCGTCGCTGACGTCGGCGACGCAGCGGCCGCGTCAGGCGGCTGCGAGCGAGTGGGCGTCGAGGATCGTGTAGCTGTAGCCCTGCTCGGCGAGGAACCGCTGGCGGTTCTGCGCGAAGTCCTGGTCGACGGTGTCGCGCGAGACGAGCGTGTAGAAGTTCGCGCTGAGGCCCGACTCCTTCGGACGCAGGAGCCGGCCGAGACGCTGCGCCTCCTCCTGGCGCGAGCCGAACGAGCCCGACACCTGGATCGCCACGGTCGCCTCGGGCAGGTCGACCGAGAAGTTCGCGACCTTCGAGACCACGAGCACGGGTGTGCGGCCGTCGCGGAACTCCTGGAAGAGCCGTTCGCGTTCGTCGACCGGTGTCGAACCGGTCAGCTGCGGCGCGCCGAGGGCCGCGGCGAGCTCGTCGATCTGGTCGAGGTACTGGCCGATCACGAGGATGCGCTCGCCGGCGTGCTTGGCCACGAGCTCCTTGACCACGCCGAGCTTGGCCGGCGCGGTCGCCGCGAGCCGGTAGCGCTCGTCGTCGGCGGATGCCGCGTACGTCAGCCGCTCGGACTGCGGCAGGTCGATGCGCACCTCGTAGCAGGCCGCGGGGGAGATGAAGCCCTGGGCCTCGATCTCCTTCCACGGGGCGTCGAAGCGCTTCGGGCCGATGAGGCTGAAGACGTCGCCCTCGCGGCCGTCTTCGCGCACGAGGGTCGCCGTGAGGCCGAGGCGTCGACGAGCCTGCAGCTCGGCGGTGAGCTTGAACACGGGCGCGGGGAGCAGGTGGACCTCGTCGTAGACCACGAGACCCCAGTCGAGGGCATCGAGCAATGCGAGATGGGCGTACTCGCCCTTCCGCTTCGCGGTGAGGATCTGGTAGGTCGCGATCGTGACCGGCTTGACCTCCTTCACCTGCCCCGAGTACTCGCCGATCTCGTCGGCGGTGAGCGTCGTGCGGCGCAGCAGCTCGTCGCGCCACTGGCGGGCGGAGACGGTGTTCGTCACGAGGATCAGCGTCGTGGTCTTCGCCGTCGCCATCGCGCCTGCGCCGACGAGCGTCTTGCCGGCGCCGCAGGGCAGCACGACGACGCCGGAGCCGCCGTCGAAGAAGTTGTCGATCGCCTGCTGCTGGTAGCCGCGGAGGTGCCAGCCGGCCTCCTCGAGGTCGATGCGGTGCGGCGTGCCCGGCGTGTATCCCGCGAGGTCCTCGGCCGGCCAGCCGAGCTTCACGAGCTCCTGCTTGAGCGCGCCGCGCGCCCAGGCCTCGACGAGGAAGCTCCGGTCGTCGAGGCGCTCGGTGAGCAGCGGCGCGATGCGCTTGGCCGAGGCGACCTCGGTGAGCACGGCGATGTCATCGCTGTGCAGCCGCAGCGCACCGTCGTCGGTGCGGTCGACGACGAGTCGGCCGTAGCGACCGACGGTCTCGCGCATGTCGACGGCGACGGTCTGCGGCACCGGGAACTTCGCGTAGCGCTCGAGCGTCGAGAGCATGTCGTCGGCGTCGTGACCGGCCGCTCGCGCGTTCCAGAGGCCCAGCCGGGTGATGCGGTAGGTGTGCATGTGCTCGGGGGCGCGCTCGAGCTCGGCGAACACCGCGAGGTCGTGGCGCGCGTCTTCGGCGAGCGGGTGCGCGACCTCGAGGAGGACGGTTCGGTCGCTCTGCACGATGAGTGGGCCGTCTGACATAGCGGTCGAGTCTACGCCCGGTTCATGGGAGGGCGGCAGTGCCGGGCGAGTTCGGGCAGCAGCGCCCGCGGTTCGGAGATCTGCACTCGATCGGATGTCTCGGGCGGATCCGATCCGAAGCCGTGCAGATTTCCGAGGCGACGGCGTGCCTCAGGCGCAGGCGGGCGCCGATGAGACGTGGGGCCGTCAGGCGCCGGCCGGTGCCGGGGAGACGGCTGCGATCGCCGACAACGGCAGGGTGCGTTCGATGTCGGCCTTGCGGTCGCGGGCGCGGAGCCGACCGTTGGCCACGCTCGCGGGCGCGAGCAGGTAGTCGGCGGTGTCGCCACCCGGCATGCGCACGGTGACCGTGAGGGTCTCCTTCGAGCGCGCGGCGGCCTCGAGCTGGCGCGACAGCCACGCCTGCTCGCTGGCGCCGGCCTCGCCCTCGGCGAGCACGACGTCGAGCATCGTCTCGACGGGGTCGGGCTTCGACACCGGCTCGGGCGCCGCCGCCAGATGGTGGCGGCTCAGTCGGATGATCTCGCCCTTGGCGTCTTCCGCGGCGACCGGGTACCTCGCGTCGGCGAGCGCCCAGAACACGACCTCGGGAGGGAACCGCGAGAGGAGCCGGTTCGGGCTCGCCTGACGCAGGCCGATCGAGATGAGCGACTGGTCGACGGCGAGGGTGCGCACGAGCTGCTCGTCGTCGGAGCGCACGCTCGCCCGCGCCGGGGCATCCGCTTCGCCGGCGAGCGAGACGCGCAACGACCCGAACCGCGCGGCCGCCTCGTCGACGAGGTACGACAGCGGCTGCGGGATGCCGGTGAGCGAGAGCCCGCCGAGGAACTCGAGGATCGACTCGGCCGTCTCGCCGGCGGCGAGTCCGCGATTGACGGATGCCGCGCTGACCCGATACGTCGACGCGAGGTCGCGGCCCTCGACGTCGGCGAACCCGCGCAGGCGTGCATCGAGCGTCGGTTCGAGCGGACCGGGCGAGACGATCGAGAGGTCGTGCTGCAGGTAGACCTGCTCGACCTGGGCGGGGAAATGCGCCGCGAGTCGTTCGGCGGCACGGTCGAGTTCCCCGTCGAGCACGAGGATCGCCGTCGGTGCCGGTTCGCCCGCCACCGCGAGGCCGAGCGCCTCGGCCTCGCCGATGAGCCGTTCGAGCCCCTCGTCGATCCAACGGCCGCCGGCGGGGTAGAACCAGCGCACGTCTTCGCCGAGCGTGCTCGCCGTGAGTGACTCGCTGCGGCGTGCCACGAGTTCGCGGAGCGGCTCGGGGATGCGGGCGCGCCAGCACTCGGCGAGGCGCCGCCACCGGCCGGCCGTCGTCTCGAGCGACCACTCGGCGCCTCGGTCCGACTCGAGCCAGAACGCGCCGTCGCGCAGCACGAGACCGGCTTCGTCGGCCCGGTGGAAGAGGCGCGGCAGCGCATCGAGCGCGATGCCGCTCGCCTCCGCGAGGCGCTTCGAGTCGGGCAGCGCCAGACCGCCCTTCGCGAGCTCGCGGGCCGGCTGGGTGCCGAGTGCGGCGAGCACCTCCGCCGTGGCGGCGACCGTCGCGTAGGCGGTCTCGGCGGCGCGCCGGTCGATGAGCGTGCGGTCGACGTCGCCGCCCGAGACGAGCACGGGCGGCGCCGGCGTCGCGAGCTCTGCCACGGTGGGCAGTTCGGCGCCGAGGTGCGGAGCCACCCGTGCGATGACGGCGGCGGGCACGTGCACGCGGTCGCCGGTGCGCACCAGCAGCAGCAGGCCGCCCAGTTCGTCGAGCAGTTCGCCCGTGGAGTCCGACAGTTCAGCGGATGCCGCGTGCCCCACGAGCTCGGCGCGCACCGCGTCGACCGTGGTGTTGCCGTCGGCGACGAGTTCGACGGCTGCGGCGAGCACGGCGAGGTGTCGACGATCGAGCCGGCCGACGGCGTGGTCGATCGAGTCGGGTGCGAGCACCGCCTCGGCGAGGTCGAAGAGGTCACGCACTCCCGACGGCTCGAACTCGCGCGAGTGCAGTGCTGCTGCGAGGGAGTCTCGCGACAGCCCGCGGAGTCGTGCGGCGAGCTCGAGCATCGTCTCCGATCAGCTCGATCCGGATCGCGCGGCTCGGCCGCGCCGAACGCCGTTGACGATGAGCAGGACGATGAGGAGCAGGAAGGCGATGGGCAGCCCGAACCACGGCAGCATCGTGACCACCGCCCAGACGCCTGAGCCCATCTCGTCGACGGCGACGCCGGAGATCGTGCCGATCATCACGGCGAAGAAGCAGATGATGGACAGGCCGACGATGGCGGCGAACATGTACGCCAGGACGCGCTCGGCGCGATTGTCGGTGATGGGGCCGGAATCGCTCACACTCCCAGAATAGGCCAGGCGGCCCGTTCGCGGGTGTCCCGAGCAATAGACTGGGCTGTGGACGGCGCTGTGGTTCAGCGCGCCTGCAGACATGAGCGAGGTTCATACGATGCCCACCGGCAAGGTCAAGTTCTACGACGAGGAAAAGGGATTCGGCTTCATCAGCTCCGATGACGGCCAGGAGGTCTTCCTCCACGCATCCGCACTTCCCGCCGGTGCGACCGTGAAGGCAGGCAGCCGACTCGAGTTCGGCGTCGCCGAAGGCAAGCGCGGCGCCCAGGCGCTGTCGGTGCGCGTGCTCGACACTCCCGTGAGCCTCACCAAGATCAACCGCAAGCCCGCCGACGACATGGCGATCATCGTCGAAGACGTCGTGAAGGTGCTCGACGGCATCGGCGCCGACCTCCGTCGCGGACGCTACCCCGAGAAGTCGAAGGCGCGCACCGTCGCCGCGGTGCTGCGCAAGGTGGCAGACGATCTCGATGCCTGAGGCGACGGAACCCGAGCAGGCTGTGGCCGAGCAGGCTGCGGCCGAGAGCGCGGAGAGCGCCGAGAGCGCAGTGGTCGTCGTGGCCGACGAGGTGCTCCTGTCGTCGGTGGATCTCGCCCGGCGTGCGCTGCTCGAGGTCACCGCTCCCGAGACGGTCGGATCGGTCGTCGGGCATCTCGTCGAGGGCGAGCACGTGCTGACCCTCCTCTTCGCCTCCGACCTCCGCGGGTACCCGGGCTGGCACTGGAGCGTCACGCTGTCGCGGTTCGACGGCAACGCGGAGCCGACGGTGCTCGAGACCGAGCTCATGCCCGGAGAGACCGCCCTGCTCGCGCCCGACTGGGTGCCGTGGTCGGAGCGGCTGGCCGACTACCGCGCGGCTCAGGAGGCGATCGCGGCCGACGGCGGCGAAGCCGACGACGTGCACGAAGACGATGAGCACGACGATGACGACGACGAGCTCGACGACGACCACGACGATGACGACGTCGTCGACGACGAGTTCGACGGGATCGACATCGATGCGCTCGGCGCGGCCGATGACGCCGGTGACGATGAGGACGACGAGTCCGACGAGTCCGACGATGACGACGAGTCCGACGAGTCCGACGATGACGACGAGTCCGACGATGACGACGACGACGAGTCCGACGACGACGACGACGACGAGTCCGACGACGACGACGACGATCAGTCGGTCGAGCGCTCCGACGACTGATCGGCCCGTCGGCGGATCACCTGCACGACCGCGAGGCCGATGAGGCCGATGGCGATGCCGGTGATCGCCGCGCCGATGAACCATCCGAGGCCCGCCGACTCGAGCGGCTCCCGGAACACGAGGCAGGCCACGAGCGCGACGACCCAGCCGAGCGTGCCCGCGACCACGGCCTTGCGGCCGTCGGCCCGGGCCGGCGCCGGGTCGGGGCGCCGTTCGTCGTCGCTGAGCCAGAGCCGCATCAGGATCAGCCGATCTGCGAGAGCGCGTAGTCGATCGAGGCCGTGAGCGCCCGGACGTCGTCGGGTTCGATCGCGGTGAACGTCGCGACGCGCAGCTGGTTGCGGCCGAGCTTGCGGTACGGCTCGGTGTCGACGATGCCGTTCTCGCGGAGCACCGAGGCGAGTGCCGCGGCATCCGTCGACTCGTCGAAGTCGATCGTGACGACCACCTGCGAGCGGTGCGCGGGGTCGGCGACGAACGGGGTCGCGATCGAGGTGCGCTCGGCCCAGTCGTAGAGCACCGACGACGATTCGCGGGTGCGGGCGTCGGCCCAGGCGAGACCGCCCGAGGCGTTCATCCACTCGAGCTGGTTCTCGAGCAGCAGCAGGGTCGCGAGTGCCGGCGTGTTCAGCGTCTGGTTCAGGCGCGAGTTGTCGACCGCGTTCTTCAGCGACAGGAACTCGGGGATGTACCGGCCGCTCGCCGCGACGCGCTCGACGCGCTCGATCGCAGCGGGGGAGAGCAGCGCGAACCAGATGCCGCCGTCGGAGGCGAAGTTCTTCTGCGGTGCGAAGTAGTAGACGTCGAACTGCCGCGGGTCGACCATGATGCCGCCGGCCGCACTCGTGGCATCGATGACGGTGAGCGCACCGGCGTCGCCGGCCACCCGGGTGACCGGGGCCATCACGCCGGTCGAGGTCTCGTTCTGCGGCCAGGCGTAGACGTCGACGCCCGCGAGCGCGGCGGGCTCGGCGCGGGAGCCGGCGTCGGCCTTGCGCACGTCGGGGGCCTGGAGCCAGGGCGCAGCCGCGGCGGCGGCGAACTTCGCGCCGAACTCGCCGAAGGAGGCGAGCTGGGCGCGCTCCTCGATCAGGCCGAAGGCCGCGGCATCCCAGAAGGCGGTCGAACCGCCGTTGCCGAGCACGACCTCGTAGCCGTCGGGCAGGTCGAAGAGGTCGGAGAGGCCGGTGCGCACGCGACCGACGAGCTGCTTGACGGGCGCCTGCCGGTGCGAAGTGCCGAGGATCGACGGGCCGACCGCCGCGAGGTGGGCGAGCTGCTCGGGGCGCACCTTCGAGGGGCCGCATCCGAAGCGTCCGTCGGCGGGCAGCAGGTCACTGGGAATCACGATGCTCGGCATGGGTCGAGTCTAGCGATGGGGTGCCGCCCGGTAGGCTGGACGACGGGCTGTGACAACGGGAGGATGGCGCGTGACCGACCTGATCGACACGACGGAGATGTATCTCCGCACGATCCTCGATCTCGAGGAGGAGAACATCGTGCCACTGCGCGCGCGCATCTCCGAACGACTCGGTCATTCCGGGCCGACCGTCTCCCAGACCGTCGCCCGCATGGAGCGCGACGGACTCGTCGTCGTCTCCGGCGACCGGCACCTCGAGCTCACCCCTGAGGGGCGTTCGAAGGCCGTGCACGTCATGCGCAAGCACCGGCTCGCCGAGCGACTGCTCTCCGACGTGATCGGGCTCGAGTGGGAGTTCGTGCACGACGAGGCATGCCGCTGGGAGCACGTGATGAGCGAGCAGGTCGAGCGCCGCCTCATCGAGATCCTCGGCGGTCCGCGCGAATCGCCCTACGGCAACCCGATCCCCGGGCTCGAGGAGCTCGGCCTCCCGCCGGCCGACGCGTTCATGGACGGCGTCGTGAACGTCGTCGAGGCCGTCGAGGCGAGCGATGAGCCCGTGCGCGGCGTCCTGCGCCGGCTGGGGGAGCCCGTGCAGTTCGATCCCGAACTCCTCGCCCAGATGCGTCAGGCCGGGGTCATGCCGGGAGCCATGGCGACGTTCAGCCGTGCCGGCGGCTACGTGCTCGTCGTCGTCGATGGCGTCGACGGCGGCCTCGAGCTGCCCAGCGAAGTCGCCGGGCACCTCTTCATCGCCAGCTGAGCCGGCCGCCGAAAGGCCTGATCAGCGCCACGCCGTGATCAGAATGTGACATTCGGGGGCTCCTCGCGTACTCTCATACGAGTCCGCCGGCGAGAAGCCAGTCGGAGGACCAGGGTCGAGACGCCTCCCAAGCCCACCGCTCGATCAAGTACCCGTAAGCGCCCTCGTGCGCATCCGGTGGGGTGACATCCGATGTCGTGGGGCGACGGAGGTACACATTTTGGCTCGATTCTCACGGCGGCGGCTCACCAGGAACCCCGCCCGCGGGGCCGCGACGAAGGCGATCATCGCCGCGAAAGCGCCCGTTTCCCCCACTTCCCCCCAGCCTGATGCCGCAGCCCGCGTCGCGACGAAGTTGCCGTCGACGCGACGACTGCGCCGCGGTCCGCTCGCGAACGTGCTCGTCATGGCGGTCTCTGCCGGCATCGTCGGCACGCTCGCGATCCCTGCCTACGCATTCGCGCCGGGCTCGGCCGGTCCGCAGTTCGGCGAGACCGACGTGACGAAGCTCACCAAGGCACAGGCGCAGTCGGTCGAAGTGACCGACGACGTGATCGCCGCGCCGGTGACGAAAGACAGCTATGACACCGTCACGGGCGCCGAGATCGCGGCGGCAGCCGAGGCCGCAGCCGCGGCTGAAGCAGCGCGAGTCGCGGCCGAAGAGGCGATGACCTCGTACGCGGCGTCGTACTCGGGCCCGTCGGTCGGCGACTTCCTCGCCAACCCGCCCTACCCGAACTTCGACCTCGCGAGCGTCTACAACGTCGCGACGTCGTACATCGGCGTCCCCTACGTCTACGGCGGCGCCACGCCCGCCGGGTTCGACTGCTCGGGCTTCGTCATGTACGTCTACGCGCAGTTCGGCGTCAGCATGCCCCACTCCTCGGCGGGCCAGGGCGACATGGGCACCCGGATCTCCGAGGCCGACGCGCAGCCCGGCGACCTCGTCATCATGGACGGCCACGACGGGTTCTACGCCGGCAACGGCATGATCCTGCACGCGCCCTACGAGGGCGCATCCGTTCGCGTGCAGCCCATCTGGACGAGCGACTACTACATCGTGCGCATCGGCATCTGACCGATGAACATCGCGTGACACCACGCGTGAATGGCGCGCCGGACATTCCCGGCGCGCCATTCGTGTTCTAACCTGAGACCCTGACGATCCGAGAAACCGGGCAGGGGAAGCCAATGGTGAAGTCGTGCAGCATCCATTCCACGGATGCGCGCGCGCTCTTCGACCAACGGCGCAGTAGTCGAACGAGCACGAACCGGGCCGAGGCCGCGACGGGCACTGTCATCACGACGGTGCCCGTTCTCTGTTTTCAGGGACCCTCGAGCCGCGGTCGGCCGACGTTGCCCGCCACCGCCCGACGTCCTCTCGGACCGCCGATCCGTTCACGCGGCTGGAAGCCATCCAGCCCCGATCGAAAGGCATTCCATGCGCACACTCGTGCTCAACGCGGGCTATGAGCCCCTCGCCATCGTCTCCTTCAAGCGCGCGCTGCTCCTCGTCATGAACCACAAGGCGACCGTCATCCAGCACGAGGTCGGCAACCCGGTCTGCGCGGCGAGCGGATCGTGGCAGCGGCCGAGCGTCATCCTCCTGACCCGGTACGTCCGCGCGCCACGGGTGAACCAGGCGCCGGTGAGCCGACGCGGAGTGCTCCGGCGCGACGACCACGCGTGTGCGTACTGCGGCCGGCCGGCCGCCACGATCGACCACGTGCTGCCCCGTTCACGAGGCGGGCGGGACACCTGGGAGAACCTCGTCGCCTGCTGCCTGCGCTGCAACAACACGAAGAGCGATCGCACGCCGGCCGAGATGGGGTGGGAGCTCCGCTTCACCCCCGGCCGTCCGAACGGGCGCAACTGGGTGGCGCGCGGGTTCGAGCGGCCGATGCCGCAGTGGGACGAATACCTCGTGACGGCGGCCTGATCTGCGCCGTCGGCCACGCGAGCGCGAATCCTTCCGTTCGGCGCGCGCGGGGTCTACGCTGCGGATCGGGAGCACATTTCGGCTCCGATGGTGCGGCAGTGCAGGAGGACCGGAATGTCTGATTCGTCACCCCTCACGCGAGTGCTTCGGCAACCGGCGCGAAGCGCGGAGGCCAAGGAGTCGTCGGCACTCCTCGTGGGTGCCGCGGCCCTCGTCGTCGGAACGCTGATCGGCCTCTTCGTCTTCTGGGACCAGGACGTGCCGATCTCCGGCCGTGGCTCCGTCGGCGTCTACGCGGCCGTCGGCGGTGCCATCGCCGCGATCGCCGCATTCGTGTTCGGGTGCGCGATGCGGCGCTCTCGCGCCCGCTCGATTCCCGGGTACCACGCCCGCCTGCACTGGTTCGACGTCGCCGCGCTCGCCCTGGCGCTCGGCGTGATCGCGCTCCTCGGCTTCACCGGGCTCGCGTCGCTGCTGAGCGAGAGCTTCGTCGGCGCCCTCGTCTACGGCATCCCCGCGGCGGTGCTCGGCGGAGTGGCGATGGCGATCGCCGCGTACATGTCGTACCTGTCGGCCGTGAACCTCACGCCGATGCTGCTGTCGCTCGTGCTGGCGTTGTTCCTCGCCGTCGGCGCGCTCGCGAGCATGCTGAGCGCGAGCGACCCGCTCTGGTGGACGAAGAACCTCAGCACGCTCGGCATCAGCGACGACATCTCGGCCCTGACGTTCAACGTCACGCTCATCATCGCCGGGGTGATGGTGACGACGATCGCGCACTACGCGACCGCGTTCCTGCCGGCCGACGGCGCCGGCGAGCGGCGGGGTCGCAACCTCGTGCGCTTCGGGCTCATCCTGATCGGCATCCTGCTCGCCTGCGTCGGCATCTTCCCGGTCGACGAGTACCTCGGTGCGCACAACCTCGCGGCGACCGGCATGGCGATCGTCTACGTCGCGATGGTCGTGAGTCTGCCGGCGCTGCTGCCCTCCATGCCGAAGGTCTTCGTCATGCTCGGGTACGTCTACGTGGGCGTCATCGTGGTGCTCGCGGGCTTCTTCATCAGCGGGTACTACAACCTCACGGCGGTCGAGCTGGTCGTGGCGGTGCTGGTCTTCAGTTGGGTCATCGTGTTCCTGCGCAACACCGGCGCGGTCGAGCAGGGTGCGGACGCCGAGGCGTACGCCGACGCCGAGCCGGCCGTGACAAAGGCGGGAGCTGTGCCCTAAGGTGATACGAGTCCGGCGGCTCGTGAGGTCGTCGACACCCGAGAAGCCACTCCGCTCCCGGGCTGCACCGCGGCCCCGGAACGGTGCCCGGAGGTCCAACTGTTGAACGCCGACGAGACGAACGACGCATCGGAGCGCCCGCGCTCCGCACGTCGATCGGCCGACCGAGGTCGAACCCCACGACGCACCTCATCAGCTCGGCGACGCTCCAAGCAGGCCCAGGGCGCAGCGGATGCCGCGGCATCCGTCGCAGCGCCACCGGTGACCGCCGTCCGTGGCGCCGACGTCGCCGCCGCAGTGGCCAAGGCGCCGAAGCCGACCACTCGTCGCAACGGCCCGGCGCGGGTCTTCGCGACGATGCTCGTCGTGCCGGCGATCGTCGGCACCGTGGCGCTGCCGGCCTACGCGTTCATGCCCGGCGGCGAGTCGTTCGAGGCGTCCGGCACCTTCAGTCTCTCGAAGGCGGAGGCGCAAGACGTCGAGGTCTCCTCGCTCGCGAGCGGCGCGCCGCTGTCGACCGAGGGCTACAGCGTCGTGACGAAGGCCGAGATCGAGGCTGCGCGCATCGAGCAGGAGGAGAAGGACGCGGCGGCGTGGGCCGCGAACCTCGCCTCGCGCGGTTCGGGCAGCTATGCGATCTACACGGTCAAGGCCGAGGGCGACGACTACCCCTGGTGGGACCAGACGCCCGACGACTACGGCGGAGGCCTGTCGCCGCTGCGGTACTACTACCGCGAGTGCGTCGACTTCGTGGCCTGGCGCCTGAACCGCGACGCCGGCGTCACGAGCGCCCCGTGGAAGTGGGACTGGGCGAACCTCGCCTCGGGCAGCGCGTACGCGTGGGCCGACGAATGGGCGAGCCGGGGCTGGCCGACGTCGAGCGAGCCGGTCGTGGGCGCGGTCGCCTGGTTCCCGTACAACCACGTGGCCTACGTGCAGTCGATCAACTCCGACGGCAGCGTGAACATCGAGGAGTACAACCAGAACTCCGACCACTCCTACCACCGCCGCACCATTCCGGCCGGTGAGGCGCTGTACCTCTACCCGCCGGGATAGTCCACCTGCGGTCGTCGAACCCGACGGTCTCGAGACCTACACGCGAGCCAGGCACGCCGGCGCCGGCGTCTCCACGACCCCGACGACGCCCGTCGGCACGCCGACTCCGTCGAGCGCGACCACGGCGATGGAGTCGGAGCCCTGATCGGCGACGAGCGCGAACCGCTCGTCGTGCGTCAGCTCCAGGTCGCGCGGATGCCGCCCACCCGTCACGACCGTCGCCACGAGTTCGAGCGTGCGCGTCGCGCGATCGAAGCGGAGGGCGCGCAACGCGTCGGCGTCGCGGTCGCCGACGAGCACGATGCCCCCGCGCGTCAGCCGGATCGCCGAGCAGCCGAGTCCGCGCGGCTCGACGTCGTCGCCGATCGAGCACCACGCCACTTCGCGCCCTTCGACGAGGTCGATGACACTCGCCGTGCGATCGAGCTCGTTCGCGGTGATGGCCAGGTCGCCGGCGATGACGAGGTGTCGGGGGCCGGCACCGGCATGCACGACGATGTCGCGCGCTTCGTCGTGCACGAGAGCGTCGGGGAGCGTGTCGAGCGCGAGCACGCGCACCCGGTCGGCGCCGAGGTCGGGCACGAGCAACCGATCGCGCGCGCTGTCGACGACCGCCTGGTGCGGGTGCGACGACTCCTGGCGCTCGTGGTTCGGACCGGTGCCGGTGAAGTCGGCACTCAGCGCGACGTCGGCCGGGGCATCCGGAGCCGCGTGATGCACCGAGAGCCGCGCGCCCGAGTAGTTCGCCGCGAAGAACAGGCCGCCGGCCTCGTCGAAGGCGAGGTGGCAGGGGTCGGCGGCTCCGGTCGCACCGGGCAGGCTGAACGGCGAGAGGCGGTCGCCCTCGAACGTCCACGTCGAGACGCGGCCGTCGGCGAGCTCGTGCACGATGCCGAGCACACCGGTCGCGGGGGAGACCGCGAGGAACATGGGGTTCGGGCCGACATCGACGGGCTCGCCGAGCGTTGCACCGCCATCGGCCGCGATGTCGAGCGAGCGGATGCCGCGCGCCGCCGTGCCGAGCGCACCGAGCGTCGATGCGCCCACCCAGAACCTCGTGGTCTTCGACTCGCCCATGCCGCCCCGTTCTGCGGCAGCGCCGCGTTTCGCGTGCGCTCGCGCGCCGGAGAACACGCTACCGCGCGGCGGGTAAACTCTGATGCGGCCAGCCTCTGTAGCTCAATGGAAGAGCAACTCCGTCCTAAGGAGCAGGTTGGGGGTTCGAGTCCCTCCAGGGGCACCGATGCGTGTCAGCCGCCGAGCAGGCCCCTGATGTCGTCTGCCGTCAAGGTCTCGCTGAAGAGCTCGCCGTCGTCCATGAGCGATGAGACGAGCTTCGCCTTGCGGGCCTTCAGCGCCATCACCTTCTCCTCGATCGTGCCCTCGGCGACCATGCGGTAGACGTTCACCGACTTCGACTGGCCGATGCGGTGCGCCCGGTCGACGGCCTGCGCCTCGCTCGCGGGGTTCCACCACGGGTCGAGCAGGAAGACGTAGTCGGCCTCGGTGAGGTTCAGGCCGAACCCGCCCGCCTTCAGGCTGATCAGGAACACGGGCGCGTCGCCCTCGCGGAACTTCGCGATGACGTCGGCCCGCTTCGTCGTCGCGCCGTCGAGGTAGGCGTACGGCACGCCCGCCGCCTCGAGGCGGGCGGCGGCGATCTGCAGGAACGACGTGAACTGGCTGAAGACGAGCGCCCGGTGGCCCTCGGCGACGACCTCGTCGAGCTGGTCGAACAGGGCGTCGAGCTTCGCAGACGGCACGTCGGCGTACTGCTCGGCATCGATGAGCGCCGCATGCAGGCTCAGCATGCGGAGCAGCGTGAGCGAGCGGAACACCGTGAACCGATTGCGGTCGAGGTCGTCGATGAGGCCCAGCAGCTTCTGCCGCTCGAGCTGCAGGAACGCGTCGTAGACCCGTTGGTGCTCGGGGTCGAGCTGCACCGTCAGCACCTGCTCCTGCTTCGGCGGCAGTTCGGGGGCGACGACGTCCTTCGTACGGCGCAGCATGAACGGCCTGATGCGCCGTCGCAGCGTCGCCAGGCGCTCGGCGTTGTGGTCGTTCTCGATCGGCCGCGCGAAGCGCTCGGCGAAGCCGCGGGCCGAGGGGAAGAGACCGGGCGCGACGATCTTCAGCAGCGCCCACAGCTCCATCAGGTTGTTCTCGACGGGCGTGCCGGTGACGGCGAGGCGGAACGGCGCACGGATGTCGCGTGCAGCCGCATTCGCCTTCGAGGAGTGGTTCTTCACGAACTGCGCCTCGTCGAGCACGAGCCCGGCCCATTCGAGTGATGCGAACTCGGGCGCGTCGAGGCGGAGGATCGCGTAGCTCGTCACGACGATGTCGGCGCGCGCCGCGACATCCGCGAGTCGTGCGCCGCTGGACGCCCGCGTGGCGGTGACCGTCTCGACGCGTAGGCCGGGCACGAAGCGCGTGGCCTCGGCCGCCCAGTTCGAGACGACCGAGGTCGGTGCCACCACGAGGAACGGGCGGCGCTCGCCCTCGGCCGCGGTCTCATGGGCGTGCGCGATGAGCGCGAGCGTCTGCGCGGTCTTGCCGAGGCCCATGTCGTCGGCGAGGATGCCGCCGAGCCCGTGCCGGTGCAGGAATGCGAGCCAGCGGAATCCGGCGAGCTGGTAGGGGCGCAGCTCCATCGCGAGTCCGGCGGGCGGGGCGATCTCCTCGACGCCGTCGGCCGCGCGGAGCCCCGCAACGGTGTCGCGCCACGCCACGGCCGTCTCCGACTGGTCGGCGAGGTCCTCGAACTCGGCCCAGAGGCTCGTCTGGTAGCGGCTGATGGTGAGGCCGGCCTCCCACTCCCGGAGCGACCCGGCCTCCTCGATGAGTTCGCGCAGCGGGTCGAACACCGGCTGCTTCAGCGACAGGTAGCTGCCGTCGACCATGAGGAGCTTCGCCCGCCCCTTCGCGAGCGCGCTGAACAACGGCCCGAACGGCACCTTCCTGCCCTCGACCGTGACCACGACGCCGAGGTCGAACCAGTCGGTGCGATCGCTCTCGACGGTGGTGACGGTGAGCGTCGGAGCCTCGACGAGTTCGCGGTAGGCGGGCGGGTCGCCGACGACGTCGATCCGCAGTCGCTCGAGCTCCTGCAGCCGCGGAACGAGCCTCGCCGTGAACTCGGCGCTCGCGAGCCCGCGCAGCTCGGCCTCGGGGCGGAGGCGCGGTTCCGTTCCGGGCGTCACGGCCGGCAGCCCGGCCGGGTCGTCGGCGAGCAGCGCGGCAGCGGATGTCGCGACCAGCCGCTCCCGTTCGGGATCGTGGAACTCGGCGTCGGGGGCGTCGAGCGCGAACCGGCGACCGCCGTCGGCCTCCCACCGCCATTCGAGCCGTACGACGTGGTTCGGCTCGTGGTGCATCGTGGCGACGAGGGTCGCGGGCGGCAACTCGGGCAGTGCGAAGCTGCCGTCACCGCTCGCGAGGCGCAGCGACCGTGCCAGCGGCGCGTACTGCTCCTCGACGAACGTCTCGACCTCCGCCGCGGGCACGATGATCGGCGTGCGCCGCCGCACCGCGGCACGGCCCGCGGCGGTGAGCGGCGCGGCGAGCGGCGCGAGCGTGATCGTGCCTTCGGCGAAGTCGAACGCGTAGACGCCGTGGTCGCCGATGAGCCGCACGAGCTCGGTCGGGTAGCTGCGCCCGCCGACGGTGACCGCCGGGGTGAGCACGAGGTCGGGATCGGGGCCGGGCACGGCACCCGCCGCGGCATCGGCGTCCGGTTCGGCATTCGTGTCGGGCTCCGACTTCGGGTCGTCGCCGGGCGCGGCAGCAGCGTGCCGCGCGTCGAGTCCGATCACCGCGGGTCGTGCGACGTCGATCACCGTGCGCGCCGTGCCGCCGACGAGTGCGATGCCGAGTCGCGGTGCCGCGTCGAGCAGCGCCCACAGGGTGCGGCTCTCGTACTCGTCGAGCGAGATCCACGCCGAGCCGTACTCGGCGAACGCGGAGTGCCTGGTGCCCTTCAGCAGCGAGAACTCGGCGAACCATCGCGCCTGCGCCGGGTCGAACCCGCCGGCGCGGCCCTGGAAGCCGACGTTCTGCCAGGTGAGACTGCCCTTGATCCATCCGCCGCGGGTGCCGCGGGTCACCGGGCGAACGGCGAGACGGTCGACGGATGCCGCCGAAGACGCGGGTTCGTCGCGAGCCGTCTGGCGTGCGCTCGCCTTGCGGGAGACCCGCTCGCGCAGTTCGAACTGGAGTGCGAGCGGCTGCCGGACCGCCGCGTCATCCGCTTGCCCGTCGGAACCGTGCGCGGTGCCCGCGAGCGCGGCCAGCTCTCCGCGCCACCCCGAGGCCGCCGCGCTCGCCGCGTCGCGAACGTCGAGGTCGGCCGCTTCGGACTGCTCGCGCTTGTGGCGTTCGGCCGAGGCGATCAGTGTCGCCGCGACGTGCTTGCAGTTGCGCCCGACCGGGCAGGTGCAGGCTCCGGCGAGAATCGTCGCCCGCCCGGGCATGCCGAGGTCGAGCTTCACGGTCGAGCGGTACGGCTCGGGCGCGGTGCCCTGCACGTCGGCGCTCAGCCGGAAATGGGCGGCGTCCCAGTTCAGGGAGACCACGGCGCCCGCACGTTCGGCGGTGCGACCGCGGCTCAGGTTCAGCGGACCGACGAACCTCGCGATCGCGAGCTCCTCCACGAACGGGTACGTGTCGACGGGCATCCTTCTATCGTCGCACCCCGCGAGGGTCGGAACGCACACGTCGGGCCCCCGCACTCGGCGCGACGAGGGACCCGGCCGCTCAGTCGGCGTCTCGACGTGACGGATGGGACGCGGCTGCGGCGCGGATGGCTGCGATGCGCCGATCGGCCCAGCGTCCGACGAGCGGACCGATGACGATGAGGAGCGCCCAGGTGTACCGAGCCCAGTCGGTGCCGAAGAGGTAGGCGATCGGAATCGAGGCGAGGAAGACGACGGGCGTCGTGAGCGTGTCGATGAACTTCACCGTGTCGGCGCGCCGCGGCAGCGGGTCGCGGACCACTCCGTCGCGGCGGGCGACGAAGAAGACCGCCGACTGGGCGAGCACGGCGATGCTGATGTTCAACGCGTAGACCGTCACGGTGAGCGGCTCGTCGGCGAGTTCGGCATCGCTGACGCCCTGGGTCGAGAAGGGGATGAGCACGACGAAGGCGATCGCCACGAGGTTCGCAGTGATCGTCGCCGGCGTGATGGCGCCGAACCGCGCGACGATGCGGTGGTTCGCGCGCCAGAACACCGCGATCACCGCGAAGCTGATGCCGAATCCGAGCAGCTGCCAGCCCAATCCGCTCGAGAGCAGCGTCGACAGGTTGCGCCACGCGGATGCCTCGGGAGGGTCGATGTTCACGACGAGCAGCGTGAGCGCGATCGCATACACCGCGTCGAGGAACGCGAACGTTCGCGTGAATTCGACGCTGTCGCGTTCGTAGCGGTGCGCTCCGCCGGTCGCCGTGCTCATGCGTCGATGCCGCCGGTCGCCTCAGCCGAGCACGTCGTCGAGGTCGTACGCGACCGGCCGCTCGATCTGCTCGAAGGTGCACGAGCGCGGCTCGCGGTCGGGCCGCCACCGCTCGAACTGCGCCGTGTGGCGGAACCGGTCGCCTTCGAGCTGGTCGTAGCGCACCTCGGCGACGAGCTCCGGACGCAGCTGCACGAACGACACGTCGCGGCCCGAGGAGAAACGACTGCGCTCCGTCTCGCCGGTGATCGCGGAACCGTCGTCGTCGCGCACGACGTAGGGCGCCAGCTCGTCGATGAGCTCGAGGCGCCTGGCGTTGCTGAACGCCGACATGCCGCCGACGTTGCGGAGCCGGCCCTCGTCGTCGTAGAGGCCGAGCAGGATCGAGCCGACGCCCGCTCCAGAGGCGTGGATGCGGTAGCCGAGCGCGACCACGTCGGCCGTGCGGTGGTGCTTCGCCTTCAGCATCACGCGCTTGCCGGGGGAGTAGGGCGCCGCGAGGGGCTTGGCGACGACGCCGTCGAGCCCGGCGCCCTCGAACTCCTCGAGCCAGCGCCGGGCGAGGGCGACATCCGTCGTGATGCGGGTGAGCCGGATCGGGTCGCCGATCCCGCCGACGAGTCGCTCGAGCGCGGCGCGACGCTCGGAGAACGGCCGGTCGAGCATCGAGACGTCGTCGGCCTCGATCAGGTCGAACGCCACGAACATCGCCGGGGTTTCGCGCGCGAGCAGCTCGACCCGGCTCGCCGCCGGATGGATGCGCTGCGAGAGCGCCTCCCAGTCGAGGCGGGCCTGCCCGGTGCGGGCCGTCGAGATGACGATCTCGCCATCGAGCACGCACGGCACCGGGAGCAGGCGCGTGAACGCCTCGACGAGCTCGGGGAAGTAGCGGGTGAGCGGTTTCGCCCCCCGGCTTCCGATCTCGACGTCTTCGCCGTCGAACGAGACGATGCCGCGGAAGCCGTCCCATTTCGGCTCGTAGGCGAGGCCGCCGTCGACCGAGTCGGGGTCGGGCACGCCGGGCACGGCCTTGGCGAGCATGGGGGCGACGATCTCGTTGGGCGCCATGCCGACAACGATAGAACGGGATGTCCCCGCTGGCGAGAGCGGGCGGCTGAGATCACCGCGCTGCAACGAGAGAACCGGATGCCACCCCTGGCGACCCTCAGATCACCGCACGAAGCCCCGCCGACAGTGCGGTGTGGTGCTCGAACACCAGGTTCGTCTCGGTCAGGGCGACCGCGGGGTTCGCCGAGAGGTTCTTCAGCACGAACTGCCGCACGTGGTCGCTGTCGCGGACGCGCACGTGGATCAGGAAGTCCTCGGAGCCGCCGAGGAAGAAGAGCTGGGCGACCTCGGGCTGGGTGCGGAGCTCGTCGGAGATCTGCTCCATGAGGTGGCGGGCGCCCGGCCGGATGCGCACGCTCACGAGCGCCTGCAGGTGGTAGCCGAGCGCCGCGGGATCGATCTCCGCGGTGTAGCGCACGATGACCCCGCGTTCGCGGAGCGAGCGCACACGGGCGAGGCAGGTCGACGGCGAGACGCCTGCGGCGCGCGCGAGGTCGACGTTGGGGATGCGCGCATTCTCATGCAGCCGGGCGATGATCTGGCGATCGATCGCGTCGAGCACGACGGGCGTGGGCTCGACGCCGGGTGCGCTGATCTGCGGTGCGTCGGGCATCGAGACATCCTTGATTCGAATGAGTGAAGCGGATATCGCGATCCTACCGAATTCTGTACGGGTGATCTGTCGGACAGGCGAATAAGCGGCGAGAATAATGCCAGTCGTCACTACGACATTCGGACCACAGCAACGGAGCAACCCATGCGCATCGGCGTGCCTGCAGAGATCAAGAACAACGAGTTCCGCGTCGCGATGACGCCCGCGGGCGTCGACGCACTCGTCGGCCGCGGCCACGACGTCGCGATCCAGACCGGCGCGGGCAACGGGGCCGGCTACCTCGACACCGAGTACGCCGAGGCGGGTGCGACGATCGTCGCGACCGCAGCCGAGGCATGGTCGGCCGCCCTCGTGCTGAAGGTCAAGGAGCCGATCGCCGCCGAGTACGGCTTCCTCCGCGAAGACCTCACGCTCTTCACCTACCTCCACCTCGCTGCCGACCTGCCGCTGACCCGCGCGATCCTCGACTCGGGCGTCACAGCGATCGCCTATGAGACGGTGCAGCTCGCCGACCGCTCGCTGCCGCTCCTCACGCCGATGAGCGAGGTCGCGGGTCGTCTCGCCCCGCAGGTGGGCGCAGCCGAACTGCTCGCCTCGAAGGGCGGCCGCGGGGTGCTGCTCGCGGGCGTGCCGGGCACCTCGCCGGCCAAGGTCGTCGTCATCGGCGGCGGTGTCGCCGGCGAGCAGGCCGCGGCGACCGCGCTCGGCCTCGGCGCCGACGTCACGGTGTTCGACATCTCGCTGCCGAAGCTGCGTGAGATCGACGCGCGCTACGACCACCGCATCCACACCCTGGCCTCCTCGCCCTACGAGATCGCGCGCCAGCTGAAGGACGCCGACCTCGTCGTCGGCGCCGTGCTCGTGCCGGGCGCCGCTGCGCCGAAGGTCGTCAGCGACGCGATGGTCGCGACGATGAAGCCGGGCTCCGTGCTCGTCGACATCGCGATCGACCAGGGCGGATGCTTCGAGGGCTCGCGCCCGACCACCCACGCCGAGCCGACGTTCCGCGTGCACGACGCCATCTACTACTGCGTCGCCAACATGCCCGGCGCGGTGCCCGCGACGTCGACGCCTGCGCTCACGAACGCGACGCTGCCGTACACGCTGAAGATCGCCGACCTCGGCTGGGAGGCCGCGCTCGCCGCGGACCCCGCGCTCGCGAAGGGACTGAACGCCACGGCCGGCAAGCTCACGAACGAGGGCGTCGCCGCAGCGCACGGCCTCGAACTCGCCTCGATCTGATCGGAGCGAACCGTGGCGGCGCCCTCGGGCGCCGCCACGGCCGGCTCAGGAGAGCGTGAGGAAGAGCTTCTCGAGTTCGTCGACGCTGAGGCGCTCCGAGGCATCCGCCGTCTGGGGCTCGTCGGCCTCGGCGAGGCACTCGCGCATCGCCGTCGAGATGACCGCGAAGCCGGCCTTGTCGAGCGCGCTCGAGACGGCCGAGAGCTGGGTGACGACCGTGCGGCAGTCGGCGCCCGACTCGACGGCGTCGATGACCGCGTTGAGCTGGCCGCGGGCGCGCTTCAGGCGATTCGCGATGCGACGCTGCGCGTCCGCCTTGGACTCCGTCGCGGTCGTCATGACGCACCGCCGAGAATGACGGGCAGGCCGGCCCGGTGCCAGGCCACGATGCCGCCGTCGATGTTGACCGCGTCGATGCCGCGGCTCTCGAGGTACTGCGCGGCCTGGGCGCTCCGGCCGCCCGCGTGGCAGAGCACGTAGACGGTCGTGTCGCTCGGCACCTCGGCCACCCGTTCGACGAGCTCGCCGAGCGGGATGTCGAGGGTGCCCTCGATGCGGGCCTGGGCGAGTTCGCCCGGCTCGCGCACATCGAGGATGACGGCGTCGGAGGTCGCGTGGACGTCGTTCGGGGTGGTGGATCGCATCGGGGCTCCTGTTCGAGGGGATGTGGGTGGTCGCGGCGGCCGCTAGGCGGCCAGTGGCAGTTCGGCGAGCGACCTGGCGCGCTGACCGTCGCGCCAGGTGAGGAATCCGCCGTCGAGGTTCACGACGTCGTGGCCGAGCTCGGAGAGCAGGCGTGCGGCCGTGTGGGCTCCCTGCCCGACACGGCAGTGCACGACGACGCGGCGGCCGGCGAACTCGGCGTGCCGTTCGCGCAGCGATTCGACGGGGATCCACAGCGCCCCGGGGATCGTGCCTTCGGCGAGCTGCGCCTCGGCGCGCACGTCGAGCAGCACGGCGCCGGTGGCGAGTTCGTGGTCGAGTTCGTGCCACTGGATGACGCGGTCGTCGCCGCTCGCGAGGTTGCGGGCGACGTAGCCGAGCATGTTGATCGGGTCCTTCGCCGAACCGTACTGCGGCGCGTACGCGAGCTCGAGGTCGGCCAGAGCGGATGCCGCGAGGCCGGCGCTCATCGCCGTGGCGACGACGTCGATGCGCTTGTCGACGCCGTCGGTGCCGACGGCCTGGGCGCCGAGGATGCGGTCGTCGGCGGTGTCGATGACGAGCTTCATCGAGAGCGGGGAGGCGCCGGGGTAGTAGGTGGCGTGCGAGGACGGGTGGGTGTGGACGACCCGCACGTCGCGGCCGCGCTCCCGTGCGACGCGTTCGGTCCAGCCGACGCTCGCCGCGGTGAGGCCCGCCGCGTCGATGATCGCGGTGCCGAGGGCCGGCCGTGACGGCGCGGCATCGCCGGCGATCGTGTC
Source organism: Agromyces cerinus subsp. cerinus (assembly GCF_900142065.1). GTDB lineage: Bacteria > Actinomycetota > Actinomycetes > Actinomycetales > Microbacteriaceae > Agromyces > Agromyces cerinus. The sequence continues at coordinate 35,023 of NZ_FSRJ01000005.1, read as the reverse complement.
GGCGACCGCTCGCCCGTGGCGGTTCGCGAGGCCGGCCAAGGTGACGAGGCGACCCGAGCCGTCGATCGCGTCGCGCTTCTCGGCCGCGTCGCCGATCGCGAAGATCGCGGGGTCGCTCGTGCGGTGGAGCGCATCGACGGCGATGCCCCCGCCCGCGCCGATCGTGAGGCCTGCGGCGGCCGCGAGGGCGGTCTCGGGAGTCACGCCGATCGCCGCGATGACGAGGTCGGCGCGGACCCGGCTGCCGTCGTCGAGCACGACGTGGTCGATGCCGACCGCGGTCGTGACCCGTCCGAGTCGCACCTCGATGCCGAGGGCGCCGAGGTGGTCGGCGATCGGGGCGGCCATCTCCTCGTCGAGGCTCGGGAGCAGGTGCGCGCCGCGCTGCACGAGGGTGACGCCGAGACCGCGACGGTACAGGTTGTCGGCCATCTCCAGCCCGATGAACCCGCCGCCGATGACGACGACCGCGCCGTCGGCGGGCACGCGGTCGAGGTCCGCCATGAGCCGGTCGAGGTCGTCGAGTGTGCGGAGCGCATGCACGGGGGCATCCGTCGCGATGCCCGCCGGCCACCGCGGTGCCGCGCCGGGGGAGAGCACGAGTTCGTCGTAGGCGATCTCGGTGGTCGCGTCGTCGTCGAGACGTCGCACCGTGACGGTTCTGGCGTCCCGGTCGATCGCGACGACCTCGTGTCGCACCCGCGCGTCGATGCGGAATCGCGCGGCGAGTCGTTCGGGGCTCTGCAGCGACAGGGCGTCGCGATCGGCGATCACGCCGGACACGTGGTACGGCAGCCCGCAGTTGGCGAAGGACACCTCGCGGCTGCGTTCGAGCACGATGATCTCGCGCTGCTCGTCGAGTCGTCGCAGGCGCGTCGCGGCGGACATGCCGCCGGCGACGCCGCCGACGATGACGGTGGTGCGGGCGCCGTCGCGCTCGGGGGCGGCGTGCGCTTCGAATCGGTCGGCAGGGCGTCGGGGAGGAACTGAACTCACCCGGGGGACGCTAGCACAATACCCTGGGGGTATCGAAAGAGCCTCGGGCGCGGCGATGCTCCGAGAAATCCGCGGGATTCCACGTATGGTGTCGGTGTGCGGCGGCTCGATCGGAATCACGACGAGGAGGACATCCTCGATCCCGAAGTCGATGCTGCCGCCGAGAACCTCACCCCGGAGCACATGCGACACGACATCACGAGCCCCGACGGATTGAGCCTCGGCGACCCCGACCTCGTCGCGGGCAACGTCGCCGAACCCGCATGGCGGCGCTGGAACGCCGAACTCGCGGCCGTGGGCGGACGCTCGCCGCTCGCCCGGTTCGTCGACACCGCGCAGACCCGCATCGAGCTCTCGACGACCCACCCCGGCGGCCTGCCCCAGTTCATCACCGGCAAGTCCACCCTGCTCTCGAGTCTCATCCGCGACGAGCTCGCATTGCGGAACGCGCGCCTCGCCGCCGCCGAGATCACCCAGAAGGGCATCGAGCTGCGCTCGGTGCGCGGCATCGAGTCGGTGCACCTGGCGATCGGCCTCGCCTCCTGGCGCAACGCCGGCGAGGAGTTCCTGGCACCCGTGCTGCTGCGCCCGCTCGCGATCCGCCGCTACGGCCGCGACTTCGAGCTGAAGCTCAAGGGCCAGCCGTTCCTGAATCCGGCGCTCGCCCGCGAACTCCGCGAGCAGTTCCAGATCACGCTCGACGCCGACGCGTTCGTGGCGCTCGCGATCACCAACGGCGTGTTCAAGCCGCAGCCCGTCATCGACCGGCTCCGCGGGCTCACGAGCCACCTGCCGTGGTTCCACGTGGCGCCGCGCCTCGTCGTCTCCTCGTTCGCCGAGGTCGGCCCCGAGATGGCAGCGGATGCCGCGAACCTCGACCACCCCGTCATCGATGCGATCGCCGGCAACCCCGCCGCCCGCGCGACGGTCGTCGCCGCGACCGGCGAGCGGGTGCGCGCGGTCTCGCAGGACGCGAGGCCGCCCTCGACCGACACCCTCCTGCTCGACGCCGACCCCGAGCAGGAACAGGCGATCGCCGAGATCGAATCGGGCACCTCGGTCGTCGTGAAGACGTTGCCGGGCACCGGCGGCACGCAGACGATCGTCAACGCGATCGGCGCGCTCGTCGCGAAGGACAAGCGCGTGCTCGTCGTCGGCGCGCGTCGGGCGAGTCTCGACGGCATCGCGCACCGCCTCGGCCAGGTCGGCCTCGGCGGCGCCGCCGTCACGACCGCAGGCCTCCGACGAGAGCTCATCCAGTCGATCTCGCGCAACGAGAAGGCCGAACGGCCGCGGGTCGCCGACGTCGACGACGCCCTCGTGCGCCTTCGCAAGGTGCTGCTCGACTACCGTTCGGCGCTCACGCGAAAAGACCCCGAGCTGCACGTCTCGGTGCTCGACGCGCTCAGCGAGCTCGCGAGCCTCGCGCTCGTGCCGAGCCCACCGTCGACGACCGCGCGCCTCGACCATGCCGCACTCGCAGCCGTCGCCGGTCGTCGCGAGGAGATCGCCGCAGACCTCGCCCGCGCCGCCGCGCTCGGCGAGTTCCGGTACGGTCCCGGCGATTCGCCCTGGTACGGGGCGTCGTTCACCTCTTCGGAAGAGGCGACCGGTGCGCACGAGCTCGCGAAACGACTCTCCCGCAGCGACCTGCCGCGACTGCTCGACCGAGGCCGCGCCCTCATCGAGCACACGCGGTTGCGCGAGTTCGAGTCGGTCGCCGAGCTCGGCGTCTTCCTGCGGCTGCTCCTCGACGTCCGCGAGACGCTCGACCGCTTCCAGCCGTCGGTCTTCGACCGTCCGCTCGGCGAGCTCATCGCCGCGACCTCCGCGCGTCGCGACTCTCCGGGCATGTCGGGTGCCAACCGACGGCGCCTGCGTCGCCACGCGCTCGAGTTCGTGCGTCCCGGCGTGCACGTCTCCGACCTGAACTCGGCCCTCCGCGGCATCCAGCAGCAGCGCACCCTCTGGCAGCGCTACTCCGACGCCGGTGCGATCCCCGGCGTGCCCGTCGGCATCGACGACGTGCACGTCGCCTATCAGCACGTCGTCGCCGACCTCGCGGTGCTCGATGCGCCGCTCGGCATCGTCGGCACGCAGCGCCAGCTCGCGTCCCGTCCGGTTCGCGAGCTCACCTCGGCGCTCGAAGGCCTCGCCGCAGAGTCCGAGGTGCTGACGAACCTGCAGGAGCGCACGGCCGTGCTCGCTCGCCTGCGCGACCTCGGCCTCGACCCGCTGCTGCTCGACCTGGCCAAGCGCCACGTTCCCGAGCGGGGAGTCGCCGCCGAACTCGAGCTCGCCTGGTGGCAGTCGGTGCTGGAGTCGGTGCTCGCGAACGAGAAGGCGCTGCTGGGTGCGAACACCTCGGTGCTCGACCGTCTCGAGGGCGACTTCCGCCTCGTCGACGAGGCGCACGCCTCCGCGGCCGGGCCGCTCCTCGCGTGGCGCCTCGCCGAGAACTGGAAGGTCGCGCTCGTCGACCACGCCGACGAGGCCGGGCGACTGAAGCGGATGCTGCGGGGCGACCGGGTGCGACCCGAGGCGCTCCAGGCGGAGACGCCGCACCTCTTCCGTGCGCTCGCACCGGTCTGGCTGGCCTCGCCCTACGACGTCGCCTCGATCGACGACTCGATCGGCTTCGACACGGTGATCCTCGTCGACGCCGGAGCCACGAGCATCGCGGAGAACCTCGGCGCCATCCGGCGGGCGAAGCAGGTCGTCGCGTTCGGCGACCCCGTCACCCAGACCCCCACGCTCTTCGAGACCGGTCTCGACGATGTGGACCAGCCAGGGGCCTCGTCGACCGAGCACGGCGTCGACGCTCTGCACGCCGACTCGGCGCTCGCGCGGCTCGGCGAACTGCTGCCGACGCTCACCCTGACCCGCAGCTACCGTGCCGGCGGCGAAGACCTCGCCGAGCTCGTCAACAACCGGTTCTACGCGGGACGCATCGCCTCGCTGCCCTGGGCGGGCAGCTTCCTCGGCCACGGCAGCCTCGGGCTGCACTACGTCGCGGGCAACGGCCTGCCCGACACCGTCACCGGCACCGTCGAATCGATCGACACCGAGGTCGCGAAGGTCGTCGAACTCGTCATGGAGCACGCGGTCAAGCGACCGCGCGAATCGCTCATGGTCATCACCGCGAGCACGAAGCATGCCGGCCGGGTGCACCAGGCGGTGCTCGCGGCCTTCGCCAAGCGCACCGACCTCTCCGATTTCATCCTGAAGGACCGCGCCGAGCCGTTCACGGTGCTGACCCTCGAACAGGCCGTCGCGCAGAGTCGCGACCGGGTGATCTTCTCCGTCGGCTACGGGCGCACCCCGCACGGCAGGCTGCTCTCGAACTTCGGCTCGCTCGGCGAGCCCGGCGGCGACCGGCTGCTCGCGGTCGGCATGACGCGCGCGCGCCGCTCGATGGACGTCGTGTCGGCGTTCCGCCCCGAAGACATCGACGAGGATCGCCAGAGCCACGGCGTGCTCGCGCTCGCGAACGTGCTCACGCAGACCGAGGAGCGCGCGGCAGGACCGAGCGCGACCGGGGAGGCCCCCTCGATGCTGCACGACCTCGCCGCGAGGCTGGAGCGCCGCGGCATCCGGGTCAGTGTCGGCCATCGCGGCCGACTCGCCCTCGCCGCCGCGAACGCGGGCAAGGCGGTCGTCGTCGAGACCGACGACGCCCTCACCGGGCTCAGCCTGCGCGAGTCGCTGCGGCTGCGTCCTGACGTGCTGCGCCGACTCGGCTGGCACTACCTGCGGGTGCACAGCTTCGAGCTCTTCGGCAATCCCGAGGCGGTCGCCTCGCGCGTCGCGTCACTGCTCGGTCGGCCCGATGCCGAGCGAACGGCGGATGTCGCGGCCGAACGCCGATGACCGAGGAACCGCGTCAGCGCGTCGAGCGTGCCGCCGGACGGGCGCGCCGTGCGCGGCTCACGCCGGCCCCCGGCTCCGACCCGTCGCCCGAGGCGCCGGTCGACCGGCCCGACGAACCGGCGACGCCCCGCAAGCGGAAGGCCGGCCCCGGGTCATCCGACGACGAACGCCTGACCCGCGACCGGCCTCCCCACTGGAAGCAGACCTGATCACTCGCGATGCACGCCGGCGGCGCCCCGCTCGGCGAGCAGGTCGCGGATCTGGGCGAGCATGGTGAGCTCGGTCTCGGGCTCTTCGGGGTCGGGCTGGCCCGCCTTGCGCTTGGCCTCCGCCCGCTCCTTGAAGTGGTTCATCGGCATGACGAAGACGAAGTAGACGACGGCGGCGACGGCGAGGAACGAGATGATCGCGCCGATGACCGAGCCGTAGGCGAAGGTCGCACTGCCGATCTTGACGGTCATGTCGTCGAGGCTGTCGGCCTTGAACAGCAGCCCGATGAGGGGGTTGATGAGCCCTGCGACGATCGCGTTCACGACCGCGGTGAAGGCGGCGCCGATGACGACCGCGACCGCGAGGTCGATGACGTTGCCTCGCATGATGAATTCTTTGAAGCCCTTGATCATGGCTCGTACCCTTCGTCGATGGCGGATCCGGGTTCGGCGGATCCGTGTGTCGTGGGGTCGACCGGCACCACGCTAGCCGAAGCTCAGCTCGACGAGGACGAGGAGCCGCCGCCGGTCGTTCCGCCACCCGATGACGAACTGGAGGAGCCGGAAGACGACCCGGAACCGGACGAGCCCGATCCGCCGCTGCGGGAATCGGTGCGGTAGAAGCCCGAGCCGTTGAAGGTCACGCCGATGGTGTTGAAGAGCTTGCGCAGCTTGCCGCCGCAGACCTCGCAGACCGTGAGCGTGTCGTCGGTGAACGCCTGGTGGATGTCGAAGGCGTTGTCGCACTCGGTGCAACGGTAGGAATACGTGGGCATGGAGCTTCTTCCGATCTCGGGTGACGCGCCGGCCCGCAGCCGGTCAGAACGCGATGATGCGCGTGGGCGTCACGACGCCGTTGACGCCTTGATCGTGCACCTCACGCGGCACGGTCTCGACGAACTCGCTGTCGAAGACCACGGCGTACACCGGGGGACATTTTCCCATTGATCCGAGGGTCTTGTCGAAATAGCCCCTGCCCCAGCCGAGGCGCATGCCCGTCGCGTCGATCGCCGCGGCGGGCACGATGATGAGGTCGACGTCGTTGATGGCCATCGGCCCGAGCAGTTCGCCGACCGCCTCGGGCGTGCCGTGGAGGCCCAGCGTCTCGGTCTCCTCCTCGCCGACGGTCCAGTCCAGCAGGCCGTCCTCGCGCGTGACGGGGAACAGCACGCGGATGCCGCGGGCCTCCGCCCAGTTCACGAACGGCCGCGTGTTCGGCTCGGTCGGCATCGAGAGGTAGCAGGAGATCGACTCCGCCTCGGTCGAGCCGATCAGCTCCTCGAGGCGGGCGGTGAAGCCCTCGGTCGCGAGCTCGCGCTCGTGCGCCGGCATGTTCCGGCGTCGCTCGCGCAGTTCGGCGCGGAGGATGCGCTTGTCTACATCCGGATCGTCGGGCATGGCACACATCCTAGGACGAAGCGGCCGGAACCCCTCCGAGGGGCGGCCGGTACGCTGAGTCGCATGACTCAACGGATCACGAAAGCCGTCATCCCGGCAGCAGGGCTCGGCACCCGCTTCCTGCCCGCGACGAAGGCGATGCCGAAGGAGATGCTCCCGGTCGTCGATCGGCCGGCCATCCAGTACGTCGTCGAAGAGGCCGTCGAGGCCGGGCTGACCGATGTGCTGATGGTGACCGGGCGCAACAAGAACGCGCTCGAGAACCACTTCGACCGCGTCGCCGAGCTCGAGGCCACGCTCGAGGCCAAGGGCGACACCGTCAAGCTCGCCAAGGTCAACGAGTCGACCGACCTCGCCGACATGCACTACGTGCGCCAGGGCGACCCGCTCGGGCTCGGACACGCGGTGCTGCGAGCCCGCATGCACGTCGGCGACCAGCCGTTCGCCGTGCTGCTCGGCGACGACATCATCGACGCGCGAGACACCCTGCTCACGCGCATGCTCGAGGAGCAGGGCGTGCGCGACGCCTCGATCGTCGCGCTGCTCGAGGTCGACCCCGACTCGATCCACCTCTACGGCGCAGCGGCGGTCGAAGCCACCGACGACCCCGACGTCGTGCGCGTCACGGGCCTCGTGGAGAAGCCGGCGAAGGAGGTCGCGCCGTCGAACTACGCGGTCATCGGCCGCTACGTGCTGAAGCCCGAGGTGTTCGACATCCTCGAGCACACTCCGCCGGGCAAGGGCGGCGAGATCCAGCTCACCGACGCGCTCATGACCATGGCGGGGGATGTCGAGGGCACCGGCGGCGTGTACGGCGTCGTCTTCCGAGGCCGCCGCTACGACACCGGCGACAAGCTCGACTACATCAAGGCGGTCATCCAACTCGCCGCGGATCGTGAAGACCTCGGACCGGATCTCCGCCCGTGGCTCGTGGAGTACGCGGCAGGACTCGATACAGTCTGAGCATGCCCGCAGTCGCCGTGCCCACCCTGCGAGACGGCGACGTCACGCTGCGACCCATCCGCGTCCGCGACGCGAAGCCGCTCGAGCGGGTGCTGCTCGCCAACCGCGGGTGGCTCCGGCAATGGGAGGCGACGTACCCGGGCGGCGGCTCGGTGATCGACACGCGAGGGAGCATCCGCAACCTCCTGGCTCACGCGCGCAGTGGCCACGCGCTGCCGTTCATCGTCGAGGTGGACGGCGCGCTGGTCGGGCAGCTGAACGTCTCGTCGATCACGTACGGCTCGCTGTCGTCGGCGACGATCGGCTACTGGGTCGCCCAGGATGTCGCGGGTCGCGGCATCACGCCGACGGCGGTGGCGCTCGCCACCGACTACTGCTTCGCCACCCTGCGGCTGCATCGCATGGAGATCTGCATCCGGCCCGAGAACGGGCCGTCGCTCAGGGTGGTCGAGAAGCTCGGCTTCCGCTACGAGGGGCTCCGGCGGCGGTTCATCCACATCAACGGGGTCTGGAGCGACCACTTCGCGTTCGGGCTCGTGGCCGAGGAGGTGCCGCGCGGCGTGCTCCGGCGGTGGCGCGACGGGCTGGTGCCCGAGGGCCTCGCCCGCGTGAGCGACGAGGATCGCGCGGCATCCGCGCACCCTTTGCGGCTGCCTGATCGGTGAACACGCGGGCGTCGAGTACGGCTGAGGGCATGTAGTGACCTAGCGTTGTCCCATGGACGTGATCGGTGGGGGGCTGCTCGTGGCTGTTGCAGCCGCGCTGTGGATCGCGTACCTCCTGCCGAACTGGCTGCGTCGTCGCCAGTACATGGCCACCGAGCGCAACGCCGTGCGGCTCCAGCAGACGCTCCGGATCCTCGCTGAGACCGCCGAGACGCCCGAGCCCGTACGGGTCGAGGCGACGGCTCGCGAGGTCGCGGCGCAGCAGCGCATCCTGCAGCAGCGCGAGGCGACGGCACGCCTCACCGCAGAGGCCGAGGAGCGCGAAGCGCTCGCCGAGCGCTGGGCCGCTGAAGGCGCAGTGGATGCCGCGCGCCTTCGTGTCGGCGTGGTGCTCGCCGCGGCGGCCGCGGCGACCGAGCCGATCGCCATCATCGCGCCCGCCGAGGCGCCGGCGGCTCCGGTGCAGAGCCCCCGATCATCGATGAGCGCACTGGCCCGCAAGCGACTTCGTCGCGGACGGGCGCTGTGCTCGCTCCTGCTGCTCATCTCACTGCTCACCGTCATCGGCGGTGGCATCGCCGCCGCCCTCGGCGCCTCGCTCATCACACCGCTGATCGGAGCGGTCGGCATGGCGCTCGCGTTCGCGGGCCTCGTCAGGCTCGCACGGGTGCGCCCGGCGGCTCCCGTCGCGGCTCGTCCGGCGACCGTCGTCGAGGCGCGGCCGTTCGAGCCGATCGATCTCGTCGAACCCGAATCGCCGGCCGACGGCTGGGTGCCGCAGCCGCTGCCGCGCCCGCTGCACCTCTCGAGGGGCACGATCGCCGCGATGGCGATGGCCTCCATCGATGCGGCGGCGGAGCTGAAGCGGGCGGAGGCCGGTGACGACATCGCGCGTCGCGCGGCCGAACTGGAGCCTGAGCTGCCCGTCATCACGCCGGCCGCCGCCTCCGCTTCGGCGGCGCGTACGCGTTCGGAGGCCGCCGCGATGCACGACGACGTCCCGGCGAGCCCGTATGCTCGCATGGGAATCATCGACGATGCACGGCCCGGCTTCGAGGACCTCGACGCGGTGCTGCGCCGCCGCAGGCAGGCAGGCTGAACCGGGGCGATGGTCGGAACCATCGTCCGCGGGATGATAGGCTCTTTCTCGCTCGGGCCCATGGCGCAGTTGGTAGCGCGTCTCGTTCGCAATGAGAAGGTCGGGGGTTCGAATCCCCCTGGGTCCACCGAGTCGAAGGGCTCCCGCAGATGCGGGAGCCCTTCGTGCATCCGCCCCGCAATCGCATCTGGCGACGCCGTGATCCGGGACTCGCTCCCGCGATCCCGCCGCTCGGACACTACCCTCGAACGGACACTCCTTCGAGTGCCGCGAATCGGGGGGAGTGCGACATGAGGGACGACCTCACGGCCGCGCACGCCCGCCTGCGGCACTGGGCGAAGCAGAGGCCCACCGCGCGAGACCCGTACGAGGTGCTCGTCGAACTCGACTTCATCCAGCGCGACACGACTCCCGGCGCCGAGGCGGAGCGCGATCGTCGTGCCGCACTCGAGGTGCTCGTTCGACGCGGCGTGCTCACCGAGGCGGTGGCCGCCGGCGCAGCAGAAGCACCGATCGGCGGTGCCGCTGCGACGGTGTCGCGTCCGCAGCGTCGCGCGCCGAAGGCGATTCCCACACGCATCGTCGAGGACCGCCCTGCCGACCCCGGCGCCGTGGTCGCCGTCGGCCTCATCGCGCTCGCGCCGGTCTCGGTCGCAGCCCCCGCGTTCACCGGACTCGATCTCGTGGCGGCCTACTGGGTGTCGACGGGGTTGCTGCTCGCCGGGGAGCTGGTGCTCGCGACGACGGCGGGACGCGGCGCGAGCGCCCCGCGCCGCATCGGTCGACTCAGCCCGGTCGCGTTGCGCTGGGTCGCCGCGCTCGCGGCCCTCGTGCCCGTGCTCGTCATCGTGACGGCGTTCGCCGATCCCGTCGCGGCGACGCGCTACGTCGGCGCGTTCCTCGGCGCGCAGAGCATGATGGTGTTCGGCATCGTGGCGTTCTCGGAGATCGCCAGAAAGCAGGACTGGAACGCACGTGGCGGCCGCTCCGCCGATCCACGGGTCGTACGCGGCGAATCGCTGCGCATCGACATCGGGGCCTTCCTCGGCACCGCACTCGTCGCGATCGCCCCGTTCGCGGCGGCGCCGTCCCTCGTCACCGCGGCCGACCCCCTGACCTGCGGCTGGCTCGCGACCGGCCTCCTCGTCGCCGGCGCATTCGTGCTCGGGCTCACCGCCGGCCGTGCCGACCCACTGGCACCGGCGCGCCGGGGCCGACTGAGCTCCGCGGCGCTGCGATGGGTGGTGGCACTCGCGATCGCGACCCCGGTCACGCAGCTCGCGATGATCCTCACCGAGCTCGATGCGCTCTGGACGGCGATGGCGGGGTGCCTCGCGATCCAGTCGCTCGCCGTCATCGCGCTCATCACACTGCCGTCGATCGCGCGTGGCCAGGAGCGCGGCGGTCCGCTGCGCTCCTGAGGTGCCGGGGACGTAGGGTTGAACGGATGTCGCAAGCGCCAGAGACCCGGTCGATCACCCTCCCCGAGAGCCACCGCTGGCGCGCCTACTGGGTGTGCGTCGCCGTCGCCGCCCTCACGATCCTCGACCTGTCGAAGGTCAACGTCGGACTCCCGGCGATCGAGGACGCCTTCGGCGCCGGCTCGACGGAGCTCCAGCTCATCGTCGCCGGCTACGTGCTCACCTTCGGCCTGACCCTCGTGCCGGCCGGTCGCATCGGAGACCAGCGCTCGCGCAAGACGCTCTTCATCGTCGGCCTCAGCCTCTTCACGCTCACGAGCCTGGCCGCCGCGCTCGCGCCCAACATCGAGGTGCTGCTCATCGCCCGCCTCCTGCAGGGCGTCGCCGCCGGCATCCAGATGCCGCAGGTGCTCGGCATCATCCAGGAGCTCTTCACCGGCAAGGAACGCGGCAAGGCGTTCGGTCTCTTCGGAGCGACCATCGGGCTCGCGACCGCGTTCGGTCCCACCCTCGGCGGGCTGATGATCGCGATCGGCGGACCCGAAGACGGCTGGCGCGGCATCTTCTGGATGAACGTGCCGCTGGCCCTCGCCGCGATCGCCCTCGCGATCTGGCTGCTGCCGGTGACGCGGCATCCGTCGTCGAAGCCGCTGTCGCTCGACCCGGTCGGCCTCGTGCTCTTCGCGGTCACCGTGATCTCCCTCATGTGGCCGTTCCTCTTCACGACGGGGTCGCCGAGCGACAACCCCGCACGTTGGTGGGTGCTCGTGCTGTTCGTCCTCGCGATCACGGCGTTCATCGCGTGGGAGCGGCACTACGCGGCGTCCGGCAAGCATCCGCTGGTACCGCTCGCCCTCTTCGGCGTGAGCTCGTTCCGCAACGGCACGGCGCTCGCGAGCGTGTACTTCGCGGCGATGCCGTCGATGTTCCTGCTGACGACGCTGTACCTGCAGCACGGCCTCGGGCTCGAGGCCGTCTTCGCGGGCATGGTCGGCATCGGCTTCGCCCTCATGAGCGCCGTCGGCTCGTGGGTCGGCGGCACGCTCGTCAATCGACTCGGCCGGCCGCTCGTCGTCTGGGGGCTGGCGCTGCTCCTGGTCGGCATCGGGCTGCTCGTGCTCTTCGCGCTCACGACCCAGCCGGCGGTCACGCCCTGGGCGATGGCCGGTGCGATGGTGATCGGCGGCGCGGGCGGCGGTCTCGTCGTCTCGCCGAACCAGACGCTGACGCTCATGGACATCCCGGTCAAGCAGGGCGGTCTCGCCGGCTCGGTCGGCCAGCTCGGCCAGCGCATCGGCACGGCGATCGGCACCGCCGTCACGCTCTCGCTCTTCTACTCGACGATCTTCCGCGAGGCCGACGGCGAACCCGACCTCACCGTCTACCACCACGCCTACGGCATCGGCATGCTCGCCGTCGCGATCTTCGTCGCGATCGCCTTCGCGATCGGCGTGGCCGATCTCGGCGCGCGGCGGCGCCAGCGCAGCGCCCTCGGCGGAACGGAGCCGGCGGCCGCCTGACGGGGCTGCGCCGGCGGCGACAGCGATCCCGACGGCGACTGCGTCGCGACCGGCTCAGCGGATCGCGAGGATCCTGGCGCGTTCGGGCTTGTCGTAGTGCTCGATCGCCGCGCGCAGCGCGACCCGGGGCATGGTCGCCGCGTGCCGTTCGACGAACGTCGTGAGCCGCTCGCGATCGAGGTCACCGGCGGCCCGGAGCACCCAGCCGACCGCCTTCTGCACGAGCGGCTCCGGATCGTCGGCGAGTGTCTCCGAGAGCTCGAACGCGTCGTCGACCTCGCCGCGGCGGAGGAAGGCGAACGTCGCCACGAGGGCGGTGCGGCGCTCGGGCCAGAACCCGGATGCCGCGAGCCGGGCGAGCGGTGCACGGTCGCGTTCGAGCAGGTACCCGCCGATGACGTCGCGCGCGGCGAGGTCGACGAGATCCCACTGGTCGATGCGGTCGTGCCGGCGGAGGTAGAGCCCGTAGAGCTCGTCGCGGCGCGCCTCGGAAGTCTTCGGCCGTGCGGCGGACTTTCCCATGATGCTGCAGGCGAGGGCCCGCACCTCGTGCGTCGGTCGCTCGAGCAGCGCCTCGAGCTCGCCGACCGGCAGGTCGAGGGCCGTCTTGGCGAGTTCGAACACGGCGCCCATGCGCACGCCGATGAACGGGGCATCCGGGTCGGGCGGGAAGTAGCGCGTGTACTTCTCGCGCTCCTCTGCACTCGCAAGGCCCTCGAGCGTGGCGACGAGCGCTGCGGCATCCAAATCGCGCCTCCCGTCGTCGGGATCAGCGTACGGGGGCCGAGGCCTCCACGACAGGGGCATCCGAGAAGGCGAGCTTCGGCACGAAGGCGAGCAGCACGGCCGCCAGCGCCGCCGTGAGCCCGCAGACGAGCCAGACGGTGACGTAGCCGCCGAAGGCGCCGGCAGTGCCTGTGGCGGCCTCACCCGCGGCGCCCAGCAGTGCGATGCCGAAGACGCACGAGGCGATCGCCCCGCCGACGGTCTTCACCGAGTTGGTGAGGCCGGTCGCGACGCCGGTCTGGTGCGCAGGGGCGGCAGCGGCGGCGGCGGCCGGGAGCGCCGCGACGAGCGCGCCCGAGCCGATGCCGGCGATCACCATGTTCGCGAGCACCTGGGCGTACCCGTCGTGGAACGGCAGGAACAGCAGGTAGCCGATCGCGACGAGCGAGCTCGCGCCGATGAGGGCGACGCGCGGCGTGACCCAGCGGGTCGCGAGCGGGAAGAGCATCGCGCCGACCACGAGCGAGAGCACGTACGCGCCGACCAGGATGGACGTCTGCCCGGTCGTCGCGCTGAGCCCGAAGCCGTACACCGAGGCATCCGTTCGGGCGAACGTCGAGAGGGGCGCCTGTGCGCCGAGCACGCTGACGCCGAAGAGCCCCGCCGTGAGGAAGATCGGCCAGAGCGTCGGCTCGCGGAACATGCGCACGTCGATGAGCGGGTCGGGGTGCTTCAGCTCGTACCGTGCGAACGGGATCACGAGCAGGGCGCCGAGCGCCACGAGGGCCCACGAGAGCAGGTCGGCGGGGCCGTTCAGGCGCATGAAGCTGAGCCCGCCCGTGAGCGAGAGCAGGGCGAGCGAGATGAGGATGAGGCCGCCGGTGTCGAGCGTGCCGCCGGTGAGGTCGGGCGACTCCTTCACTCCGAACAGCACGACGAAGAAGCAGGCGACCACGGCGACGGCCGGCACGAGGAGCAGCACCTGCATGGGGAGCAGCTCGGCCAGGGCGCCCGCCGAGAGCGCGCCGGCGATCGCCCCGAGTTCGAGCGCCGCGACGAGCAGGCCCGCCGCCTTGCGGGTCATCGCCGCCGGGCGGTCGGCCGAGCGGCTGCGCGACCAGATGAGCGCGATCTCGAGCGGCAGCCAGACGACGTAGAACCCCTGCAGCGCCCACGCGACGAGGAAGACCCAGAACTGGTCGGTGAAGGCGAGCGAGATCGAGGCGACGGCGGTGACCGCCGTCGACCACACGAGCATGCGCTTGTGGCCGACCATGTCGCCGAGCTTCGCGAACGCCGGAACGACGAGGGCGGAGAGCATGAGCTGCGTGCCCTCGAGCCAGTTCACGTCGGCGTCGTGGATGCCGAGGTGCCTGGCGATGTCGGTCAGCAGCGGCGTGTAGTAGCCCTGCAGGATGCCGCTCGTGAACTCGACGAAGGCGAGGAATCCGACGATCGCGGCGACGGGACCGAGTCTGGCAGCGCGCTTCATCGGGGCTCCTTCGGGACGGGGTGGATTCACCCTAATGGGTCATCCGTCTCACTCGGGAATCGCGGTGATGAGGGCGCGGTGGAATCGCTCGCCGCGTTCGAGGCTGTCGATCGTGACCCACTCGTCGACCCCGTGGATCGAGGCGCGCTGGGCAGCGGTCATGGCGATCGGCGCGAAGCGGTAGACGGCGGGGGAGAAGCGGTGGAAGTATCGCGAGTCCGTCGCCGCCATCATGAGGTACGGCGCCGTCGTCGCCTCGGGGTATGAGGCTGCGACGGCCTGCGTGATCGCCGCGAACTGGACCGAGTCGGTGGGCGACTCGGGCGACGGGTCGCTGCCCTCGACGACGGTCACCTCGACTTCGGGGTCTCGGATGACGCGGTGCAGATGCGCCACCACCGACTCGACGGTCTCGCCGACGGCGATGCGCAGGTTCAGGGCCGCGGTCGCTTGCGAGGGCAGCACGTTGTCGGCGGTGCCGGCCTCGAGCATCGTGGCCGCGACGGTCGTGTGCACGAGGGCCGCGGGTTCGCCGCCGAGACGTGAGAAGACGCGCGCCGTCACCCACGGCAGGGCGACGAGGAGGCGGAGCAGCAGGCGCGACGCGCCTCGTGTGTGCGGCACGAAGCTCGAGAGCATCGCCCGCATCGATCGCGGCATGCGCTTCGGGAACGGGTTCGGCGCCAGCCGGTCGACGGCACGGGCGATGCGCGCGGTCGGCGTGGTCTTCGGCGGCGCGGAGGCGTGTCCTCCGTCGCCGCGAGCCGTCAGCCGCACGGTGAGCACACCCTTCTCGCCGACGCCGACCATCGCGGCAGGCACCTGCACGAACGGAAGGGGTGCGTCGACCACCGCGCCGCCCTCGTCGAGCACCAGCCACGGGGTGATGCCGCGCTCGCGGAAGAGCGCGGTGATGGCCACTGCCGCCGCCCCGTGGCTCTCCTCGTTGCCGCCGAACGAGAGGTAGACGTCGCGGGCCGGGCTGAACCCGTCGGCGAGGAGGTTCTCGACCGCCTCGAGCACGACGAGCAGCGGGCCCTTGTCGTCGAGGGTGCCGCGACCCCACACCGAGCCGTCGGCGATGCGTCCCTCGAACGGCGGGAAGCGCCATCCGTCGCGCTCGTCGACCGGCACCACGTCGAAATGCGCCATCAGCACGACCGGGTCGCCGTCGCCGCGCCCGCGCCAGTGGAAGAGCAGCCCGAGTTCGGTGACCTGCTCGAAGCCGAGGTGCTCGTGCACGAGCGGGTAGAGCTCGGCGATGAGCGCTCGGAAGCGGTCGAAGTCGGCGAGGCCGCGTTCGGCGAGCTCGGCCGACACCGTCGGCAGTTGCACCATGCGGGAGAGACGTTCGGCTGAGCCGTCGCGAACGGTCACGGGATCGGGCATCCACCCACCCTAAATGAGCGGATGCCGCGGCTCGCGCGGGTCGCTCAGGCGGCGAGATGCACGGCGGGCGTGAGCAGCGCGGCGAGTTCGGCCGCCGAGAGTTCGCGGCCGAATGCGGGGTGCCCCGGCTCGAGGGCGACGCCGTGTCGGAGTTCGCCGCCGTCGACCGGGTCGAAGCCGAGCTCGTCGATGATCTCGGCGACCACGGCCCGGGCCTCGACGTCGTCGCCGACGACGGCGAGGGCGCGCCGCAGGGGAGAGCCGGCGTCCATGCTGTCGTCCTCCATCTCGTGGTAGCCGAGGTGGTTCAGCGACTTCACGACGCGGGCGCGCGGGTTGCGTGCGGCGTTGATCTCGCTCGTCGTGCGGGGGTCGTCGTCGATCTCGGCGATGTTGCCGTCGACCGGCGGCCAGTAGTTCATGGCGTCGACGACGATGCGGCCGTCGAACGCATCCCAGGGCACGGTGCCGGCCTTGCCGAACGGCACGGCGACGATGATGACGTCGGCGGTCGCGGCGAGGATCTCGGGGGAGGTCACCTCTGCCCCGGGGGCGACCACGCCGACGAGCAGGTCGAGCGCGGTCTGACGCGGCGAACCCGCGATGAGCACGCGGTGCCCGGATGCCACGAGGAGGCGGGCGAGGGCTGTGCCCACCTTGCCCGCGCCGTAGATTCCGATGACCGGCCGATCCGTCACGTTTCGATTCTCCCATCACTCGGCGCACCTGATCGATGCGTCGTCATGGAAATGAACGCGCCGGTCGCGGCCGGCATTCCCGCGATCGGTGCGCGCGCCGATGGCGGGGAATAGTCTCGTCCCGACGGTGGTTCCGATTGTCGCGTGCGGATTGCATGCAGGCGTATGGAAATTTGGAGAGGGATCGCGATGTCTGAGCGGTACGAATTCGGGGTCGACACCTTCGGCGACGTGACGAGCGGGGCCGATGGCGGCCTCCTGCCGCACGCGCAGGTGCTGCGCAACGTCGTGGAGGAGGCCGTGCTCGCCGACCGGCTCGGTCTCGACTTCTTCGGCATCGGCGAGCACCACCGAGTGGACTTCGCGGTCTCCGCGCCCGAGGTCGTGCTCGGCACGATCGCCGGTCGCACCGAGCGCATCCACCTCGGCTCGGCGGTCACCGTCCTGAGCTCCGACGACCCGGTGCGCGTGTACGAGCGGTTCGCCACACTCGACGGGCTCTCGAACGGCCGTGCAGAGGTCATCCTCGGCCGCGGCTCGTTCATCGAGTCGTTCCCGCTGTTCGGCTTCGAACTGAACCAGTACCAGGAGCTCTTCGAGGAGAAGCTCAACCTGTTCTCCGCCCTGCTTCCGCAGGAACCGGTCACCTGGAGCGGCCAGCTGCGCTCGTCGCTGACCGACCAGCTCGTCTTCCCGCCCGTCGAGCACGGCCGGCTGAAGACCTGGGTCGGCGTCGGCGGCAGCCCCGAATCCGTCGTGCGCGCGGCCCACTACGGCCTGCCGCTCGTGCTCGCGATCATCGGCGGCAGCCCAGCGCGATTCGCGCCGCTCGCCGACCTGTACCGCCGTGCCCTCGATCAGTTCGGTCACCCGCTCCAGCCGATCGCGATCCACTCGCCGGGGTTCATCGCGGATTCCGACGCCGAGGCGCTCGACACGCTCTGGCCGCACTACAAGGTCAGCATCGACCGCATCGGTCGCGAGCGCGGCTGGGGTGCGGTGGATCGCGACCACTTCGAGAACGAGTCCGGGCCGAACGGCGCGCTCTACGCGGGTTCGCCCGAGAAGGTCGCCGTGAAGATCGCCGAGGCCATGCGCGCCGTCGGGGCGACCCGCTTCGACATGAAGTACTCGAACGGCGCCCTGCCGCACGAGGCCATGATGCGCAGCATCGAGCTCTACGCCACCGAGGTCGTGCCGCGGGTGCGGGAACTCCTCGCAGCCGCTGATGCCGCCGATGCCGAGCTCAGTGCCGTCGCCGACCTCGGTGCATCCGAGCGGGCGGCTTCGGAACTCGCCGCGGCCGATCGAGCGGATGCCGCGGCATCCGCCGACCAGCCGGCCGACTGACCCGGTCCGCCGCGCTCAGGCGGCCGGCGGCACCGCGCTCGCTCCGGCGGCCGCCCGCCGCCGGCGCACGGCCGCCCGGAACCAGAGGGCATCGGGCACGCGCGCGAGGAACGTGCCGGCGACGATCGTGATGAGCACGTATCCCGTCGCGAGCGGTGCGAGTTCGGGGGCGACGACGCCCGAGCCGACCGCGAGCCCCGCGATGACGATCGAGAACTCGCCGCGGGGCGCGAGCGAGAGCCCGGCACGCCATTGTCCGAGCGTGCCGACTCCGGCTCGCCGCGCCGCGTACGAACCGGTGATGAGTTTCGTGATGATCGTCACGAGGGCGAGCGCGAGCGCGGCGGGCAGCATGGACAGCAGCGCCGACGAGTCGGTCGTGAGTCCGAAGAAGACGAAGAAGATCGCGGCGAAGAGGTCGCGGAGCGGAGTCAGCACCTGGCTCGCATTCGCCGCGACCCTGCCCGACAGCGCGATGCCCACGAGGAACGCGCCGACGGCCGCGGACACGCTCACCTCGGCCGCGAGGCCGGCGACGAGCATCGTGAGTCCGAGCACGCCGAGCAGCAGCGGCTCGAAGTGGTCGGCCGGGAAGAGCCGCGAGACGATGTGCCCGTGCCGCAGCGCCACGTAGAGGATGACGGCGACGACGCTCACGGCGATCGCGACGGAGACGGCGCCCTGCATGAGGCTCATGCCGACGACGAGTGCGGAGAGCACCGGCAGGTAGAACGCCATCGCGAGGTCTTCGATGACCAGCAGCGCGAGGATCGCCGGCGTCTCCCGGTTCGAGAGTCGGCCGAGGTCGCGCAGGAGCTTGGCGATGACACCCGACGACGACACCCAGGTGACGCCGGCCATGGCGACCGCCGCGACCGGGCCCCAGCCGAGGAGGAGCGCGAGCGCGGCGCCGGGCAGGGCGTTCAGCGCCGCATCGACGAGGCCCGCGGTGCGCGCGGACTTGAGGCTGCCGAAGAGCTCTGACGCGGTGTACTCGAGGCCGAGCAGGGCGAGCAGCAGGATGACGCCGATCTCGGCGCCGGTCTGGAAGAACTCCTCGCTCGCGTCGAGAGCGATGAACCCGCCCTCGCCGAACGCGAGGCCGAGCACGAGGTAGAACGGGATCGGCGAGATGCCGAACGCGAGCGCGAGGCGCCCGAGCAGACTCATGCCGAGAAGCAGCGCGCCGACTTCGATGAGGAGCAGCGTGGTCTCGTGCATGGGCGGCCTCAGTCGGGGCCGTTGGCGAGCAGCCGGGCTACTCCGTCGAGTCCTTCACGTGTTCCGACGACGACGATGACGTCTCCAGCGCGCAGCGTCTCTGCAGGCGTGGGCGAGGGGATGATCGCACCGTCGCGCACGATGGCCACAATCGAGGCGTGCGTGCGTGTGCGGGCCTTCGTCGCCCCGAGTGTGCGGTTCAGATACGGCGAGTCCGTCGGCAGCGCGATCTGCTCGGTGTAGAGGCCGGCCGTCTCGTCGCTGAGGCTCGTGAGCCGGCTGAGCATGACGGAGGCGCCGAGCACGTCGGCGAGCGCCGCGGCCTCGTCGTCGTTCAGCGGAATGGAGTCGCGGCAGGCGTCGGGATCGTCTTGGTCGAAGAGCCCGAGGTCGCGCTCGCCGTCACGGTGCGAGACGACGCTGATGCGTCGCCCGCTCTCGGTGACGAGGTCGTGACGAATGCCGATCCCCGGGAGGTCGACCTTCTCGATGCGTATACCCACATCCGTAATCGTAACCCCGCGCGGCGGTGTCGCGGCCGGTGGTGCTCAGCGCGGCGGTTCGGCGTGCGTGCGCATCGTCAGCACCGGGGTGCCGGCGTCGTCACCCGCCTCGAACTCGACCCGCACGTCGCCGAGCTCGGCGAGCGATTCGACGTGCGTGCCGCCGCACGCGATGCTGGCGGTGCCGACGGGCAGCTCGGCCACCCAGTACCGGCGGTCGGTGAGCCCGTCGCCCTCGCGGTCGATGCGCACCGGGGCGCCGGCGGCGGCCCACTCGGCGATCGTCGCGGTGACGGATGCCGCGAGCTCGCCGAGCTCGTCGGCGGCGACCGCGGCCGTGTCGAACCCGGCGCGGCGCAGCGACTTGTTCAGGCGGTACACGTCGACGGAGCCGCCCGGCACGATGCGGCTTGACGCGATCGCGATGCCGTCGAAGTCGGGTGCCCCGAGCGCGTCCTCGCGCGCGGCCTTCGACCAATTGCCGGCGAGCGCGGCGTTCAGTGCGAGCGCCGCCGCGTGGCATGCGGTGTGGCCGACCGAGAGGGCGCGGCGCGCCGAGGCATCCGCTCGCACCGTCGCCGTGTCGCCCTCGGCGATCGCTGCGCCGTCGGCGACGAGGTGGGCGACGAGGAACGACCAGCCCTCGCTGCCCTTGCGCACCGGGATGTCGGAGCCGAGGAACAGCTCCGTGCCATCGGTGGCCGCCACGACGGCGTCGACGATCGGAATCTCGGGGCCGCCTGTCGACAATGATCCGGTGTCGGCCGGCTGGTCGGGCCAGGCGGCGTCGACCGGGTGGAAGCTCGTCGTCTCGGTGACGACCGCGACGAGACCGTCACCGGCCGGGGCGATGTGCAGCACGATGCTCTCGGCCTCGAGCGCGCCGCCGGGATACGTGACGATGGTGTCGCGCGAGGGGAGCGTCATGGAGCTCAGACGCCGTCGCTGCGACCGAGGAGGTGGAACGGGATCGCGAGCGACAGCGCCACGGCGATGATGCCGCCGAAGAACACGGGCGCCTGGAATTCGGTCATGACGGGCGCGGTGCCCATGAGCCACATGCCGAAGACGAAGAGTCCCATCGAGATGAGGAAAGTGATGACGTTCACAACGACCTCCAGAGAGTTCCGGTGGCGGTCCGCGCCGCCCGGTCGAGTCTACCGGTCGGGCGTCCCCGGGGTCGGGCTCACGAGTCGATCGGGCCGAGCCAGGCGTTCGCGACCGTCGAATGGGCGGACTCGTCGTCGGACGGGTGGAAGATGCCGGCGAGCACGTCACGGTAGAGGCGGCCGAGTTCGGAGCCCGCGAAGTACGTCGACCCTCCGGAGACGCGGACGGCCTGGTCGACGACGTGCTTGGCGGTCTCGGTCGCACGCACCTTGATGCCCACGAGCTTCGCGAACCAGAAGGCGCCGTGATCGACGAGCTCGTCGAGATCGCGCGCGATCGCGAGCAGCTGCGGCTCGATCGCCTCCTGGGCGAGCGCGGCGTCGGCGATGCGCCAGCGGATGTCGGGGTCCTGCGAGAGCGGCGCGCCGCCGTTCTTCATCGACGTGCGCCGTCGCGCCGCCGCGACGGCGAGGTCGAGCGCCCGATCGCCGATGCCGGCGTACACCGAGGCGAGCAGCAGTTCGAAGTTCGCGAAGATGCCGAAGATGAGGGGGTCGGCGTTCGGCCCGGGATCGAGCCGGCGCACGATGCGGTCGGATGCCGCGAACGCCCCGTCGAGCACGGTCGTGCGGCTCTGGCTCGCCCGCATGCCCATCGTGTCCCAGTCGTCGAGGATCCGCACGTCGGGGTCTTCGCGGTCGATGAA
This sequence comes from Agromyces cerinus subsp. cerinus, assembly GCF_900142065.1. Classification (GTDB taxonomy): domain Bacteria; phylum Actinomycetota; class Actinomycetes; order Actinomycetales; family Microbacteriaceae; genus Agromyces; species Agromyces cerinus. Next base: position 13,687 of record NZ_FSRJ01000005.1, on the reverse strand, counting down.
GCCGTAGACGAGCTTCGGTGCATCGGCCGAGACCGAGTCGAGGCCCATCGTCCCGAGCCGGGTCCACGCCGGCGAGAGCGAGGTGAAGATCTTGCGCCCGGTGTACCGGTAGCCGCCATCGGGCTGCGGCTCGGCGAGCGTGCGGGAACCGAAGAGCATGAGGTCGTTGCCGGCCTCGCTGATGCCGAATCCGAAGATCTCGCCGGCGCCCGCCTCGCGCAGCACGAAGTCGAGCGAGTCGTCGCCGCGGTCGCGCAGCACCTTGGCGACGCCGGTCCAGACGAGGTGCATGTTGACGGCGAGTGCGGTCGCCGGAGCAGCGCTCGCGAGGCGCATCTGGCCGCGCACGGCGTCGGCGAACGTCCAGCCGAGGCCGCCGAGCTCGACGGGCACGAGCGCCGTCAGGTAGCCGGCTTCGCGGAGTTCGGCGAGGTCCTCGTCGAAGAAGGCGTTGTCGCGGTCGTAGCGGGCGGCACGTTCGCGGAAGCGTTCGAGCAGCTCGTCGTGCAGCAGGGTCTCAGGCGTGGTGCTCACGCCGCCAGACTACGCCTCGGGCGTCTGGTCGTGCGGGGTGATCACGGGCGGTGCCGGGTCGGCCGGCGGCGGCACTTGCGCGGCGACGGATGCCGCGGCATCCGCTCGACGGGCCCGTCGTCGTCGCGTCGTCAGCATGACGATGCCGACGATGATCGTGACGATGACCGCCGCGGCGAGGAGCCACGGCAGCAGCACGCCGATCGCGACGCTCAACCACGATCCGAAGACGACGAGGGCACCCCAACCGGCGGCGAGGCCGCTCCAGAAGTCGCCGGGCGCGGCGGCGGGCGCCTGGGACTCGGTGACGAGCCCGACGTCGAGGGTCGAGTAGTCGACCTGATCGGCGAGTGCGTCGCGCTGCTGGGTCAGGCTGTCGAGCTCGGCTTGCCGCGTGGTCAGCTCGGACTCGATCGCGATGAGGTCGGGGATCGAGGTCGCGGTGGCGAGGAGCTCGCGCAGCCGGTCGACGGAGGCGGTGAGCGCCTCGATGCGGGCGTCGAGGTCCTGGCGCTGGGCGGTCACGTCGGAGGCGTCCATCGAGACGGAGGTGACGGTGCCGAGTTCCCGGAGGTCGGCGACCACGCCGTCGAGTTCATCGGCCGGGATGCGCAAGGTGAGCCGTGCGCTCGGCGTCTGCGTGTCGGTGCCGGGGGTCTCGTTGCGACTGTCGACCCGCCCGCCGGACGCATCGGCGATGTCGGCGGCGCTCTGCGCTGCGGCGATCGGGTCGTCGACGGTGATCGCGATCGAGCCGGTCGTGATGACGCTCCGGTCGGCGTCGGCCGCTGCGTCACCGCCTTCGACGGACTGCGGGGCTTCGGGCGCCATCTCGCCGCTCGTGACGTCGGGCTCGCCCGTCGACGTGCTCTGCCCGGCCGTGCAGCCGGCGAGGAGCAGGGCGGTGAGCACGGCCGCAACGGCGGCCGTCGGCGCGAGTCGTCGTCTCATGCGCTCACTGTACGGCGGGCCGGGAACGCGATGTCTGGAAGCCGGCTGGGAGTCGGGTCACGATCGGATGTCGCTCCGCGGCATCCGCTCAGTCGTCGTCGGGGTCGCGCCCGGTGCGCTCGCCGCTGTCGAGCGAGGCGATCGCGGCGACGTCGTCGGCGTCGAGCTCGAAGCCGAAGACGTCGAGGTTCTCGCGGATCCGTTCCGGGCGACTTGCCTTCGGGATCACGATGTTGCCGAGCTGCACGTGCCAGCGCAGCACGATCTGCGCGGGGCTCCGCCCGTGCTTGGCGGCAAGCTCGTCGAGCAGGGGAGTGCCGAGCACCCGGCCCCGCGCGAGCGGCGACCACGCCTCGGTGCGGATGCCGCGGGCCGCGTCGAACTCGCGCAGCGCCGTCTGCGGCAGCCACGGATGGAGCTCGACCTGGTTCACGACGGGGGTCTCGCCGGTCTCGGCGACGAGGCGTTCGATGTGGTGGGCGTGGAAGTTCGAGACGCCGATCGAGCGCACCCGGCCCTCGTTCCGGAGCCGGATGAGCGCGCGCCACGTGTCGACGTACCGGTCGGTCGACGGCACCGGCCAGTGGATGAGGAAGAGATCGAGCCGGTCGAGCGCGAACCGCCGCATCGACTCCTCGAAGGCGCGCAGCGTCGACTCGTAGCCGTTGTCGTCCTTCCACACCTTGCTCGTCACGAACAGCTCGTCGCGCGCGAGGCCCGATGCACGCACCGCCTCGCCGACCTCGCGCTCGTTGCCGTAGAACGCCGCGGTGTCGAGGTGCCGGTAGCCCGCGTCGATCGCGTCGAGGCAGAGGCCCGTGGCATCCGCCGCCGGCACCTTGTAGAGGCCGTAGCCGAGTTGCGGGATGCTCGAGCCGTCGGCGAGCGGGAGTCGTGGAGCTGCGGGAAGGGCTCGTGGCATCCGGTGCTTCTCTCAGTGGGCTGCGGCGCGCGTCAGCTCGGCTGCGCCGGCACCGGCTCGGTGTCGGGGATCGGACTGGCGTCGCGCCCGCGGAGGTCGGGATGCCAGCGCCGGCCGAACAGGCCCGCGAGGAAGCCGAGGAAGGCGAGCGCCGCGGCGGCCCAGAAGGCGCCCTGCGGGCCGCTGCTGTCGATGAGGAAACCCGCGAGCGCCGAGCCGAGGGCGGCGCCGATGAGCTGGCCGGTGCCGACCCATCCGTAAGCCTCGGCGGTGTCCGAGAACTTCACGCTCGCCGAGACGATCGCGAAGAGCACGGCCAGCGCCGGTGCGATGCCGATGCCGGCGATGAAGAGGGTGAGCGAGAGCCACCAGAAGTCCATGAGGCCGGCAGCGAGCGCCGTGCCCGCGAACACGATGAACATGCGGCGGGCGGTCGCCCACGGCCCGATCGGCACGTGGCCGAGGAAGAGGCCGCCGGCGAGTGAACCCACCGCGAAGATCGCGAGCACGATGCCGGCTTCGCCGCCGCCGTGACCGAACACCGCCACGACGCCGGCCTCGATCGCCGCGGTGGCGCCGATCAGCAGGAAGCCGACGATGGTCGCGAGGAGTACCGGGGGGCGGCCGAGCACGGCGCCGAAGCGCCGCTTCGAGCGGGGGATGCGCACCCGGCCGAGCTCCGGCGAGGAGATGAACCAGATGCCGCCGACGACCATGAGCACTGCGGCGAGGAGGATCGCCCAGACCGTGCCGATCTGGGTCGCGACGAATGTGGTGACCACGGGGCCGACGACCCAGATGATCTCCTGTGCCGAGGCATCGAGTGAGAACAGCGGGGTGAGCTGGCGGGAGTTCACCATCTTCGGATAGATCGTGCGCACCGCCGGTTGCACGGGCGGGTTGGCGAGACCCGCGACCAGTCCGATCGCCATGTAGAGGGGCACCGTGAGCGGCAGCACCGCGATCGCGACGATCGCCGTCACGCAGATCGCGAGGGTCGCGATGAGCACGGGCCGCATGCCGAGCCGACCCATGAGCCGGCTCGTGAGCGGGCCGGCGACGGCCTGGCCGATCGAGGTCGCCGCGAGCACGAGTCCGGCGGCCCCGTAGGAGCCCGTCTGCTGCTCGACATGCAGCAGGAAGGCCAGCGAGAGCATGCCCGACGGGAAGCGCGCGGTCAACTGGGCGGCGATGATGCGAGCGACGCCCGAGGTTCTGAGCAGATCGGAGTAGCTTCCCACGGTGCGATCAACTCTATCGATGGCCGGATCGTGATCTCGAAGCCGAATCCAGCGCGCCGCAGGTGACATAAGCTCGGTCTGTAACGGCGCCGGGGCCAGAGTCTTCGTCGTCGATCCCCATCGCAACGACAGAGGTTCTCCCATGCACTCCCGACGCCTGCTCATTCCGACCGTAGCTGCGGCTGCGGCCGCGGTCCTCCTCCTCTCCGGCTGTGTCGACAACACGACCGGCGGCGGCGAACCGGCCACCGATGCCTCGGCCCCCACGATCGCGGTCGACGAGGCCGCCGCGGCCCTGCTGCCCGCCGACATCGCCGATTCCGGCAAGCTCGTCGTCGGCACCGACGCCGCCTACGCGCCCAACGAGTTCAAGGACGCCGACGGCAACCCGATCGGATGGGACGTCGACCTCGTCGACGCCCTCGGCGCCAAGCTCGGCCTCGAGGTGCAGTACGAGATCGCGAGCTTCGACAAGATCATCCCCTCGATCACCGGCGGCACCATGGACATGGGCATGTCGAGCTTCACCGACAATGCCGAGCGCCAGAAGCAGGTCGACTTCGTCGACTACTACAGCGCCGGCATCCAGTGGGCCGCTCCCGCGGGCAAGACCGTCGACCCCGACGACGCCTGCGGCCTGAAGGTCGCCGTGCAGGCCACGACGTACGAGCACACCGACGAACTGCCCGCGAAGAGCCAGGCCTGCGTCGACGCAGGCAAGCCCGCGATCCAGATCACGCCGTTCGACACGCAGGACGCAGCGGCGAACGCCGTGGTGCTCGGCCAGGCCGACGCCATGAGCGCCGACTCGCCCGTCACGGGCTACGCGATCTCCCAGACCGACGGCAAGCTCGAGGCCGCCGGCGAGGTGTTCGACTCCGCTCCCTACGGCTTCCCCGTGGAGAAGGGCTCGGAGCTCGCCGCAGCGGTTCAGACCGCGATGCAGTCGCTCATCGACGACGGTACCTACGGCGACATCCTCGCCGAGTGGGGCGTCGAGTCGGGCGGCGTCGACACCATCGAGATCAACGCGGGCACCTGATGAACGACGCGTCCTCCGGCCGGACAGAGACGTCCGTGCCGGCGGGCGGCCCCGGGGCCGCCCCGGTGCCGACGAAGATCGTGCGGCTGCGGCATCCGTGGCGCATCGCCTTCGCCGTCGTCATCCTCGCCATCGTCGCCGTCGTCGTCATCGACGCCGCGCAGCGCCCGGCCTTCGACTGGCCGACCGTCGGCAAGTACCTCTTCGATCAGCGCATCTCGCAGGCAGCGGGGTACACCCTGCTCCTCACCGTGCTCTCGATGGTCATCGGCGTCGTGCTGGGCATCATCCTCGCGGTCATGCGGCAGTCCGAGAACCCTGTGCTGAAGGGCGTCGCGTGGGTCTGGCTCTGGATCTTCCGCGGTACTCCGGTCTACGTGCAGCTCGTCTTCTGGGGCCTGCTCGCCACGATCTACACCTCGATCGACCTCGGTGTGCCGTTCATGGAGCCGTGGGTCTCATTCCCGACGACGGCCCTGCTGAACACCTTCTGGCTCGCGGTCATCGGCCTCGCGCTCAACGAGTCGGCCTACATGGCCGAGATCGTGCGGGCCGGGCTGCTCTCGGTCGACTCGGGCCAGAGCGAGGCGGCGACGGCGCTCGGCATGGGCTGGGGCACGACGATGCGCCGGGTCGTGCTGCCGCAGGCGATGCGCGTGATCATCCCGCCGACCGGCAACGAGGTCATCTCGATGCTGAAGACGACCTCGCTCGTCTCGGCGATCCCGTTCACGCTCGAGCTGTACATGCGCCAGCGCGACATCGCGGCCGCGATCTTCGCACCGGTCCCGCTCCTGATCGTCGCGTCGATCTGGTACCTCGCGATCACCTCGGTGCTCATGGTCGGCCAGTACTTCCTCGAGAAGCGCTTCGCACGCGGCGTCGGGGATCGTCCCGACACGGGCCCTGGCCCGGTCACGGGTGCGATGTCGACCGATGGCCTCGAGCAGGTCGATCCCGAGGCGGGACTCGCCGCCAGGCATGGAGGAGACGCTCGATGAGCGAACAGACGACGACGCCCGCAGGCGACGACGAGTCGGTTGCGGTGTCGCAGACGCCGATGGTGCTCGCCGAGCACGTGTCGAAGAGCTTCGGCTCCAACGAGGTGCTGAAGGACATCTCGCTCGAGGTCAGGCGCGGCGAGGTGCTCTGCCTGGTCGGCCCGTCGGGCTCGGGCAAGTCGACGTTCCTGCGTTGCATCAACCACCTCGAGCAGGTCTCGTCGGGGCGCCTCTCGGTCGACGGCTCGGTCGTCGGGTACCGCGAGGTCGGCGACAAGCTCTACGAGATGCACCCGAAGGATGCCGCGAAGCAGCGCCGTGACATCGGCATGGTGTTCCAGCGGTTCAACCTGTTCCCGCACATGACGGCCCTCGAGAACGTCATGGAGGCGCCGACCCAGGTCAAGGGCGTCTCGAGGTCGAAGGCCAAGGCCCGCGCACACGAGCTGCTCGCACGCGTCGGCCTCGCCGAGCGGGCCGACTACTACCCGGCTCACCTCTCCGGAGGGCAGCAGCAGCGGGTGGCGATCGCACGGGCGCTCGCGATGGATCCGAAGCTCATGCTCTTCGACGAGCCCACGTCGGCGCTCGATCCCGAGCTCGTCGGCGAGGTGCTCGACGTCATGAAGGAACTCGCGAAGACCGGCATGACCATGATCGTCGTCACGCACGAGATGGGCTTCGCCCGCGAGGTGGCCGACACGCTCGTGTTCATGGACGGCGGCGTGGTCGTCGAGACCGGCGACCCTCGCGAGGTGCTTGCGAACCCGCAGCACGCGCGCACGCAGGCGTTCCTCTCGAAGGTGCTCTAACCGACTCTGCGGGTTGAGCCTGTCGAAACCAGGCTCAGCCCTGCAGCACCTTCGTGATGCGCTGCAACGACACGCTCTCGGCCGCGCGCAGTTCCTGCGCGAAGAGGCTGATGCGCAGCTCCTCGATGAGCCAGCGCGCACGCACCACGTTCGCCGGGGCATCCGGTGCCAGCGGAATCGTGCCCCCGGCTTCGGCGAAGCGGGTGAGCGCCGTCTGCACCTCGTTCATCCACACCCGGTCGCGGCCGGGGTTGTCGACGAGCTTGCCGACGCGCATCGTGACGCCCTCGAGGTAGCGGGGCACATGCCGCAGGCGCTCGAGGCCGGTGCGCGAGACGAACCCCGGGAAGACGAGGCCGGCGAGCTGCTCCTTGGCGTCGCTGAGGGCAGGCAGCAGCGCCATGCTCGTCGCCGATTTGACGGTCTTCTCGGCGGTGCGGAGCGCCGTGAGGGTTCGGGCGACGAGGCCGACGGTCTCGAACATGGTGTCCATGACGACGCCCGAGACGCGGTCGCGCACGGTGTCGAACTCGAGCTTCGTGAAGAGCATGCCGTCGTCCTTCACGCGATACAGCACGTCGTTCACGCAGGCGACGAGGCAGTCGGCGAAGAGCGCGGTCGTGCTCGGGTACGGGCTCGTCGCGAGGATGAGCTTCTCGTTGCCCGTGAGGTGCTGCTGCACGTAGTTGACGGGTGACGGCGTCGCGAGCATGAGCAGACGACGGATGCCGCCGGGCATCGCCCGCGCCTGCTCCTCGGGCGTCGCGAGCAGTCTGATGTTCACGGCGGTGCCGTCGTCGATGAGGGCCGGGTAGGCGCGCACCCGGTTGCCGCCGACCGTGGTGTCGACGAAGCGGGGGAGCTCGGCGAAGTCCCAGCTGGTGAGCCCGGTGCGCTCGATGCCGGCGCCCGGCGCCTCACCTGCCGCGGCGATCGAGCCGGGCGTGACCGGCCCGTCGACCTGGCGCGGCCCTCGAGGCCCGCGCTCGCCGCGGGCGGGCGTCGCGAACGTGTCGGCGACGGCGTCGCGGGCCCGGTCGGCGAGCTGCGCCTGCAGCGCCCGAAGGTCCTTGCCGACGGCGAGCTGCTTGCCGCGGCCGTCGACGACCCGGAAGGACATCTGCAGGTGCGGCGGAATCCGGTCCATCGCGAAGTCGGCGCCCGTCACCGGCGTGTGGGTCAGGCGCTTGATCGCGGCGGCGACCTCGTCGGCGAACGACATGCCCGCCGGGGCATCCGCTTCGCCGAGCTCGGCGACGATCTTCGCGGCCCAGTCGGCCGCGGGCACCACGTTTCGGCGGATCACCTTCGGCAGGGCCTTGATCATGGCGGTGACGAGTTCGGTGCGGAGGCCGGGCACCTGACGGTCGAACCCCTCGGGGCGGAGCCGTGCGAGCAGCACGAGCGGCACCTGCGCGGTGACGCCGTCGTCGGATGCCCCGGGCTCGAAGCGATACCGCAGCGAGAGCGTCTGATCGTCCTGCTTCCAGTTCGGCGGGAACGCGTCCTCGTCGATCGCGGGCGCGTCCTCGGGAGCGAGCGCCTCGGCCGTCATCGTCAGCAGATCGGGCGACTCCTGCTTCGCCGCGCGCCACCAGGTCTCGAAGAGCCGGGTCGAGGTGACGTCGCCCGGGATGCGCGAGTCGTAGAACTCGAAGACCGCCTCGTCGTCGAAGAGGATGTCGCGTCGCCGGCTGCGCTCCTCCACGGCCTCGAGCTCGGCGCGGAGCTTCCGGTTCTTCCGGTCGAAGTCGAAGAGCCGATCGCGGCGGATGTCGTTCGGCCAGTCGCCCTCGACGAGCGCGTGCCGGAGGAAGAGCTCCCGTGCGTACGCCTGGTCGACGCGGGAGAGCTGGATGCGCCGGCGCGCGACGATCGGCACGCCGTAGAGGGTGACCTTCTCGTAGGCGACGGCCGAGCCCTGCCGCTTCTCCCAGTGCGGCTCGCTGTAGCTGCGCTTGAGGAGCGACCCCGCGAGCGGCTCGGCCCACGCCGGGTCGATCGCCGCGTTCATGCGGGCGAAGAGCCGGCTCGTCTCGACGAGCTCGGCGCTCATGATGGCGTCGGGCTGCTTCTTCGCGAGCGCCGAGCCCGGGAAGATCAGGAAGCGCGACTGCCGGGCGCCGAGGTACTCGCCCTTGGGCTTGCGCCCACCGGATGGCGCGCCGCCGCGGGTGCCCGATTGGGTCGTGCTCGCGGGGGAGTCCTTCAGCCCGATGTGGCTGAGGAGTCCGGCGAGCAGCGACTTGTGGATCAGGTCGGCGTCGGGAGCCGAGCCGCCACCGGGGGTCTTGTCGTCGATCTCGAGTCCGAGCGGCCGGCTCATCTGCCGCAGCTGCCGGTAGACGTCGTTCCACTCGCGCACGCGCAGGTAGTTCAGGAACTCGTTCTTGCACATGCGCCGGAACGCGCTCGAGCCGAGCTCACGCTGCTGCGTCTCGAGGTGATTCCAGAGGTTCAGCAGGGTGATGAAGTCGCTCGTCGGGTCGGCGAAGCGGGCGTGCTGCTCGTCGGCCTGCTGGCGGCGTTCGAGCGGGCGCTCCCTCGGGTCCTGGATCGTGAGGCCGGCGACGATCGCGAGCACCTCGCGGCTCACGCCGTGCTGCTTGGACTCCACGACCATCCGGCCGAATCGCGGTTCGATCGGGAGTTTCGCGAGGGCGCGGCCGACCTTCGTCAGTCGGTTCCCGGCCGCCGCGCCGCCGGAGGCGTCGACCGCCCCGAGCTCCCGCAGCAGCTCCACTCCGTCTTTCACGCCGCGCGCGTCGGGCGGGGTGAGGAACGGGAACGCCTCGATGTCGCCGAGGCCGAGCGAGATCATCTGCAGGATGACCGCGGCGAGGTTCGTGCGCAACACCTCGGGCTCGGTGAACTCCGGACGCCGCGCGAAGTCCTCTTCGGAGTAGAGGCGGATCGCGATGCCGTCGCTCGTGCGGCCCGACCGGCCGGAGCGCTGGTTCGCCGAGGCCTGCGAGATCGCCTCGATCGGCAGCCGCTGCACCTTCGAGCGCACCGAGTAGCGACTGATGCGCGCGGTGCCGGCGTCGATCACGTACTTGATCCCCGGAACCGTGAGGCTGGTCTCGGCGACGTTCGTCGCGAGCACCACGCGGCGGCGCACGCCGGCGACGGTCGAGGGCTGGAACACGCGGTGCTGGTCGGCCGCCGAGAGCCGCCCGTAGAGCGGGAGCACCTCGGTGACGGCGGCCCCCCGCCCGGAGTAGTGCCCGCGGACCGCCTCTTCGGCGTCGCGGATCTCGTTCTCGCCCGAGAGGAAGACCAGCACGTCGCCGCGCGATTCCCGGTCGAGCTCGTCGAGGGCCTCGATGATGCCCTGCAGGTAGTCCTTGTCGTCGGCCGCCACCCTGCCGGTTGAGCCTGTCGAAACCCGCCCGCGACCAGTCGCCTGCCCTGTGCCCACCGTTTCGGGCTCATCATCGGGGTCGTCGCTCGCCGAGTCCTCGGCCACAAGCGGGCGGTAGCGGATCTCGACGGGGAAGGTGCGACCCGACACCTCGATGATCGGGGCCGGCTCGCCGGATGCATCCGCGAAGTGCTTGGCGAAGCTCTCGGGGTCGATCGTCGCACTCGTGACGATGACCTTCAGGTCGGGGCGCTTCGGCAGCAACTGCTTGAGGTAGCCGAGCAGGAAGTCGATGTTGAGGCTGCGCTCGTGGGCCTCGTCGATGATGATCGTGTCGTACCGGCGCAGCATCCGGTCGTGGTGCATCTCGTTCAGCAGGATGCCGTCGGTCATCAGCTTGATGCGCGTCGAGGCGCTCGCCTTGTCGGTGAACCGCACCTGGTAGCCGACGACCCCGCCGACCTCATCGCCGAGCTCGTCGGCGATGCGTTCGGCGATCGTGCGGGCGGCGAGCCGCCGGGGCTGCGTGTGGCCGATGGATTCACGGCCGAGCTCGAGGCAGATCTTCGGCAGCTGCGTGGTCTTGCCCGAACCGGTCGCGCCGGCGACGATGACGACCTGGTTCTCGCGGATGGCGCGCGCGATCTCCTCACGCTGCCGGGAGACGGGCAGCTCGGCGGGGTAGGTGATCTCGGCAAGCACAGCCCTCCATCGTATGCGGTCGACCGAGGTCAGGCACGTCTGAGCCCTGCCGTATCCGAATGCGGCGCGAGCGGGGTCGTGGTAGAACTCCCTCATGTCGACCGAGGTCGAGGCACCGGCGGAGCCGATCCCGGCGCGCGTCAGCGGCACGGGGGCGCTCCTCGGACTGCCGATCCTGAGGGTTGCGCTCGTCGGTCTCGCGGCCCTCTGCACCTGGATCGCGCTCGCGCTCACGGCCGAGCCCGGGCCGTTCCCGCCGGGCATGCTGTTCGCCGCGGCGACGATGCTGCCGGTGAACGTGCTCTCGATCGTGCTCGTGCGCCAGGCGCTGCACCGTTCGGGGCAGCGAGCACGCGACCTGATCGACTTCTCGTGGCGAAGACTCGGCCGCGACGTGCTGTGGGGTCTGCTCTGGCTCGCGGTGCTGTGGCTGCCGTTCATCCTCGCGGTCTTCGGCGTGATGTTCGCCCTCCACGGCGGCGCCGCGCTCGAGCACTTCGAGACGGTCTTCTCCGACGCGGATGCCGCCCCGCCGCTGAACCGCGCCTGGCTCACGGTCCTCGCCGTCGTCTCCGTCGTGACGTTCGCTCCGCTGAACGCGCCGGCAGAAGAGCTCATCTACCGCGGCTACTCGCAGTGGGGGCTCGAGCGGCGGTGGCCAACGTTCTGGGCGATCGTCGTGCCGTCGGCGATCTTCGCGCTGCAGCACGTCTTCTACGCGGCGACCGCCGATGCGGTGCTCGTCTACCTCGCGGCGTTCTTCGTCTGGGGCCTCGGCTCGGGCCTCATCGTGCACTTCCAGCGGCGGCTGATGCCGATCATCATCGCCCACCTCCTCGTCAACCTCATGACGAGCGCGCCGGCGCTCGTGCTGCTCTTCCTCCCCGACTCGGCACTGGCCTCCTGACGCACGCGATTCGGATCGGACCCGCTCGGGCGGTTACGGTGTCGGCATGGGTGAGCACGAGTTCGAGACCGCGTTCCGCGAGTGGCAGCAGTCGCGCTGGCATGCGGTCTCGGCGCCGCACGGCACGGCGGCGCTGCGGCACACCCATTGGCTCGCGGCCGAGCCGGCCGAGTACGCCGGCGCGCCGGGACGGTGGCACGCCGAATCCGCGAACGTCGTCGGAGCGCTGCGCAACGGCACCGAGGCGCGGCTCGCACCCGGCGAGGAACTCGAGCTCGACGGGGTGCGGTTGCGCGCCTTCGAGCGCGACGGCGCACTCGCGCTGCGCGTCATCGATCCGGATGCCCCGAGCCGCACGTCGCTCGTCGCGATCGAGGCGTACCCGCCCTCGCCCGAACGCGTCGTGACCGGCCGGTTCACGCCCGCGGGCGCCGGAGCGACCCTCGACGTGACCTCCGTCGACGGACACGAGTCGAACGACCGCCTCGGCGGTGCGATCGAGCTCGAGATCGACGGCGTTCCCGTCGAGCTCACCGTCACGCGAGACGATCACGGCCTCTCGGCGGTGCTCGCCGATGCCACGAGCGGCGGCGAGAGCTACCGCTTCCGATTCCTCCGGGTGCCCGAACCCGCGGCCGACGGCACGGTCGCCGTCGACTTCAACCGCGCCTACCTGCCGCCGTGCGCGTTCTCCGACGAGTACGTCTGCCCGTTGCCGCCGCTCGGCAACCGCTGGCCAGTCGCGCTTCGCGCGGGGGAGCGGCTCGCCACGCGGCATCCGCTGCCCGAAGTCGACGCCGAGGTCGGCGCCGGCGCCGGCGCCGAGGTCGACGCCGCCTGATTCGCGGGCAGCGAACCGCACTGTCGACTGCCGGTGCACCCGTGGTGGGATGAAGCATGACTTCTGTTCCCCGCATCCAGCTCAACGACGGCCACTCGATCCCTCAGCTCGGCTTCGGTGTCTTCAAGGTCGACCCTCACGAGACGGTGCGCATCGTCAGCGACGCGCTCGAGGTGGGATACCGGCACATCGACACGGCACGCATCTACGGCAACGAGGCAGGCGTCGGCACCGCGCTCGCCGAATCCGGCATTCCGCGTGAAGAGCTGTTCATCACCACGAAGCTCTGGAACACCGATCACGGCACGCAGTCGGCGTTCGACGCGTTCGACGCGAGCCTCGAACGACTGGGGCTCGACGAGGTCGACCTGTACCTGATCCACTGGCCGTCGCCGAAGGGCGACCGGTACGTCGAAGCCTGGAAGGCGCTCGAGCAGATCCGCGAGAGCGGGCGGGCGCGATCGATCGGCGTCTCGAACTTCCTCGTGCCGCACCTCGAGCGGCTGCTCGCCGAGACCGATGTGGTGCCGGCCGTCGACCAGATCGAGTTGCACCCGGCTCATCAGCAGCCGGCCACCGCTGCGTTCGCCGAGCAGCACGGCATCGCGATCGAGGCCTGGGGCCCGCTCGGCCAGGGCAAGTACCCGCTCTTCGACGTGCCCGAGATCGCGGATGCCGCGGAGGCGCACGGCAAGAGCCCGGCGCAGGTCGTCATCCGCTGGCACCTGCAGCGCGGCCACATCGTCTTCCCGAAGTCGAACCGGCGTGAGCGCATGGCCGAGAACTTCGATGTCTTCGACTTCGAGCTGAGCGATGCGGAGGTCCAGGCGATCACCGCCCTCGAGCGCGAGGGCCGCGTCGGCTCCCACCCTGCCGATGTCGACTGACGGATGACGCGGATCCGCGCATCTCAGCGCGACACGCCCGGGATGCAGGCGGGATTTGCCCGTCTCCCGGGATCCGCGTAAATTCTTACTCATCGCCACGGCGGTGCGGGAAGCGGCTGAGAGATCAGGGCTTCCCGGCCGAGACGGTGAGATTCTTAGCCAAATAGCCTCGTAGTCGCATTGCGACTCGGTGATTTCAAGCCTAAGATGAAACCCCCACTTCAGAACGAACATGATCTTCGGGTCGTGTTCTTGTTGTGTGAACAACTGCTGTTTCAGGCACGTGATCTTCAGATCCGAATGGCTGAATGACATCGAGTGATCGAGTCCGGCAAGAGAAGTGGTACGGTAGGTAGGTTGCCCTGAGGGCAGGTCTTGAGACCGAAACTCGGGTGCGTCCGTTCCTTGAGAACTCAACAGCGTGCACTATGTTCAATGCCAAATTATTGAACCCCGACCCCATCGTTTGGTGGGGGGAGGATT
>NZ_FSRJ01000007.1 GCF_900142065.1 Agromyces cerinus subsp. cerinus | reverse complement strand
GCGCCGGGGCTACGGTTGAGCAATGACGCTCCCGCCGCCGCCGGATGCCGCACCAGGCTGGTACGGCGACCCGTCTGGTTCGCCGCGCAAGCGCTTCTGGAACGGCACTGTCTGGACGGACGACTACCGAGAGAGCGAAGCCGCAGGCTCAGCGAGCCCAGCTGTGGAGCCGGTAGCTGAACCGCCCTCCTCCGGCCGCAGCTGGGGGTGCGCGATCGTGCTTGCCGTGATCGTGCTTCTCGTGCTCGCGAGCTGTGGCATTATCGCCGCGATCGGCGGCAGCAGCGGCAATGACGATTACAAGGGCTGTAGCAAGAGCCTTCCAACCGATGACTTCCAGGACTGCATCAATCGCGAGGGCGTCTGGTCGGGTATCGACTGATCTAGGCGCTGAACCGGATAGCTGAGCACCACCACGCCCCAGGTGTGGAAAACTCAGGCTTCCGGTCGGCTGCCGGCACTACTCTCACGGCATGGATGCCGTCATCTCCCAGATGCCGCCGAGCGGTGCAGAGTCATGGTGGACGACCGAGCCCCAGCTGCACAGTTGGGACGTCGACGCCTCGAGCAGTTGACACGTACGTGTCAATATCGGCGCCGCTGTCGAGCTGAAATGCTCGGCGTGTCACGCTTCACTTAATGCTGCATGTATCAGTACCGTTGCGAGCATGGCAGCGCAACGACTCCCACGAGGCACGAGGCTGAAGCCCGTGCGTCTCGGCTGGGCGATCGAGGAGCGTAAGAAGCAGCGGCTTGAAGCACTCGCCGCTCACGCCGGCGTCTCTGGCGCGGTGTTCCTGGAACGGCTCATCGATCACGTCGATACGGAGCTGAACGACCGCGGGTTGCCGACATGGTGGCCCGAGCAGCAACCACCACGCGACGGGGAGTTGCCTATCGACTCGGCTTAACGAGAATGGCCCGCCATGCGGCGGGCCGAAGCTCTGGCTCTGAACCTTCGAAGTTTGGCGACTACAGGTTCTGAGCGATTTGAGGAAGACCGGCTGAAAACCGGGCCTTCGTTGTACCCACCCCAGCAAGAGGAGGTGCGTTCATCGTACCCGAAAACGAGCTATCCACATGGGTAGCGCCACGCAACACGCCGAGGGCCGGCGCAGCGGGGCCGGCGTGGCTGGTGCCCGTCGAGTGGGCCGCTGAGGTCGTCGCAGAGCAGCGAGCACGACGGCCGTACAACGGGCCCCGCGCTACGACTGTGGGTTTTCGGCGTCGCTCGTGGGCGCCAGATGTCGAGCCGGGCGAGCAGACGGCCCCCGTGTGGCGCTACCGGCTCGCGTGGGTGACTGAGGTCGTCTGGGCGATTGCGTCGCCTGAGGGCCGCGCCAAGCTGCGCTGGGTGCAGCCCGGCGGGCGAGCCGAGAGCATCAGCCCCGCGACGTTCCTCGCTGCCGCGAAAGAGGCCGCGACCTACGCCGACCACGGCACCGGCCGCAACGTCACCGTGGGCCGTGCACGGCTCGGCCGCGCCGTCTCTCGGAGCGAGCGCACGATGACCCGGTTCTGGCGCGCAGCGAACGCGCTCGGGTTCAGCCGCACGCGCGCTGAGGGCCGATACCTCACGACTGCAGAGCGCAGGGCGGCGTACCGCCGGCACGGCAACCGACAGCTGCGCATGGCTGCACAGCGTGACCTCATCGGCCTCCGCAGACGTGGTTTTGTCCACCTACCCTCCGGAGGAGGGTTAAAAGCGCATGAAGCGCTTTCAGAGATGGATAAACACCAGCGCGCAAGCGCGCAAGAGGGAGCGCCCGCTCCGCGGTCGCACAGCCTTGACAAGAGGTTGCAAAATCAGCCGGCCACGTCAAGACCCGGCCGGGTGATCTGGCCTCGCGAGATGTTCGAGTTCGCTCGCGACGTGCGAACTCTGCTGCCCTGGCTGCGCGACGCGCACCCGGCAAGCATCGCTCGAGTGCTTCACCGAGCGGGCGTTACGCCCGAGCGGTGGGCGGCTCGCGACCTCGCTCGCAGGCTCGAGCAGGAGCTCGGTTTCCGAGCCAACGCTGCGCGGTTCGGACAGCAGTCCGACAGGCCCGCGCGAGCGTTCCGATTCATGGATCCGAACGAGGTATCCGACCCCCTCGGATACACCCGATGGTTGCTCGCCGAGTACATCGATCCGGCCGAGCCGACCCTGACCGAAGACCGCGCGGAGTACCGCGCCGACCAGGTGCAGCAGGCCGTCGATCAGCTCGACTCGGCGGATGCCGACGAGGCCCGCCGGCGGGAGCGTCGCGCCGAGCGTGACGCCCGCCTCGCGGAGCAGTTCGCACGTCGCGAGGAAGCCCGCGCCGAGCGCGAGCGCATCGCCGCTGAGGCGGCGCAGATCCAAGCGATTCGAGCAGAGAGCGACGCCGCAATTGCGCGGCGTCGCCCCTCTAGCCAGAGCTAGAGGGGCTTCGCTAGACTATTCACCGAGCGCGAATAGGTAAACGAAGGTTCAAGGGCCGTTCTTCCCTGTCCCTGCCCCACCCCCGCGCTTCGCGCGTTTCCCAACCTCCCCCAATCAACGCAAGCTTATTCTTGAGGGAGGTTGGGAAATAAAGGGGTGGGGCAGGGACAGGGAAGAACAAAAACAAAAACAAAAATCAAAATCAAAAACAGAAGAGCAAGAGCGGGTGAGGCGGGATCGAATGGTGCAGATGACGGTGCGTGATGAGGCGATGATCGAGTGGCTGAGTGTCGTTCGGATGGTCGATATGGAGGGCATCAGATACGCGCTCGGGGGGTTCTCTGGGGAGGGCGAGCCGGTCAGTCTGCGGAGGGCTCAGCAGTGGGTGGCACGGCTCAAAGGAACGGGCCTCGTGGACTCGGCGCGGCCGACATTTCGAGACGGCTCGATCGTCTGGGCGACCCACGCCGCGACCGGAAAAGCGGCCCCCCATTTGTTCCGCCAGACCACCCGCCACGAGGTGGCCGTCGCGTCGATTTCGGCGCGCTACATCTGCCACGGCTGGACGTGGCAGCGTGACCGCGAGCCGGCCTCGAAGCTCGACCACATGACCGATGGAGTCGCCGTCCGCGGCGACGAGATCGAGCTCGTCGAGGTCGAGCTCACGCCCAAGGTGCTCGGGCGTTACGTGCAGATCTTCAACAACCACACGAGCCGACTCGAGCGCGAGGGCGTCGGCCGCGTCGTGTACTTCTGCGACGCGGCCACCGAGCGCGCAGTGCGTCGAATCGCCGACCAGCGCGTGCACCACACGGGCCGGCACAAGGTGCTCACGCTCGCCGCGTTCGACGTGCGCGGCAAGTGGATCGGAGACGACAGCCGCATGTGGCTGGACGGCTCCCCCGTCGACCCGACCGCCACGAGTGTGCCGGCCGAGCTCGACGGACTCAATGAGGGGATGAGTAGATGAGTAACGCAGAGGTACAGGGGGCAGAGCCCCAGGGCGATGCGACCTCAGAACTGATCGGACAGCTGATCGCGGCCGCGGCCGTGCTCGTCGCCACGCTCGTGCTGTTGCCGTTGCTCGTGCCGATTGTCGCCGTCGCGATCGCCGGCGAGGCGGTCGCCGTCAAGGCTCGGTTCTGGGTCGTGTGGCGCTGGCAGTGGGTGCTCAACACGATCGGAGCGCTGCTCGTCGCCGCGCTCGTCGCCGTCGAGGTCTGGCTGCTCGCGCAGTGGTTCAGCTCGGGAGCCGGCGTCGCGTTCTTCGCGGCCGACAATTGGGGCGCGCAGCTGTGGCCCACGTTCGGGCCGTGGGTGCTCGTCAACCTCGCCGCAGGCGTGCTGCTGCTCCCCCTGGCGTGGTCGATCCACCGTCGGCGGATCGCCGAGCGCGTTCGCACGCGCCGGATCTCTGACGTGATCCGACAGACGCGGATCGAGACGGCGCGCAAGCGCGCTGCCGATGTCGCCGCGGCGCGGCGCATCGGCGTGAAGCTCGAAGCGTCGACGGGCCAGATCCGCGGCACCACGAGCCAAGTCGTCACCGTGCCGATGCCGGCCGGCGACGGCCGGCAGGCGTTCGGCTTCATCACGCGCCCCACGGTCAAGACGCTGCCCGAAAAGTTCTACGACGTGCGCCAGGTGCGCGATTGGGTCGACGTCGGCGGAAAGCTCGCCGTGCTGCCCAAGGCGGCATCCTCGGTTCGCGCGCTGCTGCTCGCCGAGTCGGGCACCGGCAAGACGGTGCTGCTGAACGGCGTGATGCTCTGCGCGCTCGAGTACGGCTGGCCCGTCGTCATGCTCGACGCGAAGGGCGACCCGGCCGACGCCGAAGCGTTGGCCGAGATCGCACGCAGCTACGGCCGCAGCGCGATCATCGCCGGCCCCAAGAGTGAGGCCGGCCGCGCGGGCTGGAACCTGTTCAGCGGAAACGCTAACCAGGTCACGGCCAAGCTCATGCGGCTCATGCCCGAGCCGGACGGCGCGAATCAGCACTACCTCGATGAGATCCGCGGCGTGCTGCAGGCCGTGCAGGACACGGGCCCGGTTCGATCGGTCGCGGATCTCCGCGACCGTCTCACCAACCCCGGCCCGTGGGTGCGCGACCAGTACGACCAGAACATGGTGAATCAGCCCGTCGACCGGAACGGCACGACGGCCGGCACGCGCGCGCTGCAGAGTCTGCTCGTCGCGCTCCGTCCGCTCGAGGAGTGGCTGAGCGAGGACGGATGGTCGTACGAGGATCGGCAGGCAGACGTCACGGTCGTGCCGCTCTCCCCCGTTGACGACGCGCAGGCGCGGCTCGGAGATCTCCTCATGCTCGATCTCCGCAACTACATGGCGACGCGCCTCGCGCGCCGCGACAAGTCGCCGCTGCTCGTCGTGGTGGACGAGTTCCCGCAGCTGGTGACCGGAACGAGCGACCCCGGCGACACCGCCGGTTCGCTGTTCGAGACTGCCCGCAGCGCGGGCATGGGCCTCATCCTGGCCGCGCAGAGCCCGGCCGGCGTCTCGAACGACGAGGTACGCCGCCGACGCGCGCTCACGAGCGGCGCGGCGCTGATCTTCGGCCGGTCGAAGGATCCGGAGGACGTCGTGAAGTACGCCGGCACGGTCATGCAGATGGAGGCCAGCGGCGCGGCCGGCGGCGAGCAGCTGAACTCTGCGCGAGCTCAGCACACCTACGTGATCCCGCCGCAGGACGTGCGCGAGGCCACAGACGGCGCGTTCTGGATCGTGCAGGCCGGCGCTATCGCGCCGTTCCGCGCGCTCCCGAATCGCACGGTCGACCCCAGCAAGATCGCAGGAACGACCGGCACTCCCCCGGCGCCGGCCGATGAGCCGGCCTCGCCGCCGGTCGACGTCGACCAAGAGCCGACGCCCGCCGAAGAGGAAGTGAGTAAATGAGTTAACACTCATCTACTCATGAGAGAGGGCGAGCCGATCGGCTCGCCCTCTCGCCGTCTCCCCCAATGTGCACAGCCCAGCTATCCGCGGGCTGGCCTGCACACGAGTGGGGAAGACGGCGCGCGACCTAGGTCGCGAGCGCGTCGACCAGGTGCAGCAGGTCGAGCAGCGCAGCAATGAGTTTCCGCAACGTCTTGATCAATGTGTTGATCGAGCGCCAGCGGGGGGTATCTTGCAATGAGTTGGCCATGTGGCTCCTCGGGGTCGAGGCGGATTCCAGCCGCCTAGTGGTTACTGCGATTGATATGAGGGCCCCAGCTCGCGAGAGCCGGGGCCCTCATTCGTGCATCGGGCTCCTGATCACTCAGGGGTGCCCTCGGGGCCACACGCTACTTCCGGCCCGGCGAATCGGGATCAGCGACACGCGATGCCCCACGAGCTACTATCGGCACCGAGTTGCCGCGTCGAAGATTCGAACATACATTCGAATCATGGGGCAAAATCGGCGGTACGGGTCTGACGTCACAGACCTCGCGATTTACGAGGTCGTGCTGCGGCCGCGCCCCATCTCGCTCACGCCCGAGGAGATCGGCGCGGCGGAGATCCCGCCGGCCCCCGTCCCGGTCGACGTCGCCGCCTGGGTGCGGTTCCCAGAGGCATCCGTCGAGGTGCGCGCCCGCGCGATCGCGTGGACGGATCGCGCGGTGCAGATCGAGTTCGAGCTGCGCGACGGCGAGAAGCGCCGCGCGTGGGTATGGGCGTCGGCCGTGCGCCGCGTCGAGCCCGGCGAGCACCGGCGCTGAGCGCCGCATGAGTAGATGAGTATTCACTCATCTACTCGTTGACACGTACGTGTCAACCGCTCGAGGCGCGTCACGCGCCCAGGGGCAAGGGCATGCGGCTTGCAGCCGCGGGCGGTGCCTTCAATCGCCGTGGCGGCGTACCCTGCGCGGCTACCCACTCCAAGGGCGCTACGCAGTCCCAGGAACGGCCGGGGAAGGAACTCCGTTCCTGTGGAGCTCGGGCCGTGCGGGCAGGCTCCGCGTCGCTGCGCGACGGCCGCAAGCGGCCGCCCTTTCCGCGGCCAGCCGCTCCGGGGGGCATTCCATTTATCGATTGAAGGCACCGCCCCAACCGGGGGCAGCTTCAGAGGAAAGGAAACGATATGTGGACAGGTATTCGCATCAACACCGACGGGTCGCTCGCGACCGTCGAAATCGATGACGCGACCCCCGCCCTGCAGGCGGGAAGCATCAACGAGGCGATCGGCTCGCAGTGGTACGACGTGCTGCCGTTCGGCTACTCGCTCGGTATCTTCACCGCCGACGAGGACGGGCAGCGCCGGTTCCCGCTCAACGTCGAACTGTCGGTGATGGTTCGCGCGACATCGAGCGGGAAAAGCCCGCTCGTGTACGGCCCCGGCATCTTCCTCGGCATCAACGAGGAGACAGGCGAGACGTTCTCGCTGACGAACGAGGACGCCGCGACCATCGTCACGATGTGGCGTCGCCCGCGAGCGGCATATGAGTACGACGCCGTTCGCGCGAGTGCCGGTCTGGCGCTCACCGCCTAACACCGGGGAAACGAAAGACCGGGAACCGAAGCACTCTAATTGCCTCGGTTCCCGGTCAGGTTCCCCATCACCTTACCGAAAGGAAATTCGAATGACCACCACCACGACCACCACCGCCGCACAGGCTCAGGTGGAGCACATCGACCCGCAGACGCTCGTGCTCGAAGAGAACGTGCGTCAGCACCGCGTGGAGCTCGATGAGGGATTCCTCGACTCGATCCGCGCGAGCGGAGTGCTTACGCCCGTCAGCGGTCGCCGCGCCGACGACGGCACCGTTTACGTCCGGTACGGCCAGCGCCGCGTGCTCGCCGCACGCGAGGTTGGCCTCGAAACGATCCCCGTCTACATGAACGCCACCGAAGGAACGGTGACGGAGCGAATCGTCAGCCAGTACGTCGAGAACGAGCGCCGCGCCGAGATGACCGACGCCGACCGCGTCGACGCGCTGCGGCTGCTCGAGCTGGACGGCATGAGCGCCGCCAAGATCGCGAAGGCCACCGGCACGAAGAAAGACACCGTGGCGGCGTCGCTGAAAATCGCGGCATCCGAGACAGCCCGCGCGGCTATCGCCACGGATGTCACTTTCGACGTGGCGCTCGCGCTGGTCGAGTTCGAGGGCGACGCCGAGGCGTGCGAGGCGATCCTCGACGCCCGTGAGGGAGATCTCGCGTGGATCACCCAGCGACTCCGCGACGACCGGGCGCGCACCCGCATCTGGGAGGCGGCAGCCGCCGAGGAGGCCGCGAAGGGTTACCCCGTCATCGGGCGCGACAGCAACGATTACGAATCGCTGTACGGCCTGACGGATGCGCCCGCCGAGGCTGAGGAGCGACCCGAAGTCGACCCCGAGCAGCACACCGGATGCCCCGGCCACGCCGTGCGAATCCACGTGCAGCACGTCGCCCAAGAGCTGGTGGCGGTGACGGCGGTTTGCACGCGCGCCGACCTTCACCACCCCCGATGGAGCCGGAACGATCAGAAGGTGGATATCTCGACGCTGCCCGAGGAGGAGCAGGAAGCCGCACGCGAGGCGGCGCGCGCCGAGCGGCGACGCCTGATCGAGAACAACAAGTCATGGGACGCCGCCGAGACTGTGCGGCGCGAATGGCTCGTGACGCTCCTCTCGCGCAAGACGCTGCCGAAGGACGCCGCCGCGTTCGTCGCGGTGACGCTCGCGCGTCACTCTTACGAGGCGTCGGCGTCGCCTTCGGAGTTCGCGGGCGAGCTGCTCGGATTCAGCGGCTACGACATGAAGGCCCAAATCAGCGGACTCGTGGAGAGCCAGCCCGCCAAGGCTGGACACGTCAACCTCGCGCTGACGCTCGCCGCCCGCGAGAACCACACCAGCCGCGAGGCATGGCGCACCCCGAACGCGACCGACACGGCGTATCTCCTGCGCCTCGAAGCGTGGGGGCACCACCTCGCGCCGGTCGAGCGCATCGCAGCGGGATACCCCGAAGCCGCCGACGACACGCAGGACTGAACCACGAGGCCGCGCCCGCCACACAGGCGGGCGCGGCCTCCGCGTCCATAGAGTCACGCCCCCACCGGGGCGCGACGTGAAGGGGCGGAGCCCCCTCACGACTCCCCCGCCGGCGCCCACGCGCGAACGAGCGTCGCGCGCCGGCGGCGCGTCGACCAGGTGCACGAGCAGAGAGGAGCCGGCCAGAGGCCGGCCAGTGCTCGCCCGCGAGCGGGGCATCCCATCTGATCACTCCATGCTCGCGGGTCCGCGTCGGGCCACTAGGGGCTTTCGCGGCATATCCTCACGCGCTGCGCTTGCTCCGGTATTCCACGACCCCTTGCAGCCCGCCGCTCCCCCGCGCTCTCTCCGTTTATCAGATGGGATGCCCTCCGAAATGGTGGGGCCAAATGAGGGAATGAGTAAATGAGCATCACGATCTACACCGGCGAAGGTTGCAAGGACTGCCACCGCACGAAGGACGTGCTCACCCGCAAGGGCATCGAGTTCGAGGAGATCGACGTCAACACGCTCAGCGAGGAAGAGACCGAAGAGCTCCGCGCCCAGGGCTTCCGTAGCCTGCCCGTCGTCGTGACCGATTCCGAGGCATGGTGCGGCCTCCGCGTCGACAAGCTCGTGAGCCTCACCGCCGAGGCGGTCGCCCGATGAGCGGCACGGTCACTGCTCCCCTGGTCGGTGCGATCGAGGCGGCATGGAAGGCGATTCAGGCGCAGCACGCCGACGTGCCCGAGGTCGTCGTTACGCTCGGCTCCGGCACCCAGAAGCAGGGCATGAAGCTCGGGCACTTCGCCCCCGATCGGTGGGCGCGCGGCGAAGACCGCGTGCACGAGCTGTTCGTCGGCGGCGAAGGACTCGCCCGAGGCGGCGCGGGCGTGCTCGGCACCCTCTTGCACGAGGCCGCCCACGGCGCAGCGCAAACCCGTGGGATCAAGGACACCAGCCGGCAAGGCCGGTTCCATAACGCGAAGTTCAAGGCGATCGGCGAAGAGTTCGGCCTCACGCTCGACCATGACCAGAGCATCGGATGGTCGGTCACCAACGTGCCCGCACCCACCGCGGCCCGCTACGCCGTCGAGGTCGCGGCGCTCGACGCGGCGCTCGTCGCCTACCGGCTCGCCGAGCCCACCGGCGCAGGTCGCAAGTCGAACAACAACGGCGTGAGCGCACAATGCGAGTGCGGTCGCAAGATCCGCGTATCTCGCTCAGTGCTCGACGCCGGCCCCATCATCTGCGGCGTCTGCGAAGCCCCGTTCGAGGCCGAAGAGGAGTGACCACGGGATGAGTAGATGAGTGAATACTCATCTACTCATCCACTCGGGCTTGGGGACGCGAGCAGGGGTTTTCACTCAAATACTCATTCACAGCGGGGGAGTGTCGCCCGCAACAGGGAGGATAGGCGCATGGCCACACCGATGAAGCCGTTTCCGGTCGTACTCGACCTGACCGACGATCAGGCGTACTACGTGCTGACCGCGGCGCTGGA
The DNA here is from genome assembly GCF_900142065.1 of Agromyces cerinus subsp. cerinus. Classification (GTDB taxonomy): domain Bacteria; phylum Actinomycetota; class Actinomycetes; order Actinomycetales; family Microbacteriaceae; genus Agromyces; species Agromyces cerinus. Next base: position 12,415 of record NZ_FSRJ01000007.1, on the reverse strand, counting down.
AGAGTTCGCCTCGAGCGCTGAGCACGAGGCCGAGCGCGAGGAAGAGACGGCGCGGCACAACGAGCGACCCGTCGACCGCCGGGCCGCGGATCTCCGGCACCTGGCCGGCATCGCGAAGCAGCTGCGCGAAGACGTCGAGCGGCAACTAGACGAGGGGTAGCGACCGGCGCCGATATTGACACGTACGTGTCAACGGCACGAGGTGAGGGGGAGTGATGCGAATTCAAGTCCGGCTGAGCCGGAGATCCCGCCGAGTGCTGCTCGGCGTCTCCGTCGTCGTCGGCGCGTTCGTTCTCCTGGCGCTCGTCGCGCTCTACAACAACCCCACCGTCTAACCCTCACTCACTCAAATACTCATCTACTCATCGTGAGATTCGCGGGGGAGTCAGCCCCGGATTCCATCGACGGCAACGGTTCGCGGAGCGAACCGGCGGCAGCTGCGAGGCGGTAGCCGGCCACCTGCAGGAGCTGCCGACGACAGCGAAAAACCCCGCCGAGATCTCGACGGGGTTTCTCTGTGGGGGGAGTGGTCAACGTAGCATCCACGCCACAAACGCGGTGATGTCGTCAGTCAGAACGCCGCGGTTCGCGGAGTACCGAACCGAGCGCCCTTTACGGGGCGCTTCGACATCTGCAGTCACGTAGCCGAGTTCTTCGAGCTCGCGCAGAGCGACGCTCGCGGAGCCCTGGCTCACGCCGGTGCCCGCGACGATGCCAGGCCGCGAGGAGCCCGGATTATCGAGCAGGAAGCGAAGCACGGTCATGCGGGCATGGCCAGAGATCGCCTTATGCGCCGCCGCCGCACGCGGGGGGACGTCGGCAAGCTCGAGGCGGGATGGCATTGCACCATTCTGCCCGAGTGCCGCCGCCGCGGTGAGTATGTCTTTCGGTTCGTCGGTCATGGTGTTAGCCTGCCAACGTGGTAATTGAATTGCAAGGTTGTGGATATCTGAGGAAACGACGCACGTGTCGTTTACCCTCATTTGGGGGATGACCATGCAGCAGCGAGAGGGGCAGGCCGTGGGGGATCGCATCGCAGGAACTAACGCCGTAGTTGCGGACATATCTGTCTGCACGTCGTGCGGTTCCCGCCAGGTGGGCCCGCGGTACTGCACGCAGTGCGGTACCCCCGTGCAAACCAGCGAATCGCTTAATGAATCGTCAGCGAGCAACCGGAAGGACAACGCGGCAATGACGCACCAGGAGAACAACGAGCCGACCGCATTCGCGGGCGCACAGCGCGCCGCCGGCTACGTCGAGCTCGAGCACACAATGCACGGCCAAGAGCTGCGCGACGCACTCGACGCGGCCGCGCTGCTCCCCGTCGACGAGGAGCCGGCCGACGTCGAGCCGGCCACGGCCGAGCCCGTCGAGATCCCGCCCGTTCAGACGCGCGCGGAGTTCCCATCGACGCCGGTTCAGCCGGTCGTGACCGTGCCCGCGTCGCAGCCGTTCGCACCGGCCGCACGGCCGGCTGACGTGCTCTCCGAGCCGTTCAGCGACCTGTCGACGGCGACCACGACGGAGAAGCCGGCTGTTGCCTCGAAGGGCATGCGCGGCGCGCTCTCGCGTATCGGCATCCGCATGGCACCCGGCGCAGCCGAGGCAGCGGAGCTCAAGGCGGGGGAGGAGCGCCGCCGTGACGAACAGACGATCCGACAGGCGACGTGGACACGCGCTGTCTCGGTGCTCGTGGCGAATCCGAAGGGCGGCACGGGCAAGACGCCGACGTCGCTTCTCCTGGGCGGCGTGCTCGCCGCGGTTCGCGGGGGATCCGTCGCGATCGTGGAAGTCTCCGACGACCCCGGCGCCCTCACCTTCCGAGCGGAGGGCAACCCGCCCCGCGGCATCGGTGAGCTCGTGCGCGACGTCGCAGGGATCCGAACCGCCGGCCAGCTCGCCGGCTACACGGCCCCGCAGACGTCCTTTGCATCGGTCATCGGCACGACCGGTCGACGCGATCGACTCGTGCGCGAGGACGTCGTGAGCGTCGCGGCCGTCGTGGATGAGTTCTACGGCATCCGCGTGATGGACTCCGGCAACCAGCCGAGCTCATCGGCATTCGAGGGCGCAGTCGAGACGGCCGATGCCCTCGTGATCCCCGTGATGAACGCGGGCGACGCCGTGCTCGAGGCGGTCGCGCTGCTCGACGTGCTGCGAGCTGCAGGCGGCAAGGCCGCGACGCTCGCAGATAACGCGATCATCGTTCGGCTGACGGACGGCCGCCCCGAGCACCCGCAGGTGGTCGAGCGCGTGAACCGGATCATCACCGGCTCGAACGTGCGCCAGGTCTTCGAAGTTCCCTACGACGCCCACATTGCCGAGCGCGGACAGCTGACGCTCGACTCGCTCTCGCCGGCCAGCCGGCAGGCATTCACGGCCGCGGCCGCGGGCGTCGTCACCTACCTGCAGCAGAGCATCCGCTAACCACCGAGAGAGAGAGCAACCATGCTTGAAAGCATCATCATCCGCGCGGGCGAGATCGAAAACCCGATGGACGGGATCCTGCCGGACTTCGGCGCGTTCGGAGTGGAGTTCACCGAACTCTGGCAGAAGCTACTTGCCGGCCTCTGGGGCATCGGCATCATCCTGGCCGTCATCTTCCTGATCATCGGGGTTGTGAAGATGGCCAGCGCGTCGAACGGCGGCAACCCGAACGAGTACAAGACCGCACGCACACAGGCAATGTGGGCCGGTATCTCGCTCGGCGTGCTCGCCGCCCTCGCCGTGATCGTGGGCGCGATCCTCGCCCTGTTCGGATAGGCCCGCGCGATGCGAGCCGAAGCGCGACCGCCGCGACGGAAATGGCCTTGGATCGTCTCAGGAGCCGCCGTCGCGGCTCTCATCGTTGCCGGGGGTATTTGGTACAGCTCCAGCGCCAGCGACGCACCCACCGATCCCACAGCGGCACCGAGCGCACCAAGCACGAGCGCGCCCGTCGACGTCGAACCGACCGGATGCCTGGGCGGCGACGCACGCGATGCCGCGATGGTGCTTGCCGCACAGAAGGCAGCACCGCACACCAGTAACGGGGCCGTCGAATTTGCGACGTCGTACGTGCGCTGGCTCACCCGCTACCCCGTGCCGTCGCCGGCCGAGGCCGAAGCGGTCGAGGCCGCGGCCGTTGTTGACCCAGCGAACTATGACCTTGTGGGTTCTCTCGCGGCCGATCCGAACCTGTCGGGTTCGCTCGTGCCGAACGGCCAAGAGTTCTACGTCTCGACGGTGCCCGGAGTCTGGAACCTCGAATCGTACGCCGATGACACTGCAGAGGTATCAGTCGGCGTCGGCGTCGTGATTAACGGAGAGCTTCACCCGCAGTTCCGCATCTCAACGATGCTCACGCTCAGCTGGGAGGGCGGCGCCTGGCACGTCGACCACGCGAACGAACCGCGCACGACCGAGGAGCTCTTCTCGGTGGGCACGGGGTACACGGAAGGCTGCTGATGTTCGCCCACGAGAACGAGCCGTGCAACGACATTCTGTGCGAGATCGGCGGCATCGGAGACGCGATCGGCGGCGTCGCCAACTTCTGGTCGGATCCGTGGGGGAACACCTTCAAGGCATTGAAGGATGCCGCGGCGAGCCTCGCGAAAGACGTGCTGCCGGCGCTCACAGAATCGACGCTGCCGGATCTCACGGCCGAGTGGTTCCTGAGCGCGTACGCGGTCGCGTTTGCGATGGCGATTCTCGCGGCGATCGTGCTGCTCATCCCTCAGATCGTCAAGACCGCGCGCGGCACAATGGCCGGCCGCGATCTGTTGGAGTCGATCGGGCTCTACTTCCCGCTGTTTCTCGTGGGAGCGATGTTCGGGCCGATGTTCGGGTACATCCTTGTCAACTTCTTCCACGCGCTCTCGAACGTCTTCATCGAGTGGGGCATCGCCGGGTCGTACAGCCAGGTCATCACTCGCATGGAATCGCTGATCAACACCACCGATCCGGCGACGCTCACCGGCGGCGTGTTCCTCGCGTGCGTGCTCATGCTGCTCATGGTCATCGGCCTGTTTCTGGTCGTGCTCATGCTCATCGTGCAGCTGGTCACTCTCTATTTCACGGGCGTGCTCATCCCGCTCGGGCTCGTCTGGATCATCGACCCGACGAAGCGCACTTTCGGCCTCCGGCTCGTGCAGGTCTGGATCGGGATCCTCGCAGCGCACCCGCTGCTGTTCTTCCTACTTGGCTTCGCGTTCTACATCATGTCCGGAAGCATCGTGACGCTCGGCGAGAACCCGCCGCTTCAAACGCTCGTGACATTCCTCGTCGCGATCATCGCCCTGTTCATCGCGGCGCTTTCGCCGCTGCTGCTGCTGAAATTCGCGCCCGTCATCCCTACGGGGATGGGTGGCACGAACGGCCCGGCGATCTCGGGCAGCCCGATCGGTTCCAACAACATGACCGACGCCGGCAACAAGTACGGCCAGAGCAGCGACGGCGGCAGCGGCTCGAACTCGTCTCGCTCGTCTACCTCGAGCACGAGCGACGCCGAGCCGTCGACCGTCGAAGGTTCAGGCCCCGGCTCTAGCGGCGGCGGACTTTCCGAGGTCGCCGCATCACGTGCCGCGGCTGGCGGCGCGGGTGAGGCCGGCGCAGCCGGCGCGGCAGGCGCCGGGGCTGGTGCTGGCAGCGCAGCCGCCGGGGCCGAAGGGCTCGCCGCAGCGGGCGCTGCCGAATCCGCTACGGGCGTCGGCGCCGCGATCGGCGTTCCGACACTCATCGCCGCGGCCGCGATTGGCGCGGCCGAGAAGGCACGGGAACTCGGAGACGCCGCCTCAGATCAGGCGGTATCCGCGATGGATGACCAAGGTTCGAACATCGGAGGGGATCGGCCATGAGCACGACACAGACGCGCGCGATCGTGCGACACCTGGGCGGCGAGTCCGGGCACCGGTCGTTCTTCGGCGGCACTCACTCAAAGACGCGAATTGCCCTGATTATCGGGTTCGTCGTCGCCGGCATGATCGTGACGATCATCGTCGGCTGGCCGGGGCTGCTCATCGGCCTGGGCGGCGTCGGCGTGACGATGCTCGTCACCGCCAAGACGCACCGCGGCACGATCATGGAGCGCAGCCGCCGCCGTCGACGCTGGAAGGCCCGTGTTTCATCCGGTGCCGACGCATTCATGCCGTACGACGTCGCCGCCTGGGATCAGGCCGAGCAGGCCGTGCGCGCAGCCAAGGGCCGCACCGAGAAGTGGGAGGCGCAGCGCACGCTCGACGCGATGCGCGCGAACCCTGACGGGGCAGACGGCATGGGCTGGCTCGAATGCGGCCGCGGCGTGGCCGGCATCCAGTGGCACGCCCCGATCGGTGAGCGTGGCTATCTGGCCGTCGTGTTCTCTGTGACCGGGCAGCTGCGCGGCATCGAGTCGACGTCAGTCATGACCCGCGCGGCCGAGGGCTGGGGCGCGTTCCTGGCATCGCGTGCGGTGCCGTCCGTGCTCGTTGAAGACGTGCAGACGATGACGCGCGTACTGCCCGCAGATACCGCCCTGCAAGAGTTCTGGGTGCTCAACAGCCTCGACAGCGACGCACCGGCGGACGCGATCAAGTCCTACGAAGAAGTGCTGCGCCTCACCGGCGACGGAGCGATGGTGCAGCGGCACTACATCACGGTTAAGTGGCCGCTGTCGCCGTCGTTCTACGACGCGGCACGCAAGTACGGCGAAGGCCGCGACGGGTGGCGCGGACTCATGCGCGAGGAGATCGCCTCCGCGCACCGCGGACTGACCGAGGCCCGCATGGGCCAGGTCGACGTGCTCTCCGCGCGCCAGATCGCCGCGGTGATGCTGCACCAGCAGAACCCCTCACGGCCGATCGATTACGTCGCCGACGTTCACCCGGCGCGGCTCGGTGTGCGATCGCACGACGAGTTCTCCGCGCACGTCGTGGAGGGCATCGACCCGCTCACGGGCGAGGCCGTGGAGTGGTGGCACCGCACGGCGAAGATCACCGCCGACGCTCTAGCGACGGCACCGCGCACGCAGCTGTGGGCGCTGGATCTCCTCATCGGCCGCGACGTCCAATTCATCCGCTCAGTGAGCTTCCACATTCACCTTGTGCCGGCCGGCGAAGCCAAGGCCGCAGCGCAACGAGATCTCGTGCGCGACCAAGCCGAGGCGATCTCCAAGAGCGAGGCCGGATCCGTCGACCTTGACGAGACAGGAACCGCGATGAGCGCATCGAAGCGCCGCCGGATCGACCTTCGCGCCGGCACCGGTCACCACGGCGCGGCGTGGGTCGGCTACGTCACTATCTCGACCCGATCGCGCGACGAGCTCGCGCGCGCGTCCCGCCAGCTCGAGGAGACGTGCGCGACCGGACTCGGCATCGAATACCTCGACTGGCAGGACTCATTCGAGGCCGCAGCATCCGGCACGACGTGGCCGATCGGCCGCGGCATCACGGCACACGACTCGTCATTCTCTGCGCGGATCTACCGCGTAATGGCCGGCAAGTCGGAGAAGGAGGCAATCTCGTGAGCGACCACAAGGCAGAGAACAAGGGCAAGGGCATCTGGGCGCTGCCCGGCTTCCGCGCATTCGCGCCGCCGGTCGAGACGCCGGCCACGGAGCGAGTCACCCGCAGCAGCAACGAGATCGTGCCGTGGGATCTCCCCGGCACTCAGCTGCGCACCAAGGCATCGAAGGCTGCCCGCGGGTACTACGCGCCTGCCGGCATCGGCGCACCGACGACGACCCGGCAAGCCGAGATCCTCAACACGGCACTGATCGGCCCGCCCACGGGCACTAAGGGCGTCGTGAACGGCCGCGACGTGCTCTCGCGCACGTCGATCTCGCACGATCCCGTGACGGCTTACAACTCGTCGCCGCGCGAGGTGTCGAGCCCGAACACTGTGGTTATGGGCGACGTCGGCGCCGGAAAGTCGAGCTTCGTCAAGACGGTCTGTGTGCTCCGACCGCTGCTCCTGCAGAACCGGCGCGCGGTCATCTTCGATAAGAAGGACCAGGCCGGCGAAGGCGAATACTCGAACGTCGTTCGCCGCTACGGGTACGAGCCCATCCGGTTCACCGCGGACGGCACCGGCACCCGGCTCAACCTCATGGATCCGATGATTGCGCGGGGCACGGGCGTGAAGGGTCAGGCCCGACTGCTCAACATCATCACCCGGCTCGGCCGCGGTGACCAGAGCCTGAACGAGTGGGAGGAAGAAGCGCTGCGCGCGGCACTCCTCACGACACTCCCCCGGTTCGAGGACGGGCGCACGCCCGTGCTCGCCGACGTCCTGCCGAACCTCGGCGTTGTGGACTCCGAGCGCTACGCGAGCCTGTCGCCCGATGCGCGCGACAAGCTGCACCAGGCGGGCCTGTCGGTGCGCTGGACGCTAAACGGGCTGCTCGATGAGTATTCGGGGCTGCTCGACGGCGAGACGTCTTCCGAGGTCGATCTGACGGGGAAGCTCACGAGCTTCGATATCTCGCAGCTGCCCGACGACGGGCCGGCTGTGCCGGTCGTTATGGCGATCGGCAACATGTGGATGCTCGGGCGGCTTCGCAATGAACGAGGCTGGGCGACCACGGTTGTCTACGAGGAGGGCTGGCACATGATCGGCGGGCCGAGTGCTCAGCTGATCAAGTCGAACCAGAAGCTCTCGCGCGGCCTCGGAATCTCGAACGTGTTCGTGATGCACAAGGGAACCGATATCCCGCGGGATTCGCCCGGCATCACGATCATTCAGGAGGCGCAGAGCATCTACACGTTCCGCCAGGGCCGGCCCGAGGATGCCGCGTGGGCGCAGGAAACCTTCGGCTTCGCGCCCGAGACGGCGCAGACGATCGAGAAGCTGCGCGATGGTCACTACATCTTCAAGTTCGGATCCCACCCGGAGACGCACGTGCAACACATCCGCTCGCAGTGGGAAATCGATGTGACCAACACCGACGAGGCGTTGGCCGCGGCCGCGGGCCGCGAGTAGACGCATGGGAGCGGGCAAGGTCGCTGTGGCCGCCGGCGTGGCATTTCTGCTCACGCTCGGCGGCACAGTCGCGATCAGTTCAGCAACCGCCGCCTGCGGCGGCGGCTCGGTGAACCTCGCGAGCGTCGGCACCAGTGCCCCGGTCGCCGGATACTCCGGTGACCAACTCGTCATTGCTGGCACGATCATCAACGCCGCGGCCGAGCTCGAGCTCGACACCCGCGCCGCGGTGATCGCGGTGATGACCGGCATGGGTGAGTCGAGCCTGCGGAACCTGAACCACGGCGATGCCGTCGACAACACGACTATCGGAGTGTTCCAGCAGGGCGAGGACTACGGCCCGAGGGCCGACCGGCTCGACCCGAAGAAGGCCGCGACGGCGTTTCTGACGCGGCTGGTGCAGGTTCCCGGCTGGGCGACCATGCCGCCCTCGCTCGCCGCCCATGAGGTTCAAATCAACCAGGATCCCGATCACTACACGAAGTTCTACCCCGCGGCCGTCGAGGTCGTGCAGGCGCTCACGAGCAGCGCCAGCGGCGGCGCGTGCAGCGTGGGCGGCGACTCCCAGGCGCTCGCGCAAGAACTGATGACCGCAGCCGGCAACGGCCAACTGCGCGTGCTCGAACCGCGCTACCTCGCACAGATCGAGGACGTCGCCGCCGGCCAGAAAGTGCCGAACTGTGGAATCGACGTCAGCATTCTGCAGATCATGGTGCTCGCCGTGCGGTCGTTCGAGACGGTGGGCGTGAGCGACATCAACCGCAAGTGCACCGGCTCACAACTGGGAGCCGGCACCGGGTCATCGCACTGGATCGAAGGCGGCGGAAAGGCCGTCGACTTCTACGCTCTGGGCGGCACGATCCTCACCGGCACGGATCCGCAGTCGATCCGGCTTATCTCGATGCTCGACCCGATCATGCCCGCCGGCTCCCGCGTCGGACAGGTGCAGTGCCGCGCCGAGGCCGGAATCTCGCTCGGACTCCGCAACATGCGGGAGTTCGATGACACGTGCAATCACCTGCACATCGATCTCGCTTACGCGAAAGGGCCGCTGAACGTCGGCGGCTGACCACCACGAAAGGAATCACCATCATGGCCAATGACCCGTACGAGCAGCTGCGCCGGGACGTCGCAGGGATTCGCCGCGCCCTGCAGGAGAAGCCCGGCAGCGTGCTCCAGAACGAGCAGCGCGACCTCCTCGCGGTCATCCAGGTTGAAGCGCTCTGCAGCATCGCCACGGATCTCTCTGCAATGGAACGCAGCCTGTCGGATATCGCGGCTCGCGAGTGAGCCTCCGTTGACACGTACGTGTCAACGGCTCGAGGAGACGCCCCAACACAGAACGGCCCCGGATCTCTCCGGGGCCGTTCTGTGTGTCGCTCAGACGTCGAGGGGGAGCTGATCGATGTAGTCGGTCAGCAATTCCTTGATCGTCTTGCCGTTGCTTGCGGCGTACGCTTTCAGCGCGCGCTTCTTGGCTGCCTCCAGCTCGAAATTCACTCGCTCCAACTTCTCGTCGCCCGCGAGGATGCTCAACGTCTTGGCCGTGTTCGAGCCGGTGCGGCTCGGCCGGCCGGCGCTCAGTCCGCTCATGCGTCCACTCCTTCCTTGGCCCCTTCGAGGATCGCGATAACTTCGGCCGCAAGCGCCCGGATCTCCGCGGCCGCGGCTGCGTCGGTTCCGTCATCGAGGACGGTCGAACCGCGCACAGCCGACTTGGGGTAGGCCTGGCGCTGGTGCACGACCGTTTCGAGCACCGGCAGGCCGTAGTCCTCCAACGCCTCGCGGATCTCCTTACCGAGCGTTGTGCCGTTGATCGCACGAGACACAACGAAGTAGGCGCGCAGCTTGCCGTCAGTGATCATCTGGCGCTGCTTGACGAGCTCCACGAGATCCGCGGTCGCCCAGATGTCATAGGGCGAGGGCTGCACCGGAATGAGCACGAGATCGGCCGCGGTGAGCGCCGAGGCCGCGAGCTCCTGAGCCTGAGGCGCACCGTCGATGACGACGTAGCGCGCAGCGAGCTTGCGTGCGTCGCGTGCGATCGTCGGCCGGTCGATCCCGACCGTCACGATCGGGTTGTCTTCATCGACTGCAGCCCAGTCGCGGGCGCTGCCCTGAGGGTCAGAGTCGACCAACACGACGTCGCTCCCGAGCGACTGCAGCGCACGGCTGAGGTGCGTGGCGATGGTCGTTTTGCCAGCGCCGCCCTTCTGGTTCAGAACCGCGATGATCTCCACGAGTGCTCTCCTTCGTCTAAGTCTGCCGCTCATGAGTTTATGAGCGTATGAGTAAATGAGTACCACAGACACGCCGCGCCGTGCAAGTCAAAAACGTATGAGTTTTGACACTCACGCGATGCTGTCTCCCGGCCGCGAGCTCGAGGCCGACGCCGAGGCGTGCGAGGCCGGCGCCGAGGGCACCGGGCGCCGCCGACCATCGCGGCCGCGGCCGAGCTCGCGCTCGAGGCCGCCGAGGCCGCCGCTGACGTTGACGCTGACGCCGACGACGACGATGACGACGATGACGACGACGACGACGACGACGACGAGGACGACGACGAGGACGACGAGGATGACGACGAGGACGACGACGAGGACGACGACGACGAGGACGACGAGGATGACGACGAGGACGACGACGAGGACGACGACGAGGATGACAACGACGACGGCGATGGAGCCGGCTACGACACCGACAATGCCGCTCGGCCGTGAGCGGACAAAAAAAACTCGGCCCCAGAGGGACCGAGTGGTATGTGCATCAGTGTATCAGTTTTGTACGTCGAGATTGCGTTCTGTGTTTGTAGGTTGATCTACATCGCGATCTACAGCGCGATGTAGATCGCGATTTACGTTGCGGCTCGCGCCAGCTTCTACGGAGAGTCGTCGGCGCGATCTATTCAGCGGGACGCACTACCAGCCAGCCGGCCGGGTTAGCTTTCCGACCGTTTCGGGCAGTTGTGCCGCCTTCAAGTCGGCTTCCGTCAGTTGGTACCACCAGTGCGAGCCGACACCGTCCGAGATTGCACCACCAAGCTTTCCCGCGCGGAAACCGACAGTTGGGTTCACGAGTCCGACGGGCACCCGCTTGCGTGCCTCGACTACCGGAAACTCCAGGTCGCTGTCATTGCTAATGACTACCGCGGCATCGACGCGACCCTCGAGCACGTCGAGGAGGAGATGCGAAGCGACGTTCACGTCTGACCCCTTCTCCTCGCGCCGAGCAACCGACGCCATGAAAACCGCGCCGGGCTGAGGAGCTCCGCCGCCGTCCTGCACCATCAGAGGCCATGCCGGATTCGTGATCACCGGTCGCCCCTTTCGGTCGGCTGTCGCAAGAGGAGCTGTCGATACGCGCGACACGTAGTTGCCCATGGACAATTCGTGCACCGCACCAGATGCCTGGAGCGCACGAATATATGTGTCTTGGTCGCGCTGCCCGCCGGGGTTGGAGGCGCCGTTGATCCTGGCGGTGCAGTACACGACTCTCTCGACAACCGCGCCGGCCCAGCCCGACTCCGCAGCAACCACCGACGCGGCAAGCTGCTGGAGATCCAGCCACCGCCAGCCGGCGGTAGAGCGCCCACAGAGCTTGCGGGCGCCGTAATAGAGATTGAAACCGTCCACATAGACACCCACGCGCATGAAGCAATACTGCACCCGTGGCACGACTGCGAGTTGCAGCCACTCACAAACGATCGTTTTTGAACACTGCTCGCGAAGTGTTCAGAACCCGGCCTGATCGGTGGTCAGAACTCACGATCTAGGGCCGGCTGTCGAAACCTCGCCACTGCAACGTTTTCGACTACCGTTGCCGCATGGCAGTGATCGGATACGCCCGAGTCTCGACGGGCGACCAGAACACCGAGGCGCAGGCGGCCGCTCTACGCGCCGCCGGCTGCTCTCGCCTGTTCACCGACCAGGCATCCGGCTCGAAGGCCGACAGGCCGCAGCTGACGGCCGCACTCGACCACCTCAACGCCGGAGACACGCTCGTCGTGTGGAGGCTCGACCGGCTCGGCCGCTCGCTGCCTCATCTGGTCGAGGTCGTGCGCTCGCTCGGCGATCGGCACGTGGAGTTCCGCTCGCTCACCGAGGCGATCGACACGACGACGCCGGCAGGCCGGCTGCTGTTCCACGTTGCCGCCGCGTTCGCTGAGTTCGAGCGAGATCTCATCCAGGAGCGCACGCGCGCCGGCCTCGCGGCCGCGCGAGAGGCCGGCAGAGTCGGAGGTCGGCCCACGGTCATGACCCCGGACAAGCTCGCCGCGGCGCGAGCGCTCATCGCGGCCGACAAGACGCACGCCGAGGCGGCCTCCGCTGTCGGAGTCTCGCTCTCGTCTCTCAGGCGCGCTCTCCGCGGTCACGAGGGGGAGCAGAGCAGCGCCGGGGCTACGGTTGAGCAATGACGCTCCCGCCGCCGCCGGATGCCGCACCAGGCTGGTACGGCGACCCGTCTGGTTCGCCGCGCAAGCGCT
>NZ_FSRJ01000008.1 GCF_900142065.1 Agromyces cerinus subsp. cerinus | reverse complement strand
TCGGGTGCGTCCGTTCCTTGAGAACTCAACAGCGTGCACTATGTTCAATGCCAAATTATTGAACCCCGACCCCATCGTTTGGTGGGGGGAGGATTCCTTTGGATTGATGGACAGTCAGTTTGATTGTTCTTTCAGTCAGAGATTGAAACTCTCAATGCCTCTTCGGGGGTGTTGGAACCATTTTTTTTGGAGAGTTTGATCCTGGCTCAGGACGAACGCTGGCGGCGTGCTTAACACATGCAAGTCGAACGATGAACCTGGAGCTTGCTCTGGGGGATTAGTGGCGAACGGGTGAGTAACACGTGAGTAACCTGCCCTGGACTCTGGGATAACCCCGAGAAATCGGAGCTAATACCGGATAGGACCTGGAACCGCATGGTTTTGGGTGGAAAGTTTTTTCGGTCTGGGATGGACTCGCGGCCTATCAGCTTGTTGGTGAGGTAATGGCTCACCAAGGCGTCGACGGGTAGCCGGCCTGAGAGGGTGACCGGCCACACTGGGACTGAGACACGGCCCAGACTCCTACGGGAGGCAGCAGTGGGGAATATTGCACAATGGGCGAAAGCCTGATGCAGCAACGCCGCGTGAGGGATGACGGCCTTCGGGTTGTAAACCTCTTTTAGTAGGGAAGAAGGGCTTCGGCTTGACGGTACCTGCAGAAAAAGCACCGGCTAACTACGTGCCAGCAGCCGCGGTAATACGTAGGGTGCGAGCGTTGTCCGGAATTATTGGGCGTAAAGAGCTCGTAGGCGGTTTGTCACGTCTGCTGTGAAATCCCGAGGCTCAACCTCGGGCCTGCAGTGGGTACGGGCAGACTGGAGTGCGGTAGGGGAGATTGGAATTCCTGGTGTAGCGGTGGAATGCGCAGATATCAGGAGGAACACCGATGGCGAAGGCAGATCTCTGGGCCGTAACTGACGCTGAGGAGCGAAAGCGTGGGGAGCGAACAGGATTAGATACCCTGGTAGTCCACGCCGTAAACGTTGGGCGCTAGATGTGGGGACCATTCCACGGTTTCCGTGTCGTAGCTAACGCATTAAGCGCCCCGCCTGGGGAGTACGGCCGCAAGGCTAAAACTCAAAGGAATTGACGGGGGCCCGCACAAGCGGCGGAGCATGCGGATTAATTCGATGCAACGCGAAGAACCTTACCAAGGCTTGACATATACGAGAACGCCGCAGAAATGTGGAACTCTTTGGACACTCGTATACAGGTGGTGCATGGTTGTCGTCAGCTCGTGTCGTGAGATGTTGGGTTAAGTCCCGCAACGAGCGCAACCCTCGTCGTATGTTGCCAGCACGTAATGGTGGGAACTCATATGAGACTGCCGGGGTCAACTCGGAGGAAGGTGGGGATGACGTCAAATCATCATGCCCCTTATGTCTTGGGCTTCACGCATGCTACAATGGCCGGTACAAAGGGCTGCGATGTCGTAAGGCGGAGCGAATCCCAAAAAGCCGGTCTCAGTTCGGATTGAGGTCTGCAACTCGACCTCATGAAGTCGGAGTCGCTAGTAATCGCAGATCAGCAACGCTGCGGTGAATACGTTCCCGGGCCTTGTACACACCGCCCGTCAAGTCATGAAAGTCGGTAACACCCGAAGCCGGTGGCCTAACCCTTGTGGAGGGAGCCGTCGAAGGTGGGATCGGTGATTAGGACTAAGTCGTAACAAGGTAGCCGTACCGGAAGGTGCGGCTGGATCACCTCCTTTCTAAGGAGCACTGGCCACTTTTGGTGGTCCAGGCATGCCAGATCAGACCGAACGTGTCTGCTGGCAGCTCATGGGTGGAACATTGACATAGGTGCTCGTCTGAATGGTTCAGACCTAGTACGCCGCTTCCTTCGGGGGGTGGTTGGAACGGTGGGGGCCGGCCGGTCGGGTGCATGCACGCTGTTGGGTCCTGAGGGGCCGGACAACTTCCCGCGTTTTTGGCGTGGGGGTGATGGTTTCTTACAGACCTTCACGAAGCCGATGGATTCTGATTCGGTGGGTGTGGGGGTTCTGGCCGTCTGTTGAGAACTACATAGTGGACGCGAGCATCTTAGAAACGGGACTTCGGTCCTGTTTCACAATAGGTGAGTCGCCAGGAGCATTCCTTCGGGGGTGTTGTTTGGCGTATTCACTGGTCAATTTCGCGGCATTGCCTTTCGGGGTGGTGTCGCACGATTCGATCTCATGTGATTTTCAAGTTTTTAAGAGCAAACGGTGGATGCCTTGGCATCTGGAGCCGAAGAAGGACGTCGTAATCTGCGATAAGCCTCGGGGAGCTGATAAACGAGCTGTGATCCGAGGATTTCCGAATGGGGAAACCCCGCCAGGCCCTTTGGGTGACCTGGTGACTCCCGCCTGAATATATAGGGCGGGTAGAGGGAACGTGGGGAAGTGAAACATCTCAGTACCCACAGGAAGAGAAAACAACCGTGATTCCGTTAGTAGTGGCGAGCGAACGCGGAAGAGGCTAAACCGAGCCATGTGTGATACCCGGCAGGGGTTGCATGGTCGGGGTTGTGGGACCTTTCGGACTGTACTGCCGTGCAGTCACGGTGACGCGTCAGGTATAGACGAACCGGATTGAAAGCCGGACCGGAGTGGGTGTGAGTCCCGTAGTCGAAATGCCTGGCGGCCCGGAGAGGTATCCCAAGTAGCGCGGGGCCCGAGAAATCCCGCGTGAATCTGTCAGGACCACCTGATAAGCCTAAATACTCCCAGATGACCGATAGCGGACAAGTACCGTGAGGGAAAGGTGAAAAGTACCCCGGGAGGGGAGTGAAATAGTACCTGAAACCGTTTGCTTACAAACCGTTGGAGCCTCCTTGTAGGGGTGACAGCGTGCCTTTTGAAGAATGAGCCTGCGAGTTAGTGATATGTGGCGAGGTTAACCCGTGAGGGGCAGCCGTAGCGAAAGCGAGTCTGAATAGGGCGATTCAGTCGCATGTCCTAGACCCGAAGCGAAGTGATCTATCCATGGCCAGGTTGAAGCGACGGTAAGACGTCGTGGAGGACCGAACCCACTTCAGTTGAAAATGGAGGGGATGAGCTGTGGATAGGGGTGAAAGGCCAATCAAACTTCGTGATAGCTGGTTCTCTCCGAAATGCATTTAGGTGCAGCGTTGCGTGTTTCTTGCCGGAGGTAGAGCTACTGGATGGCCGATGGGCCCCAAAAGGTTACTGACGTCAGCCAAACTCCGAATGCCGGTAAGTGAGAGCGCAGCAGTGAGACGGTGGGGGATAAGCTTCATCGTCGAGAGGGAAACAACCCAGACCACCAACTAAGGTCCCTAAGCGCGTGCTAAGTGGGAAAGGATGTGGAGTTGCACAGACAACCAGGAGGTTGGCTTAGAAGCAGCCACCCTTGAAAGAGTGCGTAATAGCTCACTGGTCAAGTGATTCCGCGCCGACAATGTAACGGGGCTCAAGCACGCCACCGAAGTTGTGGCATTGACATTAATGGTAGGCCTTCGTGGTCCAGCCGTGTTGATGGGTAGGAGAGCGTCGTGTGGGCAGTGAAGCGGCGGTGTGAACCAGCCGTGGAGGCCACACGAGTGAGAATGCAGGCATGAGTAGCGAAAGACGGGTGAGAAACCCGTCCTCCGGAAGACCAAGGGTTCCAGGGTCAAGCTAATCTGCCCTGGGTAAGTCGGGACCTAAGGCGAGGCCGACAGGCGTAGTCGATGGACAACGGGTTGATATTCCCGTACCGGCGAAGAACCGCCCACATGAAATCAGGAGTGCTAAGCATCCCAAGACGCGTGGATCCCTTCGGGGACGATCGTGAGGCGGCATGCGACCCCATCTGGTGGAGTGAGCGTATTAACAGGTGTGACGCAGGAAGGTAGCCCAACCCGGGCGATGGTTGACCCGGGGCAAGCGTGTAGGCCGAGCGATAGGCAAATCCGTCGCTCATCACGGCTGAGACGCGATGCGGATAAAAAGTGGGTGATCCTATGCTGCCAAGAAAAGCATCGACGCGAGGTTCCAGCCGCCCGTACCCCAAACCGACTCAGGTGGTCAGGTAGAGAATACTAAGGAGATCGAGAGAATCGTGGTTAAGGAACTCGGCAAAATGCCCCCGTAACTTCGGGAGAAGGGGGGCCTAAGGCGTGAATGGACTTGCTCCAGGAAGCGCTGCAGGGCCGCAGAGACCAGTGGGAAGCGACTGTTTACTAAAAACACAGGTCCGTGCTAAGTCGCAAGACGATGTATACGGACTGACGCCTGCCCGGTGCTGGAAGGTTAAGAGGACCGGTTAGCCGCAAGGCGAAGCTGAGAATTTAAGCCCCAGTAAACGGCGGTGGTAACTATAACCATCCTAAGGTAGCGAAATTCCTTGTCGGGTAAGTTCCGACCTGCACGAATGGCGTAACGACTTCCCAGCTGTCTCAACCGCGAACTCGGCGAAATTGCATTACGAGTAAAGATGCTCGTTACGCGCAGCAGGACGGAAAGACCCCGTGACCTTTACTACAGCTTGGTATTGGTGTTCGGTGTGGCTTGTGTAGGATAGGTGGGAGACTTTGAAGCTGGCACGCTAGTGTCGGTGGAGTCATTGTTGAAATACCACTCTGGTCACTCTGGATATCTAACTTCGAACCGTGATCCGGTTCAGGGACAGTGCCTGGTGGGTAGTTTAACTGGGGCGGTTGCCTCCCAAAAAGTAACGGAGGCGCCCAAAGGTTCCCTCAACCTGGTTGGCAATCAGGTGGCGAGTGTAAGTGCACAAGGGAGCTTGACTGTGAGACTGACAGGTCGAGCAGGGACGAAAGTCGGGACTAGTGATCCGGCAGTGGCTTGTGGAAGCGCTGTCGCTCAACGGATAAAAGGTACCTCGGGGATAACAGGCTGATCTTGCCCAAGAGTCCATATCGACGGCATGGTTTGGCACCTCGATGTCGGCTCGTCGCATCCTGGGGCTGGAGTAGGTCCCAAGGGTTGGGCTGTTCGCCCATTAAAGCGGTACGCGAGCTGGGTTTAGAACGTCGTGAGACAGTTCGGTCCCTATCCGCTGCGCGCGTAGGAAATTTGAGAGGATCTGACCCTAGTACGAGAGGACCGGGTTGGACGAACCTCTGGTGTGCCAGTTGTTCCGCCAGGAGCACCGCTGGTTAGCTACGTTCGGGATGGATAACCGCTGAAAGCATCTAAGCGGGAAGCCGGCCTCGAGATGAGATTTCCATACCCTTCGGGGTGAGAGGCTCCCAGCCAGACGACTGGGTTGATAGGCCGGATGTGGAAGACAGGACTAACGACTGTCGGAGCTGACCGGTACTAATAAGCCGATAACTTGATAATCACTACACTCACACACGTTTGAACATGTTCATGAAAAGGCCGTGTGAGTGGCCAAAGATACGCTCGCGTCCACTCTGTGGTTCCCTTCAGACGGAAACCCAAAAGATAATTCAACACAGAATTACACCCGCACCACCACACCCTTCACCGGGGTATGGTCGGTGCGGTCACCGAGACCACACACCCACCCCAACCACGTGTTGGCGGGCGAGGTGTGGCAAGAGTTTCGGCGGCCATAGCGCGAGGGAAACGCCCGGACACATTCCGAACCCGGAAGCTAAGACTCGCAGCGCCGATGGTACTGCAGGGGGGACCCTGTGGGAGAGTAGGACACCGCCGGACA